>NZ_CP138996.1:0-2979216 GCF_044596335.1 Microbacterium sp. R86528 | reverse complement strand
CCAGATGAACATCCGGCAAATCTGAACTGCCCCCCGGGCGTGTCGTGCTGACCTTGGTAGTGCGCGGCCCTCATCGTCCGTGATACGAAGTGCTGATCGCGGCGAAAAAGGGGTACACTCTTCCTCAGTCTCGGCCACCCGGAGGGCCCAGAATCAGCAGAACTGCGAAGACCGTAACAACGCCGACGACAAGCAGCAGCCCGAGAATCCATGGTTTGCGCAAGAACCACCGCATCAGGCGATCGTGCCAGGCGGCATCCCGCGGGTCATCAGTCTCTTCCCTACGCCAGGCACCTTCCAGACGGCCGGTGCGATGAAGCCATAGCTCGGCGGGAATCGTCGCATAAGGGATGATCGTGCTGACGATTGCGATCGCCGTCGCGCCGGCCTTCCACCGCTGATTCTTGGCGACGAGGATAGCTGTCGCTCCGTAGGCAAGAAAGACGAAGCCGTGGATGCCGCCGCCGATCGATACTGCCCACGCCCAGTCTGCAGTTGCTCGCAAGATCAACCCCGCGATGAGCAAGGTCCATGAGATCGCTTCGGCGATCGCGAGTGTACGAAAAAGGGCCAGGGGCGTGCGGAACACGTCTCTCCTTGGGTAGGGGGATTATTCGAGCCGACAAGCTACGCCGCACTACGCGGCGCCGCTTGCTAGTTGTTACTGCTGTTCGGCCTCCGCTGCCGCTTGTTGCTGCGCCGCCTCTTGCTGCTGCTGCACCTGGGCGCGCACCTCATCCATATCGAGTCCGCGCACTCCAGCAATCAGCTCGTCGAGCTGAGGTGCAGGAAGAGCGCCGGGCTGGGAAAAGACCACAATTCCGCCGCGGAACACCATCAGTGTCGGGATCGACGTGATCTGGAACGCCGAAGCGAGCTCCCGCTCTGCTTCAGTGTCGATCTTTCCGAAAGCGATGTCGGGGTTCGCTTCCGATGCGGCTTCGAAGACGGGCGCGAACTGCCGGCACGGACCGCACCACTCCGCCCAGAAGTCCAGAAAGACAATCTCGTTGTCGGCGACGACGCTTGCGAGGTCGTTTGCGGTGATTTCGGTAGTGGCCATGGCTCGTGCCTCCTGAATCGTCGGTGCGACACCGCGAATTACGGCGCCGCGTTGCTCTCTAGTCTGCCGTCTCTGACGGAACCGTGCCCCAACCGCGAAGATTCGTCGCACTCGAGGCGTATGCGAACAGCGAGCCGGGCCGGGCCGGGCTACCGTTGAGTCGTGACCTTTCTGCTGGACGATCTTCGCCGCTGGCCCGATCTTGAAGGGCCAGACCTGCAAGCGTCCGACGCCGCCGACCGGTTGCTCCTTGACGAATCGAAAGATGCCCGTCGGGCCTCGAGCGCGGCTGACATCGTCGTTATCGGCGACAACTATGGCGCGCTTACCCTTCGCAGCACGAGCGAGGCCTTGCCCACCACCGGGCAGCTGATCCGCGTTCACCAAGATGCGCTCACGGGCGAGCGCGCGCTGGCCGCGAATGCGGCACGCCTGGGCCTCGATGCGACTTTCACTTCCGAGCCGCTCGGCCCCGACCTCGTGCGTGGCGCGAAACTCGTTCTCTTGCGCTTGCCCCGTTCGCTGGATGCACTGCGTGATATCGCGGGTTTGATCGCAATGGATGCTGCGCCCGACGTCACCGTCTTCGCCGGCGGTCGCATCAAACACATGACCGTCGCCATGAACGATGTGCTTCGTGAGCACTTCACCACGGTCGACGTGACCCACGCGCGCCAGAAGTCGCGGGTGCTCATCGCGCGTGGCCCGCACTCTGGACGCGCACCGCTTCCGCAACAAGCAACCCACGACGGGCTCGTGGTCTGCGCGTTCGGTGGAGCATTCGCGGGCACCTCCATCGACATCGGCACCAGGCTGCTGCTCGAGCAGCTGCCAGCCACGCTCCCCCACGACGGTGCCGTGATCGATCTTGCTTGCGGCACCGGCGTCGTGGCCGCAACACTCGCGAAGCGAACCCCGCCCCGAAGCGTGATCGCGTGCGATCAGTCCGCCATCGCGGTCTCGTCTGCGCGCGCGACTGCCGAGGCGAATGGGCTTGCCAACGCAGTGACCGTCGTGCAGGACGACATGCTGGCGAGCCAACCGGACGCGGCAGCATCCCTTATTGCCCTCAATCCCCCGTTCCACGTGGGTGCGGCCATCTCTGAAGAGATAGCGCCACGAATGTTCGCTGACGCGGCGCGAGTGTTGCAACCGGGCGGCGAGCTGTACACCGTGTGGAACTCCGCGCTGAAATACCGCGCGTCGCTGGAGCGGCTCGTCGGCCCCACCCGTCAGCTTGCCCGAAACGCCAAGTTCACGGTGACCATCTCTACGAGGCGTTAGTGGCGCTCGCTCAACGAGGAGTCCGCGTCGACCAGTAGGCCCACGCGACGAGCACCGGCTGGAAGAACAACCTCACGAGCCGTTTGCGGTCTGAATCCAAGCTGAATCCATCACGCTTCTTGGTGTACTGCTCGACATTGCCGGGAAAAACCGCGACAAAGAACGCGGCGAGGATCACGCCCAGTCTGCTGCGCGACGCTGGCAGCACCACAAGCGACGCGCCCAACATCACCTCGACGACGCCAGAAGCCACCACGACAGCGTCTTTGTCGAGCGGAGTCGCCTCTGTTGTCCAGTCGGGCACTTGAGCTTGAAACTCTTTGCGGGCCCAAAACATGTGGCTTAGTCCAGCGAACACCATTGCTGCGGCCAGCGTCCATCGTGCGATTGTCCTCATAACAAAAGCGAACCACAAAAGTGAGTTGGTCGGGGCAATCGGCCTCATACGCTAGTGGACAATCCGCCCGCCATCACATCAGACGGCGGTTAGTCGAAAGGCAAGCATGTCCGTCCGAGAACGCTGGCGGCGTGCTCGACCGAGCAACGAAGAACCCCCGAAGGCGACAAGCCC
Organism: Microbacterium sp. R86528; assembly: GCF_044596335.1. Lineage (NCBI taxonomy): Bacteria > Bacillati > Actinomycetota > Actinomycetes > Micrococcales > Microbacteriaceae > Microbacterium > Microbacterium sp. R86528. The sequence continues at coordinate 2,976,298 of NZ_CP138996.1, read as the reverse complement.
CCGGGGGTTCTTCGTTCGCAGCAGCTAGAAGTCCCAGTCGTCGTCTTCGGTCGCTTCGGCCTTGCCGATGACGTACGACGAACCTGAACCGCTGAAGAAGTCGTGGTTCTCGTCGGAGTTTGGCGACAGCGCCGACAGGATCGCCGGATTGACGTCTGTCGTAGCGGCGGGGAACATCGCTTCGTAGCCCAGGTTCATGAGGGCTTTGTTGGCGTTGTAGTGCAAGAACTTCTTGACGTCTTCGGTGAGACCGACGCCGTCGTAGAGGTCTTGCGTGTACTGCACCTCGTTGTCGTAGAGCTCGTAGAGCAACGAGAAGGTGTAGTCCTTGATCTCGTCGCGCTCAGCCTGCGACACCTTCTCGAGTCCCTTTTGGAACTTGTAGCCGATGTAATACCCGTGCACGGCCTCATCGCGGATGATGAGGCGAATCAGGTCGGCGGTGTTGGTGAGCTTGGCGCGTGATGACCAGTGCATCGGCAAGTAGAAACCCGAGTAGAACAGAAAGCTCTCAAGCAGGGTCGACGCGACCTTGCGCTTGAGGGGGTTGTCGCCCTGGTAGTAGTCCATGACGATCTGAGCCTTCTTCTGAAGGTTCGGGTTCTCGACCGACCAGCGGAACGCCTCGTCGATCTCTTTCGTCGAGCACAGCGTCGAGAAGATCGACGAGTAGCTCTTCGCGTGCACCGACTCCATGAATGCGATGTTGGTGTACACCGCTTCTTCGTGCTGGGTGATCGCGTCAGGGATGAGCGAGACAGCGCCCACGGTGCCCTGAATAGTGTCAAGCAGAGTCAAACCGGTGAACACTCGCATGGTGAGCAACTGCTCGTCGGGCGTGAGGGTGTTCCACGATTGGATGTCGTTGGACAGCGGAATCTTCTCAGGCAACCAGAAATTGTTGACGAGGCGGTTCCAGACCTCAACGTCTTTGTCGTCTTCGATGCGGTTCCAGTTGATGGCCTGGACGTGCTTCAGCAGCTGAAGCTTTTCGGTCATGTCAGTTCTCTCTTGCAGGCTTGTGGATGAGTGAGCGCTGAATCACAGCATGCAGCTGACGCACTCGGTCATGTCGGTGCCCTCAAGGGCCAGCTGTCGCAGACGGATGTAATAGATCGTCTTGATGCCCTTGCGCCATGCGTAGATCTGAGCCTTGTTGATGTCACGCGTGGTGGCGGTGTCTTTGAAGAACAGCGTCAGCGAGAGCCCCTGGTCGACGTGCTGAGTGGCCGCGGCATAGGTGTCGATGACCTTCTCGTAGCCGATTTCGTAGGCGTCTTGGTAGTACTCGAGGTTGTCGTTCGTCATGAACGCTGCCGGGTAGTACACACGACCGAGCTTGCCCTCCTTGCGGATCTCGATCTTCGACGCGATCGGGTGGATCGAGCTCGTCGAGTTGTTGATGTAGGAGATCGACCCTGTCGGAGGTACTGCCTGCAGGTTCTGGTTGTAGATACCGTGCTGCTGGATCGATGCCTTCAGCGCCACCCAGTCTTCTTGGGTGGGGATGTGTTTGCCAGAGAACAGCTCGGTGACCTTGTCGGTCTCGGGAACCCAAGCGCGATCGATGTACTTGTCGAAGAATTCGCCACTCGCGTAGGTCGAGTCTTCGAATCCGTCGAATGCGTGGCCCTTCTCGATCGCGAGGTTGTTCGACGCCCGAAGTGCGTGGAACAGCACCGTGTAGAAGTAGATGTTCGTGAAGTCGATGCCTTCTTCTGAACCGTAGAACACGTGCTCGCGAGCGAGGTAGCCGTGCAGGTTCATCTGTCCCAAGCCGATGGCGTGCGAACGGTCGTTGCCGTCTTCGATCGAGCGCACCGAAGCAATGTGGCTCTGCTCGCTGACCGCGCTCAACGCACGGATCGCGGTTTCGACCGTCTGACCGAGGTCATCAGCATCCATCGACAAAGCGATGTTCATCGAACCGAGGTTGCACGAGATGTCTTTGCCGATCTCTTTATAAGAGAGGTCTTCGTTGTACGTGGTCGGCGTGTTCACCTGCAGAATCTCACTGCAGAGGTTCGACATGTTGATGCGGCCCTTGATCGGGTTGGCCTTGTTCACCGTGTCTTCGAACATGATGTATGGGTAGCCCGACTCGAACTGAATCTCAGCGAGGGTCTGGAAGAACTCGCGCGCGTTGATCTTGGTCTTCTTGATGCGCGGGTCATCGACCATCTCGCGGTACTTCTCGGTGACCGAGATATCGCCGAACGGAATGCCGTAGACCTTCTCGACGTCGTAGGGCGAGAACAGGTACATGTCTTCGCCGTTCTTGGCGAGCTCGAACGTGATGTCTGGGATGACGACACCGAGCGAGAGCGTTTTGATGCGGATCTTCTCGTCAGCGTTCTCGCGCTTGGTGTCGAGGAAGCGGAAGATGTCAGGGTGGTGCGCGTTGAGGTACACCGCACCTGCACCCTGACGGGCGCCGAGCTGATTGGCGTAGCTGAAGCTGTCTTCGAGGAGCTTCATCACGGGGATGATGCCCGATGACTGGTTCTCGATCTGCTTGATCGGTGCGCCCGACTCGCGGATGTTCGACAGCAGCAGTGCCACGCCGCCACCGCGCTTGGACAGCTGCAGCGCGGAGTTGATTCCGCGTGCAATCGACTCCATGTTGTCTTCAATACGCAGCAAGAAGCACGACACGAGTTCGCCGCGCTGCGCCTTGCCGGAGTTCAGGAAGGTGGGCGTTGCCGGCTGAAAACGTCCCGAGATGATCTCTTCGACCAGATCGTGCGCGAGCTTCTCGTTGCCGTCTGCGAGGCCGAGGGCGGTCATGACGACCCGGTCTTCAAAGCGCTCGAGGTAACGCTTGCCGTCGAACGTCTTGAGCGTGTAGCTGGTGTAGTACTTGAAGGCGCCGAGGAAGGTCTCGAAGCGGAACTTCTTCGAGTAGGCGAAGTCATTGAGTTCTTGGATGAAGTCGAGCGAGTACTTCTCGATGATGGTGGGCTCGTAGTATTCCTTCTCTACGAGGTAGTCCAGACGCTCTTTGAGCGAGTGGAAGAACACCGTGTTCTGATTCACGTGCTGCAGGAAGTACTCCCGTGCGGCACGCTTGTCTGCTTCGAACTGGATTTTGCCATCCGCGTCGTAAAGATTGAGCATCGCGTTGAGCGCGTGATAGTCCATGCCCTCGAATCGCGCCTCAGTCTTGAATGTCGATACGGTCACCGCTGTGTCTGCCATCGTTCTAGTCCCTCGCTCACACGTTCTACGTCTTCAGGCGTGCCAAATACTTCAAGCCGATACAAGTGCGGCACATTGCACTTGCGGCTGATGATCGTGCCAGCGAGCGCGAAATGCTCGCCAAAGTTGGTATTTCCCGCCGAGATAACGCCTCGGATCATGTCTCGATTGCGCTCGTCATTGAGGAATCGAATGACTTGTTTGGGAACGGCGCCCTTCTCAACTCCCCGCCCCTGACCTCCGCCGTATGTGGGGGTGATCAGGATGTACGGTTCATCGACAACGAGAGCCGGATCGGTTGAATGCAACGGGATCCGAACCGCCCGTGCGCCGAGCTTCTCTACGAAGCGTGCCGTGTTGCCCGACAGGCTGGAGAAGAAGACGACGAGCGGCGCCGCGGCTGCCCGGCTGGCAACCGCGTGACGCTCTGCGATCACGGTTGCCATGAGCGTCAGACGAGGCGCGAAGCCAGCTCGTCGATTTTGTCGGGACGGAAGCCCGACCAGTGGTCTTCATCGGTGATGACGACAGGTGCCTGGAGGTACCCCAGAGCCTTAACCTGCTCGAGTGCTGCCGCATCTTCTGACAGGTCGAGAATGTTGTACTCGATTCCCTTTGAATCCAGCGCACGGTATGTCGCGTTGCACTGCACGCATGCAGGCTTTGTGTAAACGGTAATCGCCATCGTGACTCCGTTCTCCCCTCAAATCTCGTGTTTGTTCCGGCAGACCCTCACCGGGAGTCCAATACTACATATGGGTACCGACATTCGATAGCACCACAAGGGCTAGTAGTTACATCAGTGTCATTTTCCACCGCTCTCCCCATGTACAACACAGGTTTTCCACCGATTCATCCACAGGCGCGCTGGGAGTCCGGTGTGTGAAAAAACCCAGAATCACGCCACAGTTGGGCAGGACGAATCGATCTGTCCACAGGCCCGAAGAGTTGGCGATCCTCAGACAGGCAATCTGCCTGTGGAGAACGTTTTGGGCGTGTCGCGGCGCGTCGTCAGATCGGCTCGTGGCGCAGCACGCTCACTGTGCCGCCGTGGCGCTAACGTAGACGGGTGTCGCGCTACGGGGAACTGCTGAAAACGCCTGGCGTAGGCCGCATCATGGCCGCCCAACTGACGGCTCGGTTTCCCAACGGCATGACCAGCCTCGCGGTCCTGCTGCATATCGAGCAAGTGACCGGCTCGTACGGTGCGGCGGGGCTCGTACTGGCGGCGACGTCGGTGGGTCAGGCAATTGCCGGACCAGTAACGAGCCGCTGGATGGGCGTCTGGGGCATGAGACGGGTGCTGACGGTGACGACCGCCATCTGCGCCGCCGCGATCGCTGCCATCGCGCTGCTGCCCATGGTGGTCGCCGGCTACATGGTGGTCGGCTTGATCGCTGGGCTCTCCACTCCCCCGGTGCAGTCGGCCGTGCGCACCATCTACCCGAAGATGGTGACCTCGAAGCAGCTGACTCCGCTCTTCTCTTTGGATGCTTCGCTGCAAGAGCTGATCTGGGTGCTTGCGCCGGTGGTCATCACCGTCGTGGCCACGCAGGTCGGCACGGTGCAAGCGCTCCTCCTCGTGGTCGCCATCTTGATCGGCGGGTGCGCGTGGTTCATCCTCTCGCCAGAAGTCGGGCGCGTGCGCATACCCCGAAGTCGTCGTCGACTCGGCAGAGTGCTCATGAAACCGCCCGTCATGCTCGCCACGGTGGTGGGTTTTCTGCTGATCGGTGCGTGCGCCGCGGTGGAAGCGGGCGTGGTCGCCACGTTCGGCCACGACGGCATCGAAGCTGGCATCGTGCTGGCTCTGTTCGCGGTCGGCAGTCTGGCGGGCGGGCTCAGCTTTGGGCACCTTCCGATCGGTCCCTGGGCGATGGCGCGACGATTCGCAATCGTCACGATCGGAATGACCCTGGCGATGTTCTCGCTCGATGTGTGGTGGATGAGCGGCACGCTGATCATCGCCGGCGCCGGAATCGCCCCCGCGTTTGCCGTGCTCTTTGCCATGACCTCGGTGAGCGTCAAGTTCAGCGAGACCGCCGAGGCGTACGGCTGGATCGGCACCGGCCAGCTGATCGGCGCCGCAGCGGGCTCTGCTGTTGCAGGTTTTCTCATCGACGGCGTGGGCCCCGAGGGCGCCATCGCAGCGGCTGCCGGCTTCGCCGCCCTCGGCACGATCCTCGCCATCGTGTTCGTACGTGGCTTTCCCGACCTGCGCGGGCGCGATTCCACCCCCATACCCGACACCGAACCGGTGCAGACGATCACCTGAGAGTGATCCCCCGCGAGCATGGCTTCTATGCTGGATTCGTGCCCGCTCCCATCGTTCTTCCTCGCCTGTCATGGGGGGCTGCGCGCAGCCCCCGCCACGCGCTGCTGATTCACGGTCTCGGCTCAACTGGCGCCCTGATGTGGCGCTTTGGCACCGCACTGGCCGAAGCGGGGTGGCACGCCCAAGCGGTCGACCTTCGAGGTCATGGCAGCGCGCCGAGAGCGTTGGACTACTCCATCGCTGCCTACGCCGCGGATCTTGCCGAAACTTGGCCTGAGCGCGAGGACTCCTGGGATCTGGTGATCGGCCATTCGCTCGGCGGATCTGCAGCCACGGTGGTTGCAGCATCCGACCCGTCGTGGACGAAACAGCTTGTGCTCATCGACCCGGCTATTCACCTCTCGCCCGAAGACAGACAGACCGTGCGCAACAGTCAAGAGCGCTCATTCGCTGACCCCTCACGCGAGGCCGTGCGTGCTGAGCACCCGCACTGGCACGAGCATGATGTCGAGTTGAAGGCGCAGTCGGCGCAGCAAGTGAGTCGGTGGGCGGTGGAGCAGACCAGCGTGCAGAATTCGCCGTGGGACGTTCGGGATGCTGCCGCGCAGCTGACAACTCCCACTCACGTGATCGGCTCAGACCCCAAGGTCTACTCGATTTTCACCGGCGATCTCGCTGCCGAAGTGCTCGCCGCGAATCCGCGTATCGGCATGTCGGTCGTGCCCAACGCCGGCCATTCGCCGCATCGCGACAACCCGGAAGCCACAATCGCGGCCCTGCACCTGGCACTTGGCGAGCGCTGACACGCGCGACGGCGTCTGCGTTCGCGCAAGTTTCCGCGCCGCCCGAGCCCCGGAAGGGCACAATGAGAAGGGTGAGCTCCGAATCTTTCGATCCGTCCGTATACCTGCCAGATGAGCTGCTCGAGCGCATGCGTCAACGGGCGGTCATCCACGATCGCGAGAACACCTTTCCCGAAGATGACCTCGCTGAGCTCAAAGCCGCCGGGTATCTTTCCCTGCTCTGCCCCACCGCACTCGGTGGCGCCGGGCTGAGCCTTGCCCAGGTCTCGCGACTGCAGCAACGACTCGCGGGCGCCGCGCCGGCGACCGCGCTCGCAATCAATATGCACCTGGTATGGACGGGCGTGGCGAAAGTGCTGGCAGATCGCGGCATCAACACCCTGCAGTTCGTGCACGAAGGCGCCGTGGCCGGCGAGGTGTTCGGCTTCGGAATCAGCGAGGCAGGAAACGATCTGGTTCTGTTCGGCAGCAATACCGACGCCGCCCCGCACGCAGACGGTTCGTATTCTTTCTCGGGCACCAAGATCTTCACCTCGCTGTCTCCGGTGTGGACGCAGCTAGGCGTGCATGGGCTCGATACCTCTTCGCCCGACGGGCCACAGATGGTCTACGCGTTCCTCCCCCGCGCTGAAGAAGGCGCAGGACGCGTGGTTGTGCGCGACGATTGGAACACCCTCGGCATGCGCGGCACGCAGTCGCGCACCACAGAGCTTCACGGCGCCGTTGCGCCCGCCGATCGGGTGGTGCGCCGAATCGCCCCCGGACCCAACCCCGACGCGATCGTGTTCGGGATCTTCAGCGTGTTCGAGCTGTTCTTGGCATCGGTCTACACCGGCATCGCCCGGCGGGCGATCGATGTCGCCGTGACCACCGCGGGGCAGCGTCAATCGAAAAAGACCGGCAAGTCATACAGCCAAGACCCCGACATTCGGTGGCGCATCGCCGAAATGGCGCTCACCTACGACGCATTGCCACCGCAGATCGACGCTCTCTGCAACGACGTAGACGCGGCGGCAGATCATGGCCCGAAGTGGTTCTCGATGCTGAGCGGGGTGAAGCACCGCGCGGTCACCGCGGCAAAGGCAATCGTCGACGATGCGGTGCTCGTGGCCGGCGGCTCATCGTATTTTGCAACAGCGGAGCTGAGCCGCCTTTATCGAGATGTGCTCGCTGGGCTCTTTCACCCGTCAGATCCTGAGTCTGCACATTCGACAGTGGCCGCCGCGTGGCTCGGCCCGCTGGAACAGTAGCCCCGAATCACTTCTTAGCGAGTGCGTCCCAGTCGATTTCGATGCATTGCGGATCAGACACAGACACCCGCGCGGGCAGAACCGCCCCCACTTTGGGCCAGAAGTGTCGCGAGGTGACTACCTCGGTTGTGACGCGAGTCGCGGGAACACCCTCGGCCGAGGCAACCACGTCTAACTCGCAGGCTTGGTAGCGCGCGCGCCCGACCGGCTCTGACACCGAGACGACCAGCACGCTGCCCTTCACTGCGTCGGCCAGCGGATCGCGCACCAGCTTCTCGAGTTGGTGCGCCATCTCGTCGAACTCATCCATCTTTCGAGCCTAGCCCGGCGAACGCGACCGCTGCGCGTGCGAAGATGACGCAATGGCACGGACACCAACAGAACTCTTGAGCCCTGCCGACCAGCAGCGTCGGCGCTCCCTTTCGCGCATGAAGGCTGTCGCGCTGGGTGCACTGCTGTTCATGGCGCTCGTGTTCGTGTTCTCGTTCGCGTTCGAGCAAGATGTGCCAGCGCTGGCCTACGTTCGAGCGGCAGCCGAGGGCGGAATGGTGGGCGCACTCGCCGACTGGTTCGCGGTCACGGCACTGTTTCGGCATCCGCTCGGCATCCCGATTCCTCACACCGCGATCATCCCCAATCGAAAAGATGAGATCGGCCAGACGCTCGGCGACTTCGTCGAAACAGAGTTTCTGCGCGGCGATGTGGTGCGAGAGAAGCTCGAAAAGAGTGCGATCGCGGCCCGACTGGGCGAATGGCTCGCCGTTCCCGATCATGCCGAGCGCATCGCCGCCGAGGGGTCTGTGATGGCCTCCAGTGTGTTGCAGGCCCTGAGCGACGACGATGTGCAGGGCATCATCGAAGACCTCGCGCGCGAGCACCTCATCGATCCGGAATGGGGACCGCCGCTGGGCGATTGGCTGAGCAGAATTGTCACGGCAGATGCCCACCGAAGCGCCGTCGATCTTGGCTTCGACACCATCGCGACGTGGCTGGAGGCCAACCACACCTCGTTTACGGGCCTGTTCTCGCGTCGCCTTCCGGGCTGGGTGCCCTCACTTGCCCACCGATTCGTCGACGATGCCGTCTACAACGAGGCGATCAAGTTCGTCGCGGCCGTGCAAGCTGATCCGCACCACCCGGCTCGAGTTGCCATCGATGGCTATCTCGCGCGGCTCGCCGACAATCTGCAGCACGACCCGGCGACGATCGGTCGGCTCGAAGATGCCAAGGTTTCAGTCTTTGACAGCCCGCGCGTGCGCCAGCTTGCTGGCGAAGCCTGGAACACCGCTAAGACGGGCCTGCTCGCCTCGCTGGCAGACCCCAAGAGCGCCCTTCGTCAGCGTGCGGCAGCGGCGCTGAGCGAGATCGGCGAACGATTGACGACAGATGCTGCGCTGCAGCGTCGGGTCGATGTGTGGGTGATCGACGCGGCTGTCTTCTTAGTGGATCGCTATCGCCATGACATCGCCTCGATCATCACCGACACCGTGGAGCGGTGGGACGCAGAAGAGACCACCGAGAAGATCGAACTGATGGTTGGGCGCGACCTGCAATACATCCGCCTGAACGGCACGATCGTGGGCGCGCTTGCGGGACTCGCCATCTACACGATCGCTCACGCCTTTTTCCGCTGACACATAAGAAAATCACCCGTGCACTCGGTGTGCATGGCGAGTAGCCTGGGCGCGTGGCCGCCGACCATCTTCTCTTCAGCTACGGGACGCTCTCGCGTCCCGAGATTCAGCTTGACACTTTCGGCCGTCTGCTCAGGGGTGAGCCTGACGCCCTACCGGGCTACACGATGGACTACGCGCGAATCGACGACCATCGACTTGTCGACCTTTCAGGTCACTCGATTCACGCGGTGGTGCGGCCGACGGGCAACACTCTCGACAAGGTCGTCGGCAAAGCACTGCGACTCACCGAAGACGAGGTGGATGCCTGCGACGAATACGAAGTCGCACTGTTTCGCCGCATTCAGGTGCGGCTGGCGAGCGGTCGCGAGGCGTGGGCCTACGTCGCGTCGTGACAGCAGAGCACAGCGCCACACACCGGGACGGTAGCGTCGACAGCGTGACTCTTTCGCACGATGAACACTGGCCGCGGGCGGGTGAGTGGGATCGCTTCGATGACGCCCCCGGCCCGTGGGATGCCGCGCTGTTGGGCGCTCCCGCGTTTCGAACGTCGCTTTCGCCGACGGGTGCACACGCCACGCCGGCGGCGGTGCGTGACGCACTGCGGCGCTACAGTGCGACTCTCATGGGCAACCCGCCGGTTGATCTGAACGACGTGCTGCGGATCGCCGATGCCGGTGATGTGAGCTCGCCCGACGGTACCGACGGCGAAGCTTCGCTTCGCGACCGGGTGCGAGAGCTTCGACGCAGCGCGGAACTGATCATCGCGCTGGGCGGCGACAACTCGATCACCTACGCGGTGGCCCAGGGCGCACAGGCGCGGGGACTGATCACCCTCGATGCTCACTTCGATCTGCGCGACGGCGTGTCGAACGGTTCCCCCGTGCGGCGGCTCGTCGAAGACGGCCTCGACCCGCACCGCATCGCGCAGATCGGCATTGCCGACTTCGCCAACTCTGCCGCCTACGCGCGCCGCGCGGCCGACCTCGGCATCACAGTCATCACCCTCGACGAAGTGCGTCGAGAAGGCATCGACGCTGCGGTGGCGAAGGCGCTGGAGGTCGCAGGCGGCCGTGGCAGCATCCATCTCGATATCGACGTGGATGTGTGCGACCGCTCTGTTGCGCCGGGGTGCCCAGCATCGGTGCCCGGCGGGCTTGCCGCGTGGGAACTGCGCACGGCTGTGCGCGCGATCGCAAGCGATGCGCGCGTCGTCAGCGCCGACATCGTCGAAGTGGATGCGACGGCAGACACCCCAGACGCGCGCACGGTGCGGCTCGCCGCGCTATGTGTGCTCGAATTGCTCGCAGGAAAGGCAGCTCAAAAATGATCCAGCTCGCGCTCGTACGCCATGCCAAATCGGACTGGGGCAGCCCAGAACTCGATGACCACGACCGTCCGCTCAACGATCGTGGCCGCACTGATGCTCCTCGCATGGCGTCAAATTTCGCGCGGGAGCGCTTCACGCCCGATGTGATCCTGTCGAGCACGGCACTTCGAGCGCGGACGACTGCCGGTTTCTTCGCCGAGGAGCTGGGCATGAGCGTTGAGCTGCAGGAGCAGCTCTACGGCGCACCTGCCTCGCTGCTGCTCTCGGCCGCTGCAGACAGCGGCCACCGCTCCGTGATGGTCGTCGCGCATGATCCGGGAATGAGCGAGCTCGCCGGCCAGCTGTCGGGAGAGCGCATTCAAGCCATGCCCACCTGCGCGGTCGCCACGTTCGCGTGGAATGAAGACGACTGGAGCGCGGTCGACGCCCTCGAGCCCGCGCACTGGTCGTTCAACACCCCGCGATAGCACTCGCGCAACACTCAGCGCTAGCGCTCGCGCTGCACCGCGCGATAGCGCTCGCCCTGGGCCCCGCCGCCGCAACGCACCGCCGCACCGCACCGCACCGCGGCTAGAGCGCGATGCCACCTCGCCACACTCGCGACACCAGCGGCACGCCAGGGCGATATGCCAGGTGCACTCGGGTGGGCGCGGCCAGAAGGACGATGTCTGCCCGCGCGCCCGGCGAGAGGTGCCCCACGTCGTCGCGCCGCAGTGCTCGGGCACCGCCCGCGGTCGCGGCCCATACCGCTTCCGCCGGGGTCATGCCCATCTCGCGCACGGCGAGCGCGATCATGAGCGGCATCGAACTTGTGAAACTCGAACCCGGGTTGCAGTCGCTCGCCAGGGCCACTGTGACGCCCGCGTCGATCAGTCGTCGCGCATCGGGGTAAGGCTGTCGCGTGGAGAATTCCACACCGGGAAGCAAGGTGGCCACCGTGTCGCTGCCGGCGAGAGCGGCGACATCGGCGTCAGAGAGATAGGTGCAGTGATCGACGGATGCTGCCGCGACCGATACCGCCAGTGAGACGCCGTCGCCGTGCCCCAGCTGATTGCCATGAACGCGCGGAAGCAGACCTTCGGCGATGCCTGCCTCGAGGATGCGCCGAGACTCATCGAGACTGAACGCGCCGCGCTCGCAGAACACATCAACCCAGCGCGAATGCGGGGCACACGCGCGCAACATCTCGCCGGTGACCAGCTCAACATACTGTTCGCGTCGGTCGGCGTACTCCGCTGGCACGACGTGTGCGCCGAGAAATGTCACCTCGGGTGTGACCTCGGCGGCGATTCGTGCCACGCGCTCTTCGTCGGCAACCGTGAGGCCGTAGCCGGTCTTGATCTCGAACGTCGTCGTGCCCTGTGCATGCAATTCCGCCACCAGGGTCGCCAGCCGGGCGCGCAGTTCGTCATCGCTGGCCGCTCGCGTAGCCCCGACCGTGCGACGGATTCCGCCCGCGGCATACGGCGTGCCGGTCATGCGTGCTTCAAACTCGTCGGCGCGATCGCCGCCGAACACGAGGTGGGTGTGGCTGTCGACGAATCCGGGGATGACCGCACGCCCGGCAGCATCCACCACGTCTTCAGCTTCGGGAGCTTCAGCGGCAGCACCGATCCACGCGATGTCAGCGTCGTCGATGAGCACGGCAGCGTCGCTCAGGGTGCCACAGGCATCACTCGGCGTCGCGACGTTGGTTGTCAGCTCACCGATATTGGTGATCAGCGTGCTGGTCATCAGAGCATCGGCACGTTCAGCCCGCGTTCGCGCGCGACTTCGCACGCACGCTCGTAGCCGGCGTCAACGTGCCGCATGACTCCGGTGCCGGGGTCGTTCGTCAGCACCCGCTCGATCTTCTCGGCGGCGAGCGCTGTACCATCAGCGACCGTGACCTGCCCCGCGTGAATCGAGCGGCCGATGCCGACTCCCCCGCCGTGGTGAATTGACACCCAACTCGCACCGCTGGAGGTATTGAGCAACGCGTTGAGCAACGGCCAGTCAGCGATGGCGTCTGAGCCGTCGGCCATCGCCTCGGTCTCGCGGTAGGGGCTCGCCACGGATCCAGCATCCAGGTGATCACGACCGATCACAATAGGCCCAGTCAGTTCGCCCGAAGCGACCATCTCGTTGAACTTCATCCCCGCGAGGTGACGCTCTTTGTAGCCGAGCCAGCAGATGCGTGCGGGCAGACCTTCGAAGCGAACGGTGTCGGCTGCTTTTTCAAGCCAGCGAACGAGTGCCGCATTGTCGGGGAACAGCGCTTTGACCGCTTCGTCGGTCTTGCGGATGTCTTCAGGGTCGCCTGACAGGGCTACCCAGCGGAAGGGGCCACGCCCTTCCGCGAACTGCGGGCGAATGTAGGCGGGCACGAAACCAGGAAACGCGAACGCACGCTCGAAGCCGCCAAGCTGCGCTTCGGCGCGAATCGAGTTGCCGTAGTCGAATACCTCGGCGCCCGCGTCTTGAAACCCCACCATCGCCGCGACGTGAGCGGCCATCGACTCGCGAGCGTGACGAGTGAACCCTTCGGGGTCACGCTCGGCCTCGGCGTGCCACTGTTCGCGACTGATGCCCGCAGGCAGGTACGCGAGTGGGTCGTGAGCACTGGTCTGGTCGGTGACGACGTCGATCGGCACGCGACGACTCAGCAACTCGGGGAAGACCTCGGCAGCGTTGCCGACGACTCCGACAGAGAGCGCCTCGCCGGCATCTTTGGCGGCGAGGACGAGGGTGACCGCCTCATCGAGGTCGGCGGTGTAGCGGTCAAGGTAACCGTGGTCGACGCGTCGCTTCAGTCGTGACTCGTCGACGTCGACGATCAGCACCGCGCCGCCGTTGAGCGTGACGGCGAGTGGCTGCGCGCCGCCCATGCCGCCACAGCCCGCGGTGAGGGTGAGCGTCGAGGTGAGGTCTTCGCGTCCGAGAGCTCGAGCGACGGCGGCAAAGGTCTCGTAGGTTCCCTGCAGAATGCCTTGCGTGCCGATATAGATCCACGACCCGGCGGTCATCTGGCCGTACATCGTGAGGCCGAGCTCTTCGAGCTTCCGAAATTCGGGCCAGGTTGCCCAATCGCCCACCAGGTTCGAGTTGGCGATCAGCACGCGCGGCGCCCACTCGTGGGTGCGAAAGACACCCACGGGCTTGCCCGACTGCACGAGCAGTGTCTCGTCGGGCTCCAACTCATCGAGGGTGCGCACGATCGCGTCGTACGCCTGCCAGCTTCGGGCGGCCTTGCCCGTGCCGCCGTAGACGACGAGCTCTTCTGGGTGCTCGGCGACCTCGGGATCGAGGTTGTTCATCAGCATGCGCTTGGCAGCCTCGGCGCCCCAGCTCTTGGCGGTGCGCTCCGAGCCACGGGCGGCGCGGATCGTGCGGGAGTCGGTGTTCATCGGTTCTCCTTGGAATGAGCGGAAAGCGCGCCGTAGGCGGCATCAGCGACAGCGCCCGAGAGAACAAGCCCGGCAACGGCTTCCATCTCTGGACTGAGAAAGCGGTCGGGGCCTGGGCCCGCGGCGACGGTGCGCACGAGATCACGCACGGCGCCGGTCGCCGGGCTGGGCTGCAGCGGCGAGCGCAGGTCGATCGCTCGTGCTGCGGTGAGCACCTCGACCGCGAGCACGCGTGACAGCCCGTCGATGCCACGGCGAAGCTTGCGCGCGGCGGCCCATCCCATCGATACGTGGTCTTCTTGCATCGCTGATGACGGGATCGAGTCCACCGAGGCGGGAGCCGCGAGGCGCTTGAGCTCCGAGACGATTCCGGCCGCGGCATATTGCGCGATCATGAGGCCTGAGTCGACTCCGACCTCGTGCGCGAGAAACGGCGGCAGACCGTGGCTGCGGGTGGGATCGAGCGCGCGATCGGTGCGCCGCTCTGAGATCGAGGCAACATCGGCCACCGCAATCGCAAGAAAGTCGAGCACATATGCGACCGGCGCGCCGTGGAAGTTTCCGTTCGACTCAACGCGGCCGTCCGCGGTGATCACGGGGTTGTCAACCGCCGAGGCGAGTTCACGCGACGCAACCATCTCAGCGTGATCGGCGGTGTCGCGGGCGGCACCGTGCACCTGCGGCGAACACCGCAGCGAGTAGGCGTCTTGCACCCTGGTGCACGTGCCGGGGTCGCGGTGCGACGCCACAATGCCCGAGTCTGCCAGCAGGTCTCGCAGGTGAGAAGCCGACACCGATTGGCCGTACTGCGGGCGAAGCGCCTGCAGGTCTGCCGCGAACACCGCGTCGGTGCCCAGCTGGCTCTCAACAGACATCGCGGCAGCGACATCAGCTGTATCGAGCAGCACGCGCAGGTCGTGCAGGGCGAGCAGCAGCATCCCGAGCATTCCATCGGTGCCGTTGATCAGCGCGAGTCCCTCTTTTTCGCGGAGCACCAGCGGGGCGATTCCCGCCGCGGCAAGGGCAATGGATGCTGATACTTGCGCGCCGCTCGCGTCGCGCACCGGCCCCTCACCGAGTGCGGCAAGAGCGACATGTGACAGCGGCGCGAGGTCGCCCGAGCAGCCAAGCGAACCGTACTCGCGCACGATCGCTGTGACGCCAGCGTTGAGCATGGCGGCGTAGGTCTCAACGACCACGGGGCGCACTCCGGTGTGGCCGGTAGCGAGGGTTTGCAGGCGGAGCAGCTGGAGTGCCCGCACGACCTCTCGCTCTACCTCCTCACCGGTGCCAGCGGCATGCGAGCGAATCAGACTGGCCTGCAGCTGATGCCGGCGCTCGGGCGCGATGAAGGTGGTAGCCAGTGCACCGAAGCCCGTAGAGATGCCGTAGTGCGGCGCGGGGTCATCGGCCAGTTGCTCGACGAGGGTGCGACTGCTCGACACCCGAGCCATCGCGGCAGTGTCAAGGTCAACCTTCGCACCGTGGCGGGCCACCGCGACCACATCTTCGGCGCGCAGCGGCGACGCTCCTACAAGAACGAGATCGGTGTCGGCGGTCATAGCTCGATTCCACACCGGCGGGGTCGTGTTTTTCGGTGCCACGTGGCATTCTGTGTCTGGGATGCCAGACAACACCGCTCACGTGCAAGTACCCGCCGCAGACCAGACGCTGCGGATACTCGGCCTGCTCGCCAGGCAGCGTGGTCCGGTCGCTGCCAGCATGATCGCCACGCAGCTCGAGATTGCGCGCTCGAGCGTCTATCACCTGCTCGCCACGCTAGAGGAGCACGGGTTCGTGGTTCATATTGCCTCCGAGCGGCGATGGGGTCTCGGCACGGCAGCGTTCGAGCTCGCCGGAGGCTACACGCGCCAACAGCCACTGGCTCGGCTCGGCAGAACGCTCGTCGCTGCTCTCGCTGACCGCACGGGCGAGAGCGCTCACCTCGCGGTGATGACGGGACGAGACGTGCTCTACATCGTCGAAGAACGCGCCCCCCGAAGGCCAGCGCTCATCACCGATGTCGGAGTGCGCCTGCCCGCCCATCTGACGGCCACCGGTCGTGCCATGCTGGCAGCGTTGCCGCGCGAGCAAGTGCGGGCACTGTATCCCGACACCGCATCGTTCGCCGATCGCACCGGGCGGGGGCCGCGAACACCCCGCGAGCTTCGGGAACTGCTGCGCGCAACGCGTCGACAGGGCTACGCCACCGAAGACGGCGAAGTCACCCTCGGGCTACGTTCAATGGGGGTCGCTGTGTCCGACCACACGGCGTGGCCGATCGCGGCGATCGCCGTCACCTACCCAGACGACACCACGAAAGACACCACCGAGCTGGCGAGCATCATCGGCGCCTCGGCCGACGAGCTGAGTCGGCGCATTCGGTGAGGCTCAGGCGACGGTGGCGACGGTTCCACCGGTGAGAGCGACAAGCTCGTCGAACGTCAGGGGAAACAGTGTGTGCGGCGTGCCACCTGCCGCCCAGATCTGCGCGTGGTGAGCGAGATCTTCATCGACGATCGTCGTCAGCTGCGTGGGATGCCCGGTCGGCGCGACGCCGCCGATTGCTTGCCCCGTGGCATCCCTCACCTGCGCGGCGCTTGCCCGCTCGATCGACGTGCGTCCCAGCCTCTCAGCGAGCGCGACGGTGTCGACGCGGTGCGCACCGCTGGTCATCACCAGCAACGGCTCGCCGTCTGAGAAGAAGACGAGGCTGTTGGCGATGGCGCCCACGTCGATGTTGAGTGCTGCCGCCGCGGCTGCGGCCGTCGCCGCGGCGTCGGGAAGCATCACAATCTGACCGGTGATACCCGCGTCGGTGAGTCGATCGGCCACGATTTTGCTGCGTGCGGGAAGCTCGGCGGTCATGGCATCCAGCCTATTGGCGCTGGTGAACGAGGTGACTCAGCACAGCCTCTCCTTGCTGGCGTGCACTGCCGCAGTGCGCGAAGCTGAGGGGGTGCGACAGCTCATGCGCGCTCTCACCCGCTACCCCGTCATCACGATGACGGCCATCGTCGCTGTCGTCGTGCTCGCTCTCGGCATCGCCGGACTGGCAGAGACGAGTCGCTGGTTCGCCACGATCTACGTTTCGCTGATCATCGTATGGACGCTCGTGGGCATGGTTCGCGACATGCTGCGCGGCCACTTCGGCCTCGACGTGTTGGCCGTGATCGCGATGATCGCCACGTTGGCCGTCGGCGAATACGTGGCATCGCTGATCATCGTGCTGATGCTGTCGGGCGGTGAAGCGCTCGAAGACTACGCCGCGCGCCGTGCGAAGAAAGAGCTGACCTCGCTGCTTGATCGGGCACCTCAGATCGCGCATATCGTCGACAGTGCAGGCACCGTTGGTTCCGATGCCATCACCGATGTCGCCGCTGACGACGTGCAGGTGGGCGATGTGCTGCTGGTGCGGCCGTCAGAAGTGGTGCCAGCCGACGCCGTGCTGGTGACCGATTCAGCATCTTTCGACGAATCATCTTTGACCGGTGAAAGCATGCCGGTGACGCACATCGCCGGAGAAGAAGTGCTCTCGGGAGCCCTCAATGGATCGCAGGCAGTGCGTGTTCGCGCCATCCGCCGCAGCGCAGATAGCCAGTATCAGCAGATCGTCGTGCTCGTGCAGGAAGCGCAAGAATCTCGTGCCCCGGTCGTGCGTCTTGCCGACCGCTTCGCTATACCGTTCACCGCGGTGTCTCTGATCATCGCGGGCGCCGCATGGGCGATCTCGGGCGACGCGTCACGCTTCGCGGAGGTCTTGGTTCTCGCCACTCCGTGCCCCTTGCTCATCGCTGCCCCGGTTGCCTTCTTGGGAGGACTCTCTCGGGCTGCCAAAGCCGGCATCATCATCAAAAGCGGCGCGGTGATCGAACAGCTCGCGGGAGTGCGCTCGGCCGCGTTCGACAAAACCGGCACGTTGACCCAGGGGCGGCCGGCAATCGTCGCGGTGCACACGACCGACGAGTTCGACGACGATCATGTGCTGCAACTGGCTGCGTCTGCCGAGCAGTACTCGAGTCACGTGCTCGCAGAAGGCATCCGCAACGCCGCGAGCGCACGAGGACTCGCGCTGTCGACAGCTGCGAGCGCCAACGAGGTCGCGACGAACGGGCTGTCTGCGCTGATTGGCTCACGCACCGTGGTCGTCGGCAAACTGGCGTACATCACATCACTGGCGCCCGACACATACACGGTTGATCTTGCCCCCGGCCAGGCGGCAGCCTATGTCGCAGTCGATGGCCGCTTCGCCGGTGCGCTCGTTCTTGCCGACGACCCGAGGCCCGAATCGCGCGCGGTGATCAGCTGGCTGCGTGGGCACGGGATCGAACGCGTCGCGATGCTCACCGGCGACGCTCAATCGACCGCCGATGCGGTGGCGCGTGAAGTCGGCATCACCGAGGTGCGCGCCGACCTGCTGCCAGGCGAGAAGGTGCGGTTGGCAACTCAGATGCAACCGCGGCCAGTGCTGATGGTGGGCGATGGGGTGAACGACGCTCCCGTGCTCGCCGCCGCAGATGTCGGCATTGCGATGGGTGCGAAGGGAGCGACCGCTGCGGGGGATGCAGCAGACGCGGTGATCCTCAAAGACTCGCTGGTGAAAGTCGCCGATGCCGTCGCGATCGGATCGCACACGCTGCGCGTTGCGTTCACTGCAATCTGGATTGGCATCGCCATCAGCATCGCGCTCATGCTCGTCGCGACGACCGGTGTCATTCCCGCTGTCGTCGGCGCCCTGGTGCAAGAGCTCGTCGATCTGGCCACCATTCTCTATGCGCTGCGCGCGCTCAGCGGTCCGACCAGCGGGCTGGACGAGCCTGCCCACAGCGATAGAGCACCCACTGCGTTGACGGCACGTCGCTAGGGCCCGCTGCGCTCGAGCTCAGCGCACGTTCTGCAATAACGGCGCAGCGAGTTGTTCGGGAACTGTCGATGGTTGAGCGGTCTGTCGGTCCTGGCTCGTGGGTCGGGCATCCGATGGGCGCACGCTCATCTTGCCGCCAAAGACGAAACGGCGCTGCACGTGATAGCTGGTGATGAACAGCACCGTCTCGGTCATGATCTTCGCCGCGATCAGACTCATGCCCAGGTCGGTGAGTGCGCTCATCCACACGATGTTCGACGCGAGCAACGCGATCGCCAGAATCGCGTAGCGCACCGCGTGTCTTCCCGCCTGAGGGCGCCCGCGCTGCGCGAAGACGAAGCGGCGGTTCACCCAGAAGTTCGCGCTCGCACTGAGCACTCGCGCCCCGACGATCGATACCGCAAGCCAGCTGCCAAGCCACGGCGACAACAGTGCGGCAAAGATCAGCAGCGCGACGGTATCAATCGCGAATGCGATCAGCGACGAGCCAGCAAACAACAGCATCGGCAGAGTGACGCGCAGCGAATCGGCAATCGGCCGAAAATGGCTCGACTCGTTCTGCTCGAGGTACACCGTCTCGATGGCGATCTCGCGGGCGCGGTAGCCCGCCCCGCGAAGGCGCAGCAGCATCTCGGTCTCATATTCGAACCGGTCGCCGGGCACTTCGAGAAGCCACGGCAGCATGTCGCTGGGCAAGCCGCGAAGGCCGGTCTGCGTGTCGGATGCTGACCAGCCCGCTGCCACCCGGAACAGTCCGCGCGATACGTCGTTGCCCACGCGGCTGCGCAGCGGCACGTCGCCGACAAAGTCACGGCAGCCGAGCAGCAGGACGCTCTTGCCTGCTGCTCGGTCGGCACGCAGCTCGTCTGCGACGCGCAGGATGTCGGCAACCGTGTGCTGGCCGTCAGCGTCGGCGGTGATCACATCGTGGCCGGGCCATTGTTCGAGCACATCTCGAATGCCCGTCTTCATGGCCGCGCCCTTGCCCCGATTGTGCGAGTACTGCACCACGTGAGCACCGGCGCGGCGCACTTCGTCGAACACTGCGGCGAACGCCGCACCGCTGCCGTCATCGACGACGAGCACGTCGAGCGTGACGTCGCTTTCGCGCAATCGCCGGGTGAGTGGCGCGAGGTGAGCACCGGGCTCGAACGCGGGAATGAGAACGATCATTGTCGTGCCGTCACTTTCTCAGTACGCGACATAGAGAATGTCGCTGGTCGCTCGTTCGCCGTCGTTTGAGGGCTGATTGATCACTTCGGAGTTGAAGTACATGGTTGAAGACCCGCCACCGTCGAGGTTGTAGGCGGTTTCTGCGCCGAGTTCAGTCATGATCTCGGCGAGCTCTGTGAGGGTTGCGCCGCGGCTGTATCCGGGGTCGCGTCCGTCGACGACGACGAACACATAGTGGTTGTCGTCAATCACGCCCACGGCCGTGCGGGGCTGCTCTCCCTGAATCGAGTGGTTACCGACATTGGTGTCGATCTCAACGTTCTCGATACCGTCCACGACCTCGCCGTCTTCGACGATTGCGGGCCCGAACGACAGTGTGTTCCAGACGCCCGCGTCGAGCAGCTCCTGCGCGGTCGTAGTCGTTTCGTCATACACCTCGACGCGTCCGTCGGTATAGAACGCCAACCCGTCACGCGCGCCCTCATCACGGTATGCAACGCCGTTGCGCACCACGATTCCGGTGTCACGAAAGCCGTAGTAGTCGCCGTTGATCGCCAGCACGGCGTCGTGGTCAGCGGCGATCTCGCTGGTGGTTTCGATGATGTTCTCACCGAACTGGTCTTTAGCGAAGGCGGAGCGCAGCTGTGTGGCATCAGATACGACCACGTCGGCGACGTAGTAGGTCAGAGTGTCATCGCCCGAACCGGTCACGACCGTCGAGACCGTGATCTCAGAGTCGCCGTCGGTGTATGAGGTGTCGGTGAGCACCGCGGTTTCGCTGTCGCTGAGATCGGCGATCGCTTCGGTGTCTACCGTCGAGTTCTCGGCTTCGTATTCCGAGACATCTGCGATCTCAACGTGTTCGATGAGAAAACGATCGGCTGCCCATGCGACGGTGCCGCCCACGCTGAGCACAACGACCAGGCCGCCAGCGATGAGTGCGTTGCGCAACCGCGTGCGTCGCGGCGCGCGGCGCGGGCGCCGTGTGCTGTGAACGGCATCGGTTGAAGTATCCATGCTTCATGGATACGCATCGGCCCTATGCCGCTTCTCGCAGCAGCTTGTGGATTCTCAGTGAGCGCTGCAGTTCAGCGCATTGCGGGCAGTCGAGATGCCACCTCATCGAGCACTGCTCGATCGCCCGCGTAGAGACCGTGCGCACGGGGCCAATGCGCGACGACGTCGGTGAACCCGCGCTCAGCGGCTCGACCCACGGCATCTTCGAAGGCGGCGACGCTCGAGAGGCTGTAGCGGGGGTCGGAATCGAGCAGCAGCGTGCGCTGAATGCTCTGCGGGTCTCTATCCGCAGCGAGACACGCGTCGTCAAGGCGACGCGACAGGTCGCCCACGTGTGTCCACCACGTGTCATCGTCTTCGATCGTGCCCGCGGTCGTGACCCAGCCGTCACCGGCGCGCGCGGCGAACGCCAGCGCCCTCGGTCCTTCTGCGGCGAGGTGCAGGGGCATGCGGGGCAGCTGTGCGGGCGCGCCCACCATGCGCGCATCGACCGCGGAGTACCAGGTGCCCTCGCGCGAGATGCCCGAAGCCGATGATTCGCTCTGCTCAAATCGCAGCAACTCGTCGAGCAGTTCGGTGAACTCGATGAAACGCGCGAGCCGATCGCGCGGCGTCAACTCCGCGCCGCCCAACACCCGAGCGTCAAATCCCGTGCCTCCCGAGCCCAGGCCGAGCAGAACACGTCCACCGGCGATCTGGTCGACGGTGGCAATGTCTTTGGCAAACGGCACCGGATGCCGATAGTTCGGCGATGCGACAAATGTGCCCAGCTTGATGCGCTCGGTCACCATGGCTGCCGCCGTCAACGTGGGAATAGTCGCGTGCCAGCGCTCGCTGGCAAGCCCGCGCCATGAGAGGTGGTCGTACGTCCAGGCGTGGTCGAAGCCGTATTCTTCAGCACTGCGCCACAGCGCCGCCGCGGCTGGCCAGTCCTCCTGCGGGAGGATGCAGATTCCGAATCGCATTCTCGGAGTCTAGAGCCCCCTTCGAGCACGCAACATCGCCACCTAGCCACGAGTGGCCGGCTGAGCCAAGCAACCGGCTGAGCCAAACGACCGGCTGAGCGAAACGACCGGCTGAGCCAAGTGGCGGGCGACTCGCTCGGGGCGTTCGGGTTCAGCCCGCGTGATGCCACACGGCGTCGTCGACGTCAGGCTCTTCGACGGTGCGCCCGTGGAGCACCTGAAGCGCCATGCGCACCTCTTCGAGGCGTCCTTCGACGGCGAGTTCGCGAATGCGCACCGACGGCGAGTGCAGCAGCACCCCGGCGAAGTGACGCAGCGCTGATTCGACCTCTTCGCTTGCGCCACGTTTGCCAGCGCGAGCGATTTCGGTGTCTAACACGCCCAGAACCTCTTGGCGCAGCGCCGTGATGGCGGGCCCCGCCAGTCGGTCAGCGGTGAACTCGTTGGCGGCATCTCCGACGATGGCGCGGGCGTCGTCGTGAGCGCGGAACTGCTCGAGCGGGGCGTGCAGGCGAATGGTCTCAAGGTCGAGCAGGTCAACACCGTCAACCTGGCCGACTTCGGGGTCGACGTTGCGAGGCAGACCGAGGTCGATGACCAGCACGCGCCTGCCGGGCACGAACGCGTTTGCGTGCACCACGGCGTCTGTGGTGCACGTGATCACGATGTCGGCGAGCGCCGCCGCCTCGGCGAAGTCTTCACGCGGGGCGAGCGCATAGCGCGCGGCGAAGGCAGACGCTCGTCCGCTCGGCGAGAACACACCGATGTTGATCGCACCGCGTGCGCGTACGGCGTCGACCGTCACCGCCGCGTATTTTCCGGTGCCGACGACGAGCACGTTCGCCTGCGACCAGTCCGCGACTCGCGTCGAGGCCATTTCGAGCGCAAGGCGCACCAACGAGCGGTGCTTGCCGCGCAAGCCGATGCGGTTTCTCACCCCGCGGCTGGTGTGCGTGGCTTTCTGGAACAGGCTTTCGAGTTCGCCGCTCGTGGTGCCCTCTTCGCGCGCGGCGTCGAGCGCGCGGCGCACCTGGCCAGAGATCTCGTCTTCGCCGACGACGATGGATTCGAGCCCGCTGGTCACGGCGAACAGGTGTGCGACGGCATCTGAGCCGTGGTGAACCTCAAGCGAGGCACGAAGGTGGTCAACCGGAATGTCGCTAGCGGTCGCCATCGCGTCAACCACCGACTCGACCGCGACGACGTCGGCGCCGGTGAGAGGTTCTTCAATGTCGAGGTACGCCTCGAACCGGTTGCACGTGGCGAGCACGACCGCGCCCGCGACAAAAAGCTCGTCGTCGACGAGCGCGCGAGTAGCTTGGGGCGCCCCGATTGAGAGACGTTCCAAAATGTCTAGGCTCGCGTTGCGATGATTCGCGGTAAGACAAAGGAGCACAAGCATAATGTTAACCCCGTGTCTCTTCATTCTTCCCATCCCGCCGTAGTTCGTCGCAATACTCCCCCGCCGTTGATTCGAGCGTTCCGGGGTGAACGCCCCGAGGTGACTCCGGTGTGGTTCATGCGCCAAGCTGGCCGATCTCTTCCGGAGTATCGGGAGCTGCGTGTCGGCACCGACATGCTCGATGCCTGTCTGACGCCCGAGCTTGCGAGCGAGATCACCCTGCAGCCGGTGCGCCGTCACGGGGTAGACGCCGGCATCTTCTTCAGCGACATCGTCATCCCGGTGCGCTTGGCCGGCGTGGGAGTGCAGATCGTTCCTGGCCGCGGACCCGTACTCGAGCACGCTGTTCGCAGCGCAGCCGACGTTGCGAATCTTCCTCCGCTTGATCCCGCCGCTCTGGATCCGATTCGCGAGGCGGTAGCACTCACGGTGGCCCAGCTGGGTGACACTCCGCTGATCGGCTTCGCTGGCGCGCCGTACACTCTCGCGTCGTACCTCGTCGAAGGCGGCCCCTCGAAAGAACAGCTCATCACGCGCTCGATGATGCACTCCGATCCCGACTCCTGGGCGGCGCTGCTGACCTGGTGTGCTGAGATCACGGGGGCTTTCCTGGCCGCTCAGATTGAAGCGGGCGCATCGGCGGGGCAGCTCTTCGACTCGTGGGCAGGTTCGCTGAGCGTCGCTGACTACACCGAGCGTGTCGCCCCGTATTCGTCACTCGCACTCGAACCGGTGCGCGCCCTCGACGTGCCTCTCGTGCACTTCGGCGTCGGCACTGGCCCATTGCTGCCCGCGATGCACGCCGTCGGCGTCGACGTGATGGGAGTCGACTGGCGCGTTCCTCTCGACGACGCCTCGCGGCGCCTGGGCGGCGAGGTGCCGCTGCAGGGAAACATCGATCCGGCCCTGCTCACCGCACCATGGTCGGTGCTTGAGGCTCACGTGCGCGATGTGCTCGATCGCGGCCGCGCCGCCCCCGCACATGTCGTGAACCTCGGCCACGGCGTGCCGCCCGACACCGACCCGACCGTACTGACGCGCATTGTGGAGTTCGTTCACTCGTATGAGTGAGTTCTCGGTCGTCGGCGGTGGCATTGCGGGTCTGGTCACCGCCCGCCGACTGGCAGCGTCGGGCGCGAGCGTCACGCTATTCGAAGCGTCGGCTCGACTCGGCGGCACCGTGGCCGCGCACAACGTGGGCGGCATTCGGCTCGACGCAGGCGCGGAGAGCTTTGCGGTGCGAGGGGGCGCGGTCAGCGCACTCGCTCACGAACTCGGACTCGCCGACGACATCGTGTCGCCCCGCCCGGGCCCGGCATGGCTGCAACGCGCGAATGACACCGCCGTTCCGCTTCCCGCGACGAGCCTGTTGGGCGTTCCCGGCGACGTGCTCTCCGCCGATGTGGTCTCGATCATCGGGATGGATGCTGCCACCCGCGCCGCCGCGCTCGATGGCACCCCTACACCCGCGGTTGTCGCTGATATGACGCTCGGTCGGCTCGTCCGCGAGCGGATGGGCGATGATGTGCTGGCGGGTCTGGTGGCACCGGTCGTGAGGGGCGTGCACTCGATCCACCCCGATGACCTCCCGATCGATCGCGCACACCCACGACTGCGCGCAACGCTCGCCGAGACCAATTCACTGGCCGCGGCAGTCACTCAGCTGCGCGCCGCCGCCCCGCCCGGGTCAGCGGTCGCGGGAATCCGCGGTGGCATCACTCGTCTGGTCTCGGCGCTCACCGAAGACCTCACCGCGCGCGGCGTGCAGATCATGCTCAACTATCCCGTGACCGACATCTCGGCGCTGCCCGGCAGAGTGATCGTCGCTGCGCCGGGCTTCTCGGCGGCCGGTATTGCGACGACAGGTGCGGCGGGTCGAGAGATCACGCTGATCACACTCGTCGTCGATCAGCCCGAACTCGATGCCGCACCGCGGGGCAGCGGC
Source organism: Microbacterium sp. R86528 (assembly GCF_044596335.1). Classification (NCBI taxonomy): domain Bacteria; kingdom Bacillati; phylum Actinomycetota; class Actinomycetes; order Micrococcales; family Microbacteriaceae; genus Microbacterium; species Microbacterium sp. R86528. Next base: position 2,951,056 of record NZ_CP138996.1, on the reverse strand, counting down.
CTGCTCGTCGCCGACGGTGCTGCCGTATCAGCGAGAGCACTCACGCACGCGACAGCGAAATGGGAGTGGTTGCGCGAAGCTGCGGCCGGGCGCCACGTGCTGCGGCTCTCGTTCGACACTCCGCCCGTCGACGGAGCCGACACCGCGCGCCGAGATGCGGAGTCGCTGCTGGGCATTGCGCTTCCCGAGATCATCGACTCTGCGGTTGTCACCTGGACCCGCCCCGCACCGGCGTCAGCACTCGCTGGCACGCCCGTGGTGGGCGAAACCGTCGCGGGTTCTGGGCTTGCCGGAATCATCGCGCATGCGGAGCGCACTGCGACCGAGATCATTCCGGCCCGCGGTTAGCCAGATGCTCAAATAGCGGCGAGGATAGATGCATGAGCAACGCGTCTGACTCGGCTGTCGCCCCCGCAGCCACCGAAACCATCGGCTACACCCTCTGGGCAGTGTTTGCCCGAGATGGTGCGCAAGCAGCACTCGAGAATGACCTCGCTGCGGCCGTCACCGAGGTCGAAGCAATGGGCATCACCGTGCGCGGCTGGTACGACGTGTCTGGCCTTCGTGCCGACGCCGACCTGATGGTGTGGCTGCACGGCGCAGAGCCCGAGGTCTTGCAGTCGGCGCTTCGCATTCTGCGACGGGCAGAGCCCCTCTCGTCACTGCTTCCCGTGTGGAACGCCATGGGCGTGCACCGTGATGCCGAATTCACCGCCAGCCATCTGCCCGCGTTCATGCGCGGCAAAGACCCCGAGGCGTGGGTCACCGTGTACCCGTTCGTGCGCTCGTACGACTGGTACATCCTGCCCGACGACGAGCGCCGGGCCATGCTCGCCGATCACGGTCGCAAAGGCTCGGAGTACCGCCAGGTGCTCGCCAACACGGTGGCATCCTTTGCGCTCGGCGACTACGAGTGGATTCTCGCCCTCGAGGCACCCGAACTCGTCGATCTGGTTGACCTGATGCGCCACCTGCGCCAGACCGAAGCGCGACGCCACGTGCGCGAAGAGGTGCCGTTCTTCACGGGCCGTCGCATCAGCATCCCTGAGATCAATGAGGTGCTTTCTTGAGCACCGCTGCATTGCGCATCGGCACTCGCGGCAGCGCGCTCGCGCTGACGCAGACCGGCATGGTCGCCGACGATCTCAGCGCCGCAACCGGCGTGAAGACCGAACTGGTGACCATCACGACCGCCGGCGACCGGTCGAAAGAACCTCTCTCTCGCGCGGGCGGTGTCGGATTGTTCACCGGCGCCTTGCGCGACGCTCTGCTTGCGGGCGAGTGCGACCTGATCGTGCACTCGCTGAAAGATCTGCCGACCGCACCGCACGACCAGCTGACGATCGCCGCGATCACCGCGCGCGTTGACCCCCGCGACGCGCTGTGTGCGCGCGACGGCCTGACGCTCGACGCGCTGCCGCGCGGTGCGCGCGTGGGCACCGGCTCGCCGCGGCGCATGGCCCAGCTCAAAGCGAAGCGCCCCGACCTCGAAGTGATCGACATTCGCGGAAACGTCGACACCCGCCTCGGCCGCGTCAGCGAAGGCGATCTCGACGCCGTCGTGCTCGCCGCGGCGGGGCTGGAGCGTCTCGGTCGCAAAGACGTCGTCACCGAATACCTCGATGCCGACGCGTGGCCGACCGCTCCCGGTCAGGGCGCGCTGGCAGTTGAGGTGCGAAACGGCGAAGAGCACCTCGTGACGGCTCTTGACCACGCCGAGACGCGCGCTGCTGTCGAAGCCGAGCGACACGTGCTCGCGGCCCTCGAAGCCGGCTGCTCGGCGCCCGTGGGTGCGCGCGCCGTCGTCGACGCGGGGTTGCTGCTGCTCTCGGTCAGCGTGTACAGCCTCGACGGCACCACCGTGCTCACCTCATCGCACGGCGCCGTGTGGCCCGATGAATCAGCATCCATTGATGTTGCCGATGGCGTCGCCCGCGAACTTCTTGCCGCGGGCGCAGCCGAGCTGACGGGAGCATCGTCATGATCGAACGTCCTCGCCGTCTGCGCTCCAGCCCCGCGATGCGGCGGCTCGTGAGCGAAACCCGTCTGCACCCGGCAGACCTCGTGCTGCCGATGTTCGTGCGCGAGGGTGCCAGTGAGCCCGTCGCGATCTCGTCGATGCCCGGAGTCGTGCAGCACACCACCGAGTCGCTGCGCCCGGCAATCGCCGAGGCCGCCGCGGCTGGCGTTGGCGGAATCATGCTGTTCGGTGTTCCCGAGCACAAAGATGCCACCGGCTCTGGCGCGACCGATCCGAACGGCATTCTGAACGTCGCTACGCGCATCGCGGTGGCTGAGGCCGGTGATGCGCTCGTTGTGCAGACCGATCTGTGCCTCGACGAATTCACCGACCACGGTCACTGTGGTGTGCTCGATGCGAGTGGCTATGTCGACAACGACGCGACGAATCAGCGCTACCGCGAGATGGCAGTCGCGCAGGCTGAGGCCGGTTCGCAGCTGCTCGGTCTGAGCGGAATGATGGACGGCCAAGTCGCTGAGGTTCGCGATGAATTGGATGCTGCGGGCTACGCGAATCTCGCCTTGCTCGGCTACGCCGCCAAATACGCCTCGGCCTTCTATGGCCCCTTCCGTGAGGCCGTACAGTCGTCGCTTGAGGGCGACCGCCGCAGTTACCAGCTTGACCCCGCGAATCGCCGCGAGGGTCTGCGTGAGATCGATCTCGACGTGGCCGAAGGTGCTGACATCGTGATGGTCAAGCCCGCGATGAGCTATCTCGACGTGTTAGCCGACGCGGCAGCATCCAGCCCGGTGCCGGTGTGGGCCTATCAGGTCTCTGGCGAGTACGCGATGATCGAGGCCGCCGCTGCGAACGGCTGGATTGATCGCCGCCGCGCGATTGAAGAGTCGGTGGTGAGCATCCGCCGCGCGGGTGCCGACGCAGTGTTGACCTATTGGGCAGTTGAACTGGCGGGATGGATCCGATGAGCACCAACGCGACAGAATTCGATCGCGCTCGCGCGGCGATGCCGGGCGGGGTGAACTCCCCCGTGCGAGCGTTCGGCTCGGTGGGAACAACGCCGCGTTTCTTCGTCTCGGCTTCGGGGCCTCGCGTCACCGATGTTGAAGGTCGCGACTATGTCGACCTGGTGGGCTCGTGGGGTCCGGCGATTCTCGGGCACGCGCACCCGGCTGTGGTGAAGGCAGTTCAAGATGCTGCGACCCGTGGCCTCGGTTTCGGGGCATCGACACCCGGTGAGACCGAGCTCGCTGAGATCGTCGAGGCGCGGATTGCACGTGACTGCATGCGCCCGATCGAAAAGCTTCGCCTGGTGTCGACCGGCACCGAGGCGACGATGACCGCGATTCGTCTGGCGCGCGGCGCCACAGGACGCGACCTGATCGTCAAGTTCGCTGGCCACTACCACGGTCACTCCGACGGCCTGCTGGCCGAGGCAGGGTCGGGAGCGGCAACACTCGCGATGCCAGGCTCTGCGGGCGTACCCGCACCTATCGCCGCTCAGACACTCGTCGTGCCTTACAACGACCTTGACGCGCTGCGTGAGGTGTTCGCTGCCCGCGGCGACGACATCGCCGCGATCATCGTCGAGGCAGCGCCGGCGAACATGGGCATTGTGCCGCCCGCGCTCGGTTTCAACGCGGCGATCGCCGACCTCGCGCACGAGAACGGGTCGCTGCTCATTCTCGACGAGGTGCTCACGGGCTTCCGTGTCGGCCCTGCCGGCTGGTACGGCATTGATCCGGTGTCATTCACCCCAGACCTCATCACCTTCGGCAAGGTGATCGGCGGCGGGCTCCCCCTGGCAGCTCTGGGTGGATCGGCCGCGATCATGGATCTGCTCGCTCCCCTCGGCCCGGTGTACCAAGCGGGCACGCTCAGCGGCAATCCGCTCGCCGTGGCGGCGGGACTTGCCACGTTGCATCACCTCGACGCGGCCGCGTACGAACGAATCGACGCGGCATCTCACGCGATCGCCGATGCGACAGCATCCGCCCTCGCCGCCGAAGGCGTCGCCCACGTCGTGCAGCGCTCAGGAAACCTGTTCTCGGTTCAGTTCACCGACGCGGCGCCAACTGACTATGCGACGGTGAAGGCACAAGAGGCGTTCCGCTACCCGCCGTTCTTCCGCGCAATGCTGGAACAGGGCGTTTCGCTGCCGCCGTCGGTCTTCGAGGCGTGGTTCGTCTCAGCCGCTCACGACGACACCGCGGTAAGCCAGATCATCGATGCGCTTCCGGCCGCCGCACGCGCCGCCGCCAGCGCCACAGCCTGACCAGCGCAGAGCGCCACTGAGACGAATAGCGCCTCCACGATGGGAGGCGCTATTCGTTTGGTGGACCTGAGGGGACTCGAACCCCTGACCCCCTCGATGCGAACGAGGTGCGCTACCAGCTGCGCCACAGGCCCTGAACCTCAAGAAGATTATCACGCTCGCGCGAGGCCCCGAGTCCGTTCAGACGCTATTGACCCGCCGCGCGCTTCGTCAGCAAATTGCGCACGTGAGCCTCGATCTCGGCGTCATCGACGTAGCCCATGCGCGAGTACTCACTCGGCGCATGAGATGGCTGAGCGGCGTGAGCGGCACGGGCGACGGCAATCGACGGCGGGCGCTGAGCCTCAGCTCGCTGACGAAGATCTTCTTCAAGCGCGGCCTGCTTCAACGCGGTGCGCGCAGCCGCGGCATCGAGCAACGATGCTGCCTGCGAACCCGCTGAAGCGGTCAGCGGCTTGGGCATGGTGCGCGGTGCCCACTGGCGCTGCGGAGCGGTCTCGAGCGCTACGTCTTGCAATGCGACGGCGGGGCGGGCGGCAGCATCCATCGTTCGCGTCACTTGGCGAGCGCCCACGCGAGACATGCGCTGCAGCAAGAGCGCTGCGGTGCCCGCAATTGCGATACCCGCCCACAGCAGCAACTGCGACCCGGTCATGACGACCTGAACCGCTCCCCAGACGGCAACGCCGGTCGCCGCGAGGCTGATCGATGTCAAAGCGAGGCGAAACCGTCGACGCGCACGCGCTTGTCGTGCGCGCGGAGTATGCGATGCGGCAATACGCTGAAGTCGAGCCTCTTCAAGATCGATCCTGGCTTGCTCTAGCGCCGATTGCTCGCGCTGCGCCGATGCCCGCTTGGCCAATCGCTGCTGAGCCGCCGCGGTGCGCGTGTTGAGTTCGAGGCGCACTTCTTCGGGTGTTTCGCTGGTCTCGGCGAGAATGCGCAGCGCCTGGTTCAGCCGAACAGCATTGCGCTCGGCCGCGTCGTACTGACGGCGACCGTACCAAGACGGCACAAGGTAAACGAGCCACAAGAGCACGGCGACGAGAACGATCACTCCGCCGCCCAATACCTGCCCGTCCATGATCTAAACCGTAAGCGACTGCACGGCGTAGTCGTGGCAACCTGGCGCGTGTCGTTTTAAGGCTGGACCAGGTCGGAGGGCGGAATGGATGCCACGTTGTGCGGCACCTCACCAGAAACCCATCGATTGAGCACACCCTGGGGCACATCTTCGCGCACCAGCGCAAAGCAGTAGTGGTCGCGCCAGTCACCGTTGATGTGAATGAAGCGCCGCCGCAGCCCTTCGTAGCGGAAGCCGAGCTTGGCGACCACGCGCAGACTGGCCACGTTTTCCGGACGGATGCAGATCTCCATGCGGTGCAAGCGCATCTCGTCGAAGCAGATGTCGGTCGCCATCGCGACAGCGGCCGGCGTGATTCCCCTACCCGCGAAACGCTCGCTCACCCAATAGCCGATCGTGGCTGAGCTGAGCGAACCGCGAGCGATGCCCCAGACGTTCAACTGACCCGCGATCTCGCCGTCGTACTCCATGACGAAGGGAATGCCGGAACCGTCGCGGTACTGCTGCAGCAGGCGCTTGACGCCAAGACGCATGTCAAACGACACTGCCCCGTCGGGATTGGTTGCTTCCCACGGGCGCAGCCACTTCCGGTTCGACAGCAACTCCTGCTGCAGCACACGGGCATCGCGTGAGCGCACCAGTCGAAGTGAGACCGGTCCGTGAGCGCGGGGTGCTGTCAGATCCACAACGACCCCTTCGACAGCGCGGCGCTACAGCGTGGCCGCGAACTCCTTGAACCAGGGTCGCAGCTCGGGTCCGAGATCTTCACGATCTGACGCTAGCTGCACGATGGCTTTGATGTAGTCCACTCTATCGCCGGTGTCATAGCGACGACCGCCGAACACGACGCCGTACACTCCGGGGCCGTCGGGGTCTGCTGCCATCTCTTCGAGAGCATCGGTGAGCTGAATCTCGCCGCCCTTGCCCGGTTCGGTGTGCTCGAGAATGTCGAAGATCGATGCCGGCAATACGTAGCGGCCGATGATCGCGAGGTTCGAGGGCGCATCTTCTTTTGCGGGCTTCTCGACGAGACCCTTGACCTTGACGAAGCCTTCGGTGTCGGTCGCGTCAACGTCGGCGGCACCGTAGAGGTGAATCGCGTCGGGGTTGACCTCCATCAGCGCGACGATGGCTGCACCGGTGCGCGCCTGCTGCTCGAGCATGGTGGTGAGAAGCACGTCACGCTCATCGATGAGGTCGTCGCCCAGAAGCACCGCGAACGGCGCGTCGCCAACGTGCGCCTTGGCACGCAGCACCGCATGGCCGAGCCCCTTGGGCTCACCCTGGCGGACGAAGTGAATGTCAGCCAGATCGCTCGAGTGCTGAACCTTCTGCAGCTTGGCGTGGTCGCCCTTCTTCTCAAGGGTGCGCTCAAGCTCGGGAACCGAGTCGAAGTGGTTAGAGAGGTTGTTCTTGTTGCGACCGATGATGATGAGAATGTCATCGATGCCGGCCTGCGTTGCCTCTTCCACCACGTATTGAATGGCGGGCTTGTCAACGACGGGAAGCATTTCTTTGGGCATCGCCTTGGTGGCGGGCAAGAAACGAGTTCCGAGGCCAGCTGCCGGAATAACGGCCTTGAAGCGCGGTGAAGTCATGAAGAACACTCTAACGATTTCAGAAGACATTCATGTTTCTTCTGCAACACTTCGGCACCTGATCGGCCGCTTCGCTGCAGCGTTTAGACTCGAGGGCATGTCTGATGCCATCGCCGATGCTAAGCGCGCACTGCGCGCCGAGCTGCGCGAGCGGCGCAATCTGCTTTCCGAAGCCGCACTCGACACCGCCGGATCGGGAGTGCGCGAACAGCTGGACGCTCTTGTCGAGCAGCTCGATGTGCGCTCGATGTCGTGTTACCTGTCGATTCAGACCGAACCCGACACGCGCGAGTTCGTTGTCGAGGCGGTGCGCCGCGGCATCCGCGTGCTGTTGCCCGTCACGCGCGCCGACGGCTTGCTCGACTGGGCTGTCGCCACCGACGAGGGTGAGGTCGCCGAGGGGCTGTTCGGTCTTTCTGAACCGACCGGCGAGCTGCTCGGGCCGATTGCGGTGAACGACGTCGACCTGCTGGTGATTCCCGCGGCCGCGGTCGACACATCGGGTATGCGCCTGGGCTGGGGCCGTGGCTACTTCGACAAGACGCTCGGCTCGATGGAGGGATGCCCTCCGGTGTACGCCGTCGTATTCGACACGGAAGTGCTCGACGAAGTGCCTCAAGACCTCCACGATCAGCCGGTGACCGGAGTCGTGACACCGACCCGCACCCTTACCCTCGCGCCCACAGCGCGCTAACCGCCCGAAAGAAGCCATGCCTACATACGCCTACGCCTGCAAAGAATGCGGCCACAAGTTCGATGCGGTGCAGTCTTTTGCCGACGCCACGCTTACCGAGTGCCCTGAGTGCGGCGGCGCGCTGCGCAAGCAGTACGGTTCGATCGGCGTGACCTTCAACGGCTCGGGCTTTTACCGCACCGACTCGCGCGCGGGCACGAAGAGTGCATCCGATGCTGCTGCCAAGCCTGCGGCCACGCCGGCGAAGTCCGACTCGAAGCCCAGCACCGCAACGCCCAGCACCACTACTTCAACGCCGGCAAGCGCCGCGAAGTGACACTCAACACAGCCGATTACAGAAGCGAGACTTCACGCATGATTAAAGGATTCAAAGAGTTCATCACTCGCGGAAACGTGATTGACCTCGCCGTTGCCGTCGTTATCGGCGCAGCATTCACCGCGGTGGTCAACGCGATCGTTGCGAGTATTGTGACTCCGCTCATCGAGATCTTCTGGCAGCCCGACGAAGAAGGTGTTGCTGGCATCCAGGTGCCCGACCTGTACGGCGGAACGGTCACCTTTCCCATCGGCGACCTCATCAACGCCGCGATCAGCTTTCTCGCCGTCGCCGTCGTGGTCTATTTCGTCTTCGTGGTGCCGATGAACAAGTTCAAAGAGCGCGCCGCTGCCAAGGCCGGGGTTGCTGAAGAAGAGGCGGCTGACATTCCGACCGAGCAAGAGCTGCTCATTCAGATTCGCGATCTGCTCGCGAAGGATGACACATCAGCTAGGCCCTGATTCAGTAGTGCGGCGGAACGTCGCGGCGCAACTGATCATCGTTGGGCCCCGACGGGCCGCTGGATGCTGCCCGGTCAGCGGGCGCATCGCTTGCGCGCTCATCGGCGGGCACCGGCTCTGACGTGGTGCCAGGCGCGGGGGTCAGCTTCGCGCGACGAGAGCCCGGCACGCGGGTGATGTGCTGCCGGTCACTCGAAGGCATCGAAGGGCTGGGTGTCATTGTCTGCCCGTGCCGTTTCTGGTGCGACGCCGAGCAGCGCAGCGATGCGCGACGCCACGCTGGCCGGGTCGGTGTACAGGTCAAAGGAGTGCACGCGCACGTAGTGCCAGCCGAGGCGGCGCAGAATCTGCGGGCGCAGGCGCAGCGATTCACGCAGCGACTCCCCCACCGTCTCGGGGTCGCTCTCGACAACCACGGCTTTGCCTGCGTGCTGGGCGACGAGCGGCAGCAGCCCGCGGTAGTCGACGTCAACCGCGAGGCCGAGACGACGAAGTTCTCGCGCGAGCGCCAGCGTGAGCGGGTCGGCGAGGTCTTCAAGGCGGGCGTGCCGCGATCGCGCAGCGATATTGCCGAGAATCGACATGAGCGTCGCTGCACCGTGCTCGAGGCGTCCGTCATCGAACGCAGAAGGCCTGATCGACGAGACGATCACCATCGAGCGGCGGGCGCGCGTCATGCCCACAGTGAGCAGACGTTCGCCGTCGGGTGTCGACAAATCGCCGAAGTCGCTCAGCACTCGACCGTGTTTGGTCAAGCCGAAGCCGAGCGAGAAGATGACACGGTCGCGGCTCTCTGCGACAGACTCTTCGAGGGTGAGAACGGCAAGCGGTTCGGCGGTTTCGCGCGATACGAAGTTGGCGACGTCGCTGCGCCCGGCGAATGCCTTTTCAACGGCCGCCCGCACCCGCTCGGCGTGGCGCCTGCTGGCGGTGACGACCATCAGCGACTCGTTGCCGCGGTTGATCGCGTGCTCGACCACAAGCGTGACGACTCGCGCTACTTCGGCGTTGGGGCTTTCGACTGCACCGCTGACAGGGTCGGGGGCACCCGTGCCGCCCTCGACGTAGTCGACGGTGAGGCTGCCACGGCCGAGGTATGACCCCGCCCACGGGTACGAGACCAGCTCGCCACCATAGAAGGCATCGTTGACCAATTCGGCCAGGTCTTCGCCGCCCGCGCGGTAGCTGCGCGTCAGCGTCTCAACGGGAAGCAGCTCAGCGAGCCGTTCGAACACGCTCACCGAGTCGAACGGGGTTGCCGGTTCGAGGTCGTCTTGAGCGGCTCCCGCGGCAACGCGGAACGGCGTGGGCTTCTGCGTCACGGGATCGCCGAAGACGACGATCTGCCCGGCACGCTTGAGCGCGGGGGTCGCTTCGGCCAGACACAGCGAGGTGGCATCAGCGATGAGCACGACGTCGAACTTCTCGGTGGCCGGCAGCGCCGGCACTTCGTAGGGCGAGGCCAGCCAAACCGGTGCAAGCGTGCGCAAGAGTGTGGGCGCCACGTCGTGAAGAACCGACGGTGTGGCGTTGCCCGCCTTCAGCGCGGATTTCAACGCGGATGCTTCGTGTGCCTGATCGACAATGCCGATGCGCCACTGGGTAGCGAGTTGGCTGGCGAGCATGTGGCCCGATGCTGCCGCGTGCGCTTCGTCAACGAGGCGGAAGTCGCGTTCGAGTCTGTCGACGACTGCGGTGTTGGCGCCGAGCAGAGCACGGTCGGTTCGCAGCAGGTGCTCCAGAGCGGACTGCCACCACGCGAACTCGAGTTCATCGGCAACGCGATCTTCGGGAACGTGCCGCACCGACAGTTCTTGCAGCAGCGGGCCGAGACCTAGCGCGGCAAGGTCGCTGCGCAGGGTGGCGCGCTCGACGAGGTTGTCGAAAACGTCTGATTCGGCGGCGAGCGCGGCGAGCGTTCGCACCAGTTCGGCGACCGGCAGCGTCGCCAAGCGGTCTGAGCCGCTGCGGCCAACGATCGCGTCGAGCTCAGCCAGATCGGCGCCCACGCGCTGCCAGGCAACCTGGGTGTCGGCCAGACCGATCGGCACCTCGGGCACCACACCAGCATCCACATAGCGCTGCCATTCATTGCGCTGATGCTGAATACGCACGAGCGCTTCGTGCATGTCGGGCACGTGCACTCCGGGGCGAATGTACTCGCGTGACAGGCGACGAAGGCGGCGGCGATTCGTGCTGCTCATCGTGGGAGAATCGCGTCGCGGTCCGTGCGCCTGAATCAGTTCGCCGAGAGGGCGCTCGAATACCGTGAGGCTGAACCGGTCGAGCGAGTCACGAATGCCCTGCAGCAGCGTCAGGTAGGCACCCATGTCGGCAACCGTGTCGAACGGCCGCATGTGGGTGCGGGCGATCAGGGCGTAGCCGCGTTCAAGCAGCGAGGGTACTTCACTGCGGTGCAGCTTTCCTGCCAGCGCGTGCGCAGCCCGTGCTTGCTCGGTGGTTTCGAACGTGACGCCGTACCAGGGCGAGTCGTTGGGTCCGAAGCGGAACTCACCCAGTCGAGCGGTCGCCGCCAACGTCTCTGCCGCAGCAGCGCGAGCGTTTGCGAGCCTTTCCAGCGTGTCGATCTCGAAGCGAGCAGGAGTCGACGGCGCAGTCGGGCGCTGGGCGAGCTGAGCGAGCGCCCGCAGAATGTCGAGAACAGAGACGCCGAGGCTCGGATGCTGCGCAGTCACCGAGCCGCGATAGTCACGCAGCACTCCGCGCAGCCGCACGAGCGCGTCGTCGATGTCGGCAACCTTCGGCGCCTGCGCCTTCTCGTTGCGACCGATCGCTCGGATCAGGTCGCGCTGCAGATGCGCGGGCGAGACCGCCAGCCCGGGCAGACCGATGCCAGAAAGCCGGTGCCTGACTCCCTCGAGGGTGGAGCGCCGCGCGCTGACGACCAGCACGCGCTTGCCGTCGCGCACCAGGGCGCCCACTGCGTTGATGACCGTCTGCGTGCCGCCGGTGCCCGGCAGCGTGTGCACAGCCATCGACTGGCCGGCGATAATGCGACCCAGAACGCGCTCTTGCTCTGAATCGGCGTCAAGCAGCAGGGTGTCGGCTGCGGGCGGTCGTTCATCGAGCGGAGCGACGTCGGGCACGTCGCGCACCGTCGTGAGCATCTCGCGGTCGTCAGGGTGACCGGCGAGCGCGTTGAGAATCGGGTGGTCGAGGTCGCCCGCATCACGTGACATCGCTGCGGCAACGTCGACGAAGCACGAGACGAGCAGGCGCGGCGCTACGACGAAGCTGTGGATCGAGCGGGTAAGCGCGCGAATGTGGTCGATGACCGGCTGCGGCTTGAAGACTCCGTCGTCATACGCGAGCGCGGCGAGCGCGCCGCCATCGACGTCGATGCCGAAGTGCACGCGCATGGCGCGCACGAGTTCGGGGTTGACGAAGAACTTTCCCTGCAGGGTGAGCTCGAAGTCTGACAAGTGGCGCCGAATGGCGAGCGGGCGCAGCAGCACGGGCGCCGTGCACTTCATGCCGCCGATGTTCCACGAAGCGAGCCCCACGCCCAGCCGCACAGATTCCAGGCCGCGGGTGGTGCGCAGCTCGACGTTCTTCGCCGTGATGCGCTCCGCGGCGAGGCGTGCGTTGCGCAGAGCTACTTCGTCGCGGAACAGCCCAGAAAGCAGTGTGGATCGCCCGGTGATGAACTGCGGAAGGCTGCCGGGGTGAGCCTTGGTGATCTCAATTGCGGAGTCTTGCGTGTCAGAGAAGTGCAGCAGGGTCGAGCGCCCACCAAGCTCGGCGGACTCGTTGCGCAACCGGTCACGCTCAGACGCCGCGATATGCACAACGGTGGCGTCGGGGTCGGCAACGCCGAGGTCGCTTGGGGTCACCAAATGCCCGAGACCCGCGCTTTTTGCGCCGGTCACGACGCTCTCTTCTGCTCGCCACACACGAGCCAGACTAGGCGCGCCGCGCCGAACCTACTTGCAGTGAGGGCGAGTTTCGCGGTATTGGTGCCCCACGGGCATCCAATCCTCCCCAACGTCACCGTTCGCCACGTCGCCACCATTGCCGCTGCGGATCAGCCAGACAGTGCGGCACGCAGCAAGATGAACACATGACATCGCCCCAAACGCCCCGCTACCGCGTTCACCCCTCCCCCATCGGCGACATCATGATCGTGGAGCGCGAGGGCAGCCTCGTGACCGTTCATCCCTTCGACGGCCCCGTCTACGCAGAGGTGGCGCGGCTGTCGATGTGGCTGCGGGCGGCGGTGGAGCAGCAGCATCCCGAGCATGCAAATGATGTGATCAGCGAGACGATCACCCAACTCGAGCAGTACTTTGCTGGCGAGCGCGAGGCGTTTGAGCTGCCGCTTGATTGGAGCACGGTGCGGGGCTTCACCCGAGATGCCCTTAAGGCGGTGTGTGAGATTCCCTATGGCGAAACGGCTGGCTATGGCGAGGTGGCGATCGCCGCGGGCAGCCCTCGGGCCGCTCGAGCGGTGGGCACTGCGTGCGCGCACACGCCGTTTTCGATAGTGGTTCCGGTGCATCGAGTCGTGCGCGCCGACGGTTCGCTGGGCGAGTACGGCGGCCACCCTGAAATCAAGAAGTACTTGATAGATCTCGAGCGGCGCACGAGCGAGTAGGCCGCCGGTGGGCCGCTGGAGACTGCAGCGGTGCGGGTGGTGTGCTCCACCCGCACCGTCGCGCCCCGCCGTGGTCACCGTCGCGCACCGCACCCGCGCACCGCACCCCGCACCCGTGCTCGGTCTCGCGTTGGCCCCGATGGTATGGTCGACGCTACGAAACCGGCACCGTTGCCGTCACCCCGAGAGCAGGTGGATCACGCTGTCTTCGATCGATACCACCCCTCACCTCGTCGCCCGCGCGGTAAGTGAGTTGGCGCGCCGCACTCGCTTTCCGGTGGCGTTCGGCGGTCTCGAAACGGCGGGCGCTATTCACGTCACAGCGGTGCACGGGGCTCGCACCAACAGCCTCGAAGGTCTTGTGGTTCGCGCTGAACGCGGCTTGGGGGGCAAAGCGTTCGCTGAGCACCGTCCCCGCCTTGCTATGGACTACCGCTCCGCACGTTCGATCACCCACGACTACGACACGAACGTGCTCGGCGAAGGCATCGGCACGCTCTTCGCCGTGCCGGTAATGGTGCATGGACGTGCGCGCGGAGTGCTGTACTGCGGGTCGTGGGGGCAGTCATCGGTCGGAGACATCGTCGCCACGCCCGCACTCGACGTCGCTCACGACCTGGCAACCGAGTTGCGCATCAGCGACGAAGTGCAGCGCCGCCTCGGCGGGGTTCCTAACGCCAGCGCGGCTCACTCCCCCGGCGCCGAGATGTCGGCGTCAGTGCGGGAAGAGCTGCGGCACAGCTACGCCGAGCTGCGGCGCATCGGCGCTTCGGTGGCAGACAGTGGTGTGCGCGCGCAACTCGCTCAGCTCGAATCCCGCCTGGCTGCGCTCTCTGCGGAGGGCCCGATCGCCGCAACGGCCTCGACGGTGCGACTGTCGCCGCGCGAAATCGATGTGCTCTCTTGCGTTGCAGTGGGTGCCACCAATGCTGAAATCGGCACCAGCTTGGGGCTGAAAGAGGCCACCGTGAAGTCGTACTTGCAGACGGCAATGTCGAAGTTGGATGCCACAACGCGCCACGCGGCGGTGGCGAACGCACGCATCGCGGGCATTCTGCCCTGAGGCTCTCGGGCGAACCTGAACCGCAGAACCTCAGAAGCTCAGAAGCTCAGAACCTCAGAACCTCAGTATCGCGTGTGAGAACGCGCATAGAACCACCGCAGGGTTGCATCCTTCGGCTTTTCTCGGAATCGTGGCGGGTCCGCAGTCCGCAACAGAAGGAGAAAGCAATGCTCACCCTTACCCCGACGGCGGCCGAGGCCGTAAAGAACATCGTGTCGCGTGTTCCCCAGATCGATGATGGCGGCGTTCGCATTCGTGACACGGGCGGCGAATCCGGTTTTGAACTGAGCGTCACGCCCACGCCTGAAACCGAAGACACCGTCGTCGTCACCGACGGCGCCCGCGTTTTTCTCGACTCGAAGGCCGCTGTTGCCTTGGATGATCGAGTGCTCGATGCTGAACTTGCCGGCGACGGTTCGGTGCGTTTCGCGCTCTCTGCCGCGTAGCACCCGCAGTTCTTCAGAAGGAGGGGTCCCGTTCGCGGGGCCCCTTTTTCGCGCCCGTTCACGGGGCCCTTTTTTTCGCGCACTGATAACCCCGCACGCTATCTCTGTCAAGTGGGTGTGAAGCGTCTACGAGGACTGCGACGCTGGAACGCATGGGCAAGTTCATCTATGAAGGAAACCTGAAAGTCGACTTCGACGACCGCACGCTGGCGCACCTGCAGATGGTGATTGGCACCAAGCTGCGCAGGGGCGAGGCGTTTCACTTCACATGGAAAGACGACACCAGTCTCGGAAACGGGCGAACCTCGGTGTGGATGCATGCGCAATCTTCTCTGGTCTACAAGTACTACGGCAGTCGGCGCCCGACGCTGAACGCGCGGTGGGTTGATGCTCTCGCGTTCACCGCCAACTCGCCGACGGGCCTTTTCCTTGTGCCTGAACCCAACGGCGATGAGACGACGGGGGCGGAGTCATGAAGAGGATCGACATCGTCTACGGCGGCGAGCGTTTCAGCATCGGCGACCGCGATCTTGAGACGCTGAAGCAAGAGATCCGCTCGGGACTGGCGACGGGTCATCACTGGCTGGTCGTGAACGACGGCGAAGGTGAGTTCCACAGTGCTTACCTCTCGATCAGCCCGGGTGTGCCCCTCGCGTTGATTCCAGTTCCCGACCACGAGCCAGAGGGCGCAACAGAAGCGTGGGATGGCCTGGGCACCGTGTCGGAAACTGACGTGTAACTCGCCGTTTGACTGCTGTCAACCCCCATACGGATATGTGACATGACCTGCACTATATCCGTATGAAAACTCACACAGCGCACCAACTTCGACTCGAACCTCTGGGTGAGGGCAGTTGGCGGCTCTGCGATCACTCACTCTCGCCGAATGATCCAGGATGCTTGATCGCCTACGTCGAGCAATTGCGCGAAGGGCCGTACGAAATCACCTGGGTGGCGTTTTCCCGGCACCGTGAGAGGTATGACTCGGTCAACGATGTGCTGCGTGCGGCAAACGCGTTGCTGAACGCAGCGGGCAGCAGCGGGCCGAACAAGCCCGCACCGATCCCGCACCTGCCACCGCTCGTGGCGCGGTGAGGCGCTCTGCGGGGAGTCTTGCTCCCGATGAACCTGACAGGCCCATCCGCATCTCCATCGACGAAGAGTTCTGGGATGAAGCCGACGACTTCGAAGAAGCGCTGCTGCGCCAGATGATTCGAGAGGGCTATATCAATCGTCAGACGCCAGGCGGCGGCTGACGCATGCGCTCGGGTAGCATCCGATCATGACCGCCGAGCATCCTGACCTCATGACCGTCGCCGACGTGGCTGTTCGATTCGGCGTCTCAGAGTCGACCGTGCGCGTCTGGCTCACCCACCGCGACGCTGGCGCCACGGGCGGAGTGCCCTCGGTGTTGCCCGCTCCCCTGGCGCGCGGTGTGGTGTGGATGGCCTCGGAGATCGAGGCGATCGCCCCCATCGTTGAGGCGCGAAGCCGCAAGGGCGGGCGGCCACGCACCAAAGTTCAGCCCGAGAACGCATCGTCCGAAGACACCGCACCCGAAGACACCGCACCCGACATCACCGGGCCCGAAGACACCACACCCGAAGACACCGCGCCCACGGCGTGATCGGCGTCAGCCGGGGCTCTCGGTGACCCGCGTCTGCTCGTCAAGGTCGTCAGGGCTCAGCTGAGCGTTCTTGAAAGCATCCGTGAGCGGCAGACGCAGCTCGAGATCGGTGCCGCGACAGATCTCGACGGTGCCGCTGTCGATGGTGAAATCGATCACGTGCCCACCGTGCGTGTGCGCGTCGTCGACGTAGTGCACGTGCCCGCCAGGCACGCT
This sequence comes from Microbacterium sp. R86528, assembly GCF_044596335.1. Taxonomy (NCBI): domain Bacteria; kingdom Bacillati; phylum Actinomycetota; class Actinomycetes; order Micrococcales; family Microbacteriaceae; genus Microbacterium; species Microbacterium sp. R86528. Next base: position 2,934,683 of record NZ_CP138996.1, on the reverse strand, counting down.
GATGCCGCGCTCATACAGGGGAGTGCGAAATCCGGCCACCGTGCCGGTGGTGTCGGCGAACGTCAGGGCGGGAACATCGCGCACGGCTTCGCGCATTCCGACGTAGGGCTTGGTCTGCTTGACCACCGTGCGGGTTTGCACCGTGGCGAATCGCCCGCGCACGCGCACGGCGAACAGGTAGTTCGCGGTTCCCACCGCCGACTCGATCATCGCGACGACTTCGTCCCTGGTCTTCGTGTGATCGATCGACAGGGTGATCTCGGGCGCAAACCGGGTGATCACTGCGAACGGGGTGAGCTCGGCAGCATCCACTTGACCCACGGTGCCATCGGCCCGAAGTCGATAGCAGATGCCGTCGAGCACAAGCATTTCGCCATCGAGACCGTTGAAGGTGCCGAGCCCGAAATCGCCGTGTTCGAGCAGCTCGCCCACGGTGAGATCGCCGTCGTAGACGCCATCGAGCAATGCGCTCAACAGACTCGCTTGAAAAACCTTGTGCCTGAGCATTGGCCACCCGTCGTTTCGTGTGACCAACACTCTAGGCAATCAGCGCATCAGATCTGTTCGATGTCGTTCGGAATCCAGCTCTTGTCGAACCATGATTCGAGCGGGCCGTAGAGACGAAGAATGCCGTACCAGCTCTTCGACGGAATCGTCTGAATCCAGTTTCCGCCGTGCTCGCTGGGCTGCTCGGGGCCGAAGTACAGGTCGATCGAGCCGTCTTCGTTGTAGACGAGCTCATCGCGGTCTTTCTCGCTGCTGCGGCTGGGCAGCGCCTGGCCTGTCTGCAGTTCTGAACGCGTCTGCGGGTCGTAGGCGATGACCGACCAGAAGTCCTGTGCGGGAATGCCGGCGGGCAGGGTGAGTCGGTATGTCTTGTCTCCCTGCAGATAGTTGCCCGCGGAGTCGTGCTCCGACAGCGCGTACTGTGAGCCGACGCCGACCATCTCGAGTGCCATCGCGGGCGTGTTGAGCGTGGCTTGGTAGAAGAACAGCGTGCGGGCGTCCATGTTGCGCCCGCCGCGGCCGTCTTTGTCGAGCCAGCGGTAGTCGCCGCCGACGAAGCCGGTCTTCCACTTGCGATCTTCGTAGTAGTAGGCACGCGGGTCGCGGGTCTTGAAACAGATCGCACGGGCGGTCGCGTTTCCGACCGCGGCGGCCTCGGTGAGCAGACCGAGCATGCGCTCATCGGGTGCGAAGGGATGGTCTTTGTGGATGCCGATGGCGGCGAGCAGGCCGCGGGTTTCGGGGTCGATCAGTTCGATCGGCTCGCGCGTGATGACGTCAGCGACCTCTTCGTAGAACGAGCGATCGTTGGCGTGGATGGTGTTGAACGCCTTGCCCGAGATCGACAGGAACTCCATCTCGGGGCGCGCACCCTCCGCGTTGAGCGGGTAGATCTTGACGCCATCTTCGAACATCGCCTTCGCTGCGTCGGTCTTGCCGTCGACGAGAAAGCCGCGCAGTGCCAGCAGGTTGGTGTAGCTCCGCGAGTGCGACACGTGGTACCCGTCGGGAATCTCGCCCTCGTAGCCGGGAGGAACGATCAGGTAGTTGCCGCCAGCGCCGCGGTCAGGACCGGGCTTGCCCATGTCGGTCACGAACCGGAACCATGCGTCGTTCACCGTGCCAGGGCCGCAGCCCGGCGGGATCTCGACGACGGTGGGGCCGTCACGGTGCAGGTCGAGCATCGCGAGCGCATACACCGTGTCGGTGTTGCCCGTCAGAAAGAGCGGGGTGGAATCGAGCAGCTGATCGGCGATACCGACCTTGTTCGCAGCGTCGAGCCCGAAATCAGTGAGGCCTGCCCGAAGCCCCTCGAGGGATGCTGCCGGAATGCTCTGCAAGAACACTTCGACGCCACGCGCGAAGTCGAGCTGATCGAAGACCTTTGCGGCGGTCTCTTCACTGGGAAAACCGTCGGTGAACTCGAGAGTGCCGATGCGGGTTTCGACGCGATCGGGCGTCATGATCTTGCTCGGGATCGGAGTGTTGTAGCCGGCAGGAACGTCTGCTGAGGTGCTCATGGTTTCACCGTAGCGGCGACGACGCTTCAGCCCCTCACATTGTTGGGGTGAAAGTGCTCTCGCGTGCGATCTCAGCCGGTGCGCTGCGTGACTTTGTAGACCTCGCCCTGCTGGTCGTAGGTCGTCCACTCTCCGACCGGCTCGCCGGCCTCGAAGTGGCCTGATCGCTTGATCGTGCCATCGAGGCGGTACCACTCCCAATAGCCGGCGGGCTGGCCGTTCTCTGTCTTGCCCTTCGACCAGCGCGTCACACCGTTGGCGTGGTATTTGATCGTGTAGCCGTCGATGATCTCGGTCTTCTTCGAATCGCTCACATGGTCATTCTCGCCGACAGGCGGGGCGGCAAGACTACGGGCGGCTGCGGCACGTGCCAGCATCCGCCCGCATCTCTTGCGTGTTACTTGGGATCAACGGTGATCAGCGACGCTCCGGGCTCGACGGTGCCTTCGGTGACCGGGGTGACCTCGCCGAAGTCGTCGGCGTTGAGCACGATGACGGGGGTGACCATCGAGTAGCCGGCCTTCTCGATGACCGATCGATCGAAGGTCACCAGCGGGGTGCCCAGTTCGATGCGGTCGCCGTTCTTCACCTTGACGTCGAACCCTTCGCCATTGAGGTTGACGGTGTCGATGCCCACGTGAATGAGCACTTCGAGCCCACCGTCGAGCACGAGGCCGAACGCGTGACCGGTGGGCTGGGCGGCAGCCACGGTTCCTGCTCCGGGCGAGTAGACGGTGTCGCCGGATGGCTCAATCGCAGCGCCCGGGCCCATCACGCCACCGGCGAAGACGGGGTCAGGAACCTCGGTGAGCGGCACGACACGACCCGCCAGCGGGGCGGCGATGTCGAGGGCCACGCGCTCAGCCACCGCGGTTGCCGTCGCGGTTGCCGGAGCGACTGTGGCTGCGGCGGCTGGCGCAGCATCCGACGCGTCGATCACTCGGGGCTCAGCCGCCTCAACCGATGCGGGCGATACCTTCTCGGCCGCGGCTTCTGCCTCGGCAGCGTCGCGTGCTGCTTCGAACTCGGCCTGCTGCTCGGGGGTGCGGAAATTCGAGCCGATCACCAGGAACATCGATGTGAAGAACGCACCGAAGATCGCGATCGCGTAGAGGCCGATCGGGTTGAACGCGGGGATCGTGAGCAGCGAGGTGAACACGAATGCCTGCGTGGTGATGCCGTTTTCGAGGCCGAGCACGAGGCTGCCGACACCGATGATCAAACCGCCCACGAAGCATCCGACAAGAAGGCGTGGATAGATGCGCTTGAATCGCAGATGGATTCCGTACAGCGACGGTTCGGAGATTCCGCCGAGCAAACCGGCTGCGAGGGCGCCGGTGGAGGTCTGCCTCATCTGGTGGTCGCGGTGACGAATGGCGAGCACCAGCACGCCGGCGGTGGCCCCGAAGCAGGCGAAGTTCCATGCGCCCATGGGCCCCTGGATGAAGTCGTAGCCGAGGGTCTGGATGTTGAGCAGCATGACCGCGTTGATCGGCCAGTGCAGACCGAGCGGCACCATGAACGGGTACGCGAGCGGAATGACGATCGCGAAGATGAACGGCGAGAAGCTGTTGATCGCGGCGAGCAGGTTCGCGAGCGCGGCACCGGCGTAGACGCCGATCGGGCCGATGATGAACGCGGTCATCGGGATCATGACCAACATCGCCAGGAACGGCACGAAGATGAGCTGCAGGTTGGGGGTGATGATCTTGCGCAGGCCCTTGTAGAGCAGGCCGAGCACCGCAGCCATGAGCAACGGTGGGAACACCTGCGAGCTGTAGTCGAAGACGGTGAGCGGAAAGCCGAAGATGGGCACGATCGTCACGTCGACGCCGAACACGACTGTCGGCTCGACGCCTTCGCCGAGGGCGAGAAAGCCGGGAAGCATCAGCACCGCCATGATGGCGAAGCCGACCCAGGGGTCTGCGCCGATCTTCTTCGAGGCGTTGTAGGCCACCATCAGGGGCAAGAAGATAAACACACACTGCCACATGAGGTTGATGAAGGCCCACGACGGGTCGAGGGTCACACCGGGGGCGTTCCAGTCGGGAATGACGTCGAGCGTGGCCATAAGGGCCATGAAGGTGATGAAGAACGAGGCGCCGAGCAGCGCGCCGAGCACCGGGCGGAACGAGTCTGAGAGAAACTCGAAGAACGAGTCGATCCAGGCGACTTTGCCTCGCACGCCCTTCGAGCGTTCGCGTTCTTTGATCGATGCGATGTCGTCTTCGCCGCCGCCGGATGGTGCTGCTCCCCCGTCGATGTCGGGCAGCGCTTTGATGTCGTTGTAGACGGATTGCACGGCGCCACCGATGACGACTTGAAAACGGTTGCCCGCCTGCGGCACCGCCCCCATCACCCCGGGAACCGCTTCGATCGCGTTCTGGTCGACTTTTCCTGCATCGACGAGCTGAAATCTGAGCCGTGTCGCACAGTGGGTGAGGCTCTCGATATTGCTCGAGCCGCCGACGCCTTTGACGATGTCGGCTGCGGTGTTGTCTGCCATGTCGATCTCCTCCGATGGATCAGGTTTTCACCTGCGCGATGACTGCAATGCAGAGCGATGCCGCATCGATCGTGATCGTATCGCTCTGGCCGACGGAACTCTACGAAATGTTCGGCGAACAGGGATGTTCTCGCCCGAGGTTCGCGCCTAGGCCGGTTTTGCCACGCGGTCAAGCCTGTTGTTGATCGATCAGAACAAGTGGATGCTGGTGTCTACCCACAAGCAGAGTTAGCCCCACGCAGATTTCGCGCCACGCAGATCCGCCCCAAGCAGAGGAGAACGCATGTCTACCGAGTCCAGCGACAACAAGACCGCGGCCGACGAAATGCCGGCCGACGAAGACCTGCAAGAGCCCAGCACGGCGAAGGAGCCCGGCGAGGAGCCCAAGGCTGACACTCCCAGCCAGCCCGAGCCCAGCCACCAGGCAGTCGGGATCGGGGTTGTGGGTGCGCCGCTCGTGGATCCCGAGGAGCCCGCCGACGACGTGAATCCCGAGGAACCAGTCGACGACGAGGGCTGACCCCGGCGGTCTCGTCGCGACTCACGTGGTGACGGGGCTGGTCCCGAAGATCCAGCCGACGCGGGCTGATCCCGGCGTTGCCGCTACCACTGCATGGCGACGGCCGCCAGGCCAGCCTCGCGTGCAGATCTACAGGGCGGTCTTGCGTCGCGTCGCGGCGATCGTCATCGCAGCGCCAAGAAGAAGCAATGCGCCGGCAGCGAGCAGGCTGGGTTTCGGATCGAGGCCAGACTCGGCAAGCAAAGCTGCCGACGTGGAGGCCGCACTTGTAACCGCAGTCGACTCAGCCGCAGTTGACTCGGTGGCAGTCTCGTCGGTTGTACCGTTGCCTTCCGATGTGGTGCCCTCGTCTGAGCCATCGTCAGTAGGAGTCGGCGTTGCAGCGGCCGAGATCGCGACCGAGTATTCCGCGATGGCGTCTGGGGTGGCCCCGTTGCTGGCGGTGATCGTGAACACGAAGGTTCCCGGGGTTGTGGGGGTTCCCGAGATGACGCCGGTGGTCGAGTCCAGAGTGGTGCCGGTCGGAAGGGTTCCGCTGGAGCTGTAGGTCGGTGCCGGGGTGCCCGTGGCAGTGACCGTGTGCGAGTACGGTGTGCCCGTTTCGCCCGCGGCGGGTGCGCTAGAGGTGATCGCGGGGCTGGCGGTCTCGACGGGGGTGGTGGTGTCGCAGCTTTCGTCAACGCTGATCACGTTGGTGTCGAGCGTCACGGCGCCGTTGAGCGCGAGCAGGCGTCCGTCGATGGTGGCGCCGGTGTTGGCGGTGATCGAGGTGTAGGCGAGCACGGTGCCGACGAATGTGGCGTTCGTGCCGATTGTTGCCGAGCTGCCTACCTGCCAGAACACGTTGCAGACGCTTGCTCCGCCGGTGACGGTGATCTGTGAATTGGATGCTGCGAGCAGGGTGGATGCCGCTTGAAAGATCCAGACCGATTCGGCGGTGCCTTCGAGAACGAGGGTTCCGTTCAGCGAGATTTCGCCGCCGGAGTAGGCGCCCGGGGTGAGTGAGCGACCGTTGAGTTCGTCGAGGCCGAGCGGTGTGGGGGTCTGGCTTGCTGCGTCGTTGTAGGCGACGACGGCGTCTGCTCGTGCTTGTGTTGCCACAGCGGTAGTTGCTTCGGTGACGCCGTTGATGATTCCTGGCGGGAAGCCGGTGATCGACGTGCCGGGGCTCACGCCGAGGTTGCCGTTGACGACGGTGGGGCCAGTGTTGGTGACAGCGGAGGCGCCAAGAACGCCGAATGGCGAGGCGGTGCCGAGGTCGAGCTCGGTGGCTGCGTATGCGGCAGTGCTCGGGACGAAAGCCACGGCGAGGACTGCGGTGATAATGGCGGCGGAGAAACGGACTTTTGAGGATGCCTTGAACAAGGTCGATCCCTTCCTAATAGGAGGGGCATCCAAGGTCAACGTTTTTCAACAGCGTATGCGCCTAGGCCATGTCTATCAGTGATTGTTCGTGATCGGGCTTTTTGTAACCTGATCGACGCACAACGTTCCCGCCGCAGCGCCTCTGCCAGGCTGGTTGCCGCTCAAAAAGGCGCGGGATCGAATTCGGCATCGGTGGCGAAGTGCACGCCGCTTGAGGAATGGTCGGGATAGACGCGACCCGCGGGGCTGATCCATTCCATGACTCCGCCCGGCTTCTGCGTGACGCTCCACGGGGTGTGGTGTTTCAGGGTGTGGTGACGCCGACACAGATGGGCGAGGTTCGAGACCGCGGTTTTTCCGCCATGCGCCCAGTCGATGGTGTGGTCGACATCGCTTCGCGCGGTGGATTGTCGACATCCGGGGAATCGACAGTGTTGGTCGCGGACCGCGAGCAGTCTTCGCATCTTCTTCGTGGGTTGGTATCGGTCGACGGCGAGAACCGCGGCCGATATCGGATGGGTGAGTATGCGGTCCCACCCGGGAGCATGTCTCGCGAGTTCTCTTGCCGTGTCTGGGTCGATTGGCCCGTTACCGGCGAGAGCGATCGAGTCGAATGGGTCATCGACGGGTGAGTCCAACAGCGTGAGCACCGGAACGGTGACCTGAACCGTCGCGCGGATGCTCCCCAGCCCGGTGTCACGGGTGCCGATGTGGGCGACAGGGTCAGAAGCGAGGAGCAGGTCGGCCAGAAGGTCGGCGCGGATCGCGTCGAGGGTGCGACGCGCGTTGAGGAGTTCGTCGACGTGGGCGGTTGGGCGTTGCGCATCGTCAGTAGTTGCGCGTTTCGACTCATCGGCAGAGCCCCCTCGCTTCGCAGCACGCGCATCTTCGGCAGAGCCCTCTCGCTTCGCAGCACGCGCATCTTCGGCAGAGCTCTCTCGCGTGGCGGCACGCGCAGCTTCGCGTGCATCGCGAATCGCCTGTGCGTCGGCGTCAGCGACCTCGCGGGCCATCTGGGTGAGCCGATCATGGATGCCGTGGATGATGACGGCAGGCCCGGTGACCTGCAACTCGGCCATGCCGTCGTCAAGATCACGCACCTGCACGGCCCGAGAAGTCGCGGCCGCAACATGTCGTTCGCGGATCGTCTCGTTGAGAAACCACTGCGCACGCCGCTTTGCGACCGGTCGCAGTCGGGTGACGGTCTCGGCTTCGGCGTAGGGCAGAATGCTCGACTCGTACTCCGCGATCAGCTCGGGTTCGGTGATGCGGTCGCCTGCTTCAACGATCGCCTTCGCGTGGGCCAGCGAGATGCGCCCCGCGGCGAGCGCGGTGGTCGTCTCGGGAAACACGTCGACCATGCGCGCTGATTCACCGAGTTGCCGTTGCACGGTGCGGTCAGATACGCGTAATGCGGCAGCCAGTTCTGCCGCCACACTGCGGTGCGCAAAGTCTGCGTCAGATTGGGAGGCTTCAGCATCCGCCCACTCCTTTGCAATCGCCGCCGCCTCTGCGAGCGCACGAGCCTCACGTGCCTGCAACGACGCGATCTGGCGTCGAATGTCGACCACGTCGCCCACGACCGAAGCAATGCGCTCGGCCGCTATTTCGGCGGGAGCAGTAGCGGTGCGGGACATGCTTCAATGATGACAGGGGCCTCGGACATTCGTTCGAATGTCGGCATGGCGAGTGTGAAGAAGGGTGGATGCTGCGCCCCGGCGCGCAGCGCTGACGCGTGCCGAGTGGTCAACCATCGGCAGGCAATCACCGCCCGTGATGAAGCGGCCTGCCTACACTTCGGCCGCACCGGCGGCGACCTCACCGAGGCGGCAACCGCCGCCGGCTGCTGTCACGCCTCAGCTGTACCGCTGCACGGCAGCCCGAATAGCATCGGCGTGCTCGTAAATCTGGTCGAGCGACGTGAGCGGGTGCCGGCTTTCGTTCTTCGCTTCATCGAGAAGGCCAAGGTATTTCAGCTTGCCGTTGAAGTGCAGTCGTGCGATTGGTTTGCGGTTGTTGTCGTCGAGGAGGACTGCGAAGTAGCTCTTTGCGTCGCGTTGCGTGATTCGCTGGGGTTTGACCCCTCCGCACGCGATGGCCTTCACTATCTGATAACCCTCGAGTTCTTCGAGCGTGGTTTCAATCTCTGTGTCTCGATCAAGGTCTTCGGTGACGACGGGCTCACTCGTGACTGCTTCACCATTTACCTGAGCGCTCGCTGCTCCCAGTGCGCTCTTGAGTCTGTCGTTCACACTCTCGGTAAGGAACTGCTTCGACGCTTTCGCTACGAGCGCGGTGAATTGTGCTCGAACTTTCTGTGTGAAAGCGCCTTCGTACACACGCCCAGTGAAAAACTTGATCCACTCATCCGATGGCTCTTTGAATTGAGCAGCAATCTCACGCTTGAGCGCCCCCAGATACTTGAGCTCCTCGGCGGCGCTAATGAGCGTCAGTGGCGTCGCCCGGCGCGCACAGAAGCGTGGGCGTCGAGGAAGGTTCGACCGCCGCGAGCAGAACGAGATCCGGCATCACCTTGTGGTGCGCGCCGTCAGTGTGCAGCGGCTGCTGGCCAGCACCGACCACGGCACTCAGAGATTGCGGATGCGCCTCGTCGGCATCGACGACCGGCAGGGTGCTCAGCACTGACTCCCCTCGCCGGATTGGAACCGGCCTCCAGCCGAGCGCGCTGGCATCCTGGAGAAGCGTCCGAATATCTGCTCGCAGCGTCGCCCAGTCGTTCTGGATTGCTTCGACGGCACTTTCTTCCAGGGAGATCATCGCCCCGAGTCTCCCACACGCTTCCTGCGACGGCGGACGGCGCGGATGGTCGAACGGCTGGCCCGTCCGGCGCGGGTACGCGGCGCCCGTTGAGAGATCCGTTTGCGGGCGTCGCACGATTCAGGTACGTAGGCGGGCAGGGCCGTGCGTTGGTCCATATCACCGTCGATGCGGTGGTTCTAGTCGAATCCATCCGCGATCGTCGGGTGACGGCACACGGATGCGGGAAAGCTGGACGACGAAGGAGGAACCGTGGCCACGATACGGAACCGGGTCGTCGAGCGCCAAGCAGAACCTGACGCGTCGGACTCGGCCTTGAGGTTGTGCATCGACGCGTGGTCGAGCACGGGGCTAGCGGTCGAAGATTCGTACCGTGACAGCGAAATCATCGAGGCTGGCCTCGCGCGCGAGGTCCCGCTCCAGGCCACGAGGGTTCCGCAAGATCCCCTTGTGATCAAAGACCAGACAGATCAGGTGCCGCACCCCGTCGAGGGCTGAGTAGCGATCACGATCGACGATGAGCTCTTCGCCAAGCTTTCGGTCCGGGAGGCTAGTGCGCGTGAACTTGAGTTCGATGGCGAGCTCGAACTCCGGAAGCAAAAAGTCAACGCGTGAAGATCCACCGGCGTACTGCGGGCTGACGACCTCCGGTCGCACATCTTCGAAGAAGATGCGGAGAAGGGACCGGAAAAGATCCTGGCTGTCGTACTCATCGTTCACCTCAATCGTGGCTCTCGAATCGTGTCGATGGGCGAGTTCGCGCTCAACCAAAAGCATCCGGTCGCCCAAGCTCTGAACGACTTCCACGGCGTCCATCTGGGCGTCAGCGAACGTGAGCCGCCCGACGGAATTCGCTGTGAGCAGATCGCCTCGAACGAACGCGGCAAGTGCGACAGCCAAAAGGCTCGCTTTCTCGCCCGTGGAGTTCTCGCACGCTTTGAAGTTCTTGTCGCCGAATGCGTTGACCTCATCTTTTCCACTCATGAAGAACGGCATATACCAGCCGTTCAGCGAGAACAGGCTCCGCATCTTGGGATGGCGCGCGAAGTCGCTTCCGTAGCGCCCTTCGATCATGGCATCAAGATCGTAGAGGCGGTCGTCACTAAACACCGCTGGCGCATCGCTACCGAACAGGTATCGGTACCGAGCCAAAATGGCCGGAAATCCGTAAGAAGCATTGTTCATGTTCCAGTGGACCCAGCGAGCGTCACGGATGAGGTTGGCGTGGTCGAAGAATCGCTTCAGCATTTCCTTCTCGCGAGCGATTGGATCGTCGTTCTGCGCCGAATTCGCGATAGAGAACACCTCGGCGCTCGCCTCGCCGCTTGTATCAGAAATCTCGGCGAGACCAATTGCTGCGATTGCCAAGGGCCGATCCTGCACGTCGTAAAAACTCTCGCATGAGTAGTGAATACAGAGGACGCGCTCTCCCTTCGCGAGGGCTCGTGTGATCTCCGCCGTGGCTTGCCTTACGTCGGTCAAGGTCGCTCCTGTTCAGATTGAAACTACTTCGCGGTTCGGAAAGACGACAATCGATAGAGGTGCCCCCGGAACGGCGCCACAGCCCGAATCGACGCAGACGAACTTTTCCGACATGAACGGCCTGCCGTCTCGTTGTACATAGTGCCCGGCGACGACGAGCTTCGGGAGTATCACCCGTGGTTCGAAGAGACTGGGGTGGCTTCCAAGCACGAGGTCTTTCCTCATACGGCTGGCAGGTTGCGTGGGATCGATGCCGGCGTGAGCGATGACAACCTCGGGCGTCTCCCAACACACATCGAGCTCGTTCAGAAACCGTCGATGGGTCGTCGGGAACGAATTACGCATCTGCGAGAAGGGCTCGTCCGAGACGTTGCTCCCGATGTAGCTGTTGAGGGTAGTCAGGCCGCCGTGAGCTAGCAGCGACGAAGGCGACGCGCCATTGAGGAAGTCCAGGAGGGCAAGGTCGTGATTGCCAAGGAGGAAGCTCGCTCGGTCTCCCAAGTCGGACTTCAGCTCTACGAGTAGGTCCAAGACTTCCCGGGAGTGCGCACCGCGATTGACGTAGTCACCCACAAAAATTAGGTCTGCAGGCCAGTCGCTGATCCAGTCGATCGCGCGTTCCAGGGAATGGATCTCCCCATGAATATCGCCGATGACAGCAAATTCTGATTTCAAAACGGTGGCACCGAAAGAGCGCTGTACTCGATCTCTCCTCCACCGAGAACGGTGGTGAACAGCGCAGCTAGATCGGGCGTGTTGGAGTTTGCGACTGCGTACGCGACGATCGACCGAAAGTCCGTCCGGATCGCAATGGGCAACACCCTCGCTAGGAGCCCTGACAAGACAGCGACGTCCGCCAAAGAGAATTCGGTGCGACGGCGCCACTTGAGCACTTTCGCGAGTCCGGGAACACTCATGCGCTCGGCTGCGATGTCGACGTCGAAGCATGCGGCTCCGCCTTCGATGGCGATGATGTAGATCGCGGTCCGGAGCGCATACAGTCCCAACCTGGCTAACCCTGACGCGTAGCGATCGGCGTCCTCCGCTCTCGGATTCACCGCGCCAGCAACGATTGACAATTGCCGCCAGATTGGTTCGTAAGATGCCGGCTCACGGTACTGGTCAAGCGCGGTTTGAAGAGCGCCCGTGGAGTCCGAAATCGTGACGCCGTCGGTTCGAAGATGAAGGACGAAGAGACTGCCTCGCTGGCCCATCGCTCCGAGATGCGAGGGCGTGTACTGCGTCACGTTGATCTCGCCCACCGCGTATGGGGCGGGCGAGTCGGCCACTAATTCCAGGACATCGACGTCGGAGCCAGCTTCATTACCTTTTCGCGCATGGCTTCCGTACAGCATCGCGGCGATTCTCCGCTCAGCAGTCGGCCGCAGCGCCGCTTCGACCTCCATGGCCGAGACCGACGGCATGAGGATACTGGACATGTTTGAAGACTAGCCGTGCCCGACGACAAAGCCGGAGCACGACATCGCGTAGCAGCCAAGCGCGCGTAGCTCAGTGGCGTGTGGCTCTACTCGCGACCCTGCCCTATGGGCCCGCGCTCAGCACTCCGACCCGACAAGCGACATTCACAACACACGCGATGCTCGATGGCCAGCCTCCTTGTGCTACGACCGCCGTCAGATCGCAGGATCTAGATCAGAATCGCGGTGGAGCCCGGGATCCTGGGCGCCCGCGCATCCGCCAAACTGGTGCTATGCCGACTGAACTCAACGACAGCCTCCCCTCGCATGAACCCGCTGAGGATGCGCTGGCCCTAGTCGTCGGCATTGGAATCGAAGCGATCCCAATCGTCGGCGGGATGCTTGGTCGTACATTCGACCATGCGCTCGCCACGCGGGATAAGGAGCGTCGCCACGCTTTCGACGTCAGCGTGGTGGCTGAGTTGCAGCGGGTGTCACAACTGCTCAATACGCCGGTGATAGTGGAGACAATCCTCTCCTCGGACGACTTCCTCGCGGCCCTTGCTCGTGCTCAGCGCATCGCTTCAGAGACCGGCAGCGTTAGTAAGCGGCATCGACTCGCCGCCTGTGTCGCTGAGGTTGGACCCTGGTCCAAGTTCGCATCCGCCGAGCTCGCCCAACACACCCTCCTCGTCGAGCGGCTTGACGACCTTCACGTCTGGCTACTGGCATACATCGCGCGCCAAGGCGGCAGCGTTATCGCGGGCAATGATCTGCCAAGCGACCCCGCGCCGATCGACTACGCGCTCGGCAGCGCCCTCGGAATCAATGGACCTGCGCCCGCGGTCGTTACTGACGCCGTGGAAGATCTACAGAGCCAGTTGCTAGTCAGCCTCTCGGCTAGCGCGTCGGGAGTCGACTCGATCACAATCTCTGACCGTGGTTCGCGGTTCGTCGACTTCCTAAGAGCCATCGATGCCGAGCAGAGCGATCCGCCCGCTATCTAGCGTCTCCCTCGTGTTCCGGCAGTAGAGGACTGCAGGAGCAGCTGCCGTCGGCGTTCACCTGTACGGCGTGGTTCGGGACGGTGAGTCATTCGCGCAACTCCGACGTTCACTTGCTAGCTCGATGGCGGGTCCCGTGTGACGCTGCCTCAAGTCGCTCGTGCAATCACATGGCATTAGCGCGTCAGATTTCGTTGACCCGACGGTGGGCGTCGCCTATCAGTGCCGCGAGCGCGTCGTCCGCCGCGCGCTTGCGCACGTCTGCGTCAGCGGGCGTAGCTGAGTCGGTGGAAATCGAGCGGCACAGCCTAATCAGCTCTTCTGCGTCGAGTACCAAGTGGCCGTCCTCGATTGGGCTGCCCACAAGCTGAAGCCGGAATGTAGCGCTGCGAGTCAGGGTCCGTTTGTCGTAAACGTCTCTGCGCGCTCGATCCCTCTGCTCGCCCTCAATCCCCTGGAACCTGCTCTTGGCACGGTCGTACTCGGATTGAATCAGCGTCGACACGGCTGAGGCGAGGGCAGTCGCCGCGTCGACGTAGTCCTCTCGGCGTCGATCGCGACGGGCCTCGTCCACTTGGCGAGCGCTGAGCCGACTCTGGAAAACGTAAACGAGTGTCGCACCGAGAAGGGTGCCGATCACTGCGACTAGGCTCGGGGCGACTTCGATCATCCCTGAAGTCTTCACCGTCGTACCGGCATGCGCCTCCAGGCGCGTCGAGACAGTCAGCACTTCGGGCGGCAAGCCGGCCCGACACGGCCGTATCTGAGTTCGCGGCCGCGGGCGAGGCTCGCGCGATCTACTCGTCCGGTGCGCAACCCAGAGCGCCGCCCGTCTCGCTACTGAACAGCCATGTATCGGGCCATGTTGAACGAGACAAGCGGCGTCCTGCCGGAACGGTAGAGCGGGTGCCAAGGGTTACCGGCCTTGGTGAGTTCGCCCAGCGAGACCCACTGGGTTCCAGCGGCGGTGGTCACCCCGACGATGTCACCGAGGAGCTCACGAAGGTACGGGCGTCTGTCGATGTTGTTCCCCCAGGCGGCCAGCAGCGTCGCACGCCCCTGGACGATCTGGGCGATCTGGCGCTCGTTCTCGGCCTTCAGGTCGGGACGGTGCTGGAGGTGCAGACCCTTCGGATCGGTGGAGATTTGCGGGTAGACGTTCAGCATGATCCAGCTGTCGAAGCCATTGGTAGCAGCGAACTTCGCGACCTGTGTAACGGTGTTGTCCAGTCCACCGGGCCTGGCCGTGCTCGGGTTGATCCCGAAGCACACGAGCGGGTTGGTACCGACGGTGCCGAGGACGAAGCGGGCCGACCCGTCGGCGGTGTGCTCATAGATCCACCGTTCAGTCACGGAGTGCTCCTTCTGGGCGCTCGGGTCGCCAGCGGGAGGCCTCGGTGGCCATGTCGGCGCGTGCACGGCTGAGGCGGGCGAGCTTGCCCGGGTTCTTGTCAAGGTTGATCGGCGGCGTAAAGCGCACGATCACAGCAGTCTCAACGTCGCCCAGTCGGACTGGCATGCCCGTTGGTGCTGGCCAGACCGCGAGCGTCAATCGGGCATGCATCCACTCGGAGAGCCGTGCGTCCCCGCCGTCGGCAAGAGCATAGTTCGCGAAACGTTCAGGCTTGACGAGGTTCCTCGGAACCGCGCGCAAACTGAGAACATCGCGGAGGAGTGCTGCGAACGAGCGGCGCACCGTGGAGCCGCCGGTGCGGGCCTTCGAGTTCGGGTTCGTGGCGAAGTGGCCGTTCAGATCGCGGGAGACTAAGCTCTCTTCGGCCTTGCCGACATAGAGCGGTTGATCCGGCGCCGGCGTGAGATCAAGGTCGCTCCAGGCCCGCTCGTCGCCGTAAATGGCGTACAGGCCCGGCGTACGGGGAACCCGCAACGAGGCATCCATGATCGCCCATCGCTCGCCGGTGAGTGCGTGGACGGCGGATGCGGCGAGGTCCGGCAAGGACGGCGTCGAAGTCACGCTCGTGACTTTACTGAGATCTGGCGACGTCGCCATACAACGCGAGGCCCGGATGCCTGAAAGAGCCGCCGCCACCGTGCTGAGCCGCCCGATCGAAAGCCGGTCGGTCAGCGGACCACGAGAGGAGTCATACGAGGGAGCCTGATGCCGGCCACTGCCACGCCCGAGTAGCCCGGACGAGCACTCGCCCGCTGAGCGCCCGTGAACCGAACGCCACTACAGCCCGATCCCACCTCCCGCACTCGGCGCGCCAACCACCGGCCCGTTCGCCATCGCCGCCGCATCCCGCACCCGCGCCGCCCGCCGCAACTCCGCCCGCGCCCCACGCACGGCATCCTGCATCGTCAGCTCCGGCGTGCCGCGCTGCATCGACTCGGCGAGACGCTCCCGGGCAGCATCATCCGTCCGCGCGACCACGATCGCAACATTCTGCACCCGCCCGCGAGTGAGACCCACGTACAGGCCCGCCGCGTCCACATCCGGCCCGACCACCGACGCATCGGCGGTGTCGCCCTGCACACCATGCACCGTCGACGCGTAGGCGAGCTGCAGGTGCTCGCGCGCGTACTCGGTGGACACTCCCCGCAGCTCGCCGCTATCGCCAATCGACACGAGGTCGACGTACTCGTCGCGGATGCCACGCACGATCCACTGCGCACGATTCTCGACACCCGTGAGCCGGTCGTTGCGGCGCGTTTGGACGGTGTCGCCGACGAGGATGCGCTGCTCCCCCATCCCCCACGCGACCACCCCGGCAACCAGCTCACCCTGATCAACTCGCCGCTGCTGGATCGCGTCGTTGATGACATCCGCCTCAGCGTTGGTGCCCGACACCAACGCCACCCGCTGCCCACGCGCGTGCCACTCAAAGTACGCGTCGATCATCCGCTCACGCGCCGCGTCGTGATGGTCGACCCGCTCGACGTGGCCGCGTTCCGCAAGCTCACCGGCAACGGCCATCGCATGATCGCGATCATGAGCCCCGCGCAGGCGCAGCGTGAGCGCCGCGTACTCGGGATCGCGGAACCGATGCACCGTGTCCAGCTCAACGGCGGCATTCGCATGCCGAATCGCCGACCCCATCGCACCGGAATGCCCGACCGGCAACGCCTGGTGCGGATCGCCGACGAACGCGAGCCCGACGTCCTGCTCGATCGCGAGGTCGACGAGCACGTTCGCGGTCTGCAGATCGACCATGCCCGCTTCGTCGACCACGATCCGATCGCGAGACCGCAACACGTACTGCGTCGGCCCGCCATACGCGACACCCGTGCTCGGGTCGATCTCCCCCACGCGTAGTCGCGTCCACACCTTCGCACCGACCTGATCGGAACCCCACCGGTATCCGTGATCTGAGAGCAGTGCATGGATGCTGGATGCCGCAGCCCCCACCTCGCGTGACGCCACCGAGGCCGCTTTCCTGGTCGGTGCGACGACGAGCATCCGCCGCCGTTGCGCCGAGAGCGCGGCGAACGCAACCCGCAACATCGTCGTCTTGCCGGTGCCCGCGGGGCCGGTGGCGGTGGATGTGCGGGTCGAGCGCCCGGGATCGGCGGTGCTGCAGCTCGACAACCTCGATGCGCGTGATCTCCTCGCGGATGAGCCCACCATGCCCGCGCCGCGCGTTGAGCTCGGTCTGCCACGTGAGCAGGATGCGTTCACGCAACCGGTCTTGCAGCGCCTCGAATTCCTCCGCGAGCTCGGGATGCAGCAGCGCCGCGATGCTATACGACTTCGGGTGGTTGAGCGTTCCGTCGAGCAGCAGGTCGGCGTCGGGGCTGAGTCGCTGGTGGCTTCGCTCCTCCCCCGTGATCGGGTCGTGCCCGGTGAGCCAGACACGAAGGCCGCCGGCCGTGAGTTGGTCGGTCGTGATGACGCCGTTGTCGACGATGAATCGAGAGACGGTGGAATCGGATGCTGCGCCATACCCCTCGAGCGCGTCGGCGCCCGTGTGGTGGGGCATGTGTGCGTCGCACGTGCCCTCGAGCGCGTACGAGATTGCCTGTCGAACGCCGTGGGATTCGACGCCCCTCTTCCACCGCTCGAGCCCTCCGCGCATGGCGCCAGAGTAGGCCAGGTTTTTGCGCTTATCCAGGTATTTTTGCGCGTTGCAGGCAACTGTAGCCAAGTGGTTTCAAGCGGCGTCGCCCACCATTGGTGCCTGCGTGCATTGCGGTTCATGGCGGGTCCTCTTGCGTTCATGGCGGTTCCAGCTCGGTTCTTTCATCTACTGCTACATGCGCTCGAGGCGAGGTCGCGCGTTCCGCCCTCAGACTTGAACGAATGCGAACCGCTGCGCGCAAAACCGCTAGGTTCGAGCAGACCGAAAAAAATATCTTGGGGGACCCCATGGTGAACGATATCTTCCAGACCCGAAGCGCGTACTCGCTTGAGCGGATCGACCAGCTGAAGCGGGCCATCAGCGGCCTCGCATCACCGATTCAGCTTCCCGCCCTCACGATCTTCACCGTTGGATCATACGGACGTCTCGAAGCGAGCGAGCACTCCGACATCGACCTGTTCTTCGTCTATGGGCATTCGGAGGACTCGAAGGAGCAGCGGCGCACCAACGAGTTGCGGCTATTCGGTCGGCTAATCGACGCGGTCGAAGAACTCGGGTTTCCGAAGCTTTCAAACGACGCTCAGTATCTGCAGTCACACGAGACGAAGAAGGTGCTCAAGCACCTCGGTAGCGCGATCGACGACTCACGCAACTACTTCACCACTCGAATGCTGCTGCTTCTCGAGTCGAAGCCCCTCTATGGCGATGAGAGCTATGAAGACGTAATGCGTGCGATGGTCGAGTCGTATTACCGAGACTTCCCTACGCATGAAGACAACTTCCGACCTTGGTTTCTCTTAAACGACATCATGCGCTTCTGGAAGACGCTGCTGCTGAACTACGAACACAAACGCAATCGCGGCGGCGACCCCGCAGATCCTAAGCCGCGCACAAAAAACTTCAAGCTCAAATACAGCAGGGCGACTACGTGCTTTGCGACGATTTGCGCGGTCGGCGCGGCACGCGGTTCCGTCGGCCAGGACGAATTGCTTGAGATCATGACAGCGACCCCGCGCGAACGATTGATGCGGGTCGCGACAGAGCGCCCGGAGCTGTCGAATGCGGTGGACAGCATCCTCGACGACTACGCGTGGTTCCTACAGCAGACAGCTCTGCCGACGGAGCAACTCGACGATCTGTTTCGCGACTCAGCGAGCAAGACCGCAATGTTCGAACGCGCAAGTCAGTACGGCGGCAAGTTGTACACTCTCGTCTCGCAGATCGACCAGATCTCGGAGGGAGCTCTCTTGCGGGCCCTGGTGGTGTAGTGGCGCGTTCAGTAGAGATTGCCTTTCTTCAGGAGTCGAGTATCTCGGGGGCGCTCGAACTATTCCGCAGGGTGCTCCAGCCAGCAAGTGTGTCGCTCCCCCACATCACACTCAGACACTCGAGCCGCTCGCGAAGTGCCATCTGGGCCGCGACAGCCGCCGGCACCACCCGCAGGGCGGAGATTGTGATCGAGGGGCCAGCCACCTTCGACGATGAGGGCGGCGAGCGTGGCATCCGGACGCTCGTCCTTGCCTGCAGCTCCGAAGACCTTGAGTTGGCGACCTACAAGCCAGATTTTCCCGCAAGCATTCCCCACATCACGCTCTACGATGGACCGCCGTCCGCTGTGGCGTCGGCTGCACTTCGATTGCTCACAGGCTTTCCATGGGGACTGAGACTCCACACGACGCTGAGCGTCCACGGCTCGTCACACGAAGCGCTTCTTCGGTCATCGGCGACCGATCGAGGGGGCATCGTAATGACGACGGCGGCCGATGCACTCCGTGGTTCGGTGTTCCTGGACCTAGGCCTCGGCGACATACCCATCGCGATGCTGACTGCGGATCAGCGGATCGCCGTAGTGGAAGCGATTGCTCGCGCCATTCATGTCGATGGGTCAGTTTCAGTCGCCAGCGCGCCAGCCACTTCGGGATTAACCCCGCTGACGACGGCTCCGGCCGGGCAACTCGCTTTCTGGAGCCCCGAGGAGGTGTGGTCAATTACAGGCGAAGGTCCACGTCATCGCCGCGCTGACCAACGCAAGAGAGGATCGTTCCCCACGCCCCCCGAGCTCGCCCGCGATGTAGCAGCCGCAGCCGCGAAGTACGCCAATCTTGACCCAAGCGATATGGTCGACTTCGGTGATCCGGCCGTGGGGAACGGAGTTCTGTACGCGGCGGCGCGGGAGGCGGTGGGCGGCGATCGCATCAACTCGGCACGGGTTGTAGAGATCGATGAGACGACTGCCAGGTCAACCAATCAACGTTGGCGTCGTTCTGGGATCAGTGTCTTGACTGGCGACTTTCTTGGAGTGCCCGCCGAGGAAGGAGCGTGGTCGCTCGTCCTCGCCAACCCCCCGTACCGACGCTCGCAAGACATCTCGCAGGATCTCTCGAACCTTCGGGGACAAATCGCATCCCGGCTCGGAATCAAGGTCACTGCGCGAGCTGATCTCTACGTCTACTTCGTGCTTCAGGCGGATGCCTGGATTCGGCAAGGGGGCGTAGCTGCGTGGATACTTCCGTCAGAGTTTCAGGTGACCGGCTACGGCGCGGCCCTCCGAAGCTATCTATCAACGAAGGTCGAGTTGTTGAGGCTCCACACCTACGACTCTCGTGACCCGCTGTTTGACAACGCGCTTGCCTCCACATGCGTAGTCATCTTGAGGAAGAATTCGCCATCACCCGGCAATCGGGTGATGGTCTCAACAGGTGGCACACTGTCGGCGCCGATAAGGGTCCGCGACGTCTCAACGAGGTCGCTGGCCCTCTCGCCGAGGTGGTCCTTCGCCGCGCTCGACCGCACCACGCACCCAGCGCCCGACCCTGGAGTCATTCGCCTTGGTGAGATCTTCACATTTCGTCGCGGGATCGCCACCGGAGCCAATTCTTACTTCGTGCTGAGCGACTCCCAGCTCGAGAAGATGGACGTACACAGGCAGTGGGTTCGTCCGCTCGCGCCTCGCGCCCGCGAGGTCAGAGGTGGGCGGATCGGGCGCGACATTGACGGAAATCCGATACCTGCCTCAGGCCGATGGCTCATCGACACACCTGCGACGATTGATGAGATTCGATCCCAGAGCCCCACTTTTGCTGAGTACCTGCAGCGCGTCGAGGCTGCCGTGGGTGACCGCTACCTGGTGGCCCGACGGCCATCATCGTTCAAGCAAGAGCCCCGCGAGCCCGCACCCTTTCTCTTCGTATACATGGCGAAGCGAGACGGGACAACACCTCGCTTTCTCATGAACGAAAGTCGCGCGATTCACCTCAACAACCTCATCGGTATGTACCCGAAGGAGTCGCTTTGGGAGAGGTTCGCAGACATGGAGGAAGTGTTCGCAGCGCTCCGCTCCATTGGCGTTGCGCAGCTCGAGCTCGCTGGCCGCAGCTATGGCAATGGCCTTCTAAAGCTGGAACCACGGGAGCTAACAGAGCTGCGGGTGGCCCCGGGTAAACAGAGTGGCTTCGGCGTCACGGAGACCCGCTCCACACGCATCTAGTTACCCCCTCTCGTGCGTATCGATCAGCCGCCTCCATTAATCGCTTCGTCTCGCGGTTGTGGCCGCCACGGGTGACCTCCCCGCACTCGGACCGGACGATCGCCCGGCGGACCATCAGTCACGTACAAGAGGCCCATCATGCGACCCATCCCGGACCATCTCACCCCGGGGTATCAGCCCCACTTAGGGCAGCAGCACCTCAGATGCACCTACCACCACCCGCTAGAGTCGAACACATGACGAATGTTGTTGCTCTAAGCAATGCCCGCGAGGAGCTCGTTCGGATCAATGGGTTTCTTAGGGAACCGCACCTTCTCATCGGTGGCCTCGCGGTCCACCGCTATTATCCAGCGCGAGACTCTTCGGATATTGACTTGGTATGCCCTGCAAAGACATCGATGGAACTCATCTCCCAGCTGTACCCGACGGACCGATTCACGGTAGAAGATCAAAACGACGATGTCATGCGGCCAGCGTGGGTTCTCCGAGAAAGAGGCAGCGGTCGCACAACTTTCATTGGGCCAAAGATCACCGAACGCGACACATACGCCTTCGTGGACTACGAGTGGGTGAAAGCCAACGCGGTGCCATACACGGCTCAAGGTCAGGAGTTGGCGAACCTCCTAGTTCCGACGCTCGAGTCTCTTGCGTTGCTAAAGTTGCTTGCCCTTATCGCCCGACTTCAACGCAGCCCAGAGAAGGGCAAACAGGACGTTCGCGATTTCGTCAACTTGACGAATCTTAGCGACTTCCGAGTAAACATCTTCCTCGACCTCATCCCGAGCGACACGCGCGAGCACATCACTGTTCGCCTCGCCCAGCTCACCGCGGAACACGAAGAACTATTCAGCGGATCGAGCCTGCGGACAGCGTTGGACTGTATCTTTCCACCACACGCCGAACCGCTGGGCACCGGGGTGGCCCGAGTCTTCTCACCCGAAGCGGCGATTGGTTTCTACGACGAGGTTGCCTCGCTCTACGACTCTCGCAACACCAGCTTCCTATATGCCGCGCATCAGGTTGTGATTGGCGAGATTCGCAAGAGTCTTGATGGTGGCGCAAAGGGAGTTATTGATATCGGGTGCGGAACGGGGCGAATGATCGCCGCGCATTTCGTGCATAGGGATATCGTTTGGCTGGGCGTCGATGGCTCGTCTGAGATGCTAGAGCAGTTCAACCAGAACACTGAAGTGGAGGCAAGTCCGCTCCGCGCTCAAACACAGAGAATGGATTTTGCGACCGCAGACTTTTCCCAGCTTGACATCTTCACATCGGTCGAGAGCTGGGTCGCGGTCTGGTCATTCGTCTTGACTAGCTTGCCATCCGATGAGGCTCTGGGCCGCATGGTCGCGCAAGTCTCGAGCTGCGATGAGCTCGTAATCGCTGACATTCACCCGCTCTATACGAACAGCAATCCGAACTACGACTTTGAGACCGCGAGCGGTTCGCTAGTTCTCACACCAAGGGCCGTCTATCCCGATGTCCTCGAAGATGTGCTCGCCAAAGCAGGTTTCTCTGTTGTGACGAGGCAGCTGATCCGCAAGGATCCATCGGGAGAGCCGTACGCGTTCGTAACGCGCTTTAGCGCAGCGCGCTCGCTCGATGGAGCTGGACAGGATGAGCCTGCTAACCGCGAGCGACACGACCATTGATGGGGATACGGAAAGCTTGCGTCTGAAAGGCGATCGAGCGCGTTCGTGGCATGGCAATCAGGCAGAAGCCATCAGCTGGAAGCGACCCGACGCTGTGCCGAAGAGTGTCGATATCGCGCTCAGAAGTACTCGCGGACATAGCCAAGCGCGCGCTCGAACACATCGTTGTCGCGGATCTTGAATTGCACGTAGAGCGTCTGGCGCAGTGCTTTCCGCACCTCCTGATCGCCGGCGATCGTGGACTGCCAGCCGTCGAATCGCACCGCCCGAACGACCTCGTCGATGCGGTCGACGACGTTTGAGACGATGATCGGGGTCTCGTCGCCCTTCAGAGTCTCGAACAACTCGGTCAGTGCTGCCTTGCCCCTCTCCTCTCGCGGGATCTCGTCCTCGGCCTTCTCCGCCGCGACCGTGTCCTTCGCGAGCTCAAGGAGATCACGGAGAAAGTCCAGGCTGGACTGTTGGATCTCGGCGTACTTCTCGCGCAGCGCGTTAAGGCGCTGGCCAAGTTCAATGAAGACCGGGTTGTTGAGATGGCGTGCGATACGCGCCGTGATCTGCTTCTCGATCTCTTCGGGCGAGACGTCCTCGCGCTTGCCGGTCATCAGGTCTTCGATCGTCTGCGCGTCAAGGACGATCGTCTCGTTGCCCCGCGGGATCTCAACGTGGATGCTCTCGTTGATTAGCTCGATCGTCTTCGCACCCAACGCGTGCCATACCAACCGCCCCGTGATGTCGGCTGGCCGCACCGACTCGTAGACATCGGTGAGCCACTTGTAGTCGTCGCGGGACTCCTTGAGCATCGGGTCGGGGCTGAGCGCCTCCCACAGCTGCGACACGACGCTGTAGGCCAAGCCGAACGCGTCCTTGATTCCGTCGGCGGCGATCGCCGCCTGCGCCTGGATGAGACCCGCGTAGCCGCCGATTGACCGATCGACCCCTGGGAAGAACGAGAGCGCCGCGGTCATCGCCGGCGCGAGTTCGGCCCTTAGCTCTTCGATGTTCGAGATGACCTGCTGGACCGCGGCCTCGTCGAACGCCAGCGACTTCGCGACGTCGTCGAAGATGCCGAGGTAGTCGACGATCAGCCCGTGTGTCTTGTTCGGCGGGTACACCCGGTTCGTGCGGGTGATCGCCTGGAGCAGCGTGTGTTCCTTGAGCGGCTTGTCCAGGTACTGTGTCTGCAGGATTGGCGCATCAAATCCGGTGAGCAGCTTCGCTGTGACGATGATGATCTTGAGTGGATCGGCCGGGTCGTTGAACCGTGCGACGGTCTGCTCGAGCTCGTCGGCACCCGGCGTCCACTGCGCCCAGGACGCGGGATCGGTACGCGCCTTCGACATCACGATGGTGGATGCCTCGGGCGGCAGCATCGTGTCGAGCGCTTCCTTGTACGCGACGCACGATGCCTTGTCGTAGGCGACCAGCTGCGCTTTGAAGCCCTCCGGCTCGACCCTCTCAGCGAAATGGGTGACGACGTCGTCGGCGATCTGACGGATGCGGTCGGGCGCCTTGATGAGCACCTCGATCGACGCTGCCTTCTTCGACAGCGTGGTCTTCTCACCCTCGGTCAGGTTGCGCTCCGCGGCGAGCTCCTCGAACGCAGCGTCGATCTTCTCCTGGTCGAGGTGGATTTCACTCAGGCGCGGCTCGAAGTGCAAGGGCAGTGTCGCTCCGTCGCGGATCGAGTCTTGGAATGAGTACCGCGACAGGTATCCGCCCTCGTCTTCGGGGGAGCCGAACCACATGAACGTGTTGTGGTCGCGCCTATTGATCGGCGTGCCGGTGAGACCGAACAGGAACGCGTCCGGCAGCGCCTCGCGCATCCGCTGTCCGTAATCGCCCTCCTGCGAGCGGTGGGCCTCGTCAACCATCGCGATTATGTTGTGGCGGTCGTCGAGCACCCCGTCGATCTCGCCGAACTTGTGGATCGTCGTGATGATGATCTTCCGCGCGCCCTGGCTGAGCAGTGTCTGCAGTTCCTTGCGCGAGTCGGTCGACACGAGCCCGGGAACGTCGGATGCGTTGAAGGTCCCGGTGATTTGCGTGTCGAGGTCGATGCGATCAACGACAATGAGGATCGTGGGGTTCGTCAGTTCCGCCATCGCACGCAGCTTGAGCGCCGAGAAAACCATGAGCAGCGACTTGCCTGAGCCCTGGAAGTGCCAGATGAGTCCCTGCTTGATGCGGCCGTGCAGCACTCGCTCCACGATGAGGTTCGTGGCCCGGAACTGCTGGTAGCGCGCGATGACCTTGATCTTGCGGTGCTTCGCGTCGGTCGCGAACACGGTGAAGAACCGCAAGAAGTCGAGAACGGATGCTGGAGACAGCACGCCTCGGACCGCGTCGCCGACCGCCTCCAGACCGACCTTCGCTGGCGCAGTCGGATCGGACTCCTCCTCGCGCCACGGCCCCCACAGCTCCACCGGCATGCCGACGGAGCCGTAGCGGAAGTCCTTGCCCTCGGTCGCGAACGACAGCACGTTCGACACGAAGAACTGCGGAACGCTCGCCTCGTAGTCGTCGTGGATCTGCGCGGCCGCGTCGATCCATGAGTAGGCCGCGCGGATCGGGGTCTTGGCCTCGCCGACGACCAGCGGGAAGCCGTTGCACCACAGCACCACATCGAATCGCTTGCCCAGCGCGCCGAGCTGGAACGTCACCTCGGTCGAAACGATCCACTGGTTCGACGAGTCGTCTTTGACGTGATCGAAGTCGATGAGACGCACCGTCGTGTGCTCACCGTTCGGGCCGAACGGCATGGATTTCTGGCCCGTCAGCCACGCCATGCACTCTTCGTTCGCGACGACCGGATGCGGGCTGTTGCGCGCCGAGATCAGGATTGCGCGCAGCACATGGATGACCTCGTCAGCCTTGCGCGGATCGGCCGCGATCTCGGGGTTCAGGCGCATCAGTGCGCCCGTGACGAGTCCCTCGAGCAGTACCTCGTCGGTGCGCCGCGGAAGCTGACTGCCGGGCACGAACGGTACGTCGGGGGACGTGACTAGGTCACGGAGGAAATCGCGGATCGAGTTCGCCTCGTTGAATTGCGCCATCAGTTGCCTCCGAAGGTCTCAGTGATGATCGAGGCCCTCAGGGTCGACAGCGCAGCCGCTTCAGACATCAGGGCAGACCGTCCGTGGTCGATCGAATCGAGTCGTGCGAGGAGTCGATCCTGGAGCTCAACGGGCACTGCCGGTACCGGCATGGACTTCAGCACGGTGCCGTTTATCGTGTTGAGACCGCTGGTGCTCTTGGCAACGGTTCGTATGTAGCCCCGACCGCCCACGCTATTGATCCACTCCAAGATGAAGTTGGGGCGGAACCCCTCCGAGGCTCGCACGCGGAACAGGTGGTTTTGGAAGAGTGGCGAATCATCCCGCTCCCAGATCGCGGCACGTCCGATCTCGTCCACGGATGCGTGCCCTTCGACAACGAGAACATCGCCCGGACGAACGCCTTTGCTAGCGGCTTCCGGCGCTGTCGCACCAACCTGCTTGATCTCGCTCAGATCCAGGTTCCCGCGCTGAACATTGGCAACGCGCAAGTAGGGGGCGGTGTCAGGCAGCGAACGCCTGGCTGGACTGAGCGTCACACCCGAAGTGATTGAAGCGGCGTCTCCCAAGGGAACGGTGCTCGAGTTCAAGGGGAGGTTTGCTTCGATGTACGTTCCTCGCAGGTGCTCGACCCTCGCGCATTCGCCCGAGATCACCTGAAGATGACGCTCAACGACCCAAAGAAGGTCGGCGATTCGCCTCTGCTCATCGAGTGACGGGAGGTCGAACTCGAAGTTCGCGAGGTCGCGCCAGTTCGTGCGCGGTGACAGCGACCCGGCGGAGGTGTCGAGCGCATGGTCGAAGAACGGATCGGACTGCACGATGAACGGCAGGAAATTGCCGAGCATGCGATTCTCGTCCGCCTCGAACGTGTATATGTCGCCGGAGCAGATCGCGTCGAACTCGGCGTAGGAAACCTTGCGCTGATAGGCGCGGCGCTTGCCGAAGAGGGTCTGCCCGGGGCGAACCCGCCGAGTGAACGTGGTTCCCTCGGCGACATCTCCCCAGCGTTGGATCTTGAGTTCGCCGGGATCCATGTGCTCCATGGCGATGACCCGATCGATACCGTTGGCTGCCGCGTGCTTCAACGTCTCGTTGACATTGCGCACGACGTCGCCGAAGGCGACCCGTTGCCACGTGGACTTGTCGAGGTTGAGGCTCACGCGTCGACCTCCGCGCGGAGCAGCGCTATCACGTCTACAATCGCGTCGTCCGACGCATCCGCTTCCTGTCGCCAGTCGTCCACTGCGTCGACCACGTCAATCTGCTCCCCTGCGTCTGCCGCCTTTGCGCCAGCCACGTACAGCGGAATCGCGAGGCTGTACGCCTTGTCGGCGATCTGGCTGAGGGTGGCGACCGTGGTGAACTGCGGCACGTCGGCGAAGCCACGGTACGCGTCGAGAGTCTTTGTCTGGTGCGAGTCGCGCAGGAAGGACTGCGCCTGTTCGCGCGCGACCTCGTTGACCGCGTTGATGAACAGCACCTTTCCGCGGTGGTTCGCAGGCTTGTTGGCTCGAAGCGTGATGACGACAGCCTCCATGGGCGAGTTGTAGAAGAGTCCCGCGCCGAGTCCGAGCACGCACTCGATCAAGTCCGACTTCACAAGCGCTTCGCGCAGCGCGGCCTCTTCGCGACGGAACAGTACACCGTGCGGGAAGAGGATCGCCGCGCGGCCGGTCTTGGGGTCGAGGCTCCTGGCGATGTGCTGGAAGAACGCGTAGTCGGCGCGCCCCTGCGGCGGCACGCCCCACATGTTGCGGCCGTACGGGTCTTTGGCGAAGGCGTCCCGGTTCCAGGCCTTAATCGAGTACGGCGGGTTGGCGAGTACGACGTCGAACGTGCGCAGGCCACCCTTCTCGTTCAGGAACGCAGGCCGAGCGAGCGTGTCGCCGTGCGCGACCTGTCCGTCGGCGATGCCGTGCAGGAAGAGGTTCATACGGGCGATCGCCGAGGTGCCGTAGTTGAGCTCTTGTCCGTAGAGCTTGAGGTTGCGCCACTCCTTGCCCTGGCGCTTCACCTCGGCCGCCGTCGAGATGAGCATGCCACCAGTGCCGCATGTCGGGTCGTACACCGACTCGCCAGGCTGGGGCTCGAGCATGAGGGTCATCAGGTGCACGAGGGTGCGGTTCGTGTAGAACTCTTGCGCGGTATGCCCGGAGTCGTCGGCGAACTTCTTGATGAGGTACTCGTAGCCGTTGCCCAGTTCATCCTCGGGCAGATTCGCGATCGACAGGGTCTGCGTCGAGAAGTGCTCGATCAGGTCAGCGAGCGTGGAGTCGGGCAGTAGGTTCTTGTTGCCCCAGTCCCCGTCGCCGAAGACCCCGGGCAGCGTGTCGGGGTTCGCGGACTCGATCGCCCGCATCGCCCGCAACACCGTTGCGCCGATGTTCTCGGTAACTGCACGAACATCGTGCCAGTGGCATCCGTCCGGAATCGCGAAGCGATGATTCTCGGGCAGATCGGCGAACTCTTCTTCACCGTACGTGTCGAGGGCGGCGGCGCGCTCTTCGTCGTACACGTCCGAGATGCGCTTATGGAACACCAGCGGGAAGATGTACTGCTTATAGTCGCCAGCGTCGATGAGTCCGCGAAGGATGACGGCGGCGCCCCAGAGGTAGTTCTCGAGTTCGCGCTGGCTGATCCGGCCGGTCATGCGCTCAACCCCCACTTCGCGAGCTCGGTTTCCAACGCGGCTCGCGTTTCCTTGGCCCGCTCGTGCGCGGCCTCCAGGTTCACCAGCGCGTCCGCGAGCGTGATCTTCTCGCCCGCCTCTGCCGGAGCCACGTACAGCGGGATGTTGAGGTTGAAGCCGTGGCCCTCGATCTCGGCGAGGTCGGCGACGTGAGCGCGGCCCGGGATGTCGGTGAACCCGCGGTAGGCGTCGAACAGCTTGTCCGCGTGCTCGGGTTCGAGGGTGTTCTGGTTGCGGCCCTTCTTCATGAGGTCTTCGCCGTTGATGAACAGCACCTTGTCCTCTTGGTCGGCGGGCCTCTGGTGGCGCAGGATCAGCACGCACGCGGCAAGGCCCGTCCCGTAGAACAAGTTCGGCGCCAGACCGATCACCGCTTCGACCTTCTTGCCATTCAAGATGTGGGTGCGGATGCGTGCTTCGGCTCCCTGCCGGAAGAGCGCGCCCTGCGGCAGCACGACCGCGACCCGGCCGGTGTTCGGGTCGGCCGAGGTGAGCATGTGCTGCACCCACGCCCAGTCCGCATAGCCCTTCGGCGGGACCCCGCCGAGCTGGCTACGACCCCACCGGTCAGACGCCCACTCAACATCACCCCACGCTTTGAGTGAGAACGGCGGGTTGGCCACCACATTGTCGAATCGTGCGAGTCGGTTGCCTGTGTAGTACGCCGGATTGCGGAGCGTGTCTTCGCGGACGATCTTAAAGTCTTCGACGCCGTGTAGCAGCAGGTTCATGCGTGCGATCGCGGAGGTGGCGAGGACCTTCTCCTGGCCGTAGAGTTTGCCCCACAAAGTTTTCGGACTGCCGCCGGCATCCTTCACATGCTCGATGACTTCGATGAGCATGCCACCCGTCCCGCATGCGGGATCGTAGACGCTCTCGCCCTCCTGCGGATCGAGGATGTTCACCAGCAGGCCCACGACTGAGCGAGGGGTGTAGTACTCGCCGGCCTTCTTGTTCGACTGGTCGGCGAACCGCTTGATGAGGTACTCGTAGGCGTTGCCGAAGACATCCGGTGCGACGTTCGCACTACTCAGGGTCTTCGTCGAGAAGTGCTCGATGAGGTCGGCGAGCTTGCGGTCGGGCAACTTGTCCTTGTTCGTCCAGTTCGCATTGCCGAAGATGGCGTATAGGGTCTCGGGGTTTGCCTTCTCGATCTCGCGGAATGCCGTCTGCAGCGCGGTGCCGATGTTCTCGGTCTTCTCACGGACGTCTGCCCACAGGTTTCCGTCGGGGATTGCGAAGCGGTGATTCTCGGCGAACGCCGCGAACTCGTGGTCGCCGCCGGAATCTTCGAGCGCCTGCTCGAACTCTTCGCGGTAGACGTCGCTGATCCGCTTGAAGAACATCAGCGGGAAGATGTACGCCTTGAAGTCCGCCTGGTCGATGCTGCCGCGGAGGAGGTCGGCGGCGCGTGCGAGGTATTGCTCCAATTCCGTGAGAGACATGGGATCAATCCGCGATGCTCGCGGGTCGGCCGAATGCGGGGCATCCATGCTCACGTGCGTTCCTCCGTGATTTCGGCAGCGACGATGTCGTGGAGGCTTGGCTTGCGTCCTTCGGTGAGTTCGACAGCCGCCCGGCTGACCAGCTGGGCGCGAGCGGACAGGAAAGCATCGAAGTGCGGTCTCACCAGCTCAGCGAGCTCGGAACCCTCCACATCGAGCGGGTATGGCCCTGCCGCGACGAGCAGTTCATACGGCACGAGGTGGGTGGTGAGACGTGCACGGACGTCGCTAGGGTCGGGCGCCTTCTGCGCGCGGTCTTCCAGATACTGGATGGGATCCAGCCGGCCGATCGTGCGATTAGTTTTCCAGGTGATGAGCGCGCAGTTGAGAGCGAGGTAGGAGTTGATCCCGGCTGCACGGAGCAGGGCGTCGGGAAAGAGATGGTGATACTCGCGGCGACCAACGTTGTCCGCCGAGAGTTTCGTGTCGTCGGCGAAGTCGCGTGCACCGAAGTAGGTCGTTGTTGCGAGCACTGCCCGTCCGAGTCGATCGGCCTTCTTCGACCAGTCCGCCGCAAGCAGATCTCTGTGCGTCGGCAGCGGGTACTGCTCACGGTCGAATACGGGAACGCTCTCGAGTTCGCCTACACCATCGAGATGCGCCCGAAGGGGTGCGTAGTCGGCGGCAGCTCGCGTCGCGGCTGCACCGACATAGCGAGTGGTGAAGAACGCCGACCAAAGATACCTACGCACGAGTTGGTCGACGCGCGCTCTGTCGTCGCCATCCTCCGCTGAACTCGCGAGGAGAGCGGCAGCGACGGGCAACGGGGGCCCACTCGGAATCTGCGACGATGTGAAGATGCCTTCGCCCGCGAGCAGTTCGGTGAGCCGCTTGAGCCCCGCCGCCATCGTGTTCCAATCGGCGACGAACTTGGAGTAGTCGAGCTCGTAGTAACCCTTCTGATTGGGCTGCTTGCCCTGCATGAGCGCAGAGACCTGCAAAACTGCGTCACCGACATCGCCGAAGTATCGGGCCAGCGCAGGCTGGGTCTCGTTCAACGCTCGCAGCCACTCTCGTAGACGCACCCCCGTAGCGTTCTCGAGCTCGGCGACGACAATGTCGTACGCCCGCAATGGCTTGGCGTTCGTGTTCATGTTGATGAACACGCGTAGCGCAACGTCCTTATGGGTGGCAGCCGGGAGCCTGAGGTACGGCAGGTTGTAATGCCTCACCCGCTCGCGGAGCGGGCCAATCCACTGTTCTTTCAGAACGCTCCTGCTCGCACTGACTGCGCGCTCCGCAAGAAGTGCCTGTACTTGTTCCTCGGCGCTCGCTGCTTCATCGATGATGGGCGCAGGGTACGCGGCATCCACCCAGCGGTCGATCTGATCTCCGCTCGGGTCGAGAAGGCGAACTGGAACCAATCCGCGTCGTCGACACTCTGCCGGGTCATCAGCCCACAACGGCTTGACGCCGCGACGATCGCGCCAGCGAACGACCGCTCTCACTGACAGACCGTGATCGTCATTGTCGGGATCTTCGTCCAGCTCTGGCACGTGAATGAAGTACGTCACGTCCGCGCTCGTTGCCTTGAGCGCTTGCCACAGCGCCGTCAATCGCTGCTGACCATCGAGCAGGTGCTCGGTGACCTTCGAGCTCGGCTCCGGCGCGGTCTCAAGCGGGCGAGAGTGGAACTTCTCCTCGTCGCCAACATCCAGGATCAGGGTGATACCTAAGGGGAGATCCTGGATGATCGTGGTGAGCATGGATGCAACTCGACCCCGGTCCCAGGCGACGCCCCGTTGGAAACTCGGAAGTCGGAGCTGACCGCTGCTGATCCGATGCAGCCAATCGTCGATCGGGCGATTCAGGGCCTCGCTACGGTTACGCTCGTCGCTCACTGCGCAACTCTTCTCTTCTCTACTCACCTACGTTGGCAACTTCTCCAGCCTAGTGATGAGAGCCGCTACCCGACGCTCGGTACACGCGCAGGCGACGATTTCGCTCCGACAATCAGCCACCCAGCGCTCGGGCGCGGCGCAGTGCTCGCCGGCGAACGGCTGCAAATCGGCGCGCGCCAGCGCGGAGTCTGCAAGGAGTGAGCGTCGAGAACGGAGACGCGATCGATCGCTACACTCCGGCGTCGGAGGGAGGCGCTCCTCTCCCCCAGCGCCACTTGACGACGTTCTCCCCCATCTATCCACATCTGTCATCCGCGGCGTTGACGACGTCCCATCAGTGTCCGACACTGGATCGATACTGACCGTTGAGCCGGCATGAGCGGAGGCCGAGATGGGCAGCATCAGCCCGTACGAATCGGCGAAGGGCCGCCGCTACCGAGTGCGCTATCGCAAGCCGGATCGCACCGAGGCGGAGAAGCGCGGCTTCACGACGATTCGCGAAGCGCAGCTGTACCTCTCGATGGTCACGGTGTCGAAGGCGAAGGGCGAGTACATCGATCCGGCGGCGTCCAGGGTGCCGGTGCGAATGTTCGCGGACAGCTGGCTGCGATCCAAGCAGCCGCCGATGACGAAGCCCTCGTACTACATGACTCTCGAGCGGGCGTGGAAGAACCATGTCGCACCTGTCTGGGCCGACCGCGAGATCTGGTCGATCCGGCGCTCCGAAGTGCAGGACTGGGTGTCCGAGCTCGCATCACAGAAGTCGCGCACGGTGGTTCTTCGCGCCCTGGGAGTGCTCGCCGGCATCCTCGACGTCGCGATCGACGATCGTCGTCTCGCGGGCAACCCGGCGCGGAATGTGCGCAGCCTCCCCCGGAGCGGCCCGGGCAAGCGCCGCGTCTACCTCACGCACGACCAGGTGGCGACCCTCGCGGCATGCTCGGCGCATCCAACCCTCGTTCTGACGCTCGCATACACGGGCCTGCGCTGGGGTGAGGCGACCGGGTTGCGAGTGCGCAGTGTGAACCGCCTGCGCAAGCGCTTCGTCATCGAGGAGAACGCGGTGATGATCGGATACATGATCCACGTGGGGACCCCCAAGACGCACGAGAAGCGGTCGGTCCCCTACCCCGAGCGCCTTGCTCCGATGATCGAGCAGGCGTGCGCCGGCAAAGGACCGGAGGGGCTGCTGTTCGGTGACGGTGTCAATCACATGCGCAACTCGGGCGCACAGGGCTGGTTCGCGAACGCGGTAAAACGTGCGCAGGCGGCCGACCCGTCGATCCCGCGGCTGACCCCTCACGATCTTCGCCACACCGCCGCATCGCTCGCGATCAGCTCAGGAGCGAACGTGAAGGCGGTGCAGCGGATGCTGGGGCACGCGTCGGCAGCGATGACCCTCGACACCTACGCCGATCTTTTCGACGACGATCTGGATGCCGTCGCAGCCCGCCTGAACGCCGCCATGCCGTTGGTGGCGCTGCCGTCCGGGCCTCAAACCCGCTACGTCCGGCCGACGACCCGCTGAAAGCAGGTTGCTCTTTTTTGCGCGAGGCACGAGACGCCAGAATTGCTCGGTTTCGGTGTTTCGAGACGTCGAATGACGCGTCGTGAAGGGCCTTGTTTCTGCCCTCAAAGTTTCAGAATGCGGGCAAAAAGCGGGCAAAAACGCATTCTGCGCGGTCTGACCACAGAAGAAATTCCTGGTCAGAGGAAAAAAAGGGCTGTGCCCCTGGAGGGACTCGAACCCCCAACCGTTTCCTTAGGACGGAACTGCTCTTCCATTGAGCTACAGAGGCTGGCGGCATCCAGTCTATCCGCACCTCCCCGGCCGGCTACACGCGACCGGCGAGCGCTAGCGGTGCTGGTCTACGAGAATCTGATTGCCATCCGGGTCGACGATCACGAAACTCGCCGGGCCCGAATCGGGGGCATCGATCGTGCTCTCGAACGCGACATCACTCTCTGCGAGCGCCTTCTGCAGCTCGCGGATGTCGGTGAACGAATCGGCCTCGTTGCCCTCAGCATCCCACCCAGGATTGAAAGTCAGAATGTTCTTGGGAAACATGCCTTGAAACAGCCCGATGGTCGCGTTGCCGTTGTGCAACACCAGCCAGTTCTGCGACTGATCGCCACCAACCTGCTCGAACCCGAGCTTCTCGTAGAACGCTCGTGATGCTGCGATGTCTTGCACGGCCAGGCTGACCGAGAACTTGCCGAGATCCATGTTGTCTCCTCTGTGACACAGCCAGACTGCTAGCCGCAGGCGAGCGCGTCAACCTCACCCCCGAACGACCCGCACACAAAAGGCCGTCCCCCGCGCAGAGCACGCGGGGGACGGAACTACTCAGCAGATCACCAGAGCCAGGTCTTGTCTCCGACGATCTCGCGCCACTTCGGAGCGAGGCTGAAGAGCTGACCATAGACACCGAAGAACACAATCGCCATGACGGTGATGTCGGTGATGTGGCTGTCCATGAGCGGGTTGGTGGCCCCGGTCAACGTCAGTGGAAACTCTGCGAAGTACATGAAGAACAACATCGCGGCACCAGCGATCGTGCCGATGCGAACGCCGATTCCGAGCATCAGCGACACGCCGACACCGAGCAGACCTGCCATGAAGAGCACGTTGACGGCCGGGTTGCCGGCGATCGCAGCGAAGACGCTCGCAAGCGGGCTCTCAGTTGCGCCCGACAGGTAGCCCAGCGTGGGGTTTCCTCCGTTGATCCATGCGCGCTCGGCGGGTGTCGCGAACCCCAGCCCGAACACCTTGTCGATAAAGGCCCAGAAGAAGTAGAACCCCATCAGAATGCGGGCGACAGCGATGGCGATCGGCAAGCCCCTGCGGGTCGCGACCGGCGCGTTGGTGGCATTTGCGCCCGGCAGAACGGGGGCGGCAGTAGGGGCGAACATGATGTGACCTTTCTTCTTCGGTTGCAGCGGATCCTGTGTGATTGCCGCCTTCGGATACCTCAAGTTTCCCGCCAACTGAGAGAAACCTGCGAAAAGTCTGTGCAAACCCCTAATGTGGTCTGACCACATGCCCGGAGATTTGTTCACACCCTACGAACGCCGGATTTCTCGCTCTCTAGCGCCGCCTCTCGCGGCCCCGAGGCGTGCTCCACCGCCGCCGAAACCACTGTCTGAACCTCCGCGTTACGTGTGAGTGGCGGCCAATGGTGTGTCAGAGTGTGCGATCGCCGCAGATTCTCGGCATCGTTGCCTCTTCCCGATCCACGGAAGGAGAGCACCAATGCTCACACTCACCGAGAACGCCACCACCGCAGTAAAGAACCTCCTCGCTCAGATCCCGGTCGACACGGCTGGACTGCGCATCAGCGAGGCCACCACACCCGACGAAGGCTTCGCCCTGAACCTGGCGGATGCCCCCGAAGCAGGCGATACCGTCGTCGAAGACTCGGGCGCCCGTGTGTTCGTCGACACCGTCGCGAACGTTCAGCTCGATGACCGCGTGCTCGACGCACGCGTCGACGAGAACGGCGGCGTGGGCTTCGCGCTCGCTCAGCAACGCTGAGCAACACCGCGACGAAAGTTTTGCGCAGCGCCCTGGGGCCGATCACGGCTTCGGGGCGTTGCCGCGTTCAGCGGAAGTCCCGCGACTGGTGCTTCACACCCACCCGCAGGTCTTCGAACCGGTCAGCCAGCAGATTCGTGACGCCCTCGACCGACCGCTCGAGAATCCCCCGCACGATCAGCGCCGGCGAATCACGCACCACCCGGCGATAGCGATTCCACACCCCCGTTGAGCAGATCACGTTGACTAATCCGTGCTCGTCTTCGAGATTCAAGAACGTCACGCCCGCGGCTGTCGCCGGCCGCTGCCGGTGCGTGACCAGCCCCGCCACCTCAACGCGCCGTCCCGTCTCATGCGAACGCAATCCTCGCGAGGTGATCACCCCGCGCGCATCGAGCCCCGAGCGATAGTGCGTGAGCGGGTGATCATCCGTCGAGATGCCGGTCGCCCACAGATCTGCCGACAGCTGCTCATAACTGCTCTGATCGGCAAACAGCGGCGGCTGCACCGACATCACCGTATCGGGGAGGAACTGCGCACGGTCTTGCGCCGCAGCACCCGCCAGCCAGATCGCCTCACGACGAGTGAGCCCCAGACACTCGAACGCTCCCGCGGTGGCGAGCGCTTCGATCTGCGCTTCGGTCACATCGGTGCGCCGCACCAGGTCACGCAGATCGACGAAGTCGCCCTCTGCCTCGCGCGATGCGACGATGCGTTCGGCGACCTTCGCGCCGATCCCCTTCACCGCGGCAAGCCCCAATCGCACCGCGAAGTTGCCGTCACGGCGATGCGCGACATATTCATCTGGCGCATCGATGTCGAACAGACCCACCGGAGGTTGCAGTCGCTGCGCACACGCATCCAAGCCCGTGGGCTCTTGCACCGCGAGCGCATTCTCGTCCAGCCCCTCGAGCACCGGCTCCACCCCCGAGCGCAGCAGATCGGGCCGGTGCACCTCCACGCCGTGACGACGAGCATCGGCCACGAGCGACGC
This sequence comes from Microbacterium sp. R86528, assembly GCF_044596335.1. Lineage (NCBI taxonomy): Bacteria > Bacillati > Actinomycetota > Actinomycetes > Micrococcales > Microbacteriaceae > Microbacterium > Microbacterium sp. R86528. The sequence continues at coordinate 2,898,784 of NZ_CP138996.1, read as the reverse complement.
GGGCGAATAGAACCCCATCGGCTGAGCGCGCAGCAGCCCGGCGAGAAACGCACCCGGGTAGTGCAGCTTGATCCACGACGAGGCATAGACCAGCAGCGCGAACGACAGCGAGTGCGACTCGGCGAACCCGAAGTTCGCGAAGGCCTGAATCTTGGCGTAGATCGCGTCGGCTGCCGCGCCGACCAAGCCGTTGTCTGCCATGCCTTCATACAGCTTGATCTTCAACGAGTCGATGCGCTCTACGCCGCGCTTCGAGCCCATGGCGCGGCGCAACAGATCAGCATCCTCACCCGTCAGCCCACCAATCGCCATGCCCATCTGCATGAGCTGCTCTTGAAACACCGGAATGCCCAGGGTGCGCTCGAGCACCGGCTTCAGCTTCGGGTGCGCATAAGTCACCTCTTCAAGCCCCAGCTTGCGCTTCACAAACGGATGCACCGCCCCACCCTGAATGGGCCCGGGGCGAATCAACGCGATCTCGATCACCAGGTCGTAGAAGCGACGCGGCTGCAACCGAGGCAACAACCCCATCTGCGCGCGCGACTCGACCTGAAACACCCCGATCGAATCGGCACGGCAGAGCATGTCATACACCGCGGCTTCTTCTTTCGGCAGGGTCGACAGCTCCCACCGCTCCCCCGTGGCGGCGTGAATCATGTCGAAGCAGTACTGCAGCGCGGCGAGCATGCCGAGCCCCAGCAGGTCGAACTTGACCAGGCCCATCCAGGCGGCGTCGTCTTTGTCCCACTGAATGACCGTGCGGTTGTCCATGCGGGCGTGCTCGATGGGCACCACCTCGCCCACGGGACGATCGGTGAGCACCATGCCTCCCGAGTGGATGCCGAGGTGTCGCGGCGCCTTCAGCAGTTCACTCGCGAACTCGATAACCTGCGCGGGAATGTTGTGTGTCGCGCCTGGCTCCACCACAGCCGACCATCCTTCAATCTGCTTCGACCAGGCGTCTTGCTGGCCCGGCGAATGGCCGAGCGCTTTCGCCATATCGCGCACCGCGTTCTTGGGCCGGTACTGAATCACGTTCGACACCTGCGCCGCGCGTTCGCGCCCGTACGTCTGGTACACCCACTGGATGATCTCTTCGCGGCGATCAGAGTCGAAGTCGACATCGATGTCGGGCTCTTCTTCACGCAACGATGACAGAAACCGCTCGAACGGCAACTCGTAGGCGATGGCATCAACGGCGGTGATGTCGAGCAGATAGCAGATGGCACTGTTGGCGGCAGAGCCACGCCCCTGACAGAGGATGCCGCGCCGCCTGGCCTCTTGCACGATGCCGTGCACGATCAAGAAGTATCCGGGAAAGTCCTTCATCTCGATCACACCGAGCTCTTTGTCGATGCGGGCCCGGTTGTCTTCGGTGAGGTCTGGATACTTGCGCGGCACTGCCTGCCACACCAAATGCCGCAACCAGCTCATCGGCGTGTGCCCGGCGGGCACATCGAGTTTCGGCAGCGCGGGTTTGGCGCGCCGAAGCGGAAACGCCAGCTCATCGGCGAGCGCGACAGTGCGCACCACGGCATCGGGATGCCGCACAAACCGCTCGGCCATCTCGGCGCCAGAGCGCAGATGCGCGCTCGCGTGCGCGGGCAACCAGCCATCGAGTTCGTCGAGGCCTCGATTGGCACGCACAGCAGCCACCGCAGCCGCGAGCAACTGCCGCTCGGGAACGGCGTAGTGCACGTTGTTGGTGGCCACCGTGGGCAGACCGCGCGCTCTCGCGAGCGACACCAGCATGTCGTTGTGACGAGTGTCGAGTGGGCTGCCGTGGTCGATGAGTTCGACATAGACCCCGTCAGGACCGAACAACGCCACCAGCTCGTCGAGCTCGCGCGCCGCGGCATCAACCCCCTCATCGGCGAGCGCGCGCCGCACCGCACCCTTGCGGCATCCGGTGAGCACCGCCCAGTGGTCACGCCCCTGCGACGACAGCTCGTCAAGGTTGTAGAGCGGTCTGCCCTTCTCTTCGCCCTGCAGCTGCCCGTGCGTGATGGCCTTCGCGAGCCGGTGATAACCCTCTTCGCCTCGAGCCAGCACCAGCAGGTGCGAGCCCACCGGGTCGGCTTCGCCCTTCTGTGGTGCGGGAAGCCCCAACGACAGCTCGGCGCCGAACACGGTGTTCAGCTGCAGCGATTCGGCGGCCTCGGCGAACCGCACAATGCCATAGAAACCGTCATGGTCGGTGATCGCCAGTGCGTGCAGCCCGAGCCGCTCCGCCTCTTCGGCCAGGTCTTCGGGTGACGATGCCCCGTCGAGAAACGAGAACGACGAGTGCGCGTGCAACTCGGCGTAGGGCACCGTGTCTTCTGGGCGCTCAATCGTGGGCGGCACGTAGGGGCCGCGTTTGCGTGACCATGCCGGGCTGTCTCCGCCGTCCGCACCCGCGGGTGCGCCCCCTGGCCGCTGCCGATCGCTGAGCAGCCGCTCCATCTCTGACCACGACACCGCGGGATTGTTGAAGCCCATCAGCGCCACCCACCCGAGACGTCAGTCATACCGAGCCTCGGCCGTCCACGAACCGCGGTCGCACACGAGCAGCCAGCCGGTGCCGTCAGCATCCACCACTTGAAAGCGATGCGCGCGGCGAGTGCGCGCGGCATCCCACCCTCGCTCCACCACCGGCCACGGCCCCGCCCACTCGGCGATCGCGCGCTTGCGCCCGGCCTCGACAAACAGCCCGGGCACCGCCGACATGTTGCCGCGCTCATCAACCTCAACGAGGTAGCCACCCAGCGATGTCACCTCGACCGTGCGCGACTCAGGAAACACCGTCGCCGGCAGCGGATCGGGCAGGCTGCCCGGCCACGGTCTGGCGCGCTCTTTGGTCACCACCGCGCGATCGCCCCAGGGCACCAGTACCTGACGCTCTGCCAGCCAGCGCCCGCCGCCGACCGCGGGGGTCAGCACCCCGCGGTGACCCAGCATCGCCTGCACGCGCGACAGGGCATGGTGCACGCGTTCTTCTGGGCCGGTGCCGAAGATGGCGGGGCGGTGGTGCGAGGCAGCATCCACTGCTTCAGGAGAGATGCGCACGAGCGCCACCCCGCTGCGCAGCCTGCCCTCGTCTTCACCCAGCTGCCAGCGCACGCGGTCAACGACGGCGGCCGCGTCAAACGATGCCGGGTGCAGCCACACCCGTTCGCTGCGCTCACCCCGGTCACCCAGAAGCTCCACTCGCAGCTCAGTGCACACCAGATCTGCTGCACCGATGCCCGCGATGAACTCTTCGGCCGCGATGCGCATGCCGAACGCCACCTGCTCGGCGATCTCAAGCGGTGGTTCGAAAGCTACTTCGCGGTGCAGCTCGGGCGGAGGTGTGCGGGGTTCGATGGCGCGTGAGTCGCTTCCCCCGGCCAGCGCGTGCAGCCGAAGACCACGGTCGCCGAACCGCTCGCGCACCCGTTCTTCGCTCATCGCCGCGAACTGCCCCAGCGTGTGCACGCCCAGCCGATCGAGCAGCCCGACCAGGTCGGTGCCCGTCGCCGTTGCACCCCGCGTGGCACGCGGCGCCGCACTCAGCTCAGACATGCCACCGAGCACCCGCACCGGCAGCGGTGCCAAGAACTGCGCCGACTCACCGGTCAACACGATGCAGGTAGGGTCTGCCGGCCGGGTAAGCCGTGCCGCCTGCTCTGCAGTGAACGGACCATCGGCGATGCCGGCGCGCACGCCCTGGAGCCCGCGCTCTCGCAGCGCTTCTTGCAGCACCTTCGCCGCCTCTGCCTCACCGCCGTAATAGCGCGCGGGCCCCCGCACGCGCAGCGCGCACATGCCGGGGCGAATGATCTGCACCCCGGGCGCCTGCTCTTCGATGCTCGACACCACCGGCGAGAACGCTCGCTGATCGCGCGCCGCATCGCTGGCGACCACCACAAGCCGCGGGCACCGTGCTTGCGCATCGCGCCTGCGCTGCCCACGCTTCACACCGTCAGCCCGCGCTGCCGCGGAGCACGCGACCACGAGGTTGTTCTCGACGACCGCGATCGGGCGTTCGAGGTTCATCGGCTCTGGTCCATCGAGGGCTAGAGCCGTCACCGGCCAATCCGGAAACCACAGCACCAGGGTGCGCACCGCAGCCACCTCAACCCACCGCCCGAATCGGTGCGGGCGCGATATCGCGCGCTCGGTCATGCCACGACGAGACGGTCGCAGCTTCAGGTGCCGACACGATCGTGCCGTCGAGGTTCGGCAGCAGCATGGTGCGCCGCCGAGGCACCGGCCACCGTTTGCTCGATGACGTGACCGTCAGCGTGCGCGTCGCGAGATAGCCGTGGCCCTTGCCCAGGCCTTCCCACCGCGCCTCGCTCACCGCCAGCGTCGCCTCTGCCTGCGGCCAGGGCCCCTGCACGAGCATGACTCCCCCGCGATCGCGCAGTCTCGCGCTCAATCGTGAGATCTCGGCGTTCCCTGCCCTCGAGAGCGGACGCACCGCCACCACGGGCAGCACCTCAGCCAGCGTCGCCGCAACCGCAATCCACCGTTTGCCGGGCTCAGGCACCAGCACCAGCCGCTCCAGCTCGACGCCCAGCCGCTCTGCCGCCTCGATGCCCACCTCGGGCATGCCGATGATCCCGCACCACGAACCGTCTTGAGACGGCCGCGCAAGCAGCCCGAACAGCAGCGATGTGGCACCACTCAGCGAATAGACGCCACCGGGCATCAGCCCGCCGCCGGGAAGAAGCTCTGACAGCACCGGATGCACCGGCAACACCGGAGCATCCAGTTTTCGACCCTGCACCCGCTCAAGCTGGGCGCGCAGAGACGCAAGATCTGCCTTCTCTGCACGTTCGCGCATGATCGCCGCCATTCAGTGATGATAGAACAGATGTTCTAAACTATCCACGTTCATGACAACGCTAAAGCCACCCTCCGACATCAAAAGCCGAAGAAAAAGAAGCTATGTTCTAGGTTACGCTGACCCCGCGAGCACATCGGCAGTGGTCGCGATGCGCGCAAACCCGCCACCCTGCAGAGTTACCGCGGTCGACGCCATCAGCTCATCCGCCGTGCGGGTAACAACGCCCAGCCCAGGAATGTTCTCACTGAGATCGAAGGTGCGCGTCGCATCCAACACCACCGTCACGTCATAGCCGAGATTGCCCGCCATGCGCGCGGTCGTCTCCACACACATATTGGTTTGGATGCCGCACACCACCAGCTCGCTGATGCCGCGCGCGCTCAACCACTCGTGCAGATCGGGGTCGCCATAAAACGCTGAGTTCACGTTCTTCGTGACGAAGAGCGCAGGATCGACAGCGGCCACACCCCGCACCAGGGCATTGCCGGGCGATTCGGGATGCAGCGGCGACTCTGCCGAGCGGGAATCGTGGCGCACCACCACGATCTCTTCACCCGAGCTCTGCCACGCCTTCACGAGCGCTTCGACGTTCGCCTCGCACGAAGGGTTCGTCGTCGTGCCCCAGAACGACAGGTCGTCAAAAGCGCGCTGCATGTCAATCACGATGAGTGCTCGGGTCATGTATCCATCACACCACGCAGCGCCGACGCCGATACCGACGCCGACTAAAATGGCAGGAAGATGCCTGATGCCCGCAGTTCTGAAACGCCGTTCTCAGGCAACGCCGCAGAGTATCTGTCTGCCGATCTCGTCGCGCGCCGGTTCAATCCCCTCGTGCGCGCCGCGCGCTATATCGCCGCGTTTGCACTCTCTGCCTTCGGCTTCGGCGGCGAAAGCGCTCTTCCTGGTTTCGAACTCGTCGTCATCAGACTCGACACGGGCGCCGAGGTGCTGCGTATTGCGGTAGGACAGTTCGAAGAGGCCACCCACGTGCTCGCCAATGTGCGCGACGATCTCTCGCGCCTGACGGTAGAGCAGTTCGTGCGCGAATGGCGTCACATCGACGCGTGAGTGGCAACTAGGCCGCGAGCTCCAGGTAGGGCTCCCAGCTGGGGTCGGTGCGGTCAGTGCCGCGCACCGTCCACTGCGTGCCCCGCGGCGGGCGAGGAATGATGCGCAGCGACCAGTTCATCTCTTGCGGTGTGCGATCGCCCTTGACGTTGTTGCAGCGCAGGCAGCACGCGACCAGGTTCTCCCAGGTGTCCGCTCCCCCGCGTGAGCGCGGCAGCACGTGGTCGATGGTCGAGGCCGACTTGCTGCAGTACGCACAGCGCTGACTGTCGCGGCGCAGCACACCACGTCTGGTCACCGGGATGTTTCGCGCCCCGGGCACGCGCACATATCTGGTCAGAATGATCACCGCGGGGCGGTCATACGCCTGCTGTGTTCCCTTGATCGGATTGTCATCGACGTGCTCGATAACAGCAGCCTTCTCGTTCATCACGAGCACAATGGCCCGTTTGAACGACACAACAGCAAGGGGCTCATAGCCCGCGTTCAGCACCAGAGTGCGCATTCATCTTCCTCTCGAACGGCCGAGACGGCTTCTCGGCTCTTTCGACATGCAGACGTTCTCCTCATGCGCAGGGGTACAAAAAAGGCGCTGTCTTATAGACAGCGCCAGTGATCCACGGTCAACCCGTGGCAGTCGATCGTACGATGCCTAAGAACAAGACGGCCGAGCGCATCCATGGTTCGGATGCGTGGTGTCGTGCTCATCGGCTTCCCTTCGCGTGTATTGAGCGTCGGGTTCAGGGTAACCCACGTGTGCGAACAGCAGGCGAATGCGACCCTAAGGAATGCGAAAGGCGTGTCGCAGCAGATGCTGTGACACGCCTTTCGAGAAAAGAACTAGCTGGCGTTTGCCTGCAGCCACGCCCACGGGTCGACAACCGAACCACCGATGTGCACCTCGAAGTGCAGGTGGTTCGCGGTCGAGCTTCCGGTGCTTCCCACGAGGCCGATGAGCTGACCGGCAGAGACGGTTTGACCTGACGAGACCTGACGGCTGCCATACGTCATGTGACCGTAAAGGGTCGACACGGTCTGGCCGTTGATCACGTGGTCGATGGTGACGGCAACGCCGTAGCCACCGAAGCTTTCTTGCGAAACACGCACGACGCCATCAGCGGCGGCGTAGAGCGGCTCACCCGCATTGGCCAGCAGGTCAACGCCCTGGTGGTAGCCGGAGTCCCACAGGCCGCGGCCCTGGGTGAAGTTGATGATGGGCCAGCGCACTTCGCCGCTGCCCGGCGACACCATCGTGACGTCGACAGCAGGCGTCTCGGTCGAAACGCTGGTCGTTGTTGCCGCTACACGGGCACGTGCGGCTGCAGCGGCCTCGGCTGCGGCCTTGGCTGCGGCGGCTTCTTCTTCAGCCTTCTTCTCGGCGATCTCTTCTTCAGTGGTCGCTGAGTAGCTGTCGCGAGCCAGGTCGTTGCCAGAGACATCAGAGGCGACGACGAGCGACTGCGCGTCTTCGACAGCCATCTGCTGCACGGTGACGGCCTCTGCATCGGGGCGCACAGCGGCAAAGGCGGGCAGCGCGACCGTCGCGACGAGGCCACCGACCATCGACAGAACGACGAGACTGCGAAGCGGCTTCGCGATGCGTCCGCTCGCGGCAGCGGCGGGACGAGTGCGTGGTTTAGCGGGGATTACTGCCTGCGAGCGCACAGCAATACTGCGACGGGAGCGCGTGCTTCGTCGGGTCAGCGATGCATCCTGCTCTTGCTCGCCCGCGGGCGATTCGTTCTGGTCAGCCAAATTATCCTCCGGCGCCTCTACGCCGGAGCGCTGACTCGTCGGCAATCCGTGTCGGGGCACGATCTGCGGTTGCACCGTACGAACGACGAGCCAGGGAGGCAATTCGTGCGGGGTCCTATGGCGGGCTTCTCACCTGGTGGACTCTAAGAGGCTACCCGAAGGTAACGAATATGTCACGCTCAGCTGATTTCTCGCGTCGCGTTCCCAGCAATTGTGCTATTCAGCGACCAAAAAGACGTGTGAGGCAAGCTCGATCGGAAGCTCAAGACCCTCGGCGTTGCCGTCCATCTCGACCAGCACATAGCCCTCGTTGTAGCGGAAGCTGCCGTGCGCCCCGGGCATCACGCCGGCCGATTTGAGCTGCTGCAGAAGCTCGGGATCGACCTGGGCTGGTTCGGCGAGACGACGCACGGTACCGGTGATCGGGCCGCCCACCGCGTTCATCTGGCGCACCAGACCCACAACGCCCTGCTCAAAGGTGGCCGAGGGCACATCGCCCAGCTGGTCGAGGCCGGGAATCGGGTTGCCGTAGGGCGATTCGGTCGGGTGGCCCAGCAGCTCGACGAGACGGCGCTCGACCTGCTCGCTCATCACGTGCTCCCAGCGGCACGCCTCGTCGTGCACGTAGGCCCAGTCCAAGCCGATGACGTCAGAGAGCAGCCGCTCGGCCAGCCGGTGCTTGCGCATCACATCAACGGCTTTCTGACGGCCCGCGTCAGTGAGCTGCAGACTGCGGTCATCTGAGACGACGACGAGCCCGTCACGTTCCATGCGACCAACGGTCTGCGAAACAGTGGGGCCCGAGTGACCGAGGCGTTCTGAGATGCGTGCGCGCAGCGGGGTGATGTTCTCTTCTTCAAGCTCGAGAATCGTGCGCAAGTACATCTCGGTGGTGTCGATGAGATCTGTCATGTTGCGGGGTCCTCGCCTGTCGAAAGGGGCACCCCCAGACTATCGAATCCCACTGACATGGGATTGCCTGCCACTTAGGCGTCACACTCGCCACACGAACAGCAACGGCACTCCCCTCTTGCCTAGACTTAGCCCATGCCCCAGGTTGAGTTGCCCCGTGAACTGCTGCCCACCGATGGACGATTCGGTTGCGGCCCTTCGAAAGTGCGCGCCGCGCAGCTCGAAGCGCTCGCGATCCGCGGCGCGACGCTGTTCGGCACCTCGCATCGCCAGGCGCCCATCAAGAACCTCGTCGGCTCGACGCGCGAAGGCCTTGCCGAGCTGTTTCGAATTCCCGAGGGTTACGAGATCATCCTCGGCAATGGTGGTTCGACGGCGTTCTGGGATGCTGCTGCCTTCGGCCTGATCAACTCCCGCGCGCAGAACCTCGTTTCGGGAGAGTTCGGTGCAAAGTTCGCCGCGGCAGCCGGCGCCCCGTGGCTCGAGGCGCCCGATGTGCGCAAAGCCGAGCCCGGCAGCCGCGCTTCGGCCGAGGTCGTCGCGGGCGTAGACGTATACGCATGGCCGCACAACGAAACCTCCACCGGCGTCGCTTCTCCGGTCACCCGCGTGAACGGCGATGAGGGCGCGCTGACCGTCATCGACGCCACGAGCGCCGCCGGCGGCATCGACTTCGACGTCACCGAAGCTGACGTCTACTACTTCGCCCCGCAGAAGAACCTGGGCTCAGACGGTGGCCTCTGGTACGCAGCCGTGTCGCCCGCCGCCCTTGAGCGCATCGAGCAGATCGCTGCATCAGGTCGATACATTCCCGAGTTCTTGAGCCTCAAGAATGCGGTCGACAACTCGCGCCTCAACCAGACGCTGAACACCCCTGCCGTGTCAACGCTCTTCCTGCTCGATGAGCAGGTGCGCTGGATTCTCGACAACGGCGGCCTCTCGTGGGCCGCTGCGCGCACCGCAAAGTCGTCACAGGCGCTCTACACCTGGGCGGAGCAGTCGAGCGTCGCAACGCCGTTCGTGGCGAACGAGGCTGATCGCTCACCCGTCGTGGTCACGATTGATTTCGATGAGTCAGTGGATGCTGCGGCGATCGCCAAGACGCTGCGCGCCAACGGCATCGTCGACACCGAGCCCTACCGCAAGCTCGGACGCAACCAGCTGCGCGTCGCCACCTTCGTGTCGATCGAGCCAGAAGACGTGCGCAAGCTGATCAGCAGCATCGACTACATCATCGAGCGCTTCTAGCCGGCGCGAACGGCAGTCGCCTCAGTCTTCGTCAGAAGCTGAGGCGACTTCTTCGTTGTCGTCTGACGCTGAGTCGTCTTCGGAGTCGGACTCGGACTCGTCTTCGTCTTCGTCGGACTCGTCTTCGTCTGCGTCTTCGTCGGACTCGGAGTCGTCGTCCGAATCGTCGTCATCAGACTCATCGTCTTCGTCGTCGGAGTCGTCGTCTTCGTCGTCATCAGACTCGGAGTCGTCTTCGTCCGAGTCGTCTTCGTCCGACTCGTCGTCATCAGACTCGTCGTCGGAGTCTTCGCCTTCAGGGTCGACGGCGTCTTCGTCGAGTTCGTCGATATCGACACCGTCAAGATCGCCCGCGTGAAGAATCGGCGAACCGTCGTTGTCGAAGTCGGCAGCATCCAAATCGTCGAGGTCGTCATCGAGGTCCGAATCTTCGGACTCGTCGAGGCCATCGCCCGTGGGGGCTTCTTCGGCGAGCGCTTCTTGAGCGGCGTGGTATTCCGCCAGACGCACCGCCCACGGCACCCACTCGGGCGCCACCAGGGCGCCGTCGCTCGGCAGAAGTTCCACCTCGAGCACGGTCGGCTCGGCGCCTTCGACGCGCGCGAGACTGACCGTCCACAACCAGCCCGGGTACCCGGGCATGCGGTTGCGGAAGCGCAGGGAAACAACACCGTCTGCTTCGACGCGGTAGTCGGCGGGCTCGCCGATAGTAGACGCCGCGGTGATCTCGCTGAGTGCAGCGATCGCGAGATCGTGAGCGGTCAGCAGCGCCTGATCAGGTTCGATGGGCTCTGCTGGCGTGGGCTCAGACTCAGGCGTCAAGTTCATCCGCGACCTTGCGCAGCACTGCTACGACGGTTTTGGCGTGGCTGCCGCTGGGGTAGCGGCCGTGGCGCAGGTCGCCGCCGATCTTGTCGAGCAGCTTCACCAGGTCTTCAACGATGACCGCCATGTCGTCAGCGGGCTTGCGTGATCGCTTCGACATGCTCACCGGAGCCTCGATCAGGCGAACCGAAAGTGCCTGCAAACCCCGCTTGCCATCGGCGACGCCGAACTCAAGTCGTGTGCCGGGCTTAGGCGCCGCGGCACCTGCGGGAAGGGCGGTGGCGTGCAGGAAGACGTCCTGGCCATCATCGGTGGCGATGAAGCCGAACCCCTTCTCCTCGTCGTAGAACCTAACCTTGCCGGTGGGCATGGAAACCTCGCTGTAGCTGTTGCCCACGAGTAGCGGGCATGACGGATTGCGGGATCAACGGATCCCCCTACAAGACTAAGGCACGCACGGCGCGCGGTAGGCTATTGCGGATGAGCGAGCGCACCCCTGAGAACGATGTTCCGATCCGAAAGGTGGATCGGATCCTGGCATTCATGTCGCTGGGACTCATCGTGCTGTCGATCCTGTCGTTTCTCGCGGTGATCATCGGGAGTTCCGCGGGCGCGAACATGTCGACGCCGCTGTGGAATGCCGTCGGCATCGTCGTGATCGTCGCGCCCATCATTGCGTTCGTGCTGTTGCTGACGGTGCTCATCTCGAGCTTCGTGCGGAGGGCTCGGGCGAACCGAGGCGACTAGATGGTTTCTGACGAGCGAGGTCTCGCGACGTGGCTAGCCGCCCGCGACGACGCTCAGCTCGCCCAGACACTCGCCGCCCGCGAAGTTGCCGCGCACGCCTCGTGGGACAACTTCTTCGACGCCGCAGAGGCGTTGCTCGATGCCGCGGCGGTTGATCGTGCGCTGACGAGCCTGCACCGAAACGCGCTGTCTCACCTTGCCCATGGCGATGACCCCGACTCAACGCCGCATCTTGAGCTGCTCGCGCTCGTCGATGCCACCGGCACCCCATACGCCGCAGTGACCGCCCGTGTAGAAGCACTGGCCGCGACGCAGCCCGACGCGTTTCGCCACATCACGCCGGCGAATTCGTTCACTCCCGCCGACGCACAGCAGACGGCCGCGACAGCCGAGTGCGCCTTCGAGGCGACAGGCTCGCTGGCTGACGTGCTGCTGGCATGCCTGCACTCCCCCATCACTCGCACGGGTGCGGGCAGCGTCAGCGCTGCCGACCGAAAGCGACTGCTCGATTCCGGAGCAATCCGCTCACAGGAAGACCTCGACGACATTCTGATCGCCGCCGCGGCCGGTGGGCTCGCCCACGCTCACGATCGCGTGTGGACGGTGACGACCCGCGGCGAAGAGTGGCTTGAAGCCACCACCATCAGTCGCTGGTCTGACATTGCCGTGGGCATTCGCGCATCTCTGCCCGCGGGCATGCGCACCGCGGGCGGCGGGTTCGCCGACTTCGCAGACTGGCCGGCGCTGCATCCGCTCGATAGTGATTGGCCCGCGCGCGCCGCACGGTACCGGCGTATCGCTGAGCGGTGGGGATTTGTGGATGCCTCTGGCGCCGTTCCCACATGGACGACCGCACTGCGCGAAGGCCGGCCGCTCGACCCCGATGAGTTGGCACAGCACCTGGTGGCTGAGATCGACCAGGTGTATCTGCAGGCAGATCTCACCGCGATCGCGCCAGGCCCGCTGCATCCTGCCCTTGATCTTCGACTGCGCACGATCGCCGAACGCGAATCGCGTGCTCAGGCCTCGACCTACCGCTTCACGGTCGACTCGCTCGGTGCCGGAATGACCGAAGGCGAGACGGCGGCATCGATTCGGCAGTTTCTGACGCAGCTGTCGCTCACCGGCATTCCGCAGCCTCTCGACTATCTGATTGAGAGCACGGCTGGTCGTCACGGACTGGTGCGCGTGCGCGACGATCACGCGAGCGAGCGCACCAGGATCGAAAGCACCGACCGCGCAATACTCGAGACGATCGCCGTCGATCAGGCGCTGCGCCCCCTGGGCCTGCTGCCAGACGCTGACGCACTCAGCTCGCGGGTCGCCCGCGATGCGGTGTATTGGTCACTGGCCGACGCGCGCTACCCCGTTGTCGCCGTGAACAGCGAGGGAAACCCCGAACCCGTGCGCCGACGCTCGGTGGGTGCTCCCGCTGAACCCGCAACCGCACCCCTTGACGTCTATGCCCGCCTCATCGAAACGCTTCGCAACGGCCACGGCACCGAGGGCGAAGCCGGATGGCTGGAACGAGAACTCGAACAGGCCGTGCGACTGCGCGGCGAAATCGAGGTGACGGTGCGCATGCCCGACGGATCGGAGCGCACACTCACCCTCGAAGCAACAGGTCTCGGCGGTGGCCGGCTGCGTGGCCGCGATCGCGCCGCAGACATCGAGCGCACCCTGCCGGTTTCGAGCATCGCCAACGTCGTTCCGCTGACTCGTTGACAACCTCGACAGTCGGCCTCGGCGACCGGCATGCGACTCAGTACCGGTAGACTGAACCGTTATGGCTGATGGCCCCCTGATCGTTCAAAGCGACCGCACTGTTCTGCTCGAAGTCGCGCATGCCGACGCTGAAAGCGCCCGCCACGAGCTGGCGATCTTCGCTGAGCTCGAACGCGCCCCCGAGCACATCCACACCTACCGTGTCACCCGTTTGGGACTGTGGAATGCGCGTGCCGCAGGCCACGACGCCGAAGACATGATGGCCACACTTGAGAAGTGGTCGAAGTTTCCGGTGCCGCCCTCGGTGTCGATTGACATCCGCGAAACCGTGGGGCGCTACGGCCGCCTCGTCATCGAGCGAAACGATGATGGCGAGCTCGTGCTGAAGTCCACCGACTCTGCTGTGCTGGCAGAAGTGTCGCGCAACAAGCGCATCGGGCCGCTGCTGATCGGTCACCCCACCCCCGACACCTACATCGTCGACGCGTGGGCGCGCGGGCAGATCAAACAGGAACTACTCAAGATCGGCTGGCCCGCAGAAGACCTCGCCGGCTACACCCCCGGCACGCCCCACCCGATCGAACTCGACGAAGACGGCTGGACGCTGCGCCCCTACCAGCGCCACGCGGTCGACATCTTCGCCGAGGGTGGCTCTGGAGTCGTCGTGCTCCCCTGCGGTGCCGGCAAGACGCTCGTCGGCGCGGCGGCGATGGCCGAGACCAAGACCACCACTTTGATCCTCGTCACCAACACCGTCAGCGCGCGCCAGTGGCGCGATGAGCTGATCAAGCGCACGTCGCTCACCGCCGAGGAGATCGGCGAGTACTCGGGTCAGTCCAAAGAGGTGAAGCCGGTCACGATCGCGACCTACCAGATCCTCACCGCCAAGCGAAAAGGTCAGTACGCGCACCTCGCACTGCTCGATGCGCTCGATTGGGGACTCATCGTCTACGACGAAGTGCACCTGCTGCCCGCCCCCGTCTTCAAGCTCACCGCTGATCTGCAGGCACGGCGTCGCCTGGGACTCACCGCCACGCTCGTGCGCGAAGACGGCCGCGAAGGCGACGTGTTCAGCCTGATCGGTCCCAAGCGCTTCGACGCGCCGTGGAAAGAGATCGAAGCGCAGGGCTTCATCTCGCCCGCCGTCTGCTACGAGGTGCGCGTCGACCTGCCCGCAGATGACCGGCTGGAATACGCTGCCGCTGCCGACGACGAGCGCTACCGACTGGCGGCTACCGCTCCCGCAAAAATCGATGTCGTGAAGAACCTCGTCGAGCGTCACAAAGATGAGCGCATTCTGGTGATCGGCCAGTATCTCGACCAGATCGAGGTTCTTGCCGAGGCGCTCAACGCCCCGAAGATCACCGGCGCCACTCCCATCGACGAACGCGAAGAGCTGTATCAGGCCTTCCGCGTCGGCGAGATCTCGCTGCTGGTCGTCTCGAAGGTCGCGAACTTCTCAATCGACCTGCCAGAAGCATCCGTGGCGATTCAAGTCTCGGGCTCTTTCGGCTCGCGTCAAGAAGAGGCTCAGCGGCTCGGCCGCCTGCTGCGACCCAAGCAGACGAGCAAGACCGCAAGCTTCTACACGCTCATCGCACGCGACACGGTCGATCAGGATTTCGCTCAGAATCGCCAGCGTTTCTTGGCCGAGCAGGGGTACGCCTACACGATTCTGGATGCCGATCGGGTGGATGCTGCCTAGCAGCATCCATCAACTTCTCAAGGCTTTCCGCACGATATCCAGGCGCTCCATCAATAACATCGCCATAATGAAGGCATGACTGCACCGCGAATCCTCGTAGTTGATGACGAGCCGAACATCCGCGACCTGCTCATGACGAGCCTCAAGTTCGCGGGCTATCAGGTGAGGGTCGTCGCGAATGGCGCCCAGACCATCTCGGCTGTCTTGGAGGAAGAGCCCGACCTCATCGTGCTCGACGTCATGCTGCCCGACATGAATGGCTTCAGTGTCACCAAGCGCCTTCGCGGTGCGGGATACACCGCGCCGATCCTGTTTCTGACGGCAAAGGACGAAGTCGAAGACAAGATCGCCGGCCTCAACGCGGGCGGTGACGACTATGTGACCAAGCCGTTCAGCCTCGACGAGATCGTGGCACGCATTCAGGCGATTCTGCGCCGCACCATGCAGGCCGACGAAGAGTCGATCATTCGCGCCGGCGAGCTCACCATGGATCAAGACACCCACGACGTGCGTGTCGGCGAGGTGTCAATCGACCTCAGCCCCACCGAGTTCAAGCTGCTGCGCTACCTGATGCTCAACCCGAACCGCGTGCTGTCGAAGGCTCAGATTCTTGACCACGTGTGGGAGTACGACTTCAACGGCGACGCAGGAATCGTCGAAAGCTACATCTCTTACCTGCGCCGCAAGATCGATCCGCACTCGTCTGAAGCCCTCATTCAGACCAAGCGTGGCTTCGGCTACATGCTGAAAGCGGGCAAACCCGCCTGATCTGGCGGATTGGTTGAGCGGTGTCCGCTGTGAGCAATAAACCCGATGCGGTCACCCACTGGTGGCGTGGCATCAGCCTGCGCGCGAAGGTCACCGGCGTCACCGTCATGCTGCTGGCTGTGGGGCTGTTTGCCGCCGGCATCGGCACCATGGCGTTTCTTCGCACCACCCTGATCGCAAGCGTCGACACGCAGGTGGCCGCGCTCGCGCGCACCGACGTGGGCACACCGCTCATGAACTTCGACGTCGACGCGAACGGCAACTTTCAGGCGTCTAAGAAGACTCAGGCACCCGCCACCGACTACTTCGTCGCCGTCTATGAGCCCGACGACGGGCTGCTCGAAGCGACCGCCGGCGGCCGCGGGGCGCCGCCGCCCGATTTTCCGGACACCTATCCGCTCGACAGGGCGATCTCGAACGAGCTTCGCATCGTCAGCCTGCTCTCAGAAGATGGTGAGGCCGAGTACCGCGCGACCGTGACGCTGCAGCCCTACGGCAACGGCTCGCTGTACTACACGCAGATGGTGGCGGTGCCTCTCGCAACCGTGAACCGCACGATCGCATCGTTCTTGGGCATTTACAGCGTGCTCGCGCTCATGATAATCATCGGCGGCGCTCTGCTCACTCGATTCTTGGTGACCCTCACGTTCCGCAGCCTCGGCGAAGTCGAATCCACCGCCGAGGCCATTGCCGCCGGTGACTTCAGCCAGCGAATGACGCACGTCGAATCGACCACCACAGAAGTCGGGCGCCTCAAGACCGCGATCAACGCCATGTTGGGAAGAGTGGATGCTGCGATTTCGCAGCGCGACTCGACGGTGCAGCAGATGCGCCGCTTCATCGGCGATGCGAGCCATGAGCTGCGCACCCCTCTGGTCACCGTGCGCGGCTACGCCGAGCTCTACCGCATGGGCGCGGTGCACGGCGAAGAAGAGGTCGCCAAGTCGATGGACCGCATTGAGAAAGAAGCGGTGCGCATGGGGCTGCTCGTCGAAGACCTGCTCGCGCTTGCCCGTCTCGACGAGCGACGAGATGTCGTGATCGCGCCCGTTGACCTGCGCCCGATCGCACGTGACGCTGCCCTCGATGTGCGCGCCGCATCGCCGCAGCGCCCGGTGACGGTGGTCGACACCACGCTTGAGACCGCTGCCATTGCCGAGGTGCACACCACAACCGACCCCACCCCCACACGTTCGACTCGCACCGGCACGAGCCGCTCGTCGAAGAACGCGGGCGGTTCATCGGCGCGCGGAGCATCGTTCTCGCTGCTCAGGCGCAAGCCGAAGCCGGTTGCGGCGGTGCCCGCGGCTAGCGAGAACGATTCGCACGCGCCTTCTGCCGCTATGACCGAGCCGATCGTCACCGCGTCTGCGTCCCGTCTCGAGCCCATTGTTGAGGGTGATGAGAACCGCATTCGCCAGGTGGTGACGAACCTGCTGGGCAACGCGCGTCGATTCTCAGCCACAGACTCGCCCATCGAGCTGCGCGTCGGCGTCAACCCCCTTGCCCGCACCGGCTGGGTTGAGATCATCGACCACGGTGACGGCATTCCCGACCAGATCAAAGACAAGATCTTCCAGCGCTTCTGGCGCGCTGACACCTCGCGCGCTCGCGAGACCGGTGGCACGGGGCTCGGACTGTCGATTGTCTCGTCGATCGTGGATGCCCTTCACGGCACGGTGGGTGTCTCTGACACGGAGGGCGGCGGCGCGACCTTCCGCGTGGAGTTCCCCCTGGTGCAAAAGCGTGATGTCGCTGAGCACCTGCTGCTTGAAACGCAGCCCATCGAACGACCCTCAACCACGAATGACTGAGCACTCCTCCACACGCAACGCCTGGGAGCGCCTGTGCACACTCGCTCCCCCGCTGAGGCCGCATGTGCCCGCGTCGCCATAGCTTGGTTTGCACGCAGGCCAGGCGCTCCCGCCGGCCGAAAGGTTCAGAGGAGGACCCATGGCCGTATTCTCCGTCGACAGCGACGCTGTTCTTGCCGCCACCGCCGCCGTGCGAGGCACCGTCGACCGGCTGAGCGCCGAGTCAAACGCGATGCACGCCCAACTCACCCAGTTGCAGTCCACGTGGACAGGTTCCGCTTCGGTGGCATTTCATGGTGTCGTCGAACAGTGGCGGGCCACTCAGCGGCAGGTAGAAGAATCGCTCGCGAGCATCAACGCGTCGCTCGCCGCCGCGGGCAGGCAATACGCCGACGCTGAGATGGCAACCACCAGTCTGTTTCGTTGATCTGAGTCGGTGGGGCACCCGATCATCCGCCGATTCACAGAGAAAGGCCCCCGACACCTTTGCAGGTGTCGGGGGCCTTTCTCGTAGTTGACTTAGAAGTCCATGCCACCCGTGGGGTCGCCTGCCGGAGCAGCAACCTTCTCGGGCTTGTCGGCGACAACGGCCTCGGTGGTGAGGAAGAGACCGGCGATCGATGCTGCGTTCTGCAGCGCCGAGCGCGTTACCTTCACCGGGTCGTTGATGCCAGCAGCGAGCATGTCGACGTATTCGCCGGTCGCAGCGTTCAGGCCGTGACCCGAAGGCAGGTTGCGAACCTTCTCAGCGACGACACCGGGCTCAAGGCCTGCGTTCAGCGCGATCTGCTTGAGCGGAGCGTCGATAGCGACCCGCACGATGTTCGCGCCGGTTGCCTCGTCACCCTCGAGCTGAAGGCCCTCGAATGCGGTCTTGCCAGCCTGGATGAGTGCAACGCCACCACCGGCGATGATGCCCTCTTCGACGGCTGCCTTCGCGTTGCGCACAGCATCTTCGATGCGGTGCTTGCGCTCCTTGAGCTCGACCTCGGTTGCGGCACCAGCCTTGATGACTGCAACGCCACCAGCCAGCTTCGCGAGGCGCTCCTGGAGCTTCTCGCGGTCGTAGTCGCTGTCGGTGTTGTCGATCTCACGACGGATCTGTGTAACGCGGCCTTCGATCTGCTCCGCGTCACCCGAACCTTCGATGATGGTCGTCTCGTCCTTGGTGATGATGACCTTGCGGGCACGACCAAGCAGGTCGAGGGTGGCGTTCTCAAGCTTGAGTCCGACCTCCTCGGTGATGACCTGTCCACCGGTGAGGATGGCGATGTCCTGCAGCTGCGCCTTGCGACGGTCGCCGAAGCCAGGAGCCTTGACGGCAACCGACTTGAAGATGCCGCGGATCTTGTTGAGCACGAGAGTAGCGAGTGCTTCGCCCTCGACGTCCTCAGCGATGATCAAGAGTTCCTTGCCATCCTGGATGACCTTGTCGACGATCGGAAGAAGATCCTTGATGTTCGAGATCTTCTGGTTCGCGATCAGGATGTAGGGGTCTTCGAAGACCGCTTCCTGACGCTCCGGGTCGGTAACGAAGTACGGGTTCAGGTAGCCCTTGTCGAAGCGCATGCCCTCGGTGAGCTCGAGCTCGGTGCCGAAGGTGTTGGACTCCTCAACGGTGACCACGCCTTCCTTGCCGACCTTGTCGATCGCCTCGGCGATCAGGGCGCCGATCTCAGCGTCGCCGGCCGAGATGGACGCGGTGGCAGCGATCTCCTCCTTGGTCTCAACCTCCTTGGCGTCGGCGAGAAGCTGAGCGGTGATGGCCTGAACGGCCTTCTCGATGCCCTTCTTGAGCGAGATCGGGTCTGCGCCGGCTGCGACGTTGCGCAGACCTTCGCGAACGAGCGCCTGCGCCAGAACGGTAGCGGTGGTGGTGCCGTCGCCAGCGACGTCGTCAGTCTTCTTGGCGACCTCCTTGACGAGCTCGGCACCAATCTTCTCGAACGGGTCGTCCAGTTCGATCTCCTTGGCGATGGACACGCCATCGTTGGTGATCGTGGGGGCGCCCCACTTCTTTTCAAGCACGACGTTGCGACCGCGCGGGCCGAGCGTCACCTTGACGGCGTCGGCCAGAATGTTGAGGCCGCGCTCGAGGCCACGGCGGGCCTCCTCGTCGAAAGCGATGATCTTTGCCATGTGTGTGTCGTCCCTCCCGGACGTTGGGCTTGCATTATTGGCACTCTACGAATGCGAGTGCTAAGCCATTCTGGCACTCGACCCCATCGAGTGCAAGCCACGCACGCGGTGTGGTGACACACAGAAACGCCGATACCTTTCGGTACCGGCGTTTCTCAAGTCATTGCCGCTCGTCAGATGACGCGAACCGTCTCAGCTTGGGGGCCCTTCTGGCCAGAACCGACGGTGAATTCCACGGCTTGGCCCTCTTCGAGCACGCGGAAGCCGCTCATATCGATATTCGAGTAGTGAACGAAAACGTCCTGCCCGTCGGAGACGGTGATGAACCCGAATCCTTTTTCAGCGTTGAACCATTTGACGGTGCCCTGAGCCATGCGATCTCCTGTGTGTGGTGCGACAAGAATCATCGTATGGAGCGTTGCGCAGCGACGAACGCCAGATCGGCATCTGTTGACACGCGCGCACCAAAGTATTTACGCGGGCGAAACACATCAGCATTTGCTGGCGAAACGCGTCGCCACCCTTCGAGTGCGCCGACTAGGGCGTGGGCGTTGCGGTACCGGCTGAGGCGCGGTCCACACCGATCACGATCGTGAGTTGCTGCTCGTCTGCTGTCGCGGGTTGATATACGTCGGTCTGCGCGACCTCGGCACCACCGATGACATTCGCCAGACCCAAAGCCGCCGCTTCGTCTTCGTCGTTCAGGTAGTAGACCGTCGTCTCAGCGAAGTCTTCTGAACCTGCTTCACTCGCGGTGACCATCTCATCGGCCCAACCCGCGGCAACGACGACATCTTTCAACTGGGTCGCAAGCCCGCTCTCGGGCGTGGCGTTCAAGATCACCACATCGAATGACGTATCGACGACCGCTTCCACATCGGGTGTGGGTTCAACGGTCGCTGCCGGCTCGGGGGCGCCCAGCTCGATCCGGCCGGAGGCAATCAGTGTGGCGAAGATGCCGACGGTGATCAGCACGATGGTGGCAAGCGCCGCCCACAGCAGAACGACCCACCCGCGCATATGCGGGTTCTCGGCGCGGTGCGCACCAATACGCCCTGACTCAGGGAGGTCGTCGAAGCGATCCTTCGGCACAGACGTTTTCGGCACCAGAGAATGTTACCTGCCCACGTTATGAAGCCGAGTATCGCGCTGTCTGCGCAGTCGCTTCACCAGCATCGGGTCGAATTCCTGCGCGGGCACCGTATCGATGAGTCGTCCGAGCAACTGATAGTAGCGAGCGGGCGAGAGGGCAAGCTCCGCTCGAATCGCCTCTTCTTTCGCTCCGACATGGCGACGCCACTCTCGCTCGAATTCGAGAATGGCGCGTTCACGGTCGGTCAGGGGCACCCGATAACGCTAACGCGCAGCATCCACCTCGACTGCCCGCCACTCCACGTAGCCGCCAAGGGGATCAACATTTGCCATCGCTTCGCCATTGAGCGAGAGAACGAACCGGTCCCAAGACTCGTCCAAGGTGGCACCGGCGAGCTGCGCGAGAAGTCGGGGCGGGTCGATGCTGATCCATTCAGCATCCATCGAACGAATCGTCTCGACAAGCCGCTCGCGGTCTGCGTGGGCAATATGCGGCAGCACTCCGGGCGTCGTCACCACGAGCGTGGCATCTCGCGGCGCCGAGGCTGCGGCCGCCCGCAGCACGGCAGCGTCTGTCGCATCGCCCGCGTCGATTACGAGTGCCTCTCGTGCTGCGATATCGAGCGCGCCTGAAATCCTCTCGGATCGACCGATCTCTCCCGGCCAGACGAGCGCTGAGAGAAAGCGGCGGTCATCGGCGCACGAGGCGTCGAGCGGCTGCAGATCGATGCCGCGGCGCCAGACGATCTCTGGCATTCGCAGCGCGGGCCGGCCAACCAGCTCGCAGTCGAGCAACACCGTTGAAGCGGCCGCGCGAGGATCAAGCTGTGTGCCGTCGCCGTAGCGATAGGAATAGCGGTCAGGCACTAGACACAGCCCGGCGCTCGCACCGATCTCAAGCAGCGCGATGGGCCCGGCAATAAGGCTCAGCGCGGGCATCAACGCCGCACAGCGCAACGGCTCATTGGTCTGCAGACTGCGCTGAGAGGCCTCGGCGACAACCGCTTCGGCGTGCTCTCGCAACCACCGTGACCACTCGGTGAAGGTTGTCTCTGGTGCACCGAGCATGCGGCAAACGGCGAATACCAACGGTGGCTGACGGCGTGTGGGCGGCAGGCGTGCAATGGTGCGAGCAGCCGCACCACCTGCCGCGACCCCCATCGCCCACTCTTCATACAGCGCCGAGCGGCCGGGGGCCTCATCGCGGGCGAAGCGGCCGTACCGCGCCATGACGACTTGTTCCGCAGACTCATGCACTCCCCCATTCTCGTGGCGAATGCACAGCACTCACGGAACATACGCGCACACCGTGCGGTTGAATGGACGAAGACCCAAGGAGGACTCATGAACTACGCCGTCAACAAGACCGACGCCGAGTGGCGCGCCGAACTCACCGACGAGCAGTACGCGGTGCTGCGCAAAGCGGGGACAGAGCGCGCGTGGACGGGCGAGCTTCTCGACGAAAGCCGCTCTGGTTTCTACACTTGCGCCGCATGCGATGCTGAGCTGTTCAAGAGTGGCACCAAGTTCGACTCCCACTGCGGGTGGCCGAGCTTCTACGAATCTGTGCGCCCCGAGGCCGTCGAACTGCTCGAAGACAACGCCCACGGCATGCAGCGCACCGAAGTGCGTTGCGCGAACTGCGGCTCACACCTCGGGCACGTGTTTCCCGACGGATTCGGCACCCCGACGGGTGACCGCTATTGCATGAACTCGCTGTCGCTAAACTTCACCCCGGAAGCCTCTTAGTGAGCGAGCCCGAGCGGGTGGCCCCGGCGCTCGAAGCGGTTCGCGCTCGTCGCTCGTGGTCGAAAGTCACCGAACAAGCGCCCGCCCGCGCCGAGCTCGAGATCCTGGTGAGCGCAGCGGGCCGCGTCGCGGACCACTCCTCGATGCGACCGTGGCGACTGATCGAGCTGCGCGGCGCCGACCGCGATCGGCTCGGCAAAGCCATCAACAAAGCCGAGGGACGCAAAGGGGCCTCAACCAAGCCGTTGCGAGCGCCTCTGCTGATCGCTGTCGTGGCCACCTACCGCAAAAGCGACAAGGTTCCGCGGTGGGAGCAAGAGGCCGTGGCGTCGGGCGTCGCCCACATGCTGAGCCTGTTGCTCGACGAAGCTGGCTGGGGCGTACTGTGGCGCACCGGTCATTACACCCGCTCGAAGGCCGTTGCCAAGTTGCACGGGCTCGAGGCGAACGAAGAACTTCTCGGCTGGCTATACGTCGGCGGCAAGCCACCGCGCGCTCGCATCGGACGTCGCAAGCCGATTGAAGCCCGCAAGCATCTCTCGCGTCTGCCGAAACCGAAGTCGAAGACGAAGCCCAAGCCCAAGAAGTCGTGAGGCTTCAGGGTCGTCGCAGCCGCCACGGCGCAGCTGCGACGACTACCGACAGCAGCGCTATCGCGACGATCACTATCTGAGTGAGCAATGGCGGGCTGGACGCTGTCGGCCAGATGGCGTCGAGGATGACCGCGGTGACAAGCAGCCCGACCACCGAGCCGAGCCCGAGCAGCAGCACACCCGTGTGCTGCACCAGCGCCGCAGACAAGAAGATGTAGACGACGCCGAGGGCGCCCCCGGCGTAGATCCATGCTTCAGCAGGAAGCGCCTCGGGCATGCCGACGATCGCGACGTCGATCACTGCCGCGACGGCAAGAAACGTTGTGCCGCCGGCAAAGTTGACCAGTGTCGCCGTCAGCGGGGTGCCCACCTGCTGACGCAGGCGGCCGTTGGTGGCTTGCTGCCATGCAATGCCCGCACCGGCAAAGAACGGCAGAATCAGCATCCACACTGGAATGCCCTGCACGGTGTCGCCGACGAACACCGACCCGACGGCGACCAGAGCGATTGCCGCTCCGATCACGCGCGGCATTGTCACCGCGACAACCCCGCCAGGTCCGTAGCCGGTGCGGTCCAAGACGAGACCGTTCACGGTTTGACCGGCCACCATTCCCACGGTGAACAGGCCTACCCCGATGATGCCCACCGACAGGCCCTGGGTGGCCACGGCGAATGCTCCCGCGGCGCCGCCCAGCAGCATCCACCAGGGGATCGTCGCTGCGCGCACTCCGTCAACCAGATGGCGCACTCCCCCGCGCCCGGCGGGGAACAGTGCGCTCAGCACGATCAGAATGACAAACCCCGAGCCGAAGGAAATGAACGCGGCGACAAAGCCGTCGTCTAAGGCGACACCGAGTTGCCCGTTCACTCGCGCTTGCATCGCGGTGAGAGCACCCACACTGATTGCACCGCAAATCGCCACCCAAGTGGGCAAGATCCGCGGATTCTTCCTCATTGAGCCGACTACGGGACTTGAACCCGTAACCCCCATATTACAAGTATGGTGCGCTACCAATTGCGCCAAGTCGGCAGAAAGACCATCTTACCGATTCGCGGGGATGGTCCTGCGCATTACGAGCTCGGTGTCGGCGTTGGAGTCGGAGTCGGCGCCTCTTCGTAGTAGGTGTCACTCGCGATCGTCAGCACGAATTGCGCGAACTCTTTAGGGTCGGTGAGCTCTCCCATGTAAGGCTCGCCGTTGACAAGCACCATGGGCGTTCCGGTGAGCGCGAGACCGTCAGTATCGGGAATCTCTTGAAGGGCACGCTCGGTGGCGTCCTTCGCCCAGGCGGAATAGTCCTGGTCTTCGATGCAGGCGCGCACAACTTTGGGGTTCTCTGCGCCGGTTGCGATCGCGAGCGCTGCAAGGTCGCCGTCGACCATTCCGTCGGAATCCATCTCAGGCTGCTGGGCGAGCAGGGCGTTCGTAAACGCAAAGAACGAATCGGGAGCATAGGTGCCCACGCACGCGGCTGCGCCAGCCGCACGCTGAGAGTACTTGGTGCCGTTCGACTTCGACGTCAGCATGGCGACCGGGTAGTACGTCACGGTCGCGGCTTCTTCAGTCACCCAGTTCGAGAGTTGCTGAACGTTCGCAAGCTGAAAGTCGCGAGCCCCCGATGCGAGGTAGTCGACGTACACCCGCACCTCGATCGCCGGCAGATCCACGGCGGTTTCGGATGCCTCTGGCGTAGCCGTCGCTTCAGCATCGTCGGTTTCAGCGTCGTCGGGCTCAGCGTCGTCAGCCACACCGTCGTCGGCAGAGGCGAGGCCAATGCCTTGCACGCCGGTAACGGCAAAGCCGTCGTTCGTCGCGTTGGCGGGCTTGAGCGTCGGCTTGGATGCTTCAGAAGACACCGTCATCGTGATCGCCATCGCACCCGCCACCACGACAGCGATCGCGGCGACCGCAATCGACGACGCGCGAATCAAGCGCGAGCGGGACTGGCGCGCACGAACCTGCTGCGCCTTTTCGCGCACCGCGTCGCGGCGTTCGCTCGGTGCGGAAGCGTTCGGTGTCTCGTCGCTCGACATGGAACCTCTCGGTGCTGACGTGGCAGAAAATGGCGTGGACTCCGGGGGAAGACCGTTGACGATGCTATCCAGGCAGTCTGGGAAATGACCAGACAGAGGCTCCACTTATGCCGTGCCACAGGGAGCTTTGCGAACACCATGGCATACTAGGTGAGCGCCCAATGACGGGCGTGTGGGAGTTCCCACATCCATCACTACGGATCGTCCGGCACGTACCTGCCGGTGAAGGAGAAGAAAACATGGCGACAGTCACGTTCGATAACGCCTCGCGCGTCTACCCCGGCGGCACCCGCGCCGCTGTCGACAAGCTGAACCTTGAGGTTGCAGACGGCGAGTTCCTCGTGCTCGTTGGCCCCTCGGGTTGCGGTAAGTCCACGTCCTTGCGCATGCTCGCTGGCCTCGAAGAGGTCAACTCGGGCCGCATCATGATCGGCGATCGCGACGTGACCGACGTTCCCCCGAAAGACCGCGACATCGCCATGGTCTTCCAGAACTACGCGCTCTACCCCCACATGACGGTTGCCGAGAACATGGGCTTCGCGCTCAAGATCGCAGGCGTGAACAAAGACGAGCGTGCCGCTCGCGTGCTCGAAGCCGCGAAGCTGCTCGACCTTGAGGACTACCTCACTCGCAAGCCGAAGGCACTCTCGGGTGGTCAGCGCCAGCGTGTCGCCATGGGTCGCGCAATCGTTCGCCAGCCGCAGGTGTTCCTCATGGACGAGCCGCTGTCGAACCTTGACGCCAAGCTCCGTGTGCAGACCCGTACCCAGATCGCCTCGCTTCAGCGTCGCCTCGGGGTCACCACGGTCTACGTCACGCACGACCAGACCGAGGCACTGACCATGGGTGACCGCATCGCGGTGCTCAAGGACGGTCTGCTGCAGCAGGTTGGATCGCCGCGCGACCTCTACGAGAAGCCCAACAACGTGTTCGTCGCTGGCTTCATCGGCTCGCCCGCAATGAACCTGTTCACCTCGAACCTCGCTGAGGGTGGCGTTGAATTCGGCACCGAGGTCGTTCCGCTCGACCGCGACACTGTCGGCCGCGCACACGGCAGCCAGGTCACCATCGGTGTTCGCCCCGAAGACATCGTCGTCGGCCCCGCCGACGGCAAGGGTCTCTCGGTGACCGTCGACCTCGTTGAAGAACTTGGTGCCGACGGCTACCTCTACGGTCACGCTGATATCGGTGGCACACGCACCGACCTCGTCGCTCGTGTCGACGGCCGCAACCACCCCAACGCGGGCGAGACGGTCACCCTCGCGGCGACTGCAGGTCACGTTCACGCGTTCGACGCTGAGACCGGCGAGCGCCTCAACGACAAGGCAATCGCTTCGGCGTAAGTATCGCCATCAGCAACGGCGCGGCGGGATCACTCCCACCGCGCCGTTGCTCATTTCAGGGAGAGTGAATGTCTGAGGCATTGAGCATTACGGCAAGCAGAGTTGATCCTGCGCTGCTGGAGTTGCCCTGGTCGACCCCACTGGCCGACTGGCCATCCAGCCATATCGTCTTTCTCCCCAAGGGCATTTCACGACACCTGGTGAGGTTCGCAAACCTGTCGGGGCGTGTAGTTGCGATCAAAGAGACCACCGAAGCGATGGCACGCCGCGAGTACGACATGCTCGGCAACCTCGATCGCCTCGACGTTCCCTGCGTGAACCGCATTGCCGTGATCGCTGGACGCACCGACGCCTCAGGACAGCCGCTGCCTGCGGCGCTGGTCACCGAGCACCTCAAGTTCTCACTCCCCTACCGCGCCCTGTTCACGCAGATCTTGCGTCCCGACACTGCGACACGTCTCGTCGACGCCCTGGCAGCGCTGCTCGTGCATCTGCACAACATCGGATTCTTCTGGGGCGATGTCTCGCTGTCGAACACCCTGTTTCGCCGCGACGCGGGTGCGTTCGCGGCCTATCTGGTGGATGCTGAGACTGGCGAACTTCATGAGAGCGGTTTGACGCGTGGGCAGCGAGCCCATGACCTCGACGTGGCGCGCACGAACATCGCCGGCGAGATCATGGACCTCGAAGCCGGTGGACGACTCGAAGGAGGCGTCGACGCGATCTCGATCGCCGACGGCATCATGTCGTCGTATCACGCGCTCTGGGCGGCGCTCACCGACAAAGAGACGTTCCGTGCCGACGAGTCATGGCGACTCACCGAGCGGGTACGCCGTCTCAACGATCTGGGCTTCGACATCGGCGAGATGTCGATCGAAACCAAGTCCGACGGCACGAAGGTGTCGATCCAGCCGAAGGTGGTCGATGCCGGGCACCATCAGCGTCGCCTCATCCGGCTCACCGGTCTCGACGTCGAAGAGAACCAGGCACGCAGACTGCTGAACGACCTCGACGAGTTTCGCGCGCGCAGCTCGCGCTTCTCTGAAGACGAAGAGATGGCCGCACACGAGTGGATCACTCGGGTGTTCGAGCCGGTGGTGAAGTCGATCCCATGGGATCTGCGCTCCAAACTCGAACCCGCTGAGGTGTTCCACCAGGTGCTCGAACACCGCTGGTACGTGTCACAGCGCAGCGGGCGATCGGTGCCGCTCGCCGAAGTGCTCTCGAGCTATATCGACGACGTGCTGCGTCACCGCCGCGACGAAGCCACGCTGATGTCGCCATTGACCGAGACAGTGTCGCTGCCGATCATCACCGACACGCACGCCATCATCGACGAAGACGACGATGGCGTCGACTGGCGCGACCTGGTCTAGCTCGGCCGCCGCTGACTACGCCAGGCGTCTCAATATCCGACAGAGAAGCGCTCGCGTGAGTGCTTCGGCTGCTCGACCTCGTCGATCACAGCAACGGCAAGGTCGGCGCCCGAGATGAACGACTCACCGGCAGCATCCGTCACGATCACATCGCCACCGTCGCGGTAGCTTCCCGTGCGCTCTCCGGGATTCCACGGGCCGAATCCCCCGGCGGGGTGCACGTAGAACCAATCGCGACTGGCGGGGCCTGCCTGCAAGTCGTCGAGCACGCCGATGGCTTCAAGGGCCTCGGGCTTGTACTCGTCGCTGAATGACTCTTGGTCAACCAGGCGCTCACCGCCAGCGGCGATGAGGCTGCCGCCCGCTCCGCCGATCACTCCGAGACGAACCTCGCTGGGCAGCTCAGCGGCCAACTCGGCGAGGTTCACCCGCAGCCGCCCGAGCATGGCGCCGCGGGCTGCTACGGCAGAGATGACCACGTCGACGCCTTCGAGTTCGCTGACAAGCCACGGCACATCGAGCAGCGTGCCCTCGATGTACGTAGCGCCGGCCACGCGCTCAGACGGCAGCGAACGCGCCACCGACACCGCGGTGTGACCTCGGCTCACCGCTTCGGCCACAATGTGACTGCCCGCGTAGCCGGTTCCTCCGATAACTGCGATACGTGCCATGCCGTGCCCTACTTCTCGAGCTCCGCACGCATCGTCGACACCTGGTACAGGGCAACAGATGCGGCGATCCCGGCGTTCAGCGACTCGGCGCCCGAGATCGGAATCGAGACGATCTGGTCGCAGGTTTCGGTGACCAGGCGCGAAAGACCCTTGCCCTCCGAGCCAACGACGATCACGACGGGCCGATCGGCGAGCCCTAGTACGGGCAGCGAGACATCGCCGCCGCCGTCAAGGCCGAGAATGAACACCCCCTGCTTCTTGAACTCTTTGAGCGTCGTCGTCAGGTTCGGTGCGAGAGCGACCGGCGTGCGGGCGGCGGCACCCGCACTGGTCTTCCATGCGGCAGAGTTCACGCTCGCCGAACGGCGCTGCGGCACAATCACACCGTGCCCGCCGAAAGCAGCCGTCGAGCGAATGATCGCACCGAGGTTTCGCGGGTCTGTGATGCCATCGAGAGCGACGAGCAGGGGAACCTGGTCTTCATCGATGATCTGCTCGAGCAGATCTTGCGGATGCGCGTACTCGTAGGGCGGCACCTTGAGCGCGACTCCCTGGTGTACGCCGTCGAACCCGGCCATGCGGTCGAGCTCGGGGCGGGTCACCTCGAGCACCGGGATGCCGCGGTTCGTCGCAATCGAAAGCATCTCTTTGACGCGGTCATCCATCTCGACGCGCTGCGCGATGTAGAACGCGCTCGCGGGAATCTTGGCGCGAAGAGCTTCGAGCACTGAGTTGCGACCGGTCACCGTTTCGGTGTCGTCGTCTTTCTTCGCCGAGCGCTGACGCGAGCCCGTCTGACCGGAGGGTTTTGGCTTGCCGCCAGCCGCCACGTAGCGATCAGCAGCAGCCTTGCGCTTGCCGGCGGGGTGCCATGCCCGGTCTTCTGCCTTGGGCGTCGGCCCGCGACCTTCGAGCGAACGCTTGTTCTTCCCGCCCGTGCCCTTGGTGGGGCCCTTCTTGCTGCCCTTGCTTGCGCCGGGGCGTCCTTGCTTAGCCATCGAGACTCCAATGTGTTCCGTTTGCGCTGTCTTCCAGCGAGATTCCTGCCGCGGCGATCGCATCGCGGATGCGATCAGCCCCAGCCCAGTCTTTGTTCGCTCGCGCTTGTGCGCGTTGCGTGATCATCGTCTGCACGAGGGTGTCAAGCGCCGTCGCCTCGGCTGTGCCGTTCGTCGTGGCCCACTCAGCACTCAACGGGTCGAGGCCGAGAATCTGCAGCATCTCGCGCACCTGCACAGCCGCAGCGTGAGCGGCGTCAGCGTCGCCTGAATCGAAAGCCGAATTGCCGGCGCGCACGGTCTCATGCACGACGGCGAGCGCCTGTGGCACGCTCAGGTCGTCGTCCATCGCCACCGCGAACGCTTCGGGTAGCGCTGGCGCGGCGCGGTCATCGAGCGACGCGACTCGACTCGCACGTTCGAGGAACGTGCGCAGTCGCTCGAGCGCAGCATCCGCTTCTTCAAAGGTCTTGTCTGAGATGTCGAGGCTCGAACGGTAGTGGGCAGCGGCAAGCGCGTATCGCACCACGAGCGGATCGCGAGATGCGAGCAGATCGCCCGCAAGCACGAAGTTGAACAGCGACTTCGACATCTTCTGCCCGTCGACGGTGACAAGACCGTTGTGCACCCAATAGCGAGCAAACGCATCGCCGGCCGCCGTGGATTGAGCCAGCTCGTTCTCGTGGTGCGGAAAGCGCAAGTCAAGACCGCCGCCGTGAATGTCGAACTCGTCACCGAGGTAGCGTCGCGCCATCGCCGAGCACTCAATATGCCAGCCGGGCCGGCCGCTGCCCCAGGGCGAGCTCCAGACCGCCGATGCAGGCTCTTCGGGCTTGCTGCTCTTCCACAGCGCGAAGTCCTGCGGATTGCGTTTGCCTCGCGCATCGGCATCGCTCGCCGTCTCCATCGCGTCGAGCGATTGTCGCGTGAGTTCGCCGTAGGCGGGCCACGAACGCACGTCGAAATACACGTCACCCGCCACCGCATAAGCGTGCCCGGCGTCGATCAGTCGCTGAATGAGCTCGTGCATCTGAGCGATCGATCCCGTCGCTCGCGGCTCGTAGGTCGGCGCCTGAATGCCGATCG
The DNA here is from genome assembly GCF_044596335.1 of Microbacterium sp. R86528. Lineage (NCBI taxonomy): Bacteria > Bacillati > Actinomycetota > Actinomycetes > Micrococcales > Microbacteriaceae > Microbacterium > Microbacterium sp. R86528. The sequence continues at coordinate 2,868,320 of NZ_CP138996.1, read as the reverse complement.
TCTCGTAGGCGCGAGTGAACTCACGTTCCATGCGGTAGGCCAGCGCCCACCACGGCTCGCTGTCGGTCGCGTTGGCCAACACCTTGTCATCGACGTCGGTTACGTTGCGCACGAACGTTACTCGCGCATAGCGATGGGCCAGCCAACGACGCAGGATGTCGAAGCTCAGCGCGCCGCGCAGATGACCGATGTGGGGACCCGACTGCACCGTCGGCCCGCATACATAGATCGTGATGTTTCCGGGGTCGATGGGTACGAAATCGCGCAATGCCTGCGCCTTGGTGTCATAGAGCCGTACCGTCACCGCACCAGCCTACCCGCGGGTCCTGTGTCAACACCCGGAGCGACCAGCCGGTAGAACTGTATGGTGCCCTACGTTCTCGCCGTTCTTGCCGCCGCTCTGCTGTTCGGCACCACCGGCACAGCGCAAGCGCTCGGGCCTGACAGCGCCACCCCCCTCGCGCTGGGCGTCATGCGCATGGTGTTCGGCGGAACCGGCCTTGCACTGATCGCGTTCACTCTCGCAGCACGAATGTCGAAGAGACGAATGGATGCTGCGCCGCGCCCGCGGCTTGGCGCTCGGCCGCTCTCACTGATGCTGCTGACCGGTGTGTGTCTTGCGCTGTACCAACCACTGTTCTTTCTGGGCACCGAACGCAATGGCGTCGCGATCGGCACCGTGATTGCGTTGGGCTCGGCACCGATTCTTGCCGGATTGCTCGAGTGGGCGCTCACCAGGCGCATGCCGTCGTTCACGTGGGTCTCGGCCACCCTGCTCGCGACTGTCGGTGTGGTGATGCTCGGCGTCGGGGGCGAATCGGGCAACGTCAGCACCGACCCGATCGGTCTCGCCAGCTCGGTGGGCGCGGGCGCCTGCTTCGCCGTGATCGCGAACTCACAGCGCACGCTGCTTGACTCGGGATGGGACCCTTTCACGGTCGTCGGGGCGATGGGAGCAAGCTCCGCGGCGCTGTCGGCGCTGTGTGTGCCGTTCGTTGATCTGCAGTGGTTGGGCACGCCGAGCGGCCTGTTCATGGCGCTCTGGGTGGGGCTGGCCGCGATCTCTGTCGCCTATGTGCTCTTCACGTGGGGGCTGAGCGGCTTGACCGCTGCCACGGCCGCGACGCTGACGCTCGGTGAGCCCCTCACCGCAACGGTTCTCGGCATCACTGTGCTGGGAGAGCAGCTGTCGCCGCTCGCGATCATGGGCCTCGTGATTCTCACCGCCGGCTTGGCGCTGCTGGCGTGGGGTTCTCGCAAGCAGCGAGACCCGGTTCCATTCGCCGTCGAGGGGTAAGCGTCGATGAACCTCCAGATTCGCCCGCCGACTTCGACGCCGACGACACCAGAGCTCTGGTCCGTCCTCGCGGTGTCGGTGGACTGAAACTGGAGGACCCCTACTCCGCGTTCATGGTGCGAAGCCTGTTTACGCCGGAACGATCAGTGCGACGGCAAACGCTGAAACACCTTCGCCCTGGCCTGTGAAACCGAGACCATCGGTGGTGGTTGCGGTGACGGACACAGGTGCGCCGCCGAGCGCAGCCGACAGCACCGCTTGCGCCTCCAGCCGGCGTGACGAAAACCGCGGGCGATTCGCTTGCACCTGCACCGAGACATTGCCGATCCGCCAGCCCGCTTCAGCGAGCAGCGCGCGGGTGCGGCTCAGAAACGCTTCAGCATGGGCGCCGGCATATTCGGGGTAGTCGGTGCCGAAATGCGTGCCGATGTCGCCGAGTGCCGCTGCGGCGAGAAGCGCATCGACGATCGCGTGCGCAACGGCGTCGCCGTCGGAGTGACCAGAGAGCGCTCGCTCGCCGGGCCACTCCAGGCCAGCAAGCCAGAGGTCGCCGTCGCCGCCGAAGGCGTGCACGTCTGTGCCCACACCAACTCGCGGCATGGCGGCCGCCCTGTTTGCGGCCGGATCGGATTGTTCAGTGACCGACGGCGTGACGAGGCTCTGAGCGCGTTCCAGATCGTCCCGTGTGGTGATCTTGAACGAGCGTGCATCGCCGTCGACCACGGCTACGCGGTGGCCAGCTTCGGCCACGAGTGCGGCGTCATCGGTGAACTCGGCGGTCGCCGAGCGGTAGGCAGCATCAAGCACCTCGCGGCGGAACCCTTGCGGTGTCTGCGCGGCCGCCAATCGCGAACGATCCACGTGTGCGGTGATCGTGGAACCGTCGACACGCTTGATGGTGTCGACGACCGGCAACACCGGGATCGCTGCCGGTGCTCCCGCCTCGATCTCGGCGATCACACGTTCAAATACAGCCGGGGGCGTAAGCGCCCTGGCCGCATCGTGCACGAGCACGATCTCGATATCAGCCCGCAGCGCCGCGAGGCCCGCCGCGACAGACGCCTGTCTCGTCGGTCCGCCGACCACAACGGATGCGAAGTCGGCTTTGTCGCCTGAAACCGCCAAGGCTTCGGTAAGAGCATCACCAGAGCGCGATTCGGGCGCGACAATCACGACCTGAGCATCTGGGACGGCGAAGACGCCATGAAGAGAGTGCCAGAGAATACTGTGGCTGTCGATGCCGACAAACGCTTTGGGAGCACCAGCTCCCAAGCGCGTGCCAGAACCGGCAGCGACCACGATGACAGCGACGCGCGGTACGGGTGTAATGCTCACCCGAGAAATCTAGCTTGCGAGAACCTCGTCGAGCAGAACACTGGCTTTTTCTTCGTCAGTCTTCTCTGCAAGAGCGAGCTCTGAGATGAGAATCTGCTTCGCCTTGGCGAGCATTCGCTTCTCACCCGCGGAGAGTCCGCGGTCTTGATCGCGGCGCCACAGGTCGCGTACGACCTCGCTGACCTTGATGACATCGCCCGAAGCGAGCTTTTCAAGGTTCGCCTTGTACCGACGCGACCAGTTGGTCGGTTCTTCAGTGAACGGCGCACGCAGCACTTCGAAAACCTGGTCGAGGCCTTCTTTGCCAATGACATCGCGAACGCCGACCAAATCGACATTCTCTGCAGGAACTTCAATAATCAGGTCACCCTGGGTGACGTTGAGCTTCAGATATTTCTTCGTCTCACCACGGATGATCCGGTCTTTGACCTCGATGATCGTTGCTGCACCGTGGTGGGGGTAAACGACCGTCTCGCCAACCTCAAAAAGCATGGAGTTATGTCCCTTCGGCAACCTCCAGGATAACACAGGCAACATACGCTAAGGTACGCCGCCTATCCGCTGGCGCCCTGTTGCGCGCCGCGAGATGCCGCGCCGACACCACGGGCGATACGCGGAGACCATAGAATGCAAGAGTCGTTGTCACCCGCACTTGGAGGATCCGTGAAATCGCGCCTCATCGCGTCGCTCGCCCTAGGCGCTGCCCTCGTTGTCACCACAACGGGCTGCAGCATGATCGCTCCGCAGGCGACCACCATCCAATACGCCGCCGCAGAGGGCGTGAATGTTCCGGACTCAGGACCGATCGAAGTGCGAAACGCCTTCATCGTCGCGACCGATGACGGCTCTGAGGGAAACTTCATCGCCGCGCTGATCAACGACACCGATCTGTCGCACACGCTGAGCATTCAGGTGGGCGAAGGCTCATCGAAGATCACCGAAACCGTGCGCGTTCCGGCGCGCACCACCTTGAGTCTCGGCGCCGACGAGGAGCCGCTGCTGCTCACCGATCTCGACGCTGTTCCTGGCACCGTCATTCTGGGGTACTTCGAATCAGACGGCACCGGAAGCCCAATCGTCGACATTCCCGTTCTTGACGGAGAGCTCGACTACCTCGCACCTCTGGTTCCGTAGCGAACAGCCCAAACGACAATCGCGCCCCGTGATGATCACGGGGCGCGATTCGTTTTGCGTTCAGTCTTCGAAACGGTAGCCCAGACCGCGAACGGTCACGAGCTTGGTCGGCACCGCAGGGTCTGCTTCAATTCGTGAGCGAATGCGCTTGATGTGCACATCGAGCGTCTTGGTGTCACCGAAGTAGTCGCTGCCCCACACTCGGTCAATCAGCTGACCGCGCGTGAGCACACGGCCCGAGTTGCGCATCAGCACCTCAAGGAGCTCGAATTCCTTCAGCGGCATGCTGATCTCTTCGCCCGCGACCGTCACCGAGTGCCGGTCGATATCGAGCACCACACGGCCGCCATCAAGCACCCGGTCTTCTAGGTCGGAGTCAGGCACTGCAAGACGACGCAGAACCGCGCGCATGCGCGCCAGCAGCTCGCGCGCCGAGTAGGGCTTGGTCATGTAGTCATCTGCACCGAGCTCAAGACCCACCACGATGTCTACCTCGGAGTCTTTGGCGGTAAGCATGATGATCGGCACCGCCGAGGTCGTGCGGATCTGCCGGCACACCTCGGTTCCGGGCATGCCGGGCAGCATGAGATCAAGCAGCACGATGTCTGCGCCGTCTGCGCTGTACGCGGCCAGGGCCGCTGGCCCGTCTTCCGCGATCTCGACTTCATATCCCTCACGTCGCAGCAGGTAGGCGAGCGGGTCTGAGAGGTCTGGTTCGTCCTCGACGATTAAGACGCGAGTCATTTAGGGTCTCCATCCTTGGAACGAGCTGTGGCCTCGCCAAGCTTTTGTTTCTTTGGCTTCTTCTTTTTCTTACGCTGTTTGCCTGGAGCCTCGTGAACGGGCGCGGCGATCTGAGGCAGGCGAATCGTGAACGTCGAGCCGCGTCCTGGGCGAGACCAAAGCGTGACCTCACCGCCGTGCAGCTGAATGGCGTGCTTGACAATCGCCAAGCCCAGACCGCTGCCTCCCGTACGTCGCGCGCGAGCAGGGTCGGCGCGGTAAAAGCGCTCGAACACCCGCGCTTGATCTCCCTCGGCGATACCAATGCCACGATCGGTGACTGCGATTTCGACAACGCTCTCGTTCACCCGAATGCCCACACCCACGTTGGTGTCGCGCGCTGAGTAGACGATCGCGTTGGAAATCAGGTTGCCGACCGCCTCGCTGAGGATCTGTGCGTCGCCGCGCACGTAGAGCCCTCGCTCGCCGCCTCGTGCGATTGTGATGTCGGCAGCGTCGGCCTGCAGTGCGTGAGCCTCGATGGCGCCCGCGACAACCTCGTCGATGGAGACGTCACGCTGAGCGTTGATGACGTCGCCCGATTGCAGTCGAGACAGACTCATGATGCGCGCCGTGAGGTTTGACAACCGACCGGCCTCGGCGAGCAGTCGCTCAGCGAAGATTCGAACCTGGGGCGGATCGTCAGCAGCAGACTCAATCGCTTCCGCGAGCAAGCTCACCGCCCCAACGGGGGTTTTCAACTCGTGGCTGGTGTTTGCGACGAAGTCGCGCCGCATCTGCTCCACGCGCTCGTGTTCAGTGATGTCTCGCATAACCAGCAGCGTCAGCCGGGTCGAGATGCGTGTGGCGCGAACGACGACGAGTCGGGGCTCGGCGGGCAATGCCCCTTTGCGAATTCGCAACGTCTCGGTCGTGGCCGCGTCGACAGTGCGAACCTCACGAACCACTTGCCGCAACTGATCGTTCGCGAGAGTCTCATCTTCTTCGAGCCCAAACGGCAGGGCCGGCCGAGACGCCGCCACGATTCGCATTGAAGAATCGACGACTACTGCCGCGTCGTCCATGGCGTGCAAGACGGCAGACACGCCTTCGGGAACGTCCACTGAAACAGCGGCGTGAGCTCGGTCTCGGGCGCGGAGTGATGCGACAATGACGGCTGCCACAGATCCGCCGATGAAGATTCCCGCAAGAAGCGCGACCAACGCCAGTTGCGTTACGTTCATTCTCACAGCGTATGGTGCCCAGAGGTGCCTGCACGCGCAAACGCCCCGGGACCGAAGTGACCGGGCTAGTATTCACCGCGGTAGCACCATTCGTTAACCTTCGCTCGCGACAATCACCAATGTCGCGCGGGCGGATGCCTGCCAAAGATCATGAGAGGTGCATCAGATGCGCGAAGTATTCCATCAGTCACTCGAAGACGTCCAAGACCGGCTCATCGAGATTTCAGAGATGGTGACGGTTGCCATCGACAAGGCGACCCGGGCCTTCGGCACCAGCGACGTCGCCCTCGCTGAAGAAGTGATCGAAGCCGACGCAATCATCGACGAGAAGGCAATCGCGCTCGACGAGCTCGCCATCGAGATTCTTGCGCGTCAGCAGCCGGTCGCACGCGACCTTCGCGTCGTGGTGAGCGCGTTGCGCACAAGCGCATCGCTTGAGCGTATGGGTGACATCGCCGAGCACATCGCGCAGCTCACACGCATGCGCTTTCCCGAACGCGCCATTCCGAGGGGCCTCAAGGGAACCTTCCGCAAGATGGGCGAATATGACGTCGAGGTCGCCCGGGCGCTCACCGAACTCTTGCGCACACAGGACCTGACTCTCGTCGAGAAGCTGCGCGATGCAGACGACAAGCTGGATGAATTGCACGCGTCGGTGTTCGAGAAGGTGTTGAGCGACAGCTGGCGAGGCGAAGCCGGCGCGACCGTCGACGCAACCTTGGCGAGCCGCTACCACGAGCGTTTCGCCGATCACGCGGTCTCGGTAGCCAAAAAGGTCGCCTACCTCGCCACCGGAGATTGGGTCGTCACGACCGACACGATCGGCATCGTCGTTGCGTCCAGCACGCCCGAGACCGATGCAGACTCAGCCGATGTTCTCGAAGTGGGCGACGTCGTCGAGGTCACCGACATCGACACAACTACCCAGCGCTAGCAGCTACATAAACGAAGAGAGCGGATGCCCCGGGGCATCCGCTCTCTTCGTTTATATGACGGGGCCTATTTGCCCTGGTTGGCCACGGCTGCAGCGCCCGCGGCAGCGGCCTCGGGGTCGAGGTACTCGCCCGGCCCCAGCGGATTGAGGTCTTCGTCTAGTCGGTAGACGAGCGGAATTCCGGTCGGGATGTTCAGCTCTGCAATGTCGTCGTCGCTGATGCCATCAAGGTGCTTCACCAAGCCACGCAGCGAGTTGCCGTGGGCAGTCACCATCACGGTCTTTCCCGCTTTGAGATCGGGGACGATGTCGCTCGACCAGTAAGGCAGCAGTCGGTCAATCACGAGCTTGAGCGACTCTGTGTGCGGAACCTCGCCGTCGATACCCGTGTAGCGAGGATCGTTCACCTGGCTGAACTCTGACTCGACGTCGAGCTCGGGCGGTGGCACGTCAAACGAGCGGCGCCACAGCATGAACTGCTCCTGGCCGAACTCTTCAAGTGTTTGCGCTTTGTCTTTGCCCTGGAGCGCACCGTAGTGGCGCTCGTTCAGACGCCAGGAGCGCTTGACTGGAATCCACAGTCGGTCGGCGGTATCGAGTGCGAGGTTGGCGGTTTGAATCGCGCGACTCAGCAGCGAGGTGTGCAGGACGTCAGGCAGAATTCCAGCTGCGGCAAGCAGTTCGCCGCCTCGGGCGGCTTCAGCCTTGCCCTTCTCAGTAAGACGGACGTCGACCCAACCGGTGAAGAGGTTGAGTTCGTTCCACTCGCTCTGGCCGTGGCGGAGGAGGATCAGGGTATGCGGGGCGGTCATGCGCCCAATGATATCGGCGCTTGAGCTACATCCGCAGTTCTGTGAAGCGTCGAGCCGCATCTGCGCTGAACAAACATCGCGTCACAGCCGCGGCACAGCCGCGCGCGCGTCGCTCGGGCTTACGCCGGCCGCGACTAACAGGTCGACCACAATTGGTCGAAGGGACGCGATGAGGTTCTGATCTCCCAGCGGTGCGTCGGGAGCGAGCTCGCGCGGGTCAAGGTGCGCAGCCACGGCAAGCAGCTGTGCGCGTGCGGTGGGTTCAACTGAGATATCGGTCAGCGAAGCGCTGACGACAGCCGCGCCCCGAAAAATGTCATTCACCAGATCGGCGGCCAGCGGCCGAGCCAGAGCGTCGTCTGACAGATAGACCGCACGGCGCGCCACTACCCGCAGTGATCTCACGACGAGATCCAACGAGGTGTGAATGCGAGCCTGTCGTTCAAGTTCGAATCGGCGCCGCCGCGTGAACGGCGAGATCCGCGAGATCGCCAGACCCGATTCGAGCGACTCTCCCCAGTTCTGCATCACAGGCTGCAGCGCGCGAGCTTTCTCCAGAGCGCGGGCAGCCCGCATACGGTCGCCCCGTCGCAGTGCCTGGCTGAGGGTAGCTGCAGCATCCTGAACTGCCGCGAATGCCGCTGCACCGTCGCGCAGTGTCGCGCGCAACGGATTGCGTGGAATGAGCGAGGTCACGACGATCGCGGCGATTCCGCCGATCACACCGTCGAGCAGACGCACGAAAGGCACGCCGACGGGCAACGCCATGACGATAATCGCCTGAATGGCAGCCGCGATCGCGAAGCTGGCCTTCGACGAGATGAAGCGCGCCACGATGAGCGCCACCCCTACCGAGAGCGCAAGCTGCCAGATTCCGGATCCGGCAAGAATCAACAGCAGCTCCGCGACGAGAATGCCCACCAGCATTCCCACAATCGTCTCAACCACCCGAATCGGGCGTGCATCGCGCACCAAACCGAGGCTCGACACGGTCACCGTGGCCGCCAACAGCGGAGTGGGATGCCCGAGGATGTCGGCAGCAAACCAGTAGGCAAAAGAAGCTGCGACGACGATCTGGACGATCGCGATGGCCGAGTCACGTACGCGCCGCAACCCCGGCCGCGGGTCGAAGCGTGAATACCAGCGGATGGGAATTGCCGTCGTCTGCGGATCAGCCATCTATGCTGCCTGACGGCGACGGAGCAGCCATCTCGATCACGTGGCGCGAGTACGCCGCGAGAGGCGCGGCATGCGCGGCACACCCGCCGTAGCTCCCGCCTCGGGGGGCACAATGATCTCTTGCGCGGCGGTGATCACACCGTCGTCGGTCTGCACAAGAAGAACTTCTTCGATCGGCGTCGTACGTTTGACCAGGGCCAGAGCGATGGGTCCGTCTTCATAGTGCAGCGCCACCGACGTGATCGATCCCACCACGGTTTCGCCCTTCAGCACGTCTGCGCCCACGGCCGGCAAGGTGCTGTCGCTGCCATCGAGTTGCAGAGCGACGAGGCGACGTGGCGGGTGGCCGAGGTTGTGAACCTTCGCCACAGTCTCTTGCCCGCGGTAGCATCCTTTGCTCAAGTGCACCGCGGTGCGCAACCAGTCCACTTCGTGCGGAAGGGTGCGTTCGTCGGTTTCTCTCAACCAGCGCGGCCGCCAGGCAGCCACGCGAAGGGCATCTACCGCCGCAAGACCCGAGATCGCAATGTCGCCTGCTGCAGCAGCAGCGGCGACTCGCTTCGCTTCGCCGTGGGTTGCGATCACTTCGACCCAGTCTCGGGCGGATCCAGGATGCGGCTCAGCGACCGCGTAGGCCCAACCACCCACTGAGACGGCAGGCCAGGGGTCAACCCAGACCAGCGGCACGCCAGCAGGCTCGGCAGCGGTGACGAGTTTCGCTCCCGACCGTGAGGCGCCAAAGACTGAGTACTCTTCGCTCGCGTCGCGAACCTCTACCCGCAGCCGGAACCGCATGCGGGTGAGCCAGGTTGCCAGCGCCTGCGCACCGTTTTTCTCCACAATGAGCCACGCTGTGGCACCGTCGTCGATTACCGATGCTGCGTGCTCAATGTGACCGTGTGGGTCAAGAACGAGCAGTTCGGTGCTCTCGCCGGGCGCGAGCGCATTCAGCGCTTGCGAGGTGAGCGAATCGAGCCACGACAGTCGGTCTTCGCCCGTTACCGCCAGCACACTGCGATCGGCGAGGGGTGCAATCGAGGTGCCGCGAGCGAGTGAGCGTTGCTCGCTGAGTGGATTGCCCAGATGAACAAGTCCGCGGTCGTCGGTCACCGCGCCGTCGAGGGTGCGGAATGCAGCATCCATCATTCAAGCCGCGCAAGCCGCGCGGAGGCATGGGAGCTGAGCTCTTTTCCAAGAGCGGCGATATCCCAGGCCCACAGCAGGTGAGCGTCTACGAGCCCATACATCCGCGTTGCCGCACCATATGGTTTCGCACCAACCGGGCGCACGATCGCGTCGGTTGCGATGTCGACACGCGGGCCTGCGATCTGGCCGAGATACAACTCGCTCACGCCATTGGAATGCACCAGCGAGACTTCGATATCGAACGCTCCCGCCTCGTTGCGGAGCTTCTCGATATCGTCGACTGTGCGCGCGAGCGGCGGCCCCTGCGGGCTCAGCAGCGCGGGACCAGGGTCAGAAACTTCTGCAGCAAGCGCCAAGCGCCAATAACCCACTTCAGAGACCAGCGAAGTGCGCACGTCATCATCACCGTGCAGCCAGGCTGACGCCGAGTAGTTCAGAAAACCGCCGCCATCGTGGCTGAAGCTCACGCGGTGAGTGAACTCGCCCGCGAAATGGTGGGTCTCAGTCTCGTAGTCAATGACACCGGTGCCTTCCCAGACGCCGATCAGCCACGAGAGCGGAGCCAGCTCGGCAGGAAGGTCGGTAGGAAGATCGAGCATCGCTCTAGCGCTGGCCGCGATACAGGTTCTTCAGCACGACGATCGAAACGAAGGCGATCGCAAGTGATGCGAGGCCGAGAAGTCCGACGAAGAACAATTCGAGCGCAACGAGATCCATGTGACCACCCTATCTGGGAACGACTTCTGCGAGCGCGAATCCCAAGCTGATCACTCCGAGAACCAATAGCGATCCGACCATGCTGGCTGCGACTCGAAGAATGAAGCCGTCAGCGCGGCCGATCATGAGCTGCACGACAAACGAGAGCATCAGGCACCCGCCGAGCGCCACTGCGAGCCACGCAGCACGCCAATCCGCTCCTACAAAGATGCCGATGAAAACGCCCGCGATCGCTGCCGCGATCCACACGACCGCGATGGAGCCGAGAGATTGTCGCTGAGCGAGTTCTGGTTGGGACACATCTCTATTGTGGCGCACGACCGCTGGGCGTGCACGAATCGCTCCGAGTAGCGCTGCGCACGAACACTCGTCGTCACGCTCTACACTGGAGCACGGCGCGAGACCGCGCGGGAAAGGCATTCCTTTGGCACAGCTCCTGGTTTTGAGCTCTACTCACGGCGGCAGTCCGGTGTTGCCGTCGCTGGAGTTGCTGAGCCATCGTGTGCGCCAAATCCCGGCTGAACCAGCCCAGCTCGTCAACGCCCCGAGCTCAGACATCATCTTCGTTGACGCCCGCGTTGATCTCGTCGGAGCAAAGTCGCTGTGCAAGATTTTGAACACCACAGGCCTGGATGCTCCCCTTCTGCTGGTTGTCACCGAGGGCGGGCTCACCGCTGTTTCCCCTGACTGGGGCGTGGATGACGTTATTCTCGTCACAGCCGGACCGGCTGAAGTCGACGCGCGAATTCGCCTCGCCATCGGTCGGCAGTCGGCTGAACAGGTCTCGACGCGCATTCAGACCTCGGGAATCACGATCGACGAATCTTCGTACTCTGCGAAGGTTCACGGCAAGCCGTTGGATCTCACGTACAAGGAGTTTCAGCTGCTTCACTTCTTCGCCACCCATCCGTCGCGGGTGTTCACTCGCGAACAACTGCTCAGCGAAGTGTGGGGCTACGACTATTTCGGCGGTACCCGAACCGTTGATGTGCATGTGCGTCGACTGCGCGCCAAGCTCGGCGATCTCGAGCAGCTGATCGGAACCGTGAGAAACGTCGGATACCGCTTCAACGTCTACGAAGACGACCAGGTTCCCACGCCCCGCGAGCGCTCAGAAGCCTAGATTTTGCAACTCTCGGCCCGTGGTTCGTTCACGTGCACGTCACCTGCGACTGCAATGATGAGTGGATGATCGAAAATGAGCCACTCGACGCTGGACTCGGCGGCGGAGACGACGACGACGACTTCGACGTAACTGAGGAGTTTGACGCCCAACTTCCCGAGCAGCGCTACCTTGACCGTGAGCTCAGCTGGCTCGCATTCAACCAGCGCGTGCTCGAGCTGGCTGAAGACCCCGCGGTGCCTGCGCTCGAACGCGCGAACTTCCTCGCGATCTTCGCGAGCAACCTCGACGAGTTCTTCATGGTGCGCGTCGCGGGCCTGAAGCGACGCATTCTCACCGGCTTGGCCGTGCCGACCAACGTCGGCCGCGCTCCCGCAGACGCTCTGGCCGACATCTCGACCGAAGCGCACCGGCTACAGGTGCGCCACGCAGAGGCGTGGATGAACGACGTGCGTCCCGCACTCGCTGAAGCTGGAATCGAGCTGGTGAAGTACGACTCGCTCAGCGACGACGACAAGTCAACGATCTACGACTACTTTCACGCCCAGGTCTTCCCTGTCTTGATGCCATTGGCTGTGGACCCCGCCCACCCGTTCCCGTACATCTCGGGTCTGTCACTGAACCTTGCCATCCGTATTCGCAATGCGCGCACCGGCCGTCAGGAGTTTGCACGACTCAAGGTTCCCGCGATGCTTCCGCGCTTCGTGCCGTTGCCGTCACTCGACGGCCGACTGCGCTACATGTCGATGGAAGACGTCATCTCCAACCATCTCGACGACTTGTTCCCGGGAATGGAAGTGCTCGATCACCACGCATTCCGCTTGACCCGCAACGAAGACGTCGTCATCGAAGAAGACGAGTCTGAGAACCTGATTCAGGCGCTCGAGGCCGAGCTGCTGCGTCGCCGGTTCGGTCCGCCGATCCGCCTTGAGATCACCGACGACATGGACGACGTCACGCTGGATCTTCTGCTCAAGGAACTTGAGATCACCGCGCAAGAGGTTTATCGCCTCACCGGACCTCTCGACCTTCGGGGGCTTTTCGACCTGGGGCGCATTGACCGACCCGACCTGCGCTACAAGCCTCATGTGCCCACGACGCATATGGCCTTCCAGCCCGGCGACAACAATGAGCGGCCCGATATCTTCGCCGCTATTCGCAAGAATGATGTGCTCGTGCATCACCCGTACGAGTCATTCGCAACGAGCGTGCAGGCGTTTCTGGAGCACGCGGCCAAAGACCCCCACGTGCTGGCTATCAAGCAGACGCTCTACCGCACCTCGGGCGACAGCCCGATCGTTGAAGCTCTGATCAACGCCGCTGAGGCGGGCAAACAGGTGCTCGCCCTCGTCGAGATCAAGGCGAGGTTCGACGAAGCAGCGAACATCGTGTGGGCACGCAAGCTTGAGAAAGCTGGCGTGCACGTCGTGTACGGGCTCGTGGGCCTCAAGACCCACTGCAAGCTCGCCCACGTCATTCGCGAAGAGAACGGCGTTCTTCGCAGCTACAGCCACATCGGCACGGGCAACTACAACCCCAAGACCAGCCGCATCTACGAAGATTTCGGGCTGTTCACCGCCGATGATCAGGTCGGTCGCGACCTCACGCGATTGTTCAACGAGCTGAGCGGCTACGCCATCGAGAAGAAATTCAAGCGCCTTCTCGTCGCGCCGTTGCACCTGCGCAAAGGCCTGCTGCGACTCATCGACAAAGAGCGCCTCAACGCGCTCGAGGGCAAAAAAGCCCGCGTGCGCATCAAGGTCAACTCCATGGTCGATGAGCAGATCATCGATGCCCTCTACCGCGCCAGCCAAGCCGGCGTCTCGGTGGAGGTGTGGGTGCGTGGCATCTGCTCGCTGCGGCCTGGCGTTGCGGGCATGAGCGAGAACATCATCGTGCGCAGCATCTTGGGTCGATACCTCGAGCACTCTCGTATCTTCTCGTTCGAAAACGACGGTGATCCGATTACCTATATCGGCAGCGCCGACATGATGCACCGAAACCTCGACCGTCGCGTTGAGGCGCTCGTCAAAGTCGTTGCTCCCCCGCATCTGAAAGAACTCCACGACCTCTTCGATCTGGCGATGAGCGACAGCACCAGTTCATGGCATCTTGGTGCTGACGGCGAATGGGTGCGACACTCTTTGGATGCTGAAGGCAAGGCGCTCGTCGACATTCAGGATCGAACCATGACCAACGTGCAGCGGCGACGCCGCGCACGGGCGGTGCGATGACCGACACAGCGGTATACGCTGCGGGCGGGGTGGTATGGCGGCTTGTCGACGGCAAGCTTTATGTGCTGCTCATTCACCGCACCAAGTACCGCGACGTCACTCTGCCGAAGGGCAAGGTCAACCCCGGTGAGATGCTCGCCGAGACCGCCGTGCGCGAAATATTCGAAGAGACCGGCATTCGCGTCGCGCTCGGCGTTCCGATCGGCGTGTCGCGATACCACCTGCCCAGCAAACGGCTCAAGATCGTGCACTACTGGGCGACCGAAGCCACCGAAGCTGCGGTGCGCGCCTCGGAATTCGTGCCTAACCGAGAGATCGCTGCGATCGAGTGGGTCAGTTCGAAGAAGGCGCTCGGCCGCCTGAGCTACCCCGTCGACGTTGAGATCCTCGAGAACTTCCTTCACCTCGTTGATGACGGAGTGCTCGAGACGTTTCCACTCATCGTACTGCGTCACGGGCATGCACTGTCGCGGAGCGACTGGGATGGCGAGGACTCTGATCGCCCTCTCGATGCGCGCGGCAAAAGCGAGGCAAAGACGATCGTCGGCCCGTTGCTGGCCTTTGGCGCTGACAAGATCGTCACCAGCAACGCCGTGCGCTGCGCGAAGACCGTCGCCCCACTGGCGAAGTCTCTCGATCGCAAGGCTGAGAAGACCGAGCTCATCAGCCAAGATGCACGGGAACGCGGCAAGGCCGATGTGAGAACCGTGATCGGTGATCGGGTACGCGCTCGCACGCCCGCAGTGATCTGCAGCCACCGCCCCGTGCTGCCCGAGATTCTGAGCGAGATCGCGCTGGCGACAGCAACCCTTCCGGGCTCTTATCTGTCGAGCGCGGCCACACTGGATCCGGCGGCTTTCTCTGTGGTGCACATTTCGGCGCGCAATCCCGGCTCGGGCATTATCGCGATCGAAACTCACTCGCCGAAGAAGTAGCTCGGATGCCGCCGCCCGGAGCATTGCAACTCCGCTGGAAGCGCGTACCGCCGACGAAGACGCGCCGCGATGTCGCGTGGTCGCTCATTCGCGAGGTCGTCGGGGGCGGCATCCTGATCTCCAATCCGTGCGCGCACTGCGGCCGACCTCATGGCGCTGTTCAGCTTTCAGACCCGGGCATGCACGCCAGCGTGACATACGCTGGCGACTACGCCGTTGTCGCGGTGGCGACCGGCCCGTTCGCCGGCTTCGCGATCGACGCGGAACTGGACGAGAGCGCGGTGCGTGACGACGCGGGACTGGAGGGCGTATTGCGCAGGGGTGCCGCCGCAACGATTCGCGAATGGGTGCGGGTCGAGGCAGCGCTCAAGGCGGATGGGCGTGGCCTGCGAGTAGACCCGACCAGAGTCTTGGTCGAAGCACTCTCACCGCACCAGTGGAGGGCGCACGTACCCGATGGCGCGCCGATCAGCGGGTGGGATGTTGACGACGGCCCCGATGGGGTGGTGCTGTCAGCGGCCTACGCTTTCAGCGCGGCAATGCCGGAAGCGCCGACTGTTCCAGCCACGGTGTGAGCAACGCGTTCGCTGACTCCCCGAGCGTGGCGCTCACGTGACTCCTGAAGTCTGCCGTCGACACTGATTGTTCGGCGCGGGTGGCCACCCACGCACGCAGCATCGTGAAGAAAGCCTGGTCGCCGACAGCAAGCCGCAGTGCGTGCAAGGTCACCGCACCTCGCTTGTAGACGCGGTCGTCAAACATGAGCTCGGGACCAGGATCTACCAGCACGATGTCTTGCGCTGAGCCCGCGAGCTTTCCGTAGTAGTGACGAACTTTCGAGCGCACCGACGGACCGCCCGAGGCTTCGGACCACAGCCACTCCGCGTAGCAGGCGAAGCCCTCGTTGAGCCAGATGTCGCGCCAGTGCTCGACGCCGACGCTGTTGCCGAACCATTGGTGGGCTAGTTCGTGGGCGACGAGACGCTCACTGACACTGTCGAGGTGATTTGAGCCGAACACGGCCATTCCCTGAGCCTCGAGAGGAATCTCCAGTTCGTCGGCCGTCACCACCAGCGTGCATGCGTCCTGCGGGTAGGCGCCGAACATCTCGGTGAAGACCGAGAGCATGCGCGGAACCGGAGAAAATGCGCTGTCTACAGCCACGCGCAGCGCCGGCGGGTTCACTATGGTGACGGTCACCGGAGTGTCGGTGGCCACGCGGGGCATGGCGCGCGTCTCATAGCGGCCGAAATGCAGGGCAGTGAGATAGGTGGCTGTCGGCACTTTCGACGTGAAAGTGTGAGCCACCATCTGGCCGCGGCGCGCTGTGCTTACCGGAACCCCGGTAGCCACCGCGGTATAGCCCGCATCGGTCGCGACCGTGATCGTGTATCGCGCGCGGTCGTCGGGCCGATCGTTGCAGGGAAACCAGGTGCCCGCGCCGACGGGCTGTGAGGCGACCAGCGCGCCATCTTCAAGTTCTTCGAACCCGAGCGCACCCCAGCGTGTGCGTCGAGGAGCCGGTGAGCCGCCGTAGGTGATGTCGACAGAGAACCGCTCCCCCGGTTGCATCTGACGAGGCAACGTGACGCGCAACTTTCGCGGACCTTGCTTGTAGGCCGTTCGACGGTCGCCGTCCGCACGAACCTTGGTCGCACGTAAACCGATCAGATCGAGGGAGATCGATGACGTGGCCGTGGCAGCCACGGCGTTGATAATCGCCCGCGCGTCGAGCCGATTCGTTCGTACTCGGTAGGTGACATCCAGTTCGTAGGACTCCACGTCGTACGAGCGATCACCGCTGCTCGGGGCGTACGTGTCAGCGTCAGTCACGATGTCGACTGGTACGAACGCACCTTGACCGCGCGCCACGGTCCGATTGGGTTTCCGCTCCATCGAGAACCGACCGGCACAGTCTCACCGCGCATCACGAGCGAGGCCGGGCCGACTGTCGCATTCGCACCCACCGTTGCCCCCGGAAGAACCACGCTGTGCGGCCCTAGGGTTGCGCCTTGCTCAAGTTCCACAGAATCCATACTCATGATTCGATCATGGAAAAGGTGTGTCTGCACAACGCAGCCGCGGTTCACTGTTGATCCGTCGCCGAGCGTGACCAGGTCAGGCTCCGGAAGCCAGTAGCTTTCACACCAGACGCCGCGCCCGATCTTCGAGCCCAGCGTGCGCAACCAGACGGCGAGCGCGGGAGTTCCCGACGCCGCGCGTGCAAACCACGGCGCCGCGACCATCTCGGTGAACGTGTCTGACACCTCGGTGCGCCACACAAAGCTCGACCACAGCGGCTGCTCACCAGCGCGGATCACGCCGACAATCAGCCATTTGGCGAGCGTCGAGACGCCCGCCGCGACCGCACCGGCAATCAGCATCACGATTCCCGACAGCAGAATGGTCCATACCGCGCCAACGCTCTGCCACAGGGCAGCGAGAGCGAAGATCACGAGCAGTCCTAGCGCGCACGTCACGATGACGGGCACGATGCGCCCGAGTTCCCACAGCGCCCGCGCGATGCGCAAGCCTGCGGTCGGACGGTAGGTGCGGCTCTGGTCGCCCTCGGCGTTGAGCCTGCGCAAGCGCACCGCCGGTGAGCCGAGCCACGATGAGCCCGGCTTGGCTTTGGCGGGCGCAGCCGAGAGCACGGCAACGAGACCGTCGCGTGGCACACGGTGCCCCGGCGCGGCCATACCCGAGTTGCCGAGGAAGGCGCGCTTGCCGATGCGAACCGGGCCGAGGCGCAGCCAGCCGCCCCTCAGCTCGTACGAGCCGACCATGGTGTCATCGGCGAGGAACGCCCCATCGTCGATGCGCGTCATCGAGGGAATGAGCAGAACGGTGGATGCTTCAACGCTTCGCCCGACACGCGCGCCGAGCATTCGCAGCCACACCGGCGTGAACAGGCTCGAATACAACGGGAAGAGAACGCCGCGCGCCGAATCGAGCAGGCGTTCAATCGTCCACGCTTGCCAGCCGACACGGCTTCGCACGGGATGCATGCCAGCGTGAAGACCAATCGAGAGCAACCGGACCGCGATCACAACTGCACCGGCGAACACCAGGCCCACGGTCAGTACAGCGGGAACGAGCCAGATGAAGGCCGCTCCGAGCGCTGACGAGAGATCGGGGGACCCCTGGATGCCCAGTGCAAGCACCACGGCCCCCACAGCGAACGAGAACAACGGGAGCATCGCGAGGGCCAGCGATGATGCCGCATAGGCCCACAACCATCGCCGAGGAGCGGGCGCGCGCTCGGTAGGCCACTCGGAGTTGACCCCGCCGACGCGAACGGCCGGTGAACCGGCCCACGACTGGTCGGCGCGCACACGCCCGAAGACGGCGGATCCCGGTGCTACTTCGGCGCGCTGGCCGATGCGGGTACCTGGAGCGAGCGTGCTGCGGGCTCCGATGGTTGCATTCGCACCGATGCGCACCTGTCCGATGCGCACGACGTCGCCGTCAATCCACGTGCCGGTGAGATCCACCTCCGGCTCCACCGCGGCACCATCACCGATCTCGAGCATGCCGGTGATCGGCGGCAGCGTGTGCATGTCGACGCCCTTGCCGATCTTCGCGCCGAGGGCACGGGCGTAAGAAAGCACCCAAGGGGCTCCTGCCAGCCCGACCGCATCAATCTGATCGGCAATCTGCTCGGCGAGCCAAAGTCGAAGATGAACCGAACCGCCGCGCGGATAGTCGCCGGGGCGAACGCCCGCGAGAAGGATGCGAGCACTCAGCGCTGCGATGCCCATTCGTCCGAAGGGAGTCGCGAACACGAGCAAGCCGAGCAGCAGAGCCCACCAATCCACGGATGGCAACGCCTCGAAGCCAGGGAACAGGTGCAGTATCGCACTGGCTGTCAGCAAATAGAGCAGCCATCGCACGCCGGAAAG
This sequence comes from Microbacterium sp. R86528, assembly GCF_044596335.1. Lineage (NCBI taxonomy): Bacteria > Bacillati > Actinomycetota > Actinomycetes > Micrococcales > Microbacteriaceae > Microbacterium > Microbacterium sp. R86528. The sequence continues at coordinate 2,849,605 of NZ_CP138996.1, read as the reverse complement.
GATAAACAGGGGAACGCCCAAGAGGGTTTGCACCCACTGGGTCGAGCGCGGCGTCGGCAACGGCTTGCGATACTTGCCGGAAACTTCTTCGGCCAGCGGGCCCAGCGCTTTGGCCATCGTGCTCAACCGTGGCACGTCGTAGACGTCGGCGACTGAGAACTCGGGAACCCTCGCACGAATGCGCGACACAAGCTGCGCCGCCGCGAGCGACCCGCCACCGAGGTCGAAGAAGTCTGCCGTGCGACTGGGCACGGCAAGCCCGAGCACCGTCTGCCATTGCTCCGCGAGCCACGCCTCGGTCGGCGACAGTCCTTCGATGGGCGAATCTACGCCGGGCAACGGCCACGGAAGCGCGGCGCGGTCTACTTTGCCCGAGGTGCGCACCGGCAACTCGTCGACGATTGCCAACAGCGGCACTATCGCCGCGGGCAGCTTCTCAGAGAGCAGGGCACGCGCGTGCGAAGTGTCGAAGGCGGTGCCGACCTCATTGGCGACGAGGTAGCCCACCAGCACGGGAACACCCGCGCCAGTGGTGCGCACGGCTGCGGCCGCGGCGGTGACGCCGGGAAGATCCTGCAAGGCGTTCTCGACCTCACCGAGTTCGATGCGACGGCCGCCGACTTTCACCTGGTCATCGGCGCGGCCGACGAAAAGCAGTCCTTCGGCCTCGTAGCGAACAAGGTCACCCGAACGGTAGGCGCGATCCCAGCCCAACGCTGGCATGGGCGCGTACTTTTCCGCGTCCTTCGCGGGATCGAGGTAACGCGCCAGTCCAACGCCGCCGATGATGAGCTCACCGGTCTCGCCCTCTGCGACCCGGCGCCCCTCAGCATCCACCACCGCCAGCACCCAGCCGTTGAGCGGCAGACCAATGCGCACGGGCCCAGCGTCGAGCGGTGCGGCACACGCCACGACCGTCGCTTCGGTCGGTCCGTAGGTGTTCCACACCTCGCGGCCGTCAGCCGCAAGCCTCGCGGCAAGCTCTGGGGGGCAGGCTTCGCCGCCGAAGATCAACAGGCGAACGTTCTCAATCGCGTCTTCGGGCCACATCGCTGCGAGCGTGGGAACCGTCGATACCACCGTGATGCCTTGGCGAATCAGCCACGGTGCAAGATCAGCGCCAGATCGAACCAGCGACCGTGGCGCCGGCACCAGGCAGGCGCCGTGACGCCATGCGAGCCACATCTCTTCGCACGACGCGTCGAACGCAACCGAGAGCCCCGCGAGCACGCGATCCTGCGGGCCAAGAGGTTCTGACTGCAAGAACAGCTGTGCTTCAGCGTCGACGAAAGCGGCAGCCGAACGATGCGAGACCGCGACGCCCTTGGGCACTCCGGTCGAGCCGGAAGTGAAGATGATCCAGGCATCGTCAGTGAGCTCGGGCGGCGGCACCGTGACGATAGCGTGGGTGCTTGGATGAGCGGCAGCGTTGTCGAACAGTGACGACCCGGCGGCAGGCTCGGAAGCCTTCGAGGGCGTGTAGACACCCGGGTCATTGATGATGCCGACAACGTCTGCTTCACCGAAGACAAGGCGAGCACGCTCGTCGGGGTCATCGACGTCGACCGGCACATACGCGGCGCCGGCGGCGAGCACGGCCAGAATCGAGACGTAGAGCTCCTTCGAGCCGGACGCCACACGCACGCCGACCCGATCTCCGCGACGCACTCCCGCTTCGTGCAGTGCTGCTGCGGTTTGACCGACGCGGGCCATCAGCTCACGGTAGCTCAGCGCTCCCGAACCGTCGTCAATTGCAGATGCTTCGGGATGCAGCGTGGTCGTCTCTCGAAGAATGTCAACGAGCGTGCGTTCCGGCGGGGTGCGCGGTGAACCGTCCAGCTCGCGCTGAGCGTTTCCCTCGCTGACCGCCTCAGGAAAGGAGTTCAACGAGCTGCGCCTTCGACAGGCGTGAGTATCCGGTCTTTCCCTCGTCGCGCGCACGTTGGCGCAGAGCGACAACGGTGAGAGCGTTCAGGTCAGTCGATTCGGCCTCATCAGCCGACTCGACCTGATCTGCGCTGGAGGACTCATCCGTTGCCGCGGGCTCCGCCGGAGCCGGTGCTTCGTCGGGCGTGCCCAGTTCAGCATCCAAGTTCGATTGAGCGTCGGCAGACTCTTTCTCGGCCCGAGCGGCGGCCTTCTCTGCCTTAGCCGCTTGCTTCTTCAACGTCTTCGCCTCGCGCGCTTGTTCGGCTGCTGCCTCAGCAACCTGTCGAGCCTCTTCGGCAGCGCGATCAGCCTTGGCGCGCAGACGCACCTTCTTCTCTGCCTTCTCCAGCGCGCGCGCAGTCGCCTTGACCAGCGCATCCGTCGCACGCGAGGCACGCTTCGCGACCTTGGCGGGGTGCTTGCGAACCGCTTTCTTCGATACGTCGGAGGCTTCGCGCGCATCTTCTACGAGGTCGCGCAATTGCTTGGCCGGCTTCTTCGGCAACTGCTTCGCTACCTTCTTGCCCTGTTTGGCCGCTTCCGCAGCCTCATCGATCGCTTCGAGCGCCTTGCGCTCGGCCTTCGTTGTCGTCGCCATGGCCACAGACCATACAGCCCGAAGGTAAACAGAACGCGTAGATGTTGCTTTCGAAGGCAAAACACTGCCCCGCTTCGACGCGAAAACCGCGCAGATGTCGGTGCGCCGTTCACTTTCCGTTTACCAACGACCACCACTCTCTTAAGGGTTCACGCCTACGTTTCAGTGCGTGCCCCGCACCGGGCATTTCCCGAAGCCCGAATTCTCGGGCATCTAATCCCTGACACGTGAAGGATTCACACAGTGAAGATCTCCCGCATCGCCCAGGTGGGCGCTGTAGCTGCCATTGCAGCTCTTACCCTTGCTGGCTGCGCCGCTAACGAAGACACCTCGTCGGACAGCACCGACGACTCAATGGGTCTCTCCGGCACGCTTTCGGCTACCGGAGCCTCGTCGCAGACCGCCGCCCAGGAAGCATGGGTTGCCTCCTTCCAGACCGCGAACCCCGACGTGACTGTCAACTACGAGCCCACCGGTTCAGGCACCGGCCGCGAGAACTTCATCGCGGGCGCCAGCAACTTCATCGGCTCTGACCGTGCATTCAACGACGAAGAGATCGCCGCAGGCGGCTTCGGCGCATGCGCAGAAGACGGCGCCGCGGGCATCGTCGAGCTGCCGCTTTACATCTCGCCCGTCGCAGTAGCGTTCAACGTCGAGGGCGTCGACAGCCTCAACATGTCGGCAGACGTCATTGCCGGCGTCTTCGCTGGCACGATCACCAACTGGAACGACGACGCAATCGCGGCAGAGAACGACGGAGTCGAACTTCCCGACCTCGCCATCTCGCCCGTGCACCGCTCGGATGACTCGGGCACCACCGAGACCTTCACCTCATACCTCGAGGCTGCTGCCCCGAGCGTCTGGGAGTGGGAAGCAGACGGCGAGTGGCCGCTTGACTCGGGCGAAGCCGCTCAGGGCACTTCCGGTGTTGTGGCCGCTACCACCGGTGGAAACGGCACCATCACGTACGCAGACGCATCGCAGGTCGGAGACCTCGGCACCGTATCGGTCGGCGTCGGTGGCGAATTCGTTCCTTACTCGGCTGAGGCCGCCGCGATGATCGTTGACTCGGCACCGCAGGTCGAGGGCCGCGGCGAGGGAGACCTCGCGCTCGAGGTGGACTACTCCACCGAAGAGGCTGGTGTCTACCCGATCGCTCTCGTGAGCTACCTCATCGGTTGCATCGAGTACGAAGATGCAAACACGGCAGAGCTCGTGACGTCGTACTTCAGCTACATCGCTAGCCCCGAGGGCCAGGACGACGCGGCAGCGAACGCTGGCTCGGCTCCGATCTCTGACGAGCTGCGCACCGAGGTTGAGGCGGCGATCGCGCTGATCGGCTGAGACTTCACTCTCTGACACCTTGCCCCGCTCGCAGTCACCAGACCACGAGCGGGGCAAGGTTCAGCAGGGGAACGGGACCACCTGATACCCGAGCTTCTGCTGAGCCTTACACGCCCGACACAAAGGACACATGAATGGCGACTACGACTGACACCGTCAGGCCCGTGGCAAGCAAACGCAAAGTGCCACGGCGACCGGGTGACCTCGCGTTCTCCGGCACCGCGCTGGCTGCCGGAATCACGATCCTGGTCGTTTTGGCCGCGGTGGCGATCTTCCTCGCTATTGAGAGCATCCCTGCTTTCACCGGTGAGCCCACCGAGAACCCGATCCTCAAGGGCGAGTCTTTCTGGGCCTATGTCGCCCCACTCGTGTTCGGAACGATCTGGGCATCGATGCTGGCGCTGTTGATGGCCGCTCCCCTCGCTATCGGCATTGCGCTGTTCATCTCGCACTACGCGCCAACGCGGATCGCTTCGTTCCTTGGCTACATCATCGACCTGCTCGCCGCGGTGCCTTCGGTGGTCTTCGGCCTGTGGGGTGGCGTCACATTCGCCGGGATGGTGCAGCCGTTCTACGCATGGCTCAACGAGTACTTCTCGTGGATCCCTCTCTTCAGCGGGCAGGTTTCGGCCACTGGACGAACGATCCTCACCGCAGCCATGGTGTTGGCGATCATGGTGCTGCCGATCATGACGGCAATCTGCCGTGAGGTCTTCCTTCAGACTCCAAAACTGCACGAAGAGGCAGCGCTCGCGCTCGGCGCCACTCGCTGGGAGATGATCCGCATGGCCGTGCTCCCGTTCGCCCGTGGCGGCATGGTGTCATCTGCGATGCTCGCGCTCGGCCGTGCACTCGGCGAGACGATGGCGGTCACTATGGTGCTGTCGGTTTCTGGCGTGATCACATTCGAGTTGCTCACCGCAACGAACCCCACCACGATTCCCGCGAACATCGCGCTCTCGTTCCCTGAGGCATATGGCGACGGCGTGAGTGTGCTCATCGCCACCGGCTTGGTCTTGTTCGTTCTCACCTTCGCCGTCAACGCACTGGCGCGTTGGATTGTCAGCCGCCGTTCGGAATTCTCGGGAGCCAACTGATGTCGACTACCACATCCCCCCCGGCGAGGGTCAACGCCCTCACCAGCGGCAAGCTGCCCCGCTCCGCGCCTTGGTTCATGCTGGCCGGCTCCATGGTCATCACGTTCATCGTGTTCGCGGTGCTGAACCTCGGTCAGCCGATCGGCAACTTCAACATCGTCGCCGCGGTGTTTCTCGGTGCCGTGCTGTTCGTCATCACGATCGGATTGGTCTCTCGCACGGTTGAAGGTGGACGCAAAGCGGCCGACCGTGTCGTCACCGCCGTCGTGTCGGCAGCGTTCATCGTCGCGCTTCTCCCCCTGATCTCGCTGCTCTACACAGTGGTCTCTGAGGGTCTCGCCCGTTTCGACATCGACTTCTTCACGATGAGCATGCGCAACGTTGTGGGTGCGGGTGGTGGCGCGGTTCACGCGATCTACGGAACGCTGCTCATCACTGCGGCAACCACACTGATTTCAGTGCCTATCGGTCTGATGACCTCGATCTACCTCGTCGAGTACGCACGTGGCGGCCGGCTCGCCAGATCGATCACCTTCTTCGTCGATGTGATGACGGGCATTCCCTCGATCGTTGCGGGTCTATTCGCCTACTCCGCATTCGCGCTGTTCTTCGGCCCCGGCATCTCGATGGGAATCATGGGCGCTATCGCGCTCAGCGTGTTGATGATTCCAGTCGTCGTGCGCTCATCCGAAGAAATGCTGCGACTCGTGCCCAACGAGCTGCGTGAAGCCGCGTACGCCCTCGGTGTGCCGAAGTGGCTCACCATCGTCAAGGTCGTGCTTCCGACATCGATCGCCGGTATCACCACCGGCGTGATGCTGGCTATCGCCCGCGTCATCGGCGAAACTGCCCCGCTGCTCGTCACCGCCGGATACACCCAGAGCCTCAACCTCAACCTGTTTGAGGGCGACATGATGACTCTGCCGGTGTACGTGTACAACCAGTACGCAAACCAGGGCACCAGCCCTGACGACGCCGTCGCCCGAGCCTGGGCAGGCGCGCTCACCCTCATCCTCATCGTCATGGTGTTGAACCTCGCGGCCCGTATGATCGCGAAGATCTTCTCGCCCAAGACCGGCCGCCGCTAGCCCGCGCTGGCGCAATCCATAGAAAGAGCCCTTGTGTCTAAGAGCATTGAAGTCAACGACCTCAACGTCTACTACGGTGACTTCCTCGCCGTAGAGGGAGTGTCGCTGTCGATCGAGCCGCGCTCGGTCACCGCATTCATTGGCCCCTCCGGCTGCGGAAAGTCCACCTTCCTTCGCACGCTTAACCGCATGCACGAAGTCATCCCCGGCGCCTACGTCGAGGGGGAAGTTCTTCTCGACGGAGATGACCTGTATGGCCCTGGCGTTGACCCGGTAGCCGTGCGCCGTGACGTCGGTATGGTATTCCAGCGCCCGAACCCGTTCCCGACGATGTCGATTCGTGACAACGTCTTGGCCGGGGTGAAGCTCAACAACAAGCGCATGTCGAAGTCGAACGCCGACTCGCTGGTAGAGGAGTCGCTGCGCGGCGCCAACCTCTGGAACGAGGTCAAGGACCGCCTCGACCGTCCGGGCTCAGGCCTCTCCGGCGGTCAGCAGCAGCGTCTGTGCATCGCACGCGCGATCGCCGTGTCACCCGACGTGCTGCTGATGGACGAGCCGTGCTCGGCGCTCGACCCGATTTCCACTTACGCGATCGAAGAGCTGATCGGCGAGCTGAAGAACGACTACACGATCGTGATCGTGACGCACAACATGCAGCAGGCGTCGCGTGTCTCGGACCGCACCGCCTTCTTCAACATCGCTGGCACCGGAAAGCCCGGCAAGCTCATCGAGTACAACGACACCAAGTCGATCTTCACGACGCCAGAGGTTCAAGCAACCGAGGACTACGTTTCGGGTCGCTTCGGCTGATCCCGACTGCTTCCGCTTCAACCGGTCGTTGCCTTCGGGCAGCGGCCGGTTTTGGCGTTTCCGGGTGGTCGGCGGCGGGGCGGCCCGGCGTGCCGGGCACGCGAGGCGGTGGTTGCGGGGCCGGTGGGGCTGCGGGGTAACGGGGCTGCGGAGCAGGGGCTGCGGGGCTGGTGGGGCTGCGGTTGCGAGGCCGGTGGGGCTGCGGGGCAACGGGGCAACGGGGCAACGGGGCTACGGGGCAACGGGGCAACGGGGCAACGGGGCAACGGGGCAACGGGGCAACGGGGCAACGGGGCCACGCGAAACGGCCGGGCATTTCGACGACACGCCGCCAGGCGGCATCCCACAGCGCCTTTCTCACCATTTTTCCGGCCGTTTCCAGCACGGGTCTGCAGTTCTCGGCTGCACGAGGAACAGCCCCGTAGCGAGTTGTCTTGGCTGCGAGACCCGCGCGTCAACCCTGCGCCCCTGTCCTCCCCCACGCCTTGCTGCATTTGGCTTTCGACAACCTCGGCGAGACTGATAGTCGCGCGGCGGGCAGAGCACAGAGTGTTCTCATGTGCGAACGGACTCCTGCCATATTGAGGTCTGCACAGTTGCGAGAGTTTGCCGGTACTCGCGCGCGGGCTTCGCTGCTCATTCGCGACGGCGAATGGCACCGTCTTCGTCACGGGTTGTACGCGTCGATGGGGGTGTGCGAACCAACGCGCACAGCTGCAGACCACGGCGGCGCATTGGCCTGCGTGTCCGCGGCGCGACACCTCGGGTTCTGGGTGTTGCCTGACCTGACCGAGATTCACGTATGGCTGCCAAGTGGGGGTCGGGTTCACCACAGCGGCTGCCTCTGCGTCGTGCACTTCGACGAAGTGGCCGCTGAAGCCTTCAACCTGCCGTCAGTACCACGGATGCTGCGGCAGATTCTGCGATGCCAGGGTGTGGAGTCATTTTTCGCCTGCCTCGAATCCGCTCTTCGGCAGCATCGCATCAGCGCTGCTGAGATTGAGTGGCTCCGCATCCACACAAATGCTGCTGGGCGCGAGGCGATCGCTTTCGCTCGAAGGGATGCCGATAGCGGCATTGAGTCGCTGTTTCGCTGGCGGCTACGCACGTTAGGACTGCCGATCACCCCACAGGTGCGCATCAGCGGCGTGGGGATCGTCGACTTCGTCATCGGTGATCGCCTGATTGTCGAGCTCGACGGAAAAGCGAACCACGGGGATGGACCATTGCGCCACAAAGATCTTGTCCGCGACGCCGCCGCCGCGAGTCGAGACTATGTGACGCTGAGGTTCGACTTCGCGCAGGTCATCTACGACTGGGGCACTGTCGAAGCGGCAGTAGTCGCGCAGGTAAGTGCTGGGCGGCACCTCGACTAACTCGCACACGCGGCACGGAGCACCAAACGGCCGGGCATTCCGCCGACACGCCGCTACGCAGCATCCCTCACCGCCGATTACGGCAATCCCCCGGCCGTTTCGCGAGCAACACGACGCACACGACGCACGGCGCCCGGCGCCCGGCACAAGGCACGCGGCGCGCGGCGCGCGGCGCGCGGCAAGCGGCACCAAACGGCCGGGCATTCCGTCGACACGCCGCCCGGCAGCATCCCGCACCGCCGTTTGCGGCAATCCCCCGGCCGTTTCGGCGCACCCGGTGAGCGACGCGACGCACGCGGCGCAAGACACGCGGCACGCGGGACCAGCCCGCGGCCCGAGGCACGCGGCACGACTCGCGCACGCGCCACAGGCCCGCACGCGGCACCCGGGGCACCAAACGGCCGGGCATTCCGCCGACACGCCGCTGCGCAGCATCCCGCACCGCCGATTACGGCAATCCCCCGACCGTTTCGTCAGCAACACGACTCCCGCGGCACCAGATACACGGGCACACGGCACGCAGCACCAAACGGCCGGGCATTCCGCCGACACGCCGCTACGCAGCATCCCACATCGCCGATTACGGCAATCCCCCGGCCGTTTCGCGAGCAACCCGTTTCGCGAGCAACACGTTTCGGCGCACCGCGGCGAGCAACGCGACCGCCACCGCTCCCCGACGCCAGGTCGGTGTCAGCACGGTCGTGCGCTAGTCGCGCGGGCTGAGCAGGTATTCGTTGATGGATGCTGTGAGCTCCCGATCGACCGGAACATCCTTGCCGTCGATCGACGTGATCGGCGCGGCAAGCCGAACGCTCGAGAGCAGCCAGGCAGCATCCGCTTCGGCCATGAGCGATACCGGAACGACCTCGTAGGCAGTGTGCAAGCCCTGCGCTTCGAGGTGCTCGAACAGGCTCAGCTGAGTAGTGCCGTGCAGAATTCCGCCATTGGGCGCGGGCGTCACGAAGCGTCCGTCGACACGCAACACGAGCGATGCGGTCGGCGCTTCGAGCACGAAGCCATCCGAGGTCACGAAGATCGCGTCGTCGGCGCCGCGACGCTTGGCTTCGCGCAGCGCTGCCATGTTCACCGCGTACGAGAGCGTTTTCGCCCCGAGCAGCAGCCAGGGAGCGCGGCTCGGCACATCGAGCCCATAGCCGCGGTCCAGCGTCACGACACGAACCCCGTGCGCACGCGCCAGGGCGAAGTCCGGTGCCGAGCCTGAGGTAACCCACGCGGTGGGCGCAGGGCCATGCTCAACGCCGCGGCTCAGGATGAGCTTGATGACTCCCTCTCCCCTGCGCGGCGTGTGTTCAGCGGCCGTGGTGACCGCTTGACGCCATTGCTCACGATGCGGTGCCGGCAGGTCGCAGATCTTCGCGGAGTGCGCGAGCCGGTCAAGATGCGCGTCTACCTCTTGCGGATGACCGTCGACCACGCCCACCGATTCGAAGATGCCGTCGCCGCGCTGCGTGCTGAGCTCTCCGACGCTCAGAGCTGGAGCCGCGGGGTCGATGACCGTGAAGGTGTCAGCAAAAACGGTTTGAGAGCTGTCGGATGCTGCGGGCTCAATCACCAGCGCAAAGTGCCAAGTCATGCCCTGAGCCTACGCCGCGAGTACGCGTCGCAGAGCGGTTAGGGGCGCCTGGGAATGAAACTCATGGACGCACTTGTTACACTGTTTCAGCCGGGCCGCAGTAACCCCGGGCTCCAAATTTTGCCGCTTAGAGCGGCCTCGCGCCGAGAGGCGTTTCTGCGGCCCGGTACTTCTTTGCCTGCTGCAGGTGATGGTTCAATTCAGCGACTCACGCCGCCACAGCGCCGCACATGCCGCGAGGTCGCCCGCGTACGTCGACAGCCGCAACGCGCGAGTGGTGAACCCAGAGGAGCGCTCGGGCTCGGTCGATTCGTAGTCGTCGGCGAGATGGGTGGAGCCGGCAGCCTCGACCCTGCAGAATGCGGCGGCACGCTCGAGGGCGACGGCGAAGTCTCCTTGGAACAGCCCGCGCAGAATCGTGTTGATCAGCACCACGAGTTCTGCCGGTCCCGCGGGCGCCGGCGCACCCGCGACCACCGAATCCACAGAGTCCAACGCGTGCCGTCCTCGCTCGTAAAGCAGCGCGGCGGACTGCGGGTCATCGTGGATCATCAGCTGCAACAGGTACAACCGCCACAGCGCTCCCGGCAGTGACTTCGCGGGAGAACGTGACCACAATTCTGCAACGTCATCGATTCCATGCTCACCGGTGAAGGCGATCAACCGGTCGACCACCGCATCGTCAGGTTCCGCCCTGACTCTGGCCACGAGGGCATGCGCGGTTGAATGAGCAACCCGCGATACCTCTGCCGGGTCCTCTGCGGCGAACAGCCGATCGAACGTCTCGGCAGGGCGTTTGACCGGTTTGTGAAAGCCGCGGGAGTCATCAGTCATCCGCTACAGATTACCGCCCAGCGGTGCGTCGGGCGCCGGCCTCGCCAATCAGGCTGTGGCGATGACGATGATCGGATCAGTCGTGGGCTCGCCCGTGGGCGAACCGCCTTCTTCTTCGATGGTGACCGCAATGACATCGCCCGGCTGCATTGTGCCCTCAAACTGCGCGGTCGCCGAGTTGTCGCTGCTCGCGTCGAAGGTTCCGGCGGCAATCGGCGGCTCATCGCCGCGAATGAACCACAGCTCGAACGCCTGGTCTTCTGAAATCGACGGCAGCCCGTCAGAGACGAGCACGACTTCACCCACCGACTCCGACCAGTGCACGGTGGCCATCCCGCCATCGGCGACATCGACCGAGGCCTGCTGAGCGTCGGGAGCATCTTCAATCTGCTCCAAAGCGACCACGGCTGGCGACGGTCCGATCATCTCGCCGATCGTCGCCGCACCCAGTCCGAGTGCGACGAGGAAGACCAGCGATGCAGCGAGCCCGAACAATCCCCGCGTCCAGTTGCGACGTTCAATAGCCTGGATCGTTGTGGTCGTAGGCGTGGGTTCGACGAACACGGTGTCGACGTCAGCATCCACTTCTTCTGAAGACTGCTCTTCCGCGGTCGCGGCTGACGGCATGCTCTCGTGGAGGGCCACGCCAGCGTCGACATCGTGCTGCGGTGTCACCGCGATCTGTGCAAGCAGCGATGCTCGAATGCTCGCCGGCGGAGTTGCTTCAGCGCCCCCTGCCAGCTCAGCCACGGTCTCAACGTCATCGTTGACCAGCTTTTCCCATTCAGGATGCTGCGCACGGGCGTCATTGAAGATCTGCGCATCTTCGGGCGACAGCGCGCCTAAGGCGTAGCCCGCTGCAAGTTCAGCGAATTCGTTCTCGTTCATGCCGTCACCCCCATTTCAGTTCGTAGTCGCGATAGTCCATCGCGCATTCGTGTCTTGATCGTGCCGAGTGGCGCACCGACGAGCGCTGAAATCTCGCTCTGGCTGTAGCCACCGAAGTAGGCGAGTGTGATCGCCTCGCGTTGTGGGTCGGGAAGTGTCGCCAATGCGGTCGTCACTTTCTCCCCCTCAATACGCAGTTCAACCTGCTCAGATACTCCGTCGTGAGCTACGTCAAGATCGCGCACTCCGACCCGCACATCACGGTCACTGCTCGCTTGCGACGAGCGCACCCGGTCTACGGCCCTTCTATGAGCGATCGTGAGAACCCACGATCTTCCTTGACCCTTATTCGGAACGAACTTGGAAGCGGATTGCCACACCTCGAGAAAAACCTCTTGCAGCACTTCTTCGCTCTGCGAGCGATCCACGAGAACACGAAGGATGAGGCCGAAGACGCGCGAAGACAACATGTCGTACACGCGCGCGAACGCAGTCTGGTCTCCGGCTGCAACCTGCTGCAGCAACTCACCTATGTGGTCGACAGAATCGGCGCCGTCCTCCGGCACGTCGACACCATCAATAACCATGAGTACCAGCATGCCGTACGACGCGTGAATCCCCTGTTTTTGAGAGGTGCGAAACACCGACTTGACATTTTTCCAATCCGATTGCGCCGCTCCTCCGAATGCCTATTTGTAACCGCCCAAGCGGATGCAAGCCCCCACCGGGCACCTGTAGATCACGGTCCACTCGGACCCCACAGAGGAGGAACTCATGTCACGCATCACCAAGAAGCGCGTCTCAGCAGGACTCGCACTCGCCCTTGCCGCATCGTTCGCACTGAGCGCATGTTCAGGAGCATCCACGGAAACCGAGTCGGATGAGCCCGACACCACGATGAGCGAAGAAGCCGAAGAGCCCATGGCTGAAGAGTCCATGGACATGGACCCCGCCGCGTACCTGGTCGGCTCGGGCTGTGCTGACTATGCAGCTGCGGTTCCGGACGGCGATGGATCGGTCGCCGGCATGGCTGAAGACCCGGTAGCGGTCGCAGCATCCAACAACCCGCTCCTCACCACTCTCACCGCAGCCGTCAGCGGCGGCCTCAACCCCGACGTCGACCTGGTTGACACGCTCAACGGCGACGAGTTCACCGTCTTCGCACCCGTCGATGAGGCATTCGCGGCTATTGACGCAGACACCATCGAGGCGCTGAAGACCGACTCCGAGACGCTGACCGCGATCCTGACCTACCACGTGATCCCCGGTCAGATCCTTCCGGAAGACCTTCCTGGAACCCACACCACCGTGCAGGGAACTGATGTTGAGGTCACCGGCAGCGGCGACGACCTGATGGTCAACGGCGCAACCGTCATCTGCGGTGGCGTTCAGACCGCGAACGCAACCGTCTACCTGCTTGACACGGTGCTTCTCCCGTAAGTCAGGGCACCCAATTTCGGGCGGTGGGGCCGCCGTCTCCGTGCAATGCGGAGACGGCGGCCCCTCCCTATGTGCACGGGCACTACTCATCTCAAAGTAGGCTTGTACTGCAAGGGCCTCTAGCTCAGTCGGTAGAGCATCGGACTTTTAATCCGTTGGTCGTGGGTTCGAGCCCCACGGGGCCCACCAAAACCGCGATACTCCAGTGGAGTGTCGCGGTGTTTCACGCTTAGCTGTCAATAGTCGGACACGTCTGATCAGGCATTCTCGCGCGCTGCGCCGCGAGTCGTTCGGTCGAGACGCCGAGATTTCTGTTGAAGCTCGCGACGCAGATATGATGTATAGGGGGAGCACAGTGCACCGCACTCCTAGCTGTGTCCGCAACGCGAACGTTGCTGTGCGCCATACCCCGCAAATTGACGGGGAGATCGCGGACATGTACAGCGCAACCAACAGCACGTTGGATGTATCTGCACGCCTTGTTGCCGTGTGTCGCGTTCTCTTTGACCATCTACGGCCGCGGCTCGCTGGTCGCTCGCACGCTACCGCGCTCCAAATCATTCGACAATGTTGAAGCTCGGTGGCGCAGTCCGGCACGTGTGGTCAACACTGCTCGCTGTGTCAATGCCCCTCACCGCACTCTTGGGCGGCGCGGGCGCTGATGCCCCGTCGGTCACCGACAGTGCGAGTGCAGTCGGCATCGCCCATCACGCCACGTCAGCGGATTGCTTCACCGATATCGACGAGCTCGACCTCGTTGGCGGCATCGGCTTCGACGAGCAGCGCGCCGGCACGGACGTGCCCCTCGGCAAACCCGTCGTGCTCGTACACGGCTGGGCAGACAGCGGAGCGGTCTTCGAACAAGACGTGGAATGGGTCGGCACAGATCTCACAACCGCCGTAAGCGCCGCCGAGGAGGCGTCAATAGTCGAGCGGTTGAGCCAGCTCGATGGGGTGAGCCTGTTCTCGTTCGACTACAGCGAGCAATCTGCGCAGTGGGTCACGGGGCAGAGCGGGATCGATCTGATGCGAGCGATCGACTGTCTCTACACCCTGTCTCAACAATCGGTCACGGTAGTCGCCCATTCGATGGGAGGACTGGCGTTGCGCTTTGCGCTGGACGGGCAAACCGAGCGTGGAGCGATGATCGATCAGGTCATCACTCTCGGTACGCCGAACACCGGATCTGACGTGGCCGCCACTTTGGCCACTCCGCTGGAAACGTTCATGGATGTGCTGCGCCAGCCCACGAGCAACGTCTTGCTCTGGATGGGCGTGAAGACAATCGACTCCTGCATCGATGCCAACTACATAGATTCCTGGGACACCTGCGGGTGGCAGTCAGATGTCTTGCGACCAGCGATCGGGATGTTTGGCCAAGCGGGCAAAGCGCTGCGCACGAACTCAAGCGAACTCGCGGAGCTCGCACCCTGGCCATCGAATGTCGAGGTAACAGCAGTCGCGGTCGAGCAGGAACTTGATCTGACCAGTCTGCTGCCTTCAAGCATCGCTGCCTCTCTGCCCGTAGCCGCTATCTCTGCCGCCAGCGGGATCAACGTGCTGTCGATGGGCGATCAGCTCGTCTCTGTTGCGTCGGCTATCGACCAAGCGACCGATAGCCGCGTGTTTCGTTGCGGCGAACCCGTCGATATCGATGAGCTCGTGCCGGTGCTCTTTTCGAATCCGTGCTTCCACGGAACGATGACGAGGAACCTGCAAGTCGTGAACTTCGTGGTGTCAACGGTTGATGCGAGCGACAGGCTTGCGAGCGAGAACATTGCCTCGATGGGCTACACCGTTGGCGTCGAGGCGGTCGCGACAGCGAATCGTCTTCGGTCGGTGAGCACCTTCATGGCTGAACCGAACCTTGCCGTGAGCGCGATGAGCGTCGCTGATCCCGGCGCGGCCTTGCTGTCCGTGACGGGTTAGGAACTGGCACGCCGCACACGGCACACGGCACACGGCACACGGGGCAGCGTGAGCCTGCCGGGCTAGTGACTGCTCGACTCAGCGAGCTCTGCGCCCGCGTGGGCGAGCTCCGCAAGCGCGGCTTCGCTCGGTTCGGGCGCGACCCCTGCGATCAGGTCCGTGAAAATGCGCACATGACGCCCATGCGAAATCGCGTCAGCCGCTGAGGCACGCACGCAGTGATCAGTGGCCAGACCCGTGACGTCGACCGACAGCACGCCATGTTGATCAAGCAGCGCTGCCACCGAGAGTCCCTCGTCTGTGGTGCCTTCGAACAGCGAGTACGCGGGAACGCCCTGCCCCTTCTTGACGTGGTGGGTGACCGATGCGGGGTCGAACTCGGGGTCGTACTCGGCCCCGAGTGACTCCGCTACACAGTGCACTGGCCACGTGTCAACGAAGTCAGGACTCTCGCTGATGTGACCGCCGTTGTCACTGTCGGGGTCATGCCAGTCTCGTGACGCGATGATCAGCGCGTACTCCCCGGCGTGCGCTTCGAGGTAGGTGCTGATCCGTCGCGCGACAGCGTCGCCGCCGGTGACGGCCAGCGCACCGCCCTCGGTGAAGTCGTTTTGAACATCGACAATGAACAGTGCTCGACTCATGATTCGAGGGTACGCCGATACTCGTCGCGTGTCAGGGTGTGACCATCGGCCGCGATCAGACCAGGGTCGGTAGATGCCGGCACCGTCGCCTGCGGCTCCTGCGTTTCGACGCCATGACGCCACAGCTTCGAGGGCCACCAGATTGCGCGTCCGATGTCGTACGACAGAGCCGGCACGAGGAAGGAGCGGACCACGAAGGTGTCGAGCAGCACCCCGAACGCGACGATGAATGCCAACTGGGCGAGGAACAGGATGGGGATAACTCCCAGCGCTGCGAACGTGGCTGCCAGCACCAGTCCGGCCGAGGTGATGACACCTCCTGTCGCGACCAGACCACGCAGAATGCCGCGCCTGGTGCCGTGCACCAGCGATTCTTCTCGCACTCGAGACATCAGGAAGATGTTGTAGTCCACACCCAGCGCGACAAGGAACACGAAGCCGTAGAGCGGAACGGCTGGGTCGCCACCAGGGAAGTTGAAGACGTTGTTGAACACCAGCGCACTCACGCCCAGTGCGGTGCCGAACGAAAGGATGACGGTGCCGATCAAGATCACCGGCGCGAGGATCGAGCGCAGCAAGAGCATGAGGATGAGCAAGATCACGACGAGAATGACCGGGATGATGAGGGTGCGGTCCCGGATCGAGGTGTCGTTACTGTCGATGTCGGTGGCTGTTTCGCCGCCCACAACTGCCGTGCTGGCGCCGAGTTGCGCGTCAAGGTCGGTGCGCAATTCGCGCACGGTGTCTTCGGCCTCAAGCGAGTCAGAAGCATCAGTCAATGTGCCAGTGACAAGCACGTCTCCGTCAGCGACAGTCGGCGCGGGCGCTTCCGTTCCGGGAGGGCCGACGGCAGTGAACACTGCTTCGCCGTCTTCGACGCTCACCTGAACAGAACCGGTTGGCGAATCTTCGCTCGACAGAGCGACCGATTCGACGCCAGCGGACTCCTCCATGATCTGCACGGTCTCGACGATGTCGCTCTCGGGAACCACCACATAGACGGGGCTGCCTGATCCGGCCGGAAAGTGCTCAGCGAGCGCGTCTTGACCGTCACGCGCCTGGCTTTCTCCGAGCACGAGGTCGCTAGATGGCACGCCATCCGCCTGGAGCTGTGTAACCCCGAGGGCGCCACCCACGAGCACGATCGTGCAGACGATCCAAACCGCGCGAGCGTGGCGGGCGACAAACCGCGCCTGACGCGGCCACAGGCCCTTCACGGGCTGCGTGAGGTCGTCGGGGATCTCAGCGACACCGTGCTTGGGAATGAACGGCCAGAACGCGACCCGGCCGAACAGCGCCAGGAGAGCGGGCAGGAAGGTCAGCGCCGAGAGCATCGAGAACGCGATTCCGATGGAGGCAATGGGACCCAGCGCGCGGTTGGTCGCGAGGTCGGAGAGCAACAAGCACAACAGACCGGCGATAACCGTTCCGCCCGAGGCCAGGATGGGTTCGAACGAGCCACGCCATGCCTGCGTGGTTGCCGCCCAGCGTCGCTCACCGCGAGCAATCGACTCTCGGAAGCGAGCAACGTAGAGCAGGGCGTAGTCGGTGGCCGCACCAATCACAAGAATGAACAGAATTCCCTGCACCTGACCGTTGAGCACGACCACGCCGGCGTAGGCCAGCCACCACACCGTGAGCAACGCCACGCAGAGCGCGAACAACGAAGTCATCAGCACCAGGATCGGCAGCAATGGCGAGCGGTAGACGATGATCAGAATGACGAAGACCGCGAGGAGTGCGACACCCAGCAGCAGCCCGTCAATGCCCAGGAATGCGGCACTGAGGTCAGCGGTGAAGCCGGCAGGCCCGGTTACCCAGCCCTCCAGGTCTGTCGACAGCTCTTGTTCGAGCAACTCGCGCATTTCTACCACGATGTCGCCAACGTCGCCATCGGCGTCGATCGGCACGAATATCTGCACGGCCTGACCGTCGTCTGAGACGATGGGCGGCGATACCCCGTCGACCACTCCGCCAACATCAGCGATGTCGTCCGCGAGCGTCTGCATCTCTGCCAGTTGCTCGTCGGTGAGTTCACTATCGCTTGCAACCACCACGAGCGCCGGAATGCTGTCATCGCCGAGAAAATCCGGGAGCCGCTCGTTGACCTGAGTCGCGTCAGCACTCTCGGGTAGGAACGAGGATCGATCGTTCGATGACACCTCATCGACCTTGCCGAAGTACATGCCGCCCACGGATCCACCGACCAACCACACGAGCACGAGAAGTGCGGGAATTGCCACTCGAAGCCATCGGGTGGGTTGCTTATTCGCGTGATGTGGCGTTTGCATAGTCGCTAGCTTATCTAGCGAATTACGTGCGCGCGACCACACCTATGCTGAGACTCGATGTTTTCTGCCGCTCTTGCCCTGTTTGGCGCACTTTTTTACGGATCCGCCGATTTTCTGGGCGGGCTCGCCGCTCGTCGTCTTCGATCGATCGTCGTCACGGCGATTGCCGCAGCATCCGGGCTCGCTGCTTTTGCGGTCGTGCAAATCTTCATCGATGGCGTGTGGACCGCAGCCGACGTCGGATGGGGCGTGGCGGCCGGAATCGTCGGCGTTGTCGCACTGATGCTGTTATATGCATGCCTGGCTATCGGCCCGATGAGCATTCTGTCGCCGCTGACAGCGGTGGTCTCTGCCATTGCGCCGATGCTGTTCGGCCTCTTCGCCAAAGGCGAAACGCTATCTGTGCTGGGCTATCTCGGGCTCGTGGTCGCCCTCGTCGCTGTCGTGCTGGTCGGTTTCATTCCGGGCGAAAATACCGTGCGACCGTCAGTTCGCGGAGTCGTGATGGCGGTGGGTTCTGGGCTTGCTATCGGCGGTTTCTTGATCATCATCGATCAGACGAGTCCTGAGAGCGGGCTCATTCCGCTCATCGTCGGACGCGGTACCAACACAATCATCACCGGCATCATCATCGCGAGCTTCGTCGTGATCGCGGTGCGCCGGGGCAAGAGCGCGTCCAGCGCATTGGAAGCCAGCGGCTTTGCTGTCGGCGGCACCCCTAGCGGACACGTCGATCTGGAGCACGCCACCGGCCCGATTGCTCTTGGGATCACACGACGCAACGCGGTCGTGCTCGCCGTGGGGTGCGGAGTGCTCGACGCCACCGCAAACGCCCTCATTCTGCTGGGGTTGCGCGTGGGCGACCTCACCGTGGTCTCGGCGCTTACCGCGCTGTACCCCGCCGGAACCATCCTGCTGGCTGCCGTCGTACTGCGCGAGCGAGTCGCGGCGGTGCAGTGGGTTGGACTCACGCTCGCACTGACTGCCGGCGGCATGCTCGCGCTCGCCTAGTGCGCGGACGGGACTCACCCTCGCACGAAGAGAACAATCCCAGAAGCGACAAGCGCCGCCACCCCGAAGCCGAGCAGCCCTAGAGCCAGCAGCAGCACCCCACGCACGATAGGCGAGCCCTGAGTGAGTCGTATCTGCCCAGTCGTGCCGCGTCGGTAGAACACATCGGCTTCGTCTTTTCCCGCCAGAGCATGATCGATATCGGGCGACAGCTGCGCAGAGCCCACTCCCCCGTCAGCATCGAACCATCGCGCGATTCGACCACCAGGTGAGTCTTCGATCAATGCGCGCACCGGCAACCACGTGCCATCAGCGAGATACAGGCCCAGCGTGATCACGGCCAGCACGGTCCCAAGCCCGAACCCTGCCCAACCGAATATCTCAAGTACAGCATCGAGAGCACGATCCGGCACTGCGATACCACCGTTCTGCGGATATGAAGGAAGGCCCGCACAAGGCGGGCCTTCGGCATCTGAGCCACCTGAGAGAATCGAACTCTCGACCTATTCATTACGAGTGAATCGCTCTGCCATCTGAGCTAAGGCGGCGAACATCACCGAAGCGATGCACGATCATCAATCCTACAGGCTGCGGTGACGCTGCGCGAACTGGCAATTGCCCTCACTCGCAGCGGAGCCCGTCTTCAGGCGGCGTGCCATCGATGAGGTAGGTCTCGACCGCTGCGTCTACGCAGGCGTTGCCCTTGTTATAGCCGGAGTGCCCCTCGCCGACACGCGTGACCAGCACTCCCGACGACAGCTGTTCAGCGAGCGATACCGACCACTCGTACGGGGTTGCCGGGTCGTTCGTTGTTCCCACCACAACGATGGGGTCAGCACCCTCAGCGGCGATGGGTTCGCGCACACCTGACGGCGGATAGGGCCACTCGTCGCATCCATCAGGTCCGCTCCAATAGGGAGCAACAGTCGGCGCTTCAGCCTCGAGAAGCGCCTGTGAAGCGGCCTCATCCTCGGGCGTGGAGTCGTTGGGATAATCCAGGCAGTTGTAAGCGCTGAACGCTTCGGTCTGATTGTCCAGATACACGCCGCCGGAGCGGTTGTAGTAGAAATCAGCCAAAGTGAACGCCAGCTCAGGGTCGCCGGCGAGGGTGTCGGTCAGCGCAGCGGTCAAGTATGGCCAGCTGTCTTCGGAATACAGCGCCGCGATAATCGCTGTCAGCAGGGTGTCGGCTCCCAGCATCCGCCCGTCCGCGCCTTGTTGGGGGAATCGATCGGCTCCCGCCAACAGCGTGCCGAGGTCAGCCATGCCTTGGTCGACGGTGCCGCGGAACGGACAGTCGCTGCCGTCGATGCAGTCCGCCATGTATGCGCGCAGGGCCGACTCGAATCCGACGCCCTGCGTGGTGCCTACCTCAAGCCCTGAAACTGAGGGGTCAATAGCGGCATCGAGCACGAGCCGCCCCACGCGTTCCGGGAACAGTTTGGCGTACGTGGCACCCAAGAACGTGCCGTACGAGTAGCCGAGATAGTACAACTCGCTGTCGCCGAGAACGCCACGCAACAGGTCCATATCGCGGGCTGACTGGTCGGTTGTGATGTAGGGCAGGATGCCATCGCTGTTCGCCTCGCATGCCGCGGCGAATTCTGCGCTGCTTGCGAGCAGCTCGTCATTCCATGCGTCGGAGCCGCGCGAATTCTCGGGAATGTCAAAGAGATAGGAGTCCATGTCAGCGGGGTCTGTGAAGCACGTCACCGCCGTGGATGCTCCTACTCCGCGCGGGTCGAAACCAATCACGTCGAAGTTCTCTCGCACGTCTTCACCCACGGCGTAGCTGATCGAATCGCGGATGAATCCAAGGCCACTCGCGCCCGGGCCGCCCGGGTTGGTCAGCAGCGACCCGATCGCGTCGCCGCCGGTCGCGTGACTGCGAATGATCGCCAACTCGATCTCACCGAGACCGGGATTCTGCCAGTCGAGCGGCGCGGTGACGATCGCGCACTCCATTGCCGATTCGCAGGACTCCCACTCGAGAGTCTGCTCGTAGAACGGCAACAGCTCGTCAGCGATCCCGTCGCTTTCAGGCGCTGGACTCGCCGATGACCGCGGTTGCTCCGCCGGGATCTGCGCGTAGAGGCACCCCGAGAGGGCGAGCGAGGCGGCCAGCACCCCGGCAACAATGGCGGCGATTCGCCGCGGAGTTCGAGCAACCATCGCGGTCACGGGATCCTTCCGTTCGAGACGGTGACGAGCATGCTTTCGAGCGCCAGCAGCGGCGCGGCGTTCTGCTCGATGTTGCGCCGAGTTTCGGCTATACGGTCGACGATCACCAGAGTGCGCTCGGGATGCCAGGCTGCCGCTATCGCACGCAGGTCTGGCTCGATTTCAAGGTTGATCAGTTCGCCGTCGTTGCCGAACTGAATCATCAGCACGTCGCGGTACATCGACTCAAGATCGGTGAGCACGCGGTCGATGCCATCGCGAAGGCTGCGCGTGCCGCGTCGCTTCTGATCATCTTGCAGCGCCGAGACCTGTGACCGCACCGCGGGCGGCACTGCCTGCCCTTCGACGATGCCGAGGGTTCGCAGCAGAGCGGCGCGCTCTTCTTCGTCGCGTTCAGCCGTCAGCGCCTTCGCGTCTTCAGTCGCCGCCTGCACAATCCGACCAGCGACTTCAACGGCGTCACCGACGCTGCGCACACGCAACACCGCACGCAGCGTCTCGTCACGTCTCGCTCGCGACGCATCGTCTGTCGCCAAGCGTTGCGCCATGCCGATGTGACGCTGGGCGTGCCGAGCAGACTGCTCTGCCACCGCATAGTCGATGCCGGAGCGCTCGGTGATCAACTGGGCGACATCGGCCACATCGGGCTCGCGAAGGCGCAGGGTGCGCACCCGCGAGCGGATTGTGGGAAGCAAGTCGGCGTCGCTCGGAGCACACAGCACCCAGACGGTGCGCTCGGGCGGTTCTTCGAGTGCTTTCAACAACACATTGGAGGTGCGCTCTGCCATGCGATCAGCATCTTCCATGACAATCACGCGATAGCGGCCAAGCGAGGGAGAAAAGTAGGAACGCTCCACGAGCGCTCTGGCATCTTTGATCGTGATGATCACGCCCTCAGTGCGCAGCGCCGCAAGATCGGGATGCGCGCCGGCGAGCACCTGCCGCATTGCGTGTGTGTCGCCAGGCTCTGCGATCAACGCCGCAGCGAACGCGTAGGCGAGCGTGGAGCGTCCAGATCCTGGCGGCCCGGTGATGAGCCACGCGTGGGTCATGGAGTTGGGGTCGGATGCTGCCGCTTGCAGCGCCGCCACCGCGGCATCTTGACCCCATACGTTGCCCCAGGGCAGCGCGTTCAGGTCGACCTCGGCCGATGCCGTCGCATCCATACGGATCAGCCTAATGCGAGGTGCTGACGTCACCGATGAGCGTGCTCACTCGATGCCGAACGACGGCAGCCAGCTCGCTTGCTGGCAGGGCGGCATCCAACACCAGAAACCGCTCAGGCTCGGCCTCGGCGAGCGCGAGGAATGCCGCCCGCACACGCGTGTGAAAGTCGAGCTCCTCAGCTTCGAGGCGGTCGAACGGTTTGTCATCTGCATCGAGCCGCTTGCGCGCGTGCGCCGGGTCAAGGTCGAGAAGCACAGTGACGTCGGGGAGGGCGCCGTCCGCGGCCCAGAGCGAGAGGTTGCGCACCTCGTTCGAATCGAGCACGCGCCCGGCTCCCTGATAGGCGACGGATGAGTCGAGATAGCGATCTTGGATCACCACGTCGCCCCGTGAAAGCGCAGGCCGCACCAAGGTTTCAATGTGGTGTGCGCGGTCGGCGGCGTACAGCAGCGCTTCCGCGCGGGGTGCCACGTCACCTCGGTGGTGCAGAACGATGTTGCGAATCAGGTTGCCGACTTCAGTGCCACCGGGTTCACGAGTTCGCACTACGTTTCGACCCTGCGACTGCAGCCAGTCTTCGAGAAGGGTCGACTGCGTGGTCTTTCCCGCGCCGTCGCCACCTTCGATGGTGATCCACAATCCCTCGGACGCGCGAGAGGTCACTTTGCCTCCGGTGCCTTCTTTGCTGGCGCTCGCTTCGCCGGCGTCTTTGTGGCGGCAGACTTAGCCGCAGCGGTCTTTGCGGCAGTCGTTTTTGCGGCAGTCGTTTTCGATGCGGCACTCTTCGCGGCAGTTGTCTTTGTGGCGGCTGCTTTTGTGGTGGTTGCCTTCTTCGCAGGCGCCTTCTTTGCTGGCGCCTTGCGTGCTGTTGCGCGCTTCGGTGCGGGGCCCTTCGCGCGCTTGTCGGCAAGCATTTGCACGGCGATCTCGTAGGTGATGTCGTCGGGGGTCTGGCCCCGAGGAATGGTCACGTTGGTCACGCCGTCAGTGACATACGGCCCGAAACGACCGTCTTTCACCTTGATCGGCTTTTCGCTGACGGGATCGGCTTCGAACTCTTTCAGCGCACTGGCTGCGGCGCGGGCACCGTATTTCGGTTGCGCGTACACCGCGAGCGCCTCTTCGAGGGTGATGTCGAAGAGCTGTTGCTCATTCTGCAGGGTGCGCGAATCAGTGCCCTTCTTCAGATAAGGGCCGTAGCGACCGTTCTGGGCTGTGATCGGCGTTTCGGTCTCGGGATCGATGCCGACCGTGCGGGGCAGATCGAGCAAACGAAGTGCGGTCTCAAGATCAACGGTGTCCACCGACATCGACTTGAACAGCGACGCCGTGCGCGGCTTCGGAGCGGCAGGCTTTTTGGCACCGCGCTTGGGCTTTTCAACCGGAGCTGCCTCAACGACTTCGCCGGTTGCCTCGTCGACAGACTCTTCGGCAGGCGGGTCTACTTCTTGCACGTAGGGGCCGAACCGGCCGTCCTTTACGACAACGAGCTTCTGGGTCTCGGGGTTCTCGCCCAGCACTCGATCGCCTGCGACGGGAGCATCGATGAGCTCTTGGGCCTTGGCCGGAGTGAGCTCATCGGGTGCGAGGTCTTCCGGAATGTTGATTCGTCGCGGCTCACCCTCTGGGTCGTCGGCGTTGGGAATCTCCAGATACGCGCCATACTTGCCGAACCGAAGAGTCGCCACACCGCCAATCGGTGTCGAGTTGAGTGCTCGAGCGTCAATCTCGCCGAGATTCTCGACGATGTTTCGCAAGCCGACATGGTCTTCCGAGCCGAAGTAGAAGTCCTTCAACCAGTCAACACGTTGCTGTTCGCCTCGTGCGATCGCATCGAGATCGTCTTCGAGCGCTGCGGTGAAGTCGTAGTCGACGAGGTCAGCGAAGTGCTCCTCGAGCAGCCGAATCACGCTGAACGCGAGCCACGTCGGAATCAGTGCCTGACCCCGTTTGGTGACGTAGCCGCGGTTCAGAATGACGTCGATAATGCTCGCGAAGGTCGATGGGCGACCGATGCCCTTTTCTTCGAGCGCCTTGACGAGACTCGCTTCGGTGTATCGAGGCTTCGGGCTGGTTGAGTGCCCCTTGGGCTCAACATCGCTGAGCTGCAGTACATCGCCGGCGACGACAGCAGGCAACGACTGTTCTTCGTTCTTGTCGTCGTCACTGCGCTTTTCGTCGCGGCCTTCTTCATACGCTTCGAGAAAGCCTTTGAAGGTGTACACGGTGCCCGATGCGGTGAACTCGGCGCGCTTGCCAGCTGCCTCAGCCTCGAGAGTGATCGTCGTGGTTTCATACTTCGCATCAGACATCTGGCTAGCCATGGTGCGCTTCCAGATCAGGTCGTAGACGCGCAGCTCATCGCGGTCAAGCTCACCCGAAACCGAAGACGGAGTGCGGAAGGTGTCGCCAGAGGGGCGGATCGCTTCGTGCGCCTCCTGCGCGTTCTTTGACTTGCTGCGGTAGACCCGCGGCGTCGCCGGTACGGCCTTGTCGCCGTAAAGAGCGACGGCCTGCTCTCGTGCCGCTTCAACCGCCTGCTTTGACAGCGCGGTTGAGTCGGTTCGCATATAGGTGATGAAGCCCTTTTCATACAAGCGCTGTGCCACGCTCATGGCGTGCTTCGCGCTCATCGACAGCTTGCGACCGGCTTCTTGCTGAAGTGTGGATGTGGTGAACGGAGCTCGAGGACTGCGCGTGCCCGGCTTTGCTTCTACGCCCGAGACCGTCGCCGTACCGGTGCTCTCGATGGCGGCGGCGAGTTCGCGAGCCGCTGCTTCGTCGAGAACCAGAACGGCCTTCTTGAGCACGCCCATGTCGTCGAAGTCGGTGCCGCGGGCCAAGGGCGCGCCATCGACACGCACCAACCGTGCACCAAACGAGTCAGCCGCTTTGGCGGCCACGGTATCGATGCCCCAATACGACGCTGACACGAAAGCCATGCGTTCGCGCTCGCGCTCAACAACCATGCGAGTCGCAGCTGACTGCACGCGGCCCGCAGAAGTGCCCTGCTGAACCTTGAACCACAGCACGGGGCTGACGTCCCAGCCGTAGAGTCGGTCAAGAATACGGCGCGTCTCTTGAGCATCCACCAGAGCAAGATCAAGCTCGCGGGTGTTCTGCACCGCTGCTTCAATTGCGTCCTTGGTGATCTCGTGGAACACCATCCGTTTGACCGGCACCTTGGGCTTCAGCGTTTCAAGCAGGTGCCACGCGATGGCTTCGCCCTCGCGGTCTTCATCAGTCGCGAGCAGGAGCTCGTCGGCGCCTTTCAGTGCGCGCTTCAACTCGGTGACGGTCTTCTTGCCGCGGTCGCTCTCGACGTAGTACGGATCGAATCCGTTGTCGACGTCGATCGAGTATTTGCCATAGGCCTGCTTTTTTTCCGCAGGGATACTCTTCTTGTCCGCGAGATCTCGAATGTGTCCAACCGAGCTGAGAACTTCATAGCCGTCGCCGAGATAACCCTGGATCGACTTCATCTTGGTGGGTGACTCAACGATGACGAGCTTCTTGCCTTCTGCCAACGGGGGCGTCCTTCCTTCGTCGCAAACCATACACGTCAGAACCGGACGTGATCTTTGTGCGCGACGCTCAGCGTGGCGGACCAGCCCGCGCAGATGCTGCGGCGGGCAGGCCAGCAAACGTGGTTGCCACGGTCACCGTGGCAACCAGTCCACTGAGCTGACAGTGTGAAACTTGCACCCCGAGCGCCTGCGCCACTTGGGCTGCACGCTCACACGGAAGACCGGTCGCCGCGCCCGAAGCAGCATCGGCGGCGGCGAGCGCTGCCGAGTCAGCCGCGGCGGCGAGCCGTTGTGAAACGACGTGAGCAGACCCTGCTGTCACCAGCGCTACTGAGAGTGTTGCGGTCAATGCCACGACCCCCGCAGCCGCCACTGCGCCAGCCATCACCATCCGCCTTCGAGCGCACAGCCGGTAGCGGTGAGCTCAATGAACAGCGCCGGTGCTGTCGCGTTCACACAGACGAGTCCATCACCACGATGATCGACGCCGCCCGTCGCTGCTGCGGCAGACAGTGCAGCGTCTATGCGTTGTGTGCTTTCGCCGCGCGCGGCCAATCGCGCGGCATCAGCAGTGGCGTCTTGCAGTCGAACCTGGCGCGCGCAGACGTTGAGTGCTCCCGCGGCCAACATGATGACGACAACGATCGCTGGCAGTGAGACCGCGAACTCAGCCGTCACCGCGCCGCGATCCGCGAAACGGCGACCGCCGAGTCCGCGGGAGATCACTGAACGCTCAATGCACGGCGCACCAGATCGGTCAAGATTCCGCGCACCTCGTCGCTTCGCATGATCACCACGAGAAGCCCGGCGAACGCCACGGCGGCCATTGTCGCGATCGCGTACTCCGCGGTCGCCGCGCCGGCGTCGTTTGCCAGCGGGTCGACGAAGAGCCGTTGAGCCCGGCGGCGGGTGAGGGTAGGGATTGTCATGGGTGTTCTCCAATCGATGGGGTGAGAGTGGGCACGTTCAAAGTTGGATGCTGACGCTCGACAGCACGCCGAGCAGCATGGGCGCAACGCCCAGAAGCAGAAAGGCTGGCAGAGTGCACACGCCGAGGGGCAGAAGCAATCTCGTCGATAGACGCGCGGCACGAAGGCGCCCCTCGGTTCGAGCACGATGACGGGCCAGCACCGCCGACGCGCGAAGCAGTTCGAGCGCGGGGACGCCGGCGGTGCGCGAGAGAGCAAGCAGCGAATCGGTGTCATCGTCGATCGCAAACCCCGCTTCGCTGACAAGCGATCGTGCGCGTTCAATTGCTACGCCCCCGCTCAGGGCGATAGCGACCAGTTCGGCGCCGAGCCCGGGCAGCGCAACGTCAGCGGCAGCCGCTCTCGCGAGAGTCGCAGTCCACCGACGTGCCACCAGCACGAGAACAATTCCTCCCACCAGACATGCAACACCGATGGGATTGGTGAACAAGACACCGACGGTGTCAACGCCGAGTGCGAATCCGAGCCCGATTGCGACGAGGGGAAGCCAGCCCATAAGCCTGGCAGTGCCCGCGGGCTCAGCGAGGACCACCCGCACCTCATCAGCGACATCACGGGTATCGCGCATCGCAACCGCGATATTGCGCAGACTCTGCGCAAGGGGCGCACCCACCGTAGCTGCGATTGACCAGGCGACAGACACTTCACGCCACGACTGCTGGCCGGTGTTCGCGCCGATGCCCGCGATTGCGTCGACGAGCTTCTCGCCCCGCTCGCAGGCGCGCGCGACTCTCAGCGCCTCCTGCTGGCCCACAGACGCCAGGTACTCCCACGCCCGCACCGGCGGCAAGCCTGCTTCGAGCAGCACCGCCAGGTGCAGGATGACTTCAGCCGAGTCGGCCGCGGCGTCGCCGTTCACTCGTCTGCCCATTGCGCCTTCTCAATTGCGAGACGGCCCGACGCGGCGAGCACCGGGCGTCCGATGCCATCGACGCGGCGCTGCCCGTCGTCGGCCCGTCGAACATGAATCACGCAAGCGATCGCACTCGTCACCTGGCGGGCCAGCGAGACGTCGTCGAGACCCGCGAGAGCGCCGAGGGCTTCGAGCCGCGCGCTGACGTCGTCAAGGCTGTTGGCATGCACCGTGCCTGCCCCACCGTCATGGCCGGTGTTCAGGGCCGAAAGCAACTCCCGAATCTCGGGCCCTCTGCATTCTCCGACCACGAGTCGGTCTGGACGCATGCGCAGGGCTTCTCGCACCAGTTGAGCCATCGCGACCCCACCCGCACCCTCGAGGTTCGCCTGCCGAGATTCCAGTCGGAGATGGTGCGGATGACTGAGGCGCAATTCGGCGACATCTTCAATGGTGATAATGCGCTCTGTCGCGGGCACCGCGGAGAGCATCGCCCCCAGCAGGGTCGTTTTTCCTGCTCCCGCGGCCCCGGTGATCAGCACGTTCTCGCGGCGATCGACCAACCGGTCCAAGCGCCCTCGGAGCGCTTGCGAGAACATTCCCGATTGCTGCAGGTCTGCGAGGCTCGGCCGGTCTAGCCGTGGAATACGTATCGACAGTGCCGTACCTCCGACGCAGATCGGTGGCAGCACCGCGTGCACGCGGATGCCATCGCCGAGCCGAACGTCAACGCAGGGGTGCGCATCGTCTATATGACGATCGCCCAACGCGATCAGGTCTACCGCGAGGGCACGAACTTCTTGTTCCGTGGCACGCCACCCTTCGACCGCGCACGGTCCCGCGCCTTTGTCGACGAACAGGCGTTGGTCTGGATTGATGAACACGTCGGTGGTGTTCGGGTCGTCGAGAAATTCCGCCAATGGTTGCAGCGCTGGCGGCAGGGCTGCCGGCTTGCGCGCGGCGACGGGCGACGAAGCGATCGAGGCGCCGCCAGGGATGGCCGTTCGCGGACGAACGACAAACGCTTCAGGCATGCAGCGACGCTATGACTCAGCGGGGCGCCGGTCGGGGTCTGCCGTCTGAACGGTGGGCTGCGTTGCACCAGCAGTTGGTGGGGAGGAACCGCAGCGGAAGGGCCCGAGAACCGTGCGAGAAAACGGGGGCGGCATCCCAATGGGGGGAATGGGATGCCGCCGCGCGCAGCGTCACTAGTCGGGGGTGAGGTGGACGCTGCGAAGCACGAATCAACGTTCGGGCGATGATGAGCCTAGGCGACAACAGGGTTCGCAGCCAATAAATCGCTTGCGTCGCGTGGCGATATGTCGGGTTGAATTCCAGATTCATACGCTCCCTACTATCGGAGGTAGTCACAACGCCCACCCGAATGTAGATTTCACACAAGCTCACCGGCACTCCGGTGCTTCACTTACAGCCCGCAAAGGAGCGCGCTCACATGAGTAGCCAGATTGACCACCTCCTGAACGAGAATCGCAAGTTCGCGCCCTCGGAATCCTTCGGTGCCAACGCCATCGGCACGGTCGGGCTCTATGAGCACGCCCGCGCCGACCGCGAGGCGTTCTGGGCGCAGCAAGCCCGAGACTTGCACTGGCACAAGCCGTTCACCGCGGTTCTTGACTGGTCCAACCCCCCTTTCGCAAAGTGGTTCGACGACGGAGAGCTCAATGTCGCCTACAACTGCCTCGACCGACACGTAGAAGCCGGAAACGGCGACCGTGTCGCGTTGCTCTGGGAGGGCGAGCCCGGCGATGAACGTCGCATCACATACGCAGAACTCACCGACGAGGTGAAGCGCCTCGCGAACGTACTCACCGGTCTCGGTATCGGCCAGGGTGACCGGGTGGCGATCTACCTGCCGATGATTCCCGAGGCGGTCGCCTCGATGCTGGCGGTTGCTCGCCTCGGGGCGATTCACTCGGTCGTCTTTGGCGGATTCTCTGCCGATAGCCTGCGCTCGCGCATCGACGATGCCGGAGCGAAACTGGTCATCACTGCAGACGGCGGCTATCGCAAGGGCAAAGTCTCGGCGCTGAAGCCGGCTGTCGACATGGCGCTCGCCGACCGCAACGGTTCCGGCGCTCAAGAGAGCGTCGAACACGTTCTCGTCGTCAAACGGGGCGAGAACGACGTCGATTGGACTGAAGGGCGCGACCTCTGGTGGCACGACGTCGTGCCCGCAGCATCCAAAGATCACGAAGCTCAGGCATTTCCAGCTGAGAACCCGCTGTTCATCCTCTACACCTCGGGAACCACGGGTAAGCCCAAGGGAATTCTGCATACGTCTGGCGGCTACCTCACCCAGGCGACGTTTACCAACAAGGTCGTTCATGACCTGCACCCCGAAACCGACGTGTACTGGTGCACAGCCGATATCGGGTGGGTGACCGGCCACAGCTACGTGACCTATGGCCCGCTGGCCAACGGCGCGACACAGGTCTTGTTCGAAGGCACTCCCGACTCGCCGCACCCCGGTCGCTGGTGGGAGCTGGTCGAGAAGTACGGCGTGACCATTCTGTACACCGCGCCGACCGCAATCCGCTCGTTCATGAAGCTCGGTCGCGCCATTCCCAAAAAGTTCGATCTGTCGTCGCTGCGTCTGCTCGGTTCGGTCGGCGAACCCATCAACCCCGAAGCATGGATGTGGTACCGGGAGATCATCGGCAACAATCTGGCACCGATCGTCGACACGTGGTGGCAGACAGAAACCGGCGCCATCATGATCTCGGCGCTGCCGGGGGTCACCGAGACGAAACCGGGCAGCGCTCAGGTTCCCGTGCCCGGCATCAGCATTGACGTGGTGAACGAAGACGGCACCCACGTCGGCAATGGCAACGGCGGCTTGCTCGTCGTCACCGAGCCGTGGCCGGCAATGCTGCGCGGAATCTGGGGCGACCCCGAACGCTTCGTTGAGACGTACTGGGAGAAATTCCACGCGCAGGGCTTCTATTTCGCTGGTGACGGCGCGCGCCTCGATGACGACGGCGATGTGTGGTTTCTCGGGCGCGTCGACGATGTCATGAACGTGTCGGGCCACCGGCTTTCGACCACCGAGATCGAGTCAGCAATCGTGGGGCACGATGCGACCGCAGAAGCCGCGGTCGTGGGAGCCTCCGACGAGACCACCGGCCAGGCGGTCGTGGCGTTCGTCATCATCAAGCAGTCATACCTGGATGCGCATACCCCCGAGGGACTGGGCCATTCGATTCGGAGCTGGGTGGGAGAGCAGATCGGGCCTATCGCTCGCCCTCGCGACGTGTACATCGTGAACGAGCTGCCGAAGACGCGTTCGGGAAAGATCATGCGACGACTGTTGCGCGATGTCGCCGAAGGACGCGAGGTCGGAGACACGACCACGCTCGCCGACACCGCGGTCATGAGCGTCATCTCGGCCCAGGTGAAGTAGCCGCCCACAAACAAGAAAGAGGGATGCTGCAGCGCGATACGCGTCGCAGCATCCCTCTTATCGTCGATCACACGCGAGTGAAGATGACCTCAACCTCAACCGGCGAATCAAGCGGCAGTACCGGCACACCCACAGCCGACCGAGCGTGCACACCGGCGTCACCGAAGATCTCAGCGAGAATCTCGCTCGCACCGTTTATGACGCCCGGCTGGCCGGTGAACTCCGGATCCGATGAGACGAAACCCACCACCTTGAGCACACCCGAGAGCTCGTTCACGCCTCCCGCGACAGCGGCCGCGGCCGCGATGGCGTTCAGCGCACACTGGCGGGCGTAGCTCTTCGCGTCTGCCGGCGACACGTGGTCATCGCCCTCACCAACCTTCCCCGTCGCAGGAAGCGCACCCGCAACCATTGGAAGCTGGCCCGAGGTGAACACCAGATCACCGTGGACCTTGGCGGGGATGTACGCGGCTACGGGAGGCACGACATTCGGGATCTCGATACCGAGCTCAGCCAGTCGTTCAGAAACGCTCACCGACATCAGCTCTCGCCGAACTGCTTTGCAGCCTCTGCTGCCGCACCAAGCCCAGCGTTGGCCTCACCGCCGCCGGTCGGACGTTTGAAGTAGGCCACCAGCCCACCTTCGGGACCAGGCACCACCTGCACCAGCTCCCACCCTTGCTTTCCCCAGTTATTGAGAATGGCGGCGGTGTTGTGAATGAGTAGAGGTGTTGTGAGGTATTCCCACGTCGTCATTGCGACTCCTGTCGAAGACTTTGAATATCAGGCCGGTAAACGCTGGGAATTAGCCCGTGAGCGCTTGCCGGTAAAGGGATCGCCCAGGGTTCTCCCCTACGATCAAGCCTATGCCTGGAACCAAACGGACAGCTAGCGGCGTGCTCGGGGGCCTTGCCGGAATCATCGGCCTGAGCGCCGTAGCCGGAATTCTCATCAGCGCGACAGTGACCCCTGCCATCGCGCTGTCTGGCAACGCCGCATCGAGCGCCATCACCCTCTTCGACAATCTCCCCAGTGTGCTGGAGATCGACGAGCTGATGCTGCCGACGACGATCTATGCGAAGGACTCCGAGGGCAACGACAAGGTGCTCACGCAGTTCTACGACCAGAACCGCTCCCCCGTCGAGTACGACGAGGTGGCGCCCGCGATGTATGACGCAGTGCTCTCGAGTGAAGACCCCCGCTACTACCAGCACGGCGGCGTCGACCTCATCGGCACCAGCCGCGCGCTGCTCAGCAACATCCAGGGCGGCGGCGAGACCCAGGGTGGATCGACGATCAGCCAACAGTACGTGAAGAACATTCTCGTGCAGCGGTGTGAGGCAGACGCCAACGACCAGGCACGCACAGAGCTCAACGCTGCGGCCGAAGCAGCTGCGGAAGAGAGCGGCGAGGACGTCGTCGCGCCCACGGGTGACGAATTGATCGCCAAGAGCGAAGAGATCAAGATCAACTGCTGGAGCGAGGCGACCACCGCCGCGGGCAGCGACGGCATCGAGCGCAAGCTCCAGGAGATGCGCTACGCCATCGCTTTGGAACAGAAGTACTCGAAGAACGAGATTCTTCTGGGATACCTGAACATTGCGAACTTCGGTGGCACCACCTACGGCATCGATGCCGCCGCCAAGTACTACTTCGGCGTCTCGGCAGCCGACCTCGATTACGCACAGGCGGCCACCCTCGCGGGTATGGTGCAGAACCCCAACACGTACCGCATCGACATGAAGGGCGGCACGATCACCAACTCTGAGGGTGTCGCGCTGAACTCCGAAGAAGACGGCTACGCTCTGACGAAGCAGCGTCAGCAGTATGTGCTCGACCGCATGCTCGAAGACGGCAAGATCACCCAGGAGCAACACGACGAGGCCTACGAGGCACCGATCGTGCCCAACATCACCACACCCAAAACCGGCTGCACCGCCGCGACGGGAGCCGAGTACTTCTGCCAGTACGTGCGCTATGTGATCGAAGCGGATCCCGCCTTCGGCGAGACTGACGAAGAACGCACCGAACTGCTGCGTCGCGGTGGACTCAACGTGTACACGACGCTCGACTGGGAACTTCAGAACGCGGCGCAGCAGAGCGTCTCAACATGGACTCCCACGTCGCTTGACAACACCAAGTTCGGCGCTGTGGCAACCAACGTTGAGCCGAGCACCGGACGCATTTTGAGCATCGCTCAGAACACCAAGTTCAGCGAGTCGATCACCGACGACCCGAGCTACTCTTCTATCGTCTACGCCGGCGACACGGAATTCGGTGGCTCGGCGGGCTTCAGCGTCGGTTCAACGTTCAAGATCTTCACGCTCATCGACTGGCTCGAGCAGGGCCGTTCCGTCAACGAGGTGCTCAACGGACAAGTGCGCGAAATCGACAGTCTGACGAACTCGTGCGGCGGCGACTGGGTCAACTTCGGCGGCGACACCATCTTGAACTTCAACAAGCAGTCCGGCTACGTGGGCACCCCGATGAGCTTCACACGGGACTCTCTCAACTCAGGGTTCTTCGCGATGGCAGAGCAGCTTGACCTCTGCGACATCAAGAACGACGCAACCAAGATGGGTGTGACGCTGGGCAACGGCAACGAAGTGAAGGTCGATACTCAATTCTCGATCATCGGCTCGAACGCCGTTTCACCGATCGCAATGGCAAGCGCCTACGGCACCGTCGCGAACAACGGCATCTACTGCGAACCGCGCGCGATCGACAAGGTGACCGATTCCAACGGCAACGATGTCGCCCTCCCCGAGCGCACCTGTGAGCAGGTACTCGACCCCGCGGTCGCGGCAACCGCCGCCTATGCGCTTGAAGGCGTAATGGCATACGGCGGAACCGGTGCTAGCGGCAACCCGTTTGACGGCACAGCGATGCTTGGCAAGACAGGCACCCACGAGAACCTGCAGACCTGGCTGGTCTCTTCGTCGACCGCAGTTGCGACGGCGGTCTGGGTGGGCAACGCCGATGGAAAAGCGGATGTGTTCAACGCCTGGTACGACGGCTACCAACTCTCGCAAGCGCGCTACCTGATAACGAAGGACGTCGCCAGCGTCGCGAATCGTCTCTACCCCGGTTCTGCCTTCCCGGCACCCGATAGCAACCTGACACGTACCGTGTACACGACTTTGCCGAGTGTGGTCGGCATGTCGATCGATGAAGCTACGAGCACCTTGAAAGCTGCCGGCTTCACGGTTCGCGTCGGCGGAGAAGTTGACTCTTCTGAGGCCGAGGGCCTCGTCGCCGAACAGAGTCCGGGTGCTGGTCGCGTAGCCGGTGGCTCCGTTGTGACCATCAGCCCGAGCAACGGGCAGGGCGCCACCGTGCCGAATGTCAGCGGATCCGTCTCGAATGCAGAATCCGCGCTGCGCGCAGCCGGCTTCGGGCGTATCAGCTCGTCGTGTTCCGAAGACGAGAATGCCAGCGGCGAGTCGGTAACGGGCACGTCGCCCGCCGCTGGCGAAGCGGTGACGAAGAACACGAGCATCACGATCAACTACGTCTCGCCTGATTGCGATGGCGATGGCGGTGGCGGCAACGACGATGATGACGACGACGACGACAATGGCTAAGCCGTGAGCTTTACCCGTGCCGCCCTCACCGCGCTTGGCGCAGTGGGGGCGGTCGGCGCAGGCGCCGCGGTGTGGGGCATCGGTATCGAACGGTATCTGTTCACCGTGCGCGAGCACGAGATTCGGGTGCTCCCGCACGGCGAGTCACCGATCCGCGTGCTGCATCTGTCTGACGCCCATATGGCACCGTGGCAACACCGCAAGCAGCAGTGGATCTCTCGTCTGGCTGATTTGAAGCCCGATCTGATCGTCAACACGGGCGACAACCTGGGCCATTCCGAAGGTCTGCGCGGTATCCGAACCGCCTTCGCTACGATGCGGGGAATTCCGGGCGTCTACGTGCACGGATCGAACGACCATGCCGCACCGTCACCGCGCAACCCGTTCAAGTACTTCACGGGACCATCAAAAGTGACCGTGGCCGAAGAACCCCTCGACACCGGCGCGCTCGACGCCTACTTCACCGATGAGCTCGGGTGGTTCCCGCTCAACAACGCCGCACACACGATCACGGTCAACGGCACTGCCATCGATACTTTCGGTATCAGCGACGCTCACCGCGGTTGGGACCGCCTCGACCTGCTTCCCGACGCGATCGATGAGATGCGCAGAAACTCGGCGGCGACAGTGACCCTTGGCGTCACCCACGCGCCGTACCGCAAGGTGCTAGACGCATTCACCGAACTCGGCGCGGATGCGCTGTTCGCCGGCCACACGCATGGCGGGCAGGTGCGTCTGCCCGGCTACGGCGCCCTCGTCGCCAACTGCGACATCCCGCTCGATCAAGCACGCGGCCTCAGCACCTGGTCTCACGACGGCCGTGCGGTCCCTCTCAACGTAAGCGCGGGACTGGGCCACTCGATCTTTGCGCCCGTCCGATTCGCCTGCCGGCCAGAAGCATCCCTCATCACGCTCTTGCCGCAGGTGAGCGCACCTGATCCTGCCGCCGGTTCGGCGCAGGCCACGTGATCGGGTAGACTCGCAGGGTTGCCACGGGGTGTGGCGCAGCTTGGTAGCGCGCTTCGTTCGGGACGAAGAGGCCGCAGGTTCAAATCCTGTCACCCCGACACAACTACAGGGCCCTACCGCGAGGTGGGGCCCTTTATTTTCCCCGACACGCAGGAGTTCTGATGACCGCCGGCACCACCCCTCGCCTCGTCGCCTTCGATCTGGACGACACCCTTGCGCCATCCAAGAGCGCCATTGACCCGCGCATCGGCGCTCAGCTGATCGCACTCGCCGAACGCGTGGAGGTCGCCATCATCTCGGGTGGGCATCTCGCACAGTTCACTGCCCAGGTGGTCGACATGC
Organism: Microbacterium sp. R86528; assembly: GCF_044596335.1. Lineage (NCBI taxonomy): Bacteria > Bacillati > Actinomycetota > Actinomycetes > Micrococcales > Microbacteriaceae > Microbacterium > Microbacterium sp. R86528. The sequence goes on along the minus strand of NZ_CP138996.1, from coordinate 2,813,696 downwards.
TTCCGAACACAACGCCGGCGGTTCTCGCGCACATCCACCTGCTTCCCACGTGCGGCACGCAGTATTACCTGCTGAACGAGTCCGGAATCCACACCGTCTACGCCCACTCACTGACCGACGATGAGAAGTCGCGCGCCCTCGCCGCGGTGGAACGCGAAGCCCGTCGACTGGGGCTGTGGGCAGAAGAGACGTGGGGCGCCATTCTTGAAGACCGCGGCTCGCAGATCACCTTCTCGGCGCTGGGACAGAAAGCTCCGCTCGAAGCCAAGACCGCGTGGGATCCCACCGGCGAGAAGAAGAACACTCTGCGCGCGGCCGTCGCTGCCGCCATCCCTGACCTCGAAGTTCGCTCTGGCGGCTCAACCTCTGTCGACATCACGCATCGGGGAATCGACAAGGCCTACGGCATGAACCAGCTGTCTGAAGCGACAGGCATTCCGCTCGACGAGATGCTGTTCATCGGCGACCGTCTCGATCCGGACGGCAACGACTATCCCGTGCTCGCGATGGGCGTTCCCTGTCACGCGGTCGAAGGTTGGGAAGACACCGCCTCATACCTCGACGAGTTGCTTCCGACGCTGCCCACCCGCTGAGACCACCACGCCCTGTGCCGCCTCGAAGCGAGACGGCACAGGGCGCGATGGCGTTCAGCAGCGGTTAGACCTTCTTCGCCGCGGCTGTCGCGCGCGGCGTGCGGCGCGCTGCGGGCTTGTTCACCGGCGCGAGACGCTGCAGCTGCGTCACGTGCTTGGGCTCAAGCTCGTCGAGCGACGCCACACCGAGCAGACGCATCGTGCGCTCAATCTCGCTGCGCAGAATGCCGATGGTGCGGTCGACGCCCTGGCGGCCACCAGCCATCAGACCATAGAGGTACGCGCGGCCGATCAGAGTGAATTTCGCGCCGAGGGCGATGGATGCCACGATGTCGGCACCGTTCATGATGCCGGTATCCACCATGACTGTTGCGTCCTTGCCGACTTCTCGCACGACCTGGGGCAGCAAGTGGAACGGGATCGGAGCGCGGTCGAGCTGGCGCCCGCCGTGGTTCGACAGAATGATGCCGTCGACGCCGGCGTCGATGAGTCGCTTGGAGTCTTCGACGTTCTGCACGCCCTTGACGACGAGCTTGCCGGGCCACATGTCACGGATGACCGCGAGGTCGTCATAGCTGATGGTCGGGTCCATCGCGGAGTCAAGCAGCTCGCCGACGGTGCCGCCGGTGGTGCTGAGCGATGCGAACTCGAGCGATGGCGTGGTGAGGAAGTCAATCCACCACCACGGACGCGGAATCGCATTGATGATGGTGCCCAAAGTCAGTTGCGGCGGAATCGAGAATCCGTTGCGCTTGTCACGAAGTCGCGCTCCAGCAACCGGCGTGTCGACGGTGAACTGCAGTGTGTCGAAACCAGCTTCAGCTGCACGGCGCACCAAGCCATAGGAGATCTCTCGGTCACGCATCACGTAGAGCTGAAACCAGTTGCGCCCGTGTGGGTTCGCTGCCTTCACATCTTCGATCGAAGTCGTACCGAGCGTCGAGAGGGTGAACGGGATTCCTGCTGCGGCGGCAGCGCCGGCACCAGCGATCTCACCCTCGGTCTGCATGAGCCGCGTGAATCCCGTCGGCGCAATTCCGAACGGAAGAGCGCTGCGGCCCCCCAAGATTTCTACTGAGGTGTCTACATCGGGAGCGGGGCGAAGAATGCCGGGGTGAAACTCGATGTCTTCGAACGCCTGGCGAGCGCGAGCGAGCGAGAGCTCACCTTCGGCGGCGCCATCGGTGTAGTCGAACGCGGCCTTGGGCGTGCGTCGCTTGGCGATGCTGCGAAGGTCGGCGATCGTCAACGCCGAATCGAGCCGGCGTTTGCGGCCATCGAGTTCGGGCTTTTTGAACTGCATCAGTTCGAGCAGCTCTTTGGGGTTGGGGACTTGCCGGGTGACCATGTGGTGCCTTTCGATGCGAGGATTCACTGCACGTCGCGGGCTAGACCCGCGTGCGCGTAGTAGCCGGTGATGTGATCGTGGATGAGAGTGACGGCACGATCGGAGTCGTGGGTGTCGATGGCGTCAAGAATGGCGTGGTGTTCTTCGCGCAAGCGGCGCGCGGTCGCATCCCAGTCGGAGATCGCGGCTGCTCCCGCCTGAACGTATGACTCGATCGCTTCACGCAGTCCCGCCATCACGGCGGCGATGACGACGTTTCCGGATGCTTCGGCGAGCGCGAGGTGCAGCTGGGCGTCGAGCACGAGAAACTCGGCAGCGGTGAGCGTCTCGCTGTCCATCGCAGCGACAACGGCATGCACGGGGGCAGTATCAGCCTCTGCGCTCGTGGCCAAAGCGCGTGCAACCGCAGATTCCAGCACAAGTCGTGTCTGCACAACGTCGTCGAGGGGAAACCCTTGTGCTGCTACTTGCAGCCTGAGAAGCGCAGCCATGCCGCCCCGCGGAGTGGCGATGATGATCGCGCCGGAAGACGGGCCTGAGCCGGTGCCGGTGCGTATGAGTCCCATGACTTCGAGCACGCGCAGCGCCTCACGCACGCTCGAACGTCCGATGCCGAGAGAGGTCGACAGTTCGCGCTCAGGGGGCAGATGATCACCCGGCGATAGCCGGCCTTCGAGCAGATCCGACTCGATCTTCTCGAGAACGACCTGCCACGCGCGCACAGTGGTGGGCACACAGACTCCTTCGTAATGGTCTGACCACACTAGCGGGTGGTCAGACCACACTCAAGTTCTATGAGCCGGCGTAGCCGTTCGGGTTCTGCGACTGCCAGTTCCAATAGTCACGGCACGCGTCGTCTATGCCGAGTTTGGCCACCCAGCCGAAATCGCTCTTCGCCTTCGCCGGGTCGCAATAGGTCGCCGCCACATCACCCGGGCGCCGATCGAGAATGACCTGGGGAAGTTCGCGCCCCACAGCCTTCTCAAACGCAGCCACCAGCTCTTTCACGCTCACAGGCGTGCCAGTGCCGAGGTTGTACACGCAGTAGCCGGCAGCGGCTTGCTCGAGCGCGACGACGTGGCCCTCGGCCAGATCCACGACATGGATGTAGTCGCGAAGCCCGGTGCCGTCAGGGGTGTCATAGTCATCGCCGAAGATTCCCACGCGCTCAAGAGAGCCCACCGCCACTCGCGAGACGAAGGGCATGAGGTTGTTCGGAATGCCGGCGGGGTCTTCGCCGATCAAGCCGCTCGGGTGAGCGCCGACAGGGTTGAAGTAACGCAGCACCGTGAAGTTCACATCAGGGTTGACTCTGGCCACGTCTTCGATGACCACCTCGTTCATGCGCTTCGACTTGCTGTAGGGGTTGGACAAGTCGACACTCGTCGTTGATTCCTCGGTGAAAGGGAGGTCTGCCGGGTCTGAGTAGACGGTGCCGGTGCTCGAGAAGACAAACGACCGAATTCCTCGGCTGAGCCCGACGCGCAGCAACGCGTAGGTAGTGTCCAAGTTGTTCGAGTAGTAGTCCAGCGGCTTCTGCGTTGACTCCCCCACGGCTTTGAACGCCGCAAGGTGAATGATCGCGTCAAACGGGCCGTAGTCGTCAAACGCTGCCGCCACGACGTCGTCGTCCGCGGCGTCGCCGACAATCAGCGGCACCTTCTTGCCGCTGATTGCTTCGACGCGCTCGGCTGCCACAGCATGTGTGCCCGAGAGGTCGTCAAGAAGCACCGCTTCGTGGCCGTTGCTCAGAAGAGAAATCGCCGTGTGAGTGCCGATGTAACCGGCGCCGCCGGCAAGAAGAACGCGCATGCTCCCAGCCTAGTCAGCCGAGACGCCCGCCGGATTCTCGCAGATAGCAGTCCGCGCACATCGACTCGTACGTCACGCGCTCAGCCGTCAACTCGTCGATCGCTACCTGATCGCCGTCGAAGACGAAACGCCCACCGACAAGCCGAGCATTGAAGAGCGCTTTGCTTCCGCAACGACAGATGGTCTTCAGCTCTTCGAGGCTGTGCGCCAGTTCGAGCAGTCGTCGCGAACCAGGGAACGCTTGGGTTTGAAAGTCGGTGCGAATACCGTACGCCAGCACCGGAACGCCGTCTAAAACCACGATCCGCAGCAGGTCATCCACCTGATCGCGCGTCAGGAACTGCGCTTCATCGACGAGAAAGCAGGCGACATCGGCTTGCGCGGCTTGATCGGCTTCTTCTGGAATCAGGGCTTCTGAAGCGGCACGGCGAGCGCGTGCTCGGTGCTCGTTGAACAGCGCTCGCAAATCGTCATCGGGGCGAATCAGAAAGTCCACCGTGCGCTTCACACCCAGTCGACTGTCGATCTGGTCAGCGCCTTTAGTGTCGATCTCGGGCTTCGCCAGCAACACATGCTGGCCGCGCTCTTCATAGTTGTACGCGGCCTGAAGAAGCGATGTTGACTTGCCGGAGTTCATCGCTCCGTAGCGGAAGTACAGTTTGGCCACCCGCAGAGTCTACGGAACCGCCGGAGCGCTTGTGTCAGCGACCGCGGCAATCTGCCAAACCTAGGCGGTGAGCGAAAGTGTGTCTGCGGTCTCGCCAAGCACCTTCTTGGCAACAGCGGGCTGCGGGTTGAGCGACTCGCCAAAGTTAGGAATGAGCTCACGCAAGCGAGGCTCCCACTCGTCGATCCGGTCGGGGAAGCACGTGTTCAACAGGTTCAGCATGATCGACACCGCCGTTGACGCGCCCGGAGACGCGCCGAGCAGACCAGCGATAGAGCCATCGGCCCCGGTGATGACCTCGGTACCGAATTGCAGCACGCCGCCCTTGTCTTTGTCCTTCTTCATGACCTGCGCGCGCTGGCCCGCTTGAAGAAGCTCCCAGTCGTCATCCTTGGCCGTGGGCACGAAGGTGCGGAGGCTGTCGACCTTGGCTTTGTGGTTTTTGACGAGCTCGCTCATGAGATAGGTGATCAGGCTCGGATTGTCGATGGCGACTTTCAGCATGGGCCACAGGTTGCCGGGGCGCACCTGGGTGACGATGTCGAACATCGAACCGTTCTTCAAGAACTTCGGGCTGAACGTCGCGAATGGTCCGAACAGCAACGAAGTCTCACCGTCAACTACGCGCGTGTCGAGGTGAGGAACCGACATCGGCGGAGCGCCGACTGATGCCTGCGAGTACACCTTGGCTTGGTGTTGCGCGACGATCTCAGGGTTCGATGTTTTGAGCCACTGCCCACCGATCGGGAACACTCCGTAGCCTGAGATCTCAGGGATGCCCGAGCTCTGCAGCAGCTTGATCGCCCAGCCACCGGCGCCGACGAACACGAATCGTGCATTCGTTTTTCCGGGCGTACGGCCCAGCGAGTTGCGCCAGTGAATGTCCCAGGTGCCGTCCTTCAGACGCTTGAGCTTTCGCACCTCGCGATTGGTGACAACGTCGGCCCCCTTCGCCTGAAGGTGAGTGAAGAGTTGGCGGGTGAGTGCGCCGAAGTCAACGTCGGTTCCCGCCGGAACGCGGGTGGCGGCGAATGGCTCATCGGTCTTGCGGCGCTTCTGCATCAGCAAGGGTGCCCACTGGTTGATGACGCGTGAATCTTCGGAGTATTCGATTCCGGCGAACAGCGGCTCCTTCTTGAGCGCCTCGTAGCGCTTCTTGAGGTAGGCCACATCTTTCTCACCGCGAACGAACGTCATGTGAGGGGTCGAGTTGATGAACGTCGTGGGCGCGTCGAGCACACCTTCGTCGACGAGCGTCGACCACAGCTGGCGACTCAGCTGAAACTGCTCGTTGATCGAGATCGCCTTTGCCGCGTCGACGGAACCGTCTTTGCCTGCGGGCATGTAGTTGAGCTCGCACAGGGCAGCGTGACCGGTGCCCGCGTTGTTCCAGGCGTTCGAACTTTCGAGCGCGACATCGTGCAGACGTTCGTAGACGGCGATCTTCCAGTCTGGCTGGAGTTCAGCGAGGAGTGTTCCCAGGGTGGCGCTCATGATTCCGCCACCAATGAGAACGACATCCACCGTCTCGTCACGCCCGTGGGTGCTGTTCACAGGAGATTCGGTCACCGAACAATTCTAGGCGCGCTCAGAACACCTGCTGACCGCAAGACGCGCTCAGAAGGCGAAAGGTTGTCGATTCTTATTCGACAGCCGAACTTCAGACCGCAGCCGGAGCCGACAAGTTCGCCGCGACGAGCTCGGCGATCTGCACGGCGTTCAACGCGGCGCCCTTGCGCAGATTGTCGTTGGAGATGAACACTACGAGGCCCTTGCCTTCGGGCGCGGACTGGTCTGCGCGAACACGACCCACGAAACTCGGGTCTTTGCCCGCTGCCTGCAATGGCGTCGGCACCTCATCAAGAACAACACCCGGGGCTTGTGCGAGCACCTCGCGCGCGCGATCCGGCGTGATGTCTCGATCAAACTCGGCATGAATCGAAAGCGAGTGGCCGGTGAAGACAGGCACGCGTACGCACGTTCCTGCGACGAGCAGATCGGGAAGCTCAAGAATCTTGCGGCTCTCGTTGCGCAGTTTCTTCTCTTCGTCTGTCTCGTTGAGCCCGTCGTCGACGAGGTTTCCGGCGAGCGGGATCACGTCGAACGCGATGGGTGCCACGTACTTCTCTGGCTCAGGAAAGTCGACCGCCGACCCGTTGCGCACGAGGTCAAGCGTGTGTCCCTGAGCGAGCACGCCCTCTACCTGTCCGAGGAGCTCTTGAGCGCCGGCAAGGCCGGACCCCGACACTGCCTGGTAGGTGGAGACGATGAGACGAGTGAGACCCGCTTCAACGTGCAGCGGCTTGAGCACCGGCATCGCAGCCATGGTGGTGCAGTTGGGGTTCGCGATGATTCCCTTGGGCGGGTTCACAATTGCGTGCGGGTTGACCTCGCTGACCACGAGCGGCACGTCGGGGTCCATGCGCCATGCGCTGGAGTTGTCGATGACCGTTGCACCTGCGGCAGCGAAACGAGGAGCGTGGGCACGACTGCCTGTCGCCCCCGCGCTGAAAAGCGCAACGTCGATACCCGCTGGGTCGGCGGTCGCAACGTCTTCGATGATGATGGTTTCGCCCGCAAACTCAACCGCTGTACCCGCAGAGCGGGAGGTTGCGAACAACCGAAGCTCACGAATGGGAAAGCTGCGCTCAGCCAGAATCTCGAGCATGACCGTCCCGACCTGGCCGGTGGCGCCGACGATGGCGACCGAGATTCCTGATTCAGAGATGCGGGTCATGATGTTCCCTTGCGAGTATCGATGTGCGAAAGGCTGATTCTACCGGCCGGTGCCGGCATGCACGACGACGTCGACGTCGCCGTCGAGTCCGTAAGCCGTGTGCACGAGCCGGGCCGCTTCGGCGAGGTCGTCACCGCGCAACACGACTGAAATGCGGATCTCCGAGGTCGAGATCATCTCGATGTTGATCCCCGACACGCTCAGCGCTTCGAACAGCGTTGCTGACACGCCCGAGTGAGTGCGCATTCCTGCACCGACAACCGACAACTTTCCGATCTGGTCGTCGTGCACCAAACTCGCGAAACCGACTTCATCTTGCTCGGCGGCGAGGGCCTTCATGGCTGTCGCCGAGTCGGACTTTGGCAGGGTGAACGAGATGTCGGTGCGCCCGCTGGTTGACACCGACACGTTCTGGACGATCATGTCGACGTTCGCACCAGACTTGGCGACGATCTTGAAGATCTCAGCGGCCTTGCCCGGCACATCGGGAACTCCGATGACCGTGATCTTGGCCTGACTCATATCGGTCGCAACTCCCGCGACAACTGGCTCTTCCATCTTTTCTCCCTCTACGCCATCGGGAAGCGACATTCCCTCGCCGAGCACGTATGTGCCGGTGCTTGAACTGAATGTGGAACGGGCGTGAATGAGCACGCCGTGACGACGGGCGTATTCAACGGCCCTGATGTAAAGAACTTTCGCACCGTTCGCGGCGAGTTCGAGCATTTCTTCTGCAGAAACGACGCCGAGCTTTCGCGCCTTCGCGACCACTCGCGGGTCAGCAGTGAAGATGCCGTCGACGTCGCTGTAGATCTCGCAGACATCTGCATTGAGAGCCGCGGCAAGTGCCACTGCGGTGGTGTCGGATCCGCCCCGGCCGAGCGTCGTGATGTCGCGAGTATCGCGGTTGAACCCCTGAAATCCGGCGACGATGACGATCGCTCCTTCGTCAAGGGCTTCGCGCAGGCGAACCGGCGTGACGTCGACGATGCGCGCTGCGCCGTGCGTAGCATCCGTGATCATTCCGGCTTGACTGCCGGTGAACGAGCGCGCCTCGAAACCCATCGAGTGAATAGCCATCGCCAACAGCGCCATCGAGATGCGCTCGCCGCTCGACAGCAGCATGTCGAGTTCACGCGGCGCTGGCATGGGGGCAACCTGTGACGCGAGATCGAGAAGCTCGTCGGTGGTGTCACCCATCGCGCTGACGGCAACGACCACATCGTGTCCGGCCCTGCGTGCATCGACAATGCGCTTGGCAACTCGTTTGATGCTCACAGCATCGGCGACAGAGGAACCGCCATATTTCTGGACGATCAGGGCCACGTTGAAACTCCTGGAGGTGCCGATCGGCACGCGTGGTGGGGATTGAGGAGAGCGATCGGATGCCGCGTCTCAGCATCCATCCTATTCAGGCCCTCATGCACACTCGTTCATGTGACATTTGTGGGCGCGCGAGCAGGACGCTCAGATACGATCGAGGGCGAGTTCCAAGACAACGAAAGTGAGCGGTAGCGATGCCTCCACAGCGCCGCAAGATTTTCAGCTCGCTCGGCGGTCTCGTGCATACGAATGTCGCCTCGACGGCGCTTACCGAGGCTCTTCCCGTTGTCGATGAAACGCTCGCCGTTCGCATTCTCGATCTCGCCATCCGCATCGGCGAGACGATGTTGGTCTCGGGCGCACCCGCGAGCGAGGTGACCCTGACCATCATTCGGGTGTCGGCGGTCTACGGACTAGACCCGGTGCACGTTGACGTCACCTACAACTCGATCACCGTCGCCCACCATCAGTCGGGCGCGACGCGACCGATCACCCTGATGCGGGTCGTCAAAGGCGCGGTCACCGACCACGACAAGCTGCAGCGTCTACAGGCGCTGCTTGCCGACATCACCACCGGTCTCGCCCTTGATCAGGCGATTGAACGCTATCGCCAGATCCGTCGCACACCGTTTCTCTACCGGCCAGCAATTGTCGTCGCCGCGCAGGCGCTTCTCGCCGTGGGCGTCGCCGTCATGTTCGGTGGAAACTGGCTCGTCATGGTGCTGGCTTTCATCGCGGCCGGGGCTGCCGCGCTCACCCAGCTCGGGCTCGCCCGACTGCGTGTGCCACACTTCTTCAGTCAGATCGCCGGCGCGTTCGTGCTCACCATGGTGGCGGCTGTCGCCCAGCTGTTGCGTCTCACAGGTTGGGCCGATGCTGACATGGTGCGCCCGTCGATCATCGTGGCCTCAGGCGTCGTGCTCATGCTCGCGGGCCTCACTGTCGTTGGCGCGGCTCAGGACGCCATCGACGGGTTCGCACTTACCGCAACCGGACGCATCCTTGAGCTGATGACGCAGACCTTGGGTGTGGTGCTGGGAATTCTGGTGGGTTTGCAGACAGCGCGTGTGATCGGGCTCGGCATGGATGCTCCCAATGACGCACTCCCCCTTGGTCCGATCCCGCTACAGTTTGCCGGCGCCGCAGTGATCGCAGTTTCCGTTGCGGTGTTCAACGGCGCGCGCTCACGAATCATCGTGGTCAGCGCAGTCTTGAGCTTGATTGCATGGCTCGGCTATCTCGCGTCAAGTGCGATCGGCTTTGACGCCGCGACGGCCGCGGGGATTGGCGCATTCGCCGGCAGCGTGGTCGGCATCATGGTGGCCTATCGCTTGCACGTGCCTTCCGTCGCCATCACTACCGCTGCCATCCTGCCGCTGGTGCCCGGTGCCGCGGTTTTTCGCGGTTTGCTGACAATCGTCGAAGCAAATGCGACCCCAGAGCTGATTCTGACCGGATTCGGCATTCTTGTCGGAGCCGCGGTGGTGGGCATCGCGCTCGCCGTTGGCGCTTCGCTGGGTATCTATGTTGGCCAGCCGCTACGAGGCACCCTCGCCAGCGTCACCCGCCCGCGCACGCGAACGCGCCGGTAGAGCGTCGTCACATCGAGCGACGGCCCTCAAAAGCGCGGCCAAGCGTCACTTCATCGGCGTACTCCAGGTCGCCGCCGACGGGAAGGCCGGAAGCAAGGCGGGTCACACTGATCTCGAGCGAGTGCAGCAGGCGGCTGAGGTACGTCGCCGTCGCTTCGCCTTCGAGGTTCGGATTCGTCGCAAGAATCACTTCTTGCACAGTGCCGTCGGCGAGGCGCTGCATCAATTGCGTGACGCGCAGATCATCAGGGCCGATGCCAGCAATCGGGCTGATCGCTCCGCCGAGCACGTGGTACAGGCCTCTGAACTCGCGGGTGCGTTCAATCGCCGACACGTCTTTCGCGTCTTCGACCACGCAGATCAGGGTGTTGTTGCGCCGAGGGTCGCGGCAGATGGAGCAGCGATCTTGCTCAGAGACATTGCCGCAGATGTCGCAGAAGCGCACTTTGTCGCGCACTTCGCTCAGCAGCAGTGCCAGGTGCGACACATCGAAGTTCGGGGACTGCAGAATGTGGAACGTGATGCGCTGCGCTGACTTCGGCCCGATCCCGGGAAGCCTGCCGAACTCATCGATGAGGTCTTGAACGATGCCTTCGTACATGGGCTAGTTGAACCTCGTCGGGGACTCGTATGGCTCTTCGCGGACAAACGTCGCGCCGAGCACCTGCCGTACAACGGCTTCGCCGTAGCGCTGCACCCCGTCGACGCGTGAAGTCACCGTGGGGGCAAGCGGAGGTGCGACAACGGGAGGAATCGGCACCTCGGCGGTGTGGTCGGTGCCAAGGTCATCGTCGTCGTCGCGCGTTGGCGCAGCGTCGAGATCGCGCGCAGGCAGCACGCGGCCTTCGGGCGGAGCGATCGTGGTGACGGGCGCCGATGCGGAACCGGTCGGGGCATCTTCGGGTTCGTCGTCGACTGCGAACTGCGCTGGCGGCTCTGCGAACGCAGCGGGGCCAGGGTCGGGAGGCGGAGCGTCTGCATCCGAGGGGATCGAAGCAACCGCCCACTCGGTCACCGGCGCGGCGGCGCTGGGCGCCGAACGCGGGACGGCCGAGGCGCGCTGTGAGCTAGAAGGGGGACGAGATGCGGCTGTCTGCGACGATGACGCGGGTTGCGAAGGTCTCGAAGCCTGCCCGCTGGGCGCGGCGTCGGACGGACCAGACGGCGTGGCAGACGGATTCGGTTTCTCCGGCGCTGGGCGCTGGTCGGGTGCGTGCTTCGCGAGGTACTTCACGCGCAGACCGACGACGCCGATAATCGCCTGACGAAGGTCTTCGCTGGGGCCCGTGCCGGCGTTCAGTTTTCGGAACTTGTCGATGTCGCCCGGGCTGCTGAAGGTGAGCGTGAGCACATCGTCGGCGAGGTCGGCGACGTTGGCATTCGCAACGAGCAACCAGGATGTGCGGCTGATGCCTTCGAGCACACCCATGATCTGCGTCCACGACGCGCGCATACGCTCTAGGTTCACCGGACCAGCCGGCACAGGTGCGGTCGCAGCGGGTGACGGCGCGTTGAGGGCGGGTTCCGCTGCCGGGCGCGAAGCGGGTGCAGAAGGATGAGACGGCGACGAGGGTGCGACTGGTTCTGCTGCTGCCGGCTGTGCCGGCTGGCCTACCGGGGCGGGCGCCGCCGGCGCAGCGGTAACGGGTGCTGCTGGCGGCGTGTTCTGGGCTGCGCCGCTCACGTTCTGGGCGGCGCTGCCAGCTGACGCTGCGGGCGCCTGCGCTCCAGCAGCAGCCCGCGCGAGAACCCGTGCGACCATCAGCTCGAGCTGCAACCGCGGCGATGTCGCGCCGGTCATGTCGTCGAGAGTGCCAATGACCAGATCGGCTGTCTGCGACAGCCGTGCTGCGCCAAACGCGTCGGCCTGTCGTTGCATGCGAACAAGATCCTCGGCTGACATCCCGCGCAATACCGCGGCTGCCCCTTGCCCCGTCGCGGCTACGACAATCAGATCGCGCAGACGTTCGAGAAGGTCGTCGACGAATCGGCGTGGATCTTGACCTGTCTGCACGACTCGGTCGACTGCTGCGAATGCTGCTGCGGCGTCACGAGCGGCGAATGCGTCGACCACTTCGTCGAGCAGCTCCGCGTGGGTGTATCCGAGCAATGCAACGGCGCGCTCATACCTGACCGTCACCGAACCTGATTCTTCAGACGGATCGGAGCCTGCAATCAGCTGGTCGAGCAATGAGAGCGTGTCTCGCGGTGAGCCGCCGCCAGCGCGAACGACGAGTGGCAATACCCCCGCTTCGACCCCGACCGCCTCGGTCTGGCACATCTGTTCGACGTAGTCGAGCATCGCGCCCGGAGGCACAAGGCGGAACGGGTAGTGGTGGGTGCGTGAGCGGATCGTGCCGATGACCTTCTCGGGCTCGGTCGTCGCGAAGATGAACTTGACGTGGTCGGGCGGCTCTTCGACAAGCTTCAGCAGTGCGTTGAAGCCCTGGGGCGTGACCATATGCGCTTCGTCGAGGATGAAGATCTTGAAACGGTCCCTCGCGGGGGCGAACACCGCTCGCTCGCGCAAGTCACGCGCGTCATCGACGCCGTTGTGCGAAGCTGCGTCAATCTCTACGACGTCGAGCGAACCGCTACCCCCGCGACCGAGTTCGACGCAGCTGTCGCACTCCCCGCACGGCGTATCGGTCGGGCCCTTCGCGCAGTTCAAGCAGCGCGCAAGAATGCGTGCCGAGGTGGTCTTGCCGCAACCGCGTGGCCCCGAAAAAAGGTAGGCGTGGCCCACGCGATCGCCGCGCAGCGCGGTCATCAACGGGTCGGTCACCTGTGACTGACCGATCATCTCGCCAAACGCTTCAGGGCGGTAGCGGCGGTACAGAGCTGTGGTCACGGCACCAGCCTACGGCGTGGCACCGACACGGTTACTGCTACGCCGCTTTCTGGTAGCCGCAATCGATCACGCGTCAGCGCCACGTTCGATATCTGCGGGCGCTCCAATGACCGGCATCGAGGTGGTTACCGTCGGTACCGAAGCTGAAAGCAGCGACCCGTCTTCGCGACGTTGATTGGCGAAGTCACCCAAAGATGGCTTGCCCTCGATCACCGGACCCTGGTCGTCAAGCGCCACGCGAACGGTCTCGCCGGCGCCCACCACGTATCCCGTGCCGCGGACGCTGAACGAGACAGGTGGGCCGTCGTCCGCGGCGACAGCGATCTCATCGCGCGTGATGCTCACCTCGAGCCTGGTGCCGCCCCAGTGCAAAGGGAAGGTGAGCGACGGCCACGCCTCAGGAAGACGCGGATCAAACGACAGTTCCCCGAAATGATCCCGCATGCCGCCGAAGCCAGAAACCAGTGCAGTCCACACGCCGCCAGCGGATGCGACGTGCACGCCGTCGGAAGCGTTGTTGTGAAGGTCGGCGAGGTCGACAAAAAGCGACTCGCGGAAGTACTCCAAAGCGAGGTCTTGGTACCCGACCTCTGCGGCCAGAATCGCCTGCACGACTGCCGACAGCGTCGAGTCCCCCGTGGTTAGTGCGTCGTAGTACTCGAAGTCGGCGAGCTTCTCTTCGGGGGTGAAGTGATTGCCCTGCAGAAACAGCGCGAGAACAACGTCAGCTTGCTTCAGCACTTGGTACCGGTAGATGACCAACGGGTGATAGTGCAACAGCAGCGGGTGCTTGTCGGCGGGTGTGTTCTCAAGATCCCAGATCTCGCGTTCGAGGAACACCTGATCTTGGGGATGGATGCCGAGGCTTGGGCTGAAGGGAATGTGCATCGCCTCCGCGGCGCGATCCCAGGCCGCGGGCTCATCTTCGCCCAGGTCGAGTCGGTCCACCATTCGGCGATAGACCTCGCCATCGACCTCGGCCATCTCGCGAATCGTGCGTGCGGCGAAACGAAGGTTGAACCGTGCCATCACGTTCGTGAACAGATTGTCGTTCACGACCGTGGTGTACTCGTCTGGCCCGGTGACACCGTGAATATGGAACGTGTCGCCCTCACTGCGCGCCTCACCGATGCGTCGGTTTTCGCCCGTGCTCGAGCGCCAAAAACCCAGGGTCGCCCACAGACGTGCTGTTTCAACGGCGATATCGACACCCTCGCGGTGCAAGAAGTCTTCATCGCCGGTGGCGCGCACGTATTTCGCCAGCGCAAAGCTCACGTCGGCGTTGATGTGATACTGCGCCGTGCCGGCCGCGTAGTATGCGGACGCTTCTTCGCCGCTGATGGTGCGCCAGGGAAAGAGCGCGCCGGCTTCGTTGAGCTGATAGGCGCGGCGACGTGCCGCAGGAAGCATGAGATAGCGCATGCGCAGGGCGTTGCGTGCCCACACGGGGGTTGTGTATGCGAGAAAGGGCAGCACGTAGATCTCGGTATCCCAGAAATAGTGCCCTGAATAGCCCGAACCGGTCACCCCTTTCGCAGGCACACCTTGACCGTCAGCTCGCGCTGCCGCCTGCGCGAGCTGGAACAGGCACCAGCGTGTGGCCTGCTGCAACTCATCATCTCCGCCGATCTGCACGTCAGAGCGGTGCCAGAAGCCATCGAGCCAAGCGCGCTGCCGCGCGAATTGCGGTTCGATCCCTTCGGAAAGCACACGATCAACCGAGCGGCGACAGCGATCAACGAGTTCGCGGGCGGGCACGCCGCGGGAGGTGTGATAGCTCACGATCTTGGTGACGCGCACCGGCACCCCAGCCTTCGCGCGCACGCGGAAGACATTCTTGGCGATGTCGGATTCGATCAACCGGCGCGCCGAGAACTCGTTCTCTGTTTCGATGACATGATCCGCGACGACAGCGATCGTCATGCCTGATTCCGAGACCCGATAAGACAATGCTGAACGCTCACCGTCCTGCCAGTACTCCTGGGGTTGCAGCACCCGTTCGCTGATGCGCTCGGCCTTGCGCGGGTCGAACCCAGCCTTCTTGGGAGCTTTGGGCGTGCCACCGTAGACGTCTTCACCGTCTTGGCGATTGAGCAGCTGGCAGCTCACCGTGACGGGGGCATCTGCGTTGAGCACGGTCACGTCGACCGACATGATCACGAGGTGCTTCTCTTCGAACGACACCATCCGCTCGAAGTCGATGCGCACATCTTTGCCTGATGGCGTCGTCCAGCGGATGTTGCGGCGCAATACCCCGTCACGCATGTCGAGAGAACGTTCGTACTCCCGCACGTCGGCCAGGTCGAGCGAGAGCGGCTCGTCATCGACGTAGACGCGCATCACCTTCGCATCGGGGGCATTGATGATCGTCTGTCCGACCTCGGCGAAACCATATGCCTGCTCGGCATGCCGAATCGGGAACGTTTCGTGAAATCCGTTCACGAAGGTGCCGTACTCGTGACCGTGGCGCCCTTCCGGATGGTTTCCACGAAGTCCGAGGTAGCCGTTGCCCGTGGCAAACAGCGTTTCGGTGACACCCGAGCTGTCGAGGTCGAATGATGACTCGACGAGTCGCCACGGGTCTACCGGAAAGCGGTCACGGTTGATCATGCAGTCGGCTCCTCATCGGCCACGTTCGGTTCCACAAATTCGCCAAGGTCGTTCACGACGATGTTGGCTCCAGCTCCAAACAGCGCTTCGGCGCCGGCGCCGCGATCAACGGCCACCACCAGGCCGAACTTGCCCGCAGCAGCGGACTCGACGCCGCTCAGCGCGTCTTCGACGGCGACGCTTCGGGCCGGGTCTACGCCCATCATGCGTGCGGCTTCGACGAACACGTCAGGAGCGGGCTTTGACGACAGATTGTCACGTTCCGCAATGACGCCGTCCATCACGACGGGAAAACGGTCTCGAATTCCGGCGACGGTGAGTACTTCTTGGGCATTCTTCGAACTCGAAACCACCGAGATGGGCACCCCTGCAGCATCCAACAAATCCATCAGCGCGAGCGATCCGGGATACGGCGCGATCCCTTCCTCACGCAAGACCGCTTCGAAGTATGTGTTCTTTCGATTCCCGATGCCGCATACAGTATTAGCCGCTGGCTCGTCATCGGGGTGCCCCCATGGCACTTCGATATCGCGCGACCTCAGCAAGCTCGCGACACCGTCATATCGCTTCTTGCCGTCGAGATAGTCGAAGTAGTCGCGTTCGGTGTAGGCGGGGTCGACATCCCACTCGGTGAAGAGTTGTGTGAACATCGTCTGCCACGCGTGCATGTGCACTTCGGCCGTGGGAGTGAGCACCCCGTCAAGGTCGAAAAGTACGGCGTCGTAGTCAGTCAGGTCGGGCAGTGCATTCGCGGTCACGAAGCCTCCAGCGATGTGTGGATGTCGGACATCGGCTCGCCTTCGCGCCGTCGTGCCAGCGTAGCGCGGCCCGGGCGCGCGGCGTCAATCATGATCTCGCCACGCTCAGCGTCTGGCGAGCAATCTCCAGCTCTTCATCGGTAGGTACCACCAGAACCGTTACGGGCGAAGCATCCGTCGAGATCACACGGATGCCACGCTCGGACGAAAGATTGCGTTCGCTATCGATCTCGATCCCTGCAAAGCCGAGAGTCTCAAGCGCACTCGCTCTGACCAGCGGCGCGTTCTCGCCCACGCCCGCGGTGAACGAGATGACATCGACGCCGCCCAACTGCGCGAGGTAGGCCCCCGCGTAGGCACGCAGCCGGTGAACATAGACCTCGTAGGCGAGCAGCGCATGCTTGTCACCGTCTTCGATCGCCGCTTTCAGATCGCGGTGGTCTGACATGCCTGCCATGCCCATCAGCCCGCTGCGCTTGTTCAGCAGTTGATCGAGCTCGTCGATCGTCATGCCTTCGCGCCGAGCCAGATGAAGCAGCACCGCTGGATCAAGATCACCCGAGCGGGTTCCCATCACCAGCCCCTCCAACGGGGTCAGACCCATCGAGGTCTCCACTGAGCGTCCACGGTCGATCGCCGCTGCCGACGCCCCGTTGCCGAGGTGAAAGACGATCTGGCGCAACTCGCTGTTGGGGCGGCCGAGGAATGCGGCGGCCGCCTCGCTCACGAATTTGTGCGACGTGCCGTGGAATCCGTAGCGGCGGATGCGATGCGCCTCGGCGAGCTTGCGATCGATGGCGTAGGTGTACGCCGCCGGAGGCAGAGTCTGGTGGAACGCGGTATCGAACACCGCGACGTGAGGCACGTCGGCGAACGTTTCGCGGGCCGCGACGATGCCGGCGAGGTTTGCCGGGTTGTGCAACGGAGCAAGCACCGACAGCTCAGAAATGTTGATCTCTACGAGGGGCGTGATGAGCGTCGGTTCGAAAAAGCGCGCTCCCCCATGCACGACACGATGTCCAACCGCAATCGGCGGGTGGTCTGCGAGAGCGGGCCCGTTCGCTGTGAAGGCGTCGATCATCACTTGGAAGCCGGCTGTGTGATCGGCGATTGGCATCTCTTGCACGTAGGAAGCGTCGAGCACCGCAGGAGCGTTCTCGCCGAGCGCGGCGGCGGGATAGACGGTGTGTTTAGCCCTGCCGATGTCTTCGCCGATGCGCTCCACCAGTCCCGAGGCGAGCGTCGCCTCGGTCTCCATGTCGATGAGCTGGTACTTGAACGACGACGAGCCGCTGTTGACCACGAGCACAGGAATCACGTGGAGCTCACTTCTTGCGCCTGGATCGCGGTGATCGCGATCGTGTTCACGATGTCAGACACAAGCGCTCCTCGCGACAGATCGTTGATCGGTTTGTTGAGACCCTGCAGCACCGGCCCCATCGCGACGGCGCCCGCCGAACGCTGCACCGCTTTGTAGGTGTTGTTGCCGGTGTTGAGGTCGGGAAAGATGAAGACCGTGGCACGACCGGCTACCTGCGACGTGGGCATCTTGGCCGCGGCAACGGCTGCATCGGCAGCAGCGTCGTACTGAATCGGCCCTTCCACCAACAGCTCGGGCTGGCGTTCACGCACCAGCGCCGTCGCTTCGCGTACCTTCTCAACGTCGGCGCCGGTGCCTGACTCCCCCGTGGAGTACGAGAGCATCGCCACTCGCACATCGATTCCGAACTGGCTCGCCGTCGCAGCCGATGAGATCGCAATATCGGCGAGCTGGCCGCTCGTGGGGTCGGGAATCACCGCGCAGTCGCCGTACACGAGCACGCGGTCGGCGAGCGCCATCAAGAAGACGCTTGACACCACCGATACGCCCGGCTTCGTCTTGATGATCTCGAACGCGGGGCGGATTGTGTGGGCTGTCGTGTGTGCGGCGCCTGACACCATCCCGTCGGCGAGACCGAGGTGAACCATCAGCGTTCCGAAGTACGACACGTCAGTGACTGTGTCAGCGGCCCGCTCCACCGTCATGCCCTTGTGCGCACGAAGCTTCGCGTACTCCTCAGCGAACTTGTGCACGTAGACGGCATCAAACGGCGAGAGTATCTCAGCGCCCTTCAGATCGAGCCCGAGCTCAAGTGCCCGCGCGCGCACTTCGATCGGTTCACCGAGAATCACGAGGTCGGCGATGTCGCGCTTGAGTACGGTCGCTGCCGCGCGCAAGACGCGGTCATCGGATCCTTCTGGCAGCACGATCTTGCGACGCTGCGAACGCGCGCGCTCAATAAGTTGAAACTCGAACATCAGCGGCGTTACGACGGTCGCTTCGGCGAGGCCGAACGCGCGCCGCAGTTCGTCAGTGTCAACGTTCTGTTCGAACAGCGCCAGCGCGGTGTCGTAGCGGCTACGCGAGTCGGCGGCCAGGCGCCCACGAGTGGACATGATGCGCAAGGTCGTTTCGTACGTGCCGTAGTCGGTCGTGATGATCGGCAAGCTCGAGCCCAGCCCGTCGAGAAGCTGCATTACGGGCTCAGGCACCTCGAATCCACCGTTGAGCACGATGCCCGCGAGCGAAGGGAAAGTTCCAGAAGCGTTCGCGAGCAGCGCCGCGAGCAGCACTTCGGTGCGGTCTGCGGGAATAACGACGACAGCGCCGTCGAAGAGGCGCGGCAACACGTTCACCATCGACATGCCCGCGACCACGACCCCGAGCGCCTCGCGCGTCAGCAATGTGGGGTCGCCCGAGAGCAACTCGCCTTCCACCGCGCGTTGCACGCCCCGCATCGACGGCGACACCAGAATGCGGTCTTCGGGAATCGTCCAAATCGGCACGGCCTCCGAACGCCCGAATGCTGAGGCCCCGATCGCCTGGTTGATCGCCGACACCGTGGCATCCATCTGCTCGGGGTCTGCGCGATTGGCGACAACGGCGAAGAGCTCTGCGCGGCCATGTGAGAGCTCTGCCAGCGCAAGTGAGGCGATCTGGCCCATTTCCGCCGCCGTGCGCGGAATGCTCGAACCGAGTTGCTCGGGCTGACCCTGCGCGGCACGCCCTCCGAGCACAAGAACGACGGGAGCACCCAGGTTCGCCGCGATACGGGCGTTGAAGGCGAGCTCGGCGGGGCTTCCCACGTCGGTGTAGTCGCTGCCCACGATGACTACCGCATCGCACTGCGCCTGCACAGCTTTGTAGCGTTCCACGATCGTCGCGAGCGCCGCTTCGGGATCGGCGCGCACATCGTCGTAAGTGACCCCGACGCACTCCTCGTACGCGAGGTCGACGCCGTCGTGAGCGAGCAGCATCTCGAGCACATAGTCGCGCTCGAGCGTGGAACGCGCGATCGCTCGAAACACCCCCACCTTCGGCGTCGCCGCGCTAAGCGCGTCGAGAACCCCCAAGGCAACGGTCGACTTTCCCGAATGACCTTCGGCTGACGTGATGAAAATGCTCTGCGCCACGGGCACCAGCCTAGAGGCTGTGATCAACGCAAATCGCGGATATGCCTGCAGAAAAAGTAAGACTCTCCGCGAACCCGGCAGAGCCTGGTTACCCTTGCTACGTTTCCGTCCTGGGGGAGTTGGCCTGGATGCCGCCTCGCGGAGAGCTGCCACAAGTCTAACCCGAGTGCGGGCGCCGTCAGCACGCGGCGCAAGTTAGAGCGCTGTTAATCCCACCCGGCCCGCGCGCTCGGGGTGATTGTTACGATTGCATAAAGGGCGATGGGGCCCGAATGACCGTCACCCGAGGCGGCACAAGGGAGGTCACGGTGGTTGACACCACGATGACGAGCACCGCACTGGATCTATCCGGCGACATGAACCCCGGTCGGTTTTCGGATGCTGCGGCCGCCATTGCCGCATCGGTGAGCACCGTCATCGACGGCAAGCCCGACGCGGTGCGAAGCGCATTGGTCTGTCTGCTGGCGGAAGGACATCTACTCGTCGAAGATGTGCCAGGCGTCGGCAAGACGATGCTCGCCCGCGCACTGGCGGCATCGGTCGATGCAACAGTGCGGCGCATTCAGTTCACCCCCGATCTGCTGCCCGGCGATGTAACGGGTGTCAGCGTGTTCAATCCGGTCGAACGCGAATTCGAGTTCAAACGCGGCGCGATATTCGCCAACATCGTGATCGCTGACGAGATCAACCGCTCGTCGCCCAAGACCCAGTCGGCGTTGCTCGAGGCGATGGAAGAAGTTCAGGTCACCGTCGATGGACACACCCACCATCTGCCCAAGCCGTTCTTGGTCGTCGCCACTCAGAATCCCCTCGAGATGGAAGGCACCTACGCACTGCCTGAGGCCCAGCGCGACCGATTCATGATGCGCGTTTCTATGGGCTACCCCGATCAGAAATCGGAGCAGCTCATGCTGCGCCAGCGCGATGCGGTGAACCCGCTCACCACTCTCGCTCCCGTGGTGACGTCAGCGCAGGTCAGCACTCTCATCACCTGGGCACGTTCGGTGCATGTCTCGCCCGCGGTCGAGGAGTACGCCGTATCGCTCGCCCACGCCACCCGGCATCATTCCGATCTACGACTGGGGGCAAGCCCTCGAGCAACACTCCAGCTCGTGCGGGCGGCCAAAGTATGGGCAGCGCTCGACGGTCGCCACTTTGTGATTCCAGACGATATTGCGGCGTTGCTCGTTCCGGTCTTCGCTCACCGGCTCATACCCACCCGCGCTGCGGGCGCAGGACGCGCCCGAGGCAGCACCGATGCCGTGACTGCGATCCTCGAACGGATCGCGGCAAGCACACGAGTGCCCATCGCGCCGAGGCAGTGACGCTCAGATGGTTCGCTGGTGGCCGCTGACAGCGCGGGGTACGGGCGCGCTTGCGCTTTCGGGCGTGTGCTTTGCGCTCGCACACGAGCTCGGCGTCACTGAGCTGCTCTACTTCGGTGTGCTGTTGCTCGCTGTGGTGCTCGCGAGCCTCGCGGCGGTGTCTCTCACTCGACGTACCGACACTGTGGTCAGAACGATCAGTCCCGAAGTCGCGCAGGTGGGCGAAGCGACCGTTGTCACGACTCGTGTGGGGGTACGCACGGCCGTGCCCACGCCGCCTGGCACCTGGCATGACACCCTGCCGAAGGGTCTGAGCGGCACCGCCGACGGCGTGCTCCCGGCGATTAATTCGGCCTTTCGCAACGGCGAGCGCACGGTTGAAGTTGCGTATGAGGTGACTGGTGAGGTTCGGGGAACCCGTTCTATCGGCCCGTTCTTCATCAGAACAAGCGACCCGTTCGGGCTTGCCGTGCGCCGCACGCGCTTCGACACTCGCACTTCCGTCACGGTCGCTCCCGCCTTGGTCGATGTGTCTGCGCTCAATCACTTCACCGGAGAATCCGGCGGGTTGCTGCACAGCGAAACCACCCAACTCGGCCAGGGCGCCGACAACCTCGTAGCGCGCCCGTATGCCTCTGGTGATTCCATGCGACGAATCCACTGGCGGGCAACAGCGCACCGCGACACCCTCATGGTGCGCCAAGAAGAGCAGGAGTCCACGCCCGAGGCCACTGTCGTGCTCGATCGAAGCGGCGAACGGTGGGGACGCCAGGCCCGCTACGCACCAGGGGGCGACGATGCCTTTGAAGCTGCCGTCTCAGCATGCGTTTCCGTCGTGGCTCGGCTCGTGCGCGACGGGTACACCGCCGAGGTGATCGACAGTGACGGCACCGTCTTGATAGAGCGAATCGACGGCGGTGATGTGAGTGAGCTCGACGAGATGCTCACGCAGTTCGCCGACGTGACCGCTCGCCGCGGCGATGACCTGCCTGACCTTGCCCGGCTGTTCACGGGGTCGGCGACGGGTCCGGTCGTTGTCATCACCGGGCAGTTGTCCTCGGCGGATGCTGATGCTCTCGCTCCCGCCGCGCACCACTCCAGCCTGCCCGTCTTGTTCGCTGTCGCCCCCGATGCCCAAGCCCTGGCATCAGCATCCGAAAGCGGCTGGCACGTCGGGCGGATAGACGTTGAGGGCGATTTCGCCGATGCGTGGCGTGAGGCGACAGGGCATGGAGCCAGCCATGTCGTGGCGTAACGCAGCCGCGTCGAGCGTGACGCCAGAGGTTGCCGAGATGCGAGTGTCTCGGCGTGGCGCCCGCACGCTCACGATCGCGGTCTACGCGGCGCTCACGGCCGCTCTGTTGCCCGTATTGAACGTGGTGGAACCGAGCGGGTGGCTGTTCGGCGCGCTCGCGCTTGCCGCTGTCATCTTGATGGCCGGATACTTCGCCCGCCGCGCCCGCCTGCCCGCGATCGCGGTCTCACTGATTGAGATCGTTCTTTGGGCATTGTTCATGACCGGCGCCTTTTTCGGCAGCACTGCCCTGTTCTGGGTGGTGCCGACGCCCGCGACGATCGACGCGTTGCCCACGGTATTGGCCGCAGCTCAAGACGAGATCATCCAGGGAGCAGCGCCCCTGGAGCCCTCCCTCGCGGTGTCCGTTCTCATTGTCGGCGCGATGGGGCTGTTGGCGATCATCATCGACCACGTGGTGATCACCGCACGCATGCCGTTGCTTGCGTCTGTCGGCTTGATCGCTGTTTCACTTATTCCCGCGATCGTCGTCAGCGATGAAGCCGACGTCATGTCGTTCATCTATCTGGCCGCGGCGATCCTCTTTCTGCTCCGCGCCGAGACGCGATCACGCGAGAAGCCCGCCGAACAGCAGGCCGAGCGGACGGCGGGCGTGCCCGCGACAGCGATGGGAATCGCCGCGATCGCCGTGGTCGTCGCAGTAGCGGCATCTCCCCTTCTGCCTGAACCGACTGTGCGCGTGGGCTCGCAATTCGGTGCGGGCCCGGGCATCGACGCTTCACTGTCACTGGGCGATGATCTACGCCAGCCAGATCCGATTGAAGTCATTCGGTACCAATCGAATGCTTCATCGCCCCCGTACTTGAGAGCCACGACGCTGTCACAGTTCGACGGAGCCGTCTGGGAACCCGATCCGTTGCGAACAGTGCCGCTGGAGAGTTCATCGGGGTTGGTCGAATTGAGCGTTGACGAAGATGTGCTCATCACCCCCGCCGAGACCTCAGTGTCTGTGGTGAACCTCGCCTCGTACTGGTTGCCGATCCCGTGGGCGGCAACAGCGGTGTCCGGGCTCGAGGGGTCGTGGTCTGCGGTGCCGGCGAATCGCACGGTGGTCTCACAGTCGGCGACTACTCAAGGCCAGCAATATGAGGTTTCTTCACTCGCAGCGCGCCCGACTCGCGAGCAGATTCGATCAATGGATGCTGCGCCGAGCCCGCGTATCGATGACGCCACCGTCGCTCTTCCCGACGACCTCCCGCCCATCATCGGAGAACTCGCTGCTGAGGTCACCGAGGGCACCACCAACGACTACGACGCGCTCATCGCGCTGCAGCGCTGGTTCCGTGGCGGTGAGTTTCGGTATTCCCTCGAAGCTCCCGTCGAAGACGGCTTCGATGGAAGCGGCGCCGATGCCGTGGCGGAGTTTCTCGAGGTTCGTGAGGGCTACTGCGTTCACTTCGCCGCCGCGTTCACGATGATGGCTCGCACTCTCGATATGCCGACACGTATTGTCGTGGGCTACCTGCCGGGCAACGTCACCGGCGAGGTCGAAGACGGCGAGCCGGTGTATTCGGTGATGAGTGACACCCTGCATTCCTGGCCCGAAGTCTATTTCGAAGGCGTCGGATGGGTCGGCTTCGAGCCGACAGCCGGCCTCGGCACGCCCACCGCCTTCGCCCCGGAATCGTTCACCCCGGGGGCTGCCGATAATTCGCTGACCGCGCAGCCCGAAGAGCGGCCGACCGCGACGTCGACGCCGGGAGCAGATCTGCAGGATCTCAATGTTCCTTTGGATGGCGCCAGCGGAGCCATTCGCGACGCGGAGACGAATTTCTATCCGGTGTTGGGCGCAGTCGTGTTCATTCTCGCTGCGCTGACGGCGCCCGCCATTATTCGCGCGGCGAGGCAACGGTCGCTCATTCGTTCAGCCAATGATGGCGATGCACTGGCCGCATGGGCGATCGTGCAGAACGCGGCGATCGATCTCGGTATCTCGGTTCCCGGTGCTGAAACTCCCCGAGCGTTCGCGAACCGCCTGGTGAGCGACCACGGAGCGTCGAGCGACGCGATGCAGACTCTTGTCTACGCGATCGAGCATGCGAGCTATTCCGGAACGATCGGCCGCAACTACGGTTTGACCGATGCTGCGGCTGCCGCGGCGGTCGAAGCGAGCGCTTCATTGTTCGCTCACGTTGCGGCCTCGAGGCGTGTTCTTGCCGTCGTCGTGCCGCGTTCTTTGCTTGTGCGACCGGGCAGTGTGTACGCGGGGGCAACCGGTCTACGTCAGGAGTGACAGTCGGCCAGCGCAGACAAGGTAGGATTGTCTGCGGCCCTCACGGGCTGCTGGAGGATTCGCCTAGTGGCCTATGGCGCACGCTTGGAAAGCGTGTTGAGTGAAAGCTCTCAGGGGTTCGAATCCCCTATCCTCCGCCATGTGATGTCTCGCGACATATGTCTCATATGTCGCGAGACATCTGTCATTTATGGGGCCATCTGCCTGGTTCTTCTTCGTTGGCCTGCCCACACCTCGCGACGCCCGGCAGCATCCCCATCGCCAGCTTCTTTTATCTATCCGGCGCGCGGGGCGGGAGCGGCCGGGAGCACTTCGATGACCGCGCCGGTATCGACTTGTTCAAGGCTCATGCCGACGGTGTTGATGCGGAACTTCCAAGTGATCACGGCCCCTAGCAGCGATGTCGCGACAAGCACGGTCAACAGCACACCCTGACCCCACACGTCGAGCAGGGTGGGAAACAGAAAGGCAGTCAGCACGGCGCCCACTTTTCCCGCGGATGCCGCGAACCCTGCGCCCTTTCCCCGCACACGCGTCGGGAAGACTTCTCCGGCGAGCACATACGTCATCGTGTTCGGGCCGAGGTTGGTCGAGAAGTTGAAGATCATGAAGCCCGCAAAGATCGCAAACGTCGGGTTCTCGAAGAACACCGACGACGCGGCGATCGCTAGGCCGACGCCGCAGCCGATGAATCCAACGACTTGAAGACGGATGCGTCCGACTCGGTCGACCAGAAAGAGTGCCACTGCAAGACCGACGAGCAAGAAGGTGTCGATGATGAACGCGCCCTCGGCGCCCTGCAGGTCGCTCGCGATCACGCCAGATACGGTGTCGTCGAGACCCGTGGTGTCGGTGCCGAGCGTGGTCGCGATAACGATCGGGGTGAAAATGCCGATGCCGTAGGTGCCGAGGTCTTGCAGAAACCAAGGCACGCTGGTCAGGATCGTCGCGCGACGCAACGGACGTTTGAACAGCGTCTTTATGCTCGACTGAGACGCTTTCTGGTCAGCCTTCACCGCGTCAACGACCGGCGCCTCACGCGTAATGCGCAAGTCGCCCGCCTTGTGGTCTCCGAAACAGAGGGCGGCAAGCACCGCTTCGGCTTCGTCATAGCGGCCCTTCGACGCCAGCCAATGCGGGCTCTGGGCCGTGAAAATGCGCGCGATCGTGACGACGAACGCGGGAATGATCACAAGGGCGAACATGATGCGCCAGTCGGAGAGCTCTTCGCGTTGGCTGAGCACCAGCATTCCCACACCGGTGCCGGCAACCGCTCCGACCGCTTGGAAGCCGAACGCCGCGAGCACTCTGCGGCCGCGAATCTTGGTCGGAAGCGTCTCAGAGATCATCAAGTGCGCGACCGGATAATCGGAGCCAAGAGCCAGGCCAGTGCCGAGCAGAAACAGCAGGAAGATCGGCAACGAATTGCTGAACGATACGCCAACGAGGCACGCAGTGAGCAGGCCCATCTCCCATAGGAAAAGCGGGCGCCGGCCCACTTTGTCAGCGAGCCCACCCAGAGCAGAAGCACCGATCAGAATGCCCAGCAGGGGCATGGCCGTGACCAATCCGATCTGCGCGGTGGACAACGAATATTGCGCGGCGATCAGCGGCGTTGCCACACCGACGAGAAAGACGATCATGCCTTCGAAGAACTTGCCGGCAGCGGCCAAGAACCACGTGCGCTGTTGCAACGCGGTGAGTCCGGCCTGCCCCGTCTCGTCAATGTGTTCCGAAACAGTGCGAGTCACGGGTGCAGTTACAGCCATCAGCGTCTCCTAGATCCCAGGCATCGAGTGGATCCAGGTTGCGGCATCAGTGTTAACAGCGGGCGAACGGCAACTCGCGCGGCAACAGCCGCAGGCATCTCAGTCGCTGCCTGCGAGGGCGCTGCGGCGCTCGACCAACACGGTGTCGCGCCACGTACCAGCGAACGGTCCCGAACCTGCTCGCGCGATCCGTTCCCTCGTACCGACGACCCGGAACCCGAGTGATTCGTGCAACCGCTGGCTCGCGGTGTTGTCAGCAAAAACGCTCGCCTGGATTGTCCAGATGCCTTCGCTTTCACACGCGGCGATGAACGCCATCAGCAGCAACCGGCCAACTCCGCGGCCTCGAGCATCAGGACTGACATAGACCGAGTGTTCGACGACTCCCCTATACGCTGGCCTGGACGACACCCGCGATCCTGCCACCCACCCAGCGACGGTCCCGCCGTCATCGACAGCGACGAATCGCGCAATAGACAGCTTTCCCGCGTCGAACGAATCCCAGCTCGGGGTCGAGGTCTCGAACGTTGCGAGGCCGTCATCGATCCCTGCGGCGTAGATCATCTCTACCGCAGGCCAATCAGCCGCATCCAATGCGCGCACCTGCATCATCGAGCCGGCCTCCTTCTTATCAGGTCGGTTCCACGATATCGGGGGCACCGATACGTAATGCATTCATGGGAATGGATGCCGCTGGCGTACCGTTGCATCCACTATGCAAAGCTTCGGCACTCTCTCATTCGGACACTATGGCCCTCTCGGCGGCGGCCGCATCCTGACCGCTGGCGACTCAATGAAACAGGCCATCGACCTGGCGCAGGGCATGGACGAGCTTGGCGCGAACGGTGTCTACTTTCGGGTGCACCATTTCGCTCGCCAACAGGCCGCCCCCTTGCCGCTGCTCGCCGCGATCGCGGCTACGACGAAGCGCATCGAGATCGGCACGGGCGTAATCGACATGCGCTACGAGAACCCGCTCTATCTCGCCGAAGAAGCCGCCGCGGTGGATCTGATCAGCGACGGACGACTCGCACTCGGTGTCAGCCGCGGCTCACCCGAGTCGGTCGTACGCGGCTACGAAGCGTTCGGCTACACCGGCGCGAACGACCCGCGCGGGGCTGACATCGCTCGCGAGCACTTCTCTACCTTCCTCCGCGCGGTCGAGGGCGAGGGCATGGCAGAGCGCGACCCGCACTCCCCCTTTGGTGGTGGAACCGGACCGCAGCGAATCGAACCGTATTCCCCCGGTCTGCGTTCCCGAATCTGGTGGGGTGCTGGCAACAGCGAGACCGCCGAGTGGGCTGGGCGAACCGGCGTCAACCTGATGTCGTCGACGCTGCTCACCGAGTCTGGCGATGTGCCGTTCGACGAGCTGCAGGCGAGACAGATCGACGTCTTCCGCAACGCGTGGCGCGACGCCGGACATGCCGGCACACCCCGGGTCTCGGTCAGTCGTTCGATCTTTCCCATCACAACTGCCGAAGAAGACATGTACTTCGGCGGTCGACAGGATGGTGACCAGGTGGGCGTGATCGACGGCATGCGCTCAACATTCGGCAAGACATACGCGGCAGCCCCCGATGTGCTCGTCGAGCAGCTGCTCGGCGACGCCGCAATTCAGAGCGCCGATACCCTCATGCTGACGATCCCAAGCCAGCTGGGCGTCGAGTTCAACCTTCGCATTGTGGAGTCTTTTGCCAAGCACGTCGCCCCTTCGCTGGGGTGGAAGCCTCAGTGATGCGATGCCGGCTGGCAGCGAGCTCAGCGTTGACGGTGCTCAAGCGCATCGAGGGTGCGCTTGAGCTGATCGCTGTCCGCTGAGGCCGACCCCGAGCCCAGTCAACCGCGAAAATCGTCGGGATCGACGTTCTCCAAGAAGCGCTTGAACTCATCGACGCGTTCTTCGGCGACAACAGGATCGACGACCTCGGGATCAACTGCGCCGTGTGCAACTTCTTCGTCGTCGGTCACCTCGTCGACGATGCCTGCCTGAAGAATCACCTCGTCTGCGACCCAGAGCTCGGCGCCGACGCGCGAGGCGAGCGCGATCGCATCAGACGGTCGCGCATCAATGCGATGGGTGCCGCCACCGGCGTTGAGAACGATCTCGGCGTAGTACGTGCCCTCGGTGATACGCGTGATCTCGATTCGCTGCACGATCGCATCGAGGCTGGCCAGCATTGAGCGCATCAGATCGTGCGCAAACGGCCGCGGGGTTTCGGCGCCTTCCACCGCGACGAGAATTGAAGTTGCCTCTTGTGCCCCTATCCAAATGGGCAGAATCTGACCTTCACCCGGCAGCTCATCGATCGGCTTGAGCAATATGACATGCTGTCCTGCCGGATCGAGGGCAATACCGGCCACACGCACCTGAACCATCAACACTCCCTCCGCGGTAGCGGTCGGTGTGAAGCCAGGCTAGTAGGTGCCGAGCGCTTCGCGGTCTTCGAGAATGGCGCGAGTGCTCGACAGCCCCAAACGTGTGGCACCTGCCGCGATCATGGCCTCAGCGTCAGAACGCGTGCGAATCCCGCCGGACGCCTTCACTTCGAGCCGGTCGCCGACCGTCTGCTTCATCAGCGATACGGCGTGAAGCGACGCGCCACCCGCCGGGTGAAATCCGGTCGACGTCTTGACGAAGTCGGCCCCGGCTGCCTCGGCCGCGCGGCAGCTCGCAACGATCGCTTCGTCCGATAGCGCAGCCGACTCGATGATCACCTTGAGAACCACGGGCTTGGGTGCAGCCTCGCGCACCGCGCGGATGTCGGCCTCGACGGCGTCGTAGCGCCCTTCGATCGCCGCGCCAAGATCAATCACCATGTCGATCTCGTCGGCGTGGTTGAGGGCCGCAAGCCGGGCCTCTGCCGCTTTGATCTCGCTGTGGTGTTTTCCGCTGGGAAAACCAACCACAACGGCAAGCTTCAACTCTTCGGGTAGCTCAACCGGAAGCACCGAGGGTGACAGGCAAACGCTGTAAGCGCCCAGCTCTGCGGCTTGAGAGATTGCTGCTTCGACATCTGCCGTCGTGGCGGCGGGAGCGAGCAAGGTGTGGTCTACGTACGTGGCCAGATCGGCAATAGTCATGAAGTGTCTCCTTGGCGCATATCAGGCGGCGAGCCCGCGGGAGCGGACTGATAAACCGGTGCTGACGACGACGATGGCGACAACGAGGCCGATTTCGCGCTCAGTTCGGCCACCGTCGAGTCTAGTGGGCACGCCTGGACACGAGCCGAACCTGCTATGGCCGACGTGGTGGCGCGGGCGGAACTTCTTTGGCCGCGATCACTGCGCCGCGCGGAATCGTCGCTACGCCGCGCTTGCCGTCGACCACGAGCGTCTGTTCGTCTGCGCTCAGCAACTCACCCAGAGCATCGGTCGCCTGCCCCGTCGGCAAGATATAGCGCACGACGACACGAGCACCGGGTGACGGCAGGTTCACGGCAGCGTCACCACTGCCCGCGTTCGTAGTCCTTCAAGAAGACACCGAACAGATCTTCACCGTCTTCACCACGCACGATGGGGTCGTACACCCGCGCCGCACCGTCGACCAGGTCGAGCGGAGCATGAAATCCTTCTTCAGCCAAGCGCACCTTGGTCGGGTGGGGTCGCTCGTCGGTGATCCATCCGGTATCGACGCTCGTCATCAGAATCTGGTCGCTTTCGAACATCTCCCGCGCGCTCGTGCGCGTCAGCATGTTGACCGCGGCCTTCGCCATGTTGGTGTGAGGATGCCCCGGCCCTTTGTAGCCCCGGTTGAAGACGCCCTCCATCGCACTGACATTCACGATGTACTTGCGGCGCGCAGGGCTTGCGACCATTGCAGGCCGCAGCTTGGAGATCAGCAAGAACGGCGCGGTCGTATTGGCAAGCTGCACCTCAAGCATCTCGAGCGGGTCG
This sequence comes from Microbacterium sp. R86528, assembly GCF_044596335.1. Lineage (NCBI taxonomy): Bacteria > Bacillati > Actinomycetota > Actinomycetes > Micrococcales > Microbacteriaceae > Microbacterium > Microbacterium sp. R86528. Next base: position 2,783,413 of record NZ_CP138996.1, on the reverse strand, counting down.
ACTTCTTCGACACGCTGAGTCCACGAGTTGATCCCGTGCAGATCGGGAATGAGGCCGCCAGCATCGATTGCCGTGCCTGCGTTGAGGCGCTCAAGCGAGCTGGATCCGGCTGCCATCGCCTGCTCGGTGAGCTCATCGGCTCGCGACGCTGCCGCGGCGAGCACCGGGTGCGCGGCAACCGAACGCTCGAGAGCCTGCGGGTGCTGGTCGTTGGTGTGCCCAAAGGTCACCAGCTCCGGAAGGGGGCCGTCAGGCAGTGGCGAGAGTTCCGCATCGACCAGGGGCTGATACGCACCGGGCGAGCGCCGCACGGTTTGCGTAGCGTTGTTGATCAGAATGTCGAGGGGTCCTGCCGCAGCAACGTCTTCGGCGAGACCGATCACCTGCGCTGGATCCCGCAGATCGATGCCTACGACCTTGAGACGGTGCAGCCAGTCTGCCGAATCGGGAAGGCTCGAAAAGCGACGCACAGCGTCGCGTGGGAAGCGGGTAGTGATCGTCGTGTGCGCGCCATCTCGCAACAGGCGCAGCGCAATGTACATTCCGATCTTGGCGCGTCCGCCGGTGAGCAGAGCGCGCCGATCGGTCAGATCGGTACGAGCGTCGCGCTTGCGGTGGCTGAGGGCCGCACACTCCGGGCAGAGCTGATGATAGAAAGCGTCCACCACGGTGTAGGGCTTCTTGCAGATGTAGCAGCCGCGCGCTTTGATCAGCGTTCCCGCCGTGGGCGCAGTCGTGGCGGTGCTGATCGGGATGCCGCGAGTCTCATCGTCGATGCGGTCGGGTGCTCCCGTAGCCGTCGCAGCCACAACGGCACGATCAGCGTCAGCAACCATGGCTCGAAGCTCTCGACGCCGTTCCCGCTTCACCGCCTTGAACATCGCGGCCGTGGCGCGGCGCACCGTGATGTAGTCGGGATGCGCTTCGTTCATCTGCGCCATGTTCTCAAGCACACGAAGTGTCGTCGCGAGATCGTCGGCATCGATGCCTGCACCGAGATCAGTGCTGGCACCGAGATCAGTGCTGGCACCGAGATCGATGCCCGCTTCCAGATCGTCGGGCAGAGACTCAGCAGGGTCGGTCGGCGAAGAAGGCACACACAAGTGTATTGCGACGGATGCTGAAGGTGCGGTGGCCTTCAGCCCACAGGCGGCTCAAACGGAAGCACGCGAGCAGCATCCCACTGCTCAGTCCAGCCGAGGGACTCAAAGACCGCGTCGAGCAACATGGCGGTGAAGCCCCACACGAGGTGCTCATCGCCGGCGTATGTCGTGATGAAGCCTGGGCCACGCCACTCGTGACCGTCGCGCCGCAAGACGGTCGTTCCTCGGTTGGCGGGGTTGAGCAGGTCTGCCACCGGCACGCGAAAGACGTGTGAAGACTCGGCCTCATCGACGACACCGACCGCCGTCGGGTGTCGCCACCATCCGATCACCGGCGTCACCATGTGGCGCGAGAAAGCGAGCGGCACCTCGGGCAACTCGCCGAGCACCTCGACGCCTGCCGGGTCGAGGCCGGTCTCTTCCCTCGCTTCTCGAAGGGCCGCCGCCACGACCGAGTCGTCCTCCGGGTCGACTCGGCCTCCGGGGAACGCAACTTGTCCGGCGTGTGAACGCAACGTGGACGCTCGCGCCAACAACAACACGTCTAGATCTTGCGAGACGGCAGCGTCTTGCGCGTCATGTCTGCTCGGCAACGAATCGAGCACACCGAACAAGATGAGAACAGCGGCTTTGCGCGACGCGGCAGCCGCAGGCATCCCCTCAAAAGCGTCGAAGCTGTGCTCGGCGTTGTTGACGAGAGCGATTAATGCATCGCGGGCGTTCAGCGCGCGCTGGCCGGCAGACATCTTTTCAGGCTACGCCGCTCAGCGACTCGGCGCTGAATCGGCAGATGGCTAGGGTGTCGAGCCGCTCCTCGAACCAGATCCGCAGCAGACGCGTGCAGAGATCGGTTGCCGTGCTATGCTGATTGTTGCCCATTCGGGTACGCGTCACATTCCTCAATGCCTCACTGTGGAGTAGCAGACAACTGTGGAGTAGCAGACAGCCTGACGCCCGGATCGTCACCATGACATCCGCCTCAAACCTTCGACTTCCGCGCACGAGCGTCTGTATCGCCGCGCATCACCTGAAAGCTGCATGACCCTCGTAATTCCCACCATCTCGTCATCACGGCCGTCGCTCAATTGGCGACAAGCTGATAACGATGTTTTCGTCGCAACCGCTGCAGGCGAGTACGCTGGCTTTGTCGGCATTACTCCGCTCGGATACGAAGCGCATGGCGCGCAAGGCGAAGATCTCGGTATACACGGCACAAGTGAACTCGCCCATGCAGTGGTTGCGGCATCCGCAGCCCCGATAACACCCCTCGCGGATATTCCGCGTCTCATACGCCCGCTCCGCACACGTCGGCGCGGCACTCCCGGTCGCTCACGCGGCCCACAAAGTAAAAGGAAAGACACGATGGCCACTGGCACCGTGAAATGGTTCAACTCCGAAAAAGGCTTCGGCTTCATCGCTCCTGACGATGGCGGCGCCGACCTGTTCGCGCACTTCACCGCGATCACGGGCGACGGATACAAGGAGCTCCGCGAAGACCAGAAGGTCGAATTCGAAGCGGAGCGTGGCCCCAAGGGCATGCAGGCCGCTAACATTCGCCCGCTCTGATTTCATCCGTTGGCCGGGGTTGCGTAAGCTCCCCGGCCAACGAATGGGCTTTCCTGCCCGGATTTTTAGCGTGCTCTCCTCTGAACACATCTCACTCTTGTGAGCGGCGACTCAGATCAACGAGCCACGGCCTCACTGATTGCTGTAGCGCCCTCGTTGAATCGGATCGTTCGTCTGATCGTCGAATCGTCCGCCAACACGGCCGCAATGACTGAAGCCACATCGCCGCGCGACACCTTCGATGGCGCATCAGCGTCCACCTCGATCTGACCTGTCGGCTCGTCGAGCGTCAGCGTGCTCGGTGCGACGATAGTCCAGTCGAGCCCGCTCGCGCGCAGGTGCTCATCTGCGGCAGCCTTCGCTTCTGCATACGCGAAGAACGAGTTGTCACGCGGAACACCGTGATCTGCTCCGGCGCCGAAGTACGACACCATCACATACCGCGACACGCCCGCGGCTACTGCCGCGTCGATCGTGCGTATTGCCGCGTCGCGGTCTACGGCATAGGTGGTTTCGGCACTGGCACCACCCGCGCCGGCCGACCACACAACCGCTTCATTTCCGCTGATCACGTTGCTCAACTGATCAGTGTCAAGCATCTGGACGTCGGCTACGAGCGGCGTAGCTCCCGCAGCCGCGACGTCTGACTCGTGATCCGGGTTGCGAATCACCGCCGTCACGTGGTCACCACGCCCGGTCAACAGCGGTTCGAGCAACAGCGCAATCTTGCCGTGCCCACCAATTAACAGAACTCGAGACATCTCACACTCCAATCGGGTCGCTCCGAGCCTACGTTCGTTTGGGCTGTGGAAGACCTCGGCGCAATTCAGCGCAAAAAGGTGTATGGGTCGTACTCTTCAATCGGGATGACCCGCACCCGCGGAAGCGGGGCGTCAAAGACTTCGGCGTCAAATTCAAGATCGAATTTCTCTAGGCCAGCGATCGCCCCGAAGCCGATGTTGCGAAACTCGGCGAACGCGAGCAAGCCCACGCGACGCTCTGAGTCGATCAGCGCCTCGATATCTTCGAGAAAGTCGCCGTCATGGCTGACCAAAATGACATCTTCATGCCGGTGGCGCAGCGCCTGCAGAGTGCGCTGAATCGCGATGTCGACAACTTTCTCGTCGGGAGCTCCCGAAAGCGGAACTACTCGATAGTCCATCGCCTTGAGCGCTTGAACGAAAGACATCGGAATGCCGCTGGACGCGTTGAGAAAGAACAGTCCCTGCGCATCTTGGCGCCAGGTTCGTCGGGCGAAAGCGATCAAACGGTCCCAGCGTGGGCGCTCGTCAGGTTGCGGTCGTCGACCGAGAATCGATGAGCCCAGTGTGGCGTCGATGTTCTCGCCGTCGACCAGCACCCAGGTGATGCGTTCATCGTGTTCGCTCACTGGTTCCTCTCGATCTGCCGCGACTCGCGACCTGCAATGATCCTACGGGCACACCATGCTCCTGCTCTCGCAGCGCCGTGCAGGCAGACCGCGCGTCACCTGCTCGAGGTGAGTGCTCGAAGATACGCTGGCGACATGGCCGCCCCCAATTCGCGCCGCGCTCGTGCGCAGCGGCGACGCGTGAAACGTGTCGCGACTTCAGGCAGCGATCTGACCGATGCGCAGTGGGCTGCGATCTCTGAGGCCTGGGCGCAGTGCGCGTACTGCGGCAAAGCAGACGGCCCGTTTCAACGTGATTGCGTGTTGCCGATATCTCGCGGCGGCCGCTACACGCTCGACAATGTCGTGCCCGCGTGCCGGTCGTGCAATGCAAGCAAGTCCAACGACGAAGTCACCGCGTGGCTCCGTCGCAAACGGCTCGATGAGCCCGCGTTCCTGCTGCGATACCGCCAGGTGGTGCTCGAACTCAGCGGCTGAGTGCGCCCATCAGGCCGTCCCGGGCCAGACGCACGCCATCTCGATGTCTCGGGCCGCACGCAATGCCACTTCGTCACCGTTCATCGGGCCAATCACCTGCACACCGGTGGGAAGAGACGCAGCATCCAGCCCAGTGGGAACAGCGACAGCTGGCAACCCGAGAAAATTTGCGGCAAGAGTGAGCCACAGCGACCGCCAGGCATCCATTGCCTGTGGCTGACCTCCCAGGTCAAAATCCACGGCAGGAATACCCGAGGCGAGCACCGGGCCCAGGATCAGTGGGATGTGTTGCTGCAGTTGGCGCCACTCGGCCGCCACTACCACCCGCTGCGCCCATGCGTCGGCATACTCGCGCGCTGTCTCGTAGGGCCGTGCTGCGGCCGTGCTGTCGCGCATGAACGCGGTGGCCGCTTCTCCCAACGGCACTGCGAGATCGGCAGGATCGAGGGTGAAGAGCATGTCGGTGCAGGCGAGCCGTCGCCACGAAGTCGCTGCTTGTTCCAGGCGCGGCAGGTCGATCTCGACGACGTCCCACCCTGCGGCGCCCAATGCGTCAACGGCCTTGTCGATGGATGCTGCCACTCCCGGCTCGACGGGCCACCCTGCCGCTCCCCTGACGACACCGACACGACGCGGCGCGCTATCGGGGTCGAGCGCAACCGCATCGACCGAGACGCCATCACGTGGATCCGACCCGAGCAGCACCTGGAACGCCAACTCAAGATCAGCAACATTCCGAGCGATGGGCCCATTCACTGAGAACTGTTGCAACGTCATGGCGACACCTTCGCCGCAAACGGCCGAGCGAGGCACTCTGCCGTGAGACGGCCGCACGGCGCAGACGCCTACGGCATGGGCGGGAATGCGCAGTGAACCGCCGAAATCGTTGCCGAGGCCGATGCTCGACATTCCCGTTGCGACCGCCGCTGCGTCGCCGCCGCTTGAGCCGCCCGCGGTGCGGTGCCGGTTCCATGGGTTGAGCGTTCGGCCGAAGAGTTCGTTGTCGGTATCCCATCGCATTCCGAAGTCGGACATGTTCCCGCGCCCTACGGGAACCGCGCCCGCGGCGCGCATGCGCGAAACGATCACCGCATCTTCGGGTGGGATGTTCTCCATCGCCCCGCGCCAGCCGTTTGTGGTGGGCGACCAGGTCAGGTCGATGTTCTCTTTCACCGTGAATGGCACCCCCGCGAGTGGGCCCGGGTCAAGGCCCGCCGATACGGCTTCGTCAACCTCTCGCGCTGCCGCGAGTGAACGGTCGGCAAAAGTCGCGGTGACGGCGTTGATCGAATCATTGATCGCAGCGATGCGAGACAGATGGGTCTGCATGACCTCGACCGCGCTCAGCTGCGCTGTACGCACGGCAACGGCGATCTCTTGCGCTGTGCGCTGCATTTGCACGGGTTCGCGGCTTTCGGCGGGGCTCACCATCCGAGGCTAGTGCGTGCCGTATTGGTCGGCATCACGCTCGTGGGCTGAGTTGTGCCGCGTGACCTACTAAAGTTCTGCGTATGGCTTCAGAACAGCAGGAACACCATGGCGGCGCGCTGAGCGGAAACGGCAGCCCAGGACTGTGGGGGGCGCTGTTCGGTCTGATCATCGCTGCATTCATCGCGATTCCCCTCTCGGCAGCATTCTCGTTCGCTACGCACCCTCAGACTCAGCAGCTATTCGGGGGGCGGCTGAGCGAGGCGACCCAGGGCGGCTACGTCGCTTTCTGGTGGATTGTCGCGATCTTCTTGGCGGCGCTGCCGTTCTTGGTCGGCTTCGCCGTGGCCAAGATGTCGGGAAAAACGCTTGCCATCGTGGGCGCGATCGTCGCTCTCTTCGTGATCACAGTGCTCGTAATGGGTCAGCTCTTCGTCTTCTAAGACGCATCCCCCAAAGACTGGCTAGTCGACGGGCTGATCAGTCCGCCAGGATCCGTTCTGCGTGCGAGTAGACGTTCATCGTCGTGCCACGCACGAAGCCAGCCAGAGTAAGACCTGATGCTGTCGCCAGCTCGGCGGCGAGGGTTGAAGGCGCTGATACGGCCGAGAGAATCGGAATGCCGGCCATCACCGCCTTCTGCACCAGCTCGAAACTCGCTCGCCCCGATACCTGCAACACGACCCCTGTAAGCGGCAAGCGGTCATTCAACAGTGCCCAGCCGATGACCTTGTCGACCGCGTTGTGTCGGCCGACGTCTTCGCGCACCACGTACCGCTCGCCCGATACCGCGTCGTACAACCCTGCGGCGTGAAGGCCGCCGGTGCGCGCAAACGCGACCTGGTCTTCACGCAGACGATCGGGAAGCGCGGCAAGGGCGTCGGCCGAAACAGTCACACGATCCAGCGAGGGGTCGAACTTCGATGCCGTCTCGATCGCGTCAATGGAGGCCTTGCCACACACTCCGCATGAACTCGTGGTGTAGAAATTGCGCGCGAGCTCTGGGGCTGGAAGCGTGACGTCAGGGGCGAGCGCTACGTCGAGCACGTTGTACGTATTTCCCTCTTCGGTGCCGCTGAGCGCGCCGCCGGGGGTGCCAGCGCCACCACAATGGATGGCGTTGCGAAACTGGCCGCGCTGCGAGATCACACCCTCTGACACCAAAAATCCGGCGGCGAGCTCAACGTCGTGGCCGGGCGTGCGCATCGTGACCGCGAGCGGTTTGCCCATCACTCGAACCTCAAGTGGCTCCTCGACGGCGAGGTCGTCGGCTCGCTTGCGCGATCCCGACCCCAGGGTGATCTTGACGACCGGTCGGCGCGCGGTGATGCGGCCCATTGTTCAGCCGCCGATCGCGTTCATGCCACGAGCGGGCTGCAGGAACGAGGGATCGTTGATGGCATGGCCGGGAAGCTTGCCGCGCACGCAGGCGCGAAGCATCCGATCGACTGCGACCTCACGACTCTGGCTCGACTCGCGATCGGTCGCCCGCAGGATCGGGAGCAGGTCATACTCCGTCTCTGAAAAGAGACAATTGCGCAGCTGCCCGTCAGCAGTCAGCCGCAACCGGTCACAGTCCCCACAGAACGGCGCCGTGACCGAGGCGATGACGCCCACCGTGTGGTCGGTGTCATCGAGCGTCCACCGCTCGGCTGGCGCACCACCGCGCCCGGGAATCGGGGTCAGCGTCCACCGACTGGCGAGGGTCTCCAAGATCTCTTCACGCGTGACCATGCGCGTGCGATCCCACGTGTGGCCTGCATCGAGCGGCATTTGCTCGATGAAGCGCATCTGCGCGTCGTGGGCTACCGCGAACTCGACGAGTTGAACCAGCTCGTCATCGTTGACATCGCGCATGGCGACAGCATTGATCTTCAGCGGGCGAAGAGCAGACGCTGCCGCAGCTTCAATTCCCGCGAGGACGTCATCGAGACGGTCACGCCGGGTGAGCTCGTGGAACCTCTCGGGGCGAATGGTGTCGAGCGAGATGTTCAAGCGATTCAGGCCCGCATCGATCAGACCAGGCAGCTTCTCGGGCAGGCCGATGCCGTTGGTCGTCATAGCGATTTCGACAGGTCTTGCGTCAGGCCCCCGAATCTCGCCGAGTCGCCGCACGACCTCGACGATGTCGGTTCGAAGCAGGGGCTCTCCGCCCGTCAGCCGAAAGGTGGTGATGCCGTTCGCTGCAGCAATCGTCGCGATCTGCACGATCTCGTCGAGGGTCAAGATGCTCGTGCGAGCCAGCCATTCATTGCCCTGTTCTGGCATGCAGTAGGTGCACCGTAGCGAGCACCGATCCGTGAGCGAAATTCGCAGGTCTCGATGCACGCGGCCAAAGGTGTCAACGAGCGGATCGCCAGGCGAAGCCGACGAGGCGTCGCCTTCGGTGGGATCTGAACGAATGCCGATCGTCACCGGCACCGCGCTCAAGCGCGAACCCCCGCTGCAACGACCCCGACCATACCTTGAGCCTAATCGCCGCAAAGTCAGTGGGGGCCATGTGCTCCCGGTGCGAGGCCGGGCGCGGTTGCCAGCCGGTTCGCGAGATTTCTTCTGCGCGACTACCGTCCCACTGCGAGAGCCTGATATGGTGTGGTCAGACCACATCGTTTGAGCGATCGGAGCGCCTCCGTGGACCTGCTGGATCCCCTGTTACTGGCCCGCTGGCAATTCGGGCTCACGACGCTCTATCACTTTCTGTTCGTTCCGCTCACGCTCGGGATGGCATTGACAGTTGCGATCTTTCAGACCGCCTGGTTTCGCACTGGGAACGTGAAATGGCTGCATTTGACGCAGTTCTTCGGCAAGATCTTCCTGATCAACTTCGCAATGGGAGTTGTTACCGGCATCGTGCAGGAGTTCCAGTTCGGCATGAACTGGTCGTCATACTCCCGATTCGTTGGCGACGTGTTCGGGGCGCCGCTCGCCTTCGAAGGGCTGATGGCCTTCTTCTTTGAAGCGACCTTCATCGGGCTGTGGATCTTCGGGTGGGACAAGCTGCCCAAGGGCCTGCACCTGGCTAGCATCTGGATTGCCACTATCGGCGCGTGGTTCTCGGCGTATTTCATCCTCGCCGCGAACGCCTTCATGCAGAATCCTGTGGGATACCAGATGGCGCAAGACGGTGGCCGAGCCGAGATGACCGACTTCTTTGCCGTGCTGACCAATCCGGTCGCGCTCGCCGCACTCCCCCACACCCTCTTCGCCGCCTTCATGATGACGATGGGGGTCATCATCTCGATCTCTGCGTGGCACCTCGTGCGCGGGCAGAACATCGAGATGATGCGTTCGTCGTTGCGTTACGGCCTGTGGGGCATGATCATCGCGTTCGGCGGCACCGCGCTCTCTGGCGACCAGCTCGGTCTGGTGATGGTGGCGACGCAGCCGATGAAGATGGCTGCGGCTGAGGCTCTCTATGACACCGCCTGTGGCGCCGACGCGTCGTTCTCGATCTTCACGCTGGGAACGCCGGATGGTACGAGCGAACTGTTCTCGATTCGCATCCCGTTCTTGCTGTCGTTCCTTTCCACACACACTCTCGACGGCTGCGTCGAGGGCATCAACGACTTGAACATGCAGTACACGACCGAGCTGTTCCCCCAGTTCGCAGACCAGGTCGACGGCAACTTCGCCCCGATCCTGTGGGTCACATACTGGTCGTTTCGCTGGATGATCGGCCTCGGCGCTATCGCCGCTCTCACTGCCGTCGTCGGATTGTGGCTCACTCGCAAGAAGGCAAAGCGCGAGGTGCCTACGTGGGCATGGCGACTGGCCATCTGGGCATGGCCGGCGTCGCTCGTAGCAATTCTCGTCGGTTGGGTGTTCACCGAAATGGGTCGACAGCCGTGGATCGTGTTCGGTCTGATGCTCACCGAAGACGGAGTGTCGCCGAGCGTGCCCGGCTGGACCGTACTCATCTCGCTCATCTCGTTTACGGCGATCTACGCCATCCTCGCAGTCGTCGAAGTTGGTCTCATCATGAAGACCACTCACGCCGGGCCAGCACCGCTGCCCGGTCCCGACGACCCCGATCCGCGTGAGCGGTCGGTCGAAGACACCCCCACGACGGTCTACTAGGAGAGCGCCATGGATCTCGCATACATCTGGTTCTTCATTGTCGGATTCCTTTTCGTCGGCTACTTCGTTCTCGATGGCTTCGACTTCGGCGTCGGAATGTCGTTGCCCTTCCTCGGCAAGAACGACGTCTCACGCCGTCAGGTCATCAACACGATCGGTCCGGTCTGGGATCTGAATGAAACATGGGTCATTGTCGCCGGCGCTTGCCTGTTCGCGGCGTTCCCGGAGTGGTACGCGACCCTGTTCAGCGGGTTTTACCTAGCGCTGCTGCTGATTCTGCTCGCGCTGATCTTGCGAGGCGTCTCGTTCGAGTACCGCCACCAGCGCGACAGTGTGAAGTGGCGTAAGCGCTTCGACACGATGATCGTGGTCGGCTCAGCCGTTCCCGCACTGCTGTGGGGCGTCGCTTTCGCCAACATCGTGCAGGGTGTTCCGATCGACGCAAACCACGAGTTCACCGGGTCTTTCCTGACACTGCTCAACCCGTACGGCCTGCTGGGGGGCCTCACGACCCTGTTGCTGTTCTTCACCCATGGCGTGTATTTCGTGGCGCTGAAGACCGATGGGCAGGTGCATGCAGATGCACGCGTGCTCGCGCGCCGTTCGGGCATGCTGACCGTCGTGGTCGCAGCCGCATTCTTGATCTGGACGATCTTCATCGCCGCCGAACACGGTGCTCCGTTTTTGGTTCTGGTCATCGCGGGCGCCGCTATCGCCGCCGTCGCGCTGATCGTGTCGCTCATCTTCAATATGCGAGATCGCGAAGGGTGGGCGTTCGGCTTCGGCGCGCTCACCATCGTCGCAGCCGTGCTCACCCTCTGGTTCGCGTTGTTCCCGAACGTGATGCCTTCCTCGACCGACCCGGCCTTCAGCCTGTCGATCGAGAACGCTTCGAGCACCGACTACACGCTCACGATCATGACTTGGGCGGCGGTGATCTTCCTGCCGCTTGTGCTGCTCTATCAGGGCTGGACGTACTGGATCTTCCGCAAGCGAGTGACCCGGTCGCACATCGAAAAAGCGGCAGCCGTGACCCATTGAGCTCACAAGCACACGAGGGCCGCAGCGGTAGAGTCAGAGGGTTGTGAATCAAGAGTCGGATGCTGAAGCGCCCCCGCGCACACGGGGCGCACCCGTCGATCCGCGTCTGTTGCGCTATGCGAGTGCGTCACGAGCGTTCTTCGCGGCGATCGCCATCATCGCGCTGCTGCAAACAGCATTGATCGTGGCCTTCGCGTGGCTTCTCACGCGGGCGATCGTCACGGCGATCGATGGCGAACCGGTGCAGTCACTGGCACCGACGCTCGCTCTGCTCGCGGCTGTCGTTGCGGCGCGCTCGCTGTTGCTGTGGGCACGTGAATCAATCGCGGCGCGCGCAGCATCCAGAGTGCAAACACAGCTGCGCTCTGCGCTGGTGAAGGCGGTAGGAGAACTGGGCCCCGGTTGGCTGGGACCGCGCAACTCCACCGAGTTGGCGGTGACAGCGGGGCGGGGCCTCGACGCACTCGAGGCCTACTTCGGTCGCTACCTGCCACAGCTGGTGCAAACCGCCATCGCCACTCCCGTGCTCATCATCGTGATGTGGTGGTCGGATTGGATCTCGGGCTTGACCGTGGTGCTGACCCTTCCGCTCATCCCGATCTTCATGGTGCTGATCGGTCTTGCCACTCAGAAGGTGCAGCGACAGCAGTGGAAGACGCTGCAGCACCTTGCCTCGCGATTCGCTGACACCGTGCAGGGCCTGGCAACGCTCAAGATCTTCGGTCGACAGCATCGCGCGGTGGCCTCAATCGAGCGTGTTACCAATGACTACCGTCGCGAAACCATGCGCGTTCTTCGCGTGTCGTTTCTGTCGGGATTCGCGCTCGAGTTCTTGGCGAGCATCTCGGTGGCGATTATCGCCGTGTCGATCGGCTTTCGCCTGATTGACGGAGCAATGTTGCTCACCGTCGGGCTCTTCGTGCTTCTTCTCGCTCCCGAGGCCTACCTGCCGCTTCGGCAAGTCGGCGTGCAGTTTCATGCCGCGGCCGAGGGCGTCGCAGCCACTGATGATGTGTTCGAAGTCTTGGATGCTGCCCGCAACCGTCCATCGTCCGAGGCTCAGCCATCACGCGAGCGATCGCGTGTGCGGCCGGCGCCCACCGCAAGTCTGCGCGTGGCGAGCCTGCAAGTCTCCTACGGCGACCGTGTTCTGCCGCCGGTGACATTCACCGCGAGACCCGGCTCTGTCACTCTTTTCGAGGGCGCCAGCGGAGCGGGAAAGTCAAGCATCTTCGCTGCGCTGCGCGGCGTGGCGGCTTTCAGCGGAAGCGCGCATCTCGGCGACACCGACATTGGCGCCCTGTCACCGTCGGAATGGCTGGCGTGGGCAGGTCAACAAGCGGGTCTGCTTGCTGGCACAGTGCGCGAGAACGTCGCCCTCGGCGACCCGGCCAGCGACGAAGCGATGGTGACCAGAGCGCTGGCGCTTGCATGCGCCGATGAGGTTCACCCCGACGTGGAGCTTGGTGTGCAGGGAGCGGGGCTGTCGGGGGGCCAAGCGCACCGAATTGCGGTGGCTCGCGCGTTCTACCGACACCTGCGCGGGTTCGCCGATGTCATCGCCCTAGACGAACCCAGCGCTGCGCTTGACTTCGAAACCGAGAACAGACTCTGGACCTCGGTGCGAACGCTCGCCGATCGCGGGGCAGTCGTGCTGCTGATCTCTCATCGTTCGACAGCGCGGACGGTTGCTGATCACACTGTGAGCCTGGCTTCATCTTCCATCACCCCAATGCAGGTGCGCTCATGACGCAGGTCACGCCCCGGTCTGACCGGCACACCGCTGCTGGCGTGCTGCGCGGCGCGATGCCCCCGGCGCGCCGTTTCTGGTGGTCGCTGGCTGCGGGGTTCGCCTCAGAGGCTTCGGCGGTGGCTCTGCTCGCCGTCAGCGCGTGGCTCATCGTTCGGGCGAGCGAACAGCCGCCCGTACTGTATCTGTCGGCCGCAGTCGTCGGGGTGCGCTTCTTCGCACTTTCTCGTGCCACCTTCCGATACCTCGAACGCCTGACCGGCCACGACGCGGCCTTGCGTCAGCTCGCCACGACCCGCGCTTCGCTGGTTCGCCGGTTGATCCCGCTCGCGCCGGCCGGCCTTGCCCGATCGGGCCGTGGCTCGGTGTTGGGCGCCCTCGTCGATGACGTCGATGAGCTGCAGAATCTTCCACTGCGTGTCGTGCAGCCGCTGGTGTCATCTGCCGCTGTCGCTGCAGCCGCTGTGGTGCTCGTCGCCTTCGTCTGGTGGCCGGCGGCGCTGACGTTGCTGGCATGTCTCATCGTGGCGGGATCCGTGGCGGCGCTGTGGGGCTGGGCATCAGGCGCGCGCAGCGAACGATCGATTGCGCCGCTACGCGCCCGCTTGGCTGACGCCGTGACGGATCATCTCAGCAACCTCGACGTGCTCATGGCATTCGGCGCCGAGGAGCGAAGCCGCGATCGCATCATTGACGCAGATCGTGCCCTAGGTCGCGCCGTGGTGCGCCGCGCTGCGGCACAGGCGGGCACGACAGCGATCGTCTCGCTGATGGCGGGTGCCGCGTCGATTGCCGCTGTGCTCGTCGCGGTTCCGGGCATCGCGTCAGGGAGCCTCACCGGCCCGTCACTGGCGGTGGCAGTGTTGATACCGATGGCAGTGTTCGAAGTGTTCACCGCCGTACCCATGGCAGCCTCAGCATGGCGACAGGTTCGCGCCTCGGCGGAGCGGATTGCCTACTCGGTGCCGACTGAGCTGCCACGAGAGATGGTGAACGACCATGTCATGCCGACGAGCGACGTGCCCGAGGTCGGCGACGGGGTGCACCTGCGCGGCGCCACGGTTTCGTGGCCTGGGGCGAGCGAGCCGTCACTGCGCAGCATCGATCTGGACGTTCGCCCCGGCGAACGGCTGTTGGTCGTCGGGTCGAGCGGCGCCGGAAAGTCCACCCTCGCGCACACTCTGGTGCGTTTTCTCGAGACCGAAGGCAGCTACGACATCGGTTCGAAGCCAGTCGCTGATCTCGCAAGCGATGATGTGCGTCTCGTTGTTGGCCTCTGCGAACAGCGTCCGATGCTCTTCGACGAAGATATTCGCCAGAATCTGATTTTTGCCAGACCGCGCGCGACCGATAAAGAACTCATCGCGACGATGGAACGCGTCGGGCTTGGCACTTGGCTCAGCGAGCGGGGTGGTCTTGACGCGCGAGTCGGCGAGCGCGGCTCGCTGGTGTCTGGCGGCCAAGCCCAACGCATCGCGCTGGCTCGGGCGTTGCTGCGCGGCTTTCCGATCCTCGTGCTCGACGAGCCCACCGCGGGAGTCGACGCTGATGCGTCAGATGCACTGCTCACCGATCTGCTGACGGCTGTCGGTGATGACCAGGCCGTGGTGCTCATCTCGCATGTGGGCGTGCCATCTGGTCTGGTCGACCGCGTGGTGCGTCTTGAGCAGGGCCGTCTCGTGTCTGCTGGCTAGTGCAAGTGCATTCCGAACGCCTGTACGCCCGCGTGTGATGCGAGCGGGGTAAAGCCGAGGCGCTCGTAGAACGCCAGCGCGCCAAGATTGTCAGCCGACGCTACCAGGTGCAAACCTGATACTTCGCGCGAGCGCAGCTCTGCACACAGCGCCTCAACCAGCTTGCGGCCCCACCCCTGCCCCTGCAGTTCGGGCATCAGATCGATGTGCAAATGCGCCGGATAGTCGTCTCCGTACGGCTCGGCACCGCCACGACGGCTGTAGGCATAGATTAATGTGCCGTCCTGACGGGTGGTCTCTTTCATCGGCCGAGGCCACCGACCGCTGAATTGCGGCCACCATGACGTGGCGAACCAATCTTCAAAGCTTCGCGTGTTCGTCGCACACACCACATATCCCGCTACTCGCCCGTCGTCGGTCTCAACGACCAGAGCCAGTTCGGGGTGCTGCGCGACATATGGCAGCACGAATACTTCTGCCCAGATCTCGTCGTCGTCGAAGACGCCGGTCGCGTCGGCTCCAGCATCGGCGGTCCTGAGACAGATATCGGCGAGAGCCGGTTCATCACCCGGGCGAAACGGTCGAATCTGTGTCATCCGGTGAGTCTAGAGGTGTGCTGAAACGAATGTCGGCGGGATCGATGCGAAGTCGAACCGGCAAACCGGGTGCGATACCGAGTCCGGCAACGCGGTCAGCTGACAGATCGACGATCACTTCAGGCTCCGCGGTGCGCACCCGCACCCCCGCCGGTGTTTGCTCAAGCCGCGTGACTCGTGTGATCCATTCGCCATCATCTGCTTCCACACGATCGGGCAGGCGCAAGGCGCCGGTCCACGTCGTCGCTTCCATTGCCTCCAGCTGCACCTTGGCGGGACTGAAAATGGCGGTGCTCGCACGTGGGGACTGATCATTGCCTCGTTCAATGCGCAACGGGCCGCTCTTCCACACGCCATCGCTCACCGTTCCCGGCACACGGTTGAGTCCCGCTACCGCAGCGGTGAAACGAGTTGCGGGCTCGGCGAGCACTTCGCGCACCCGCCCCTGTTGGGTCACCCTGCCCGCTTCGAGAACGATGAGACTGGTGGCCAGCGATACGGCGTCGACTGCGTCGTGTGTCGCGACGATCGCGGTGGCGCGGGTTGCGGTGAGCTGTTCGTGCAAGAGCGCCCGCACATCCCCTGCCGTCTCAGTATCGAGCGAGGTCAGTGGCTCATCCAGCAGCAGCACCGAGGGCGAAGTGGCGAGCGCCCGCGCGAGCGCGACCCGCTGTTGCTGCCCGCCCGACAATGCCGCCGGGCGGCGCTCCCCCATCCCTGCCAGGCCGACACGCCACAGCCACTCGTCAGCCGAGGTGTCTGCGGTAGCCGCGGGCACGCCGCGCACCCGCAGCCCGAAGGCGATATTCATGTGCGCGCTGAGGTGGGGAAATAGTCGCGGCTCCTGGCTGAGCAGCACTACGCGACGCTCAGGAGGGGCAACATGCGTTCGGCGGTGGGGCGCAGCATCCAACACCCGATCACCGACTTTGATCTCACCTTCGCTCAGCCGAGTGAGTCCGGCGAGCGCGCTCAGCAGAGTTGATTTTCCGGCGCCACTCGGGCCCATCAGAGCCACCACCTCGCCCGCCACTGCGCTCAGCGACGCGTCAAGCGTGAACCCAGCTCGCTGAACTACAAGCCGCGCACAAAGCGCCTCGCCCGTCATCGCTGCGCCTCCGGTCGCCAGGCTCGCACGAGCAACAGCACAGTGATCGCGGTGATGAGCAGCAACAGCGAGAGCGCGACAGCAGTGCCTTGGGTGACACCCGCCCCGTTGAAGGCTGTGTAGATCGCGAGCGGCATCGTCTGGGTGACGCCCGGAGCATTGCCCGCGAACAGCGCGGTCGCACCGAACTCACCCACCGCGCGCGCGAAGCACAACACCACGCCGGAAATGAGCCCTGGCGCGGCGAGCGGCAGTGTGATGCGTCGGAGGATAGTCCAGCGCCCCGCCCCGAGCGCCGCAGCGACCTGCTCGTAGCCCACACCAGTCGCACGCAGCGAGCCTTCAAGTGCCAAAACCAGAAAGGGCAAGGCGACGAACGCCTGGGCGATCACGACCGCCCCAGTTGTGAACGGGATCTGGATTCCCCAATCGCCAAGAAGCCCACCCAACCAGCTTGTTCGGCCGAACAGGAACAGCAGCGCCACGCCGCCGACCATCGGCGGCAGCACGAGGGGAACGGTGACGAGCGCGCGCAGTAGCGCGGCGGTGCGAGAGCCGCTCCTGGCGATCACCAGTGCCAGGGGCACTCCGAAGAGCACACACAGTGCGGTCGCGATCAGCCCGGTGATGAGCGAGAGACCGAGTGCTGACAGCGCCTCGGGTGAGCTGATGTCGCCCCACAGCGTCGACCACTCCACGCGTCCGACGAGAGCGACAAGCGGCAGCACGAGAAGCGCGAGCCCGACAACCGCCGGAACCGCAAGAATGCGGGGAACGAAACCGTTGCGGTTCATGGTGTTTCGAACCCCCACGATCGCAGCACAGCCTGGCCATCGTCGCTCAGCACGAAGTCGATGAATGCCTGAGCGATCTGGGGATCAGCAGCATCGACGAGAGTCGCAATCGGATAGTGATTGACGACGCTAGCCGCGCCCTCTGGCACAATCACTTCGATGTCATCGCGCCCCACCACATCAGTCGCGTAGACAAGCCCCGCGTCTGCTTCACCCGCCGCGACCTTGGTGAGCACAGCGGTGACGTTCTGCTCCAGACTGGCCGCGACCACATGCACGTCACCATAGCCAAGCAGCGTCTGCGCGGCCGAGCCGCAGGGCACCTCAGGTGCGCAGAGCACCACCGCCAGGTCTGGATCCGCGAGATCTGCAATGCTCGTCACCTCGCCCGGGTTCGTCGATGGAACGGCGATCACCAGCGTGTTCGAGGCGAAGAGCTGAGCGCTATCAGCCAACGATTCGTCGATCACCCTGGCCATATTCTGCTCATCGGCAGAGGCGAACACGTCGGCCGGGGCACCCTCAATCAGCTGCGTGGCCAGCACACTTGAACCGTCATACGAGATTGGGCGCACATCGACCGCGGGATGCTGCTGTTCGAACTCACTCGCCAAGTCGTTGAACGCAGCGCCCAGCGACGCAGCAGCGAAGATGGTGAGTTGCCCTTGCAACTCGGTGCCCGAGTAATCTGCCGAGGCTCCGTCACCGCTCGCGCAGCCAACGAGCGCAAGGCCGATCGCCCCCGCAATGATCGCTGCTGAATGCCGACGAAGTCGCTTCGGCACCGTCAGCTCCGCGGCGATTCGATTATCACGTTGGTCGCTTTGACGACCGCTACCGATAGCGAGCCAACTTCCAGCGCGAGGTCATCAACGGCTTCAGCTGAGAGCAGCGAGACGATCCGCTGGGATCCCGCTTGAATGTCGACCTGAGCCATCACGCCGTCACGTTGAATGCGCGTCACGATGCCCACGAATCGGTTGCGCGCGCTCGAGAGCACATCGGTGGGATCGCTCGGCGCCTTCGCGAGCTCTACCGCGTGCGCGGCCAAGTCCTCGCCCGCGATCTCAGCAGGCGATGCTCCCGTCGTCGCGAGTGTTCCGGCATCAACCCATCGGCGCAGCGTATCGTCGCTCACTCCGAGAAGGCGCGCGGCTTCGGCGATCTTATAGGCGGGCACACTGCACAATATCACCGCATATGCGGCAGTGGGGCGGGCGTTTTCTCCGCACTTGCGTTCGTTGGCGCCGTCACTTCGTCTGAGGTTTACCCTGGGGACATGCCTCTTGCTCCTCTGGTTTCTCCCGTCGACATGCTCGATGACGATGAGGCTGCGCGCACGGCTCGCCACGCGATTCTCGCCGGATTCGGTGACGTCGCACAACGCCGACTCGCTGCCGCCCACGTCGCGGTGGTCGGCGCGGGGGGCATCGGATCGCCCGTGGTGCTCGCCCTTGCCGCGGCCGGCATTGGGGAGCTCACCATCATCGACGACGACGACGTCGAAGCATCGAATCTGCAACGCCAGATCATGCATCGTCGAAGCGACGTCGGGCATCCGAAGGTCGACTCGGCGAGACGCGTGGCGAAAGATCTCTCACCGACGGTTGTGCACACCGTCAGGGAGCGACTCACCGCAGCGAACGCGTCGGCAATGCTCGCGGGGGCTCATCTGGTGATCGACGGCACCGACACCTTCGAAACGCGCGAAGTCGTCGCCGCAGCCTGCGAATCGCTCGGCACTCCCCTGGTCTGGGGAGTCGTGCAGGAGTTTTACGCACAGGCCACAGTCTTCTGGTCATCACCGCCAACGGGAACGCCCGCGGTGCTGTTGCGCGACCTCTACCCGCCAGAGTCGGTAGGTACCGTGCCGACCTGCTCCGAAGTAGGCGTCTTGGGGTCGCTCTGCATGCAGGTCGGTGCGCTCCTTGCCACCGAAGCGATCAAGCTGATCACCGGCACAGGCGAACCGCTCCTGGGTCGCGTGCTGGTCATCGACGCTCTTCGCGGTCGCACCGACGAAGTGCCGCTGCGACCCTCAACCGCGGCACCGGCCAGGCCTGCAGCCTCTCCCCCGTCGTTGATTCGCCTGACAGCCGTCGAGGCGCTTGCAGCTCAGCAGGCCGGTGCCACGATCATCGACGTGCGCGAGCCCAGCGAAACCTCGTCGGGGGTCATCGCCGGCTCCGCCCTCATACCGCTGCAGCAGCTATTGCAGAACCCCTCGCTCGCAGGCACAGAGTCGGTTGTCGTTGTCTGCAAGGGCGGCATGCGTGCAGAACAAGCCGCTCGCGCCTTGATCGCCGCCGGTCGCTCAGCGAGTGTGCTCGACGGCGGCATGGATGCATGGTCTGGCGCAGCACGCGAGGTCGTTGTCGCATGAGAGACGTTCACGACGATCTGATCGAGATTGCCGATCACCTCGCAACGGTGCTCGACGCCGTGCGAGTGGTTGACGCTGAGTCCGTTGACGTCGCCGACGCCTGCGGCCGCACCTTGGCAGCGCCAGTTCTCGCGGCCGTGGACATTCCGGTGTTCGACAACTCTGCGATGGACGGCTTCGCCGTGCGCTATGACGACGTGGCCAGCGCGTCGACTGACTCTCCGGTGTCGTTGAGCGTCGTCGCCGACCTTCCGGCGGGTACCGCACTTGATCCGCCGCTCGCACCGGGTGAGGCCGCGCGCATCATGACTGGCTCCCCCCTGCCGAGCGACGCAACCGCGGTCGTGCCGTTCGAAGACACTCTGGGCGGGCTCGACGATTCGCTCGGTCAGATCACCGTGCTGCACGGCCCGCAAGCGGTGGGCGCACATACACGGCGGCGCGGTGGTGACGCCGAAGTGGGAGATGAAATTCTCACTCCCGGCATCGTGCTCGGCCCCCTTCAACTGGGCGCTGCCGCAGCAGCGGGCGTGCCGACAGTCACCGTTGCGCGACGCCCTTGCGTTGCTGTCGTGTCAACCGGCAGCGAGCTCGTGCCGCCCGGGCAGCCGCTGCTGCACGGGCAGATTCCCGAATCGAACAGCGCCCTACTCGCCGCGCTTGTGGTTGAAGCGGGCGGCGAAGTCGTGCTGCGCACCACGGTGACAGATGAGGGCGACGGTCCGCTTCAGGCCATTGCCCAAAGCGAAGCCCTCGGCGCCGACGTCGTCGTGTTCACCGGCGGGGTAAGCGCGGGCGCCTACGAAGTGGTCAAGAACACGCTTGGCGAGCAGATGACGTTCAGCAAGGTGCGCATGCAACCGGGCAAGCCGCAGGCGTTCGGCACCTCGCCGCAGGGAACGCTGCTGTTCGGGTTGCCGGGCAATCCCGTCAGTGCCGCAGTGTCGTTCGAAGTGTTCGTGCGCCCGGCAATCTCAGCCATGATGGGCAGATTGTCTCTCACTCGCAACGTGATCACGCTTCCGGCGGCATCGGCATGGCGAACGCCGCCCGCGCGGGCACAGTTCTTGCCGGTCACGATCGATCGCTCAGATCCGAATGCCTGGAGAGCAGTGCCCGCCACGAGCGGCGGGTCTCATCTCGCTGGTGGACTCGGGCGCGCCGAAGCCTACGCGTTCGTTGCGGCCGACGTATCAGCAGTGAACGCGGGCGACCTGGTCGATGTCATGCTTTTGTCATGACGTTTACTCATCTGGATGCTGCGGGCCACGCTCGCATGGTCGATGTCACCGAAAAACAGCCGACCGTTCGTGCTGCGACCGCACGTGGCTTCGTGCGTTGCGCCCCCGAGGTGGTCGCCGCGTTGCGCGACGGGAGCGTTCCGAAAGGCGATGTGCTCGCGGTTGCCCGAATCAGCGGCATTCAAGCGGCAAAGCGCACCCCCGAACTGCTGCCACTTGCGCACGTGATCGGGGTTCACGGCGCGACCGTGGACGTCACTATCGAAGACGACGGGGTGTCTGTGGAAGCCACGGTTCGCACCGCCGACCGGACGGGCGTTGAGATGGAAGCTCTCACTGCGGTAGCCGTCGCCGGGCTGGCTATCGTCGACATGGTGAAGGCGCTCGATAAGGCCACCTCGATCGAGAATGTTCGCATCACACACAAGACCGGCGGCAAGAGCGGCGACTGGGTTCGCCCAGGCGAATGACGGCGGCACCCGCGCTGGGAGCCATCTTGCTCGCGGGCGGCCGGGCAACGCGCGTGGATGGAGCCAGCAAGCCGCTGTTCGAGGTCGGCGGTGAAACGCTCTTGCGCGCAACGTGTGCTGCGGTTCTCGAAGCGGGTGCGCGGCAGATCGTTGTCGCTGGCGACGTTCTAGACGACGCCCTCGAGGTTCGGTGGGTTCGCGAGGATCCCCCGTTCGGCGGACCGGCAGCTGGCGCAGTCGCAGCCGTCGAGTCGTGGTCTGATGAAACAGCCCCCACTTGGGTCTTTCTGCTCGCGTGTGACCTGCCCGAGGTTCAGGCCGCCGTCGCACGACTGAGCGAAGCGCTGCCACTGCTGCCGGACGAATCAGACGGTGCGTGCCTGGCCGACGAGACGTCAAGGCCGCAATGGCTGATCGGAATCTACCGCACACGCTCGTTGCGCCGCGCAGCATCTGCCCTTCCTGATCGAGGACAGCACGCAACCGTGCGTTCCCTCATCGATGATCTTGCGATCACCGTGCTGCGCGCCCCTGCAGCCCTGACCGAAGACGTGGATACGTGGGAAGATCTTGCAAAGGCGCGTGAACGTGTCGGCCATCCAACCAACCCGCGTGAGGAGACACAATGAGCGAGCCACCCCGCACACTCCCACCCGAGGCGCTGAACGAGTGGGCCGCCGCGCTGTGCACGCAGTTCGGCTTAGCGCCCGAAGACGTACCGATCCCGCTGATTCTCGATCTCGCAAGAGACGTCGCCGTCGGCGTTGCACGCCCGGCGGCACCGTTCAGTGCGTTCGTCGCTGGTCTCGTCGCCGGGCGCGAGGGCGGCAGCCCCGCTGACGTTCAAGCCGCAGCCGACGCGATCACCGCCTTGGCACGCACCTGGAAGACCGAGGAGACTGCCTGATGGCTCGCGTTCGATACTTCGCCGCTGCCGAAGAGCTTGCTGGTGTCAGTGAAGAGTCTCGCTCGGAGCCGACCCTGGCCGCATTGCGCGCCGCTCTTGCCTCCGAGCGCCCGGGACTGGGCAGCATCCTTCCTCGATGCGCCGTTCTTGTCGGCGGTGCACGAGTCGACGATGAGATCGCGCTCGCTGACGACGACCTCGTCGACGTGCTGCCGCCCTTCGCCGGCGGCTGACAGCCTGCTCTCGCGTCAGCCGCCCAGACCCTTCCAAGCGGTTGTACCGTCGCTCTCGACCTGGCGCTTCCACACTGGCAGATCTGTTTTGATCGCCTCGATGACCTTGCGGCACACCTCGAAGGCCTCGCCCCGGTGCGACGACGCCACGGCGATCACCACGGCGGCGTCGCCGACACTCAGCCGACCCACTCGGTGACTGACTGCGACAAACGCACCCGTTTGAGCGATCGCATCGTCGGCGATTCGGCGCAGCGTTGCTTCAGCATCGGGGTGGGAGCTGTATTCGAGCGCAACCACGGCGGTGGCAGCCTCGGGATCATGATTTCTCACTCGACCCACGAAAGTGGTCTCGGCACCCGCACTGACGTCTGCAACCGCGTCGAGATGTACCTGCAGGTCAAGCGGCGATTCTGAGATGGATGCAAGCCGAACGCCCATCAGTGATCTCCCCCGCGCAGCTGGTCGGCAACGTGTGCTGCCACCGACAGGATCACCGGCATGCCCGAGCGCACTGCCGCACTCGATCCTGGCAGGTTGACGATGAGGGTGGTGCCCGCGGCACCCGCGAGGCCGCGCGACAACATGGCCGCAGGCTTCTGGGTCACACCAAGACGACGCAGTTCTTCAGCGATGCCCGGAACTTCACGCTCGATGACGCGCGCCGTCCCTTCAGGAGTCTGATCTCGCGGCGACAAGCCAGTGCCACCGGTGGTCACGATGAGTGCGGCGCCTGTCGCCACGATGGATCGAAGCGTCTGCTCAACGCTGTCGGCGCCGTCAGGGACCACGACAGCGTCATCACAGTCAAATCCGCCCTCGCGCAATGCGGCAACCGCCGCCGGACCGCTGGTGTCGGCGCGCTCCCCTCGTGAAGACCGATCAGAGACCGTCACCACGGCCGCGCGCAAACTCATTCCTCCAGAGTAGGTCTCTGCCACAGGGCTCGGCCTCATTCCGCGTTTTCGGCTGACGAGGCCTCGGCTGCGGCGGTGATGCGATTGGCCATTCCCTTGAAGATGAACCCGTGAAACGGCAGCACTGCGAGCCAGTAGAGCCGGCCGGCGAGACCGTCGGGAAAGAACACCGCGCGCTGGTGGTAGGCAGAGCCTTCGGGCGAAGCAGTTGCTCGCAACTCGAGCCATGCCAAACCTGGCACCTTCATCTCGGCTCGCAAGCGCAGAAACTCCCCCGGTTCTATCGCCTCGACGCGCCAGAAGTCGAGCGCGTCGCCCACAGCGAGGCGGGCGCGGCTTCGCCGACCGCGAGCCAGACCGATTCCACCGACCAGGCGGTCCATCCAGCCCCTCACCGCCCACAGCACTGGTGAGGAATACCACCCGTTATCACCGCCGATGCCCTCGATCACGCGCCATAGCTCCTCGGAGGATGCCGACGTTGCCACCCGCTGCTCGTCGACGAAAACGACTCGCCCCGCCCAATCGGGATCGCTCGGCAGCGGGTCGCTAGGCACCCCCAGCACTTCGCCGTCTTGCCAGCTCGTCTCAACCGTGTCGTCGTTCACACGACCCAGCGCAAGTCCTACCGCGTGGCGATAGGGCGTCAGCCCGTCTGCCGGCCGCGGAATGAGGTCGTCTACATCGTGATCCTTCATCACGCATTCGTTCTGCAGCGACGCGACCAATGGCCGCGCGATCGATCGCGGAATCGGTGTGACAAGGTTCACCCAGTGAGATGCAAGCCCGGGGGTGAACACCGGCAGTGACGCGATCGGTCGCTGTTTCAACCCGGCCTCGACGGCATAGCCATTCATCATCTGGCCGTAGCGCAAGACATCCGGGCCGCCGACGTCAACGGCACGATTCACATCTGTCGGCACCCGCGCAGCGCCCAGCAGATAGTGCAGCACGTCACGCACAGCGATCGGCTGAATGTGGTTGCGCACCCAGCGCGGCGCCGGCATATAGGGCAGCACATCGGTGAGATGGCGCACCATCTCGAACGATGCTGATCCCGAGCCGATCACGACGCCCGCCTGCAAAACCAGAGTTGGCACTCCACTGGAGAGAAAGACCTCGCCGACAGCGACTCGCGAACGCAGGTGCGGCGATAGGTCGACCCCGGCGGGGTGGAGTCCGCCAAGGTAGACGATTCGAGAGACGGATGCGTCGGCGGCCGCCCGCGCAACGGTGCGCGCGGCAGTCAGATCCGCATCTTCGAAGCCGCTGCCCGCTGCCATGGAATGCACGAGATAGAACAGCACGTCGACATCACTCGCCGCCTCGCGCATCGCCTCGGTGTCTTCGGCTGATCCTTCGACGATCTCCACCTCGTTGCCCCACGAGAATGAGGCAGCGCGGTTGGCGTCGCGGGCGAGTACGCGAACACGGTATCCGGCGGCGAGCAGCCGCGGAACCAGCCGACCGCCGATGTACCCGGTAGCCCCGAGCACTAGTGCTCTCGGCGCGTCGCCGTCGTGGCGCGGCATGGCACGCAGCGGTTCTTCGCGGCCAGTCGGTGATGTCAGTTCACTCATGCCTCATGTTAGGCACCGATTTGCGGCCGCAGGCCAGGGATGATGCGAATGGGAACAGTGCGCTACCCTGCAGCCTGGCGCGCACGACTTGGTGCGTTCAGCCTCGACGCTCCAGTCTGATCAGCACCGACTTCGACGTGGGTGTGCCACTCACGTCGGCGATCGAGTCAAGCGGCACCAGCACGTTCGTCTCGGGGTAGTACGCGGCGGCGTTGCCGCGAGGGGTGGAGTACGCCACGATGCGGAACTCGTCAGCGCGACGCTCTTGCACTGCGCCGTCGGGCGCAGTCCACTCAGACACCAGATCAACGATGTCTCCGTCCGAAAAACCGAGTTTCGCGATGTCGTGCATGTTCACCATCACCACTCTGCGCCCACCGTGGATGCCTCGATAGCGATCGTCTTTGCCATAGATCGTGGTGTTGTACTGATCATGTGAGCGCAGAGTCTGAAGCAGCAGACGGTCGGGTGGAATCACTGGATACTGCAGCGCATTCGCGGTGAAACGGGCCTTGCCGTCGATTGTTGCGAAGCGCCGCTCGTCGCGCGGAGCATTCGGCAAGAAGAATGTGCGCCCCTTGTCGATTCGCTTCTCATAGTCTTCGAAGCCGGGAATGACGCGGGCGATGTGCTCCCGCACCCGCGCATAGTCGCCTTCGAGCGAGCCCCAGTCGGCGCGTGGAGCATTGATCCGCCGAGTGTTCGCCGTCGATTGATCTCCGAACACACGCGAGCAGATGCGCGCCACGATGGCGACCTCGCTCAGCAGTTGCTCCGACGGCGGCGCCAGTCGACCGCGCGACGAATGAACCGCGCCCATCGAGTCCTCCACTGACACGCGTTGATCTCGCCCGCCGCGTTGGTCTCGGTCTGTTCGACCGAGGGTGGGCAGAATAATCGCACGCTTGCCGACCACTGCGTGCGAGCGATTGAGTTTGGTTGACACCTGCACGGTCAGATCAACGGAACGCATCGCAGCCTCGGTCACACCCGTATCAGGCGTTGCGCTGACGAAGTTGCCGCCCATACCCATGAAAAAGCGCACCTTGCCGTCGCGCATCGCGCGGATGGCCTCGACTGTGTCGAAGCCATGCTTGCGAGGAGCCTCAAACCCGAACTCCCGATCGAGCGAGTCGAGAAACGCATCTGAAGGCTTCTCGTAGATGCCCATGGTGCGATCACCCTGCACATTGGAGTGTCCCCGCACGGGGCACACTCCGGCGCCTGATCGCCCGATGTTTCCCTGCAACAGCAGCACGTTCACGACATCACGCAGGGTGGGCACGGAGTGCTTGTGCTGGGTGAGGCCCATTGCCCAGCACACGATGGTCGCCGTTGACGTGCGTACGATGTCGCCAAGTCGGCGCAACGTCTCCTCTGACAGGCCCGTCGCCGCGACAAGCTCGCTCCACTCAGCATCCATCATCAAACGTCGGTAGGCATCGAAACCGCTGGTGTGAGCATTGATGAACTCGTGGTCAAGAACCCCGCCCTGTTCTGCTTCGCACTCAAGCAGGTGTTTGCCGATCGCTTGAAAAAGGGCCTGATCGCCGCCGAGGCGAATCTGCAAGAACCCGTCGGCGAGCGCGGTGCCTCCGAACGCTACGCCGCGAACAGTCTGCGGGTTCTCGAAGCGCATGAGCCCCGCCTCAGGCAGCGGGTTAACCGCGATGATCGTCGCTCCGCGCTGCTTCGCCTTTTCAAGGGCGCTGAGCATTCGCGGATGATTCGTGCCGGGGTTCTGCCCCGCAACGATCAGCAGATCGGCATTGTGAATGTCGTCGATCGATACTGTTCCCTTGCCAATGCCGATCGTCTCGGTCAGTGCGGAGCCCGACGATTCGTGACACATGTTCGAGCAGTCGGGAAGATTGTTCGTGCCAAGACCTCGAACGAGAAGCTGGTAGAGGAATGCTGCCTCGTTCGAGGTGCGCCCCGAGGTGTAGAACACCGCGTCATTCGGGTATTTGAGAGCGCTCAGCGCATCGCCGATCTCACGCAGCGCGTCGTCCCATGCGATGGGGCGATAGTGAGTCGAGCCTTCATCGAGCACCATCGGATGGGTGATTCGGCCCTGCTGGCCCAGCCACCAGTCATCGTGAGAGTCAAGTTCTGCCACCGAGTGCTCGGCAAAGAATGCCGGATCGACTCTCCGCAGAGTGGCTTCCTCGGCGACGGCCTTCACGCCATTCTCACAAAACTCTGCAAGATGGCGCTTGTCTTCTTCAGGCCACGCGCAGCCCGGGCAATCGAAGCCGTCCTTCTGGTTCACCTTGAGCAGGGTCTGGATGCTGCGCCCCATACCCATCTGCTCATTGGCGATCTTCAGGGCATGCAGCACCGCCGGCACACCGACTGCGACCTTCTTGGCAGCGGTAGTGCGCACCTTCGTTTCGTCGATGTCACTCGTGGGCGGTTTCGTCGACATATGCCAAGGCTAGAGGGTTCACCGTCGCCCGGTGCCGAAGATCCCGCGGATCACTCCGTTCAGGATCGTCTGCGTGGATTGCGACCCCAGTACTTGCTCGATTGGCGACTTCTGAGGACTGCGCGCCGTTCGTGACGAAGTACTCTTCAACAGGCGTTCGTACTCTCGCTGGGCTTTCTTGTCAGCCGCTGCTTGAGCCTTATCGATGGCTGCTTGTTGCTTGGCGAACTCGGCGTCTACCTTTGCCTTCTCTGCGGCAGCCTCGGCTTCTGCGACCGCAGCATCGGCCGCCGCCATTTTTGCACTGAGGATCTCGCGCGCCGACTCCCGGTCGATAGCGGTACCGTACTTCGCCAGCAGTGAAGACGCCTCGACAGTGGCGACTATCGCTGACTCGGGCGTAGGAGACATCAGACCCTGCGGTGCCCGCAATCTTGTCCACGCAACCGGAGTGGGCGCACCCTTCTCGCTCATCACGGTGACGATCGCTTCGCCGGTGCCCAACTCTTGCAGCACACGCTCGAGGTCGTAGCCCGATTTCGGGTACGTGCCCACAGAGGCTCGCAAGGCCTTGGCATCGTCTGGGGTGAACGCACGCAGCGCGTGCTGCACCCGCGAGCCCAACTGCCCAAGCACATCCGAGGGGACGTCTTTGGGAGTCTGCGTGACAAAAAAGACCCCCACGCCCTTCGACCGAATCAATCGCACGGTCTGCACGATCGCCGCGGTGAAGTCTTTGGATGCGTCTCGGAACAGCAAGTGCGCTTCGTCGAAGAAGAAGACGAGCTTCGGCTTCTCGACATCACCGACTTCGGGCAACGTCTCGAATAGTTCGGCGAGCAGGTACATCAAGAACGTCGAGAACAGGGCAGGTTTGTCAATGATGCCGGGAACTTCGAGCAGGCTGACGATTCCACGACCGTCACTCGCGGTGCGCAGAAAATCCATCACGTCGAACTCGGGCTCGCCGAAGAAGACGTCTGCTCCGTCATCGGCAAATGTGATCAGCTCACGCAAGATGACGCCGACCGTGGCAGACGAGAGCCCGCCCAGCTTCTTCAACTCGGCCTTTCCTTCGTCGCCCGTGAGGTATTGGAGCACCGCGCGCAGATCCGACAGGTCGACGAGCGCGAGTCCGTGCTCGTCGGCATAGTGAAAGACCAGTCCCAGACTTGACTCCTGAGTGTCGTTGAGCCCGAGCACCTTACTCAACAGCAACGGCCCGAACCCCGAAACAGTCGCGCGCACCGGCACGCCGGTGCCCACACCGCCCAGTGCAAAGTACTCGGTGTGAGATGCTTCCGCTTGCCATTGCTGGCCGATCGCTTCAGTGCGGGCGAGAAGTTTCTCGCTCGGCTCACCCGGTGTTGCGACGCCAGAAAGGTCGCCCTTGATGTCAGCTGCGAATACAGGCACGCCGCGTGCGGCAAGTTGTTCTGCGAGTCCTTGCAGGGTGCGCGTCTTGCCAGTGCCCGTCGCACCAGCAATCAGGCCGTGGCGGTTCATCATGCTGAGCGGAATGCGCACCTGCGCTTCGGCCACCGCCTCCCCGTTCACCAGTGCACCGAGATCAAGCGTGACGGCGTCGAACGTATAGCCGGTGGCTATGGCTGCTACCTCGGCGTCGTCGAGCGGCCCTGCCGTTGACGATGACGGCGGCGAAACAGCCACGACAGGTGTCGGTGCGGGCGCTGCCGACGCTGCGGTTGCGGCTTCATCGCCTGCGTTTTCACCGACTGCGGTTTCGGCTGCCGTGTTCGGCGCGCCCGCGACGCGCGCCCGCGCTGCGGCGGCTTCTGCCTCGGCGAGCGCTGCCCGCGCGTGCGCGGCCTTCAGCTCGGCCTCTGCTGCTGCGGCGTTGGCTCGCAACAGTGCTAGTTCGGCTTGGGCTGCTTCAGATTCCGGAGTGGCGCTGCTCATGCGCTCAGCCTATGCGCGGCCCGTCAACGCCGTTGCGGTGCGCGCCCGGTCTTCAACAGCGAGCCTTGCCACGAACAGTGCCGCAACGATCAGTGCGGCACCCCCGCCCACGCACGCGCCACCGAGGGTGTCGCTGAGCCAATGTGCATGAACGTAGGTGCGGCTCAGTGCCATCAATGCCACCCACGCTGTTCCCACGATGAAGACCCACAAACGCGGAAAGATCACCAAGAAGGCCACCGACATCGTGGCGGCGTTCGCGACGTGTCCAGAGGGAAACGAACCGTGGTCCGACAGCACGATGATCTCTTCGGGCCGAATTCGACCGAACAGGTGCTTGAGGATCTGCACCAAGCCGGCTGAGAGGATGAGCGCCACCAGCAGGTAGAACGCTGCCCAACGGTGCCCTGCGACGAGCAACGCAAGTGCCGAACCGACGGGAACGACGAGCACTCCGAACCAGCCACCACCGACGAAATTCATGAACAGCGAGAAGCCGAGCATGAACGACGATTCCCAACTCACCACCAGGGTGTTCCACCACAAGTCAATAGCGAACGGCTCATCACCCAGAGAGAACGCCCACGCACCCAGCGCCGCTGCGGTGACCACGAGCACCAGTCCTGCCAGCACCAGCCAGAGTCGAGTGGCGTTTAGCTGCCGTCTGGCTTCGGGTTCTGTGAACGTCTCGTCGGTCATCGCCCTATTGTGCACAGGTTTCGCACGCTACGGCGCAAGGCGCTCCACCGTGCGCGGTCGAACGATAAACCACAGCGAGAGCACGGCGATCACTGCGCAGCCGACCATGACCGATGCCATGGTCGTGGCGGTGATGCCCGAGCCAACGGCAATCCAGCCCACGATTGGTGAGACGAGGCCCGCCACGCCGAAGTTCGCTGCGCCGACGATCGATTGCGCCGTTCCCGCTGCTTTGCCATGGCGGTCGAGTGCGAGCACCTGCGCGCAGGGGAACGTGAAGCCACAGCTTGTCATGAAGAAGAACAGCGGAATCATGGTGCCCCAGATGCCGAGGCCCAGGGAGTCGGCCAGGATGATGGCGGTGCCCGTGAGCGCGAGGGCTGCGGTCGAGAACGCCAGCACCCACTGCGGGCCGAAGCGCGCGGCCAGGCGAGATCCGATCTGCACACCAACCACGACGCCGACGGAGTTGATCGCGAAAAGCACCCCATACTGCTGCGCGTCGAATGCGTACTCCTGCTGGAAGAGGAATGGCGAGGCTGAGAGGTAGGAGAACAGGCCGCTGAATGTCATCGCGCCGATGATGAGCACGCCAATGAACACGCGATCGGTGAAGACGCTTCTATAGCGCTGCCAGACCGTGGTTGAGCCCATCTCGTGACGTCGCTCGCGCGGCAGTGTCTCGGGAATGAACAGGGCCGCTGAGATCAACATCACGGTGCTGTACACAGCCAGCACGAGAAAGATTCCCCGCCAGGGCATGACAAGCAACAGCGCCGACCCCAACAGCGGAGCAAGAACCGGCGCAACGCCCGTTACCAGTGCCATACGCGAGAGCATGACGACCAGACGTTTGCCCCCGAAAAGGTCGCGGATCACCGCCGCCGCGACCACACCGCCCGCCGCAGCGCCAGCTCCCATAAGCACTCGGGCGACGGTGAGCAGCTCAAGCGTCGGGGCAAGGGCGGCAGCGACACTTGCCACCACGTGAAGGGCGGTCACCGCGATCAATGGGATGCGGCGCCCGACCTTGTCGCTGAGAGGACCGACCACCAGCTGACCCAACGCGAAGCCGATCATGGTGCCTGTCAGCGTGAGCTGGATGGCGGCCGCGGTGGTCTGAAAATCCTCTTCCAGCACGGGAAACGCTGGCAGATACAGATCGATTGTGAACGGGCCTAGTGCTGTGAGCGCGCCGAGCAGAATGATGTAGAGAACCCGGCGCCGAGTCGAGATCGAGTCTCCGGGATGCAGCACGATTGGCGCAGTGGCCGGGTTGTGCCCGAGGGCGCGGATCGCGTCGGTGTGCATCGCGGGCGCACGCCGACCGTCGTGGGGTGCTGCTTGAGTGGGAATAGACGCGGTGTCGAGCAAAGAGAATCTACGTTTCAAAAGGAGAGGAGGAAAAATGGAGGTCGAATCGATTCGACACCTCCATCGTATCGGACGACCAACTTCGCCCTTCCCAGCTGGCACCATGTTTGGGGCGCATAGGATGACCCTGTCCCGACCCCGCCCGCACGACCCGACGGGCCCAACGAGCCGAGATCGCCCATGAGTTCGAAGTCCCCATCGTCGCCTGACAAACGTCAAAGCGGCAACCCCGCAAAGCAGGCCGACATCAATTTGTCCGTCAAGCAGCAACGCGAGGCAAAACGCCAAGAGAAGCTCGCGGAGTATCAGCGCCAAATGGCCAAGCGCAAGCGAAGCAAGCTGGTCTGGTGGATTGTCGGCGCAGCGGCCGCGATTGCTGTCGTTGCCCTCGTGGCAGCATCCGTCGTGTTCGCGCCTGACCCCCCTAAGAGCTACGACGCGGGCAGTGAGGGCGTTGAGATCGTGGGCGTCGAGGAATTCGCCCACACCACCACGCATGTGGAAGGCACCGTGGAGTACGACCAGTCGCCACCCGCCGGCGGGGAACACAACGCGATCTGGTTGAACTGCGGCGTGTACAGCGAGCCCGTGCCCAACGAGAACGCGGTGCACTCGATGGAGCACGGAGCCGTCTGGGTGACCTACGATCCCGACACCATCTCGGGTGACGATCTCGAGACTCTCAAGGCGGAGCTCCCCTCGTCGTACGCCATTCTGTCTCCATACCCGGGCATCGATTCGCCGATTGCGCTCTCGAGCTGGAACCACCAGCTGAAGGTCGACTCGGTCGACGACGAGCGCATCGGCGAGTTCTTCGAGGAGTATTGGCGCAGTCAGAACGTGCCCGAGCCCACCGCGGTGTGCACGGGTGCACTCGACGCACCCGGCAAAGAAAGCTAGAGAGCTACGGGTGAACGTGCACGACACCTCATCGCCAGCGCCGCGCTGGCGATGGTGGATGGTCGCGCTCGCGGTGATCGGCGTTATGAGTCTGGCCTTCGCCATCGGCCGATTCTCTACTTTCAGCGCAAGTAGTGTTGGCGCGTACCCC
The DNA here is from genome assembly GCF_044596335.1 of Microbacterium sp. R86528. Taxonomy (NCBI): domain Bacteria; kingdom Bacillati; phylum Actinomycetota; class Actinomycetes; order Micrococcales; family Microbacteriaceae; genus Microbacterium; species Microbacterium sp. R86528. Next base: position 2,751,186 of record NZ_CP138996.1, on the reverse strand, counting down.
ACCTCGTCGTCCGCTGAAGCAGGCTTCTCGCGCGACATGCAGGTGCACCACGCACAAGCCATCGAGATGGCCATGGAGATCTACCGCAAGACTGACGACGATGAACTGCGAATTCTCGCCTACGACATCGCGACTGGCCAAGCCGGGCAGCGCGGCGAGATGTTCGACTGGTTGGTGCAGTGGGGGTTGCCGCAGGCTGGTGGGCCGATGATGGCGTGGATGGCGACCTCAGAAGCTGGCCACGACCATGGGGTACCCGCCGACGAGTCACTCACGGACGCCGAGGCGGAGGCAGCGATGGGTATGGCGTCGAGCGCAGAGCTCAGCGCGCTCTCGGCCGCTACCGGTCACGATGCTGACTGCTTGTTTCTCGAGTTGATGATTCGACACCACGAAGGCGCCATCCCCATGGCCGATGCGGTGGTGGAGCTTGGTTCCGACGCCCGCGTGCTCGAAGTCGCTGGTGCGATCATCGCTGGTCAAAGTGCCGAGATTGACGCCATGGAGTCCATCCAGGCCCGGATCGGCTGCTCAAGCTAGTTCACCGAGAGCAGCGCGGCACGCCCACGCCCGCGCACCACGCTGCCTCAGTGAATGTCACCCCTTGGTAGAGCCCGCGAGAAGGCCGCGCACGAAGTATCGCTGCAGCGAGAAGAAGACGATCAGCGGAACGACAATCGATACGAACGCACCGGCTGTGAGCAGTTGCCACTCGTTGCCTCGCGTACCAGTGATCTCGGCGAGCAGTTTCGTGATCGGCGCGACCGGGCCGTCGGCGAAGATCAGTGCCACCAGCAGGTCATTCCACACCCACAGGAACTGGAAAATCGCGAACGATGCGATCGCCGGCATGGTGAGCGGCAGCACGATGCGATAGAAGATCTGACCACGTGTGGCACCATCGACCCGAGCTGCTTCGATGATGTCGGCGGGAATCTGCGACATGAAGTTGTGCAGCAGATAGATGGCCAGCGGCAGCGCGAACATCGAGTGCGCAATCCACACCTGCGCGTAGCCGCCTGAGACACCCAGCGGCCCGGTGATCTGCACGCCCAGAATGTTGATTCCGCGCGAGAACGAGCTCAGTAGCGGGATCAATGCCATCTGAATCGGCACAATCTGAAGTGCGAACACGAAGATGAACAGCCAGTCGCGACCCTTGAAATCGATCCACGAGAACGCGTAGGCCGCGAAACAAGCGATCGCCAACGGCACGATCGTCGCCGGTATGGTGATGGCGATCGAGTTGACGAATGCGCCAGCCATGGTCAACTGCGAGTTGCCTGCCTGCAGCACCTGCACATAGTTGTCGATCGTCACCTCGGGGTCGGCGAAGAACGTCCACCATCCCGTCGTCTTGATCTGCGCTTCCGGGCGGAACGATGACACCAGCAGGCCGAAGGTCGGTATGGTCCACAGCAGCGCGATAACGATCGACGCGGCCGAGGCCCATGGGTTTGAGAGCGCCTTCTTGGTGCGACTCCAGATGCTCTCTGAACGACGCTCCCCGCGCGTAAGCTCTTCTCTCGTCTCGTCATCGACGGGAAGGTCGATTGGCATTACACCGCTCATCGGATCTCCTTCTGCAGGCGAATCTGTCGTGCGTTATAGATCACGATCGGCAAGACAAGCACGAACAGAATCACGGCAAACGCCGCTGACCGGCCAGCCTCAAACTTCGTGAACTGGGTGTACATCTCGTTCGCGATCACCGACGTGTCGAAGTTTCCGCCCGTCATGGTTCGAACGATGTCGAACACCTTCAGCGACGCAATCGAGATCGTTGTCAGCACCACAATGATCGCGGGACGGATCGCGGGAACCGTCACGTTCCAGAAGGACTGCCATGCGTTCGTACCGTCAAGTTCAGCAGCCTCGAGCTGCTCAGTGGGCACGCCCTTGATCGCGGCCGACAAGATGACCATTGCGAAACCGGTTTGCACCCAGATCAGCACGACAATCAGAAACAGCGTGTTCCATGGCGCTACCAAGAGCCACTGCTGCGGCTCCCCGCCAAACCAGACGACGATCTGATTCAGCAGACCGATCTGTTGGAATTCGGCCGCGCGATACTCGTACACGAACTTCCAGATGATGCTGGCGCCGACGAACGAGATCGCCATCGGCATGAAGACGAGCACCTTGTAGATCTTCTCGCCGCGAGTCTTGTCGATGAACACGGCGTATGCCAGACCCACCGCCGTCGAAACGGCGGGCGCGATCAGCACCCACACGATGGTGTTCGCGACAGTGCGAATGCCGTCGGGCTGCGTGAACACCCACACGAAGTTGTCGAATCCGATGAACTCCTTGCCAGAGGAGTTCATAAACGCTGCGACGAATGTCTGAATGGACGGGATGATGAGCCCGATCAGCAACAGCAACGCTGCCGGAGTCAAAAAGGCGATGAGCTGAATCAGATAGCCCTTGCCCTGACGTGCGCGATAGTCCAGCAGGAACAGAATGGCGCCGACTACCGCAGCGGCTGCGGCCGCCCACCATGCCGAGTTGAACGCGACGAAAAGCACGACTGGAATCAGCACGCACATGGCGAGGCGAATCCAGGTATAGATCTTTCCTGGGCGTGGCGCGATGTCGATGAAGAAGAGGATGAGGCCTACCACCGCGAGGAACGCCACCACCACCAGGATTGCCTGGACTACCGGGGGGAAGGCTCCCACCCAGGTAAAGAAAGCGGTCATGTCGCTCCTTTCGAGTGCGACGACGGACTCAAGGGATGAATCCGAAACAAGAGAGTCACTGCGTGCGCAACACGAGCCGCCCCACCCATGCGGGGCGGCTCGTGCGCGGCGCTAGCTAGGCCAGCCCGACTCAATCTGTTCAGTGACTTCGTTGACCGGAGTCCCGCTGATCCACGAGACCATGCCCTTCCAGAACGTTCCTGCACCAACGGCACCCGGCATCAGGTCCGAAGCGTCGAAGCGGAATGTCGTATTGGGGTCCTGCAGAATCTCGATCGCTTGCGACAGAATTCCCGAAGAGGCACTCGAGGAGTCAAGCCCGGTGTTCGCCGAAATCACGCCGCCCAGTGCAACGCGGTTGTTTGCCCACTCGGGGCTAGACAGGAACTCGAGCACCTGCACGGTGTCAGCATCGGAGTTGAATGCACCGACGATCTCGCCACCACCTGTGACAGCCGCGGCACCAGCCTCAACACCCGGCATGATGAATGCCCAGACGTCGCCGTCTTCAGCGACAGTTCCACCGGCATCCTCAATGAATCCCGAGTAGAAGGAAGCCTGGTGGTGCAGTGCGCAATCGCCCGAGACAAGCGCGCCCGCGGGATCGCCGAACTCAGTTGAGTTGATGGACTGCACATCACCGAAGCCGGCGTTCACGAGGTCTTCGTTCAGCAGGATCTCGCCAGCTGAGTTGAAGGCATCGACGATAGGAGCGTCGGTGAACGTAACCTCATTCGCGACCCACTGGTCGTAGACCTCAGGGCCAGACTCTCGCAATACGTAGTCTTCAATCCAGTCTGTTCCCGGCCAACCAGTGGCATCGCCAGACCCGAAGCCGACACACCACGGTGAAGTGCCCGTCTTTTCTTGAATGGTGCTGGTGAGCGCCATCATCTCGTCAAGAGTTTCGGGAACGGTCACGCCCCATTCCTCGAACTTTGCGGGCTGGTACCAGATGAAGCCCTTGACGCTCGCCATCAACGGCGCGCCATAGAGGGTGCCGTCGACGGTGCCATAAGTAGCCCAGTCTTCGGTCCAGTAGTCCTCGACGTTCGCGACAACTTCTTCAGGAGCGGGCGCCAGGTAGTCGCGACTGGCGAGGTCAGCGAGAAGGCCCGGCTGCGGGAAGATGGCGATATCGGGTGGGTTGCCGCCCTGCGCGCGAATACCGATCTGCGACTCGAACTCTTTCGAGGCTTCGTACTGGATCGTGATTCCAGACTCTTCCTCGAAGTCAGCCCAAGATTCCTCGAGCAGCTCGGCTTCGGTGTCAGAGATGGTGCCGTAGACCGTGACGGTGTTGTCGCTCTCAGCGGCATCTGAATCACCTCCGTCCGCACTGCAACCCGTTATCGCAAGTCCCACGACCCCCGCCAGGGCGATAGGCACCATCACACGACTCCGCTGTGATCTCACCATGTTTTTTCTCTCCTCGTTGAGCGTGCGGGCGACAGAGCCCGATCGACATGTGTTTGACGGCATCCTCGGGAACCGCTTCCAGGCAAAGGTACATTGCCAACACCCTGCGCACAACAAATCGATTGTTACAACTCGGTAACTCGGTGAATTCCGGCCCACGGCGAGCCGATGCGAACATGGAACCGGTTGCTGACAGACGCGTGCTCAGGTACGGTTTACGCATTCCCATCCACCTTCGATGACGAAAGCTGACGGATGAGCGGTATCGCCGATGTGGCCCTTCGTGCAGGCGTGTCTAAATCGACTGCCAGCCGCGCCCTGAGTGGTGCAGGGCATACGTCCGAGCGCACCCGCACCCGAGTTCTCGCGGCAGCCAGCGAGTTGGGATACGTTCCATCGACCAACGCGGTCAGCCTTGCCACTGGGCGCACGCGCAACATCGGTGTGGTGATGCCTCGCGTCAACCGTTGGTTCTTCGCCGAAGTGCTCGAGGGCATTCAAGCCACTCTGCTCGCGCGGGGGTACGACCTCACGCTCTACGATGCCAAACCGGGGTCACCCGAACGAGCGCGAGTGTTCACCGAATTCTTCGCGCGCAAACGCTTCGACGGGCTCATCGCGGTCGGCATTGAGCCGGTCGACGATGAGATCGGTCAGCTGCAAGCGGTGGGCCGGCCGATCGTCAGCGTGGTCGGAGCGCAGGATCAGCCTGGCGTCGTAGGAATCGATGACGTGCGCGCGTCAAGGCGCGCGACCGAACACCTGCTCGGATTGGGGCATCGCAAGATCGCGTTCTTAGGCGCCGGAGATGCTGAGGTGTGGGCCAACGTCGACCGATTGCGGCTGGAGGGATACCGCGCCGCGATGAGCGACGCTGGCCTCAGCGCATCGATCCTGCACGTGCCGTCGCCAGTCACACTGCCTGGGGGCTACGCAGCGGCGGTTGATCTGCTCAGCGACGACCAACGACCGACAGCGATACTCGCGGTGTGCGACGAAGTAGCCATCGGCGCGATTATTGCCGCGCGGCGACTAGGCATCGCCGTGCCCGCATCGTTGAGTGTTGTGGGCATCGATGACCACGAGTTCGCTGAGATGTTCGCACTCACCACTCTGCGGCAAGAGCCGCAGGAACAAGGGGCCCTCGCCGCGCGGGTGCTGCTCGAGACACTGCAGCACCCCGACAATCCGACCCTCATCGAGCCGATGCCTGCACGGTTGATCGTGCGCAACTCCACAGCCTCCGTGGATCCGTCGCAGCTCTAGCGGATTGAACAGAATGCACGAAGCCCCGGATGCCTAAGCATCCGGGGCTTCGAAATAACCCGATCGGATCAACCGATCTGAGCGATCAGCGGACGCTCAACGAGCGCCCGCATCGGCTCACTTGAGGGTTACGGTCGCGCCTGCGGCCTCGAGAACTTCCTTGGCCTTGTCAGCGGCTTCCTTGCTTGCGCCCTCGAGCACAGCCTTGGGAGCGCCGTCGACAACAGCCTTGGCCTCGCCGAGGCCGAGCGAGGTGAGCTCGCGCACGGCCTTGATGACCTGGATCTTCTTGTCGCCAGCAGCCTCGAGGACGACGTCGAAGGAGTCCTTCTCCTCGACCTCTTCAGCTGCGCCTGCGCCGCCGGCGCCAGCAACGGCGACGGGAGCAGCAGCGGTGACGTCAAACTTCTCTTCGAATGCCTTCACGAACTCGCTGAGTTCAACGAGGGTCAGGTCGGCGAACTGCGACAGCAGTTCCTCAGTGGTGAGCTTCGCCATGATGTATCTCCTAGATAAATGGGGGTTTGTGTTGAGAAAAAGCCAGACGCTTACGCAGCGTCGGCAGTCTCGAGCTTCTCGCGAAGAGCATCGATGGTGGCCGCAGCCTTGCCCATCGTGGCCTTCATCATGCCCGCAGCCTTTGCAAGCAGAACCTCGCGGCTCTCGAGCGAGGCGTACTTGTTGATCTCGTCGGCGCTCAGGAGGTTTCCCTCGAAGACACCGCCCTTGATCACGAGATGCGGGTTGGCCTTGGCAAAGTCACGCATTGCCTTCGCGGTGGCGACGAAGTCACCGTGCACGAATGCGATAGCCGACGGCCCCTTGAGGTCGTCGTCCAGACCAGAGACGCCAGCGTTGTTCGCCGCGATCTTGGTCAGCGTGTTCTTCACCACGGCGTATTCCGCGTCCTGACGGATGCTGTTGCGCAGCTCCTTGAGCTGTGCAACCGTCAGACCGCGGTACTCGGTAAGCAGAACGGCGTTCGAGCTCTCGAAGTTCTTCGTAAGCTCGGCAACCGATGCATCCTTCTGCGCCATGGTCACTCCTTGTGTATATGAGACGTTCCGCGGCAGCGGGGCGTCAGCTTCGGCATCCGGTCAGCTGATTTGTTCACGAACATCAAAAAAGCTCCGGCGCAAGCGCACGGAGCTGGATTCTCGAAGAGATTCATTTCGTACACCTGCGCGGGCCCCTGCAATGCAGTGCTTCAATCTTCGTTCGCTTGCGCGCACGATGATGACCGACGGTCTTTGGCTAACGTCAAGACTAAACGATCGAGCTCTCTCCGCCAAATCAAGGGCCGTCGACGAAGTCATACTCCTGAAACTCGGCGACTTCGGTGACCCAACGATTCGCAACGAAGGCGACGTGATCGGGGTGGTTGTTGTAGGCGTCGTACGCACTCTGATCTGCAAAGCTCATCGAGAACTGGTGGGTCAGTGCACTTTTCGCACTCACTTGCCGCGCGACAGCAAAATTCTGCACGCCCGGAATAGCGGCAAGAATATCGGGGCCAGCATCCAGAAATTCACTTTCTTCAGCGGAGCCCGCGGAGTGCACCAGGCGGAAGACAACGGTGTGCTGAATCGACATGACCCCATCTTGGCAGGTGCAGCGCACTGCCCTTGCTCTCGACGCTCGCGTGCACGAAGAAGGCCCCGCTCACCGCTTGAATGCAAACGATGAGCGGGGCCTTCCGTGTTGACTAGACCGCGCGACGTGCGGCGATAACCCGCAGTGTCACCCCGAGACCCAGCATCATCGCGAGCGCGATGAGAAGCGCACCGAGCTCACCGGCGTTGCCACCGGTCGCAGCCAGCGCGCCCCCGGCGCTGGTGTCGCCGGCATCGTCTGTGCTCGTCGCGACGTCGCCATCGGCGATCGTGATCGACTGCCAGCCGATCACCTCACCGGAGGCATCGAGCACGACAAGACGGTGTGTTCCCGTGACATCGGTGGGCAGCTGAACCGAAACAGTTCCGTCTGCGGCCACCTGCAACCAACCACCGCCCAGCTGCTGTGGCGTCGAGTGCAGCCACACGCTCACCCACTGGCCCGCGTACTTCGGGTCAAGACTGATCACGACGGTGCCGCCGGGCACGAAGTCGCCATCGAGCCCTGCAATGCCGTTCGCATTCTGCGGGGTGAGATCACCATCTGCAACCGGAATTGCATCGGTGGTCGGCTTCGCCGATCCGCCCGTTGAGGGCAGTTCTCCCCCTGTGTCCGGGTCAGTCGGATCGGTCGGATCGAGAACTCCCACCACTGTCAGCGGAACAGTCACGACCGTGCCACTGACGGGTGCTGTGAGCGTCAGCGTGGTCGCACCTGCTGCCGACTCAGGAACAACGAGTTCGATGGATGCTGCGCCCGCCGTCACTGCGAACGGGGCGTACGCCGTATCGCCGATGGTCGCCTCGACCGTGGTGTTCTCTGGGCTGCCGAGCGATGTCAGGTTAAGCCCTGAGACCTCGATCGAAAGCGTCTCACCTGCGTTGATCATCGAAGGAACACCGGTGACCTGAGCGCTACGGCTCTCGAAACTCGGGCTCACCGGTGAATTCGACTGAAGGTAGGCGATCCAGGCGTCACGATCGATGAGGCCCGAATCCCGCGTGTTCGATCCCTGAGCCAAGGTAGAGAAGTTGTCTCCGCCCTGAAGCAAGAAGCTGAACGATCCGATGCGGTAGTCAGCCTCACGGTCGATCGGCTCACCGTCGATCCAGACACCTGTGATGTGCTCACCGCGGTCTGCGGTCGCGTCGAACGTGTAGCTGACGTTCTCTGACAGACCAAGAGCCAAGAAAGCACGGCTAGAGCCCTCGGGCTGCCATTGCTCTTCGAGTGCCGATATGAGCTGTGCACCTGTGAGCGTTGTCGTCCACAGGTTGTTGAGGAACGGCAACACGGCGTTTGCCTCGGCGTAGGTGATGACTCCGTTATCTGAGCCGTAGAGCATCTCGGCTCGAAGCCCGCCGGGGTTCACCATGGCGATCTCGGCTGCCCCGAGCTCGGGGCTTGAGAGGCTTTCGACGATCGCGTCTGCAACCAGGTTGCCCAGTGTCGACTGCGAGGTGCGGTCGTCTCGCGACCCACCGGTCCACACTCCGTCGACAAACGCGCCGCCGCTGAACGCGGTGGTGATGTCGGCGGTGACCGAGCCCACCTGAACACCGCCGACCACAGCTGCGTGCGCAAGAGCGTCGGCGACGATCGTCGACACTTCTTGAACGCGCGGGTAGGCGGCGATCAGGTCAGCATCACTGGTCGTTGTGCGAGCAACGGTGCGTGCCGTGTATGACTCAACGTCACCCGATTCAGCGTCAACCGAGAGAACGATCTGACCGATGTTCGAGCCGTAGTCACCGCTCTGAACAATTGGGCGTGTGCCCTCTTCGCCGGGGATCGGTGCGTCCCACACATACAGCTTGTGGGTGTGGCCGGTGAAGATGGCGTCGACGTCGCTCGACGTCTTCGTGACGATGTCAGCGAATGAACCGCCAGCAGCAACCTCTTCTTCAACAGTCGCGCCCTCAGCCGCACCGTCAGTAGCTCCCTCGTGGTATTCGGCAATGATGACGTCGGCCGTGCCCTCGAGTTCAGCTGCCACTCGGTTGACGGCCTCGACCGGGTCTCCGAAGTCAACCGAAGCGATGCCACCGGGGGTGACGAGCGTTGCGGTGTCTTTCGTCACCGCGCCGATCACGGCCACGGTGAGGCCATCGACCTCGAACAACTCATACTCCTGAAGAACGGGGTCGGTAGTGCCCTTGGCATAGATGTTCGCGCTGAGGTACGAGAAGTCTGCTGCGTCAGTCACGCGGCCTGTCAGGTCATCGATTCCGTTGTCGAGCTCGTGGTTGCCCACGGCCGACGTTGCCAGGTCAAGAGCATTCAACACATCGATAGTGGGCTCATCACCCTGCGTTGAGGACGCAAATTCTGACGCACCGATGTTGTCACCTGCAGAAAGGAACAGGGTGTTGTCGTCGCCGTACTGTGCACGCAGCTGCTCCACGGTTCCCGCGAACTTCACGGTGTTCGAGTTGATGCGTCCGTGGAAATCGTTGATGTTCAACAAGTTGAGATCCACAAATTCGTCTTGTTCGGCGAAGTCCACACCCACCACGACAGGATCGTGGTCGCTCGAACGGTACGGTGACTCGTCGTAGAAGATCGTCGCGTTGTAGTTGTAACGGCTGTACTCCAGCGCGATCGATTCACCCGAGTTGATGTTCCAGATGTCTGCACCGGTCACAAGCTCGTCTGCCGAAGCCGAGGCGAGAATGTGGTCAAGCGATCCGCTGGCACCGTCGAACGAGTATGTGTACTTTCCCGTCTTGGAGCCCTGGTCAACGTATCCCGCGCTGTAAAACACCTGCATCGGGTCTTCCTGCGTGTAGGCGTTGAAGTCTCCGATGAGGAAGACATCGTCAGTACCGACGTCGGCCTGCAGCGTATCTGAGAACTCGACGAGGGCGGTCGCCTGCGCAACGCGCGATGCGTTCGAGGCTCCCTGACCATCGCCCTGGTCGGCGTCAGCTCCCGTGCCCGATCCTTTCGACTTGAAGTGGTTCACGATTGCGATGAAGGTGTCAGCGTCACTCCCACCCGCGGGCTTGAACGCTTGAGCAAGCGGGTAGCGCGCGTTGCTGAACGCTGCGTCATCATCGATGACCGCGTCGCCCACGGTTTCAAGATCTGCTTTCTTGTAGATGAAGGCAGTGCGAATGACGTCTTCGCCCGTCGGCACGGTTTCGGGCGAACGAGCGTAATCCCATGCGTCCGAGCCAAGATCAGCATTCAACGCGTCGACGAGTTCTGCCACAGCAGCGTCGCGGTCGACGCCAGCGATGGTGGAGTTCTCGATTTCTTCGAGCGACACGACCTCAGCGCCCAGCCCGTTGATCGCTGCGACGATCTTGGCTTGCTGACGTGCAAGGTTTTCGTCGTTTGCAGCTCCGCGCACGGCTGCGGTTCCGGAGCACGAGTTCACCGTGATGTTGTTGCCGGCGCGGTCTGTGTAGTAACTGCACGATGAGCCGAGCGCTACAGCATCTGCGCCGGTGGTGGTGAAGTAGTTCAGCACGTTGAAGCTGGCGATCTGCACGTCGCCACCCACATCCGCAGGCGACGCGGTGCGAGTGTTTTCGAACGTTGCCGGCTGCACAGTGGTGGCGTTTTCTACCGTCAACTGCTGGGTGGGCTGGAAGTTCCACAGGCCGTAGCGGTAATCAACGATCACCGCTTGGGTGAACGTCGTCGAGGCACCGACGATGACCGGATCGGTGGTCGACAGGTACGGCAGCGGAATGCCTTTGTTGGCGGTCGAGTTGAAGTTCGTCGAGGCACCGTCATCGAGCGTGACGAAGCGCGCCGCGTTATCGGCGATGACATCCTCGTACTCGGCGCTGCCGGGAAGAGCAACTTCAGTCGGGGTCAGCAGAGGTTCGACGCCTGAAGCCAGACCGATTGATCCGTAGTAGTTGGTGTCATACGTGTCGGTGACGGTGAACTCACCCTGAGGAGCAACAAGCATGCCCTCGAGCAACTCCCGCTCGTCGTCGGTGGTGGGCCATGTGATGTTGGTCGGAGTCACCGGCTCAACGACATCAGAGAGCACTGTGACGTTTGCGTCGGTGGCTGAAAGCTGAGTCGCTCCGCTGAACTCCGAAACGGCTCCCGTCACCTCGACGTAGTCGCCGATCGCGACCTTGCTGGCCGCTGCAGATCCATAGACGAATACCGCCTCGGATGCTGTGTATGGCGCCTCAGGCGCACCTCCGGTGCCCGGCGTCTGAATGTAGAAGCCATTGAAGCCACCCGTGGGATAAGCAGCGGTGACCACACCGTGGGTCGTTACCGTCTGACCCGCGAGTGGGCTGGCGGTGCCGGTGCCCTGAATGGCGGCGATCGTGACGGCTCCCGGCGCTGCAGTCGCAGTCGGCGTTGCCGTTGCCGTAGGAGTTGCCGTCGCGGTAGGAGTTGCCGTCGCCGTGGGGGTCGGCGTCGGCTCCACACTTGAAGCGGATGACTGTGGAGTGACCGTTGCAACACTCGCAAAGTCGACGGAGTTGTTGTCGGTGTCTACAAAATCAGCGCGAGTGAGTGAGTTGGGCTCACTGTTACCCCCGTTGACGGCGACGACTGCGCCTTCAAAAGTGTTCGACGTTCCATAGCCGATAAGGTCTGCGACCTCGGGGTTGTCAACGATCGACCCGATGGCAAGAGTGACAGACTCTGTCGTCTCCGCCAGGTAAAGGGTTCCTGAGGTGCCTGAGGCGCCAAGGGTGGCGTCAAACGCAAGGTCGGGAGTTACCGGCAACGCGGCCCCATTGGCGCCGTTGCCGTTCCACGCAACCAAGAAGTAGCCGCCTGGCTCGATCGTGCCTGCGAGTGGGTAGCTCACCGAGGGCCCCGCCGTACCGCTGGCTGAGCGGTATTGCACAGACCAGTCCGAGAGGTCTTGCGCAACGTCGCCAGCGTTGTACAGTTCAACGAATTTGTTCGTGTACGGCGCGTTTGCGCTTCCGCCCTTGAGGTATGCCTCACTGAAAATGACATCAGCTTCGCCAGGCTCTGCGGCGAATGCCGATAGCGGCACTAACGCTGTGCCAACGAGTGCCACCGTGATACCGGCGGCGAGACGACCAAGCAAAGGGCGCCGTCGAGAACTGGACATATGTCTCCTGATGAGTGTGATCGAATGATCGGAACCTCCAAAAGCTATGGCCGCGTTCATCCCGTAGCGTTTCCCGTGCGTGTCGCACTGATGAACAGTCGATGTGAGTTTCCCGCTGCACCATCTGCTGTGTTTCGAGCGTCGCAGGCGCACGGTGTCTACGCACCGAGTTAGTCTCGATTGGTGACCCCCGAACTCGCGGCCAGAATCGTCGCTGATTCTCGCGACCGAGTGGCGTGGATGCGAGCACGATCGCGTGGAATCACCGCGACAGATGTGGCATCCCTCACCTCCGAGAAGTCAATCGTGCGCGCCGCTGACTCGAAGCTCATGGGTTCGGGCTTCTCGGGCAACGCTTTCACCGCGCATGGCAAGGCGCGCGAGCCCGAGATCGCCGCATGGGTTGCCGCGACCCACGGCATCCAGCCTTCATCGGCACTTTTTCACGCCGTCGTCGAAAAGCGGCACCTCGCGACTCCCGACGGAATCATGATCGACTCCGCAAGTCGTGTCACTCTCGCCGAGATCAAAACGACGAACAAGTCGTGGCGCAGCGTGCCACGCACCTACCTCCGTCAGGTCTGGTGGCAACAGCACGTCCTCGGGGCAGAGCGCACGCTCGTGGTCTGGGAAGAGCACAACGACTTCGTTCCGGTGAGCGACGAACCCCGTTGCGTCTGGATCGACCGCGACGAGCGTGAGATCGCAAAGCTGGTCAGCCTCGCAACCTCGTTGATCGATGAGCTTTACCACCGCACAACAGGCCGACGGCCCGCAGCTGATGCCCCCATCGCAGCGCCTGTTGATGCGCGTCAACCCTTCCGCTCGCTGGCACTTGTCGACCTGAGCTGACGCCGGCGGGCGCCTTCGACTCTTCCGCATGCGCATTTAGTTGACACCAGTCAAAGATCTTCATATAGTTGACTCTTCTCAACTATTGACCTAGATCAACCATGTCGCGTCAATGCCGCCGCGCGCCACGCGAAGGATTTCCATGTCAGCATCCACCGGCAAAGCTCAAACCGCCGCCGCTCCCCCTGCAGACCCCGCTCACAAGCGCCGCGTTCTTCAGGCTCTTATCGGCCTGCTGCTCGGCATGTTCGTTTCGATGCTCGCATCGACAGTGGTCTCTTCCTCGCTGCCGGTGATCATTCACGATCTCGATGGCGACCAGGCGGCCTTCACCTGGGTGATCACAGCCACTCTTCTGACGACGGCTATCTCGACACCCATCTGGGGCAAACTCGCCGACCTTTTCAACCGCAAGATCCTCATCCAAACCGCCATCGTCATTTTCGTGCTGGCTACGGCGGCAGCAGGTTTCTCTCAGAGCACCGAGATGCTGATCGCCTTCCGCGCAGTGCAGGGCATTGGAGCAGGCGGGCTCGCAGCTCTCAGTCAGGTGATCCTGGCCGACATCATCAGCCCTCGCGAACGCGGACGATACATGGGGTTGTTCGGGGCAGTCATGGCGCTCGCGACGGTCGGTGGCCCGCTTCTCGGCGGCGTGATCACCGACACCTGGGGCTGGCGCTGGAACTTCTTCGTCGCGTTGCCCATCGCCGTCGTCGCGCTGATCATTCAGCAACGCACCCTTCACCTGCCCCCGCGCCCCAAGGTCAAGGCACGCATCGACTACCTCGGCATAGTGCTGCTCTCTACCTCGGTATCGCTCTTGCTGATCTGGATCACCAATGCTGGATCGACCTACGACTGGCTCGGCACCGAAACGCTCCTCATGGTGGGCGGCGCGATCCTCGGGGTGATCGCGTTCGTCATCACGGAGCTGCGCGCGAGTGAGCCGCTGATTCCACTCACGCTGTTCCGCAACCGCACCTTCACCCTGTCGGTACTCGCGTCGATCGCCACTGGCATCGCGATGTTCGGGTCGGCGGTGTTCCTCAGCCAGTACATGCAGATGGCGCGAGGAGCGACCCCCACTGAGGCTGGTCTGATGACGATCCCGATGATGGCTGGCTTGCTCATCGCGTCGACGGTGGTCGGTGGCATCGTCACGAAGTACGGGCATTGGAAGCCTTACCTCATTGCTGGCGCCGTGCTGCTCATCGCTGGGTCGTCGCTGCTGTCGACAATTCACTACGACACAAACTTCGCGCTGGTGTCGCTCTATATGTTCTTGCTCGGTTCCGGTGTCGGCATGACGATGCAAAACCTCGTGTTGGTGGTGCAGAACACGGCAAAGCCCGAAGAGATGGGTGTCGCCAGTTCAGGCGTCACGTTCTTTCGCAGCCTCGGCGGCACGATCGGCGTTTCGGTGATGGGCGCGGCACTGGCTTCGTCAGTCACCACGCTCACCGCCGCAGCAAGAGCGGACATCACTGCCGCCCTTGCTGCGCTGGGCGAGCAGGGTGCGGTGATCGCGGAGCAGCTTCAGTCTGGAACGCTCCCGCAGGTTTCGGCGTTGCCCGAAGGCATCCGCATCATCATTGAGGATATCTATGCTCAGTCCATCGCTCAGTCGTTCCTCATTGCGGTGCCGTTTGCCATTCTGAGCTTGATCGCGATCGCTCTGTTGCCAAATCACCCGCTCACGCGTATGACTACCAGTGAACGCGTCGTGGCGAACGAGGCCGATCTGGCAACAGTCTCTACGGCCCAAGGCATGGATGTGCTGCAAGCGACGGGTGACGATCGTGAATCCCGTTCACACGACTCTCGCACCGCGCACGACAACCGCTAGTGTCGACAGTCATGGACCCGATCGACACCCCCGAGGCGCGCACGGCTGCCGTGCGCGCCCTGGAGGCCGAATTCGGCGAGCTGATCTCTCGATTCCGGCGCGTGCTTTCTGAGAATGCCAACCGGGTGAGCCCTGGCATGCTGCCCGGCGCATACAAGGTTCTCACCACGATCGCACGCAAGGAACAGGTCACCCTCTCTCACTTGGCCGACTGCTTGATGGCCGACAAGGGGCAGATCAGCCGCGCGGTGCGTGAACTCGAGGCCTTGCAGCTCGTCACCCGCACGCCCGACCCCGAGGATGGGCGTTCCAGTCTGATCTCGCCCACCGCGTTCGGGCTGGAACGGTTGAGCGTCGCTCGCGCCCCCCAGGAAGGCGCACTCCTCAAGGCGCTCGACGCGTGGTCGCTCGCAGACATCGAGAATCTCTCTCGCATGTTGCACGCACTTAGCGCAGGCGAGACCCCGTAACTCGCCCGGCGATCGGGCACGACGTTCGCGACACGGTAGCACCCGCGTAACACGTGCGAGACATTGACAAGGTTGACTGCTCGTATCACCAAATCACGTGCGGTCGTCGCCGACCGCACACGCGGAAGGAGCCATCATGAGAGCGCGACCTCTGCGAACCGCCTCAGCGCCACGCCCCGACACCACCCCAGTCGGTGAAACGCCAGAAACCATGCGTGCCGCTGTCTTCGACACCCCCGGCGAATCGAGCGTTCTCCATATCGCTACGGTGCCTGTGCCGAGCCCGGTAATCAGCGAACTGCTCGTCCGAGTTCATGCTGCGGGAGTGAACCCGATCGATGCCAAGACTCGCGCTGGCCGCGGCGTGGCCCCAGCGATCGACTCGTTTCCTTCAACGATAGGTTTCGACTTCAGCGGCACCGTAGTGTCGTCGCCCTACGAATCGCACCCCTTCCCCCCGGGCACGGAGGTGTTCGGCATGACGCACTTTCCTCGCTCTGGCGGAACCTACGCCGAATATGTTGTCGTGCCGACGCTGTCTGTCGCACGCAAACCGGCAGCGCTGTCGCACGTTGAAGCGGCTGGCGTTCCCCTGGCGGCGCTGACGGCGTGGGGCCTTGTCGTTGAGACCGCGCGCGCGCATGAAGGTCAGCGCATACTCATTCACGCCGGCAGCGGAGGGGTGGGCCACTTCGCCGTGCAATTCGCAGCCTATTTCGGCGCGCACGTCACGGTCACCGGTTCAGACCACAACGCCTCGTGGCTCCGCGAGCTCGGAGCATCCGTCGTCGTCGACTACAAAACGACACGATTTGAAGACGTTGTCGCCGATGTCGATGTCGTGATCGACCTGGTCGGCAACGTCAGTGATTCGACAGGCAGCCGCTCACTCACAGTGTTGCGCCCTGGGGGGCTTTACATCATCGTGCCAACCGGGTCTTGGCCCGAGTACGCCCACGCAGCGGATGAAGCTGGTGTGCGCGCAACCAGTTTCAAGGTGAGCCCCGACGGCGCCGCCCTTTCGACTATCGCGCGCCTGCTCGACTCGGGCTCGGTGCAGGTGTACATCGACCAGATCTTTGAACTTGAGGATGCTGCCGCCAGCCATCGTGCAGTTGAAGATGGGCACACGCGCGGCAAGATCGTTCTGCGCGTCGCCGAGGGCTGAGCGTCACGGGTTCTCAGACGCCGGGCCGCTCCAGCACCGTGGCGGCGGCCTCGGCGACGGTGTCAGCAATCGCGTCGAGCAGCTGCGATCGCAGATTCCACTGTTGCCAGTACAACGGCACATCAACCCACAGGTTGTCGAGCTTTACCAAGCTGCCGTCGTTGAGGCCTTCGGACGATTGAAAAACCGGCAGCAGACCCCAGCCCAGCCCCAACGACACGGCGCGCGCGAAGTCGTTCGATGCAGGCACATAGTGCCGCGGCGCAGTGCCCGCGCTCCCCCGGTCTCTGAGCCAGCGCGTTTGCAGATCGTCTCGTCGATCGAACTCGACCACGGGCGCGGCGTCGAGCGCTGTTGCGGTGGGGCCAGCGGGCAGCCATCGCTTCATGAATCCCACCGTAGCCACGGCGTCGTAGCGCATGACTCCGAGCGGCATCACCTTGCACCCCGACACCGGAGCGCGCCGCGAGGTGACCGCGCCCATCACGGTGCCCGATTCCAGCAGCGAAGCAGTGAAGTCTTGGTCGTCGCGGTGCAGATCGAACACGACAGGATGCTGCTCAGCCAGACGCGCCAGCGGCTGCAAGAACCACGTGCCTAGGGAATCAGCATTGACCGCGAGTGGGATGCTGACCCGTGCGGAATCGTCGCCGACGCCCATCTGAACCAGCGCATCGTGCTCGAGAAGGGCGATCTCACGCGCAAATCGAACTACGGCCGTGCCCGCCTCGGTCGTGCGTGCCGGCTTCGCTCGCACCAGCACGACCCGACCGAGCTGCGTCTCCAGCGCTTTGATGCGCTGACTGACCGCAGATGGGGTGACGTGTAGCCGTTTCGCCGCAGCGTCGAGCGTGCCTTCTTGAACGACCGCCAGAAGCGTCTCGGCGAGTTCCCGCGAAATGTTCATCATTAGCTAGACTAATGCGTCCTTAGAATCATTAGCTGGTTTTACTAGCAATGCGGCCGTAGCTTCGTTGTGTGGCACTCACCTCGATACTTGCTGGCTTTACTCTTGGACTCTCGCTGATCATCGCGATCGGCGCGCAGAATCTGTTCATCCTGCGCCAGGGCGTTCACCGCCAGCACGTGGTGATGGTGGCGATCATATGCGCCCTGTCAGATGCGATCCTCATCGTGTTCGGCGTCGCAGGCCTTGGTTTTATCGTTGCGGCCGCGCCCTGGCTCATAACTGCAGTCCGCTGGGCGGGAGCCGGCTTCTTGCTCGGGTATGCGCTCCTCGCTGCTCGGCGCGCGTGGCATCCGCGCACGACCGGGCTTGACGTCTCGGCCGCACCGATAACTACGGCACAACCGTCGCAGACTGGCGCTGTCTTGACCGCAGCCAAGATGAAGGCATTGCCGGTCGCGCTCACGTGTCTCGCGCTCACCTGGCTCAATCCGCATGTCTATCTCGACACCGTGTTCTTGCTTGGCTCGGTGGCCAGCACGCATGGCGACCAGCGCTGGCTGTTCGCTTTGGGTGCGGTGATCGGCAGCGTCGTCTGGTTCAGCGCTTTGACCTTCGGCGCGCGTTACCTGAGTCGCTGGCTCGCAACACCACGGGCGTGGCGAATTCTCGATGGCGTGATCGCCGTGGTGATGACGGGCCTGGCGATCAGTCTGCTGATCTCGCACTAGCCCCGTGCGCGCTCGGCCGCCGAGCGCACGAGCGGGATTCAGCGGTCTATCTGCGCCCGTCGGGTGTGCACCATTGTGCGCACGGCCGCATCGGGAATGGGATTGTCCGGCTGGAAGCGCACGGTGCCCTTGTCGCGATCGAAGCCAACCAACTCATCTGCGGCCGCCGCGATGGCTTCGGGGCTGAACGGATACACGCCGATGTGCTTCGCGGTGCGCATCACAGAGATCAGTGACTTGCCTTTGTACACCAGGGCGGGCATTCCGTAGCCTTTTCCTTGCTCGACGTCAGGAACCAGATCCCGAGCGATGTCGTAGACGTGCTCGATCACCACACGATCATTCTCGGTTTGCTCGGCTAGATAGTCATCGACTGTTCCCATAGCGCCATCATGCCAGCAGTTCAGCGGCGACACCGCCGCCGGGCACAACAAGAAGGGCCCCACCCGGAGGTGAGGCCCTTCTTTGCGAATCAGTCAGACTCAGATGGAGTTGACGTCCAGCGGGATGCCCGGACCAAAGGTGGTCGAGACAACAGCCTTCTGGATGTAACGGCCCTTCGAGCTCGACGGCTTGAGACGCACGATCTCTTCGAGCGCCGCGAGAATGTTCTCGTCGAGCTGCTCGGCCGAGAACGATGCCTTGCCGACGATGAAGTGCACGTTCGCGTGCTTGTCAACACGGAACTCGATCTTTCCGCCCTTGATCTCCTCCACGGCCTTGGCCGGGTTGGGAGTCACGGTGCCGGTCTTCGGGTTCGGCATGAGACCACGGGGGCCCAGCACCTTACCGAGACGGCCAACCTGGCCCATGAGCTCAGGAGTTGACACGGCAGCGTCGAAGGACGTGTAGCCCTCTGACACCTTCTGGATGAGCTCAGCGCCGCCGACCTCATCTGCGCCCGCGGCAATAGCAGCCTCAGCGGCCGGACCCGTTGCGAAAACGATGACGCGGGCCGTCTTGCCGGTACCGTGCGGCAGAATGACGGTGCCGCGCACCATCTGGTCAGCCTTGCGGGGGTCAACAGCGAGCTTCAGCGCGACCTCAACGGTTGAGTCGAACTTCGCTGAGCCGGTTTCCTTAGCCAGTGTGACGGCTTCGGTCGGCGTGTAGAACTTGTCTGCCTCGATCTTGGCAGCTGCGGCCTTGAAGGCCTTTGACTTGGTAGCCATGATGTTTATTCCCCTCAGTCCTCAACCGTGATGCCCATGGAACGGGCGGTGCCGGCGATGATCTTCGAGGCAGCCTCGATGTCATTTGCGTTCAGGTCGGGCTCTTTCGCTTCAGCGATTTCGCGAACCTGAGCCTTGGTGAGCTTGCCAACCTTGACCGTGTGAGGCGTGGAAGAACCCTTTGCAAGGCCAGCGGCCTTCTTGATGAGCTCTGCCGCCGGCGGGGTCTTGAGGACGAACGTGAAGCTGCGGTCCTCGTAGACAGTGATCTCTACGGGGATGACGTTGCCACGCTGTGCTTCGGTAGCCGCGTTGTACGCCTTGCAGAACTCCATGATGTTGACGCCGTGCTGACCAAGCGCCGGACCGATCGGCGGCGCGGGGTTTGCGGCACCAGCCTTGATCTGGAGTTTGATCAGGCCGGTCACCTTCTTCTTGGGTGCCATTTCCTTTTCCTTTCATCGAGCGAAACTGCGTCAGGCTGCGCCTCGACGAGTTCCGTTCTCCCGCACGCTCGGCATTTCCGAGCCGCGGTTTTCCCGGGTGGTCCCGGGAAGTCTTAGTGTCAGAGCTTTGTGACCTGGTCGAACGAGAGCTCGACCGGTGTCTCACGCTCGAAGAGCGAAACGAGAACCGTGAGCTTGCCGCTTTCGGGCTTGATCTCGCTGATCGTGCCGGGAAGACCCGCGAACGAGCCTTCTTTGATGGTGATAGTCTCGCCAACTTCGAAATCGACCTCGGCAGGGATGCTGCGCGCGACAGGCTGGTTGCCCTTCGCCGCACCAGCCTTGGCCGGAGCAACCTCTTTGATCTCGACGAGGCTCTTCAACATGTTGAATGCTTCTTCAAAGCGCAACGGCGTGGGGTTGTGAGCGTTGCCCACGAAGCCGGTGACACCGGGGGTGTGGCGCACGACCGACCAGGTGTCTTCGTTGAGTTCCATGCGCACGAGAACATATCCCGGAATGCGAACGCGCGTGACCATCTTGCGCTGGCCGTTCTTGATCTCGACGACGTCCTCCATGGGGACCTCGATCTGGTAGATGTCTTCTTCTACCTCGAGCGTTGACTTGCGCTGCTCGATGTTCGCCTTGACCTTGCGCTCAAAACCGGCGTAAGAGTGAATGACATACCACTTGCCCTCGAGTGCGCGCAGTTCTGCGCGGAACGCGTCGTAGGGGTCTTCTTCGCTGTCATCGTCAGAATCAGCTTCGGTGACGTCTTCGTCACCGTTCACATCTGGTCCGTCGTAGGGCGCGACCTCGTCCGCGGCTTCAGCGGCAACTTCTTCTGCCTCTTCGGCAGCCGAGTCAGTCAGCACCTCAGCTGCGGCTTCGACCTCAGCGGTCTCGTCGATCTCAAGCGCGTCATTCACGATTGCGTCTGCTTCCGGGTCGTTCACTTCGACGTCATCCATTTCGGACTCGTTTGCGTTGTCGCCATCTTCGTCAACAATGTGAATTGCGACGTGCTCGGCCGACGTGCTTGCGCGCTCTTCTTGAGCGAGAACGTTGCCTTCTTGGGCTTCGTCATCTTCTGAGGACTGCTCTGCAGCGGTCGCCCAGTCGGCGTCGTCGACATATCTTTCAGACACTTGGGATTCTCTTCCGTTTCGTCGCGGGGTGTGATCCAACCGCGTCGCCACTTGGTGATTCAGGGATGTAGGTGATTCAGGTTTAGGACGGGACGCCGAAGACGTACTGCGCCATCAATACGAACACGAAATCGAGTCCGTACACGATGGCCATCATGACGACAACAAAACCCAGTACGACTGCGGTGTACTTCAGGAGCTCTTGACGGGTCGGGGTGACGACCTTGCGAAGCTCGGCGAAGACCTGACGGATGAAAAGAGCAAAGCGCGCGAAGACGTTGGGCTTCTTCTCACGTGTGCCGCCTGAAGCGACGACTTCACCCTTCGGTTCGTCCTGAGCCATCGATGTCACCTGATTACTTTCCGCGCTTCGACATTCGCCGAACCACTGTGTTGTCAACCGCTGACACCGTACTGTCAACGTTTGCTGACGCGCAGGGCGGACAGGAATCGAACCTGCAACCTGCGGTTTTGGAGACCGCTGCTCTGCCAATTGAGCTACCGCCCTAGAAGCCCGGAAGCTTCGAGGCCCGCAAACTTCTGCCGCACTTTGTGAGAAGTGGAGTGCCACCCATTACAGGGCACGGCGAAAGAATGCAGATTTGTACTGCACGTTCAAGTGTACGGCATGCCCTCGCGGGCCGCGAACCAGGCCAGCGCGTGACGCGGCGCCGACCCGGTCGCGAACCGTCTCACATGGCGGTGCGAATGAGCTTCTTGTTGACGAACTCGTCAGCGGCGAGCAATCCCATCTCTCGCGAGGTGCCAGAGCGCTTGACTCCCCCGAAGGGGAGCGCAGGCTCGTCAGCGAGAACGCAGTTGATATAGACCATGCCCGCGTCGATCTGATCGGCCATGCGCGCCGCCTGCTCAGAATCGGTCGTGAAGATGTAAGAGCCCAAGCCGAAGCTCGTGTCGTTCGCAATCTCGACAGCCTCCTCTTCGCTAGCGACGCGGTACACAACACCCACCGGACCGAAGAACTCTTCGCGGTAAGCGTCCATATCGCTGGTGACGTCGGTCAGCACCGTGCCAGGGTAGAAGGCACCGTCACGCACGCCGCCGGTCACGAGCGTCGCACCCTGCGCGACGGCGTTGTCTACCTGGGCCGCCAGGCGCTCTGCGGCGGCAAGCGACGAGAGGGGGCCGAGCACAGTGTCTTCAGCGAACGGGTCCCCGACCTTTGCCGCATCCATGGCCGCCGTGAACTTCTCGACGAAGCCTTCGTAAAGATCGTCGGCCACGATAAAACGCTTCGCGGCATTGCAGGATTGACCGTTGTTGTCGAGACGCGCATCGATGCCGGCTTGTACGGCAGCATCCAGATCATCGGTTGACAGCAAGATGAAGGGGTCGGATCCCCCGAGCTCGAGAGCAACCTTCTTCAAATGACGGCCAGCCAGTTCGGCTACCGCCGACCCGGCACGCTCAGACCCGGTCACCGACACGCCCTGCACGCGCCGATCAGCGATGACCGTTGCGGCTTGCTCATTCGTAGCAAGAATGTTGACGTACACGCCTGCGAGCCCGGCGTCGTTGTAGATCTTCTCGATTGCTTCTGCCGACTCGGGGCACTGCGGAGCGTGCTTGAGCAGGATCGTGTTGCCCACGACGATGTTGGGAGCCGCAAAACGCGCGACCTGGTAGTAGGGAAAGTTCCACGGCATGATCCCGAGAAGCACACCAATCGGCGACCGTCTGATGATCGCATCACCATCACCCTCGATGTCGAGCGGCTGATCACCGGTGATCTTGTCGACGTGATCGGCGTAGTACTCGGTGATATCAGCGGCGAAGTCGACTTCTCCGAGCGCCGCTTCTAGGGGCTTGCCCATCTCGCGCACGATGATGTCGGCGAGCTCTTCGCGCCGTTCACGGTGAAGTTCGGCGACCCGGCGGATTCCCGCAGCACGCTCGGCCGGCGACACGGTGCGCCACGTGCGATACGTCGAATCGGCTGTCTCGATGGCCTGTGCGAGCGCCTCGTCGGTGATCGTCGGGTAGGTGGACAGCGTCTCGCCGGTGGCGGGGTTGATGACGGCATAGTCAGTCATGAGTGTTCTCTCCGATCAGAAGGGTGGGTTAAGTCTGCCGCTATCGCTTCACGCGACGCAGGCTTGGCGGCGATTCCAGCGAAAGTGTCTCACCACGGAAGAATGCCGGACGCTTGATCGCCTGCCAGACCATGACGATCACTCCCAAGAGGATGACACCCATGCCGAGAATGAAGACGAGTCCGACACCACCGATGTTGGAGCCGCTGCCATAGTCAGGATCCATGCTGTCGACGAGCGTGATCGCGAACAAGGCTGCCAAGATCGCTCCGCCCAGAAGCGGAAACAGCAACGTGAAGAAGATGTTTCGCGTGCTGTCAAGCCATTGCTTGCGGAAGTACCAGACACAAGCGAACGCGGTGATCCCGTAGTAGAAGCAGATCATCATGCCCAGCGCTGTGATGGTGTCCCACAGCACGTTCTCGCTGATGAGCCGCATGACCGTGTAGAACGCCGATGCGACGATAGCCGACACGACCGTCGCGTAGCCGGGGGTGAAGAAGCGGGGGCTGATCTGCGCGAATTTCTTGGGGAGCGCGCCGTAGTGCCCCATAGCCAGCAAGGTGCGCGCTGGTCCGACGAAAGTGGATTGAAGCGAGGATGCTGAGCTGGTCAGCACCGCGAGTGACACCAGGAACGCCATTGGGCCGAGCACTGGTCCTGACAGGTAGAAGAAGACGTTGTCTTGAATGTCGGGGTTGCCGAGCCCCAGCCCTTCTGCTCCGGTGCCGGCGAACATCAGCAGAGACACCGCGATCAGAAGATAGAGCACAACGATGGTGATCACCGTCAGCGTGGCCGCCCTGCCGGGTGTCTTTTCGGGGTCCTTGGTTTCTTCGTTCATGGTGAGAGTGACATCCCACCCCCAGAAGATGAAGATCGACAGCGACAGACCCGCTACTACCGCTGTCACAGAGCCGACAGCGAAGGGATTGAACCACGAGAGTTCGGGAAGGCTGGCGTCGAAGGCGTTGCCCTGCACGACTTGCACGAGCGCCGTGATCGAGAAGATCAGCAGCACCGCAACCTGAAAGGTCACGAGCACATACTGCAGCTTTTGCGTCGTCTGCATATCGCGGTACGACACCAGGGTGGCCGCGAGCATGAACAGCAGACACACCGTGACGTTGATGAAAGGGTTGAAGGCCAGCGCGGCGATCGTGCCGGGGCTGCCCGCAATCTGGTCGATGAGCAGGAACAGAAACTCGACCGCGATTCCGGCCAAGTTCGACAGCACCAAGATGGTGGCAGCAACCAGCCCCCACCCTGCCATCCAGCCGATCCATGGGCCGAAAGCCCGCGACGCCCAGGTGAACGATGTGCCGCTGTCGGGCATCACACGGTTGAGTTCCCGATAGCCGAAGGCCACCAGCAGCATCGGGATGAAGCCGACGAGAATAATGGCCGGCACCTGAAAGCCGACTTCCGACACGGTAGGGCCAAGTGCGGCAGTGAGCGTGTAGGCGGGCGCGATGCACGAGATGCCGATCACGACGGCACCAAGCAATCCGATCGTGCCGGCACTCAGGCCCTTCTGCGAGAGTCCGCCCGTGGCTACCGGGTCTTTTTTCGGCGCTGACGCGGCTGAGGGAGCACTCATTGCTGCCCGCTTTCTGTGGAACGCGTACGCGGAACCACGACCATTGGTACCGGCAGCTCGTGCAGCATCTTCGCTGCCGTTGAGCCGAGGAAGAGTCGACGCGGCTGCGCCAAGCGGCTAGAGCCGACGACTGCGAGCTCGCCCGGCTCCCAGCCAAGGTGCGAGACGGCGTCTTCGATGCTGTCGCCGCGGGCGACGATGACTTCAGCGTCGATATCGTCGGGCAAGGCAGCCAACGCCTGCGTGAGCACGTCGTCGGCGTGTGCCGCCCCCGCGATGCGGATGACGCCCGTGTTCACTGACGCGGGAAGGTCGACCGAGACCAGCGAAACCAAGCGCAATTCGGCGCTCGTCGCCACGGCGAGCGCAATGCTCTCCTGCAAGAGCGCGTCGGCGCCGGGTCGGGTTCCGACAGCCGCCGTGATCCTGGTGATACCTGCACCGGCCTCGGTGCGCCTCGCTCCCTCTGGTGCGAGCACCACTGGCACGTTCGACGAGTGCAGAAGCTCGTCGGCGACGGTGCCCAGCCGATGGCGACCGCGAAGACCGCCGTTCGCTGCGCCGACGACGATGTAAGACGCTTCAAAATCGGCCGCCGCTGTCACCAGGCCCTCGGCGAACGAATCCGCGTATCGCACGTGTGTGCGCGTCTTGACACCCTCGGGCACCTGTTCTGCCGCCTGGCTCAGCCACGCTGAAGCCTGGTCACGCAGGTAGCGGTCGTAGGCGGCATCTGGCGGCGTGATCACGCTGCGGCCATCGGCTGGCAGCACGACGACAACGTCAACCGCGCTCGCAGACGCGTGAGCCAAACGTGCAGCCAGCGCTACCGCGTCGGCCCCGGCACTGGTCGCCGTATAGCCGACGACGATACGGGCGGTCACGAATGTGCCGCCGCGACGATGTTCGCCGCGACCAGTCGGCCCATGCGAATGGCGCCGTCCACGTGCTGGTAACCAGCACCGGCCATGTCACTGCAGGCGAAGTGGATGGGACCCACCGGCGTGCGCAGATCGGCTCCGTACCGAGCAAGCCCGCCCAAGTCGAAGCTCGCCGCGTACGCTCCGCGAGTCCACTCTTCGGCGCCCCAGTCGCTCTCGAAGTACACCAGCGGCTCTTTCGCCTGCGGTCCGTAGTAGTTGGCCAGCGACGAGAGAATCCGCTCTTTGCGCTCCTCAGCCGAGACGCGAAAAAGGTCGTCGGCATTTCGATCCGACACGAACCCCACCAGCGTGCCGCGCTCGTCGCCGTGGTTGGTGTTGTCGTACGCTTCGTGCGCAATCTCGTAGGGGCTGAAGGCGGTGCCCGAAAGTCCGTCTTCTCGCCAGAACGGCCGCTCGTACACCGCGTGAACCTTGATCACAAAGCCCATCGAGATGTGCTGGTGCATCTGCTGCTTGAGTCGCGGCAGCGGCGGGGCGAAGTCGATCCAGGGATACAAGATCGGCGCATGCGCAAGAATCGCAAAGCGCGCGTGCACGGTCATATCTCCGTCTGAGATGACAGTCACCCCGTCTGCGTGCCATTGCACCGTGTGCACGGGGTGCCCGAGAAACACGTCATCGCCCAGCCGTTCCGCGAGCAGCAGCGGCACCTGCTGAAGTCCGCCCACGACTCGCTCGTCGAGAATGTAGTCGGCGTCGACGAGGTTCGAGAAGCTTCCCGCACTTGCCGCCATCAGCAGCGCCTGCAGGGCGGAGAACGCATACGCGGGCTTGGTCAGCATCGCCCCGGCGATGAAAAGCGCGATGTTGTCGCGCGCTTCTTGGTCTTGAGTCTGTTCTTCTAGCCAAGCTTCGAATGAGATGCGGTCGAGCGCCTCTGCATCAGGGTGTTCCCAAGGCTTGTCTGGATCGATGAGTGCCACCATTGCGTCGAGCTTTTCGATGAGTCGAACCAGCTCCTTCTCGGTCGCCTCGGGCACCGGAAAGATCTCTCCCGTAAACCGGGTGAGCTCACCGCTCGCATTGACGTACACCGAGTCGCCCTCGCGGTAGCGGCGATAGGTTTCGAGCCCGAGCTCTTCGATCGTCTCTTTGAGCGCTTCTTGATCGGGCGACACCCACTGGCCCCCGATTTCGAGCATGGCTCCGTCGACGACGTCAGTCCATAGCCTGCCGCCCACGCGGTCTCGCGCTTCTAGAACAGCAACCGATAGACCGGCCTTCTTCAGCTCGTTCGCTGCGGTAGTTCCGGCGGCGCCGGCCCCAACGATGACAACGTCTCTCGTGATCTCAGTCATCTCACTCCTCTGTAGTGGTGTGGGCGCGCCGATGGCGGCCAGGTCACGCTGCGGCGAGAGCTGCCGCGACGACGTCGAGGCCCTCGTTGAGCAGACCGTCAGGGATCGAAAGCGGCGGCAGAAAGCGAATGACGTTTCCGTAGGTGCCGCATGTCAGCACGATCACACCTTCCGCGATGCACGCCTTCGCAACGGCTGCGGTGAGCGCAGCATCCGGATCGCCGGTGTTTGGATCCACAAACTCGGCGGCGATCATCGCGCCGTGGCCGCGGATGTCTCCGATGCGCGCGTCTCGAGACTGCATGTCTGACAGTCGCGAGATCAGGATGCTGCCGATGTCGCGTGCGCGCTCGATGACCCCGTCGTTCTCAAAAACGTCAATCGCGGCGATTGCTGCCGCACAGGCGATCGGGTTTCCGCCGTAGGTGCCACCGAGACCGCCGGCGTGCGAGGCGTCCATGATCTCGCTGCGACCGGTCACCGCGGCAAGGGGAAGCCCACCCGCGATGCCCTTTGCCGTGGTGATGAGATCGGGAACGATGCCAAAGATCTCACTGGCGAACATGGCGCCGGTGCGGGCAAAGCCGGTTTGGATCTCGTCAGCGATGAAGACGACGTTGTTCGCGCGCGCCCACTCGACAAGTGCCGCAAGAAAGCCCGCTGCGGGGACGATGAAGCCGCCCTCCCCCTGGATGGGTTCGATGATGATCGCGGCGAGGTTGTCGGCGCCTACCTGCTTCTCGATGATCGAGATAGCGTTCTTTGCGGCAGCTTCGCCGCTGAGGCCGTCGCGATAGGGATACGACATCGGCGCGCGGTAGATCTCAGAGGCGAACGGTCCGAAGCCGCTCTTGTAGGGCATCGACTTTGCGGTGAGACCCATCGTGAGGTTGGTGCGTCCGTGATAGCCGTGGTCGAATGCGACCACGGCCTGCTTCTTGGTGAATTTACGGGCGACCTTGATGGCGTTCTCGACAGCTTCCGCCCCCGAGTTGAAAAGCGCGCTCTTCTTTTCATGGTCGCCGGGAGTGATGCGGTTGAGCGCTTCGGCAACGTCGACATACGACTCGTAGGGCGCAACCATGAAGCAGGTGTGGGTGAATTGGGCGACCTGTTCTTGCACCGCTGCGACAACCTTGGGGTGCGCGTTGCCAATGCTGGTGACCGCGATACCCGAGCCGAGGTCGATCAGCGAGTTGCCGTCGGCGTCGACGATGACTCCCCCACCCGCGGCGACCGTGTGCACGGCGGCTGTGTGTCCGACTCCGGCTGCCACGGCGGCGGCTTTGCGGGCGATCAGCTCCTGCGAGCGAGGGCCCGGAATGCTGGTGACGAGGCGACGCTCCTGCGGAAGAGTCGGGCCGCCGAGGGGAACGTGAGTGAGGGTGTCGGTTGCGCTCATAGTGGCGAGCGTAGGGCGCTCAACCCGCGCAATGCACCTGCCCTCATGTACATTGTGCATACCTTCTTGTACCGCTCGTACACGAAGCCCGCAGCGCATTCAGGAGCACCATGGCCGCCGCCCCCGAAACCCCCACCCTTCGCGCTCTGCTTGGCCGCGCCGATCTTCAGCTGACGCTCGATGGCGAAAGCGCTCGGCACAATCGGCTGCTTGACCGCGCCGTGCGATGGGTGCACAACTCAGACCTCGCAGACCCCACTCCGTTCCTGTCAGAGGGAGTCGTGCTGCTCACTACGGGCACGCAGTTCGCCGAGGGCGTCGACAGCGACGCGGACGTTCACGCGTACGTGTCGCGGCTTAAAGAACGCGGGGTCGTCGGGCTGGGTTTCGGCACTGAAGTGGTGCGCGATGGCATCCCTCCGCAACTGATCGATGCGTGCCGCGCGACGCAAACACCACTGTTCGAGGTGCCGTACCGCACCCCCTTCATCGCAGTTGCGCGCGCGAACGCCGAGGCTATTGCCGCGGCTTCGTATGCACGCAGAAGTTGGGCATTGGCTGCACAGCGCGCCATTGCCCTCGCTGCCCTCAGGGCCGACGGCCTCGGCGCCACCGTGGCAGAGCTTGCCCGCCAGCTCGACACGTGGGTGGGATTGTTCGACGCTGCGGGAGAGCTTTCTCGCGAGCACCCTGCCGGCGGGCTTGCCGCGACCACGGCTGACTCACTTCGGTCCGAGGTGATCGCTGTGCTGCATCGCGGGGCCCGAGCGGGGTCATCGTTGCCAATCGGCGACACCGCTTTCTCGCTGCAGACGCTCGGGCGGGGTGGGCATCTGCGTGGCGTGATCGCGATCGCCGCAGGTGACCTCGACCAAGAAGGACGCCGGCTCGTGACATCGGTTATCGCGATGGCTGGGCTGGCTCTTGAACAGCAGCAGGGCCTCAGCAAAGCGCGCAACTCGCTGCGGGCAGGGCTCGCTCAATCTCTGCTTGGCGATGACCCGTCTCTCGCTCGACGAATCTCAAAAGACCTGTGGGGCCCGCTGCCGGCCGCGCCCGTGGTTGTCGCCATCACCGATCTTGCCTCAGCCCGCGTCGATGCCGTGTCTGAGCGACTGGAGTTGCGTGCAGAAGAGCGCCGCGGATCGGTGTTCTTCGGACGCACCGATGACGGACTCGTCGTGGTCGTTCCCGCCGATGACCGCTCACCCATCGTCGAGGTCGCAGAGCTCTTCAGCCTCCGCGTCGGCGTATCCGAGCCGACCACCTACGAGCGCGTTTCATCGGCGATCGGGCAGGCGCTTCTGGCACGCGATCGCGGTTTGACCGGCGTGAGCAACTTCGCCGACGTCGCTCACGGCGGAGTACTCTCAGCGCTCACCGATGATGCGCGCACCCTCGCCCTGGCTGAGCTCGCGCCGTTGAGCGAGTACGACGCTGAGAATGGCTCCGAACTGGTCGTCATGTTGCGCACCTGGCTAGACAACGATTGCTCGCACGAGGCCTCAGCGCGCGCCCTCGGCGTTCACCGCCACACCGTACGCACGCGCTTGGCGCTCGCTGAGAAGCTGCTCGGGCGCGACCTGTCGTCGTTTGCGATTCGCGCCGAACTCTGGGCGTCGCTCCGCGTCGCGCAATAGCCAGACACGCTGACTCTTTCGTCCCCAATTCACGACAGCTTGGCGTCGTGGCGCCTGCAGCACTGCGAGAAGATGATCAGGTGAGTGAAGACAGCGCGACAGTGAACGGCGACGTCTCATGGTGGTGGCGCGATCTGGGTGGTTTGCCGACGGTGCGAGCAGCCCTACCGGGATCGATTGACGTTGATGTAGCCCTTGTCGGGGGCGGTTACACCGGACTGTGGACGGCGTACTACTTGAAGAAAGCTCAGCCAGATCTGCGTGTTGCGGTGCTCGAGCAGCGCTTCGCGGGTTTCGGGGCGTCAGGACGCAATGGGGGGTGGCTGACCAACTCGGTGACCGGAGGCCGCGCCACCTACGTCGCCGCACATGGCCGCGATGCGGCGATCGCTCAGCAGCGTGCACTCAACGACGCGGTCGACGAAGTGATCGCCGTCACCTCGCGCGAGGGCATCGATGCCGACATCATCAAAGGCGGTGAGTTCGAGGTGGCCCGCACACCAGCGCAGCTGGCGAGGTTGCAGACCTCTGCCGCGGGCGAACAGACGTGGCCCCACACTGAAGTCGAACTATTGGATGCTGCTGGTGCCGCTGAAAGAATCGCTGTCGACGGCGCACTGGGCGCGACGTGGCACCCTCATTGCGCGCGCGTGCACCCCGCCAAGCTGGTGAGCGGCCTTGCCTCTGCGGTTGAACGCCTCGGGGTGGCGATCTACGAGAACACTCGGGTGTCAGCGATCACCCCGGGGCGCGCGATCACCGACCGCGGAACAGTGCGAGCAACGCACGTATTGCGCGCAACCGAGGGCTTCACCCCCGATCTGAAGGGCGAGCACCGCACGTGGTTGCCGATGAACTCGTCGATGATCGCGACCGCTCCCCTGCCTGCGTCAGCGTGGAATGCGATCGGCTGGGATGGTCGCGAAACGCTCGGCGATTTCGCGCACGTCTATATGTACGCCCAGCGCACTGCCGACGATCGCATCGCCTTCGGCGGTCGAGGGGTGCCATACCGCTACGGGTCGCGTGTCGACACCGACGGAACAACCCAGCAACGCACGATCGCGTCGCTCACCGCGCTGCTCCATAGCTTCTTTCCCATCGCGGCAGACGTGCCGATCGACCATGCATGGGCGGGAGTGCTCGGCGTGCCAAGAGACTGGGCGGCGTCCGTCGGGCTGAACCACACGACCGGGTTGGGCTGGGCGGGCGGCTATGTCGGCACGGGAGTGACAGCAACCAACCTTGCCGGTCGCACGTTGGCCGATCTTGTTCTCGGCCACGACACCGAACTCGTTCGCCTGCCGTGGGTAGATCATCGGGCGAAACTGTGGGAAGCCGAACCCCTGCGCTGGCTTGCGGTGAATGCGATCTACACCGCCTATCGCGCCGCCGATCGCGCGGAATCTCGCACCTCGTCGACGCGCACCGCGTGGCCGGCAAACGTCGCGGCTTGGGTGGCTGGTCGCTGACTGGGTCTCAGGCTGGTGCGTGAGCTTGGAGGAACTCATACACGTCGGTCGTGTCAACCCCCGGGAAGGCGCCGGTCGGCAGCGTAGCGAGAAGCGTGCGCGGTGTGCGAACGTTCGGCCAAGAATGCTCACGCCACGCCAGCTCAAGGTCTGCCGGAGCTCGACGGCAGCACGTCTCGACAGAGTGCTTCGAAACCCCACGGTTTGTCGTGTCTCGCCCTAGGAACCACTTGGTGTCGTCGAATCGCACGCCGACACTGACCGAATGTGCTCCCTCGCTGGAAAGCTCGACTCGCGCTGTGCACCAATACGTTCCGTTGCCCGTGTCGGTGTATTGGTAATACGGGTTGAAGTGATCGTCCACATCGAACACCACGCGCGACGTCCACTTGCGACAGCACATCTGTCCTTCGATGGCGCCCAGACGGTCCGTCGGAAAGTTCACGTCGTCGTTCTCGTAGGCCTTCGTGATCGTGCCCGACTCATGCACCTTGAGAAAGTGCACGGGAATGTCGAGGTGGCGGGTCGCGAGGTTCGTGAAGCGGTGCGCTGCGGTCTCGTACGAAACCGAATACGCGTCGCGAAGGTCTTCAATCGAGATGGCACGGTCGTTCTTGGCCGCCACCAGCGAAGGCACCACGTGCGCTTCAGGAATCATCAGCGCACCCGTGAGGTAGTTCGTCTCGACTCGCTGGCGCAGGAACTCCGCGTAGCTCTTGGGCTCCTGATGCCCGAGAATGCGACTCGAGAGCGATTGCAGCACCGCCGTGCGCGGGTCGCCCTTCGTGGCCAGCCTGCTCGACAGATAGAGTCGACCGTTCTTGATATCTGCAACACTGCGAGTCGTCTGCGGCAGATCTGGCACGTAGTGCAGCGTGAAACCAAGATGCGCCGCGATGTCGCTCGCCGTGCGCTGGGTCAGTGGGCCGCCCGGGTGATCGACGGCGTCCAACACCCGTCTTGCGTGCTGCTCAAGGTCTTCAAAGTAGTTGCTCTGCGTGCGCATCAGCTTGCGCAGCGCCACGTTGGCACGGCGAGCCTCTTCGGGGGTGGCCGCGCGTTCATCACGAAGCCGCTCGATCTCTCCCTGCAACGACAGCATTGCTTTCAACGCATCGGTGGGAACCGACTTGGCGATGCGAAACGGGTCGATGCCGAGCGCTTTGAATGTCTGGCCGCGCATTGCGCGTTCGAGCGCGATCTCGAGTGTCGCTCGCTCGTCCAGGGGCTCCGATTCCAAGAGGGCATCCAGAGACGATCCCACGGCACGCGCAATGGCCTGCAACAGCGTGAGCTTCGGTTCGCGCTTGCCGTTCTCGATCATCGAGAGCTGGCTGGGAACGCGATCAACCGCCGCGGCGAGTTCGTCAAGCGTCATACCGCGGTCTGTGCGCAATTGCCGGATCCGTCGGCCGATTGTTAGTGAGTCCACCTCATCATCGTCGGGCAGATCAGCGACCGATTCACGGCCCGAAGTCATCGTCATACCGCGATTCTGTCACGAAACGAGAATTTTTGACAAACTTCACACCTAAATCCGTCGGGGAACCGCACGAAGTTCACTGCAGAGTGGAGGTACGACAACAGCAGAGGCCGAAAGCCGAAGCATCCAACTGATCCAACGCAGGAGAACCGCCATGACGATCCAAGCCACCCCCGGCCAGCCGCCGCTTCGTGCAGGCGACCAGACGCAGACCGCTGCCGAGCTTCAGGAGATCTGGGATACCGATCCTCGCTGGCAGGGCATCGAGCGCACCTTCTCGGCAGAAGACGTCGTCGCACTGCGCGGATCCGTTCGTGAAGAGTCGACGCTCGCGCAGCGTGGCGCCGAGAACCTTTGGAACCTGTTGCACACGGAGGACTACATCCGTGCACTCGGCGCATACACCGGCGGTCAGGCAGTGCAACAGATTCGTGCGGGACTGAAAGCCATCTACCTGTCGGGATGGCAAGTAGCTGCCGATGGCAATCTCGCCGGCCAGACCTACCCTGACCAGAGCCTCTACCCCGCCAACTCGGTGCCGGCCGTGGTGCGCCGGATCAACAACGCGCTGATCCGCCAAGACCAGCTCGAGCACGCCGAGGGCGAAATCACTCAGGACTGGTTGGCCCCGATCGTCGCTGACGCCGAGGCTGGCTTCGGCGGTCCACTGAACGCCTACGAGCTCGCTCAGTCGCTGATTTCTTCGGGTGCCGCAGGCATCCACTGGGAAGACCAGCTCGCGAGCGAGAAAAAGTGTGGCCACTTGGGCGGAAAGGTGCTTGTTCCCACGCAGCAGCACATCCGCACCTTGAACGCCGCTCGGCTCGCCGCCGACGTTGCCGGCGTGCCGACGGTCATCATTGCGCGAACCGATGCGCTGGCTGCCGATCTGCTCACGAGTGATGTCGACGAGCGCGACCAGCAGTTCACCACCGGCGAGCGCACGAGCGAGGGCTTCTATCGCGTCAACCCCGGTCTCGACGCAGTGATCAGCCGCGGAATGGCATTCGCGCCCTACGCTGACCTCATCTGGGTCGAGACGGGCGAGCCTGACATTGAACTTGCTCGCGAGTTCGCCAAGGCGATTCACGCAAAGTACCCGGGCAAGCTGCTCGCGTACAACTGCTCGCCCAGCTTCAACTGGAAGCGTCACCTCAACGACGCACAGATCGCTACCTTCCAACAAGAACTCGCCGACCTGGGCTACAAGTTCCAGTTCATCACCCTCGCGGGCTTCCACGCGTTGAACTACTCCATGTTCGACCTTGCCCGCGGCTACGCCGATCGCGCTATGAGCGCCTACGTCGAGCTGCAAGAAGCTGAGTTCGATGCCGAGAAGGACGGCTACACCGCTACCAAGCACCAGCGCGAAGCGGGCACCGGCTACTTCGATCGCGTCTCTACCGCGCTCAACCCTGACAGCGCCACCCTCGCCCTGGTCGGTTCGACCGAGGCGCAGCAATTCCACTGACCAAGTGTTCGGATGCTGCGGCTCCCCCATCCGGGTGGCCGCAGCATCCCGCCAGATATTTCGTACGACCCACACAGATAAGGACAGGGCAATGACTCCGACCGCTACGGGCATCGCGCCCGAGACGAACTCCATCCCGACGACGACCACCGCGAGCATCCAGATTCTGGGTGAAATGCGTCCTCGCTATGACGAGATCCTCACACCCGAGGCCGTCGCTTTTCTCGCCGCGCTGCACCACCGCTTCTCGGGGCGCCGCCACGACCGGCTCGCCGATCGCATGCGGCGCCGCTACGAAATCGGAAACGGGCACGACCCGCGCTTTCGCGACGACACCGCTCACATTCGCGAGGATGCCGAATGGCAGGTCGCCGGAGCGGGCCCGGGCCTCGAAGACCGTCGTGTCGAGATCACCGGCCCCACCGATCCCAAGATGACCATCAACGCGCTCAACTCGGGTGCGAAGGTATGGCTCGCCGACCAGGAAGATGCCACAAGCCCGACCTGGAAGAACGTGATCGAAGGCCAACTGTCGTTGCGCGATGCGATCCGCGGCGAATTGTCGTTCACGAGCCCCGAAGGCAAGACCTACGAAGTCACCGCCGAAGAGACTCCGACGATCGTGATGCGCCCGCGTGGATGGCATCTGACCGAGAATCACCTGCGGTTCACCGACCGCTCGGGGCGCGAGATGGCGGCCTCGGGTTCGCTGATCGATTTCGGGCTGTACTTCTTTCACAACGCGAAGCAGCTCATCGAGAATGGTCGCGGGCCCTACTTCTACATCGCCAAGCTCGAGAGCGCTGAAGAAGCCAAGCTCTGGGACGACGTGTTCACCTTCGCAGAGAACTACGTCGGCATTACCCACGGCACGGTGCGGGCGACAGTTCTCATCGAGACCCTGCCGGCAGCCTTCGAGATGGACGAGATCCTGTTTGAGCTGCGCGATCACTGTGCGGGTCTGAACGCGGGACGCTGGGACTACATCTTCTCGATCATCAAGAACTACCGCGGCCGCGGTGCACGCTTCGTGCTCCCTGACCGCAGCGAAGTGACGATGACCGTTCCGTTCATGCGCTCGTACACCGAGCTTCTCGTGAAGACCTGCCACAAGCGGGGGGCATTCGCGATCGGCGGCATGAGCGCGTTCATTCCGAATCGTCGTGATCCTGAGGTGACTGCGCGTGCCTTCGAGAAGGTGTCTGCCGACAAGAACCGCGAGGCTGGCATGGGCTTTGACGGCACCTGGGTAGCGCACCCTGATCTGATTCCCGCCGCAATGGCAGAGTTCGATGCGGTGCTGGGCGACAAGCCGAACCAGGTCGATCGCCAGCGTGACGATGTTGAGGTCACGGCAGCCGATCTGCTCGACGTGCACATCGGTCGCCCGATCACTGCGCAGGGCGTTCACGACAACGTGTCGGTGGCGATCCGCTACATCGAGGCCTGGTTGCGTGGACTCGGTGCCGTTGCGCTCGACAACCTGATGGAAGATGCCGCCACCGCTGAGATCTCGCGATCGCAAGTGTGGCAGTGGATCCACCAGGATCAGCGAACAGCTGATGGCGCACTGATCACTCGCGAGTACGTCGAAGGGCTCATCACACGGGTGCTCGGCGAAGTCGATCGTCGCGAGGGCGACCGATTCGATGACGCGGCGGCAATCTTTCGCGAAGTCGCTCTGGGCAGCGAGTTCCCCGCGTTCTTGACCCTGTCGGCCTACGCCAACTACCTGACCGAAGCCGACTAGTTTCAGCTAGCTAGCAGCGCGCCGCGTCTCTGCCACAACGCAGAGTCGCGGCGCGCTGTGGTTGGCAACGGCCAAGCACGTCTAGCCGCTGCGGCGATTCCAGCGGAACGTAAGCAGGCTCAAGACCGCCCCGACAACGAGCCAGATCAAGAGAGCGACAGCCACCCAGCCGAGCTCCCATGCCCCAGCAGGCTCGAGGGTGGCGAAGTCCTCTGGCAGAAACACCGCGCGCATGCCCCGCGCCATCCACACCAGCGGGAACAGGCTGGCGAGATTCTGCAACCAGTCGGGCAGCAGCCAGAAGAAGAGATAAACCCCTGAAGTGAACTGAAGAATCAGCGCCACCGGCACGACAACGGCGACGGCGCTCTTTCCGGTTCGGGGAACGGCTGACATCGCGATCCCCAGCAAAGCTGAGGTCAAGATGCCGAGCACGAACACCCATGCGAAGGTGGTCCACGACTCGAGCGACGTGGGCAATTCAACGCCGAAACCAAACGCGGCCACCAGCAACAGCAACGTTGCCTGCACGATTCCGGTCGCAAACACCTGACCGAACTTGCCGAGGAAGTAGCTCAGCGGCGACAACGGCGTGCCGCCAAGCCGCTTGAGGGTTCCATCAGATCGCTCCATAGCGATGTCGGTCGCGAGGTTCTGAAAACCAGAGAGCAGCAGGCCTGCGGCAAGCATTCCCGGCAGATAGAGCTGAGCTGCAGACAGCGCCTCTACCTCGGGCCCGACGACGAGATCTCCGTCGGCGCCAAAGATAGAACTGAACAGGGCGAGCATCATCACAGGGAAAAAGAAGGTGAACAGCAACGTGTCGGGCGCCCGAAAGTAGCCGCGAACTTCGTAGCCGACTCGCGACGCACCCAGCGCCAACACGCTCATCGACGGGCCTCCGCTTCTGCAGATTCTTCGATCATCGATAGGTAGATCTCTTCAAGACCAGGCCTGCGAATCTCGAGGCCTTCAGGCTCGGCACCCAGCCGAACCGCAAGCGCATTCGCAAATTCGAGGGGTGTCGCCGTGGTTTCAATGCGCTCTTGCGCCGCCTCAAGCCAGCGCACGCGTGGCGTTCGCGCTCCTTCGCCGCCGAACGAGTCGATCGGACCGATAGCGTGAACGACACCTGCCGCGATGACCGCGACGCGGTCTGCCAGCTGAGCGGCTTCGTCGAGATAGTGGGTGGTCAGCACGATCGTCGTGCCTTCCGACTGCAGCCCGCGAATGAGTTGCCAGAACTCCCTGCGGGCGTGCGGGTCGAACCCGGTCGTGGGCTCATCGAGAAAAAGCACTTCAGGTCGCCCGATAATTCCGAGCGCGACATCGACGCGACGCTGTTGCCCTCCCGACAGACGTGAGATGCGGGTGCGGGCCTGCTGTTCGAGGCCGACCGAGGTGATCACCTCTTCAACCTCACGCGGATTCGGATAGTAGCGGCTGAACTGTTGCAGCTGCTCACGCACGGTGTAGGCGCCAGCTTGCCCCGTTGACTGCAGCACGATGCCGAGTTTCGCCTTCCACGACAGGCTTCCAGAATCCGGATCGGTGCCCAGCACACTCACGGTGCCACCCGATCGAGAGCGGTAGCCCTCGAGGATTTCAACGGTCGTGGACTTTCCCGCTCCATTCGGGCCGAGCAGGGCAAACGTCTCACCCCGCTGAATGTCGAACGATACGTCACGCAGCACTTCGCGTTCACCGTACGACTTACGAAGATTTCGCACGTGGATCGCTACCGTATTCATAGACCCAGTCTCGTGGGTGCTCTACAACAGCACAATCCAAGATCCGTCAGGGTTCACATTCCACGTCGCACCTCGCGCGACTACGCTCGTAGATGTGACCGAACGCGCACCACTCTCCCGCAAATTGTCCGCCATCGCCGAGTCTGCAACGCTCAAGGTCGACGCCAAGGCCAAAGCCCTTCAGGCTGCGGGCCGGCCCGTGATCAGCTATGCCGCAGGCGAGCCTGATTTCTCGACGCCGCAGTTCATTGTGGATGCTGCGGCCGAGGCCTTGCAGAACCCGGCGAACTTTCGTTACACCCCGGCCGTAGGCCTGCCGGTGTTGCGAGAAGCCATCGCGGCAAAGACACTGCGGGATTCAGGCCTTGAAGTTGACCCGTCGCAGATCATCGTCACCAACGGTGGCAAGCAGTCGGTCTACCAAGCTTTTCAGGCCGTCGTGAACCCGGGCGATGAGGTGCTGCTTCCCGCTCCGTATTGGACCACCTACCCCGAGGCGATCGCTTTGGCCGATGGCGTACCCGTGGAAGTGTTCGCCGGAGCTGAGCAGGACTACAAGGTGACGGTTGCGCAGCTTGAGGCCGCACGCACCCCCAAAACCACCGTGCTGGTCTTCGTCTCGCCGTCAAACCCAACGGGTTCTGTCTACACGCCCGACGAGACTCGTGCGATCGGCGAGTGGGCCGTCGAGCACGGCATCTGGATCATCTCCGACGAGATCTATCAGAACCTCGTCTACGAAGGCGCCCGTGCGGTGTCGATCGTTGAAGCGGTGCCCGAGGCGGCGAACCAGACCATTCTTGTCAATGGCGTTGCCAAGACCTACGCGATGACCGGTTGGCGCGTGGGTTGGATGATCGGGCCGAAAGACGCCATCAAGGTCGCGGCAAACCTGCAATCTCATCTGTCGAGCAACGTCAACAATGTCGCCCAGCGCGCCGCCGTTGCCGCCCTGACGGGCCCGCAAGACGAGGTCAAGCAGATGCGCGAGGCGTTCGACCGTCGACGTCAGCTGATCGTGAGCGAGCTGAACAAGATCGATGGGGTTCATACGCCGAACCCGCTTGGCGCCTTCTACGCATACCCCGACGTCACCGGCCTTCTCGGCAAGACGTGGGCTGGAAAAACTCCGACCACTTCACTCGAGCTCGCTGATCTGATCCTCGAAGAGGCTGAGGTTGCCGTCGTCCCCGGCGAGGCGTTCGGCCCCAGCGGGTACCTTCGGTTGTCTTATGCGCTCGGCGACGACGCTCTGCTCGAGGGCATCCAGCGCATGCAGCGTCTGTTCACCGCGTAACGGCCGACGACGCAACGCTCGTCAGAGGTCGACTCCCACGAGTACTGGCTCTGGTTGCAATACGAGGCCGAATTCTGAGTACACCCGGTTCTGAATGAAGCGGGCGAGCTCAGCGAGCTCACCCGCCGTCGCGTTGCCTCTGTTCGTAAGAGCAAGTGCGTGCTTGGTCGACAACGAGGCTCGAGACCGCGGCAGCTTGAAGCTCTTGCCAATGCCCGATTGCTCGATCAGCCAGGCTGAGCTCACCTTGACCTCAGACTTCTTGGCCGCAAGCTTCGGCACATAGCCGTCGAACGAGTCCAGAGGAATGACGAGCACCGGATCGAGGTCTGGGGCCACGGGCCAGCGAGGGCACTCGGCTGGAAGCGTGCGGGCGAAGGACTCCGACACCACGGCATTCTGAAAGAAAGAACCCGCGCTGTATGTGTCGGCGTCTGTGTCGTCGAGCACCATGCCTTTGCTGACACGAGTTGCAAGCACGTGGTCACGAATCCATTTGAGGCTGACGCGATCGTCTGATTCCAAACGCAACGCGGAACGCAACTGCTCACCGGCGATCGGGCGATCACCTTGGCCTACCTCTGCAAGCTCGAAGGTCACCGAGATGATCACCGCGCGGCGGGCCGGCAATGATCCGTAGTGCTGCTTGAGCACTGAGGTGCGAAAACCGAGACCGAGTTCTTCGGCCGACACCGTCGAGACATCGCCGGTCGATTCATCGATGAGCTCAGCCTCCACGAGCGTCTGAACGATCTCCTGACCGTATGCGCCCACGTTCTGCACCGGGGCTGCACCGACGGTTCCCGGTATTCCCGACATCGCCTCGATCCCGGCGAGTCCAGCATCGACGGCAAAGGCGACGAGTGCGTCCCAGTTGTGCCCCGCTTGCACTTTCACACGTGTGAAACCGGGACGCGTTCCAGGTTGACGTTCGATGCCCTCAGTCAGAATGCGAACCACGGTGCCCTCGAACGGCTCGTCGCCGACGAACAGATTCGAGCCGCCGCCGAGAACAAACCACTCCTCGCCGGTAGCCCACACGTCATGCAGAGTGCTGATCAGCTCATCACGGGTCGTAGCGTCGACCATTCGTGCTGGCGCGGCGCCCGTGCGCAGCGTTGTGAGCTGCGAGAGCGGGATCGGTGCAATCTCGGGCACGACTCAACCGACCCGAACTCGCACCTGAGCTTTGCCCAGCACGGTCGTATCAGCGTGAGTCACCGTCAGGTCAACGCGCACTGCGTCTTCTGCGATCGCGCCGACCTTGGCAACAACCGATACCTCGGCGCCGGCCGCGGCGTCGACGACCACCGGACGCGTGAACCGAACGCCGTACTCGAGAATGCGCCCCGAGTCACCCAGCCATGGCACGATCGTCTCTACGGCAAGGCCCATCGTCAGCATGCCGTGTGCCAGCACGCCCGGCAGACCCACCGTTTCGGCGACGTCGTCGCGGTAGTGAATGGGGTTGAAGTCTCCGGATGCTCCGGCGTACCGCACGAGCGACTCGCGGGTGAGATGAACTGTTCTTTCGGCGACGACGTCTCCGACTGCAAGAGCGCTCATTCGCTTGCCTGCCCGACCAGCAGCACCGACGTCGCTGTCACAACGTGCGCGCCGTCAGCATCCACTACTTCAGCATCGCTGGTCACCATGGCGTTGCCACCGAGCGTGCGGATGCCCGTTACTGTCAGCTGAGCCGTCAGCTCATCGCCCGCAACGATCGCGCGGGTATAGCGAAAACGCTGCTCTGCGTGAATGACCCTCGAGAGCACGATGCCCGAATCGGGCGCCGAAATCAGCTGCTGCAGAGTGAGATCTTGCACCACCATGGCGAACGTCGGAGGCGCAACCACGTCGGCATAGCCGAGGGCACGGGCTGCTTCAGGGTCGACATGCTGAGGATCGTTGGCGAAGACCGCGCGCGAGAACTCACGCACCTTCTCACGACCCACGAGGTAGGGGGCAGTCGGCGGGAAGACGCGACCGACGATCTCGGGGTTCACTGGCACGTACACAATCCTATCGACCGGGGCAGAGCCCGATCGCTGTCACTTGTTCTTGTTCCGCTGCGCCTTGACGGCTTTCACGCCCATTTGAACGGCGATGAAGGTAAGGAACAACGCGAAAAGGATGTTGGCTGCGAAAGGGTCGAGCAGGGTCGCGAACCAGGCACCGACAGCCGTGGTCGTACATGCCGCCCCGCCGATGATGGCTGCGGCGAACAGATTGACGTTGCTGCGGCGAAGGTTTCCCACCGTGCCAGAGATCGCGGTCGGGATCATCATGAGCAGTGAGGTGCCCTTGGCGATGAGGTCGCTCGTTCCGAATAGGAGTATGAGCGCGGGCACCACGATGATTCCGCCGCCCACACCGAGCAGACCGGAAAGCACGCCGGTGACGAACCCGACAGCGGCCAGGCCGAGCCCGTTCCACCAGTCAAGCTGAAGCCCGGCATCGCGAGAAGGAATCACCAGGAACAGGCTGACGATGACGATGCCTAGAAAGCCGATGAACGACCATCGAAGAATGGTGGCCGACAGCCGCGCCAGTAGCCACGTGCCCACCTGAGCGCCGATCACCGCCGTCGCGGCAAGGATCAGTGCGGGAATCCATGCCACGGAGTCCGATAGCGCGTACGAGACGACACCGACCGTGGCTGTGGGCACAATCGCAGCGAGCGAGGTACCCGCGGCGAGTCGCTGTTCGAAGCCGAGCAGCAGCACGAGCAATGGCACGATCACCGTGCCACCGCCGACGCCGAAAAGGCCCGACATCAATCCGGCGATCAGGCCGATACCGATGCACGCAGCGATGAAGCTGAAGCTCTTGGGGTTCTTTGTAGTTTCAGGCACGCGTCACCGATTGCTGATGCTGTCGATCGCCCAGTCGCCGTTCACTTCAACGACCAGGTATTCGTACTCATCAACGACGGTGTTGTCTGAATCTGTCGGATTGCCTTCTTCGTCGAAAGGCACTTTGTAGGTTTCGTCGGTCTCGACGAATATCACGCCGGGCTCTTCGTTGATGCTGACCACGGTTACCTGATACTCCGAGGATGTCGCATCGAAGTCTTCGACCAACTGGGTGAAGGTAACGCAGTCCACAGCGCCCTCAGTTGCGCGGAACGACTCGGTGGTCGATGCGAAATAGCTCTCGCAGTCCGCACTTGCCCACGCGTGGTCGTACAACAGCACTGCGTCGACGGCCGCCTGCTGGTCCGCGCTCTCGGCGACCACTGACGAACTGGTTTCGGAAGAGCCATCTGACGTCGACAGGCTGAAGATCAGCAGCGGCACGACAACTGCGATAGCGATGACGATGCCAAGCAGCACAACGC
The DNA here is from genome assembly GCF_044596335.1 of Microbacterium sp. R86528. Taxonomy (NCBI): domain Bacteria; kingdom Bacillati; phylum Actinomycetota; class Actinomycetes; order Micrococcales; family Microbacteriaceae; genus Microbacterium; species Microbacterium sp. R86528. Next base: position 2,708,872 of record NZ_CP138996.1, on the reverse strand, counting down.
CCAGCACGACCCACACCACCCACAGCTTGGACTTGCCGGGTTCAGTGGCGGCCACGAATCCGCCGCTGTACGCGGGAGCTTCAGCGCCTGGCACCGCTCCCGGGTATCCATCGGGTGCGTGCACGTATCCCGGAGTCTGGGCGGCATCAGCTTCCATTGCAGCCATGAAGTCCTCAACCGACGCAGGGCCGGCTGGTTCTGCATCGCTGGCGGTAGCCGACTCTGTGACGCCGCTCTGCTCCGCGTTGGGAACAGCCACATGCTCGGTCCACTGCGAGCCATCCCACCAGCGCATTGCGCCGTGTCCGTCGTCATACCAGCCAGGAGGGGTCGTCGTCATTCTCAAACCCTATCCGTCTGCCAACGCTAGGCACGCACGCGGGCATGAAAAAGCCCCGACCGTTACCACGCGGCCGGGGCGAGACGAATGAGATGTTCGCCTATCGAGTACAGCGTACCCCGCCAGGCTGGCAATTGGCCTTATGCGTCGACTATCGCGAACGAAGAAGCTAGCTCGTCACTTCGGCTAGCCAGCCGATAGTCGCCTCGAGCGCTTGTTGCGCTTCGGGGCGATCAAGATGGAACTGGTACTCATGGGCAAGCGCGGGCTCATGATCAGCGGGCCAGAACAGCTCGGTGACGGGCACGCCTGCGGCTTGAAGCGCCGTGCTCATCGGTATCGATTGCAACCAGGTGAGCCCATCGCCATTGCCGCCGCTGATGTAGGTGGGAGGAAAGTCGGGTGTAGCGAAATCGATGGTCGACATCGTCGCGCCCTCGTAGGTTGCCGACCAGTTCTTGGTGCCCGTGTATGCCCACAGCGACGTCTGCAGACCCCAAGCGATGATTCCATCGAGCTCGGCCATCGATGCCAGATCGTAAACACCGCAGTTGAGCAGCGCGCCACTGAGCTGCTCGGGTTCGAGGGTAGGGGCAATTCCCATCAGATTGGCATAGCGCTCGTTGGTGATCAGCGTGGCGAGCTGGCTGGCAAGCTGGGCCCCCGCCGAGTCACCAGCCAACACGATCTTCGAGCTGTCAATGCCGAGCTCATCAGCATGATCGTCGAGGTAGCCGAGCGCCTCATTGAGCTGGTTCACCGCGGTGGGGTACGTCGCCTCCGGCCCGAGGCCATAGTTGACGCCAACAGTCGTGTACCCCTCATTGGCGAGCAGTTGCAAGTACGGGTTGACGTTTGCTGAGGATCCGGAAACCCACGCCCCACCATGAATCCATACGACGGTGGGTAGCGCCTCGGCGTCCGCAGCATTGCTGAAGAGATCTAGCGTCTCGACGGGGTTGACTCCATCGCCGTAAGCGATGTCGAACATTTGGGTGGTGGGTTCAACCGCCACGTGCTTTTGCATCTCTGCGGCGGTGGTCGCGCCGTCTTTCACGAACAAACTGCGGATGATCAGGGCTGACGGAGTCGGTGTCACCGCGCCGACTATGGCGCCCACGACCGCGACGACCAGCAACGAGCCGACGATCCACGCAGCTACGCGCCAACCGCGATGGCCGCGACTCGAAGAGTCTGAGGCAATTGCCTCGTCGGCAGTCTTCGAAGGCTTGCTCATCAACGAAGGCTAGCGGGCGTCAGGTGAACCAAAGTGCACGAACAGCCCACAGATGGATTTGTGCGGCGTGCGTCTGATGGGAACGGCGCGAGATTCCGCCTGGAGCTCGTCTGCGACTAGAGCAGCCGTGAGACAACGAAAAAACCCCCGGAAATCCGAGGGTTTCAATCTGTAGCGGGAGCGGGGCTTGAACCCGCGACCTCACGATTATGAGTCGTGCGCTCTCACCAACTGAGCTACCCCGCCGCACCGTTTTCAGATCATTCGATCCGAATACTACGAGCCCCGAGACAGGTTTGAACTGTCGACCCCTTCCTTACCATGGAAGTGCTCTACCACTGAGCTATCGGGGCGTGCTGCCTGCAACAGGCAACTAGAAGAGGATACCAGAGCATCCGCCTATTGCTGAACCGGTGCCACTATCCCGCGTTCTCTTGCAGCCAGACCAGCGGGTCGATAGCGGTGGTGCCGTTCAGCAGAATCTCAAAGTGTGTGTGCGCACCGAATGAGTAACCCGTGTCGCCAGTGTTTCCGATGACCGTGCCTACCGTCACCTGCTGCCCCGCCGTGACCTGCAGCGAACCATAGAGCATGTGCGCGTAGTGGCTCGATACGAGCACCCCGTCGACTTCGTGATCGATGATCACGTGCACGCCGTATGCCCCGCCAGCTTCTGTTGCCACGCGCACCACACCGTCGGCAATCGCCTGCACAGGCGCACCCTCTCCGGGGGTGAAGTCCACGCCTTCGTGCATCGTTCCCGAGCGCATGCCGAAGCCGTAACTCATCGGAACGCCCACAGCGAATGGCCATTGGATGTCAGCATTCGGATCGTTCACGAAGAGGTCAGAGACATTCGAGATGCCAGAGTCAGATGCAACTTCTGCGACCGTGACGGTGTCGTAACCGCCTTCGCGGTCAAGCGTGGCATTCTCAATCGTCGATGGTGCAACGTAGGCCTGGATCTCGTCGTCATCGTCGGTGGGGCCAACATCGCCCGCCGCAATCGTTGCGCCCTGCGAACCAGCAGTCATCGCAGCCATCGCTTCAGCAGGCGTCGTCATGCCGACAGTCAGCAAGCCGACAGCCCCCATCACTCCAACCGAGAAGGAAAGGGCTGTGGCTCTCTTCAGAGCGGCACGCCGGCTGACCCGGCGCCTCGCCGCAGCAGTGGCGCGAGTAGTCGGGTGCACAATGACGGTTTCAGCGTCGTCAAACTGAACGGCTTCTTCACGCACGGGCAGTTCACCCGTGAATGAGAACAGGCGTGCCGACGCAGCGAATGCATCATCGTTGCTCTCATGCGCATCGGCCGCGAGCTCAACAGGCTCCGCGTCAATTGCGGCCGCGTTGTGAGCTGCAGGCTCTGCGTCGATTGCCGCCTCGTCGCGAACTGTGGGCTCTGCGAGCGCAAACGAACCCGTCTCGGTGAACGCGGGGGTGAGCACGGGAGCCGGCGCCTCGGGGGCCACTGCATGCGACGCGGTCGCTGCGCGACGCGCGCGGCGACTCGTCGGTTCTGTCACTGCACGAGCTGCGTCGTCAGCATGCGCCGAATCGGCGATTCGCGCGGTAGCACCTGCAAGGTCTGCTCCCGCTCGCTCACGCCTCTGCGCGCGCGACAACGCCGGGTCAGCAGCGGGCGGCTGAACGGGCGTGGCGGCGGTACGGCTCGAGCGACGCGTGGGCGCGTTCGCAGCCTGAGGGGCTTCAGCAGACAAGCGGGATGGAGCTCTCGGGTCGTGTCGCTTCGGGGGCAACGGTACGGTCTTCGGGCTTATGAGGTCACAATTGGTTCGGGCCAAAGGTAACGATCGGGTAAACAATACCCGGGGAGGCCTGAGAATGCCATGTGTGCGTCGCCGAGGCGCGGGAATTCGTTCGCGCTGTTTACTTTTGCGTCTAGTCGCCGCTCGCAGAGGAGAAGAGCGAGTCGAAGAGCAACGAGTTGGATGCTACGACAAGCACGCGACCGAATTCGTCCCTCTCATGACCAACACTCACACGACCGCCCGCCTCGGTGACGATGAGGGCGCCTGCCGCGTGATCCCACGGTTTCAGACCACGCTCGAAGTATCCATCGAGTCGGCCTGCCGCGACTGCACACAGATCCAGGGCCGCCGAGCCGAACCGGCGAATATCGCGAGCGAGCGGCATGACTCGAGCCACGCGTGCCAGATCGCCCGCGTGGGAGCGAGGGTCATAGCCGAATCCGGTGCCAAGCAGCGCACCTGCGGGCGAGGGTGCATCGTTCACAGCGATGCGCCGACCGCCCAACCACGAACCATTGCCGAGCGAAGCATGAAAGATCTCGGCCGTCACCGGATTGAACACCACCCCCGCAAGGGCGGTCCATTTGTCGGGCTCGGGGGTTCCTCGCACGGCCGCGATACTGACCGCATAGGCCGGAATCCCATAGGCGTAATTGACGGTTCCATCGATGGGATCGACGATCCAGGTGATGCCGCTCGTACCTGTCTCGGGTTCGGACTCCTCACCGACGAACCCATCTTCGGGTCTCATCGAACGGAGTCGATCGCGAATGAGTGACTCGACCTCTCGGTCAGCCTCGGTGACGATGTCTGCCATCGACGACTTGGTCGCAGCGATCTGTACTCCCTCATCTCGTCGGCGGCGCGCCAGCGCTCCTGCCTCCTGAGCAATCTCGATCGCAATGTGTGCCAGCTCGGAAACATCAGTCATGTCCCCACGGTAGCGGGATGAGGCCTGCCGCTACCGTGAAGCATGGCCATTTCACACTCAATGTTCACGCACGACGTCGTCATCGTTGGAGGCGGCCACAACGCGCTCGTCGCGGCCGCGTATCTTGCCCAAGCGGGCATCTCAGTTGTCGTTCTTGAACGCCTCGAACACGTGGGTGGCGCAGCAGTCTCGGAACGGCCTTGGGATGACATCGACGCAAAGCTCTCGCGCTATTCGTACCTGGTCAGCCTGCTCCCCCAGCAAATCATCGATGATTTGCACCTCGACATCACGCTTGAGCGCCGGCGCTTTTCGTCGTACACACCCGACCCCGATGACCCGACTGAGGGCATATTGGTCGACAACGAAGATGCCACCGCCACAGCAGCATCCTTCTTGCGCGTGACCGGCGATGACTCCGAAGCCGAACGTTTCGAGGAGTTCTACGCTCGCGTTGCACCGATCGCCGCAGCGGTGTTCCCCTCTGTCACCGAACCGCTGTTGCGTGAGAGCGAGGTTCGTGAGCGTTTGCAGAACGATGTGCTTTGGCAAGACCTTGTTGAGCGCCCTCTCGGCGAAATGCTCAACCGCGACCTGAAATCAGATATCGCGCGAGGGATCGCCCTCACAGACGGACTGATTGGCACCTTCGCCAGCGCCGACGACAAGTCTCTGCGACAGAATCTCTGTTTTCTGTACCACGTGATTGGTGGCGGCACCGGAGACTGGGACGTCCCCGTAGGCGGTATGGGCGTGGTCAGTGGCGCGCTCGAGAGCGCAGCGCGCGCGGCTGGCGCAGAGATTCGCACGTCAGTCAACGTGACGGCGATTGACCCCGATGGCAGCGTGCATGCCGGCGATGAAGCGTGGCGAGCACGACTGGTGCTGAGTGGAGTGGGCCCCGCAGTACTTGACCGGCTCATGGGAACCAGCGACGCAGACATCGCAATGCCTGAGGGCGCACAGCTCAAGGTGAACATGCTGCTCTCCCGGCTGCCGCGCCTGCGCGATGAGCAGGTCTCAGCCGAGGCCGCGTTTGCAGGAACGTTTCACGTCAACGAGACGATGAAGCAGCTTGAGCAAGCTTTCGCGGCTGCGAAGAGCGGCAGCATCCCGAATCCGTTGCCGTTGGAGATCTACTGCCATTCATTGAGCGACCCGACAATTCTGGGCCCGCAGCTTCGTGAATCAGGCGTACAGACTCTCACGCTCTTCGGGTTGCATGTGCCGCACCGGCTCGTCGCGGGCGAAGACCCCGACACGGTGCGCGCTGCGTTGCTCAAGTCGGCGATGGATTCGCTGAACTCTGTGCTCGCGGAGCCCATCGCTGACTGCCTCTATCTTGCGCCAGACGGCACGCCCTGCGTCGAAGCACGCACGACGGCTGACCTGGAAGTTTCGCTCGGGATGCTCGGGGGCGACATCTTTCATGGCTCGCTCTCATGGCCGTGGGCAAGCGATGACGAACCGTTGAACACCCCCGCGCGGCGATGGGGCGTTGCCACGAGTCACGACGCGGTGCTGATCTGCGGATCGGGCGCACGGCGCGGTGGTGCTGTCAGCGGTATCGGCGGCCACAACGCGGCGATGGCAGCGCTCGAGATTCTGCGCGGCTAGGCGGGTTCAAGGGCGAGGCGGCAACGGCGGGGGCGGTGGAAAGTTGCGGTAGTCGATCTCGTCGGCTGCCACCGTTGGCGCCGTTGCGGTCTCAGTCGCCACTGCTGGGGCGACATCCGCCTCGGCATTTGCGCTCGCATCTTCCGGAGCTGCAGCAACATGGGCGGCAGGGGGCTGCTCGCCGGCAGACCCTTCCGCGGCCGCAGATTCAGACTCGGATGCGGCCAGTGACGACTGGTCGGGCGTGGGAAAAACATAGGCGCCGGCGCTGGGCTGACCGGAATAGTAGGCATTCCAGTCGGGTGATCCGTCTGGAAGCATCGGCAGGGGCGTCTTGCCGTCTACGTAGTACGGCCACGGGAGCGGCTCAGGGGCAGGCGCCGCGGCAATCGCACCGTAGTGAGCGTTGCCACCCGCGTGAGCAGGCGGCGCGGGACGCGGTGTGTGTGGTGTAAACAGCACGTTGACCAGCGGAAGCAACGCCGTGCCCACGGCAGCGAGAATCGCAACCGCTACGACGACTCTGCCGTACAGGTCGGAGAAGTCCAGCCACTCCGAGAACATCAGCGGCAGCGTGAGAAGCACTGCCAGCGTGACGACAAGCACGATCGTAACGATCGCAACCACCTGGGTGAATGTCGTGACCCGGCGAGCGAAAGCCTTCACGTAGAACCGCACGTGCAACAGCACCAACTGGAAGATCAACACGATGATGAGAAAGTTCACGAACCGTGACGCGAGCCACCACGTGCGCTCGGGCATCCAGATCATCACCGCGCCGACAAGCAACAACACGATCCACGTCGCCATGCTCGCCAGCGCAAACCATGACGGGCGACGCGGAGCGAGGTGAACATCAAGAATCGTGACGCCCGCAAACGCGGCCAGCAGAAGGACCGTGGCGAAAGCGCGGCCAATAATCCCGTTCTGCTCGCCGACGAGCACCCAGACTACGCACACCAGCGCGGCCGCGATTAGCGCACCGATCGCAACCCAGATCGCAGCTCGCATAAGCGGCGGCAACGCCTGCTCTTCAGCTGAAGCAGCAGCGGGTACAGAACCCAAGGAATGCTCTGGCGCAGTCATGACAGTCCTCTCTCACCGTGAGATCGTTCGAAAGCCATCCTGACACGGTGTGATCAAAAGACAGAGGCCCGAGCGCGTTCGCAAAACTGCACTACCCGCGAAGTGGCGGTGTAGGTACGGTGGTTTCGTGGCTCATATTGATCTTCGCGAACTCGGCGACGACGATCTCGATGCAATCTTTGAGATGATGCGCGATAGCGCCGCCGTCGAGCTGGCGGCGTTCACCGCCTCTGATCCGGATGATCGCACCCGATTCGACGAGTGGATAGCCCGCGAGCGCGGCAACCCAGATGTCAGCATGCACGTGGTCACCGAGGACGGTGGGTTCGCAGGAACCGCGGCGACTTTTATGGCCGACGGCGATCGCGAGGTCACTTATTGGATCGCACGCCATGCCTGGGGTCGTGGCGTGGCCACCGCCGCGCTGCAGCTTTTGGTATCGCGAGAAGCCACGAGACCGCTTTTCGCTCGCGCCGCATCCCACAACCTCGCGTCGATCGCTGTGCTTGAGAAGTGCGGCTTCACCGAAGTCACGCGCAACGTCGACTTCGCGCCAGGCCTCGGTCGACAAGTCGAAGAGATCGTCTTCACACTCGTACCCACCCTCGACTAGCGCGAGTCAAGCGCGAGTCAAGCGCGAGTCGAGCGCGGCGAGAATATGCGACGACAAAAGCTCACCAACCACGAGCGTCTCGCGACATAGGAGCCCTCAGTCGCGAGAGAAAATTTGGTGGCGAGTGAGGGATTCGAACCCCCGAATGCTGAGCAGTCTGATTTACAGTCAGATCCCTTTGGCCGCTTGGGTAACTCGCCAGGTGCGCACCCGCCCAGGCTTTTTCAGTCGACCGGAGGCGCGATCCACAATATTACCCCCTGCGGGGCACTCCCAGAAATCGAGTGCGTTCAGGTGCCGATACGATCAAGATCCAGGTCGTCTAGCGCCGACGGAAGCCGCAGCAGAGCGCCCTCAAATCGGCATGTGGCAGCGGCAGCATCCATCGCCTCGTGAAGAACCTCAGACCAGGATTGAACGGCTTCGGGCCACTGCCTGATCACGGCCGCGATGACCGAGGCGAACACTGCATCACCCGCCCCCATCGTGTCGACGATCGAGCCTGGCAGTGAAGAAATCGGTGCTGTTGCGACGTCGCCGTTCGACTCAACGGATGCGCCGGCCGCTCCCTCGGTTGAGAGCACCGCGCGTGCCCCATGCTCGATCAGCCGCGCGCTCAGCGCATCAACCGGCACCTCGTAAAGCAACGTGGCATCGTCGGCGCCGATCTTCACCAGGTCGGCGTGAGCGGCCAAACGCTCGAAACCACTGACGAACAGCGAGAAGTCTCGCATCATGCCTTCGCGAGGGTTCGGGTCGATCGCGAGCATCGCACTGCCACCGGCGAGCGCCGTCGCCAAGCCGAAAACCTGGTTCGGATCGTCGAGCGCCATGCAACTGACGGCCACCAAGGGGGCCTGGCGAATCGCGTCGGCAGCGGCGGAGTCGAATTGGATGCTGCGCTGTTGCGCGGCTTCGTTGAAGACGTACTCAGGCTCCCCGCCCGCACTGCGGGTGCTGACGGCACGCGCGGTGCCGTGAGGTGCAGGTGTCGCGATCAGGTCGACGCCATAGTCATTCAGGTAAGACCTGATGCGCTCCCCCTCGTCGTCATCCCCGACCATGGCAATCAGAACGGCGGGTACTCCAAGCCGTGAAAGACCCACGGCGACGTTGAGCGCCGCGCCACCCACGAATTCCCTCACCCCGCGGTCGTCGCGTATCTCGTCGATAAGAGCATCGCCCACCACCGCTACGCGGTTCACGAGGCGTCCACGCTTGAGTCGAGCACGCTAGCGACGAAGCTCTCCACACGTCGCCGGGTTCCATCGATCTTCATATCTACACTCGCTCTCATTTCGCTGGGGGCTAGCGGCGCCGCCAGACGTACATTTTCGTGACATGACAGATCGGCACAGATGTACGTGCCAATACTGTCCCCTCGCTCTCCTGCTTTGCCACCCTTGCGTGCGCTGAACAGCGACACCTGATCGCCGGGCTGCATCGTGTGACAGAGGTTGCACAGACCCGAGCGGGCGCGCGACGTAGTGCTCGCCGCACGCACGACCACACCGCGCAGCTCACCGTCTACTTCTGCGATGACATAGCCGCGACCCCGGGTTTGGGGATCGCGCCAGGCGTAGAAATCGAGATGGTCCCAATCAGTGAACAAGAAATCAGCCGGCAAAGCCAGAAGCTGTGTTTCGTCATCAGTGGCGTTCTCAAGTGCCGAGCGCACATCGCTGTCGATAAGTGGGCGCATTGCAACCTCCTGACTGTCCTGATCCAGTCTACGAACGCGCGTGACTGCTAGCTCTGCGGCGGCGCAGCCACGGCTTTCGCCTCAGCGTCGTTCACGTCAGTGCGATCGCGAATCAAGAAGCCGAACCCGAAGGCGATGAAGAACATCAACACGCCATACACCGCGGCAGGCAAGCTGAGCTCGGTTGAGCCCAGTACGGTCTGCGCGATCACAATGGCGAGCGTTGCATTGTGGATGCCGATCTCGAACGACGAAGCGATGGCTTGACGTTTGCCGATTCTGATCGCGCGAGGCACGAGGTAGCCGATCGACAAGCTGATGAGACAGAAGACTACGGTGATCAACGCCAATTGGGCGAAGTTTTCAAGCAGCAGAGACCAGTTGGACGCGACCGCTCCCGCGATGACGACAACCAAGATGATCACCGAAGCGATCCTCACGGGTTTATCCATCGCATCGGCGAACGTCGAGGCGAAGCGGCGGATCAGCATGCCGACCGCGACCGGCAGCAGCACGATCGCGAAAACCTCGAGCGTTTTTGACCATTGCAACCCGAGCTGGTCGTCGAACGGGTTGAAGTACACGATCGCCAGGTTCGTGATTAGTGGCAGTGTGACGACAGCGATCACCGAGTTCACTGCGGTAAGTGAGATGTTGAGCGCGACATCACCCCGGAACAGATGGCTGTAGAGATTTGCGGTCGTGCCCCCCGGCGACGCCGCCAGCATCATCATTCCTACGGCGAGAATCGGCGGCAGCTGGAACAGCAGTACCAGTGCGAAACAGATTGCCGGAAGCAAAACCAGTTGGCACCCGAGAGCGACTATCACCGCCTTGGGCTGCTTCAGCACCCGCGCGAAATCGCCGGGGGTGAGACTGAGACCGAGGCCGAGCATGATGATGCCCAGGGCCACGGGAAGGCCGATTGTGGTCAACGCTGACATAGCACTCAGTGTGCCCGACACGACGACGCTTGTCGCGCATGCTGGGGAGTGTTCGGCCAAACGCCTGCAGCGATCGCAGCATCCACCAACTGGCGGGCAGAGATCGCATCACCTCGATCGAGGACTGCCGCGCCCGCGAGTTGAGAACTCGCGCGTGAAATGTTCCTAACCTGCTGTTTCAAGCCAACCGAGGCGTGCCGCTACGGCGTCTGCTCCCCTCGACGGAAACTCGCTCCACCCCGGCTCAAGAATCTGTCGCGTGAGCTGAAACAATGCCAGCGCGGCATCTTCGACCGGCTGCTCTAGGGCCACCGCGATTGCCGCTGCCCATTCGGGAAAGTCCTTCTCAAACCGACGCGCTGGGTCAAGAGAATCACGTTGTGACGTCGAGACGTCGGCAAACCGCCCACGTATCGCGCGCAGGAGTAGCTGCGTGGCCCATTGACGCACGAAGAACCCTCCGTTGAGCACCTCGCCTCGCCGTATCCGGCCGACACCGATCAACAGTTTGGCCAGCACGAGCCGCGTGTCGTTCTCAGGATCGAACGCGTCAGCCATGGCGCTTCGCGCTTGTGACTCACAAATCAATGTCGCCGTCGTGGCGGCCGCGTCATCGACAACGACAGTTGCCTCACCCGCGACGGCGCTGGCAAGCTCCGCGACTTCTGAGAACGCGAACTCAAACACATGACCATCGTCGTAGACCGCGACGAACCCGATATCGCCCTCACGCGCGGTGAGCGCGATGCGATTCGAATCGGGAAGCCATGACAAATCGGGGCGGACGTCGCCCGCCCGACCAGGTGCGATGATTGCGAAAAAGTCATGATCCGACCATTCATCGCGGCGATGTGCTGCTTCATCAGACGCGGAGCCGAGCAGCACGAGACCCACCAGTGCCTCAGATTCTTCGACGCCGCGGGCAAGCCCAACGCTGAGAGCATTGAACCTCTCGGGGCTGCTCACGCGTGAACACTAGTCGCCTGTGGCACCGAGACACCCGGCAACGACCAGACGGCGAACGTCGGTCCTTCAGCAGAGATCAGTACCGCGCCATCTTCTGCGAGCGCGAGCGTGGCTTCGCCATACAGCTCCACGGCTTGGCCAACGCCCGCCAGCGCGCCGGCGCCGATCGCTGCATCGATACCTTCACGGGCGGCCGCGACGAGAATGGTTTCATCCGCCGCTTCGCGCACGAAGATCACACTGTGCTCATCGACGTGCACCCAGCGAAGCCCTCCGGTGGCCAGAGCCGGACGCGCGCGGCGCAGCCCGATGAGAGACGTGTACAGTGCCAGCCTTTGCGCGACCTCGGGTGAAGACTCGCTCCCCCACGGAATCGGGCTGCGGCTCCACTCGCCATCAACGCCGGTGAGGCCGAACTCATCACCAGCGAAAACCACGGGAAGCCCCGGCAGAGTCATCGCCAGCCCGACTGCAACGGGTACCGTGCCGGGCGCGGCATTCGTCGCGAACCGCGCCGTATCGTGCGTGTCGAGCGGTTGCATGTTGCCCAAACGCACCCGCCACGGGATTCCGGCGTTGAAGCGCACAACCGCGTCGACGAATTCTCTCGCCGAATAGCGAGGAATTCCGCCCAGAGGTTGACCGAAGAACCACGGTTCTGTGAGCGTGTTCGCGTCGCCATCGAGATAGGGCTCGTGCGTCGGCTCGCTGAGCCAACCCCACACGGGCCGCGTGAACGACGGGTACGTCATCGCACCGTGCCATCCATCGCCCTGCAGGTCACTTGCCGCGTCATTGGTCGACTCGCCCAACAGAATCGCATCGGGATTGATGGCATGCATGGTGTCACGCAGCAGTCGACGTACGTCTTCGTTGAGGTCGACGGCCCCTAGTCGCCCCGTCATGTTGGCGACGTCGATGCGCCAGCCATCCGTCGAATAAGGCGGCTTCAGCCACTTTGCCACCACCGACTGTTCGCCCGTGATGAAGCGCTCGCGCAGCTGTTCTGAGGCCCAGTTGAACTTGGGCAGACTGGGGTAGCCGAGCCACGAGACGTACTCCGTGTTCTGTTCGTTCTCGAAATAGTAGAACTCGGACTCCGGTGCTTGCGGATGCGCGAAAGCCGACTGAAACCACTCGTGCTGGTCGCCCGAGTGGTTGCTGGTGAGGTCACCGATGATTCGCATGCCCCTGGAATGAACCGCGTCGATCAGCCGCTGGTACGCCTCGCCGCCGCCGAGCAGCTCATCGATCTCGTCGAAGCTTGACGCGTCGTATCGGTGGTTGGATGCTGCGGGGAACACGGGCGTCAGGTAGACCAGATTGACGCCGAGTTTTTCCAGGTGGTCGAGCTTTTCAATGATGCCGTCGAGGTCGCCGCCGTAGAACTGGTCGGTGCGATGTGGCATGACGCCATTGACCGGGTCATCCCACTCTGCGGGAATCGCCCACTCTGGCAGCTCCCGTCCGTCGGCACCGGCCGAGCGCGCGAAACGATCCGGAAAGATCTGATACATCACGGCTTCGTTCAGCCATGCCGGAGGTGCGGCGTTGGCGACGAGGGCGAAGTCCTCGGCATCCAAAGTCTCGATGTGGTGCAAACCTGTCTGATTGAGCCACTCGGCGCCGCCCTCACTATGCACGAGAAGCCAACGGTAGCCATGGCGCGGGTTTGCGACGACGATCTCTGCTTGCCACCAGTCCCACCCGTCGACCGTGCCGAGGTGTTGAGCTTCGGCCCATGCCGGCTCATGGTCAGGGTTGGAGCGCACGCGGACCGCGGATAGCGGTGCATAGCTGCCTGGCACACGCAAGCGAACGGCTACCCGATCACCGAGGGCAGGCTCAAGGTTCGATACGTATAGCGGCGAACCGTCGTGGTGAGGGTGAAGGGTTGTCATAGGGGTGCCTTTCGTGTGAATGATCGACGTGGTTGCACGGCAGCCGCCATGACAGAGCCCTTGAGTTGTTGTTCAGTTGTCGGATTCAGGATGCCGCAACTGCCGCCACCAGTTCGCGGTCGAACGCGGCACTGGCGCTCACTACCGAGTATCGCGCGGCGCGACACGAACGCGCATCGTCCACACCGGGTCGGCCGCGATCACACCGCGCCACTCGACTACTTCACACTGCCCGCGGTGAGACCTCCCACGATGTAGCGCTGCAGCGCGAGGAAGAGCGCCACCGGAAGGATTGCGGCCAGCACAGCACCCGCCGCAAACACGCTCCAGTTCTTCGAGAACTCGTCAGATATGAACTTGTAGAGTCCGACCGCCAGCGTCTGCTTTTCGGGGTCGATGAGGATGACGCTGGCCAGCACGAACTCACTCGAGGTGCCGATGAAGCTGAGAAGGCCCACGACCGCGAGAATCGGCGCGACGAGACGCAGGATGATCGTGAAGAAGATGCGTGCGTGGCCGGCGCCGTCGATCTTCGCAGCCTCGTCAATCGATGAAGGCACGGTGTTGAAGAAGCCGTACATGAGGTAGGTGTTCACACCCAGCGCGCCGCCGAGATAGATCATGATGAGCCCGATCTGGCTGTTGAGCCCGATCGCCGGGAATACGTCGCCGATAGCGACCATCAGCAAGAAGATGGCGACCATCGCGAGCATCTGCGGGAACATCTGCACCACGAGCAGCGTCGTGAGACCGAATCGGCGTCCGGTGAACCGCATGCGCGAGAACGAATATGCGGCGAGTGCTCCGAGAAGAACCGTGCCGGCTGCTGTGACCAGCCCGATGATGAGGGTATTGATGTACCACGCACCGTAGGGTTGCCGGTCGCTTGAGAACAGCGTCAGGTAGCTGTCGATACTCGTATTGGAGAACAGGGAGTTCGCCGTGAGCAGCGTGCCGCCAGGGTTGAGCGACGCCGACAAGACGTACAGCAGAGGAAAGATCGCGAACAGCGAGATGGCAATTGCCACGAGGTGACGCCATCCGGTCTCGCGAAAATACCGTTTGAACGGACGACGCGGGGCTGCGGCGACACCGCGCACGCCCGCAGTACCGCGCCCCGAGGTGCTGGCGGCCAGTTCGTCGTCTTGTGCGGCGACGTTGTCGATGAGTCCACGCGCCGCGGGGGCACCGGGTCTGAGGTTGCTCATGTCAGTTGATCTCCTCGAGTGCTTTGGTGCGCCGGAAGGCGATCACCGAGATCGTGCCCACCAATAGGAAAATGATGATCGAGAACGCGCTGGCCAGGCCGTAGTCGGCCGTCGAACCGACGAACGCGACCTTGTAGACCATCGTGATGAGGATGTCGGTCGCGCCGACGTTAACGCCGGCCGCCGCATCGCGTGGTCCGCCACCGGTGAGCATGTAGATCAGGCTGAAGTTGTTGAAGTTGTAGGCGAAGGACGCGATCAACAGCGGCGCAACCGCGACGAACAGCAGCGGCAGCTTGATGTTGCGGAAAACCTGCCACGCAGTCGCACCGTCGACGCGCGCGGCCTCCTGCAGTTCGTCGGGGATCGCCTGCAACGCTCCCGTGCAGATGAGGAACATGTAGGGAAAGCCGAGCCAGAGATTCACCAGCAGGATGCTGAACTTCGCCAGCCACTCGTTGGTGAGCCACGGCACGTCGGCTCCCCCGAGAAGTACGACGTTGATGAAGCCGAACTCTTGATTCATCATTCCGGCCCAGACGAGCGCCGAGAGAAATCCGGGGAACGCGTACGGCAGGATCATAATCAGCCGGTAGTACTTCTTCGACTTCATACGCGGATCGTTCAAGACGATCGCAACGAAGAGTCCGAGAACGAACGTCGTTGCAACCGAGAAGAACGCGAAGACGAAGGTCCATACCAACACCGACAAGAACGGACCGCGAATAGATTCTTCGCTGAAAGCCCGCACGAAGTTGTCGAAGCCCACGAAGATCTGCCAGCCCGGCCTCAGCTCCGAGCCGTCGTCGGCGACAAATGCGCCGGTTCCCTGGTCGGAATACACCGTACCGGTGCGGGTGTCGGTCATCGTGTCGGCTTGCTCGTCATAGACGAGCTTCGAGGTATAGACGTAGGCCGACGATCCGTCGGGGGTGCGCAGCGCCCCATCGTTCGGGTCGTCGCTGATCGGAACCGCGATGTCGGCGATGGCCTCTTGGTTGGCGACGATCTCTGCGAAGCCGAGCGAAGTGTAGCCGTCGATCGCGACCGCTTTGCTTCCGTCCATCTCGGCACCCGTGACCGGCTCAAGCGGACGTTCTTCGCCACCGATCTCGACGGTGCCGTCGGGATCGGTAACCAGGAAGGAGAATTCGCCGAGCTGTTCGACGACGGTGAGTCCGTAGGCGGGTGAGTCGGGCACGCGCTCCTGTGCCGACAGCATGAGCGAATTGATCGCACTGTCTTTGTCGCTGTTGTGACCGGTGCCGTAGTTCGTGAACGCAACGTAGCCCGTGTAGCCCGCGGCGAAAATCTGAAAGACGAAAAGGAACACCAGGCCAGGAATCAAGTATTTGGCTGGCAAGTGCCCGCGACTGAGGTAGATCCAGTTGGCGTAGGCCGTCACAGCGAACACTACGCCCGCAGCGACCCACTGGTCGCTCTGCAGCAGCACGAGGATCGAGTACACCGCGAGCGCATCGATGACGCCGAGCGCGACGATCTTGACCAGCAGCACTTTCCAGCCTGCCGCGGCGGCATCTGCCATCCGTGCGGCGCGGGCCGAGCGTTTGGTCCGCTGAGCGTCGACCGCGAGGTCGCGGTCTTCGGTGGTGGGGGTCGTCATTGGCATCCCTCGACTTGGAGACTACATGGGCCGAACAGCGGGGCGACACCGGTGGTGCCGCCCCACTGAGCGATTGCTTATTCGATGGCGCTCTGTACGTCGGTTGCCATCTGATCCCACAGCGTCGCAGGGTCGCCGCCGTTGATGATGGCAGCTTCGGTGACGCCCCAGAACTCCCATACCGCGCCCATCTCTGGAATCGACGGCATCGGCACGGCATTCGCGCCGACCTCGCCGAACCCGGCAACGATGGGATCGCTGGCGACGGCCGCGTCGAAGGCCGAGCTGAGTGCAGGAGCGCGACCGCCAACCTCATAGAGCGCGGTCTGCACTTCTTCAGATCCCACGTAGTTCACGAGGAACTCGTTAGCGGCGAGGCGGTTCTCGCTCTCGGACGAGAGGAAGAAGCCCTGCACACCGGCGAACGGCTGCGCGTCCTGGCCACCTGCCGAAGGAATGGCATCGACAGAGAAGTTGATGCCAGCTTCTTCGATCGCCGGAACGTTCCAAGGCCCGGTCAGGTAGAACGGCGCGCCACCACTCGTGAAGTTCTCAAGTGCGAGCTCGCCCGTGATGTTGGTGTTCAGAACACCGGCTGCACCCTGCTCGCCGAGCCAGGTTGCGAACGCCTCGCCGCCGTCGTTGCCGATCTGAAGGTCATCGGCGTTGTAGCTGCCGTCGGCGTTGTTGCCGAAGACTGGAGCGCCGAACGAAGTCTGGAACGGGTAGAGGTGGTACGGGTCGGCTTGCTCGGGGTCGAGGCCCACCAGGAACTCGTACTCGGTGCCCGCGGCCTGAGCCATGGCGATCATGTCGTCATAGTCTGCGGCGGCCTCGGGAGCGAGGTCGGTATTGCGAATGAGGGCGATGTTCTCGATCGCGTACGGCACAGCGTACGTCTGGCCGTCGTAGGCCCAGGCGTCCACCGCGACCTGTTCAAAGTCCGAGGACTTGTCACCGAGTTCCACGGGCGCCACCACACCGTTGGTGGCGAGCACGCCGAGCCAGTCATGCGCACCCACCGCGATGTCGGGTCCTTCGCCGGTCGGAACCTGCTGCACGAACTGGTCGCGGATCTCGCCGAACTCTTTCTGGATGAGTTCGACGTCGACACCGGTCTGCGCCGTGAAGTCAGCGGCGGCTTCTTCCAGTACGCCCGCCCGGTCTGCATCCACCCAGACGGTGATGGAACCGGTCATCTCGGGTGCTGCCGTGTCGTCGTCGGTCGTCGTGGAGCCTTCGCCAGCGCAGCCGACAAGGGCCAGCGATGAAACAGCCACGATCGCGCCGAACGTCGCGATGCTCTTGTTGTTCACCTTCATTGGTGTGTGCCTCTCTCAAAGTCAATGGATGCGACCGGCCGACGCCAGCGCCGCAGCACCGTAGAAGGCCGTTCTTCCGCCCGCGAATGCAAGCGCTTACATTCTTATCACGAGATTCTCGTAGATCAAATCCGCAAGATGATTCGATATCCTCCTGTGATCAAAGCGGCGAGTGGAATCGCTTGCATAAAACCAACGCGCAACAACAACGGCTCACGGATAGACTTCCGCGCATGGCAGATTCATCATTCGACATCGTGAGCAAGGTCGATCACCAAGAGGCAGAGAACGCCCTCAATCAGGCCCGCAAGGAGGTCGAGCAGCGCTACGACTTCAAGGGCACTGGCGCCTCGGTTGAGTGGAGCGGCGAATCAATTCTGGTCAAGGCGAGCACCGAAGAACGTGCGAAGGCTGTTCTCGATGTCTTCCAGTCCAAGCTCGTCAAACGCGGCATCTCGCTGAAGAGCCTCGAGTCAGGCGAGCCTTTCGCCAGCGGCAAAGAATTCCGCATCGTTTCGACGATCAAAGACGGCATCTCGTCTGAGAACGCGAAGAAGATAAGCAAGCTGATCCGCGACGAAGGCCCCAAGGGTGTCAAGTCGCAGATCCAGGGCGACGAATTGCGCGTGCAGTCAAAGAGCCGTGACGACCTGCAAGAGGTGCAGCGCCTGCTCAAGGCGGCCGACCTCGAAGTCGACCTGCAGTTCATCAACTACCGCTGAGTCGCTGGCCGCCACCAGGGCATGACCGCGTGATGCCCTGTCACGCAGCGACCACACCCCCTCAGCGGCTCATCCGTAGCGGACACACCCCGCCAAGACCCCCAGCGTCTTAAGACGTTGGGGGTCTTTCTTGACCCGCGCGCACGGAGCTGAGCATCTCTCGCCCCACCGCCGAGAGATGCTCGGCGACCTGTCGACCCTCGTTTACCACTCGTTCACATAGAAGGTCTTCTATGTGACACGGATAGAAGCTCATCTATCTGAACTGCCTGCACCGGCGGTTCGCTGTAGCCGCGCATGCGGCTCCCACGCTTCGCTCGGTGAACTCTCATGAGGCATCTTCCGATAGTAGTCGGATAGACGATTGTCAATGTGTAGCTAGTCGCGCGAGGAGCGTGGTTCCGACCGGCGGTCGGGCGCTAGCCTCCGCGCGAAACGCGCACCATCTCATCGCGTGGCACGACCTTGACACGCGCGCGCTCTTGATCAGCGCCCAGAGCGATCTCATGCTCGTCGAGCCGGTGCCAACCCTCAAGATCGGTCCACTTCACGCCGCGCGTGGCAAGCAACTCAACAATCGCTGCTTCTGAGGGATCGGCGGGCTGCCACCACGAACCTTGGTCGTTGATAATGTGCCGCACGGTTTCCATCGCATCGGATTTGGTGTGGCCGATCAGCCCCACGGGTCCGCGCTTGATCCAGCCGGTGGCATAGACGCCAGGAACGCGCTCGTTCGAGTCGTTGCGCAGCACTTGCCCCTCGTGATTGGGGATCACGCCATGTCGTGTGTCGAAGGGCACGCCAGGCAACGGCGACCCGAAGTACCCCACCGCGCGATAGAGCGCCTGCACCTCAAGTTCTCGAATCTCTCCGGTGCCGACAACGCCGCCCTCGCCGTCTGGACGAGTGCGCTCGTACACGAACGCACTCACCCGACCGGAAGCATCTTTCTTCACCTCGACAGGCTTGGCCCAAAAGTGGAGGTGTAGGCGTCGCGAGCAGTCGCCACCCTCATTGTTGACGGACGGGCGCTTTCGCCATGACTGCAGAATTCGGTCGATCACCATGACCTGCTTATTGCTGGCGATGGCGGCCTTCGAGGCTTCGTCGTAGTCGAAGTCTTCGTCGTACACAACGGTGTCAACGTCACGCATTTCACCGAGCTCACGCAGTTCGAGCGGCGTGAACTTCACCTGGGCAGGTCCGCGGCGACCGAACACGTGCACATCAGTGACGGGTGAGCCCGCCAGACCCTCGTGCACGTTCGCGGGAATCTCGGTGGGCAGCAGGTCGTCGGCGTGCTTGGCAAGCATGCGTGCGACGTCGAGCGCCACATTGCCATTGCCGATGACTGCAATGGACTCTGCATCGAGCGGCCACTCCCGAGGCACGTCGGGGTGCCCGTCGAACCAGCTGACGAAATCCGCTGCGCCATAGGAACCGTTGGCGTCGATGCCTTCGATGTCGAGATCGGTGTCTCGAATCGCTCCCGTCGAGAAAATCACCGCATGGTAGTGATTCTTCAGGTCTTCGAGGGTGATGTCTTCGCCGAAGCGCACGTTGCCGAACAGTCTGATGTCGCCACGGTCGAGCACCCCGCGCAACGCGGTGACGATCCCCTTGATGCGGGGGTGATCGGGCGCGACGCCGTAGCGCACCAATCCATACGGTGCGGGCAGGTGCTCGAACAGATCGATCGACACATCGAACTTGCGCTCTGCTTTGAGGATGATGTCGGCAGCATAGATGCCCGCCGGTCCGGCACCTACGATTGCGAGTCGCAGCTTCGTCATGATTCCCCTTTGATCACTGAACCAGCGGTAGATCAGCGAGAGCGATCGACGACTGCCCGTGCAAAACGAGTCAGTGCGTCGCGCACTGCGCCATCAGGCAGCGGCGCCAACGCGTCAATCGATTCCGCCGACCAGCGGTGTGCAAGGTCGAGCGTGGCCTGCGTCGATTCGTGGTCGCGCAGTTCGGCGAGCGCATCATCTAACAGCGCCGGATCAGCACCGTCTGCGATCTGCGCGACGCCGTCATCAATACGTTCGCGAAGTGCTGTGGCCGAAGTGTCTGAACGCTGTGCCAGCAGAAGGTAGGGCATTGTCGGCACGCCTGCTCGCAGATCGGTGCCGGGCACCTTGCCTGTTTCGTCGGGGTCAGCCGACAGATCGATCACGTCGTCGAGCAACTGGAACGCCACACCGACCTTCTCGCCAAAGACGGTCAACGCCCCTTCGAGCTCAGCGGGTCCGTTCGAGAACGTCAAGCCAGTTCGTGCTGCCGCAGAAATCAGCGAGCCCGTCTTGTCTGCCAACACCCGCAGATAGAACTCAACCGGGTCATCGTCGTCTTGGGCACCTGTGGTCTCGTGCATCTGCCCAATCACGAGCCGTTCAAACGTGTCGGCCTGCAGACGAATAGCAGCCTCACCGTGCCGTGCCATGATCTGGCTGGCACGCGAGAAAAGCAGGTCGCCGGTGAGAATGGCAATGTTGTTGCCCCACACCTCGTGAGCCGCCGGGACACCTCGTCGCTTGTCTGCAGCATCCATCACATCGTCGTGATAGAGCGAACCTAGGTGGGTCATCTCAAGGGCTGTGGCCCCATCGATCACCTTGTCGGTCGCGCCGTCGCCCAGTTGGCAGGTCAGCAGAGCGAGCATCGGGCGCACGCGCTTGCCGCCGGCGTCATAGAGATAGCGGCTGGTCGCGTTCGCGAGAGAATCTGCCATAGCGAGCTCACGCACAAGCGCGGCATCCACACGCTCAAGGCCAGCCTCCACCGTCGACAAAAGCCGGCGCGAGCGGGGACCGGCGAAGATTCGGTCGCTCAAGCCCAGCTTGCTCGCGATGCGCGTGCTTGGAGCCGACGATGTCACCACTCCAGCCTAGCGCTGGTACGGCTAAGCGAGATCAGCTTGCACCGTTGGGCTTGCAGCCACGGTGAAGCGCGACGATCCCCATCGATAGATTTCGATGGGCGACGTCGCTCCAGCCTGCTTCACGCAGCCACGCCGAAAGGGTCGGCTGGTCGGGCCAGTCTTTGATGGATTCGTTGAGGTAGTCGTAAGCGTCAGCGTTTGAGCTCACAGACTTTGCGACCACGGGAAGGATGCGGTCGTTGTAGAAACGGTACAGGCCACGGAACGCGGGCGACGGGGGCTGCGAGAACTCACAGATGACAATTCGGCCGCCCGGTTTGGTCACGCGCAACAACTCGCGCAGCGCCTTCTTCGGTTCGTTGACGTTGCGCAGACCGAACGACATGGTGACCGCGTCGAACTCGTTGTCGGCGAACGGCAGCTCGGTTGCGTCGGCCTGCACGAACGTGAGGTTTTCGACGCCTCCGCCCGCCGCTGACGGACCATAGCGACGAACACCCTCGGCGATCATGCCGCGCGAGAAGTCAGCGGCAACGATCGTGGCGCCGCTGCGCGCCAGCGCCACACTTGATGCGCCGGTGCCTGCTGCGAGATCGAGAATGCGCTGCCCAGGCTTCGGGGCGATTGCGCGAGTGGTTGCAGCTCGCCACAGCCGGTCATTGCCCATGCTGAGCACCGTGTTGGTGCGGTCATAGCCCGCGGCGACTTCGTCGAACATTCCGCTGACGCGCGCCGGGTCTTTATGAAGATCAGCGCGGTGAGAGTCTGGCGAAAAAGCGTCGTTCGAGGTCACCCGTTGAGTCTAGGGCGTCTGACATGCGGGCCGGCTGGTCTGGAATGGATGCTACTCAAGTTCCAGGGCTGCGAGCTGTCTGAGCCAGTGCGAGACCGTGGTGTCGTCAAACGGAGCAGTGCGTGCGGTTACTTCGCGTTCCAAGTCGCTGGCAAGGGCGTCGAGAAACTCGACCACGTCAGCGGGGTAGCCGTAGCCCACTCGGTGCTCATCCCATTCATCGCGGTCGTCTATGTAGACCCCGCCGTCGACGCGGTCGACCACATCAAGATCCATATCGATACCGGTCGGCTCACCGTTGCTCCAGCGCACATCCCACGCGAGATCTATGTACACGCGAGTGCGGTGCGGCGCGGCATTGTGGGTGAAGGCATAGTCGCCGCTCGGCGGCATCAACGTGACATTGGCATGGTCGGCGACGAACGATCGCGCCGGTCGAGAGCTGCCCCACCCCGGAATCTGCCCAAACCAATCGCCCCACTGATCCTGACCCAGATAGACGCAATCGTGAACCCAGTGCACCCCACCATCCCACTTGCGCCATCGAAACTTGAGGCGAGTGCCCGGTGCAGGTCTCTCGATCGCGGATTCAGTCACGCGTGCGAGTCTAAGCGCGCCGGACGCGTCTAGGCTGAGATGTGTGACCGAACCGCCTCGCCTGCCGCGACTCGTCGTCACAACTCGCGAGATCGACCCGGTCGACGACCTGCTTGAGTTCGCTGGCCCCGCTTCACCGCTTGCATGGCTGCGGCGTGATCGCGGAATCGTCGGTGTCGGCATCCCCCTGGTTGAGATCTCTCTTTCAGGAGCGGATGCGACACCCGAGCACTTTGCGGCACGCTGGCGCGAGCTTGCGGCGGCCGCCGAAATCGATGATGCGGTGAGCCTTCCTGGCACCGGGCTGGTCGGTTTCGGCACCCTGGCTTTCGACCCCGAGGCATCGGCGTCACCGAGCGTGCTGCTCGTGCCGCCGACGGTGATTGGTCGCTCCGGTGATCGGGCGTGGCTCACCTCCATTCACCTGGCCGACGACATCGCCGCAACCGAGGCGCCCATTGCCCGACCATACGGTCCGCTCTGGTCGGCGACTCTCGGACCGGGCAGCCAAGACCCGGCTGGCTATCAAGCGTCAGTCAGCAGCGGCTTGACTGCGATCGCCAACGGCGACTACGAGAAGATCGTGCTCGCGCGCGACGTGGTCGGCACAATTCCTGCGGGCGCCGATCTGCGCAGGCTTGTGCGCGCTCTCGCCGGTGACTACCCCGATACGTGGACGTTCGCCGTCGACGGCCTCGTGGGCGCAAGTCCCGAAACGCTCGTGACGGTGCACGGCGGCCGGCTCACTGCTCGAGTGCTCGCCGGCACCATTCCTCGCGGCACCGATGCGAGTGACGATGTCGTCGCGTCGGATGCCCTTGCGCACAGCGCGAAGGATCTCAGCGAACATCGCTTCGCGGTACGCAGCGTGCTCGAGACCCTTGCGCCGCATGCCACCAACCTGCATGCCGATGATGAGCCGTTCGCCCTGGAGTTGCCGAATCTCTGGCACCTGGCGACAGACGTCGCTGGTGATATCTCTCACCACGCTTCGGCACTCGATTTGGTGGGGGTGATGCACCCCACGGCCGCGGTGGCGGGCACGCCCACACAGACCGCGATTCGCGCGATCCGCGCCCTTGAGCCGTTCGACCGGGGGCGCTATGCGGGCCCGGTGGGTTGGGTCGACGGCAACGGCGACGGTGAGTGGGCGATCGCCCTGCGCTGCGCTCAAATCGGAGAGCCTGACGACGAGACGATCCCCGTTGTTGCACATGCCGGTGCGGGAATCGTGCGCGGCAGCATCCCCGAGTCTGAACTGCTTGAAACGCGCGTGAAACTTCGCCCCATCATCGACGCCCTCGCCTAGTCAGGCTCAGCTGGCGGCGAGCCGCGCTTTCTCGGCCGCAACGTCGAAGGTCGCGGCCGGCCAGCGCGGATCGATGTCTTCGAGCGCCTCAAGAAGCAGGTGTTGCACAGCAAGACGGGCGTACCACTTGCGGTTCGCTGGCACGACGTACCACGGCGCATGCTCGGTTGAGGTGCGCTCGAACACGGTTTGATACGCCGCCATGTAGTCGCCCCACAGCTGTCGCTCGTCGACGTCACCCGGGTTGTACTTCCAGTATTTGTCCGGCCGCTCCAACCGCTCTGCCAGCCGCGACTTCTGTTCTTCGCGAGAGATGTTCAGCATTACCTTGACCACCCGGACGCCAGAGTCTGTCAACCGCTTTTCAAAGTCGTTGATGGCGCCATAGCGCCGCTCGATCTCGTCGGGTGCGGCAAGTTCACGCACTCGTCCGATGAGAACGTCTTCGTAGTGCGAGCGGTCGAAAACGCCGATGAACCCGGGCTCAGGGGCACGCTGTTCGATACGCCAGAGAAAATCGTGCGCGAGTTCCTCTTCGGTCGGCTTCTTGAAGGCGGTCAACGCCACGCCCTGGGGGTCGACCGACCCGACGACGTGTCGGACGATTCCGCCCTTTCCTGCCGAGTCCATTGCTTGAAGCACGAGCAGCACCGAAGCGTCGGTGGCGTCAACGCGGCTCTGCGCAAACAGTCGCTCCTGGTATTCGTCGAGCTGCTCTGCCCCCGCGGCCAGGTCATCTTTGGCGTGCGCTTTGTTTTGCTCATATCCCGGCGTCGACTGCGGGTCGACGTCTGCGAGGACGAACCCTTCGCGCACCCGAAGCAACTCGGCCACGTCGTCACTCCAGTGTTTCTGGCTGCGGGCGATCATCGTGTTCTCCTTGAGATCATCTAGTCAGGATGCCAGGGGTTACCGCTCGAGCGATACCTCAATGATCTGCATTCCTCCGACCGGCGAGGTGAGCGCCTGGTCGAGGGCGGCACGCGTCTTGACATGGTGGTATTCCCAGCCGTAGGCGTGCGCGAGCGAATCAATCCGCACACTCTGCGGGGTGTAGAGCACTCGGTTCATCGCATCGTCTGAGGCAACCTCAGCAACCTCGAGACTGTCGAAGATCGTTCCCCCGCGGTCGTTGCCGATCACGACTTGAATGCGCGGCTCAGCCTCGCTTGGCGCAATCAGCATCGCGCCGACGTCGTGCAGAAACGCGAGGTCGCCGAGCAACACACGCGTAACCCCGGCGGCATCGCCGGCTTGGCTGGCCAAGGCGACGCCGAAGGCTGTAGCAACGGTGCCATCGATTCCCGCGAGACCCCGGTTGGCGTGCACGGGCACCTTCTTACCCGCGAGCACAGCGTCAGCGACTCGGACGAGCCGCGATGAACCGAAGAACAATCTGTCGTGCGGCCACGTCGCACGCCAGACAGCATCGACCAGCGATTCCCGATTCAAAGGTGCACGAATAACGGCCAGTTCGGCGGCGACCGCGGGAAGGCGGGTATCGCGCTCGGCTGATGCCAGCGCACGTGCGTCGGGCGCTGGCGGAGTGAGATCTACCGCGAGTCGCCTCGACGCCGACAGCCATGCACCAAGCCATTCGCGGTCAGTCGCCCCCGGGGCAACAACCACCGCATCAGCCGCGACAGTCGAACCGTTCAGGTTGAGCGGTTCGCCGGGGCCGCGCAATGCGATCACCTCTACGCGCGCGTCGGCCAGCAGCCCCGCGACCTCGCGACTGAGGGTCGGGTGACCGAGCACAATGGCGCGCTGGATCATGCCGCCGAGTTCAGCCTCAGCGAGCAACGAGCGATAGCCGTGCACGAGTTGTCGGCCGAATCTGGCCCCGCTGACGATTTCGGCTATGAGCGGCCATCCACCGAGATGCGCGAGCTCTTCGGCGTCGGCACCCGCATCGGCGCCAGCAATAACAACCGTTCGCGGCCCACGCTCGATGACCAACGGAAAGTCGCCGGTGTCGCCCGGCAGATCGGACTCACCGATGCCCCCGCCGCCTTGATACAGCGCTCCCGACATATCTTCATCGTGCTCATCGCCCGGGAATGAGGCCTCACGAACTTCGGGTGTCGAAGCAACGGTGTCGGCAGAGGCGTCACCGAACCACGTGGGAAATTCGCCAGCGAGAGGCTCGCGGTAGGGAACGTTCAAGTGCACGGGCCCCGGCGAGCGCAGCCCTTCGCCGAGCGCAGCAGCCATCGACTGGTTGGCGATCTGGCGCAGCATCATGCTTTGCTCGCCATCACCGCTCTCGTCGATGTCGACGGGCACCGGAAGATCCGCCTCGAATCGAGCGTCGCGGGCGAACATGCCGGGTTGATGGGTAGTCTGATTTGCCCCGATCCCGCGCATTTCGGGTGGGCGATCGGCGGTGAGCAGAATCAAGGGCACACCGGAGTGGTGAGCTTCGAGGGTCGCCGGCAGCAGATTCGCCACCGCCGTGCCCGACGTGCAGATCACGACGGCGGGCATTTTGCTCTCTCGGCCTATGCCCAGGGCTGTGAAGCCAGCAACCCGCTCATCGACGCGAACATGCAACGAGATGATGCCGCGTCGTTCCAATTCGGCAGCGGCAAGCGCCAGTGGCTGCGAGCGTGAGCCCGGACTCACAACAATATGGGCGACGCCGAGTTCGACCAAGCCGCCGAGCAACGCCGCAGCCGCATCGGTCGCGGCTGCCGCGATCCGGTGATCGTGCCGGGCCATCTCAGCCGAGCGCGCCGCGGTGACCACGGTTGTCGTCGTCACCATCAGAGACGTGGGGCGAAGAATCTGGGTCGCTCACCGTGTCGGCATCGCTTGGCTGCGGGTCTTCGTCGACGACGTTGTAGTTCGTCTTCCACTTTGGATCGTCGTCTTCGCTATCAAGCTGGGCGAGCTCTTCTTCGAGTCGGCGGATGCGATCGTCTTGCTCGCTTGTCGACCCGAGCTTGCCGAGAAACTCGGGATCATCGTCTGGAGCGTGCCGCTCCGCGGCTTTCGCCGCACGCATGCGGCCCACGCTCAACCAGAGCAGTCCGCCCAGCACCGGAAGCAGCACGACGATCAGAATCCACACGGGTTTTGACACACCGCGGTGACGAGTCGGAGGCTGGACGGCGCAATCAACAATGGTGAAGACCCAGAACGCGGTCGCCACCAGGGCCAGAATCAGCAGCACCCGAGGCATCTCCCTATCCTATGCGCCAGAACGCGCTCGCGGTCCGCGCTTGACGTAGAGCAAGCTGTGTGTTCGCACCGCGGCTTAGGATGAAGGTGTGAAAGCTCGCTCCGCCCTCGTCTATTCGGTGTTGCGCCTGCTCGCATTTCTCGTGCCTTTCGGCGTGCTCATGCTGTTGCCGATCATGCGCGACTATTACTGGCTGGCCGCAATCTTCGCTGCGCTCATCGGCCTGAGCCTCTCGATGCTCTTCTTGCGACGACCGCTCGAAGACATGGCTGCCAGCATGGCGGAACGTCGCGCCCGCGCGACCGCGCCTGTCACCGACGAAGACGTGGAAGACGCCGCGGCTGATGCCGTGGACTCTCCCAAAGACTGAGTTCGTTCAGCCCACGAACGCCCAGCACAACACCGCGCCGTAGGCCAGCGAGGTGAGCGACGTCACGCTCAGCGCGACGACGAGTTCACGCGGGTCGCGATACGTCCACACAATCAGGATTGCCGCGACGGCCGCCACCATCGGCAGCAGGCTCAGCCATGCGATCGGATAGACCAGAGCGAGAAGAATCGCAATGGCAAAAGGCAGCAGCACGAATACCGTGAACAGCCACCGCGTGGCCGTTCTGCCGATCAGAACCGTGAGAGTGCGCTTGCCCGCTTTGCGGTCTTGATCGATGTCGCGCAGGTTGTTGGCGAGCAGCACCGCACACGCAAACAGTCCTGCCGCGATCGCCCCGAACCATGCTTCCTGAGGGAGTACGAAAGCCTGCACCCAGGTTGTGCCCAGTGTGGCAACCAGTCCGAAGAAGACGAACACGACGACTTCGCCGAAGCCGTAATAGCCGTAGGGCCGTTTGCCGCCGGTGTAGAACCAGGCGGCAGTTATCGAGATGACGCCGACCAGCAGCATCCACCACTGCTCAGTGCGAATGACGATCGCAAGGCCCGCGACAGCGGCCACCGCGAAGAACGACAGTGCGACAAGCAGCACCGTGCGCGGGTTCGCTTTGCGCGCTCCGGTCAGCCTGGCGGGGCCGACACGGTAGTCGTCGGTGCCACGAATGCCGTCGCTGTAGTCGTTGGCATAGTTCACGCCGATCTGCAGCGCGATCGCGACCACAAAGCAGCACAGCGCAATCACCCAGTGAAAGGCATCGGTCACCACCAGGGCGGCGCCCGTGCCAATCAGCACCGGTGTCGCCGCAAGCGGAAGGGTGCGGAGGCGCGCTGCGCCAATCCAGTCGCTCGCTCGCGCTTTCTCAACTCTCGCCGGGTTCTGCGATTGGGTCGTCTTCTGCGGGTTGCCGCGCGAGACGTGCTTCTTGGAGCCCGGACGTTTGCGTTTCTTGCTGGAGGTGCCTGCCACGAGTGGTCATCCTAGACCGCGAATCAATGACCTGGCGAAGCCGAGGCTCATCGGCGCGTCAGCGCAGAGCTCCCACGACCCGCCGAATCGCTTCTCGGTCGGGCTTTCCTGAGGGAAGCATGGGCAGTTCATCAACGAGCACAAGCCGCGACGGTCGCGCATGGGCACCGAGCTGTGCGGCGACCGCATCGCGGGCCTCTTGCAACTGCACCGCTTCGCTGCGCCGCAGCGATTCACCGCGCCGCGCCACGACAACCGAGGCCTCGCCCCACTTGTCGTCATCGACCGCAACGACGACCGCACCGTGCAGACCCGTGATCGAACGCACCGCGTGTTCGACGCGGTCAAGCGAGACATTCAAGCCACCCGAGACGATGACATTGTCGATACGGCCATGAATGCGCAGCAGCCCACCGTCGATGAGCCCGGCGTCACCGGTTCGATACCAGCGCGCGCCGCTGTGGTCGCGGACGAAAGTCGTGTCGGTGAGCTCGTCGTTGCCGAGATAGCCGTCCGCGAGGGTCGGTCCAGACACCTGCACCTCTCCCCGCTCGACGCGGAGCGCCACACCTCGCAGGGCTGACCCGTCATAGACGCAACCGCCACTGGTTTCTGTCGAGCCATACGTGCGCACGATGCGCACCTGCTCGGCCTCGGCCCGCTCGCGCATCGCCACTGGCATTGCTTGGCCGCCGATGAGGATCGCTTCAAACGAACGAAGCGCCGCTCGCACCGCCGAGTCGTGCTCTGCGGCGTCGAGCAGCTTTGCCAGCTGAGCGGGCACGAGCGAGGTGTAGGTGGGAATGCGCTCGCCGCGATCAGTCGACACCATCATGAGGGATGCTGCGGCAAAGCCTTGCGGCGTGAATGAACCGCTCATGATGGCGGGTTCACGATCGGCCACGATTGAGCGCACCAGCACTTGCATTCCCGCGACATAGCTCGCCGGCAACGCGAGCAGCCACATTCCCTCGCCGATTCGGTCGGCGGTCGCCAGCGCGCTAGAGGTCAGCGCGTCTCGGCTCAAGGCGACACTCTTGGGTACACCGGTAGAACCCGAGGTCGTCACCACTACCGCCGTGCCGGCCCGCACATCAGTGGGCATCGTTGACACAGCGCCCAGAGCGAGCGCGGGGCCGGCGCCGTGCAGAGCGGATCGCACCGCACGCAGCACCTCTCGGGGGTCATCCCCGGTGACGGGCTGCAGCTTCATAAGCGCACCATGCGCGTCAGAAGTGCCAGGGGTACGGCGACCAGTCGGGTGCACGCTTCTCGAGGAACGAGTCACGACCTTCGACGGCTTCATCGGTGCCGTAGGCGAGGCGAGTCGCCTCACCGGCAAATACCTGCTGGCCGACCAAACCGTCGTCGACCGCGTTGAAAGCGAACTTCAGCATTCTGATCGCCGTCGGCGACTTGGTGAGAATGGTGCGAGCCATCGCGATTGCCTCGTGCTCGAGTTCGGCGTGCGGAACGACACGGTTGACCGCACCCATCTCATACGCCCGCTGGGCGGAGTATTCCTCGGCAAGAAAGAAGATCTCGCGCGCGAACTTCTGCCCGATCTGGCGTGCGAAATAGGCCGAGCCGTAGCCCGCGTCGAACGAGCCGACATCAGCATCCGTCTGTTTGAACTTGCCGTGTTCGGCGCTTGCGATTGTGAGATCGCAGACGACGTGAAGCGAATGACCGCCGCCAGCCGCCCAACCCGGCACAACAGCGATAACGACCTTGGGCATGAAGCGGATCAGCCGCTGCACCTCGAGGATGTGCAGTCGACCGGCGCGCGCGGGGTCGGTGACCGAGTCAGTCTCGGAGTATTTGTATCCATCCCGGCCGCGAATGCGCTGATCGCCGCCCGAGCAGAACGCCCAGCCGCCGTCTTTTTCGCTCGGACCGTTGCCGGTGAGCAACACCACACCGATGCGCGGATCCTGTCGCGCTATCTCGAGCGACCGGTACAGCTCATCAACGGTGTGGGGGCGGAACGCATTGCGCACTTCAGGCCGGTTGAAGGCGACGCGTGCGATGCGCCCGTCGAGGGAGACATGCGAGGTGATATCGGTGTATGCGTCGGCGCCAGGCGCCAGCATCCACTCACTCTCATCGAACAGATCGGAAACGCTCACCGGCCCAGCCTACGACGCACGCGCAGAGTTCATGGTGAGACACATAGCGAAGCCCCACGGCGCACGCGCCCTAACCTGGAATCGTGACCATGACTCTGCGCGCTTTCGCGGCCTCTGCTGCCGCTGCCCTTCTAATTTCCCTCGCTGCCTGTTCTTCTGCCGACACCACGGCAACACCCGAGGCATCGGCAACCACCGAAGCCGGCTCCGGCGAGTGCGCTGGTGTGACAATCGTCGTCGAATTGCCTGAAATCGACGTGGCAGACTCCGATGCCGGAACCACGTGTATCGAAACGGATGAGGCGATCGCCGCCAGTGAAGCCGTAGCTGAGGCAGGTCTCACCACTGAGGGCACAGCCGAGTATGGCGACCAAGTGGTTTGCCGTGTCAACGGTTTTCCCGCCGCCGACTATGCACTGACCGCAGAAGACGGTTCTGATTACTTCGAGACGTGCGAGTCGATGCCCGCCGCGTTTGCGTACTGGTCGATGTGGGTGCAACCCGCCGACGGCGAATGGGGCTACGCCCAAGAAGGCCTCGGCACGCTTCAGTTGCAGCCCGGCGAGAGCCTCGCCCTGCTGTTCACTCTGAACGGCGAGCCCGCGGCACCCAGCGCCTGAACACCGAGCTCCTGAACACCCAGCGACTGAACACTAACCGCCTGACGTGACCTTTCGACCCGGACCCCTTCGTGCCGCCGCGGCTCTCGCTGCAGGCTTCGTTGGGGTTCGTGTCGTTTACCGGGTTCTTTTTCACGGCGCTGATGGGTCAGGAACGGTGGTGCTCGCACTGCCCGAGTACCGCCTGCCGGCTCCGCTGAACCATGTCGTGCTGTTGGGGCCTGCCACAACAGATGGACTGTGGGATGCTGCGGCGAGCGCAATGCCGATCGCGTTCACCATTCTGCTCTTCGGGGTCATCAACGCGCTCATCGATGTGCCACGCCTCCTTGCCCGTGGATCACGGCGTGGCCCGCTCAAAGGCGTTGCGCGCACACTCGCGGTAGCGTGGGCTGCGTTGCCAGCCCTGGCTGATTCGGTGCGCCGGGTGCGCTTCGCGCAGCGGTTGCGTGGCGAGCGAGGTGGGCCGCGCCTGCTCGCGCCCGTGCTCGAACGCACTCTCGAGCGCGCCACGGCCATCGCGTCTGCACTGGAGCTTCGCGGGTTGGCCGGAGCGGCAGCCGAGGGTGATTGCGAGCATCCCGCCAACGCGCTCGATGCAGCGATCACGCACCATGGCGCGCCCTCGCCAGCGGTGCGCATCGACGCGCTTGACCTCGCCCCGGGTCGGTTGACGCTCGTCACTGGCACCACGGGCAGCGGCAAGTCAACGCTGCTGCGGGCTTTGGCGGGGCTTCACAGTCATGTCGATGGCGGCACCATCAGCGGGCGACTCGACGTCGTGGGCCTCGATCGCGTCGCTACACCACCGCGAGATACCGCTCGACTAGTCGGTGTCGTGCTGCAGAATCCCCGCGAGGGCTTCGCCACTGATCGCGTGCGTGATGAGATCGGTCTGACGCTTGAGCTGCGCGGGGTCGCTCCCGTGATCGTGGCCGCGCGTGTAGATGAGATCGCCTCCCGCATTGGCATCGAGTCTCTGCTGGCCCGGGATGTTCGAGGCCTCTCCGCTGGCGAAGCCACGCTGGTGGCTATCGCGGCCGCCATTGTGGAGCATCCGATTCTGCTACTCGTCGACGAGCCGCTTGCCGATCTTGATTCGCGCTTTCGTCGGCGAATTGTCGAGCTTCTCCGTGCGCTTGCGCACGACGCGGGCATGAGCGTCGTCGTTGCCGAACACCGACATGCCGACTTCTCATGCGTCGCAGATGAGCGTCTCGAGATCATCAACGGTGCGGTTGGTGCGGTGCCGCTGCACGCGGCGGTGTCGGCCATTCCGATGCTCGCTCGGGTGTCGACGGCGCGCGAGACGGTGGCGTTGAGCGCGAACGACGTCACCGTGATTCACGGTGACACCACCGCAGTACGGGGCGCCTCGCTGAATGTCGCGGTGGGAGAGATCGTCGCGCTGCGGGGCGCCAATGGTGCCGGCAAGTCGAGCCTGCTCGCCGCGATCGCGCTGCCGCCGCGTGATGCACACCTCACCGTAAAGGGCGTCGCGGTGACCAGGCGAAAGATCGCGCTGGTGCCCGACGCTTCCGATGACCTGTTCGTCTGCACCAGCGTGGGTTCGGAGTGCGCGCGGGCAGACCGCCGTGCACACGTGCGGCAAGGCACCACTGCAGCACGGTTCGCCGGTTTTCTTGGCCACGAGGCCGGGTCGGCGGCATTCCTCGCGCTGGCAGCGCAGCATCCGCTCGATCTCTCTCTCGGCGAGCGCCGATGCTTGGCAATCTCGCTGCAACTGGTGTCCTCACCACCGGTTCTGCTCGTCGACGAACCCACGCGAGGGCTCGATCCGGCGGCGAGTGCGCTCGTTTCTGCGGCACTGTCTCGTGCCGCTTCTGACGGCGCTGCGGTGCTCATGGCCACTCACGATGGGGACTTCGCTGCCGCCCTCGCCGACAGAACTCTGACGATGGCGAACGGGATCGTCTCAGAGCAACCGCAGGTGTCGAGCCCTGGTGCGACGCCGCAAACGCCGCAGACTCACGAAGATGCTTGGCGCGAGCCGCCGCCCGAGCCCGCACATCCTCTCGCGCTACGCCGCGTGACCGGCATGCCCGCTCGCTCGCGCGGGTGGCGATTCTCAGCTCCCTGGGTGGCTCTAACTGCCGCGAATCTCGTTGCCCTCGCAGCGTTTGCGTGGCCGCTCATGGCATACGCGGTGCCCGCGCAGTCGGCTGCCGCGGTTCCTGTTGCGGCCTTCGCGCTCGCCCCAGTGGCTGCCATCGTCGTGCTGATAGCCCTCGACGGCTCGGTTCGCGCAGCACACACCCTTGCGCTGCTGGGCACATTGGCGGCGATCGGCGCCGCAGTGCGCATTGTGGGAACCGGCGTCGGCGGAGTAGAAGCCGTCTTCATTCTGCTGATACTCGCGGGGCGAGCCTACGGCGTGAAGTTTGGCCTGCTGCTCGGATTGCTGACCATCGCCCTCTCGACCGTTGTCACAGGCACGTTCGGCCCGTGGACGCCATTTCAGATGTTCGCGTGCGCCTGGGTCGGTGCCGGGGCGGGCCTGCTTCCTGGTAGAGGGTCTGCTCGCGCCGAGATCGCAATGCTGAGCGTCTACGGGGTGCTTGCCGCATACGCCTTCGGTCTGATCATGAACCTCTGGTTCTGGCCATTCGCGATCGGCACGGGTTCGGGAATCTCGTACGAAGCAGGGGCACCCCTCACGCAGAATCTCGGCAGTTTCTTCGTTTACTCGCTAGTGAGCTCCACTCTCACGTGGGACACCCTCCGAGCGATCACCACGGTGATCGGTTTGCTCGTGGTGGGAAGCGCCGTTCTAGCGGCCTTGCGGCGCGCCAAACCCGTCGCTGCGCAACCGAGCACACCACGAAGCGGTGTTGAGAAGCCACTGCGCGTGGGACACTAGAGCCAGGTGACTCCCCATTCGGGTCGAAGCCGCCGAAAGGACTCCCCGATGAAAATCACCACCTCCTCCGACTGGCGCGACGAGATGCCGTTCGACGTTCCAGTCTCGGCGGCCGAGGTACTGCCAGGCGAGCCCACCCGCTGCGCTGGCTGTGGATCGGATGCTTCACTGAACCCACGAACGGTGATGTGGGCGGTCAAGCACCGGCATCCCAACAACCACGCCGGCTTCGTGCGCCTGTATTGCAGCGTGCATGTGCCCAAGCCCCCCGCACGAGCACCGGAGCTTTCGGTGACGAAGAAGCGCGAACGCCGCCCGGCCGCCCGCAAAGCAGATGCGGTTCCCGAGCGCCCGAAGATCCTCTGCCCCGACTGCTACGTCGAAGTGCCGTCGCACGGCACCTGCGGAATGTGCGGTCAGCAGGTCGCAGGCTAACCAGCCGCGGCCGGCTCACCGGCAATGCCGATGCGCCGTCTCACACCGAGAAGTACTTGGCCTCGGGGTGATGGAACACGAAAGCGTCGGTCGACTGCTCGGGATGCAGCTGCAACTCGTCGCTCAATTCAACGCCCATGCGTTCAGGCCTCAGCAGTTCAACCACCTTGCGTCGGTCTTCCATCTCGGGGCACGCCGGGTAGCCGAGCGAGAATCGCGCGCCGCGGTATTCGAGTTTGAACAGTCCCGCGACATCTTTCGGCTCTTCATCGGCGAAGCCAAGCTCGGAACGAATTCGGGCGTGCCAGTACTCAGCCAGCGACTCGGTCAGCTGCATCACAAGACCGTTCAGCTCGTAGTAGTCGCGATAGCGGTCTTCGGCAAACAGCTTCGCGGTGACTTTGTCGATAGCCGCACCGG
This sequence comes from Microbacterium sp. R86528, assembly GCF_044596335.1. Classification (NCBI taxonomy): domain Bacteria; kingdom Bacillati; phylum Actinomycetota; class Actinomycetes; order Micrococcales; family Microbacteriaceae; genus Microbacterium; species Microbacterium sp. R86528. Next base: position 2,674,278 of record NZ_CP138996.1, on the reverse strand, counting down.
CAGTCACAAGCTGCACCGGCATCACATCAATTTGGCCAGACTCCTTCGAGCGAACGAAGTCTGACAAGCAGAGGTGGCGATCACGGCGCTGGCGCGGAAAATGGAACCGAAGTCGTTCGGCGCCAAGCTGACCGTCAGAGCCACCGTCTGGAGCGAGCAGGCCCGCGGCGCCAAGCGTTCCTTCGCGGTCATCGCCGTGGTGAAGCAGGATCAGGTCGTCGCCTTCACTCTGCACCGGAAAGTAGCCGTAGGCAACCGAGGCATCGAGCATGCCTTCAGACAAGATGCGGTCAAGCCAATAGCGCAAGCGAGGGCGGCCCTCGGCCTCAACCAGCTGATCGTATGAAAGACCGTCGGCGCCACGCCCCGGCTTCAGCCCCCACTGCCCCATGAATGTGGCGCGCTCATCAAGGAAGGCCGAGTAGTCGGCGAGCGCGAGACCCTTGACGATGCGCGTGCCCCAGAACGGCGGCACCGGCACCGGGTTGTCGGCCAGAACGTCGGAGCGCGCGGGCATCTCTTCAGGCTCGGTGAGCGTGAGCTGGGTTCCCGAGCGATGAATCCGCTTCTTGAGCGGCGGCAGGCCCACTTCTGCCGGGTCGGCGCCGCGGGCAATCGCCACCAGCGGCTCCATCAGTGTCAGTCCCTCGAACGCGTCTCGTGCGTAGCGCACGTCACCGTCGAAGAGGCCGGCGAGGTCATCTTCCACGTAGGCGCGGGTGAGCGCAGCACCGCCAAGAATGATCGGCCACTTCTTCGCCAGACCCCGAGAGGAAAGCTCCTGCAGGTTCTCTTTCATCACGACGGTGGACTTGACCAGCAGCCCCGACATGCCAATCACATCAGCGTTGTGTTCTTCAGCGGCCGCGATGATCTCAGCGATTGGCTTCTTGATTCCCAAGTTCACGACGTCGTAGCCGTTGTTGGTGAGGATGATGTCGACAAGGTTCTTGCCGATGTCGTGCACGTCGCCACGCACAGTCGCGAGGATGATCTTGCCTTTGCCCGACGCATTGGACTTCTCCATGTGCGGCTCAAGCAGGGCGACGGCCGCCTTCATCGTTTCTGCCGACTGCAGCACGAACGGCAACTGCATCTCACCCGAACCGAAGCGCTCCCCGACAACCTTCATGCCCTCGAGCAGATGTTTATTGATGATTTCGAGCGCCGTCAAGCCGCTCTCGCGGGCGAGATCTAGATCGGCCTCCAGCCCCTTGGCTGCACCGTCGATGATTCGACGCTCCAGCCGCTCCCCGACGGGGAGTGCATCAAGTTCAGCGGCACGCTGATCGCGAAGCGCGGCGGTGTCGACTCCGGCAAAGAGGTCGAGCATCACAGCGAGCGGATCGTAGGTGAGGTTGCCCTCCGCGTCATATTCGCGGCGGTCCCAGACCAGATCGAGCGCAACCTTGCGCTGATCTTCTGACAGCGAAGCGAGTGGCACGATTTTCGCGGCGTCAATGATTCCTGAAGTCAAGCCAGCTTCGACGGCTTCGTGCAGGAAGACCGAGTTGAGCACGCTTCGCGCCGCGGGGTTGAGGCCGAAAGACACGTTCGAGACTCCCAACGTGGTGTGGATGCCCGGGTACTTGGCGGTGAGCCGGCGAATGGCGTCGATCGTCTCAATGCCATCGCGTCGCGTTTCTTCTTGCCCAGTGGCGATCGGAAAGGTCAGGCAGTCGACGATGATGTCTTCGACACGCATGCCCCAGTTCTGCACCAGGTCATCGACGAGGCGAGACGCGATACGCAACTTGTCATCGCCGGTGCGAGCCTGCCCCTCTTCGTCGATGGTGAGCGCTATCACCGCAGTGCCGTGCTCTTTGACCAGCGGCATGATCCGCCCGAAGCGGCTCTCGGGCCCCGCACCGTCTTCGTAGTTGACCGAGTTGACGACCGGGCGCCCACCAATCAACTCAAGCCCCGCGGCGATCACCGCTGGTTCAGTTGAGTCGATGACGAGCGGCAGGGTTGAGGCGCTGGCAAAGCGTGAAACGATCTCGCGCATGTCGTTAACGCCATCGCGTCCCACGTAGTCGGTGCACACGTCGAGCAGGTGCGCACCCACGCGAATCTGGTTGCGAGCGATATCGACGCAGTCGTCCCATCGCCCTTCGATCATCGCTTCGCGAAACGCCTTCGAGCCGTTCGCGTTGGTGCGTTCGCCGATCGCCAGGTAGGACGCATCTTGGTCAAAGGGCACGTGCTGGTACAGGCTCGCGATGCCCGCTTCGGGCGCGGCGGTGCGTCTGGTCGAGGCATCAACCGAGCGCAGTCGCTCGACGACGGCACTCAGGTGCTCGGGCGTAGTGCCGCAGCATCCACCAACCAGACCGACACCGAACTCGCGCACGAACTGCTCGTGAGCCGTGGCCAACTCGTTCGGAGTCAGTGGATAGTACGCGCCATCGGCGGTTAGCACGGGCAAGCCCGCGTTCGGCATGCAGGCCACCGGCACATTGGAGTGCTTCGACAGGTGCCGCAGGTGCTCACTCATCTCGGCCGGGCCGGTGGCGCAGTTCAGACCGATTGCATCGACGCCGAGAGGCTCGAGGGCAGTGAGGGCTGCGCCAATTTCGCTTCCCATCAGCATTGTTCCCGTGGTCTCGACGGTCACCTCGACGAGGATCGGAAGCCGAACACCGCGATTGACGATGGCCTGCTTGCAGCCGTTGATCGCGGCTTTCGTCTGCAACAGGTCTTGTGAGGTCTCAACGAGAAAAGCATCGGCGCCACCGTCAATGAGTCCCTCGGCTTGCAGGGCGAAAGTCTGCTTGAGGTGTTCGTAGGTGGTGTGGCCAAGACTGGGCAACTTAGTTCCGGGCCCCATAGATCCGAGCACCCAGCGCATGCGCCCATCGGCGGCTTCGGCGGCTTCTACCTGCTCGCGAGCAATGCGCGCACCGGCCGTGGCGAGCTCGAGAATGCGATCGTCGATGTCGTAGTCCGACAGATTCGACCAGTTCGCGCCGAAAGTGTTGGTTTCGATCGCGTCGATCCCGACAGCGAGGTACTCATCATGGATGGCCGCGATCATGTCGGGGCGTGTGACGTTGAGGATCTCGTTGCAACCCTCGAGTTGCAGGTAGTCGTCGAGTGTCGGCTCGTGCCGTTGCAGCATGGTGCCCATCGCACCGTCTGCGATGACGACGCTGTTCTGCACGGCGTCAAGCAGCGCCTGCGCACGCGCTGGTCGCGGCACCGCCTCGATATCGAGGGCGAAACGGGACGAAGTGCTCTGAGCGTTCACCCACGCGAGTTTACTCAGCGCGTCGCGTTGCGGCTGTCGTGAGTCTGACTGAGTCAGCCGTTTTTCGCGTCACGCCAACGCAACCATGATCTGACGATCTCGTAGTCGTAGTCGGGCCCGCTGAAGTTGAGGGTGAACAGTCTCGTGCCGGCCGCGTATAGTTCGTCGGCGTCGTCTTGACTGCGTCGGTGCAGCTCATTCGAGACCACTAGTCTCGACAGATCGCGCTGCTCCTTCTCTGCCCACCGTTCGATAACCTCAAGCTTGTGAGGCAGCTCTTCGGCAGCCACGAAACTGTGCCAGATATCGGCGTGCCTCGCGACCAGGCGCAGGGTCTTCTGCTCTCCTTTGCCACCGATCATCACCGGGATCTCGCGCGTGGGCGCGGGGTTGAGCTTCTGCCACCGCTCCTCGATCCGCGCAAGTCCGTCGGCGAGGTCATTCAGTCGAGAGCCGGCGGTGCCGAATTCGTAGCCATACTCGGTGTAGTCGCGCTCAAACCACCCTGAGCCGGTCGCGAAGATGAACCGGCCTTCGCCGCCTCGTGCCGAGATGTGGTCGATTGTGCGGGCCATATCAGCCTGCAGATCTGGGTTGCGATAGCTGTTGCAGTTCACCAGCGCGCCGAACTCCACCCGTTCGGTCTGCTCCGCCCAGGCGGCGAGCATCGTCCACGACTCAAAGTGCAAACCTTCGGGATCGCCCGACAGCGGAAAAAAGTGATCCCAGTTGAACAGAATGTCTACGCCCATCTCTTCGAGGCGTAGAACAGCGTCGCGGATCTGAGGGTAGGTCACGTGCTGGGGAGCGATCTGCACGCCGAGGCGCACGGGAGTGTCGAGAAGCATGCTTCTCAGCCTAAATCCCTCGCGGCGCCCATAGGTTTGCCATGATGATCACATGATCCTCCCATCGCTCGCTGACATCCTCGCGAGTACGCGCATTGTTGCGCTGCCCCTCGCCACTGAGTTCCGCTCGATCACCGTGCGCGAGGCCGCACTGTTCGAAGGGCCGGAAGGGTGGACGGAGTTCTCGCCTTTTCTCGAGTACGGCGATGCCGAAGCGGCGACATGGCTTGCCGGGGCAATCGACTTCGGGTGGATGCCGCAACCCGCGGCTTTGCGGCATCAAGTTGCTGTCAACGCAACCATTCCGGCTGTCGGCGCTGCCGCTGCGGCGGAGATTCTCGCCCGCTTCGACGGGTGTCGCACGGCCAAGGTCAAGGTCGCTGAACCAGGCCAGACGCTCGCCGACGACGTGGCCCGCGTGCAGGCAGTTCGTGAGGCAATGGGCTCAGAGGGACGCATTCGCGTTGATGCCAACGGAGCCTGGAACATCGACGAAGCTGAGCATGCCATTCATGCCTTGGCCGAATTCGATCTGGAATACGTTGAGCAGCCGTGCGCGAGCGTCGACGAACTCGCTGAGATTCGGCGGCGGGTGAAGTACATGGGCATTCCCATCGCGGCAGATGAGAGCGTGCGTAAAGCCGCTGATCCTCTCGCCGTCGCGCGCGCCGGGGCAGCCGACCTTCTGGTGATCAAAGCACAGCCACTCGGAGGAGTGAATCGCGCGCTCGAGATCGTCGCCGAAGCTGGCCTGCCCGCTGTCGTATCCAGCGCTCTCGATACCTCAATCGGACTATCGATGGGCGTAACTCTTGCGGCTGCGTTAGAGCAACTCGACTACGACTGCGGCCTCGGCACCGCAGCACTGTTCACCAGCGACGTGACCTCTCCCGCCCTGACCCCGCAGAGCGGCGCCCTTTCGGTCGACCGGATCGCCGCGGACCCGTCGCTGCTCGCGGCGAGCGCGGCGGGCGCAGCTCGCGCGGACTGGTGGCGCGAGCGCATCACCCGCTGCCATGCACTGCTCAGCTCTGCGGCGGCCGAATGACCAGTTGGGCTACGATCGCGAGCTCAGCGCTGACGAATTCGCGCATCTGAGTGTGATTGAGCCCAGCCATCACCGCCCGTACCGACGCACTTTCCCAGGTGGTGAGCATTACTCGAGCGACGTCGGCGGCTGGCAACGCGCAGACAAGATTGCTCGCTCGAGAGATATCGTCGACGATCTGCGTGACGCTCACCAGCAACTCGTCTTCTTGAGCGAGCGATGCGGCCGCAAGGCCCGGGTTACGCAAGGCGTTGATGCGAATTTCGCTCATCAACAGCACGCTCAGCCGATCTGACGCTGTCGTATCGAGAACCTGCTGAATGACCTGCAACGCGTTCGTTTCTCCGCCGTTCAACGCGCCATCTTGCTCAAGCGCTCTCACGCGCGCACGAACGGCCTCTACCCGCGAGAGTGACACTCGTCCGGCGAGTTCAAGAAAGAGTTCGTCTTTGGACTCAAAGTTGGAGTAGAAGGCGCCGCGAGTGAACCCTGCTCTCTCGCACACCTCTTCGACCGAAGCCGCATCGAGGCCGACTTCAGCGAATACCTGAGCGGCGGCATCCAGTAGCTTCTGCCGCGTGGCTTCTCGTCGGCGTGAGGGCGAGGCCATGCTCTCTGACATCAGTTCTCCTTGGTTCTCATCTTCTGTTCAGCCTGAACGCATGAGACTCGCCTACGATACACTGACGTATCCGATACAGCGGTGTATCTGTTTCGCATTGGCACTTGAATGACGGAGGCACTGTGTCCACTCTGCTGTACTCGCTCGGACGCTGGTCGTACAACCGGCCGTGGCGGGTTCTCGTCGGCTGGCTGCTGCTACTGGCGATCGCCGGCAGCAGCGCAGCAGTGTTCATGAAGGGCACCGACAACTCGTTCAGCATTCCAGGATCTGAGTCCCAAGAGGGGCTCGAACTGCTCAGCCGCAGCTTTCCATCGGCCAGTGGCGCGAGCGCGACACTCATCGTCGGAGCCGCTGACGGCGACAACATCACCGAGGCTCCATACGATCAGCTCATCTCCGACGCCATCGTCGATCTAGAGAGCGTCGATGGCGTGGCAGCAGTCGCCGACCCGTTCGACGGGTTGATCGATGGAACGATCGCTGACGATGAATCGGCTGCCATCGTGACCGTGCAGCTAGACGGCGATGCGACCAGCGTCTCGAGCGCCACGACGTCGGCGCTCACCGACATTGCTGCGGAACTGCGCGAAACGCTTCCCGAGGGTGCGAACGCAGCCATGGGAGGCGAGCTGTTCGCCGCCGCGATTCCCGCGTTGTCGCTGATCGAAGCGGTAGGGGTTCTGATCGCTCTCTTCGTGCTGATCGTCACGTTCCGCTCGTTCGCGGTCGCATGGTTTCCCCTCGTGAGCGCGCTGATCGGCGTGGGGCTGGCGATCTCGCTCATCCTCGTGTCGACCGCGTTCGCATCGGTCTCTTCCACAACGCCGATGCTGGCAATCATGCTCGGTTTAGCCGTCGGCATCGATTATGCACTGTTCATCGTGGCCCGACATCAAGATCAAGTACGCGAGGGAATCGACCCCGAAGAGTCGGTCGCGCGTGCCACCGGCACGGCTGGCTCCGCGGTCGTGTTCGCCGGCATCACGGTGTTGATCGCCCTCATCGGGCTCAGCTTCGCCGGCATCCCGTTCCTCACCACGATGGGTGTTGCCGCCGCGGTTGCCGTGGCGATAGCGGTAGTCGTCGCTGTCACTCTCACTCCCGCTTTGCTGGGATTCAGCAAAGGCCGGGTGGTCGGCTGGGGCTTTGCAAAGAAGAAGCCGGCGCAACCGACCGAAGACGACGAAGAGCAGACAGTCGTTGCGCATACCCCACCGAAGTCGAACCGCTGGGTGATGCTTGTCACGAAGCATCCGCTGGTCACCACGATCGCGGTTATCGTCGGCCTCGGTGTGATGGCCGTGCCTGCCAGCAGTCTTGCGCTTGCCCTTCCCAACGCGGGCGTGCAACCGACTTCAAGCGAAGCACGCCAGGCTTACGACCTCACCGCAGAAACCTTCGGTCCAGGCGCCAACGGACCGCTGATCATGACCGGCACAATCGTGACATCGACGGATCCGCTCGGCCTCATGGACGATTTGGCGACCGAAATCGAAGCGATTCCCGGTGTTAAAGAAGTAGCGCTGTCAACACCCAACGAAACAGCCGATACCGGACTCATCCAGATCATTCCTGAGACTGCTCCAGATGCCCCCGAAACAGCGGAACTCGTTCGGACACTGCGGGACCAACACGATCGGCTTCTCGAGGAATACGGTGTTGATCTGAAGGTCACCGGATTCACCGCTGTCGGAATCGATGTCTCAGACCGGCTTGGTGCCGCGCTCGTCCCGTTCGGCATCTTTGTGGTTGGCCTGTCATTGATCCTCTTGATGATCGTCTTCCGCTCCATCTGGGTTCCGCTCATGGCCGCCGGTGGCTACCTGTTGTCGGTGGCCGCGTCGTTCGGCGTTGTGGCGGCGGTGTTCGAGTGGGGGTGGTTCGCCGACGCGCTGCACGTCGCCAAGGTGGGCCCCATCATCAGCTTCATGCCCATTTTGCTCATGGGCGTGCTGTTCGGCTTGGCCATGGACTACCAGGTGTTCCTGGTTTCACGCATGCGCGAGGACTACGTGCATGCTGTGCGCGCGCCTGGCGGCGCGGCTGATCGAAAGACTGCGCTCGGTGCCGTTCGATCGGGCTTCACTGCCTCGGCGCGGGTGGTCACCGCAGCGGCCGTCATCATGTTCGCCGTGTTCGTCGCCTTCGTGCCCGAAGGCGACTCTTCGATCAAGCCCATCGCGCTCGGACTCGCCGCTGGTATCGCCATCGATGCGTTCTTGGTGCGAATGACACTGATCCCCGCTCTGATGGCGCTACTCGGCGAGAAGTCATGGTGGATTCCGCGGTGGCTCGACAAGGCCCTACCCCACTTCGATATTGAAGGTGAAGCCGTCCAGCGTGAACTCGAGTTGGCGAACTGGCCTGAACCCAATACGTCAGCTGCCGTCGTGGGCGAGAATGTCGCCGTGCATGCCGACGGCGGCAACCGAAACGGCGAAGTCACCCTCTTCGCTGGCGCGACGTTCCGCGTCGAACCGGGATCTGCACTGGTTGTCACTGGAGACGCTCGCGCGGGAAGAGCCTTTGCCCTTGCCGTGGCGGGTCGAATCACTCCCGATCAAGGTCTGCTGCGCGTCGGAGGCCATTTGCTTCCCGGGCGAGCTGCCTGGGTTCGCGCCCATGTCGGCGTGGCTTTGCTTTCTACTGCGGAGCACCCGGTCAAAGAACTGCGAAGCGCGCTTGCCGGCAACACTCGAACCGTCGTTATCGAAGCGCCAGAGGTCTTAGAAGGCGCCGAGCGCGACCAGGCGGCCGCTGTTTTGCGGGACGCGATCGAGCGTGCGTCCGAGCGGGGCGCTGCCCTCACGGTCGTGACCGTCTCACGTGCCGAGGGTCCGGCCCTTTCCATGCTCGCCGAAGCGAGGTTCAGCGACGTTGCGTCGATCGGCCTCACACAGCATCCTTCTCCCACTCCTTCCACCGCTGAGGTGAACGCATGACTCTCCCCCTAGAACGCTCGCAATCCCGGAGCCCCATCACGTGGCTGACGTTGATCGGTGTCTTGCTGCTGCCCGTCATCATCGGCGGCATCCTGATTACTGCGCTGTACAACCCCACCGAGCGTCTCGATAATCTGAACGCCGCAATCGTGAACAACGACGAACCGGTTGACGTTGACGGTCAAATGGTGCCGTTGGGCCGCCAACTCACCGCCGGTCTCGTCGAGGGCTCAGACAGTCTCGACAGCAACCTCACATGGACGCTGTCAAACACCGACGAGGCCGAGGCGGGCCTGGCGGACGGCACTTATGCCGCGGTGATCACCATTCCCGAGAACTTCTCGACCGCTGCTCTCTCTACGCGCCCCGGAGAAACTCCCGAGCAGGCAACGATTGAGGTCACCACTCCCCCAGACAGCTTGATCGTCGACGACGCAATCACCTCGCAGGTGGCGACCGCCGCTGCGTCTCTCATGGGATCCGAACTGTCGACGGTGTATCTCGAAAATGTCTTCCTCGGCTTCACTACCCTGGGCGAACAACTGAGCGAAGCGGCAGATGGCGCGGGTGAACTGGCCGACGGTGCTGCCAGCGCGGCAGAGGGCACCGTCAGTCTCGCTGACGGCGTCGACCAGTTGGCGAGCGGCGCCACAGAGCTGTCGGCCGGTGCGGGCGAGATCTCGGCTGGCTTCGGTCAGCTCTCGGGCGGTGCCGCAGAACTGGCGGTTGGTGCGGGCGAGATCTCAACTGGTATCGGCCAGCTCTCGACGGGCGCACAGGAACTCGCCGACGGTGCAGACGAGATCTCAGCCGGCACGAGTGGCATAGCCACCGGTGCGGCCGGGCTCGCGGCGGGAACTACAGAAGCGGCTGAGGGACTTGACAGCTGGGCTGCCGGCGCGCATCAGAGCGCCGATGGCGCCGCACAGCTCGCCGATGGACTCACCGTCATGGCTGACGAGGTGGCTGCGCTTCCCGATGTTCCCGAAGAGCTCGTCGTCGCAGCGCAGACCCTTGCCGACAACAGCGGCCAGATCGAAACCACCGTGACAGACGCCGCAGCAGAGCTCGACACCCTGGCTGCCAGCTGTCTCGCAGAGGGCGGCTCGGCTGCGCTCTGCGAGGCCATCACAGATGTCGCCGATACCGCCAATGAGGCGTTGCCCGCTATCACCGGCATTCTCGACGACTCGCAGAACATCGCCGACGGGATTGCTGGCCTGGCCGAATTCGAACCGCAACTGGTCGCCGCGCTGCAACAATCAGCTGCGGGAGCCGATTCGTTGGCAACAGGAGTGTCTGCGCTCGCAGACGGCGCCACCGAAACAGCAGTCGGCCTCGATGAGCTCGCGTTCGGCATGGGCGCCCTTGCGGTTGGCGCCGACGATCTTGCTGAGGGCACCACGACGTGGGCCGGCGGAGCTGAGGCGTGGGCTGCGGGCACGTCTGAGGCGAGCGCAGGAGCCAATACATGGGCAGACGGTGCCTACCAGTGGGCGAGCGGCGCGGCAGCCGCCGGCTCCGGCGTGAACACGTGGGCCTTCGGCTCGAGCGAATGGGCTATGGGAGCCACCGACGCGGCTACGGGGGCTGAAGAACTTGCTGACGGCGCCGGACAGCTCGCCGACGGCACAAGCGAGCTCGCCAGCGGCCTTGGCACCGCAAGCGAAGAGATTCCCACCTACACCGAAGACGAGGCCGACGCGCTGGCAACCGTGGTTGCTGATCCGGTTTCGGCTGAGGGCGCGGGCAACGAGCTGTTCGGCGCTTCGGCTATTCCTCTGCTCGCGATGCTCGCACTCTGGTTCGGCGGCCTGGGAAGTTTCATCGCTCTGCAGGCTGTCTCACGACGGGCACTGACCTCACGCAAGCCCTCTGCACTGCTGGCGGCTCGGGGCCTCGCTCCTGCTGCTGCCATCGGCGCAGCGCAAGGTCTGCTCGTGGCTGCAGTCGTGCAGTTCGCCGCGTCGTACGACTGGTCAACGTGGCTCGCATTCGCGGCAATGGCGATCGTCGCGGGCGTGGCCTTCGCGGCGGTGAACCAAGCGCTCGTCGCTGCGCTCGGTGGAGCGGGGCGCTGGGTCGCCGCCATGATCGGCGTGCTTGCACTCGCTACCGGGATCGTGTCGACAGTGCCCGGAGTCTTCGCCGACTTCGCCGCACTCTTGCCCACTACCCCCGCCTACAACGGCATGCTCGCCGCGCTCACCGCGACGACCGGCTACGGCGCGGCGATCGCCGGGCTAGTCGTCTGGACGCTGATCGGCTTCGCAATCACCGTCATCGCGGTGGCACGACGCCGCTCGGTCTCGTCGAAGAGCTTGTTGGCGCCGGCGACCGCCTAGCGGGCCCGCTACGAGAAAGGGTCCGTCGCTCATCGAGCGGCGGACCCCTTTTCTCGTGGCCGGGATCAGCTCAAGCCGGAGTAGGCGTGCAGACCCTTGAAGAACATGTTCACGATGGTGAAGTTGAACAGCACAGCGGTGAAGCCGATGATCGACAGCCACGCCGAGCGCGACCCGCGCCAGCCTCGCGTGGCACGCGCGTGGATGTACCCCGCGTAAAGGACCCAGATCACGAAGGTCCACACTTCCTTCGTGTCGAAGCCCCAGTAGCGGCCCCACGCATCGTTCGCCCAGATCGAGCCCGCGATGAGCGTGAATGTCCAGAAGATGAATCCGAGAATCGCGAAGCGGTAGGCGAGCGACTCAAGCGCCTCGGCACTGGGGACGGTACGCAGAAACCCTGGGCCGGTTTTAACGGCAGTGGTGGATGCTGCGGCTGCCGCAGCCACCTTCTGTTCGCGTCGCGCCTGCATCAGCTGCAACACCGAGAGGCCGAACGCGATCGCGAACAGCGCCGTCGCCAAAGATGCGACGAAGACGTGAATGACGAGCCACACGCTCTTGAGCGGATCCATCAGCGGGGTGATCTCTACGTAGAAGTTCATCGCCGAGGCACCGAGGAGCACGACTACCAGACCGGTGATGAACGCCCCGAGAAAACGTAGGTCGTAGCGCAGCAGGGTGACGAGGTAGACACCGACGACGAGCAGAAGGCCCGTGAGCGCGAACTCATACATGTTCGACCACGGCACGCGACTCGAGGCGATGCCCCGCGTCACGTCGCCGCCGAGGTGGAATAAGAAGCCGAAGACGGTCAGTGAGGTGCCGATTCGCGCCCAGAGGTACCGGGGTCGCTGCGACGGTGACGCGTTCAGCGCGACCTCAGCGGCTCGCTCTTCATCGCGTAGCTGCGTCATCGCGCTCGCACTCGAACCGGCCGCGGCACCAACCAGTTCACGCTCGCGCAGAGCGGCGTCCTTCTGATCGACGCTGCTTGCCGAGCGGGTGGCGAGATCTACGGCGTAGGCGATGAACGCGAGCGCGTAGACCGCGATCGCTGTCCACACCAGCAGCACTGAGATCGACTCGAGCGAGAGAGCGGCGGTATCCTGCATCGTGCCAGTCTACGTCGCGGGAGCGGCGCTCTGACCGGCTCTGAGCGACGCGCTGTGCTTGTCGGCCACCTGGTCAACGGCGCCCATCAGCGTCGGATCTTCACCGCGCGCAAGGCCGGCGTATTCGACATTGAGCGCTCCTGGTTCGGGCGTGATCTTCACCCACATTCGGCGGCGCGGCACGAAGAGGGCCACCATCAGTCCGACCGTCGCGAGAATCGCGAATAACAGCACCCAGGTTGCGCCCGCATCGCGATGCACTGAGAGCGATACGTAGCGCTTCACCGACTGCTCATAGCCAGCGGCGCCAGCGGGCGATTCGTCTTCAAATGTGATCGTGCCGTACCCGTCGGGCAGATCAGCTGTCTCACCCGGAGCCAGCTCGATCGATTCGACATCGGTGTCACGTCCGGTGAGCTTTTCCATTCCCGTCGGGTCGAGCGTGTAGACCGAACGAGGAATGCCGTCGTTGATGCCGAGGTCGCCGGCATAGACGTCGAGAGAAAGCACCGGGTTCACGAGCGCCGGGTATGCCGAAGAGAAAGCACCCGTCGTGAGTGGTGCCTGCGTGGGATAGAAGAAGCCCACCAATCCCAGCTGATCTTCAAGGCCATCGGCGATCTTCACCACGCCGAGCGACGTCATATTGGTGTCTTGCGGCAAAAACGGCACAGATTCTGAAAACACGACTTCGCCGTCAGAGTCCTTCACGGTGATTGTCGGTGCGTAGCCATTGCCCAGGAGATAGACACGGTCGCCGTCGATCTCGAGCGGATGGTTGACGCGAACCTCAGCTTCGACGGGGTCGCCGCCCGCTTCTTGCACGGTGAGGTTCGCAACGAAGTCGCCGGCCTGACCTGCGCCCGGGGTGTTTGCGGGTTGATAGGTGACTTCAAAGCTGTCGAGCGTCATCGCGTACGGCGAGAGCTGCTCTTCATCGACGAAGCGGCCAGGGTTGAACGAGGCGTAATCAAGCAACGTGTTGACGAAGGTGCGTCCCTCGATTATCACGCTCTGGCCGGTGTGCGTGAACCCACCGCCCACTCCGACGGCGATGAGGACTCCCACGAGCGACGCGTGAAAGACGAGGTTGCCGGTTTCTCGCAGGTACCCGCGCTCGGCAGACACCGACATTGCACCGCGGGCGTCATAGCGCTCGACGCGGTAGCCCGCACTTCTGAGCTGCGTGTGCGCGGCCGCAATGGCGGCAGACGCGGTGGAATCAGCATCCTGCCCGTCGGCAATGGCGACTGTCTCTGAGCGATATGCGTCCAGGCGAGACAGCCGTGCCGGTGTGCGCGGCGGACGCGCACGCAGGGCCTTCCAGTGGTGCTTGGTGCGCGGAATCACACAGCCGATCAGTGAGATGAACAGCAGCAGGTAGATCGCCGAGAACCAGGGCGACGTATAGACGTCGAAGAGGCTCAGGTTGTCAAGAATCGGAGCGAGGTCGGGGTTGTCGGTGAAGTACTGCGTGACGCCGTTGGGGTCGGCGCTGCGCTGCGGCACGAGCGAGCCGGGCACTGCAGCGATGGCGAGCAGCAAGAGCAGCACCAGCGCCGTGCGCATCGAAATGAGGTGGCGCCAGGCCCATCGAAGCCAACCGGTGAAGCCGAGTGAGGGATTCGTGATGCCGGAGGCCGACTTCGTGTCGCGAGAGGACGAATCCGCGTGATCGGCGGGGCGCAACGGCTCGCCTTCGAGCATGTCTGCGTCAGATGGGGAGCGGGACACTCGCAAACACCCCCTGCAGCTGAGCCATGATCTGAGTCCATATGCCCGTGACCATGAGCAGGCCGAGCACGATGAGCACGATGCCGCCGATGATGTTCACCGCGCGGATATGTTCGCGCAGGAACGCGACTGAGGCCGTCGCCCAGCCGAAGCCGAGCGTGAGCAGCACGAACGGAATGCCCAGGCCGAGCGAGTAGGCAAAACCGAGCAACGCGCCGCGCCACACGGAGCCACTGTCAAAGGCCATACCCAGAATGACCGCGAGGGTCGGGCCGATGCACGGCGTCCACCCGATGCCGAGGGCTACACCAAGCAGCGGCGCTCCAACGAGTCCGACGTTGTTCTTCACCTGCGGTCGCATCGTGCGCTGCGCGACACCGAATACACCGATGAAGACGAGCCCCAGCAGAATGATGACGACGCCGAGAATGCGCGTGATCGCGTCGGCGTATTCGAGCAAGAACCTGCCGAGAGTGCCTCCCAGCATGGCAACGCTCATGAACACCACGGTGAAGCCACCGATGAACAGCAGCACGCCCAGCAACAGGCGCCCTCTCGCGGGCGCATCTGCGGCAACTGCGGCAGGGGGGCCTGGTGCGAGCCGACCGCTCTCAGAAGGGCTGCGGTCAGAAGTCTGACGCGGCGTCGCCGCGCCCGCGATGAAGCCGAGGTATCCGGGAACGAGCGGAAGAACGCAGGGCGACAGAAACGAGATCAGCCCTGCAAGCACAGCAATCGGGATCGCTACCAGCAGCGTGCCGTCGGCGACAAGGGCGCCGGGGTTCATGATTCGTCCAGCGTGTCACGCACAAGGGTCTCGAGAATCGACGCGCTCTCGACGACACCGATGATGCGCACCGCTACGCGACCCTCGCGGTCGAGCACGAGGGTGACCGGCACCGCATTCAACGGGGTCTTGCCTGCGAAGGCAAGCTTGATCGACCCGTCGACGGTGGTCAACGCGCTGGGATACGTGATGCCATAGGTATCAGCGAACGCCTGTGACTGTTCGGCGCCGTCGTAGAGGTTCACGCCGAGAAACTCGACCTCATCATCAATGAACTCTTGGTGAGCGGCCTCGAGTTCAGGCGCCTCGAGCCGGCACGGTGCACAAGCGGCGTACCAAAAGTTCACGACGAGCACCTCGCCGAGGTAGTCGTCGCTGGTCACTGTTTCGCCGTTGTCGAGTACAGCGTCGAACTCGACGGGTTCGGTGCGCTCTTCTTCGGGAATCTCTACGACGCGAAATCCATCGGCCGCGATGAAGCCGTTGTTGCTTCCTTCGCGGTAGGCCTCGGCAAGCGGGTCGCTGGAGCATGCGGCGAGCGAGAGCACCATGGTGAAGGCCAAGGCGATGGATGCTGCCGCCTTCGCGAACCTCAGTCTCATACGGCGCCCACGTCGACGGCACCCTCGGTGGTCGCCGGTTCTGCGTAGGACAGTTCAGCCCACTTGCCATCGGGCATCTCGAAGCTCGTGACGCTCGACAGCGCGCAACGGCGCTCGCGAGGATCATGGCGCGACGGCAGGCCTGCCACCGCAAGATGCGTCACCCAGATCGGCAGCTGGTGCGAGACGATCACGACATCGCCAGCGTCAACCGACTCCCATGCCGTCGTCATCGCCTTATTCATGCGGGCGATGACCTGTGCGTAGGGCTCGCCCCAGCTGGGCAGTGCAGGTTTGCGAAGATGACGCCAGTTCCATGGGTTCATCAGCGAGCGCACCATGCGCCGACCCTCGAAGACGTTCGTCGGTTCGATGACTCCCTCATCGATTGTGGCGTCTAGTCCGAAAAGCTCTGTGAACGGCTCTGACGACTCACGCGTGCGTTGCAGCGGGGAACACACAAGCGCAGTGACGGGGCGATCGAGCGTTTTCACGTATTCCGCGGCTTGCTGCGTCATGCGGCGACCGGCATCGCTCAAACCGAATCCGGGGAGCCGCCCGTAGAGCACGCGGTGGGGGTTATAGACCTCCCCATGACGCACGAGATGAAGGCGATCGGCGGGCACCCACACAGTCTACGCGGCCGAGGTCTGTGGGGCGGCTGAGCGTCAGTCGTCGGAGTGCTTCGCCGGTGCGTCCGCAATGGGCGTCGCAGCTGCAGACGTGAGTTGACGTCGCTGAATCACGCGCTCGACAGCGATCATCCCGAATACGATCCCGGCGCCGATGATCATCAACAGAATCGGACCGCCCACCGGGTCGTACGGCGCGACCGGAGTGCCAACGCCGTGTGAATCGTCGCTCGTTGCCTGCCACGGCCACAGTGCCCGCAGCGATCCCAGCATCAGACCGGCCATTGCCAGAAGCGTGATTCTCCGATGGTGATCGAGTAGCCACTTCATGAGCTGCACAATCGTGACGAGCCCAACGAGGGCGCCCGCTGCGAAGACCGCGAGGTACGAGAGGTTGCGCTCGTCTACCGCGATCAACGTCGGTGAGTACAGGCCGATCGCCAGCAGGAAGAACGATCCAGACACTCCGGGCACGACCAGCGCACACACGGCGATTGCCGCCGCGATGAAGACCACCCACAGCGGCGGTTCGGCAGAGAACGAGCCACCGGCCAAGTCGATGAGCACAAACGCCACGATCGCTGCAACGACAAAAACGAGCACCCCCAGGATCTTGGATGCGACCGCGCGCTGTGCTTTCGGAATGAGCTGCAGGGGTACCACGATGCTCGCGGCGACAAGCCCGAAGAACAAGCCGCGGGCAAGTTCCACGTTGTTTGCAACCAGCGACTCGATCATTCCAGCGAGGGTCAGCACCATCGCCGCCATGCCGACGATCACGGGGATGACCAGCCACCAGTCGACGGCACGGAACTCCCGCAGGAAGCCCTCGCGGCGCGAGGGTCCGACCACGAGCCGTTTGAGCGCATTGACTCCGTGCGAGGCAGAGTCAATGAGCCGCTCGTAGACACCGGTGATCAGCGCAATCGTGCCACCCGAGATGCCAGGAAGCAGTTCGGCGAGGCCGACTAGTCCACCGCGCAACGCGTTCAACAACACTGCCGGGATGCGGTCGGAGGCGGTGCCTGAAGTGCGGCTAGGCTGCGGCGAAGCGGGCGTCGTCATGCCTCGACGATACGCGCTCACCTCGGCCACTCGCCTACAGCCAGACCAAGCAGTGCGCTGCACCGATCCGGACAACTGTTTGGATGCGTCACAGGTAGACTGCCCTGCGTGAATGAACGCGTCCTCGTAAAGCACCTGCAGGACCTCGCCGACGGTCCCGTTTCCGTCTCTGGTTGGGTCGAAACCGTCCGAGACCAAAAGAAGGTGCAGTTCGTCATCCTTCGCGACGAGACGGGCGCCGTGCAGCTGGTCAACCCGGCAACCCGCGAGGTCGGTGACGATGCCACCCCCGAGGCGACCGCCGCTCTTGAGCTGACCGAAACCATTTCGGCTCTCGCCACGGGCACGTTCTTGACCGTGACAGGTCACCTCAAAAAAGACGAGCGCGTCAAGCTGGGTGGGCTCGAAGTCAAACTGTCGGGCCTCGAAATCGCGGCGGCCGCGCTGCCTGAAACGCCCATCGCCGCTGACAGCGCGCAAGACAAGCGCATGGACTGGCGGTTCCTCGATCTGCGCCAAGCTCGAAACAACCTGATCTTCCGTGTGCAGACGACGCTCGAGCATGCGCTGCGCACCTATTGGATCGAGCGCGACTATATCGAGATCCACTCACCCAAGCTGATGGCTTCTGCGAGCGAATCCAATGCCGAGCTATTTGCGCTCGAGTACTTCGGCGAACAGACCGCCTACCTCGCGCAATCGCCCCAGTTCTTCAAACAGATGGCTCAGTCTGCCGGCTTCGGCAAGATCTTCGAGATCGGCGACGTGTTCCGCGCCGACCCGTCGTTCACCAGCCGCCACGCAACCGAGTACACCTCGATTGATGCCGAGATCAGCTGGATCGACTCTCACGAAGATGTCGCGTCGATGCAAGAAGAGTTGCTCGCGTTCGCATTTCAGACCGTGGCCGACAAGCACGGAGCCGAAATCAAAGAACTGTTCGACATCGACCTCGTCGTGCCGACCATTCCGTTCCCGCGTATTCCGCTCGCCGAAGCGGTGGAGATCGTCAAAGCGCGAGGCTATGACATTCCGCGCACCGACGGGGATCTCGACCCCGAGGGCGAACGTCAGATTTTCGCCCACGTGAAGGAGACGTACGGCCACGAGTTCGTTTTCGTGACTGACTATCACCCCGAGATTCGAGCGTTTTACCACATGCGCGACGAAGAATCTGGACTCACCAAGAGCTACGACCTGCTCTTCAAAGGTGTGGAGATCACGACCGGCGCGCAGCGTGAGCATCGCGTCGAAGTCCTCGAAGCGCAAGCGCGCGAGAAGGGACTTGACCCAGAGCACCTCGACTTCTACCTTGACTTCTTCCGCTACGGAGTTCCGCCCCACGGTGGCTTCGGAATGGGCCTCGCCCGAGTGCTCATGCTGATGTTCGGTGAATCATCGATCCGCGAAGTCACGTACCTGTTCCGTGGCCCCACTCGCCTGGCTCCCTAGTCGTCTGTGCGTGGACGCGTGTCGTCCACGCACTGATCACTGCCCGTTCATCCGGCGGGATGCCTAGCTTTACCCCACGTCCCTAAGTTCCTCTCGACCCCACATTTCTTGCGTCTTCCAGCGCGCGCGAATTGTGACCCACTCGAGAGGATCACAGATGTCCCATTCCCCTGCACGGCGCCTTCTGCTTGGCGCCGCCATTGCAACGGTGACCGCACTGGCTCTCGCCGGTTGCGCTAGCGAGAGCACGCCCGCCGCCGACGGCCCTGATGCCAGTATCGACGCGTCCGCGGCGACAACCCTCAGCGACTTTGGCTCATTCGAAGACCTTGAAGAGGCGGCAAAAGCAGAAGGTCAGCTGAACGTCATCGCATTGCCACGCGACTGGGCTAACTATGGCGAGATCATCGACACGTTCGTCGAGCGCTACCCCGAGATCACGATCAACGAGCAGTCTCCCGATGTGTCAAGCGCCGAAGAGATCCAGGCTGCCGAAACGAACGAGGGCCTCGACACGGCGCCCGACGTGTTCGACATCGGATTGACCGTCGCGTTGCAGAACACCGACTGGTTCGCTCCCTACCAGGTCGAGACCTGGGCTGACATTCCTGATGCGCTCAAAGAGCCCTCGGGTCTCTTCGTCGGAGACTACGGCGGATACATGTCGGTGGGCTACGACGCGTCGCGCTACGACGCGCCTTCGAGCCTCGACGATCTGCTCGGCGAGGACTACCGCGCCGCTGTCGCCATCAATGGTGACCCGACACAGGCCGGCGCCGCATTCGCCGCGGTCGGCCTTGCCACTGTGCAGTCCGACGGCACCCTCGATGACTTCCAGCCGGGCATCGACTTCTTCTCGGAGCTCAACGCTGCCGGCAACATGCTCAAGGTCGATGTGACCTCCGCCACGGTCGCCAGCGGCGAGACACCCGTCGTGTTCGACTGGGACTACCTGAACGCAGCTCACGCAGCTAGCAACGACGACTGGGCAACCGTGGTCTTTCCTGGCATCGGGTACGCCGGCTACTACAACCAGGCCATCAACCGCGATGCGCCTCACCCCGCCGCCGCGCGCCTGTGGCAGGAATACCTCTTCAGCGATGAGGTGCAGAACCTATGGCTCAAGGGTGGCGCGCGTCCCGTGCGCATGGAAGCCATGATCGAGTCGGGCACGATCGATCAGGCGCTTGCGGATGCGCTGCCAGCTGCACCCGCTGAGACGGTCGTCCCCACCGAAGAGCAGAGCTCATCGGCTGGAACACTTCTCGGTGAGAACTGGGCTGCCGCAGTCCAGTGACCCAAGCCCTCATTGACGCCGGTCCCTCTGACTCGGCGGCAAGCCACGCCGCGCCGGAACCTCGTGTTCCGGCGCGGCGTGGCGCATCCGGCTATCTGCCCGTCCTCGGGCTTGTTCCGTTTGGCCTCTACCTGCTCGCGTTTCTTGTGCTGCCGGCCGCAATAGCAATCGGTTCTGGACTATTCGATGGCGACGGAGAATTCACGCTTGAGAACGTCGCGGCGCTCACCGACCCGGTGATTCTTCGCACTTTCTACAACTCTGCGTGGCTATCGCTGCTGACAGCGTCGCTGGGCGCAATCGTCGGAGCGGTGGTTTGCTACGCGATGCTGGGACTGCCCGCTACGGGAATCGTGCGCACTACGGTCGACGCAGCATCCGGCGTACTGGCCCAATTCGGCGGTGTCATGTTGGCCTTCGCCATGATCGCGACAATCGGCATCCAAGGTGTGCTCACCCAGTTTCTGCGCACCACGTTCGGCATCGACATATTCGCGAACGGTGCCTGGATCTACGCGTTGCCGGGACTCATCCCGACCTATCTGGTGTTTCAAATCCCGCTCATGGTCATCACGTTTTCACCGGCGATGAGCGCGCTCAAACCGCAGTGGGTCGAGGCGCATCTCACTCTCGGCGGCACTCGGGCCAGTTTCTGGGCGCACGTTGGGCTGCCCGTGCTCGCGCCATCCTTTCTCGCGAGCTTGTTGCTGCTGTTCGCCAATGCGTTCTCGTCGTATGCAACCGCGGCCGCCCTAGCCAGCCAGGGTTCGCAGATCGTCCCGCTGCAGATTCGCACCGCGCTCACCAGCGAGACGCTGCTCGGTCGAGAAAACCTCGCGGGCGCGCTGGCGCTGGGCATGCTCGTCGTTGTCGCAATCGTGATGTGGCTGTATTCGCTGGTTCAGGGTCGCGCTGCGAGGTGGCACGCATGAACCTGCTCGCTCCTCCCGTCTACGTGCGTTGGGTGATCGGGGTGGTCGTCAGCGCAGTCTTCGCGATTCCGTTCGTGGCCACGTTCCTATTCACCCTCTCTTCCGACGACGGCTACACATTCGACCGCTGGGTCGGGCTGTTCAATCCCGAGAACGCACGCCTCTACGCACCGATCTGGACCGGGCTGGCAAACTCACTGATTCTGGCGATTGTCACCGTTGCCATCGTGCTGTTTTTGCTCACTCCGACGATGATTCTGATCACGCTGCGGTTTGCACGACTTCGTCGCGTATTCGAATTCATCGCCCTGCTGCCGATCACCATTCCTGCCATCGTGCTTGTCGTCGGACTCGCGCCGATCTATCTGCAGATCGGGCGCACACTTGGTACGGGCACCTGGACGCTTGCATTTGCGTACGGAGTCCTGGTGCTGCCGTTCGCATATCGGTCGATCCAGGCCTCGATAGATGCGGTCGACATCAAAACACTGACCGAAGCGGCGCGAACACTCGGCGCAGGCTGGTTCACGGTGCTCGTGAGCGTGGTCGCACCCAACCTGCGCCAGGGGCTGCTCGCGGCGTCGCTTATCTCTGTCGCGGTGGTGCTGGGCGAGTTCACCATTGCCTCGCTGCTCAACCGGCAAGTGCTCCAGACAGCCCTAGTCGTCGTAAACCGAATCGATGCGTACTCCGCCGCGATGTTCACCCTGCTCGCGCTCGCGTTCGCGTTTGCTCTTCTCCTCGTCATTGGGCGCGTAGGACGCTCCCGCCCCGGAAGGATCCCCTCTTGACCTCTGCCGACGCTCCCCCACGCAACCTGCCTTCGACCTCTGACAACATCTTGCTCGGCGACGTCGCTGACAGCACGCGAGTCGAGTTTCGTTCCGTCACAAAGAACTACGGCACAACCCAAGTTCTTCACGGCGTAGATCTCGATGTGGCACCCGGGGAGTTCGTGTCGCTGCTGGGGCCTTCGGGCTGCGGCAAGACGACCGCGCTGCGCGTGCTGGCCGGACTCGAGAGCGCTAGCGGCGGCAAGGTGCTGCTGGGCGGAGTCGACGTTTCCGGAGTGCCAACAAACAAGCGTGACATCGGCATGGTCTTTCAGGCCTACTCGCTGTTTCCGCACCTTACGGTGGCTCAAAATACCGCCTTCGGTTTGCGCCGACGTCGTGTGTCGCGCGCAGATGCAAACCGTCGAGCCCACGCGGCGCTCGATCTGGTCGGGCTCGACCACCTCGCGGAGCGCTATCCGCACCAACTATCGGGCGGCCAGCAACAACGCGTCGCGCTCGCTCGCGCGCTCGTGACGGAGCCTCGCGTGCTGCTGCTCGACGAACCGCTCTCTGCGCTCGATGCAAAAGTCCGCGTGCAATTGCGCGACGAGATTCGTCGTATTCAACTGCGGCTCGGCATCACGACGGTATTTGTCACGCACGATCAAGACGAGGCACTCGCGGTTTCCGACCGCATCGCGGTGATGAACGCTGGCCGGATTGAACAGGTCGGCACACCCGAAGACCTCTACTTGCGGCCCGCGACGGCGAGCGTTGCGTCATTCGTCGGGGTGTCCAGCTTGGCGCCGGGCGTTGTGCGCGGCGACAGCGTCACCGTATGGGGCAGCGCGTTGCCGCTTCAGACGCCTCACGCCGATGGTCCGGTCGAGGTGTTCCTTCGACCGGAAGACCTCAGGCTGGTCGACACCGAGGCCGCTGGCACTGATGCCGTCGTTCAGGAGAGCACGTTCTTGGGCAGCTTCCGACGCACGCTGGTCCGCACAGCGGACGGCACGCTGGTGCGCGTCCAACACGCGGCGACAGCGCGCGTCGAGTACGGCGACCGCGTGCGGATTGCGCTCTCGACGCACCCGGTGACGGTTCGTCCGCTCAGCGAGAACAACGCGAACTAACTGGAGGCGAGGGCCGCTCGCAACCGATCGGGCGAAACGCGCCAATGCGCGTGAAACTCGCCATTGACCAGCACGACGGGAATCTTCTCCCACCACTGCGCATAAAGAGCCGGGTCGTCTTCGATCGAAAGTTCGTCGAGCGCTACCGCGTTCTCAGGAAACTCGTCGGCCACGGCCTCGATAACGTCGCGCGCCACATCACACAGGTGGCATCCTGACTTGCCGATGAGCGTGATGGTCTTCACCGTGCTCAATTCTCGGTTGAGTAGCCGGCAGCGATCCATTCGCCGGTGCCGCCATCGACGTTTGTCGCGTCGTAGCCGCGGGACTCGAGCGCTTCAACCACTCGTCCGGATCGCCCACCCACCTGGCAGATCACGTCGAAAGGGCCCTCAGGAAGCTCATCGAGTCGGCCCCCGATGCTCGACATGGGAATGTTCACTGCCCCCGGCACGTGCCCCAACGCGAACTCGTCTGCTTCGCGCACGTCGATAAGCGGAGTATTTGATCGCTCGCGCAGTTGCTGCACGCTGATGCTCTGCATGGGACTGTCCTCTCAGGGGCGGTGCCGACGGTTGGCAGGACCAACACGAAGCGCCCGTCCGAGGACAGGCGCTTGGTGTCTAGCCGCTGCTACTTCTTGTTGCGGCGCTGGTGGCGGGTCTTGCGAAGCAACTTGCGGTGCTTCTTCTTCGCCATGCGCTTGCGGCGCTTCTTAATAACTGAACCCACGGAAAACCTCACAATGTCGGGGTCTGGGCGCAGCTCGTGCGCGCCCGGGAACGGCAATATGCAAAAATGCCTCTCGTCAGTCTAGCCGACGTCAGCGATGGGTCGTTGCAATGCTTCGGTTACAGCCGTTTCTGGTACGCGATAACTGCGGCCGAAGCGCACCGCCGGCAGTTCCCCCGCGTGCACCAGACGGTAGACGGTCATCTTTGACACGCGCATGATCGCGGCAACTTCAGCAACCGTCAGAAATCTGACATCAGGCAACTCAGCCATAGCGATCCCTTTCCCCAGAGTCTCTGTGCACACTCTAGAGCGGGATGCGTGCGCGTGTAAACCCGAGTGACGCTTGAGGCGGATGTGAAGACGGCGTCAGCGACCGGGAAGCTTCTTGAGTGCACTCTCAAGGGCGTGCTTGGCGGATGCGGCGGCACGGCCCACTACCTCGGCCGCGTGTGCTGCCGAATCCGTCAGTGTCGATTCAGCGATGAGATCATCTTCCCCACTGCCGAGGAAGGGGACCAACCAGTCATCAATCTCATCGAGAGGCGCAGCAGACAGGCTGTAGTAGCGGTGCTGGCCCTCTTCGCGCACCGATACCAGCTGAGACTCGCGCAACACCTTTAAATGTTTGGAAACAGTGGGTTGGCTGACCCCGAGTTCGTGAACGATATGCGAGACGCTAGTCCCGCGTTCACCCTCGTTGACGCGATCGAGAAGTAACCTCAGGATGTCGCGGCGCGTACCGTCCGCAATCACGTCGAAGATGTCCGGCATGACTTCAGAGTAGTCGGGCGACGCGACGAGTACCATGACTGAGGTCCACGAAGGAAGAGAGGCGACGCATGGCGACTGGCCCCGCGGCGTCGTTCGCGCGCCGAGTGCGTGCGGCCGCGAAGGCGACAAGCGATACCTTGCGCTCTGCAACAACATCTTCGCCGGCACGGTTCGCGGTAGTGGTCTTTTTGATCCTCATCATGCTGTTTACCGCGCTGTTGTCGCTTCCGATTGCGGCGGCACCCGGTTATCGGGTGCGTTTCGCCGATGCCGTCTTCACCGCAGTATCGACAATCTGCGTGACGGGCCTCACCACCGTCGACATCGCAACCACGTTCTCAGGGTTCGGCAAAGCCGTCATATTCGTCGGGGTCAACATTGGCGGCATGGGCGTGTTGACCCTTGCGTCCATCCTCGGACTCGTCATTTCAAAGCGTTTGGGCCTGCGCGCAAAGCTGATGGCGGCGGGCGACTCGAACCCACTGCGTGCGCACGGCGGCCCCGTCAACGAGGGCCAGACAGTTCGACTGGGTGAAGTCGGTCAGCTTCTTCGAACCGTTGCTCTTTCGACTCTGCTGATCGAGGGTCTCGTAGCAATCGCGTTGTACCCCACCCTCGTTATGGCAGAGATCAATCCGCTGGATGCGCTGTGGGAAGCGCCGTTCTACGCGGCGATGGCTTTCACGAACACCGGCTTTACGCCGAACCCGGGTGGTTTGACCGCGTTCGCCGATGACTATGTGCTGATGACCATCCTGATGACCGCCGTATTCCTCGGCAGCATCGGCTTTCCGGTGATCTACGCCCTGTGGAAGAACCACTGGCACGTGCGCCGGTGGCCGCTGCACACCAAGCTGACCATCATCACCACGATGCTGTTGTTCTTCGCCGGTGCTATCGCCTTCCTGAGCCTCGAGTTCAACAACCCCGCCACATTCGGAGCAATGGATGCGTGGGATACGACATTCCAAGCGTTCTTCTTGTCGGCCATGACCCGCTCTGGCGGCTTCTCGGTGGTTGACGTCGGTGAGCTCTATGGCTCTTCGCTCGTCGTCGGCTCGATGCTGATGTTCGTGGGCGGCGGTTCAGCATCCACAGCCGGCGGAATCAAGGTGACCACCCTCGCCGTGTTGGCTCTGGCTGTGTGGTCAGAAGCCAAGGGGCGCACCTCGGTCGAAGCGTTCGGACGCCGCATTCCCAGCGATGTGCAGCGCGTCGCGCTGTCGGTTGTCGCGTGGGGCGCGACGCTGGTGGCGCTTTCGACCATCGTGATCGCGCAGATGAGCAAAGCGCCGATCGCAGATGTTCTCTTCGACGTGATTTCTGGCTTCGCGACGGTGGGGCTCTCGACTGGTCTCACCGCTGACCTCGACGACCCCGCAATCTATGTCATGGCGGCAACCATCTTCATGGGTCGCATTGGTACAGTGACACTCGCCGCGGCTGTGGCAGCAACATCTCGATCGCAGCTTTACTCGCTGCCCGTGGAAAGGCCGATTGTTGGTTGAGCGCATTCGGAGCGACGCTCCCGTCCTAGTGATCGGCCTCGGTCGTTTCGGCGCCGCGTGTGCGGGCGAACTCGACCGCCTCGAGCGCGAGGTGCTTGCCATCGATGAGAACCTCGATCTCGTACAGAAGTGGTCTGAGCGCGTTACGCACACCGTGCAGACAGATGCTCGCAACATCGACGCGTTGAAGCAGATCGGCGCCCAGGACTTTCAAGTGGCCGTGGTCGCCGTAGGTTCATCCATCGAGGCATCCGTGCTGATCACCGCCAGCCTCGTCGACCTCAAAGTGCCGCAGATCTGGGCTAAGGCCGTTTCACAATCTCACGGCAAGATCCTGGCCCGCGTAGGCGCGAACCACGTCATCTACCCCGAGCGCGAAGCAGGCGAGCGAGTCGCGCACCTGGTCAGCGGTCGCATGCTTGACTTCATCCGCTTCGACGACGACTTTGTGCTCGCCAAGATGTACCCCCCGAAGTTCATTCGCGGAGTGGGCCTGAACGAGTCTGGCGTACGCACCAAGTACAGCGTCACCGTCGTCGGCGTGAAGAGCCCCGGTCGCCCATTCCGCTACGCCGAAGCAGACACGATCGTCACAAACCACGACCTCATCATCGTCTCGGGCACAAACTCCGACATCGAGCGCTTCGCCGCGCTTGATCGATAGAGCCCCGGCGCTACGAGCTCGCCGCAAGCTCTCTTGCCCGAGCTAGGGCGGCATCGGTCGCACGCGCAAAAACCTGGTCAAGGTTCGCATCTTGCAAGACCGCAACTGCGCGTTCTGTCGTGCCGTTGGGACTCGTAACTCGGCGGCGAAGCTCGGCCGGATCGTCATCTGAAGCGTCAAGCAGTGCGGTCGCCCCGATGAAAGTCTGTTCCACCATGCGGCGTGCCTCATCGATAGTGAAGCCTTTGGCTACCGCCGCCTTGGTGAGCTCTTCGATGAGTAGAAACACATATGCGGGTCCCGAGCCGGAAATGGTCGAGAGTGCGTCGATCTTGGTTTCGGGCACTTCGAGCACTTCGCCGCACGTTTCGAACAACGCTCGCACTAGCGACATCTGCTCGGAGCTCGCCGCGGTACCGGCCGCGATGCCGGTCACCGCCTTGCCGACAAAGGCGGGAGTGTTCGGCATGGAGCGAACGACCGAGACGTCGGCGCCAAGAATGCTCTCGAACGTGGCGACGGTCACCCCAGCCGCCAAGCTCACCACGATGGTGCCGTGCTTCAGATGGGGGGCGATTTCGCGCAGCAGATCGGGGACCATAGCCGGTTTGACGCCAATCAACACGACGTCTGCGGTCGCAGCTGCGTCGGCGTTGCCCGTGGGCTGAGACTCCAAGGCGATGCTGGTGACTCCGTCAAGCTCCGCGAGCTCACGGGCCTTTTCCGCCGTTCTATTGGTGACGGTGATGCCTGCTGCGGCAACCCCAGATCCCACCAATCCGCGCAGAATTGCGCCACCCATTGAGCCGGCGCCGAGGATTGCGATTCGTGGAGATGTCATCTTGCAATCCTAGAAGTCACCCACGGTCAAGGATGATTTTGAGCGAAGGTGTTCGTCCCTTCTCAATATGTGAGAAAGCAATGCTCTCGGCCAACCGGTCGTTTCCTTCGTCGATCGCAGCCAAGAGCTCATCGTGTTCGTGAGATTGCACGCCTGGGTCTCGCTCAGCACCGGTCAAATAGAACATCCAGGTCATCCGGGCTGACACGGCCCGCATCAGGTCTCGCAACAGCGCGCTGTCGGCGAGCGCAACGATCTCGTTGTGAAAGCGCGCGTGCGCTTCAGCGATCGCCATGCGCTCCCTCGTCGCTACAGCGTGGTGCGCGAGGTCAAGAGACTCGGCAAGCGGCGTCGAATCGGCCCCTCGGCGAATGTTCTGTGCGGCAAGCCTCGCCGCGAGGCTCTCCAGGCTCAATCGCACGTCAAAAAGTTCGTTGATTCCCCTTGCGGTCCAGATCGTCACTCGTGCGCTGCGCCGAGGCGCCGTGACCACGAAACCGTCGTTTGCCAGCTGCAGCATCGCAGAGCGGACGGGTATGCGCGACACCTCTAGCTCCGCCGCGAGCGCATTCTCCTTCAGCGCCAAGCCTTCCTTGAAACGCCCTGTGATGATCGATGCCCTTAGCGCGTGATAAGCCTGTTCGGCCAGAGAATCCTGCACCAGTGTTTCATCGACCATCTCTATCCCTCGTTCACTCTCGAATGCAAACCATCGTGCCAGTTCCTAGAGTCCGAGCACGCCCAAGCACGTGATCCGCAGCCGCGAGATCCTGCAACCCGATCCCGACCGAGTTGTAGACGGTGATGTCAGAGGCGTTCACGCGGCCGGTTGCGGGGGCGCTGAACACCTTGCCCAGCTCAACCAACGCCGATGGCGCGAGCGCGTTGGCATCGCATGCATTGCGAATGTTCCCTGAATCGGCCAGCGCGACTGATCGCTCATCAACCACCACGGCAGTGGCTCTCTGAAAGACGTCGGGATGGAGCTCGCTGAACGCTGAACGCGGCGGCGAGCCAACTGCATTGACGTGTACCCCCTCGACAATCTGGGCTCCGAAGAGGATCGGTTCCGAAGAGGGCGTCAAGGTGCAAACAATGTCGGCGCCTTCAACGGCCTCCGCGACACTCACTTTCGAAGTCGCCGGCAGGCCTGCTTCTCTGAGCTTGCGAACCCCGTCGCGGGATCGTTCGGGGGAACGTGACCACAACCGCACTTCATCAAACTCGAACAAGCGCGACAAGACGGCGGCGTGTTCGATCGCCAACGCGCCTGCTCCAAGCAGGCAGAGCACACGCGAGTCAGCCCGAGCAAGCGAGCGGGTTGCAACCGCCGTGACCGCCGCGGTTCTCATGCGGGTCAACGAACGACCGTCCACAACGCCTACGCACTCGCCGGTGCCTGCATCGAACACCGAAATGCTCGAGCGTTGTGCAGGCAGACCCTCGGCGCGGTTTCGGGGCGAATCTGCCAACACCTTGAGTCCAAACAAGCCCAACGATGGCGCGAACGCTGCCATGGGCACAACTGTCGGTGCATCGTCAGCGCGATCATTGCTGAGGTACAGGGCGTGGGGCGCCAGTTGCACCGCTTCGCCAGCTGAAAGCTCGCAGTGCGCACGGGTGAGCGCCTCAAAGAGTTCATCCCAGTCCACGAGGCCCTCAACTTCCGCCGAGGTAAGAGTGAGTGTCGCCATCTTCGTATCTACTTTCTGTATCCCAAACGGGTTTCGCTAGAAGCGACGATAGTTCAATTTCGCTCGACGAATTTGCGCACCTTGTCCTGTTGATGACGACGCCAGTCGCGAAAAATGCCCATATTTACGGCAAAAAAACGCGCGCGCTCATCGCGATTTATTCATCCGAAGAGTTCATCCTTCAGAAACGCCGTGTCACGCGAACGAAACACTCGTGCGCAATTCTGTATCCCAGATCAATTCCTAGACAGTCGGGGGGTGCGGCATGGCAAGTCTCATCGGACGCCGCTTGGCGCAAGCGATGACCACGGTTTTCGTCGTGGTCACGATCGCGTTCTTGCTCGGAAGGCTGAGCGGGAGCCCTGCAGCGCTGCTGCTCAGCGAGAATGCGTCGACGGAGCAGATCGATGCCCTGAACACCCAACTGGGCTTTGACCAGCCGGTGTGGAAGCAGTACATCGATTACCTCGCAGGAATCGTCACTGGCGACTTCGGCGACTCCTACCGGCAGACAGGCGTCTCGTCTATGGAGTTGGTGCTCGAACGACTTCCCGCCTCGATCGAGCTCGGCGTAACAGGGCTGTTCCTTGGCATCGCACTCGCGCTGGCAGCCGCAGTGATCGTTCAACTCTCCGGCAGTCGAGGGGTGCGCACGGCATTCTTGGGATTGGGGTCTGCGCGACAGGCCATCCCCGACTTCTTCTTCGGTTTGCTGCTTGTGCTGATCTTCTCAGTGCACCTGGGCTGGCTGCCCTCGCTTGGCGATAGCGCGCCTTTCTCAATCGTGATGCCCGCGGCAACCGTCGGGACTGCCCAGTTTGTGATTTACCTTCGGCTGCTCGATAACTCGCTCGGCGAACAGTTCCGGCTGGACTATGCCCGCACCGCCCTCGCCCGCGGTGAGAACCGCTACCGGGTGATTGTGCACGAGTTGCTACCCAACGCCGCGTTGCCGGTTCTCACGATCGCTGGAATCAGTCTGGGCACTTTTCTCGGCGGCCTTGTGATCGTCGAGAACGTCTTCGCATGGCCGGGCATGGGGCAACTGATGCTCAGCGCCGTCTACTCCAGAGACTTTCCCGTCGTCCAGTCTGGGCTGATCGTTGTGGCCACTTTGTTCATCCTGTCCAACGCGATCGTTGACGTGCTCAGCGCTGCGATCGATCCGAGAGTGAGACAAGCAGCATGACGACGATCGACAACGACCGGGTGCTCGTCGCTCCCGACCCTGACACTGCCGCCAAGATTCGGCTGCCGAGCTTCTCGGCCCAAGAATGGGTCGGCATTGGCTTACTCGCAATCGTGGCCATTTACATCATTGCTGTCCCGTTCCTCGCGCAGTACGACCCCTACACCCAGGACCTGTCCGCTGTACTCCTCGAACCGTTCACGGACGCAAACCATGTGCTCGGCACTGACATGCTCGGCCGCGATCTTGCCAGCCGGCTAGCCCTTGGCGGGCGAGTTTCGATGGGAATCGTGCTGCTAGTCGTGGTCGTCAACTCCATCACCGGCATGATCGCCGGGATGCTCGCCGGGTATGCGGGAGGAAGAGTCGACAACCTGCTGATGGGGTGGGCTGATGTACAACTCGCAATGCCCGTGATTCTCGTGCTGATCGCGCTCTCCGCTTCGCTCGGCCCGAGCGTGTGGCTCATGATCTTCACGCTTGCCGCCACCTATTGGGTGGGATACGCACGCGTCGCGCGGAGCACAGCGATGGCTTTGCGCGGTCGGGACTTCGTGATCGCACCGCGAATTCAAGGCGCTACCCCCTACTGGACGGTCAGCACCCACATCGCACCACACGTGAGCGTGCAAATGGTCATTCTCGCCTCGGCTGATATCGGGGGCGTCCTCCTGCTCACTTCTTCGTTCGACTACTTGGGGCTCGGTGTGCAACCGCCCACTCCAAGTTGGGGGTTGATGATCAGCGAAGGCCAGAAATACGTGCGCGAATCGCCGCATCTCGCATTGATCCCCGGCATCGCCATCTTCTTGGTGGTGATCGGCACGAACCTCGTCAGCCAGCGGTTCACCGCTGAGAGAAACATCTCGACGCTCCGCCGACGAAAGAAGAAGGCTACACAATGAGCACACCCCCGCTTCTGCAGGTAAAAGACCTCGTCGTCGCCACCCGAGATGAGAAACACGGCCTTGTTCGACTGGTAGACGGAGTGTCGTTCTCAGTGCAAGAAGGAGAAGTGCTCTGCCTCGTCGGCGAGTCTGGATCAGGCAAGAGCATCACCATGTCGGCGGTGCTTGGCCTTCTGCCCACTGGTGTCGAAGTGCTCAGCGGCAGCATCGAGTACCGCGGTCGCGACCTGCTTGCGCTGTCGAATCGTGAGTTGCGTGCACTACGCGGCGATGAGCTGGCGATGGTATTCCAGGACCCCATGACCGCACTGAATCCTGTCAAACGAGTTGGCCACCAGCTCGCACGCGCAGTGCAATTGAGAGGAAAGCGTCGCTCAGCCGACGAAATCGACCACCGAGTGCAGGAGCTATTGCACTCGGTGGGTGTCACCGACTCGGCGGAACGCGGCAAGTCCTATCCACACCAGTGGTCAGGCGGAATGCGCCAGCGCGCCGTAATCGCGATGGCGATCGCTCACAATCCACGGCTACTAGTCGCCGACGAGCCGACGACAGCCCTCGACGTGACGATCCAGTCACAGATCATGGCGCTTCTCACCGAAGCACGGGCTAAGTCTGGAGCGGCTATGGTTCTCATCACTCACGATCTTGGGTTGGTCGCGCAGACGGCTGACCAGATCTGCATCATGTACTCGGGCCGCATCGTCGAACAGGGCACGGTCTGGGATATCTTCGATCAGCCGAAACACCCCTATACCGCTGGACTGTTGGCGAGTCTGCTCACCGCAGACCGTTCTAGCGGGCGCGCCTACGCAATCCCGGGCTCTCCTCCGATGCCAGCTCGCCGTGGCAGCGGCTGCGCGTTCGCTGCGCGTTGCGAGCTTCCCGCCAAGTCGCTCGAATGCGCGAGCGCCGTACCCACGCTTCGCGATGTCGGCACGGATCACTTCGCCGCTTGCCATCATGCCGAAGCCATGTCGGCCTTCGAGACGGTGGTGAATTCGTGATGGCTTCCTCTGCCGCGCCTGTTCTTGAGATCGATGATCTGCATGTCCAATTCACGCGACGCAAGGGTCTCCGCGGACGCCACGTCGTGAACGCCGTCGATGGAGTCTCTCTCACGCTTCAGAAGGGCGAAACCCTCGGACTTGTCGGCGAGTCCGGCTGCGGAAAATCGACCCTCGTTCGCACAGTCTTTGGCTTGAACAAGCCGACCGCCGGCTCAATAAGAGTCCTTGGTGAGACGCTGAGCACGCTCAGCCCGGCGAGACGACGCGCTGTCCAAAACCGCGTGCAGCTTGTCTTTCAAGACCCGTACTCGTCGTTGGACCCACGGTTGAGCGTCCATGACATCGTTGCAGAGCCCCTGCAGATTGTGGGCACGTACTCCAAAGAACGCGTGGTTGAGCTGCTCGCAGATGTCGGCATCGGCGCTGAGAACCTTCGTCGCACACCGGATCAGTTTTCTGGCGGACAAAGACAAAGGATCGGCATCGCGCGAGCGCTTGCTCTGCGTCCCGAGGTTCTCGTTCTTGACGAGCCGGTGTCGGCACTCGATGTATCAGTGCAAGCGCAGGTGATCAACCTGCTCATCGATCTGCAGGCGAAACATGACCTGTCATATCTGTTCATCGCCCACGACCTGTCGGTGGTGCGGTATCTGTCAGACCGCGTGGCGGTGATGCGCGCGGGCAGCATCGTCGAGCTCGGCCAGCGCGATCAAGTGTTCGACTCGCCCCAGCACCCATACACGCGATCGCTGTTGTCAGCGATCCCGATCCCAGATCCGCACCTCAGACCAGACTCACCACGATCAGTCCAGCGCCCTGCCCCTACCCCCTGAGAAACCGAGGAATCACAAATGTCACGCAGACTCATCCGCACCCCCCGCCGTGGGCTCGCTTTCGCGACCGTCGCAGTGAGCAGCATTGTGCTTGCCGGTTGCGCATCCGGAGGCGCCGAAGGCGAAGCATCCCCCGATCATGACCTGACGATAGGCGTCGTCACTGAACCGGAAAAGACCCTCGACGGCATCGTCGATGGATCACTCGCCGGCTACAACATCTACTACAACCTGTTTGACCAGCTCACCACGCTCGACGCGGACGGCAACATAATGCCGTCAATCGCGACCGAGTGGTCAGCGAATGATGACTTCACCGAGTGGACGTTCACGCTGCGCGACGACATTGAGTTTCATGACGGCACCCCGCTCACGTCTGAAGACGTCGCGTTCACCTACACCGAGGTTCTCGCGACGCCTGACTCCGACAACTTGGGTTATATGGGAATGCTTGAATCGGTGTCTGCACCGGATGCAACCACCGTCGTCTTCGAACTCAACTCGTCGTTCTCGCCGTGGCCATCGATCACTACTGCGCAGTCGATCGTTCCCGCTGAGCTGTACATGGAACTCGGATCAGAAGAGTTTGCCGAAGCCCCGGTCGGCAGTGGAGCATTCACCTTCGTTAGCCGGTCGCGCGGTGTTGACTACGTTCTTGAGCGCAACGACGACTATTGGGGAGACGTGACTGAGGTCGACACTCTCACCTTCCAGACGGTCGCTGACGAAGAAGCCCGCCTGAACGGAGTGATTTCAGGGAGTCTCGATGTCGCACTCATCTCGCCAAATCAGGTGTCTTCACTCGAGGGCAGCGGCGCGGAGTCTGTGTCACGTGCGTCGAATGGTGCCACGTTCTTGGGCATCAACTCGACTTCGGGTCCGCTAGCCGATGAGAAGATTCGCCTCGCTGTGTGGCACGCGATCAACCGCGACGAGCTTGTCTCGGCCGTGCTGGATGGCCGCGCTGTTCCCAACGACCAGATCGTTGCGCCGAATGTCACCGGCTACGTCGATGGCAGCGAAGGCCCGGCCTATGACCCTGCCGCTGCCGAAGCGCTCCTCGCTGAAGCCGGCTATGACGGCACCGCGATTGCTCTGGAGTATGCCACTGACGGTCGCATCCCGATGAGCTCAGAGGTTGCGCAAGCAATCGGTGGCTACTTGGAAGCCGCCGGAATCACAGTTGAGCTTGTGGGAATGGATCAGGCCAGTCTGTCGAACCGCATCTACGGCACCGTCGACATGGATGGCATCTTCTTGAACACGTGGGCGCCGTCGACTATGGACGGCGATATGCCCATCACCAACATGTTCGCGGGCGGACAGAACGACTACGCGCAGAGCCCGACCACGGCCGCGCTGGTTGAAGAACAGCGCATGGTCGATGGCGCTGACAGGATCGCTGTGTTCGACGAACTCGCCAGCACCAACTATGCAGCGGCCTACTTGATTCCGCTTTACACGCCTGACGCTGACTATGCCGTGACTGCCGGCATCGACTGGACCCCTCGTGTCGACGGGGAGTTCATGCTCGCCGACGTCACATTCAGCGACTGACGCTACTGTCACGCGAGTGGAGGGCCGTTTGCAAGCGGCCCTCCACTCGCCTCTCCTCTGTTACGCGTCACACTGGCGCAAGAAAGGCTCGTGATGTCTTCAACAATTCTGCGCAATGTGCGCCCATGGGGGCAGCTCCCCGTCGACATCGTCCTTCAGGACGGCGTGATCGACGCCATTTCGCCGCACTCTGACTCTGGCAACTTCGCCGGTGTTGCCGAGATCGACGGCGAATGCGGCATCGTGGTGCCGTCGTTCAGCGATGTGCATGTGCACCTGGATTCCACCCGCATGGGGCTCCCTTTCCGCCCCCACACCGGGGGAAATACCCTGTGGGACCGGATCACGAATGATCGTGAGAACTGGCGCTCTGCCGAGCAAAGTGTCGCCGATCGCGCGACATACACTCTCGGACGGATGATCGAACAGGGCGCCACCCGCGTTCGCAGCCACGCGCAGATCGATGCTGACTCGGGTCTAGAGAAGTTCGAAGGCGTTCTTGCCGCGCGCGAAGCACACCGCGACCGCGCCGATGTCGAGATCGTCGCCTTTCCTCAGGTAGGAATTCATCTCGAGGCCGGCGTGCCGGAGCTACTAGATGAAGCGCTGCGCAACGGCGCAGATCTCATCGGTGGAATCGATCCGTGCGCTTTGGACCGGGATCCACGCCGTCATCTCGACACAGTTTTCGAACTCGCGCAGCGGCACAGCGTAGGAATCGATATCCACCTGCACGAGGGCGGCACGCTCGGGCTCTTCTCGCTGCAGCTGATCACCGAACGCGTGCGAACGCTCGGAATGCACGGACTCGTAACGGTCTCGCACGCATTCTCGCTCGCGTCGGGGCTCCCCGGTGTCGCGGCCGCCTTGGATGAGATCGCTGATCTCGACATCGCGTTGACCACTGTTGCCCCCAAGGGGTCACACGTGGACCCCCTCGATCTACCACTTCAGGATCTCTTAGAAAGAGGCATCAGAGTGGGTCTCGGTATGGATGGCCAACGGGACTACTGGTCTCCCTGGGGCAATGGGGACATGCTTGAGCGCACATGGATGCTGGCGTACACCCAGGGCTACTCACGCGATGCACTCATTGAGTCTGCGCTCGCTGTGGCTTCATGGGGTGGCGCGCGAGTTATTGACCGCTCGTTGCGCTCAATCGATGAGGCCGTCTGGCCAGGAATGGCTGTCGGCGATCCCGCCGAACTCGTCGTACTTCGAGGCGAGACGGCAACGGCGGCGGTCATGGATCGCGACCCGAATCGCCTCGTCATCCACGCGGGTTCGGTCGTTGCAGCCGGTGGCGCATTGATATGAGTCAGAGACCTGTGGTCCTCGTTGTCAACTGCAATACAAACCGAGTGATGACCGAGCAGATAGTAGCCATCGCGGAATCCGCATCGAACCAAACCACGAAGATCGTCGGCGTCACCCCCGCGTGGGGGCCGTCATCGGCAGAGGGATACGCCGAAAGCTATGTCACCGCAGTTGCGACGATGGACGCGGTTCTTTCTCACCGTGAGCACTTCGATGCCGTGGTGATGGCAGGCTATGGCGAGCACGGCCGCGAAGGAATGCGACAGGCTCTGCGACAGCCAGTCGTCGACATCACCGAAGCGTCGGCCTACTTTGCCTGCCTGCTCGGAAGACGGTTTGGCGTCGTCACCACGGTGCCAGCGGCTGTTGCTGGCATCGAAGATAGCCTGGCTGTCGCAGGCGTGCTGGCAAGATGTGCTGGTGTCGCCGCGAGCAAGGTTTCTGTCTCGCACATCGCCGACGACCAAGCTCGCACTTTCGCGGCGCTTGAGACTGCTGGCCGCGAACTGCTCCTGCGCGGGGCGGATGTCATTGTGCTCGGGTGCGCAGGTTTCGCCGGCCTCGACAAAGCCCTTGAATCCAGTCTCGGCGTGCCGGTGCTCGACTCTGTCGCCTGCGCAGTGCAGATGGCGCACTCGCTCGTCTGTCTCGACAAGCGCACGAGCAAAGTCGGGGCATTCACCCCGATGGATGAAGCCAAACCGTGGACAGGGCGCAAGCTCGGTGAGATGCCACACACACCTTGACTTGGTGCAGATGCAACTTATGATCGGGCGATTGCGCTGGCAGTCACACGTCGCGCATCCGTAGACTCAATCCATGAGTGCATCTGGTGGCGGCAAGGCAATTCTTGCGGCGTTCCTCGCGAATCTGGGGATCGCAATCGCAAAGTTCGTGGCGTACTTCGTTTCAGGCTCGGCGTCGATGCTGGCCGAGGCGATCCACTCGGTCGCAGACTCCGGAAACCAGCTGTTGCTGATGTTCGGGGGAAGGCAGGCACGGCGACAAGCAGACGCGGAGCATCCGTTCGGCTACGGCCGCGAACGCTACGTCTATGCGTTCGTCGTCTCGATCATTCTGTTCTCGGTGGGTGGCGTCTTCTCCATCTACGAGGGTGTCGAAAAGATCACAAATCCGCACGAGCTGACCAACGCGTGGCTTCCCATCACGGTGCTGCTCATCGCGATGGTGCTCGAGTCTTTCTCCCTGCGCACGGCGGTGAAAGAGAGCAACCAAGTTCGTGCCGAAGGCCAGTCCTGGATCGCGTTTGTGCGGCGCGCCAAGGCGCCCGAATTGCCTGTGGTGCTGCTCGAAGACGTCGCGGCGCTGACAGGATTGTTCTTCGCTCTGCTCGGCGTGGGGCTCACCGTCGTCACCGACAATCCGCTCTTCGATGCGATCGGCACGCTGATGATCGGAACCCTCCTCGTGCTCGTGGC
This sequence comes from Microbacterium sp. R86528, assembly GCF_044596335.1. NCBI lineage: Bacteria > Bacillati > Actinomycetota > Actinomycetes > Micrococcales > Microbacteriaceae > Microbacterium > Microbacterium sp. R86528. Next base: position 2,637,229 of record NZ_CP138996.1, on the reverse strand, counting down.
AATCGTCCTCGGCATCGAGACGAAGAGCCTGCTCGTCGGCGAAGGCGCAACCGTGACCGACCGCGACCGCATTGTGGAAGCCGTCCTCGACGGCCCCGAGGTCTACAAGATCATTCATGTCAAGACGCTTTATCTGGGTCCTGACGAGTTGCTCGTGGCTGCGAAACTCGCCTTCGCCGCAGATAAGTCACTCGGTGACGTCGCGTATGAGATCAACACGATCGAAAAGCGTGTGCGCGAGACGGTTCCTGCGGCGCGCGTCATCTACTTCGAACCCGACATCTACCGCCCGAGCCTCGATCCAGCACCACCCACCGAAGAGTTCTTCATCCGGTCTGTGGACTGAGCTCGACGGACTGAATAGGAGAAATACCGACGATGGAATACTGCCTCTTCACAGAACCGCAGCAAGGTGCCACCTACGACGACCAGCTCACCTTCGCGCAGGCAGGCGAGCGCTCCGGTTTCACTGGCTTCTTTCGCTCCGACCACTACCTGCGCATGGGAGAGGGCGATCCATTCCCCGGCCCAACAGATGCGTGGACGACGCTCGCGGGTATCGCTCGTGAGACCTCGACGATCCGACTCGGAACGCTTGTTTCGTCTGTCACTTATCGCGTGCCGGGCATTCTCGCGATACAGGTCGCACAGATCGATGCGATGTCAGGTGGGCGCGTAGAGCTGGGGCTAGGTACCGGCTGGTTCGAGCAGGAGCATCTCGCGTATGGCATCCCCTTCCCTGCCAAACGGTTTGATCTTCTCGAGGAGCAGCTTGAACTCATCAATGGCCTGTGGGCAACTCCGGCAGATGAGAAGTACAGCTTCGACGGCGCCAACTACCGACTGAAAGACGCCCCCGCCCTGCCGCGAGCGGTGCAAGAGCGCATTCCCGTCATCGTGGGCGGTGGCGGTCCCCGCCGCACCCCGAACCTGGCGGCACGGTTTGCCACCGAGTTCAACATCGGTTTTCAGCCCGAGAGCGTTATCGCCGAGAAGTTCGAGAACGTGCGACAAGCGTGCCAAGATCTCGGGCGTGACCCTGAGAGCCTGAAACTCTCCGTCGCACTCCCCACGCTGGCTGCGGCAACCGAGACCGAGCTCGAGCGTCGCGCCACGAACATCGGCACCACGCTGCCAGAGTTCCGCGGCGAGACGAATATCACCGGCGGCGCTGAGCAGATCATCGAGAAGGTAGGCAGGCTCGTCGACCTCGGCGCACAACGAATCTACTTTCAGCTGCTCGATATGCGCGATGTCGAACAGGTCGAGTTTCTCGGCGCGGAGGTCCTCCCCCACCTGCCGCGCTAGTCAGCGTTTGGCGTCGAAGAAGTCGCGCAACAACGAGACAGCGAGGTCTTGGCTCAGTCCGCCCACCACTTCGGCCCGGTGCGGCAGTCGACGATCACGCACCACGTCATATACGGAGCCGACCGCGCCAGCCTTTTCATCCCACGCACCGAACACCACTCTGCTCACTCTCGACTGCAGCAGAGTGCCCGCGCACATCAGACACGGCTCCAACGTCACGACAAGGGTGCAGCCGTCAAGATTCCACGAGCCGATGGATGCCGCGGCCTGGCGCATCGCCACAATCTCGGCGTGCGCAGTCGGATCGTTCGTCAGCTCACGAAGGTTACGGCCTTCGCCGATTACTGATCCAGCGGCATCCATCACCACTGCGCCGACGGGGACGTCACCGTCGGCACCCGCCATGGCTGCCAATTCAAGGGCTTGAGCCATCGCGACGACGTCGGCAGGATCGAAGTTCACACAATGAGACTACGACCCCGACTAACCTGGGCGTATGCGCCTGCACGTCGCGGAACATCCGCTCATCACCCACAAGCTCACTGTGCTTCGCGACGAGAGCACTTCGTCGCCAGTATTTCGTCAACTCACTGAGGAGCTCGTCACGCTTCTTGCGTACGAAGCCACCCGGAACGTCCGCGTCGAGCCGCACGAGATTCAGACTCCAGTCACCACCACGATCGGAGTGAAGATCAGCGAGCCTCGTCCTCTGGTCGTGCCGATTCTGCGTGCCGGACTGGGCATGCTCGAGGGCATGGTCAAGCTCATCCCCACCGCCGAGGTGGGTTTCTTGGGCATGGTGCGCAATGAAGAGACCCTGGAGCCGTCTACCTACGCCGAGCGGCTTCCAGACGACCTCAGCGACCGGCAGTGCTTCGTGCTCGACCCGATGCTCGCGACCGGAGGATCGTTGGGGGCAGCGATCGAGTTCTTGTTCGAACGCGGCGCGCAGGATGTGACTGCGATCTGCCTGCTGGGAGCACCCGAGGGCGTAGCTGCGATCGAGAAGCAGATTGCTGGGCGCGACGTCACTCTCGTTCTCGGAGCGATGGATGAACGGCTCAACGAGAAGGGCTACATCGTGCCCGGGCTCGGCGACGCCGGAGATCGTCTCTACGGCACCGTGTAATTTATAGCCCAGTTTGATTTACGGCGCAGTGTGATTCACAGCACCTTGTGATTCACGGCACCGTGTGATTCACAGCACCTTGTGATTCACGGCGCAGTGCGATCCACAGCACAGTGGAATCGACAGCCCCGTGTGATCTGCAACACCGGGTGAACTGCCCGAGATGAAGGCGTGCGCCCTCAGTCACCGACGATGGGATCGGTCGAGGAACGTCGACCGGTCTCACGCTCCCAGAACTCAAGCTGTTGTGTAAGTGCCTTTGCGAGCTCGAACACCTGCTCGGGAGGAATGCGGATTCGACTGACGACGCGGGCCGGCACCGTTGTGCGCCGTTTGCCTGTGTCGGGATCAACCTCTTCGCGCGGCGGATGCGAGAGGCTGAGAAAGTCCATGACGAAAACGTTGGGCGTGTGCCAGACGTTTGCGAAGTCGGCGTACGACCCCGCGATCTGCTCTGGCGGAAGGTCTATGTCGAACTGTCGTGATGGGTCGTCAGCCATAGTGTCTCCCCACACGCGCGTGTCGTGATTGTGCCAGTCGAGCGCGAGTCTACGCGTGCTTCACCCCCGACCTATCAGTCGAGCAAAGCCGCTGAGCCGAGCCATTCCTTCCGCCGTATAGGGCAAGTCGTCGAGCAACGCCGGCGAGTGCACGATGTATGCGGTGTGCTCAGCGCGTGAAATCGCGACGTTCAGGCGATTGCGTAGCAACAGAAACTCCAACCCCCGCGGCGCATCTCGCCCCGCAGATGCGGCGAGTGAGACGATAGCGACGGCTGCCTCTTGGCCTTGGAACTTATCGACCGTGCCGACGCGGACTGCGGCATACCCAGCGGCCATGAGAGCTTCTTCGACGGTCACTTGTTGAGCGTTGTAGGGAGTGACCACGATGATGTCAGCGGTGTCGAGTGGCCTCGGCGACTCGACGTTGATATCGCCGTCAGCGCCGACGGTCACGTCGGTCCATTCTCGTCCGATCAGGTCAGTCACGAGCTCAACGACCGCCTCAGCCTCCTCGAGCGAGGCCGTGGCGTTTCCGCGATGTCGGACGGGCACCGGGATCACCCCTGAAGACACCCCCGCAATCGAACGATGCGCCGTCGACGGGTGCGCGCGCAGCTCGCCGCGGTACGACAGTCTTGACACTGGCTGAGCAACTTCGGGATGCATGCGCCAGGTGCGCGCGAGAAAGTAGCCATAGTCGGCAGGGATGACGTCGGATCCGTCCATCACCCATCCGAGCGCAGACGTGTCGACTGGCTCGGGATGCGTGCCCTGGCTCACCTGTGGCAGCTGCTGCGGGTCACCAAGCAAGAGCAGTCGCGGCGACGCCAACGACACGGCGATTGTCGACGCAAGTGAGAACTGGCCAGCTTCGTCGATGACGAGCAAATCGAGGCTGCCTCGCGGCACTCGAGCTTCGTGGGCGAAATCCCACGCGGTGCCGCCGATCACGTAGCCACTCGCCTCGTGTTCCGAAGCGAATTGAGCGATGCCGGTTTTCTTGAGCACCGTAAACGGGTGAGCGGGTGCGAACGGGTCCTTCGGCGCCTTCCCCACCAGCGACGATTCCAGGCCCGCAGCCACCACGCGATCGAGCATGTTCTCAACGACTGCGTGGGACTGCGCCACAACGCCAACCTTGAACCCGTGCTCTGCCACAAGCCGCGCGATCACGTGCGAGCCCACATAGGTTTTCCCGGTGCCGGGAGGGCCCTGCACCGCGAGATAGCTGCGATCAAGGTCGACAATGGCTCGGGCAATGGCGTCGACATCGTCACCGTTCGCCCGGGGAAGCTCACCCGAGAGCGTGCGAGGGGGTCGTCGTGCGATCAAGTCAGTCGCTGCGCCCGCGGGGAGTTCTGCGGCTGAGTCGATCAGTGTGTCAGCCCAGGCGTCAATCGCTGACTGTTGATTCGCGGCGCGCGGCGGCGCCGCAGGCGTCAACGCAATCGGCAGGTTGTTCCAGGTTTCACCACTGATCGCGGTTTCTTCCACAATGGCACCATCGTCGAGCGACTCGATGATCGTGATCGCATGATCGGCGTGAATGAATCGAGGTGAAGCGGCGAACGGAAAGGGAACCGGCAGCTCGTACAGCGCGAATGGCTTTGAGCCCTCGCCCAACCGCGTGCCGGGCGCCAACTCGCCACGCAGTTCGATGACGCGGCGGTCTACTCGGCGCCCTTCAGGGCGGTGCCAATCTTCGAGTACACGCGAGCGCGCGGCATCCACCACGACGACATCACGAGACTCTTGCCACATCGAGACGGGTTCACGAAGACGTAAGAAGTGCATCGCCCAGAAGCTCTTGGCTTCACGGGGGTAATAGTCGATCGCGGCTGCGGCCATGCGCAGCGACTGCGCGCGAGGCGACACGGGGTCATGCTCGGAAGCAAGAGCGTTGAGCAGCACAGAGCGAGCCGACGGCTCGTAGACCGTCTCGGATGGGTCGGGGTTTGCGGAAGGACGAAGGTTCGCCTCACGAGCACGGTCGACCAGCCAATTGCGCAAGCGACGGGTCGACACGCAGTCGTAGCGGTTGTAGTCGGCAAGGTCATCGAATATCGCACGGGCCTCGTCGTGCGCGCCATCCGCGTCGAGCGCACGTGCTTCGACGTAGCGCACGATCGAGTCGTCGCCCTTCTGCACATCGCTCGTACGCACATCTGCGCCCATATAGAGCGGCTCGAGTTTCTTTATCGAATACGACCGCGATCCCACTCTCAGCGCACGCCGAACAACGGGGTAAAGGTCGACGAAGATGCCGTCTGCAAGCAGACGATCCACATCCGCCTCGCGAGTGCCGTACCGCGCTGCCATAGCCAAGAGGTGAGTTGGCTCGTAGGGAGCATAGTGGTAGATGTGCATGTCGGGATGCTCACGTCGACGCATCGCGACAATGTCGAGGAAGCTTTCGAGCGCACGCTTCTCTTCGTCGAAGGAATGAGCCCAAAGCGCCGTGTACTGGTCAAGATTGTCAACCCAGCCGAACAGATAGTCGATGCCCCAGAGTGCCGGCTCAGTTCCGCTCGCCCTTGGCTCGGAGTGAAGCGGATCGCCTTCGAAATCGAAGAAGAGATCCCCCACGCTTGGCCTGGGCAAGGCACCAAGGGCGCTCGGAGCAACAACTTCGAAGGTGGGAATCGGCGGAGCTAGATCTTCGTCCTGCTGCGATGGGTGCTGCTCAACCACGCCGCCCGCGGGACTAGCCAGTTGCAGCCTCGCCTGGGTGCGAAGCATCGAGAATGCCTCGACACTCATACCCTTCGGCGGGAGCGCGGCCGACACGAGCTCGTCGACCGTCGTGATGCCGGCGTCTCGCAGTCGTGCGCGCTGAACAGGGCGCATTCCTGCAACCAGCAGCAGATCGCGCGACGCGATGACTTCGCCATCGCACGTGGCGCAGCGACCGCACGCGAACACGTCAAGTTCACCGCGAGCGTCTCCCCAGGCAATCGGCTCACCCTCTGCACCTGACTCAAGCTCGCGATCGGCGATCAATGCGAAGAGCCGCTCGCGCCGCAGAGCGAATACTGGCATGAGATCGTCAACGTCGTGTTCGCTCACGGTCCCGTCTCCGAGCAATAGCTGCACTTGGGAGGCGCGGGGCACGGCAAGACGGTCAAGCTGGTCGACATATGCGGCGAGTTGCATGAGCGCCGTCACTCGCGCGCGTCGTGCGAGCTTGGTGTCTTGCACCAGCCATCTGCCGTCTTCATCACGCACCAGGAAATCCGCGAATCCGACGAATTCTTCGGTAGCAAAGGCTGCTTGAAAAATGACTGCTGCATCAGACGCGAGAGCCGCGTTCGTTTTGGCAACAGCATCGGCGAGACCTTCTGCGTTCGATGAACGCACTTCGGGAATCGTCACGACTCGGTCGCCGAACTGTGCAATGTACTGATCGAGCACACGGTGTTCGTGGACGGTGCCCAATCGACCAGCGCGCTCGAGCGTGAGGTCTTCAGGCTCATCGACAGCCGGCGTTCGCCCGAGCCGCACGTCGATTCCTCGCACCCATGCGAACTCGCACTCGGCCGCGGCCTTCAGGTCGCTGGCACTCCAGATGATTCGATTGTCTTGCTCGATGTAGCGCATGCATCCCCTTCATTCACGACACTAGCCCCGAGCGCCGACATCATCAGGGGTGCCCTCGCGCGGCGCACCTGACAGACTGGAGGGGTGAGCACCAGCCTCCCCTTCGCAAGCGCATACCGGCACGGCTTCGCCCGCGTGGCTGCGTGCACCCTTCCGGTTTCAATCGCCGACCCTGCCGCCAACGCGAGAGCAGTTATCGACTCGGCTCGGGAATGCGATGCCGAGTCTGTCGCTATCGCGGTGTTTCCCGAACTCTGCCTCACCGGCTATGCCATCGATGATCTGGTCATGCAAGACGCAGTGCTCGACGCGGTCGCCGTGGCCATCAACACGATTGTGACGGCCTCAACAGATCTCTTCTCGGTCTTGGTCGTGGGTGCACCATTGCGTCACCGCAATCGCCTCTACAACTGCGCTGTGGTCATCCACCGAGGAGAGATACTCGGAGTCGCGCCCAAGGCATACCTGCCCACCTACCGTGAGTTCTATGAGCGCCGGTGGTACGCCCCCGGCGAGGAGTGGTCTGGAGAGACCATTCGGATTGGTGAGACCGAAGCGGTCTTCGGCACGAACCTGCTTTTCGACGTTCGAGATGTCGAGGGGCTGACGTTCCACGCTGAAGTGTGTGAAGACATGTGGGTGCCGATCCCACCGTCGTCGAAGGCCGCACTGGCGGGCGCGACGGTACTGCTGAATCTAAGCGGCAGCCCGATCACGATTGCGCGAGCCGACGATCGCAGAACACTCGCGCAATCCCAGTCATTGCGTTGTCTTGCGGCGTATGCGTACGCGGCGGCTGGCGCGGGAGAATCCACGAACGATGTGTCGTGGGACGGCCAGACGATGATCTATGAGGGCGGAACGCTGCTGGCGCAGACGGAGCGCTTCCCCGAGGGACCACGCCGATCAGTCGCCGACGTCGACCTTGACCGGTTGCGTCAGGATCGCTTGCGCCAAGGGACTTTTGACGACAACCGGTTGACGAATGACGCTCCGTTCCTCACCATCGAAACCTATCTGCAGCCTCCAGCGACCGATATCGGTTTGAAGCGACCGCTGGATCGGTTTCCGTTCGTGCCCGACGACGCCGCCCGTCTGGCCCAGGATTGCTACGAGGCATTCAACATCCAGGTCTCGGGGCTCGTGCAGCGACTAGAGGCGATCGGCCGGCCACGGCCTGTCATCGGCCTCAGTGGAGGGCTCGATTCCACCCATGCCCTGCTCGTGGTGGCACGGGCGATGGACCGGATGAACCGACCGCGCAGCGAAATTCTCGCCTACACGATGCCCGGCTTTGCTACCAGCGGTCACACAAAATCGAACGCCATTGCACTGGCTGAAACCGTTGGCGCGTCGATCGAGACCATCGACATTCAGCCTGCGGCCACCGAACTTCTCAAGGGAATCAGCCACCCGTTCGCGGGCGGTGAACCACTGTACGACGTCACATTCGAGAACGTGCAGGCCGGAGTGCGCACCGACTTTCTCTTCCGACTCGCGAACCAAAACGGTGGCATCGTGATTGGAACCTCTGATCTCTCCGAACTGGCACTCGGTTGGTGCACTTACGGTGTGGGCGACCAGATGAGTCACTATTCCGTCAACTCGGGGGTTCCGAAGACACTGATTCAACACCTCATCCGGTGGGTGATCGCCGAAGGTGAGGGCGTCAACGACGCCGAAGCGACCGTGCTGCAATCGGTACTCGATACCGAGATCTCGCCCGAGCTGGTGCCAGCGGGTCAAGACGGCAAGCTGCAGTCGACCGAAGATCGCATCGGGCCCTATGCGCTGCATGACTTCGCGCTTGCGCACATCATGCGCTACGGGTTCCGCCCGTCAAAGATTGCATTCCTGGCGGCGCACGCCTGGGCAGACAAGGATGCGGGAGCCTGGCCGCCAGGCTTCCCCACCGAAGATCGCTACGCCTATGATCTGCCGACAGTCTCGAAGTGGCTCACCGTATTCTTGAAGCGGTACTTCGGGTTCGCCCAGTTCAAACGCTCGGCTATGCCGAACGGCCCCAAGGTGTCGGCGTACGGTTCACTGTCACCGCGAGGCGACTGGCGAGCGCCGTCTGATGGCAACGCGAAAGTATGGCTCGCTGAGCTGGCGGCGGCACTGCCCGATTTCGCAGACGACTAGTTGATTACTCCGCCGGCATCAAATATGCGAGCGTGATAACCCAGCTGTCGCGCGAGAGATCGGCGAGCGTGTAGTACACACGCCGGTCGGGAACCCAACCCTTTGTCAGTGGTGAGTCGAGTCGCACTAGCTCGCCGGCGACGCGCGATCCGCGACCGTCGGCGTCTCGTACCGCCTGTACCCGGGTCCAGTGCTCAACGAGTTTGGGAATATTCTCTTCGTCGAACAGATGAGAATGCCGCTGCATCTGGTGAATAGTGGCCTCGTCGGGATGCGAGTCACGCAAATCGATGCCGACGACGATAGACGGATCATAGACGGCGACCAGGGTAGCCGCGCGATAGCTCGCGTTGCGGATCGAGAGCGGCACCTGCTCGCCGTCGACCTCAGCCGCCAGCTGGGTGTGAAATCCGAACTTGCCTGGTAGCTCGCGCTCTACCCGAACTTTGCGCTCTTCAACTCCGAGCTTCGGGGCGATGATTTCACGCGCCAAGGCACGTTTGCGGTCATGTTCGCTCATCTTCGGATCCCAGCCGAGCCGAGCGATGATGCCCGCCGGAGTGTCAAGGAGCACGGATTGCATATTCCACCTCGTTCTGCGGCGGGCGCCGCGCACATTTCTGGTCTCGGGCTTTTTCTTGACTCAGCTTTATCCTGTCTCAGCAGAGCCGCAGACGAAAGCGCGCCACGCGAGGAGGGCAGGTGTCAGGCTACGCTCGTAGACGTGAGCAGCCCCGACAAAGGATCGAACAAGCCGTCATCCGCACGCATCATCCTGTGGATCGTCGCGGGTAGCGTCGGGCTCTACATGGTCGGTTCAGGTGTGGTCGGCCTGATCTCCAATGGCGGCTGAAAGCCTGCACTAAGACGATGCGCGGTTAGCGAAGAAGTAGCGCAACGCAAGAAAGACCAGCAGTGCCACCACCGCCACAACTAGCAACTTGAACACGACGCCGATCAGCGCGAACAGTGCGTTCACCAACACCCAGGCGATAACAATCGCCACGATTACGCCGACGATGGTCCAGATGCTGTTCTTGGTCACCCCTACAGCGTAATCGTGGCCACGTTCGATATGGCCACGAGCGTCCACGATGTCAGCCCGACAGCGCCGTTTGCCGGATGATGCTCGGCCCAGACGCCGACGCCTCGACGTTGAGGTGCGAGGTGATTCGTTCCTTCATCGCTGCCACATGGCTGATGATTCCCACGGTGCGTCCACCTTGGTGCAGCTCGTCAAGAGTTGCCATCGCAAGCTCAAGCGTTTCGCTATCAAGCGAGCCAAAACCCTCGTCTATAAACAGGGTGTCAAGCTTCACGCCGCCAGCACGTGCTGTGACGACCTCGGCAAGGCCCAGAGCCAGCGCTAGTGAGGCGAGAAAAGTTTCACCTCCCGAGAGAGACTGCGGCGATCGCGCCTTTGCGGTGTGGGCGTCGATGATCTCGAGTCCGAGCCCGGACGCCTTGTTTCGCGCGGCGAGAGCATCGGTGTGCCGCAGTCGGTACCGCCCGCCCGACATCTCTTCGAGTCGACGCGCTGCGGCGATCACGATTTCTTCAAGCTCGGCCGCGAGCACAAATGTTTCAAGGTCCATCTTCTTCGCGTTGCGTCCTGCCACCGCGTCAGCCAGCCCCGCCAGCAGCTGGTGCTCAGCCGAGGCAGCAGACGTCGCCGCGTCTGCTGCCTCGGCACGCGCGTACACATCGTTGAGTCGACGGGCTGTCGCAGCGGCTTCGGTGGCGAGCTCGGCGTGACGGTCGCGATCTGCTTGCGCGCGTGCCAGAGCCAACTCTGTCTCGTGCGTGTCGACGAGCATCTCTGGGGCGCCCGCCAGTTCTATCTCAAGCACCCGCAGCGCCTCACGCTGGCCGGCGAGCTCAGCTTCAAACGAACGAACTCGCTCATCGATCTCTGCTCGAACTTCGGAGCGAAGCAACAGAGCCGAAGCCTCCGTGGCATCGGCGAAGCCTGAGTCGGCGATGCGCTGATCGAGATCGGCGGTCGCGACCACGAGCGCACGATCGGCGACGACCACCTCAGCCCGTGCCGCCATGCAGTCACGCGCGCGATCGCGCCGCTGTCGCGCGTCTGCAATTCGATCGTTGATTGATGCGAACTCTCCCCGCGCTGAACGCACAGCCGCTTCGCTCGACTCAATCTGCGCGGCAAGGTGAGCACGCTTCTCACGCGCAGCAGCGATGCGCTGCGAGGCTGCGACACTCGATGCCCGACTTTGCTCTGCCTCGGCGCGCAAAGTCGCCAGTTCGTCAGCACACATCTGCCGCTCGCTCGATGCCGCTTCGGCTTTGCGCACCGCGTCGGTGGCTTCTGCCAGCAGAGCTGCAAGCTGCTCGCTGGTTTCACTCCCAGCCCGCGCGACCGCATCTGCGAGGTCCGTACGCAGCGCACGGGCCACTTCTGACGCGAGCCGCGCCCCGGCGGCTGCCGCCTCAGCGGCTTCTTGCGCCGCGGCAACATCGTCTTCGCTGATGCGTTGCGCGAGGGGCGCCGCGGGTTGCGGGTGGTCAAGCGAACCGCAGACCGCACATGGTTCACCCTCGCTCAGATTCGACGCGATCTCGCCCGCCGCACCCTCGAGGCGGCGGCGCAAGAGTGAGGTCACAGCGGCCACAGCATCCGAATGTTCTCGTGCAGCGGTCAGTTCTTGAGCGTCAGCCTCACTCGCGCTAGCCCGAAGCCGTTCAGCGTCTTGTGCAGCGCTAGCGCGAAGACGCAACGAGGCCACCCGTTCCTCAGCGCTCTCACGGCGCGCGGCGTCTGCCTCGAGCGGGGGCAGCGCTGCTTCAATTGCGGGTATTCGCGCCGCGACCTCGGCAAGCCGCTCCGCCACAGCGGCGAGTGCTCGTTCGTCGCTGGCAAGACTCTCATCGAGCATCGCCAGCTCAGCGGAACGCGCGAGCATTTCATCTTCTGTTGACGCGGCCGCCTGCCAAATTGCGAGCTGCCCGGTGATCGTCTCGATCAGCGCCGAAAACTGATCATCGTCAAGGTCTGTGTGCCCGGGAACGGCACGCCACCGGCTTGCCGCCTCCATCTCAGCACGACGGAGTCTCTCGAGCACCTGGCGCGAGCTCGCGACGCTCTCGAGCGGGGCGCGCAAACCTTCGGCCTCGACAGCTCGCTGCAGCCGAAGTCGCTCGCCGTCGATCGAGCCACGTCGCGCTTCGAGAGCAGCCAGCGCTTCTCGCACCACCGCTCGCTTCTCTTGTTGAGCGCGCACATGCTTTCGCTCGTTATGTGCCGCTTCGGCACCCCGATAGGCCTCGTTCGCCGCGTCGCGCGCGAAGTCTGTCTGTTCCACGGCGTAGCGCGCGCGCTGAATTGCTCTCTCGACCGCAGCGAGGCGATCTTTCGTGTTCGCGGCACGCCCGCTGTCTATCGCGGTCTCCACACTCGCATCGCCGCCCAGCCGATGCTCGTCGATGAGTCGCTCGGCATCGGCAAGAAGAAACTCGACCTCGTCGCCCTGCCTGTCGAGCTGGCGTTGCGACTCGCGCCGACGGGTATCAAGCGTGACCTGGTATGCACCGTACGTGCGGGTTCCGAAGAGGTTGCGAAGCAGAGCCTGCCGTTCATCATTTCCTGCGAGGAGGAACTCGGCGAACCGGTTCTGGGCGAGAAGAATGACCTGAAGGAACTGCGATCCGGTGAGACCCACTATCTCTTCCGAAATCAGCGTTCCCGCCTCTTTGGCACTTGTCGTCAATGCTCGCCACACACCCCCGTCTTTCACAGAGACCTCGACGCGCGCCTTCTCGGTGGTTGTGCCTTCCCCCCGTGCTTTGGGCCGTTCATACTCGGGCGATCGCACGATTCGGTAACGCTCGTCATTGGCGGAGAACTCCAGCAAGACTTCAGTGGGGTCGGTCGGCGCACTGAAGTCGCTGCGCAATCGCCGCCCGGCACCCTCGTAGCGGGGCACCATCCCATATAGCGCAAAACTCACGCCGTCGAGAATGCTCGATTTGCCCGCTCCCGTGCGCCCTGAGATCAGGAAAATACCGTGGTCATCGAATACATCGAAGTCGACGACCTGGCGTTGTCGGAACGGCCCGAAGCCCTCGAGCTCCAACCTGTGCAGTTTCATCCAGCGATTTCGGCCAGAGACCGCTCCGCGACCAGCTCACGGATGATCTGCGATTCTGCTTCGTCGGCACCGACGCCGTTTCTGACGTGGGTGAGAAATGCCTCGAAAAGCTCAGCGTCGTTGCGTACTGCGCGAACGCGGGCGCCGAATGATGCGGCATGATCTTCGTGCACGACCGAGGGCGTGTGAGCCACCTTCGCGCAGTGCGCAAAACGTGCTTGCAGCCGTCGCATCGGGTCTGGCTGGGGTGGGATGTCGGTGTAGCGAGCGAACACCCAAGCATCAGTGGCCTCAGGAAACAGTTCGGGGTCGAGCAGCTCTTCAAGCGATGCCGTAAGCGTGACCAAAGCACGCGGAACCGGCAGCTCGAACGTCGAAACCGTCGAGAGTCCGTCCGCATCGAGATCCACCAACCAGCCGCCGCGAGGCTTGCTGCCTTCGCCGAAACTGTAGTGAAGCGGCGCACCCGCGTATCGCACGTGTTCGCTGAGTCGCTGGCGTCCGTGAATGTGACCCAACGCGGCGTAATCGACGTCGGCAAAGACCTCGAGCGGCACGACGTCGAGTCCGCCTTGCTGGATGTCGCGTTCGAGTTGCGGAGTCGGATCAACTCCCGCCGCGAAGCAGTGCGCAATCGCCACCGAGCGACCGGCTCGCGATTGCATGTCGTTGCGCACTCGCGTCATGGCGTGCGTGAGAGTGTCGCGTTGCGAACGCAACGGCACGTCGTTCCAGACGTGGCGCACGAGGGCAGGCTCGAGGAACGGAATTCCATAGAAGTGCACTGGTCCGAACTCATCGCTGATGGTGATCGGGGTTCCGATCGAACGCGGGTCAGTGACGATGAAGATGCCATCGCGCAAGAGCTTCGACTGAAAGCCGAGGCGCGCCGCTGAGTCGTGGTTTCCGCTCGTCACGATTACCTGAGCGCCTGCGTCACGCAGCGCGACCAGCGTGTCGGAAAGCACGGAGTAGCAGTCTGCGGCGGGCATCGCCGAATCGAAGACGTCGCCAGCAACGATCACCACATCGACGTTGTTCTCACGCACCTGATCGACGAGCGCCGCAAGCACAACACGAAGCGCATCGAGCGTGGAGCTGCCATGAAAGGTGCGTCCGATGTGCCAGTCAGAGGTGTGCAAGATCCGCATAGACCAACCGTAGGCAGAGCCTCCGACATCGCCGTCAGGGCGCTCCGAAAGCGCGGGATTGACCGCCGGGCTCCCAACCGTGACGCGACATTTGCCTCGCCGGGCGATCTCTGCTCGAATGATTGGATCTGGTCGTACCAGATGATCGACAAACACTTGATCGACGCTCACCCTGGGGAGGTGCCATGCACCACCCTGTTCGCGCCGCCCTGTGGGTGCTTGCATATCTGCTGATCGCGCTTGCTCCGCTTGCGCTGAGTCTGATCCAACTCGATCCGGGACGAGGGTTCTGGGTGAACCTCTCGGTGGCAGCCGGGTTCGTCGGACTATCCCTGATGGGACTGCAGTTTGTGATCGCTGCGCGAAGCGTGCACGTGACCGGGCTTTTTGGACCCGACGTGTTGTTGCGCGTCCATCGCCAGATAACCGCCCTGATAGCCGTGCTGATCTTCGCTCACCCGATCATCCTCTTCGTATGGGATGCCAGATTCCTTGCCCTGCTCAATCCGTTCACGTCTCCCCCACGAGCAAAGTTCGCGGTCGCCTCGGTCGTACTGCTCAGCATCCTGATCATCACCTCGGTGTGGCGCCGTCGCCTCAAGATTCCCTACCAGACCTGGCAGGTTCTGCATTCTGTTCTCGCCGTCTTGGTCGTTGTGACCGGAGTAGCGCATGTGTTGCTCATCGGCTACTACGTCAGCGAACCCTGGGAGCGCGCGCTGTGGGTCGTGTACTCGGCGGTGTTCATCTGGATCGGTCTTTGGGTTCGCGTGATACGCCCGCTGTCGCGATGGCGGCGCAGGTGGCGAGTGGTGCACGTGCGACCACAGCCGTTGGGGTCACACACCGTGCGTCTGGAGCCGGTGTCGTCGGACTCTTACGGCCGTCAAGGCTTCTCGTTCTCGGCAGGGCAATACGCATGGATTCAAACCGGGCGCAACCCGTTCTCGATCAACTACCACCCGTTCTCGTTTTCTTCGAGCGCCGAGAACCCACAGAGCGTGGAGTTCACGATCAAGACGGAACACGGATTCACTGCCCGGGTGGGCGAGCTCGAACCCGGCGCGATCGTGTATCTGGATGGCCCATGGGGTCAGCTCACGATGGACGACAACGAGGGCCCAGGCTTCGTATTCATCGCGGCAGGGGTGGGGGTCACCCCCATGCTGAGCATGCTCACGACGATGGCAGATCGCGGCGACCATCGGCCGTGCTGGCTCATTCTCGGCAATCGCAACGAGAGCGAAGTGATCTGCAGCGCGGAGGTCAATCAATTGAATGAGCGCATGGCCAATCTCACCGTCGTGCAGACCATCAGCCAGCCGGGCACAAATTGGAACGGACGCGCCGGTCGCATTAGCCGCGAGCTGCTCGACGAAGTGCTCCCAGAGAACCGGGCGCGCATGCAGTACTTCATGTGCGCGGCAGGGCCCGTGATGGACACTGCGCAATCAGCACTCGTCGAATTGGGCGTTCCAGTTGCGCGCATTCACAGTGAACGATTCGCGATGGCGTGAAGCGCGAGGAGGAGCAACGATGAGAGAGACGATGGTGACCCGGTTTGTCGGGTCGTTCTCGGCGATTGTTGTCTTGGCGTGCGTGGGGTGGGCGCTCCTAGCGCAGAGCGCGGTTCCCGATGCATGCAGCTATCCGACGGCCCCGCCCAATTCGCAGTACATCCACTGCGACTAGCCAGAAATGTCGGCTGCGTATCCAGCGACCTCATCTTCTGACACTTGCACGCCCGCTTGCTCGAAGCGTTGCGCCAGCACCTCCGCTATGCGACCGGCGGACTCGCCACCGAAATCAGCCCGGGTCTGCGCGAGGATCCCGGCGACTTTCTCATCGCCCGAGGCGTTGTTCTGGTCCATAGCCGGCAGCGTCTGATTCGCGCCCGCTCCGAGACCGTGGTCCGCACGCTGGGCTGCGCCTGCGTCAAGGCTTTGCCGACCTTCATCTTGCCCGTGGTGATTTGTGTCGCTCACTGCGATCCCCTCATTCGTGATGCATCCACTCTCCTCGCTCGAGGTCGGCGTCGCGAACGGCTTGACAGTGAGGGCGATGCGGCCTATGTCTAACCGCGCCCCTGCAGAATTCCCGCCCGGCCAGGGTGCGCAGCAAACCAATCAGCGACGTACCAGCACACCGGGCTGACTTTTCGTTCACCCGCGTCCTCGAGTTCGGCGACCGCTCGATCGACAATTTCTCCCGCGTAGCCGTGGCCTCGGAAAGTTGGCACCGTGTATGCGCGCGTCAAGGCGACGATCTTGCCGTCATCGCGATAGTCGAGCGCACTGACGAGGTCGTCACCTCGGTGAAGGGTGTAGCGGGAGGAGTCCGGTTCGTGAGCAAATCGCAGGTCAACCATGTGGTCAGGCTACGCCCGATGAGTGCGAGTCGGCCCGATGCGTCCGCGCGTCGCGCAGTTGCTTACACCGGCGTCGTCGTAACAATCCCATCTGGGCCTCACCGACGTGGTAGTGATTTGACGTATGGCGACGCACTGCGTCATAATCGGCCACATGACTGACAACGCACGCGTACTGTCCGCCTGGGAGGCGAACGGAGCTGCCGGCATGATGATGGCCGGCCGCGGTGCTACTTGTTGTCGAATGTGCCACTAGCACGGTGAACCTGCTGGACTCTGACGACGCCGTCACTCGCGTCATGTTCCCGAGTCCCCGAAGTGCCGCAGGCGCGCGTCGATCACGTGCGTCCGGTTGCTTCGCTTCCCGCCCCACGTTGGGCATCGCCTCACAGGGCAACAAGACTCGAACCCCTCATCTGTCGGCCTCGGCCAGGGTTCCTCTCCCGCTAGGACCATCATCATGTCAACCAACGCTCTCCTCGAACGACCGTCCACGACTCGCCACCTTCGCGCCGTGACCGCACCTACGCCCCAACTCGCGCCTGAGCCTGCAGCGGCAGCGCCGCCGCGAGCTGTTCCCACAGGAACGGCCCCGCGAGGCTTCGCCCTGTACGTCGGTCTCGATGAAGCCAAGGCAGCCGCGGCCGGTGTCAGCCTCGGAACTCTCGTCGATGCGATTCGGCGCACGATCGGCGAACTTGCCCCCGAAGCCGAAACCTACGCCACCGTGGCGCTTGCCCCCGCAGGTGCCGGCGGCCGCGATGTCGACGTGGTGCGCCTCGCGCTGCACGAGCCCTCAGCGGTTGCCCGCACCAAGCCCGAAGAACCCATCGATGACGAACCCATCGATGGCGGCGTTGTCGTTGACATCTCACGCAAGCGCGTACTCATCGACGGCGACTCGGCTGCCTTCACCTTCAAAGAGTTCGAATTGCTGCAGTACCTCGTGTTGCGCGAAGGCCGCACCATCGAGCGCACCGAACTCGTGAACTCCCTCTGGCAGGGTGCAACCGAAGACGAAGCCCCTGGCGAACGCACGATTGACGTGCACGTGCGCAGATTGCGTGCCAAGCTCGGCCGTTACGAAGACATCGTGCGCACCGTTCGCGGAGTCGGGTACCGATTCGACCGCCACGCCGATGTCATCATCCGCTACGGGCACGGCACACCGTCACCTGACCGCTTCTGATCGTCCGCGGCTGAACTCGCGGCCTTGCGATCAGGTTCTTCCGTGTCGGAGGGGTCAGCATAGGGTGTGGGGATGAGCCTGGAAGCGCCCCCGCTAGCACGCGTCGCAGAGCGCGAAGCGTGGTCCGAGCGTCCGGTGCAGACCGAGTACCGTCCGCCGCACCCACTCGATCTGCGTCGCACAGTGCTCGCTCAGCGCCACGGCGCCGGAGATCCCACGTTCTGTGTGACGCCGAGTGTTATTTGGCACGCTTCGCGCACTCCCGAGGGCATCGCCACGCTCGCCCTTCGGGAAACCTCACGCGGTGTGATCCGGGCGGCCGCATGGGGGCCCGGATCTGCGTGGGCGCTCGAGCAGATGCCGTCTCTGTGTGGACGCGACGACGACCCCAGTGGCTTCGACGCGGAGCAGCATCCGCTCATCGCTTCGGCGCACCACGACAACCCGGGTTTGAGAATCGGCCGCACCGACCTCGTCTTCGACGCGCTTGCGAGCGCGATCATCGAGCAGAAAGTCACCGGAATGCAAGCCTTCGGCGCCTGGAGGCACCTGGTGCGCGCATTCGGCACCCGTGCGCCCGGACCGACGCCTCGGCCGCTCTTCGCCACCCCCTCAATCGAGGAATGGCGCCATATTCCGTCGTGGGCATGGCACCGGGCCGGGCTCGAACCACCACAGTCGAAGACCATCGTCCGCGCCGCTCGGCACGGCCGGGCACTGGTGCAGAGCATTCACAACGCCGTCGATGGCGAAGCCGTCGATCGAGTGCTGGTCGGCCAGCCCGGAATAGGACCTTGGACATCTGCCGAAACGCGAATCCGCGCACTCGGAGACGCCGACGCCGTCAGCGTGGGCGATTATCACCTCGCTCACCAGGTGGGTTTCGCGCTCACCGGAAGCCGGGTGGATGACGACGGGATGCTGCACCTGCTCGCCCGCTGGTCGGGGCAGCGCCAACGGGTGATCCGGCTCATCGGTGCGAGCGGAGTCATCGAACCCCGCAAGGGGCCGCGACTGCATCCCGAAGACCATCGAGCGCGCTGACGAACATCCCCCGATCGCGACACGGTGGCGCCACGCCGCCGACCAGGCCATGATTGGGCGCATGATTGAGACACTTTCAGACCTTCCGGACGGCGTCTTAGGATTCCGCGCAGTGGGCGAAATCAGTGCGTCAGATTACGAGGCGGTATTGGACCCGGCGATTGACGCCGCGCTTGAGGTTCGCGACCGCGTGAACATTGTGTTCGTCCTCGGTGATGAGTTTGAGCGCTACAGCCTTGGCGCAATGTGGCAGGACGCGGCCCTTGGCGGTAAGCCCCACAGCCGCTGGGGTCGCATCGCCCTCGTGACCAACCACTCGCTGATCGCCGAGATCGTGCATGGAGTCGCGTTCATGGTGCCCGCCGAGGTGAAGGTTTTTCCCCTCGAGGCGTTGGATAGTGCGACTCACTGGGCGGGCGGCGCCGCGGAGACCAAGAAGGCGTGAGCGCCTTCAGCGGTACTGGCTGTCGTCGATTGCGGCGGGGGCTGAACCGAGTGCGGCAATCGCTCCCCACACCTCGTCAGGCACTACCTCCGCGTGCAAGTCGTTGAGCTGCTGGAGCCGGCCGGGAGACACTACGCCGACGATTGTACTGTCGATATTCGCGTTGCGCAGCGAGAAGTGCAACGCGACCGCGGGCAGCGTGACCTCGTGCTCTGCGCAGACGTCAATTGCCTTCGCAACCCACGCTTGCAGCTCTTCGCTCGCAGGAGCGTAGTGATACTGCGAGCCCGGCCCCTTAGCGAGCAGACCTGAACCGAATGGTGCCGCGTTGAACACCGTGAGTCCCTGCTCTTTGGCGGCGGCAAACATCGAAGCTGCCGACTGGTCTACCAGGGTGTACCTGTTGTGACAGAGCACCGCGTCAAAGACCTGAGTCTGCAAATAGCGTTCGATCATCGGAACAGGCCCGGCAGCGATGCCAATCGCATCTACCTGGCCCGACTCCCTCAGTTCGATGAGGGCCTCCAGTGCACCGCGACGGCCGACCGCTTCTTCAAACGACACGGAGTACGGGTCGTGAAAGTGCAGCAGCGGCAAGCGGTCGACACCGAGTTTGGCCTTCGTCTCGTCGAACGACCGCAATACCCGATCGCGGCCGAACGCTCCCGTCTCAGGGTCGCAATCAACCTTCGAGATCACGCGATAGCGCGACTCCTCTCCCACCTGCCGCAGCGCGCGGCCGATAACGGACTCACTGCGTCCGCCCGCATAGCTGTTCGACGTGTCGACGAAAGTGTGTTCGCTCGACAGCAGATCGACGGCAATGTGCACGGCGGCCGTTTCTTCAGCAGATCCCGGCAGGCTGTTGCGCCCCAGACCAGAAGTGCCGAGGGTGAGCGGGCTGACGTTCAGCGTCATATGCGATTCCGTTCTGTCGAGCAGGCCTGTCCACTCTACGGATGCTGATAGACCCGGTTCCCCCTATGCTGGCGTGATGGCTTCTACACGCAGCCGCGGCTGGACGCGCGGACACTCTGGATGGGCTGTCGGCACAGCTCTTATGTTCACGCTGGGCATCATCTTCGGTGCGATCTGGGGAAGCCTGCTGCTCGGCATCATCCTCGCTGCAGCTGTGTCGATCGGCTGGCTGATCGCCTATGAGTCGTGGCGCGGCAAGAACGTCGGTCTCGAAAATCGGGACGACGACGGCGCGCAAATCTGACGAACGTTCGCGTCGTCGTCAGCGGGCAGAGGGTAGCAAACTTTGCCCGAATGCGAATTAGGTTAGGCTTACCTACATGCACACCAGAATTCGTTTCGCTGCGCCCCTCGCAGCGCTCAGCATTTCCGCCCTTGCACTCGCTGGCTGCTCGAGCTCAGACGACGCAGGCACTGCGGCACCTGAGACGACCGACGTCGTAGTTGTGGAAGACGCCAAGCCCACCCTCGTCTTCGTAGAAGAAGAGGGCGAGTCTTACTACGAAGAAGACACCGAGGTTGCACGTGACTCGGTAGAGGTCGTTGCCAACCCTGAGTCGGTCGTGACCTTCGATATCGCAACACTCGATACGCTCGACGCGATCGGCGCCGGCGACTCGGTCGTGGGTATTCCCGACGTTGCTCTGCCCGACTACCTCGCCGCGTACGCCGATCTGCCGAAGGTCGGCACGCTGTTCGAACCGGACTTCGAAGCAGTTGCCGAGCTCGAGCCTGAACTGATCATCACCGCAGCCCGCAGCACCGGTCAGTATGACGAGCTCTCAGAGATCTCGACCACCATCGACCTCACGGGTGCCTATGCAGGAGCCTTCGTGCCCAGCGCCGGTCTCGAGCGCGCAGCACAGCTCGGCGAGATCTTCGGCGCCGAAGAAGAGGTCGCCGCCCTCAGCGCAGACATCGAAGAACTCGCCTCAACGATCCAGTCTGAGGCGAGTGGCACCGCCCTCGTGCTCAGCATCTCGGGCGGCGAGTACGGCGCGTTCGGTGAAGGCTCACGATTCGGATACTTCTACGACGAACTGGGATGGACACCGGCCGTCGTGTCAGCAGAGCTGCCGGGCGCCGAAGGCTCAGCCCACGGTGACACGGTTACAAACGAGTTCATCCTCACAGCCAACCCCGACTGGATCTTCGCCTTTGACCGCGGCGCAGCAACCGGTGAAGGCTCTTCGGCAGAAGAGACACTCGACAACGAGCTCGTCGCCGAGACGACCGCGGCTCAGCAAGGCCAGATCATCTACCTGCCCGCAAGCGAGTTGTACATCGTGATCAACGGTCTCACGGCCATCGACAACGTTCTCACCGCGGTGCACGAAGCGGCCATCAGCTGACCTGAATGATGGTTGACCGCCCCGAAGCGGGGAGCGCGCAATTCTGAGACGCGCCTCTCCCACGATTCTGATCGTCGCGGGGGTAGCCCTTGTGGCTGCCCTTGCGACGATCTCACTGTTCATCGGTGTCGCTGAACTCGATCCGTTCATTCTGTTTGCAAGCCGTGTGCCTCGTACCGTCGCGTTAGTGCTCGCGGGCTCCGCCTTCGCGATCACCGGCCTCATCATGCAGTTGCTTGTGCGCAACCGATTTGTTGAACCAGGCACCACGGGAGCAACGGATGCTGCCAGTCTCGCTTTGCTTGCGGTGCTGCTGGCCGTTCCCGGCCTGCCGATCGCTGGCAAAGCGATGCTCGCCGCTGTCGGCGCGCTGATCGGCGTCGTCGGATTCTTATTGCTCGCGCGCCGAATTCCCGCCCGTTCAAGCGTGCTAGTGCCGATTGTCGGCATTCTCTACGCGGGTGTCATCGGGGCTGTGACGACTTTCATCGCCTACCGCGGCGACATGCTTCAAGAGCTGCTCAGCTGGGGAATCGGCGACTTCTCGAGCATCATGCGCGGGCGCTACGAGATTCTCTACTTCGCCGCTGCCGCAGCTCTCATCGCATGGATCGCCGCCGACCGCTTCACCGTCGCTGGGCTGGGCGACGACACCGCGCGCGGCCTCGGCCTTGAGACCCGCGCGGTGATGGGCCTGGGCGTGACGATCATCGCCGTCGTGACCGGCATTCTCATGGTCGTGACCGGGGTGCTGCCATTTCTCGGTTTGATCGCCCCCAACATCGTCAGCCGACTCATCGGCGACAACATGCGACGCGCGGTTCCGCTCGTCGCTCTCCTCGGCGCGGCCATCGTGCTGCTCTGCGACATCATCGGGCGCGTCGTGCGTTTCCCCTACGAGCTGCCGATCTCAGTCGTGATGGGTGTGCTGGGCGGCATCATCTTCCTCTGGCTGCTTCTGAGCACAGCGCGTCCCGTCGACGACGCCGCATCCGCACGGCGCAAGCGCAAGCGCAAGCCGGCCACCACGGCGGTGACCCCGTGACCGCCGCATTCGTCGACGGCGCGCGACGCGCGACCAGCCAGCTTCGCCACCCCACCGGGGCGCTCATCACACTCGGCGCCGTCGCGGTTGTGGTCATGGTGGTGTTCCTCTTCATAGATCTGCCCGGCAAATGGGAGTATGCGCTTGGACTGCGCAGTCGCACAGTCTTCGGTATGGTCATCGCGGCAACCGCTATCGGCGCGGCGACTGTGCTGTTTCAGACCATCACCGCGAACCGCATTCTCACCCCGGGAATCATGGGGTTCGATGCGGTGTTCCTGGCGATCCAGACGCTGGTTGCCTTCGCAATCGGTCCCGCCATTCTGGTTTCCGCTCCGCCGCTCGCCTCTTGGGGCGTCGAGCTGCTGCTGATGATGGGTTCAATCGTGCTGCTGTACTGGTGGCTGTTTCTGAAACGTCGACTCGATCTGCACGTCATCGTGCTGGCTGGTCTCGTGCTCGGCGTGCTGTTTCGATCGGTCACCGGGTTTCTGCAGCGGCTGCTTGACCCTGACACCTTCGCGATCGTGCAGAACCTCACGTTCGCCAGCTTCACCTCCATCGACCGCGAACTGCTCGCGCCCACAGCGATACTGGTCGCGCTATCTCTGCTATCGCTGTGGCCGGTTCGGCGAGAACTCGACGTGCTGTCGCTCGGCGAAACCACCGCGATCTCGCTCGGCGTCGACCATCGCCGCGTCGTGATGCACGTGATCGTGGCGATCGCCGCCATGGTGGCAGCATCCACTGCCCTCGTGGGCCCGGTGACGTTCTTCGGCTTGATCGTGGCGAACCTCGCCTACGGCGCCGTCGGGCACCGTCATCTGCGCAGCATCCCCGCGGCTATTGCGATCGGCGTGATCACCCTGGTCGGCGGGCAGCTGATCCTTTCGCGCGTTCTGGGCTTCGGCACTGAGCTACCGATTGTCATTGAGTTTGTCGGTGGCATCTTCTTCATCGTTCTCGTACTTTCTGGAAAGGCTCGCTGATGATCAGCACCGACTCGGTGGTCAAACGCCATGGCGCGCTCGTTGCCGTCGACGATGTGTCGGTTGACATTCGGCCTGGCGTCACGGCGATAATCGGCCCCAATGGTGCGGGCAAGTCGACCTTGCTCGCCGCGATCGGGCGGCTTGTCGGCACCGACGCAGGCGATATCACCGTTGACGGCCTCGACGTGCTGACAACAAAGTCACGCGTGCTCGCCCAGCGGCTCGCCATCCTGCGTCAAGACAACCATCTCGCCATCCGGCTCAGCGTGGAGGATCTCGTCGCCTACGGCCGCTTTCCGCACGGCGGGTCAGGGCGCACGCCAGATGACCGAGCCCACGTAGACGCCGCAATCGAACTGCTCGACATCGGCAGTGTGCGCAAACGTTTTCTCGATGAACTGTCGGGCGGTCAGCGGCAGCGTGCTTTCGTGGCCATGGCGCTCGCGCAAGACACTGATCATCTGCTTCTCGATGAGCCCCTCAATAACCTCGACCCGCGTCACTGCGTCGCCCTCATGAAACTCGTTCGGCGGCTCGCCGATGAGCGTGGAATGACCGTGGTCGTGGTCTTGCACGACATCAATGTCGCTGCCCAATATGCAGACGACATCATCGCAATGCGCAACGGCAGTGTCGTGCACCATGGCCCGGTCGCCGAGGTTGTCACTGCCCAACATCTGACCGCCCTCTACGAAACCCCCGCACGAGTCGCCGAGATCGACGGTCGACCGATCGTGCTGTGGGGATAGCCCCCTTCACCGATACCAGGACGCCACCATGACTTCATCCGCTTTCACCTTCGCCATGCACGGGTTCGATCTGCGCTTTCGCAAGGTCGCCCTCGTGCACCGTGAATGGCTCACCGACAGCTACGTGCGCGTGCGCCTGCAAGGCGATCAGCTGCGAGGATTCGATTCGCGAGGCTCTGACGATCACGTGCGCGTCTTCTTTCCTGACGGCGACCCCGAGACGGTCGATGAGCTGCGCGCCGCGCCCAGTCGTGAATACACCCCGCTGTTCTGGGGCGATGACTGGCTCGAACTCGAGTTCGCTGTGCACAGCGGCGCTGGCATCGGCGGTCCGTGGGCCGCGACAGCGCCGCTGGGCTCGATCGCGGGCGTGGGCGGGCCTCGAGGCTCGAAGGTGCTCGAAGGCCAGCCCGACGCGTGGTTTCTCGCCGGTGACGAAACAGCGGTTCCCGCCATTCGGCGGTTCGTGCAGCTCATGCCTGCCACCGCGACCGGTCACATTCTTGTCGAGGTGCCCGACGCCTCGCGCGAGCTGTCGATAGACGTTCCCGTCGGAGTCACCGTGCGGCAGGTGCATAGAGGCGACGCGGCGCCGAGCGCACCCCTGATCGCACGCCTGGAGGAACTCACCGCAGCGGACCGACCGAACAACGCGGTGCTTGGCTTCATCGCTGCCGAGCAGTCTGTCGTCAAGCCCGGCCGAGCGCTCCTCTTGGATCGATGGGGACTCGATGCTGATTCCGTGATCGTCAAGGGCTATTGGAAGCGCGGCGATATCGAGTACCACGCTCCGCACTGACCTCTTAGCGCGGGCTACATCTCTTCGTGGGTGAGCGGGTCACCGTCCCACAGACGCCCACGCTCAAGAGCAGAGATCGCGGCTACCTGATCGTCGGTCAGCGAGAAGGTGAATACGTCGGCGTTCTCTCGCTGTCGGTCAGGGTCGCTCGACTTGGGTATCGCCGTGCTGTCGAGCTGCACGTGCCAGCGCAGCACGAGCTGCGTGGGTGTCACCGCATGCACTACCGCGAGTTCCTGAATCAGCTGCTCGGTGAGAAGCTCGGTACGACGTGCCAACGGGCTCCAGCTCTCAGTGCGAATACCGTGCTCCGCATGAAAAGCGCGCAGTGCTGCCTGCGGAAAATAGGGGTGAAGCTCCACTTGATTGACCGCCGGGACCACCCCGGTCGCGTCGATCAACTCACTGAGCATCGCCTCGGTGAAGTTGGAGACCCCAATCGAGCGAACCAAGCCTCGTTCGCGGGCATCGATGAGTCCTCGCCAGGTATCGACATATTTTCCGACGCTCGGGTTCGGCCAGTGGATCAATTCGAGATCAAGATAGTCAAGCCGCATCGCACGCAACGAGCTCTCGACGCTCGCGACCGCTTCAGCCCGACCATGACTGCGGCCGGGAACCTTCGATGCAACGAGCAGTTCATCGCGTGCAACTGATGAACCGCGCACGGCCTCGCCGACCTCGGCTTCGTTTTCATAGTTGACCGCCGAATCAAGCAGACGATAGCCGGCATCAACCGCTGTCTGAATCGCGGCTGTTCCCTCTGCACCGCGCAGGTTGTAGGTACCGAGGCCAAGTTCTGGGAATGAGAAACCGTCGTTCAACGTCACGGCAGGAATATGCGTCATGACTCCATCCTGCCCGCACGGTGAAGTATGGCGAATGAATAAACACTCATAGACTCCCCCCATGACCTCGGCGCACGAACCTTCCGACGTCGACAGACCCAAAGCGTCAGTTCTCGACCGAGCAAGATGGTGGGCCGCCGACTACGGCTATGCGCTGCGGCGTCAGCTCGCCATCTTGTCACCGCCATGGTCGCTCGGCCGCCGAAGACGACCGCCGCGAGCGTGGCGGCGCGATTCATCTGCTTTGCCCGAGGTCGTGCTGGTTCCGGGCGTCTACGAGCACTGGACCTTTCTGCGCCCGCTGGGAGACGCACTTGCCAAGGCGGGCCATCGCGTTCGGGTGGTACACGGGCTCGGCATCAACCGGCGACCGATAGCCGCAACTGCCGCGTACTTGGGCGAACAGCTGACGACCCTGCCCGTGCACGATGCGGGGCGGGTTCTCGTCGCGCACAGCAAGGGCGGTCTGGTGGGCAAGCACCTGCTGATCAGTTCGGGCACCGCACACGAGGCGGCGGCAGAGGCAGCCGCCGGCGGCGACCCGGCCGAAGCTGCGGCCGACGCTGCCCCTGCGCTTGGTCTGCTCGGCATGGTCACGGTCTGCACACCGTTTCACGGGGTGCGCCTCGCGGGGCTCTTCCCTGATCCCAGCATCCGAGCGTTTCTGCCTGGCGACGAAACGATCGTTTCGCTGGGGCGCGACACATCGGTCAACGGACGAATCGTCTCAGTGTTCGGTCCCTTTGACCCACATATTCCTGAGGGAAGCGCCCTTGACGGAGCGACGAATGTTCTCGTACCAGCGCCAGGTCACTTTCGCGTTCTCAAGGCCCCAGCGACACACCAGGCGGTCGTCGAGGGCGTCGCGCACCTCGCTCAGCGCTGAATCGCGCGGCTACTCGCCGCCGCCGAGGTTGCCGCTGAGGCGCAGATGAAGAGCCTGGGTGGCTTCATTCATTCCCTCGATCAGCACATGCTTGCCGCGCTGCTCATACTTCGTGCTGATGGCGTCAAGTGCCGCGACCGTTGATGCGTCCCAGATGTGCGAGCGAGACATGTCGATGACGACACGGTCAGGGTCGGCGGTGTACTCGAACTGGGTCGTGAGGTCGTTGCTAGACGCGAAGAACAGCTCGCCCTCGACGGCATAGTGTGCGGTGTCTTCGGTCACGGTGCGGGTCACGTTGGTGAAGTGCGCAACACGGCGAGCAAAAAGCACCATCGCGGTGACGACACCCAGAGCTACGCCGATGGCGAGGTTGTGGGTCCAGACCGTGACGATGACGGTCACGAGCATGACACTCGTCTCACTCCACGGCATGCGCTTCAGCGTTGACGGGCGAATGCTGTGCCAGTCGAACGTTCCGACCGAGACCATGATCATTACGGCAACGAGCGCCGCCATCGGGATGATCGCGACGATATCGCCGAGGGCGACAACAAGAATAAGAAGGAAGACACCCGCGAGGAACGTCGAGATGCGGGTACGCGCTCCCGAGACCTTCACGTTGATCATCGTCTGGCCGATCATTGCGCAACCGCCCATTCCGCCGAATGCACCCGACATGATGTTCGCCACACCCTGGCCCCACGCTTCGCGTGTCTTGTGAGAGTGAGTGTCGGTGATGTCGTCAACGAGCTTGGCGGTCAGCAACGATTCAATGAGCCCGACCAGGGCGATACCCAGGGCGAACGGGGCGATGATTGCAAGCATGTCGAAGGTGAGCGGAACATTCGGAATCAGCAGCTCAGGCAGGCTTTCAGGCAGCTCGCCTTGGTCGCCGACCGTCGGAACGTTCCACGCGAAAGCCACCGCTGCGACGGTGACAAGCACGATCGACACCAGGGGCGCTGGAATGACCTTGGTTACTCGCGGCAGCAGCACGATGATCACAAGGCCGACCACGACCATGGGATAAACCAGCCACGGCACGTCGACAAGTTGCGGCACCTGAGACATGAAGATGAGAATCGCGAGCGCGTTGACAAACCCCACCATCACGCTGCGAGGAATGAATCGCATGAGCTTCGCGACGCCGAGCACGGCCAGCACGATCTGCAGCAGGCCTCCCAGCAGCACCGCCGCAATGAGGTAGTCGACCCCATACTCGCGCGCCAGCGGCGCAACCACGAGAGCAATCGCGCCGGTGGCTGCTGTGATCATGGCGGGACGTCCGCCCACGAAAGCGATCGTGACAGCCATTACGAACGAAGAGAACAGCCCGACCCGTGGATCGACGCCCGCAATGATGGAGAACGCGATGGCCTCGGGAATCAACGCGAGCGCGACCACGAGGCCGGCGAGCACCTCTCGGGTGAGCAGACGAGGACTCTTCAGCGCTTGCAGCACCGTCGGCTCAATGCGGTACCGCGTCGCAGGATCTTTGGATGGGATGACGGCAGTCATGGCACTCCGATGGATTCGGTTCGCACGTCACAACGCACGCAAAGAAAGGGGTGGATGCTGCAGCTCGAGCGGCCGCAGCACCTTCCACTCTAAACGGCGACCCCAAATCGTTCGATTGGTCAGTCGCGCGAACGCCGCGCGAGGAGCCCTGCGAACGTCGCGTGCAGCAATGGGAGCACCGAGACCGCCATGAGGATCGCGCCGAAGACGGGGTCGCTCGAGCGCAGCAGCACTCCCGCCAAGAGGAGCGCCATGAAGATAACCGCTGACACGATCCGGCGAGCTGTGCGCTCAAGTGTTCGCAAGCGCTTTTCGGTGGCCGGTGCCTTGACGGCGAGCTGGCCACGCTCGGCACGCGTTGCTAACTCGTCGATGCGACGTGGCAGTCGCGCCATGATTCCGACGATCGAGACGGCTTCGTTCGCGAAGCCCTTGATCGTTCCTGCACCCTGTTCCCGCATGAGCGAGTTGGCGAATGGTTCGACGGCCGTCCACATGTTGAAGGTCGGGTTGAGTGCACTGCACACTCCCGAGACCAATGAAATGGTGCGAATGACGAGCAAGAAGTTCTCGGGCAACTGAAACGGAAGCTCCCGAATCGTGTCGCCGAACCTGTCGGCGAAGTCGACCATTTCGCGAGGATCGACGTCTTGCAGCTCGGTCATCGCCATGCCGCCGAACCGATCGAAGAGTTCAGTCATCGCTCGTTCGAGATCGACAGTGTCAGCGGCTGGCAGCAGCACCCCGATGCGCTGCATTCCTTCGACAAGGCCCTTGCCATCTCGTGCCACCACAGCAACAACCAGCCGCTGCAGGCCACGTCGGAGAGCATCGGGGATCTCGCCCATCATGCCGAAGTCAATGAATGTGAGGTCCCACTCATGCCCGGCTCCGTCAACAGCGCCCGCGCGCGGGGTGACGAAGATGTTGCCGGGGTGCGGGTCTGCGTGAAAGAAGCCAGCAACGAAGAGCTGTTCAAATGTCACCCGAGCCAGCTCATCAGCCACCTGTGCTGGATCAATCCCTGCCGCCCGAAGTCCGTCAATGTCGTTGATCTTGATCGCTGTGACATCTGACAGCGTGAGCACTCGCCGGGTGGTGCGCTCCCAACCGATCTGCGGGGTCGCCACTCGCGTCTCGCCTGCAAAGTCACTGGCGAACCGGTCAGCGTTCGAGGCTTCCTGCAGATAGTCGATCTCTTGCAGGCTGGTCGCGGCGAATTCTTCGACCACCGTGGGCATGTCGGCGTGATCCGAAACGATCCGAACTCGTGACAGCCACCGGGCGATCTTTCGAAGGGCGGCGAGATCGACTTCGACGATGGTTTCGATGCCCGGCCGTTGCACTTTGACGACCGCCGCTGTGAATCCGGCGTCGGCCGCGAGCACTGACGAGAGTTGCGCACGATGCACCTGCCCGAGCGAGGCGGCGGCGATCGGGCTCGGGTCCACCCACGCGTAGGCCAGCTCCAGCGGCATCCCTAGCTCTGACTCGGCAAGGGCACGGATGCTCTCGAAGTCGACGGCGGGCACTTCGTCTTGCAGTCCTTCTAGTTCGCTGGTGATCTCTGGCGGAAGAATATCGAGTCGCGACGACATGAACTGCCCGACCTTGATCATGAGTCCGCCGAGATCAATCGCGAGCGCGTGAAAGCGCCGCGCGAGGTGCTGCATGCGCGCGTTGCGCCCGCGCGCAGCGAGCGATGCCATACCGAAGCGCGGTAGAACGAGTTCAAACCACCACGCTTGCAGCATGAAACGCGCGGCAAACCTCATGATCCGCCGGTATCGCACCCGCGCTCGACGGGGCGTGATCTCAGCGAGCGCGTGACGTCGGCCGGATGTCGGCACGCTCAGTCCTCGGCGAGGATGGAGTACATCTTGCGTCGCGCCTCGTCGATCACGGCAACCGCACGCTCGACCTGATCGGGTGTGCCGCCGCGTGACACCTGCACGATCGCCTGGGCGAGCTTCGCGCCAGCTTTGGGCAGCGCTGTCGAGTTTTCTGAATGGCGGAAGCTGGGGGTCTCCCATGGCAGTGAGCCATCTGCTGCTGCGGCCACCTCGCGACCGCTCTCGGTCAGCGAGTATGTCTTGCGTTCAGCAGTCTCTTCAGCGTGCACAAGCCCCTCGTCTGACAGCAGCTGCAACGTCGGATACACCGAGCCTGGGCTGGGCTTCCACGCGCCGCCGCTGCGCGACTCGATCTGCTGAATGATCTGGTAGCCGTGCATCGGCTCTTCCGAGAGCAGGGCGAGAATGGCCGTTCGAACGTCTCCGCGTCCCATTCGTGGGGTGGCCATGCGCACTCCCTGACCGAGAACGTCGCGGAGGCCCTCAAATGCCTCCCAGAGACCGAAGCCCGCGTCTCCGTTGAAACCGCGTGGCCGTTGCGACCCACCGGGCTGATTGCTCGAAGTTGATTCGTTCATCATTTCCTCCTGCTCGCGTCGATGGCCGAATTCGGCCGACGATATATCTACCGATACTCAACGATACATCGCTCACTGCTCAGCGGGGTGATCTCGTCCGGTGCTTATCAGGTGCGCGCGCCGCCCCCAATCCGTTGAGCGATGGGCTACGAATGAAGAAGCACACGCGCCGATCGGCGTGCATGCGAAAGGAACACACGGTGCGGGACTCCGCTACAGCGCTCTTGGTCGACGTCAGCGACCACCGAAATGTCACTGACCTGCTCACCCGCCGGGCGCTCGCAGCACCTGATCACATCGCATTCGAGGTGCCGCCGCACAATGCCCTCGATTCAGCGTGGCGACAAGTCAGCACGCGAGAGTTTCACAACGAGGTGCGCGCGCTCGCGAAGGGCCTTATTGCCACAGGAGTGCAGCCAGGCGACACCATAGCGATCATGGCACCGACCCGCTACGAGTGGGCCGTCGCCGACCTCGCATCGTGGTTCGCCGGCGGTGTGGTTGTGCCAATCTATGACACCTCATCTGCTGCTCAAGTCGCGTCGATCGTGGCTGACGCTGGTGTGGTGCTCGCGATCGGCGGCAACAGCGCGCAGCTCGATCTGCTCGACGCCGCCTTCACTAAGACGGGCACCGGTGCGCTCGGCGCGTGGGCGATGGACGAAACATCCCCCGGCCAGCCGCGAGGCAGCATCGCTGACCTCGCCGCGCGCAGCGCCGAGATCAGCAACCGGCGGCTCGAAGCACGTCGAGCCCTCGCCGACCTCGACTCCCCCGCGACAATTGTCTACACCTCAGGCACGACGGGCGAGCCCAAGGGAGCGGTGCTCACGCACCGCAACTTTCTCGGGCAGGTGCTCAACATCGCTGCGGCCTATGGCGAAGTGGTGCATTCAGGCGGCAACACGATCATCTTCTTGCCGCTCGCACATGTGCTCGCTCGAGGCCTCCAGCTCATCTGCCTGGCGAGCGGCATGCGCATCGCTCACCTTTCGGATACGAGTGCCGTCGTGAGCACTCTTGCTGTGCTGCGCCCAACCTTCATCGTGGTGGTTCCTCGCGTGCTGCAGAAGATCCAGGCCGCTGCCGCCACCAAAGCGGCAGACCGCGGTCTTTCGAAGGTATGGTCTGCCGCGGCAGACACCGCGGTCGCGTGGGGCGAGTTATGCGAACGGCGCGAAGCTGACAGCCACGCGTCGCCTCACCTGGGCCTGCGACTTCGCCACGCGTTCTTCGACTACCTCTTCTACCGGCGTTTGCGCGACGTCATGGGCGGACGAGTGGACTACATCCTCTCGGGCGGCGCAGCACTCGACGCCTCGCTTTCTCAATTCTTCAGGGGTGTTTCGGTTCCAGTCATCGAGGGCTACGGCCTCACCGAAACGACCGCTCCGCTCACCGGCAATCTGCCGGGCAACATTCGCTCTGGCACGGTCGGGCCACCTCTGCCCGGAACGGCGATTCGCATCAGCGAGCAGGGCGAGGTGCTGGCCCGAGGCGTCGGTGTGTTCGCCGGCTATCGCAACCCTCGCCACAACAAAGACGCGTTCGTCGACGGCTACTTTCGCACGGGCGATCTCGGAAGCATCGATGCTCATGGGCGCCTGGTACTTGAGGGGCGGTTGAAAGACGTTATCGTGACGTCCAATGGCAAAACCATCGTTCCCACCCTGTGGGAGAGCGCCGTCGAATCAAGCCCACTCATTTCTCACGCGGTGATGGTGGGTGAAGGACGCTCGTATCTGTCGGCGCTATTGCTGCTCGATGCAGAAGAGACGGCAAAGTGGGCGGATGCCGCCGGAGTCGTGCTCGCTGCCCCCGATGCCACGATCCTCGATGAGGTTGCCGATGCTGGTCTGCGCAGACACATCCAAGCCACCATCGACGCAGCCAATTCACTTGTCGCCCACAGCGAGCAAGTGCGCCGCTTCACACTGGTCGCCACAGACTTGGCCGACACGACGCTGGTGACACCCACGATGAAGATCAAGCGGAATGTGGTGCTGCAACGCGCGGCATCCACCGTTGAAAACCTCTACCGCTGACCGATCCTGAAAGAATACGCAATGGACTCTAAGAACCGCGCCTCACTGATCGCCGTCATCGTCGCCATCGTCCTGGGCGGCCTTGTCGCTTGGGCAGGAAGCCAGGGTGGTGCCACCGTCGGCGGCTTGCCGCTGTTCGCCCTGGCCGTCGCGGCAGCATTCGTCATTCAGGCGATCGTCTACGTTCCCTCGATGCTGGCCAAAACAGAGCGCTTCTTCGATTTGACCGGAAGCCTCACATTCATCAGCATCTCGATCGGATTGCTGCTGCTTGCTCCCGCACCTGATGCGCGCACCTGGATCTTGGCGGCGATGGTGATTGTGTGGGCGGCGCGGCTCGGAACGTTCCTGTTCATGCGCATTCACAAGGCAGGATCTGACGATCGCTTCGATGAGTTCAAGAACTCACCGCTGGTGTTCTTGCGGGTGTGGATGCTGCAGGCGCTCTGGGTCAGCCTGACGGCCTCCGCCGCGTGGATTGCGATGAGCACGAGCGCGACAGCGCGGGAACCGATCGGTTGGCTCGCAATCGTTGGGGTCGCGGTGTGGCTGGTGGGTATCATCTTCGAGATCGTCGCAGATGTGCAAAAATCCGCGTTCAAAGCCGATCCCGCAAACGAAGGCAGCTTCATTCGCAGTGGACTCTGGTCGCGTTCGCGCCACCCCAACTACTTCGGCGAGATTCTGCTGTGGATCGGAGTCGCCCTCGTGGCGGTTTCCGTGTTGAGCGGGTGGCAGTGGGTTGCCCTTATCTCGCCGCTGTTCGTCATCTTGCTCTTGACGAAAGTGAGCGGTATTCCGCTCCTCGAGGCGAAGGCCGACAAGCGCTGGGGCTCGAATGATGACTATGCCGCTTACAAGAAGCGCACGCCCGCGCTCATTCCGCGATTCTCTGCGTAGCGGAACGTCGCCGCTCGCATAGGATCGCGCCATGGAGATGGTCGCAGACGATGTTCGAGCATTCATCGACAGTTCGGATCGCAGCGACAATCTGCGCGTGCTCGACGAGATGATCCTCGCTGCTATGCCTGGGCTGAGTCGCACGCTCTGGCGGGGCAAAATGTGGGGCGGAACCGAGCAGCAGATCATCGGCTACGGAGTGATCCACCAGAAGCGTCCGAAAGGCGCCGACGTGGAGTGGTTTCTCGTCGGTCTTGCCGTGCAGAAGAGGCACTTGTCTGTCTACGTCAACGCCGCTGAAGGCAGTGCGTATCTCGTTCAGCAGCGATCTGCGCTGCTCGGCAACGTGAAAGTGGGCGCTGCTGCCGTAACGTTCGCGGCAGCATCCGATCTGAATCTCGAAGAGTTTCGAGACATGCTCACGCGGGCACGTGAACTGTCACCCGACGCCACATAGCCAACAGCGTCGGGGACAGCGCCATCTCGAGGCGATCAGCGCACGCAGATCACACCGGTTGCAACACCGCTTCGGTCTCGAGCAGCTCGCTCGCGCGATCGCCGAGCGTCGCACGCAGCGTGAGAATGCCGCCTGACAGCGATGCCGATTCCATTCCCGCCTGGGTGACCACGCGGTGGGCGATTGCCGAGCGCACGCCCGAGGCGCACATGACGCGCACGGGACGTCCGGCGGCATGTTCGCGAACCTCATCGATCCGCTCACGCAACTCAGTGTGGGGAATGTGCAGGGCCCCGGGAAGGTGGCCGGTCACCCACTCGTCGGCGCGACGCACATCGAGCACGAGAGCGTTGTCGAGCGCCTCGGTGAGGTCATCGGCGTACCAGAGCGCGAGCGTGCCGTTGAGCACGTTTTCGCCGACCATGCCCGTGAGATTGACAGCGTCTTTCGCCTGGCCGTATGGGGGCGAATATGCCAGATCAAGATCGATCAGCTCATCGACCGTCATGCCCGCACGAATTGCGGTTGCCAGCACGTCGATGCGCTTGTCGACACCCTCGAGGCCGACCGCCTGGGCGCCGAGAATCAGGCCGCTTTCGGGAGCGATGTGCACGATCAGGTGCACCTGGGCGGCACCGGGAAAGTAGCCGGCGTGCTGGTTCGCGTGCAGGTGGAGCGTGCGAAACGCCACACCCGCGTCGACGAGTGCTCGACGGTTCGCGCCCGTGAGCGCTGCGGCGAGCGAGCCGACGCGCACGATGGCCGTGCCGACCGGCTGAGGAATCTCACGAGCGTGGTCTGGACGCAGAATGTCATCGGCGACCAGCCGGCCAGCGCGGTTCGCTGGCCCTGCGAGCGCCACGGGACGGCGAGCGCCGGTGACTTTGTCGACGCTGAGCGTGGCATCGCCAACCGCCCAAATGCCGGGAACGTTGGTGCGACCGTGGGAATCGACAATGATCGCGCCTCGCTCGCAGGCGACTCCGGCCTGCTCGAACACCGAGGTGTCAGGGCGCACTCCCACTGAAACGACGACCATGTCAGCATCCACCCTCGAACCATCGGCGAGAACGACGCTGTCGCTATCGATGCCTGGTTCGATGGATGCCGCCGCCACTCCGACGCGCAGGTCGATGCCGAGCTGCCGCAACTCCTCGGTAATCAGCCACGCGAGTTCGGGTTCCATCGGAGGCAACGGCTGGGGTGCAAGCTCAACGACCGTCACCTCGAGATTCTGAGCGGCGAGCGCTTCGGCTGCTTCGATTCCGATGAAGCCCGCGCCAAGCACGACCGCGCGACGCGCTCCGCCGGTGACCATGTCTCGAAGATCGGTGGCATCATTCACGGTGCGCAGCGTGCGCACGCGGGGCGAGTCGATTCCTGGCAGCGGCGGCACGAAGGCTGCAGCGCCCGGTGAGAGCACGAGCGCGTCGAAGCCAATGCTCTGCTGGCCGTCGGCGGTTTGCACCGTGACGGTCTTCTGCGACGCGTCGAGGCCGACGACGTCATGCCCAGGGCGCACATCGAGTGCGAGCGCGGCATGAAGTGATGCGGGGGTTTGCACGAGCAGCGCGGCAGGATCTTCGATCTCTCCCCCGACGAAGTAAGGCAGGCCGCAGTTTGCGAACGAGACATGCTCCCCGCGCTCGAGAACTATGATGTTCGCCGATTCGTCGAGGCGCCTGGCTCGAGCAGCGCAGCTCATCCCTCCCGCAACGCCGCCGACAACGACGATGGTCTTCGGCTGGGTCGTATCCAACAGGTCAGGCATTACCGTGCCCCTCGCAGCGCTGCTCGGCGGGAACGCCCGCCAGCGCTTCTTCAATGTGTTGGCCGCAGCCATCCCACGTTGCCTTGCCGCAGGTCGGGCAGGTCACTCGCATGCACATGGTGATCCTCTCGGGTTGCCTACACAGAATCTAGCATACCCTGGGGGGTATTTCACCTCGCGTCGACGATCGCCGCTTGAGAGAGCATTTCATCGCACGCCGTTCCAGCGCAGTCGCTGCGGCTCAGAATCCCACTCTGCAAGAACCGGATCGGCCGACGCCACCGGAAAGGCTGTGACGAGCAAACCATCGACCGAGTACACGAGCGCCCACTCCCCCGATTCCACTGCCCGCTCGAGGGCAAGCGTCGCACCACCGGCGTGGCGAACGCACTCGGCACGCGCCAGCACTGAGTGCGCCGCGTCGCCAACGCGCTCGAGCAGCGTGCGAGGCGAAGCCCACGGCACAAAGGCGTCTGCGGGCAACCCGCATGCGACCGCGAGGTGTCCGTCCATCCATCGGTCACGCTTCAGTCCGTAGGGCGTCTCTACCGTCGAGAGCAAGTACCCGTAGACGTGCAACGCTCCCGCGTTACCCACGGGCCACTGTGCTTGCAGCTGGGCGCGATCGTGCAGGGCATCGAAGAGCTCTCGGCCGATCACCGCGGCGCCGACGTTCTCGTCGATAACGGTAGACGACCCCCACTCAGCGAAGCGCCGGGCTGCGACGTCCGCGTCAATCGCAGCACCCAGCCATGAGTGTTCGTCAAGCGCTGCTACGGCATCGCGCTCGGATTGATGGGCCGCAGCGTGCAGGGCGTCGATCACAAGCCACCAGCGTACGGGGCTGACAGTGGCACGGAGTTCACACACTGTTTACGCACCACGGCCATTCCGTCCACATTCACCAGTCACTATGGACGCAACGTCCACCCCGGGTTGGAAAGCAGCCCGGATGAGAAGGAGAGCCGTGAGCCCCACCATACTTTTCGACTTCGACGGCACCCTTGCCCTCGGTGATGGCCCCATCACCGCGTTCGCCCGCGAGATCTCGACTCGAGTAAACGACGCCGAGTTCATCGGCCGAGCGGATGCTGCACTGGCAGCATTCGAGAGCGGTGAGCACAGCTACCGCGACGGATACGACGCCGTGACAAGCGTCGCGGTGTCAGAAGGAATCGACCGTGACGTCATCGGCGCCTCGTACAACGCGTCGCGCGCCATTCTTGGATCCCACGGCGCAGCGGTGAGCCCACCCGCGGGTCTCGCCGAGTTCTTCGAGCGCATCGGCGACCAAGCGAACCTCGAACTGGCCACGAACGCACCCGGGAGTGGCGTCGTCGCAGTGCTGCAATCGTGGGGCGTAGCCGAAGTGTTCGACGCAATGCACTTCAGCGTTGGCAAGCCCGACGGGCTCGAGCCAGTGATCGCCGCTGCACTTGATCGCGGCCCCGTACTTTCTATCGGCGACATCTTCGAGTTCGACCTCGCACCGGCCAGCCGTCTGGGCGCCGACACCGCACTGGTCGGAGCCACCGCATCACGTTCGACAGCTGCCACCACGATGCGTGGCGCTAGCCTGGCCGACCTCTACGACGAGATCATCGCCTGGGTCGCGACATCAACTTCTCTTTCCGCCATCCCGAACACCACGTCCACCGAAAGGTCCAACTGATTATGCGCAAGTCCCTGCTCATCGCGGGTGTCGCGGCTACCGCCGCCCTCGCCCTCGCCGGCTGCAGCAGCAGCACCGACACCGCGTCGACCGAAGAGGTCACCGAGTGGCCCGAATCGATCACGATCTCGCTCGTGCCGTCGGTCGAGGGCGAAGACCTCGCCGAAGCGCTCGACCCCCTGACGACCTACCTGTCTGACAACCTCGGCATCGAGGTCAACGGCGTGGTCGCTACCGACTACGCGGCCACGGTTGAGGCGCTCGGCGCCGACCAGGCCCAGGTCATCATCACCGACGCCGGATCGCTGTACAACGCCACCGAGCGCTACGACGCAGAACTGGTTCTTCGCGACGTGCGCTTCGGTGCCACCTCATACGCCTCGGTTGCCTTCACGAACAACCCAGACAAGTACTGCGCCGACGAGCCCGTGATGTCAACCTATGCGGCGAGTGACATCGAGCTGTCGTACTGCAACGGCATCGAAGCGGCCGGCGAGGCGGCCATGGGCCAGGGCGCAGCAGGCCTCGACTCATTGGCTGAGATCAGCGACGGCACCATGGTTGCCCTGCAGGCAGCAACGTCACCTGCCGGTTACCAGTACCCCGTCGTGGCAATGCGCGAAGCGGGCATCGACACCGACGCAGGCATCACGCAGGTTCCCGTCGAGGGCAACAACAACGCGGTTCTTGCGGTCTACAACGACGACGCTGAAATCGGGTTCGCCTACTGGGATGCCCGCACCACGGTCACCGAAGAGGCACCTGACATCGCCGACAAGGTTGTGGCTTTCGCCTACACCGACATGATCCCCAACGGTGGCGTGGCTGTCTCGAACACGCTGCCCGCTGACCTCGTGACCGACCTTACCGAGCTGATGGATGGCTACGCCGATTCGTCTGAAGAGGCAGCGAGCGTCATGTTCGACCTCGTTGGCCTGTCGGACTGGACCAGCGAAACCGCTGAAGACGAGATCGCTCGCTACGGCGAGATCCTCGCTCAGTTCTCGAACTGAACAACTCACTGAAAGAGTCGATGCATGCACATTGACCCGCATCGCGCGGAGGCCGGGGTTAGCCCCTCGGCCTCCGCGTCGTGGTCCATCAGTCTCGACGATGTGTCGGTGACCTATCCCAACGGCACCCGCGCTCTGCGCGGAGTGTCACTCGACATCGCCGCGGGCGAGATGGTCTCGATCGTCGGGCTTTCGGGCTCGGGAAAGTCGACGCTCATCCGCACGATCAACGGGCTGGTGGGCGCCACCAGCGGCACGGTCACCGTAGGACCGCACACGGTGACGGGCATGCGAGGTCGCGAGCTTCGCCGGTTGCGTGGACACATCGGCATGATCTTTCAAGGCTTCAACCTCGCCGATCGCACGAGTGTGTATCGCAACGTGCTCGTCGGCCGCTTCGCGCACACGCCGAGCTACCGCACGATGCTCGGCATCACGACACCCCATGACCGCGAACTCGCACTCGGCGCGCTCGACTCAGTCGGCATGCTCGAAAAAGTATGGATTCGAGCTGGCCAGCTCTCGGGCGGCCAGAAGCAGCGCGTCGCGATTGCGCGCGCCCTAACCCAAGAGCCGAGTGTCATGCTGGCCGACGAGCCGGTGGCCAGCCTTGACCCCCCGACTGCGCACACCGTGATGAATGACTTGCGTCGCGTCAACACCGACGCCGGCCTTACCGTGCTGGTCAACATTCACCTGATGGATCTGGCGCGCACTTACACGACCCGCATGATCGGCCTGCGCGACGGCGAGCTGGTGTATGACGGCTCTGCGGCAGACGCCACCGAGAGCGATTTCGAGCAGATCTACGGCCGGCCAATCCAGCCAGATGATCGGCTGGGCTCGTGAGTGCACCCGCTCGCGAATTCACGCTTCCGCCCAAGCCCACGGCGCGGCTGCGCGTCGCCCTGATCGTTGCCGCCTTCGTCGCCTTCACTATCGCTACTTGTACCCCTGCCATCGGCGGCATCAACCTCGACTTCGGCGCGCTAATTCGCAACTGGGACAACGGCTCGGGTCTGATGGCACAGCTGTTCCAGCCTGACTTCTCGTTCATTCCCCGCACCATCGGGCCCATGATCGAGACGCTGCAGATGGCACTGGTCGGCGCCGTCGCGGCCGCGATCGTCTCGGTGCCTCTCACACTGTGGGCGGCAGCTCCGACCAACCCGAACTCCTTTACCCGCAATACCGTCCGCACGGTCATCAATGTCGTGCGCGCAGTCCCCGACCTCGTCTACGCCACGATCCTGGTCGCGATGGTCGGCGTCGGTGCCCTGCCTGGCCTCATGACGTTGTTCTTGTTCGACATCGGCATCATCGTGAAGCTGGTCTCTGAAGCGATCGACTCGGCCGACCACCACTACATGGAAGCGGGTCACACCGCTGGCGGCACACAAGCGCAGATCAACCGCGTGACGGCCCTGCCGCAGTCGTGGCCGCTCTTTGCCAACCAGTGGCTCTACACGCTCGAGCTCAATGTGCGCATCTCGGCCATCCTCGGAATCGTCGGCGCTGGTGGCATCGGTCGACTTCTCGACGAACGACGCGCTTTCTATGCGTACGACGATGTTTCGATCATCATTCTCGAGATTCTCGTCGTGGTGATCCTGATCGAAATCGCGTCCAACGCACTCCGGAGGCGTCTCGTATGAGTCTTCAGCACACCGACTTCGCCGTGCCACCGCGTCCGTCACTTTTGGTGCCCACGCTATGGGCACTCGTTGCCGGCGTGATCATCGTCGTCGCTGCTGCAGGATTGCCGATTGACTGGAGCGACCTGGGCGCCGTACCTGGACAGGTGTGGCACTATTCGGTCTTGATGTTCGAGAACCCGAACTGGGAGAAGCTGCCGCGCGCGCTGTTCGAGATGTGGCGGTCAATCTCGATGGCGTGGGTGGGCGCAATCATGTGTGTGGTCGTCTCCATTCCGCTCGGCATGCTGGCTGCCCACTCGGTCGGACCCGCGTGGGTGCGCCTGCCGCTTCGCTGGCTGTTTGCGGTGATCCGCGCCGTCCCTGAGGTGATCATCGCCCTGATCCTTCTGACCATCACCGGGCTCACCCCGTTCACCGGCGCGCTGGCCCTCGGCATCGCGGGTATCGGAACTCAGGGCAAGTGGGTCTACGAAACGGTCGAGTCTGTGCAAGAAGGAGCGTCCGAGGCCGTCCGCGCCGCGGGCGGCGGCACCGCCGAAGTGACCCGCTGGGCGTTATGGCCGGCCGCTGCCCCCACGCTGATGTCGTTCGCGCTGTACCGATTCGAGATCAACATTCGCACCTCTGCCGTACTCGGCCTCGTTGGCGCCGGCGGCATCGGTACGATGCTCGCGAACTACACCAACTTTCGCGAGTGGGATACGGTCGGGATGCTGCTGATCGTAGTCATCGTCGTGACGATGCTGATGGATGCCATCTCGGGCGCAATACGGCGACGAATCATGCACGGCGCCCGTGTGTCAGGGAAGACCCCCGCCAAACCGAAGAGAACAAGGAGCCGCGATGTGGACAGGGTCGGCTGAGGCACCCCCTACCGTGCGGATCGCGATGCTCGCTCCGTCGCTGCAACCGAGCGAGCGACGCGTGGCCGAGGCCATCGCTGGCGACGCCGAGAGAGCCATCGAACGCACTGCCCAAGAGATCGCCGACCTTGTCGGGGTGGGGCGGGCGACGGTTATTCGCACCGCGCAATCGCTCGGTTACGACGGCTACCCGCAGCTGCGCGTGGCCCTCACACGCGAAGTGGCGCTTGGCGCGCCAACTGCGACGGATGCTTCGGATGGAACCATGCTTGGCGCGGTCAGGGCGTCGATCGAGCGCGTAGCGGGCCGGCTCAGCCAAACGACCTCCGCCCTCACCGAGGAGGCATTGGAAGAATTCGTGCGGGTGTTGGACGAGTCGCACCGGGTTCTCGTAGCGGCGAATGGCCTGTCTGCTCCGCTCGGCCTCGACCTTGCCATGCGGCTGGTGTCTAGTGGGCGATCCGCCGAATACATGTCTGACACCATGGGCCAGCAGATCACGGCGGCTCAGCTCGGCAAGGGGTCAGCATGTCTGGTTGTTTCCGGCTCGGGTGCCAACCGCGCGACGCTTGAAGTGATCGATGCCGCGCGCGCGAGCGGTGCCACCGTGCTGGTGATCACGTCGTTCCCCCGGTCTGCCGCCGCTGAGCGCGCTGATGTGACACTCGTCGTCGCTCCTATCGATGACTCGTTTCGCGAAGAACTCGTACACACCTCACGTGCGGCCCTCATGCTCTTGACCGAGTCGGTGGTGTCGCTGCTCGCCGCGCGTCGCGGAGACGCAGCGCTCAAGGCACGTGCGGCGACACTGTCTGTTCTCAGTCGGTCGCTCTCGGAGTAGGCCTAATATTCGGCTTTCGCGTGCTTGTTGTTGCGTCTGCGAATTTCGAACAGCTCGCCGCCGCGCACAATGCGCAATGCGGTGACCAGCGCCACACCGCCCAGCAAGTTGAGCCCGAGCACGGGGAAGAACCAGCCCATCCAGTCGAGATAGCTGACGTCGGCGCCACTGATGATCGCCCCGAATGCAAACAGCGAGTCGAGAATTGAATGGAAGAGCTGGAACCCTGCCAACACGAACCCTCCGACGACCGCTGCGGCGATTTTCGGCATCTCAGAGTGCGCGCCCTCCTGCATCCGAGTCATCAACGTGATCACTGCGCCCCCCAAGATCGAGAGCGCTACGAACTGCCAGTCAAAAGGCGCGTCGATGAAGTGGTGCGCTGTCTCGGTGAGAAGTTCGTGCCATTCAGGGAACGCGGTCACGATGATGAGCATCATCAGCCAGCCACCGAATAGGTTCGCAATCAGCGTTCCCGACCAGAGCTTGACCAGCTGCAAGACCGTTCCTTCTCGAGCAACGAGCGCCGCAATCGGCATGAGAAAGTTCTCGGTGAACAGCTCGCTGTGGGCCAAGAGCAGCGCAATCAGCCCAACGCTGAACGCCACACCGGCGAGCAGCTGATCGCCGGTGGCATAGAGCACGCCCAGATAGGCGAGTACACCGACACCCACCTCGACGCCGCCGAGAAAACCGGTCACAAGCGTCGCGCGAAAGGTGCGGTGCAGTCGCTCAGCGCCCTCGCCTACGACATCTTCGAATTCCAGCTCGAGCTCTTCTTCAACAGGCCCGTCGTTGTCACCATCGGCCCGCCGTTCATCAGCTCGGTCCTTGCGATCGCTAGCCATGCTTCGATCTTCGCACCCGCGCTGTCTGATCTCACTCGAGTTGACAGAACGCGAAGTAGCCGACGTGGGGTTCGAGTGTCAGTTTTTTTGACTGACCGATAGCGGCTCTTCCATGGCAGAACGCTATGCGACGGCTGATGCTTCGACCTCGGCCCACAGCTGGTCGAGCGAGAGGCCGACCGCGCCGGCGATCGCGGCGACCGTCTGGAACGACGGCGTTGCGATGCGTCCCGACTCGATCTTTCGGAGCGTTTCCGGTGATATCCCTGCCGCGAGCGCGACCTCGGGCATCGTTCGCCTGCCGCGCTTTTGGCGCAGTGCCGCGCCGAGCCTGCGGCCGCGGTCAAGGTCCGCAGCGCTGAGGGGAAGCCGCACCATCACGTCGCCAATACTATTACCAGCATCCGTGGAATCGGTATAGTTATCCCGATATCCAAGGGAGAGCACGATGATCGAGATCCTGACTTCTGCCCAGGTTGACCAAGCCCGTGTGAGTGGAGCGCTCGTCGCCGATGTCTTGCACGCGATGAAAGCGCGCGCGACCGTCGGCACGAACCTGCTTGAGATCGACGCCTGGGCGAAGGAGATGATCCTGGACGCTGGCGCCGTGTCGTGCTACGTCGACTATGCCCCCTCCTTCGGGAACGGACCCTTCGGTCACTACATCTGCACCGCCGTCAACGACGCGGTACTACACGGAATGCCGCACGACTACGCCCTTGCCGACGGCGATCTGCTCACCCTTGATCTCGCTGTGCTGACGGGAGGCATCGCCGCCGACGCCGCGATCAGCTTCACCGTCGGTGAGAAGCAGCGCCCGGAAGACCTCGCGATGATCGACACAACCGAGCGTGCGCTTGCTGCCGGTATCGCTGCCGCCCGCCCCGGCGCGAAGATTGGTGACCTCTCTCGAGCCATCGGCACGGTGCTCAAGGCCGATGGATACCTCGTCAACACCGAGTACGGCGGGCACGGGATCGGAACCACGATGCACGGCGACCCGCACGTGCCCAACACCGGTCGCCCCGGCCGCGGCTACCAGCTGCGCCCCGGACTCCTCCTCGCCCTGGAACCGTGGATCATGGCCGACACCGACAAGCTCGTCGTCGATGACGACGGCTGGACCCTCCGCAGCGCCACCGGCAGCCGCACCGCGCACACCGAGCACACCATCGCGATCACCGAGACCGGTGCCGAGATCCTCACTCTCCCGTCGTCCCGCTGACGCCGCCAGCCATACAGATAGCGCGAGACGCGACGCAGGAAAAAATAATCACAAACAGATAACGCAAAAGGCTTGCCGCCGTTATCTTTCCGTTATAGAGTTCAGGAACGGTAG
This sequence comes from Microbacterium sp. R86528, assembly GCF_044596335.1. Lineage (NCBI taxonomy): Bacteria > Bacillati > Actinomycetota > Actinomycetes > Micrococcales > Microbacteriaceae > Microbacterium > Microbacterium sp. R86528. The sequence continues at coordinate 2,593,233 of NZ_CP138996.1, read as the reverse complement.
TTGTTTTGCTGTGGCAGCTACCGACATGTGATTGCAGGACACTCTTGGTGCAAGGGACAAGGCCCGGTCAGAAGCCTCTCTGACCGGGCCTTACTTTTGCGCAAAAGTCGATGGATGCTGCGCGGGCGAAGCCACTCACACTCCCCCGCCACCACCGCCGCCACCACCACCACCGGCCGAACCGCCGCCGCTCGAGCCGCCCGATGTCGACGACGACGACGCGGTGCTGGCCGAAAGCGTAGAGATGCCGCTCGAGAATGACGCTGCATTGAAGCCTGCAGCACCCACGTACCAACCCGGCGAGTTGCCCGCACCATACAGAACCGCAAGCTCTCGTGCCCACTCCTCCTCTTGGCCGAAGACGACTGCGAACGGCAACAGCGTCTCGTAAAGCCGCAACATCTGTCGTGAGTCCGCGGTGTCGATGGGCGCCCGTTCCGCACCGGCGGGTGACTGCAGCATCCGGATGCGATCAGCCTCAGCCCACTCGATGAACACTTTGAGTCCCTTGAGATGGTCTCGGATCTCTGCACCCTTGGCGGTCAAGGGTTTGTGAGCCACCAGCCCGATCGCCACGAAGAACGCGGGAATCGCCGCGATCAACAACGCAATCGGCACGAGTGCAGAGACAAAGTTGGCGATCGCGAGAAAACCGAAGATCACCACGGCCGCAGCAGAGACGAACGCCAGGAGGCTCGGCACAGCGCGCACCCCGGATGGCACTTCACGCCGCAGGCCTCGGTTCGTGAGCTCTTGTTGCGCCGCCTTCAAAATCCCCTGCGCCGCGGAGGAGAAGCGAGTATCGCTGCGCCCGAACTCGAACTCCTCTCCCGGCTGACCGCTCGGAAAGAGACCTTTCAAGAGCATGCGCCCATCGCCATCTGCCCTAGACGGGTCGACCAGTTGGGCGATGAGCTTCGTGCCGCCGAAGAGCTTTCGCTCGCCCTCAATAATGCGAATGCTTCCCACGACGGCTTGTTCCAGAACCTCAGCAGGAATCGCCTTTGTTGTGAGGCCCAGCAGCACCGCGCTCTCGAGCGCGTCGATCACCGGTGGCGGAGAGAATTCGGTGATGATCGTGGGTCGCCCCGGCGCGTCTCGCAGGAATCGTGCCCGATTCACGCCGGCCAACACCACCGATCCGATCAGTGCAAGCGCCGCGAGCAGCTGCGCCCAGCCCCATCCCGAGGCAAACACCGACGAATCGAACGTGGCGAATGTGCCGGCCTCGAAGCCTATTGCGACAGTCATCGTCTGGTATGCCAGCACATTCGACGCACCGGCGGCGATCACGTCACCTTCGTCGGCGATCGCACACGCGGTGGTGTCGTCGGCGTATCCGACATAGCAGGCCTGTTGGCCGGTTCGCGCAGCATCCAACTCATCCGACATCGTCACCCGAGCCGTAACTTGGCCGAATGACTGGCGCCACTCGGTGCCGTTGACATTCCAATAGAACTCGTCGGAGCCGGTGTTCTCGAAGTAACGGGCGACATTGATCAGCGTGTAGGTGAACACATACGTCTGCGGCCCTTGCAGATAGTCGTCTGAGCGCGAAGTCATCGAGTAGTAGCCGTCGTCGTGGTCAATCTCACTCGGGCGCTCGTTGCCCTCACCATCAGTGATCGAAATGAGTTGGGGGTCAGTAGGCGCGTCTAGATAGGAATCAGGGATGCTGCGCCGCATGCCGCGGTTCTGGTCATAGTCGGGAAACAACGCCACGAACGTCTCGGTCACGAGAGCAGTGCTCGTGCCGTCGTCTGCACGGCCTAGCTCGTACTCGACGTCCAAGCTCTGAAATGTGAAGTCGTCCACGTCAGCGAGCACCACATCAGAGGCGCTCTGGGAATCCGCGATCGCAGGTGCCGCCGCGCCACCGACAAGCAACACCGATACCATCGTGGCAAGCGCTCCGAGGCGAGCCCATCGACGGCGAACGCGGTCTGCGCGGCGTTGTTTCCTCTGGTTCTCGATCACCCGCCCAGCCTACGACCAGGCCACAGGTCGATAATCTGATGCCATGACCGATCGTCGCCTTGCTATCGATGCGTGGGAGAGTCTCTTTCGCGCGCAGCACGCAATATTCGCCGAGATCAGTGATGACTTCGACGACACCCTCTCACAGGAAGAGTACGACGTGCTGTTGACGGTCACGCGAGGCGAAGACCTCACGGCCCGCCTGCGAGATGTCACCGGCAACATGCTGATCAGCCAGCCCAGCGTGTCTCGTCTCGTTGATCGGATGACCGCTCGAGGGCTGCTGACCAAGTGCCCCGATCCGCACGATGGCCGCGGCTCGCTGGTTCGCGCGACTGACGAAGGTTCCGCGCTGTTTCGTCGGATTGCCTCTCGGCACGGAGCATCTATCGCGCGCAGAATGGCAGTGCTCAGCGACGAAGAACTTGAACAGCTCCGCGCGCTGACCGCGAAGCTGCGACACACCGCACCCGACGACTGACGCCGCTTCTAGGGCGTTCTGCGACGCAGAGTCAGCGGCGCGAGAACCAGTGCGCCAACGGTGAAGGCTGCAACCACGAGCATCGGTGCGAATACGTCCCATCCCTCATCGCCGGCAGTCACCGCGTTGATGGTGTCGATCGCATAGCTGAGCGGCAGAAAGTTCGAGATCACATAGAGCGCGTCGGGCATATCTTCGCGTGGCATGAACAAGCCACCCAGAATGATCTGCGGGAAGACCAGCAATGGCATGAACTGCACTGCTTGAAACTCTGTTCGCGCGAAGGCGCTCGCAAGCAGTCCGAGAGCGGCACCGAGAACGGCGTCGATCACCGCGACCAGGCCGAGTTGCCACAGTGGACCATCGACAGTCAGCCCGCACACGAACACGGCGAACGAAACCGTCACGACGGCTTGAATGGCGGCCATCAGCCCGAATGCGAGGGCATAGCCAAGAATGAAGTCCGTCTTGCTGATCGGTGTCGTCATCAACCGCTCGAGCGTGCCTGAGCGGCGTTCACGAAGCGTGGTGATCGAGGTGATGAGAAACATCACAATGAACGGAAAGAGACCCAGAATGGCCCCACCGAAGGTGTCGAACACGCCCTCTTGATCGACGAAGAGCCAGGCGAACAGTCCCACGAGCAGGCTCGGCGCAATCAGCATCAGCGCGATCGAGCGTGGATCATGTCGCAGTTGGCGCATCACCCGTCCAGCGGTGGCGAGCGTGCGGCCGCCGTTCATTGCTCGCTCCCCGACTGCTCGCGCGCTTCTCGGCGAGTGAGTGGTGGGGCCTCGGATTCCCCTTCGGAATGCGGCGCCGCAGGCTCGGCTTCTTTCGGTGCGGATGCTGCCGCGGGGTTCTCGCTCGAACGGGATGCGGCAGCATCCCTTTCGATCAAAGCCAAAAAGGCGGCGTCGGCATCAGTTGTGCCGGTGTCGCTCAAGAGCTGCTGCGCCGTGGTATCGGCAATGACCCGACCTGCTCGCATCAGAAGCAGGCTGTCGCACCGGGTGGCTTCATCCATCACGTGGCTGGAGACAATCAAGGTAGTGCCTGCGTCGGCGAGCCCGCGGAAGATCTGCCAGAGTTCGGCCCTCAGCACCGGGTCGAGACCCACCGTTGGCTCGTCAAGCACAATCAGCTCGGGCTCACCGAGCATGGCGACCGCAAGTGAGACGCGGCTCTCTTGCCCTCCGCTCAGCGAGTCGATCGTCTGGCTGCGCTGCGTGTCGAGACCGACCTGCTCGATCACGCGGTCAACGTCGCTCGCCGGTGCTGCGATGAGGCGGGCGAAGTACTTGAGGTTCTGTTCGATCGTCAGGTCGGAGTACACCGAGGCCGCTTGAGTGTCGTAGGCAACGCGGTGGCGCAGGTTCTTCGCACCGGCGGGGCTCCCGAGCACGGTGATACTGCCGCCAGCTACCTTCTGCACCCCGACGATCGCACGCATCAGCGTGGTCTTGCCGCACCCTGACGGGCCCAGCAGCCCCGTGATATGCCCCCGCGCGATGTCGAGGTCAAGCCGGTCGAACACTTTCGTGGATCCGCGAGACACTTCAAGGCCTCTCACCTGCACGGCTGGCGCATCTGCTGCACCAGGCGACTGCGATGAAGCATCCGCCAATTTATTCATCATGCGATGAATTATTCTGCTTGAAGGATAGAGCGTCAAGCGCTTGCGGGGTTCGTAGCCTTTCCGTCTAGCCAAAGCTCATCCGACACATCGGAATGTGCACCTGCCGTGCCGACATGTTTCGCCGCGATCTTGGGGCCCTTGGTGATCACATGCACCAAGGCCATCGCATGCCCTCGGCCGAGCCCATAGTCGTCGGCAAGCCACGCGACTATCTCGCCAGCCTTGGCGCCAGGCCCGAACCCTTTCGCAGTGGCGAGGTCGACAAATTCACGCGGAGTGATTCCGGTCTTGTCTTCGATGTTGTCGAGGTATGCCTGGAAAGACATCTGCGTCCTTTCACTGCGAGTTCGGGTCGATGCGAGTTCGGGTCAACCGTGGAGATAGCGCTGAACAGTTGGGGCAACGCGTTCCACAAGTTCGTCGATAGAGGCATGCGACAGCGCTGGCAACTTGATCACGTAGCGCGCAACGATCAATCCCGCGATCTGCGAGGCGACCAAACTGGCTCGCAGCTGCGCGTCGTCGCTATCGAGCGTGCCTGATACTCGGCCGATCACCTCGCGAGAGAGAAAGCCTGCGAGCAGCGGTGTGGTGAGCCGGTTGCCGAGCGCTGTACGCATGAGGGCCACGCCTCGCCGTTGCACCTCGGGCTTGTCCCACGACTCAAGCAGATATCGGATGATCCGCTCGCCCACCTCGGATTGAGGCCCGGCCAGAATCTCAGGCAACGCCACATCGGGGCGCATCGGCGCACCCACCGCTTCACCGAACAGGTCAGCCTTCGTGCCGAAGTAGTGATGCACGAGGGCAGCGTCCACGTCTGCGCGCGCCGCAATGGCACGCATCGTGGCTCCGTCATAGCCCGCTTCGCCAAACTCGTCGATCGCGGCATACAGAATGCGCTCGCGGGTGTTCGACTCGCCTGCGGGTGGGCGGCCGCGGCGCCGTTTTGGCGTGGGAACGACATATTCCTTCACGGGGCCAGCCTACGCAGGCACGCCCGGTTGCGGCATCCCTCGTCCACAGGTAGTGCTGTGAGCCCTCACCGCAGCGGCGCAGCTTCTCGCTCGGGCGCCGCTGGTGCGGCCAGCATTCGTCCTCCACAGGGAGCCGCAATGAGGCGACGCGCACGCAGTAGTTCCTGCGTAGCCACCGAGGTGCGGCCGACCATGAGACTGCTGAAATGTCTCGACCTGCGCGGGCGCTGCCTGACGAACTCGGTGACGCGTTCGCGGTGCACGCGGCGCTCGAACGCGGCGTGAGCGCTGCCCGACTTCGCTCCGTGGGCCTTGAGCGGCCATTCCACGGCGTGCGAATGTTGCCGGAGACGCCGCATGTGCTTGCTGCGTTCAACCACGATTCAACGCAGCGGGCTGCGATCGAGCGAAAGGCGAAGGCGTTTGAGCAGGTGATGAGCGCCGGTTGGTTCTTCGCCGGTTCGACGGCGGCGGTGTTGTTCGGCGCGCCCGTTGTTCACGGCGACGAGCTTGTCGTCGCCGCAATCCACCCCGCCGATGCCCCGAGGCGGCGGGGCGTGCGGGGAATCAAGGTCTCGAAACATCTCGTTTCGGTGAGCAAGTGCGCGGGCATGCGAGTCTCGTCGCCCGCCTCGACGTGGGCAATGCTCGGAGCTGAACTCACCGTTCGCCAGCTCGTCGCGGTGGGTGACATGTTGGTGCGCGTACCCCGGACCCGGCAAGGGTTTCTCATGCTGAATCATGAACTCGCCACTGTTGATCAGCTGCAGGCTGCGCTTGATGCCGGGCGACGAATCGGCGCCTCAAGACTGCGCCAAGCCCTCGAACAAATTCGAGTGGGCTGCGCGTCACCACTCGAGACGGACTATCGGCTGGATGCCGCGGCCGCCGGGCTTCCCGAACCTGAACTGGATGTCGAGATCTTCAACCGCCGGGGACGCCGCATCGGGATCACTGAGTTTGTGTACCGAGAGTTTGGCACGCTCGTCGAGGTCGAGGGCGACCATCACCGCACCGACCGAAAACAATGGAACCGCGACATCGAGAAGTACTCCGCATACGTTGCGGAGGGCTGGGAAGTTGTCCGCCTGACGTCTGCCCACATTCGCGGACCGCACCCGCGCGCAACGGCGATCGTCCGCGACGCACTCACGCGCCACGGTTGGGTCGCGACCTAGTTCGCCGCGGTGCGCCCCTCGTGTGTGGCGGTGCACCACCCTTGTGTGTGGCGGTGCACCACCCTTGTGTGTGGCAAAGTGCGGAAACCACGGCGCGATTCCCGCACAATCGCCCACACGAGCAGTGATGCATGCGCCTACGCGCGCGTCAGCACTCGATGACGTTGACGGCGAGCCCGCCTTCACTGGTCTCTTTGTACTTGGTCGACATGTCGAGTCCGGTTTGGCGCATCGTCTCCACGACCATATCGAGCGAAACATGGTGCGAGCCGTCGCCGCGCAGCGCCAGTCGCGCCGCTGTGACCGCCGTCGATGCCGCGATCGCGTTGCGCTCGATGCACGGAATCTGCACGAGCCCACCGACCGGGTCGCAGGTCAACCCCAGGTGGTGCTCCATGGCGATTTCGGCCGCGTTCTCGATCTGACGGTTGGTGCCTCCCATGACCGCGGTCAGCCCTCCTGCCGCCATCGCGCATGCAGAACCCACTTCAGCCTGGCATCCGCCCTCGGCTCCAGAAATCGACGCATTCGCTTTGAACAGCGAGCCCAGCGCCGTTGCAGTGAGCAGAAAACGACGGATGCCGCGGCGACGGTTCGCCTCAGCGACCGCGGCATCGTCAGCCACCGCCTGAGCGAGCTCCGCCGCTCCGGCGACCTCGCCCGAGAACCCGAGCAGCGCGCTGCCTACGAGCTCCCCGTAGGGGGTGACCGCATTGCCCGCGCCGAGGCCAGACTCAGCCAAGAACCGCCACCAGTACATCGCAACAGCCGGAACGATGCCCGCCGCACCATTGGTGGGCGCTGTCACCACGCGTCCTCCGGCGGCATTCTCTTCGTTGACGGCGAGCGCGAACGCTCCCATCCATTCCCCCGGAATCTCTTGGTGGCCCTCGGCCTCGGCAGCATCCAGCTGACGCCTGATCATCGAGGCGCGCCGCTTGACTTGCAGCCGACCGGGCAACATGCCGTCAGCGCGCAGACCCGCTTCGACACTGCCTGCCATGGCGTCCCAGATGGCGTCGAGGCCCGCGGCGATCTCTGCGTCAGTGCGCAACGCTTCTTCATTCATGCGCGCGGCTTCGGCGATCGTGATCCCCCGATCGTCGCATGCCCCGAGAAGTTCATCAGCCGAAGCAAAGGTCAGCGGAAAAGCGTGAGACTGCACCCGAGTCGGCTCACCCTCGCGGCGGATGAAGCCGCCGCCGACTGAGTAGTAGGTGTCACTGAGCAAAGTGCTGTCATTGTCGCCCAGGGCCGTCATCGTCATCGCGTTCGGATGAGCGGGCAAGCGGGTGCGCGGCAGCATCTCGATGTCGCTCCGCGAAAACGGCACGGGGCGCGAGCCGTCGACGAGCAGCGCCGCGCCATCGTTCCATCGCGACCACGCCTGACGCACGTCGGCTGGGTCGACCGTCTCGGGCTCGAGCCCCTTCAGCCCGGCGACAACGGCGTCGGGTGTGCCGTGGCCAATTCCCGTTGCGCCTAGCGAACCATACAGAATGCACGTCACACGCGAGACCTCATCAAGCAGCCCGGCAGCGCGCAGGCGCGCCGCGAAGTCGCGGGCAGCCCGCATCGGACCGACGGTGTGGGAGCTCGAGGGTCCGATCCCAATGGAGAACAACTCGAACGCCGAAACGTATGCGCTCACGTCTTCAGGTTACGCTTCCTTGCGAATCAGCCGCGCTCAGCGCGCGTGAACCAGCCGGGCTTCTTCAGGTGTCTGAGCCTCGGCGGGCGAGATGGCGTGGGCCGCATCGAGTGCCGCCATCAAGTCATCGGTGAGATCGTCGACATGCTCGAGTCCGATCGAGAGGCGAACAATACCGGCACCCGGTTTGGCCGGGGCGGCTACCGGACGGTGGGTCAAAGAGGCCGGATGCTGCACCAGCGAGTCCACACCGCCGAGCGATACCGCATGCTCGATCAGTGCGCACGATTCGGTGAAGCGCGCGGCAGCGTCGTAGCCGCCGGCAAGGTCGATCGCCACGATCGACCCGGCGCCCTCAAGCTGAGTGCCCAGCAGTCCCCTCGGGTCTTGTCCCGGCAATCCCGGATAGAAAACACGCCGCACAGCCGGATGCGCACTCACTCGCTCTGCCAGCGTCGCCGCGGTGTCTTGCTGCGCACGAACACGCAACGGCAGCGTGCGCAGACCGCGGTGCAATAGGTATGCCCCCATCGGGTGAAGCAGTCCACCGGTCAAAGCGCGCACTTGCCGCAAGCGCTCCACCCACGACCGATCGCCCGCGACCACACCACCCATGGCATCGCCATGACCACCGAGGTACTTGGTCGCACTGTGCAGAACCAAAGTGGCGCCATGACGCTTTGGCTTCTGCAGCACCGGGGTCGCAAACGTGTTGTCGACAAGCACCGGCACATCGCCGGCGGCCAGCGCCACCTGCGCGAGGTCGACAAGCTCAAGGGTCGGGTTCGCGGGGGTCTCGACGATCACCAGCCCGGTCTCGGGGCGAATGGATGCTGCAATCTCGTCGACGCTCGCCCAGGTGACCGTTGTGCCCAGCAGGCCGCTGGCCAACACGTGATCGGTGCCGCCATACAGCGGCCGAACCGCAACGATGTGTGGTTTTCCTGCAGTGACCGATGCGATCAGACATGCCGAGAGAGCAGCCATGCCGCTGGCGAACGCCACCGCGCCGTCTGTCTCTTCAAGCTCGGCGAGCGCGTCTTCAAATCGAGCGACACCGGGCTGCCAGAGTCGCTGGTACACCGCGCTTCGCCCAGCGCCGAGATCTTGGCCGGTAGCAAGCTCTTCGTACGCGAGGCCACCGGAATCAACATCGGGCAACGGGTATGTGGTGGAGAAGTCGATCGGAGGAACGTGCGCTCCGCTTTCTCTGAGTCCTTCCATTCCCGCGTGCACGGCTCTGGTGTCGAATCGCTGCTGTCTGTTGCCCATCGAGCCAGAACAACAGATTATGGAAGAAGTGGCAATCACGTCTGCAGCATCCGCACTGATTGCCCGAAACTTCAAATATTCTGCGTGGCGGCGCTTCTGGAGGAGCAACATGGCGAAGGTCCTTGATCTCGATAAAACCGACCGAGCACTCCTGCGCGCACTCACGGCCAATGCGCGAGCGTCTGGCTCATCCCTCGCCACGACGCTGGGCATCGCAGAGTCAACGGTGTCGCTCAGACTGCGCCGTCTGCAGAGCAACGGCGTGATTCGGCGCTTTCGTGCCGAGATCGATCCGACTGCAATCGGCGCGACAGTGCAGGCTCTCGTCGCCGTTCGGTTGGTCAAGCACGCGCGCGAGGAGATCGAGGCTTTTCGACGTGCTGCCCCAAGCCTGCCGGGAGTGCTAAGCCTGTTCCATATGGCTGGTGCTGACGACTACCTGCTCCACGTCGCCGCTCGCGATTCGGGCGAGTTGCGAGAGTTCGTGTTGGCTCATCTGACCGGCCACCCCGCGGTGTCGCACACCGAAACCAACCTGATCTTCGAGCACGCTGAGGGCGACGGTTGGGAACTGCTGCTCAGCTGACATTGCCGTCGCGCTGTCGCTGCTGCGGCCCCTAGTCTCGCAGCAGGGTGAGGTGCGCGACGGCGAACCCTGCGAGCAGGGCACCGACGCCACCGACGGCCATGTCGGCGATGGTGTCGCCGTAGGCGACGAAGATGTCGTCGCTGATGAAAGTGAAGCCAATCCATTCGACCATTTCCCACACGGCACTCAGCGCAAGGCCGAAGGCGGTCACGACCACGACGGCCCCCGCCGGAACGAAGCGCTCACTGCGCTGGCTAGGCAGAATGTGAACGCGCGCCAACAGCACGTAGAGCAACGCAGCGGCTACACCTGTGCACACGAGGTGCACAGCAAGGTCCCACCAAGCCACGCTCGTGTACAGGTCGAACACATTGCTCCACGCTGCGACAAGCAGCGTCACCGAGCACGTGATGTCGAACCACGATCGCGCTCCGACAAAACGGGGCACCATCAGGCCGGGCAACGCAAACGCCAGCACTCCCGCGTCTGTGAGGTCGAACCAGATAGCGGCGACCACGACGCTGAGCGCGCCGATCACTCGTACTGCATCTGCCGCCACCTCACCGAGAGTCTGCGGGCGGCGTAAGAAGTTTTCGATCATTCGATTCGCTCCTGCTGGGTAGCATCCACCATCGCATGAATCGGAAGGTGATCAGAGCCCCACGCGCCGCTGTACTGTCGGGGATTGATGGCCGCTCTCAGCACAGCGACGCCCGGCGTTGCGGCAATCATGTCAATGCGCTTTCCCTCAGGTCGCGGCGGACGATAGTTGGCGTAGGTCGCCCACTCGTCGCTCACCCGCACCTCGGCAGCCGCCCAAGTATCGACCAGTTCGCCGTTGCCGAGCAGCTCGCGCACTGCAGGCGAGTGCGGCCCCGCGTTGAGATCTCCCATGATCGCTGCCGGATGTGGCTGTTCAAGTGCGCGACGTCGCACCGACCGTGCCGAGCGTACGCGGGAGCGTTGCGAGAGATGGTCAAAGTGAGTGTTGATCACACAGAGGGATGCTGCTGTGTCGCGGTCGCGAAAAGACGCGGCCAACATGATCCGCGGAAACACGTTGCCCCACGACATCCACGACACTGACCCTGGTTTGTGCGGGCGGTCAGAGAGCGCCAGTTGCTCCCACGACGTCAGCTCGAGTCGATCGGCGTCGTAAAACAGTGGGCAGCCTTCGCCGCGACCGCTGCGACTGCGTCCGACACCGATACTTCGATAGCGATCGCCGAGGGAGTGCGCAACAAACTGCGCTTGGCCAGCGAGCGCCTCTTGTATCCCGAGAATCGTGGGCCGTTCGGCGCGCAACAACGCTGCTATTGACGGGGCCCGGTGAGACCAGCGATCGGCTCTGCGCCAGTGGGGCGACGGCACCCGGCGGCGGATGTTCCAGCTCATCAGGTGCAACGCTGGCGGCGTGGCCAGGCCAACGAGCGCAGGCGGTTCGCGATCGGCATCCTGGTTCATATGTCTGTGCCCTTCTGCCGCCTCGGCGCAACGACCGTGCGATAGAGAACGAGCTTTACCCATCTGACCGGTGCGAAGTCGGCGGGCCAGTGAATCAGAACGGTGCGAAAGCCGCGATACAGACGCAACGCGAACGAGCGTGCGCTGTTGAACGGTCGCATCGACATTCCCATCGATGCGTCGGCCAGGTACCGAATGCGGTAACGCTCGCCAATGTGAAAGGCAAGATCGAGGTCGTCGTGAACATGTTGGTCGTGGCGATGCACCTTGAACCTCGCAGAACGCCAGACCTCACGGCGCATGGCGAGATTCGAGCCGAACACCGGAAGGTGACCGAGTGCCGGCAGCGTCGTTGCGACGTAACTCGCGAGATAGGCAACCGCGATGGGGCCACGCAAAGCCTTGGGGCCATCGATAAAGCGCGCCCCACCCGTGAACACGGCAACGTCGGGGCGTCGAACGAATGCCTCGCAGATCGACTGCACCCAGATTCCCGACGGAACGCAGTCTGCATCGAGCCGCAGAATGAAGTCTCCGCTGGCGAGGTCGTAGCCGTGGGCACTCGCTGCGGGAATACCCGGCTCTTCGCATGTCACCACGGTTGCGCCTGCCGCTGTGGCCACGTTCGCGGAGGAATCAGACGAACCGTTGTCGACAACGATGATCTCGTCGATGTTGCGCGTCTGCTTCTTCAACGCGCGCAAGCATCGCGCCAGCGCAACGCTGTCGTCTTTCACCGGAATCACAACCGACACCGTGGCCTTTTCGGCGGCCAGCCGGGCGCTGTTCATCTCACCTCAGGCATGCATCGACACTACTTGGGGCGCACACAAGGCAAACGATGACGTTCAGCTCGGCTATCCTTTGCCGACTCGCGACGCTGTTGAGCATAAAAAAAGAGCGTCGGTTTCCCGACGCTCTTTCTCAATTACTGTCTCAACACAGTGTGCGCCCGAAGAGACTCGAACTCCCAACCTTCTGATCCGTAGTCAGATGCTCTATCCATTGAGCTACGGGCGCATGGTGCTTGCTCTCACAAGCACCGAGAATCAAGAATACCCCACGCGCGCGCTACTCGCGAATCGGGGCAGGATGCCGCGAATCGGCGCCGGCTCAACTGTCTAGTTCGCTCAGGTCGATGCCAGCTCGACGGGGCGCGGGCGCGTCTTCGCTCGGTGCCGCAGCGCTGACCTGTGCGGATTCCCCGTCTTTCAAATGTCGCCGGTGCGCGGCAAGTTTGGGCAGATCGACCAGTCGCAACGACTGCATTCGGGCATTGCGCATCATCTGATAGTTCGGGTCCAAGTCGGGGCGCATGCCCTCAACGTTGAGGCGACGCTCGAGGTTGGCCGCGACATCTCCCCACGCCGCATCGCGTGATTGCTCTACGAGCACTCTCACCGCGTGAGGGTCTTCGGCATGCAGACGCAGCTGCCTGGCTACGCCGCGGTACTGCTTGCGTCGCTTGCGGAGATTTCTCGTGTCGCGGTCGCGATAGTCATGGGTGCCGCCCGAATCGCTGAACTTTCCCCACGCCCGCTTGGCTTGACGCCTCGCGAGCTCAGCGGCTTCTTCTTGTTCCCGGGCAAGGTGGTTGAGCGTCTCTTGGGCGAACGAGGCGAACCTCGCCGCGTCGAAATCTTCGCCGCGAGCAATCGTGTCGACCAGAATGCGGTTGCGAATCACCAATTTGGCGGCGGCGTACGCAATAGCGACGCCTTCAGCAATGGCATCCGCTGTCTTTCCCATCACAACCTCCAACCTGAAGGCTAGCGTCAGTAGCACCCTGTTCCATCAGTGACAATAGACGGCGACCCTCTTCAATGACGACAAGGTGAAACTGTGGCCAGGAACAAACCCCTCGAAACGCGCGACAAGACAACCGTCATTACGGGCGCTGCGAGCGGAATGGGTGCTGATGTTGCCCGCGATATCGCTCGCCGCGGCGGCAGAGTCGCCCTGCTCGACCGCAACGAAGACGGTCTCGCGACAATCCTTGCCAGCCTGCCCGGCACGGGCCACACTTCTCATCTGATCGACCTCACCGATGACGACGCCGTGGTCGCAGTGGCAGCAGACATCGAGGCGTCTCATGCACACGTCCAAGCGCTGATCACATGCGCTGGGTCGTCGATGCTCGGAAACATCGATCAGCTGACCATGGCTGAAATGCGTTGGCTGATGGATGTGAACCTCTGGGGCACCGTCAACATCACGAAGGCGCTAATCCCGGCGATGCGCCGCGAATCCGCCGCTCATATCACTCATCTGGTCAGTATCTACGGGCTCGCCGCGCCCGCTGGCCGCATCCCGTACGCGATGAGCAAATACGCCGTACGCGGGTTCACCGAGTCGCTGCGACACGAGCTAGAGGGTTCGACGGTGAGCGTCGGTGGTGTGTACCCCGCGGGAGTCAAGACCGGCATCATTCTGCACGGCCGCTACGCCGCTGCCCTCGATCCCGCGATCGCGCAACGTGCCGCGCACGCCCAGGCGAAGATGTACCACACCGAGCCCGCAGACGCTGCGCGCACCATCGTCGATGCCACAGTCAACCGGCGTGCGCGCACCTTCATCGGTCGTGAAGCGCGACTTGTTGACGCGATCACCCGCATTGCACCGAGTCACTATTGGTCGGCCATGCGCAAAACACTGCGCGAGGCAGTCGACACCACAACGCCAATCAATGGGTAGACACGCACCCGCACGTCGTTTACCAATTCGTAACTCTTCATTCAATCAAAGATCTGTCATAGCAAGCACATAGGCGCGGGGCCCTCAATAGGAATGTAACGAATTCCCGGAGGACACCCCATGAGTCAACTCATCGTCATCGCCATCGATCTGCTCGCGATCGGCCTGCTTGCTTTCGCGGTGTATTACCCCCGCCATCGCCGGCGTGACCTTGCCGTCGCGTTTGTGGGCATTAACGTCGGCGTGCTGGCCGTCGCAATGGTACTCGGCTCATCCACGATCAGTGCTGGCCTCGGCCTTGGGCTGTTCGGCGTGCTGTCGATCATCCGGTTGCGCTCGCGTGAAATCGAACAGAGCGAGATCGCCTACTACTTTGCAGCTTTGGCTATCGGGCTGATCGCCGGCATCTCGGGTTCGATCACCTGGCTGAGCGCGCTGCTCATCGCGCTGGTTGTCATCGTGATCTCGATCGTCGACTCGCCTCAGCTGCTGCGGCGTTCGCAAGAGCGTTCGTTGACGCTGGACCGCGCGTACCTCAACGATGCTGAGTTGCAGACAGCGGTCGAAGAGCTGCTCGGCTGCGAAAATGCTACCGTCACCGTGCGCTCGATCGATCTGGTCTCAGACACCACTTCGGTCAACGTCCGCTACAACTCACCCCGAGTACCTCGCCGCGCAAACCCGAGCACACCCGCGACTCCCCCAACGACGAACTCGGCAACCATCACGTCGGCAACAGGCACTCTGCAGGTGCAGCGATGAGCGCCGCGATCGCGCAGCTGAGCGCACTGCCTACCGTTTCTCTTGCTGACCTCAATGAGCAGGCGTCGCTGCAGACCCGGGTCGACCGCAAGTACATCCTGCGCGCCGCCGACGTCGCAGCGGTGCTGGCCGAGCTGCCCGAAGGCGCCGCGATCCTTGAGATCGACGGCGAACGCGCCCTGCGATACGCCTCGCACTACTACGACACCCCGAGGTTCGACAGCTACCTCGGCGCAGCGCACGGTCGTCGACGCCGGTTCAAGGTGCGTTCGCGCACATACGTCGACTCGGGCGGCTCGTTTCTCGAGGTAAAGACCCGCGGTGGTCGTTCCGCCACTGTCAAAGACCGCGTTCCGGTTATCGACGAATCGCTCGACGACAACGGCGTGCGCTACGCCGCAGAAATGCTCGCTGATGCCGGCATTCCCGCTGCTGGCCGCATTGCCCATGGGCTGCAACCAGTCCTCGAGACGCGCTACCGTCGAGCCACGTTGCTTCTGGCACCCGAAGCGGGCGAGGCATCCACGGCGTCGCGCGCGACGATCGACATCGAACTTGAATGGGCCGATGCCAACGGAACTCGGATGAGCCTGCCTGGGGCGGTCATCATCGAGACCAAGTCAGGCCAGCGTGCTGGAGCTCTCGACCGAGCGCTGTGGCGACACCACCACCGTCCCGCCAAGATTTCAAAGTACGGCACCGGTCTCGCTGCGCTTCGCCCTGACCTGCCCTCCAACAAGTGGCGCAGGGTTCTCACGGAGCACTTCCCGCAGGCGATCGCCGCCTAGCGACCTCTCTCCCTCTGCAATCTGAACGAGACAGCCCCGTACGTGGCACTTCACGCCAACTGCGAAAGGCCCGTATGCACTGAGTGCATACGGGCCTTTGACATCCGGCGACTACACGGGCTTGGTGTAGGTCTCCTTGCCGAAGCCGATGATGAAGTAGCCGATGAATGCGAACATCCACAGCAGGAAGAACGAGAAGACGCCGCCCTTGTCGAAGGCGCGACCCACGCGAAGCGCGACGATGATCGAGAACACGATGTTGACGATCGGCACAAGGAAGAGCAGACCGAGCCAAGCAGAGAAGCCCGCGATCTTGGTGAGGATGAAGAAGTTCACGATTGGGATGATGGCGAGGATTCCCGGGTATCCCGCCTTGTCGAATACCCGCCACAGTGCGACAGCGACCAGCACGTAGACGATGATTCCTGGAATTGAGATTGACCCGAAGAGCGTGCCAATGTCTGCGGTTGACGTGACAGAGTTCATGTTCAGCATATTCACAGCATAGGGGTGATCGCGCGACGCCCGCGATACCCGATCGCGGAGCCCCAGCCATGGCAGTCTGGGCCGTCTAACAAGCCACCACGATTAGCGCAAGGGCCTTGTTCGAGAGGATGTCGGTTTCTATCGTGGAACACTAGAGCAACCCCGGAAGGAGCGCGACATGGGATTCATGGACGATGCCAAAGAGACCGCAGAAGCGGTTGGAGAAAGTATCAAGCGTTCTGCACACGACACCACCGACAAGATCGGCGATAAGGCTGACGAGATGAAGGCAGATGCTGACGTCAAGAAGGCCGAAGCGGAGCGCGACTCAGTCGAAACGCGCAATGAGATCAAAGAAGACCTGCGCGACAACTGATCGCGCGTTCGACCGCTGAGAGCGGCATTGCAAGGGCCTCGGAGAACACTCCGGGGCCCTTTGCATTGCCGAGACCGGCGAATCCCCGTCAGAGCGCGACAATTCTCCAGGACGCCACCGTGGTGTCACCGGGTTCGATCACGATAAGCCCGGTGTCGTAGTCGTAGGTGGCGTCGTTGAACGCGTCGGGCGCACAGGTCATCGGTTCAACCGCCAGACCGATTCGGTGCGTTGCCGCAACCCCGGTGTCGGCGGTATGCACCTGAACCCACGGGCACGAGGCATCCCACGACATTGAGACTCCGCACCCGTGGGAGTCGGTGAGATTCACCGTCGCACGGTCGTGAGCGTCGCGGGCGAGTCCGGTATAGGCGTGGTCGATCTCAGCGGTGCCGATCAGACGCGGCGCGCGAAAGTCGAACCGCGAGGGATTCACGGCATCGACCTGCTCAAGACGCTCGGGAATCAAACGTTCTTGCGTCACGGTCAGCACCTGCGCTGCGGGCAGTTCGAGCGTCCAGCCGTCGACGCTGCCCGCACCCGCCACGAGGTAGGGGTGTGGGGCGGTGCCGAACGGCGCAGCATCCGCCGACTCATTCGTCGCCTCGACGCTTTGCGTGAGCCCTTCCCTGGTAAGAGTGAAGGTCGTGCGAATCGAGATGCGCCACGGGTACGACGTCTGCGCGGGAATTACCGCAGCCAGAGTCACGTGGCTGGGTCCTTTGTCAACGGCTTCGTAGTCGAGCCACGCCGCGAGACCGTGCAGGGCATGGTCTCGTGCGGGTTCGGTGAGAGCGAGTTGATATTCCGTTCCGTCAAATGTGTACCGGCCGTCGGTCACCCGGTTCGGCCACGGCACGAGCGTCGCACCCCGATACGCGGGCCGCACTTCGTCTGGCGCGAAGGGCACGACGAGGTCGCGCCCTTCGAAGGTGAGCGAGCGAAGCGTGGCGCCCACGCTCGCAATGACAGCTTCATAGGCGCCGGTCCGAAGCGCATGCTGAGTGCCGGAAAGAGGAGTGCAAGGCATTGTTGTGGTCCTGAACGAGTCGCTAGTGATTCGGATTATGCCGCACCCCACTCGGAGTGGCCAGCGTGGGGGGCCAGCCATGTCGCAGCGTGGCGCGGCACCCATGCATTGACGTTACTGCGAGGCGCGAGATCAACACGACCCGGCACGCGTATTCTGGAACCGGTCAATGCAACTGAGAGGACCCCCGTGGCACGTTTTCCGTCGTTCGTATACGGCCGCGGTGATGAACCCGACGCACGCTTCACCCTCGCGAACGAGCGAACCTACCTCGCCTGGATCCGCACCGCGCTCGCTCTGGTGGCGGCAGGTGTGGCGTTAGAAGTGCTCGGCCTCGATCTCAACCCCGGCCTGCGCCTTGCCGCATCTATCGTTCTCGTTATCGCGGGCACACTCGTTCCCGTGCTCGCATGGATCAGTTGGGCTCGCACTGAGCGTGCGCTGCGCGAAGACAAGCCGCTGCCAGCCTCGCTGCTCGGAAGTGTGCTCATGGTTGCTGTCAGCGTTGCCGGAGTGCTCGTCACTCTCGCCGTCATCATGCGATGAGGCCATCTGACTTCGACAAGGGTCTGCAACCCGAGCGAACTGAGCTCGCGTGGCGGCGAACAATGCTCTCGATTGCCGTCGGTTCGATCGTGGCGATGCGGCTGCTCCCCACGATCTTGGGCAATCCGCTCTGGTTTCTGCCCGGACTGATCGGTCTCGTCGGTGCAGTCACGATCTGGCGTATCTCTGCGCATCGGTATCGACGCGTGAGCCACGCGACCATCACGCGCGGTGACAGAGCGATTCTGCCCGACGGAAAGCTCACCCTTGCGCTCGCCATCATGGCCGGCGGTATCGGCGCATTTGGGCTCGTTGTCCTTGTTCTTGTCACCACCTACGCGCCGCTGTAGCCGAGAGACTGAGGCCTTACCCAGGCGGCTTCGCTACACTCGAGCGACGATTCTTTTCGTGCATCTACCTCGCGCTCTCGGCGGTCCAAGGCGGCACACCAACACCGCCCTGGAGCAAAGATGACCGATACCCTGACGAGAGTTGCACCGCGCCCACCGACGCTTGTGGGCGAAGCGGGTTGGGGCTACTTTCCGATCGCCCTGACCGCACGCTTGCCGTTCGCGATGATGGTCGTCGGCATTCTCACGCTGATCGTGTCGGCTCGTGACTCGTTGGCGCTCGGTGGTATCACCTCTGCAATGACCGGCGTGGGCACAGCGCTCTTCGGTCCGCTGCTCGGTGCAGCTGCCGACAGGTTCGGCCAACGGCGCGTGCTGTTGATCACCGGCACCGCGAACAGCCTGTTGCTGATCGCTATCGCCTGGCTCGCGTTTACGACCGCCGCCGATGGTGCACTTCTTGCCTTGGCGTTCTTGATCGGCGCCACGATGCCACAGGTCTCGCCGCTCTCGCGAAGCCGACTGGTCGGCATCATCCGTCGCTCGTTCGAGGGACAGCGCAAAGCGAAAGTGCTGAGCGGAACGATGGCCTACGAGTCAGCGGCCGACGAGATCGTATTCGTCTTCGGTCCGGTTGTTGTCGGACTGCTCGCCACCACGCAAGGACCAGCAGCCCCCGTAATCGGCGCCGCTCTGCTTGCCCTCGTCTTCGTGACGGCCTTTGCGCTGCACCCGACGGCGAAGACTCCCGCATTACGCGAGGGAGAAAGCGCGGATCAGCAGGCCCCCGTCAAACAGCTGTTGCGACCAGAACTGCTGATCACGGCAGTCGGAACGCTGGGCATGGGGCTGTTCTTCGGTGCGATGCTCACTTCTCTTACAGCATTCATGGCAGAACGAGGAGTGCCCGAGCAAGCAGGCCTCGTCTACGGCGCAATGGGAATCGGCTCTGCGGTGTTTGCACTGGGCGTCGCCTTTCTGCCCGTGCGCTTCAGCCTGCATGCCCGCTGGCTCACCTTCGGCGTAGTCCTCTTCACCGCCTCGCTCGGGCTGATCATGGTCACGACCGTCACGGCGATGGCGCTGTGCCTGCTGGTGATCGGCATCGGCATCGGGCCCACCCTCGTCACCCAATACAGCCTCGCGGCGGCGCGCAGCCCCTGGGGTCGATCAGCGACCGTGATGACGATGCTGGGCTCAGGCGTGATCGTTGGTCAGTCCGCCGCAACCGCACTGACTGGCATTGTGGCTGAAGGTGCGGGTTGGGGTATCGCGTTGTTCGCCCCGATCGGCGCGGCAGCCGTGGTGCTCGGTGCCGGGATCATCAACGCGAGGTTGTCGCGGCGCTAGGCTCCACTTAGCGCGCGAGTGCCCGGTCCCGCACCAGCGGGACCGGGCACTCGCGAAGACGGCCTAGAAGTCGAAGTCACCGATGTTGTCTGCGTCAAACACGTAGGGGTCACCGAGAAGGACGACACCGTCGGCGCCGACTTCGTACGAGCCGAGCTTGCCGCCGTCGAACGAGTCACCTTCAGCACCGGAAATCTCGCCAGTAGCCAACGCCTGAGCAGCAAAAGCCGCGAGGTAGCCGAGGTCCGACGGGTTCCACAGCGCGAACGCGGTGACGGTTCCGTCCTCGACGTATTCGCGCATCTGGTTGGGCGTGCCCAGACCTGTCAGTGCAACCTCACCCTTGTACTCTGAAGTCGACAGGTAACGTGCGGCTGCTGAGATACCCACAGTCGTGGGCGAAACGATGCCCTTGAGGTCAGGATAGGTTTGCAGCAGCGCTGCAGTCTTATCGAATGACGTCTGATCGTCGTCGTCACCGTAGACCACCTCTACGAGCTCGATGTCGGGGTGGTTGGCAGCGAGATCTGCTTGCATCATCTCGATCCACGCGTTCTGGTTCGTCGCGTTGGCCGAGGCCGAGAGAACCGCGATCTGACCAGCATCGCCGATCTGCTCTGCGATGAGATCGACCTGAACTCCGGCGATGCCTTCCGCCGTGGCCTGGTTGATGAAGAGGTCGCGACAATCCGGGTTCGTGTCAGAGTCGAAAGTGACGATCTTCACGCCGGCCGAGCTTGCCTCGCCCAGCGCGTCACAGATCGCCTCGGGATCGTTCGCCGAGACCACCAGCGCGCCCACACCTTGCTGCGCGGCAGTCTGGATGAAGCTCACCTGTGACGTGGGAGTCGCTTCGGTCGGACCTACTTCGTCGAAGGCGCCACCGAATTCCGCGACCGCTTCCTCACCACCAGCACTTGAGGTATCAAAATATGGATTTCCCAAGTTCTTCGGCAAGAAGGTGATGGCGAGATTGGCATCACTGTCGCTCGTATCTGCACTGTCGCTGCCCGTGTTTGACGAGCACCCGGTCGCGACGAGCGCGACTCCAACTGTGATTGCGGCGGCCGCGAGCGCGAACCGCGGCTTGCGCTGTGTTCCAAACATCATTGTTTCCTTTCTGCGTGCTTGCGCACGTCGGGTGGAGTTGTTTTTGGGAGTAGACCTAGACCGCGTCAGCGGCAGTTCGTCCCTTCTTCTTCCCGATGGCCGCAGACCTACGATTCTGCAACCATGCGAGGAGGCTTGCCGACACCACGGAGGCCACGAGAAGCAGCCCCGTAATAACGTTGATGATGTCGCTGGTGATTCCGGCGAGACGCAAGGCGCTTCCGAGTGTGCCAATCAGAAGCACACCCGCAATGACGCCGTGCAAGGCGCCGCGGCCGCCGAATATCGACACTCCGCCCAGCAACACCGCAGCAATGATCTGAAGCTCCATACCCATGGCGTTGTCGCCCCGTGCATTGCTGTAAAGCAGGGTGAAGTACACACCGGCAAAGCCCGACACCGAGCCGCTAAACACAAACAGGATGAATTTCGTCTGGCCGACATCGATGCCCGAAAAAGCGGCGGCCTCTTTGTTGAGTCCAATCGCATAGAGCGAACGGCCGAACGGGGTGAAGTGAAGGAGAACGGCGAAGACGATCGCCAGAATTGCGAACGGAACCATGATCATCGGAACGGGTGTACCCGGAATGTTCGCTTTGGCGAGATCACTCCATGCTTCAGGGAAGTCAGTGATTGCGGTCGTGCCGAGCAGCCCGACCGCAATTCCACGAAACAGCGCGAGAGTGCCGATCGTGACTGCGAGGGAGGGCAGCCCCACAACGGTGACCAGGAACCCATTCACCATGCCTGCGACCGCACCCACCAGCACCGCGAGGATCGCGGCGAGAACAAACGGGAGACCCGCTTGCGTAAGGATGCCGACCATCACGCTGGAGAGTCCAACTATGCTCGCAACAGACAGGTCGATCTCTTCGGTGATGATGATCAGCGTCATCGGCAAGGCAATGAGCAGTATGGGTGCAATGTCGCGTAGCAAATACGTCACGGTGAGCGGACTGTCAAAATTGGGCACCGCAATCAATGAGAAGGCGATCACAATCGCGAGGATCGCGATGATCGTCGATTCACGGGTCAGGAGCACTCGACGCCAAGCTGGCTTTGCATGTGCTTGATAGACGCGCACGGGAGCGCCGGCGGTTGCCGCGGTCATCGTGTCTCCTCTCGTTGTGCGATCAGTCGTCGGTGTTGACGCACTGCCAGAACTCGATCGAGCACGATCGCTCCCAAAATCAATGCACCGACCACAGCGCGCTGCCAGAAGTCATCGATGCCCAGAATCGGTAGCGCACGGTTGATCGTCAGCAAGAGGAAAGCGCCGATGGCGGCACCCCACACTGTGCCCACACCTCCGGAGATGGCCACGCCGCCGATCACCGCAGCGCCGATTGCTTGCAGCTCCCATCCGAATCCTGCGCTCGAGCTAACCGTGCCGTACCGAGCCGCATACAGCACACCGGCAAGACCGGACAGCGCTCCGCTGACCACGAAAGCTGAAATCACACGCCGAGTGACGCGCAACCCGTAGAGGTGAGCTGCTGCAGGATCAGATCCGATTGCATACATCTCTCTACCGCTGCGCAGATTGCGCAAATACCACGCTGCCGCGATGAGCACCACGACCGCGATGATCGTCAGAACTGGAATGCCGACAATCTGGTCGGTGCCCAGCGAACGGAAGCTCTTAGGAAGGTCTGACGCGTTGATGCGGTCGCTGCCGGTCCATGCCACGTTGACTCCGCGGTAGATATACATCGTGCCAAGCGTGATGACCAGCGCTGGCACTCTTGCGAAGGCAACAAGCGAACCGTTGATCAACCCGAGCAACCCGCCGAGGAACACTCCACCGGCAAACACGGCGATCAACGGGACGCCGGGGAAGTCGATGAACATCCGCCCGGTGAGATAGGCCGTGAGGCCGACCACCGAACCAACCGATAGATCGACATTTCGGGTGATGATGACGATCGCCGAGCCAACGGCGACCAGGAGGAGCAAGGATGGCGTGAGCAGAAGGTCGCGAAACCCATCAGCCGAGAAGAGGAATGTCGGGTTGCTTAGTGTAGCCGCGACGATCACGACGACTAGCGCGATCAAGATACCCGTTTCTCGAGCGGTCGCGATCGACTTGACAAGCTTCGTCGCGGAGCTTGTTCCAGGCTGAACCGAAGCAGTCGAAGTGGTCATGACGCAAGCTCCACATCTGCAGTGGCCGCGTACATGATGGCCTCCGGCGTCGCATCGGCACGCGTGAATTCGCCGGTCAGACGCCCCTCGCGCATAACCAGAACGCGGTCGGCCATGCCGAGCACTTCCGGAAGTTCAGAAGAAATCATCAGAATCGCCAGTCCCTGCTGTGCGAGCTGGCTGAGCAGTCGGTGCACTTCTGCTTTCGTGCCGACGTCAATGCCGCGCGTCGGCTCGTCAACGATGAGCACCTTGGGCTCCGTTGCTAGCCACTTGCCGAGGACAACCTTTTGCTGGTTTCCCCCAGAGAGGGTGCCGGTCTCAGCATCCAATGCCGCCGTTTTGACTTCGAGCTTGCTCGCCCAGATCGCCGCAGCTTCATTCTCAGCGCCAGTCCACAGCAGTCCCCACTTGGAGAGCTTCGAACGAATGGCGAGGGTGATGTTGCGCGATACACCATCTTCGAGAACGAGCCCCTGCTTGCGACGATCTTCGGGAACAAGCGCGATGCCGCGTTCGGTTGCCTTGCGCGGATTGCCCTTCGGAAGCGTTTTGCCTTCGAGGGTGATACGCCCGCTCTCATAGGGATCGACGCCAAATATTGCGCGAGCAACCTCACTACGACCGGCACCTACAAGCCCGGCAAGCCCGACGATCTCACCGGCTCGAAGCGTGAACGAAATGTCACGGAACACCCCGGCGCGTGTAAGACCGGCGACCTCACACACGACGTCGCCGACCTCGGAGGGCAGCTTGGGGAACAGTTCCGTCACATCACGTCCGACCATTTGGCGCACCAGGTCGTCCACGGTGGTGTGAGCGATAGTTTCAGTACCGATGTACGAACCGTCGCGCATCACAGTCACCGTGTCGCACAGGTCAAACACCTCGTCGAAGCGGTGCGAGATGAACAAGAGCGCTCGGCCTTCATCGCGCAAACTGCGAGCGACGGCGAATAGCCGTTCCACCTCCACGCCCGAGAGAGCGGCGGTGGGCTCGTCCATGATCAGCACCCGCGCATTGAGCGAGATTGCCTTTGCGATCTCGATGATCTGCTGGTCAGCGATTGAGAGCCCTTCGGTCACTCGATCGGGGTCAAGTCCAACGCCCAGTCGTCCGAATATCTCTAGCGCCTCGGTCCGCATCGCTTTGCGGTCGATACGGCCCACTCGATTTACGGGCTGGCGGCCCATAAAGATGTTCTCGGTGACAGAAAGGTCAGGAAACAGGGTGGGCTCTTGGTAGATTACCGCGATGCCAGCCGACTTCGACTGCGCTGTGCTCGTGAAATCGACAGACTCTCCATCAAGCAAGAGCTCCCCGGCATCGCGGCGGTAGAGACCGGCGACGATCTTGACAAGCGTCGACTTACCTGCGCCGTTCTCGCCAATGAGCGCGTGGATTGAGCCGCGCTGGAGTGCCAGGCTTCCGGATCTCAGCGCAACTACCGGTCCGAATGACTTCACAACGCGGCGAAGTTCAAGCGCGGGATGCTGCACGGCGGGGGCGACATCATCAGTCACTGCGGCCTCCTCCTTGAGGTTGAATCCGAATCTGAATCGATTCAGAGAGGTTTCAGGCTACTCTAAGTTCACCGATGCAAAACGGTCAAGTCGTAAACCCGATGTGACCGAAACGTGATCCGACGACGAAGTGAGGCTGACTGTGGTGGTAAGCATCCGTGACGTTGCAACCCGTGCGGGGGTGTCCGTAGGCACCGTCTCGAATGTTCTGAACCGTCCTCATGAGGTCTCGGTCGAATCCGTCGACCGCGTCACCAAGGCCATTGACGCTCTGGGCTATGTGCGCAATGACGCTGCGCGAAAGTTGCGCGCGGGAGTCAGCACGACCGTCGGCTTCGTCGTGCTAGACGGCCAGAACCCGTTCTACAACGAAGTCGTTCGTGGAGCCGAAGATGAAGCAGCCCGCCACGGAATTGCCGTGCTGTACGGCAACACCGATGAAGATCTCAGCCGAGAAAAGGTCTACATTGACTTGTTCGAAGAGCAACAGGTGCGAGGCCTGCTCATTGCTCCATACGGTGATGTGACCGCCAGGCTGCAACGCCTGAAATCTCGCGGGATAGCGACAGTACTCGTAGATCGATTCAGCGGCGACGGGCGCTTTTCGTCGGTGTCTGTAGACAGCGTGGTGGGCGGCCGCATGGCGGTCGAGCACTTGATCGAAACTGGCCGCCGACGGATCGCCTTCGTAGGGGGTCCGTTCGACATCCGACAGGTAACAGACCGTCTGGCTGGTGCACGCGTCGCTGTTGAAAACGCTACCAACACCGCGACGCTTGAGGTTGTCGCTACGGCAGCGATGACGGTCGACGACGGTGTCGCCGCCGGCGCCAAGTTGCTCGCGCGACCGATGCACGACTGGCCTGATGCACTCTTCGCCGCGAATGATCTCATCGCTTTGGGCCTATTGCAGGCGCTCGCTATCGACGGCCGGCTAATTGTTCCCGAGGACGTGGCCATCATCGGTTTCGATGACAACGCCTTTGCCGCGGCGGCGGCAGTGCCGTTGTCTTCGATCCGGCAACCGAGCCGCATGATCGGGCGCACCGCGCTACGAATCTTGCTCGAAGAGGCTGACGATGCAGACAGCATTGCTCGCCAGACCGTGTTCCCGCCCGAACTGGTGATCCGTGCCTCCACGCATCCGCGGTGAGAACTCCGCTCAGCTGAGCGTGCGGCCCAGCCAGTCGCGAGCGCGACCGGATAGGCGTTTCGCAAGCTCTGTGTCTGCGGCCCACGACTCGAAGCCGTGCGGTGCGCCCTGCACGATGTCGAGCACCACATCCACTCCAGCTGCGCGAAGACGACGCGCGTAGGCGATGTCTTCATCGACGAAGAGTTCGATGTCGGATGCGTAAACCCATGCGGGCGGCAGTCCTGAGAGGTCTTCGCGCCGCGATGCCACCGCGTAGGGCTGCGTCGCTTTCTCGTACTGCTTGCCCAGGTAAGACGTCCAGCCGACAAGGTTGGCGCGGTTGTTCCAGATCAGGTGACCCGCGGCATCCAATGATCGATCGGCTGCTGTGCGATCGTCGATCATCGGGCAGAACAGCCATTGCGCGGCAACCTGATCACCCCGGTCGAACAGTTTTTGCGTGAATGCAGCGGCGAGTCCGCCCCCGGCGCTTTGACCGCCGACGGCAATGCGCTGGGTGTCGATGCGCAGCTGGTCGGCATGAGTGTGCATCCAATGCCACGCAGCATCAAGATCGTCGAGCGCAATCGGGTAGCCGTGTGTGGGGCTCGCTCGATACTCCACCGAAACGACGGTGATGCCCAGCCGGGCAGCCGTCTCACCACAGAATCGGTCATCCATTTTGGCGGCGCCGAGCACCAGCCCACCCCCGTGGATCCAGAACAGCCCACCGGCCGTCGTGCGTTGACCCGAGGGCTGATAGACGCGAAGATTCACGTTTCGCTCACGCACGACACGACGATCGACTCCGTCGACGTCGAACGAGGACACCAGTTTCGAACCGTGCACGAAGATCGCCCGCATCAGGCGGTTTTCCAGTCGGATGTCTGGCGCGCGTCGGGCGAGGGCCTGCAACTCGGGTGCGACGTCGTCGCGCGATACCGGCGTGTGCGAAGAACGACGGGGCCAACCAGCAAGGACTTCTTCAACCACAGCCCGTGGGTGCTGGGCGACATTCACAACAACACCGTGCTCATCAGCGGCGAGCGGGTCAAGCGTGGCGAGCTGTGAGATCAGCAGCGATGCCGGCATGAAGTGCCCTGCACGCGCGCCCAGGCGCTCTGCGAGCAGTTCAGGAGTGCCGACAAGGTGCGCAAAGACGAGGTCTTCAGCGTGCGCCCGCAGAATGTCTCGATGTTCGCGGCGCAGCGCTGAGCACGCGAGAACGACATACTCGCCACGCGCAGAGCGACGCGCAACCTCATCGCCGACGGCAGCAAGCCAGGGGCCGCGGTCGGCATCGGTCAACGGCGTGCCAGCCGACATCTTGGCGATGCTCGATTCAGGGTGAAAGTCGTCGGCATCGAGAAGTACCGCCCCCGTCGCGGCCGCGACGCCTTCGGCAATAGTGGACTTGCCCGAGCCTGTTACGCCCATCACGATCAGCGGCACAGAAACTCCAAGGTGTCGACGTCAGCGGGACTCTGTTTGCCGAAGCATCCAGAACTTCAGTGTAGGGAACCCGTGCGTGGGTTTGCGGTGCGGCTACTTGCCGGGTGCGTTCGAGACGTCGAGTCGTTCTTTGCCCCCGTGCGATGACCAAGCGCTTGCCACGCCTTTCGCCGCATGCGTCGACGCCCGAACTGCCCGCTCGTCAGCCCATTCGTTGAGCACATGGCCCGCGTGGCCACGCACGTGCTCGAGCACAACATCGGGCATTCCGGCAGCGCGCCGCGCGTCGCGCGCCACAATCAGCTGTTCGAGAATCTCGCGGTTCTTCGTGGGAGCGCCGGCTGAGGTCTTCCAACCGCGGCGACGGTGGCTGTCCATCCACGATTGATACGTGTCGATGGCGTACTTCGAGTCGGCCTGCACCACCAGGTTCTTCACGTCGACGTGGTCTTCGATCGCGTGAAGCAGCCCGAGCAGTTCGCCGATGTTGTTCGTGCCCTGGGGAATCGAGCCCGCTGCCCAGTGCCCGTCTTCAGCAACCCATGCCCATCCCGCCGGCCCGGGGTTTCCCTTGCAAGCGCCATCAGTGGCCACGGTATAGGTCTGCTCGTCAGTCACCGAGCAAGGCTAACTCGTTTGGCGGACGAGCACTGTCAGGATGCGGGCTGTGCGTCCTTGGGCTCGGGCGAAAGGGTGAGCCCGGATGGGCTGCTCGCCGAGAGCATGAGCTCTTCGACCCAGAGCCGGTTGATCGTCTGCGGTCGGCGATCGATGAAATGAAACTGGAGGGGTACGGACGCATGAATCCAGAAGCTGCGGCGGCCGGTGCCGTCTCTGAGTTCATGATCGAACATGAACGACTCTGAGCGACGAAGCTTGTTCATGACCACCAATCGAAGGTGCGCAAGGGTGCGATCGTCGATATCGATCGCGTTCGCTGACGTGTCATAGATGAATCTGCCCACACAGAGACAATAGCCCGTAGTTCACCGGCTACTGTGCGCGCGGGCGCCAAGTCGACTCGACGACCTCAAGTGCAACCGTGATGCCATTCTCGTCTGCCATGCGCTCCGCGAGCGCTCGGTTGGCTGACGCGTACACGGGCACGGCGTCGAGGGCCGTCCCGATCGTGTTGGCCGAAACCCTGCGATAAGGAATGGGTTTGGGTGCGAGCCCCGCGCGGTGAAGGTGCTTTCCCCAAAACGGCTGGTCAGCGATGAATGGCACCACAATCGACGTCGTGCCCGCCCGTGCTGCGGTATGCACAGTGCCGGCGCCACCATGATGAATCGCGGCAGTCGCCTGCGGCATCACCTGCGCGTGCGGTGCCGAGTCGGTGACGAAGATGTCAGCACCGAGAAGATCCTCGGTCACTTCAATGCCGCCCCAGCCTGTGACAATCAGCGTTCGGATGCTGCGTGCTCGCGCAGCCTCGATGATTGCGCGACCGCGAGCTGCGGCGTTGCCCGCGGCCATCGAACCGAAGCCCGCGTAGACGAATGGTTCAGCGATGAACTCGGCTAGTGCCGTATCGAGCGCTCTCTCTGTTGCGGGGGCCGTCCACGGCCCGGTCAGGTGAACGCTCTCGGGCCAATCGTCGGGACGCGCCAGCAGCTGCGGACTCACCGTGACCATGGTGGCTGCGGGCGCCGACGCACTGGTTGCTGAAGCGCCGAGCAACGCGGCAGCCTCGGAGAGTTCTTCCCGGAACATTCCGGCCGCCGCCCCCATGGCCTGGTATGTGAGTCTATTGACGGCACCACCGAGGCTTGCGGTCGTGGTGCCGGGTGCGGCAAACGCCCGTGTCGGGGCCGTGACCGGTACCGCCTCGACCACGATGTGAGGAATGCCGAGATGGTCGGCGACAAGGGGCGCCGAAACGATCTTCGGGTGGTACATGAGCACATCGGGCGCGAAATCACGCGCCGCGCGTGCACTGTTCACGATCACGGCACGCATCACCGGCTTCACCGTGGAGCGGAAGGAGCGCATCGCCGTCAGCGGCGACACTCCTTGATCGGCGATCATCGCCGAGAAGTCGGCACCAAGACTGATGGCGTCAAGCCCCGAGAGATCTACGCCGGAGTTGTCGGGGAGGGCGAGTCGCACCTTGTGCCCGGCTGCTTGAGCACCGCGGGCGAACGCGGCGAACGGTTCGACATCGCCACGCGAGCCCGCGGTGATCAGCATTATCTTCATCGGGCAACCCTAGCGAAGGCTGCTACGCAGCCGAGGTCAGGGCGAAGGTATGCCGCCATTCACGTTGAGAGTCTCACCGATTACATACGAAGACTCGGCCGACGCTAAGAACACGTACGCCGGCGCGAGCTCTGCGGGCTGCCCCATCCGTCCGAGTGGGGTGTCTTCACCGAAGTGAGCGATCTTCTCTTGCGGTTGGCCATCTGTGACTTGCAGCACCGTCCAGATGGGGCCCGGCGCAACCGCGTTGACCCGAATACCGCGCGGTGCGAGCTGTTGCGCGAGACCCTTCGTGAACGCGTTGATCGTCGCTTTGGTCGATGCGTAATCGACCAGCACAGCTGACTGCTTGTATGCCTGAATGGACGTCGTGTTGATGATGGACGCCCCCGCCGGCAGGTGGGCGAGCGCCGCTTTGGTGATCCAGAACATCCCGTAGACATTCGTCTTGAAGGTGTCGTCGAATTGTTCATCTGAGAGCGTTTCGAGGTCTTCGTTGAAAACCTGCTTGCCGCCGTTGTTCACGAGTATGTCGAGGCCGCCCAACTGATCTGCGGCGTCAGCGACGAGCGTGCGGCAATACTCAGCATCCCGAAGGTCACCGGGCAATTGAACGGCAACAACCCCCGCCTCCCGCACCAGCGCCGCTACACGGTCAGCATCTTCTGCTTCGCTCGGCAGGTACGACATCGCCACCGACGCGCCCTCGCGCGCAAAGGCGATGGCGACGGCGGCCCCGATGCCCGAATCTGCGCCGGTAATGAGCGCACGTCGCCCCTGCAGGCGACCGGTTCCGCGGTAGGTGCTTTCGCCGAGGTCGGGCTTGGGTTGAAGATCAGCCTCAAGGCCGGGTTCAGGCTGATGTTGCTTTTTCGGTTCGTATTCGGCGTGCAGCTTGGCAGGGTCTACAAGGGTGTATTGATCGCGTGTCATATTTACCTCCGCGACCACGGTACTCAGCGCCGCAAGCGCGATGCGAGGGGGTTGACAGCTCGACGAGATCGCCTACACATGAGCCGCGCAGGACGTCAGCTCAGACGTCTTTCGAGCCGCACAGTGACCGAGTCGCCAACGTCTTTGCCGAGCTGTTTGCGCACCTTGGCATTGAGCGAGAGCATGTGTCCACCCGTGCCGGTGACCATCAGCCCCACATTCTTCAACGTCACCTCGTCGACGACGGCATCTACTCGCACGGCCTTGCCGGTGCCAAAGAAGTCGCGCGAGCCCGGCATCTCCACACACGCCCACGTCTCACCCTTGACTTCCACTCCGATGGCGGCGGTGAAGGTGTGATCAAGCGGCTGAGGGTCGATTGCCATGCGACAAGGATTTCGGCTGTCACCCCATGCCGCAACCCTTATTTCGGTTGACTATCCCGCTTGGCTATCGCGCTTGGCTATCCCGCTTGGCTATTGCGCTTGGCGGGCTGCGACCCGCAACCGAATCGCACCAACGAACCCGAGCAGCAGGAACGCAGAGGCCACGAGCAGCGACCAGCGCGTGCCGTCCGCGAAGCCGGTGGCGAGAGCGTCGACAGCCGCCGCTGTCTGGTCACCGAGTGCGCTTGCGCTGCCCTCGGCACGCAGTTGAGTGATTGTTGTTCCCGCAGATTGCCGTGTCGTCTCGGCGAGAGTGTCGGCAGCATCGCCCGTGATCCCCGCGTCCGACAGTGCGGCCGGCAGGGTGAGCGCCAGCGAGACCGAAAGCGCGGCGCCCGCAAACGCCGTGCCGAGCGCCGAGCCAACTTGGCGCACAGTGCTCTGCGTGGCGGAGCCCTGACCAGATACTTCCACGGGAACATCTCGCAGCACAGTGCCGGTCAGCTGCGCCGAGGCGAGGCCGAGCCCCAGCCCGTAGACCACGAGCGGCATCGCCACGAGCCAGCCAGGAGTCGCGCCGTGAATGAGCAGCGCCAGCACCACGACGCCGAGCAGCTCGAGAGCAAGCCCGATCAGGACTGTGCCCGGTGAACCGAATCGCGCAGCGAGGTGTCGGGCTGAAGCGCCCGAGAAGAAAGCGCCAATCGCCATCGCGGCGAGCACCAGCCCCGCACCGAATACGTCAAGCCCAAGCGCGTTGATCAGATACAGCGGCAACACGAAGATGATCGCGAACTCGCCCACGGCGACCATGGCGGCGGTGAGGTTGCCCCATGAGAATGTCGGCAATTTGAAGAGGTTGAGGTCGAGCAAGGCTGACCGGCGAACCTTTTCGCGGTGCCGCTCCCACACAACGAAGAGCGTCAACGAGACAGCAGCAACGGCCAGCGTGATCGGGATGATCGAGATCGGAGCCGTTGACGGCCAAACCCAGCCGAAGATCGTCAATTCGCTGGTGGGCGTCCACCACCCCAGGTCGGGTCCCTCGATCACGCTGAACACGAGCGCGCCGAACCCTATGCCGCTGAGCAGCGCACCGTCGACGTCGGCGCCCGGTCGCCCCTTGGCGCCGCGAGATTCGGGAACGGTCAGCCATGCACCCACGAACACCAGCAGGCCGAGCGGCACGTTCACAATGAAGATCCAGTGCCACGAAGCCCACTGTGTGAGCGCACCGCCGGCTAGCGGTCCAATCGCCGCGGCTCCCGAAATCACGGCACCCCAGACCCCGAAAGCTGCCGCGCGGTAGCGGCCGCGGAACATCGCGTTCACACTCGACAGCGTCGCCGGCATAATCATCGCCGCCCCCACCGCCTGCACCGCTCGTGCGCCGATCAGGGTGCCGGCTGCATCCGATGCGGCCGCCATGATGCTGCCCGCCACGAAGATAACGATGCCCACGAGAAACAGCAGCTTGCGGCCCCACCGGTCGGCAAGCCGTCCCGTCGAAAGCAGCAACGCTGCCAGAATGACGGCGTAGAGGCTGTTCACCCATTGGGCGTCGGTGAGGTCGAGATTCAGGTCGCTGATGATGTCGGGAAGCGCGACGCCCACGATCGTGCCATCGAGAACGATGAGGCCGAGTCCGGTCGACAACACCGCTAGCGCTAGCCACTCGCGACGGGTGGGAGCGGGGGCGGTGTCAGGCACGGAAGCTGGTGAACTCACCCTGCCATGATGGCGCAACCGGGCACCGTGGCCCCCTCCCCCCGCGGCGCTATAGCGAAATCAGTTCGGATTCCAACCGCGCGTAGCTTGTCTCCATGCCGTCTGTCATGCCTGTGGCCAGCACGATGTCTCGCACTTCAGAGCTCGGGTACGTGATCAGCAGGCTCAACAGCGTTCCGCCGCTGACCGGGGTGAGCGTCATCTCGTTGATCGTGCCAGGGCCGTCCATGCCGATCATTCGTTCAGTCGTCACCTCTCGGTGTGGGGCATCTGATTCGAGTACCTCACCTTCGAAGCCGAAGCCCTCGGCGCCAGCGGCCGCTCCGTCCGCGATCGGGGCCCACTCATAGCGGTAGCCGTCGCCGACCTGTTCCGCGAGATCGCAGACCGTCATCGCCCAGCCGTCAGGGCCAAGCAGCCACCTCTTCATGAGCGAAGCATCGTGGTGGGCACGCCAGACCTGCTCGACGCTGCCCCGGATCACACGGGAGACGCGAACATGAATGTCGTCGAGAATCTGCGCGTCGGCGCCGCGCTCGCTCGCGAACGATGACAGGTCGGCCAGCACTGCGTCGATCTGACCCATCGCCTGGCGCATGCCTTCTTCCATGCCCATCTCGATCATCTGCTCAAGGCCCTCGAGTGAGGGGAAATGGGTGGTTGTGGTGAGGCGAGACCCAGCATCCATTGATTCAAAAGTGAAGGTCATGCGCACGGCGGGCATCTCGGCGTTCTCGGTGCCGTCGTCGCTTGCAAAGCCGTCACGCACCTGAAAGCTGTGGCCGGGATCGACGGCGAGAAACTCCCAGAAGCCGCTGGAGCGCTCACCATCGGGACCGGTCATCGTGTAGTGCGAGCGCCCGCCCGGATGCACATCGTGACGGTAGAACGTGGCCGGCCACGTGGGCGGACCCCAGAAGCGCTCTATCTGGCGAGGGTCGGTGTAAGCGTTCCAGAGCCGCTCGACCGGGGCAGTGAATTCGGCGATCACGACCATGGTGAGCGCTTCGGTGTCTTTGTGAACGGAGGTAATCGGCATGATCAGGCCTTTCGAGGTGTGGAGGATTCAGTTCGTACGAGGTGGTGCGTCGGCGAGCAACGCGTCGAGGCGGTCGATGCGCGATCGCCAGATCTGCTCATAGCGGTCAAGCAGCAGCTGTGCGCGGCGAATCGCCTCGGGGTTGCCGCGCACCTTGCGTTCGCGGCCGTGTGCATGCTTCGTCACCAGACCGGCTCCCTCGAGTACTGCGACGTGCTTCTGCACTGCCGCGAACGACATGTCGTAGGAGGTAGCGAGCTCTGATACCGACGCTTCGCCCTGCAAGGTGCGCCGGACGATGTCTCGCCTCGTCGCATCGGCGAGCGCCCGAAAGATCCGGTCCACCTCGTCGTCGCTGAGTTCTAATTGTGCAACCATTTGGTTGTACGTTACGCTCGCGGGGTTGAGGTGTCAACCCGTTTCTTGTC
This sequence comes from Microbacterium sp. R86528, assembly GCF_044596335.1. NCBI lineage: Bacteria > Bacillati > Actinomycetota > Actinomycetes > Micrococcales > Microbacteriaceae > Microbacterium > Microbacterium sp. R86528. The sequence continues at coordinate 2,559,545 of NZ_CP138996.1, read as the reverse complement.
GGACTCGTCCGCGCGCATTTGTCGGCGAGACATGAGCTGGTGCGCGAAACATGGCGCCCGCGGGCCTGTTTCGCGCACGAACTCATGTCTCGCGAGATGGTGGCGGCGATGAGGGGCGGATGCTGCGCGAAGCGCGGCGCTCGCGGAGACGGACGCGAATGGAGCACAAAGCGAGGCGGAAGCGCTACGAGCCGGACGCGGAGGCGCTCGGCGGAGGCGCTCGGCGGAGGCGCTCGCAACGCGCTACGAGCCTGGCGCGAGCAGGCCCGTCTCGTACGCGAGGATCACGAGCTGCGCGCGGTCGTGCGCGTACACCTTGCTCATGATGCGGTTGACGTGCGTCTTAGCGGTATGCGGCGAGATAACCAGCACATCGGCGATCTCTTGATTCGAAAGGCCTCGCGCGACCAGCAACAGAACTTCGCGCTCGCGATCAGTGAGGTGGGCGAGCGCGGCAGGAGCCACGTTCGACGCACCGCCAGCCTCGGCGTCAGCGGGAAGGACGAACTTGGTGATCAGGCTGCGCGTCGCAGCGGGCGAAAGCAATGACTCACCCGCGTGCACGGCGCGCACTGCGTGCACGATGTCATGCGGCTCGGCACCTTTGCCGATGAAACCACTCGCGCCCGCGCGCAATGCAGCCACCACGTACTCGTCTTCTTCGAAGGTGGTGAGAATAAGCACCTTGGTCGCACGTAGTTCAGGGTGCGCGCAGATGGCCGAGGTCGCAGCAATGCCGTCTTTACGCGGCATCCGAATATCCATGACAATCACGTCGGGTCTCATGCTCAGAGCCGCCTCGACTGCCTGCTCGCCATCGCCCGCGCTCCCCACAACGTGAACGCCGTCGACTTGGCCCAAGATGTCTGCCACGGCTTGACGGATCAACGTTTGGTCGTCGACCACGAGCACCCTGATCATCTTGTGAGCTCTCTTGCGTCGGTGACGAGCGGAAAGTCTGCAGCCAGGCGCCAACCGCCAGCCACAGGACCGGTCTCTACCGTGCCATGCACCGCCGCTACGCGTTCGCGCAGCCCTACCAGGCCGAGCCCCGAGCCCGTTGCCTCGTCGTCGTTGCCGTTGCGTCGCTCGAGTGATGCGACGGGGTTCGTGATCACGACTGAGAGTGCATTGCCGGTCACCTCGATGAGCAAATGGGCGCGATGTTCAGCACCATGCTTGAGCGCATTCGTCAGCCCCTCTTGCGCAACGCGGTAGGCGACGAGATCGACAGCGGTCGGCACTGCAGCAAGGTCGCCGTCGACACGAACGGTAATCGCCAATCCCGCGTCGGCGAATGGGCGATGCAGTTCTGCGAGGCGACTCAGCCCTGGCTGTGGACTCGCGTCACGGGGCTCATCCGTGCGCAGCACCTCGAGCAGGTCGCCGATCTCGCCCAGAACGGTGCGCGCGGCGGTGCGAATAGTACCGAGCGCCGCCTCTGCCTTCTCGGGGTGATTTGACATGGTGGCTGACGCCACACCCGCGTTCAGGCTGATCACGGCGATCTGGTGCGCCATGACGTCATGCAGATCGCGCGCGATGTTCACCCGTTCTTCGGCGACGCGGCGCTTCGCCTCAGCTTCTTTCGTCGCTTCTGCGCGCTCCGCACGCTCAACCATCGCTTGAACGAACTCGCGCCGTGAACGAGTAGCGTCGCCCGCTGCCGCGGCGAATGCCACCGTGATCACAACCTGGAACACGCGCGGGTCGACGACCCCGGCTGCAGGGTCGAAGAGCGCGATCAGCGCGATCGCGATCACCGTCAGTACACCGACAAGCAACGTCATGCGCCTGGTCGAGCGGTTCGCCACTCCGAACGTCGCGATAGCGATAGCAATCACGATGCCCGCTGCAGGGACGCTCCAGAAGACCGCGATCGGATACAGCAACAGGCAGGCCACCAGCACGACTTTCGGCCGACGGCGACGCAGCGGCAATAGCGCAAGGGGAACAATCGCCACGGCGTATGCCCACATGTTCGTCACCGCAGCGCCGTCCATGGAGATGAACGGGGCCGCGGCGATGAACAGTCCGGCGACGACGTCACCTACCCACAGCGGCACGCGTCGCGTTATGCGCGCCGGGTCGGGCCGTCTCGTTTCGGGCTGCGTCATGCTCCCAGTGTGGCGTGCGGCCACCGCACACGCGTCACCCACGCGCGGCATCGCATGTACTGCGACTGCGGTACACGCAGTGTCTGCGACGGGAGGATGCTCACCGACAGCCGAAAGGCGAAGCTTGGTGCAAGCCAGCAGCATCCGAACAAATGGAGCAATATGACCACGCCGATTCTTTCGGTCAAGGACGTACACAAGTCCTATGGCCGTGGACAGAACCGATTCAATGCGCTCAAGGGGGTGAGTCTCGACATCGTCAAAGGCGAGAGCATCGCGATCGTCGGCAAGAGCGGATCAGGAAAGTCCACTTTGATGCACGTGTTGGCGCTGTTGGATGCAGCGTCGGCAGGATCGGTCGAACTCGACGGCGTCGACACCGCCTCGCTGCAGGGCCGAAAGCTCAACCGCACGCGCAACAAGACCTTCGGGTTTGTGTTTCAGCAGTTCTTTCTCACCGGAAACCAGACCGTCCTCGAGAACGTGATCCTGCCCTTGAAGATTGCCGGGGTCGGACGAGCAGAACGCAAACGGCGCGGACTAGCGGCGCTGGTGCAACTGGACCTCGACGACAAGGCGAAGAACAAGGCGGTGAACCTCTCTGGCGGACAGAAGCAACGAACCGTCATTGCTCGAGCACTCGTCAACAATCCGCAGATCATCTTCGCCGATGAGCCCACGGGAAACCTCGACTCTGCTACCGGGACGGTTGTCGAAGACATTCTCTTCACTCTGAACCGCGAAAATGGCATCACCCTCATCGTGGTCACCCACGACGAAGATCTGGCCAGTCGATGCGATCGGCGCATTCTCATTCGTGACGGCGAGATCGTCGAAGATTCCGCGGCGGTGGCAGCATGAGAACGTCAGACCTCGTCGGCTCAGCTGCCGCGAACACCTTCCGCTCAAAGACTCGCACGCTGCTCACGATTCTCGCCATCTTCATCGGCGCCTTCGCCCTCACCCTCACCAGCGGCCTGGGCACAGGCATCAACGCCTACATCGACGACACCGTCACTTCGATCGGCGCGACCGATGTGATGACGGCGACCAAACCGGCAGACAGCGCAGGCGGAGTCCCAGGTTCAGACACCGGGCCCGTTGAATACGACCCCGACGTCGTTTCTACCGGCATCCCCGGCGCTTCGGTCGTGGCTCTCACTCCCGACGATCTCGATGCACTAGCTGACATCGAAGGCGTGTTAGAGGTCGAGCCGACCCGCTCGATCTCACCCGACTACATCGAGGGTGCAAACGGAGACCAGTTCGTGGCGGGCGTAGGCACGCTCATTCCCGGCATGACCGTTCAGCTCGAAGCCGGCACCGTTCCCGACGACGACGCCACAGAGTTCGAAGCTGTGCTGCCGTTGTCGTACGTCGAACCAATGGGCTTCGACGACGGTGAATCCGCCCTAGGCGAGAGCATCACCATCGCGCTCACCGACGCGGAACGCACCACCCACCTCATCGAAGCCACAGTGGTCGGAGTGGCTGAAGAAGCACTCGCTGGCCCCACGGGCGAAAGCGTGCTGCCCAACGAAGCTCTGACGGACGCGCTGTTCGAGGCGCAGACCACCGGTCTTCCCGACGACGAGGTTGAGCGTTACCTGCAGGCAAGCGTCTGGTTCGACCCCAACGCTACCGACGAGGAGATCACCGAACTGAAGGACCTCCTGGCCGAAGAGGGATACAACGGCACCACCGTCGCAGATCAGCTCGGTGCCTTCACCACCATCATCGACGGCATCGTGCTCGTTCTCAACGCTTTTGCGATCATCGCTCTGCTAGCCGCGAGCTTTGGCATTGTGAACACCCTGTTCATGTCAGTGCAGGAGCGCACGCGCGAGATCGGGTTGATGAAGGCGATGGGCATGGGCAGCGGCCGCGTGTTCACGCTGTTCAGCCTCGAAGCGACGTTCATCGGCTTCTTGGGCAGCGCGATCGGGGTGGGCATTGCAATGCTCGTTGGCACTGCTGCGAGCAATGCCCTGTCAACGACGTTGCTCTCGAACCTGCCGGGCCTGACGCTCATCGCGTTCGATCCGATCTCGGTCACCGTGATCGTTCTGATCGTGATGCTCATCGCCTTCTTGGCTGGCACCCTGCCCGCAGCGAAGGCTGCGCGCGCCGACCCCGTGGAGTCGCTGCGCTACGAGTAGCTTCCGACGCCGCGCAGCCCGGCCTCGAGACATGAGTACGTGCGCGAGACATGGCCCCCAAAGCCCTGTCTCGCGCACGGCATCATGTTTCGGGCGCGAGCAGGTTTCGACGGGGCCCTCCTCGTCACCGAAGTGGCGGTCGTGGTGTTGCTCGTCGGCGTCGTGGTGACCACCATCTCGGCAGTTTCGCTCGGTAGACGGCATCCGGAGAGCTGACACAGGCATCTCGGATGCCATCACCGGCGCCATCACCCGCGAGACATGCGTTCGTGCACGAAACATGGCGCCCGCGAGACTGTCTCACGCACGAAGTCATGTCTCGCCGAATCGTGGGGTTCCGTGGCGAGCGAGTTAGATGCGCACGACGGATGCTGCGCCGGGTGCGAATCTGAAACGCACCACATCTCCGGGTCGCGCTGTGTCGCCCGGCGGAAGATCAGCAACCAGCTCTGCAGATTGACACGCGATGGTAGCTTCACGACGCGCGCCCTTGCGGGCCACGTGAGCGATCACGCCCGAGAACTCCGCCGAATCGGCGATTTGCACGCACTCTTGCCTGATGACCAGCAGCCCTTCGCCGTCCGGCGAATCGGCGTCTACGACAACGGACCCCAGCGCGGATCGGTGCGTTCCATCGGCAACAACCCCAGCAATTGCCGTGCGCCCACCCATGAACTGCGCGACCGCGAGAGACGTCGGACGGTGATAGATGCGATCAACGGTGTCGTGCTGCAACACTTGGCCGTCGGCAAGAACGACGATTCGCTCGGCCAAAGCGGCAGCCTCATCAGCGTCATGAGTCACCACCACCATCGTCGGTGGCAGCTCAGTTCTCAGCTCTGCCAGAAGAGCATGCATGTCGGCACGCAGTGCGGGGTCTAGCGCGCTGAACGGCTCATCGAGCAGCAGAATCGACGGTCGGGCGGCCATGGTTCGGGCGATCGCGACACGCTGCTGCTGCCCCCCGGAGAGCGAAGAAACCGAGCGTGAGCTGTACTCACCCAACTGCACGAGGTCGAGGTATGGTTGCGCGTTGTGCCGGGCTTCGCTGCGCGATCGTCCGGCAGCACGCAACGCAAATGCCACGTTGTCAAGCACCGAAAGGTGCGGAAACAGCAGTGCCCGCTGAAACACCATGCCGATGCCACGGCGTTCTGGCACAACTCCGGCGACATCTCTGCCGCCGATAAGAACAGCGCCCGCCGTGGGCTCATCGAGTCCAGCGACGATGCGAAGCAAGGTGCTCTTGCCCGAACCGCTCCGCCCCAATATGGCGGTGCGTGCGCCCGCTGCAAATTCGAGATCGACGTGGTTCAAGGCAAGATTCTCAGCCGAGCCGAAACGCTTGCTGACGCCGGCCAATGTGATGGCCGCGCTCATCGTGCCGCCTCCTTTCGCGAACGCCCTTGAACAATGATCGATAGCAGCACAATCGGTGGCACGACGGCCGCGAGTGCGAGCACCGCCACCATGGCATCATTTCCTATTCCGGATGCTGCCGCCGCCGTGATCAGCGGAAGCGTGACGATCTGGCCGCCCCCGATGATCACCGTGACCACGTAGTCACTCCACCCGACGAGAAACGCCAGGAAAGCTGATCTCGCCAGGGCTGACGAAAGCAACGGGAAGTGAACGTGCCACAGCACGTGTGAGCGCGATGCGCCGAGAATTCGAGCCTCTTCTTCATAGCCGATGTCGTGAGCGGCGTAGGCAGCCCGCATCGAGAACGTTGTGTATGGAATTGCCATCACCACGAGAACCCACACCACACCCACCAGCGCGGGAACGTGCGCCCGCAAGAACAGCACGTTGATGCCTAGCGCGGCCGCGAAAGGTGGCAGCAGCACCGGAGCGAACAGAAGCGCGGTCAATAGCCGCGGGAACGGCGCCCACCCGTAGACCAGCCCCCGTGCCGCAAGCGCGCCGATCGGCGTCGCAATGACAGCGACCACCAACCCCAAGACGATCGAACGCGCAAACGCTTCACCGCCACCTTGCGCAACAGCTGAGGTCAGCCCGTCTAACCCCCACTCAGTAGGGAAGCGTGCCGGGTACGACCAGCGATCTGCGAAGGCCCAGAGCACCAGCGGCACAAAGGGCAACGTGAACCACACCACGAGCAGCGCTGCCACCGCTCGTCTCAGCCAGCGAGTCGACGCAGATGCGGTCATCGCCACACCGCCGATCTGCGCAGCAGCGCGAACGCAATCCCGCCGGCTACGGCTGCCAGCGCCACTGCGGTCAGCGCCACCGCCGCAGCTTCGTCTCGTGCCGCAAGATTGGCGTCGTTATAGAGGCGGACCGCCATCACCGACAACGGTTCGGGGTACGTGCGCCCGAGAAGCCACGCCACCTCATATGAGCCCAGCGTGTAGACGAAGGTAATGGCACCCGAAATGATGAGTGCCGGTGTGGCCAACGGCAACCACACCAAGCGCAGACGCGTGCGCCGCCCTGCCCCGAGCAGTGCGGCAGTTTCGTCGAAGTCAGCGACGCGGGTGATCAGCGTGCCCGCAACAACCAGCGCCACGAACGCGGACTCTTTCCACGCGTACTCAATGATGACGGCGCCCCACCACGGACCCCCAACAAACGAAGGCCACGCTTCGGTCGGGATAGAAAGCGCTCTGGCGAGCACTCCTGAATCAGCGAGTAGCAGCCCAATGGCGGCCGCACCGATGAGGTGGGGAACGGTGACTGTCACCGCTCCTGCAGCGACAACTACCTTCGACGACCAACTCCCACTCGTAATCAGAAGCGCAGCGGCGCCACCCACCAAAATGGCAATCAGAGTGGATGCTGCGGCAATGCCGAGCGATACGGCGGCTGATTGCGGCAAATCGCCAGCGGCGTTGCTATAGGCCTCAACGCTCAGTGCGGCGGTTCCGACGAGCGGCATCAGACCAAGACTCTGCAACAGCATTGAGACCAGGCCGCCCAATACGACGAATGCTGTGGGGGCGGCAACGGCCACCACCAGCATCCATGGCCCTAACCTCTTCACCTGCTCGCGGCGACCTGGGTGCGCCAGCCCTCATCGATGGCTCGCACCCAATCCGCCTCAAGCTCCGGGTTCGCAGAAACCGAGAGTTCTTCAAACGACGGCACGACAGGTGAGGCCGGCAAGCTGTCGAACTCGCCGCGCTCGTCGTCGGTCAATGCGTCGTAGTCGAGCACGGTGAATTGGCCCCAGGTCGCCGGGTCTGCCTTCGCCACCTGTTGATCGACGCTGAGAGCGAGGTTGGCTACCACCATGGCGCCAGCGGCGTCGGCGGCGTTGGCGGGGATGGCGAGAAAGCTTGCGTTGCCGAGGGTTCCTTCTTCGAGCGTGAGCACTTTTGTGCCTGCCGGGTAGGTGCCGTCGGCCACCAACTTGGTGAGCGTTGCGGGGCCGTAGGTCATCGTGAAATCCACTTCACCATCTGCGTACAGGCTGTTGAGCTGTTCTGAGTCTGCGGGATACGTATCGCCGCCGCGCCAGAGCGAAGGCGCGATCTCTTCGAGTGCGGCATACAGCGCGGGAGAGAGCGTGTTGAAAGTCTCATCGCTGTACTCGGACGCGACCTCGTCATGGCCCCCAGCGGTGCTGTAGAGCACCTGTCGCAAGAAAGCAGAGCCCGTAAAGTCTGGCGGCGCGGGGTACGTGAACCGCCCGGGGTTGGCATCGATCCACTCGAGCAGTTCAGCCATCGTCGAGGGTGGATCGTCGACGGCATCCGAATCGTAGGCAAAAGTGAACTGTGCTTTGTTCCAAGGTGCTTCGCAGCCGTTGACCGGCGCTCCGAAGTCTTCGGTGAGGAGGGGGTCGGATGCAGAGACTTTCGCCATATTCGGCAGCAGTGGCGTCCACTCACACAACCACGCCCCTGCCTGCGACCCGGTAAGAAAATTGTCACCGTTCACCCAGATCAAATCGACGGACCCATCGTCTGACCGTCCCGCCTGCAGTTCCGTCAGCACACGATTGAGGGCGTCGGCGGTGTCGGCGATCGGGACCCGTCGCAGAGTCACGCCTTCTGCTGCCGCCGCGGGCGCGAGCACAGTGTCGACGTAGTTGTTGCCCTGTTCGTCACCGCCCCACATCCACAAGTCGACGCTCTGGCCTTCGGCGTCGCTCGCGACAGCGCTCCAATCCGAGAACGCGGTCGCGGTCGTGGGCGGGGAGGGCGCTGAACACGCGGTGAGAGCAAGAAGGCTCGTCATGCCCAATGCGGCACCCAATATGAGCGAGCGCCGCCGAGGAAAGGGGGGACGCGGCACAGCGAAGCTCCTTGGGTCAAAGGCGGGTGTGAGCAAGGCTAGTTGCCAACGTCACCATCGGAAGGTGATCTATGACACAGACGGATCTCTGGTATGCGACCTAGCATGTCTAAAATGCGGGTCTCGAAAATCAGCGCCAGATGGCGCATTGTCATATTTGCCGCATTCCTCGCCACTGTTGTTGCGATTGGCCTGCTCGTGCCACTGCCGAGCGTCGAAGAGATCAGGGCTGTGGCTGACGCTGGCGGGATCTGGGTGCCGATCGTGTTCGCGATTGTCTACGCCTTCGCAACCCTCACCCCCATTCCCAGCAGCGTAATGAGTATCGCGGCTGGACTCGTGTGGGGACTCGGGGTGGGTTTCCTAGCGGTATATGTTGGCGCGCTCGGCGGCGCGATGATCGCCTTCACCGCCAGCCGCGTGCTCGGACGCGAATCGATCGAGCGAATCACTGGTGCGCGGGTCGCGGCAGTCGATGATCTGCTGCGCAGTCGCGGGATGGCCACGGTGATCGGAATGCGTCTAGTGCCGTTGTTTCCGTTCGCCGTGCTCAACTACACCGCAGGGCTCACGAGCGTGCGCCGTCGCGACTACGCCCTCGGCACGATGATTGGCATCGTGCCGGGAACGCTCGCCTATGTCGCCGTCGGCGCATACGGGTTCAGCCTCGAGTGGCCGTTTTTCATCGCAATGGCTTTCCTCGGAATCCTCACGATCGGTGGCGCTGTCCTCGCCGTGCGCATCCGCTCACGTTCGCGGGCGACCGCGGCGAACATCGACTCAGAAACTTCAGCTGACTCCCCCACCGCCACCGGTTCTGCGGAATGATCGATTCTCAGCTGCGGCGGGCGCTGCAGCGGCCACTGGAGTGGGGCGCACGGGCGATCGATGTGACGTGGGTTACACCGAACCGCCTTACCTTGGCCGGGATGCTGCTCGGGCTCACAAGCGCGGCACTCGCGGCTTTCCAACTGTGGATCCCGGCGCTTGTCGTTTGGTTGCTGTCACGGATTCTTGATGGGCTCGACGGGACGTTGGCCCGTCGCCGTTCGAAGCACGGCTCCGCCAGCGAAGTGGGAGGGTTCCTCGACATCGTCGCCGACTTCGTTTCCTACGGCGCGAGCGTCGTCGGCGTCGCCATCGGAGCGGCCGCCGCCTTCGATGCGCCGTGGTGGCCATTCCTCTTGGTGCTGTTCGCCTACTACCTCAACGGCACAACTTTCCTGGCGTTCTCGTCGATCGCTGAACGTACCGGCCGGCGCATCGACGATGGACGATCGCTGTCTTTCCTCGGGCGGATCGCCGAGGGGGCCGAGACCATCTTCGTCCACAGTTTGTGGTTGATCTTGCCGTGGTTTGCATGGCAAATCGCGCTGGTGTGGGCGGCCGTGGTGTTCGCCAGCGCTGTGCAACGCGTTGTGCTCGCGGTACGAATTCTGCGCTAGCGAACGCGGAGCGCTCGCAGTCGGCGCAGCGCCTGAACCGCGACGGCAAACGCGCCTCGGCGCAACCGGTACCGCACATCTGCGACCGCGGTGTTCCACAACGGGTCATTGAACGTCGGATACGGGTGGATCACTCCCGCCAGCACGCTGGTTGACAGATTGGCCTTCATCGCAAGGGCCAACTCTCCCATCGTTTCGCCGGCGCGAGGGCCGACGATGGTGCCGCCGAGAATCTTCCCTCGACGGTCGACGACGATGCGGGCGAACCCTGCGGTGTTGTTCTCTGCAATCGCACGGTCGGAATGTTCGTGGTGCCAGGTCACAACCCGATGGCGCCCGGCTGTCGCATCAGCGCTTTGGAGGCCGACGGCGGCAACCTCGGGTGCGGTGAATGTGACGCGTGGCACGACGCGCGTCTCCGCCTTTCGGCGCAGTCCCAAGATGGCGTTGGTGGCCGCCACACTCCCATTGACTCCGGCAGTGTGAGTGAACTGCGCCAACCCGGTGATGTCGCCTGCCGACCAGATTCTGGGGTTTGTGGTGCGAAGGCTGTCATCGACTTCGACGTATCCCTTTGCATCACGATCGACGCCCGCAAGCTCAAGACCGAGCGAGTCGGCTTGCGGAGTTCTACCAAGCGCCGCGACGATCGCATCGAACGCAACCTCAGCACCGTCATCCAAGGTGACGACACCAGACTGTCCATCGGTCGAGCGAACGGCCACTGCCGAACGCCCGGTGAGCACGGTCACGCCGTCGTCGGTCATGGCCCGATGAACGATCTCGCTGGCTTCTTCGTCTTCTTTGGGGAGCAGCCGTGAGCCTCGGTGAACGATCGTCACCTGAGACCCCAGTCGCGCCATGGCTTGACCAAGCTCACTGCCGATCGCGCCCCCGCCCAGCACAACGAGGCGCGGCGGGAGGGCGGCGAGGTCCCAGAAGTCCTCGCTCGTGCGCATTTGCACTGTTTCGGCGCCTTCGATGTTGGGCAGAACGGGAGAGCTGCCTGTGGCGACAACGGCCTGACGAAAGGTCACCTGCTGACCGTTCACATCCAGCGTTTTTGCCGATGTGAAGCGAGCATCGCCGATCATGACCGAAACGTTCTCGGCTTCAAGCGCTTCAGGGGAATCCACAGGGGCGATGGTCGTGCTCGCTCGCGTCACCGACGACATTGCGCGCTCAAAATCAGATTGCGCAAGTTCAGGGTCTAAAGGCCCGCTGCGCCCCGCGCGGCGGGCCGCATCGACGTCGTGCGCGACCGCGATCAGCGTCTTTGAAGGGACGCAGCCCATCCAGAGGCAATCGCCACCGAGACGATCACGCTCGATCAGAAGAACCTTCGCGCCGAACCCTGCCGCTGTCTTGCTCGCGACCAGTCCGGCACTGCCGCCGCCCACGACAACAAGATCCCACGTGCCAGATTTCTGCATCCGATTCCCTTCACTGCTTACGCACTGACGTGCTGTAACTGTCTAACAGGGCGAAGCCTTCTGCTCTGTAACCGACAACACAGATAAGAGCTTTCGTGCGGCGTAGCATCGGCCCCATGAGCGCTACACAAGAACCATCCGCCGAATATTCCGACCTACGGGCAGTGTTCATCAACTGCACTCTGAAAAAGAGCCCCGATCAGAGCCATACGCAGGGCTTGATGGATCGAAGCATCGCGCTGATGCGCGCGCAAGGTGTCGACGTTGACAACATCCGCTTGATTGATCACGACGTGGCCACAGGCGTTTACCCAGACATGCGCGAGCACGGTTGGGCTAAAGACGCGTGGCCCGACGAGATCTGGCCAAAGATCGACGCCGCAGACATCCTCGTGGTTGGCGGTCCGCTGTGGCTTGGCGACAACGCCTCGACGACCAGACAACTCATCGAACGGCTCTATGCCATGAGCGGGCTGTTCAACGACAAAGGTCAGTATGTCTACTACGGAAAAGTCGGCGGCACGCTAATTACAGGCAATGAAGACGGTGTCAAGCACGCCGCTATGTCGACTCTGTACAGCCTGCAGCACATTGGTTTCACCATTCCCCCGGCGGCAGATGCCGGCTGGATCGGCGAAGTGGGCCCGGGGCCCAGCTACCTCGACCCCGGCTCGGGCGGTCCCGAGAACGACTTCACCAATCGCAACACCACATTCATGACGTGGAATCTGCTTCACCTTGCACGCATGTTGAAAGACGCCGGCGGCATACGCGCGTACGGCAACCTTCGCGAGGCGTGGAACGATGGCGAACGCTTCGGCTTCGACGCCAACCCGGAGTATCGCTAAGCGGTAGCGACCACGCTCATGAGCGGATTGTCAGGTGGTGGGCACATGATTGGTCAGTGCGCTGCCAACGTGGTGGCCGCACCGCTCTCGGGTCAACGCCCGTGGGCCCCCACTCAGCGAGAGAGCAACCCCTTGGTACTTGCCAACGATGAGCCGTTCAACTGCTTGAGCGCCGTCGAACTCTTTGCCGACCTTTCGCCAGATGAACTCGCTGCGATTGATCGGATGGCACCGTCTCGCACCTATCGCACGGGCGAACTCGTCTTCAGCCAGAGCCAACCGGTTCATGCGCTATTCGTGTTGCAATCTGGGCGCGTTCGCGTCTTTCGCGTCGCCGAAGACGGCAAAGCACTCACGATGGCGATACTTGAGCCCGGCGCTGTATTCGGCGAAATGATGCTGGTCGGCCAGCGCATGTACGACAACTATGCCGAAGCGATCGAAGAGACTCTGCTGTGCGAGCTGAGCGTCACAGATGTGGAACAGCATTTGCTCTCAGACCCGCGCATCGCGATTCGCATCTCTCGGCACCTCGGCGAGCAGGTTGCGCGCCTCGAAGAGCGCCTCACCGATCTCGCGCTGCGTCCGTTGCTGGCTCGTCTAGCGAGCACGCTCGTGCGTTTGGGTGAGCCGCAACGCCGTTCACGGACGGGCCACGTCACGATCAGGCTGACCCACGAACAGCTCGCGGGGTTGCTCGGCACCACCCGAGAGTCGACCAGCAAGGCGATGTCTGATCTCGCTTCGCGCGGCCTCATCAGGCAATCGAGGGGGCGCATCGTGTTGCTCGATGTGCCGGCGATGACCGCGCTGTCTACAGCGACTGCCTAAGCGGCGCCTACAGCGCGGTCAGCCACCGTTGGTCGCCATAGCGCGATCAGCCGCCGTCGGGCCACAGTTGGGCGCCACCGCGCGGTCAGCCACCGTCGGACGCCACCGCGGGGTCAGCCGCCGCTCGCGCGACGGGCACCCATCAGTTCTCAGATGCTGCGGTGATCCTGCACAGCAGCTTCCATGTCAGCGAGTCCAGGCACGATCATCGCGTCGACGGCCAAGGAGTCCGTCGCGTTGAGTTGCTGCATACCTCGAGCAGACTCCGGCGTGGCGTTGATCTCATACTCGCCAGCGGCGAGGGCTGCCATTAGCGTTCCCACCACATCGGCGACCGACGCAGTTTCCCAACCCGCGTTGTTAGTGGTCATCATCGCCGTGTCCGTTGCGCCCGGGTACAAAGTGGCGACGTGCACGCCAGTGCCATGAAGCTCACGGCGCAGCGATTCGCCAAAGGCAGCAAGCCCAGACTTGGCCGCTGCGTAGACGGCGTAGAAAGGCATAGCGACGAGGGCGATCGAGCTTGAGACGTTCACGATGACACTGCCGTCTGCCGCACCGCTCGCGCGCAACTGAGGCAGAAGCGCCCGTGTCAGCAGGATCGGCGCGCTGAGGTCAAGATCCAGCATCGCGCGCACGTCATTCTCGCTTGAGTTCTCGAGACGACCGGCACGCACGTTGCCGGCGTTGTTGACCAGCAAGTTCACGGCGTCCCACGAGGCAACAGCCTGAGCGACCGCATTGACACCGTCTGCAGTACTGAGGTCTTGGGCAAGAATCTCTGCGCGGCCGCCCGCAGCCTTGACGAGCTGTGCGGTCTCATTCAACGTCTGTTCGCGACGGCCCACGAGAAGCAGGTGTGCGCCCTCGGCCGCAAACTTGAGAGCAATTTCTCGACCGATTCCTTGGCCTGCGCCGGTGATGATTCCGCGACGGTTGCGAAGTTCCATGGTGATCCTCTTTCTCTCGACTGGTACGAGCAGGCACACGCCAACGCCGCACAAGATGTATTCGGTACCGAACGGTAACATAGTTCAACCAGCTTTACTACCGAGCGGTTTCAAATTCGTCTGCATCGGCGTAGAGTGTCGCCATGAGCGCGATAGCCAGCACCTCCGTCGGCCGGCCGCGCCTCTTCAACGAAGAGCGCGTGCTGGCTGAGCTCACCGCGCTCTTCTGGCGCAAGGGCTATTCCCAAACCACGATGAGCGACATCGTCGAGTCCAGCGGAATGCACAAACCGAGCCTCTATCGCACCTTCGGCAGCAAAGAAGAACTGTTCGCAATCGTGCTGCGCCGCTACCTCGCGGAGCGGATGCAGATGTTCTCCCAACTCATCGCCGAATCCGGCAGCGGCATCAGTGCGGCTCACAAGTTCCTGACCCTGTTTGAGATCGATGCCGTGTCAGAGCGTGGTCGCGATGGATGCCTGATGGTGATGGCTTCGAACGAGCTGCGCGGCACGCTGCCCGGCTATGACTTCGCATCCGACTACCGACAGCAGATGCGTCAACAGCTGTCGACGCTTGTCGCAGCGGCGTGGCCCGGCGGCGAAAGCGAGGCCGAGTTCGCACGGGCGCGCACTGATGTGCTCACGACCTACCTCCTTGGACTCCACGTCGTGATGCGCTCGGGCGCCAGCGCGGAAGAGATCCACGAGTACGTGCAGGCGATGCACCTCACCGTCGACGCCTGGTAGCGACTCGCGAGTACCGCGGTGATGCGCACCGCACGCGCTGGCGCAACCGACTTTCCCCCAAACATGACCTCGTGCGCGAGACGAGCTGTCGTGCGGCCTGTTTCGTGCGCGAAGTCATGTTTCGCGGAAGTGGGTCAGCCGCGTTCTCACGCTTTTACCAGCGCTCACAAGGGGTTCGTCCAGAGCGAGCGCCCAGACTCGTTCACTTGCGCTCACCCGACTACGCAACTGCCGCGGAGTTCGGCACCGAGTCCCCTCAGAAAGAACGCCTCCCCCATGCTCTTCCCCCAGCCCGCTCGCACTGAAAACCCTTCACTGCGAAGCATGACCGCCACTCGCTCCGCCGCCTTCGGGCTGAGCCTCTCGCTGCTGATCGCCGCCGGTATCGCCACGGCTACCCCGGCGAGCGCGCAGACTCTCAATCCGGCATCGCCGGTTGCCGCGCTCACCGAAGCGAGCGAAGACGCGCAAACCCTCGACGACATCTCTGCCCAGGCGCGGACCGCCCTCGATGCAGCCAACGCCGCGCTGACAGCGGCTGCAGCGGTCGCCGGCGACATTGCGGCATCCGAGCTCGAACTCGACGACACCTCGATCGACACAACGGCGCTTCGCGACTACATCGAGAAGTTCGATGGGCTCGAGGTAATGCCGTTGCTGATTCTTCCTGGGCTCACTGCTGACACCGTTGCTGAGACCGAACTCGTGCAGGCGCGCGCCGACGAGCTGAGCGGAGAACTAGCAGACGCCGAGGCGAAAAAGGCCGCCGAAGAAGCTGCCGCGGCTGCCAAGAAGACGGCAGAAGAAGCCGCCGCGAAGGCAGCGGCTGAACAGCAGGCCGCCGAAGAAGCCGCCGCGGAAGCTGAGGCCGCGGCAGCCGAGGAGTCGGCTGAACAAGCCACGGGCACTGGCGCCGCCGTTGCGTCTACCGGTTCGAACTCCGCTGGCGATGCGCAAGCGTACGCACAGGAGCTGGGCGCCTCGCAGTACGGATGGGGCGCCGACCAGTTCTCATGCCTCGTGTCGCTGTGGAACCGCGAATCGGGCTGGAACTACCAGGCCTACAACGCCAGCAGTGGGGCGTTCGGCATTCCGCAGTCGCTGCCCGGCAGCAAGATGGCGAGCGCCGGTGCGGATTGGCAAACGAACGCAGCGACTCAGGTTGCGTGGGGCCTCGGGTATATCTCGGCGGCCTACGGCACGCCTTGTGGTGCATGGTCGCACTCTGAGTCTGTCGGCTGGTACTGATCTAGCTAGTCGCGCACCAGATCAAGCAGCGACGTGACATCGTTCAGCCGCTGCTCGGGGGTGTCGGCGACGGGTGCAAGCAGCAGGGTGGTCACCCCAGCGGCTTCGAACGCCGCAATGCGGCGCTTCAACTCCTCACCGTCGCCGAAGAGCGCAACGCCATAGAGCAGTTCGTCTGGCACGGCCGCGATCGCCTCGGCTTGACGCCCCGAGAGGTAGAGCTCTTGGATCTCGGCCGCTTCAGCCTCGTAGCCGTAGCGCACCGCAATGTCGTTGTAGAAGTTTTTGCCTTTCGCACCCATGCCGCCGATGTAGAGCGCCAGCTGCGCACGCACGGCCATCAGCGCCTTCGGCGACGGGTCACCGAAGGCGAAGAACACTTGCACCTGAATCTGGAGCGTGCCGAGCTGCGGGTCGCGACGCGACAACCCCTGCTCCAGCGATTCGCCCCAGACGCGGTCAGCTCGGTTGGGGTCGTAGAAGATGGGCTGCCACCCCTCAGCGATCTCTGCGACTTGAGCAACGCTCTTGCTGCCGAGCGCCGCGATCGAAATGGGGATGTTCGTTCGCTCCGGCGTATTGATGAGCTTCAGCGGCTTTCCCATGCCGGTGCCGCCCTGTTCCCGCGACAGCGGCACAGAATAGTGTCGACCGTCGTGAACCACCGGGTCGCGGCGCCACACCTGACGGCAGATGTCGACGATCTCGCGAGTGCGACCCAGCGGCGCGTCGTACTTCACCCCGTGAAAGCCTTCAATCACTTGGGGTCCCGAAGCGCCAAGCCCCAGAGTGAAGCCCCCTCCGGCGAGCGAGTCCAGGCTCGCTGCGGTCATCGCGGTGAGGCTTGGCGTGCGGGTATAGAGCTGGAAGATGTTGGACATCAAGCCGATGCGCGTGGTCTTGGCTGCCAGATAGCCCAACCGGCTGACGGCATCGAATGAATACGCCTCAGCGACCGCGATCGTGTCAAGGCCGGCAGCCTCGTACGTTTCCACTGCGTCCGCTATCTCATGAATGTCGCTCGAGTAGTTCTGAATGAGTCCGAAGTGCATCGTGTTGCCTTCCATCGAGGGCCCGCCGCATTGCTGTGCCATCGGGAACGATACCGGAACGATGTGAGCCCTCTTTTGGGGCATTCACAGCGTTCTGTAAGGTAGAGCGAACGATTCACGACGAATGAAACGAACTAGTCGTAGTCCCGCCAAGTGGGACACGCAGAGGAGACACGTCGATGACCGCACCAAGTGGCTCTGATACGCCTAAAAAGGCAGACCCCAAGAAGATCCTCAAAGAGGTGACTCACCCCGCACTGATTCCGGGAATCGGCGTCGAAGACACCCCCCGACAGTTCAGCACCAACTGGGCGGTATTCGGAATCGCTGGCGTCATGGTGCTGGGCGTTGTGATCTGGGGCTTCGCCGCTCCCGACAGCATCAGCGCCGTTGGGTCGGCATCCCTGACCTGGGTGACGACGAACTTCGGCTGGCTGTTCTCAACACTCGCCATGGTGACCATCGTGTTCATGTTCATCGTCGGTTACGGCCGTACGGGTGGCATCCGCCTCGGCGCCGATAATGAGGCGCCCGAGTTCTCCACCGTCTCGTGGATTGCGATGCTGTTCTCGGCGGGCATGGGCATCGGCCTCATCTTCTGGGGGTCGGCAGAGCCGCTGTTCTACTTCAACAATGTGCCGCCCGGCTTCGACGCGGAACCGGGCTCTGAAGGAGCAATGCTCGACGCGCTCTCGCAGTCGATCCTGCACTGGGGCCCGCTGGCATGGGCCTTCTATGCGCTCGTCGGCGGCGCGATCGCCTATGCCGCCTACCGACGCGGACGTCGCCCGCTCATCTCGGCGATCTTCCAGCCGATCTTCGGTGAGAAGACCGACGGACCGCTGGGCGCAGCAATCGATGTGTTCGCGATCATCGTGACGCTGTTCGGTACCGGCGTCACGCTCGGCATGGGAACGCTTCAGATCGCCAGCGGCGTGGAGTTCGTGACCGGGGCCGGACCGCTCGGCAACAGCGCAATCATCATCATCATCACGGTGCTGACCGCCGCATTCGTCGTGTCTGCTGTCTCGGGAATCAAGCGAGGCATTCGCGCGCTGTCGAACATCAACATGGTGCTTGCCGGCGTGATCGGCCTGTTCGTGTTCATCATGGGCCCGACGCTGTTCTTGCTGAACATCATTCCCGCGAGCGTGCCGGCCTTCATCAACGATCTGTGGATGATGCTCATGCGCAACCCTGCGCAGGGTGAAGACGCGGCCGCCTTCATGTCGAGCTGGACGAACTACTACTGGGCTTGGTGGATCTCGTGGACGCCTTTCGTCGGCATGTTCATCGCCAAGATCTCACGCGGTCGCACCCTGCGACAGTTCGTGACCGTCGTGATCATTGTGCCGTCGGCCGTGTGTATCGTCTGGTTCGGCATCATGGGCGGCACCGCAATGCTGATGGAGCTGCAGGGGTTGGGCATCAGCGAAGCCGGCGGCTCACAGGCCGTGCTGTTCGCCATGCTATCGAACCTGCCGTTCGGTGGTGTCGTTTCCGTCATCGCCATGATCTCGATCGTGCTGTTCTTCGTAACGTCGGCTGACTCGGCTGCCATCGTGATGGGCTCGATGAGCCAGCGAGGCAAGCCGGAGCCTTCGACGTGGGTGACCATCACCTGGGGTCTCTTGCTCGGCGCAGCAGCGCTCGCTCTCCTCTTGGCAGGCGGCGAGACTGCACTGTCTGGATTGCAATCGATCATGGTCGTGACGGCACTGCCGTTCGCCATTATCGTCATCGGCATCATGTTCGCGTGGGGCCGAGAACTGCAGACCGACCCGTATATGTTGCGCCGTCGCTATGCGAGGGCCGCGATCGCTCAGGGTGTTCGCCTCGGTATTGCAGAGCACGGCGATGACTTCGTCTTCGGCTCGACCGAAGTGGGCGCCGACGAGGGCGCGGGAGCCGGATTCGATTCCGAAGACCCGGCACTCACCGAGTGGTACGACACCGCAACCGGTCAAATTGCAGTGGTCACTGCCGACGACGTGCGCCGCACGCTGGAGCCGGGCCGTATTGAGCCCAAGGGCCCAGAGAACCCGCGTCACACAGCGTCGGGTGATGCATCGCTAACGGTTGGCGAAAACCGACGCGCAGAGCGCGAGCAGCGTAAGCGCGAGAAGAACGAGCAGAGCGAGAAAGACAAAGAGTAAGCAATAACAAGTCCGGGTGAAGTGCGCCGCATCAAGCGTGCTTCACCCGGACTTCTTGCTGTCCTAGCCGCCTGGGCCGCCTGGGCAGCCTGGGCACGTGGGCAGCCAGGGCCGCCTGAACGCTTGAACGCTTGAACGCCTGAACGCCTGAACGCCTGAACGCCTGGGCAGACGAACGCGTGGGCACGTGGGCATCTGAGCACCTGGCCATCCGAACGTCCGTCCACGTGGCGATACCAGGCCCCCAGACCTCGCGTCACACCGGCAGAACGCGTGTGACCGTCCAATAGAGGCCGACCAAACCGACTGCGACGCAGACCGCAATTCGCACATACTCAAGCTGTCGGGGCAAGAGCCAGCCCAGAAGCGCGTAAACCGCGAGCACGATTGCCACAACCGCCAGTTGCGCGACGTCAATGCCGAGGTTGAACATCAGCAGCGCCACAATGTGGTTTTGGGTCGCGAGGCCCAACCGTGCCAGGCTCGACGCGAAGCCGAGCCCGTGCACGAGCCCGATCACACCGGCGATCCACCACGGATGCTTGCCCAGCCTGCCCAGCGCGGCGAGCGCTGCGACGGCCACGATCGATAGCGCAATCGCGGGCTCAACTATCTCGGCGGGCACCGGAAAGATCTCAAAATACGCCAAACACAGGCTGATCGCGTGTCCCACGGTGAACGCCGTCACAAGCTTCACCACCCGCCACATGGTTGAACGATCGACGCGCGCGCCAACCACGCCCAGTGCAAGCACAATCAGGAACAGCGCGTGGTCAAGGCCCAGCCGAATGTGCTCAATACCTTGGAAGAAGAAGGATGCTGCGGTCGCCCACCCATCAAGGGTGAAGGTCACGGCACCGTCATCGCTCAAGTGCCCGATAACCAGCTCGTCGTTTTGCGAAACCACGACACTGTTGGTCGGTGAGGTGAACTGCCACACGACCTCAAGTTGCGCAACATCTTCGTCGCCAAACTCTGCCGTAGCGAACGCAAGTCCGATGTACTCAGAAGCAACGACCGACTCGTCTGCGCCGAGCCCAGCACCAATGATCTCGACCGCACCACCGTTGACGGTGAGCTCGACGTTGTCTTTGACAATCGATACCAGGTTCTCGGCAAGCGCTGACTGCTGCGCGCCGATCTCTGACTGATCGATCAGCCCGTCACCAGACGTGTCTTCGAGGCCCACGTCTTCGAACGCGACGAGTCCCGTTCCAACGATTCTTCCGTCCTCGACGGCGAGCGTGAGGGCGATGGTTCCATCGTGCGCTGCCGCAGGAGAGGCGATCGTGAGGAGCCCCAGGAGCATCGCCACACCGATCAGTACCGACACACCACGGCTTCTCGTCGTGGGCTCAGTATGAAACGAATTCACCTATCAGCCGTTCCCACCGGGAGGCCCGCCGCCGTCGTCGGGGCCGCCGCCTTCGCCGTCAGGTAACGCGATGTTGTCGCCGTCAGGACTCGACAGCTTGCCGTCGGCTGCCGCACCAACCCGGCACAGCGGCAGGTTGGGCGAGTCATACGACAGGTGATAGTGGTACACCTCACCGAACTCATCCGTGTCTGAGACGTGTCCGCCACAGGCATCGAGATCGCTCGGCACCGCACCGTCTTCTTCTGGCCCATAGATGACGTAGCCATCAAACGCGAGTCCGATCGAGGCCTCTACTTCTTGGGTGACGTCGCAGATGAGGCCGGTGTCGGCGTCATCGAGGTTCGTCTGGATCGACTCAGCACCGAAATGCCAGTGGTAGTAGCCGCTCGGGTCAATATGTCCGCCACACGCGTCCAACGCGGGTAGACCACCACGGTCTGCGACAGAGGGCGCATCACCAAAGATCGTGACACCGTCGAACGCAAGCCCGATCTGCGAGATCTCAGTGAGGTCTACCGGCTCATCAAGCAGCTCCGGCGCCGTAGGAATCAACACTTGCAGGTGGTACGAGCCATCGGGGGTCGCTTCCAAGCAAGAGTTCTCAGTTGCAGTCTCTGAGGGCGCGGCAGGGTCAGAGATCGAGATGTTGCCATCAGCATCCACGAAGTCATAGCCTTGCGCCGACATCATGTCCCAGTACTCGCTGTCGAGTGCGTAAAGTCCGGGATTATCTCCGTCCCAGACCCAGATCCCGCCAATGTCACTGGTGGTCGCTGGGCAGTACGGTCCGTCTGTTTCGACCGTGGACGGCAGGCTCGCGACCTCGAACTGGTAGCACGTCGTGTCGGTGCCGTTTTCGAGCGTGCAGTCGACGGTGGTGGCTTCACTGGTGAGGGCGTCATCGCCAAACATGCTGATCAGCTCGACCTGCGTGGACTCAGGAGTCTCAACCGTGACGGACTCGGAGTCCGAGGTCTGCGTCGAAGCATCCGTATTCTCGGCTGCACACGACGCCAATAGCAACGCCGAACAGGCAATCGGAACGAGCAGAAGTTTTGAAGAAAGCTTCATTGTTGATCCTTGGGTTGCAATCAGGCGTCAGCGCTAGTCGTTGGGTCCACCGGCGGGCGGCCCGCCAGCGCCCTCTTCGTTAGCGACTACCTGACCGACAAAGCACTCGATGACGAGATTCTCTTCGATGGCATTGGCGTGGTAGTGATACCCCTCGGCCTCGGTGGTATGCCCGTTGCATTCGTCCAACTCAACGGACTCGAGCTGCTCTTCGGTGTAGGGGCTGAAGACCGGGTAACCATCCATGGCATAGCCGAACTGTCCGGTTTCGTCTTCGCTGGCGGACTCGACTTCTGAGCATCCGGCCGCACCATGCAGGTGATAGCCCTCAAATGGGTTGTAGTGTCCGCCGCAGTCGTCGAACGCGGCGATCGTGTACGCGCCGAGGATTGCGTCGACTGGAGCCGACAACGCAATCACGACGCCATCAAGGGTCACCCCGAGGTTGCCCTGCGTTGACGACGCTGCGGACGCGGCGACGGGTTCCGCCGGGATCGTCACGGTCGTTTCGATAGGCTCGCTGTTGTCGAGAAAGTCGATGCTGCCCTCGATGCAGTAGTTCTGGTATTCCGGATCGACGTCGGGCCGAGCGGCTGCCTCGAAGGCCTCGATAGTTTCGGTTACATACACGTTGCCGTCTTCGTCATACATCTGCCAGCCGCTGCCGTACAGATCTGCAAGACCAGCGATGAACTCGCCATCGAGATCGTAAACGTCTTCCCCATCGAACCAGATACCCGCATCGTCAGCACTCGTTGTGATGGTGTCTGGACAGAATGGGCCGGTCTCATAGGTGCTCGGGTAGCCCGAGATCGTGAACTCGTAGCACGTGGTTTCGGTGCCTTCGCTGAGGGTGCAGTCAACTAGCTCAGGCTCGCCGACGATCGCGTCGTCGGCGAAGAGCGTGAGGTCAATGCCGGTCGGAGCGACAACGGTTTCGGTGGCAGTGTCGCTTGCTTCTGACGTGGCAGACGACGACGAAGAGGCTTCTTCTTCGCTCGCCGCACATGAAGCAGCAAGAAGTGCCACAGTGGCCGCAAGACCTGCGACGAGGAGTGTGCGGGAGACCCGGCGTGAGCGAGAGAGCATCATGCCCACAGCATGCCGCTTGGTGCTGTGGCGACGCTGTGGCTGTGCTCCTCGTGATTGCACTTGCTAGGTTCAAACCCGTGACCAGTGAAACCTCTGCAACGCTTCGCCATCGCGTTCTGGTCGTTGAAGACAACGAAGCGATCAGCGACGTCGTCGTGACCGCGCTGCAATTTCAAGGTCACACCGTTTCGCACTCGGGCGACGGATTCGATGCACTGACACAACTGCGAGCCCAACCAGTCGACCTGATTGTGCTCGATGTCATGCTCCCGGGGCTCGACGGATTCGAAGTCTGCAGGCGACTTCGCTCAGCTGGCACAGATACCCCGATTCTGTTCCTCAGTGCTCGCGCTGATGCCGACGATCGCATTCGAGGATTCGCGACCGGCGGCGATGATTACCTCACCAAGCCGTTCACGGTCGACGAGTTGGTCTTTCGGGTGGCGGCAATACTGCGTCGCAGCTATCCCTCGCCTGCCCACGGCCTGCTGCAGGTGGGATCTCTGACACTCGACCCAGCAGCGTACGAAGTACGCCGAGCCGGAGTGCTGGCTGATCTTTCGGCCACTGAGCATCGCCTGCTGCAGTACCTCATGGAGAACCGTGGCGTCGTGGTGTCGAAGTCCCAGATCTTGGCCGAAGTCTGGGGAGAAGATTTCACGGGCAGCGAGAACGTTGTTGAGCTGTTCATCGGCTATCTGCGTCGCAAAGTTGATGACGGGCACCCGCCGCTCATACACACCCGGCGGGGCGTGGGCTATGTTCTGCGCGAGGGGCCACGGTGAGAAGGCTTTCTCTGCGATGGATGCTGCTGATCCCGATCGTCACCACCATCACCTTCGGCTTCATCGCTTTCGCGCTCTTTGTCGACGCTAGTGAGCGCTCACAGCGGCTCGATGAAATCGACCGCGAGCTCTCTCGCGCCGAGCTCACGCCGCTCTCAGCATTCGCCCCGGTTGATCCCAACGCACCGCTCGAACAAGGCGACCCATCATCGACTCCCCCGCTCCGTCCCACCGATGCTGCTGAGTTGTCTGATGATGCACTGCCCGTGCAGCTCGTAATGACCAGTGGCGGCGAACTGCTCGCTCAGCGGGGTGGAGTGAATCCCTTCTCGGCCGAAACGTTGACACAACTCGCCACCGAGCCGTTCGGCAGCACGCTCAGCACCGACGGATACCGAGTGCTGGTGTCACAGGAGAATGACGAACTGACACGAGTCACAGCCCTCTCGCTCAGCAGCTTCGACGCGGCCATCACGAGCTTGCGACAGGCGTTGCTCGTCGGGGGAATCGTGATCGTGATGCTTGAGGCAACAATCGTCTGGGTTGTCGCGGGGCGCCTTTCCCGACCGCTCACTGAGACCACGGCCGCAGTGAGTCGCATCGCGGCCGGTGAGCTTAACACCGTGATCAAACCGTCGGAGGGATCCCGGGAGATCGCCGAGCTCACGGCAGACCTAGGCCGCATGGTTGATCACCTGCGCGCAGCGATCGCAGCGCGGGAACAATCGACGAGCGACGCGACCCAGGCGCGCGACGATATGCGCCGACTTCTCGCCGATGTGTCACATGAGATTCGAACCCCTCTGACAGCGCTCAAGGGGTACGCCGACCTCTATGCGCAAGGCATGTTGGCCGACTCAGAAGCTCTCGATCGAGCGATGTCGCGCGTAGGCGATGAGAGCATCCGTCTCAACGAACTGGTGACCTCGATGATGCGCCTTGCGCGAGACGACAGCCCCCTGGCCGCCGAACACGAAGAAGTAGACCTCGCGGTGCTCACGTCCAACGTTGTCGATGACTTGCGCGCAGCTTTCCCTGAGCGCACCATCGAGGCGCACTTCGGCAACCCGCCATCAGCACGAGTGTCAGGCACCCCGGGCAGACTCCATCAAGCGCTACTGAATCTTGGCGCCAACGCGTGCAGCCACACGCCCCCGACTAGCCCCGTATCAATCACTGTTGCGCAGGCGAACGACATCGTTCTCGTTTCGGTTGTCGATCATGGGCCCGGCGTTCCCCTCGCGGAGCGCGAGAAGATCTTCTTGCCCTTCTACCGTTCGGATCCGTCGCGCACACGCCTGCACCACGACGGGGCTGGTCTCGGGCTTGCGGTGACCCAGCAGATCGCGGCGGAACATCGCGGGTTCGTGTCGGTTCATGAAACCGCCGGCGGCGGCGCGACCTTTGAGCTAGAGCTCCCCCTAGCCGAAGCCGAAGCCGACGCCGACGCTAGTCACGCACGCTGACACCGACATGCGCGGCGATATCATCCCATCCGCATGACGCGCATCGCACCGCGCGCTCGTAGCGTGAACAATGCATCCACTATGCGGTGCGCCCAAACTTGAAAGGTTTTGCTTATGAGCATCTGGGACTTCTTCGTCTGGTTCTTTTGGATCTACATCTTCATCACGTGCATCTGGATCTTCATCACGGTCTTCGTCGACATCTTCCGCGACCACACTCTCAACGGGTGGGGCAAGACGCTGTGGATCATCTTCTTGGTCGTGTTGCCGTTCCTTGGTGCGTTCGTGTACCTGATCGCTCGCGGCCGCAGCATGGGCGAACGCCAGATGAAGCAGTCGCGCGATGCTCAGGCAGCATCCGCCGAATACATCCGCAGCGTCGCTGCCCCGACGTCACCGTCGGCTGAAATCGAGTCGGCCAAGAAGCTGCTCGACTCGGGAGCGATCACGCAGGCAGAGTTTGACTCGCTGAAGACTCGCGCGCTCGCAAGCTAGGCACCATCATCCGGTCGGGCATGAGACATCACCCCGACCGGATGATGACAAAATCATGAATCGGGCGGATGCTGAAGAGTGTCCACAACCGCTGACCTACGGAGGTCTCGCCCATGACCACATTCGACTACGGCCCGATCGAGTTCTACACGATCGGATTCGATGGCGATCGGCCGGGTCCGGCCGTTCTGCAAGCGATCGATGACCTCGTCGCATCGGGCACCGTGAACCTGCTTGATCTGATTTTCGCGACGCGCGATGCGAATGGTGATCTCACCATCGCCGAGATCACCGACACCACCGACGATGCGGGTGTTCCGGCCCTCGATCTCGCCGGTTTGGCGAGCGAGGAAGACATCGAAGCGCTGGCCGACGCAGTTCCTGCGGGCGCGTCCGCCGCGATCCTCGTCGTAGAACTGCTGTGGGCAAAGTCGTTCGCGGCGACTCTTTACGACGCTGGCGGTTTCGTCGTGAGCCGGCAGGGCATCCCCGCTCCCCTCGTAAACGCGTACCTGTCCGAACACCTCGATTGAAGGAGACACCATGTTGCGAAGAGGTCGTCCAGGCCTGATTGGCATGGCAGCGCGCACGGCGGTTGTCGCTGGCACCGCCACGGCAGTATCAGGTGGCATGCGCTCCCGCCAAGCCAACAAAGCCAACCAAGCCGCTGAAGCTCAAGCGTGGGAAGCGCAGCAGCAACAGGCGGCGATGGATGCCGCCGCTGCGCAAGCTGTCGCCAACGCTCAGCCTGCAGCGCCCGCCCCGGCGCCCGCAGCTCCTGCTGGCGGTGGTTCAGACCTCATGGCTGAGCTCACCCAACTTGCCACGCTGCACTCGCAGGGCATTCTGTCGGATTCGGAGTTCGCAGCCGCGAAGGCGAAGCTGCTCGCATAGCGCAGTGCAAAAGTGTGAGCGCCCGATGGTTTGGGCGCTCACACTTTTCGTTGGTCTAGGACGTTGAACGGCTGCGAAACAGCCCGAGTTCCAAAGCCGTGGCGACATCTGCAATGGCTGCTTGAGCGCGCACACTGTTGCCGGCCTCATCGAGAGGCGGCGAGAAGGCCGCGATCGCAAGCTCGCCCGGCGCTACGGCAACCACGCCGCCGCCCACGCCGCTCTTGCCGGGCAACCCGACTGTGTACGCCCAATCGCCCGAGCGCGTGTACATGCCCTCCATCATCATCTCTGCGAGCAAGTGCGGCACGAGTTCGCTCTCAACGACCCTTGCACCAGACACCGGATTGACGCCGTCAAACGCCAGCGTCGCTCCCATGGTCGCCAGGTCGACCGCCGAGATCATCGTCGAGCACTGCCGCGTGTAGATCTCTACGGCTTCCATGGGGTCGCAGTGCATGGCACCGCCGCCGTAAAGCAGCCAGGCGATCGCCCGGTTGTGAAAGTTCGTCTGTTGCTCTGAACTATTCACCACCTCGCTCAGTTGCAGATCACGGCCGGTGAACTCGCTCTGCATCTTCAAGATCTGGCGCCAGCGATCCTCTGCGTCCTTTGCCACAACCAGGCTGGTCGACGCCATCGCCCCCGCATTGACCATCGGTGAAAGCGGAAGGTCGCTGTGCATTTCCAAGGCCATCACCGAGTTGAACGCCATGCCCGTGGGGTCAGCGCCCACCTTGGAATGGAACGCGTCGGGGCCGATTTGGCTCATCGCAAGAGCCATTGTGGTGAGCTTGGAAATGGACTCGATGGCAAAGTCGACGTGCGAATCGCCTGCGACGTGCACGCTGCCGTCGACGGTGACTACCGCTACCGCGAAGAGTGATGAGTCGACAGAAGCTAAATACGGAATATAGCTTGCGTTCGCACCGCCAGTATCTGAGCGATGCGCGGTGTATGCCGCCGTGACAGCGGCTGCGATCTCAGCGTCAGTAGGGGAATCCTTTTCAGCGATGGTGATCTCCTATTGCTGCGACATTGCGACGCGCAGGCGTTCCTGCGGGTCGACCATGTGGTTGTGGTCGTCATCTCCCAGGTCGATCTGCACCCAGTGGATCTTTCCCGTGAACTTGCTCGACTTCGCGTCATAGTCCGACGAGACCATGGTGCCCGTCTCGTGACCGACGTCGGTTGTCTCATCTGCGGAGAAGATCAGCGCTTGCGTCGCCGCAACCGAACCGGAACCGGTCTGTTCGCCGTCGTAGTACAGCGTGACGTCGCCGCCCTTGCCGAGTCCACCGCCCGCATAGTCGAATTCCATCCGCACCTGGTGAGTCCCGGCCGGAATGACGCCGTCGGCGACGGTGGCGAAGGAATGAATGCCGAGCACGTTGTAGACGAAGGTGAGTCGGCCGTCTTTGACGTACAGCGACCAGCCACCGAAGCGGCCGCCCTGAGCAATGATGACCCCCTCACCCCCGCCGGCCGGCACCGTGACCTCGGCCGTCACCTGGAAAGACTTGTTCTTGATGCTCACAACGCTGTTTTCAGAGAGGCGGCCCATCCCGGGGTACAGCCGCTGAGAAGTGCCGTGGATCAGCGTGGGCCTACCGGCAAGACCCGGTTCAAGACGCTCTGCACCACGGTCATCGATGGGCAACACGTTGTACTTGGTCGCTTCGATGATCCACTGCCGCTGGAGCTTCTCAAGCATCTCGGGGTTGTCGGCGACGAGGTCTCGCGCCTGGGTGTAGTCGCTCTTGCCATCGTAAAGTTCCCACACATCGTCGTCGAACGCAGGAAGGTCTGCACCGACCATCTCCCAGGGCGTGTGGTGCTTGGTGACCGCGCTCCACCCCTTGTAATAGAGGCCGCGATTGCCGAACATCTCGAAGTACTGCACGTCGTGCTTCTCCGGAGTTTCCGGATCGTTGAGGCAATAAAGCATCGACGTGCCTTCCATCGGCGACTGCTGCACACCGTTGACCATTGTCGGCTCCGGTAGTCCAGCCGCTTCAAGAATCGTCGGAGCAACGTCGATCACGTGCGTGAACTGCTCGCGCACGCCACCGGGGTCGCTGATCCCATTAGGCCAGTGCATGATGGTGCCGTTGCGCGTGCCGCCCCAGTGCGAAGCAACCTGTTTGGTCCATTGAAATGGCGTGTTCATCGCATGAGCCCAGCCCACCGCGTAGTGGTTGTAGGCCGACGCGGTGCCAAATTCGTCCATCTTCGCCTGCATGAACTCCGGCGTCTCGAGAGCCGCCAAGCCGTTGAAGTTTGCCATCTCGTTGAACGCACCGTTCAGAGTGCCTTCGGCCGAAGCCCCGTTGTCTCCGATGATGTAGTAGATGATCGTGTTGTCGAGTTCGCCCAGCTCTTCGATCACATCGACGATTCGCCCCACGTGGTGATCGGTGTGCTCCAAGAAGCCCGCGTAAACCTCCATCTCGCGCTCGAGTACCGGCTTCATGTCAGCAGGCATGTCATCCCACGCCGGGATCTCGTCGTGACGAGGGGTGAGCTCCGCATCCGGTGGGATAACACCCATCTCTTTCTGCCGAGCGAAAGTGGTCTCGCGCACGCGGTCCCAACCGCCCGCGAACTTTCCCTTGTACTTGTCCGACCACTCCTTCGGCACGTGGTGGGGCGCGTGCGTCGCGCCAGGCGCGAAGTAGACGAAGAAGGGTTTCTCGGGCATGAGCGACTTTTGCGTGCGAATCCATGTCACCGCGTTGTCGGCGAGGTCTTCGGTCATGTGGTAGCCCTCTTCGACTGTCGCCGGCGGCTCGACCGGTGTGGTGCCGTTGTAGAGCGCGGGCTCCCACTGGTTGCTTTCGCCGCCGATGAAGCCGTAGAACGTCTCGAACCCACCGCCGGCTGATGGCCATGAATCAAACGGCCCCATGGGCGACGACTGCCATACGGGCACCTCGTGGCACTTGCCGAACTGAGCAGTGGAGTATCCGTTGAGTTTCAGCGTCATTGCGAGCGGCGCTTTGGTGTTGGGACGAAGTGAACTGTTGCCGGGTGCTGAAGTCGCGGTCTCGGTGATGCTGCCCATGCCCACCGAGTGGTGGTTGCGACCGCTCAGCAGTGCAGCGCGCGTCGGGGCGCACAGTGCGGTCGTGTGGAATCGGTTGTACTTCAATCCGCCGGCCGCAAGTCGTTCAGCGTTGGGCGTGGCGCACGGGCCTCCGAAGGCGCTCGATGCGCCGAAACCGGTGTCATCAATCAGCACGATGAGAACGTTCGGCGCACCTTTGGGTGGCTGCAGTGGTTCGATCGGTGGGTACGCCGTGTCGGGGTCCTTAGCGTCGTACGTGGTCAGCCCGGGCGCCGGCCGATCAGGAATGGGCAGCATCGTGCGAGCGTGACGATCCGAAATCATGATCTCTCCTTGCATAAGGTACTGCCCCAGCAAACCATCAACCGCGTTCGCACACGTCATGCAGAGTGCATGATGCGCCGCGAATCGCAGCGCCGTAGCGTCGACCCAACACTAAATGAGGTGAGGATGCTGATGCCTACATATCGCGATCGACTGCGGTCTCTGTCAGTGAGCGACCCCACCACAGCGAGTAGCCACTCGAGGCTGCGTGGTGAGGTGACGCCGAAAACGCTGGCGCTAGCGCGACTTGCGGCTCTGGTCGCGATAGGAGGCGCTGGCGCGTCTTTCGGCGAGCACACCGACGCGGCAATCAGCGCCGGCGCGAGCCCTGACGAAATCGTCGACGTACTTGTTGGAGTGAGCGCGGTTGTCGGCGCGCCGCGGGTCGTCGATGCGGCCCCCAAAGTTGCATCAGCACTCGGCTACGACTTAGACGAATCGTAACGAGAACGCTGCGTCGCGGCTCAGGCCCCGAGCAAACCGACCTCGATCGCGCGGTTCACCGCATCCATGCGAGAAGAAACCCCTAGCTTGCGATAGATCGCGCTCACCTCGGTGCTGACGGTGTTGCGCGACACAAACAGTCGAGCGCCAATCTCTGGATACGTCAGGTGAGTTTGAAGGTAGGGCAGCAACCTCAACTCGGCCGGCGTGAGCGGTGGCCCGTTCAGCCCGTCAGACGAATGCGCGTCAAGCCGACGCTTGAATCGGGCGACCTCATCGATCAGCACGCCGAGTTTCGGCCGCTGCGCAATGATGTCGTCGATCTCACGCACGAGGTGGCGCGCCGTCGACACATCAGCCAGCGACACGTACATATACGCGGTGTGCAAGCGCAACCTCACCCCGAGGGTCGGCAGCACATGGGTGCAGATAGTGCGCACGCGCATCGCCGAGGCCAGCTCTCGCTGTGCATCCTTTGTGCGACCTTGATGCAGCGCGAACCGCGCAGCCGCCGGAAAGACCATGGCCGCGGCGGCATAGTCTTCGAGGTGGTGTTCAGAAACCGTGGTGCGCGCTCGATTCACCACTGTCTCGGCGATATCCCAGTCCCCCGCTGTCATCGCAATCAAGCCAATCTCCGCATCGCAGATCGCGCCGATCTCTCGATTGCCACCCGTGCGGGCAACCTCAGATGCTTCAGCGAAATGGGCTTTTGCTGCGCTCACATCTCCGAGCGCAAGACGCGCCTCGCCCGCGACGGCTAGCGCAAGATCGCGCCACGGACTCCACGATGGTTCTTGGGCGAGCGCGAAATCGGCATCGCGTCGCGATTGCTCGGGACCGTCAACGCACAGATACGACCGCAGCATCGCGCGACCCGAATCAAACGAGGCGGTGCCATCGGTCGGGGTTCCCTCAAACGTCGCGTGCTCGACAAGCGCCGCCCAGCGTTCAGCTTCGCGGGCCTGACCGGTAAGCGCCATGATCCACCCCGCCATGACGGCCATGGGTGGATACTCCGCAATCGCGTCATCGCCCAGCACCGACAACCAGCGTTGCACGGTGGCAACCTGACCTGATTCGTAGGTCGGCAACATAAGTTGCGCGGTGACCTGCACCGCGCGGGCGACCTCTTCTGCTTCTAACAGATGCTCCACTGCGCGCGCTGGCGAGCCATGATTCTCGTGCCAATCCGCGGCGCGCGCGTGCAGATGAGCGGCTTGTCCTGGTTCGAGGCGATCAAGCTCGCTGAGCAAGAACTCCTGAAACAGCGCGTGATAGCGAAACCATTGCCGCCGACGATCCAAACGGATCAGAAATAGACCGGATGCCTCAAGCTCAAGCAATTTCGCCTGTGAAGACGACTCGTTCAGCACGTAGTCACAGAGCGACGCAGACATCCTCGCGAGCACGGCGGTTCGACGCAGGAACTGTTGGATCGGCTCGGGTAGCGAGGCGAGCGTGGTGCGGTACAGATAGTCCGCGATGGTGAGGTCGTCTCCGGTGATTGCGGCGACATTCCCCCCGTCACGCGAAACAATCGCTGCCAGTTGCATGCCCACCGGCCAGCCCTCAGTGCGCAGCACGACCTCTCGCGACTCGTGCGGCGAGAGTTCAACCCGCGATGCCGCAAACACCTGCGTTGCGCCCGAGGCGTCAAGCGCCAAACTCTCCATACCGACCTCGACGACATCGTCATCGGCTCGCAGCCAGGCAACGTGCGGTTGTTCGTGTCGGCTTGCCGAGACGAACAGCGACCCCTCGGGCATGTTGCTGATGATCACGCTCAACACGTCATGACAGTCAGGCGACGCCAACTCGTGCAGGTCATCAATCATCAGCACGAATGGCCTGTCACTGTTTCGAAGCACAGCACCAACCAAGGGAGCCGATCGACCCAACGCGGCCGTTCCGCGACCTTGAACATCGGCA
This sequence comes from Microbacterium sp. R86528, assembly GCF_044596335.1. Taxonomy (NCBI): domain Bacteria; kingdom Bacillati; phylum Actinomycetota; class Actinomycetes; order Micrococcales; family Microbacteriaceae; genus Microbacterium; species Microbacterium sp. R86528. Next base: position 2,527,349 of record NZ_CP138996.1, on the reverse strand, counting down.
ATGAGCCGGGGGTCGCCGCCGACCGAGCCGACAAAGGCCGAGATGATCAGGGCGAGAAGCGTCCCCGGGTCATCGTCGTACCGATCAAGCGATACCCATGCCACCGGCCGTTTCTCAATCGCTGCCCACTCCGCGAGCAAGCTCGACTTGCCGTAGCCAGCTGGCGCCGACACTGCAACCGCGCGCACGCGCGCAGTGCGCACCCGCTCGATAAGCTCACGCCGACTGACGAGTCCAGCGCGCGGCATCGGCACGTTCAGCTTTGTGCTCAGCAACAACGCGTCGAGATCTTCACCCCGCGCGGCATCCCCTGTTCGCAGAATCGACACCATAGGAGCCTAGGGCCTTTGCGCAAGCCACACTCAACCGGACCGCCACCAGCCGACGTTCGCGAATACTCAGCTCCGCGTCGCGAGGAGCTCGCGAAGCTCGGCCAGCGCTGCCTCAGACTGACCAAGCAACTCACGCACCCGTTCGTCACGGTCGTCACCTTCGAGATCGTCGGATCCGCCGGCTCGCATGCCTGCCGCGACGGCCCCCGACGTTGCTCCGCCGGCGACGCCCCGGGCGGTTGGCGAGCTTTCCTCTCCCTCGGCTACTTGGGCATCATCCTCTGGAGCGCCAGCAGCATCCGTCTCGGAATCATCGTCGGAACGAGACCCGAGAAACGCGTTGGCGAGATAGCCGGTGAACGTACCGAAGATACCCACACCCACAATGATGATGAGCACGCCGATCAAGCGACCTGCCTCGCTCACCGGGTACTGGTCGCCATAGCCGACCGTCGAGATCGTGACGACCGTGTACCAGAGCGCATCTGATGCGCTCGTGATGTTCGCACCCTCAACGCCATCTTCGGCTGCGAGAATCGCGAGGCTGCCGAACTGAAGCACAAAAACGCCCATGAGCAGCAGCGTCATCAACGCGCTGTCAGCGCGATCGCTCACCAGCGTGCGCAGCACGGTGCGCGCGCCGACGTCTCTCAGCAATCGCGCGACGCGCACGAGACGGAATACACGAAGGATCTTTAGCTGCGGGAACGGCAGGCTCGCAAGCAGATCTGCCCAACCGAAGGATCGGAAGAAGTACGTCGACGCCGACGCCGCCGTGGTGATGCGGTAGATGAAGTCGCCGAGAAAGATCAGGCTAAAGAGCCCATTCATCACGTTGAGCACAATGCGCATCGCTTCGTCATCGGCGAGCGCATACACCAGCACGATGTTGACGATCGATAGAAGCGAGAGAATTCCGATGAAGATCTCGTAGGCGGTGTCTTTCAACTCGGCGCGCGCCGCTTTGCGGCGCACGCCTTTGCTCTGTTTGCTCGCATTCATGGCACCAAGTCTGGACGACCTTGATCCCACCTCGCGATTCGGAGGCCCAAAAGACGTGAGCTTTACGCTTTTCCGACGTCAGAAGCACCGGGGATCTCACGTCGGCGCCGCGGCACGATGGTCGAGACCGCCTCCGCCGCATCCGGAGTTCGAGACGAGTGAGCCGAGTACCAACGGTGGTAAGCCGCCACCAGTGGGACCGATGACAATCCATGCAGCAGGATGCTGAGGGCAACCGTCACCACGACGGTCGTGAGCACGACTTCAGCTTCAGGAATTCCACGCTCAAGAGCGAGCAGAGCAAACACCAGGGATGCGAGTCCGCGAGGGCCGAACCAGCCTATGAATGCGACCGTCTGCATTCGCGCTCCACGACCGGCGAGCGCAATCGCAACCGGCAACATGCGCACGACGGTCAGGCTCAGGATCGCATAGACGACGACCTGCCAGGTGATGTGCGGGATGGCGAGCGATAGCGCCAGTGCGCCGAACGCGATCCAGGTGATCGCGGCCAAGAGATCACCCGCCTGTTCGGCAAGCATGCTGACCACCGAGCGCACAGGCCCCACCGTGTAGCCGAAAGTGATTCCACCGACAAACGCGGCGATGAACACGCTGCCGCCCAGTTGGAACGCGATGGCGTACGACAGCAACGCTGAAACCAACGCAAGAATCTGACGCCAATCGGCGGCGATCCAACCCTGACGATCGCCGAGGCGAAAGAGCAAGCCACCGAAGATGCCAGCGGCCAGCCCTGCCGCCACGCCCCAGCCGATCTGCAAGGCCATGTTCGTGAACACGGCAGTGGTGAAGCCGGTCTCGAGCTCTGCGTTGGCGATCGCAAGTGCCACCAGGAAGAACGGCACACCCAGCCCATCGTTGAGCCCGCTCTCGACATCGAGCGCCTGGCGCACGCGTGGCGGAACCGAGGTGTCTGAGATAACTTTCTGGCCAAGCGCGGCATCGGTCGGGGCAAGCATCGTCGCAAGCAGAAACGCCGAAGCAACGGCTATGCCCGGGAATACGACGAGTCCGACGCCGAATCCAACCAGAATCGACAGCGGCAGGCCGATCAACAGCAGTCGAGTCGGCCAGCTCAGTTGGCTACGCAGGGCACGCAGGTTCAATCGGGTGGCATCGCTGAACAACAACAGCGCAAGGCCCACCTCGGCGATGCGTTCGGCTGCGAGAGCTTCGAGCCGAATGTCGAGCACTTGCGGGAGCAGCAGGGCAACGAGGAGCCCAACCACCACAAAGAAGAGCGCCGAGGTGATCCCACGGCGATCCAGCGGGGATGACACCGCGCTCCACACAATGATGATGACCAGCACTGTTGTCACCGCGACCATACTGACTCCGCCCCTGGGCCTGTTCCCTGGGTTCAGTATTGCGTAGCGCGAGCACGAGATGCGCCGACCCGCTCCGCGACGCTACGATCGAACCAGAGAGAGGGTAGAGGTCGCAATGTTCGTTCTTTACATCGTTTTGTTCCTCGCGGGGTTCTATCTGTTCGGTGCCGCGTTTACCGCGGAGTATTGGCAGGGACCGATTTTCATCGCGGGAATCTTGTCGATCTCACTGGCGGTAGGAATCCTCTTCCATTGGCGCAAGTCCTAGCGAACCGCAAGCCCTCAGGTGTTCCAGCGGATCACCGCTGCTGATTCCTTCTCGTACCCCAAGATCGAGACGCTGGCGACCTCGAGGGGAAAGCTCTGCCCGAACACCAGTGGAAAGTCCAACCACGTGAGCGCCAGTACGCGAAGCGCATGGCCATGGGCGAAGCAGATTGCCTTGTCGACACCCGACTCGCGAACGCGAGTCATCACCCTCGTGAGCCGGGCTCGCACCTGGTCCTGAGATTCGCCGCCCTGGCAGCCGTTAAACCAAATTCGCCAGCCGTGATGGAGCTCGCGTATCTGATTGCTCGTCATGCCTTCGAAGTCGCCGTAGAACCACTCAGCCAGATCGTCATCGATCTGAGGATCGGCGAACCCCGCCAGTTCGGCGGTGCGACGCGCGCGCAAGCGTGGGCTGGACAACACCAGCCCAAACTCGTCGGGATTCAGGCGCGAACGCAATGAGCGCGCCTGCTCGACGCCTCGATCGGTGAGATCGAGATCGGTCACCGACGTGTGCCTGCCCGATTTGCTCCACTCCGTCTCTCCGTGGCGGACCAAATAGAGCTGTGTCATGCGGGTACTCCCTCGTTCGGCAAGATCGCGTGCAGCTACGCTAGCGCGTCCACGGCTGCCAGAATATCGGCCGGCGCTAGGCCGCACCCACGGAACTGCGCTTGGCGAGCCGGAGCCACGTTTCCACGACGGTGTCGGGGTTGAGCGACATCGATTCGATGCCCTGGTCTACCAGCCATTCGGCGAGGTCGGGGTGATCGCTCGGACCCTGTCCGCAGATGCCGACGTACTTCTCGGCCCGGCGGCATGCCTCGATAGCCATCGACAGCAGCTTGAGCACAGCAGGGTTGCGTTCATCGAACGTCTGAGCCACCAACGCGGAATCACGATCGAGGCCGAGCGTCAGCTGCGTCATGTCGTTGGAGCCAATAGAGAATCCGTCGAAGTGCTCAAGGAACTCATCGGCGAGCAGCGCGTTCGAGGGTAGCTCGCACATCATGATGACTCGCAGACCGTTGTCGCCGCGCCGCAGACCATTCTGGCCCAGCAGCTCAATAACCGACTGCGCTTCAGTCACGGTGCGCACAAACGGCACCATGATCTCGACGTTGGTCAGACCCATCTCGTCCCGCACGTACTTCAGAGCTTCGCACTCGAGGTCGAAGCACTCTCTGAAGTCTTCCGAGATGTAGCGCGAGGCTCCTCGATAACCGAGCATCGGGTTCTCTTCGTGCGGCTCATATAGTTCGCCGCCGATCAGGTTGGCGTATTCGTTCGATTTGAAGTCCGACAGACGCACGATCACCGGTTCGGGTGCGAACGCTGCCGCGAGCATCGATACCCCTTCGGCGACCCGCCTGACGAAATACTCGCGCGGTGACTCGTACGCGGCGATGCGTTCGGTGATCTCGGCCCGCAACTCAGGCTCGAGCGTGTCGTACTCCAGAAGCGCCCGTGGGTGAATGCCGATCTGTCGGTTGATCACAAACTCGAGGCGAGCAAGACCCACGCCCTTGTTCGGGAGCTTTGAGAATGCGAACGCCTGGTCGGGTGTGCCCACGTTGAGCATGATCTTGGTCGGGCTCACCGGCATGTCGTCAAGCTTGGTGATGATCTCTTCGAAGTTCAGAATGCCTTCATAGACGAAACCTGCATCGCCCTCCGCGCACGAGACCGTCACTTCGCGGCCATCCTGAAGCATGGTGGTGGCATCTCCCGTGCCCACCACCGCAGGAATGCCGAGTTCACGGGCGATGATCGCCGCGTGGCAGGTGCGCCCACCGCGGTTGGTCACGATCGCCGACGCGAGCTTCATGATCGGCTCCCAATCAGGATCGGTCATATCGGCGACAAGCACCTCGCCCTTTTTGAACGTGTCCATCTGGTCGAGTGAACTCATGACGCGCACGGCGCCAGCGCCAATCTTCTGGCCGATTGCGCGGCCGGTCGTCACAACCGGCCCGTGTTCGTGCAACGCGAAGCGTCTGGTGACGTTGCCGTCCGCCCGAGAGACGACGGTTTCAGGGCGCGCCTGCAGAACGTAGAGCTTGCCGTCAATGCCGTCTCTGCCCCATTCGATGTCCATCGGGCGCCCGTAGTGCTTTTCGATTACGAGCGCTTGGCGACCAAGCTCTTCCACTTCGGCGTCGCTAATGCTGAAGTGCGCGCGCTCCGCGACGGGCACGTCTGTGAAGACTGTGCTGCCGCCCGCGTGGCTACCATCGGCGTAGATCATCTTGATCGCCTTCTCTCCCACCGAGCGCTTCAGCACTGCGGGGCGACCTGCCTCGAGAGCTGGCTTGTAGAGGTAGAACTCATCTGGATTGACCGCGCCCTGAACGACCGCTTCGCCCAGTCCGAATGAGCTGGTGACAAAGACAGCACGGTCGAACCCTGATTCGGTATCGACGGTGAACAGCACTCCCGATGACCCGACATCTGAGCGCACCATCCGCTGCACACCTGCCGACAACGCGACGTCATGGTGGTCGAAACCGTGGTGCACGCGGTAGGCGATAGCCCGGTCGTTGTACAGCGAAGCGAACACCGAGCGAATAGCGGCCAAGACATTTTCGATACCGCTGATGTTGAGAAAAGTCTCTTGCTGACCTGCGAATGATGCGTCGGGAAGATCCTCCGCCGTCGCGCTCGAGCGCACCGCCCATGACACCGACTCAGGTTCGGGATCGTTGCTCACGAGTTGCTCGTACGCTGAGCGAATGTCTGCTTCGATCTGAGCAGGCAACGGCTGCTGTTCAATCCATTCGCGCACGGTCGCACCGACGCGAGCAAGATCGGCCACGTTGCTCACGTCCAGCGCTTCGACTGTGGTGCGAATGCGGTCGTACAAGCCATCCGCTGCGAGAAATTCGCGATAGGCGTCTGCGGTGGTGGCGAAGCCTCCAGGCACGCTGACCCCAGCATCCGAGAGATTTGAAACCATCTCGCCAAGAGACGCGTTCTTGCCTCCCACGCGGTTGACGTCTGCCATGCCGATTTCTTGGAACCAAAGGATGTTCGTCATATGAGTCTCCAAAGTGGTGTGCGTTGTGCGCGTTGGTTGAGAGAAAGGAAAGGTCAGCTACGTAGGCGCATCGACTGCATGATCACGGCCGACATCTCTTCGACTGACTTTGTGGAGGAGTTGAGGAACGGCACGCGGTTGCGTCGATACAGGTCTTCGGCTCGACGCAACTCCAAAGTGCACTGGGCAAGACTGGAGTACGTCGAATCAGGGCGACGCTCATGACGCACCTGGCTGAGTCTCAGGGGCGTCGTGGTCAGGCCGAAGCACTTTTCGACGTACCGAGCGACCGTGCTCGGCAACCCGTCAGACGGAAAGTCGTCGTCGGTCAGCGGGTAGTTGGCCACGAGTAGCCCGTATTGCAACGCGAGGTACATGGTCGTCGGGGTCTTTCCGCAACGCGAGGGAGCGATGATGATGATGTCAGCGATATCGAGCGCCCGCATGCTCTGGCCGTCGTCGTGTTCTATGGCGTATTCCACAGCTCGCATTCGCGCAAAGTAGCGTCCGATGTCTCCGACGCCGTGGTACTGCCCCAGTTGTTCAGAGGCTGTCGTGCCCAAAGATGCTTCAAGCTCGCGCAGGTGGCCGCCCAGCAGGTCGATAACTACGGCTCCCGAGCTATTGAGCTCTCGAAGAATCTCGGCCGACTTCACGGTCGCAAAGACGATGGGCTCGTTGCCCTCGCTCGCGGCTCGTTGAATCTCGCCGATCACGCGCTGTGCGCCAGCGGCCGTGTCTACGAAAGGGATGGTGTGACGCCGAAAGTTCACGCTGGGAAAATTGGCGAGCAGCGCGCTGCCGAGAGTCTCGGCGGTAATGCCAGTACTGTCAGAAACGAAGTACGCCGCGCGAGTACGCAGATCGGTTCGGCTGGTTGGTTCCGCAAGATTAGGGATATCCACTCATCCAGGCTACGAAGAATCAAACATTCATTCAGCACATCGAGCGGTTAAGAACTTGACAATTTAACAAGAGAGTAATCGGGAGCACCCGCTTGACGCCGGCCAGCTGATTGACGCGGCGCCCGGTCGTCCGATAGCTTCAGCCCCAGAAACGAGGGAGTCAACCCATGCTTGAGTCCGCACCGTGGCTGACGTTGCTTCCCCCCGTGGTCGCGATCGTCCTGGCCATCATCACGAAGAAAGTCCTGCTGAGTCTGGGCGCGGGAATCCTCGCCGCAGCACTGCTGATCGCGGAGTTCAATCTGCTTGAGACCGCGCAATTGATTTGGCAGTCTTTCGCAGTCTTGTTCTGGGATGACGGAGCACTGAACACCTGGTACATCTACATTCTGCTGTTCATCGTCTTGCTCGGCGTCATCGCCGCATTCATCATGATGTCTGGCGGCACAAAAGCGTTCGCCGACTGGGCGGTAGCGCGAATCAAAACTCGCCGCGGTGGGCAGTTTCTGCCGGCAGTCCTCGGCATCGTCATCTTCATCGACGACTACTTCAATGCCCTTGCTGTCGGCCAGATCAGTCGGCCGGTGACTGACCAGCACCACACCTCGCGCGCGAAGCTGGCCTATATCGTCGATTCCACCTCGGCTCCCGTCGCGGTGCTGGCGCCGTTTTCGAGCTGGGGCGCCTACATCATCGGCATCCTTGCGCCAATCGTGGCCGCGTCAACGCTCACAGTGAGCAGCATTGAAGCCTTCCTCGGCGCAGCCGCGTCGAACTACTACGCGATAGCCGCGGTGATGTTGGTGTGGCTCGTCATTCTCTTTCGCGCCGATCTCGGTGCGATGCGCCGCGAAGAGCGCCGCGCCATCGTCGAGGGACGCCCCTATGCCGACGGTGAGGTCGTTCCCGGTCAGCTGAGTGACGATCTGCCGGTGCACGAGCCCGGCGCCAAACGCGCGATCATCGTTCCATTCGTCGCACTGGTCATTGGCGTGTTGATCGGCATCATGTGGACTGGCTACCAGGCCACGGGCTCGTGGGATGCCGTCGAGATTCTCGCCGCCACCGACCCGAGCAGCGCCCTGATATTCGGCGGGCTGCTCGGTCTCATCTGCGCGATCTACTACTACGTTCGCTACACCAGCGAAAACCCCAAGTTCGGGTGGCACACCTTCGGCCAGGGTTGGATTGGCGGTGTAAAGGCCATGTCGCCGGCAATCGGCATCTTGGTCTTTGCTTGGATGCTCGGGGGCCTGATCGACAGCCTTGGCACCGGCGTCTTCCTGGGAGATTTGGTGGAGTCGTCGAGCCTGCCCGCGGCATGGCTCATTCCGATTGTCTTCGTGATCGCCGCTGCCATGGCATTCGCCACGGGCACTTCGTGGGGGTCGTTCGGACTGCTGCTGCCCATCGCGGGTGGCATCGTGAACTCCGTCGATGCGCCTGAACTGCTGCTGCCCATGCTTGGCGCCGTGCTCGCGGGTGCTGTTGCGGGTGATCACGCGTCACCGATCTCAGACACCACGATTCTCTCGGCGACAGGTGCGGGCTGCAACGTGATCACTCACGTGATCACCCAGCTGCCGTTCGTCGCCGTAGCCGGACTCTCGGCCGTCGCTGGCTACTCGATGCTGGCAGCCACGGGCGTCATCTGGCTCGGCTTGGTGACGACCCTCGTACTGGTGATCGCCACCGTGCTCGTCAGCAGGGTGTTTCTCAGACCGGTCGAGGTGGAATCCGCAGAGCCTGCCGTCGGCTAGGCCGCCTTCGCGGGACGGGCACCGCCCACGCTGGGTTCTGTCAGCGTCTTCGTCGACCCAGCCGAGTGCGTACCGCCAAACCTGCGCACGCGATGACCGTGATGCCGCCGAGCACGGTAGGCCAGCTGAGCTGTTCTTGAAGCAGCATCGCCGCCCACGCGATGCTCATCACCGGCTGCACGAGTTGCACCTGACTGACCTGCGCCATCGGACCAAGCGCCAGCCCTCGATACCAGGCGAAGAAGCCGAGAAACATGCTCACGACAGCAAGATAGGCAAATGCCAGCCACTGCACCGGCGTGGCGGAGAAAGCTTGTTGTGGCACCGAAGTCAGAGTCAAGACGATCATCAGCGGTGAGGCGAGCACGAGCGCCCACGACACCGTCTGCCAAGAGCCGAGCTCACGGGCCAGCAAGCCACCCTCGGCATAGCCCACCGCCGCTGCGATAACCGCGCCGAACAGCAGAAGGTCTGACCAGGTCAACCGCGGCACTCCCCCGCTCTGCAGCGCGGCGAACCCGACGGCAGCTAGGGCACCGAGGCCCGCGAACAACCAAAAGGAGCGCGTTGGGCGCTCCTTGGTGCGCAGTACAGCGGCGACGGCGGTGGCGGCCGGCAGCAGTGCGATGACGACCGCCGCGTGACTCGCCGAAGTAGTGGTGAGTGCAAACGACGTGAACATCGGAAAGCCAACCACGACGCCGGCAGCAACGACCGCCAGTCGAGCCCATTGGGCACGAGTGGGCGCCCGTTGGCGCGTGAGAAGCAGCGCGATCGTCGCCAGCAGGGCCGCAACGACCGCTCGGCCCGAGCCGATGAAGAGGGCTGGCAGGCTTTCGCCCGCGACCCTTGTGAATGGCAGGGTGAATGAGAACGCAGTGACGCCCAGCAGACCCCACCACAGCCCAGCCCGACCGGATAACAGTGGCGCGCTTTGGGCGGTAACGCTACTCTTGTCTGACATGTCTAACGATAGCACCGAGCGGATCCTCGCCGCACTGCGTGAGCGCATCGCGATAGCGTCGCCGGGTGCGCGTCTGCCGTCAAACCGTGAACTCACCGCGGAATACAGCGCGAGCCCAGTAACCGTGCAAAAAGCGATGCGCACACTGGCGACGCTCGGATTGATAGAGAGCAGACCCGGAGTCGGCACCTTCGTTCGCGCCGTGCGGAGCGCAAGCCCCGTCGACTACAGCTGGCAGACGGCAGCTCTCGGGGCGCCTCACGCTCGAATGCCAGCCCTATCGACCACCCAGCGCGGCACAGCACCCGACGCGATCGGATTGCACTCCGGCTACCCCGACAGGGATTTACTCCCCGAGCGACTCGTGCGAACCGCACTCGCACGAGCCGCACGCACCAGCGCGGCGATCACTCGTTCACCATCTGCCGGTGACGTCGATCTGCGGTCATGGTTTGCCGCGGAGCTCGCGCAGACCGCACCGGTTGAAATCACCGCCCCCTCAGCGCGCGACGTCATCATCGTTCCGGGCACGCAGAGCGGTTTGAGTTCGATCTTCCGCGCCGTAGTCGGCCCCGGCCAGCCCTTGCTGATCGAATCGCCTACGTATTGGGGTGCCATCATCGCTGCGACTCAGGCCGAAGTGGCGCTTGTGCCCGTTCCCTCCGGTCCGGACGGACCTGACCCAGAAGCGATCCAGCGGGCCTTCGAACAGAGCGGAGCGCGTGCGTTCTATGCGCAGCCGACCTACGCAAACCCGACGGGAGCGCAGTGGTCGCCTGATCAGCGCCGTGACATTCTCGAGATCACTCGCACTCAGGGGGCATTCCTGATCGAAGATGATTGGGCGCACGATTTCGCGATCGATACCAACCCCCACCCCGTGGCGGCGCACGATGACTCCGGGCATGTGATCTATTTGCGCTCGCTCACGAAGAGCACGTCACCCGCCCTGCGAGTGGGGGCGGTGATTGCCCGTGGACCCGTGCGCGAACGCATTCTCGCCGACCACGTCGCCGAGTCGATGTATGTGAGCGGGATGCTGCAGGCTGCCGCCGTCGACGTCATCACACAACCGTCGTGGAGCACGCATCTGAGGGGTCTTCGACAGCAACTCAAGGCTCGGCGTGACCTGCTCGCAGACAGCATCGAGACTCATGTGCCAGAAGCGCATATTTCCCGTCGCCCCGCGGGCGGCCTGAATCTCTGGCTCCGGCTGCCAGACGGCACCGATCTCGAGCGTCTCGTTCGCGAGTGCGAGTCGCGCGGCGTCATCATCGCCCCCGGCAGCGAGTGGTTTCCGGCCGAAGCGTCCGGTCCTCACATTCGGTTGAACTATTCAGGACCGAATCCCGAGCGCTTCCCCGAGGCGTCCGAGATCATCGGCTCTGTGTTGCGCAAGTACGGTGTGGTTTGACCAGTTCGCCGCATAACGACATCGGCTAGTCGCGCGATCTCATTCATGTGTGACGGCTCACACAGTTGCGAAACGAGGGCGTTCGAGTAGCACCGCGACGGCAACCTTTCTCGAAGAACTATGGCCGGGCCGCGTTTCGCGACCCGGCCATAGTTCACCTCAGGTGTTAGTAGCTGCCGAGGTCTTGCCAGACGCTCGCGCCGGGGGTCGCGTTGCGGGTCCACCACTTCGCTTTCCAGACGTGACCGTTGTGAGCAACAACCTCACCACCGGTGTACACCCACGACGCGGTCCACTCACGAACACCCGTGCCTGCTGCCGGCACCAGGTCACCCTGTTGCATCCACGAACCCGTCGTTGACGTACCCGGCTCACTGTTGCGCGTCCACCACTGCGCCACATACGTTGCCCCGTTATACGTGACTTCGTCACCGGTGTTGTAGACCACGCTCGCATCCCACACCGGCGCTGCCGGAGCAGGCTCCACCAGAGTGAACATCAACTCGGTGGTGTTGCCCGCCACATCGAACACGACCACAGTGTTCTCACCCAACACCGCACCAAACGTGCCCGGAACAATACCGTTCACATCCGACCACTTCGCGTTGGTGAGATCCTTCACCGTCCCATTGATCTCCACCCGATCAACCAGACCCGCATCAAACAACTTCAGGCTCAACTTCTCATACCCCGAAGCCGCATCACCGATCGTGAACTCATCACCAGACTTCACCGTCACCGTCGGCACCGTGGCATCAATCGTGAACGACACCACACCCGTCGACGAGATGTTCCCCGCCACATCCGACGCGTTGTACTTCATCGAATACGAACCATCCGGCAAAGACACCGTCGCCGAGTGCGAGAACTCCGTCGCCCCATCCGCCACAGACTGCGTGCTCTTCACCAACACACCATCCTTATAGATGTTCGCCACCACACGATGCAGCCCCGCGTTATCTGTCGCATCCACCTTCACCGACAACTCCTGGAACGGACCAGCCGTCGAAGGCGACACCAACACCACCACCGGACGCTCAGTATCAACAGGTGTCGTGTCGACGGTTGCGACCTCGACACTTACTGACGCCGAGATCCCAGCGACTGTGGCGGTCAGCATATGGGTACCGGCATCGGTGAACGAAACGGTCAGCCCATCGATGGCATCGGTCGCGACATCACTGCTCACCGTGACATCCTCGCCATCAACCAATACTGCATTGCCGTGTTCATCAGAGCCCGAAACGGTGAGGCTGACAGACTCGCCCTGATCGACACTCGCAGACGACGCCTCGACACTCAGCGACGCCAGGTCAGCTGCTACGACCTCCACGTCGACCGTTTCGCTCACGCCGTTCACTGTCGCGGTGAACGTGTGAGTTCCAGCCTCGGTGACCGTTGCGGTCGTTCCCGTTATCACGTCGCTGCCGACGTTGCTCGACACGACGACATCCTCGCCATCAACAGCCATCGCATTGCCGTAGTTGTCTTCGCCTGACACTGCGAACTCAACGGCATCACCCGCGACGACAGATGAGGGTGACGCGACGACCTCGAGTGACTGCAGCACTCCAGCCGGTACATCTGGAGTGATGCTGAAGTTGGTGAAGTCGGCACGGCCGTAGACGCTGACGTCGTGCGAGACGTGGACGAGCCCCGCGTCTTGCTTGGCATCAGCGGTCGTGAGGGTCTCCGACCCGATTGCGGTCCACGTCGCTCCGTCATCCTTCGAGTACTTTGCCTGTACGACATCTCCGTTGCGAACCAATTGAAGACTGACAGGCGCGGTCACGCCACCAACAGTGGTGTTGCGATCAAGCAACCCGTTGTTGTCACGGTCGACGCTGAAGATCACTCCCTTAGCCGGAGTGACCACCAGAATCGCGTAGCCACCAGCCGAACGAGCCTGAGAAACGTCGTTGCGAATGACGAGGCCGCTCTTCGTCCAATCATTGACACGGTCGTGGCTCGTGACCTTGGCAGTCATGGTCGTGCCGTCGCCGAAGGAGTCCTCGGCATAGATTGCCGCGAAGTCGTCGTCGCTCTGGTTGACGCCCCACATGTCTGCGCCAGCCTCCCAGAGAGCGAACTCGTCACCCTTCTGGCCCGCGAGATAGGCGCCGTTTCCGGTCGAGAGGAATGGCGCGCGAATGGTGCCACCAACGCTGACCGTCGCGATCTCAGATGCGGCGACCGAATCCGAGTTCACTTGCACTTCGATGTCAGCGGTATCGATCGCGTCAGTCAGCTCGGCTGGCGTCGCAATCGACCATCGCTGGACGGCCGCGGTTCCGACAGGCAGCGTGGCGGGCACATCGTCGAGCGACGTGGCCGACCAGCCGCTTGGCGCAGTCGCGGAGAGGGTAAGACCGGTGTGATCAGCCGCAAGGTCTTCGAATGACGCTGTGACAATTGTCTGGCCAGAGACGACCTCCGAAGAGGTGTCGAGGCAGGCACTGCCGGGACGTGATGCGTCACCCGAGGGGCGCAACTCTGCGGAGACACCAGCGTTGTAACGAATGTTCGTGATCTCACACGAGACCACGTCGGACGGAGTGAAGGTCGTCGCCTCGACCAACGTGTTGCGATTGGCGCGAACGATCGTGTTGCCCTCTGAGATCCAGTTGCCCGAGCCCGAGAGGTTTGCCGTATTCGGCGCACGGAAGTTCGCTCCCCACCAGTCACCGCTGATTGCCACGTTGTTGTTGAAGGTCAAGTCTCGCGAGCCCTCGTCGGGATAAAACGCTCGGTTGCGAGGCTCAACGATGTAGTTCTCCGACCACTCGCTGCCAGGGTTTGCCGACAGGTTGTAGAAACCGCCAAGGTCGGTGTGCTTCAGGCCGTAGCGCGCGGTGTAGTTCGCGGTGATCAAGTTATTCTTGGCCACGGTAGGCGTGGTGAAGATGGGCTGGTAGTCATACAACCCGCGTTCGGCGTAGTCCGAGCTGCCGCCGACGTCGTTCGCTCCCCAGCCATAGCCTGTATTGATCGCACCGTAGGGCATATCAGTGACATCGTTGTGTTCGATTATCGAGTCTGCGGTGTAGGTCATCAAGATGCCCGCCGCACTGGTGTAAGTGTCTGCACTGTCCCAGATGCGGTTCTGCGAGACGGTGATCTCTGACACGGTCATCCGCTCAACCGTTGCGTCGCTCACTGCGGGGTCGCGCGTTCCATCTTCGAGTGTGCCCGGGTGGTGCGCCTGCTGCTCAATGCCACCAATGGTGAGAGCGTTCGAGCCGATCTCGGTGAACGTCGAAGCTGTTACAGAGATGCGCTGAGTGGCGAGCCCGACTCCCGAATCGTTCGCGGTGGCGTCGTTGCCAATGCCCAGCCCGCTGGCCCCTAGTCCAACGAAATGAGAACCATCGATTGAGATATCAGTGGCGGCAGAGATCTGCACAGCTGAAGGGACTTGCTTCCAATCCGGACGAGTTGATTCAAAACCACCGGGATAGTCATCTTCGGGGTAGTCGTCACCGACAGAAAGGTAACCGCCCGTCTGCTGATCGACATACCCGCCGGTCTCGGTCGGTGTGTTCCAGGTGGCCCCGGAGAAGGTCACACCGGTGATGCTGATGTCATGAGCCTGGCTGTCGGCAGAACTGCCGCTGATCGAGACGAGTGTCTCGAGTCGGGGCAACTCAACGTCGGCAACTGACATGTCAACTGAGGCTGCAGGCTTGTAGTACAGAAGGTCAGCTTCGGTGTCGAGGAACCATTCGTCGCTGGCATCGAGGAACGCCAGTGCATTCTCGGCGTAGAAGCCACCTTCATGGAAGGGCGTCTTGAGGGTGTCCCAACCCCAGGTGTTGTTCTTCCATGCGGGATTCACCATGAGGAGCGTGGCTCCGTCATCGCTCAGCGAGTCGACCCTGCTATAGCGATCGGTGAACGAGTTGACTCCGCGAATCTCGACATGCGCGAGCTCTGCAGGAGTGAGGGCGGAGAGGAAGCCCATGTTGCTCGTCATCTGCAAGCCCTCGGCGACGAATGCGGATTGCGCGGGCCGAGTGAACTTTGTTTGCGCCCGCACCGCACTAGTGCCGTTGACATAGAGGTTCCTTGATTCTGCGTCCGCGGCAACGGGTGCCGAGTAGATGCCAGTCGCGGCGTCCAGCGTCCAGTCGGTGACCGCGTCAGAACCGGAGAGCACCGGTGAAGCGCCAGCGGCGGCGGTCCAGCTAACCTGAAATCCGTTGGTTCCCGAGTCTTCTTCGGTGAGCTCGAGCGTCTCCGCGAGGCGGTACGTGCCGTCAGCGAGAATGACCTGAATGTCGGCGGTCATGGTCTCATTGCTCGCACGCACGAGGTCTCGAGCGCGCGTGATGGATGCTGGGTCACTTGCGGTGCCAGCTGCGGAGTCACCGCCATTCGGCGCTGCATAGATCAGCAAATCCGCTTCTTCTGCGGATGCCGCAGAGAAGGGCACGGCCGCGGCGGCAAGAGTAAGGGCTGCGGTCGCGATGCAACTCACGACTGTGCGCCCTCTCATTTTTCGCTGGGACTGGTCGACGTCACGTAACACTGCATCTCCTTCGATCCGGTGGGCATGCCGGCAACAATGCCGGAACACACTGACGGTATCAGACGTATGATGACTGACGCCATACTTAATTGCCGATTGCGTTGTCTCAATATGATGAGAACGTGACATCTTCTTCGCCGGACGCTCCGCGCCAACG
Organism: Microbacterium sp. R86528; assembly: GCF_044596335.1. Taxonomy (NCBI): domain Bacteria; kingdom Bacillati; phylum Actinomycetota; class Actinomycetes; order Micrococcales; family Microbacteriaceae; genus Microbacterium; species Microbacterium sp. R86528. The sequence goes on along the minus strand of NZ_CP138996.1, from coordinate 2,511,631 downwards.
CGGCAACTATGCGAAGGGTGTTGCTCGACGGCAAGAGATTCTCGACCGAGCAATCGAAGTGTTTGCGCAACGCGGGGCACAACGAACGAGCCTGCGAGCGATCGCACAAGAGGTGGGTGTCACGCATGCCGCGCTCACCCACTATTTCGGGTCACTCGAGGAACTTCTGGTCGCTGTCTATACCGAATCGCAACGACGCAGCGACGATGAGAAGCAGGAGTCGCCCGACGCGACCCCCGCCGAAGCAATGCGCGTATCGGCGAAGCGCAACCGGGAGATTCCCGGCATGGTGCAGCTCTACTCAATGTTGGTAGCCACCGCACTCGAAGAGAATCATCCTGCCGCCCAAGAGTTCGCGACCGAGCGATTCGCGCGCCTGCGCGCTGACCTGACCGAGCGCGTGACGAACCTGCAGGCCGCGGGTCGGTTGCGCGCAGATGTTGACGCATCTCTGGTTGCGGCACTCGTGATTGCGGCATCCGATGGCCTGCAAACCCAGTGGCTACTCGAGCCTTCCCTCGATCACGAGGCAGCTCTGGCCATGCTCGACCTGCTGCTGACAGGCCCGGTGGCGTCCGATTCCTCGGACACCACCGACCACTGAATCAGACTGTCGTCGCGAAGGGATCGAACTCTTCTGGCAACAACGGCACGGGTGCCACGGTGCTTTCGACCGTGACGGTCTGGCCACTCGCCGCAGACTCTTCAGCCGACAGCAACACGTCGAGCACGTGGAAGCCGAGCTCGCCCGAGGCGACATGCGGCCGGTCTTCGGCGATTGCGCGAACCATATCGAGCACGCCCAATCCGCGCCCGACCGCGAGGTCTTGATGCTCGATGTCGATCCACGTCTGCTCACGCGAACCTCCGTCACGCAGCACCCCGAGCGGTTCGACATAGGCGATACGACCAACGAATTGGTTCGGGTCGGGCAGAATGATCGTGCCCTCGGTGCCGTGGATCTCTACGATCCCGTGCCGCTCAAGCGCGGAGTCAAAGCTGAGCAGAGACTGCGCCTGAGCGCCCGATTCGAACGCTGTGATGACCTGCATGGTGGAGGGCACTTCAACACTGAACGAAGAACCCTCGTTCGGTCCGGTGTGAATGAGTCGCTCTTCGCGCGATTTACTGCCGACCGCGGCCACCCGGTCTACGGCGCCAAACAGGGTGACGAGCGCAGTGAAGTAGTAGGGCCCCATGTCGAGCAGCGGCCCTGCCCCCTGCGCGAACAAGAATCCAGGGTTAGGGTGCCACAGGTCAGGGCCCTGTGTCTGGAAGACCGTCTGCGCGAAGAGCGGCCGCCCGATGCGGCCGTCTTCTATCGCGCGTCGCGCTGTCTGGAATCCCGGGCCGAGAAGGGTGTCGGGCGCCGAACCGATGCGCACACCGGCAGCACCCGCTTCCGACAGCAACTGAGCGACTCCGGCACGGTCGAGTCCGAGGGGCTTCTCAGACCACACGTGCTTGCCTGCGGCCACCGCTGCCCGTGAGACCTCGATATGCGCGGCAGGAATCGTCAGGTTTACGACGATGTCGACATCCGGGTGGGCGAGCACGTCGGCCATGGTGCCAAAAGCACCAACGCCGTACTGCTCAGCCTTTGCGCGGGCACGTTCAACATCGAGGTCGCCGAGAATGCGCACCTCGACATCAGGAAACGATGAGAGGTTCTGCAGGTAAGTGTCACTGATGACTCCTACGCCGACGATGCCGACACCGACCGCGCTCATCGAACGAACCCACCGTCACGCAGAAAGGCGAAGCTCGCGGCAATGTCGGTAAAGACCTCTCCGGGCGGATTGTCATACTCGATCACTGCGTATTCGACGGCGGATGCTGCCTTGAGCGATTCGACGAGGGGCACATCACCCTCGCCTGCATGACGCTGGTCGAGGCTCGTCGAGCTGAACTCCGGCGCACCCGGCGCGAACGGGTTCGAAGCGGGTGCGATTCCATCTTTGACGTGGATCGCGGCAAGCCTGTCGCCGAGGCGTTCAACCAAAGCGGCCACATCTTGCCCACCCGCGCGTGCCCAGAACAGATCGAGCTCGATCGCAACACGAGAGTCGGTCAGCGAGACGAAGCGTTCGAAAGCTGACTCGCCGTCAAAGCTCGCGACGAACTCCTGAGCGTGGTTGTGGTAGCCGACGCTCAGCCCAAACCCCGCAGCGGTGTCTACCAGTGCGTTCATTCGGTCTGCGATGTCGGTGACGCTGTCGAGGGTGCTCCAGCGCTCAGGTGTGACGAACGGGTCGATGACTGTCTTCATACCGATTTTGGCGGCCGCTTCGAACACCACCTCGGGGGCGGGGGTGGGAATGGAGCCGTCTGGGGTCCACAGCGTGTCAGTCAGCAGAGGTGCGTGACCAGTGGGCGAGGCCAGACCTGCAGCATCCAGCGCGGTGCGCATCTCGTCAGGACGACGCACGAAGTCGAATGCCTCAACATTGCGAAGGCCGATCGCCGCGAGCTTATCGAGTGAGCCCCCCATATCGGCAGAGAATTCGGCGGCGAGTGTATAGAGCTGGATGGAAGCTACTGGTAGGGCCACGGTGACCTTCCTTTCACGCAAGTAGGCGGACACCGCACGGTGCCCGCCTACAAGAATACCTCCACTTGGAGGTTTTGGGAAGTGTGTTAGTGGTGGAAGTGTGATCCGCTGCTTGCTTCGAGGGGCAGCGGGGCTTTCAGGGAGTCGAGGAACTCGACTTCACCGCGAATATCGGCCAGGAGCGCGGAAGCGAGGTCGTGGCTGAGGCCGACCTTCACCACGATGCGCTGCAACACCATGTCTGACATGTCATCAGCCATCGGGTATGCCGGCACCAACCAGCCCTTCATCCGCAACCGGTCGGCAAGGTCATACAGACTCCAGTTCTGCGTGTGTCCATCTTTCAGAACCCATGCGAATACCGGAATGGTGTCGCCCTTGCTGATCAACTCAAATGCACCGATCTTCGCGATCTCGGAAGACAGGTACTGCGCCACATCCAACGAGTTCTGCTGCACCGCACGGTAACCCTCACGACCCAAACGAAGGAACTGGTAGTACTGCAACAGCACCTGCGCGCCCGGACGAGAGAAGTTGATCGCCAAGGTAGGCATGTCACCACCGAGGTAGCTGACGTGGAAGATCATGCTCTCCGGCAACACTGCCGTGTTACGCCACACCACCCAACCCACACCCGGATACACCAAACCGTACTTATGACCCGAGGTGCTGATCGAGTTCACCCGATCAATCTGGAAGTCCCACACCAAATCCGGCTGGCAGAACGGCGCAACCATCGCACCCGACGCCCCATCCACATGGATCTTCACATCAAGACCCGTGTTCGCCTGAATCTCATCAAGCTTCTTCGCGATCGCATCCACCGGCTCGTACGCACCCGTGAACGTCTGACCCAAAATCGCGACAACACCAATGGTGTTCTCATCGACATACTTCTCCAGCTCAAACCCGTCCAACACCATGTGATCCGGGGTGACCGGAACGAAACGTGCTTCCACTTCCCAGTAGTTGCAGAACTTCTCCCACACCACCTGCACCGCCGCAGACATGATCAGGTTGGGCTTGTCAATCGACTTGCCCTCAGCCTTACGCTTCTCCTGCCACAGCCGCTTCAACGCCAAACCACCGAGCATGCACGCCTCAGACGAACCAATCGTCGACGTACCGATTGTGTCGTCGACATTCGGAACATTCCACAAATCAGCAAGCATCCGCCAACAACGCTCTTCGATCGCTGCCGTCGCCGGGTACTCGTCCTTATCGATCATGTTCTTATCGGCCGCTTCGGCATACAACTTCTTCGCCTCATCGTCCATCCACGTCGTAACAAACGTGGCCAAATTCAAACGACTGTTGCCATCCAAAATCGCCTCATCATGCACGATCTGGTACGCCGTCTCAGGCAAACTCGGCTGATCAGGCATCACGAACTTGTCAAACTCTGTCGCCTCACCCGGCCGAACAAAAACCGGATTAACGCTCAACGTGGAATCGATGTTGGTGCTCTGACGAGCCCTGCTGGTATTAGAAGTCATGCTTGCTCCTGCTGTCTCGTAGGTTTGCTCGCGCAGCGGCGGGTAGCGATTGCATGCAATGACGGTGTGGGTCGCCATCGCGGGGGTTGGCTACAAGTGAACCGTATCGGTCGAGCCACACTCGGCGCCTCACCCGATCACGATGATCCCGGGCGACGCGATAGGACTTCCTGCCCTAATGACGCTGAGCTGCATCAGGCAGACTGATACCAGGTGACCGGCAGCTCAGCCCACCGTGTAGTCAAGGAGGACGCAATGCAAGAGAAGGTAATCGTCGGCGTCACGAATGCTGATGGCGCCCACCGCGCGGTGGATTGGGCAATCGACCGGGCAGCGCGCCGAGGCGAACGACTTGAGCTTGTTGCTGTTGTCGGAGGGGCAGTTGGCGTCGTCGGGGAGGGGCAGGTCATTGACGACGCCCTTCGCGAGACGCAGCGCATGCTCGAAGCGCAAGCTGAGCGGGTTCGCGCACGCGGCGTCGCCGTGGAAACTCGGGTGGGGCGCGGCAAACCGGTCGATGAGCTCATCGAAGCGTCGAACGATGCGGCTCTGCTCGTCATTGGCAGCGACTATCGCGGGCCCGGGTCTGGTCCTGCGCGCGGCGCACACGGAATCCGCGTCACTGCCGGAGCGCATTGCCCTGTTGCCGTGGTGCCTGACCTCGACCTGACCGGCCGCTCCGGCGTGGTGGTGGGTGTCGACGGCTCCGAGATCTCCGAGGCCGCGATCGCCTTCGCTGCTGCTGAAGCTGACGCGCGCGGCGAGGTGCTTACCGCCGTCTGCACGTGGTCGCCGTTTGCAATTCCGCTCGAGGTGCGTTCCTTCCCCGATGACTATCTCGAGAACATGCAGAGCCTCACCGAAGAGACGCTTTCGATTTCGCTCGCGGGTCTCCGTGAGCAGTATCCCGACCTCGTCGTGCATCGCGTCGTCGAGAGCGGTATCGCGCAAACGGTGATCAACCGACTTGCTGCTGACGCGCGGCTCTCAGTCGTAGGCACCCATGGGCGAGGCGCGATTGCACGGTTCTTGCTCGGCTCGACCAGCCAAGAGGTACTTGCGCGCCTGGCGACGACGACGGTCGTCGTTCGCTGAGTTCCAGGAGCTCAGGGCCAAATGTATCTGCCTCGGTCGGCTAACCACCCAGACGGATACCTGCTGAGGCGAGCGCGCGCGTAGCCACCGAGAGCACGGCTTGACTGTGATCAAGCCGCACGTCGCGCTCTGCAAAGTCAAGAGTTTCGATCATTCGTTGGAACGCCATGAATTCTGGCACCATCCGATGCGCAGGAGCGCTCGGATCAATGTGGTCGGTGTCTCCGCCGCGAAGTTGCACGTCTACCGATTCCATGACATTGGGCGCACCGTCGATGACGAACGACCCGTGTGTTCCCTGCAGCTTTGTGCGGATCGGGCCGTCTGAATCCTTCGCACAGACACACACCGCTGTGCACGTCTCGTAGTCCAGCACGAGGACGCCTGACGTGTCGATTCCCCGCTCGATGTTCGCCGTATATGAGACGGATCGCGGCTCACCCAGCAAGCCCACGACGAAGTGAATGGTGTAGATGCCGATATCCATCAGCGCCCCGCCACCTTTTGTAGCGTCGAATGCTGGCAGCACGTTTCCCGCTTGAAACGCATCGAAGCGAGACGAGTACTGCGAGTAGTCGCATTGGATGAGACGCAGGTCGCCGAGGTCACCAATGTGTTCCCGGAGCCACCGGTAGTTTGCGAGATCGAGGGTTGAGATTGCTTCAACGAGAATCACGCTCTTGGCAGTCGCGATTCGACGCAACTCCGCCAAATCCGACTCACTCAGCACGAATGGCTTCTCACAGATGACGTGCTTTTCAGCCAAGAGCGCTCTGCGCGCAAACTCCATATGAAGAGAGTTCGGAACAGCGATCCACACCGTATCGACCCGCGCATCGGCGAGCATCTCGTCATAGTCGACGTAGACGCTTTCTATCCCGAACTGCGCCTGCAACTGCTCAAGGTGTTCACGCCTGGCCGGGCGACCGTAGATCGCAGCAAGTGACAGACCGTCGACCGCGTACGCGTGCGGAAGAAACTCCTCGACGATCTTGCCCGCGCCGACGACCGCCAGCTTCACCTTTCGCCCTCAATCATTGTCACGACGAACGGCCAGACCAGCTTCGATTGCGTTGCGCTCATGCAGACAGCGTATGTGGCACCGACCGCCGAGACTTCTAGACTGGTCCCGCCCTCAGCGCCGCTGCCGCACTCGTCTTCACGACGCCGGCTCAACACTTGGAGCATTTCATGGCCTCGCCCCGTATCGCCTTCCTCGACGTAGACGGCACAATCCTTGACCATGGCAAGACGATCGCTCGCTCAACGATCGACGCAGTGCGCAGTGCGCGTGCCGCGGGGCACTACGTCTACCTGAGCACCGGCCGCGCTGCAGGCGACATTCACCCAGATGTGCTCGACATCGGATTCGATGGGGCGATCTCGAACGGAGGTGCGTACGCGACAGTCGGCGATCTCAGCGTGGTCGCCAACCCGATGCCGCGAGCCGCGGTGGATGAGCTGATCACCTACATGGACGCCGCCGGCATCTTGTATCTGTTGCAGACGAATGCTGCGGTATACGCGTCGCCGCACGTGCAGAAGATGTTGGATGACCTGACGCGCAGCTGGATGGCCTCGCATGGCGATGAAGACACGCCCCAGACGGCTCCGCAAGAAGTGCCACGTTTCCGCGACGCCGCCGACATCGATCTGACGCAGGTGGCGAAAGCGGTGTTCTTGAGCGAAAGGACCGACGCCGTCGAACGCGCACAGGCCGACCTCAAAGATCAGTTTCATGTCGTCGCAGGAAGCATGCCTCTCCCCGGCGGCTCGAACGGCGAAATCGGCATGCGCGGCACTACGAAGGGTTCCGCAATTCTGTCGGTGCTGACGCATCTCGCCATCGACCCGTCAGCGGCGATCAGCATTGGCGACAGCTGGAACGACGTCGAGATGTTCGAGGTGTGCGGCGTCGGTATCGCGATGGGCAATGCCCCAGCTGCCTTGCAGAAACTCGCCGACGAAGTGACCACCAGCGTGCGCGATGACGGAATTTGGAATGCGTTCCGCAAACACGGCCTGATCTAACGCCGCCACGACGCGACTGATCGTTCGTGTGGATAGCAATAACCGCGATATAGCCGCGCTTGTTGACTCTGGGTCCTTGCAAGACTGAACACTTGTTCAGTACGGTGTTGGAGTGACCAGCCCTAACGCGACCTCACGAGAGCGAATACTCGCCAACGCACTCTCGTTGTTCGCCGCGCGCGGCGCAGATGCCGTCTCGGTGCGCGACATCGCCGCGGCCGCGGGAGTCTCCCCCGCGTTGATCCTTCATCACTTCGGATCGCGAGAGCGGCTGCGCCAAGAGGTCGATGAGTCGGTCATTGCGACCTTTGACTACCTACTCGACGCCGAAGCCACGACCGCGTCCGTGACAACCGCAAGCGTTGTCGAGCTGATGACCGCTGGGCTACCGCCAGGGTCGCCCCTTCCTGCATACGTGCGCCAACTGGTGATAACGAACTCCCCCGCAGGAAGCAAGCTCTTCAAGCGCTGGTATGAACTCACGGTGAACGTCACGGCGCAAATGGATGCTGCTGGGCAGACAAACCCCACCGACGACCCCGCGATGCGCGCAGCGTTCTTGCTCGCCAACGACCTCGCGCTCCTGCTGTTGCAGAGGCACATCGAAGACGCCACCGGCGTTGATCCTCTCTCGACTGCTGGCCTACAACGGTGGGCAACGATTGCTCTTGGCGCCTACACCGACGGTGTTTTTGTGCCACCTCACCCGGAATGACCTGCCGCCTCACCCCCACCTTTGCCTGCTGGAGAACACATGTCTGAGCCACACGTCATTGAGCTGAACGGCCTCATCAAACGTTTCGGTAAACTCACCGCGCTTGACGGGCTAGATCTGACACTCAGGAAGGGCGAGGTGCTCGGGTTTCTCGGGCCCAACGGAGCGGGGAAATCCACCACCATCCGTATTTTGCTTGGACTCGTTCGCCGCTCGGAGGGGCACGCAACGCTGTTCGGTCAAGACCCGTGGCGATACGCGGTAGCTCTGCACCGGCGGCTGGCCTACGTGCCCGGCGACGTTGCGCTCTGGCCGCAGCTTACCGGCGGTCAGTGCATCGATTTGCTCGGATCGTCCGGTGCCAAGCTCGACGAGCGCCGCCGAGCGGAGTTGATCGAGCGGTTTGAGATGGACCCGTCTAAACGCATTCGAGACCTCTCCAAGGGGAACAAGCAGAAAGTCGCGCTCGTTGCCGCGTTCGCTACCCGCGCAGACCTATTGATCCTTGACGAGCCCACTTCCGGCCTCGACCCGCTCATGGAAGAAGTGTTTCGACAGTGCGTGTCCGAGCGTGCGGCCGAGGGAACGTCGGTGCTGCTGTCGAGCCATATCCTCAGTGAGGTCGATGCTCTCTGCGAGAACGTGACAATCATCCGTCACGGACGAGTCGTACAGTCGGGCAGTGTTTCCGAGCTTCGCAGGCTTTCTCGAACTGCCGTGCATGTCATCACCCGTAGCGCCGTCGAGCAGATGCTCGACCCCGCCGTCGCGGACCTGCATATCTCTGCGGCACCCGGTGGCGGCACCGAACTGGAGTTCGCCGTGGATCCTGAAGCACTCGACCGCGTTCTTCTGCCATTGCTCGCGGCTGGAGTAACAGCATTGACCGTGCGCCCACCGAGCCTGGACGAACTCTTTCTTGACGCTTATGAGACGGACAGATGAGCACCTCCGCGCACAGCAACGGTTTCGTCGCAGTTCTTCGCGTGCAACTGCGCACCGGATGGCTGTCGGCCACCGTCTGGACGCTGGCCGTCGCCGGAGCGTACGTGGCTACTGCTTCCGCCGTGAATGGGCTGTTTGGCGAACCGGACGAGCTGGCCGCGTACGACGCGACGGTCTCGGAGAATCCAGCGATGGCCGCCATCAACGGCACCCCGTACGGTGCCGACACGCTGGGTGGTGTGGTGTCGAACGAGTTCGGTTTCATCTCTGCCATCGCGATCCCGTTGATGGGCCTGATGCTCATCACACGCCAGACGAGAGCGCAAGAAGAGAAGGGGATGCTGGAACTCCTCCGATCGCGCAGCGTCGGTGTACGGGTGCCTTGGCTCGCGGCGTTGCTAAGTACCACGGTCGCGCTGATTCTCGTTGGTACGACTATGGCAATCACGTTGGTTGCGTACGGCGAGGACGCCGTTGCTGCTCTCACCTACGGGGCGTCAATGGCAGCGCTGGGTCTGGTGTTCGCCGGGGTCGCCGTGCTCGCTGGCCAACTCTTCCGGCGGGCTGCCGGCGTGACGACAATTGGTCTGCTCATCCTCGGTTTTTCCTATCTGGCGCGTGCGTTCGGCGATGTCAGAGACAACGGGTGGAAGTGGCTATCGCCGCTCGCCTGGCAACAAGAGACCAGGCCGTTCACTGACGATTTGCGCCTGTGGCCGCTACTGCTTTCCCTCGGCGTCGCTGTCGCTCTCGTCAGCGCAGGAATCGTGCTCGTGAGCCACCGTGACCTCGGCTCCGCGCTCTTCGCTTCTCGCCCCGGGCCCTCACGGGCAAGCGGGCTTTTGCGCACCACCCTCGGCACCGCTGCGCGCGTGAGTGCGCCTTCTGCAACGGGCTGGGTCGCTGGCGTCTTCGTAGTTGCGTTCGTTTTCGCCTCTTTCACCGACGACGTTTCCGAGATCTTGTCGTCGAACCCTGAATTGGAAGTGATCGGGCTTGATCCCGCTAACGTCAACGACACCTTTATCGGGTTCACCTTGTTCATATTCACTCTGATGATTGCGGCGATGATCGGGCAAAGCCTGAGCCGTGTGCGGGCCGAGGAAGCCGATGGTTTTCTCGAACCGGTTCTCGCGCGTTCAATTTCGCGTGCGGGGTGGGCTGGTGCGAATTTCCTCGTCGCTGCGCTTGCAGCGATACTCGCCCTGACTGCCGGCGGCGTCGGACTTCAGCTTGCCGCGGGCCACATCGTGGATGGCATCCCCGAAGCGGTGGTTTCCTACGTTCCGGCGGTGCTTGCGATCGTAGGTGTGACCGTGGCGCTGTTCGGGGCAGTACCCCGAGGAACCTGGGTGATCTGGCTCGTTGTCGGCTACATGGCCGTCGTTGGATTTCTCGGTGAGACTCTCGAAATACCGGATTGGGCGATGCAACTTTCCCCACTCCATGCTGCCGAGGATGCCCTGACTGCTGGCGTGCCGGTCGAGACGCAATGGGCACTCATCGGCATCACGGCGGCACTGACCGCGCTCGGAATGGTTGCTCTACGCTGGCGGGACATTCCGCGCTGATCTCCAACTACCGGGAGGATGCTTCAGCTCAGCTCGCAAACACGTTCGTCTCGCGCAGGTGCCGGTATGCGCCTTTGAAGAAGAGCAGCGGCTCAGATCGATGCCACTCCGGCGGGCTGAGTTCGCGCACACGGCCGATGATCACTAGATGATCCCCCGCCTCGTGCTCTGCCCAGATCTCGCAGTCGAGCCACATGAGCGTGTCATGAATAACGGGGTTTCCCGCGGCCGAGTGATGCCAGTCGACGCCAGCCCATTTGTCTGTTCCCCTTTGCGCGAACTGACTTGAGAGGTCGTGCTGGTGGTGGGCGAGAACATTGACCGCGAAGCTGCCGGTTTCACGAATTCGGGGATACGTGGTTGATGACGTCATGACGCTGAATGACACCAACGGTGGGTCCATTGACACGCTGTAGAAGGACTGACAGGTGAATCCGATCGGCCCGTCGGCGTCGTGACCCGAGATCACCGTGACGCCTGAAGCGTAGTGTCCGAGGGTGTCGCGCAAGGCCCGGGCATCAATCGCGGGGTGCGGTTCTGAAGACATGGGGCTCTCCAATCGTGACGAGACGGCGATCATTGCGTGCTTCGCAAGAGGTCAGCTGCCTTCTCGGCGATCGCCACAGTCGGTGCGTGAGTGTTCGAGGTAGGGATGCTGGGCATGACCGATGCATCGGCGATCCATAGTCCTTCAAGTCCGCGTACTTTGAGCGCGGGATCGACGACCGCGTACTCATCGTTGCCGATGCGCGCGGTGCCCGAGCAGTGAAAGAACGATCCGATGTTCTGGCGCACGAAGCGCAGCTTCGCCTCGTGGTCAAGTCCGCGCGGCGGGGTTATGGGCCCCTCAGCCAGATCAGCGAACGCTGCCGAAGCAGCGAGATCATGCACCGCGTCAACCGCCTCAACCATCGCTGCCAGGTCGGTCTGGTCAGCGAGGTAGTTCGGTTGCAGTTCGGCGGCGGCTGCGGGGTCCGCGGAACGGACTCGCACCCACCCCACGCTGCGTGAGCGGTACAGCCCAGGCACGAACGCGAACACGCGATTTCCAGCGAGATCGTGATTGGCGTGCAAGACTTCATCGCCGCGGGAACCATGAGCGATCACCGCGTGCAGGTCGGGGCCCGCTTCAGCGTAAGAGCTACGCCAGTTGAGCATCGAGCCGCCGCCGTTGCCGACAACAGGGCCGAGGTCGTCGCGTGCACGAAAGTTCATGCCGAGAATCAGCGGATGATCTTGAAGGTTCTCCCCCACTCCCGCAAGCGAATGTACGGGAGCAATCCCCGCCTCGGCAAGACGCGCAGGGTCGCCGATTCCCGAGAGTTGCAGCAGGCGCGGGGTGTCGAGGGCGCCTGCGGCAAGCACGATGCGCGGTGCGGCCGTTTCGATCAACACGCCATCCACGACGTGGCGAACTGCGGTGACAGTTCCTCCCGCGAGGGTCAGTCTGTGCACCGCACTGCCCACGAGCACGTCGAGATTCCCGCGCTGCATGGCTGGCTCAAGGTATCCGCGCGCCGTGCTCCAGCGTTCGAAGTCGCCGGCTTCTGTCACAATCGCGTTGTAGTCGGCATAGACCGCACCCTCGTTCGACGCGGCGTTCGCGTCGTCGAGTACCGGAAGTCCGCGATCAGCCGCGGCGCCGATCAGAGCGTCGGCGATGGGGTGCACCTCGGCAAGAGGCGCCACTTTCATCGGGCCGTCGAGCCCGCGGTAGGCGGGGTCGCCGCCTGCTCGAGACTCTGACCGTTTGAAGTACGGCAACAGATCGTGGTAACCCCACCCTGTCGCCCCAGCTGCCGCCCACGCGTCGTAGTCCGCACGGTTGCCTCGATACCAGAGCATCGCGTTCGTGCTTGAGCTGCCCCCGAGCACACGCCCGCGAGGCATCGCAAGCGCTCGGCCCAGTACATGGTCGGTGGGGGTGGAGCGGTACCCATAGTCATAGGTTCCGCCGATCATCGCGTCCCAGCGGGCAGCATCCAGAATCTCAGAAACGCCACTGTGGTCGGGGCCGGCTTCGAGCAAAAGCACGCGTCGCTCAGGGTCTTCGCTAAGCCGCGCCGCCAGCACACAACCGGCTGCGCCACCGCCCACGACGATGAGGTCGTATCCGCTGGCGGGCTCGGTGACAAACGGCATCAGTTGTGCTCGCTCGGGCCCATGATGCTCACGTTCTCGGTCTGCTCGACGTGGCGCACGAAGATGTACTTGTCTTCGCGGCCGTCCGAGTGCTTGCGCTTGATGCCCGGCTCCAAAATCCCGTCGGTCTTCGCCACGACGATGTATGGCTCGGATGCTGACAGGCCCGCCGCGCAGTGCGCGTCGAACTCTTCGAGCGTCAGAGCTGTATGCGCTTGCTCAACACCGGCACCGCGGGCGATCGCAGCGAGGTCAACCCGGCCCTTTGCCGTGTGCGTCGCAGGGCCTCCGATGGACTGATACTGCTCGTTGTCCCACACCACGATGAAGAGGTTTTCTGGCTGCTCGTTGCCGAGGGTGGCCAGAATGCCCAGGTTGAACAGCAAGCCGCCATCGGTGTCGAGCGAGACAATGCGACGGTGGGGCAGCCCGACGGCGACACCGAACGCTTCGGGAGTGACGCAACCGAGCTGTTGCTGAAAGAGACTTGCTTCACGCATATGCGGCGCGGCGTTGTACCACTCGTCAACCGCGCCGCCGAGCGACAAGATGACAAGCTCATCGGCAAGGCGCGCACCGAGCAACTTCATTGCTTCGAATCGTGAGTAACTCATCGGACCAGTCCCCCTCCGAGAACAATCGCTGCGTGGTAGTACGAGGCGTAGGCGGTTTCATAGGCGTTCACGACGGCCTGTTCGATCTCATCGACCTCGTGCACGATCGCGTATGGCGTGCGAAGCGTCTTCAATAGGGGCTCCATCGTGATGCCGTGCGGCACGGCCCACCAGTTGTTCTCGCCCATCTCGCCGCGATAGCTCATGATCATGACAACCGGAATGCCCGCTCCCAGCCCCATACGGGCCAGATGCTCGGTTGCTGCGCGCAGCCCCGAGTTCTCCATCACAAGCACGGCGCGTTTGCCCGACAAGAAGACACCACCGGCAATGGCAGCACCCTCACCCTCGTTCGTCACAGGAATCGTGCGAATGTCAGGATCAGCATCCAAAGCCGGATACAGCTCTTTCAACAGGGAGTCCGGAAGGTACGTCGCGACGCTCACCCCAGCCCGCTTCAGACCGCGGATCACCGCTTCAACGGCATCAGCTCTCATCGGTTTCTGCTCCAATCGAATGGTGGTCATCGGCGGCACGCGCCGTTAGCGTGCGTGCACGATGCGACTGCCCAAGCCGCGGTGCGCCGGTGAATCGCTCACGCAGGGTGACCTCGCCCTGAAGATCTTCGGTACGCCCTCGCTCCGCGAGGATGGGCAGTACAAGTTCAATGAATGCGCGATACGCAGCGGTGCCGCCGAACGTGGGCTCGAGCATGATGCCGTCGATGCCTGAGCCGTCGACGATGCGCTCGATCTCGTCGGCAACTTCGACGGGCGAGCCGGTCACCTGAAAACCACGGATGGCCTTGGTGCGGAACTGATCGAGGATCTGTCCGACCCGCATGTCGGGATCTTGCTTGGCATACCGCTGCACCAAGGTTTGCCCCAGATCGGTCTTGAGGTCGACCACTCGCCACGCGGGGTCAATGCCCGTGAGATCGAGGCCGGTGATGCCGGCGAACATTACGGCAGCATCGTCGAGGCCGAGCAGGCGCTCGTACTCTTCGCGCAGCATCCATGCCTCGGCCGAGGTTTCCGCCACGGTGACCGTCATACCGGTGACGACGGAAACATCTTCTGCCGACCGACCGTTGCGCACCGCCTGCTCGCGAATATCGCCAACATGAACGGCGGCACTCTCGATGGTCTGCCCCTGAATAAAGACCGCCTCGGCATTGCGGGCGGCATAGGCGCGGCCGCGGTCTGAAGTGCCTGCCTGGAAGAGCACCGGTGTGCGCTGCGGCGTGGGCGGCACCGCAAAGATGCCGCGCGAACGTTGAAAACGGCCTGCTACCTCGACCGCATGCAGCTTTTCGGGATCGACATAGGTACCGCTCTCGCGGTCACGCACTTCGGCATCGTCTTGCCAGCTGTGCTCCCAGTAGCGCAAGCAGGTGTCAAGGAACTCGTCGGCAGCGTCATAGCGCTCATCGTGCGAGAGCACTTCGGTCACACCGAAGAGCTGGTCTGTCGTTGCCTGCGAGCTGCCAGTAACGATGTTCCACCCGATACGCCCTGCGGTAAACCGGTCGAGAGTCGCGAAGCGTCGAGCCATCGCGTAGGGGCGCTCGACCGTCGTAGGTGAGGTGACGACGAATCCCAGGTTCTCGGTTTCGCGGGCAAGCGTCGCGATAGCGAGCATCGGGTCAAGAGCAGGGAACTGAATTCCGTGTGCGGCCACCTCATTCGGCATGCTGCCTTCGAGCGTGGCGTAGCCGTAGGTGTCGGCGAAGAAGAGAAAGTCGAAACCGGCATCGTCAAGTTCACGCGCAAGCGTCACCCAGTACTCGAGGTTGTCCCATTCGTCGCCTCGACCGCGCGGGTCAGTCCAGGTGGGCATTCCGTTGTTCGGATTCATCATCTCGAACACTCCGAGCTTGATACGTTTCGTCATATCACCATCACCACCGTTTTCGTTTCCAGATAGTTCTCTAAGCCTTGGGCGCCGTTCTCGTAGCCCCAGCCCGATTCTTTGTGCCCACCCTTGGGCAGTTCTGGCCCGAGGAATGAGTGGCAGTTCACCCACACGGTGCCCGCCTGCAGTTGCGCGGCCACGCGATGGGCGTCGCTAAGACCTTCGGTCCATACGCTTGCGGCAAGGCCATAGGGCGAGTCGTTCGACCAGCCGATCACCTCATCGAGATCGTCAAAGGGCGTGACCACCGCCACCGGGCCGAAGATCTCTTCGCGCATGAGTCGCATATCGGCACGCACATCGGTGATCACGGTGGGTGCATAGAAGGTGCCCTGCGGTCCGCCGCGCTCGCCGCCTGTAACGACGGTTGCGCCCGCCGCGCGACCCTCATCGACCAGATCGGCAACCCGCCCCGCCTGGGCAACGCTCACAAGCGGTCCCAGGTCGGCGGCAGAGTCGAGGCCGTGGCCGAGTCGAAGCGCTTCTCCTGCCGCCGCCATGCCGTCTACAACGTCTTGGTACACGTCGCGGTGCGCATAAACGCGCGAACTCGCCACGCACACCTGCCCGCTGTTGTCGAAAATGCCACGCGAGATTCCGCTGATCGCATTCGCCAGGTCGGCGTCAGGCAGCACAAGCGCCGGCGACTTGCCCCCGAGTTCCAGGGTCAAGCGCGTGAGGTTGCCGGCCGCGTTGGCCACGAGGTGCTTACCCACCGCGGTTGAGCCAGTGAAGGCCACTTTCGCGACTCCCGGGTGCTCGGCCAGCGCTTGTCCGGCTTCGCCGCCAAACCCGGTCACGATGTTCACTACCCCGTCGGGAACTCCCGCGCGCTGCAATAGCCGACCGAGGTAGAGCGCCGTGAGCGGCGTGTTCTCTGCGGGTTTGAGCACGATCGTGCACCCTGCGGCGAGCGCCGGGGCGAGTTTCATCGCGGTCATGATCAGCGGCGAGTTCCACGGCACGATTGCGGCGACAACGCCCACCGGTTCACGGCGCGTGTAGGCGAAGACCTCTTTGCCGGGCGGCGTGCGACTCAGTGACGTCGGGATCGTCTCACCGAGAATCTTCGTCGGCCAGCCCCCGTAGTAGCGAAACTGGTTGATCGCAGCGGGCACTTCACCGAAACGAGAGGTGCGCACGCTCTTGCCCTGGTCAAGAGTTTCAAGTTCGGCCAGGTCGTCAAGGTCTGCCTGCATGAGGTCGGCGATGCGCCAGAGCAATGCACCGCGGTCAGCCGGGGTCATTTTCGCCCAGCGGGCAGATTTCAATGCTCGGGATGCTGCGCCCACCGCAGCATCGACGTCAGCCGCCCGGCCACGGGCAACGACGGCGAGCGTTTCACCAGTGGCTGGATCGAGCGTAGGAAATCTCTCACCAGAGGCCGCGTTCATCCAGCGACCATCGACAAGAAGTCGGCCCGGGTCGTCGGCGAGGAACGCTGCCACGGTGTCGCGCAACGGGCCGCGACTAGTCTCGATCGTCATGCTCCGATGCTACGGAGCAATCATTGATTGCAAATAGCTATCACGTTACGATCGCGTTTCCGCGATCTATGTGTTCGCTTCCACTAGCCCGTGACCGCGTAAACCAGCAGCACGGTGGCCGGTTCGGGGCCGAGCACAGCCCAGCGGTTTCGCAGCGCGCCGGGATGCGCCAGCGAATCGCCTGCGCGCAGCACCCATTCACCGCGACCATCGATTGACACCGTGACTTCACCTTCGGTGACGTAGACCACGATCTCGCCGTCCGACTCGAACCAGTCGCCGATGTAGGGCCCGCCCGCAATGCGATACTCCTGCACGGTGGCGGCGCGAGCCGTGCCCGACGACAGTACGCGCGAGGTTGCGCCGTCATCGCTCTCGGCGACGCGCACGTGCTTTCCATCCTCGCGACGGGTCAGCAGTATTGGTTCAGGTTCGGGCACAGCCGGGAAGAGCACCGACGGCGACAAGCCGAGCGCTTTCGCGATCCTGAAGAGGGTTACGACCGAGGGCATGGTGTTGCCGCTCTCGATCTGGCTCAAGAAGGGCTGGCTGATGTCGGCGGCGGACGCCAGCGCCCGCATCGAAAGCTTCTGCTCTGTGCGTGCCGCACGGATCGTGCGGCCGAGTGCGACCCCGATGAGTGCGTCATCAACCGCGCCAGAGCTGTTGGGCCCATCGAGCGCAGAAGTGTCAGACACGCGTCTACTCTACGAGCGCTCGCGGCGAGGCTGCGAAAACCGGCGTTCTTGGACCCGCAACGCACAACTGTTCGCTAGCGCGAATCAGAGCCGTCGAAGCTCCTCGAATGCCTCTTCCACAGCGATCGCGAGGTTCTCAATCCCTGGCACCGCTAGTGGATCGGTGCAGAACCCCACGCCAATCGTGCCGCCATGCGAGATCGCTGCGATACGTAGGGCGTGGTGCGCGCCTGGTTCCGACGCCGAATAGAGGGCGCTGACTCGGCGGCCCGAAACCGACGTGACCGAACGCGGCCCCGGAACGTTCGAGATGGCGAGGCTGAACTCACGCGAGCTTGCCGCGGCACGGTCGAGCAGCTTACCCAGAACCGGCACAGCGCCGAGCGCGTGAAATAGCTCGTACATGGTGGTCGCGTCACCTGTCTGCTTCGCTGTTCGCGTCTGCGCGCTGATGCGGTCAAGCCGCAAGAGCGGGTCTGGCTCGCTCAATTCGAGATCCACGTTCAGAAACGAATCGTGGTTGCCTATCGCAACGCCGCCGTCACGGTGGTGCAAGCTGACCGGCACCTGGGCTCGCAGATCCAACGGCGTGCCAGCAGACCGCAACCAGCCCCGCAGGCCACCGGCGACCGCGGCGAGCAACACGTCATTCACAGTTGCATGGATCGGGCGGCTCGCGCCGATCGCTTTGAGCTCACTCAGCGCGACCGTCGCGAACGCGAGGTCACGTTCGCCGGTCAGAGGAAGATCGAAAGGCGAACGCGACCCTCGATGCCCCCACTCTCTCGAAATCGTCGCGGGTACTCGACGCCATTCACCCGTCGTCTTCGCGGTGGGCGCGGCATCCGTTGTGGCTACCGGCTCGTCAGAAGCTGGTCGCGCGTCGACAACCGCGGCTTCGAGAAAATGCATGGCGGCGATGCCGTCGGCCATCGCGTGGTGAATCCGAGCGGCAATCACCTCGCGGCCATCAGCAAGCGGACCGATCAGATCCAGTGACCAGAGCGGCCGAGCATGGTCAAGATGCTCTGCCATGAGCACGCCAAGCTCGCGGCGCAGATCGTCGGTCGTTTCGCAATCGACGGAGCGGCGTCGAACATGGTTCGCAATGCGGAAGTCCTCGGCACAAATCCAGCGCGGTTGCGCACCGGCGACACCGACGCTGACCTGTTCCAGGGCGTGAGGCACCGTGTCGAGTCGAGCGTTCACGCGCTCGCGGAACGCATCGAGATTCAGCGGCGGGCCCGGCTCGAGCACCAGAAGTTTGAGGGTGTGGCCGGTGAGGACCACCGACTCGAGTGCCAGAATTCGCGCATCGTCTTCGGAAAGAACAGCGCCGTGATCCGTCATGCGCGCCAGCCTAGCAACGGGCATCTGTCGGGCATGAGCTGTCGCTCAGCGGCGTCTGAATCCCCCGCCATGCAGGTGCGTTCTCGATTCGCAGCGCCGTGGTGTTACCTCACATTGCAGAGCGGCCCTCGAAGCAGGGACCCGCTGTTAGCGTTTTGGGATGACAACCACCACCGCACTCTTCGCCCTCGGAGTTCTCATAGTGGGCAGCGTTGTCATCGGGCTCGTCATGAAGGCGCGAGAAGGTCACGCCCGCCAGGTGTCGTCGCACGCCGGCGAAGACCCCGACACAGTCGGCGCAACGCAGTGGGGTGAGCACGCAACGCTGTTGCAGTTCAGCACTGAGTTCTGCACCCGGTGCCCCGGTGTGAGTCGCACACTCGCCGCGATCGCTGATCGCGAGCCGGGAGTCGTGCACATCGATGTGGATCTGACCCACCGCGCCGATCTCGCCAAGCACTTCCAGATCCTGCAGACTCCAACCACCCTCATTCTCGACAGCGACGGTGTCGTTCGCACCCGACTCGGTGGCACAGTCGCTCGCGCGAGTGTTGAGCGCGAGCTTCAGCAAGTTGCAGGGGCACAGCATGTCTACATCTGAGAGCCGCCCAGCGGCGAGACCGCAAGGTATCGACCCTCGCGGCCCACGGTTTGCTGCCGCAATTACGAGCACACTTCTGCTGATCGCAACCTTTCTGTCAGCAATAGGAATCTCGACCGCTCAGGATGCTGCGGGCTGGGCCATCACCGACGCATCGCTCATCCAGCGTGCCGCAGACCCAGGCTTCATCCTTCTTTCGGTTATTGCCTTGCTGTTTGTATGGTCGCTTGCATCGCCGCGCACTCAGCCGTACGGGGTGTTCTTCCGCCGCTTCATTGCACCGCGGCTCGCTCCCCCCGTCGACCTGGAAGACCCGCGTCCGCCACAGTTCGCGCAGGCTGTCGGGCTCTTCGTGGTCGGCCTCGGGCTCGCGCTTCAACTTTTCGGTGTGCCCTGGGCGCTGCCAATAGCAAGCGCCGCGGCGTTCGTTGCAGCGTTTCTGAACGCCGCTTTCGGGCTCTGCCTCGGCTGCCAGCTCTATCTGCTGCTGGCCCGCGCTGGGCTGGTGGGACGACGCCCGGCAGCCGCCTGACTCTCGAATCGCCCCGCGAAACGAACAGCTACTGCGGAGCGGCGACGAGCGCAGGAATTGCCTGGCTCGCGTGCGGCGCATCGCCAAGACGCGCTTGTTCGTGCCACATCGCTGCCTCAAGCGTTGAACGAACTGTTGCGTATAGCGGATCGTTGGCGACATTGCGTAATTCATCTGGATCAGCCTCCAGGTCGTACATCTCCCACTCCGGCGGGTACACGAATGGACCGGTTCCCGGCAAGCCAAGCCCGTCGTTGTAGTAGTAGATCAGCTTGTAGCGGTCGGTGCGGTAGCCATAGTGCGCTGGCGCGTGATGGAAGGTGTCATCGTGTTCCCAGTATCGGTAGTACACTCCCGCATGCCCCTCCCGTTCTTCAGCCCCGGTGAGGTCAGCCCAGAAACTGCGACCCTGCATGCGTGGATGAGCGGGCACACCTGCTGCTTCGAGAATCGACTGCGCGAAATCAACGTTAGTGACGAGGCGGTCGTGCACTTCGCCTCCAGGGATGGCGTTCGGATAGCTCAGCACCAGCGGCATACGCAACGAGTCTTCATACATAAACCTCTTGTCGAACCAGCCGTGCTCGCCGAGAAAGAAGCCCTGGTCTGATGCATACATCATGAGGGTGTCATCGAAATCTCCGCGCGCACGTAGCCAATCGATGACGCGACCGACGTTCTCATCGACGCTGTGCACGCACGCGAGGTAGTCCTCCATGAAGCGCTGGTACTTCCACAATGCCATCTCTTCATAGCTGAGCCCCTCGGGCACCTCGATCTTGAGGTCTTCAACATTGAGGCTGTCCGCGACGCGCAGCAAAGAGCGCCGCACGGAACTCGACCGCGTCGCGTAATCGTCCCAGAATGTGTCGGGTACGGGAATACTGTCGCGGTAAAGGACCGAGTGCTCGGGCTTGGGCTCCCATGGGCGGTGCGGTGCCTTGTGATAAATCAGCACGCACCAGGGATCGTCACCCTCAAGCGAGTCCACCCAGTTCAAGGCAAGATCGGTCGTGACATCTGTGGCATAGCCTTCGACGTTGCGCACGCCGTTTTCCGAGAGGAACGTGGGGTTCCAGTACTCACCCTGACCATCAGCGCCGACGAGCACATCCCAATAGTCGAAGTTCTCGGGATTATGCCCCTCACCGTGACCCATATGCCACTTGCCGATCATCGCGGTGCGATAGCCCGCTTCTCGCAACTGCGAGACAAAAGTCGGTTGGCTCGCGTCAATCGGGGTCACGAGGGTAGTCACGCCATTGATGTGGCTGTGTGTGCCTGTGAGGATCGATGCGCGGCTCGGCGAACACAACGCGTTGGTCACCATACAGTTATCGAACCGCCACCCGAGGTCGGCAATCTCGTCAATGCGGGGTGTCGCGTTCACGGCAGACCCATATGCGCCGATCGTGCGGGATGCGTGATCATCGGTGAGGATCATCACGATGTTCGGGCGGCGGGCCGCACTCATGAGACCGTCACCTCTACTTCGATGGTCTCGACGGTGTCGCTCGCGCTCGTGGCCAACGCAAGTTCGTAGGTGCCGGCGGGAATCGACCATTCACCTCCCTGGTACACGGCGAGGTCTGCCCACGCTACCGAAAGGTCGACTTCACTCTGCTGCCCTGCGCTTACAGCTACCGATGCGAATGATTTCAGGTGTGCGATTGCAGCACCCGGTGCACGCACGTAGAGCTGTGGCACGACGAAGCCGTCACGCTCTCCCGAGTTTGTGACCGAGACAGAGACGGGGATGCTCCCGGTGCGGGTCGCGCGCAAAGCGGCCGCCGCTGGAACCTCCGTTGATGCCGGAGCGTTCAGCGCGCCAAACGCAAAGGTGGTGTACGAGAGCCCAAACCCGAATGGATATGCCGCGACTGGCGCGCCATTGTGCCCAAAGTAGCGGTAGCCGGTCTCGGCCTCATCGACCGTAACAACCTTGTCAACGCCTGGGAATCGCTCAGACGCGAAGGTGGGCAAGTCTTCGTCACGCTCGGGAAAGCTGACCGGAAGGCGCCCGGCCGGCTCCGCAAGACCGGCGAGAACGTCGACAATCGCAGCGTTGCCGCGGCTACCGCCGTACCAGCCCTGAACGAGAGCGCCGACGGAATCGCGCCAAGGGGTGAGCACAGCGCTGGCCGTCTCTAGCACGACAATCGTGCGCGGGTTCGCCGCAGACACCGCGCGGATGAGCGCCTCCTGCTGCCCCGGCAGTCGCAGCGTGGAGCGATCGGATCCTTCGCTGGCGAGGTCACGCACGACGACGATGGCAATGTCCGCTGCCGATGCCCGGTCAACTGCTGTTTGCAGCGATGGTGCGATCGCGCCCTTGGGAGCACGGAGCCCCACCTTGAGCGGTGACGAGGAGGCGTCGACGAACGCACGCTGGGTCTCATCCGGCGCGACGTACTCGGCGAGAATCCGGTGAGCGCCTGCCGTGACAGCGATCTGCGCAGTCGTGCGTGCCGTGCGCCTGGAGCCACCTCGGTGCGACAAGACTTCTTCGCCGTCGATCGATATCGTGACATCGCCACCCGTCACGACGTCCCACTCGTGGTCGCCCTCTGCTGCGAGCCAGGAACCTGTCCACGTCACGCGAGCCGTCCCCGCGGGGGGAGCGACATCGGGGTCGCCGCCGAAGGCCCAGTCGGTGGTCTGGATCGAGAGGTTGGTCGCATCGCGCGTGGCAAGTACCTCGCCGGCCTCGTCATAGAAAGTGGCGGTCAGGCCCACGCCCACGCCCACGCCGGCCGAAAGGGCGCTTTGTGACACCTGGTCGAAACCGGGGAGCATGTCGGTCAGGGCGATCGCATCGATGCCCGCTATGTAGTCGATCTGTGCAGCTGGCAGCTTCTCGCGCAACGCGTCGAGGAAGGTATCCCGATCTGCGATCGCGCGAGTCGGCCCACCGGCAATGGCTGCGTCAACTGCGGCAGGCCCGCAAACGGTGATCCGTGGGGAGGACACAGGAGAAAGCGGAAGAAGCTTGTCACGGTTCTCAAGTAGGACGACACCACGGGTAGCACTGTCGTGCGCAGCGCGCATCTCGCCTTCCAACGGTCCCTGCCACTGCACTGGTACCGGCGGGTTGTCGAATAGCCCCACATCGATCATCATCGACAAGATGCGCCCGACTGCGGCATCGAGCACGGATGGATCGATGCGGCCCTCTTCGATCGCTTCGAGCAAGACCGAACCGAAGAACTCTTCGTCGCGGAACTCTTGATCGAGACCGAGCTCGAGCGACTCAAGCGAGTGCGCTGCCATCGCGTCGTTGCGAGCGACACCGTTAAAGCCCCACTCTTCGCGGAGCAGGTCGAAGTACGCCGGCACGTCGTTGACGTGCGAACCATTGATCTTCGCGTACGCCGTCATGATCATCGCGATCGGCATGTTCTGGATCACGGATCTGAACGGTGCGAGATAGTGACCAATGACGCGATCGTCATTGACAACGTAGTTCGTCGACAGCCTGTCGGTCTCGACAGCGTTCATGCCTACATGCTTGAGGTCGGCGACTACTTTCTCGTCTTGGATGCCGCGGGCATAGGCCTCGCCGATGATCGAGACGAGGTGCACGTCCTCACCGAAGTTCTCGTGCACGCGCCCGTGACGGTAGTCACGAGCGACGTCGAGCGTGGGGGCGTGCCACACGCCATAGCCGAGACGATGAGTCTGTGCCGCGAGCGCGCGGGCTGCTGTGCGCGCGCTGTCGGGGGCGAAGCTCGCTCCGAGTGAGTGCTCGGAGGGGATCTGAGTGACATTCGGGGGGCCAACCAGTACCGCGGCGGGACTATCACCCTGCGTGACATCTGGAATGCCGACGCGATCGTTCCCCTTGATCCAGGCTTGCCAGAATGCCCCCTCCGGTGAAACCTTCAGCCCGCGCCCATAAAGAAGATCGGACTTCTCTTCGGCCGTCAGCTCTTGTAGCAGAGCGTCGACGCGTGCTTGGGTCGAACGGCTCGTGTCTGCCCAGGCGGCACCATCGGGCATGGCCGGCGGTTGCGCCGAACGCTTTTCGATCGTGTTGAACAGAGCCATCAGTGCATCAGTCATGGTGCATTCCTTCGAGATGAGGGGTGGAGAGAGTGCGGAGAATGTGCGAGGTGTCAGTCGCTAGCAGTGTCGTCGGAGTGCTCGGCAGCTCGGGTATGCAGGACTGCGACGTTGGATGCGACTCGGGTGCGATCCAGCGGGTACCAGAAGTGCATCACGACGGCGAACAGCCCGAAGAGGATCCCTGGCCCCAGGGTTGTGACGGTGTAGATGCCGTAGTTCGTCTCGGGAGCCTGAGTCGGCTCACCCGCCTGGAAGCCAACCAACGCCAGCGCGAGACCGCTTGCCCCGCCGACAATGGCAAGTCCGAGTTTGCGTGCCCACGTGTTGATCGAGTAGATCGTTCCATCTTCACGGCTCTTGGTTCGCACGTCGACGTCATCGATGACGTCGGTGATAAACGCCCACACGAGCATCATGAACAACACCAGACCCAACGTCGACACTAGCGCGAGCGCGAGATAGACCCATGGATTCTCGATGCGCAGCAGCCAGATGACGACTTGGAGAACCGCAGCGACGCTCGCAGCAACAACCGCAATCTCCTTCTTCCCGAAGCGACGCCCGAGACGCGAGGCGAATGGTGCAATCGCAAACATAGGCACGATCATTGCGAGGGCCCCGAGCGACGACAGTTGACCGTTGTTGAACCAGTTGAGCCATAGATAGGGCGACATTGTCTGAGTCAGGAACTGGCCGACCATCATGAGCAGGTTTGCGACGAGCAGCGCGAGCAGCGCGCGGTTCTGCCCGAGCGCCTTCAAGACAGTTCGGAACGGGACCGGAGCCGCCGTACGTGGCGCGACGACACGTTCTGTCGTGAGCAAATAGAACAGCGCGTAGCACCCGAGCGAGAGAACGGCGAACACAGCGGCGGTGACCAGCAGCGCGCTCGGCACAACCTGCGAAACACCATCTACGGTCGCGTAGATGAACAGCGGTGGCACGACACCGACGAAGAGCCCGGCGAGCGCCGCTCCGGTTGTACGGAACACCGAGAGGGAGGATCTGTCGCCGGGATCGGCACTCATGACCGAAGCCATCGAGCCGTACGAGATGTTTACCATCGTGTAGAACACGGATCCCCACAAGAGATACGACACTGCCGCATAGGTGAGCTTGGCTGCGTACGCCCAATCGCCGATCATGGGCACGTAGAGCAAGATACTCATCGCCGCCAGCGGGAGCGCCATCCGAGCCACCCACACCCGGAAGCGGCCGGCAGCAGACGGCTTGTGCACGTCCAGGAAGCGGCCCCACCCCACGTCGGTGAAGGCATCGAGAAGGCGTGCCCCGAGAAAGATCAGCCCTACGTGCGCGGGGTTGAGCCCAGCGACGTTGGTGTAGAAAACCATCAAGAACGACGAAGCGAAGATGAAAACGAAGTCGTTGCCAAAGTCGCCGAATAGATATCCGACCTTGTCACGCCACCCGAATGGCCTGAGTTGCGTCTTCTTTGTCGCGACTGCCTGTGACACTTGATCCCCTGACGTCTTCGTCGTTGCAGTGAAAGCTTGAGTGCAACGCCGAAATCACGCCGCATACGGAGAGTACGTGGGGCCGATTATTTTTGTCAACCTTTAGGAATAAATGGTCGGCACGACTAGGTCGCCTCCCGCTGCGGCCAATCCGAGGACTACACCGCCTTGTGCCGAGCCCCTCCTACCGAGAACGGCGGGGCGAACGTCAACATCAACGGCGACGTGGTCTGGCGACAGTATCCGAACCAATTCTTCGACTCGAGGTGCGATGCCATTTGCCCGCCCGAGCGTGCCGCCGAGCACCACTCGCCTCACGTCAAGTGTCGTCAGCAGGCCCGCCACCACGCGAGACAAAACGCCTAAGCGGCCATCGATATGCTCAACCAAGCCTGGGTGAGCAAGCATCTCACTTGCGGAAGATCCGATGTACGCCGCCAGTTCTGGCAGTGCGAGATAGCGCTCAAGGCAGCCAATACCGCCACACCAACACGGTGGCCCATCAACGTCGACGCTGATATGCCCAAGTTCCCCAGCTCGCCCATGCCGCCCGTCGACTATCCGTCGATCTAGCACGACTCCTCCGCCGACACCCTCATCAAGATGCAGATAGATAAGGTCATCCACGTCTGCGCCCGCCCCGAAGCGCATTTCAGCTAGCGCGACAAGTCGCGCGTTGTTTGCGAAGACGGGAGCGACCCCATAGCGCGCGAGCATACGAGCACCGACGTCTTCTCGCACCCGATCAGCCGCCTGTGCCCCTGTGCCAAAAGAGAGCGGAGTGCCCACGACTATCGCATCGAGACGAGCTGAGGTGAGTCCCGCGTCGCGGAGCGCTTCGTCAATCGCGTCGATTGCGGCTGCGCCGATTTCGCCAGCATTTCGACCTACGGGAGCAGACCGATCACTGCCAGCGACTATCTCGTGGCGCAGGTTAGCGACGGTTACCCCAATGTGACTTCGCCCCAGCTCAACGCCGATGACTTGCGCAGCGGCCGGATCGAGTGACAGAACTGATGCAGGACGACCTCGCCGCTGACTGGCCTGCACCCGCGACTCGACGATCACGCCGTCTGCGGTCAACGCGTTGACGATCGAGTAGAGCGTAGTCCGCGACAGACCTGTCACGTCCTGCAGCTCCTGCCGGGTCAGCGGCCCGCGCGAGCGCAGAGCGCGCTCAATGTCTTGCTCGTGCGCATGACGAAAACGGCGCAACGGACTGCTCGAAACATGCACTTCGTCAGTCATCCAAAGAATCACTCCGTATTGCCGAGGGCGTTTGGCAGCATGCGTGGAATAGACGCAAGAGCACCAGATCTGCTTATCCCTACCATTCAGTCGGTCTAGCAGATAGACTGGTAACAATGAGCTCTCATTCTAGAGAGTGCCCCATGGCCACGACAGAGGAGTCGCAATTCCATGAGCGTGCAGTCCCGAAGCGAAAACGCGATGCAATGAACGAGTCTGCCGTGGTGCAACGTCGACGCAGCCCCAAGGGCGAGCAGCGCAGGCGGGAGATTCTCGTTGCAGCTGGTGACGTCTTCGCTCAAGGCGGTTTTGACTCGGCGAGCCTCGCGGAGATCGCTCAGAAGGCAGGCATCACTCAGGCGGGGCTCCTTCACCATTATCCGTCGAAGAACGCGCTCCTGTTCGCAGTGCTCGACAACCGAGAAGTCGTCGAAGATGACTCGGCAGCAGGCGGTGACGCCGACACCAGTGCAACCGAGGAAGCCCACGGCGTGGGATTCCTCATTGCCTTCCTCACAGCGTTGCGTCGCCACGAAAAAGACCCGTCGGAGACCGCCTTTTTCTCGATTCTCTCAACCGAGAGCGTGACGCCGACTCATCCAGCACACGCGTACTTCTTGAACCGCTACAAGTCGGTACCGCGCGACATGAACCTTGAGCTGGAACGAGTTTTCGACGCTGCGAAGTTGCCCCCCAAAACCTCCATCTTCGATCTGTCTCGCACTTTGATTGCCATCGCAGACGGGATGCGCATCCAATGGCTGTTCGAACCAGATGCTGTTGTGCGCTCCGAGCTGGTCGCGCGACACCTGGAATTGCTCGAGCCATACATGCGCGACGGCGTGCGCGATGAGTTTCGCAGCGCTCTCGCGCGTTGGCGGATGCCTGCAGACGCGACCAACTGAATCTCCCACACGTCGACCCCTAGTAAGAAGGACTCTTTTATGAAGGCCATCATGGTCATGTTCGACAGCCTCAACCGCCGCTACCTGCCGCAGTACGGTGCGGATTGGGCAGAGTTGCCCAATTTCGCCCGACTGCAACAGCGCTCTGCGACGTTTGACACCTGTTATGCCGGCTCCATGCCGTGCATGCCCGCGCGCCGAGAACTGCACACGGGGCGCTACAACTTCTTGCACCGTTCGTGGGGCCCGTTGGAGCCATTTGACGACTCGATCCCAGAGATCCTCAAGAAGAACGGTGTTTACACACATCTGGTTACTGATCACGCGCATTACTGGGAAGACGGTGGTTCGACCTACCACAACCGCTACTCCACCTACGAGTTCTTCCGCGGGCAGGAGGGCGATCTGTGGAAGGGGCATGTCGCTGATCCCGAGATTCCAGAAACAATTACGTGGCGGTCGGGCGACGCGTGGCGACAAGACTGGATCAACCGCCAGTACATGCAGACGACTGAAGAACACTCGCAGTTCAAGACTGTCGAGGCTGGTGTCGGTTTTATCGAGACCAACAAGAGCGAAGACAACTGGTTCGTGCAGATCGAGTGCTTCGATCCACACGAACCCTTCTTTAGCTACGACGAGCACAAAGCGCGTCGTCCGCACGCCTACGACGGCCCACACTTCGACTGGCCTGACTACCGCCGTGTTGTCGAGGACGAGCAGACCGTGGATCACGTGCGCGAGGAGTACAACGCGCTCGTGACCTTCTGCGATGACTCTCTCGGTCGCGTGCTCGACAAGATGGACGAGCACAATATGTGGGAAGACACGATGTTGATCGTGTGCACAGACCACGGTCTGATGATCGGCGAGCGCGGCTGGTACGGAAAGAACATTCAGCCTTGGTACGACGAGTCCATCCACACTCCACTGTTCATCTACGACCCCCGCAGCGAGCAGGCTGGCGCGCGCCGCGAAAGCCTTGTGCAGACAGTTGACTTTGGTCCGACGCTGTTGGGCTTCTTCGGCGTCGCGCGCACTGAAGACATGCAGGGCAAAGACCTCGAACCCGTCATCGCTCGCGACGAGCCGGTGCGCGAGTCTGGCTTGTTCGGTGTCTTCGGCGGCCACGTGTGCGTCACGGACGGGCACGTGGTCTACATGCGGGCATCAGCGGATCCGCAGAATCAGCCACTCGTCAACTACACGTTGATGCCGATGCACATGAACCAAATGTTCTCGGTGGAAGAGCTCTCGAATGCAGAACTCGTCGAGCCGCTCTCATTCAGCAAGGACGTTCCTGTGCTCAAGTTGCCGGCCGGAGCGTGGGGCAGCCCCACCGCGTTCGGGACGCTCTTGTACAACCTCGATACCGATCCTGATGAGCTTGACCCACTGAAAGATCCTGGGCTGGAGCTCACAATGATCCGACTCATGGTGAAGGCCATGGGCGAAGCGGATGCCCCAGCGGAGCAATACGCACGCCTTGGGCTGCCGAGCCTGGTGGATGAAGTATCAGAGGAGCACCTTCTGATCGAAAAGCAGTGGGCCCAGGTTCAGCAGGGACTCTCATCGCCCGTCCCGGCCGAGGACTTCCCCAGCGACCGCATCGGCGTGCACACTCCGCTATCGGTGCTCATGGAAAACCCGATGGCAAAAGAGATGCTCACGAAGGTTCTCCCGTTCCCGCCAGCGGTGCTGTCGCGCCTGGGAGGCTCGACATCACTGTGGAAGCTCTCCGTTATGAACCCCGCGATGGGCGCTGATGCGCTCCGAGGGCTCGATGGCATGTTGGCCTCCGTGGCCGCTGCAACCCCGGCTCCCACGAACACGTAGCGTCGCCCCCACGCGCAGCGCAAAGCGGCGTTGCCCCACCATTTTGGGGCAACGCCGCTTTGCGCATTCATTGGTGCATACGCAACAGTTCGTCTAGTTGCGCGCACCAAAAGACGCCGTCACCGAGGTAGGTGAAACGGCGCCTTTTGACAACGAGCAAACACAACTAGGCGGCTGCACCGTGAGTTTCCGCGGCTTTCTGTTGCGCCATCAACTCAGCGCGCGCCTGACGACGCGTCGCTTGTTCAGCAGGATTCGGTACGGGTGCCGCCATGAGCAGGCGTTGCGTGTATGGATGCTCGGGGTTGCGCGTGACTGCATCCCCATCTCCTGTTTCAACGATCTTGCCGTGGTACATCACAGCGACACGATGACTGATGTGCCGAACGACGCTCAAATCGTGTGACACGAATAGATAGGCCACTCCTGTGCGCCGCTGGATTTCAATGAAGATGTCGAGCACGCGGGCCTGTGTTGAGAGGTCAAGCGCGCTCACGGGCTCGTCACACACGATGAGCTTCGGTTCCAAAGCCAGCGCCCGCGCAATAGCAATGCGTTGACGCTGCCCACCGGAGAACTCGTGCGGAAATCGATCAATGGCGTCCAACGGCAATCGCACCTGGTCCAGCAGTTCGCGAATGCGACCCTTGGCTTCCGCCTTCGATACACCCGCGATACGCAGCGGCTCGGCGAGGATGTCACCAACCAGCATCGTCGGGTTCATCGACGAGTACGGGTCTTGGAACACGACCTGCACGTGCGAGCTCATGGCGCGGCGCTCGCGAGTCTTCAGGTGAGAAATATCCCGCCCGTCGAACGTGATGGTCCCCTCCGTCACCGGAGCAAGCCCGAGAACGGCGCGGCCGAGGGTCGTTTTTCCCGATCCCGACTCCCCCACAAGACCGACAGTCTCGCCTGGGTTGACCGATAACGACACGTCATCGAGCGCGCGGAACGGCTTCTTGCGCCATCCCTTGATTGGGTACTCAACAACGAGGTTCTTCACGTCGAGAAGGGGAGCGCTCATGACTGCGACCTGCTTTCTTCCTGCTCGGCGCGGCTCGGGCCACCCTCGAGAGTCGATCCCAACAGCATCTGTGTGTAGGGGTTCTGTGGGTTGGTGAAGATTTCGGCGGCATCACCTTGCTCCACAATTCGCCCGTGTTGCATCACGGCAACGCGATCACAGATGTCGGCGACGACTCCGAAGTTGTGCGTCACCATGATGACGCCCATGTCATAGTCGGTCTGCAGAGAACGCAACAGGTCGAGCACTTCAGCCTGCACCGTGACGTCTAGCGCTGTGGTCGGCTCATCTGCGATCAACAGCGCCGGATTGCAACTGATAGCACCAGCAATCAAGATGCGCTGAGCCATCCCACCTGACACTTCATGCGGGTAGGCGTCAAACGTGCGCGGCGGGTCAACAATGCCCACGCGGTCCAGTAGTTCCAGCACCCGCGCCTTGGCCGCCTCTTTGCTGAGACCCATGTGCTTGCGAATCGGCTCGACGAGCTGATATCCGAGCGTGAAGCTCGGGTCAAGGTTCGACATCGGCTCCTGCGGAATGTAGCCGATACGTGCGCCACGCAGACTCGCGACCCGTGTGGGGTTCGCAGTCAGTGATTCACCATCGATAGCAATCGACCCGGATAGCACGCGCCCACCAGCAGGAAGCAATCCGAGGACGCTGAAAGCTGTCTGGCTCTTTCCGGACCCAGACTCGCCGACAAGCCCCAGCACCTCGCCCTTCTTGACGTGGAGGTTCACGCTGTCAACAACGACCTTCGTCGCGCCACCGGCCTGAGGGTAGCCGACACGCAGATTCTTCACTGAGAGCAACACGTCTGCTGGGGGAACGTCTTCTGAAGCGCTCGGCGAAAGTTCCACCTCGGGCGGAAGAATCTCTCTCTTCATCCGCTCTTCCTCTGCTTCCTGCTCTTTGCCGGTCTTCACACGAGCAGCCTTGGGGCCGTCACCGTGCGAGACAGTGTCGCGCAGAGCAGTGCCGAGGAATGCAAATGCGACAACCGTGAGGCCGATGGCAAGACCTGGCCAAAGCAACTGGATCGGCTGACTGTAGATCACGATGAATCCGTCGTTGAGCATCGCGCCCCAGTTGGGGACAGACGCATCGCCGATGCCGATGAAGGCCAGCCCGGCCTGCAGAACGATTCCGATACCGATCATCATCGATCCCATAATGATGAGCGGCGCGCGTACGTTGCTGAGCACGTGGCGGAAGATGATTCGCGCGTCGCTTAGGCCAGAGACTTTTGCCGCATCCACATAGAGCTCCTTGCGCGCGGAGAGCACGCCAGTGCGGGTCAAGCGGAAGACACCTGGAGAGATCAATATTCCGAACACACCCATGGTGACTTCGACGCTCTCGCCGAGGACCGCGGTCACGGCCAGAACGATGACGATGCCGGGCATCGACATGAACATGTTTGCGAACCACGTAGCTACCGTGTCGAACCAACCCTGGTAGTAACCCGCGATCAATCCTGAGGGAACGCCCACGAGGATAGCGACACCTACCGCGATCGCCGCACCCACAAGGCTTGTGCGAGCGCCGTAGAGCAGGCGGGAAAGGATATCGCGACCCGATTGATCTGCTCCAAGCAGGTGCTCAGGGCTGAACGGTGGAGCGAACGAGTCATTAACGTTGGCGAAGTTCGGGTCATAGGGCGCTAGCCAGGGAGCGAATACTGCAACGAAGACCGCAATCGCAACGATGAAGAGGCCTACAGCGGCGAGAGGGTTCTTAATGAGCCGCACGAAAGTGCTTTGCCGCTTCGGGATGACCGGCAACACTTGCGTGTACGGGCCAACGACGGAGCTTGTGGAGTCGGTCATGCGAGACGCGCCTTCGGGTTGAGCCATCCGGTGGCAAGGTCGATGAGTAGGTTGACCACAACAACGAGGGCCACCATCACCAACACAAATCCGAGGATGACGGGAATGTCTTGCTGCTGGGTTGAATCGACAGCGAGGCGGCCGATTCCTGGAAGAGCGAAGATTCGCTCGATGATTACGGCGCCGCCCAAGAGCCCGACGACCTGCAGTGCGAGAACAGTCAGCGCGGGTGGCGCAGCGTTGCGCAACACGTGCTTGAAGAGAACCGAACGCGACGACAGACCACGCGAACGAAGGGTGCGCACGTAGTCCTGGCGAAGAACGTCGATAACGGCACCGCGTACTTGTTGCGCAGTGCCCGGAATTGTTCCGAACAGCAAAGCGATGACCGGTAGCGTGATGCCGCGCGCCCACTGGGTGGGATCCTCCGAAATCGGGGTGAACCCTGTCGCGGGTAGCCACTGCAGCGTGACGGCGAAGATCCAGACGAGCAACACCGCCACAAAAAAGTTGGGCAGAGCGTGGCCGAACATCGCCCCCACGGTGAGTGACTTGTCGATCCATCCGCGGTTGACGGCGGCAACGATGCCGAGCACGGCGCTAATGACTGCCGTGCACAGCACTGCCACGATCACCACCGAGAAGGTTACGGGGAATCGCGAAGCAAGCATGTCTGTGACCTGCTGGCTACTGAACCACGACGTGCCTAGGTCGCCCTGAGCGACACCACCCAGCCAGTCCAGGTATCGAGTAAACACCGGTTGGTCGAGACCAAGTTCTTGCTCTTTGGCAAGTACCTGCGCTTCGGTCGCGTTCTGCCCCAGCAGATTTCGAGCGATGGTGTCAGACCCAATGCTCATCAGGAAGAACGTAACCGTGGCCACTACAAACATGAGCGCGATGCCCGAGAGTAGTCGCTTGAGTGAAAACGAAATCATAGAAAGGTCAGCCTTTCGTGTACCGGTGTTCGCGGCGGGGCTGAAGTCGTCAACAGCCCTACCGCGAACGGCTGGTCACTCGCTACGCAGCGGGGGCGTAGTCGTAGATAGACGGAACGGGCTGCTGGTAGGGAGCCGTCACGTCGACATCAGTCGATGCGCCGTAGAGGTTGTCCGAGAAGTACATAGGAGCAAACCAGGCGTTATCAACGAGCCACTCGTTGATCTCTCGATAGGTAGCGGTGCGCTCTTCGTCTGAGGTCGCGTACTGAGCTTTCTCAATCATTGCGTCGAGCTCAGGGTTCGACTGGTGGGAGGTGTTCCATGTCGCCTCCGGCGAGATGAAGAACTGAATGGCCTGCCACGGGTCCGTCGACTGCAGCTGGAACAGGAACATCGGGTACTTGCCCGAGAGAATCTGCGGGAAGACCTCCTGCGAAGCGAGGGTCTCCCAGTTGATCGTGATCCCGACATCCGCAAAAGCCTGCGTCAGGATGTCCGCCTCAGGGAAGGCAAGTAGCGGCATGTCGATGGAGAAACCATCCGGGTACCCTGCATCGACGATCATCTGCTTCGCAGTCACGGGGTCGTACCCGTAGGTGTCGTTGATTGATTCATCCCACACGTCGCCTTGCGCGTTGAACACCTGTTCGGTGGTCAACCCGTAGCCGCCGCGAAGGTTGGCAAGCATCGTGGCGCGGTCAAAAGCCATGTTGATCGCCTGACGCACTTCAACATCAGCCAGCGCCGGCACCATCGTGCCATCGTGATCGGTGATGAAGAATCCGAACACACCTGAGGCTGGGTACTGCACAACCTGCTTGCCAGACCCTTCGACCTGAGCAACTGTCGTCTGATCAATCGGTGCGCCATCGACCTCGCCTGCGAGCAAGGCGTTAACGCGCGCAGCTGCCTCAGTGAGAGGCGTCAGAGTGATGGTGTCGTACGGGAGGTCAAGCGTGTCTGCATCCCAGTAGTCGTCGCGCTTCGTGAACACGTATTCCGCGCCGATGTTGCTTGCGGCCTGGTCATACACATACGGACCCGTGCCGTCTGGAACGGTGACCATCTCATCGGTACCAATCTTCGTCGGGTTTCCGATCGATCCACCCGGCGAGCTGAGATTCCACAGAAGCGCGGGGTCGGGTGCAACCAGATTCAGCACAACGGTTGTCTCGTCGACTGCCTCAACTGACTCAACCGATGCGAGCTGTGCGCTCATGATGCCGGTGCCATCTCGAGACGCCTCGAGGTTCGCCTTCACCGCTTCAGCGTCGAGCGGAGTGCCGTCATCGAACTCGATACCTTCTTCAAGCGTCAGAGTGAGTGCGGTTTGGTCTTCGTCGTAGCTCCACTCCTGCGCGAGCATCGGCACATACTCACCGTCAGCAGTGTGCCGGATCAGCGTGTCGTAGGGAAGCTGGTAGTAGGGAATCGCATATCCGTCGGCAGCTTCTTGCGGTGAGAAAGATGTCACATCGAGCGTCATGCCGATATTGAGTTCCTGTGTCTCGGTGGAGCCTTCGGGGGCACCCTCGGACCCTCCGCCGGAGCATCCCGCTAGCGCCAAGACCGACACGAGCGCGACACCAGCAATAGTGCGTCTGTTCATTGGGACGTTCACTCTCCTTCGAGTTTTCATCTGAACGAACTCACCTGCGAGCCCGCAGATGCCACACTACTGACCACTTAGTTGGTTTAGCAATAGTCTTTTTCATCACGTTTTGATGACAGAAACGCCGTTTTTTCAAGGATTCGAGACTGCGCCAAGAAACTTGGCATTGCAAAACTAACTAAACACTCTTTAAGTTTGATCCCAGCGACGCACGCTCAATGTCGAGGAGGCGAGCCCTGTGCCCACCGAGCAGTTACGCAGTAATCCAGGGGTTTCACCACGCCCTCGCGGCGAAGAACGACGCCTTAGCATCCTGAGGATCGCAGTAGAGCTCTTCTCTGCCGGTGGGTACAACACCGTGAGCCTTGCCGACATTGCCCGCCACGTGGGCATCAGTCAGGCGGGAATCCTTCACTACTACCCTACGAAAGCAGCCCTGCTTCTTGCAGTGCTCCAGCAGCGCGACGACGAGAACGGCCTGCTGCTCGCCGCACAGGAGAAGGCGGGAATCGCTGGGCTTGAGGCGTATATCGGGATGCTGGCAGAGAACGACCTTCGACCTGAGCTGGTGCGACTTTTCGTCGTTCTTCGCGCCGAGAGCACTGCGGTAGAACATCCCGCGCACAGCTGGTTTATGCAGCGCAACGGTAAGACGATGCCGATAGTCACTCAAGACGTGCGTGACATCGTCGATGAATCGAAGCTCCCCCCAGGAGTGACCGCCGAAGTGATTTCTCGATGGCTTCTCGCGCTAGCTCACGGGCTCGGGGCGCAGTGGGTAACAGACCCATCATCCTTCGACCGGGCCGGCCACGTTCGGCTGTTCATCGACTTGCTTGGGCCCTACCTCAAAGAGCCGGCCTCCCAGAGCTCAACCACCACCCACACCACCCCTCGACGCTGAGAGCAGGACCCCGTGGCATCCCCAAACATCATCTTCATCATGTCCGACGACCACGCGGCGCACGCGATCTCGGCATATGGAAGCCGTGTGAACGCGACACCGAATCTTGACCGTATCGCTGAAGAAGGCGTCCGAATGGATGCCGTTTACTGCACGAACTCGATCTGCAGCCCTTCGCGCGCAAGCATCCTCACAGGCACATACAGCCATATAAACGGCGTGTCATCGATCTGGACCGAGATGGACTACCGGGTGCCGACATTCGTCGACGTTCTGCACGACAGCGGTTACAAGACGGGGATGTTTGGCAAGTGGCACCTTGGTGAGCAGGGCGCATCTCTCCCTCGCGGATTCGACGCCTGGAAGATCTTCCCCGGCCAGGGGGACTACATCAATCCAGAAATGATCGACGCGAGTGGCTCGGCCACGATGCCTGGGTATGCGACAGACATCGTTACCGATATGTCGATCGACTGGATTGACAGCCTCGACGCTGACCAGCCGTTCGCGATGATGGTGCACCACAAGGCCCCTCATCGGCCCTGGGTTCCGGATGAGAAGCACAAGCATCTATATGCAGACGGCACCATCCCCGAGCCTGAGACATTCTTTGACGACAGCGCGACACGCAGCAAAGCCGTCCAAGCCGTGCACATGACGATCGCTGATGACATGGGCGCCGACGATCTGAAGACCGAAGTACCAGAGCATCTCCGCGGTCCCGAAAACCGCAAAGCACGCATGAGCTGGAAGTACCAGATCTACATGCGCGACTATCTGCAGTGCGTTCAGTCGATCGATGACAACGTCGGACGACTGCTCGATCATCTCGAAGATCGCGGCCTTGCCGAAAACACCCTGATCGTCTACACATCCGACCAAGGCTTCTTTCTCGGCGACCACGGCTGGTTCGACAAGCGACTGATGTTCGACCAGTCGTTGCAGATGCCGATGCTGATCAAATGGCCTGCCCAAATCCCGGCGACGAGCCGATGCGACGCCATCATCACCAACGTCGATTTCGCAGCGACCTTTCTGGAAGCGTGTGGAATCGACGCCGACAGCGCTCTTCCGACCTCGCAGGGGCGTAGCTTCTTGCCGTTGTTGCGTGGCGAGCACATCGATGACTGGGCGGATGCTGCGTACTACCGCTACTGGGAGCACGACGACCCAATCCACGCGGCTCCCGCGCACTATGGCATCCGCACGGTCGACTATAAACTCATCTGCTACTACGGCGCTGGACTAGGCGTGCCTGGAGCATCCAGTCAGGTATACGACTCCGAGTGGGAAATGTACGACTTGAAGTCGGACCCGAGCGAACTGCGCAACGTCGCCGATGACCCCGCCTATGGCGACATCCGCGTCGAGCTTGAACAAAAGCTTGCGGACTACCAGCGCCGCTATAGCGACGAACCCTATGCCGGCCCCGACACACCCCACCCCCACGTGGGGGCCTCACAACGAGCAGCTACTCGCATACGTCGAGGCCTATGTGGCGCAGATCCGCGCCAGTAGCTGACCGGTCCGCTCGCGCCGCGCTTCCGGTCGCTCCGACTCCGGCGGCGCAAGTTCCAGCCGTGCACCGAAACAACCGGATCGAACTAGCTGTTGTTCGACGACTTGTCAGGCAGGTACGGCTCGATCGCGGCAGCGAGCTTGGCCGGAGTCATGGACTGCAGCCATACGTGACCAGGGCCGTTCAGTTGCGCCAGAAAGAGGGAATCACCGAAGAACTTGTTCTTCACGCCCTTGATCGTCGTGAACTCGAGGTTCATCTCCGCACGATAGAGCGCAAGGTGGCCGGGGTGAATCAGCAGAGACTCCCCCTCTTTGAGGTCGTACTCGACGATCTCGCCGGCGAGCTGCACCCATGCGCTTCCGTTGCCCGCCAGCTTCTGGAAGACGACACCAGCGCCACCGAATATTCCGACGCCAAGCTTCTTCTGCAACCCCACAGACACCTCGACATCCGAAGTGCTGGCCATGAACGACCCTGACTGCACCATGTAGTTGTCGGAAGGGTCGATCGTGAGCTCGCGGATGGTCCCGGGGAATCGTGCGCCGAAGGCGATGAAGCACCCAGGTTTCGAAGCGGTGTACTGCGACAAGAAGAGCTGGCCGCCACCGACCATGCGCTTCAGCCCGCTCATGAATCCACCTTTGCCACGGGAGCCGAACCCCGTTGAGGTCTCGATATCGAACCCCAACGTGAGCCATGACACATCGCCGCCTTCGGCGATGATCTGCTCACCCGTGTCGAGCGTGAGTTCAAGCACGGGCATGGTCGTTCCCTCAATGCGTGTCTTCATACCGCTCACCGTAGCGGGCGGTCGCCCTTCGCCGGTCTGAGAACCGTAGCGATGGCATAAGCTTTTCCATCTCGCACCAAGGTCAAAGCGCTATATATCTGCCCGGAGGACACCCATGCCCACACTCGCTATCGTCGGAGCCGGACCCGGCCTCGGTGCTGCTGTAGCTCGCCGATTCGGCCGTGAAGGTTTCGCTATCGCGCTCATCGCGCGAACCCAGGCGAAGCTCGACGACGTCGTGAACGAACTCGCCGCCGAAGGCTTGACTGCGCGGGCCTACACCGCCGACGTGTTGGTGCCAGCTGAACTGCAGCAGGCGTTGGCCCAGGCCGCGAACGAACTGGGCCCCATCGCCGCGCTGCAGTACAGCCCTCTCCCCTCCCGCGACTACCTCAAGCCGGTGCTGGATCTGACACCCGAACTGGCCTCTGAGGCAATGAGTTTCTCCGCACTGGGGCTGATCCACGCTGCACGCGCGGTCTTGCCGGCGATGCGCGAAGCCGGTGACGGCAGCATCATTTTGATCAACGGCGGAACCTCGGTGAAGTCACGCCCCGACTTCGCGGGAACGTCGATCGCTTTTCCGGCAGAGAGCGCCTACGGCGAAATGCTCCATGATGCTCTCAAGAGCGAGGGCATTCGCGTCGTGCAGCTCGTCATTCCCGGCGGCATCCCAAAACTGCAACTGCCAAACGGCATTGACGATGTCGCGGATCGCGTCTGGGATCTGCACCGCTCGGAGGGCCCTTTTCGCACCATGCTTATCCCTCTTGAAGACGGGCGGGAGTGAGCTGACATGCCCGCCGCCCACCGTCCTGGTCTCAGGGTAGACTCTCGGGTCACGATTCCTGAGTCTGAGCTGACCTGGCGGTTCTCGCGCTCCTCTGGCCCGGGAGGGCAAGGTGTGAACACCACTGATTCGCGCGTCGAGCTCGTGTGGGACGCAGCAAGTTCGGCTGCGCTCTCACCGCTATTGCGAGAGCGTCTCTTCGGTCGCCTCAGCGGTCGGCTCGTCGGCGGAGTGCTGACAATCGCTGCTTCCGAGCATCGCGCTCAGAAGCAGAATCGGGATGCTGCGCGTGCCCGCCTGGCAAAAGTCGTCGCTGAGGCGCTGGCCCCACCCTCCGCGCCTCGTCGGCCTACGAAACCGAGCCGGGGCTCAAAGGAACGTCGACTGACAGCCAAGAAACAACGCACCGACGTCAAACGATTGCGTCGGCGCCCTCTCGACTGACTCCGGCGGCTGCTAGCGAAGAGTCGGCCAGATCATCATCTCGCGATGGTGAACTCCGCCGAGAGAAGATCCGTGGGCCGGGAACTGCGGCCCACGAGGAGTTCGAAACGCCCCGGCTCGACGACTCGCTGCCCGTCGGAGGTGACGATAGAACACGATGCAGCTGGCACCTCGACCGTCACGGTCTCAGTCTGACCGGCCTCCACCTGCACCTGGCGCCACGCTTTGAGTTCCTTCTCAGCCCATGTAGCGGTGGTCACGAGATCGTTGACGTAAGCCTGCACAGTCTCGATCGCCGGGCGAGCCCCGGTGTTGGTGAGCGTCACCTGACAGCGAATCACACCGTCAGACGCCACCTCATCGATGGGAATATGAAGGTTCGAGTACTCCACACTCGTATACGACAGCCCCTCGCCAAAGACGAACTGCGGCTCTTGGGTCAAGTCGGCATATCGCTCACCGTGCTGGCCGCGCACCTGGTTGTAATAGACAGGCTGTTGCCCGACGTGCCGCGGCACCGAGATCGGCAGACGACCGCTAGGTTCGATCAAGCCCAGAATGAGTTCGGCGACAGCCTGCCCACCGCGCATGCCGGGATTGAACGCCTCGATGATGGCTGCGGTCTGCATTGCTGAGGCAGGCAGAGTTGCCGGTTTTCCATGCACGAGCACCAGGATGACCGGGGTGTCCGTCGCCACGAGAGCATCTAGAAGCCCTATTTGCGCGCCCTGCAACTCGAGCGTAGCCGTCGAGCGCGTCTCCCCGGTCAATGCGATCGTGTCGCCGAGCACCGCCACGACATAGTCAGCCGACTCCGCCGCAGCCACCGCATCGGCGAGCATTGCTGGATCAACCTTCGCTGGAGAAAAGACGGGCACCCGGGGGCCACCATCGTGCCACTTCTCACCCCCAGGATCAGGGATGAGAACCTCAATATCGGCGCCGCGAGTGTGAGTCACGCTCCAGTCCTCGGGAGCAACAGCGCGCATCCCGTCCAGCACGGTCTGCACCAACTCACGAGGGTGACCATCGGGCATCCAGGCGACCTGGCCCGATGAACCAGCCCAGTCCCCCAGCGTGACATGAGGGTCGTCGGCGTTGGGCCCCACCACCGCAATCGTCCGCGGGGATTGCTCGACGCTCGTCGCATCAATCAGTGGCAGGGTGCCGTCATTGCGCAACAACACCAGCGAGCGCCTGGCCATCTCAAGATTCAACTGCGAATGCTCTGCGCTGCCAACAACCTGAGCTTGCAGCGCCACATCGGGCGCACGAGGGTCCTCAAACAGACCCAGCTCGAACTTCAGTCGAAGTATTCTGCGGACGGCTTCGTCGAGATCGGCTTCTGCGAGTCTTCCACTGGCGACAGCAAGTTGAGCACCCTCAAAGAACTCCGGCGTCGTCATCACAAGGTCGTTGCCAGCCTCCACGGCGACGGCAGCAGCCTCGGTATCGTCGGGGCACACTCGCTGCTCGCGGACCATGCGCCCGACGTTGTCCCAGTCGGTGATGAGGGTTCCGGTGAAGCCCCACTCACCCTTTAGAACATCCGAAAGCAGCCACTTGTTCGCGGTGATCGGCACGCCGTCGATCGACTGGTAGCCCAGCATGAACGTGCGGCATCCCTCATCGACCGCCCGTTGGAACGGAGGGAGGAACCACGAGCGCAGCTTGCGTCGGCTGACATCGGCTTCACTGGCATCACGGCCACCCTGCGTCTCGGAGTACCCTGCGAAATGCTTGGCGCAGGCGAGAACCGCCGTGGGGTCATCCAGCCCCTCACCCTGATACCCACGAATCATGGCAGCGCCGAGTTCACCGATGAGAATCGGATCTTCACCAAAGGTCTCGTCCACTCGCCCCCAGCGCAGGTCGCGAGAGATGCAGAGGACGGGAGAAAACGTCCAGTGAATACCGGTCGCTGAGATCTCCACCGCAGCCGCACGTGCAACCCGTTCCAGGAGCTTTGGATCCCAGGAGCAAGCCATCGAGAGCTGTGTACCGAAAATCGTCGCGCCGGAAAAGAACGAGTGACCGTGAATACAGTCGTCAGCGGTCAGTAGCGGAATTCCAAGCCGCGTCCGCTCGGCGATCTCAATCGCTTCGCCCATCCGCTCCCCGATGTGCAGCAGCGAACCGACAAGGTTCGTCGAGATCAAGTCGTCCAGATCAGCCCGATTCGCATCTAGCTGCATCATCTGCCCGACCTTCTCGGCAACGCTCATACGACCCAAGAGGTCGTCGATGCGAGCGTCGATCGGCAAGGAGCTGTCCTTGTATTGGAGTTCATCCATGATTGGCATCGCTGTCTCCTTGACGCTTTGTCGGCCTCGGTGCACGACATAAATCCATGCCGTGGATTATTGCACGACGCCCTTTATCGGGCAAGGTTTTCTCACGCAGCTGAAGGCTGCGCCCAGCGCTGTGGCGACTTCAGAACCTAGATGGGATCAGACGTTGATGCGCGAGATCTAGGGCGCAGCGCACTGCGCCAACAGCCACGGCTTGGTCCCTAAGTTCTGAGCGAACCAAGCTTGGCGGCTCACCCTCGACAAGATCGGCTAGCTTCCGACGAACAGGCTCAAGGAGCTCTTCGGCGTCGCTGGGCACGTCACAGCCGAACACGAGAATGTCGGGGCCCAGCAGAGTCGCGACCACGGCTGAGAC
The DNA here is from genome assembly GCF_044596335.1 of Microbacterium sp. R86528. Taxonomy (NCBI): domain Bacteria; kingdom Bacillati; phylum Actinomycetota; class Actinomycetes; order Micrococcales; family Microbacteriaceae; genus Microbacterium; species Microbacterium sp. R86528. The sequence goes on along the minus strand of NZ_CP138996.1, from coordinate 2,469,831 downwards.
TCTCGCCAGCCGGTCGGCCACGGCATCAACGATGGTGAGGGCAACCCGATCGCCCTTCGACGCGGCCTCAAACACGGCCTCGACCTCCAAAGGACCCACGGACTGTTCAGAGCTGGATGCGCTCTGCTCAGCAGGAACCTGCGTGGTGACCCTGGTCCGATCCTCTTCGCTCAGCTGTTCGACAAACAGAGCTGTCAAAGGCACAATACCTTGCGTTCCATGCCCACCTTCAAGAAGCCTCACGAACTCCATCTGCCCCGCAAAGCCGCTGCCACCCCTGACGATGCGACCTGAATCGATAATGCCAGCGCCGAACCGCTCCTGCACCAGCATCAAGACAACGCCATCGAGCCCTTGAGCGGCCCCGCGCCAGCGTTCACCGATGACCGCCAGGTTGGCGTCATTATCGACGAGCACTTCCCAGGGGCGACCGGCGCTGAAAGCTTCGATCACGTTGATTCCAGGGAGCCCGGAAACTCGCGTCGAGCTCCCAACTCCTCCGTTATGGTCGACCGGCGCGGGAACGCCAACAGCCACTGTTGTCAGGAGTCCAGGATCGATAGCGGCCTCGACCACCAGATCATCAATGATGTTCTTCGCTTCGTCTATCAGTGCCGAGGCTGACTGAATTGGAGTCCTGCGCTCCACAACCGTCGCTGTGACGACATCACCGCGAAGGTTGCACAACTGCGCCACAATCCGCTCCGGGCCCAACTCGACGCCTGCGACAAAACCTGCGCGGTCATTGAACGCGAACGTTCGAGACCTCCGCCCGACACCTGTGGCCGAACGCGGGGCGGTCGGCGCCACTTCGATCACGAGTCCGAGGGAGATGAGCGCATCACACACTGCGAGCACGCCCTGCCGCGACAGATCCGTGCGAGGCATAAGACCTGAAGCTGTCAATGGGGTGCTCGCGTCCTGAAGCGCCTTGAGTACGAGCTCCATGCTGTGGCGCCGCTGTCGCAAGGGCAGCACATCGCTCTCTTCCGCGGTCCGCACCGACGTTGCCCCCTTCAAACTCCGACTGCAGCGAGCCTAGCGCTGGCCAGCTCATTGACCGATTTTGGATGGGCTCGTGCGGTCACCCTGCGGAAGGCATTTTTGGAAATAGTTGCGCAGACCTATTGACGATGCACACATCTTGACATAGATTCCGTTTATTGATTTAAGACCTTGATGAAAGGACAATGATGTTCAAGAACAATCGCTCACGCAGAGCAGTTGCCATCGTTGCGCTGTCGCTAGCTGCCGGGCTGGTACTGACCTCCTGCGGGCGGGCTGACTCCGCCGGAAGCGACGCTTCAGCCATTGACGCGCTGGACGATCAGCCGGCGACCGGAGAACTAAACATTTGGGCGCAAGCAGATGAGGCGGCCGCGCTGCCTGCCTTTGCCGAAGAATTTCTAGAACTCAATCCAGATCTCACAATCAACGTCACCGCGTTGCCTTGGGATGCCGCGCACAACAAGTACCAGACGGCCATCGCCGCCGGCACAACTCCAGACATGGCACAAATGGGCACCACCTGGATGGCCGACTTCAGCGGCGCTTTTACTCCCGTACCAGAAGGGATCGACACCTCAGGGTTCTTTGAGGGATCGTTAAGCACGAACATGGTGGGCGACCAACTCTTCGGAGTGCCGTGGTACGTCGACACACGCGTGTTTTACTTCCGCAAGGATCTCGCTGAAACGGCGGGATTCCCGGAAGGTGCGCAAACCTGGGATGAATTCAAGGAGTTCACCAAGGCTCTGCAAACCGAGGCGGGGGCAGAGTACGGCGTAGGACTCCCCTCCAGCGGCACCGACGCATTTCAGAGCATGCTGATGTTCCCCTGGTCCAACGGTGCCGAAATCACCAACGCCGACCAGACGGAGTGGACCCTGGACTCACCGGAATGGGTCGAGGCGATGGAGTACTACGAATCGTTCTTCAGCGAAGGCATCGCCAATCCCGACGCCGAGACTGGCGCGGGCAGTGGCGAGTCGGAGTTTGTCAGCGGAAAGACTCCCGTCTTGACCGGTGGCCCGAGCCTCATCGGATCGCTGACTGCCGCAGGCGGAGGCGAAGATTACAAAGACATGATCGGTGTCATGCGTGTACCCGAGGAGGTCTCTTCGACAAGCTTCACCGGTGGATCGAACTTGGTCGTCTTCGAAAAGAGCCAGAACCCTGAAGCAGCCTGGAAGTTTGCGCGTTGGCTGAGCGAGCCCGATGTGCAGGTGCGCTGGCAACAGGCTGTCGGAGACCTGCCCGCCGTGGAGAGCGCGTGGGACGACCCAGCTTTGGCTGACGACGCACTGTTGAGCGTCCTCGGCGAACAACTCACCGACACCAACTCGCCTCCTACCCTCACGACTTGGACGCAGGTCAGTGCCCAGGCCGACAAGGCGCTGGAACAGATCATCCGCGCGGGAGCAGATCCTGCCCAGACGATGGCAGATCTGCAGTCGGCTGCCGAATCAATCGGAACCGGACAGTAACATGTCCGTTGCTCACCAGAGCAGCGCGAAGGTGAATCGTCGGGCGTCGAAAGGCGCCCGACGACAGGCCCTCGTCGCTTGGGGATTCGCACTCCCCTTCATGATCTTCTTCGGCATTTTCATGCTGATACCGATCCTGTCGTCGTTTGCCATGTCGTTCACGGACTTCAGGGCCAGCGACGTGCAAGATCCGTTCGCCGTCACGTTCGTGGGCTTGGACCAATACATCCAGCTGTTCCGCGACCCACAGTTCATCAAGTCACTGGGCGTCACTTTCTACTTCGTGCTCGTCGGCATCCCACTCACGATGGCGGTGGCGCTGCTATTGGCCCTTGCCCTCAACACGGGAATTTCACGACTGAGGTCGGTATACCGTGTCGGGTTTTACCTGCCAGTGGTCGCATCTATCGTCGCGGTGGCTGTGGTGTGGCGTTTTCTTTTGCAGGACGACGGAATCATCAACGCGGCGCTCAGCTTCGTGGGAATCGATGGGCCGAACTGGCTCAATGACACCTTCTGGGCAATGCCAGCCCTCATTGTCATGGCCGTATGGCGCAACGTGGGAACACTGATGATCATTTTTCTCGCAGGACTGCAGACCATTGCCCCCGAGATGCGGGAAGCGTCCGCGCTCGACGGCGTCTCGATCTGGCAACGGTTCATCCACATCACCCTGCCGCTCATGCGCCCGACACTGTTGCTCGGGGCAATTCTCATCTCAGTCGGCTACCTGCAGTTCTTCGAGGAGCCGTTCATCATGACAAACGGAGGCCCACTCGATTCGACCTTGTCGGTGACCTATTTCGTCTACAACGAGTTTGGGTTCGGCAACTACGGCACGGCCTCTGCCGGGTCGTACGTGCTGTTCGTAGTCATCGCACTGTTGGCGTTCGCACAGTTCCGCGTGCTGCGCTCCAAGGATTGAGAGTAAGAGATGTCAGAAACACTTTTGGTCACCGTGCCAAAGAAGCGCCGGCGCTCGCGCTCCACCGCTATGGAGACGCCCGCCCCCTTGCAGGCGGTTGCGTATCTCCTGCTCACGCTCGGCGTCATCCTCTTTTTCACACCGTTCGTCGTCATGGTCATCAACTCGTTGAAAACCGAAGGCGAACTCCTACGAAACCCGACGGGGCTGATACCCCAAGAACTCACGTTCGACAACTACCTGCAGTGGTTTCAAGACCTGAACATCCAGCAGTTCTTCATGACGAGCCTCATCGTGGCCACCGTCACGGTGGCGGGCAATGTGGTGTTCTGTTCGATGGTCGGCTATGCGATGGCCAAGATGGAGTTCCCGGGCAAGAAGCTGTTGTTCGCGCTGGTAATGCTCACGCTCATGGTTCCGGGGACAGTGACCTTCGTGCCCTTGTTTGTTCTGGTAAGCAAGCTCGGGCTTGTCAACACGCTGCCCGGCCTATTCCTGCCTTTCCTTGTCACGCCGCTCGGTGTCTTCCTCATGCGCCAGTTCATGATGGGAATCCCAAATGAGCTGCTGGAAGCAGCTCGTCTCGATGGGGCGAAGGAAGTTCGATTGTTCTTCACAGTCGTCTTGCCGCTATGCGGTGCACCGATTGCGACGCTGTCGATCCTCACGTTCCTGATGTCGTGGAACAACTTCCTATGGCCGCTAGTCGCAGCGCAGAGCGAGGCTACGTACACACTGCCCATCGCGCTGACGCTGTTTTCGAAAGGGCAAGAAGCGACCAACTATGGCTTGTTGTTGGCGGGTGCGGTGCTGGTCATTACGCCAATCGTCATCCTGTTCCTCTTCCTTCAGCGCTACTTCGTTCAAAGCGTCGTCAGCGCCGGGGTGAAGTAAAGAGAATCGACAGCGGCGTTAGATCGAGGAGACTCACGCGCGACGCGGATCAGCGCCGGTAGGCCGCTCATGGCCTTGCGCTGCGGCCAAGCGCTGCGCGAGTCCGTCAAGAATGAGATTGAGCCCATCGAGGAACTCGTCCGAGAACGCATAGCTTTCCTGAGCAAAGAGCTCCTCAAGCGCACGCGCAAGGTGCGGGTATTCCGCTTCGGAAGGCGCCACCCTCGCCGCGAAGTCTGCCTCCGTCTCGCCTTCCGCAGCAAATGGCAAGCTCACCTCGGTCAGCACAAATCCGTAAATGTACGCATCGAGTGTGGAGAAGGCGTGCGTCGCGAGGAGTGCTGAGAAGCCTTGGCTCATGAGGCACCCAACCACACGATCGTGGTGTCGCATCAGAGCGGGGCCTGGCACGGGTCGCGATTCCAGCATCCCCAGCCCCCAAGGGTGCTGGCCGAGCACAGCACGTGCTGATGCTGCGCGCTTGCTCATCGCCTCGCGCCACGGGTCGCCAACGACGGGCAGCTCGATCTGCGCAAACACCCACTCCGCCAGCGCGTCGAGCAGTGCCTCTTTGTCGGAGACGTGGTGATAGATCGACATCGCCTTTACGCCGAGCTCGGCGCCCACCGTGCGCATGCTGACGGCGTTGATTCCGCTGCGATCCGCCACAGCTGCGGCGGCGGAAATGACGAGTTCGCGGTTCAGTGTTCCTCGCGCTGTCATTCCTCCATATTGCCTTACTTACGGGTGTAAGGCTATGCTGATATCACTACCCTTACACCCGTAAGCATGAAAGGCGCTTCCATGTCATCCACTCTTCAACCGCTGCCACCGATCGACGTTCGCTTGCGCTTGTCTGCGCTGTGGGCGACGACGATGATCATCGTCGCCTTCGTCGATATCTTCGGCCTCTACCGGGCTGACTTGCGTGAACAAATCGAGGCTGGACGTGTCTTCGTGTTTGAGGTCGGTCAGCCTTTCATGCTGGGTATCGTGCTCTACGTCACGGTTCCAACACTGATGATCGTGGCCAGCGTGTTTCTTCCTTGGCGTGCCAACCGGTTGCTCAACGTCATCGTGGCCGCCCTCTTCGCGATCACGATCGTCGGTGCAGCTATCGGCGAATGGGGGTACTACCTCGTTGCCAGTGGAGTCGAGGTGGGCCTACTCGCGACTATCGTTGTGCTCGCCACGCGCTGGCGGCTCACACTGCGATCTAGCAACCAGTCTCAGCGAACCCCTGCGACACGATAGATGTCGTCGATGGCTCGCATGGTCTGCACGGAGTCTTCGACTTCGGTGGCGAGCGACTCACCCGTGCGAAACGCATCGAGCACCGCCGCAAGTTGGTGATCGTATGTTTCCTCCCCTGCGATAGTCGACGTGTAGTCGAGACCGTCGCGGGTGACGACGATGGAGTGGCCGCCAGAGGGGAACACCAGATTGTCGACATGCAATGTCGCCTTCGAGCCCACAATATGCAGGAAAGCGCCGAACTCGACGCCGGGCGCCATGCTTGCGCCCAGATTCGCTTCGAGCTCATTGCCGAAGTCCAGCCGAGCAGCAATCGAAAGATCCGCACCCAGCGGGTTCAACTCTGCGCTCGCCTTCACCACGGTGGGTTCACCGAACAATGAGCGTAGCCAGTGAAGGGGGTAGCATCCGAGATCCATCAGCGCTCCACCGCCTAGTTCCGGCACGTGGCGGATTGAGGAGGCCTCAAACGGAATCTCTGCGTTGAACTCAGCGGTCGCGGCCTCAATCACGCCGAGCTCACCCGACGCAACGAACTCGCGCACCCATTGGAACAGCGGGTGGTAGTAGTCGTGAAATGCTTCGACGACGCGGCGCCCGGTGCGCTCCACCGCTTGAGCGACCTCATCTGCCTCGACGGCGTTCATCGCGAAGGGCTTTTCGCACAGCACGTCCTTGCCCGCTTCTAACGCAGCGATTGTCCACCGCGCATGTTCGGAGGGCGGCAGCGCGATGTAAACCAGATCGATTTCCGAGTCGTCGACCAGGGCCTGGTAGTCCGCGTGGACACGGCCAATGCCGTGGCGTTGCGCGTAATCTGCCGCGTCGCCGCGAGATGCCACCGCCACAATCGACACGTCGGCGCGCCGCTTCGCAGGGGCAATTATCGCGCGCGGCGCGATGCCAGACGCGCCCAACAACCCGACTCGCGTCACCGTAACCGCCTCATCGCCAGCCGTTGCACCGTTCACAGAGTGATTCCCTTCGGCGGCCCGAACTCTTGCCAGGCCGACTCCCATCCGACACCAATGGCGCTACTCGCACGCACAAATCCGTCCGAGCCTACAACGCTTTCTCGCGCTACTTCGCTATGCGGAACGAGCGACTCGTAGTAGGTCGTGTTGGGGATCGCCATGCACAAATGCGTGTTCACCAAGCCGCCGCCATGAACCTCCGCGCGGAGCAAGAACGAATCTGCGAGGTGCGCGATACGCATCGCCCCTGTGATTCCCCCTTTGAGCGCTGAGCTCGTACGAACAGCTGTTGCGCATCCCGACGCGATGAAGTCGGCCGTGTTCAGATGCGCGCCGGGGCTGGTTTCGGCGACGAGCAGGGGAATCTCCACGCGGCGCGCGAGAGCGGCATACGCCGAAACGCTGAACTCCCGCATCGGCTCCTCGTACCAAAGGTAACCTTCATCAGCTAGCGCCCGTCCGAGATAGACGGCGTCAGCCAGGTCGAATCCGGCGGAGCCGTCGTACATGAGGTCCATGTCGTCGCCCATGCGCGAGCGCAGCGCCCGCGCGAGCGCAGCATCCTTTCGAGCATCTCCCCAAGCATGGAGCTTGATCGCGGGGTAGCCGAGCTCACGGCACTGGTCTGCGACGTCCAGGTACTCAGCAATGTCACCAAACGTTGCTGTTGACGCATAGGCCGGTATGGCTTCTCGAAACGATCCCAGGAGTCTGTACAGCGGCACTCCAGCCGCTTTCGCGCCAATGTCCCACAGCGCGATGTCGACCGTTCCCATCAGGTGGAGCGGGATGTGTTCAATGCGGTCGATTTCCCACACCCGCCGCCATAGATACTCGCGCGCCAGCACATCGTGGCCGATCAGCTCGGCACGTAGACGCCGATCAACAATGTCCTTCAGGATCACCCCTCGCTGGGCGAAGGCATACCCGCGTAGTCCTGATTCAGTGGTGATCACAAGCCAGGCGCCAACTCCGGCGGGATCCGAACCGGGCAGTCCATCCCGCCAGAGGAATGACGGTGAAACGCCGGGAGTCTCGACCATCACCACTTCTACGGAGACGATTCGATCAGCGGACGAGCCTTCTTCTGTAACGTCAGCCACGTAGTCCGCCGCCCATCAGGTCTGCGCTGCGAAGCACAGTCCGCTGAGCCACGATCAAGACGATCATGACAGGAGCCATCGAAATGATCGTTGCGAGAATCAGTTCGGGCAACCCGACATCTGCAGCCTGGGCGGATAGCGGGTTGAGCTGCGGAACGTTGCTCGCGAGAGTCGCAAGTCCGACGGGCAGCGGCTGTTGTGGACCTCCCAGCATGACGAACGGAAGAAAATACTCGGTCCAGTTGCGCATGAAGGCGAAGAACGCGATGAGCACCACGATGGGTTTGGCGAGCGGCACCGCGACCCTCAGGAACACTTGGAACTCGCTGCACCCGTCAAGTCGCGCTGCGGAATAGATGTCTTTGTCCACCGTCGTGCTGAAGTAAATGAACGACATGTAGATACCGAAAGGGAAGACACCCAGAGGCAAGATGACCGATAGTGGGTGCCCGACAAGTCCGAGCGTCGTCATCTCAAGAAACAGTGGCAGCACGAGCGCCGACGCCGGCACCAGCATCAGCAGCAGACTGACCATCAGTATCGCCTTGCGGCCGGGGAACTCTCGCGTTCCGAGCGCATAGCCCGCCGGCACTGTCGTGACGACCGCCAGGAGAATACCGCCAGCGGTGAGCAGGACCGAGTTTCCGATCCAATCTACGACGACTCCGCCGTCGTAGCCTTGCAAATTCGTCCATGCAGTCGAGATGTTCCCGAAACTGCCGAACGAGAATGGGAAATCGTTCTGCAGCTGCGCGTTGGACTTGGTGACGGCGAGTAGCAACCAGATGATCGGAATCAGCGAGAAGGCCGCCCATGCGAGCAGCACGAACCATGCGGCGGTGCGAGCTGTCGCGGGTCCAAAAGGCGACTTTTTCCCCGTGTTCAACTCAGGGGGTGGCGTCCGGATGGACTCCGTTTTCATTGCATATGTCATGTCAGATCTCCACCCGGAACATATCCGTCTTTCGCAGCACGACCGCGGCGAGAATTCCGGCGATGGCGAGCAGTTGGACGGACAACGCCGCGGCTGCGGGGAAGTTTCCGTAGGTATAGGCGAACGTGTAGGTCAGTTGCAGCGGCGAGAAGTCATCACCGATGGCTCCGCCTGTCGCGCTCGAGAGGATCTGCGGCTCAACGAAGAGTTGCGTCGCCGCGGCAATATTGAGGATCAGTGTGTAGCCGATCCACTTTCTCAGCATCGGGAGCTTGATCTGCATGGCCGTGGTCCATGAACCGGCACCGTCGATTCGTGCAGCTTCGAGAATCTCCGCGGGGATGGATGTGAGCGCCGCATACATCAAAAGGATGGCGTTCGCCGAGGTCCATACTGCGATCATCGCCAGCACCGGGGGGACAGCGGCCGGAGTGAGCACCTGAAAGATGTTCTCGAGACCGAACGCGTTCATGAGTCCCCCCACGGGACTTGTCGCCGGGTTCAGCATGAAGATCCACACCACGACTCCGGCCGCGCCGACGAGGGCTTGCGGAAGGTAGTACGCGAACCGGAATCCGGAGCCCACGCGCGCCGATCGCCCCTGTAGGAGCAACGCGATGCCGATCGAGACGATCATCGAGGGTGCGATGAAGAAGAAAGCGTAGATGCCGATATTCACAAACGCATCGACGTAGCGGAAGTCCTGGAACGTCTGCACGTAGGCGTCGAATCCCGCGAATCCACCATTCGGTCCGCTGAACGAGATGACGACGGCATAGATCGCGGGCACGAGGCCGAATCCGATCACCAGTAGAAGATACGGCGAGAGAAACAGGTAGGACGAGAGGATCATGCCTCGCGACGCGCCGCCTGGCGCGCGCTCGCCGCGACCCGCGGAAGGTGCCCGTTCGTCGCCGCTAGCCTCCGGCCCCGCGCTTGCCGCTACGGCAAGCGCGGGGCTTTGCGGGGTCGACATTATTCGACTTCCCAACCAGCTGCCTCGAGGTTCTGAACCAGTCGCGTCTCCCACTCCGGAACAGTTTCGGTCATCGACTGTCCTGTCCCGAGCGCAGCCGGGACTACTGACCGGTAGGTCTCGGAGTTGGCCTGCTTGTAGGTCAGTCCCGTCCAAATACCATCGACGGCGGTGGCCAGCACTTCGTTGAGCGGAGTATCGACTTCGGTGAACGTGCCGTCTTCGATGTTGCGGTCAAGCCAAGCGCCTTGCATAGGCTCATACGAAGGCAACGTGGTGGAGGCCTCAGTGGCGAGGAACGGACCCGTCGTGACCCAGGTCACCAAGTCCGCGGCCGCCTGCTGGTACTCACTGTGGCTCGAAACGACATACGCGCGACCGCCAATGTCGCCGGTGTGGGCTTCGGCGTCCGCCTCCCACTTAGGCGGGGCTGCGAACGAGAGCGTGCCAGGAGCAGCGTCAAACGAGTTGGCGTAGACGTTCTGTCCGTACCAGATCGGTCCCATCATCATCAGGACCTTCTCAGGAGTGCCGTAGTCCTGCGCGAATTGGGGATCAACCACTGCCGTTCGGGCAAACGCATCGACCTCGAGCATGCTGTCGATCATTTCAGTGACTCGTGTGCAGTTCGGATCGCTCAAGTCGACCTTGACTGTATTCACACCGGTGAACTCCGGGCCGGGGCACTCCGCTGCCGCGTAGTATGTGAGGTCGTCCCACGGGTTGCTCGCGCTGCCGACGACGTAGCCGGGGTGCTCCTCAACCAGCTTCTCGCCAGTGGCCTGAAACTCTTCCCAGGTCGTCGGTATGGAGTATCCGAATTCGTCCATCAGGTTCGGGTTGTACCAGAGCACGCCGGGCGCGAAGTCACCTCGCAGACAGATGAGTTCGTCTCCCACCGTGCACGGGTCAAGCGTCCCCTGAGAAAAGTCCCCAACAATTTCTGGGTCGACGAGCGACGTGAGATCGAGCGCGAAATCGTACGGCTCACCGGCCAGCGAGCTCGCTGCAGATGCAGCAGTTGCGAGAACGTCGGGCCATCCCTGACCTGAAGTGTTGGCGAGAAGGATCTTCGATGCCAGTTCATCGGGCGAGCTATCGAGGGTCTCGATCTCCAGAGTCACCTCGGGGTGCGCCTCTTGATATGCCTCGAACAGCGGAAGCCGAATCGCATCGGTCCAGACAACGAGCGTGGCGTCTCCTTCAGCCTGGTCGACAGCTTCGGTCGTCGTTCCGCCGACTGCACAACCGCTCAGCAGCGCGCCGACCGCTGTCGCGCCCAGCGTGGCGATCGCGATCTTTCGCCAGGACTTATTGGATTGCAATTTCTTCATGGCAGTTCCTCTTCGTTGATACCTGCAGGGATGATCCCAACTCTGGGATCGGTGTGATTGAGTTCGATGGTCTGATGATGCGGAGAAGGAGAAGGAGAAATAGTGGGGCCCTCTGTTATGTCGTCATGAAAATCGCTTCAACCTCCGGCCGATTGACTTCGTTGAACCAGGCTTCGAGTTGCGCGCGCATTGCTTGCACTCGCTGTGGCTCTTGCTCAGCGAGATCGTTGAGCTCCAGCGGATCGACCGCGAGGTTGTAAAGCTCTGGCCGCACCTCACCAGGCAGTACGCGGGGCACTGGCGGCAAAGCGTCAGTAAGAATATGAGAGAACCGCTCGGGCTCGTATCTGAGAGCACGATCCATTTCAAGATCGTCCGGCGTGACATGCATGGCTGACGCAATTTCGGGTAGCACAAGCTTCCAGTGGCCGTCACGCATCGCTGCGTTGCACACTCCGAGGGGGCGATAGCGATTCCATTGCCAGAAACGTTGCTCAGGCACGGACCCGGCGTCACCGCGCAAGACGGGCAGCATGTTCTCGCCGTCGCGAAATAGACTCGCATTCACTGTCGAAGCTTCCGTAACCGCCAGGATCGTGGGATACCAGTCGGTGAAGTGCACCATTTCGTCGACGCGGCGCCCGCCTTCGAATCCGTTGGGCCAACGAATGATGCCCGGCACGCGAATCCCGCCCTCGTAGGTATGCCCCTTCGACCCTCGGAATCCGCAGTTGAAACGGTCGGTCGCCTGCGGTCCATGTCCCCGCATTTGCGGGCCATTGTCGCTAGTGAACATCACCAGCGTGTTGTCGCGAAGTCCGAGCCGATCCAGCTCCGCGAGAACGCGAGCGATTCCAGCATCCATCGCTTCGACCATGGCGTACAGCACGGCGACAGCAGGGTTGTTTCCGCGATCGAGGTGCTTTTGCTCGCTACCTTCTGGAGCCTGGAAAGGCGCGTGAGGGGCGTTATAGGCCAGGTGCAGATAGAACGGTTCATCGCTGTGCGCCTGAAGAAAGTCGACAGCTTCATCGGTCCACACATCGGTCAGATAACGCCCGTCGGCGCGTGCCGTGGTTCCATTCTTCTGGATGGTCCAGTCCCAGTAGTCCATCCAACCGCCCTGGAATCCAACGAATTCGCTAAACCCACGACTGGTGGGGTGGTACTCCTCAGCCAGTGCTCCACTGTGCCACTTTCCGATGAGGCCCGTGGCGTATCCCGAGGCAGCAAGACAGTCCGCGAGGGTGTCCTCTTCCGTTGCTATCCGGTCCAAGCCGCGACCATCAAGAGTGTCGATGGCGCCCGTGCGGTGCGAGTAACGCCCAGTGAGCAGTGCGGCCCGAGCGGGAGCGCACACCGGCGACGCCGAATAGTGCTGGCTCAGTTCGATGCCGTCTCGATACAGGCTGTCTAAGCCAGGAGTCTCGGTCATTCCGAAGTTGAAGCACCCAATGTCTCCGAAGCCGAGGTCATCGGCCACAATCTGCAGGATGTTTGGGCGACTCATAGCGGTGCTACCTCTCGGGCACCCGTGAGCTCGATCACTGACAGAACTGCATCGGCTTCGACACCGTTCAGGTCAACAACGGCGCCGCCCTGAGCGCCACGCACCTCTAGCGATGTGCCGCCTGCATCTGTCAGTAGCCGGGCAGATTCGACCGAGACATTCGCCGGCAACACCAACTCCCCGTGGGCGGGCCAATTCTCTACAAGCAGATAAACGTGATCGCTCGAAGCAGTGCTCCACCCCCACTCGAGCGCACGGAATGGACCGCGATGAGTGCCATAGATTGACGCGCCGCAACGCTGCAACCAATCTCCGATCGTCTCAAGTTCGACGACCTGCGCCGAAGGCACGGCACCGCGGCTATCGGGCCCCACGTTCAGAAGGACGTTTCCACCTCGAGAGACGGCCTTGGCGATCGTGACAGAGATCTCTCGCGCGCTCTTCCACTCGGTGTTGTCGGTGAACCCCCACGTCCCGTTGCCAGTGATCGGAGTTTCCCAGTCACCCGCCGGCTCATCGGGCATCTCGTTGTCTCGCGTCTGCCCGTAGTCACCCAGCCCATTGCCGACGCGTCCGTTGACGAGACAATATGGCTGGAGCATGTGCACGTGCTCGACGAGATCGCGACTCTGCTCTGCGGTGATCCCTTGGGGCGTGTCGAACCAAATAAGCGCGATCTCACCGTAGCCAGTGAGCAACTCCGTCAACTGCGGCTTCACGTAGCCCTGCAGATAGCTTTCGAAATCTTGTGTTTCAGGATCGAAGTCCCAGTCGTTGCCTGCGGCATCCGGATGCGTCCAGTCCTGCGTCTGTGAGTAATAGAGACCGAACTTAATACCGCGATCACGGCACGCCTGCGAGATCTCGCCGACTATGTCGCGCCCGAGAGGCGCATCCACCGCTGAGCTGAAAGTCGTCAGCTCGGTGTCCCACAGGCAGAAACCGTCATGATGTTTCGCGGTGAGAACCAGATACCGTTGCCCCGCTCGCACGGCCAGGTCGACGAGCGCCGCCGCATCGAAATCGTGCGGGTCGAAAGAAGCGGCAAGCTGCTTGTATTCCTCGGCGGGGATCTTCAAGTCGTGCATGATCCACTCCCCCATGTGGGGTGTCGGTTCTCCATTCCAGTAGCCGGCAGGTATCGCGTACACGCCCCAGTGCACAAACATCCCGAACCGAGCTTCGCGAAACCATCCCAGGGCGGGGTTCCCCTGCGATTGCGGGTCCTGAGCGAAGGTGATCTGTCCAGCATCCGGGATATCGGTCATAGCGGCGTCCTCACTTTGGGGGCGAATTGGCGGGGTCAAATGTTCAACGTTCGTAGGGCTCTTCATCACAGATTCACGCGCCGAAGGGCGCGAAGTCGAGGTCATTGGTTGGCGCCAGATCGTGCGTGTCAAAGTAGAGCGGGACTGGGCGGGCATCTTCTGTGGTGATCGACCAATCAAGCAACTGACGTCGCATGTCTGCGACGACATCTGAGAAGTCCGGATCGGCCGCGAGATTGCGCAGCTCAAACGAATCCGCTGCCAGGTCGTACAACTCGTCGATCGGTTCGAGCGGGTCGTAGATGTACTTCCACCGAGTCGTGCGCACCATCTTCGGGCGGCCCTCTGCCTCTGCCGCACGCAATAGCGGGCGAAGCGTGGCAGGGAGTGCGGCTGCCGCGTCAACGCCAGCACGGTAGCTCATCGGGCTGGCGCCGGCACCGTACTCGGCAAAGACCGCGCGACGCGGATGCGTTGCGAGATCAAGCCCTGGCAGGTTTCGCCCTCTGCTCTCCTTGATCGCGTCCATTCCTGCCAGGCGCGCCAGCGTCGGCATCACGTCGATCAGGCTGACGGGGTGATCCACGACAGTTCCGGCACCAGTAGAGCCTGGAACGCTGATAAGCAGAGGGACCCGCGTGAGCGCATCGACAAGCGAATTGCATTTGACCATCAGCCCTCGTTCACCGCCGAAGTCACCGTGGTCCGATACGAAGACGACGATCGTGTCGCGGTTCCGGCCGAAGTGCTCGAGGGTGTCAAGGACGCGCCCCACGCAGGAGTCCACGAAACTGACCATGGCGTAGTACATCGCGACTGCCTCGCGCAACAAGCGGTCGTCGATGTCGGCGAAACCGCACAACTCACGATAGAGCCGCCGACGCACCGGTTCGTCGGCTGCTTCTGTTGCGTTCCAGACTGGAAGCTGAATCGCTTCAGGGTCATACATCGAGGCGAATGGTTCCGGGGCGTGATACGGCTCATGAGGCTCGGGGAGCGACATCCAGAGCAAGAAGGGTTCCGTCGTGGACTCAATGAATCGGCATGACTCTTCGGTTACGCGTGCGGCTGGGCAGTCTTCTGCTGAGAGAGGAGTTGTCCGGGTTTCCCAAAGATGGGAATAGTCGGCGTCACTGATCCAACGGCGAAACCTCATATCGCGTTCGTCGCCGCCGTCAGTGCGCCCGGTATGGCTGAAGTCTTTGTAGACGTCGAACAGTCCAAGGTCGTCTGCGCCGAAGCAGTGATTCTTGCCGAGCAGTGCGAGGCTGTACCCAGCACGGTGGAACGCGCGCAGATAGTTGTCTCTGTCAGCCGGCGCCGTCAGCTCGTTCGTCCGCACACCGTGATTGTGCGGATATGTCCCGGTCCACAACGACACCCGAGAGGGAGTGCAGAGGGGGTGCGGCGTAAACGCCAGATCATACCGAACACCCTGATCAGCTAAACGATCGAGTGACGGCGTGAGCACATCAGCGTTGCCATACTGGGGCAACGCTGTCGCCTTGAGCTGGTCGGCCATGATCACAACCACATTCGGTCTCGACATGTTCAGCTCACCGCCGAAGCGCGCGAATCGTTGCCGGCGAATGCGGGCGTGATGTCGAGGTCGTCGTCGATGGTGCGCTGCCAGCGTTCAATCTCATGGCGCAGGTTGTCGATCAGTTCCGCTTGCTCAACATCGCCGCTGAGGTCGTCGGTTTCCCACGGATCAACGGTCAGGTCAAACAGCTGAATGCGCGACTGCTCCGGATAGGCAATGAGCTTGTGTGAGCGCGTGCGCACCATCCGCTGGAGGTGTCGGTACGCACCGAAGATGGTGGTGTAGACCGAGTCGGCCGCACCTGCTATGAGTGGGAGTAGCGACGGAAATTCAACTGACTGCGGCGAGGAAACCTGGAGCAAATCGCAGACTGTCGAAAAGATGCTGCTCTGATAGACGAGAGCGTCGTTGGTCTCACCCGATGGAACGCCCGGTCCCGCAAAAATGAGCGGCACTCGGACGGAATGGTCGTACTGATTCTGTTTTCCCATCAGCCCGTGCTCGCCCACCGCGAGTCCGTGGTCACTTGAGAACACGATGATGGTGTCGTCTGTGAGCCCCCGCGCGTCCAACTCTTCGAGGACACGACCGATCTGCTGGTCGGCGTGAGTGAGGATCGCGTAATACTCGCTGCGGTGCAGCCGGACTGCCTCTTCGGTGCGAGGGAACGGCGCGAGTTGCTCGTCTCGAATCAGCGCGTCGCCTTGATCGAATGGGTGTTGCGGCTGAAAGTTCGGCGGGACCTCGAGAGCATCGACAGGATAGAGATCGAGGAACTCTGGGTAGGTCTGCCGCGGATCGTGCGGTGCGTGGTATGCCAGGTGTAAGAAGAATGGCTGGTCTTCTGTCGCCGAGCGATCGATGAAGTCGACGGCAGCGTTGGTCCATAGTTCGCT
Organism: Microbacterium sp. R86528; assembly: GCF_044596335.1. Lineage (NCBI taxonomy): Bacteria > Bacillati > Actinomycetota > Actinomycetes > Micrococcales > Microbacteriaceae > Microbacterium > Microbacterium sp. R86528. The sequence continues at coordinate 2,453,734 of NZ_CP138996.1, read as the reverse complement.
GCTGTGTACTACCTCGCCGCCTACGTGCATCCAATGTCGCCCCTGGCTGGTGTCGTCGGGCCGCCACGAGTTGCCATCTGACGGCCTCCTGTACGCAGGGTTCTCTGGGCCGAACCCGTCGGCGTTGATGCCGCCGGCCCACGGCCCCACTTGTCCGTAGCTTCGATCAAGTGCGTTCTCGCCGTTGTGCCATTTGCCGGTGAAGAATGTCCGGTACCCGCATTGACCGAGATACTGACCGAATAGCGAAGACTCTTCAAGACGATCGTGAGCGTGAAAGAGACTCATTCCCGTGATCAGCATGGCCCGCGATGCCACGCAGACCGCGGGGACCCACGAGCCCTGATTGAACGCGTGCGTGAAGGTGGTTCCGCGAGCGACGAGGGCATCGAGATTCGGCGTGTGAATCTCTCGGTTGTTGAGTGATCCGATCGTTCGGAACGCTTGATCGTCCATGAAGATCAAGACGACGTTGGGCCTGCGCACGCTCTGCGGCTTCACACCGTTGGGCATCAGGATCAGTCCTCTCGCAGCGAGCGTCATCGCGCCTGCCAGGTTGATTGCGACAATCTTGTCTCCAGTAGGTTGCCCAATCTCAACCCATAGATCAATCCCACTAAACTTCTACTTCGATAACATGCATTTATGGATCTTCGACAGATGCGCGCCTTCGTGGCGCTCGCCGACAATCTGCATTTCGGTAGAGCCGCCGAGGCTCTGGGTGTCTCGCAACCCGCATTGAGCCAGTTGCTGTCCAAGCTTGAAGTCGAGCTGGGTGCCGAACTTGTGGTGCGTACGAGCCGCGAGGTGAGCCTCTCCCCCGTCGGTGAGTTGTTCTTAGAAGGCTGTCGCCGAACACTCTCAGAGGCTCTGCGCGCTGAAGAGATCGTTCGTGATGCACCCCTCGGAATCAACTCTCATCTGGTCATCGGCACTCTGGGTGCGGGCGCCAACGGGCCACTGCCCGAGATGATTTCACGCTTTCGCGCGGCAACTCGTGGACTGGTTGTAGAGCTGCACCACCACTCCAACAGCGCCACCCTGGAGCGTGAGATTCTCGCTGGCTCCCTAGACCTCGGGGTCGTTCGGTCAATAAGCAACGAGCAACTCGTGGCGTCTCGCAGGCTGTTGGACGAACAGTTCGTGGTTTACTTCCCTGCCTCCCACGCACTCGCCGATCGAGAGTTCGTCCGTCTTCATGAATTGGCGGCGGAGGACTTCATTCTGTGGCCGCGCTACCACGGCCCGTCTTATTACGACCTCATCATCTCGGGGTGCCAGCGGGCTGGGTTCACCCCACACATCACCGGCTACGGAACCTCGCTTGAGTCGCAGTTAGCGCTCGTCGCCGCCGGAATCGGCATCACGCTCCAGGCAAAGAGCAACAGTTCGATCATTCGTGCCGGCGTGCGCTGCATCCCGCTCGCGGCCGATCTCGGGGCGACCCTCTGGCTCGCGTATCGCCGCTGGCACCGGCCGCCGATCGTTGATCGGTTCCTTGCGGATTCACAGACGGTGGAGCACAATAAGCGCCGGTCGAATGAGCAGGGAACAACTCCGCATACCTAATCAAACCTCAAGCGATCGGTGTGGCATCTCACGAATTAGATGTCGTGAAACGTCGAATACCCGCGCCCCGATGCCCGACGCAGTTGTGAGAGCGAGCCCTGCCTGAGTCGCATCCATCTTCCATTCGGGCAACGCGACGGGAAACACCAAGCGAGCGCTACCCATGACACCAGGCAGCACAATGCGCGCCGGGTCTGCACTGCGATCCCACACGAATATCAGCTCGGTCTGCTCGCCCCGCAAACCCAGACACACAACCTCATCGCTCCAGCCCGGCAACCCGAGCGGCCAAAAGGGTGTCGCCGACGCGATGAACTCGCGTGTCTCTTTGTTCAGCTCGACTGCTTCGCGAATCAGACGTGACTGGTCGGCACGGAGGCGGTCGAGAAATCCTGACAGATAGAGCCTGCCGCTCAGCCCTGTCACCAGGGTGAAAGCAGTCTGTTCGTCGTTCATTTCGTGCGCGGGATAGGCCCAGTTGGCGCACTGTTCAGGAAGGATGGATGCTGGCGCCGAAGCTGCGATCGTCGGGTAGCGCTCATAGTCTTGCTGATCGCTTGTGGACTGCATGTGGGTCACTGCGAGCAATGCGTAGTCGGCGCGCATGGCTCCGGAACTACAGTTCTCAACCGCCACCGACGGGTGTCGAGTGTTCAGATCAGCCGCCCACTGTTGCAGCGCCCTGGTGTGCGCAAGTAGACCAGCTCCGGCGCCCGTGGCATTTCGCTCGGTCCCCACACCGGGATTGATGTTGTAGTCGAGCTTGAAATACGACACGCCATACTGCGAAATGAGCCGGTCAACAGTCTCATCCACATGGGCCCGCGCTGCCGGGTGACGAAGATCAAGGTGATAGCGGTCGTGCTCGCGCACCCGCTGTCCGAATCGAACGAAGAATGCTTCGTCTGGCAGCGACGATGCAACCGGGCTATGAACTCCGACAACCTCCGGCTCTAACCAGATTCCCGACCTCATACCCAGCCGATGAATCTCATCGATGACGGCTTTCAATCCGCCGGTATCGAACCGTGTCGGGGCCTCTCGCCACTCCCCGACGGTGGCCCACCAGTCGCCGATCGCTGGGTCGGCGAACCAGCCCGCATCGATGCAGAAGACTTCGACGCCAGCAGCAGCAGCTTGACGAACGAGTGGCAGCAGCGCTGCTGTGCTGGGCTGCCCCATCAGGGTGTTCATGAAGTCGTTGTAGACCACCGGCAGCCCTTGCCTCGAGATGTTGCGACGCAGCCAACGACGGTAGGCGGTCAGTTCGGCGAGCGCCCCATCACGACCACCTGCCGAAACAGCGATAGCGGCGGGCACCGCGTCAAACCGGTCGCCCGGTTGCAGGGTGTGCGCAAAGTGGTGCTCAAGATCAGCCGGGCCGAGAAGAGAAAGCACCCCGCCACGCGCTGTTTGGCAGAGGTCCATGTGCCATCCGGCACTCGTCTCAATCTGCCACGCAACCGAATGCCCACTCGCCAAGTCGCTGAGCACACCGACCGGCAATCGTTCGCCGGTCGACCACGAACCGTGACTGGTCCATCCCAGATGTCCGCGGCCGTCCTGTGCATGAATGGGCAGCGACAACCAAGGCGACCAGTCAGAGAACAACTGTTCGTTCCACCTGTTCTCTGCCAGCCATTCGCTCTCTGCGAGCGCCAGCCGCAGATTGGCGGCATGCGCCTCGGACTGGCCGAATCCGAGCGTGGCCGAAGACACAGCGGTGATGACCACCGGCGCATCGCCGCCATTGCTGACGGTGTTCACAACCCGCAGAACGTTCATGCCGTGCGGCGCCGTCAGCAACGTCTCTACTTCGATGCCGGTGGCCGCATCGCGCTGAACGAATGTCGCGCTGTCTTCAGCCGCCGAGCGCTGAAGCACGCCGCCGCTGCTGTAGCGCAGCCGCGCGCCAATGCTGCTGAGATAGTACGCCTGGCTCGTGCGCGCACGTTGCTCGTGCGCCGAGAAGACTTCTACAAGAGAGACCCCCGAGCGGCCTGCGACTGAAGTGTCTTTGGCGTCGAGATACAGCGGGGTCTCGCCATTCCAGTGCAGCTCGAAGCTGCCCAGACGAAGCGATCCTGCCTCAAGCACTGTGTCGTCGATGGTGAAATCTCCCTCGTCAACTCGCGGCAGATCGACTGTGAGTCTGCTCTCCGAGACTTTCAGACTTCACCTTACATCGAACGGGATAGCGCTTACCAAGCACGTTGCGAAACGCCCGCACAGTCGCGCCGCTCGAAGCATTTCGATCTTGCGGTCACTCCGCACGCGTGCTGTCGAGCAGGCGCTAGCTCAGGTCGTCGCTGGCCACGCCCAGTCCTGGATCTCGGCCGGGTCTTCGCCGAACTCTCGCGCATAGGAGCGCGCGCGCTGACGCCGATCTTCTAGATCTTGGCGCACGTGGCCGCCAGCGGCGCCAAGCCCAGGCACACGATCGATGACGTCGATCGCAAGCTGGAAGCGATCCAGATCGTTGAGCATCACCATGTCAAACGGCGTGGTGGTCGTTCCTCGCTCTTTGAATCCGCGCACGTGAAGGTTCGGGTGTCCGGAGCGCCGGTATGCCAGCCGGTGGATGAGCCACGGGTAGCCATGAAATGCGAACACGATGGGCCGATCGCGCGTGAAGAGCGCATCGAACTCATCATCGGGCAAGCCGTGCGGGTGTTGCCCTTCGCTCTGCAACCTCATGAGATCAACCACATTGACCACGCGGATGCGAAGCTCGGGCAGTTCCTCGTGAAGCACTGACACGGCAGCGAGCATCTCCATCGTAGGAACGTCGCCGGCTGCCGCCATCACAACATCGGGCTCTTCCCCCTCTGGCACGTTGCTCGCCCAAGACAACTCCCCTACGCCGCTTGCGCAATGCTCGATCGCCTCTTCCATCGAAAGCCATTGCGGAGCGTCTTGTTTACCCGCGACCACGACATTGACGTAGCCAGTTGAGCGAAGGCAGTGGTCGTAAGTCGACAGCAACGTGTTGGTGTCAAACGGCAGGTAGACGCGTACGATCTCTGAGCTCTTGTTGGCAACCACATCAAGAAACCCGGGATCCTGATGAGAAAACCCGTTGTGATCCTGTCGCCACACGTGGCTGGAAAGAAGATAGTTCAGGCTCGAAATCTCGCGTCGCCACGAGACTTCACTGGCCGCTTCAAGCCACTTCGCGTGCTGGTTGAACATCGAGTCGACGATGTGGATGAACGCTTCGTACGAGGTGAAGACACCGTGACGGCCGGTCAGCAGATAGCCCTCCAGCCACCCCTGACACTGATGCTCGCTGAGCACTTCCATCACCCGACCGGCCCTCGCCAGATGTTCGTCAAGCGGCGAGACCTCAGCATTCCACTGTTTGTCTGTCACCTCATATACGGCCGGAGCGAGTTTGTTGGATGCAGTTTCATCCGGGCCGAAGATCCTGAAGTTCTGCGGGTTGCGCCGAATAACCTCGGCGAGCATCTCTCCCAATACCGCTGTGGCCTGAGCGGTCTCGGCCCCGGGAGACGTGACTTGCTCAGCAAACTCGCGGAAGTCGGGGAGATCGAGCGGTGTGCGCAGAACTCCCCCGTTGGCGTGCGGCGATGCGCTCATGCGCTTCTCGCCCTTCGGGGCCAGCGCGATCGTCTCGGAACTCGGTGCACCCTCGCTTTCAAACAGTTCATCGGGGCGATAGCTGCGCAGCCAATCCTCTAGCTGTTCGAGCTGACGCACGTCGCCTCGAGGGTCGCTCAACGGCACCTGGTGCGAGCGCCACGTGCCCTCGACAGCGAGGCCGCCCGCTTGCTCTGGACCGGTCCAGCCCTTCGGCGAACGCAGAATGATCATCGGCCACCGCGGTCGTTGCGTACCGCCCTCTGCCGCTGCGCGCCGAATCTGTGCGATGCGATCGAACGCGGTATCCATGACGCTGGCCATGGTGCGGTGAACCTCATCTGCCGAGTCCGACGCTTCAAAAGAGACGAGCAGGGGGTCGTGGCCGTAACCGCGCATCAGTTCGAGAAGCTCATGCTCAGGAATTCGCGCAAGAACCGTCGGGTTCGCGATCTTCCACCCGTTGAGATGCAGAATCGGCAGCACCGTGCCGTCTGTCACGGGATCGAGAAACTTGTTCGAGTGCCATGCGGTAGCGAGTGGGCCCGTCTCAGCTTCACCGTCGCCGACGACACACGCGACGACCAGGTCGGGATTATCGAAGGCAGCCCCGTAGGCATGACTGAGCGAGTATCCGAGTTCGCCGCCTTCGTGGATAGAGCCGGGAGTCTCGGGGGCCGCGTGCGATGGGATGCCGCCGGGGAACGAGAACTGTCGGAACAGCCGCTGCATGCCGACCAGGTCGCTCGTGACCGTGGGGAAGAGCTCGGTATAGGTGCCATCAAGCCAGGCGTTGGCGACCATTCCGGGACCGCCGTGGCCCGGCCCGGCAATGTAGAGGCAATCGACGTCGCGCTCGCGGATGATCCGATTCAGGTGCGCGTAGGCGAGGTTGAGTCCGGGAACTGTGCCGAAGTGCCCAAGCAGACGCGGCTTGATGTGCTCACGCCGAAGCGGCTCGCGCAGCAACGGGTTGTCGAGCAGATAGATCTGCCCCACGCTGAGATAGTTCGCCGCACGCCACCACGCGTCGAGACGAGCCCAGGTGTGCGTGTCTTCGCCCACCGCGCTGTCTTCCTCCGCGCTCGCGTGCGTACTCTGGTCGCCCTCTCTCGATGATGTCGCCATGCAGCGAGGATACGAGTCATGGCGAAACGACGCCCTCGGGTTGACACAGCGGCTAGAACGCCTTACCACCGCGGCGAAAGAGCGAAGCATCCCCTTGACAACGACTGCGTTCAACACGAATCTTTCTGCAGAGTAAATGAGAACCCAAGGAGCTATCACGAACGCCGACACGACCGACGTCGAACTTCTCGCCGATGCCGCCCGCAAAGCGGGGCTGACGGTCGCCGCAGCTGAATCACTGACGAGCGGCCTGCTGGCCAGCAGAATAGGGGCGGGCAAGAGCGCCTCGGTGTGGTTTCGTGGCGCCGTCATTGCCTATCAGACGAGCGTGAAGCAGGCTCTGCTGGGCCTGCCTGCCGGTGTCGACCCCTGTAGCAGCGAGTGCGCGGTTACTCTGGCTCAGAATGTTCGGCGCATGCTCGCCGCTGACGTCGCTGTCTCTACGACAGGTATCGGCGGACCTGATCCTCAGGACGGACATGCTCCTGGCACGGTGTACCTCGGGTGGTCGACATCCACCTCTTCGGGCTACCGGCGGCTAAATCTGTCGGGCAATCCCGAAGAGGTCATAGAACAGGCCGCGCGCGTGGCGATTCAACTCCTCACCGAAATCACGACGACGCCTACCGGCCCGGCTCGCGACGAAGATGCGACCCCAGGACCAGTCGATTCTGCATAGCCTCATGCCGCGGGTGATGACCGAACGGTCACCAACAAACCCTGGCGAGTACTATGACAGCCATGGGAACCATCTACTATGGCGGTTCAGCGACGCCAATTCACATCGATGACCGCACGCTCGCCCATCTGAAAGTCGTCATCGCCACCAAGCTACGCCGCGACGAGAGCTTCACCGTTACTTGGCCCCACCCGGAGGATCAACCGCGGGGTCGCAGCACTATTTGGTTGCACTCTTCGATTCCGATGAGATTCGTGTTCGACAACCCCGAACCTGAAGACCTGAGTCGAGAGTGGATCGACAAGCTCTCGCTATCCGCGAACTCTTCCGGCGGGATCCTTCTCGTCGCAGAGAACGTCGAGGAGCCCCCTGACGATGTGTCGGACGACTCACCTCAGGTAGTGGACATCGCCACGCGATAGTCGTGCGCGCTCACGTCAGCGTGTCGGCCGATTCTCATCCGCAGGCATGGTCTGTTCGTTGAAAGCACGAACACCAGCTGCTCGCTACGACCACGGCAAGCGTGTCGACTCGACGATGTAAAGACCGATGGCGATCAGCAGCATCCCGGCCGCCATTGCACCCATCAGCCAAGCCAAGGACCGGTTGGTACGAGGGTTTTCACCGCCGCGCCTGGCCACTGCGAACATCACGATCCACATCGTTGCCGCGAAGACGATGCCGACGATCGGCAAGACAACCTGTATCTGGAAGGCAAAGCAGTAGAGCACGATCCCGACTATTGCCAACGCTGCTGCCGGGACTAGCCAGCGCGAGGTGGCTCCAGTTCGCAAGGCCGTCTGATTGCCCCAGTCAGTCGCATTCGCGATCGGCTGTTCGTCGGGCAACTGCGTCGGACCGTGCGGGTCATTCCTCGAATCGGTCATGAAGTCTCCTTTCACAGTTGGCGTGCATCCGCTCACAGTTGGCGTGCATCCGCAAAATCTATGCCTGCGCCGAGCGCACTCCCAGGGGGTTGATGACAAAAAGCGCCTGTGCTAACTGGGCACTGCTGCGAGCATCCGCTGCGCTTCGACGGTGCCAAGAGACACGAGCAGTACCGAACCCACGCGGGAGCGTCAAGCCTTTGCGCCAATCCGCAATTCGACGGCAGGATCGAACGCACGACCAAGGGAGCAAAATGTCACGCAACGTGCGCCGTTTCGCCTGCACACCCGATGATGTCTTTGCGGCGCTGGCTGACGGCTGGCTGTACCCCACGTGGGTAGTCGGCGCTTCCAGAATGCGCGAAGTCGACGAACATTGGCCACAACCAGGCGGTCGTCTTCACCACTCTTTTGGGGTCTGGCCAGCGCTGATCAACGACACCACACTGAGCCTCGAATGGAATCCCCCGCATCAAATGGTGATGCGCGCTCGAGGCTGGCCGCTCGGTGAAGCGCAGGTGACGATCGACGTGCGAGCAATCGGTGATGAGCACTGCATGGTTCGCATCCAAGAACAGGCCGTGCGCGGCCCGACCCGCCTGTTGCCCCGGTTCGTGCGCGATCTGCTGTTGCACGCGCGCAACGCCGAGACCATCACCCGCTTGGCTTTCGTTGCCGAAGGACGTCGAGCGAATGGCGAGGCGTCATGAACACCTCGAAGTACGCAGATGTCGACGCGGTCGTGGTGGGCGCTGGCCCCAACGGCCTTGCCGCCGCCGTCACCCTCGCCCGGTCGGGGCTGAAGGTGGTGGTGTTCGAACGCGCGACAACGCCCGGTGGCGGCGTCTCAAGCGCTGAACTCACCCGACCTGGGTTCACCCACGATGTCTGCTCTGCGGTGCATCCACTCGCTTTCGAATCGCGATTCTTCCGCGAATTCGGGTTGCGGCATCGGGTGGAGTTTGCGGTGCCCGAGGTGTCATTCGCGCACCCGTTGGATGGCGGGCAAGCTGGCATTGCGTTTCGCGATCTCGAGCGCACCCGGGAAACACTCGGACGGGATGGTGCGGCGTATGCGTCTCTCATCGGTCCCCTCGCCGCTCGGGCCAGTGAAGTGGCCGAGCTCACAGGGTCAACGTTGATTCGAGTTCCGCCATATCTCGGCGCGGCTGCCTATTTCGGTGCGGCTGCGCTCGAGCAGGGAACACCGCTGTGGAACGCCCGTTTTCATGAAGAAAGCGCACCAGCCTTGCTGACGGGCGTCGCCGCGCACACCGTGCTTCCGTTGCCGAGTCTGGCCGCGGCGAGTGCGGGTCTCGCGTTGACTGCCTACGCGCACGCGCGAGGTTGGCCGATCCCGATCGGGGGAAGCCAGCGGATCGCCGACGCGATGGTTGCCGACATCGAGGCTCATGGCGGTGTGGTCGTCACCGACCACGAAGTGACTTCGCTCGATGAGCTGCCGCGCGCACGCGCGACATTGCTTGATGTGACCCCGCGCGCACTGCTGAGACTTGCGCGAGATCGCATGCCGTCACGGTACCGCCGCCGCCTGGAACGCTTCCGCTACGGAAACGCTGTCGCGAAAGTCGATTTCGCGCTCTCTGAGCCAGTGCCCTGGACGAACACGACCGTGCGAGGTGCCGGGACAGTTCACGTCGGGGGCACGCGCGCAGAAATCCAAGCATCCGAAAACGGTGTGGTTCGCGGGCATCTGAGTGAGAACCCCTATGTGCTCGTGTCGCAGCCCACGGTGTTCGACGCCACGAGGACGCCAGAAGGAATGCACACCCTCTGGGCGTACACGCATGTGCCTGCGGGATCCGACGTAGATCGCACCGAGGTGGTGATCAAACAGATCGAGCGGTTCGCCCCCGGGTTCCGCGACACGATCGTTGCTACGGCTTCGCGCACTGCGACAGAGGTCGCCTCGCACAATCCGAACTACGTGGGCGGAGATATCTCCTCGGGCGAACCCAGCGTTCGGCAGCTGCTCCAGAGACCGGTCCTGTCAAGCGATCCGTGGCGCACGCCGATGCCGGGCGTCTACCTTGCAGGAGCGTCATCCAGCCCTGGACCGGGCATGCATGGCCTTGCGGGGTGGCACGCAGCGCTGAGCGCTTTGAAGCACGAGTTTGGCGCTACCGCCCTTCCCAACTTGATGCCCCGCTGAGTCAGGGTTTGAGAACAACCTTGATGCAGCCGTCCTCCTTCTTCTGAAAGGTCTCGTACATCGCGGGCGCATCGACGAGCGGCACTTCATGCGTGACGAGGTCCATCACGCCGAACGGGTCGGAAGAGTCTTCGACGAGAGGAAGAAGGTCATCGATCCATCGCTTGACGTTGCATTGGCCCATGCGCACGCTGATCTGCTTGTCGAAAAGCGTCTTCATCGGCAAGATGTCGGCTTCGCCCGCATACACTCCGCTGAGTGACACCGTCCCCCCGCGTCGTACCACGTCAATCGACGAATACACGGCCGCCAGTCGATCAACGCCGCTGTGCTCCATCATCGGTCGCGCGGCTGCGCTCGGTAGCGCGCCCATGACGGCGTGAGTCGCTTTGACGACCGGACTGCCGTGCGCTTCCATGCCTACTGCGTCCACCACACCATCTGCGCCTCGCCCCTCGGTGAGGTCACGCAGTTGCGCAACTACGTCATCAGTGAGGTCGAACGCTTCCACTCCATGGCGACTCGCCATCTCGCGGCGTTCGAGCACCGGATCGACGGCAAGCACGCGATAGCCGAGGTGCACACCAACGCGAGCCGCGAACTGGCCGACCGGACCGAGGCCCATCACTGCGAGGGTGCCGCCGTCAGGCACGCGCGCGTACTGCACGCCCTGCCACGCTGTGGGAAGAATATCGCTGAGAAACAGAAACCGCTGATCAGGTAGATCTTCACCCACCTTGATGTGGTTGTAGTCGGCCAGGGGAACGCGCAGGTACTCGGCCTGTCCTCCCGGCACCTGGCCGTACAGCTTGGTGTATCCAAACAGTGAGCCGCCGCTGCCATACTCTGTGACCTGCGTGGTTTCGCACTGCGACTGGAGCCCTCTCTCGCACATGAAACAGTGCCCGCACGAGATGTTGAACGGGACAACGACGCGGTCACCGGGCTTCAGAGCCGTGACGGCATTGCCGACCTCGACCACCACCCCCATCGCTTCGTGCCCAAGCACGTCTCCGGCGTCAATGAAGGGCCCGAAGAGCTCGTACAGGTGCAGATCCGATCCGCAGATCGCGGTAGATGTGATCTTCACGATCGCATCGGTGTGCTCCAAAATTGTGGGGTCAGGAACCTCTTCAACAGAGACCTTTCTTTTCCCCTGCCAGGTGAGTGCTTTCATGAGTCCTCCTTGTCAGATTCGCTCCGCCTGGTTGGGCAGCAAGTCACGAGAACTCGCTGCCCAACCGCGACGTTGCCTAGGCTTGTTCGTCCTCTTCCGGTTCGAACGTGGATGCTTCGCCGTTGTGGCCCGCGGCGACTCCGTCAGGTTCGGCCGGAATGGTTCCGTCTGCTCCGAGCCCGCCGGCTTTTTCGGTGTCATCGGTGTCTTGACTCGGCGAGTTTTCTGCGTGGTTTCGATCCATGCTGATCCTTCTTCCTTTGTTGTATGACGGGCGATCAGGCAAGGCGCTCCCATACGCGGTGAGCGGGCAGCAGTTCGAGAATGCCGTCGACGACGGCACTCGACTCTCCCGTGATCACACCCACGCCGCCTTCGTCGAAGCCGGCCTCGTTCAGCAGTCCGAGCCCGTCTTCTGTCGCACCGATCGCTTTACCATGGCGAAGCGCTTCATCAAACAGTCGGAGAGTTCGGGCGTCTTCTGACGGCGCGAGCGCGATCAGCGCATCGAACTCGATGCTCGCGGCGGTCTGCGCGGTGCGCTGGATCGGGATGCCGGAAAGAGTGCCGCCGTGGGGAGCGATGACGAACGGGAGCACACCCGCCTCATTCAACGCTGCGCGCACAGAAGTCAGCACATCGACGCTGGTGTCATCATTCGCGACGATACCGACGATCCGTCCGTCGGTCGGCCAGGTGTCGCCAACCATGCGAAGCGCGGGGCTGAGCGCGACGTCAGCAATCTCGATCGTGGCCGAGGGAGGTGTGGCGCCGAGCGCTCGGGCTACGTCCGAGCAGAGTTGCTCATCGATATTTGCAAGCGCCGCGAGTTGTCGGTCTTTGATCGCCTGCTCGTAGCACTTCGAGAGCTCGAACGAGTACGCCTCGGCGACGTGCTGCTGCTCTATCTCGGTCAAGGACCGATAGAAGAGGCGTGCTTGCGAGAAGTGATCGTCGAAACTGCGAGGTTGCGCGCGTTCCTTCACCGACTCCGAGACGGTGACAGGCGCATCGATGAATGCTCCCTCGTCTGCACCCGCGTGGAACGGGCAACCCCCATCGAGCGAGTTCGGTTTGTACGGCGCGACGCCCGCATGAACCGCACTCTGATGCATCCCATCGCGGAGCATGTCGTTGACGTCAGCATGGGGTCGGTTGATCGGCAACTGCGCGAAGTTCGGGCCGCCCAAGCGCGTGATCTGAGTGTCAATATACGAGAACAGTCGGCCTTGCAGCAGTGGGTCGTTGGTGACATCGATGCCGGGCACGAGGTGTCCGGGGTGAAAGGCGACCTGTTCTGTCTCAGCGAAGTAGTTCGTCGGGTTCGCGGTGAGCGTCATGGTGCCGACCACCTGCAAGGGAGCGATCTCTTCCGGCACGAACTTGGTCGGATCGAGCAGATCAATGCCCTCGAACGTCTCGTCGGGTGTGTCGGGCATCACCTGCAGCGCAAGATCCCACTGGGGGTGCGCACCTGCTTCGATAGCGTCGGCGAGATCACGCCGATGAAAGTCCGGGTCTTTGCCGGCCGCGATCTGCGCCTCTTCCCACGTCAGCGAGTGCGTGCCGAGCTTCGGCCGCCAGTGGAACTTGACCAGCGTGGTCTCGCCGTCGGCGTTCATCATTCGGAATGTGTGAACCCCGAAACCCTGCATCATTCGATAAGAGCGAGGGATGCCACGATCTGACATGTTCCAGATGGTGTGCGCTTGCGCCTCGGTGTGAAGCGACACGAAATCCCAGAACGTGTCGTGCGCGGACTGCGCCTGCGGGATTTCGCGGTCAGGATGAGGCTTGGCCGCATGAATGATGTCGGGGAACTTGATGGCATCTTGGATGAAGAAGACCGGGATGTTGTTTCCGACGAGGTCGTAGACGCCTTCATCGGTGTAGAACTTGGTCGCGAAACCGCGGGTGTCGCGAACTGTGTCTGCCGAGCCGCGCGAACCCAGCACGGTCGAGAATCTAACGAAAACTGGAGTCTTGGCGCCGGCGCGCAAGAACCCTGCTTTCGTCACCGACTCTGCCGCGCCGTTGGCGATGAACTCACCGTGTGCGGCCGCACCGCGTGCGTGCACCACGCGTTCCGGAATGCGCTCATGATCGAAGTGGGTGATCTTCTCACGCAGATGGTGGTCCTGCAGCAGCACCGGTCCGCGCGGACCGGCCTTGAGCGAGTGGTCGGTGTCGGTCAGCCGTGCACCCTGGGCAGTGGTCAGGTACGCACCCTGCTGTCCTAGCGCGGTTGCGCTCGCATCGAGTGGAGCGCCGGTTGGAGTGCGCGGCTCTGGCGAGGATTGATCTGGTTTCGGTGGCAACGGCTCTCGCGGGCTGGTGGGCTCTTCTACTGCCGCGGGCTTTGATGCGGGTGCACCGGGGATTGTGATGTCGTCGTGGTCTTCAGCCATTTTGCGACTCCTCTTCCGCTCAAATCAGGGGGCTCGTCACTGATGCTAGGCACGATGAACGGATCACTTCAGAGGGTTGACCTCGGGAGCAAAAGGTCTTATTGCGGTGATAAAAGTCCCATGTCAGCCGGCGTTTGGGATCCAAGCGCGCAGAGCTCCGCGCCAGCGCGAGTGTGCAACTGAGCCAACAATGGTCGTCTTCCCAAGAATCGGATGACTTCGTGCTGTGCCACGATGAGGTGTGATGGCAAGCGCTTTTGAGTCGGGCGGGTGGTGATCGCATGGCGGAGCCGCAAGAGTCGAGCAACGCGGGAGCGAGCGATGCCCGCAGCGAAGCGATGCCAGCAGTGCGACGCGTTGCCCATTTCCTCGGCATGATCGTCGTCGGCGCGGTGATCCCCGCCGCGGTGGCGGCCGGCCTGGTCGGCGCACTCGGCGTCTCGGCGCTCTTCACGGGAGTGCTGTGGGGCGCGTTAGGCGCCAAACTCGGCGGCACCCGAAGGATGGCCTACGTCGCTCCCGTCGTCGGCATCGTCGCGGGATTGGGCGCCTACACCGCGTACGGGTGGTGGTGGGCAGTGCTGTTGGCTGCAGTCGGCCTGCTCTCGGGTGTGGGGTTCCGATTCGGCTGGTTCCCCGTGATGTTGATGGCACCTTTCGCTGCGACACTCGTCACGCCCACTTCGTCCGCGAGCGACGCCGTCATCTTCGGAACTGTTGTGGCCGTCGGAACCGGATACGGCATCATCATCGTTCGCCGGTTTGGCGCGCCACCCGTAGTCGACGGTGACCACCACTCATGGCCGGTGACGGCGGTCATCGCACTCATGTTCGGGGGCGTGATGGGCGCTGCCGCGAGCCTGGGCGTCGCCTTGGCATGGAGTGAACCGTACTGGGTGCCCGAACCGGTGCTCATACTTGTCATGTATCTGCTGCTGGGTCGTCGAGAACGCATCCGAGAGAAGGCGGTGGGCACCGCGTGCGGGGCGGCAGCTGCGGCGCTCGTCGCCAGCGTCGCCCTTCCCGCGTGGGCCTTGACGGCGCTTGCTCTGCTCGCATTCCTCGGGGCCCTGATGCAACGAAAGACGTACTGGCGGATGTACGGTCTGTATACCTTCGCCCTCGTGCTCTACTCTGCGGCGCCCGACGACGTCGCCTTCGTCGCCGAACAACGCGGATTCCAGTTTCTCGCGGGTATCGGGCTGCTCGCACTCGGTCTGCTCGCCGTTCACGCTATCGCCGACCAGCTAGCACGCCGCTACCCTCAGCCCGAACTTGCGCCCGTGGCAGCCACCTAGCGAGGTGCGTATGACTTGCCTTGCGACCGGCCACACCCGACGGGAGGCGCGAAACACTGTCAGGGAGAACCCGATTCGGCTAGCGTCGAGTAATGACGACGGCTGACTCCGCTGCTGAGACCATCTGGCATTCTGAAGACCCCGACATGGTTATCGCAGCGGTTGGCGGTGACAGGGAACGCGGGTTGACCACCGCAGAGGCGTCTCGACGCCTGAGCGAACACGGCCCCAACGCAATCGCCGCCGAACCGGCGCCGTCGGTGTGGCAGGTGGCTTTCCGACAACTCGTCGACCCGATGAACATCATGCTGGTTGTCGTCGCGGTGGTGAGCTTCTTGATCGATCAGATCAGCGTGGGTGTTCTCGTCGGGGCGCTCGTCGCGCTGAACGTCGTTCTGGGCACTCGTCAGGAGATGAAGGCGAAAGCATCGGTTGACGCACTCTCGCGTATGCAGATTCCGCAGGCGCGGGTCATTCGCGATGGCAGCCTCATGCAGGTGGACGCAACCGCGCTCGTGCCCGGCGACCTGCTCGCGCTCGAGGCAGGCGACGTTGTGCCCGCTGACGGGCGCATCCTGAAGTCGGCGACGCTCGAGGCACAGGAGGCCGCGCTGACCGGCGAGAGTGCGCCGATTCCCAAAGACGCCGCGACGCTCGACAGTGCAGACACCCCGCTGGGCGACCGGGTGAACATGGTCTTCCAGAACACACAGATCACGCGCGGCACGGCGAGCGTAGTCGTCACCGACACGGGGATGGCCACGCAGATGGGTCGCATCGCCTCGATGCTGTCCGCGGTCAAACCTGCGAAGTCACCGTTGCAGCGCGAACTCGATGCGCTGACAGGAGTCCTAGGGTGGGTCGCCTGGGGCGCGGTCGCTGTCATCATCATCACTGGGTTGATGCGTGGCCAAGAGGTGGCATCCGTCGTTCTGCTCGGCATCTCGATGGCGATCTCGGCGATCCCCACCGGCATGCCCACGTTCGTACAGGCGATGCTTTCTTACGGAGCCCGGCAACTCGCCGAGCATCAGGCAGTGGTGAAGAACCTCACGGATGTCGAAACGCTCGGAGCCACGAGTGCCATCAACTCCGACAAGACCGGCACTCTCACGATGAACGAGATGACGGTGGAATCGCTGTACTTCCGTGGTCAGTGGTTCACAGTTTCAGGGAACGGCTACGAGAAGTCTGGTCAGATCCGCAGTGCGACGGGCGACCACACCCAGGACTTTTCGGTGCTGTCATCAGGCTTGGCGCTGTGCAGCGACGCGACGGTGTCAGATGACGGCGTCGTTGTCGGCGATCCCACCGAAGCGGCATTGGTCGTGCTTGCCGCGAAGTTGGGGGCGGATGCCGAGCTGTCGCGGGCAGCGTACCCACGGTTGGCCGAGGTGCCATTTGATTCGGCGTACAAGTTCATGGCGACATTCCACAGCGTGCCGGGTGAGACCGCTGGCGGCAGCGTGGCATTCGTCAAAGGCGGCCCCGATGTGGTGCTCGACCGCTGCGGCTCAGTTGCGACAGCATCTGGCATTGTACCGATCGATGAAGGGCGCGCGGCCGTCGTCGAAGCGAACGAAGCGCTGTCGACGCAAGGACTGCGTGTGCTCGCTTTCGCCTATCGACGTTTTGCTGAAGGCGCCGAAATACCCGACGATCCGATGGCATCAATCAACGACCTGACCTTCGTCGGCCTCGTCGGGATCATCGACCCACTGCGGCCCTCATCGAAAGAGGCAGTGCGGATCGCGCGTGAGGCAGGCATCGAAGTGCGCATGATCACTGGAGATCACGCGATCACAGCCTCTGCAATCGGTGGCAAGCTGGGGCTCGGCGAAGGTGCCCTCAGCGGCGCAGACCTGCAGGCAATGACCGACGACGAGGTGAAATTGGCGCTGCCGCGCCTGCACGTCTTCGGCCGAGTCACCCCCGAAGACAAGCTGCGGTTGGCCAGACTCATGCAAGAGGAAGGCGCTGTCGTCGCGATGACCGGCGACGCGGTCAACGACGCCGCAGCCCTCAAGCAGGCCGACATCGGTGTGGCCATGGGGTCGGGCAGCGAAGTGACGAAACAGGCGGGAAAGATGATCCTCGTCGACGACAACTTCGGCACGCTCGTCACCGCCGTGCGGCTCGGCCGGGCGATCTACGACAAGATCGTCAGCTACGTGCGGTTCCAGATGTCGCAGCTGTTCTCGCTGGTGCTGCTCTTCCTCGTCGCCAGTATCTTCAACATCAACAACGGCGTGCCGCTCACGCCCGTCATGGTGCTGTTCCTGAACTTCTTCGTCACGATCTTCCCGGTGATCACCATCTTGCTCGATCCCACTCCCGACGGGATCATGCAGAAGCCACCGCGCGATCCGAAGAAGACGATCGCCAATCGTGCGGCTGTGACCCTTTGGCTCGTGTACGGCACGGTCTTGTTCGCCGTTACTCTCGTTCCGTTGCTGATCTACCCTGAGCAACTGAGTTCGACCGAGCCGAGCACCCCGGTCACCATGGCGTTCGTCGTGGCCGCCTTCGGAGCGATCCTCAGCGGCCTGGTCATGCGTCGCGACCCCGAATCGGGTCTGGTCGCGCCGATCCTCACCGCCGTGAAGTGGCTCTCGATTCCCGTCGTTCTCACCGTGGCAGCGG
Organism: Microbacterium sp. R86528; assembly: GCF_044596335.1. Lineage (NCBI taxonomy): Bacteria > Bacillati > Actinomycetota > Actinomycetes > Micrococcales > Microbacteriaceae > Microbacterium > Microbacterium sp. R86528. The sequence continues at coordinate 2,436,172 of NZ_CP138996.1, read as the reverse complement.
TCGAGATCGAGTTCATGCAGCGCTTCGTCGGAACAACGGCGCTCGATGGCGGGGAGTGGCTCGTCTGCCTCGGCTTGGCTTTGATCGTCCCGATATTCGTCGAGATCGAAAAGGCGATCCGCCGCAACCGCCGCGCAAAGGTGGCGTCATCGGATATCTCCTCCAACAGCCCGCGGTAGCCGGCAGCAAGGCCCGCGGTCGCCGCGCCTCCGACTACGGGTGCAAGACGATCTTGCCGAGGTGATTTCTGCGCGCCAATTGCGACTGGGCCTCTGCCGCACGGCTCAACGGGTAGGTGGCGGCTCTGGCCCTCCGTGAGCAGTGATCCGCACGGCTTCCATGGTTTCGCGCCTATTCATCGATCCAGCCTATTCGCAGGCGGATGCGCCAACCGTTGAGCTGCGCGCGGTTGCACCCTCATTATTACGTGCCGACGGCTACGCGCAGCGGAAGCCAGGGGCGACCAAGTAAACGCTCGGGCAGGTCGAGTCGGCGCGCATTCGCCGTGGGGTGATTGCCACGAACCTCTGCTTGAACGGTACTCTAGGACGCGAAACCGGTTTTTTAAGCGTATCGCCGTCACACAGAGGTGCAGAATGTCATTCGCCACAGCCCCGCAACCGCTGCTTAGCTCGACTCTTCCGTCGTCGGGCTTCGTGAGTAAACCCCGCGCACGCGTCGCGAGTAGCGCAGACTTCAGAGATCTGAATGGGCAGTGGTGGTTCCGTCTCTCGCCACGTGCCGACGCACCGCTCGACTTCGTCGACCTCGACGCACCTGCCCCCACTGCCGGCGAGATCGCGGTGCCCTCGCACTGGGTCCTGCCCTCAGGGGGATCCTATGGCGCACCGATCTACACGAACATTCAGCTACCGATCCCGCTGGACCCGCCGCATGTTCCGGATGAGAATCCCACGGGTGACTACCGGCGCGAGTTCGATCTCGACGGATGGAACGCACCGCGCACGCTGTTGCGCTTCGATGGCGTTGAATCAGCCTTCCGGGTGTGGGTCAACGGCACCGAGGTCGGAACCAGCATGGGAAGCCGGCTGGTGCAGGAGTTCGATGTCGGCTCCCTGCTACGCCCGGGACGCAACGTGCTGGCCGTCCGCGTGCACCAGTGGTCGCCGGGAACCTATCTCGAAGACCAAGACCAGTGGTGGCTGCCGGGCATCTTCCGCGACGTCACCCTTTTGGCGCGGCCGACGGGGAGCATGGAAGACGTCTGGGTTCAGGCTGACTTCGACGCCACCACTGGTCGCGGTGCGCTCACGGCGCGCATCGATGCGCCGGAGTCCGCGTTCCCCGTCTCGGTGAGTGTTCCCGAATTGGGCGCCGAGATCACCTTCGTCGACCGCGCCGCGCTCGATGGAGCACCGATCGACCTCGGGGAGGTGCAGCCATGGTCGGCCGAGGTTCCGCGACTTTACGACACGATCGTGACAAGCGTCGGCGAAACGGTGCGGCTTCGCGTCGGATTTCGTACCGTGCAAATCGAGGGAGATCGGCTACTCATCAACGGCGAGCCGGTCACGTTCCGCGGAGTCAACCGCCACGAGTTTCACCACCAACTGGGCCGGGTGTTCGACGAAGACTCCGTCCGCGCCGACCTCGTGATGATGAAGCGCCACAACATCAACGCCGTACGCACCAGCCACTATCCCCCGCACCCGCGCGTTCTCGACATGTGCGACGAACTCGGTCTGTGGGTCATCTTGGAGTGCGATCTCGAGACCCACGCGTTCTATTTCGTGGACTGGGCTGGCAATCCCTCAGACGATCCTCAGTGGCGCGAGGCCTACCTCGACCGCATGGAGCGTACGGTCGAGCGCGACAAGAATCATGCGTCGATCGTGCTGTGGTCGCTCGGCAATGAGTCTGGCACCGGGCGAAATCTTGCCGCTATGTCGTCATGGACAGCACGTCGTGACCCGAGCCGTCCGGTGCACTACGAAGGCGACTACACGGGTGCCTACACAGACGTGTACTCGCGGATGTACCCCACGCCGACCGAGCTCGCGACGATCGCCCGCGACGAGGGCGACATCTTCGCATGCGCCCCGGCCGAAGCTGCACGAGTGCGCTCGCGACCCATGCTGATGTGTGAATACGGTGCCGCGCTCGGCACGGGCCCGGGCGGTCTCGACTGGTATGACGAAGTCGTCGATGCTCATGGTCGACTGCACGGCGGATTCATCTGGGAGTGGCGAGACCACGGACTCGAAGTGGAAGATCCCGAGAAGGGCACGTACTTCGCGCACGGCGGCGACTTCGGCGAAGAAGTGCATGACGGCAACTTCGTCATCGACGGACTCGTGCTCTCGGACGGCACCGCGACCGCAGGTCTCGTCGAGTACGCGGCCGTATCGTCACCGATCATCTTCGAATTCTCGGATGCTGGTCTGAGCATCCGCAACAGAGCGCACACCCTGGGCACCGACGGGTACGACTTCGTCGTCACCGTCGACTCCCCCAGTGGCGGCGCCGACCGTTGGGCGCTCGACGTGCCCGACGTCGCGCCGGGCGCCTCGCGCACCGTCGAACTACCCGAAGCGGCGGTCGCGGCCCGGCGGTCGGACCCGTCGCGCTGGCTCACCGTCACCGCATCGCTACGCAAGGGCACCGAATGGGCTGCGGCTGGACACGTCGTCGCTCGCGCTCAGACCACGGCTTCGGCGCCCATGCGCCTGCCCGGTACCATTCATGTCTCGGCTGTCGTGTCACCGAACGACGACCTCACGTTCCCCGCCGGCGAGTTCGATGCTCGTTCGGGGGCGCTGACATCACTGCTCGGTTGGCCGGTCGATGGTCCGCGGCTCGAATTGTGGCGAGCGCCGACCGACAACGATCGCGGGCTCGGAGCGGGCTCGTTCGAACTCGGTGCGCCCGAATCTACCGATCGCGGACTGGGACTCATTCCCGGAGAGTCGTCCGAGAAACGATGGCGGGACCGCGGCCTTCATCGCCTGCGGCATCGGGTGATCGGTATCTGGCGCGGTGAGCGCACGCTGCGAACCGACGTCGCGATCAGCGCCGCCGACAAGGCGCCTCAGCTTCGGGTGAGCTATGAGTGGCACGACCTCGACGGCGCAAGCCCGCTACTGGTGGTCGATGTTGTTCCCAGCACCGGATGGGACTCGAGCTGGCCGCGCGTCGGGGTGCACCTGACGTTGCCCTCCGCCCTTGAAGACGTGTCGTGGGTCGGCAGCGGCCCAGGCGAGTGGTACCCCGATATGGCCGAGGGCGCATGGGCGGGTCATCATCGGTCGCACCTCGATGCGCTCAACACGATGCACGCACGCCCGCAAGACTCCGGTCATCGCGGCAATGTGCGACACCTCGAAGTCCGAGACGCACAGGGGCACGGACTGCGTGTGCTCTCGGGGCCGCGTCGGGCACCCGGATACCCGGGGTTCACGTACGCCAGGTGGTCTGCCCACGAGCTCGACGCCGCGACGCACCCCTACGAGCTGCCAACGTCTTCGCGCAACCACCTCTATCTCGACGACGCCGTGCACGGACTCGGGTCGCGTGCATGCGGGCCGGATGTCGAGCCGACGCACGCGCTGTGGCCGGGCGCGCGCACGTTCTCGTTCCGTTTCGAGCGGATCGACTGAGCCGCGCGTCTGCACCGTCCGGCAAGGGCGGGCGGTCGGTCTCTTCGACTATCGGTCGCCCCGCGCGCCTCAGCGCGCTTCAGGCCGATCGTCGTCCAGGTTCGAGGGCGCGGGTCCTAGTGCGGCGAGGTCGTCCCACAGCTCGGCGGGGATCGAGGCCGATACCAGTGCGGCGAGCTGCGTAAGTCGCTCCGGCGACGAGGCACTCACCACAGTCGAATGCACCAGCGGCGAGTTCAGCGAGAACTGCAGCGCGGCGGCTTTGAGATCCACACCCCGAGCGCTGCATGCCTGCTCGGCCGAGGCCACCCAGTCGCGGAGTTCCGGGGTGGTCTCGTGATACCCGTATCGTGCTCCCGACGCTGAGCCTTTCGCCAGCAACCCCGCCCCGAAGGGGGCAGCGTTGAAGACCGTCATCCCCCGTTCTCGGGCCGCCGCGAACAGATCCGCAGCCGACTGATCGACGAGTGTCAGCCGGTTGTGCACGAGGATCGCGTCGAAGAGGCCGGTCTCAACGTAGGGTCGCACCATCGGCAGGGGGCCGGCGGCGACACCGATTGAATCGACCGCGCCGCTGTCCCGCAGCTCTATGAGACCTTCGATCGCTCCACCGGGGGCCGCGGCCTCCTCGAAGCTGATAGTGAAGGGATCGTGAAGGTGAACCAGCGATACTCGGTCGACGCCGAGACGCGCGAGGCTCTCGTCGTAGGAACGCAGCACGCGGTCACGGTCGAAGACACCGCTGCCGAGATCGCGGTCGACCTTCGTGACGACCGGCGCTGGCCCGGCGATCCCCACCTCCCGCATCGCGAGTCCGATCACTTCCTCGGAACGACCGCCGTCATACTCGTTGGCTGTGTCGAGGAGAGTGTGCGGGCTGCGTAGCATGGCCACCGCGAGTTCGACCGCGCGTCGATGACCTTCCGTGCCCGCGTGCGCGTCGCGTCCAAGGCCAGACGTACCCAAGGTGATGGACGACGGCGCAGGAATGATCGCGTTGGTCACTGGGATCCGCCGTTCGATGACACGCGCTCTCGCACGAGCTCCTCGAACTCCTCGATAAGGGCTTCGAGAAGCTCAGGTTGAGCAGAGGCGAGGTCGTGATCTTGGTGCGGATCCTCGCGCAGGTTGTAGAGGCGGTACCGATCAGCTTGACCTGTCTCGATCCGTTTAGCAGGCATCCAAGCCGGTCCGGCATACGGCGGGATCATCGCCCAATCACCACGCCGGAACGCCGTCCGGTGAATCGCCTCGACCACGAGCGAGTCGCGACCGTCATCGCTGTCACCGAGGAGGGCATCCAGCTGGTTCTCGGAGTCGCGGGTCGGCACCTCGGCACCGATGAGGGCGGCGATCGAAGCGAGAAGGTCCATCTGGCAGACCAAGGCGCTGCTCGTCCCCGGCTTCACACGCGCTGGCCAGTGCACGATGAACGGGACGCGCGTGCCCGCGTCGAAGAGACTGTACTTTCCGCCGCGAAGAGGGCCCGTGGGGCGGTGATCGCCGATGAGCTCCTCCGCGCCGTCCTGATACCCATCGTCGAGCACCGGACCGTTGTCGCTCGAAAAGACGATCAGGGTGTCGTCGAGCACTCCAGCGTCGGTGAGTTCATCCAAGATCTGCCCGATACACCAGTCCGCCTCGGCGATGGCATCGCCGCGCGGCCCCATGTCGGTCGCGCCGACGAAACGGGCACCGGGGGTCCGGGGAACATGGGGCTGGTGCAGAGCGAAGTAGAGGAAGAACGGGTCGTCGTCCTCTCCGGAACCGTGTGACCTGCGGATGTAGTCCCGCGCCCGCTCGACGAGGTGTTCGGCCATGTCCTCGTCACGCCACCGGGCCGATTGGCCGCCCCGCATGAAGCCGATGCGTCCGATCCCGTTCACGATCGCGTTGTCATGCCCGTGCGACGAAGCGATGCGCAGGAGCTCCGGATGCGTCGCTCCGGTCGGCTCGCCCGGGAACGGCTGATCGTATGAGACCTCTATCGGATCCTCCGGATCGAGACCGACGACCGAACGGTCCTTGATGTACACGGTCGGGACCCGATCCTGGGTAGCCGCGATGATGTAACTCTCGTCGAAACCGACATCGTTGGGGCTGGGCTGGATGGGACGATTCCAGTCGATTTCACCGTTGCCGAGACCAAGGTGCCACTTTCCAACGATCCCCGTGCGGTAGCCCTGCGCCGCGAGCATTCCCGGCAGAGTCATCTGATCTTCTTCGATGAGCATCGCGGCGTCGCCGGCCAGGATCTCCGCCCCGGACTTGCGCCACGGGTACTCGCCGGTGAGGAGTGCGTACCGACTCGGCGTGCACGTCGCAGACGTCGCGTACCCATCGGTGAAGCGCAGCCCGTTGCGGGCAAGGCGGTCCATGTTCGCCGTCTCAACGGACGTGGCCCCATAGGCGCCGACGTCGCCGTAGCCGAGGTCGTCCATGTAGATGATGACGATGTTGGGTCGAGTCATCAGCAGCCCTTCGTACACGTTGGTGGGAAAATTCATCTAACCTATTTATAGCAGGCGGGTGGTCGACCCACGCGTCGCCGAACAAGCCCCCTGCGCGCTGCCTTCGAGGCAACGCTGTCAACCTACTATGAGCAACCGGTTTTCTAAAGCGAATCGGTCGAGAGGTTATGAGGACGAATGCGATCTGCTGCGTATGTCGGCGAGGGAAAAATAGTGCCCACCTCGATCGAGGTGAAGCCTCCCGGCCCCGGAGAAGTGCAGATCGCCGTCTCGCATGTGGGTCTGTGCGGCACCGATCTGCACATTCTGCATGGGGCGATGGACACACGTGTCACGTTCCCCGCGATCATCGGCCATGAGATGAGCGGCCGAGTCGCCGCGCTCGGCGACGGCGTGACCGGGTGGGGCGTCGGCGACCCTGTCACCGTCATGCCACTCGATTGGTGCTCGGCTTGTCCGGCATGTGAGGCAGGCAACCAGCACATCTGCCAGAACCTCGACTTCATCGGCATCGACTCCACCGGCGCGCTGCAGGAACGGTGGAACGTTCCCTCACGCACACTCGTGCCCCTTCCCGAGGGCCTACGCCTGCGTGACGCAGCTCTCGTCGAACCGGTGGCCGTGGCGGTGCACGACGTCCGGCGATCCGAACTCACGGCTGGGGAACACGCTGTGGTGATCGGCGGCGGCCCGATCGGCGTGCTCATCGCCACGGTCGCTCGGGATGTCGGCGCAGAGGTGCTTCTCATCGAGGTCGACGCTTCGCGCCGTTCCGCTGCGAAAGCGCTCGGCTTCCGCACCCTCGATCCGCTCGCGAGCGACCAGGTCGCCGCGGTCGAAGAGTGGACGTCGGGCGCCGGTGCGGATGTCGTGTTCGAGGTCTCAGGCGCCGCCGCGGCTGTACTGGGCACGACGTCGCTCGCGAAAGTGCGGGGAACGATCGTGGTCGTCGCGATTCATCCGGAACCTCGCCCCATCGACCTCAAGCAGGTGTTCTGGCGGGAGCTGCGCCTGCTCGGGGCTCGGGTGTATCAGCGCGCGGACTTCGAGCACGCCGTCGAACTGCTCGATCGTGGAGTCATCCCCGCCGACGCACTCATCACCGACATCGCCGCGCTCGAAGATATCCAAGACGCGTTCGCGAAGCTGAGCTCAGGTGCGATGAAGGTCCTTGTCGATGTGACGCTCGAAGGAGCGCCATCATGACCGGGCTCTTCGATCTCACGGGGCGCACTGCTGTCGTCACCGGCGCCAAGCGCGGCATCGGCCTCGCGATGGCCGAGGCCCTCGCCGCCGCTGGCGCCGACGTCGTCGGAGTGTCCGCCACGCTGTCCGCGGAGGAGAGCGAGGTACGGACTCGGGTGGAGGCCCACGGTCGTCGTTTCCACGGCTGTGCCGTCGACTTCGCCGATCGCGGCGCGGTCGCCTCGTTCGCCGACGCCGTCGCCGCCGAACACGGTCCAATCGACATCTTGGTGAACAACGCTGGCACGATCCGGCGCGCGCCCGCCGCGACGCATGCGCTCGACGACTGGGATCACGTGCTCGAGGTGAACCTTTCGAGCCAGTTCGTCCTCGCTCAGGCGCTCGGCCGGGGGATGCTCGAGCGGGGCTACGGCAAGGTCATTTTCACCGCGTCGCTGCTCAGCTTCCAGGGCGGCATCAACGTTCCGGGATACGCGGCGTCAAAGTCGGGGGTCACGGGACTGACGAAGGCACTCGCGAACGAATGGACTGCTCACGGGGTGACGGTCAACGCGATCGCCCCTGGCTACATAGCGACAGACAACACACAGGCGCTGCAGGACGACCCTGACCGATCGCGGAGCATCTTGGAACGCATTCCCGCCGCACGCTGGGGACAGGCAGGCGACCTCGCGGGGGCCACGGTGTTCCTCGCGTCGCGAGCATCGGACTATGTCTCGGGAATCACTCTGCCAGTCGACGGCGGGTGGCTCGGCCGCTGACCGCGTGCCTACAAGCCGACTCCGCCGTCCGTATCGGCCGCCACGCTTTCGCCGGTTCCACGACCTGTCTCACGTCGCACTGCTCGCGGAGAAGCACCGAGGTAGCGTCGGCATGCCTTGTTGAACGCTTGGACGTCGGAGAAGCCCACGGACGCGGCAATCGAAGCCACGGGTTGCGTCGTGCGCTCGAGGAGGTGGCTCGCCGTCGCCATCCGACGATCGCGCACGACTCATGCGATTCGCTCGGCCACTTCGGCGACCTCTACTCGGCCGAGTGCCCGTGCAGGGACATCCTTGACCTCGTGGCATCGAAGTGGTCCGCGCTCATCATCGGAAAGCTCGAGCAGCAGCCGCACCGCTTCGGTGAGCTGCGCCGTGCCATCCCTGGGATCACCCAGAAGATGCTGACGCAGACGCTACGCCGGCTGGAACAGGATGGTCTCGTCCTGCGGACGGTGTTGACTCAGATGCGTCCGCCGCAGGTCGAGTATTCACTCACCGAACTCGGGTTCACGGTGACAGGCCCGCTCGCCGCGATGCGGGAGTGGACGGAGCGACACCTGCCGGATGTGCGCGCGGCCCGTCGCCAGTTCGACGCGATTGCCCCCGCGTAACGTCCGAGAAGGGCTGCACTTCGAAGCTACGGCGCGAAGAGCAGGACCAGATTCGGCGCCTGCGTCATGTCACAGCGCGCGTGTGATCCGACGCGACGGCGGGGTCGTGCAGGGCGATCTGCGCCCGGCGGAGCTGCCCCCTCATCGATTCGACCAGGTCCGCATTCGCGGAATCGGCGATGAGGTTGTGTCGTTCCCACGGATCGGCGACGGTGTCGAACAGCTGATCGTGCACGACATCCGCGTAGGAGATCAGCTTGAACCGCCCACGACGCACGGCTCGCTGGTCCATGCCGTACGCGGTGAAGACCTCCACGTCACCGGAGGCATCGCGTCCGTCGATCATCGGAACGAGAGAGGGGAACTGCAGGTGTTCGGGGGCTGTGACGCCGACGAGATCGCAGATGGTGGCGTAGATGCTCCCCGAATAGACAGGTGTGGTCCGCTCCTGCGCGGAAGGCACGCCAGGGCCGACGATGACAAGCGGCACACGGGTGCTGTGGTCGTACAGACTCTGCTTTCCCAACAACCCGTGCTCCCCCAAGGCGAGACCATGATCTCCCGAGAACACGATCACCGTTTCACGATCCGAGCGTGCCTCCGCCTCGTCGATTGCTCCCAGCAGCCGGCCGATCTCCCGGTCGACGTGGGTGATCATGGCGAAGTACTCCCGGCGGTGCAGCTGTACGGCCGCCTCCGTGCGGGGGAACGGCGCGAGCTTCTCATCACGCAGACGCAGGGAGCCGTTGTCGAACGGATGCTCCGGCAGGTAGTTCAGGGGGATGCGGATCTGATCCGCAGGGTACTGGTCAAGGAATTCGCGAGGAGCCTGCCGCGGGTCGTGTGGCGCGTGGTACGCGATGTGGAGGAAGAACGGCGCCGATCCGTGGTCGCGAGCGACGAAGCCCACGGCGGCGTCGGTCCATCGCTCCGAGGAGTGCTGAATCTGCCCGTCGTCTCGCGTCATCCAGTGCCCGCCTCGGCCCACGTCCGCGGGGTCCCACGAGTCAGAGTCACCGGGTCGGTGGTAGGCCTCGTCCGAAGTGTCCGTCGTTCCGAGCATTCCACCACCCCACGGGCCGACTTCGGCGTAGTCTTCGCCGAGAGCCGACTCGGGATTGTGCCACTTCCCGGTGAAGTACGAGGCGTACCCGGCGCCGGTAAGTGCACGCCCGAGTCGTGTGACGTCGTCGAAAGCCGGCTCGGAATCGAAAACCGTCATCCCGGTCAGCAGCATGCGGCGTGCTGGCGTGCACACCGCGGGTATGGTCGATCCCTGGTTTTCCGCGTGTGTGAACGTGATGCCCCGCGCACGCAAGGCGTCGAGGTTCGGGGTCGACACCTGACCGCTGCGAAGCGACCAATGCGTCATGTCGTCCATGAAGATCAGGACGACGTTGGGGGCCTCGGCCACGCTCACATCCGTTCCATTGTGGCTCGCCACGCGACTCCGCCGAAGCGGTCTTCCGCCCCATCGCCGGCGCTGTGCAAGGTGAGCGACGCCGTCTCAAGGTTCCACCCCGAGGCCGTCAGGGTGATCTCCCCCTCGTCGTCGGTGGTACGCACCAGCACCTCCGCCAAACCGTGGAACGCGCGGCGTTTCGGCGCACGATCCGACTCGTGCGAATTCGGGTCCCCGTTGCCCGTGCCCAGAACGGCCCCCGGGCCCGAGACCTCAAAGAAGAGGGTTTCGTCAGACAGTGGATGCAGCCGCCCCTGCGCGTCGACGACGCGTGCGACAACGACGGCGAGGTCATCCCCGCCGGCACGAAGGCGATCACGATCGACCGCGAGTTCGATGCGGGCGGGCGCAGAGACGGTCGAGCGGGTGTCCCGCGAGACCTCCGCTCCGTCGAGATCGAACCCGACCGCCGTCAGCTCTCCGGGTGCGTATGTCACACGAGCGTCTACGCGGCCGTTCACCGGCATCACGTCGTCGGCAACCACCTCACCGTTCAGCCGGATCTGCACGCGTGCGGCGTTGCTGTAGCACTGCACATCGATGGCCTGCCCCTCCCGGCCGTACCACGTCCAGTGCGGCATGAGGAAGGTATACGGGTCTTCAGGCCGCCACCACGCACGAAGGTAGTGGGCGATCTCCTTTGGAAACCCGCAGTAGTCAAGGATGCCAAAGCGCGAGATCACCGAGGGCCAATCGTAGGGGAAGGTCTCGCCCCGATAGTCGAATCCGGTCCAGATGAAGGTTCCGGAGAGGAACGGGCGGGATGCGCAGTCGCGCCATGTCTCTTCGATGGTGTAGCCCCACGGGGTGTGCGTCGTCCCGTAGGCGCTGGCGATGCGCGGAAAGCGCTCGTCTGGGAAGTTCTCCGGGTCTTCCCACCGGTCGCCGACGCTCATCGGCAAGCTCGCCCCGCGGTCCGGCGTGTACAGACCGCGCGTCGCGGCACCCCCGAACGTTTCGGTCGCGATCTTGGGCCAGTCGGGATACTTCGCGTGGACATCGTCGTAGTTCTCGCTGCGCTGACCCGACCGGTAGTTCGAGCCGAACACATCGACGAACGGCCCGTCCTCGGCATGGAAGTCCACCAGTTCCGCCCAGGTCTGGTTCATCGCGTAGGTCGTCGGCCGGTCGTCCAGACGACTGACCGCGTGGCGCATGCGTTTGAGGATGGCCTTTCCCACACGCCGACCGTGCAGCTGCATCTCTTCGTTGCCGATGCTCCACATGATCACCGATGGATGGTTGCGGTCCCGGCGGACGAGGTCCTCGGCTTGCCCGAGCAGCTCGTCACCGATACCGGGGATGCGCACCTCGTCCATCACCATCATGCCGACGCGATCGCAGGCGTCCAAAAGCGCAGGGTCGGGCGGGTTGTGGCTGACGCGGATCGCGTTGCACCCCATCTCCTTCAGTTGTCGCATCCGCCATTCCTGAAGCGCGGGCGGCACGGCGACCCCGACACCCGCATGGTCTTGATGTATGCACACACCCTTGAGCTTCGTGCTCCTGCCGTTGAGGAAAAAGCCCTCCGCCGGGTCGAATCGGATGTCGCGGAATCCTGTGACGGTGGTGACACTGTCGACCACCTCGTCGCCCACGAGGACTTCGCTGCGCACGACATACAGCGCGGCATCCTCGGGCTCCCACAGACGCGGATCGACAACGGTCATTGACACCGTCGTCGACGAGGTGGCGACATCACCCACCCGCACGGACGTGGGCACGGACTCCACGACAATGGCGCCTGTTCCATCGGACACCGCGCACCGGACGACGGCGTCCACCGGGTGGAAGCTCATGTTCACCACGGGCAGATCAACGGCGACGGACCCATCCACCTCTGCACGTACATGGAGGGTTCGGGCATCGATGTACACGTCGGCGGTGCGTACGAGCCGAACCTCTCGGTACACGCCGGCTCCCTCATAGCTCCAGAGCTCGTTGTCGGTCGGGTCGACGTGTACTACGACGGTGTTCGCACCTGTCTCGCACAACTCGGTGATGTCGTAGGCGAAGGACGTGTATCCGCTCAGGTGGCGCCCGACGAAGTGGCCGTTGACAAAGACGCGCGAGTCGCGGAACACTCCATCGAACTCGATGTGCACGCGCTCATGCTCGCCCACCGGGTCGAGGTCGAAGCTGCGTGCGTACACGGCCGGTTCACGTCGCAGGCCGCCGACCTTCGCGTCAACCTCGACGGTGAAGTCGCCGTCCAGCGCATAGTCGTGGGGCACGCGCACCTCTCGCCACTCCTCAAGCGCGGGGTTGCCGGTACGCGAGAGGCCGTGGTTGCCGGCCTTCTGCCACAGGCTGGTCTCATTGGCGATGATCTGCACGTTTCCGTGGATGCGCGCCTCCGCCGAGATGTCGGCGTCGAGGGCAAAGCGCCAGTCTCCATTGAGTGAGGTCGTGCGGCGGGTCATGTGGGTCCTTTCGAGGAATGATGGTGGACGGTTGGACGCCGGCTCAGTCAGGGGGCGTCGTCGCGTGATGAGTCGAAGACGGGATAGGGCGACGCCGATCGACCCCGTCGCGGCCACCCGGGGCCAGGCCTCACGACTTCACACTTCCTGCGGTCAGGCCGGCGCGCCAGAAGCGCTGCAGTGCAAGGAACGCGATCACCAGGGGGATGACCGAGAGGAATGCGCCGGTGATCACGAGGCTGTACACCGGCTCGTTCTGGCGTGAGAACCATTGGTAAAGACCCAAGGTAACGGGGAACAGATCGGTGCTGGACAGCATCACGAGCGGGAGGAAGAAATTGTTCCACACCGCGACGAAGGTGAACAGGAAGACCGTGACCAGCGCCGGCGACATGATCCGCAGCGAGATCGAGAAGAAGATTCGCAACTCGCTCGCGCCGTCGATGCGCGCTGCTTCGATGAGCTCATCCGACACGCTCGCCGCCGCATACACGCGGCAGAGGTAGACGGCGAACGGGCTGACGAAGGCCGGGAGCAGGACCGCCAAGTAGGTGTTGACGATACCCATCCACGAGAACATCAGGTACAAGGGAATGGTCAGCAGGGCGGAAGGAAGAAGCACACCGGCGATGACGAACGCGAACAGCACTCCTCGCCCCCAGAAGTCGTACTTTGCCAACGCGTACCCGCACGCCGCGCCGAGGAGGGTCGCAACCGCGCCGCCCACACCTGCGTAGACAACTGAGTTGACCATCCACAGGGGGAAGGCGCCGGTCTCGTACGTGAGGACGTCGACGATGTTCTGGAAGAGATTGAACTCTCCGAACCACAGCCCGTTCGTCGCGAACAGGTCGCCATTGTCTTTGGTGGCCGAGACGATGAGCCACCACACCGGAACGAGAAAGTAGAACGCGCTGAGGAGAAGTATCCCGAACGTCACCACCGTCGATGCCTTGGAGACCTGAAGGGTTTCGGGCGCCGATGCCGGCGCCGCCGTCTTTCGTCGGTTGGGTGTAACGAGAGTCGCGGTAGCCATCACGATGCCTTCCGCGTCGTGAGTCGGTAGTACACCATGGAGAGCACTCCTGCGATGATTGCAACAACGACCGAGGCCGCCGCGGCATAGTTGAAGTCGTCAGACTGGAACGCTGCCTGCATGACGAACATGGTGGGGACGAACGTGGAGTTCACGTTGTCGGAGATCGTCTCGAGCACCTTTGCCTCGTTGAAGATCTGGATCGCGCCGATGATCGCCAGCGTCCCCGTCAGCACGAGCGCTGATCCCACCTGCGGGAGCTTGATCTGCAGAGCGAGTTGCCACTCCGAGGCACCGTCGAGACGTGCCGCCTCGTACATCTCCCGAGGAATCGACTGCAACGCAGACAGGATGATGAGCATGTTGTAGCCCATCCATCCCCACGTGATCATGTTGCCGATCGACAAGAGCACCGTCCCCTGAGCAAGGAAGTCCAGATCGATCCCGACGTTGGCTGCGGCGTCGACGATCGGGCTGAGCGTGGGCGAGTACAGGTACGACCACAGGATCGCGCCGATCAGTCCCGGGATCGCGTAGGGCAGGAAGTAAATCAAGCGGAACGCCCGCACCCCTCTCGCCGCAGCAGAGTCGAGCAGAAGCGCCAGCACCAGCGCACCCCCCAACATCACCGGCACCTGGACGATAGCAATGCCGAACATGTGACCGAACGAACCCCAGAAGTCAGGGTCGGTCACGACCCGCGCGTAGTTGTCGAACCCGACGAAAATCGTCTCGGGCGCCGTCAACCCCAACCCGCTCGACTTGCGCGCGAAGAAGCTCTGCCCGATCGCGAAGATGAGCGGCGCCACGTTCGTCAATACGAATAGAGCCAGGAAAGGAATGGTGAAGAGAGCGATTGCGCGGCGGCGGTGTCCTGCCGTGGTGAGGGCGCGGCGCGTGGAATTCACGCCGCGCCCTGCACGAGAGACACCGCTAGCCGACCGCTCGGTGGCAAGCGTCATGTCTTATCTTTCTGTGGTGTCGGGGACTAGTCGGTGACGACCGAGAGCCCGCGCTCTTCCATAGCGTCGACGGTGTCCGCTTGCGCTTCTTCGACGACCTGAGGAAGCGTGGAGCGGCCCTGGGAGACATCGGCCAGTCCGTCACGGAAGGCCGTCAGCGTCTCATTCGCACTGGGACCCCATGCCCAGTAGCCCTCGACACTGCTCGCCGCCTCGGCGAAGGCGTCACCGAGGACCTGACCACCGAAGAACTCGTTGGGCTCGTCGAAGACCGGGTACTCGAGAGCGTCGATGGCCGCCGGGTAGAGGCTGCCACCCTCATCAGGGTTCGCCATGAAGTTCCAGGACTCCTCAGACGTGTTCAGCCAGGTGGCGAACTCGACTGCCTCTTCGATGTGGTCGCAACCGTCCAAGACGCCGACAGCGCTGCCACCGTTGTTCGTAGTCACCCCGTCACCCCACGTGGGCATCTGGGCAACAGCCCAGTTGCCGGCCTGGTCGGCGACGTTCGACGAGATCAGTCCGGCGTTCCATGCCGCACCAACATAGTTGACGAGCGTGGAGTCGGTCAGCAGCTTGAAGAAGCTGGGATCGTAGCGGGGCCCAGCCGTGGCGACACCGTCATCCAGGAGACCCTGCCAGTACTCCGCGACCTCCGCCGTTTCGGGCGAGTCGACGGCGACCCGCCAGGACTCACCATCGACAGAGGTCCACTCCGCGCCGTTCTGTGCCGCGAAACTCGCGAACGAACTGGGATCGTTGGTTCCGATGAACGCGCCGTACATCTCGGGATCCGCCTCGTGGATGACGGCGGCCTGTTCGGCGTACTCGTCCCACGTGGCAGGCGGGGTGAGACCAAGACTCTCGTAGACATCGGTGCGGTAGTACATCACCATGGGCCCGGTGTCTTGAGGGATGCCGTAGGACGCATCCCCGAAGGAGTAGGCGGCCCATGTCCACGGCAGGAACTGGCTTTCGATGTCTGCGGTGTACTCGCTGAGGTCCTCCAGGTAGCCGTTAGCGACATATCCGGCTGTGAGGGTGTTCGCGAGCTGCGCCAAGCACGGCGCGTTCCCAGCGGCCACAGCGGAGCTGATCTTCACGCTGGTCTCTTCGCCATTCGGCATGCGCGTGAAGTTGATCTGGATGTCGGGGTTTTGCTCGTTCCAGACTTCGATCGGCTTCTCGATGCCCGGCACCCAAGCCATGAACTCCAGTTCCACGGGTTCGCCGTCGTCTCCGGCGCTTCCTCCGGTGTCCGACGAGCAACCCGCGACCGCGAGGGTCAAGGCTGCGCTGGCCGCGATCGCGGCACCTACACGTCTTTGTTTCGTCATTGCTGCTACTCCTTCGTATGCATGATCCAGCAGGCAGATACATCATATCATTTTGGCGACCTTGCGCAAGATACTCACGCAATTTTCCACTATCGCTCGAATTGCTCGGATCATCGTATGATGATTACGCCGAATCTAGATGAGGAGTAAAGATGACCTCGCGTCAACCGAACATCGTGCTGATCCTGACCGACGACCACGCGGCGCACGCCGTGAGTGCGTACGGCTCGGCCGTTAACCGCACGCCGCATATCGACGCTATTGCCGAGCGAGGGTGGCGATTCGACTCGTGCTTCGCCACGAACGCTCTGTGCTCCCCGTCGCGGGCATCTATCCTCACCGGGACGCACTCGCACGTGAACGGCGTGCGCACCCTCTACACGCCAATCGACGCGTCGCAGCCGACATTCATCTCGCAACTGCGGGCGGCCGGCTACCGCACGGCCATGGTCGGGAAGTGGCACATGGGAGACGGCGACGGCCACGACCCCGAAGGATTCGACTACTGGGACGTTCTCATCGGGCAGGGCGAGTACCACAACCCTCGCTTCCTCTCACCGACAGGCGTGCGAACCGTCGAGGGATATGCCACCGACATCATCACGGATCTGGCGATCGAGTGGGCTGACGCGCAAGACGACGACGCGCCCTGGTGCATGCTCGTGTGGCACAAAGCGCCTCACCGCTCGTGGGAACCCGACGAGGCCCACGCGACGATGTACTCCGATCCGATTCCGGTGCCGAACACGTACCACGACGACTACGACACGCGCACCAGTTCGGTTCGCCGCACCGCCATGCGCGTCGCCGACCACCTCGACCGCAATGACCTGAAGGTCGACCCTCCCGAAGGCCTGACCTATGAGGAGGAATCGCTGTGGAAATACCAGCGCTATATGGAGGACTACCTTCGATGCGTCGCATCGGTCGACGACAACGTCGGTCGGCTCACCTCGTGGCTCCGTGACCGCGGTGACCTCGACAACACGCTCATGATGTACTCGTCGGACCAGGGATTCTTTCTCGGGGACCACGGCTGGTTCGACAAGCGCCTCATGTTCGATCCCTCGATCCGGATGCCCCTCCTTGTCAGCTATCCTCACGAGCTCCCGGCCGGGCGCGTCCACGACGGCATCGTCTCGAACGTGGACTTCGCGCGCAGCATCCTCGAGGCAGCCGACGTCGCGCCCCACGAGCGTATGCAAGGGCGGAGCTTCTGGCCCGACCTCGAGCCTCGCTCCCACACTCGTGAGCCGGACGCACCCGCGGACGGACTGTACTACCGCTATTGGGAACACGGCGACGTGAGCCACAACACCCCCGGTCACTACGGCTGGCGCGATGCGCAGTACAAGCTCATCTATTACTACAACGACGGATACGACTTGCCCGGCACCACCGGCTTCGTGTACAGCGGGGAGTGGGAGCTGTACGACCTCGAACAAGACCCCGACGAACTGCGGAACGTTTACCACGATCCCGCGTATCGGGAGACACGGGATCGCCTCACTCGCGACCTGTGGCACGCACAGGCCCGCGTGGGTGATCAGCCCGACTCCCGTCAGCCGATCCCGGCCGGCCTGTCGTGACGTCGCCGCGCCTGGGCGACTTCGACACCCGCGCTCACCACGACTACCTCGAGACCATCGCCCAGGTCATCGAGTCCGGCCCGTACGACGACACCTGGGAGAGCCTGCGGGATGTCCCCGTACCCCGTTGGTATCGCGAGGGCAAGTTCGGGATCTTCATCCACTGGGGTGTCTACGCGGTACCCGCTCACTGCGACGCCAGCTTCGGAGAGATGGGCGGCGGCGACTGGTACGGCCGAAAGATGTACCTGTCATGGACCGAGACGCACCGACACCATGTAGAGCGCTATGGGCCCGTCGACGAGTACGGGTACGAGAAGTTCATCCCGGATCTGACGGGAGAGGCATTCGACCCCGACGAGTGGATGCGCTTGTTCCGCCGAGCGGGCGCGCGATTCGTCGTACCCGTCGCCGAGCACCACGACGGTTTTGCGATGTACGACTGCTCCTTCTCTCCGTGGCGCGCCTCAACGATGGGTCCGAAGCGAGATGTGCTAGGCGAGCTCGCGATAGCCGCCGCACGACAATCGATGAGTTTTGGCGCCTCGTCTCACCGAGCCGAGAACTGGTGGTTCTTCCACGGCGGCGCGGGGATCGACAGCGACGTCCTGGCCCCCGGGCCGACGCGGTCGCTCTACGGTCCGGCAGCCTCGGACGCTCTGCAGCCTGACGAGGCGTTCCTCGAGGACTGGCTTGTGCGCACGGCCGAGATCATCGATCGATACCGTCCGCTGTTGCTCTGGTTCGACTGGTGGATCGAGCAGCCCGCCTTCGCGCCATACCTGCGCCGACTCGCCGCCTTTTACTACAACCGCGCTAGAGAGTGGGGTCGGGAGGTGGCGATCAACTACAAGTTCGACGCATTCGCACCCGGAACCGCCGTTCTCGACGTCGAGCGCGGTCAGACAGAGGGTATCTCGGAGCGCTTCTGGCAGAACGACACCGCCGTGTCGAAAAACTCGTGGGGTTTCGTCGACGGCCACGACTACAAGCAGTCGCGCGACCTGGTCGGCGATCTGGCAGATGTGGTGAGCAAGAATGGCGCACTGCTCCTCAACGTCGGGCCCGATGCCTCGGGCCGGATCCCGGACGACGAGCAGCGCATCCTCACGGAAGTGGGTGATTGGCTGCACGCAAACGGTGAAGCCATCTACGGCACCACGCCGTGGCATGTCGCTGGGGAGGGCCCGACGAAAATTATTCCGGGTACCTTCAACGATGTCTCCCGCGCCCCGTATGTCGCGCAGGACATCCGTTTCACCACAGCGCGAGAAGACCTCTACGCGATTTTTCTCGGAGCGGAACCCGGCGAGGCCGTCACGATCTCCGCACTCGCGCTCGATGCGCCGCATGGGCAGCCGGTCGAGCGCGTGCAGGCCGTGGCGACGACACGGGACGTGGAGTGGCGTCAGGACCATTCCGGGCTTCATCTCTCGCTCCCCCGCGACGCTGGCATGGTGCCCGCGATCCGTATCCGGCTACCGCGCGACCTCACCGCCCCCCGCATCCCGCCCGTTATTGAAGGGCAATAAAGATCCGATCTATGTATCATAGGTCAGAGGAATTGCACGTTTAGGCGCGATATAGCGCGCTATGGTGCCAAAAACAGGAGTAGACATATGACGACCATCACGGGAGTTCGCGTCAGCGACGTCCGATTTCCCACCTCCGACGAGCTTCACGGCTCCGACGCCATGAACAAGGATGGCGACTACTCGGCGGCGTACGTGGAGCTGATCACCGACGATCCGCATCTGTCGGGATACGGCTTCACCTTTACAATCGGTCGCGGCAACGATGTGTGCGTTCTCGCTGCCGAGCTACGAGCGGCGATCCTGATCGGGCGTCCGGTCGCCGACGTCGTCGGTGACCTCGGTGGCATCTACCGCGAGCTCAAGTCCGACTCCCAGCTCCGGTGGCTCGGTCCCGAAAAGGGAGTGATCCACCTGGCGACCGCCGCGGTCATGAACGCCGTATGGGATCTGGCGGCCCGCGCCGCCGGCAAACCGCTCTGGCGTCTGCTCGCGGAGATGACGCCCGCCGAGCTCGTATCGGTTGCCGACTTCCAGTACATCACCGATGCCCTCACGCAGGACGAAGCCCGCGAGATGCTCGAAGAGATGGCACCGACTCGGGGACAGCGCATCGCGGAGCTGGAGGCGTCAGGGTATCCCTGCTATACGACGAGTGCAGGGTGGTTGGGGTACTCCGATGAGAAGCTGCGTCGACTGTGTCAAGAGGCCGTCGATGCCGGGTACCGGCACATCAAGCTGAAGGTCGGCGCCAATCTCGAGGACGACATCAGACGGTGTGCGATCGCGCGGGAAGTCATCGGGTGGGATGCGGCATTGATGATCGACGCAAACCAGATGTGGGACGTACCAGAGGCGATCGAGTGGGTGCAGGCGCTCGCCGAGTTCAAGCCGCTCTGGATCGAAGAGCCAACGAGTCCCGACGACGTGCTGGGCCATGCCGCCGTGCGCAAAGCGGTGCACCCGATCGGAGTCGCGACCGGCGAACACGGTATGAACCGAGTGCTGTTCAAGCAGATGTTTCAAGCCGAGGCGATCGACTTCTGCCAACTCGACTCGGCCCGCCTGGCGAGCATCAACGAGATCCTCTCGGTGTACCTCATGGCGAAGAAGTTCGGTGTGCCGGTATGTCCTCATGCCGGCGGTGTGGGCCTATGCGAGCTCGTGCAGCACTTGTCGGTGTTCGACTACGTCGCAGTCTCAGGAACCCTCGAGAACCGGGTCACCGAATTCGTTGACCACCTGCACGAGCACTTCGTCGACCCGTGCATCGTCGAGAACGGCGCATACCGACTGCCGTCGCAGCCCGGCTACAGCGCCCAGATGCACGCCGCGTCGGTCGCGGAATACACCTACCCCGACGGATCTCAGTGGGCGGCGCGCTCCGCAGCAAGCGCAGAGATGGCCGCACTATCGTCATGATCAATCAGAAAGTCCTCGACCCCGAGCAGGTGCGCTGACATCCTGATCCGGGCCGCATCCGGGTCACGGCGCCGGATCGCCGCAAGGATGGCCAGGTGGTCCGCATGGGTACGCGCTTCGGCCCCCTCCTCGCTGATCGCGCGCCACAGGCGAGCGCGGATCGTGCGCCCGGCAAGTGCATCAATCATCCCCTCGAGGGCCGGGTTGCCAGAAGCTCGGGCGATGATCCGGTGGAATGCGATGTCCGCTTCCATAAATGCCTCATGGTCTGCTGTGCGTTCTGCCAGCAGCGCGGAGGCTCCATCGAGAAGGCGCACGGCCTCGTCGATCCCCTTCTCGTCGATGCGGAGCGTCGCCTGCACGACCGCCTCCGCCTCAAGCACCCGCCGAACCGCTTGCAGGTGTCGCACGCCGTCCGGACTCTGCAAGTCGACGAGAAAGCTCATAGGACCAAGGAGTAGACCGGGATCGAGCGATGTCACGTAGGTGCCGTCCCCTTGGCGGGTCGCGAGCACACCCATGATGCACAGCGCGCGCACCCCCTCGCGAAGCGGTCCACGAGAGACGTCCAAACGCTCGGCGAGATCGCGCTCGATGGGGAGCCGGTCGCCCGGGCGGAGTTCACCCTCGAGAATCATATTCTTGATGCCGTCAACGACGACATCCGTCTGCGATGGCGAGCTCTGCCGTTCCGCTTCTTCATTCATCTGACCATTGTAGGACCGATGGGTCGAGGCCGCGAGGTGAGTGAGTGACCGTACATCACACGATGGAATACGCCCCCTCACGCGCCTCAAGCTCAGACCGTTCACCGCTGTCAGTCGCGGACGCACCCGGGTCGCCCCATGGAAACTTGTATGATACGTTATGAAAAACCGGTTTCACGTTCTAGAGTTTGGACCGTCAATGACGACAGCTGTGGTGCCCCGCGCACGCTCCCGTAATCGAATTCGCAGTTCTCAGGCGCGGGCAGGACTCGCGTTCCTCGCCCCCTTTCTGATCGTGTTTGCGCTGGTATTCATTGCACCGCTGATCTACTCCGTCTACCTCAGCTTCTTCAAGACGCAGCTCATCGGTGGCACGGCCTTCGTCGGTGTCGATAACTATGTGCGCGCTTTCGGTGACGAGAAGTTCTGGAGCGGGGCAGCTCGCGTCATGCTGATGCTGCTCGTCCAGGTACCGATCATGCTCACAGTCGCAGTGCTGGTCGCCCTCGCGATCGACAGCGGACGACTGGCCGGCGCCAAGTTCCACCGCATCGCGGTCTTTCTGCCGTACGCCGTGCCCGGGGTTGTCGCCGTGCTCATGTGGGGATTCATCTACAGCGAGCGCTATGGCCTGACCGGCAACATCAACAGTGCCCTCGGCGCGGAGGTGCTGAATCCGCTCTCCCAACAGTGGATCCTCGTCGCCATCGGCAACATCCTCACGTGGGAGTTCGTCGGCTACAACATGCTGATCTTCTACTCAGCGTTGCGCACGATTCCGAGCGACCTCTACGAGGCCGCCGCGCTCGACGGAGCCGGTCCGATTCGCATTGCCTGGAGCATCAAGCTTCCCGCTCTGCGCGGCGCGCTCGTCATCGCGACGATCTTCTCGATCATCGGCAGCTTCCAACTGTTCAACGAGCCCAACGTTCTTCAGACGCTTGTGCCGACGCTGATCTCGTCGTTCTTCACTCCGAACATGTATGCCTACAACCTCAGTTTCGTCGGTCAACAGTTCAACTACGCCGCCACGATCGCGATCATCATGGGCGTCATTACCGCGGGGATCGCCTACGCGGTACAGCTTCGCGGCGCGAAGGAGGCACTGCGCTCGTGACCGCCACCACCAATACCCAGTCCACGCGCGCAATCGTCACCCGCGGAGCAAGCAGGCCTTCCACACGGCGCGGCGTGACCCGCACGCGCTCATCGACTTTGCTGACGGTGCTCATGGGCGTCATGGTCATCTACTCGCTCATGCCACTAGTCTGGCTGCTCATCAGCTCGACCAAAACACAAGACGAGCTGCTCACATCTTTCGGACTGTGGTTCTCAGGTCCGTTCGCACTCTTCGACAATATCGGCGCCACCCTCAGCTATAGCGACGGGATTTTTCTGCGCTGGTTCGGCAACACCGTCCTGTATGTCGTCGTCGGCGCAGGAGGAGCCACGCTCCTGGCCACGCTGGGAGGATACGGGCTCGCGAAGTTCCGCTTCCCCGGCAAACGAACGATGTTCGCCGTAATCCTCGGTGCGATCGCCGTGCCCGGCACTGCACTGGCCGTCCCCACCTTCCTCATGTTCAGTGAACTGGGCCTGACGAATACGATCTGGGCCGTCATCATCCCCTCGCTCATCTCGCCGTTCGGCCTCTACCTGATCTGGGTATATGCGGCCGACGCGATTCCCGATGAGATGCTCGAGGCGGCTCGGGTGGACGGGGCGGGCGAGCTGCGGACCTTTCTCACTATCTCGATCCGCATGCTGCTCCCCGGCATCGTCACCGTAGCGCTGTTCTCAGTCGTGGCGACCTGGAACAACTACTTCCTGCCGCTCATCATGCTCAGTGATCCAGCGTTGTTCCCGCTCACCATCGGGCTCCAGCAATGGAACGCGCAGGGAGTTGGCGCGGGCGCCGATCCCATCTTCAACCTGGTGATCACCGGATCGCTCCTGACCATCGCCCCGATCATCGCGGCGTTCCTCTTTCTCCAGCGCTACTGGCAGTCCGACTTGGGCGCCGGAGGAGTGAAGCAGTGACGAGGGAGCACTGCCATCACCGCACCCCCGCTCTCCCTCACCATCGAAAGGAAACAGCAATGCAAGGACGCATGCACCACGCATCGCGCGCACTGGGAACCGCCGCTGCCGTGGCTTTGACCATCGGAACGCTCGCCGCCTGCAGCGCAGATTCGACCGGCGACACCGGCAGCGCCGATAGCTCGACGGGCGACATCGCAGAGCTCGACGCGGCGCTCGAAGAAGGTGGCACGATCAGCTATTGGGGTTGGGCATCCTGGACTCAGGCCCAGATCGACGCGTTCGAGTTGGAGTACCCAAATGTCACGGTTGACTTCGTCAGCACCACGTCCGCCGACGACCACAACGTAAAGCTGCAGAACGCGATCACTGCGGGTAACGGCGCACCAGACGCGGTGCAGCTGGAGTATCAGTCATTCCCCCAGTTCGTGCTGCCTGGCGCACTTGCTGATCTTTCGGCCCTTGGCATGGATGAGCTTGAAGACCAGTTCACCGCCTCGACCTGGAGCCAAGTATCCTCGGACGGCAAGCTCGTCGGTCTGCCACAGGACTCGGGTCCGATGGCGATGTTCTACAACGCGCGTGTATTCGAGGAGCAAGGGCTAGACGTGCCGACTACGTGGGACGACTACACCGCGGCCGCCGAAGCGCTGCGCCCCGCCGATGTCTACATCACGAACGACGATGGCGGCTACTCCGGCCTCGGCCTGGGCCTCATCTGGCAGGCGGGCGGTCAGCCGTTCCAAGCCGACGGCGAGAACGTCACCATCGACCTGCAGGACGAGGGTTCGGTGCGGTGGGCTGACACGTGGACCGGATTGCTGCAGTCGGACACTCTCGCCATGATCCCCGGCGGGACTGAGGAGTGGGGCAAGGCGCTCGGTGACGGGACGATCGCTACGGTCGTCGCAGGCGGCTGGTTCGCTGGCCTGCTCGCCGGAGCAGCACCTGACGGCGCCGGAGACTGGCGCGTCGCGCCGATGCCGACCTATGACGGCGGTGCCGCAGTGAGCGCCGAGCAGGGCGGTAGCGGTCAGGCGGTCCTCGAATCGAGTGAGAACAAGGCTCTCGCCGCGGCGTTTCTGCGCTGGCTGAACACGAGTGAGACTTCTGTGGGCATTGTCATGGATGCTGGCGGATTCCCGACCACGCGCGCGCAGCTGGAGGATCCCGGCTTCCTCGATATCGAGTCTGAGTATTTCGGCGGCCAGAAGATCAATCAGGTGCTCGCCGATGCCGCAGAGAGTGTGCCGTCCGGTTGGCAATATCTGCCCTGGCAGGCATACGCGAACTCGATCTATGCCGACACCGTCGGGCAGGTCTACCTGTCGGGCGGCGACATCAACGACGGCCTCATTCAGTGGCAGGACGAGAACGTCGCATACGGAAACGACCAGGGGTTCAGTATCGACGACTGAGCCGCTAGGTCCACGCAAGGATCCGGGAGACCCGCACGAGCGGACCTCCCGGATTTTTGCGTCTGCGAGCCGCTCGAAGACTCGTAGCGCCTCAAGAAAACCGGTTGCACGCGGGCGGGATCTGATCTATTCTCGAACCACATCGTTCGTCCGTCACATTGTGGTGATGGACGACAGCAAAGGAGACCTACGATGTTCACAAACCTCAGCGGATGGCATCTGATCATCCTCCTCATCGTGATCCTGCTTCTGTTTGGCGCAACGAAGCTGCCCGCGCTCGCGAAGAGTCTCGGCCAATCGGCGCGCATCCTCAAGGGCGAGATCCGGGAGTCGCGCGCGGAGGATGGCGCGACAGTGCAACCCGCGGCGGCCGATGCGGACGCCGTCCGCGAGACGTCTGCGTCGCCCACGCTGCGCGCGCAGTCATCGGCCATCCCGTCCCCCGAAGCCCCCTGACACCATGCCTCGTCGCGTCCGCAATGCCGCCGCGGCGGGCGACGAAGAGCGCGGCCGGACGGCGACGATGGGCCTGATGGCCCACCTCGCCGAACTGAAGAAGCGGCTCGCCACCTCGTTCGTCGCGCTGATCCTCGCGGCCATCGCCGCGTTTGCACTGACAGATCCGATCATCGAGTTCCTTTCCTCGCCTATCCGTGAGATCGCCGCCGAGCGCGACGATCTCACGGCACTGAGCTTCACGACGGTGACTGCGGCATTCGACTTGAGGATTCGAATCGCCATTGCGGTCGGCTTCATCATTGCTGGTCCGATTTGGTTGATGCAGCTCTGGTTGTTCCTTGTGCCGGGGCTCACCCGCCGCGAGGTGCGATGGACTCTAGGCTTCGCCCTATCAGCCATCCCGCTATTCGCGATCGGCTGCATCACCGGCATGATGATCTCGCCCCACGCCATCGCCCTGATGGCTTCATTCGCACCGGACGGCAGCGCGCAGCTTTATCAGTCGTCGGGCTACTACGATTTCATCCTCAAGCTCGTGCTTGCCGTCGGCATCGCTTTCGTTACACCGGTGTTCCTGGTGTTGCTCCATGTCGCGGGTCTCTTCAATTCCCACCAACTACTGCGGGGGTGGCGCGTGGCGGTGATCGTAGCGACGGCGTTCGCTGCGCTAGCCACGCCAGCCGCAGACGTCATCTCGATGCTGCTACTGGCGACCGCCATGATCGGTTTGTATCTCGGTGCATGGGCGGTGACTCTGATCTTCGAACGCATCAGGCGTCGACGCTTCCAATCCGCTGACCCGCGCATCGCGGTCGATTCTGTCATCTAGGAGACGGCATGTACCTCGGAATCTCGACGGAGAAGATTCTCCTCATCCTGCTCATCGCTACTTTGGTGGTCGGCCCCGAGCGACTGCCCGGCTACGCGGAGACGCTGAAGGTATGGGTACGCAAGGGGCGCGACCTCGCGAAGTCGCTCTCCAGCCGCGCCAAGGACGAGCTCGGTCCCGACTTCGATGATGTCGACTGGCGCAGCCTCGATCCGCGGCAGTATGACCCTCGACGCATCATTCGCTCGGCGCTGCTCGATGACGCCACTCCTCACGCGCCGTGGACCCCTCCATCACCGACCGGCAGCGTCCGCCCTGCTCTGCCGACGGCCATGCGACCGAAGCCGCCCGCCGCCGCACCCGACGCACCCAAGGAGGCCCGGCCGTTGACACCCGCGGACGAGGCTGCCTAGCGCGCTCCGGTCGTGTAGAGAGGCGCCCCGAGGATTCTCCTGGGGCGCCCCACCTTTGCTCGAGAACTCAGCCGCCGATGCGGTACTCGAGCGTGTACCGTCCTGCGCCGATCTCGTACTCGTCGTGCGGTTCCGGACCGCATGCACCGTTGCCTACGCCGCGATGTACCGCGTCCAGACTCAGAATCAACCGTTCGTTCGCGCACAGGTCGGCGGAGTGCTCCGCGGCGTAGAGCGCAGTCGCTGTATGCCGGATCGCAGAGAAAGCGAACGGCTCACCGACCGTCTCGACCCGAATGCGCTCGTCGGTCGCAGTGTCGACCAGTTCCATCCATTCCACGTCGGTTCGAAGTCCATACTCCTGGGGCACCAGGTAGGGAAGCCGGTCGATATCGGCCTCCCAGATTCCGATCATGCTGCCGCGATTACGGTCGGCGTAGTTCTCGCCAGGGCCGCGGCCGTACCAGCGCATGCGTGTGAAGCGCGGGGCAAGCTCGTACCGCACGCCGATGCGAGGAAGCCCGGCAAGCTCAGCCGGCACGTCGACAACGTGCCGTTCGATGCCGTCGGCGGTGTTGCGCTCGTAGCCGACGTAGTTCGTGGGATCGCCGGAATCAAGCCCAAGCTCCAGCCATCGTTGCAATCGCGGTGACCCCTTGGCCTCACGTGCAGCGCGCTCCAACATCAGCTTGAACCCGTCGTTGTCGACCGCGGCGCGCCACAGTTGCAACTCCGGGCCGGCCAGCACACCGTGCTCAGGCAGACTCGATCCGCCGTTCGTGTTGAAGACCGGTCGGCCGATCACCATTTGATCACGTGCGACCTCATGGCCGACGCCGGCGTACCAGGTGGTGGACCGTGTTTCCCACGTCACCGTGAACACGCCACATGCAGTAGCGCGAACGAGGTCAGGCAGTGTCACACGCACAGACGACCCGGGCACGACGTCGGGAACTTCCAGTTCACCCGTCGTCACTTCGTCGCCCGTCGAGACGACCCAGCGGGCGCGTAGATCACCAAGGTCGGTGAATGCGCGGCGGCTCTCGATCACGAGGGTGTCACCATCCCGCCAAGTTGCGACGGGGCGATACACCCAAGCGACCTCCGTCATCGCCGGGTGAGGCTCGAGCTCCGCCGATACCAGGCCGTCGGCGATGAAGTTGCTGTCGTGCGGTGCGTCGCCGAACATGCCGCCGTAGTGGAGTCGGTCATCTGCCGCGTCCGCATGCCGCAGGCCGTGATCCTTCCACTCCCAGATGAAGCCGCCTTGCAAGCCCGGCCAGGCATGCATGGCGTCCCAGTAATCCGCAAGCGACCCGTTGGCATTACCCATCGCATGGCTGTACTCGCACATGATGAAAGGACGATCAGCCCGCCCCTCCGCCACGGCGCGGCCATACTCGGCGACCTCGGGCACGGTCGGGTACATCGGGCAGACGACGTCCGTCGCATGACGGCCGCCATCGATCCAACCCTGCGTGCGAATGGCATCCTCGTAGTGCAGGGGCCTGGTGGGATCAGCGCGGCGCACCCACCCGGCGGCGGCATCATGGTTCGACCCGTAGCCCGATTCATTCCCCAGGCTCCACATGATCACGCTCGGGTGGTTGCGGTCCCGCTGCACCATGCGCGCGACCCGCTCGATCCACGCTTGGCGGTACTCGGGACGATCACACACATGCCAGTTGTACGCGTGCGACTCGATGTCCGCTTCGTCGACGACGTAGAAGCCCAACTCGTCGCAGAGCTCGAGAAACTCGGGGCGGTTCGGATAGTGCGACGTGCGGATAGCAGTGATGTTGTGGCGGCGCATCTGGACCAGGTCGTCACGAATGTCGTCCACCGTCACGGCGCTGCCGCGGTCGGGGTGATGATCGTGCCGATTCACGCCGTGAATCCACACGCGCCGACCGTTCACCATCAGATCCGGCCCGACGATCTCGACGCGGCGGAAGCCGACTCGCTGCGTGGTGCTGTCGACGATCACCCCCGCCGGGTCGATCAGGTCGATTCGGCAACTGTAAAGGGCCGGATCTTCCGCGCTCCACGGCGCCACGTCCAGGCCGGCAAGGTCCATCTTCGACGCGAAGTCCGTGAACTGATACGTAATCTCATGGTCGACGTCAACCGCGGCGGATGCATCGGCGACGGGCGTCTGCGCGGCATCCGAGACCTGCACCCGCACCGCCCACCCATCGGCGATCGATGTGAATGACGCGAAGGCCTGCACTTGAAGCCGACCCCGACCGCTGTCAGCATCCCAGTCAGCGTCGAGCCATACGTCCGCTATGGACACGGAAGGGCGCACCATCAACGAAACCGGACGATGCAAGCCCGCCATCCACCAGCCGTCCTGGTCCTCGATATAGCTGTGCGCACCGAATCGAATCACGGCGATTGCCAGATCATTCTCGCCGTCACGCAACGTCGACGAGAGGTCGTAAACGCTCTCGAGCCGAGCATCGGTGCCGTACCCGACGAACTCGCCGTTCAGATAAACCACATGGATGCTGTCGGCTCCACCGATTGACAACAGCACCCTTGCGCCAGCATCGCGGACGGGCGCGAGGAATGTGCGGCGATAGACCCCGGCGGGGTTGCGGGCGGGTAGCGCGGGAGGGGGGCCCGCGAACGGCATCTGAATATTCGTGTAGTGCGGCAGATCACGGATCCCCTGTAGCGTCCAGTTGCCAGGAACAGCGATGGGACCCCAGCCCTCACCAATCGGCGCACCTATCGCGTCTGCGGTGATGTCTTGGGGATGCTCGAAGAGTCGGAAGTTCCACTCGCCGTCGAGACTGATGTCACCGGACTCGACGACGCGAGTGGTCATCGGTAGGCGACCGATCGCCACCTGAGCGGGATCGGTCCAGGGTCGGAACGCACCGACGATGGGAAGCATAGAAGAGTCTCCTTGAGTGAATTGTTGAGGGGAACGTCTTCTGCGTCCACGACACGGTGGGCCGTCACATCAGTGACGGCCCACCGTGCTGCGAGCGCGAAGGGGTGTGGGTTGTGCGCCCGTCAGGGTTTGTCGAGCGACCCGAGCCCGTCGAAGTCGAGTTCGACCCCGTGGCCAGGTCGATCGGGCGCCGTCGCGAAGCCGTCGACTATGCGCATCGGCTCGGCGATGAACGCGTCCAGACCGAAGCCGTGCGCTTCCATATAGGTGCGATGCGGTGCGGCTGCCAGCGAATGGATCGTGAGATCGTGCACGCCGTGCGACGTCAGGCGCAGGTTATGCGCCTCGGCGAGCGCAGCAACCTTGCGGAACCCGCTGTATCCGCCGATGTTGCTCACATCGGGTTCGGGAAGGGTCACCGCGCCGGCATTGATCGACTGAGCGAAGTCGTAGATCGTGTGCAGGTTCTCTCCCGCGGCGATCGCATGCTGCCCGTGTGCGACGATGCGGGCGTTCCCCGCGATGTCGTCGGGGATCGTCGGCTCCTCGATCCATGTGAGATCAAATGGCAAGAACGCACGGCTGGCCCGAAGCGCCTCGTCGACACTCCACTTCATGTTCGCATCGACCATGAGCGGGAATCCCTCGCCGAGGTGCTCTCGCATGGCGGCGACGCGCGCCACATCCTCGCGCAGGTCGGATCGACCGACCTTCATCTTGATCGCACGGAATCCCTGCTCGACGAAACTGTCGGCCTGAGCCAGGAGCTTCTCAGTCGGAAATTCGAGGTCGATGCCTCCGGCATACACCGGCACTTCGGGATTGAACCCACCGAAGATCTTCCACAGCGGCAGCGATGCTTTCGTCGCGAGAAGATCCCACAGGGCGATGTCGACCGCTGAGATCGCGGATGTCTGATGCCCGCCGCGGCCGGCATAGTGCAGGCACCACCACATGTCCTGCCAGCGCTGCTCGATACGGTCGGCATCGGCTCCGATCAGACAGCTCGACAGATCGCGCTCGATCATCATCGCAACGGCGGCTCCGCCGTGATTGACGGTATAGGTGTACCCGACACCAGTTGCACCGTCTGAGTCTTCAATGCGCACCGTGATGAGTTCGAAGTCCATCATCACGCCGTGCGTGCTATCGGTGAGATGGTGAGCGAGCGGAACGCGGTAGAGGTCTGTGCGGACCCGTTCGATGATCGCCATCAGACTCGCTCCGCCTCATGCGCAGCCAGCCTCGCACGGAACGCGTCATCTCCCTTTTCGGGACTCACCCCGAGCTCGTACTTCAGTTTCTGACTCTCGTCGACATGGAACATTTTCAGGTAGCCCCACTCACCCGTGACGTCGTGGCACAGCCCCCACCTCAGCCCGTCGAGCGGGACGGTGGTCGGCTCACCGGTGCGCAACGGTCCGGCCGCTACCGGCGGGTTGGGAATGTACGCCTGAATCTCGAAGTTCTCACCGTCAGCGGCGTATTGCAACGTGTTGCGTTCTGGGCCATCCGTGGTGAGCATCGCCGCCACCCCGTCGGCATGCAACCACAGGCAGGTCTCGTGGCCACTGTTGGTTATGGGGTTCAACGGCGAGCGCGTGTAGGGACCGTCTATGCGGTCTGCCGTCGCCACACCCCACTTGGTAGAGCGCCCTCCCGATGTGAACCGCTCTCCCATCTGCTCGCCCTTGTAGTAAAGGTAAAACCGACCATTTAGCGGAAGCAGAAGCGGATCGTGCACCTTGTGGCTATCGAAGTCGCCTTGCGAGCGCACGGCGAGCCGGTCATCTTCGTCCCCCGCCCACTCGCCGTTCGCGGCGGGAGTGAGCAGCGGCTCCGGAGTCTTCGTCCATGGACCGGAAGGATCGTCGGCCGACGCCATAGCGATCGACTCGAAGCTTCGCAGTCGATATGGGGACTGCAGCACCTGATACACCAAGTAGTAGCGCCCGCCGTGGGCGAGTACCTCGGGCGTGAAGACGCTGCGGTCGTCGTACGCTCCGGTGTCCCCCAGGCCGACAGCGCGGTCGGCCTCGGTCCAGTGCTGCCCATCAGAGCTGGTCGCGTGCCAGACCTCTGACCAGTCCCAGGGAAACACCTTGGCCATGGGATCGCCGGTGCCGAAGCCCACCGCATCGCCTACCGACTTTGTGTACCAGACGTGGTAAACGCCGTCGATCTTCAGGATGCTACTCGGGTCGCGTCGATGCACTCCTGGCTCAGGAACAAGCCCGGAGATCTCCTCCTCGCGGAAGTCGCAGAACCACTGCGGGTCGGGCGAGTATGCTGCGGCGCGGCGCGTCGCCGCACTGATCGGATGTTCGGCCATGTTCTCGGGCCCTTTCGTTCGCTACTTGATCGCCCCGCCGACTCCACCAATGGAGAAGTACCGGTTGAGGAGGGCGAAGATGATAACCGGGGGCAGGAGCATGATCACGGACATCGCCATGACCGGGCCCCAATCGGTCGAGTTCTGTTGGAAGAAGTACTGCAGCCCGATGGCGAGCGTGTAGTTCTCCTCGCTGCGCAGGAAGACGACGGCCACCAAGTAGTCGTTCCATGCAACGAGGAAGCTGAAGATCGCAGCAGAGAGAATGCCGGGGAGCGAGTTGCGCAAGACAATCCGGACGAACCCACCGAACACACTGGCTCCGTCTACCCACGCCGCTTCTTCCAGTTCGATGGGGATGCTGTCGTAGTAGGCGGCCATCATCCAGCAGGTCACTGCCATGCTGCCGGCGATGAAAATGATGGCGACACCCGAGAGCGTGTCCGCGAGCCCGATCGCCGCGAAGACGACGAACAGCGGGATCACGATCACGATGACCGGCAGCCCCTGCACGATGAAGAGTGTGAGCGAGTAGCCGCGAGCAAACCTGGTCTTCAAACGCGAGAGCGGATAGCCTGCCATCGCGCCGATCACGACCGCGAAGACCGTCGTCCCCAACGTGACCATGAGGCTGTTGGAAAGATAGGTCAAGACGGGGGTGTCGGCGAAGATCTCGATGAAGTTGTCAAAGGTCCACGTCACTCCGCCGTCGAACGACTGAGGACCCTGCAGCGAGAGGATGATGATGTTCAGGATCGGGGCGAGAATGACGAGCGTGACGATGCTCATCACTCCGGTGGTGATCCAGCCGCGAATTTGCCGACGCCGTTCGTGACGTGACTTGGCCACCGTCGTGCGACGCTTTCGCGTGTTGCCGACGCTCGTGAGTGCCTGTGTTGAAGTCATTGTTCACGCCTCGATTCAGTGCGCGACGGCGGCGCGGTTGATACGACGGAAGAAGTAGACCGATACCGCGACGATCACGAGCGTGATCAAGAAGGCCACCGCCACGCCGTATCCCGTCCGGAAGTCCTGGAATACGAGCCGGTAGGCGAACACGACAAGCGTGCTCGTCGCCCCGACCGGCCCTCCCCCGGTAAGCAGATAGATAGTGGGGAAGTCGTTGACGGTGAAAATGGCCGCGAGAACCCAGCTGATGTAGATCGGCTTGGCGATGATCGGCAGAATGACGTGGCGCAACTTCTGCCACGACGAGGCGCCGTCGATGAGTGCGGCCTCTTCGACACTGTGATCCACCGCCTGGAGCGCGGCGTTCATCATCAGCATCATGAACGGAAAGCTGCCCCAGATCTTGAACACGATCACGATGATCATCGCCCACGTGGGATCCGCGAGGAACTGGACATTATCCACACCGAACCATCGGAAGATCACGGGGAGCGGACTGCTGGGAGTAGCCACCAGGAAGTTCCAGCTCGTCGTTGAGACGACCACAGGGACCACCCATGGCAGAAGCAGCAGCACACGGAAGACCGAGCGCCCCGGGAACGGGTTGCGCAGCACGAGCGCGAACACCATCCCGATCACCCAGCTGATGGCGACCGACCCTACCGTGAACAGCAGGGTGAATCGCGCCGCGTTCCAGAACGCCGGATCGGTCAGGGCCGTCGCGTAGTTCTCAAGGCCGACGAAGTCACCCGCACCGGTGATGCCGCCATCGTGGAGCGACTGCCCGACGGCGAACACGAGGGGGTAGGCGTTGATGGCGACCAGAAGCAGAATGGACGGCGCCAACAGACCTGCCATCGTCATGGTCCTGCCGGGGGCGATCGTTCGCTTCCCTTTTTGTGTACGCGAGCTTCCACCTCGAAAGCTCGATGGCACGGTCACGCGCTCGGTCGTCGTCATCGTGTCTGCCTACTTCTGGTCTTCACCGTCGGGAGCGCCACGTCACATAACCTTTTCGATCTCGTTCTGCAGCGTCTGCATAACCTCTTCCGCCGACTTCTCGGCCTGGATCACCTCTTGTGCCCAGGTCGTGATCCCCTGGCCGCCATCGACGGCGTTGATCTCGGGGAATGCCTGGTCGGCGTTGGAGAAGAGTGGCCGGCCGACAGGCAACCACTCCTCGATTGCCTTCATCAGGTTCGCGTTTGCCTGCACCTCGGGAAGATCGACCGTGCTCTGCCGCACCGGGATCTTGTTGAGCACACCCAGCTTCCAGTACTCCTCCATTGCGTCGAGGTAGTACAGAGCGAACTCTTCGACCGCCGCGGTGTCCCAGTCGCCACCCGTGTACATCATCAGGTCACTCGTGTACGCCTGTGTGCCGTACGTGCCGTTCGGGCTCGCGAGCGGGCTGCCAATCAGGGTGTCCGCCGCGAGCTCGGGGTTTTCTAGGGACTGATCGAGGTCGGGCGGCAGGATCGACATCGCAGCCTTGCCCGCGATGAACTGCTCATTGACGTTCGCCGTCGAGTAACTGACGCTACCCGGATCGAAGATCCCGTCTTTGCTGAGCATCATCATGAACTCCACCGCTTCCAGGTTGCGGTCAGTCATGGTGTCAGGCTCGCCGGCGGCATTGAACAGGCCGCCTTCGTTGTTGAACAGGATCGACAAGAGCGTCTGGTAGGCGTTTCCGCCTCCGCCACCGGAGGCGATCATGCCGTAGACACCATTCTTCTTGAGGGCCAACCCAGCCTTGTGAAGCTCGTCCCAAGTGGTCGGCACCTCGACACCGGCGGCCTCGAGCAACGACTTGCGGTACCAGAACATGCGGGCGTCCACGTTCCACGGCAACGCGGTGTAGACGCCGTTGTAGTTGAACTGATCTATGGTTCCGGGCAAAAAGTCATCGATCTTGCCGCTCGCCTCGAGCTTCTTCAGAACACCGTCAGCGGGGTGGATCGCGTCCTGCACGTAATACTGCAGCGACTGAAAGGCACCACCGGTGCTGAGCGCTGGGCCGGTGCCCGCGGCGACTGCCGAGCTGAAAGTCTGGAGCCAGTTGTTCCAGGGAATCGATTGATACGTCGCGCCGGGAAGGTCACCCGAGGGCGAATACGCGCCCGTGACCTTCTTGCCAGCCGCGATGTAGTCGGGTCCCGGTGATCCCCATGGCATGTCCCAGAACGGAAGTGGCTCGGAGCCGCCGGAAGAGGATGAACCTCCCCCGGGCGAGCATGCGGCGAGGACGGCGATGCTCGCCGCTCCCAGACCTCCTACCAAGAAGCCGCGCCGAGAGAGTCCTCGGGGGTCGAAAGATGACTTCGTCATTGTAATCCCTTTCAATGCGTCATTGCGGTGCACGGGTGTGGAAGAGCCCGGTCAGAGAACCGGTTTTCCAGAGTGTAAGCAGGATTCGTTGCGCGCGCAAGTCCCACTTGCTGGCGAAGGAGGATTCGCGTCAGGCGCGCGGGACCGCGACGGACTGTCGCGAGACGACGTGGTAGCCGTCAGGCACCCGATAACCGTGCGGTTCCCGCGTGGAGAGTTGATCCACCAATGCATCGACGGCGGCCACGCCGAGCGCATCCAAGGGCATCGCGACCGTGGTGAGGGGCGGATCGAGGTAGTCCGCGACCGCGAGATCGTCGTATCCGATAATCGACAGATCGCGCGGAACGTCAAGTCCGCGGTCGCGCGCCGCTTTGAGCGCGCCGACAGCCTGACCGAAAGTCGATGCGTAGATCGCGGTCAGATCCGGGTGCTGCGTCAGCAGTGCGAGCGCGGCGCCGTATCCACCCCGTTCGGTGAATTCACCGTGTGCAACGGGAGTGGGATCCAGCCCTCGCGCATGCATCCCGTCGACGAAGCCTTCCAGACGCGCGCGCGCGGGCTGCAGATCGATCGGACCAGATGTAATCCCGATGCGCCTGTGACCGTAGGAGTGCAGGTGCTCGACGGCGAGGGCGCTCGCGCCGTGCATGTCAAGCCCGACGTTCCGCTGCGAACCTTCGACTTCGCGGTTCACGAACACGTGCGCGACCGAACCTGGATCGTCCATCAACCG
Source organism: Microbacterium sp. R86528 (assembly GCF_044596335.1). NCBI lineage: Bacteria > Bacillati > Actinomycetota > Actinomycetes > Micrococcales > Microbacteriaceae > Microbacterium > Microbacterium sp. R86528. Next base: position 2,400,664 of record NZ_CP138996.1, on the reverse strand, counting down.
GTCGACGAGCGCATTGCCAGGGCGCGCCGACGCAACCAGCAGGCCGTCGACTCGGCCCGACATGACAAGCTCGGCGTAGTCCTCGGGACCAGCAGGCGCGTCAGGCGTGTCTTCGGCAATGAGAAGCACGTAGCCGTGTTCTCGTGCGCGACGAAACGCCCCGCGAGTGATCGCGGCATAGACCGAGTTCGTCAGATCCGGTATCAGGAGGGCGAATGCGCCCGTTCGAGCAACCGACAGCGCCCGCGCACCGGCGTGGGGCCGATACCCGAGCTCGATCGCGACCGCCTTCACCCGCTCACGGGTTTCGGGACGGATCCTCAGGCTGTCGTCATCGTTCATGATGCGCGACACGATCGACTTCGTCACGCCGCTGCGCTCGGCGACGTCGACAAGCCGCGCACGCCCGCGCAGAGGCGTGGAAACGGTGACTTCCGGGGTCTGCCCGCCGTTGGAGGTCGTACTCATCGCATCCCTTGCTTCGTCGCTGCCGCTGCCCACCCCCGCAGTCGGGGTTGTCCTAGCATAGGGATGTTGTCTTTCTCATTGCGATCGACTACGGTGAAAAACCGGTTCCCTCATTCCCTAGGCAACACGACGTCGACGTCGACCTGGCTCGTCGTCGAGGAAGGTATTCGCATGGACGTCAACCGTTCAATTTTCACCGCTCAGGGCCTGCTCGGACCAGAGCCAGGGCACGTGATCGCTGGAATTCGCCGCACCGACCACGGCGGAGACCCTCTTCCCGTCATCGACCCTGCGACCGGCGCTCGAGTGGCCGAGGTTCCTTCCGCGAGCGATGCGCTCGTCGACGAAGCCGTCACCCTCGCGGTCACGGCGCAACGGGCATGGGCGCGACGCAGCCACACCGAACGAGCGAAGGTCCTCCGCAGCATCCATACCCTGCTCGGTGAACATGCAGAAGAGATCGCACGCATCGTGTCTGTTGAGCAGGGCAAGCCGTTCGGCGATGCGGTGGGCGAGATCGGCGGAGCCCAGAACTTCTTCGAGTACGCCATCAGCCAGCAGTATCGCGACATCGGAGAGGTCATCGCCACCGAGTCAGGTGAGCAGCTCACCGTGCGCGAGGTGCCGATCGGTGTCGTCGCGGCGATTCTGCCCTGGAACTTCCCCGCGGCCATCTTCGCGCGCAAGGTCGCGCCCGCACTGATGGCAGGCAACGCCATCATCGTCAAACCGAGCGAGTTCACTCCACTTTCCGCCATGGCATTGGCCGAGCTCTGTCGCCGTGCGGGCGTGCCCGACGGCCTGCTCAGCGTGCTGTGCGGTCCCGGGCGGTCCACGGGGTCGGCGCTTGTGCGACACCCCGACGTTGGCATGGTCACGATGACAGGCTCCACGCGCGGCGGCCGCGAGATCATGGCGCAGGCGGCACAGAAGCTCATTCCGGTTTCGCTCGAACTCGGCGGCAAGGCACCGTTCATCGTCTTTCCGGACGCCGACATCGATCGTGCGGCCAAAGACGCGGTCGCCGCACGGCTGTGGAATGCCGGTCAGGTGTGCACGTGCAACGAGATCACCTATGTGCATCAAGACATCCGTGAGGAATTCGTCGAGCGGGTGCAGTCTCACCTCGCCGCGGTCGAGCCGAGTGATCCGTTCGCCGCATCATCCACGCTCGGCCCGCTGGTCGCGGAGCGTGAATGGACCAAAGTGAAGTCCATGGTGGATGCCGCCGTCGAGCAGGGTGCGACTCTCGCCCTCGGCGGCGGGCGACCCGAGGGCGAGCAGTTCGCCGCCGGCAATTGGTTCGCGCCGACCCTGCTCACCGACGTCACCGAGCAAATGGACATCACCCGCAATGAAGTATTCGGACCCGTGCTCGCTGTGACGACGTTCTCGACGTACGACGAACTCATCACTCGGGCGAATGCCACACCTTACGGACTCTCGGCGTACGTGTACAGCAACAATCTGCACACGGTGATGCAAGCACTCGATGACCTCGACTTCGGCGAGATCTACGTCAACAAAGCAGGCCCGGAGCGCCCCCAGGGCTTCCACACCGGCTGGAAGGCGTCGGGCCTCGGCGGCGATGACGGAACTCACGGCTACGAGCGCTACCTGCGACGAAAGACCAGCTACGTCGGATACGGCCCGTCCTACGGCGGCTGACGCCTTCTTCGTTCTCTGAACTCTCTTCGAAAGGAATCACTGATGCTCGCAGCGGCCTATACCGGCAGCGGAACCATCTCTCGTCTGGATGTGCCTGAGGCTCCTCCGTCGCCGGGTGAGGTGCAGATTGAGGTCGCCTACGTTGGCTTGTGCGGCACCGATCTTCACATCCTTCACGGCAACATGGATGCTCGTGTGACCATGCCGGCGATCATCGGGCATGAGATGAGCGGACGTATTGCCGCTCTCGGCGATGGCGTCGAGGGATGGCAGGTGGGAGCATCCGTGACGGTGATGCCGTTGGCATGGGACAACACGTGCCCCGCGTGCACCGCGGGCAACCAGCACATCTGCCAGAACCTCAATTTCATCGGGATCGATTCACCCGGCGCGCTGCAGCGGCGGTGGAATGTGCCCGCCGATGTCTTGGTCGAGGTGCCTGACACCCTGGCCCTCACGCACGCTGCACTCGTCGAACCGGTCGCTGTCGCGGTGCACGATGTGCGTCGATCCGATCTGACGGCGGGCGACCGCGCGGTGGTCATCGGCGCTGGCCCCATCGGCACGCTCATCGCTGCCGTCGCGCGTGAGTTCGGCGCAGACGTGCTGGTGATCGAAGTGGATGCCGCGCGCCGCGAGGCGGTCGCCGAGCTCGGCTTCCGCACGCTCGACCCGCTCGCGGAAGATCAGGTGTCAGCCGTGGACACGTGGACCGACGGCGCCGGTGCCGACGTGGTCTTCGAGGTATCCGGAGCAGCGGCCGCCGTGCTCGGAGCCACCGCGCTGGCAAAGGTGCGGGGCACGATCGTCGTGGTCGCGATCCACCCCGAGCCTCGCCCGCTCGACCTGCAGCGGGTGTTCTGGCGTGAACTGCGCATCTTGGGAGCACGCGTGTACCAGCGGACCGACTTCGAGAAGGCGGTCGAGCTGCTCGCTGCGGGAACGATTCCGGCTGAGCAGTTGATCACGGCCGTGCGGCCGTTGGCCGACACCCAGGCGGCGTTCGACTCGTTGCGCAGCACCGGCGCCATGAAGGTGCTCGTCGACGTTCAGAGCGGTGGCGACCAGTGATTCCTTCCTTCGATCTGACGGGCAAGCGCGCCGTCGTCACCGGCGCCAAGCGGGGCATCGGACTAGCCATCGCCGAGGCATTGGCCTACGCTGGCGCCGACATCGTCGGGGTCTCGGCCACCCTCGACACCGGCGAGAGCGAAGTGCGTCGTCGCGTCGAAGCAGCGGGTCGCACGTTCACCGGCTTCGCGGTCGACTTCGCCGATCGTGCCGCGGTCAGCGCCTTCGCCGAAGAGGTCCAGCACGACCCGGTCGACATTCTGGTCAACAACGCCGGCACGATCCGGCGCGCTCCCGCCGCGGAGCACCCGCTCGCAGACTGGGATGAGGTGCTGGCCGTCAATCTGTCGAGTCAGTTCGTCCTCACCCAAGCGATCGGACAGGGAATGCTCGAACGCGGGTGCGGCAAGATCATCTTCACGGCCAGTCTGCTCAGCTTTCAAGGCGGCATCAATGTGCCCGGCTACACCGCATCCAAGTCAGCGATCGCCGGCCTGACCAAGGCTCTCGCAAACGAGTGGACGTCGCGTGGTGTCACCGTAAACGCGATCGCCCCGGGCTACATCGCCACCGACAACACACAGGCCTTGCAGGACGACCCCGCCCGGTCGCAGGCAATTCTCGAGAGAATTCCGGCCGGCCGCTGGGGCTCTGCGAGCGACCTCGGCGGCGCCGCCGTATTCCTCGCCTCCAGCGCGGCCGACTATGTATCGGGAATCACCCTGCCCGTCGACGGCGGATGGCTCGGTCGATGAACGGCGGCATCGACGCACTCTCTGCGGCGAAGATCGTACCGGTGGTCGTCCTCGACAGAGCCGAGGATGCGCATGCGCTGGCTGACGCACTCGTAGCGGGCGGCATTACATGCGCCGAGATCACACTGCGCACAGACGCAGGCCTTGAAGCGATACATGCGCTCCGCGACCGGCAAGACATCCTGGTCGGAGCCGGCACGGTACTGAACGCCCGCGACGTCGAGCTCTCAGTGAACGCTGGCGCTCGGTTTATCGTGAGCCCCGGGTTTTCGTCCGCCGTCATCGATGCCGCCGCTGATTTGGTCACCGCGATCCCGGGAATCGCTACAGCGAGTGAGCTCCAAGCCGCTGTCTCAGCGGGCATCTCCGCCGTAAAGCTCTTTCCAGCTGGACTGCTCGGGGGGCTTTCGGCTGTCTCTGCGATGGCAGCTCCTTTTCCCGGCGTGCGGTTCATGCCGAGCGGCGGCGTGAGCATGACGAACGTGGCGGAGTACGTCTCGCACCCTGCGGTTTTCGCCGTCGGTGGATCGTGGATGGTGCCGGCCGACGCGCTGGCCGATCACGACTGGTCTCGCGTCGAGGCCTTGTCGCGCGCGACGATGGAAGCGATCTCGGAGTGAATGCAACTGCTGCACGCATCGTCACGATCGGCGAGACACTCCTTCTGATGCACTCGCTTGAGACCGGTGCTCTCGAACGCGCGACGAGCATGGGCGTGACCATCGGTGGGGCTGAGAGTAACGTGGCGATCGGCTTGCGCCGGCTTGGGGTGCCTGTCACCTGGGTGAGCCGCATCGGCGACGACAGCGCGGGTCGTCGAGTCCTGCGCGAGCTGCGCAGTGAGTCGGTCGCCGTCGAAGTCGAGATCGACTCGCGGCGCCCCACAGGCCTGATGGTCAAGGAACAGCGATCGGCGAATAGCACGCGCGTGTGGTACTACCGCACGGGCAGCGCCGCCAGCATGTTGACGCCCGCGAGCGTTCCGCCGGATGTGATCGAGTCCGCGAGCATCCTGCATGTGACGGGGATCACCCCAGCACTGTCGACCTCGGCCGCAGAGACGGTACGCGAGGCGATCAGTCGCGCCCGCACCGCGGGCGTGCTGGTGTCGTTCGATGTGAACCATCGTGAGCGCCTGTGGAGCGCAGACGAGGCCGCACCCGTCTATCGCGACATCGCCGGCGACTCCGACATCGTCTTCGCGGGTGTCGATGAAGCGCAGTTGCTGGCTCCGGATGCCGGCAGCGACCCGGCCGCGCTCGCGGCGGCGATCGGTGCGCTTGGCCCGCGAGAAGTCATCATCAAACTGGGAGCCGACGGCGCGCTGGCCTGCGAGGATGACCGCGTCGTCGCGGTCCCCGCGCGCACCGTGGCCGTCGTCGACACGGTCGGGGCGGGCGATGCGTTCGTCGCGGGCTATCTGTCCGAGCGTCTCGCCGGCGCCCCCCTCGAGTCGCGGCTGCATACGGCCGCGGCGACCGGCGCTTTCGCCTGCACAACACACGGCGACTGGGAAGGCCTGCCCGACCGCGACGATCTGCGAACGATGGATGCCACTGAGGCCGTCACTCGCTGATGCATGAAGCCCCGGGGATCCTGCAGGATCCCCGGGGCTTGTCGGTTGTCACCAGTCGCCGTGCGAGCCGTCGTCATGAACGAAGACCGGTGTTCGCCAGTTGCCGTCATACGATCGTTCGACGAAAAGGTCCTCATCGGGCTGAATGCCCAGTCCCGGCCCCGAGGGCACGTCGATGAAGCCATCCGCGATCGTGAAGGGGCTCGTGAGCAGCCCGACGCCGAGATCGCTGCCGTCGTCCATCGATGGATGCTCCTGAATGGCGAAATTCGGCGTGCACGCGTCCAGTTGCACACACGCCGCCAGTGAAATCGGCCCCAGCGGGTTGTGCGGTGCGATGCTCATGTACTGGGCCTCGGCCATGGCCGCGATCTTCTTTGATTCGAGGATGCCACCGGCATGACACAGGTCTGGCTGCACGACCGAGACTGCGCGACGGTCGATGAGCTCGCGGAACTCCCACTTCGTGAATCGCCGCTCGCCCGATGCGATGGGCACCGTGGTGGACTCGGCGATGTCGCAGAGGGCGTCGATGTTCTCGGGAAGGCACGGCTCCTCCACCCACAACGGGTGATATGGCTCGAACTTCGCGATGATCTGCTTGGCCGCCGCAGGCGTGGTGCGCCCGTGCATATCGATCGCGATATCGAACTCCGGCCCCACCGCTTCACGGACGGCGGCCAATCGACGAGCCTGTCGATCGACATAGTCGAGAGACTCCAACGCCCGAGCCGGACCGTCGATGCCGATCTTGATCGCCGTCAGCCCCTGTTCCTTCGCGCGAAGGGCCGCGGCGACGAAGTCGGCATCTGTTTCGCCGCGACCGTGGCCGTACATCCGGATGCGATCGCGCACCCGACCACCGAGCATCTCGTAGACCGGCGCACCGTAAAACTTGCCCTTGATGTCCCAGAGAGCATGCTCGAGTCCGCTGATGGCGCTGACGCCCACCGCTCCCCCACGATAGAAGCCGCCACGGTACATGACCTGCCAATGGTGCTCGATACGACGCGGATCTTTGCCGACCAGATACTCCGCAAAGTGTCGAACCGCCGCCTCGACGACCAGGGACTGTCCCTCGACGACCGGCTCGCCGTAGCCGGTGATGCCCCGGTCGGTGTCGATGGCGACGAATGTCCAGCGAGGCTGGACATGAAATATTCGGACTGCGGTGATCTTCACTGCTCTACTCCTTCGATGAGACGGATCGCGTGGACAGTGCTCGCACGTGAGCGGCGGTGATCGTTCGTGTAGCCGCACTCAGCGACACCGCCGATACACCGGCGGCGAGAAAGTCTTCGGCGTTCTCTTCGTTGACCCCACCTGTCGCCACCAGCTTGAGGTCGGGGAACGGGCCGAGCAGCGCGCGAACCATCGCAGGCCCGAGCACGCTCGCCGGAAAGAGCTTGAGCCACCGGAAGCCCATCCGCTGCGCAGCGGTGATGTCCGACGGAGTCATCACGCCCGCAAGGTGCGGCATGCCGGCGCTCAGGCTCGCCGCGGCCACGTCTGGGTCCCATCCTGGCGCGACGGTGAACGCTGCTCCCGCCTCGCGCGCTCGTGCGACGGTGTCGACGCTCTTGACGCTTCCCGCTCCGACGACGCGGCCGCGGCTGCGCCCCTCGGCGGCGGTGCGGGCGAGTATCGCATCGGCTGTCGGATCGGACAGAGGCACCTCTACGAGCGCGAATCCGGTATCCCACGCGCGTCGAGACAGCGACAGCGTCGTCGCCTCGTCGTAGCCGCGCAGGATCGACATCACTCGGGAGTGGGCGAACCATTCATCGAATAGGAGATCCGATTCGTCGACGTTCAGCATGCTCATTTCACCGCTCCCGCCGTCATGCCGCTGACAATGCGCTTCTGCAGGCCACAGAGCCTCGCGGGTATGGCGTCGAGCCGCTTGCAATGCTTCATGATTCTCCTCTGGGAGCGCGTAGGCGCTCCCGTCGTTGCGAAACGGATTGGCAGTCCTTGCACTAGGTGCTCGATGCCGCGCTCCGGCGTCATCCCCGCGTCGCGCCGCCCCACCGGGATCCCACAACACCTCGAGCCGGTGCCAGTGCGACAAACAGCCCCCCGTCACCCGCCCCTGCCGGGTTGATTCCGTCGGCAGCTGTGGTGATGAGCATGGTGTCACACTGTTCGCCGATGAACGCGGCAGAAGTGACCTGTTCGGCGTCCACTGGCATGCGGCCTATGAGTTGTCCGGCCGGAGTGTAGCGACGCACCTCAGAGCCACCCCAGACCGCAACCCACAGGCATCCCTCGGCGTCAACCGTCAAGCCGTCTGGATACCCTCCATCGACGTCGAACGAGTGCAGCAGCGTGAGCGCGGGGTGCGAGTAGTCGTACGTGCTGACTGTATGGCGCAGCGTATCGACATGGTAGAGCCGCTTGCCGGCCGCATCGAAGCCCAATCCGTTCGACAATGTCAGTCCGCGCAGCAGGACCTCGACTTGGCCCGAAGCGTCCACCCGGATCAGGGTCTCTTCACCGCTCACCGCGCCGCCGTGCAGAGTCCCCACCAGCAGTCGCCCCTGCGGATCGCATATACCGTCGTTGAAGCGTCTTTCGGGGTCGTCGATGAGCCCTGGCCCCAAGCGCAGGTCGCCCTCGACGGAGCGAGTGACCAATCGGTCGCTTTCTACGATCAGCAGCCCGCCATCCTCAGCGGGAAGCACGCACGTCACGGGGCGGTCCGATGCATAGAGCACGTCGCGTTGCGACCAGTCGGGGCCTGCCAGGCGGTACACACTCCGGCCGAGGATGTCGACGTAATATGCGCAGTTCTCGCGCTCGTCCCAGACCGGGCCTTCGCCGAGCCTGTCCACGCTGGCGCCGATTCGGGATGCCCGAGGAAACGTCACCACCTCAGGCAAAGCGTGCTCCGAGGCCACCGTCGACCTCCCACGTCGCTGCGGTCACGAAGCTCGCCCGGTCGGACGCGATGAAAGAGACGACGGGCGCGATGTCTTCGGGTGTCGCGACTCGGCGAAGCGCGTGTGCGTCGACGATTGCGCCCACGGCTTCTGCGCCGATCACCGCGAAGTGCTCCTCGATACGCTCACTGCGGGTCCAGCCGGGGCACACCATGTTCACACGCACCCCGTGCGGACCGTAGTCCAATGCGAGGCTGCGTGTGAGACCACCAAGGCCCGCCTTTCCTGCAGCGTAGGGAAATGCGCCTTCTGCGGTCATGCGAGCGTGGAGTGACCCAATGTTCACGATGTTTCCGCCACCCGACTTCAGCATCGATGGCAGTACCGCGCGCGACATCAGCCACGCCGAGGTGAGGTTCAGACGCATGATGGCGTCCCATCTCAGCAGCGACATCGCGATCGCATCCTCGTCGGCGTCACCGCTGGCGTTGTTGACGAGAATGTCGACACGATCGGCGACACGCAGAACCTCAGCAACCCCTTCCGCGACCGATTGCTCGTCGGTGACGTCCACGTGCAGATAGTGGCACTCGTCGCCGAGCCGCGAGGCCGTGACGCTGCCCAGATCGTCGGCGACGTCGAAGATCCACACCTTCGCCCCGTCTGCCACTCCTTGTGCGGCAATCGCGGCACCGATCCCCTGCGCACCGCCAGTGATGATGGCAACTTTGCCTTCCCACAGGCGACCCGACGCCCCTGCACCAATCGGTTCTACACCGCTCACCATTGCTCTCCTCCGCTCACACCGACACTGCCGTATCTCATGATTGCCCCGCGAGTGCAGCTCGTCCCGCGAAGGGAAGCGTGCCATCGCTCTCCAGCTCGAGGAGCCTGTTCCACTTGGCGGTTCGCTCGCTGCGCATCGTGGATCCCACCTTGATCTGACGTGCACCCCACCCGACCGCGAGGTCCGCGAGCCAACTGTCTTCCGTATCGCCGGATCGCGCGCTGACGACCGTTTCGAAGCCGCCGCCTATGGCTTCGTGCACGACTCGTTCTGCACGCGTGACAGTGCCCGCTTGATTCACTTTCACAAGGACGGCGTTGGCTGATGATTCGCGCAGGCCGCGCTGAACGCGGACGAGGTTGGTTGCGAAGTGATCGTCTCCGAGCATCTGCACGCCTGGGAACCTGGCGGTCGCGGTGCGAGAGCCATCCCAATCGTCTTCGCCGACGACGTCTTCCACAGACACCACGGGGTAGCGGTCGATCCACAGCGCAACCAGATCGAGCCACTCGCCGACGCTCAACCGCTCGCCCTGACCCGCCAGCACGATGTCGTCACCATCCACGAGCTGCGTGGCAGCAATGTCGAGCGCAATCGCCATCTCACCTGTCGCGAACCCGGCGGCCTCAATACCCTCGGCGAGCAACGCCAGCACTGCTTCGTTGCTGTCGAGACGCGCCGCGAGCCCTCCTTCGTCTGCGACGAGAGCAGACCATCCGCCGCGCGCATCGAGCAACTTCGCGCACGAGGCGCGCACTCGTGCCACCTGTTCAATGGCTTCGGTGAACGAAGCTGCTCCGAGGGGAACAGCGAGAAAGTCCTGGATGTCGACCGCGCGCCCTGCATGCGCGCCGCCCGAAAGGATGTTCACCATGGGCATGGGGATGCTGGCCGGCCGCGGACCTCGCAGGGTGGACCACAACGGTTCGTTCTCCGCCTGCGCGTGCGCGACCGTGACAGCCAGCGAAACGGCGAGCGCCGCGTTCGCTCCCAGGCGACCCAAGTTGTCGGTGCCGTCGTGCGCTTCGATCTCGGTGTCGATCGCTACTCGGTTGCTGGCCTGGCGACCGCGAAGGATGGGAGCGTACTCTTCATTCACCGCACGGACCGCGCCTTGCACCCCCCAGCCCGCGTAGCGCTCGCCGCCGTCACGCTGCTCAAGAGCCTCATGTCGACCGGTCGACGCCCCCGAAGGCGCGATCGCGCGGCCTTCGGCGCCGCCAGCGAGAGTCACTCGGCACGCCACGGTCGGTCGTCCGCGAGAGTCGAGTGCTTCCCACGCATGAACGTGAGTGATGGTGTCGTGGGTCATGAGAGTGCCTCCTCGAGACGATTCCACACCTGGTCGATGGTGTCGACCGGGTGTGTGAGCAGAAGTGTTCCAAGCCTGTGAGTGCGTCGGCGCTGCGCAGCATCCAAATACTCAGCCGGCGACTTTCCGTCCACCCGGGCCAGCAGAAGGCAGCCGATCTGCTGGGAGAGGTGCGTGACGTCGATGCCGAACGAATCCGCGTCGTAGGCGTCGAAGAACGCTGCCGCGGCCAGCACATATCGGTCCTGCCACTGCGGCGCGTGAATGGCTTTCATTGTGAGGTGGCTCGCGAGGAAGGCGGGGTCGAATGTCGGATCGCCCAGATGGGCGACTTCGAAGTCGATCACCCAACTGCCCTCTGGCCCCACGAGAAAGTTCTTGGGCGAGAAGTCGCCGTGCACGAGGCACTCCCGAGTAGCACTCATGCGCTCGGCCACGGCCAGGATGTCCGACGCGAATTCTGGATTCCGCTGCGCCGCAGTGCGGTGGTACGGCTCCACCCGTAAGACGTCGAAGGTCTCGGTGTCACCGATGAGTTCGTCGCTGAGCCCCCGCCCGCCCGTGGTCTCGATCTGCATGTGTCGCAGTGAATGCCCCAAGCGCTCGGCAACATCGCGGTCGACGTCGCCGACAAGCAGCCGCTCTTTCCAGTCGGTCCAGTCGTGCGGGGCGCGCACGATCGTCAGAGTGAGAGCGTCGGGATCGACATCGATGACTTCGGGAGCAGCCGCGGCGTCGATGTTCGCGAGCACGCGCAGACCTTCAGCCTCACGCAGTACCCGCTCGCGGGGGGCGTACCAGTCCTCGGCCACCTGCAGCTTTCCCCGCGCCTGCTTCAGAACAAGCTGCTGAGAACCATCGTCGATGGCGAGCACGACGTTGCTCACGCCCCCGCCGAGCATGCGCGCTGATGCCGTGTCGGTTGAAATGACACCGCGACGCGCCAGGTAGGGCAGCACGGTGGTTTCATCCAGCAGCGGTTCTTGGTCACGCGGGCTGTCGACGTTCAATAGGTGGCCCGCCCGCCGCTCAAGTCGAAGGTGAAGCCGGTCGTGAAACTCGCCGCGGGGGATGCGATGAATGCGAGCATCTCGGCGACCTCGGTCAGTGTGCCCGTACGCCCCATCGGAATCTTCTGGAGCATGTAGTCGACAACTTCTTGCGGCTGACTGTCGAGGAACGGCGTACGGATGACCGCCGGGGCCACGGCATTGACGGTGATGCCGTCTTGGCTGTATTCCTTGCCCTGCGACTTCACGAGTCCGATGAGCCCTGCTTTGCTCGCTGAGTAGCCGATCATGTTCGGGTTGCCCTCTTTGCCCGCGATCGACGCGACGTGCACGATGCGTCCATAGCCACGCTCGAGAAAGTGGGGTATCGCCACGCGCGCAATGGTGAGGCCGGGGGTCAGGTTGATGGCCAAGGTGCGCTCGAACTCGTCGATCTCGACGTCGTGGCTTCGGCGGCCGAGGGGGCCCTGGATCCCCGCAGAGTTGATGACCGCGTGCACTGTTTGATTGCGCCCCACCGCTGCGGCGAATACCCCGCGCAGCGCTGGCTCATCGGTGACATCGGCGTGCGCCGAGTGCGCATCCCCGCCGGCGGTGCGAATCTCACCCGCGACGTCTTCGGCAGCAGCGACGTCACGATCGACGACCGTCACCTGTACGCCACGGGCGGCGAGCAATCGCGCGGTAGCTGCACCGATACCCGCGCCGCCGCCGATGACGATTGCCGCGTACCGGTCGGGGAACTGTGCGTGCGTCGCTGCGGTCATGCGCCGGCTCCCGCGCGAACGAAATCGACGAACTCGTGCCGCTGGGTACCGAGACCACTGATCGATACCTCGACGACGTCGCCAGCCGACAAGAATTTGCCGGGGCTGAAACCCGACCCCACACCCTGGGGCGTGCCGGTGTTGATGACATCTCCAGGAAGAAGAGTCATGAACTGGCTGATGTACCAGACGAGGTGGTCGACGTCGAAGATCATGTCTGCTGTCGACGACTCCTGGCGAACGTCGCCATTTACCGTCAACCGCAGATCGAGCGCTTGCGGGTTGCCGATCTCATCGGCCGTAGCAATCCACGGACCAAAAGGATTGAAGGTGTCGCAGTTCTTGCCTTTATCCCACTGACCACCCCGCTCAAGCTGAAAGTGGCGTTCAGAGACGTCATCAGAGATGGCGTAACCGAGAACGTGGTCGCGGGACTCTTTGGGTGATGCCAAATACTCGGCGCGCCGTCCGATCACAATGGCGAGTTCGACCTCGTAGTCGGTCTTCTCGCTTCCGGGAGGGACGATCACGACGTCATTCGGTCCTTGCACCGTGTACGGACCCTTCATGAACAGGATGGGCTCCGCGGGGATCTCCATCCCCGCTTCGGCCGCGTGCTGCCGGTAGTTGAGTCCGACGCACACCACCTTGCCCGGCCGCGCGAGCGGTGAGCCGATCCGCACGGTCGCGAGATCGATGTTCGCATCTGTGGCCGCCACCGCATCGCGGATGCGGTTCATGCCCTCGATCGTCGTCGGGTCAGCACCGGCCGCGATCGCGGGGCGCACATCGATGGCGCGAGCACCGTCGAAACTTACGACCTCGATTTCGTGGCCGGGGTCACCTACGCGAAGGAACTTCATCGTTGTCGTCTCCTAGATCGTTGCGGACGTCGCACCCGCTTACGGGAGAAGTTATCAGATAGGTACGAGGCCTAGCAACGCGCGCTGCGCATGAAACAAGACTATTTGACCAAAACCTATCTGATATGTTTTGGTCAAATGAGGAGGCTGAGATGAGAATCGCCCGGATTGAGACATTCATGGTCCCGCCGCGCTGGTTGTTCGTACGGATCGAGACCGATGATGGTCTCGTCGGATGGGGCGAGCCCGTGGTCGAAGGTCGCGCTCATACGGTGAGAGGAGCCGTCGAAGAGCTATCCGCGAACATCATCGGACGCGACCCCAGCCGGATTGAAGACATCTGGCAAGAGCTCACTCGCTCAGGCTTCTACCGGGGCGGTCCCGTCTTCTCGAGCGCGATCGCCGGCATCGATCAGGCGCTGTGGGACATCGCGGGCAAGCGCCTCGGCGTGCCCGTGCACGAGCTGCTCGGCGGCGCCGTGCGAGATCGTGCGCGCGTGTACGGCTGGATCGCCGGAGATCGCCCGGCAGACATTGCCGCAGAAGCGCAGCTGCGGCTGGAGCAAGGGTTTGACTGCGTGAAGATGAATGGCTCCGCCGAGCTCACCGCGATTCCCTCACCGCGCGAAATCCGCTCAGTGATCGAGCGGGCGGAGGCAGTGCGCGCCGCGATGGGTGATGCGGACTTCGCCCTCGACTTTCACGGGCGCTTCTCGCCCGCGATGGCTCGACGCGTACTGCCGTTCTTAGAGCCGCTGTACCCCTTTTTCGTCGAAGAGCCCGTGGTCCCCGAACTGGCCTCGGAGCACCTGCCGCGCATCACGGCGGGCACCACGGTGCCCATCGCCACAGGTGAACGCGCGTACTCACGTTGGGACTTCGTTCCGTTGCTCAGCGCGGGCATTGCGGTCGCGCAACCCGATGTGTCACATTGCGGGGGCATCTCTGAGATGCGACGCATCGCCGCTCAGGCCGAGATCCATGGCGTCGCGATTGCGCCCCACTGTCCTCTCGGGCCAATTGCGCTGGCCTCCTGCCTGCAGGTCGATTTCGCCGCCCCGAACTTTCTCATTCAAGAACAGAGTCGCGGCATCCATTACAACGCTGACTGGGATGTGCTCGACTACGTCCTCGATGCCTCAGTGTTCGACATCGTCGACGGCTCGATTGAGCGGCTCGTGCGTCCCGGACTTGGGCTCGACATCGACGATGCGGCCGTGCGCGCGGCTGACAAACGGGGGCATGACTGGCACGCCCCGGTGTGGCGGCACCGCGACGGCAGCCTCGCTGAATGGTGATACGTCGCCCGATACACGAATCCGCTCTCTGCTGAACGCAGCGCACCAAGTCAGATAGGCTCCGCGATATGTCGACGCCCACGTCCGCTGCAGCAGAACAGGTACGCCCCGCGCCGGGCGACGACTCGTCTCGCTCGGGTTCGGGCTCCAGGCCGGGTGAGACAGCGCTCGCGTACGTGTTGCGCGAGCTCGAAGAACTCATCATCGGCGAGACCGAAGCCGGCGATCAGCTTCCTGCAGAAGCAACGCTCGCGGAACAGTTGGGCGTGAGTAGGCTGACGATCCGCGAGGGCCTGAAAGTACTCGCAGGCCAGGGTCTCGTCGAGCTCAGCCGTGGTCGGCGACCGACCGTGCGCCATCCCGACAGCACAGTGATGTCGCGGTTCTTGAGCGTCGCGATCCGGCGGGATTCTCGCGCGGTGCTCGAGCTGCTCAGTATCCGCCGCTCGCTCGAGGTGCTGTCTGCCGGTGAAGCTGCGAAGCGCGCCAACCGCGCGGCTCTCAGCGGGATGAGCAATGCTCTCGATGAGATGCAGCGCGCCGCCGAGGCGCTCGATGGATCGGCTGAGAGCATCGCGCGTTACAACTCTGCCGACGTTTCATTTCACGAGTCGCTCGCACTTGCGAGCGGCAACCAGATGCTGGCGCTGTTGCTCGAGAGTCTCGCAGAGTCGCTCCACCACAGTTTCAGCCAGAGCTTTGCCGGCTTCATGGCCACCGGCGGTGACATCGACGATGCTGTCGATGAGCATCGCCAGATCTACGCCCTCGTTGCCGCCGGCGACGCCGCCGGCGCTGAGCGCGCGATGCGCCGTCATCTGGAACGCACGGCGCGCGATCTGCAATCAGTGTTGCGTGGCACCGAGAGCTGAAGAGAGCGCACGTGTGAAGATCGCATTCCCACCCCAACCGCGCGCTGCGCATCCGCATGGAATGCCGCATCACGCGGTGTTGTTCACCCGGAGGACGGCGCACTCGTGTCAGCATCCGGTACCGAAAAACGAATGAGGATTCCCATGACCATTGCCATCACGACCGCGAACGGCCAGCTCGGATCCGCCGTGGTCTCGGCCGTCGTAGCACGCGTCGGAACAAGCAACGTGGTCGCGCTGGCGCGCACGCCCGAGAAGGCCCAACACCTCGGAGTCGAGGTGCGCCCAGGCGACTATGACGATCGCGAGCAGCTGACGTCCTCACTGCAAGGCATCGACACCGTCCTGCTGATCTCAGGAATAAGCGCACCGTCCGAACGCATCGAGCAGCACCGAAACGTCATCGAGGCTGCGGTCGCAAGCGGAGTGCGCAAGATCGTGTTCACCGGCATCCAGGGAGCAGAAACCTCGACTGCGTTCTCACCGATCGTGCAGGTGAGCATTGACACCGAAGAGCTGATCAAGTCCAGCGGACTGCAGTGGGCGATCGGCCGAAACGGCATCTACATCGAGCCAGACGTCGAGTACGCCGCAACGTACGCCCAGCACGGCGAGATCGCCAACAGCGCCGCAGACGGGCGGTGCGCCTACACCACGCGCCCAGAACTCGCCGAGGCCTACGCCGCTCTCGTCACCACCGACACGCACAACGGACGCACCGTCAACCTGAGCGGCCCGACGCTCAGCCAGAGTGAACTCGCCAAGTACATCGGGGCACTCGTAGGGGTGACGCTGACATACCGCCCGATGAGCGACGCCGACTACCTCGTCGACAGAACCAGCGAGCTCGGCGACTTCTTCGGCCCCGTCATCGCGGGCATCTACCAGGGCATCCGCGAGGGCGCCAACGACACCACGAGCGATTTCGCCGCCGTGGTCGGTCGCCCCCACACATCATGGGACGAGTACTTCGCGAACGTTGAGATCGCCCCACCCGTCGACTGACCACACCTCTCGCGGTGCGCTTAGCCCGCAGTTCGCACCGCGCGCAGCACGAGCGATGTCAACCCCCTTCGCTGCGGCCATGCTGTTGTCTACTGTGCCGACATGGTGATCGAATTGAACAATCCCGCGCTGCGCCACGCCCGCGCTCTCGTCCGTGACGGCAAGGTGGTGCGCGACGAGCGTGACGACTGGTCGGAGGCAGCGCCCTCTGCAGACGACGAGAACTCCTTCATCGACGAGAACGGCTGGACCGAGTTTTCGCACTGGCATCTCGGGATCGACAAGAGCGAGAACGCCGAGACCAAGCAGGCGTACACCTTCCCGTTCGGCGATTTCGACCGGGTGCACAGATCCGGCGTCATCTCGGCCGAGAGCCGCCGGACAGTATGACCACACAGAGATCCGCGATGCGCTCCGATCACTGCTCGACCTCATCGACGACACCGACTGATCTGACGTAGCAGAGCAGCGCAGATCGCGCGCGTCTCTCCGAGCGCGGTCCGCTGCGCCCCGCGATGCCGCCATCATCGAGCTCACGAGCGGCGGTCATGACCACCCATAGCGATCGGAGTACCTTGCACCAGCATGGGACAGACTCGGGCACTTTCGCTGTCGAGCTCATCCTCGGCGCACCGTTCCTGCTCGCCATCGCGGTGTACGTCGTCGCCGTTCTCGGCGATCGCCGCCGCGGGCGGAGGTGGCCGTGGCACCGCATCGCTTTCTGGATCACGGGTGTGACGGTTGCCGCGACGGGATTCGTCGGCCCGCTCGCTTCAGCTGCGCATGACAGTTTCACCGCCCACATGGGGGCGCACCTGCTCGTGGGAATGGTTGCGCCGCTGCTTCTCGTAAGGGCTGCCCCGGTGACACTGGCGTTGCGCACGATGAACGTCGTGCCGGCGCGGCGGTTGAGCCGGCTGCTGCGCAGCCCTCCCGCCCGTGTTCTGACCGACCCGGCAGTTGCTGCGTTGCTGAACGTCGGGGCCCTGTGGGTGCTCTACCTCACTCCGATGTACGAACTCATGCAGCAAGTCATGCTGGTGCACTGGATGGTGATGCTGCACTTTCTGTTCGCCGGGTACCTCTACACGGGGTCGTTGGTGGGGATCGATCCCTCTCCACACCGCGCGGGATTCGCCCTGCGATCTGTCGTGCTCGTGCTGTCGCTAGCCGCCCATGGAGTACTGGCAAAACTGCTCTACGCCTATCCGCCGCCAGGCGTGCCCACCGCCGAAGCACACAGCGGCGCGCAGGTGATGTTCTACGGCGGTGATGTCGTTGATTTCGTGCTGATCGTGCTGCTGTGCGCGCAGTGGTACCGCGTCACCGGCCGAAGGCTTCACACAACACCGGCGACGGCAGCGACGTTGCCAGATTCAGCATCCACCCGATCGCGATCGGGAACAGCGAAGGGAAACTGATCAATGGCCAGCACCCCGACCCGTATGGCGCGTTCTCCGTTGCGCAACCAGTCTTACTGGGCGGCGTTCCTACTCGGGATCGCCGCGATGGCGGCGATTGACGAGATCGTCTTTCATCAGATCCTCGCCTGGCACCACTTCTACGACAACGCCACGGCAGACATCGCACTGCTCTCCGATGGCTTGCTGCATGCCGCCGAGCTGTTCATCTTCGTGTTCGGGTTCTTTCTCATGCTCGACGCCCGCCGACGTCTCACATTCTGGCCCGCGGCCGGATGGGCCGGGTTTCTGGTCGGCCTCGGACTGTTCCAACTGTGGGACGGCGTCATCGATCACAAGGTCTTGCGCCTTCACCAGATCCGGTATGAGGTCGACCTGCTGCCGTACGACGTTGCGTGGAACGTCGCGGGCAGCCTATTGCTGCTTGCCGGCATCGCCTGGACGATCGTGCTCGCTCGCCGAGAAGAGCCGAATGCGCGCGATGACCGGCTCGAGCAAGATTCTGCCCGTCACGACCAACCTCAGTAGCCTTACCCACGGCGAAGCCCTCGGGCACGCGAGAGGCGCAACCCGAGGGCTTCAACGTGCGACCTAGCCTTTTACCGAACCAGACATCAGGCCACCGACGAAGTACTTTCCGAGCAAGATGTAGACGATCAGCGGGGGCAGTGACGCGAGAAGTGCTCCCGCCATCGAGATGCCGTAGTCCTGCAACAGCGCACCGTTGGCAAGGTTGTTGAGCGCGAGCGTTACCGGGCCGTTCTGGCTCGAAGAGAAGAACACGGCGAACAGGAAGTCGTTCCACGCGTTTGTGAACTGCCAGATCAACACCACGACGAAACTGGGCAGCGAGATCGGCAAGATGATCGACCAGTAGGTGCGCAGCATCCCGGCGCCATCTACTCGTCCCGCCTCGATCAGCTCATGCGGCACAGTCATGTAGTAGTTGCGAAAGATCAGCGTCGTGATCGGAATGCCGTAGATCACGTGCAGCAGAATCAGGGAGGGCACTCCACTGGGAATGCCTGCCCCGAGCATGATCTCCAACAGCGGGATCATGACCGCCTGATACGGGATGAACATCCCGAACAGAATCAGGGTGAATACGACGTTTGCGCCGGGAAAGCGCCACAGCGACAGTACAAAGCCATTCAGCGATCCGAGGAACGCCGAAATGATCGCCGAGGGAATCACGATCATGAACGAGCGTCCAATCGAGGGCGCTAGCGCATTCCACGCGCCGATCCAATTGTCGAGAACCCAGATCTCTGGCAGGTTCCATGCCCGCACGGGGGATGCATCTCCGGCGCCTTTGAAGCTGGTTACGAAAAGCACGTAGACCGGTGTGAGCACCACCATGACAAAGAAGATCATCAGGGCGAATCGCAGGGTGCGCGAGACGCTGAAGCGGCTCTTCGTCTTTCTCCGCGGGGCATCGATGGCGGGTTCGTTCGCACTCGACGGCAACGCCGGAGCAGAAACCGAGGAAGTCATCGCTTCTCCTGACGGTTGGTCCAAAAGAGGTACGGCACCACGATCACCGCGACGATGACGAGCAGAATCGTGCCGACGGCGGCAGCATTCGCGTAGTCAAAGCTCGACTTGAAGACGTACATGTCGACGGCGGGCACCTTGGTCTGGTAGTTCGCGGGCTTCGAAATCGACATGATGAGGTCGAACGATTTCAGCGACATATGCCCGATGATGATGAGGGCCGACAGCGCAACAGGCGAAAGTTGCGGAAACAGCACCAGACGATAGAGCTGCCATTCAGACGCGCCGTCCATCCTGGCCGCCTCGCGCAGCTCCTCGGGGATTCCACGAAAGCCAGCGAGAAACAGCGCCATGACGTAGCCCGAGAGCTGCCAGATCGCTGGAAGGGCGATCGCTGTGATGCCGAAGGTGACGTCGTTCCACCACGGGTTCTGCAGAAAGTCGAGCCCGGCCATCTGGAACAGACGATTGAGACCGCTCGCGTTCTCGCCTTCGTTCGAGTTCAGCAGCCAACGCCATACGACACCGGATGCTACGAAAGAGACAGCCATCGGAAACAGGTAGATGGAGCGAAAAATGCCTTCCCCGCGGGATGGCTTGTCCATCATCCAGGCCCAGCAGAAGCCGATGACCATCGTTCCGATGAGAAAGACGACGGTGAACAGCAGGAGGTTCATCAGCGAGTGCTGAAAGCTGCTGCTTCCCAGAAGCGCGAAGTAGTTCTCGAACCAGACCACAACGGTCGGCTGCTGGCCGGTTGCCTGTGCAGCGGTGTGATTGTCAGTAATCGAGGTCTGAAAGTTGGCAGCCAGCAGACCGTAGACGAACACTGCCAACAAGATGAGTGAAGGTGCGAGCAACAGCAGGGGTGGACCCGCCGATTTGAGTCGCTTCAGCATAGAAGTACTTTCCGAGTTAGTCAGAGTGAGCTGCCCGGAACTGTGACAGTCCCGGGCAGCTCAGTGGGCTCAGCCGTTGACGGCGGCTGCGAGCTCGGACTGGAATGTTGCGAGGTCAGATGCCCCGGTCGTGAACTTGCTCGTGGCGTCGGAGACCTTGTTGAGCGTCGCGACGGGCGCTGCTGCACCGTGTGCGAGCGATGACACGATGACGTCAGTCTGGAATGCCTCGATGGCCGACTGCTGGTACGGGCTGAAGTCGCTCGTGTCTGCGTCGGTGCGTGCCGGAATCGATCCCTTGGCCTTGTTGAATGCTGCCTGTCCGTCAGCGGAGGACACGGTCTCAAGCCATGCCTTCGCACCGTCTTCGTTCGGCGCTCCGACCGGCAAGGTGAACGAATCCGCGAGGAAGTCGAACACTCCGTCAGTGCCAGGAACCGGGAAGTAGATGTAGTCAGTCGGCGACGCGAGCCCCGCCTCAGCGAACGCGGCTTCTGCCCAGTCGCCCATCACGTTGAACCCGGCCTGACCGTCGATGATCTGCTGGGTGGCGTCGGGCCAGTCCAAGCCGTCGCGGTCGCTGTTGGTGTAGGTCATGAGCGTTTCGAAGTCTTCGAGCGCTGCGGTGACCTCTGGGCCTTCCCAGTCGGTCGAGCCGTCCCACAGACCGTTGTATGCCTCGGCACCCAGCGATGACAGCAGAACCGTCTCGAGGAAGTTCACCTGAGTCCATGTGGTCGCCATCGAAAGGGGCGTCTTGCCCGACTCTTGTACAGCGTCGAGGGCCACGATCCATTCGTCGATGTCGGCGTACTCTGCTTCGGGGTCGAGGCCCGCATCAGCCAGTACGGTCGGGTTTGCCCACACCACGTTCGCGCGGTGAATGTTTGACGGCACCGAGTAGATGTTGCCATCTACGGTGAGGCGGTCAATGAGATCGGCGGGGAATGCGTCGGTAAGACCGAATTCGTCATACAGGTCGGAAACGTCCTGAATCTGGGCAGCATCGATGTAGTCCTGAAGCTCGGCACCGGCGTGAGCCTGGAACGTGTCAGGTGCATCCCCTGCCTGCAGCCGCGACTGAAGCAAGTCTTTGGCAGCTGAGCCCGCTCCACCTGCGACGGCGCCGTTGACGAACTCGAGGTCGGGGTTCTGCTCATTGAAAACGCCCACCAGAGCGTCGAGGCCTGCCTTCTCAGAACCGGCGGCCCACCAGGTGAAGACTTCTACCTCGGGTCCGCTGCTGCCGCCGCCATCGTTGCTCTCGTCGGTCGAAGTGCTCGAGCAGCCTGCAAGCACCAGTGCGGTTGCTGCCGCTCCTGCACCGAGCGCGATCCATTTCTTGCTACGCATTGTCATATCGTCTTCCTTGCCGATGTGGTGCACGGTTCCCCATGCCTGAGCGCTGCCTTGCGCTCGCTGTGTGATCATCTTCGAGGCCAACAAGGCTTGAAGTCAAGACTTGAACTCAATAACTCGATAACCGTGATGATTGCGTTACTTCTCGAAGTCAACGGGATCACGATGTATCGTACGGGTGTGCAGCACACGCAAGCGGCAACGGGGTCGCAGACATCGTTGCGCGAGGCGAACCGTGCTCGCGTCGTCGGTGCTGTGCAACAGCACGGGTCGCTGACGCAAGTAGAGCTAGCGGGAATCACCGGTCTCTCGCCAGCGAGCGTCTCGAATATCGTCACTGAACTTGCCGATGCCGGCATACTCGATACGAGTCCCTCGATTCGGTCGGGAAGAAGAGCACGGCTCGTTACTCTCGCCCGTTCTATCGGTGTTGTCGCAGGAATAGACGTGGGCGCGCGATCGATGAGCGTCGCACTAGCCGACACGTCAATGCGGATCTTGGCAACGGAAACATTGCCTCTGGCGCCTGACCACCGTGCAGACATGAGTTTGCAACGTGCCGCAATGCTCGTGCACGAACTCGTCGAGTCTGTCGACGCATCGGCCGATGAGCTGCTCGCTGTCGGTGTCGGTGTTCCAGTGCCGGTCGACGTTTCGTCGGGCGTGGTTTCGTCGTCTTCGTTGCTTCTCGGATGGGATGGAGCGGCAGTCGCCGACGTGCTCGCCACCGTCTTGCGAGCGCCGGCCGCTGTCGACAATCACGCCAATCTCGGCGCGCTCGCCGAGGCTCGATACGGTGCCGGCGTGGGCCGTGACCCCGTCGTCTACGTCAGCGTTTCACACACCATGAGTGCCGGCATCGTCGTAGACGGAAAGCTACTTCACGGGCGCCGAGGTGCCGCCGGCGAGCTCGGACACATGATCGTTGACGAGCGCGGAGCCGTATGCAGGTGCGGCAATAGAGGGTGCCTCGAAACTGTTGCGGGTTCGGCCGCGCTTCTCAGAATGTTGAGCGTAAGCCACGGTCACCTCACCCTCGACGATGTGATCGCGCGGGGCCTCGACGGTGATCCTGGATGCCAGCGCGCAATAGCCGACACCGGGCGAAGCCTCGGGGCGGCGATCGCGAACGTCTGCAACCTGATCGATCCCGACATTGTCGTGATTGGGGGCGATCTGGTCGCATCAGGCGAGCTGCTCCTTGCGCCGCTGCGAGAGGCCGTGCAGCACAACACTCTGGCGTCGTCTAGCGGCTATGCAGACGTGGTCGCTGCGGAATTCGGCCGTGAGGCAGAGCTGCGCGGAACGCTCGCCGCCGCGCTCGATCGTGCGCGGGCGCTCGGCGTGCTGGGGGTCATTTCATGAATCAGGTAACCCGTCGAATCTTCGCTGCGGTCTTCGGCGTCTTCATTCTCGGCACACTGGCCGGATGCGTGGGCAGTGCGGCAGAGTCGCCTGCCGGCACGATCGGGCTGCTCCTGCCCGAAGCGGGCGTGTCGAGATACGAGACGTCAGACCGACCCGTGTTCGAAGACGTCGTTGCCAAACGGTGCCCCGAGTGCGATCTGTTGTACGCGAACGCTGGATCCAGCGCGGCGCGCCAACAAGAACAGGCAGAAGCCATGCTTGCACGCGGTGTAGATGTGATCGTGATCGACGCAGTCGATACCGTCGCCGCAGAGAGCATCGTGGTCGAAGCGTCGCGCCACGGAGCAGATGTCATCGCCTACGACCGATTCATCGACCACCCAGATGTCGATATCTACGTGTCATTCGACTCCGAACTCATCGGGAGAATCCAGGCCGATGCCGTCGTCGCGGCTCTACCGTCGGACACCGACGAGGTGCCGGGCCTCTTGCTGGTGCATGGTTCACCGACCGACCCGAACGCCGCAGCCCTGCGGGCAGGCGTGCATCAAGCCCTCGAAGGTGCCAACGTCGAAATCCTCGGTGAGTTTGAGGCCCCTGCGTGGAGCTCTACCCAGGCACAAGAGTGGGTCTCGGGGCAGCTAACGCAGTTTCCGGGTCGAGTCGATGGCATCGTCGCCGCCAATGATGCGCTCGCTGGCGGCGCCATCGCAGCGCTGAAAGCGGCAGGCGTCGATCCCGTTCCCCCCGTGTCGGGACAAGATGGCGAACTTTCAGCGATTCAGCGCATCGTCGATGGCAACCAGCTGATGACTGTCGCGAAGGCAACCGATGATCAAGCACGCACGGCGGCAGAAATTGCCGTTCGTCTGCTCCGCGGCGAAGATCCCGCCGCTCCCAGCATGATCTTGGGAATACCGAGCTTCGTGCTCGCCCCCACGACCGTCGAACAGGGCGATATCGAACGGGTGATCGTGCAGGGTCGCGTGCACTCACTCGAAGCCATCTGCACTCCCGACTATGCCGATGCCTGCGTGCGCGTCGGACTCATTGACAAGGAGATCCAATGACGGCTGTCGTCTCAATCGAAGGCGTGTCAAAAGACTTCGGCGCCGCGCAGGCGCTCATCGACATCGACCTGCAGATCAATGCGGGCGAAGTGCTCGCGATCGTTGGTGACAACGGGGCGGGAAAATCGACCCTGATGGGAGTGGTCTCAGGGGCGATAGCCCCCTCTGCTGGATTGCTACGCGTGGATCAGCGACCGGTGAAGTTCGGGTCGCCGGCCGATGCGCGAGTCACCGGAATCGTGGCTTCTCCTCAGGGCCTTTCGCTTTGCGAGAATCTCGATGTGGTCGAGAACCTCTACCTGGGCCATGAGAACGTAGCGAAAGGCTTGCTCGACGAGGTGAGCATGGAGCGTGGCGCCCGGGTCGTGTTAGACAGCCTGGCAGCGCGTATTCCCGACGTCCGCGTCCCCGTCCACGCACTTTCTGGTGGCCAACGTCGCAGCGTGGCAATCGCACGCACGCTTCTCGGTGATCCGCGAGTCATTCTGCTCGACGAGCCGACCAATGCACTCGGAGTGCGCCAGACTGCGCAGATTCTCACGCTCATCGGCCGACTGCGTGCGCGTGGTCTCGCGGTGGTGCTCGCGAGTCATTCAATCACTGACGTTCTCGCGGTAGCTGATCGAGTCGCTGTGCTGCGCCTCGGCCGCCTAGTTGCAGAGTACGACGCGGCAGACATCACGGCGGAGCAGTTGCTCGGAGCGATCACGGGGGCAACTGCACCGACCAGCCCGGGTGCGACCAACAGGGGACGGACGCGAGCATGAACCTTGCCGAGTCCTGGCGAAGAATCCGAGATGGCGAACGGCCTCTAGTTCCCATCATTGCGGCGCTCTTCGTGATCTGGATCATTCTGGGAATCGCGTCGCCCACATTCTGGACACCTGAGAACCTCGTCAACCTCTCACTCCAATCGGTGTCGACCGGCATCATCGCCCTGGGCGTCGTGATCGTGCTTTTGATCGGACAGATTGATCTTTCCGTGGGGTCAGTGAGTGGTCTCGCCGCCGCCATTGCAGCGGTGGCAGCGACTTCGTTGGGCTGGAATCTCGCGCTTGCCGTGCTGGCCGCGCTGCTTGCAGGCTCAGTCATCGGATTCATCTACGGCATCCTCATCGCCCGGGTTGGCCTGCCCGGGTTCGTGCTGACGTTGGCGGGTCTATTGATCGCCGTCGGCATTCAGTGGCAGATTCTCGGCGACGCCGGTTCGATCAACATGCCGTTCGACTCTTGGCTGGTGCGATTCAGCCAAACGGCATTCGTGCCGAACTGGCTCGCATGGGTTTTGGTCATAGCCGTAACAACCGGCATCACGCTCACGCGATTCATCGAACGGCGACAGCGCCTTGTGGCTGAGCTCCCCGCCGAAACGCCTCTAGCAATCGCACTCAGAGGAATCTTGATCGCGGTGATGCTTGCGATTCCTGTGGCGTATCTTTCGCAAGAGCGCGGAATCGGGTGGAGCGTCGTACTGTTCATCGCTCTCGTGTGGGGCACCGACATTCTGCTGCGGCGAACTCGATGGGGCAGAGGAATTCGTGCAATCGGCGGCAACCCGCAGGCCGCGCGGTTGGCTGGTGTGCGAGTGCAAACAATCGTCGTCAGCGCATTTGTGGCCTGTTCGACACTCGCTGCGCTTGGGGGAATTCTCGGCGCGGGCCGCCTTGCCGCAGCCAATCAAAGCTCGGGCGGCGGTGAGGTCTTTCTCATCGCGATCGCCGCCGCAATCGTCGGCGGCACGAGCCTCTATGGCGGACGAGGAAGCGCATGGTCGGCGTTCATCGGGATCTTGGTGATTCAATCTATTGCCAACGGATTGACGCTGATCGATCTCGACGCTTCGGCTCGCAACATCGCGACGGGCCTCGTGCTGGTGCTCGCGGTGACCATCGACACCTTGCTCAGCAGACGACGAAGCCCCTTCGCGGGATCAACAAACGGCACTTGACCCTGGTCGCGCAGCCACCTTGGCGCACCGCGCAGCATATGCAAGAATCTGCGTATCAATGCAGGTTCGAAATATGCTCTGTCGGCTGAGAGCGAATACGTTGAGCTCGCTGTCGAGGTGTTCTCGATGCTCGCGGATGCCACCCGGATCCGCATCATCCTCGCGCTGCGTGAGCAGGAGCTCTCGGTCAACCACCTCGCAGACATCGTCGACAAGTCGGCCCCAGCGGTGTCGCAGCATCTGGCGAAGCTGCGTCTCGCGCGGATCGTGTCGACGCGGCACGAGGGCACCAGGGTGTTCTACCGGCTCACGAACGAACACGCCCGGCAGTTGGTCGCCGACGCGATCTTCCAGGCCGAGCACACGCTGAGTAACGACCCCGCCCACCACCGCGCCGATCACCCAGCAGCGCGCTGATGCTGCGTGTTCTGCGCAACACCACCTACGCCAAGCTCTTCTCCGCGCAGGCGATCGCCCTGGTCGGTGTAGGCAATCCGCTCGTCGGTCGGGACCAGATGAACGGAAGGTTTCGCCTTCCTGAGTAATACCTGCATGCTCCAAACCGCCATCCGATCCGCTGCGGATGACCGTCGTGCGAGAAAATACCGAACTAGTCGCCACCCGCCGAAGCCTCCCGGCGGCGGCTCCGTCTGCCTCGCCGCTTGCTGGCGCTGATACCGCCTCGAGGAACGTCCTTTTAAAGCACACCCGGCCGCTGCGTTCGCGCATCGTCAGCCAACTGGCGGGCTTCGGTTTTGTCGGAGCGTTGGCCTTCGTGGTCGACATCGCAACCTACAACCTCGTGCGCGCGACCGTGCTGCAAGATTCGCCGATCTGGTCAAAAGTGGTCAGCGTCGCGGTCGCCACAGCTGTCGCTTGGTTGGGCAACCGGTACCTCACCTTTCGACGTGAGCGCTCACCCCAGGCCTTTCGCGAGGGCGTGCTTTTCGCCGTGGTCAATGTCATCGGCTTGTTTATCGCTGCAGGCTGTCTCTTCATTTCGCACTACTTGCTTGGATTCACCTCTCAGCTCGCCGACAACATCTCAGGCAACGGGGTCGGGCTTGTTCTCGGTACGACCTTCCGCTTCGCTGCCTACCGGTGGCTGGTCTTCTCGCCGCGCTCGCGCACGCTGCGCCTGACGCACTCCACTCATCGACCGGTCCGCACGGACTCTGGAGCTAACTCGTGATCATCACCCGATACAACATTGCACCCGTCGCGGTCCAACCCGACTCCGACCCCGCCTCCGAACCGCTTCTGACCCCGATCGCTCCCGCGCCAGGACAACAGCCTTCGAACGGCACCGAGGTTCTGGTGCCCATCGATTCGGGCACGGCGTTCACCGGCGGACTTCTTCCTGACTGGTCGTTTGGAGAGTGGGCCGCCTACAGCGGAATCGTTCTGCTGGCGCTCCTACTCACCGCGATTGCTACGACAACTCTTTGGTGGATGCTGCACGCTTGGCGCTCAGCGGATGACTTGCGGGCGACCCAGTTCAGCGCATCGCCTCGCCCCGCCCGGCACCGATTTACACTCCTGGTGCCGGGGCGCCACGAAGAAGAAGTCATGGGTCAAACCCTGGATCGTCTTGCCGAGCAGGATCATCCCGACTTCGAGATCATCGCGATCGTCGGCCACGACGATCCAGGAACCGAGCTGGTCGTGCGAGAAGCCGCAGCCCGCAACCCTCATCTCATCAAGGTGGTCGTCGATGACAGCGTGCCCAAGAACAAGCCCAAAGCACTGAACCGCGCCCTCCAGATCGCTACGGGTGACGTCGTTGGTGTGTTCGACGCCGAAGACGAAGTGCACCCCGGACTGCTGACTGTCGTCGACTCGAAGTTTCAAGAGACTGGCGCCGATGTGGTGCAGGGCGGCGTTCAGCTGATGAACTTCGAAACAAGCTGGTGGTCGCTGCGCAACGTGCTGGAATACTACTTCTGGTTTCGCTCCCGTCTGCACTTTCATGCTCGTTCGAAGTTCATTCCTCTGGGAGGGAACACCGTCTTCGTCACTCGCGAACGCCTCGAATGGTCGAAGGGCTGGGACGACCAGTGTCTCGCGGAGGACTGCGAGCTGGGCGTGCGTCTTTCAAGCGACGGCGCGAAAGTGGTCGTGGCGTACAACCCCGAGTATGTGACCCGCGAAGAGACGCCACCGACCCTGAAGTCCCTGTACAAGCAGCGCACACGCTGGAATCAAGGCTTTTTGCAGGTGCTCGGCAAAGGTGAGTGGAAGAAGCTCCCGACGCTTCGTCAGCGCATGTACGCCCGTTACATGCTGAACATGCCGTTTCTGCAGGCCGCGACTGGCTTGCTGATTCCGATTTCGATCGCCTTCATTCTGCTCGTCAAGGTTCCCACTGCGGTCGCGCTCATCACGTTTCTTCCGCTGATTCCTACGGTGATCACCCTTGTCGTTGAAGCCGCCGGGCTCACCGAGTTCGGCCGGATCTATGACAAAAAGGTGCGGATGCGCGACTACACGAAGCTCATCCTCGGTCTGGTGCCGTACCAGATCTTTCTCGCGGCAGCTGCCGTCCGCTCTGTTGTCCGCCAGCTGCGCGGCGATGGCAGCTGGGAGAAAACCGAACACACGGGGGCGCATCGTGACGCTGCGGTTACGCCAGAATCCACCGCCGTGCCCGTATTGGCCACGACTGGCGCATCGGAGGCGAAGTGATGACGACGCTCGACAGAAACCAAACGACTTTAGCGACACCGATCTCGAGCGACGACGTCACCTCAGCCGCTGACGCGCGCCCGGCATCACGCTGGCGCACTCGCGTGACCGACCTCGTGTGGCTGCTCCCCCCTCTCGCGCTCGGGATGCTGATCAATGCGATCAACCTGGGCGGTTCGCCGCAGCGCATCGACGATGAAGGAACGTACACAGCGCAAGCCTGGGCTCTGGGCAATCTCGGCGAGCTCACTCACTACACCTATTGGTACGACCACCCTCCGCTCGGCTGGATCCAGATTGCCGGCTATGCAGGCCTCACTGGCGCTTGGGACCGGCACGATGTCGCAGTCGTTGCGGCCCGCGAAGCGATGCTGGTTGCCACCGCTATCGCTGGCATCTTGCTCTGGTTTCTCGTTCGGCGCATCGGCTTCGCGCGTCTGACCGCGTCGATGGCTACGGCTCTGTTCCTGCTTTCACCGCTCGCGGTGCAGTTTCACCGGCAGGTGTATCTCGACAACATCGCGACTGCGTGGCTACTGGGCGCGCTCTTGCTCGCGATGAGCCGACACAAGCAGCTCCTTGGATACATCGCAGCGGCCGCGGCTTTCGGCATTGCCGTGCTTACCAAAGAGACCTACCTGCTCGCACTACCTCTCGTGGCCTGGCTCATGTGGCGCGGCGCTGACCGAACGACGCGTCGCTACACGCTCTCTGTCGCATCGGCAGTGCTCGCGCTCGTCGGTCTGGTCTATATCGCGTTCGCTCTCGTAAAGGGCGAGGTGGTTCCTGGTGTGGGGCGAGTCAGCCTCTTTGAGGGTCTCGCATTTCAGCTCGCCTCTCGCGAGGGCAGCGGCTCGCTGTTCGACCCCGAGAGCCTCATGTCTCGCACTATCGGCCTGTGGTGGCAACTGGACTCCGTGTTGATTGTGGCTGCCCTCACCGCAGCTGTTGCGGCGCTGTTTGTGCGACGTCTGCGCCCGTGGGCGATTACGTTGTTGGCGCTCACAGCATTCATGTTTCGTGGCGGCTATCTGCCGGTCCCGTACGTCATCATCCTGCTTCCGTTCGCAGCAATCGTTGTCGCCGGCATGGCGCAGGTTGCCGCAGAACGACTCCGTGCGCGCACGGGCAAGCACCGGGTGTTGTCGCGCATTGGCGGCGGACTCGTGGCAGCAGGACTCGTGATGGCCCTTGTCATTGCCGCGCCGCTATGGACCGCACAGCTGCGCGGCTTCTTGCTGGCCGACCTTGACGAGCCGCTTCGCGACGCAGAGACGTGGATGGTAGAGAACGCCCCGGGTGACGCCCGCATACTCGTTGACGATGCGATGTGGGTGGATCTCGTGAGCGAGGGGTTCACTCGCGAGAATGTCGTCTGGTATTACAAGGCCGACACAGACCCCGACGTGCAGACCCTCGCTCCCAACGGGTGGCGCGACTACGACTATGTGGTCACGACTGATTCGATGCGAACGTTTCCGACGGAGTTTCCAACGGTACGGCAAGCCATCGACAACAGCGTCGTGGTGGCCTCATTCGGCGAGGGCCCCCAGCAAGTAGACGTGCGTTTCGTCGACGGCGAGCAGTCGGGACTTGAGCAAGCGAGCGACGATGGCCTGTACGCGGCGCGCTCGATTGCCGGTCAACAGCTCTTGCGCAACCCTGACGTGGGCGTACCCGCCGAGGAGCAAGACCTGCTGACAGCGGGCGTAATCGACGCTCGCATCCTGCTCTCGCTCGCACAGCTAGCGGCAATCGGGCAGATCGACATTGCGGACATCAGTCAGCTCGACGGAGATCCATCAGGGGTGTACCGGCAACTCACGATCAGTTCGTTCGCAGGCGAAGATGCGCGAGGCGACGCACTCGGCTCTGACGCCGCGCTGCGCTTCTTCGACTCTCTGACCGGCACACTCGCACCCCTCTCGGCAGACCGCAGCGACGCCGGAGTAATCGTCACCTTCTCGCCGGTCGAACCACTCAACCTGCTGCCGCGGCCCGCGGCATGACTCAGGTTCGGACGACTGCACAAACCGACCGAACCTCGAACAAAGGAAGATCATGACTCACCACATCTCGCCCCACAACTCCGTATCTCGTCGTTCGCGGCGCCGGCTTCGCGACCTCATTCTCGCGACCGCGGCCGTCGCGCCCTTCGCTCTCGGCCTTGCGATCGCTCCCGCAGCAGCCGCCGCCCCCGCCGATCCAGGCGGTTGGGCGCGGGTCGCGCATCTCTCCCCCGACACCAAGTCCGTCGATGTTCAGATGACGGCGCTCGCAGGCGGTGCGGTGGTCTACGAACTCGAAGACGTCGCCTACGGGGCAGTGAGTGAGTACATTCCGCTTGCCGAAGGCACATACGTCGTATCGATGGTTCCCTCGGATGCGGCCGACGATGCCGAACCGATCGTGCAACAGTCGGTCGATGTCTCGGCGGGTGGGCCGGTTACGGTCGCCGCCTACGGCAAGAACGCCGATCTTCAAACGGTCGTGTTCAACGACGATCTCTCTGCTCCGCAGCAAGGTGAGGCGCGAGTTCGGGTGGTACAGGCATCAACGGTTGAACCGACCGTCGATGTGGATACCGCGGAAGGTGCATCTATCGCACGATCCGTACCGACCGGTGTTGCCACCGGCTACGCCGCGGTGCCTGCCGGATCGTGGGATCTTGAACTCACGGGTTCCAGCGAGGTGTCCACTGTTACCGTCGACTTGCTGGCCGGATCGGTCTCTACGCTCTTCGTACTCGACACCGCTGATGGTTCTCTCACCGCGCGGGGGGTGACAGATTCGGCGACTCTCGCTGACATGCCGGTCGGCGGCATCAACACCGGCGGAGGCGGCGCGGCCAACCAAACGGATGCCGCAACAGCCTTCGCAGCACTCTCAGTTGCGCTGGGCATGGTTGCGCTCGGCCTCATCGTCGTCAACCGTCGAAGCGCCGGGGCAACAAGATAATGAGAGTCCGGCGCACGCTCACGGCCGTTGCTACGGCCATCACTGTTGTTCTGCTGGCCGCGGCATGCTCGGGGCAGGTCGCTGACTCCCCTCCAGATGAAGACACCTCGACGGCAGAATCGTTTCTTGATCTCTACGTCGACGACGGTCGCGTGGTGCGCTTCGACCAGGGTGGCGACACTGTGAGCGAAGGGCAGGCCTACGGACTGCTCCTCGCCGTCGTCGCTCGCGATGAGAACAGCTTCGACCAAATCTGGGACTGGACCACTGAGAACATCCAGCGCAACGACGGATTGCTCGCGTGGCGCTGGGAGAACGGTTCGGTGGTTGACGATGAGCCTGCTGCTGACGCCGACCTCGACGCGGCACGTGCGCTGGTGCTCGCTGGCAACGCATTTGATCGAGACGACCTGCGTGAGGACGGCATCGCGCTCGGCGACACCGTGCTCAATGAAATGTCAGCTTCGACCGAAATTGGCCGAATCTTGCTGCCGGGCCTCTGGGCAACGACCTCACCACATGCCTACAACCCGTCGTATGCGTCGCCGGTGGCCTTTGCAGTTCTAGCGGACGCATCCGGCGACACTCGCTGGACCGAGTTGTCCGAAGGAACTCGGGCAGCGACTGAAGCTCTGCTGGATTCCAACGCCCTGCCCACAAACTGGGCCACTGTCGCGACCGATGGGTCAGTCGCGATCGCCGGTTCGGCGAACGGGGATGGCGAGCCAGGCTACGGCTACGATGCCACACGCACTTCGATCCGATTCGCCGAGTCGTGTGACCCCGCCGACACCGCTCTCGCCGCCCGAATCGCTGCGGCTTTGCCTGACGATGACGAACTCGTTGCAGAATTTGACTCCGGCGGAGGACCGGTGACGAGTGACCAGCACCCGATCGCTTACGCTGCCCGCGCCGCCGCCTACGCAGCGGACCAACAGTCAGACGCTGCCCACGCCGACCTCGCCCGAATGGTTGAGACAGCCGTAGCAACACCTACCTACTACGGCGATGCATGGAGTGCGCTTACGACAACAATGCTGACCGACGACACTCTCGCAGGTTGCCAGCCGCTCAACGCATCGGCGGTCGAGACTTCAGCCTCGAGCTCGGGCACGGGCAGTTTTCAAAATCCTGTGCCAGAACAAGCGGCGTCTCGCGCGGTTCCTGAACACATTTCGATCCCCGCGATCGGCGTGGAGTCTGACCTGATCGGCCTCGGTCGCGACGCGGTCGGCTGGATCGAAGCACCAACTAACTTCGATGACGTCGGGTGGTACGAAGACGGAGTTGTCCCCGGCGCGATAGGTCCAGCAGTGATCGCCGGTCATGTCGATTCGCCGGCAGCACCAGCCGTCTTCTACGACCTTCCCACGCTTGTTCCCGGCGACAGCGTCTCGGTGTCTCGCAGCGACGGAACCACTGTGAAATTCGTCGTCACCAGCATCCAGACGGTTGAAAAAGAGACCTTTCCCACGGCATCGATCTACGCCCCTGTCCCCACCCCTGAGCTACGCATCGTCACCTGCGGTGGCGCCTGGGACCCCAACACCGGCCATTACGTCGACAACGTCGTTGTCAGCGCTGTCTCTATCTGAAACACACTTCAACCGCACGAAAGGTACTGATATGAACACCACGCTCACAATCATTCCCACCTACAACGAGCTCGAGAATATCGAGGGGGTTGTAGGCCGTGTGCTCGCGGCCGGACGGTCTGACGTGCTGGTCGTCGATGACTCTTCACCCGACGGTACTGGCGCCCTCGCGGACCGCCTCGCGCTGACGCATGCTGAGGTCTCGGTGCTTCACCGCACCACGAAGGAGGGCCTCGGACGCGCCTATCTGGCGGGGTTCGCGTGGGGGCGTGATCGGGGATACAAGGTGCTCGTGGAGATGGATGCTGACGGCTCACACGAGCCGGAATCGTTGCCCGCGATGCTCGACGCTCTGGAAACGGCCGACATCGTGCTCGGATCGCGCTGGGTTCCGGGAGGGAGCGTTGTGAACTGGCCGTTGCATCGGAAGATACTCAGCCGCGGTGGAAATCTCTACGCGCGCCTCGCTCTCGGCATCGACGTGCGCGACGCGACCGGCGGCTACCGGGCATACCGTGCGAGTGCCCTTGACGCGATCGGTCTGGATGGTGTTGCTTCGCAGGGCTACTGCTTTCAGCTCGACCTGCTCTGGCGTGGGCTTGAGCGAGGGCTGCGCGTCGTGGAGCTTCCCATCACGTTCATCGAACGAGAACATGGCGTCAGCAAGATGAGCGGAAACATCGTTCGTGAGTCGCTGTGGAACGTCACGGTATGGGGTGTGCGCCGTCGCGCGACGGCGGTACGCGAAATGGTCTTGCACCACCGCCGCCTACCGTCGGTTCGAGCGACCACGCGTCGCCTCGCGCCCTCGTGAGCAGCTTCTCAATACGCTGGGGTCCCTTCAGCTGTTGGGTGCTAACGTGACGACGGAAATCATCACCACGTTGGTGTCTTCTGGCAGATTCCACGTTGAGATCGGTGCGCGATAGCTGACTATCGAGGCAAGAGCTCGATCTTCGGCGTCAGACATGAAAGTAGTCGCAGAAGGGTCTGCGGAGGCTGTTTCAGAAACTAGAGAAAACGCACCATTCTCGAGGTCAGTCCTAGCGCTCGCGGTGATGCGGTCAGCTTCATCCGAAGAGGACGTGAGAAACACGGACGTTTCGGATCCAGGATCGCCTGCGAACACGCAATCAGCATCGCGGAGATCCAGTAAGCGCTGCGTTGCGGGAGCACTTTCGGCCGTATCCGTCACAGCGAGCGTGTCAGTATGTGTCACCCACTCAGACAATGCTTCCGTGCACGTCGGCTGCTCCACTGACTGGGAACATCCCGTTGCTACAGATGCAAATACGGTCATTGTTGTGGTGGCCAGAACTGCCTTCTTCACCAAGGTCAGCGGCCCAGATGCCTCATTGCCCTTCATTCGGTCGACGGTATCGCGCCTGCCCGCTAGATGCGAGCAATGAAGCCACTGATCTGGGATTCTAATAGGCTATTTGGGCCAGCGTCACCGTGAAGCGCCCTGGGTCTGATGGAGACTCGCGCTATTTGATTCGCACCGGCTGATCGCGGTCGGCTTGGACAGCATAGGCTTGCTCGAACTCGGCGGGTGGGAGATCGCCGAGGTAGCCGTGGAGACGCTGCGTGTTGTGCCCGTGCACCCATCCGAGGGTCGCGAGCTCGAGGTCCTCGATGCTCTTCCCACGGGCCAGGGCATGCGGGTCCGCGGACGAGTTCGGCCTTGTAGTAGCCGTTGACCGTCTCGGCCAGGGCGTTGAAGCTCCTATAGTTGTCGACTCCTGATTTCGCCGGTCCTGGGGTTCGCTTTGACGAGATGGTAGACCCCACGGAGGGACTGCTGCACGAGTAGGTGACATCTGATCTGGCTTGCCCTGGAGGGCCGGCCTTGAAGGATGTTGCTGCAAAAGACTCCGTCGCCCGCCCCATGACCCTGCAGAAGTGGTTGCAGCGTTCGAAGATCGAAAGTAGTTCCGCGCGCCGCCCATCGAATTCGAGACCATCATGAACACGACCGTCGCACCGGCGGCGGGACTGCAACCTGTCACCTATCCGGGCAGCAGTCTCCCGAAGCCTGCTGCGCTGTTGACTACAAGCAAACAGGCTTGCTGTGTGTGAGACCGGGGGATTCGCACTCTCGGTGCCGACCTTCATAGTGCCGAACTGTTCGTCACGCGGGTCGAGGATTCGCAGAATGTCAGCGACTAACTCGGGAACCCGAGCGATATGCTCAACGGCCTCGCGGTTGCGAACGTGGCAGAAATGGCAGATTTCGTGGCAGAAACGAAAAGAAGCCTAGTTTGATCAGGTCTTTCTGTGGCGGAGACGGAGGGATTTGAACCCTGGCTTCACGCCTACAGTTATCTAGGCTCGCGTGCGGTGACGCATGATTACGCGCATTCGAGCGGGTTTAAGCGTCTCTTCGACTACGTTCAACGACGTTGAGCGTTGTTCAAGTAGACGCAAATGAGACGCACGCGAAACCGACAAAGAACCACCTCCAGCGGTGGTAGATGGTCCCGATTTCAGCTGGCATCTCTGCCCTTACGTCCGGCTACATCACCGGTCATCATCGCTTGCTGCCAGCAAGAATAGCCCCTGCCCGCCGGTCGGTCGCCGACAAATGAGGCTTCCCGATCCGAAGCGATCGAGCACCAAGCACGAGGGTCAGCGAACGGAACTGCCAGTGATCGCCAGCGATCACTGTGTAGAGACACTCTCCGAAGGCCCCGTGGACCGTGCTCTCAACCTGAATGCTCTCCTCGGATTCGCTCACAGAGCACGTCTCCGTGCTGTCCGATTCGAGGCCATCCCAGCTCAGCAGTATCATGAATTCATAGTGTCGGGCGAGGTGACTGATGTCACGCTCTCCCGCCCGCAATCCGTCCGGGTTGCGGGCTTTTCGTTGCCGTCCGTTCGACACGCTCGGCGCGCGCCAGCCTGGCCGCGGCCTTCCCCGACTAGGGCGTGTCTCCTATTCGACTGACCGGGGGTCGTCGATCTCGCTGACCAGCTCATACGACGATGGTCGCGAGGATCTCTTCGACGACCTCAGCGGGCTGCTTGTGGGTTGTGTCGATGCGCAGCTCATCGGTGAAGCCGGCCTGGTCGAGAGCGCGCGCCAACTCGGGGTGACGCTGGGTGTGCCAGTGCAGCGCCGCCTCATCGTCGTCATGTCGTCTGGTCAATCGTGGGAGCACTGCGTCGGAAGTCGCTGTCAGGCGGACATGCAGCAGCCTTGTGGAGGCCAGCGCAGCAGTGTTGCGCTGCAGCTCGTCGAGAGTTTCGACGACAGTGGCGACCACGAGCACGCGTGCGCCGGCGCGTCGGAAGTTCGAGGCGATCGCTTGCATGTTCTCCAGAGCGAGTGTGGTTCGGAATGGGTCACTAGGTGGCGCAGGCCATGATCGGCGCAACCAGTCGACGTCGATGACCGCGCCGGGAATGCCGCAACGCTCCAACTCGCCACCGAGCCTGTCGGCAGCGGTTGTCTTCCCGGTGCCGACGCTGCCGTTGATCAAGACGGTGTCGAACGTCGCGATGGGCATTGTCCAACGGTATCGGTCGTCAGCGCGCGTCGCCCGCGAGTCGGGTCCAGGTGAGGATGGCGCACAATGTGACGCCTGCACGGTAGGTGATGGCGAGTTTGTCGTATCGCGTCGCGATGCCGCGCCATTGCTTCGCGAGCGCGAAGAACCGTTCGACGACGTTGCGCCCCCTGTACGCATCAACGTCGAGGCCCGGCGGCCGCCGACCCCTACTGCCTCGCCGTTTCCGCGCAGCGGCCTGGTCGCGCTTGTCGGGAATGACGGTCTTGATTCCCCGCCGCCGCAGCTCGGCACCGATCACACCAGTCGCGTAGGCGCGATCTGCGAGCACCGCGTCTGGCGGGTGCGTGGTCGTCCTGAACCGAGTCGTGGGACGTGGATCTCGGCGAGGACGTCGGCAAGCATCGCACCGTCGTTGCGCTACCCTCCGGTGACGATCATCGCCAGCGGCCGACCGTGCCCGTCGACCGCCTGATGGATCTTCGTCGTCAGCCCACCGCGGGAGCGGCCGATGCCGTGACCAGGCGGTTCAACCTGGTGCCAGGGCAGATTCTTGTGATTCGATCCCGCCCCCCTGTGTCCTGCTCGGGGCGCGTGGTGTTCGTCGCGTGCTGATGCGCCCGGGCAATGGTCGCATCCACCGACACGGCCCAGTCGATCTTCCCCGCCACGTCGGCCTCAGCGAGAATCCGCGTCAGCACTCGATCCCAGGTGCCGTCGCCAGCGTATCGACGATGCCGCTTCCAGAGCGTCTGCCACGGACCGAACTCATCGGGGCGACTGCGTCGTCGTACACATCGAGTGTCTCCCCTGACAGCATCTTTGCCGCGAGTTCGTCGACCTGGGCCGCCGGTACATCGTTT
Source organism: Microbacterium sp. R86528 (assembly GCF_044596335.1). NCBI lineage: Bacteria > Bacillati > Actinomycetota > Actinomycetes > Micrococcales > Microbacteriaceae > Microbacterium > Microbacterium sp. R86528. The sequence continues at coordinate 2,363,161 of NZ_CP138996.1, read as the reverse complement.
GAGAGAAGCGAGGCTCGCAACTCATCGTCCGCGGAGATGTCCGCGCGTGGATCCGCGGCGGTAGTTGCGCCCGCTGCACCCGCGCCACCCAACGTCAGCGACGCGACTCCAAGCACAGCACCTAGCGCTAGTTTTAGCCTTCTCGACATGTATTCACTCCAGTTTCGTATCTCGTTCGCCGCGAGAGATTGACCTGCGGCTTTGCAGAATGAAACACGCGTGGCGACCTGTTTGTCAAAGTCGCCGCGCAGGGACGACTTGACTCCAGGTACGGTACGGTCGGTACCCTCGGGAAGATGGATTTCTACCAGATACTTGTCGCCATCCTCGCGCCGCTGTTCCTGCTCCTGGTCGTCGGCCTTGTCGTCCTCACGCCCGTGTTGGCGCGACGGCGGAAGAACTCTCATCACCACACAACATCGGACCGCTAGCATCTCTCGGTCGGCCCGACCGGGAGTGTCACGCCATCGGCGGCGATCGCGCTTGATGCACACGGTGGGAGCCCCCGATCAATCCTTGTCTAGCGGCGAGGTCAGACCCTGTAGCGGTCGGCCGACAGAGGGGTGCCGTCGCGGAGCATGGTGCAGCGAGCGTCGGAGTGTCGTAGGGGCGAGGGCGCCCGCCGAGTCTCGCAGACTGTCCATTTCGCTGGGAGAACACCACCTGTGACGGGTGGCGCACCCCCTCGGCCCCGGACGACCGGGAACCCGCGGAAGTCCACGTCCAACGAGGGCACAGCCCTCACGAATCCGCCGTGCGAATCGGTCGCGAGGGTCCCCTGGGGGTCCCCACTTGGGGACCCTTGGGGGACCCCAGTCGCCAAATCGGGCTTCTCAAGCAATGCCAGTCAGAACGCAAAATCCCTGGCTAACCAGGGATTTTTTCGCGGAGACGGAGGGATTTGAACCCCGCCGCTGCATGGTCCTTCCGGGTGCGCTGACGTGCGATGGCGCATGTTTGCGCGGATTCACGGCGATTCACGCGTTCGTTCGAACACGTTCAACGATGCTCAAAGTGACTCGAGTGTTCGCAAATTCTTCGCACGAGTTCGGACCATGCAAGCCAGATTCTTTCGTCGAGTTCGCTCGGCCGCTGGCGAAGTTTAGCGAGCGCACGTGCGATAGAACTACATACCCGGTTGCTGCGGTAGTCGCCGTTTGGCGCGCTCCTCGTCGGCTTTAAGGATGCCGTTCTTGACAGCCGTGCGCATGATCAAATACCCAATCCAGATAGTGAGCGCGAGCGTTCCAAAGTACAACACAATGAAGAAGATGATCGCGCCGATCCCCAGACCGGCATACATCCCCGAGTAGTCGCTGTCCATGTTCTTTTCCGTTCCGACTTCAATTAGACGAAGACTATTGCCCGGGTCAGACAGTGGTTTCACGACTCTTCTTCAATGACTCAAGTGCCGTGCGTTCGTTTCCACGTAGGTATTCGTGCGGCATCGCGCGACTCGTAGGCATCGATGGCTTGACGCGGCGTGAGGTCGAAGGTCGTTTCCTCATGGTTCGCGAGGGCTGTGAGGCGCATGGTGAACCATGCCGTGATGCCGCCGGGCGGCGGTGCATCGAATCGGGGAAATGGCGGATCACCACCCGCTGACTGAAGCCACTTCGCGGGCATTTCCGGGTCCAGAGCCATCGTCCTGGCAAGACCGACAAGGTCTGCCGTTCCAGACGACACAGCTTGTGTTGCTTCGTCTCGGAACTTGAAACCGCCGGTCACCATGAGAGGCGTATTGGTCACTTCACGCGCCTGTCGGGCAAAGTCCAGAAAATACGGGCCCGAAGATCGCTTCTCAGAACTCGCCTCAGCACCTGGGAAGTACGTCCCACCGCTGAGGTCAAGAAGATCGATCGCTTCATCCCCCAACAGCGACACGACAACCAGAGCCTCATCCTCGGTCAGCCCGCCAGCAAGCTGGTCGCTCGTATTGAGCTTGACACCGATCCCGAAACTCGGCCCGACCTCGACACGAATCTGCTTCACGATATCGGTGAGGATCCGAGATCTGTGCTCGATGCTGCCGCCGTAGTGGTCCGTTCGATGATTGAACAGTGGCGAGAGAAACTGGCTAAGCAAGAACCCATGGCCCGCATGCACCTCGACGCCGGAGAATCCGACGGACTGCGCGTGGCGCGCAGCGCGCGCATACACCTGAGGTAGAGCCTCGACGGCAGCCAGAGGAAGCTCGCCGCAGTGCAGTCCATCTATGTGCAACTCCGACGGACCTGCAGCGGAAGAGATCGGAGACCACGCCAACGCACCGGCATGGCCGAGTTGCGCCCAAACATGGGCCCCACTCTCAGAGCCTGCAAGCGCAAGCTGACGCAGTCGTTCATCATCAGAACCGGGATGCAGCACAAGGTTGCCCGGGCGTTCAGGATAGGCCGGGTCGACCTGCACCTCTCCTACCAGCAGAAGTGCAGCCCCACCCTGGGCCCAGCGCCGATACAACTCGACCTGCGCAGCACTCGGATCCCCCGTGCCATCGCCCAAAGAATCCGACATCGCTGCCTTCACGATGCGGTTCTTCAAAACAAGGCCGCACGGTAGTCCCAGCGGTGCACCCAGAACTTCAACCGGTCCCAGCTCGCCACCGTCAACGCTCATCACCTCAGGCTACGGGGTGTCGCTGGATTGCTTGTGGCGGATGAGAGTGAGGAGAGTATCGAAATAGGCCCTGAAGCGACATGGGCGAGAATGTGGACAAATGGTTCGACTCGCACGACGAGACAACACTTGTCATCCTCGACGGCGACCTCATCGTCGACGTTCGCGGGAACGGCGAGTGGGCACTCGGAACGCGAGACGTCTTGTTTCTGCATGGCCAAGTCCAGACGCGTTGGACCACCAAACTCGGCTACTCACTCATCGTCGGTAGAGCTTTCGCAATCCCAAGCACGAGCGAACCCGCTCATGCGGAACGCGTGGCACTTGATTCTCGAGCCGCCGCAAGGCTCAGGCCACCATGGCCAGGTCGCTCCCACCACAGCCTGCCCAGCCTCACTTCGTTCGACCAGAGAGAACTCTTGTGCCCGCGCTGCGGCATGGCGACGATCAGCTCACAAAAAACAGGAGGGCAACGCCCCTCTGTTTTCTCAACACCCCTTGCTGTGCCGGGTCGCAAACAATCAAGGATTTAGGCGCTATCTGTTCATGCGGCGCAGTGGTGTCGGCCACGGTTGCGAACAGATTTCTTCGCAAACTGTTCGCAAAACAACGACTTTCCGAACCGGAAATCGCATCTGACCAGGGATTTTTTCGCGGAGACGGAGGGATTTGAACCCTCGGACCCCTTAAGGGGTCTCCACCTTAGCAGGGTGGTGCACTAGGCCGAACTATGCGACGTCTCCAGGCAATGAGCTTCGAAAAGCACAATGCGCTTGTCAATTGTAACTGCTCATCGGCATGCCGACGAACTCACACCCTCGGGCCGAGTGCAGGTCACCCTTCGGGCTGAGTACAGGTCACTTCGGCTGCAGTTGTGCCCGTAATCTCCGACGGAAGATCAACACGTTCTTCTGCGGTCGACGTCTCGGCGGGCGCTGGGGTCTCAGTCTCCCCTTCAGCGGCCGACTCAGTCGCCTCCGCGGTCGGGGTCGGCGTAGCCGTAGCCTTCTCGGCTTCACCGGTCACCTCAACGCCATACCCCGCGCTTGCCTCACCCGTCAGGTTGAGAGCCTGGTTTTCGGCGAGAGCGGTGAACAGCACATCCGCCGCTTCCGTCACCGGGTACACATGGCTTGCGTCCGCGCCGGTGCCGTAATAGGTCGGATACTGCACGAACACGATGTCTTCGTACTCGACGTCTTTCACCGCCATGGCGATCTGCACCATCAGCGTCGGATTCGTAAGCGACTGGCTCAGCACCAACTGCCCCTCCGTCACCTGACTGACCGCGGTGTTGGCCAAGTTCAACAGGGTTCCCGGGCTCGCGAGCACCGACTCAGACTGCAACTTGCGCACCATCGATGACATGAACTGCTGCTGGTTTGAGATGCGTCCAAGGTCTGAACCGTCGCCGATCCCGTGGCGAATTCGCAAGAACTGCAACGCTTCCGCACCGATCAACGTGTGATTGCCCTCCGCCAGCGTGAGGCCGGTGTGGCTGTCGCTGATGTCGCCAGAGACACACACATCCACGCCGCCGATGGCGTCTGACATGTTGATCACCCCGGTCCACCGAATGGCGGCGGCGAACTGGATGTCAACACCCGTGAGTTCTTCAACGGTCGACACTGTGCACGGCAACCCGCCATACATATACGAAACGTTGATCATCTGCGCGCTCATCGCAGAGTATTCGCCACCGTCACCGTCAGAACATGACGGAATCGGCACGACCATGTCGCGTGGGATCGACACGACCGTAACCCGGCGCGGTTCGTCGCTGATGTTCACCAGCATGGTGACGTCGTTGCGCTCACCACCATCATCCTCAGCGCATCGCGGGAAGAGCTCCAGGTCTTGCCCCTCGCACGAGTCGGTGCCGACGAGCAGCAGATTCACGCCGCCTTCGATGGCTCCCAAAGAAGGCGGAATGGTCTCGTCACCGTCAAGCGCGACAGCCGCTGAACCAATCGCGTTGGCGGTATCCCACACTGCGTATGCGGCGACACCGGTCGCGCTCACGCCGATCACCGCGATCGCGACCGCAAACATTGCGATGAATTGAAAGAAGGGATGCCGCTGCTTGACGTCGGCGTGGCGAGCGATGGTCTCGCGCCCGGCACTTCTGGACTGATCGGTCATATCTTGCTACCAGTTCACATTTCCGTTTGAGCAGGTCGCATCCGCCGCCGTGGAACCGGTGATCGACGACGGCAACTCCACCGCGGTCTCAGTGGGCGCAGGCGTCGCCGCGGGCGTCTCTGTGGTCGAGTCATCAGGCTCGGCAGCCTCGTCGACGACATCGTCCGATCCCTCATCTTCGAGCACGACACCGCCGTTCGTTGCCACGTCACCCGTGATCACGATGGGCTCGTTGGCATCAAGCGCGGCCCAGAGCACGGCTGCTGAAGCCTCGTCAGGCACGACGCGGTTCCGGTCATCGGGGTCTTCCAACACCGGGTACTGCACAAAAGAGATCTCGTCGAACGGAACATCCTTCACCGCGAGCGCAATCTGCACGAGAGTGACCGGGTTGGTGAGAGAGCTGCTGGGCGTGATGTTCTCCACCGTTGTGGTTGCCAGCTTGTAGAGCAGCGCGGGATTCGACAGCACATCTTCGCTCATGAGTTTGTTCGCGAGGCGCGACATGTACTGCTGCTGATTAGATATGCGACCCAGATCGCTGCCGTCGCCAACACCGTGACGCGTGCGCAAGAACTGAAGAGCGTCAATTCCGCTGATGGTGCGATTGCCGGCAGGCCAGTTGATGCCGGTGTATGGATCGCTGATGCCCGAGGCAAGACACACCTCGACGCCACCGATCGCGTCGGTGATCTCGATGACACCACCCCAGGTGATCTTCGCCGCGAACGGGATGTTCTGACCGCTGAGCTGCGACACTGTTTTCGCCACACATGACAGCCCGCCAAAGCTGTATGCCGCATTGATCGGCTGCTTCCACATCGCAGAAGTCGTCACGCCGTCTTCATCGGTGCACTCAGGAATCGACAGCATCAGGTCGCGAGGAAAAGAGATAACCGTCACGCGGCGAGGTTCATCTGAAATATGAACGAGCAGGTTGACGTCATTCAATTCGCCGCCAGCATCTTCGCCGGTGCAGCGCTCACCGAAGTAGTCCGCATACTCTGGTTCGCATGCATCGGTGCCAGCCAGAAACAGGTTGACGCCGCCTTCAATTGCGCCGAGGTCGGGCGGCACGGCCTCTTGTCCCTCGAGTTCAACTGAGTTCTGAGCGACCTCGACCGCGATGTCGGTCACGGCATACGCTGCGACTCCAGCGCCAGACACGAGTGCGACGGCGGTGACAATCCCCAGCACTTTCAACACGAGCGATGCCGGGTGAGGGGAACGAAGCTCTCCGTGCCGGGCAACTGTGCGACGGCCACGCGGTGCGCGCTGAGACGTCTTTGCCACTCGATGTCCTCTCGGGGAATGCTTCGTTCTCTGATTCTCCCCCGACACACCTTATTTCTTGCGGAGGGTGTGGGATTCGAACCCACGGGACATTTCTGCCCACTGGTTTTCAAGACCAGGTCCATCGGCCGCTCGGACAACCCTCCCGACGACATGCCACGAATGACATTTCATCGAACAATCGTCGAGTCTAGCCGACAGCCGCGGCGAACTTATTCTTCCAGCGGTGCCTGTGCACGCCCTGAGGGCACGTCGAGATTCCGCCGTACGCCCGCGACGCTTGAGAATTCGGGCGAGAACCCACTCCCGAGCAGGTTCAGAGACTTCGCAAAATTGCTGCGACGCCACCTTCTTCGACCGAAAGCGTCATCTCGCCGGCAGCATCCAACACCTCTTGCGGAGCCTGCCTCATCGCCACAGCGCGACCTCCGTTTTGCAGCGCCCAACGGAACATGCCGAGATCATTGCGGCCGTCACCGATGACCATCACGTGATCGGGAGCGATGCCCAGTTCAGTGCGAACCAGCTCCAGACCCGTGCCCTTGTCGATGTCTTTCGGCGCGATGTCGAGCCACGCAGTGAACCCCACGGCATATGACACATGATGCAGGCCGATGCTCTCGACGATCGCTGAAAAATCCTTCTCGTGTTGATCTGGTGCCACGACCACGACGCGGCAGACATGATCAGTTGCGAGCTCTTCGAACAGCACTTTTTCAGTGCGCTCCAGCTTCCAATCTGGCAGGAAGTCGGTGTAGCGCCGCGCCCCGTCAGCCAGCTCGACCAGGTAGTGAGCATCGGGCAACTGCGCACGCAGCAGCTGCAACACGTCGGTGGCATCGAAGGTTTCGACCTTGAAGCGTTCATACTCAAGCGGTTCAATCGAAACTCGCTTGAGCACCACGGCGCCGTTTGAGCAGACCACGAACTCTGGGGCGATCTGCAGCAACGCGAGCACATCGGCGGTGCCCTCCCAGCTGCGACCCGTGGCGACCATGACTTCGTGACCCGCCTCGCGAGCCTCGGCAACGGCGTCGAACACTCCGGAACTGAGCGTCTCATCTTCGAGAAGAACCGTGCCGTCAAGGTCCAAGGCAATGAGCAGCGGCATAGCCGCCACCCGCGGGTCTTCGGCGTCGTGCGCTGCCTGCTCCACCTTTTCGGCGGCTTCAGCCGGCGCAGCTACCTCGACTTCGCCGATCGGGGGCAGCTGAGCGTGGCTCACTCGACGGGCTCCATGACTTCGAGTCCGCCAAGGAAGGGCCGCAGCACTTCGGGCACCAACACCGATCCATCGGCGCGCTGATGGGTTTCGAGCAGTGCCACGATCCAGCGCGTCGTTGCCAGAGTTCCATTGAGCGTTGCAACGGGCTGCGTCTTTCCGCCATGCTCAGCCGACAGCCTGTGACGAATATCGAGGCGCCGAGCCTGGAACGTCGTGCAGTTCGACGTCGACGTCAGCTCGCGGTACGCGCCCTGCGTAGGCACCCAGGCTTCAATGTCGTACTTGCGCGCGGCGCTCGAGCCCAAATCGCCCGCGGCGACGTCAATCACGCGGTACGAAAGACCCAGGTCTTGCAGCATCCGCTCTTGCATACCCACCAGGCGCAGGTGCTCAGCCTCAGCGTCTTCGGGCGCCGTATAGACGAACATCTCGAGCTTGTTGAACTGGTGCACGCGGATGATGCCGCGCGTGTCTTTGCCGTACGACCCAGCCTCGCGGCGATAGCAGGTCGACCAACCGGCGTAACGCTTGGCCCCCTTGCCGAGATCAAGGATCTCGTCCATGTGATAGCCCGCCATCGGCACTTCACTCGTGCCAACGAGGTAAAGATCGTCGTCTTGCAGGTGGTAGACCTCTGCGGCGTGCTGACCGAGAAAGCCAGTGCCGCGCATCACTTCGGGCCGCACCAGCGTGGGCGGAACGAGCGGCACGAAATTCTCTTGCAGCGCGCGATCGAGCGCGAGATTCATCAGGGCGATCTCGAGGCGCGCGCCGATTCCCTTCAAGAAGTAGAAGCGGCTCCCCGAAACCTTGGTGCCACGCTCCATGTCAATCGCATCGAGCATCTCGCCGAGCTCGAGGTGATCACGCGGCTCAAAATCGAACGTGGGCTCGTCGCCGTGCGTGCGCAGCGTCACGAAGTCGGCTTCGCCACCGGCGGGAACGCCGTCGAGCACAATGTTCTCGATCTTCGCCAGCGCGACCTGTGAGGCCTCTTCGGCGGCAGCGACCGCGTGCTGCGCCGCCTTCACACGCTCGCTGAGATCCTTCGCCTGCGCAACCAGCGCGGCTTTCTCTTCTTTCGGCGCCTGCGCTACTTTCTTGCCCGCCAGATTCTGTTCAGCACGCAGCTCTTCAAAGGCGGTGATAGCTGCGCGGCGTTCGCTGTCTGCGGCGAGCGCCTCGTCGACAGAGTCCACCGACTCCCCGCGCGCGGCTTGCGAGCGCTTGACCAGCTCAGGATTTTCGCGGAGAAGTACGGGATCAATCACGGCACAAGTCTAGTCAGCGGCACGGAAGCAGCATCCAGCCCGATATTGTTGGCCCATGACACAGGCTTCCGGCGAATCAAAGCGGGCGGCGCTTATCTACAATCCGACCAAAGTGGACGAAAAGAAACTGCGTGCCACCGTGGTTGATGAAGCAGCCAAAGCTGGCTGGCAAGAGCCGCTCTTCTTTGAGACCCAGGTCGATGACCTCGGCGACGGTGTCACGCGCGAAGCGCTCGAGCAGCACGTCGACGTCGTTCTCGTCGCCGGCGGTGACGGCACGGTGCGCGCCGTGTCAGAAGCCATGAGTGGCAGCGGCGTGCCCCTGTCGATCATTCCCAGCGGCACCGGCAACCTGCTCGCACGCAATCTGAAGCTTCCGCTCTCTTCCCCCATGTTGATGGTGCGCGCGGCGTTCACCGGCGACGTCAGCGCGATCGATGTCGGCTGGGCGGAACTCGTGCGAGCCGACGGCCAGAAAGACAAGCACGCGTTCGTCGTGATGGGCGGCATGGGTCTCGACGCCGCGATGATCGCCAACACCAACGCGCAACTCAAAAAGAGCGTCGGCTGGGTGGCATATGTCGACGGAGCTGCCCGCTCTTTGCCCAGCGCGAAGCCATTCCGAGTCTCGTACCAACTGCCGGGGGCACGGTTGCACTCCTCAAAAGTGCAAAGCGTGCTCTTCGCCAACTGCGGGCAGCTTCCGGCCGGGCTTGATCTGATTCCCGAAGCATCCGTCACTGACGGTGCACTCGACGTTGTCGTATTCCAACCCAAAGGTGCACTCGGATGGTTGTTGGTGTGGCGCCGGGTGGCGTGGGACAACAGCGTGCTGCAGCGATTCCGCGCGGGACGACAGGTGCTTGCATTGCGCACCAAGAACAGCGCGGTGCGTTATTCGCGCGGTTCGGGTATCGACGTCGGCGCCGATCGAGCGCACCCCGTTCAACTCGACGGTGACGAATTCGGCGAAGCCTCACGCGTGTCGGTGAGCATCGACGCAGGCTCGCTGCTGCTGTCGGTGCCGCGAGGTCACAAGATCTGACACGCGACCACGCAAGCACGGCCCCGAGCCGCTCACGTCGAGGCACAATTGCTGCATGAGCGGGCAACAGAGCACTGCGGCATCCACCTCGATCGTCTGGTTTCGCGACGACCTGCGCCTAGCCGATAACCCTGCCCTTCACGCGGCGCTCGAACGCGGCGGGCCGGTTCTGTGCCTCTTCGTGCTCGACGAGCAATCACCCGGCGTGCGCCCCCTGGGCGGCGCCGCAAAGTGGTGGCTGCATCACTCGCTCGCTTCCCTCGGCGAGCGTTTGCGCGAACGCGGAGCACAGCTGGTGTTGCGGCGAGGGCCCGCAGAAAAAGTGGTGCAGCAAACAGTTCAGGATGCTGATGCTTCAGCGATCTTCTGGAACCGGCGCTACGAGGGCCCCGAACGCGAAATCGACACCGCGCTGAAACAGGAGCTGCGCGAGCGGGGGGTCGAGGTGGCGTCGTTTGCCGCTTCGCTGCTGTTCGAACCGTGGACGGTGAGAACCGGTGCGGGCACGCCCTATTCGGTGTTCACGCCGTTCTGGCGCGCCTGCCAGTCGCTGCCTGCACCCCGCGAGCCGCTCGCTGAGCCCACCGAAATCAGGGGTGCGAAGCACCGCGTCGCGTCTGACGCCCTCGACGATTGGCGTCTTCTGCCCCATACCCCCGACTGGGCGGGAGGGCTTCGCGAGACATGGCAACCGGGCGAGCCCGCAGCCCGTGAACGGCTGCAACAGTTCTTGACGAATGATCTCGCCGACTACGATCGCGCCCGCGATGAACCGGCAGCGGGCGCGACCTCACTGCTCTCGCCGCGCCTGCGATGGGGCGAACTGAGCCCCCACACCGTGTGGCACGAAACGCTTGCGGTTGCGGAGCCCGCAGCATCCACTCATCGGTTCTTGTCTGAACTCGGCTGGCGCGAGTTCGCCTGGCACACCCTTTTTCACTCCCCCGATCTCGCAAATCAGAACTGGCGCCGCGAGTTCGATGCGTTTCCGTGGCCGCCGCTCGATGAGCACGCGCTCAGCGCGTGGCAGCACGGAGGAACCGGAGTTGCACTCGTCGACGCCGGAATGCGCGAGCTCTGGCACACCGGCACCATGCACAACCGTGTGCGCATGGTGGTCGCGTCGCTGCTCACCAAGAATCTGCTCATCGACTGGCGACACGGCGAACAGTGGTTCTGGGACACCCTTGTCGACGCCGATGCCGCAAGCAACCCCTTCAACTGGCAGTGGGTTGCGGGCTCAGGCGCTGATGCGGCGCCCTACTTTCGCATCTTCAACCCCGAGTTGCAGGCAAAGAAGTTCGACCCGCACGGTGAGTACATCAGTCGGTGGACGGCCGGGCAGCTGGCGAGCGCGCCGATCGTTGACCTGCGTGCTTCACGCGGGGCGGCGCTCAATGCCTACAACGTGGTGAAGCGCTCGAAGTGACGCTGCGGCCGCGGTGGGTGGGGAATTTGCTGGGCGTGGAATACTTCGGATGCTTCACCGTGTTGTGACCGACGATGACTACCGCACCAGCCCCCGCCTTGTCCGTGCTTGATCTCGTGCCGGTGCGCACCGGTCAGACCAGCGCACAGGCAGTCGCCGCGTCGCTTGCTCTCGCCGCGCGCGCCGACCATCTCGGCTTTCGCCGTTACTGGTTCGCCGAGCACCACAATATGCCCGCGGTGGCCTCGACGACCCCGCCCGTTCTCGTCGCTGCTACGGCTGCGCGCACGGTGCGCATTCGCGTTGGGTCGGGCGGAGTCATGTTGCCCAATCACTCTCCGCTGGTGGTCGCCGAACAGTTCGCCGCTCTTGAAGCACTTGCCCCGGGCCGCATCGATCTTGGTCTCGGCCGGGCACCTGGCAGCGACCCGGTGATCACTCAATTGCTGCGTCAAAGCGGCACCACGAGCGATGTCGATCGCTTTCCCGATCACATCACCGACATTCGCTCGCTCGTATCGCCCGATGGCGCCAGTGTTCGCTACGCGTCGGGCGGCACCTACGAAGTCACCGCCACCCCTCGTGCCACGACGATGCCCCAGGTATGGCTGCTTGGCTCGAGCGACTATTCGGCCCAGCTGGCGGCAGCGCACGGGCTTCCCTACGTCTTCGCCAACCACTTCTCGGGCCAGGGCCTTGAGCGCGCGCTCGACCTGTACCGAACTAAGTATCAGCCGAGCGAGGAAAACCCCGAACCGCGCACCTTTTTGACTGTCAACGCCGTTGCCGCCCCCACCCACGAAGAAGCCGAAGCACGCACGCTCCCCAATCTGCGCACCATGATTCGACTGCGCAGCAACCGCCCGCTCATCGCGCAAGAAACGGTGGAGCAGTCGCTCGCCGGCGCAAGCGACTTCGACTCGATGGGCGACACGATGGGTCAGGCCGCACGCGCCGGATGGTTCATCGGCACCGGCGAAAGTGTCGCGTCATCGCTGGCGGAGTTCGCGGGCAAGTGGGGAGTTGACGAGGTGATGATCTCGCCGATCGCGGGCGCCTACGAAGGTGAAGCACTCGACACGAGCCCCGGCCGTTCTCAGACTCTTGAGCTGATCGCAGCGGCGCAGGCGGGTTAGGCCCAGCCGTTGACGGTAGCGGCAGTCAGGCCTCGGGCTCGCCGCTGATGAGTCCGCGAAGCCAGTCCCGGGCCTCAGCGAACACATCGTTCGAGTACCGCTCGGGGTAGCGCACAACGGCGTGATCAGCGCGAGGATATGAGCCCAAGAAAATAACCTTCGGACTGAATCGCCTCAGCCCGAGCAGCGCATCCGCCATACGCTCGTCTTCAATATGGCCATCGGCATCGATGACGAATCGGTATCGGCCGAGAGCATCGCCGATCGGGCGCGAAGCGAGCAGGCTCAGGTTGATGCCGCGCGTTGCGAACTGCTCGAGCATCTCAAGCAGAGCACCGGGATGGTCTTCTGGCAGTTCGACGATAAGCGATGTCTTGTCGGCGCCGGTCGGGCTCGGTGGCGCGACCGTGCGCGCCACGAGCACAAAACGAGTCACGGCGTCGGCGTTGTCACCGATCTTCGATGCAAGAAGCTCAAGTTCATGATGCTCAAGAATGCCGGGCGGTGAGATCGCAGCATCTGCATCACTCGTTCCTTCGAGCATTCCCATCGCACTCGCAACGTTGCTGGCTGCGGGAACATGTGCGTGCGCGGGCAGCGTCGACGAGAGCCACTGCAAGCACTGCGCGTAGGCGACGGGATGCGCCGAAATCAACGCGACGTCTTCCAGCTTTGCGCCGGGGCGCCCCACCAGCACGAATTCGACCGGCACGAGATACTCGCCGATGATGCGCAGTCCGGGCATCGTGGCGAGCGCGTCCTGCGCGGTCGAAACCCCGCCGTCTACCGAGTTCTCGATTGCGATGACCGCCGCGTGCGAGCGACCCGAGACGACGTCGGCGAGCGCCTCGCCAACGTTGTGCACTGACCGCCACTCTTGACCGCGCGCCTCAGGCACCTGCGCAAGCGCTGCCTCGGTGAAGGTGCCGACCGGTCCCAGAAAGCTGTAGGTGCGGCGCGCGGAGGATTCTGGCTCGAAAGTCACGAGGATCAGCCTAGCCGCGCGCGCATTTTCCAACGATCACGATCGGTTTCAGCAGTGAACCGCGTGTGAAGTCGACACGAACGAGACAGATTGGGCTCGGCACAGGCAGACTGTTCTCATGAGCCGCGCAGGACAGCCAGCCGAAGCATCCGACCTCATCGACATCGACGAGGTCATCTCCGCCTACTACGACGTAAAACCCGACCCGAGCATCGCCGCGCAACGCGTGGCGTTCGGCACGAGCGGCCACCGCGGCTCGTCGTTGCTCGCGAGTTTCAACGAGGTGCATATTCTCGCCACGACTCAGGCGATCGTCGACTACCGACGAGCACAGGGCATCGAAGGTCCGCTGTTTCTCGGACGCGACACGCACGGGCTCTCGCTCCCCGCCGAACGCAGCGCGATCGAGGTGTTGGTGGCGAACGGTGTCGACGTGCGTGTGGACTCCCGTGATGCGTGGGTACCGACTCCCGCGCTGAGTCACGCGATTCTCGCCTACAACAAGGGACGGGATGCTGCCGACCCCGGCCGCGCTGACGGCATCGTCGTCACCCCGAGCCACAACCCCCCGCGTGATGGCGGCTTCAAATACAACCCTCCGCACGGCGGGCCAGCCGACACCGACGCCACCGGGTGGATCGCCGACCGCGCCAACGCGCTGATCGAAGCGAATCTGGAGGGCCTGCAGCGAACACTTCACAAAGACATCAACGAAGACACTCTCGGCGAGTATGACTTTCGCGATGCCTATGTTCGCGACCTCGAGAACATCATCGACATGGCAGCGATCAAGTCATCAGGGGTGCGCATCGGCGCCGATCCTCTCGGCGGTGCCTCGGTGGAGTACTGGGCGCTGATCTCAGAGATCTATGACATCGACCTCACGGTCGTGAACCCCGATGTTGACCCCACCTGGCGCTTCATGACGCTCGACTGGGACGAGAAGATTCGCATGGATCCTTCTTCGCCCAACGCCATGGCCTCACTCGTGCAGAAGCGCAGCGAGTACGACATTCTGACCGGCAACGATGCCGACGCCGACCGCCACGGAATCGTGACGCCCGACGCCGGGCTGATGAACCCCAACCACTTTCTTGCGGTGGCGATCGACTATCTGTTCTCGCACCGCCCGAACTGGCCCGAAGGCGCGGCGGTGGGCAAGACGCTCGTTTCGTCGATGATCATCGACCGAGTCGCTGAATCGCTCGGCCGCACCCTGCTTGAAGTTCCGGTCGGGTTCAAGTGGTTCGTCCCCGGTTTGCTTGACGGCTCCGTCGCATTCGGCGGCGAAGAGTCAGCGGGCGCCTCGTTCCTGCGCTTCGATGGTTCGGTGTGGACCACCGACAAAGACGGTCTGTTGCTGTGCCTGCTCGCGGCCGAGATCCTGGCAGTGACAGGCAAGACTCCGTCGCAGCGGTATTCCGAGCTTGAGGCTGAGTTTGGTGCGTCGGCGTATCAGCGAGTGGATGCGGCAGCATCCCCCGCTCAAAAGGCGACTCTCGGCAAGCTCTCACCCGACGCCGTCACCGCCACCGAGCTGGCCGGTGAGCCGATCACCGCCAAGCTCTCGCACGCGCCAGGAAACGACGCCGCAATCGGCGGCGTCAAAGTGCAGACCGAGCACGCGTGGTTCGCCGCTCGGCCCTCGGGAACCGAAGACGTCTACAAGCTGTACGCAGAGTCGCTTCGGGGCCCGGAGCACCTCGCGCAGGTGCAAGAGGAAGCTCGCGCAGTTGTAGCTGCCGCTCTCGGCGACGCCTAACAGGAGGCGCAGAGCGCTCTCACCGAACTCACCCGACGCGAGATCGCCGGAGTGATTGCGTGCGAGATGGCGGCGCGAGCCCTTCATCGCGGCAATCACTACAATGAGAGCATCATGGCGCAGAAAGCGTTTACCAATACCATCCGAGTCGTCGAGGGACCTCGTCCTGCCCGGTCGATCCTTCGTCTGCTAGCCCGGCGCCCCGGACGAATGACCGTGGCGATACTCGCGTTCGCCGCGAAGGAAATCCCCGTGTGGTTTCTGCCAGTGGTGACCGCCGAGATCATCGATATCGTCGCCAGCGGAGGCGATGTGACGACGGTGCTCGTGTGGTTCAGCGTGGCACTGGTTCTGTTGCTGCAGAACTACCCGAACCACATCGTTTACACCCGCAACTTCATGACCGTGGTCCGCGACACCGGTGCAGACTTGCGCAATGCGCTAGCCGAGCGGCTGCAAGCACTGTCCATCGGCTACCACACGCGAGTGAGTGCGGCGATTGTGCAGACGAAGGTCGTGCGCGACGTCGAGAACGTCGAGCTCATGCTGCAGCAACTGACGCACCCGCTGCTGTCTTCTACGATGGTGCTCACCGGCGCCATCACGATGACAGCGATCGCCGTGCCGCAGTTCCTGCCCGTCTATGCGCTGGCCGTGCCAATCGCTCTCGGACTGCGCTGGGCCCTCAGCCGACGCTCCCGCACCCGTAACGAGGTGTTCCGGCGCGAAGTTGAGGGCTTCGCCGCCCGTGTGGGAGAGATGGCATCCCTCATCCCCGTCACCCGCGCCCACGGGCTGGAGCAGACGGCGGTATCCCGGGTCGCCGACGGTGCTGACGGCGTTCGACGTGCGGGCTTGCACTTGGACATGCTCAACGGTCACGTCGCATCCATCTCATGGGTCACCATGCAGATCCTCGGGTTCGGCACTCTCGTGTTGGCCGCGATCTTCGCCCTGACCGGTGTGCTACCGATCACCCCGGGTGAGGTAGTGCTGCTGTCTACCTACTTCGCGCTGCTGACCCAGGGGCTTACCCAGCTGCTGATGCTCATCCCGGTTGGCGCGCGCGGGATGGAATCGATGCGGTCAATCGCCGAGGTGCTGCAAGAGCCCGACCTGGAGCAGAACGCTGGCAAGCGCGACGTCGACGCTGTCGAAGGCCATATAGATCTGAGGCACGTCAGCCAACGGTATGACGGAGCTGACCGCGACGCGGTGCACGACATCAACCTCGACATCTCACCCGGTGAGACAGTCGCATTCGTGGGGTCGTCCGGGTCGGGCAAGTCCACCATGCTCAACCTCGTGCTGGGCTTCGTGCGCCCTACTTCAGGCCAGATTCTGCTCGACGGCGACGACATGCAGCAGCTCGATCTGCGCACGGTGCGTCGATACGTGTCGGTCGTGCCTCAGGAGTCCGTGATGTTCGAGGGAACGATCCGCGACAACATCGCGTACGGGCTTGAAGACATCAATGACGATCGTCTGCGCGGCGCGCTACGAGACGCCAACGCCGCAGAGTTCGTCGATGCGCTCCCAGACGGATGGCAGACGGTAGTCGGTGAGCGGGGCTCTCGCCTGTCGGGTGGTCAACGCCAACGGCTTGCGATCGCCCGCGCGCTCGTACGCGACCCCCGAATCTTGCTGCTCGACGAGGCGACGAGCGCGCTCGATCCCGAGTCTGAAGAACTCGTCAAAGAAGCACTCAACCGCCTGATGAAAGGGCGCACCACCCTGGTCGTCGCCCACAGGCTCTCGACGATCCGTCAGGCCGATCGCATCGTCGTACTCGAGCACGGTGAGATCGTCGAGGTTGGATCACACGATGAGCTGCTCACACTAAATGGGCGGTACGCACACCTGCACGCGACGCAGTCAGGCTTCAACCCCTAGTTCGGAGTGCTCCGCTCACCGCCGACGAACGACAGTTCTAGCCGCATGTCGCGTCTAGCGGCTAGGAACTGAACGGCCCGCCGGGCGCGTGACCGGTTGACCCCCGGACGATGAGCTCCGTCGTTAGGGCGGGCATGTCTTCGCTTACTGCGTCGTCTTCCGACGACACCGCCGCGAGAACTCCCACCACTGCGCGCTGCCCCATCTCGACGAGGGGCGCTCGCACCGTGGTCAGGGCCGGCGAAATAAGTTCGCTTCCGAAAATATCGTCAAAGCCGGCCACGCTTAGTTCATCCGGAACCACCACCGCAGCCTCTGCTGCGGCCTGCATCAGCCCCATCGCCATCAAGTCGTTGAACGCGACGACTGCGGTCGCACGGGAGGCGATGACGCGGCGGAGCGCTTCTCGTCCGCCTGAGAGTGTAGGGGAGGCAGGCCCGATCTCGACCGCAGCGATGCCGAGCGCTTCGGCGGCTTCGAGGATGATGGTCCAGCGGCGCTCGCTCATCCACGATGTGACGGGCCCGCTGAGATATGCGATTGATCGATGACCCATTTCGTAGAGATGTGACACAAGCGCTTGCGTGCCGCGCTCGACGCCTGGGACGACCGCAGTCACGCCGACGACCTCGCGATTGACGACGACCAGCGGCTTTCGTGAGGCGATCTCGGCGATGCGCTCGGGCGACAGTCGCGTCGTCGCCAGAACGATCCCGTCGACGCTCGGCATTATCTGCTCGATGACATCGGCTTCGGCGTCGCCCGATTCCTGAGACTCTGCGATGACGAGAGCGTACCCGGCACCGGTGGCTGCGAGCTCGGCCCCTCGGACCAATCGGAAGAACAGCGGGTTCGTGATGTCTGCAACGATCAGCGCCAGGGTGTGCGTGCGGCCCGTCGGCAGAGCCCGCGCCATGGGGTTCACGCGAAAATTGAGCTGCGCCGCGGCAGCCCGAATCTTTGCCTCGGTTTTCGCACTCACGCGACCTGGTTTGCCGAGCGCGCGGGACACCGTCGAGGGATTGACCCCCGTCAGCTCCGCGATGTCGTAGATGGTCGGGGCGCCTCCGGACGAGCGACGACGCGTGGGAACGCTGCGCTGGGGTTCGGCATCGGAATCGTCGCTCATTGGGTTGCCCTCTCCGTCGCGGAATACTCCTGCAACTGTGATCTGACCAAAGTCAGCAACACCGCAATCCTAGGCCCAAGCGCGGGTTATCCCCTATCTATGGCAACCGATTGTCATAGATGCGTCTCATCGAATAATGTAGGAGTGCTGAACGAGCGCAGCGCAACCCACGACCGGTTGCCATCCCTACAGCCTCAAGGAGACGACAATGGCCCGTCCGAACTTCCTGTTCATCTCGACCCACGACATCAACCCACATCTTGGGTGCTACGCCGGTGTGTGGCCGGGAGCAGAAGAAGCCGTCACCCCACGGCTCGACGCTCTAGCAGCAGAAGGGGTGCGATTCGACTCCGCGCTAGCTGCTGCTCCCGTGTGCGCCCCCGCCCGATCAGCCATCTTCACCGGTGTCTATCCCACTGCGGCCGGCACTATGCACATGCGTGCGAACGCGGTACCCCCGCCCGAGGTTCAACTCGTGCCCGAGATTCTGCGCCGCGCAGGCTACTTCGCCACGAACAACTGGTTCACCGACTTCCAGTTCGATGTTCCTCCCACCGCGTTCGACTATTGCGGCGATAACGCTCATTGGCGAGATCGGCCCGATCCGCAGACGCCGTTCTTCGCGGCGTTCCACAGCCTGATCACCCACGAGTCGAAGCTGTACGAGGACGGGGCGCGGCTGGTAGACGTCCTGTCGCAGGTTGCACCCGACGCGCGTCGTGATGCGGCAGAGGTGACCCTGCCGCCGTACTATCCCGATCTTCCCGAGTTCCGCACTGCCTGGGCGAACTACCTCAACCTGATATCAGCGATGGATCAGTGGGTCGGCCGCCTGGTCGATGACCTTGCTGCGGACGGACTCTCAGAGAACACCGTGGTGATTTTCTGGAGCGATCACGGAATCGGAATGCCCGGAGGAAAGCGCTGGGCCGCTGAAGCAGGGCTTCGCGTTCCCCTGATCGTCCGCTGGCCGGCCGCGATCGCCGGTGGCCAGGTACGCACCGACGTGGTCGAGACGATGGATCTCGCCGCGACGATTCTGGAAATCGCTGGAGTCAAGGTGCCCGAGAACATGGACAGCGCCCCCCTGATCTCATCGGCCGGCGCGGCGCTGGTGTCGGACGGACTCGCTTTCGGCGCCCGCGACCGCATGATGGACGACGAGGACACCTCTCGCACGGTGCGGGACGACCGCTATCGCTACATCCGCCACATGCACCCCGATCGCTCACCGATGCAGTTCGGCAAGTACCCGGACCAGTTCCCGCCGACCCAGCGTCTGCGGATGATGAAGTATGCCGAGGCGCGACAAGTTGCCGACGGCGAATTGCCGAGCCTGCTGACCGAACCGCAACGCCGTCTGGTCGCAACGACGAAGGAGCCCGAGGAGTTCTACGACCTCGTGAACGATCCGCACCAGACTACGAACCTCATCGCCGACCCCACTGTGGCCGACCATGTCTCGCGCCTGCGCGAGCAGCTCGACCAATGGATGCGCGGCACCGGCGACCTTGGCCTGAAAGACGAACTGGACCTCATCCGTGCGTGGAGCCCCGGAGGCGTGCGCCCTCAGACCGACACCCCCGAGGTCGACATGCAAGAGGGGATGCTTCGCGCAACCTCGACAACCGAGGGAGCATCCATCGGGTGGACCAGGAACGAGCCGGATCTGCGCCCGCCGCAACAGTTCGAAGCCCGACTGGGCAGGCGGATCCAACTCGACCTGCCCTGGAATGTCTACACCGACCCGATCCCGCAAGACGACGGGCCCGTGTGGTTTCGAGCATGGCGGCTCGGCTTCGAGGCCAGCGAGACGGTCCGTATCGGCTGATGAGGTGAGGGGAGTGAGCACATCGCTCCCCTCATGCTCTCGAGCGAGCCTCTTCCTCTGTGACCGCGTACAGAAGCGGCACTCCTGATCTGTGCCGCTCGAACTCTTCGAGGACGAGCTCGCCGAGACGCCAACGCTCCCGTCCCTGAGATCCGGAGGAGTGGCTCGTGAGAAACGCATTCGGCAGGCGGCGCAGCGGCGATGAGGTGGGAACGGGTTCGTCGGTGGTGACATCGAGCAGCGCCGTGATGTCAGGGCGCTTGCCGAGCACTTCGATCAGTGCCGGCTCGTCGATCACCGCACCCCTCGATGTGTTGATGAGCACAGCCCCCGGTTTGAGGGATGAGAGCAATTTTTCGCCGATGACTCCTCGGGTTTCCGGCAAGAGCGGCATGTGACAGCTCACGACGTCACATGCCGCGAAGGCTTGTTCCAGAGAGATGGGGGTAACTCCAAGAGTGCGAGCCGTCTCTGTGCGGAGGAACGGATCGTAGGCAAACACGTCCAGATCGAACGGAGCCAACCTCTCCGCGACCAGCCGGCCAATCGCACCCAAGGACAGCAATGCCACCGATCGCCGATACACACCGGGGATATCTGCACGAGAGGGCGCTTCAAGCTGATCTGGGTCAGCCATTTCACGTGCAACGCGATGAGCATGTTTCAAGCTCAGCACGATTTGCGCCACCGAGAACTCTGCAACAGGTAGGGCGTTCGCGGCAGCCGCAGAGACAATCGGGATCCGACGCCGCCAGAAGGCCAGCGACACGGTCGCCCGAATGGACCCTGCCGCCATCAGAACAAGCTTCAACGACGGGGCATGCTGAAGTAGGCGCTCGTCGAGCTCTGGGGCGCCCCATCCAAGAAACAGGTACTCCACTGCGTTGAGCACACCAATATCCTCGAGGAGTTCTTCCCGGGTCATTGGCGCGCGCGCCCACCGCACCTGATCGCCGAGCGCGGCAAGCACGTGCTCGGGATAGACCTCCGCACGGCGCGCTTCTTCCATCACCACGAGAGCGATCGGACGCTGACTGCTGGCGTGTGGCACTCTCGAGTCTCCTAGGGGTCGGCGCGCTACGGAGCGTCAGTCAATGGAACGGGACTCGCCAGCGAGTGCCAGGTACCGCGCGCGGCGCTCTTGCTGTCGATCGGGGTCGGCCACTGGCGAGGCCAGTAGCAGTTTTCGACTGTAGGCCTCGCCAGGATTCTGCGTCACCTGGGCGGCAGTCCCCTCTTCGACAATCGATCCCTTCAGCATCACTGCGACTCGATGACTGAGGTGCGCCACCACGTCGAGATCGTGCGAGATGAAGAGATACGACACCCCGGTGTCGCGCTGAATCTGAAGGAATAGATCGAGCACGCGAGCCTGGGTCGACAGGTCGAGAGCGCTGACCGGTTCGTCGCACACGATCAGGCGCGGCGACATCACGAGCGCTCTTGCGATCGCGATGCGCTGTCGTTGACCACCGCTGAACTCGCGGGGTCGTCGCCCAGCGGTGTCGCTTGGCATACCGACGTGGTCTAGCACCTCACGCACGCGCTGACGCGACTCCCGCTTCCCCATCCCCTGCACCATGAGCGGTTCGATGAGAATCTGCTCAATGTTCAGCGACGGATTCAACGACGTGTAGGGGTCTTGGAACACGACTTGGATGTCTTTGCTCAGGCTGCGCCGCTGCCGCCGCGTCGCGGTGGTGATGTCGTTGCCCTCGAAGACGATCCGACCCTCTGTCACGGGAACGAGTCCGAGAACGGCTCGCCCGAGCGTCGTCTTGCCGGACCCCGACTCTCCCACCAGGCCGAGCGTCTCGCCCTGTCGGATCTGCAGGGAGATGTCAGAGATCGCTTTGAAGGGTTTGTCGAAGATGTGCTTTCGCGGGTATTCGACACCCACGCTCTCGATGCGTAGGAGTTCATCCTGGAACTGCCCGGCTGCGTCGCTGCTCATCGCCCTGCCTCTCTTTCGGGTGACCCCGGGTCGTCTGAGAGCAGCAACGTCATCGGCGGCTTGCCCTCCAAGACGGAGCTGAGGAGCTCACGGGTATACCCCTCTTTCGGTGCCGTCAGCACGGCACGCACGTCGCCGTGCTCGACCACCGCTCCCGACTTCATGACCACCACTCGGTCGCAGATGTCGGCGACCACACCGAAGTTGTGCGTCACCAGCAGAACACCCATATTCAACTCTTCTCGCAGATCGCGAAGGAGCGCCAGCACGTCCGCCTGGACGGTGACGTCGAGTGCTGTCGTGGGCTCGTCGGCGATCAAGAGGTCCGGCTTGCAACTGACTGCCCCGGCGATCAGAACACGCTGCGCCATACCACCTGAAATCTCGAACGGGTAGGCCGCCATCGTGCGCTTGGGGTCACGGATCCCCACCGTGGCAAGCAATTCGAGCGCGCGTTTCTTCGCTTCGGCACGGGAGATTCCCAGCACCTTGACCATCGGACGGATCAGCTGGTGTCCGACCGTGAAGTTCGGGTCGAGGTTGCTCATTGGCTCCTGCGGCACGTAGGCGATGCGTGAGCCGCGATACGAGTCGATACGCGTGGTCTTAGAGCGCTCGCTGGTCGCATCCACCAGGTACTGCCCTGCGAAGCGCACGAACCCGTGATCGATTGCCGCCCCGTCGGGCAACAGCCCGAGAATCGCAAATGCGGACTGAGACTTGCCGGAGCCCGACTCCCCAACGATTCCCACCACTTCGCCGCGATCGACATGACACGAGAAGTCCTGCACCACCGTCTTTTGCGCACCCGAGGGCTCGGTGTACGAGATCCGAAGGCCCGAAACTTCGAGCAGATGATTGCCCGCACTTTCCCGGGGCACTTCGGAGGCTTCAGGCACAGATTCCGCTGCGCGCGCGATCGTCTTGGCTCGTTCCGCCTGCTTTCGCGTTCGAGCACTCGCTGTCGGCGCATCTTCAAGAGCATCGCGGATCGCGCTGCCCAGAACGATGAATGATCCAACCGTGAGAGAGATGATAAGCCCGGGCCAGAAGGCTAGGAGGGGCGCTGTGTAGATGTTCAGGAAGCCCTCACTGAGCATCGCTCCCCATGTCGGCACAGCGGGCTCACCCAGCCCCAGGAACTCCAGGCCCGCCTGAATCGAGATCGCGACACCGCACAAGAGCGCAACCTGAATCACGAGCGGTGCCCGCACGGCGAACAACACGTGCCGTCCCACGATGCTCAGATCCCCCACGCCGGCGACGCGTGCGGCATCGACGTAAAGCTCGTTGCGTACGGCTCTCACCGTGGTTCGGGTCAGGCGGAAGAGCCCCGCAGACATCAGAATTCCGAACACCGTCATCGAGATCCACACCGACTTGCCGAGCGACGCACTTGCCGCCAGGAGCACGATGATGGCGGGCAACGACATCAGCACGTTGGTTGACCAGCTCGCGATCGAGTCGAACCATCCTCCGAAGTATCCGGCGCTGAGACCCGTCGGCAGGGCAATGAGCACCGCGACGCTTGCGGCGAGAGCGGCAGCGAGCAGCGTGCTCTGTGCGCCGATCATCAACCGACTCAAGATGTCGCGGCCAGCGCTATCCGTCCCGAGCAGATGCTCTGCACTCGGCCCTTGGAACGCGCTACTCAGCTCAGAGAAGTTCGGGTCATACGGGCTTATCCACGGCGCCAGAATCGCGGCGAGGATGACGAGCAAGAGGAATCCTGAGGCGAACGCCCCCAGCGGGTTGCGGAGAACTCTGCGTACAGTGCCCCCGCGCGGTGCTCGAGGAGGGCCCACCGGACGATCGAACGAAACTTCATCTGGGACGGTCATGCGACACGCGCCTTCGGGTTGAGCCAGCCGACTAAGAGGTCGACGAGCAAGTTCACAATGATGACGACCAGCACCACATACACGATCACTCCCATCAGCAGTGGCATGTCGCCGATGACCGATGCTTGAAGAGCGAGGAAGCCTACGCCAGGGAGCGCGAAGATCTGCTCGATCACGACTGCTCCGCTCAACATGTTGATGAAGTGCAGAGACAAGATCGTGAGTCCGGCCGGGGCCGAGGCACGAAGCACGTGGCGGTAGAGCACCTCGCGGTTTGACAGCCCGCGGCTTCGCAACGTCCGGACCCAGTCCATACTGAGCATCGAGATCATCGAGCTGCGGATCTGCTGCGCGGTAGAAGCTATCGCGCTGATCGCGAGAGCCGCGACGGGCAAGGTCAGAGAGTAGGCCCATGGGCCTAGGCCTTCAGCGATGGGCTCGTATCCGATCGCCGGGAACCAGCCGAGCTGAAGCGCGAAGATGGTCACGAGCGCGATGGCCATGACGAACTGCGGCACCGCATCGCCCGCGACTGATATGCCCTGCAGGGTGCGGTCAATCGCGCCCCGCTTCACGGCTGCAGTTACGCCTACAAGCACCGACAGGATCGCCGTGACCAGCGTCGTGAGGACGACGAGCGACAACGTCACCGGAAGGCGCAGCAAGATGCTGTCTAGTACCGGCTGACTGGTGAACCACGACACTCCGAAGTCGCCGGTCAGCGCGCCGCCGAGCCAGTCGAAGTAACGCGAGACGATCGGCTGGTCTAGACCGAGCTCAGTAGTCTTCTGCGCCACTTGTTCCTCGGTGGCGACCTCGCCGAGGATGTTCCTCGCGACATTCTGCGACGAGTAATAGAGCAGAAAGAAGGCAAGGGTAGATACGACGAACAGCACGGCCACGCCGGATGCCAGTCGTCGAACAAAAAAGAGGATCATGATTGCCGATCTGACTCGGGGTGACGGGCGGCCGCGTACCTTCGCTGACCGCCCGCCACGCGCGAGGTGCTAGCTAGCGGGAGTGTAGTAGTAAATGGACGGCACTGCTTGCGAGACCTGCGTCTCGACGTCGGTGCCGCTGTCAGTTACGTACACGAGAGAGGGCCGATAGAAGGGTGCGAACCATGCATCCTCCGTCATCACCGCGTTCATCTCCTGCTGGGCGGCTTCTGACTCAGCCTCGGTACCGAACTGCATCGCTTCCAGTGCCTCGTCCAGACGCGGGTCAGTGTTGTGGAACGGGTTGTACACCGCGTCAGGCGTGAACAGCTGGTTGGCCATGATCCAGGTCGGCCCCTGCGCGTTGGGCTTCACCGAAGCGACATAGTCACCGGACGAGACGACCGTGATGCCCTCGCTGCCGGGACGCTCGTTCCACGTGACATTGATTCCGATGTCGCCGAGGTACTGGCTGACCGCTGCTTCGAAAGCAGGGTCCACCAGCACGGCGGGAATCTCGAAGTCGAATCCGTCCTCGTAGCCGGCCTCGGCCATGAGCTCTCGCGCCTTCTCGGGGTCGTAGGCATAGTAGTCCTCGTACTCGGGAACGAATGCCGGCGAGCTTTCAGGGAAGATCTGAGAGGTGGCCGATCCGAGGCCAGCTTCGATCTGAGCAATCATCTCGTCGCGGTCGATCGCATAGTTGATCGCTTGGCGCACGCGAACATCGCCGAGCGGCTCGAGCACCGTGCCGTCACGGTCGAGCAGCATGATGCCACCGAAGTTGACTTCTGACAGGTGGTCAACGAGACCGCCCTGGACCGCCTGCTGCTGCGCCTTCGGCGTCAGCAGGCCTGCGTCGATCTGACCGGCGAGCAGCGCGTTCAGTCGCGCAGTCGCATCGGGAATCACACTGAGGATGAGTTCGTCATAGTGCTGCAGCGACGGGTCCCAATAGTCTTCGTTCGCTGTGAAGGTGTACTGCGAACCCGGCACCGAGGCATCGACGTCCATGATGTACGGACCGCTGCCTACCGGCTGGGTGTCGATCTTGCCGGCCTCGATCGCGGTCGGGCTGCCGATGAAGCTGGCCTGGACCGAGAGGTTGAAAAGCAGGCCGGGATCCGGCTCGCTGAGTGTGATGACGACGGTCGTCTCGTCGGGTGCAGATATCTCGCTGACCAACCCCATCGTCGACGCTGCGGGGCCGTTGCCTGCCTTCAACCGATCGAGGTTGAACTTCACGGCCTCGGCATCCAGTCGGGTGCCATCGGTGAAGTCGACGTCGTCACGGATCGTGAGCGTGAGCTCGGTCGAGTCGTCGTTGTACGACCAGTCGGTGGCGAGCATCGGAACGATCGTGCCGTCCGGCTCCTGCCGCAGGAGCGAGTCGTACTCCGGCTGGAAGAACTGCCGGTGATGCGCGAAGTGAGCCTGTGCCGGATCGAACGAGCTGACTTCGAGCACCGTCGCGATGGTGATTGAATCCGCACGATCGGACGATGCAGCTTCTTCGTTTGCCTCACCGCTGCTGGACGCGCATCCCGCCAACGCGAGTGCAGTCGCCACGGCGACACTCGCCGCCAGTGTTTTTCTTACAGGGAACTTCATCGTTGCCTCCTCAGGTGCGCGGCGCCATGCCGCGGGTTGTACTGCGCTTGTGACGCTCGGGTCACGAACATACTCCGAAAAGTTGTTGTGCAACCGATTGTCATGCAAACATTGAAACGAGTCAACCCCAGTGGCATAACGATCACGTCACCTCGCTCCGCGAGTGCCACACTGGACGTTGACGCACCCCGGTGGCACCGAAGCCGCCGGACGGCTCCTCGCGAAAGGTGGACACATGCCAACTTCCCCCAATATCGTGATCGTATTCGCCGACCAGCTGCGAGCCGACGCGCTTGGGTGCTATGGCAATCCGATCACTGCCACGCCTGCGATTGACGAGCTCGCGGCGAGGGGTACGCGCTTCGACTCGGCCTATACCCCCTCTCCCGTATGCGTGCCTGCACGCTCATCGTTCATCACCGGCCTGGAGCCACAGCATGGCGACTGCTTCGACAACGAGATGCCCACTTCGCCGGCATCCACATTCATGGACGAACTGAGTGCGGCAGGCTATAGAACGCATGGTGTCGGCAAGATGCACTTCACCCCTGACACTGGTGCCCTTCGCGGGTTCCAGACCCGCGACACCGGCGAGGAGTTCGGCTCGGCCGATACTGATGACTACATGAAGTTCGTGTCCGAAAGGGGTTTCGACTTCGTAGAGCATCCCCATGGGCTGCGTGATGAGATGTACTACGTCCCCCAGCTATCCCCCGTACCCGAAGAGCTTCATCACTCTCACTGGGTCGCGGACAAGAGCATTGAATTCCTCGAGAAGAGTGGAGGCGATGATCAGCCGTACCTATTGTGGGCGAGCTTCATCGCACCCCATCCGCCGTTTGCGCCACCGTCCCCTTGGCACCGACGGTTCGAACCATCGGTGATGCCCGACCCCTTCGTCCCGCCGGGAAGCCCCGAGCTGATGACGGTATACAACCGGTTGCAGAATCGTTACAAGTATCGGGATGGTGGAGTCGATCGGCGTCTTGAGCAACTGCGCAAGGCGTACTACTTCGCGTCGGTCAGCTACCTCGATTCACAGGTCGCCCGAATCATCGCGGCGCTTGACGCATCAGGTCAGCGCGAGAACACTGTCGTCCTGGTGACCGCCGATCACGGCGAATTCCTGGGGGATTATGGAAGCTACGGCAAGCGATCTTTCCTGGATGCGGCGGCGAAGATCCCGCTCATCGCCAGTGGCCCGGGGTTCGAGCCGTCCATACGCGACGAGCCGGTGAGCCTGGTCGACGTACGTCCGACTCTGCTTGAGCTCGCAGGTGCCGAGGGAGAACCTCGCGATGGAACAAGCCTGCTGGATACAGCTGCTGACCGAACAGTGTTCGGCCAGTTCCAGGACGGAGCGTTGGGTCTTTACGCGGTCATCACCGATGAGTGGAAGTACATTTGGTCGGCGTTTGACCGCGGGGAGTATCTGATCGACAGAAAGCGCGATCCCCGAGAGACGCTCAACGCCGCCTACAGCCCCCGTAGGCGCGCCACGCTCAGCACGATGCGAGCGCTCGCTCGCGAGCACTTCGAAGACCTGCACGAACTTGATTTCGACGACGCGAGCTCCAACGTGCCATTGCAACTCGGGAAACGTCCGAGCCCAGAAGCACTTCACGCACTGGCCGCCCTGGGGATTAACCCTGAAGCATCGACGCTTGTGGTCCGTGGCGGACCTTGGGAGCCGACCATCGAAGCGGACTAGCACGCGACCCACCTCGACCCAACCCGACGGATCGGAAAACGCATGGAGTTGACGGAACTCACCCAAGAGGTCCTCGCTGACTGGTGCGATGCATTGTTGCGCCATCAAATCTGGGATCCCGATGTTCCTGCTCGGCACGGCGCATTGATGTGCCCGGCGTGCGACATGATTCATGGACGCTGTTGGGAGGCTGCGTACCCACTGATGCATCGCGCGAAGGCCACTGGCAACCGTTCTTACCTCGATGCCGCGGTCAGACTTGTTGAGTGGTCAAACACAATCACGACCGAAGACGGCGCCTGGTCGAACGACCTCGACCCGACTTCTTGGCTCGGCACAACGATCTTTGGCGCTATCGTTCTCGCCGAGGCGCTGCACCATCACTCCGACCTGCTCTCGGCAACGCAACGCACGCAGTGGCACGCGCGACTGCGTCAGGCTGCCGACGGGTACCTGTGGCGTGACTTCGTGAGTCTGGACTTCACCAACGTCAACTACGGGTTGTCTGCGGTCTACGGCTTCGACCTCATCGGGCGGGTACTGGGCGAGCACAAGTACATCGAGCGCAGCGAGCAGCTCGCGCGACACATACCCGAGTACTTCACGGAGCCTCATTCGTTGCTCTTTGGCGAGGGAAAGCCGACAAGAGGCGTGAGCGCGCGCGGACTGCGCGCCGTCGACCTCGGCTACAACGTCGAGGAGTCGTTGAACGGCGTCGTGCTTTACGCACTCGAACGGAACGACGAGCAGCTGCTGTCGCTCGCGCAACGGTCGATGGAAAGCCATCTTGCGTTCATGCTCCCCGATGGGGGATGGGACAACAGTTGGGGCACCCGACAGTTCAAGTGGACGTACTGGGGCAGTCGCACCACGGATGGCTGCCAGCCTGCCTACGCAATGATGGCGGATCGCAATCCTGCCTTCGGAGCGGCCGCCCTGCGGAACGCCGAACTTCTCGCGGCGGCGACCGCAAATGGCTTGCTGCACGGCGGTCCGCACAACGCAGCCCGTGGCGTTGAGCCGTGCATCCATCACACCTTCGCGCACGCGAAAGCATTCGCGTTCCTTCAGGACAATCAGGCACGCCTCCCCCGCTTCGATCCTGCGGCACCGCTTCCGCGCGCAATCGCGCATGACGTGCAGCACTTTCCCGAAGTCGCCGTGTGGCTTGCATCTCGCGGCCCGTGGCGAGCCACGGTGTCGGCGTACGACTCCCTCTACCGCACGGGAAGCGACCCGGATCACATCCTGCAGGCGACCGGAGGTTCGTTGTCCGTTCTCCACCACGAACGTCTAGGAATGGTCCTCTCTGGCAGCATGGCCAGATACATTCGTGTGGAACCCCGCAACCAGCAAGCGAGTATCACCCCCGATTTTCCGCTGACGCCACGAATCGAGACTGTTTGGGAGGGGCGTCGGTTCACCAACATTCACGATCTCGACGCTCAGGTGAACGTCAGCGACGATGGCAACGTGATCGTCTTCAACGTCGACGCTACGCTCGAAGACGAAGATCATCAGGCGCTCGGAGAACTTGGCGTCGGAGTGAACCTGCGGTATACCCTTGAGGCCGACAGCGCCATCATCTCGGCGTCCTACGAGGCTGGCGATTTCGTTTCCGACCCGATCGAGCTGATCCTTCCGATTGTTTCGCGCTCAGACGAGATTGTTCGGCACGTAACCCCGCAGAGGATTGAGGTCACGAAGCCCACCGGCGTCTTGGTGATCGAAGCCACGACGTCTCTGCGAATTGCTGAGACAGGCACAGAATCAGATCGCGTCTTCAACCTCGTTCCAGGGTTCGAAGCGCTTCCGATCGTCGTCTCACTCGACGCATCAATGGGAGCGACTGCACAGTGCGCCCTCAGCACCAGGATTACTGGGACGACTCCGCTGGTTCGCTGACCTGGCGTCGCCAGTCATCCAGAAGCTGTGCGATGGCAACAGTCTCGCCCCACGTCACTTCGGGTAGCTCCGAGCGCCCATCGGCGATGGCACGCGACACTGCATCGGCCTCTGCCGCGAGCGGATCAACGCTAGACACAGATATGGGCCGGCCCTGCCTCCCCTCCCGATAAACAACCGCCGTCGTGCCACTCGCAGACCGACTCCCCCACATCTGGTCGGACTCGAACCACCCCTCAGTGCCACGGATCACCAGCCGAGTAGGCAGTGCTCGCACGATCGACGTCTCGACCTGCGCGGTGAGCGACCCGATACGCACCTCGGCCTCGGCGGACTCATCGATCCGCGCCTTCATCTCCGCGCCCGTGGATGACAGCGAGGCTTCCGCGACCATGCCGGCTTTCCCCGCCCAGTGAGCGATACCGACCGCCATTGACACCGGATAGCATCCGACGTCGAGGATCGCCCCACCGCCGACCGCAGCTGAGAACAGCCGAGACGATCGATCCCTGGCCGCAAAGCCGTACGGCGCCGAAAGCGACAGCGGTAGGCCGATCTCGCCCGACGACACGATGCGCCGTAACTCCTGCGCCAGCGGTCCAAACCGATACTTGTATGCCTCCAGGAAAGGCAATTCCACACGGCGCGCTGTCGCGATCACCTCCGCTGCGCCGGCGCCGTCGATGCTGGCCGGTTTCTCACACAACACAGGTTTTCCTGCGTTCAGTGCGGCGATGGCCAACTCTGCGTGAGTGGTATGCACCGTGCCGATGTATACCGCATCCACATCGTCCCGGTCGATGACCTCTCGGTAGGTACCGCTGCCCGGAGCGCCGTAGGTGTCGGAGAACTCTCGCGCCCGTTTCGGACTCGAACTGCCCACGGCCTGCAAGCTGCCGTGAGCAGATCGCGTCAACGACTGGGCGAAGTCATGACTGATCCGGCCCGGTCCGAGTATCGCCCATCGCGTCCGCCGCGAATCAGCCATGTCAGAAGCGGTCCGCGAAGCCGAGGGATGTCAGATTCTCATAGGAGGTCGTCAGCGCCTCGAGCGGTGTGCGACCGTAGCGCTGGTCCTGCTCAACGAACGCGTGCCTCACACCGATGCGTTCTGCCTCGGCGATGATCGCGGGAAAGTCGAGGGAGCCCTCGCCAATCTCGGCGAACTGCACGAGGTCCTTGAACGTGTCGTGCACCGCAGTGGCTTCGCCGGCGCGGTAGCGGTCGAATGCCTCGGCGGGCACGCGACCAATGCGATAGTCCTTGAGGTGCACGAGTGAAACGCGATCTGCGTAATGCGCGAGTGTGCGAACGGGATCGAGTCCTCCGCGATGCACCCAATGCACGTCGAGCTCGAGTGACACCGACGGACACCGCTCGGAGATGATATCGAGCACGTAATCCGACCCGAAGCGCATGAAGTCGACGTGGTGGTTATGGTACGACAACGTCAGTCCCTGCTCCGCCAAGCGAGCACCATACCCCTCGATCGTCGCGCAGAAGTCGTGCAGCGCCTCAAGCGAGCTCAGCGCTTCGTATGTGAGGATTCCGATCCTCACATGCTTGGCGTCCAACGACTTCGCATCGGCGACAATCTTGTCGAAGTCGCCCGCCAGGGAGTCGAAGGGCGATCCCTCAGGCGCACTCAGCAGGCACGACACCGCGGTGACCTTTATGTCCAGCTCATCTATCGAGCGCGCGAGCTCAGCCACAGTGAGCGAAGTCATCGGAATCTGGCTCACTTCGATGGAGCGATAACCTATGCTGCGCAGCTTTTGAAGTGTTGTGAACACGCCGTCTTCGGCGATTAGCTCTTTGAGCATCATGGCCTGAACACCAATGGTGATCATGTAATTCTCCTTGTCGGAATGTCGATGATGATCCGCGTCATCGATCGACGCTGGACGTGGAACGTGGCGCGAACTGGTTCTCTTCGGTGATGCGACGGTTCAGCTCCTCGAGGTAGCGGGTCTGGTCGAAGTCCATTTCGACTTCTTCGCCTAGCCAGCTCGACAGGTGAATCGCGTTTGCAAGTCGTACTCCGAGAATTCCGTCCGATCCCGGTGCGATCAACGGTGTATCGTCAATGATGTTGCGGGCAAAGTTCTCCAGAACGCCCGCGTGCTGCTCGCCCCACTTCGAGGTGAAATCGATCGTCTCGCTCGTGTAGAAGCCGGCCGGATCCAGCTCGCCCGAGAACACGCGTGCCACCGACGCCGCGTCGATGCTCGCGCTGATGTCCTGCTCAGTCCGCTCATAGCGTGTGATGGTAGCCACCCTGCTGTTGTCGACGACGATCTTCCCCTTTTCCCCCACGATCTCCAGGCGGTCGGTGCCCAGAAGGTCGTGCGTTGAGGTGGTGAACGTCCCAGTCGTGCCTTGACCGAAGTCCACGAGAGCCGTCACCTCGTCCTCGACAGCGATGTCACGCTGGAAGCCGTATGACGCCTTCGCGAACACTTTCTTCGGCGCACCGCACAGCCACTGCCAGAGGTCTAGCTGGTGCGGCGCCTGATTCACGAGGACACCACCACCTTCACCACCCCATGTCGCTCGCCATGCGCTGGACTCGTAGTAAGCCTGTGGCCGCCACCAGGTAGTGATGATCCAGTTCGTGCGCAAGATCCGTCCGATCTCGCCACGGTCGATAACCTGCTTCAGATGCTGATACAACGGGTTGTTACGTTGGTTGAACATGATGCCGAAGGTCAACTCAGGATGCTGCGCGGCGAACGCATTCATCTCGTCGACCTGCTGCGTGTAAACGCCCGCGGGCTTCTCTACGAGCGTATGAACCCCGCGCGCTAGCGCCGCCATTGCGTGTTCGGGATGCAGATAGTGCGGCACACATGTGACGACCGCGTCAATCTCGCCGCTCTCGAGCATCGTGATGTGGTCATCGAAGACCTCGACGTCGGGATGCTCCGACCGAACGCGATCCCTCTTCGAGGAGTCAGCGTCCGCGACGGCGCACAGCGACAAGCTCGGCACCTTTCCCTCCGCGATGAGTCGGGCGTACATCGAGCCCTGGGTGCCGTAGCCGATGATTCCAAGTCTGACGGTGCTGCTCATGAGCGGCGTCCTTTCCAGCTGTAAGTGACGGATGAATGGCTGCTCGCTAAGCGGGCAAACCGGCTTGACGATAGACGGACTGAATCAGGTCGACGCTCTTGCGCGCGGTGGGGCCGTCGATCCAGAACTGTTCCGCGCCGTCCAGGCTGTCGTAGAAGTCCTCGATCAGGTACTTGTGCGACAGCCCCCAGTACGAGCGAGCGCCTGTTGCCGGATCTTCGAAGACGCGTTCTGTCCGGCCGTCGTTCCACACCACCGTTAGTTCACCAGCGAGCCGCAGCGTCGCTTGATCCGTCGTGACGTTGATGGTCACCGGGTCATTGGCGCCATTCGCCAATGTCGCGAAGAATACGCTCTGAGCGCCTCCGGCATGCGTGATGACCATGTCCGCCGTGTCTTCGACGTCGATGTAGTCGCCCAGCATTCGCGTGCTTGCGCTGCCGACGACCGATACGGCATCGCCCAACATCCACAGCAACAGATCTATCGTGTGGATCGCTTGGTTCATCAGCAACCCGCCCCCGCCACTCAGCCATCGCCCTCGCCACGGACGGCTGGCATAGTATTCCGGCGTTCGGCTCCACATCACGGTCGCGTTCGCGCCCGACACTGTGCCCGCCTCACCCGATGCGATCAGTTCGTGCATCCTGCGCACTGCGGGGTTGTAGCGATTCTGGTAGCAGACGGCCAACCGGGCCGTCGATCGATCGGCAGCGGCCAGAAGGCGATCCATCGCTTCGCCGGATTCCGCGAGCGGCTTCTCGAGAAGCACGTGCACACCCGCCTCGAGAAAATCGATAGCGACGGGAGCGTGTTCGTTGTGAGGTGTACACACGTGAACGATGTCGGGGTGCGCCTCGTGCAGCATCGTGCGGTGGTCGGCGTACCCCGAAACCCCAGTGGCTGCCTCTGCTCTGACGCGACGCTCGACATCGGTGTCACAGACCGCGACCAGCTCAACACTCTCAGAAGCTGCGATGACATCCAGGTGCACAGTCGAGATGTCGCCGCATCCCACGACCGCTATGCGTCGTACGGGACTCATCGAAGATCGATCCCCAACTCTCCAGCCAGCCCCCTGAACGCTCGGGCAGCATCGCCGAACGCTCGCGGACCAGAGAATCCGCCGAGTTCGTGCGCCGAAGCGAGATGTGGTTCCAACGACGCGAACCCCGTGTACCCGCCATCACGCAGGGCGGTGAGCGTCTCTGCGAGTTCGCCGTCGCCTTCACCTGCAGGCACGATCTCACCGCTCGCAGCGATCGCGTCCTTCACTTGCAAGTAGTCTACGTAGCCGTTGAGCATGGACCAGCCCTCCGTGAACGGACGGCAGCCGACCTGCACGAAGTTGGCGTTGTCCCAAGCCAGACGCAACGACGGCGAGCCCACCGTCTCTACGAGGTCGAGCACGCGCTCAGGGGTGTCACCGTAGATGCCTTTCTCGTTCTCATGCAGCAGCATCACGCCCTCTCGCTCAGCGAGATCCGCGAGCGCCCGCATTCTCGTCATCACGTCGTCGCGCACGTCGGCGGCCGACCGGTGACCCGCACGGTAGAAGGAGAAGACGCGGATGTTCCGCGTGTTCAGGGCATGCGCGACTTTGATGACGCGCTCCAGCCGTCCCACCTCGTGGTCGACTGGTAGCGAGACGTCCACCTTCCCAATTGGTGAGGCCACCGCCGAGACGCCGAAGGCTCGCTGGCTCAGCAGTGACGCGAGCCGCTCGACCGCATCTTCATCAAGATCGACGACGTTGATGCCCCACGCGCTTCGTACTTCGATATGCGATGCCCCGACGGCCTCCATCACCGCCAACTGCACGACAGGATCAGGATCGATCTCGTCTCCAAAACCTGACAGCGTCCATTCGGCGCTCATCGCTCGCCACCTTTCGTTCCGACAGGGTTCAATTCTGTGGTTGTGCCGCACATCCGCAGCCAATCGGCCGCGGCGAAAACGATGTCGTCGACGGTGCCCGAGACATCGATTGTGACTCCGGCTTCGTCCGCTTCGAGGGCTTCGAGCGCCGCAATCTGCGACGAGAGAAGTGTGGGGGGCATGAAATGATCGCTGCGCGCCGCGGCCCTTGCCGCGAGGAGCGCCGGGCTACCCGAGAGGTGCACGAACACAGCCGAAGGCGCCGCAGCCCGCAGCCGATTCCGATACCTCCGGCGCAAGGCCGAGCAGGCAACTACCACGCCCGTGCCGCCTTCCGCCTCGGCGAGTCTTGCGCCGACGGCGTTGAGCCAAGGCCCGCGGTCATCGTCCGTCAGCGCCTGCCCAGCTGACATGCGTGCAATGTTCACCGCGGGATGCAGATCGTCTCCATCGACGAAATCGACGTCGAGTTCACGTGCAAGCTCGGCCCCAACCGCAGATTTTCCCGCTGCTGAGATCCCCATCACCACGACGACCGGCGAGTGCTCCAGCGCATCACCAGTCATGCACGGTTCCATCGGCGAGGCGGTTGTACGGAAGGTATGCCTGCTCGTACGGGTATTTGCCCGCTTCATCGACGTTGAGGCTGACCCCGAGTCCCGGTTCATTTCCAGGATGCAGATAGCCGCCCTCCCACGTAAATGTCTGTTCGAACACCCGGTTGGTGCGATCGCCATGCGGCATGTACTCCTGGATGCCGAAGTTGTGGATCGCCAGCCCCAAATGCATGGCGGCGGCCATGCCGACGGGCGAAATGTCGGTGGGACCATGCATCCCGGATTTGATCTGGTACTGGGCCGCGTATTCCAGCGTCTTCTTCAGCGGCGTGATCCCACCCATGTGGGTTACCGCGCCTCTGACATAGTCGATCAGCTGATCGCGGATGAGGTCTTTGAAATCCCATACCGTATTGAAAATCTCGCCGATGGCCAGCGGGGTTGTGGTGTGCTGCCGCACAAGTCGCAGCGCTTCTTGATTCTCAGCGGGCGTGCAGTCTTCCAGCCAGAAAAGATCGTACGGCTCGAGAGCCTTTCCGAGCTTTGCCGCCTGAATCGGTGTCATCCGATGATGCCCGTCATGGAGCAGCGGCAGATCAGGACCGAATTCGTTCCGCACTGCTTCGAAGACGCCCGGAAGATGCGTGAGATACGCACGAGTGTCCCAGTCCTCCTCGGTCGGCTTGTTGCCCCGACGAGCCGGCTCGTGGTCATAGCGCGTTTCGGCGTCCGCCATACCTTGCGCCTGCGACGCGATCCCGTAGATCGCCTTCAACCCGGGCACGCCCGTTTGGATTCGCATCGCCCGATAGCCGTGCTCGAGATGCATACGGACCGAGTCGAAGAGCTCGGAGTTCGTTTTTCCTGACGCATGCCCATAGGCCAGCAGTCCACTTCGACTGGCGCCACCGAGAAGTTGGTACACCGGCATACCCGCCGCTTTGCCCTTGATGTCCCACAAAGCCATATCGACGGCAGCACTGGCCGCCATCGTGACAGGCCCTCGGCGCCAATAGGCGCTGCGGTAGAGAAACTGCCAGGTATCTTC
Organism: Microbacterium sp. R86528; assembly: GCF_044596335.1. Taxonomy (NCBI): domain Bacteria; kingdom Bacillati; phylum Actinomycetota; class Actinomycetes; order Micrococcales; family Microbacteriaceae; genus Microbacterium; species Microbacterium sp. R86528. The sequence continues at coordinate 2,326,889 of NZ_CP138996.1, read as the reverse complement.
GATGCGAGCCGCGTCAGATCCGATCAGCAGGGGGACGACGTGCTCCGTCAGGTACGCGACGACGGCCAGTTCCCGACCGTTCAGTGTCGCGTCACCTAGCCCGACCAGTCCATCGTCTGTCGTCAGCCGAAGCGTGACGAAGTTGCGGTCAGGACTCGTGACGATGACTTCTGCTTTGTCGATGATCATGGATTCTCCTTTGAGCCGGCGCATTTCACGGTGTTGACAACCGATTGCTTACTGGGCGTGCTCGAATGCTTGTGTCGCAAGGTTCTCGCACCCCATCCGGATGCGTTGCATCGCTTCTGAGTCGTGGACAAGCGTCGCGGACAGCAGCGAAACCAAGGCGCGCACCGGGTCTTCGGCGGCTACTGCTGCCGCAACACCCTCGGATTGCGACTTCGGGGCAGCGTGCCCCGCAAGAAGCCAGGCGATCCACGAACTGATCGCAAACAGACTCGCATCGGCGTTGCTGCCGCGCGCAAGCGATCGCTCTGCGACGGCGGCGAATCTGACGCGCGCCTTCACGTTGCCATGTGCGGCGATCTGCTGGAGCTCGTGCACGATTCGCGAGTTCTCGAATCGTGCGATCAGCTCTGCCCGGTAGTCGACCGTTTCGACCGCTTCCGGCATCAGATCCGCCGCTTCTCGCCAGAAAGCGTCGACGGCATGCCTACAGGACGGCTCGGCAATGGCTTCGACCACTGTGGCGCAGCCTGCCAACATGCCGCGGTACGCCAGGATGGAATGCGCGCCATTGAGCAGCCAGAGCTTGCGAATCTCCCAAGGTTCGATCGCGTCGACGAATCGGGCACCCGCGGTTTCCCACTGCGGTCTTCCCGCGGGAAAATCGCCGGCAAGCACCCAGTCACTGAACGGCTCGGTGACGACCGGCACCGCATCGATCCACTCCCGTCCGGCGATCGTCGCCGTGTGGGTTCCTTCGAAGCTCGGGGTGATGCGATCGACCGAGGTCGTAACGAAGGACACCCGCTCGCCGATCCATCGTGCCAAGTCCGCATCGACCAGGGTCGCCAGCATGTCGAGCGCGCGCGCCGTCACATGGCCGTTGTCGGGCAGATTGTCGCATGACACGACGGCGATCGGCCCAGCTCCTGCGCGCCGTCGCGCTTCCAGTCCCAGCAACAGCCGCGTGAGCGCCGCCTGTGGTTCACAGGTGAACAGGCCGCGCCCGCCCCATGCTTCACGAAGCTCGTCAAGGTCCTTCCGCACGACCGCATCGCGAAGATCGACGCTTCCGTCCGCGCTGAGCCGGTACCCGGCTTCGGTGATCGTGAGTGTGACGATCGCAACGTCCGGATCGCTGAGCAGTTCGATGAGTCTCTCGACACACGCACCATCGTTGGTCTCGACAATGCTACCGATCAGCTGGGACCTGTCACCGTCTGCAGCTCTTTCGATGAGGGTGTACACGCCTCCCTGCGCGCTCAGCGCATCAGCAAGTCGGCGACTCCGCCCGGTAAACGCAGCGATACCCCATTCATGGGCATCGACTGCGCGAGCGGTATAGAAGGCTTGATGCGCACGGTGGAATGCACCGAGGCCAAGATGGACGATTCGGATGGGCGGTGTAGACACGCGAGAGCCATCCTCGCCGAGTGCTGACCGTGACAGCAGGCTAGTGCTCACAGCTTGAACACCTCGCGCGGGATGGTGTCGACAAGATCTTCCGCGATGCGGCGAGCCATCGGCAGCGATACCCGTCCCTCGTGAACAAGGCGCGCAAGGAACGCGGCGTCGAGACGGCGCGAGGTGTCATGACGTGCAGGTATTGAGCAGAATGCCCTGGTGTCGTCGATGAACCCACTGGATCGATAGAAGCCGGCAGTCTCGGTCACGGCGGAACGCCAGCGAAGGATGGCGTCCGGCGCGTCAAGGAACCACCACGGCGCGCCTATGTAGACGCTCGGGTAGAAGCCAGCCAATGGCGCGATTTCACGTGAGTAGGTTGTCTCATCGATGGTGAACAAGACAAGGTGAAACCCGGGGGCGACGCCGTATTTCTGCAACAGTGGGCGGAGGTTTTCGACGTACTCCGTGCGCACGGGGATGTCGTGCCCCATGTCGGGCCCAAAACGCCGGAGGGTTTCAGAATGATGGTTGCGACGCACACCGGGATGAAGAGTCATCACCAATCCGTCTTCGACGCTCATGCCGGCCATCTGCATCAGCATGTGACCGCGGAACAGTCGCGACTCATTCGGATCGAGCTGGCCCAGCAGCGCACCGGAGAACAGCCGTTCTGCCGCCGAACGGTCCAGGTCTGCGGTGAATGGTTCGTACACGCCGTGGTCCGCCGATACTGCGCCGTTCTCGACGAAGTGCGCACGCCGCTCCGCGAGCGCACACAGGTAGCCGTCGAAGGTGGTGCGCTGAGCAGTGGCGCTGAGCAGCTGCTCGATGCGCACGCCGAACTCCGGGGTGTCGGGATCGAGGTAGGCATCCGGACGGAAGGTGGGCAGCACTCGCCCAGAGAACGTGGGGTCTGCCGCCAACGCGCGATGCTCACTGAGGTCGTCAAGCGGATCGTCGGTAGTGGCCAGCACCTCAATGCGGAAGCGCTCGAACAAGGCTCTTGGGCGAAACCCCGGAGTCCACAGTTCCGCTGCAATTCGGTCGTAGAGCTCATCCGCATTGTGCAGGCTGAGCTCTTCGGTAATACCAAACAACGTCTCCAATTCGCGAGTCAGCCAGTAGCCGCTCGCTGTTCCGGCATAACGGTGCCAATTCGCTGCGAACAGACGCCACACATCGCGCGGAGCGACCTGCGAACCGCCGCCCAGGCCGAGCGAAGATAGCTCGTGGCCAGCTGAATGCAACACACGCGTCACATAGTGATCGTGAGTGATCAACAGATCCGTAGGGTCTGAAAACGGAACATCGTCGCTGATCATCCTCGGCGAAACATGGCCATGTGGAGACAGGATGGGAAGATCAGCGACCGATTCGTAGAGATCAATCGCGATGCTTCGAACCTGGGCATCGGCAGGCATGAGGTACCCGTCAGCGAGATCTGGCAACGTCGGCATGGTCTCTATCTTCAGTGACGCCGGCAGGTTTTGTCAACCGGTTGCCATTTTGGTTCGTCTTCGCGCTCACGCCCACTCACGTCGCGGCCCACTCACGTCGCGGCCCACTCACGTCGCGGCCCACTCACGTCACAGCTCAGTACCGTCACAGCTCAGTACCGCCACATCACTCTGCTGGGAACCTAGAGAGCGAGCGCGCAGCAGTCCGGCTCGACACCTCCCAAAGCGCGAGGCTGACGCACAAGGTCGGTGGGAATGCTGCGTGACGTCATCTCGGCGCCGAGCGGAGCTGTGTCACGCGCGCAACAGCTCTCCGCGCACGATCGAGTCGCCCGAGTGCGCGGGGTCGCCGTCAAGCGGTTCCACCGACACATCGACGAGGCTGTACTCGACCAGGTCGAGCCCGTCAGGAATGACGAACGATCCGGACTCACCTTCGAGCACTCCCAAACTCACGAGCGCTCCGGCATCGTTTCTGATCAACCACACCTCACGGTAGGTGTCGGGCGCGACTTCATCTCCCACGCTCACGACCAATCGTCTGACACCGTCGCGGTCTTGCTCAACATCGGCCACTCCGGTGGCGTCTGGATGATCGGGAAATGGCTCAAGAACTGCCTGGGCAATTGAGGTAGGCGTGCTCGTGGAGACCGCGAGCGCACCGATACCGATACCGCCGATCACCACGAGGGACGCCGCTAGAGCCCAAGCTGTCGCCCGGAGCGAGCGTCTGCGGGCAGGCGGCTGTGCTTCTTCGCCGGGTGCGCTCTCGGGCTCAGGCGGGCTCGTCTGGAGGGTCTCGGCGGCAACGCTCATCTCTGATGCAACGGAGCCATCGGTTGTTTTCAGGCCGAGTTCGTCCGCGATTGCGCTCCAGACTCGGGCGGGTGGAGCCTCGAGCTTTTCATCTGCGACTGTCGCACGCGCTACCCCAACTGCGCGTGATAGTTCATTGAGCTCAGTGCGGCACGGCTCACACGTTGACAAATGACCACAGTCGGTCACTGAAGCCGCAGGCTCGCCTAGTGCGAGCAAAGCAAGTTGTTCTGGGTCAAGATGCGACATTCGTGACCTCCAATCGTTCGCGCATTCGGTTCAAGCTTCTTCGGATGTGGCTCTTGACAGTTCCCAACGGCATATCGAGCCGCTGCGCGATCTGCGCGTGCGTCAGATCATCGAAGAAGGCCAAGCGCACAACCTGTTGCGCATCGGGTTCGAGTTGATCGATCTCGTTCGCCACAAGAATCGACTCCGCCAAGTCTGGGGGTTCGCCCACGAGGTCGTCTGGTCGAGTGATTCGCATAACTTCTTGTTGCACTGTTTTCACTCGTGCCCGTGACTCATGGGCATCAGCGATCCGACGACGAGCGATCACTACAAGCCAAGTCGACAGTTTGGCCTTGCGCTCATCAAACGATTCTCGAGACGTCCATGCCGATACAAAAGTGCGTTGTGTGACATCTTCGGCGTCGCCACGATCGCCCAGCGATCGCAGCGCGAGGGTGAAGACCACCGGTGACCAGCGTCGGTACACCTCTTCGAGGGCGCGTTCATCTCCCGCGCCGAACCTCGATGCGAGGGCGCTTTCTTCGCTCGGTTGTTCCATGTCGATCTACTTCGCTCTACATCACGCCGGCACCGCGACAGCAACAACATTGTCGCGGTAGCGTCCGGTCGAAGAGTCGAATGGACCGCCGCACGTGATGATCACTAGCGCCGGTTCGCCCTCACGAGCAAATATCTCGTCGACAGGAAGCTTCGTCTTTGGATAGTACGTGACCGACGTGAAGACGTATTCGGTGACTCCCCCGCTGTCATCTGTGATCACGACGCTCTCCCCTTTGCTGACGTCACGAAGCCCCGCGAGCGGCCCGATAGGAAACTGCGGGGCGTCCACGTGTGCTGAGAGCACCATGTTTCCGGAGTCAGAGTCAGCATCCGGCCCGAATCTGTACCATCCTGCCACTGCGGGATCTTCTGGAAGCTCCATCTGCGAGCTGGCGTCCACTCCCACAGGCACGATAGGCATGTTCACACCAATTTGGTCGATGCTGACTGTGACCGGCGCGACAACCTCGGCGATTGCGGCGGGTTTGCTTGATGTCACAGGTACGTCCACAGCGGCGGTAGGGGCGACCGTGACCGTCTGAGTCGGTTCTGGAACTGGCTGCTCAGCTTCGGATGCTGGCGCTGTGCACGCACTGAGACATACCGCGAGAGCGAGCGCCATCGCCGAAACGGCGAGCCAGCTTCGGTGCGCGATGGGTCGCTCTCGCGGTATGTCAAAGATCATGCGCGGTCGCTTGCCTTCTGGCGACGTGCGACCATCAGCGCCGAGACAGCCATGGCCGAAACGAGTGCCAAGCCGCCCGCGATCAAAAGTCCCGACTGCTGAGCATCACGCTGCGCGAGGTAGCCAGCCGATCCCGACGGCACACCGTCTGGGCTGGAGTGCAGTCCATCAATCGTCTGAACAGCAAGGTCCAGGTTGCCAGCTTCAGCACTGCCCCACGCATACACGACGGTAAGCGCCCCTTCGTCTACTGCGACGTCTGCCGGGCCGATGACCGGGTCGGTGGTTCCTTCCAGTGCGACGGCAGCTGACACGGTGCCCGCGGCAAGATCAAGCGACGATTCGTTCGGGTTCGTTAGTCCGGTGATCACTGCGGTGTCACCGGCAAGAATGTCGACTGCCGGTGCAGCAGCGACATGACGTACCGTGAGTCGGCCTTCACCAGCAGCGGTTGCTGACAGGTCATTTTCGAACGCTGTCACCGACGGTTCGCCGTCTTCGCTCAGATAGGCCACAGCGGTGTAGCTCATGTTCGCCTCAAGGGTGAGAGTCACGGGACCGAGAACGGGCGAACTGTCGTCAGCTGCGTCGGTCGCCGTCAGCGCAACCTCGTAGTCTCCGGCAGGAAGATCAAGGGGCCCCGCGAGATCACCGGGCTGGAAATCGTCGAGCGTCAGCTCGCCGTTCACATATACATCGACCGGGGTGTCCGGGATTCCATGCAGTACCGAAAGATCTGCGGTGGTCTCAGAGATGGCGGACGCCGGTAGGGCGAGGCCGAGCGCGGCGACAAGGCCGACTGCGATACCTGCTGCTGTCTTACGCATTATTTCCTCCTCGTAGATGTCGACGCGATCATTGCGCCGTTGCTCAGTTGTTTCTCTGCGAGAAGGCGATCTGGATGCAGGCAACAGAAAGTTTTTGAATCTCGATTCTTTTTGAGGCACTCTGCATCCAAATGGAGCCGCCGGCCGGAACACCTCTTTGACGCGTGACTGCTGGACTCCCGCATTTCGCCCGTCAGTCCGCCGTTGCTGTCCCCCAGCAGCAACGGCGGGCCCAGAAACTGTGGATGCGCATCGCGAGCGGGAAAGCGCTTGCGAAGCATCCGATCTCGTGCTTTACTATGGGAAAGCGTTTACCCATCCATCTGCGTGATGGCTCCGAGAAGAAAGCAGGACCGGCGTGACCGATACGACTGTCGCCTCAGCACCCACCGCTCGCCCGCAGGTACGCGAGATCGGCATCATCATGAACGGCGTGTCTGGCCGCATGGGATACCGCCAGCATCTGGTGCGGTCGATCCTTGCGATTCGCGACCAGGGCGGCATCGAGATGCCCGACGGCTCGAAGGTCACAGTGAAGCCGATTCTCGTAGGCCGCAGCGAAGCCAAGCTCGCCGAGCTGGCGGCCAAGCACGACATCGAGGACTACACCACTGATCTCGATGCTGCCCTCGCCGACCCCCGCTGGGAGATCTACGCCGACTTCCTCGTGACCAAAGCTCGGGCCACCGCGCTGCGCAAGGCAATCGCCGCGGGCAAGACCATTTACACCGAGAAGCCCACGGCAGAGTCGGTCGAGGAATCGCTCGAGCTGGCGCAGTTGGCACGCGAAGCCGGAGTCAAGACCGGCGTCGTGCACGACAAGCTCTACCTCCCGGGTCTGCAGAAGCTCAAGCGCCTCATCGACTCCGGCTTCTTCGGCCGCATCCTCTCGGTGCGCGGCGAATTCGGATACTGGGTTTTCGAAGGTGACTGGCAGCCTGCGCAGCGTCCCAGCTGGAACTACCGCGCTGAAGACGGCGGCGGCATCATCGTCGATATGTTTCCGCACTGGAACTACGTGCTCGAGAACCTGTTCGGCAAAGTCGAGACCGTCTATGCGCAGGCTTCCACTCATATCCCCACGAGATGGGATGAGAACGACAAGCCCTACACGGCTACCGCTGAAGATGCTGCGTACGGCATTTTCGAACTGGCGGGCGGGGCGGTGGCTCAGATCAATTCGTCTTGGACCGTGCGCGTGAACCGTGACGAACTCGTCGAGTTTCACGTCGACGGCACCCACGGTTCGGCGGTTGTCGGCCTGTTCGGAGCGAAGATCCAGCACCGCAACGCCACACCCAAGCCGGTATGGAACCCCGACCTGGCCGACAGCCACAACTACGACGACGACTGGGCAGAGGTTCCCACCAACGACGTGTTCCAGAACGGCTTCCGCCAGCAGTGGGAAGAGTTTCTCACCTCGTACGTCGAGGGCACAGCGTATGAGTTCGACCTCCTCGCGGGCGCTCGCGGCGTGATGCTCGCGGAGGCCGGCCTGCAATCGAGTCGCGAGGGCCGCAAGGTCGAGCTGGCCGAGCTCAACCTCGACTGATCCGCGATCCATGACAAGCCTCACCCTCCTCTCACACGCGGGCACCGTCTCTACGGTCGCCCTCGCTGAAGCGCCCGACTACACCAAACCTCAAGGCGCTCTGCGCAGCCGCGTCGCCTACGCCGCAGCCCACGTGGTGCCGAAGATTTCCGCCGACAACACCCCGGGACAGCCCGCCGATGTGGACTGGGACGCGACGCTCGCATTTCGTCGCCACGCGTACGCGTGGGGGCTAGGAGTGGCCGATGCGATGGACACCGCGCAGCGGAATATGGGATTGGATGCTGCGGCAACGCGCGAGCTCATTTCACGTTCAGCACAGGTCGCACGCGAGGAGGGTGGCTCGGTCGTGGTCGGCGTGAACACCGACCACGTTGACGACGAGCACATCTCGATCGACGAGGTGATAGATGCCTACAAGTCACAACTGCATTTCGCCGAAGAGCAGGGCGCCGGTCCTGTGCTCATGGCATCACGCCATCTGGCTCGCGCGGCACAATCAGCCGACGACTACCATCGCGTTTATCGTGAGGTACTGCAGTCGGCGACAGCGCCCGTTGTGTTGCACTGGCTGGGCACCGCTTTCGATCCGACGCTCGAAGGATACTTCGGCTCAGTTGATTGGCGCACCGCAGCCGACGTTCTGCTTGAGATCATCAATGAGAACGTCGCCAAGATCTCGGGCGTGAAGATGAGCTTGCTCGACGCGGCCTCGGAGGTTTCGGTGCGCGAGCGCTTGCCCGATGGCGTGCGCATGTTCACCGGTGACGACTTCAACTATGTCGGACTCATCGGCGGTCAAGATGTTCCCGGCGCGACTCAGCCACCGCGTGACACCAACGCTGCGCGTCAGCACTCTGATGCTCTTCTAGGCGCCTTCGCCGCGCTGACGACCTCGGCATCGGCTGCGATCCAGGCGCTCGACGCCGGCGATCCTGCACGCTACCTCGAGATTCTCGGTCCGACCGAAGAACTCAGCCGCCAGATCTTTGCCGCGCCAACGTTCTACTACAAGACCGGCGTTGCCTTCATGTCCTGGCTGAACGGCCACCAGCCGGCATTCCAAATGGTCGGCGGCTTGCATTCCGCAAGAAGCTTGCCGCATCTGTCTCGAATCATCGAGCTTGCGAATGCGTCGAACGCTCTCGAACGGCCTGAGCTCGCCACGATTCGTTGGCACGGAATGCTGCGCATCAATGGAATCGATGTGTCGGGAGTGCTCTCGTGATCGACCCGCGTCTGTCAATCAACCAGGCGACGATCAAGTACGCAGATCTCAAAACCGCGTTGAGCGTGACGGCACAGGCGGGAGTCGAAGCGATCGGCCTGTGGCGCGAACCTGTGCAAGAAGTGGGCCTCGCCACGGCCGCGTCGATGCTCACCGACTCGGGGCTTCGGTTCACCACGCATTGCCGATCCGGCTTCTTCACCATGCCCGAGGGCCCGCAGCGCCGCGCATCGATCGCCGACAACCTTGTTGCGATCGAAGAAGCAGCCACGCTGGCCGCGGCGGGAGCAGACGGGTCAACGGCGGTCCTCGTGCTGGTCGCCGGAGGACTGCCTGATGGCTCGCGTGACATCGTCGGAGCGCGCGAACGTGTGCGCGATGCAATCGGCGAGCTCGCCCCACATGCGTCGGCCGCTGGGGTGACGCTGGCTATCGAGCCGCTGCATCCCATGTTCGCCAGCGACCGCTGCGTCATCTCCACCCTCGGCCAGGCACTCGACATCGCAAACGACTTCGACCCCGCGACAGTCGGCGCCGCCGTCGACACCTTCCACATCTTCTGGGATCCCGACGTGCTCGACTCGATTGCGCGTGCCGGCAGAGAAGGCCGCATCGCGACATACCAAGTCTGCGACTGGAACACTCCGCTTCCCGCGGACGTGCTGCTCAGTCGGCACTATCCGGGCGACGGTGTGATCGACTTCGAGTCGCTCACACGCGCCGTCATCGCGACCGGCTACCACCGCGACATCGAAGTTGAGATCTTCAACAAAGAGATCTGGCACACCGATCCGCTGATCGCCGTGCAGCGCACTGCCGCCGCGTTCGCCGCGGCTGTGTCGCCACACCTGACGCCTATCAGCACCGAACAATCGCACGCCTGAAGCAGGAAAACGCTTGCTAACCAAACGGTGAAGCCGAGCACAAACGCCTAGACTCGGCCCTGTGAGCGACATGAACCCGCCGGCGCGAAGCGCTGCCACCCTGAACGATGTAGCTCGCGAAGCCGGCGTGTCGCTGGCCACGGCATCTCGGGTGCTCAACGGTTCGGAGCGCAAGGTTGCGGAAAGCTATCGTGAGCGAGTCGAATCCGCCGCGGCGAAGCTCGGTTACAGCGCCAATCTCTCGGCGCAAGCCACCGCGCGGGGCACTGCCGCGATCGTCGCGCTGCTTGTCGCTGATATCGCCGACCCCTACTTCGGTCAGATTGCCTCGGGAGTAGCGCGTGGCGCCGACGAAGCGGGACTCGTGGTCACGATTGCGATCACTGAGCGAGATGCCCAGCGAGAGGTGAAACTCGTGCGTGCCCTGCGCGGGCAACGTCCTCGCGGCCTCATTCTCGCCGCATCCCGCACCGACAAGACCGATGCTGCCGGCTTGAGCGCTGAGCTCGACGCCTTCGCAGCGGGTGGTGGGCGCGTCGTGGCCCTCGGCCGCTCATCCGCAGACGTGCGCTCGGTGCCGCTCGACAACCGCGCTGGCACCGCAGCGCTCGGTGTTGCCCTGGCAGAACGCGGCTACCGTGAGGCGATCATCATCGGTGCCGCCGAAGGCATCCGCACCTCCGACGACCGCATCGCCGGCTTCGCCGAAGGCTTTGCTGCGAACGGCAGCGGCACCATCCGCACCATTGTTCGCGGCGGCTTCACGCGAGATGCGGGTTACAACGCCGCCGCCGCACTGCTCGCGGGCGGTGTCGCCGAAGGCACCTTGATCTTCGGGATCAGCGACGTCGTCGCAATCGGCGCGATGTCAGCGATCCGCGATGCCGGTCGCTCCGTCGGCACCGACATCGCCGTTGCCGGTTTCGATGACATCGCCACCGGACGAGACATCCGCCCAGGGCTCACGACCGTGCGCGTTCCCCTCGAAGAGCTCGGGTATCGCCTGCTGCATGCGGTCGTCGATGAAGAGTGGGATGCTTCAGCCGCACCGCTCGAGCTTGAAGTCATCGTGCGAGGCAGTACCCCCGAACGCACCGCCCGCTAGCGCCACCCGTCGAGCCGAGAGCACTAGGCAAGGCGACGCGCAAGCGTAGCGCCCGCTTCAATCAGCCAGCGCGCCGGGTCGCCCATAGCTGCCTCAGCAGAACCGGCAAGCTCCGTGAGCGAAACCGAAGCCGCGAACGCGGAGGTATCAGCGTCGACGGTGATGCGTCCAGCGACAAGTGCGACCGGAACCGCTTCGCCAGCAGTAATCGTCGATACGTGCGCGGGAACCTTACCCGCGGCGGATTGGCCGTCAAACGAACCCTCGCCCGTGATGACGACGGTCGACGAGGCGACGGCCTCACGCAATCCGATGAGTTCAGCGACCGCATCAGAGCCGGGCACGAGACGGGCGCCCCACACCAGAAGGCCAAACCCGGTGCCCCCGGCCGCGCCCGCGCCCGGCATCGCGGCAAGCTCTACGCCGCTATTCGGCCTGCCTTGCTCGCTGCCGACGTCGGCAGCATTGACGAGTGAGGCAAAGCGCGCGAGTGCCGCATCCAGCTCAGCAGTCTGATCAACGCTCGCGCCCTTCTGTGGACCAAACACGGCTGCGGCACCGCCCGTGCCGAGAAGCGGATTGGTGACATCACTCAGCACGTGAACTCCGCCGGGCGGCAGCGCCGCCACACCGGTGAGATCCACCGTTGCGACATCAGCCAGTCCGCGGCCGCCGTCTGCGACGTCGTCACCGTGGGCGTCCAACAGTCGCGCGCCGAGAGCCGAGAGCATTCCCGCCCCACCGTCGGTCGAGGCGCTCGATCCGATGCCCAACACCAACCGTGAAACGCCGTGAGCAAGAGCGGCTGCAATAGCCTCGCCGAACCCGCGCGTATGCGCGTCGAGGGGGCGCAATCTAGACGGAGTACCCAAGAGCTCTATGCCGCTTGTCGAGGCGAGCTCGACGACGCCTGTTCCCCGGGGGGCCTCGACCGATGCCGGCAGCAAGAGCCACGATGCGGCCACAACCGTGTTCTCAGGGCCAGTCACCGACACCGGCATTCGGCGTGCTCCAGGTACGGCGGCTTCGAATGCCGCCAAAGTACCTTCGCCGCCATCTGCCATCGGCATCAGGTGCACAACGTCGCGAGGTGACACGGCGTGCCATCCACGCCGAATTGCAACTGCGGCGTCGGCGGCAGCAATCGTGCCCTTGAACGAATCGGGAGCGATCACGACGGTGTGTGCCATGCAGACATTCTCCTCGGTCTTGGTGGGGACGCGCAGGAAAGCGTTATCCGGTGCACAATAGTAGCGATGGATGCTGACAGAGAAAACCCGCCCCTCGCCGTGATCGCTACCGGAACCGGTCGCTACGGCGACCCGTGGCATCCGTTCGACGAAACATCGGCAGCGCTGGCCAGCATTCTCGAAGCCGACGGCTGGCAAGTTGCGGCAGTCGCTGACCCCGATATCGCGCTTGCCGAGTTGCAGGGTGTCGACCTCTTGGTGGTCAACGCGGGCGACCCTTCCCGCAACGTCCCTGAGGGCCTCGCGCCGGTGCCTGCCGCCACAATCGAGGCGGCTTCCGCAGGCCTGACCGAAGCGTTGCAACGCGGCATCGGAGTTCTGGCGACACATACGTCGGTCTCGTCACTTCGCGACTACCCCGCGTGGTCGGAAGTAATCGGTGGTTCATGGGAGCCAGGCGTGTCGTGGCATCCGCCTATCGCCCATTCGGTCGTGCGCGTCGTCGATACCGACCATCCGATCACGGCCGATGCCCACGACTTCACCCTTCACGACGAGATGTATTCGGGGCTGGTGCTCACGAGCCCCGTTGATGTGTTGCTCGAGCACTCGCTCGATGGCGTGGCTCATCCGCTCGTGTGGACGAAGGAGAATCCAACCCGCGCGGCAGTCTCGGCGCTCGGCCACGATGCGGGCGCATACGAGTCACCCGAGTTGCGCACGCTGATCGCGCGAGCCGCCCGCTGGGCTGCTCGCCGTGAGCTTTAGCGCGCGACGCGGGTGCTCTGCCGCACGACCAGCGTCGTGGCGACACGCCCGTCGCGATCATGCTCGTCGCAATCATGTTCCTCGCGATCATGCTCGTCGCGAGTATGCCCAGTGCCGTCGATGGAGTGAACCAGCATCGCGACAGCTCGCTCGCCGAGCACATCGAAGTTCTGACGCACCGTCGTGAGCGGCGGGCGATACTGGGCGGCATCGTCGACATCGTCGAAACCCACAACTGCAACGTCGTCGGGCACCTCACGGCCTGCTTCAGCAAGCGCGCGCAGCACTCCCAATGCCATCTGGTCGTTGGCGCAGAAGACCGCCGTCGCTCCCGCCTTGGCCAGCTCTACGCCGGCCGCAGCGCCCGATGCCGCCGACCAGTCACCGCGCAAGACGTTGGGCACCGTCGCACCAGCAGACACGAGCACATCGCGCCAGGCGCTCTCGCGCTGCTCGGCTGCAAATGATCCGCGTGGCCCCGCCACGTGCCATACCTCCTGATGGCCGAGCTGCAGCAGATGCTCGACCGCAGCTCGCGCTCCGCCCGCATGATCGGTCTGCACGCCCACAAATCGATCATCGGGTAGCGAATCGACCACGACCAGGTGCAGTCCTGGCGGGATTCGCGCGCCGCGCGCCGCGGCAGTTGCCTCGTTCAAGACGATCGCGCCATCGACTCCCTGCTCGACAAGCCGCTCAAACGCAGCCGAAACATCATCGCTGGCACCGAGCGTGACCACGGTGAGAGCAAATCCCCGTGATGCCGCCGCGTCGGCAACCGCCTGCAGCATTCGCGAGTTTCCGACCGTAGCCAGCGTCGACACGACGAGCCCGATGGTGTGCGTGCGCCCGGTGCGCAGGGCACGTGCTGCACGATGCGGTCGGTAGCCCAGCGTTGCCATGGCTCGTTCGACCCGAGCGCGCGTCGCGGGATCAACCCGCGGGCTGTTGTTGACCACTCGCGAGACTGTCTGGCCAGAAACGCCCGCGTGCTGTGCAACATCAGCCATCGAGACTCGTTTTTGCACTGCATCCTCCGCCTTCCACGCCCAACACGTGCCATGTTGACGTTACCATGCGCCCCAGCTAGCATGTTGACGTGAACACACCCGCGCTGCCTTCCGAAACCCTCGGCGCTGGGGTCGTTAAACGCCCCACTTTGCTCGCCGATGGTCGCGAGCTGATCTACTACGACGACCCCGACACCAGGCTCGGGGCGGAACGCGCCATCGACGCCCGCGATCTTGATCCACGCCCCGCGACGGCGACGATGCGTCGGGATGTGTTGACCGGTGACTGGATCTCAGTGGCAGCATCCCGTCAGAATCGCGCCTTCATGCCCCCGGCCGAGTTCGACCCGCTCGCTCCGCAGACGGCAGCCAATCCATCAGAGATCCCTTCGACATACGACGTCGCTGTCTTTGAGAACAAATCCCCCTCGTTCGGCCCGGCGCTGGCCACCGCGCACGGCGATGCTCCCGCCGGCGACGACGCACCACGGGGTCTCGACGATGTGGATGCTCCGGGGCTCGGTCGCACCCGCACCGCTGTCGGCCGCTGCGAGGTCGTCTGCTTCAGTCCCGAGCACGAAGGATCGTTCGGCACACTGAGCGTTACGCGCGCGCGCACTGTCATCGAAGCGTGGGCTGACCGCACCGCCGCTCTGTCTGTGCTGCCGGGCGTGCAGCAGGTCTTTCCGTTTGAAAATCGTGGCGAGGCCATTGGTGTGACGCTCCCGCACCCGCACGGCCAGATCTATTCCTACCCCTACATCACCCCGCGCACGGCGAACCTGCTGCGTCAACTCGAGACCGAGGGCGATGACCTGTTCTCGCGCATTCTGGAGTTCGAGCAGAATTCCGAACGCGTGATCGTCGCGGGCGAACACTGGACGGCGTTCGTTCCCTTCGCCGCGCGGTGGCCGCTCGAAGTGCATCTGCTGCCGAACCGTCACGTCGCCGACCTCGCCGAAACGAACGACGCCGAACGCACGGAGCTGGCGCCGCTCTATCTGCGGCTGTTGCGGGGCATCGACGCGCTCTACGACACCCCCACTCCCTACATCGCCGCGTGGCATCAAGCTCCGGTGAACCGCGGACGAGACTCGGTGCGCATGCACCTGCAGCTGACATCGCCGCGCCGAGCAGCAGACAAGCTCAAGTTTCTGGCCGGAAGCGAAGCCGCGATGGGCGCCTGGATTGGCGACATCGCACCCGAGACCGCTGCCGCAAAGCTGCGAGACGCCGTCGAATCGATCCCTGAGGTACACGCGTGATGACCGAAACCAACACGGCAGCAGCGGCGCAGACGCTGCTCGAGACGATCACCGGCGTCTCGGCCGCACCCACGTGGTCAGCGCCGGGCCGGGTGAACCTCATCGGCGAACACACCGACTACAACGACGGGTTCGTTCTGCCGTTCGCCATTCAGCACCGCACCCATGCCGCGGTCGCCACGCGCAGCGACGGGATGATCCGCGTCGCGTCGACATTCGACCAGAAGCCGGTCGCGTTTGCCCTGACGCAGCTCGATGAGCTTTTTCCCCACCGTCGCGACGAGGTAGTCGAGTGGGCACGCTATCCGCTCGGTGTCGCGTGGGCGCTTCTGAGGGCGGCGGGTGTCGATGCCTCGACCGTCACCGGAGTCGATCTCGCATTCAGCTCGCATGTTCCTGTCGGCGCGGGACTATCGTCGTCGGCGGCCATTGAAGGCGCAACGGCGTCGGCCCTCGCCGACACCTGGGGCATCACCCTCGACCGCGTGGCGTTGGCACAGGCCGGCCGCACCGCCGAGAACGAGGCCGTCGGCGCACCCACCGGCATCATGGATCAGATGGCGACGATGCTCGGCCACACAGACGCGGCGATCTTTCTCGACTGTCGCACGCTCGAGGCCGCTGTGGTCGACCTCGGATTTGCCGATGCCGGCCTCGAGCTGCTCGTGATGGATACCGGCGTCAAGCACTCACACGCGACGGGCGGCTATGGCGAGCGCCGCGCATCTTGCGAGCGCGGGGCTTCCATCATGAATGTTGCTGCCCTGCGCGATCTGACCGTCGACGATCTTCCGCGCGCCGAAGCTTTGATGGACGACGTCACCTTCCGCCGTGTTCGCCACGTCGTCACTGAGAATCAGCGGGTGCTCGACACTGTGCGCGTGCTGCGCGAGCAGGGACCGAAATCGATCGGCGGCCTGCTGATCGCGTCGCACGCGTCGATGCGTGATGACTTCGAGATCTCAGTGCCCGAGCTCGATACCGCTGTCGACGCCGCTCTCACTGCTGGTGCCATAGGGGCACGTATGACCGGAGGCGGTTTCGGCGGGGCGGCAATCGCGCTCGTCGCCCGCGCCGACGTCGAAACAATCAGCTCGGCGGTCGCCACGGCGTTTGCCAAGGCTGGCTTTGCCCCACCTGCGACGTTCACTGTCTCACCTTCCGTTGGTGCCAGCAAAGACGCGTGAACAATCGCTGAACACAGACCGCGAATGTTTGCAAATCTCTGGCGGTGATGGATACTGCGCCCTAGCGTCGAGCTAGGCAGCAGCATCCGTCCCCTGCCAAAAGGAGCGAACGTGGCATATCTCACTGTCGCGACCGAGAACTCGGTCGACGTTGACATCTTCTACACCGACCAGGGTGAAGGCCAGCCAGTCGTGCTGATTCATGGCTTTCCCCTCAACGGCGAGTCATGGGGCAAACAACAAGCGGCGCTTCTTGACGCTGGCTATCGAGTGATCGCATACGACCGTCGAGGCTTCGGCGCCTCAACGAAGACCGCCGCGGGTTCTGACTACGACACGTTCGCCGCAGACTTGCACGCTCTGATTGAGGATCTTGACCTCGACGATGCCGTGCTCGTCGGGTTCTCAATGGGCACGGGCGAAGTGGCGCGCTATCTCTCGCGCTACGGCAGTTCCCGCGTAGCGAAGGCCGCTTTTCTCGGCTCGCTCGAACCGTTTCTGCTGAAGACCGAAGACAACCCCGGCGGGGCCGGACCACAAGAACTGTTCGATGGATTCGCGGCGGCCGTGCGCGAAGACCGCTATGCCTTCGTCAGTGGATTCTTCAACGACTTCTACAACCTTGATGAAAACCTCGGCTCGCGCATCTCGCAAGCCGCCGTCGATGCGAGCGTGCAGGTCGCCAATCAGGCAGGAAATGCCGCGATCGCCGCGGCGCCGCTGACTTGGCCGACCGACTTTCGTGATGACATCCCCTCGATCAACGTGCCTTCGCTGATTCTTCACGGAACGGCCGACAACATCCTTCCGATTGACGCCACCGCCCGGCGCTTCAAGCAACTGCTGCCGCAGGCAACCTATGTCGAGCTCGAGGGCGCGCCCCACGGTCTGCTGTGGACTCACAGCGCCGAAGTGAACGAGCATCTGCTCGCATTCCTTAAGGCCTGATCGGATAAAAGAACGGCCCGGCGCTGTCGCGCCGGGCCGTTCTTGTATCGAGCAGAAGCTAGACCGCAGGCGCTACCGCGATCTCACCCAGCAGAGATGTGACGTGCTCGATGATCGAGTCGCGCACCCCACGAACTCCATCGAGGTCTAGCTCAGCGGGGTCTGCAAGCTGCCAGTCTTCGTAGCGCTTGCCTGGATAGATCGGGCACGCGTCGCCACAACCCATCGTGACCACAACGTCTGCGGCCTGCACCACATCATCGGTCAGCGGCTTCGGATACGCGTCTTCGAGCGGAATCCCCGCTTCGGCGAGCGCCGTGACAACGTCAGGGTTGAGCTGGTGCGCGGGCAGTGAGCCGGCAGAGCGCACGTGCACGCGCCCGTTCGACAGGTGTGCCGTGATGGCGGCTGCCATCTGGGAGCGACCGGCGTTCTGCTCACAGATGTAAAGAACTTCGGGCAGGTCGTGCGGTGCGACACCGGCGACTTGAGCCAGAGCGGTCAGCCGCTCCCCCACGAAATGCTTGGTCTGAATCGCCAAGTGCGCCTTGACTTTCGAGGTTCGAAGCAGCGCCGTGTACGAATCGAGCACGTAGCGCTGAACCGTTTCGGCACTGAACGTACCGGCGTACTTCTCGCCCAACTCGACCGCGAGGCGGCCCAGAAACGCTTCCGGGTACGTCAGACCGGGCAATCCGCGACCGTTGGTCGGGATCGTCATGACACTGCCGGTTCCGGAAGGATCTCGGCGAGCAGAGCGCTGATGCGAGCCTTGATATCGTCACGCACGCGGCGAACGGTCTCGATGTCTTTGCCGGCGGGGTCTTCGAGCTCCCAGTCCTCATAGCGCTTGCCGGGGAAGATGGGGCAGGTGTCGCCGCAGCCCATGGTGATGACCACGTCAGATTCCTGCACGGCTTCGACCGTGAGAATCTTCGGGGTGTTGTTGGCGATGTCGATGCCTTCTTCAGCCATCGCCTCGATGGCGATCGGGTTGATCTGGTCTTTGGGTGCCGAGCCCGCCGAGAGCACCTCGACGCGACCGCCAGAGAGGGATTGCATGTAGCCGGCGGCCATCTGCGAACGCCCGGCGTTGTGGACACAAACGAAGAGAACGGTGGGTGATTCAGTCATACCTAAAGCATAGACGACGATCTATGCTTTAGTCACCGGATGCTGATCGCTTCACCGATTGTTCATGTGAGCGTCGCGAGCAGATCGCGCACCCGCGCGTCTATGTCGTCGCGAATGACGCGCACGGCTGACAGCGGAAGCCCCGCCGGATCATCGATCGGCCAGTCGAGATACACCTTGCTGGGATAGACCGGGCAGGCGTCACCGCACCCCATCGTCACCACGACATCTGCGGCCCGGACCACCTCATCGGTGAGCGGCTTCGGAAACTCGCCACCGAGCGGCACGCCGATTTCATCGAGAGCGGTGACCACAACGCCTCGCACAGCATCGGCGGGCGCCGACCCCGCCGTGCGAACGCGAATACGATCGCCGGCGAGGTGCCGCAGAATCGCGGCCGCAAGCTGTGAACGCCCGGCATTCTGCACACAGACGAACAGCACCTCCGGGCGGTCATCGTCTGCCAGGGCCTCATGCGCGAGAGCAGTCAGCCTGTCAGCCGCGAATCCGGCCACCTTCGACGAGCGCTGACGGCTGACACCTTGCGCCTGCAGAAGCGCGTCGGTCTCCACCACGTAGCGTTCGACGGTGTCACGGTTGAAAGTGCCCGAGAACCGGGCGCCAAGATCATCGATGATGCGATCGAGCGTGTCGGTTGCGCCCGCCGAATCTGACGTTGGAAGCAACGCCGCAACCAGGTCAACGTGACCGTCGGGCACCGAATACCAGACCCGTCGCCCTTCGGGCAGTCGCGCTAGCAGTCCAGCGTCGTGCAGCACGCGCACATGATGCGACAAAGTCGGCTGCGTCAGGCCGAGTGCACCAGCCAGTGCGGTCACGGTCGAACGGGACTGGTCACTCGAGAGCACCAACTGAAGAATCCGAGCACGCGTCGGGTCTGCCAGCAGCCGCAGTTCGTCGATCCCAGCATCCATAGATGAGAGCCTATGGGATTCTCAGGCGAGGGTCAGGAGCAGCATCCCCCGCCAGCGGAGCCACCGTCCGTTGAGCACACGCCGGTTGCCGGCAACGACAGCTCAACCTTCGTGGCTGATGCCGTGTCGCCATCGATCCATGCGGCGATCGAGCGCACCTGCTCGTAGCCGGTGGCGAGCAGGAAGGTCGGAGCACGGCCGTAGCTCTTCATCCCCGCGATGAAGAAACCGTCTTCGGGTTGGCGAAGCTCTGCAAATCCGTGAGGCTCGACCGTTCCACAGCTGTGCTCGTTCGGGTCGATCAGCGGAGCCAGACGCTTGGGCGCCTCCACAATGTCGTCGAGCTCGAGGCGAATCTCGCGCAGCATGTCGAGGTTGGGCCGGAAGCCAGTCGCATTGACGACGACATCCGCCTCAATGTCAGCGAGCTCTCCGCCGCGGTTTCCGACAATGCGCACCGACTCGCCTTCACGCATGAGCCGTACGATTTCGAACCGATCGACGACGTCGATCACGCCGCGCTCAACGAGCGTGTCTACACGACCGCCAATCTTCGCGCGTGCCACGAGCTCATCGTCAGGTGATGTTGACACGCGCGCGGCGCCACGATTTCGAATTGTCCAGGTGACACGCGTGCCGGGCACCTTCTCAGCGAGCGCCGCGAGATTGATGAGGGTGTTTGCGGCAGAGTGCCCGGCGCCGACAACGACGGTGTGACGGCCCGCGAAACGTTGGCACTCAGTGCCGAGCACATCCGGGAGCGCGTGGGAAACGAGATCGGCGACCTCCGCGAGCCCGAGTGGATCGAGTCCGCTCGAACCCAGACTGTTCGGAGTGCGATAGGTGCCCGACGCATCGATGACTGCTCGCGCGGGCAGGTCGGTAATCTCGCCCTGCGCGTCGCGTATGCGCAACATGAACGGGGTAGCAGCGCGGCCCCGGGTGCGAGTGCGATCCATGCCCTCGCGGCTCACCGCGAGCACCTCGACCCCGGTGCGCACGTTGTCGTGCATCACCGGCAGCGCGGCGAGAGGCATCAGATACTCTTCAACGAGTTCGGCGCCATTGGGTAGCGCCTCCTCGGCGGGGTGTGACCACCCTGTCGCCTGCAACAGGCGAGCAGAAGCGGGGTCAACGAGGTGACGCCACGGCGAGAACAATCGAATGTGCCCCCACTTGCGCACGCTGTCGGCGACACTGTCACCCGCCTCAAAGACAGTGAATTCGATGCCGCGCTCGGCAAGGTTCGCGGCCGCGGCCAAACCGATGGGGCCGGCGCCGATGACCGCCACCGGAAGAGTGTCGATGCGGCGCTTCTGGGCGACCGGGCGACCAAGGTCAATGAGAGTCATGAAAAGTACGCTCCTATATCGAAGTTCATCGATATCTAGTTTCCTCCTGCACATCGATGATTGTCAATATTCGCTATCATCGATGAATGCACTCGCTTGAGCTCAAAGACGTGACTGCCACTGATGCCTGCCGAGCCCCGCTCGAGCGCGACGCGCTCAGCGCCGACGCCGCCGAGCGGCTCGCGCACAGGCTCAAAGCACTCGCCGACCCCACCCGCCTTCGCCTGTTGTCGATCGTGGGTGCTTCCCAGGGCGGCGAAGCATGCGTATGCGATCTCACCGATCCGGTCGGTCTCAGCCAGCCGACAGTGTCCCACCATCTGAAGGTTCTGGTGGATGCCGGCCTACTCAACCGCACAAAACGGGGCACCTGGGCGTATTACTCGCTCGTGCCCAATGCGCTGGCCGACGCTGCTGACAGCCTCCAGAACCTGTGAGCGACACAATGAACCTCACACGGCGCACCGTCG
The DNA here is from genome assembly GCF_044596335.1 of Microbacterium sp. R86528. NCBI lineage: Bacteria > Bacillati > Actinomycetota > Actinomycetes > Micrococcales > Microbacteriaceae > Microbacterium > Microbacterium sp. R86528. The sequence goes on along the minus strand of NZ_CP138996.1, from coordinate 2,305,691 downwards.
CGGAGTTTCTCGGCTCGGCGGGGCTTGCCGCCGTCGTGATCGGCTCCGGTATCGCCGCGCAGCGCCTCTCGCCCAGCGATGTCGGGCTACAGCTCTTCGAGAACGCCATCGCCACCGCGCTCGGCCTTCCGGTGCTGATCCTGATGTTCATGACCATCAGTGGATCGCATTTCAATCCAGTTGTCTCGATCGTCGACGTCGTCATTGGCGGGAGGCATTGGTCGGATGCAGCAGCCTATATACCCGCGCAGGTAGCGGGTTGTATCAGCGGGGCAATGCTCGCAAACACGATGTTCAGCGACCCCGCCATCAGCATCAGCACGACCGACCGCATCACTGCAGCGACATTCATCTCAGAGGTAGTCGCGACTGCAGGCCTCATCATGGTCATCTTCTTGCTGGCGCGCACGGATCGCCAAGCGGTCATCCCTTGGGCTGTTGGCGCTTACATCGGCGCGGCATACTTCTTCACCAGCTCGACCAGCTTTGCCAACCCCGCGATCACGATCGGCCGCATCTTCAGCGATACCTTTGCGGGAATCGACCCAGCGTCGGCCCCCTGGTACATCGGCGCGCAAATCGTCGGTGCAGCGGTGGGACTCGTCCTCGTGGCGTGGTTCACGCCTCGACCGGCCGAAATTCAGCAGGTAACGACGGGCTGACCGCGCACCCGCTCCATTCTTTGCGCTGCTGAGCACGTGCCTGAGTCAGCGGCTCGTGGACTCCGTTTCCATGGAAAGCGATTACCTTGGAAGGATGGTGCACGAAACTTCTTCCGCTGAGCCCGCAACCACCGCCTCGGTTGCTCTCGCCGTCGATATCGGAGGCACGAAAGTCGAGACCGCCTTGGTCGACACACGCGGCCGCGTCGTTGTTTCAAGTCGCATGCGTGCGAGCACTGGACGCGGCATCACCGTTGACGCTATGCGCGCCGCCCTGCACTCGACGATCACCGACACTCTTGCTGCGTTGCCCGACGACGCGATTCTCGTCGGCGCAGGAATCGGCAGTGCCGGGCCGATCAACCGATCGGCGGGAACGACGGCACCACTAAACATGCCGCACCTCCAGGGCTTTGCCGTTCGCGAGCACGTCGCCTCGCTTTTGCCCGAAGGGACGAGAGTCGAGCTCGGCCTCGACGGGATGTGTATTGCGCTTGCGGAATGGCAGATCGGTGCCGGTCGCGGCGTGAACGACCTGATCTGCATGGTGGTCTCAACCGGTATCGGGGGTGGGGTCGTCTCCGGCGGCATCCCTGTCACCGGTGCAGACGGCAACGCCGGGCACATTGGCCAGCTTCGCGTGCGCGAGTGGGGGCGCGACGTAGCCAGTACTGGCCAGACGGGAACGCTGGAGTCAATTGCGTCCGGTCCGGCCAGCGTGGCCTGGGCTCGAGCACAGGGCTGGGAGGGCGCAAGCGGAGAAGATCTCTCTCGGGATGCTGCGGCAGGAGATGAGATCGCTCGCGCCGCCATCGTTCGCTCAGCACATGCAGTCGGCGAGGCGCTTGCGGGAGTCAGCGCGCTTACCTCCACCCGTTTGGTGATCATCGGCGGTGGTTTCTCGCACGTTTCGCTCGACTATCTCGACCTCGTTCAGTCCCGCGCGCGCGAGGTCGCAGTCCTGCCTTCCGCGCAACATCTGTCGGTGATCGCCCCACAGCTCGGCGACACCGCCCCCTTGGTTGGCGCCGCCCTGCTTGTTCTCGATACAACGCACGACGACATCCGCCGCCAAGGGTCGAGTCGGCACGACTAAGACAACTCTTCCAATTACGGTAGAGACAGCCCCTGCACACGGAAGGGAAAGCGTAAGAGCAATGGAGCACCGACCACCTCGCTTGAGTGATGTCGCGCGCAGAGCTGGCGTGTCGGTGGCCACAGCATCCCGAGCCCTGAACGGCAGCGAGAGATCGGTCAAAGAGGCCAATCGCGCAAAGGTGCTCGCCGCCGCACACGAACTCGGATACTCCGCGAACGTTGCGGCACAAGCGGTAGCCCGAGGGCGCCAACGCGGAGTGACACTGCTGTTGAAGCTCATGCCCGATGACTACGCGAACCCCATGGTGGCCGGCGTCGTAGAAGCTGCGCGACGAGAACGCCTTGCCCTCAACCTGATCGTCGCTGGCGCGGAGTCCGACGATCTCGTCAGGGAGGTGCATGCTGCACGTGGCCAACGCGCGCAGATTCTGATGACCATCGGCGGTCGGATGATGGGCGACCGCGGCATACCGGCACTTGTCGATGCGCTCAAGCGCTACGAAGCCGAGGGCGGGCGGGTAGTGATGATCACCCAAGCAGGGCTCCCCTTCGACACCGTCTCCTATGCGAACGTGCAGGGCGCACACGACCTGGCCATTGCAATGGTCGAGCTCGGGTACAAGAACTTCGCGATTCTGGCCGGCTACGCCGATGGCCTGACGCAACGCGATCGTACGAGCGGATTTCTGCGAGGGCTCGCCGAAGGCGGCATCACGGTGCCCGCCGATCGCATCATTACAGGGGACTTCAGCCGCTCAGCGGCATACGCCGCCACCGGCGACCTCGTCAGGCGCGGCATCCATATCGACGCGATCTTTGCCGTGAACGACGCCATGGCCCTGGGTGCACTCAGCTTCTTGCGAGATGCCGGGATTCCTAGTTCGCAGATCGCCGTGGCCGGCTTCGATGACATCAAAGCGCTCAGGGATGTCACACCGGGTCTCACCACCGTGCACCTGCCGTGGGACGAGGTCGCTGCCGAAGCCCTGCGCCTCGCCACTACGGATCGCGCCGAAGAACCTCGGCTCAGTGTGATCAGCGGCCACGTGGTCGTGCGTGCAAGCACTCCTCGTCGCCCATGATCACAGCCGCCGCGACGCAGTCCCGCGGCAATCAGCGGGTACCCTCACAGGCTGGTGTCGACCGGCGCGACGAACTCCTCGTCATGCAAGGCGCGTGCAACTTCTTCGACGACGTGCTGTCCCATCCGCCGCAGCTCGGTCCCCATCGATCCCGCCACGTGGGGGGTAATGATGACGTTCGAACAATCCCAGAGCGGGGAATGTGCGGGAAGTGGTTCGAACGGATCGGTCACGTCAAGGATCGCGTCGATACGACCCGACACGAGTTCGCGCTCAAGAGCGTCGAGATCCACGACACCACCGCGAGCAGTGTTCAGCAGGGTCGCCCCCGGCGCCATCGCGGCGAGCTCTTCCGCCCCGATCATATGAGTGGTCTCGTCGTTCAGTGGCACGTGCAATGAAACGACGTCGCTCGCCGCCATCACCTCGAGCAATGGCACACGTTCAACTCCGAGTTCCGCGACCTCTTGTTCAGTGAGGTACGGGTCGTAGACGAGCACTCGAAGTGCGAATGGTCGCAAGAGCTCGATGACATGACGCCCGATCTTCGACGCGCCCACAATGCCGACGGTCTGGCCGTAATTGCCAGCGTCTGGAAACGCGACTTCACGGTTGATCGCAGCCCGAGTATCGCGAAAGAGGCGTTGTGACTGGAACACCTGCTTGCACGAAAGCAGAATCATGGCCAGCGAGTACTCCGCGACGGGAATCGAGTTGACCTCGCCCGCGCTCGATAGACGAACTTTACGCTGCATTCGCGGCGACAACAGCGAGTGGGTCGCACCGCCGGAGTGCACGACGGCTTTCAGATTTGGCAGAGCGTCGGCCACCCGGTCGGTGAGAGGCGGTGCGCCCCACCCCGTGATCAGCACATCGATCTCGGCAAGCCGTTCGAGGGTCGCGTCATCCCACTCGGTGACAATCGGCAGCATTGCTTCGCCCGGTACGTCAGCAAGAAGTTCGAAATCGTCACCAAAGAGCCGCGTAGCAAGCAACTCCGAACCGAGGGCGAGAGCATAGCGACCCGCCGAAGTTGCGATTCGGCTATTGCCGCTCGACGCTGACTGTTTGACGCCTGCGCTCTCGGCGCTGCGCACGTCGGTCATCCCTTCAACCCCGAACTCGCCAGTCCCTGCACGAACTGCTTCTGGGCAAAGATGAACATGATGATCATCGGCACGGTCGCGAGCGTCGCGCCAGCCATGAGGTAGTTCCACTGCACGTTTAGTTCGTCCTGTGCGAAGATCGCGAGACCCAACTGCAACGGGCGCAGGTCGGGAGAGCTTGTGGCGATGAGCGGCCAGATGAACGAGTTCCACGACGCTTCGAACTGGAACACTGCGATCGTCACCAGCGCGGGGCGCACCAGTGGCAGCATGATGCGCGCAAAGATTCCGTACTCGCTGACCCCGTCGATGCGTGCCGCTTCCGCTAGCTCATCGGGCAATGACGTGAAGAACTGGCGTGACAAGAAGATGAAGAGAGGGCCGACCGCGAGCGGAACGATCAGACCCCACCAGGTATCGAGCCAACCGCTACCACCCTGCCCGAAGATGTCGTTGCCGCCGAAGAGCGGAATCTGCTTGACCACCAAGAAGAGAGGAACGATGACCACTTGGAACGGCACCATCAGAAGCAGAATCACGTAGCCAAGCCAGTACTTCGCACCCGGGATCGGCAGCTTGGCGAGTGCGTAACCCGCGGCCGTGGCGAACACCAGCGTCAAAAACGTCTGACCGACGGCCAGAATAAAGCTGTTTCGGAAGTAGTCGACAAACGGCGCGGCCGTCATCGCGTCGACGTAGTTCTGCCAGACCAACTCCGTGGGCAGCCATGTGAACGAGTTGACTTCAGCCGGCGACTTCAGCGATGTGAGCACCATCCAAATGAACGGCAACACCATGGCGAATGCTGCAACTGACAGCACGATGTAAAAGAGCGCGCGAGCGAGACGGGCGCCCGGTGAGCGTTTCTTGGTACTCGGGTACCGAATGACCTCAGTTGTCATCAGCACTGCTCCTTTGCAGACGCAGACCCGCCGCGATGAAAATCGCGATCAGAATGAACAGGAACACCGACTCGGCGGAGGCGTAGCCCAGGTCAAGCTTCGAGAATGCGTTTTGATAGATGTCGAAGACGAGCACGCGCGTTGCGTTAGCGGGACCGCCCTGGGTGGTGACGTAGACGAGATCGAAGACCTGGAACGACGCGATGATCGATGTGACAAACACGAAGAAGTGAGCCGGCCCAAGAGCGGGCCATGTGACGTTCCAAAAGGTCTGCCATTTGTTTGCGCCATCGAGCTTCGCAGCCTCGAGTTGCGCAGGGTCGACACCTTGGAGGGCGGCCAGGTACAGCACCATCTTGGTGCCAAGGCCTTGCCAGATGCCGATCATGGCCAGACTTGCGAGCGCCGTGTCAGGTGACGTGAGCCAGCGACCGGGCGGCAGCCCGAAGAGCCCCAAAATTTCGTTCGCGAGTCCATAGCTCGGGTTCAGAATCCAGAGCCAGACTGTGGCGATTGACACCGTTGCGGTCACAACGGGCACGTAGAACATCACGCGATAGATAGAACGTCCGCGAATAGCCATGTTGAGTGCCAGTGCGATAACGAGAGCCAGCCCCATCGCAAAGGGGACGACCATGATCGTGTAGATGATCGTGTTGACGACCGAGACTCGGAAGTCAGGATCCTGCACGAGCTCTACATAGTTGGCGAAGCCGATGAACTCAGGATCAGCGAAGAAGCCGTAGTCGGTGAAGCTCAGGACGAATGCCAGCACGAGCGGCAGTCCCAAGAAGAGTGAGATGTTGAACAGTGCCGGTGCCATCAGCACGTATCCAGCGCGACGCTGCGCGCGCACCATGCCTGAGTGCTTGCGCCGGCGCGGGGGGCGGGAACTCGCCGAACGACCCGATGATTCGTCTGCGGTACTCGACTTGTCGATGCTCATCGTCATCGCGAGCCTCCTTGTGTTGTCATCCGAAGACTGCCGGGGGTCAGAACCCTAGGCTCTGACCCCCGCGGTCTTTGAACTGGTTCGGATTACTCGGACTCAGCGGCCAGGTATTCGAGCACTTCGGCCGACGTAGCTTGCTCAAGCAGCGCCTTGTCAAGCTCTGTGTTCCAGGTGTCGCGAATGTCAAGCCAGTTGGCTGCGCCGCCCTCGAAGATGACGTACTCAAGGTTGTCGTAGACGAAGGTGCTCGCCGGGTTGCTCGTCACAGCGTCAGCATTCTCAGCTCCTGCGATTGCGGGAACTGCGAAGTTCATCGCGGCCATGGCTGATTCAGCCTCAAGCGTTGACATCGCTTCGATGAAGGCCCACGATGCCTCGGGAAGGTCGGTGCCTGCACCGATCGATGCGACCTGGCCGCCAGTGAACAGCACCTCGCGCTCATCGGCGACGTTGAAGAAGACCATGTCATCGCACACTTCCTGCGTGACTGCTTCGCAGTCAATGTAGCCGCCCACGAAGCCCATGGCAGCTTCGCCGGAGTACATCAGCGGAGAGCCAGATGAGGAAGACTGACCGTAGTCGATCACGTTGGCGTCGTTGATCATGTCATCGATCCAGTCAAGCGCTTCCGCACCCTCTGGTCCGTCAAAGCCGGGAGCACCGTCTTCGTAGAGGTCAGGGCCAAGGGCGCCAAGCATGGTGGTGTACGAGTGGCGGTAGTTGCTGGGGCTCGCCCAGAAGTCGAAACCTACGCGCGAAATCGTGCCGTCGTCTTCGCGCACGGTGAGCGCCTCGGCAGCTTCGCCCAGCTCCGCGAGCGTCTGCGGCGGCGAGTCGGGGTCGAGGCCCGCTGCTTCGAACGCCGAACGGCTGAGCGCCGCCGGCTTCGCCCCCATGATCAAGGGGTAGGCATAGACATCACCGTCGTACGTGACGGCTGGCAGCACTGCCGGGTTGGAATCAGCGGCGACCGTGTCTTCGGTAACGCCGAACTCGCCGAGGTCGAGGAAGGCACCTTGCGATGCGAACGGGGGCACCCAGCCGATGCCGGTGACGAGAACATCGTAGGGCTGACCGCCAGCGAGCGATGTCGAGATCTTCTCGTTGAGGTTAGCGAACGTGGCGAAGTCTGCTTCTACCTCGACGCCCGGGTACTCCTCTTGAAAAGCAGCGACGACCTCGTCGAACGCTGCAGTGCCTTCGTTGCTGGCCGGGTAGCTGGGCGTGAGCACCCGGATGGTGCCTGTTACTTCTGTGGGGTCTTCCGAAGCAGCGTCTTCGCCGCTTGATGAACACCCTGCGACAACCAGTGCGACCGCACCGATAGCTGCAACTGCTGCAATGGACCGTGAGCGAATTTCCACGAGAACCTCCTTGTGACTGCGTGGTGGGGAATGCGATTTCCATCACCATACGGAAAGCGCATACCGTAAGTCAATGCCCTGTGATCGATTCGTGATGCAAGACTGGTGAAATGACTGCGGCGACGCCACCCCACTCCCCGAAGCGGGCACACACGATCGTGGGCATGCTCACTGTGATTGGTGACATGATCATGATCTCATTGGGTCTGCTTGTGCTGCTTCTCGGCGTGGTCACTGCGGCCCCAGCTGCAGCAGCAGCAATCGATGCGCGAGCACAGGTGAGTACGAGTGGCCCTTCTACCCCGATCACAACCCTTTTCCGTGGGACTGGTGCGCACTTTCGCACGCTCTGGGCGGTGGGCCCGATCGCGATAATTGTGGGCATTTTCGGCTGGATTAGCACGGCATTCTGGCTCGTCGCGCCCGCACCATTGAGCGTCATCATGATCGCAGCGGTGCTATTCATCATCGTCGCGTTCGCGATGATCCTCTTCGCTCTGCCGAGTGCCGCGACGGCGGGAATCAGTCGGCGCGAAACTTTGGTTCGCGCCGTGCAGTTGGCCGTGCGACGACCATTCGTGAGCGTTCTGGCGCTCGCTGCCGCTGTCGCTGCGGTCATTTTGGCGGTGTATCTGCCCACCGTGGGAATCGTCGCCATCGGCGGCGCGCTCGTCGAGATCTCATGGCGTGCATGGGGGCGCCCTGCCCGCCAATCCGTCGGATGGTAATCGCTTTCCATTTCTTCGATCTCATGTCACCCTGGAGGGCATTCACCCGCCTCTAGCGCGCTCGGCGGATGCCTTCGAAAGAACAGGACCCATGACTCGTCTTCCAAACATCATTCAGATCGTCGTCGACGACATGGGTATCGGTGATCTGTCGAGCAGCAACGGTGGCGCCTCGGCCACACCCACCCTCGACCAATTGGCAACTGACGGACTGTGCTTGACCCAGCACTACTCGGGCTCGCCGGTGTGCGCCCCGGCCCGAGCGGCGCTCCTGACCGGGCGCTACCCGCAGCGTACGGGCGTGATTGACACGATGGAGGCACGCGGGACCGACCGGCTGGCCGTCGGTGAGCGCACCATGGCAGAAGACCTGCGCGGACTCGGATACGCAACTGGACTTGTCGGCAAATGGCACAACGGCGCATTCGACGTAGCGTTTCATCCCACCCACCGAGGTTTTGCCGAATTCGTCGGCTTTCAAGGGGGATGGCAAGACTATTGGGACTGGCGGATCGAGAAGGGCGGCTCCCGGCTCACCGGTGACGGCCGACACCTGACCGAGGTCTTGACAGCCGAGGCCGTTGACTTTGTCAGTCGACATGCCCACGAACCGTTCTACCTGCACCTCGCTTACAACGCTCCGCACTTTCCCTTGCAAGCACCCGAGGGTCTCATCGAACGCTTCTACCGAGATGGTGAGGTGTCGCGCGCGGTGGCGACCATCTATGCCATGCTCGCGATGGTCGATGACGGCGTTGATGCGCTCCTGCAGCACCTATCGGCGCTAGGACTCACGAACAACACCATCGTGATGTTCACCAGCGACAATGGCCCCGACCTTCACGGTGAGGGCGAAGATTCGACCCACCGATTCAACGAAGGACTGCGCGGCTCGAAGACCTTCGCGTTCGAAGGTGGCATCAAAGTGCCGATGATCATGCGGTGGCCAGATGGTCTTGACGGTGGCGTCGTTCGCGATGACCTGATCCATTTTGTCGATTGGATGCCCACCCTGCTCGAAGCTGCCGGTGCACCCGCCTCACGAGCACAGCTCGACGGCGTGAGCCAACTGCCGGCGCTCCGAGGCGAAGCAGCAGAATCGCCCGTGCGCTTCTGGCAGTGGACGCGATACACGCCGCTCGCTGAATCGAATTCCGCCGTGCGCGACGGCGACTGGAAGCTGGTGTTTCCGCCGTGGGAGAAAACGCTCGATGCCCTCCAGAGCGACCTCGACCGCGACGCTGAAATCAAGACTGCCGAAGAGGCGCCCCAAGAACTCGACAGCTCACCCATTCCACAATTCACTCCCCCGGAAGCATCCACCCCTATGCTCTTCAACCTTCGCCGCGACCCCGGGGAAACGCAGGATGTATCGGGCGAAGAGCCTCATCGCGTGAGGTCTATGACGAACGCGCTGCACACCTGGTTTGACGACGTGGAAGCAACGCGTCACGCCCACGGATGAATGCGGTTGCTGGCACGGGCTCTCTAGTCCACGACGACGAGGGTGTGGCCGCTCGAAAACGACACATCGAATTCGACGTAGCCGTCGACAAAAGTGAAGGCGACCTCACCACCGTCGAGCGGCCGCTTTACGGAGGTCGGCCGAGTTTCTGAGCGCACGCACACGGTCAGATCGATCACTGGCACGGGCTCGCGCACCGTCTCGATCTCTGACATCGAGCGGCGCGCTGGCAGGAAGCTAATCAGGTGGACAAGCTTCGATTCCTGTGTCGCATGCAGCGCAACTTCGAGGTGGCTCGGAGCGTTCTTGACCCGCACTGCCGGTGTCGGCAGAATGGCCCGCAACGCCGCCACCGCGAGGTGAGAGTACTCGGGCACGCCGAGCTCGCCGTAAGCCTCGAGCAGTGGAAACAGCACGGTGGCAACTTTGCCGTTCACCACGACAGCCGGATAATCGGTCGCCGTTCCCGCGGGCGTGTACTCGTGACCGCTGAAGGTGCTGGCTGTTCGATCGAAGAAGGGTTCGGTGACCGTCGCGAGCACCTGCGCACCTTCTGCAACTGTCGCTCGACGAATGGTGCCGGGCGTCACAAAGTCGAAGTCAGGAAGACCGGACAAGGCCGGGATTGGTCTGAAGAACTCTCGTGCGAAACCCTCCGTATCACTGAGGGTGAGGCCTTGATTCTTCGAACTCCAATCATCGTCGGATTGCTCCACACCTGAGAACAAGACCGATCCACCCGCTGCGAGAAACTCATCGAGCGTTGCGCGCATTTCGGCATCGAGGCGAACGCCAGACAACACGACAATTGCGGCGTAGCGCTGCCAATCGGCTCCTGGAGCGACGAACTCGAAACCCAGGCCCATCTCGCCGAGCACACGAAGAGCACCCAGGCCACCCGCAGTAGGTGCGTCGACCTGGTGAACGTCGGTACCGGTCGGAACTGGGCGAACGACCCCCACCTCGACGACGCGGTCGTAACCCTTGGTCGCATCCTGGACTTTTTCGACATAGCGAAACGGGCCCTGAAGCCTCGCGGTCACTGCTTCATGCGAGCGGCCGGAAGCCGGCAGGGAATCCCCGATGCAGATTCCCATACCGAGAGAGACCATCTGCATCGCTTCATACATGAGCGCCGCTTCAGGGTGGATGCTGGCGCTGTCTCCCCAGCTGCCGAAGAAGCGCCCCATCATGCCCAGCGCTCGCGGCTGGACGGGCAACACATTGCGCGCCACATAGGGCGCGTATGCGTACCCCCACCCACCGGTCGGCAGCGCCTCGACCTCGTCGTGCGTGCAGAACTCCTTCTCCGCCGCCAGGTGCAGGCGCGGGCGGGAGTTGAAGAAGATGCTGCGAGCGCGACCATCGTGCCCCACGCCACCTGCCACCATGTCTCGGTATCGCGCCATGTAGTCATGCGAGACTGCCTGTGCGGCACGGCCCCGATCTGCTTCTTTGTCGGGATCGAGTCCCAGCCTTCGCACCGCCTCGCGGAAGCTGGGCGAGAACCCAGGCTGGTCGAAGCAGATGTCGTAGAAGAATCCGTCAGCGTCTGGAAACTGCTCAAGCACATCGGTGATCTGATCGGCGAGATAGTCGCGGTACGGACTCGTCATGTCAAGGATGTGCCACCCGGGAACGCCGTGGCTGTCGACGCGCAAGAGTTCGCGTCGTTCGTCGAGCGCAACCCAGTCCGGCCGCATCGCAGCCGCATGCTCATCGAAGAGAACACTGAGATAGATCGGAGTGCGAATGCCCTTCGTGCGGAGCGCTTCAACCTGTTCTCGCAACAGGTTTCGTGAGCCCAATCCTGGGTGGCGCTCAGGGCGGTCAGTGTCGTAATACAACTGACCGTGGTGGCACTTTGCGAAGAGCGTGACAGAGTCAACGCCGAGACGTTCAAAGCGGTCCGCAAACTCGATCGCATCGAACTCATTGCCTACGGGCTGGATTAGCGGCGAGGTATGAAAGTCAAGGTGAACCGACCGCCGAGGAAGAAAGGGCTCTTCACGGGCGGCGACCGCTGACTGGGGCGCTGTGTCACGCATCGAGACAGGTCCTATCTGACGCTCGACAGTGCGAGGTCGGTCAATATAAACATTGGATGTTTTACGATGTCAAAGCCCAGAATTCGCCAATAGCGATCAAATCCCGCGGCTTCGTCGCCAAAAGCGTCGGATGACTTGTCTTAGTCCATGCGAGTTTGCAGCTCGACGGCAGGCATCCAGCCATCCTCACCGAAGGCGGCTGACACGAATCGTTCGGCGATCAGGGTGTTGACATCGTCAGCGGGATGAAGGTTGTCGGGCATCGGTAGCCGAGCATTGTCGGCGACCCCGTAGAGCTGCAAGCCGTCAAGGTAAGCCAGGTGAGGGTCCGTTGCGGCGCGCGCAGCGACGATCTCCTTCAGCTCACGACGAATCACCTCAAGGCTGAGCTTTCCCTCGGCAACTTCGCGGGCTTGGCCTGAGGTCACCGTCCACGACGATTCTCCGGCCCCTTGACGCAGCGTCGGGCCTGGAACACTCTCGACAGGCGGGCAGCAGATTGGTGAAATGACCAGAATTGGTGTGTCTGGCTGTCCCTCCCGAATGGTATCGAGGAAGCCGTGCACAGCGCTGCGAAAAACCCACAGGCGCATGCTGTCGCCGTTGACGATATTGATCCCGAGCTTCACGGTGATCACATCTGCCGGCGTATCGCGAATCGTGCGTGCGGTTGATTGATCAAGCACCGCGTTGCCGGTGTACGACAGGTTCACAAGGTCGAGGGCGCACGCCTGAGCGACCTGCGCTGGCCACGTCTTCGTGGTTCTAGACGCCACATACCCGTGACTGATCGAACTGCCGTGGTGCACCCATCGCGGACGGGTGCGGTCATCAGCCACCGCCACCACCGGCGCGTCCGCACTGAACTCACGCAACTCGACCTCGTCGGAGTAGGGCAGCCACAGCTCGTAGTCGCGCTCGACTCCGTCAAGGGCGAAAGCCAAACTCACCTCGTCGCCAGCGATCGTCTGATCCAGCGCTCGGTTGGCAAGTACGACCCGTGCGCCATCCAACGATGAAGCGACACTCACTACTTCGCCGTCGGCGCAGATGTCATAGAGAGCGGGCGCCAGAGGGGCGTCCACAGAATCAGCGAGTTTGGTGGCGAACACCCTTAGCTGTACGCGGGTCGCGGCCGTGCGAAATGCCAGTCGCACTCCCGTCGATTGCACCATGGCCGCACGCATGAAGTCGTCAACGATTCGTTCTGACGCGGGCTGCAAGAACCTTCGGGGAACGACCCCTTGCGCGGTTTCTTCAATCCACACAGCGCCGCGCACAGTGACTGGTCCGTCTCGCAAAGGCACGTTGATCAACTCGCGCTTCGACTCGCGCGATACCGACATATTTGTCACCTGACATCCTCCACACTGATTCTTTGCCAGACCCTTCATCCAATCATGGGATGAATCTCGTCACCGGCTCTGCCTGAGGTGCGGCGAATGGAGCAGGCGCATAGGCGGCGTGAGTATGCTGACCGCGAGCACCTACCCGAAGGGTCTTTCAGTGAATATTCCACCAATCCGTCACGCGCGCACCGCCTCCATTGCGGCAATGGCAACTCTTGCGCTGCTCGTTTCAGGATGCGCCGCTGCGACGACAGCAGATTCCACAGCAGAGCCCACAACCGACGTGTCGGTGGAAGAAACAGCAATGCCCACCATCGAGGTCGAGACTGCCGCTGGCCCGATCACCGGCGACTGCGATTCCATGGCGGCGACGTTCCGCGACGTGACGTCAGCGAATGCCGCTTTGCCCGACCCCTCCCTCACCGCGTCGTGTGACGGTGATTCGCTCGTAGTGGTCACCAATTCGATCCCCGACTACGTGTATGTCGCAACGACTCCCGGATCACCCTCTGAGGACGAAAGCACATACGTGCTTCCCGAGAGCCCGGTGGAAGCAGCAGACCCTAGCCCTGACGACGTGCCCCGGCTTGGTTCCATTGCGGTAGCCGTCAACGGAGTGCCGATCTACGGCCCCACAGAAGGAACGGGCGGAGATGTGCTCTCTCTCGCCGGCGCGCTGTCTGAGTGTGGCAGCCACAACGGCCCCACCGCTTTTCATATGCACCTGTTCGGCTGGGCTGAGGGCGTCGACTGTCTCTATTCCGCCGAAGAGGTCGAGTCCGGTGATCCGACTCTCGTTGGATGGGCTGCTGACGGGTACCCCATCATGTCGGGACTCATCTGCGATGACGACGAGTGTTCGTCGATGACTCAACTCGCCAGCAGTTGGGAGCTCACCGATGAAAGCCTCTTCGCGACGGACACCTGGGCTGCGCACAGCTATGTCGAGGGCTCGGGGGATCTCGACCAGTGCAATGGCCGAGTCGATAGCGATGGACAGTACCGCTATTACACGACCCCGACATTTCCCTACATCTTGGGCTGCTACCACGGTGAAGTCAGCGAAGACGCACTACCTCGCCTCGGCGGAGGCCAGGGCTAGCGCGTGAGGCACGATTTGTCAGCGACTCGCGTCACCAGCCGTCGCGGCTTGTTCGTAGGTTCGGCAGCCGCGCTCGTTGGTGCGGGGCTCACCGCCTGCACGACGAGCACTACCGTCGCGGCCGAAAGTGCCGACGCCCCCAATGAGGCAGACATCGGCTTCTGTACCGATATGGCCTTCCACCATGAGCAGGCGCTCGCAATGTGCCAACGCGTGCTGGGCAGCGACACGGGCGGCTCCGTGCAGAACTCAGCAGCAGAAATACTGCAGAACCAGTCCTACGAACGCGGACTCCTGCACGCCTGGCTCGCGAGCTGGGGTCAGAGCACAGCTCCACCGTCTGAAGTCATGGGTTGGATGGGAATGTCAATGCCCGCCGAGACGATGCCCGGTCTCGCAAGTGCTGACGAGATGCGCGCTCTTGCAGAACTGACTGGCATCGACAAGGGTCGCGAGTTTCTCGTGCTCATGCGCACACATCATGTGGGCGGCATTCATATGGCCGATATGGCAGTCGATATGGCTGCCATATCGCGCGTCAAGACGATAGCGCAGCAGATGTCAGCTCAGCAGTCCTACGAGATCGCGATGTTCGACTCTTTGCTCGAGACGACATACGCATAGTCGCACCCGTTACACGAAAGTGGGCGTCCCCCTCTGGGACGCCCACTTTCGTCTGAATTCAGCTAGCTAGTGGAAAGTTCTGCATGACGCTCGCCGCTTCTTCAGCCACAACGGTCGATGCCACCAAGCCTGATGCGTCGGCTGTGAGCGCCTCGCTCCACTCGTCAAGCGCTGACTGGGCAAAACCCGAGGTGAACAGCAGTTCTGAGAGTCGATCGAGTTCGGCTTCGTAGGCCGCCGAAAATTCGGTGTTCTCGAGAAAACGCTGCGAAAGAATGTTGCTCCCCTGCGCGCCGCCGCCAGCGCCCTCTACGGTGTCACCGCCCTGTGCCGATGCATCCGCGGGGGGCTCGGGCAGTTCTCTGGCCGACGGCAACCCGCCGGGCTGTCGCGCCCCGGCAGCGTCGTTGTTCGTGACGCCGAACGAGAGGTTGAGGTCCCACGACACAACTGTCATCAAACCGGTGTCGCCGTCGTAGGCAAGATACGAGTTGTTACCGGGCCCATCAATATCATCGAAGTTGCCAACGAGCTCTTGAAATGCGAGGTAGGTGGCGAAGGATTCGACATCGAGCCACTGATCAAGCTCCGCTGCAAACGTCTCGTCATCTGACTCGTTGATGAACTGCAGAAATGCCGTAAGGGGTTCGAGATCGTCGTCCCCTGCCTCCTGGTCAAATGCTTCGTCGTACTGGGCGGGATCATCCCCGCGGTACGAATAGTCCCCACCGGACTCGGCCTTGTAGAGCGCATCGGCGTTGTCGAACTCGCGGTCAGCCCATGAATTGTTGGGATTCTCTATGACAAGCCGAAGTGAGCTTTCGCCATCGATCTCAAACTCGACGGCCACAGCCTGCTCGGCGGCGAGGCCGCTCGCTTCGAGCAGCTCGAGAGCGAGAGCCTCATTCAAAGCCGTCTCAGTGGCATTGCCCCGCACAACGAACTCGGTTGCTCCGTCATAGTCCTGGTCGTCGACAAACTTGTCGAGATTGATAATCCAAGGCAAAGAGGCCGGGTCTTCGGCGCTGAGCTCGGCGTCCGCATCGGTGGACAACCCTCGCAGCGACGAGTTCCCCTTCAGCTTGAGTCCGACATTGTCAATGACCGTGCCATCGATCACTACCGTCGCGGTGATCCACTCCTTCTCGCCTGTGTCGAGGTACGTCGCGATCATGGCGTCATAGTCCGCGTCGTCATACGACAGCGAGATCGAGTGGACCTGACTGGAATCCCAGAACGCGGACGTGCCCACAGATGCAGCCTCGACGTTCAAAGCGTCGATCTCGACCGTCTCCGCGTCCAGGGTGAACGCGGAGCTTGAAACGTTTGCGCTCGCTAATAGAAGCCCCCCGACAACAACGAGGCTTGTTCCTGCGATCGCCAGTGAAATCCAGCTCTTCTTTGGAGTCATGGCACCACTGAATCGCACGTGGTTGAGCAGGACTTAGGGATCGGCTGAGTTCGAGCAAGCGCGGCGCGATGAATTTGCTATGGGTGGCAACTTGGACGCGTACGGGAAAGCGGTTACCCTGTGAGCAAAGCAACCGGAGGTAGCGATGACCAACGAGGGTCCCTCGATGACACAACCCACGATGAGCGCGACGACCCACGCCATCGGCACTCCGTTCTCGCATCATTGGAGCCGCGTGGCTGGCGCGGGGCGCGCGAATGAGGGGTTGCGTGCCGACTGGCAAAAGCAACTGCGCGAGGTTGTTGAGGTTCAGGGATTTGAATACCTGCGCTTTCACGGGCTCTTTCACGACGACATGTTCGTCTATCGAGAAGACGAGACGGGCGCAGTCACCCCCTCGTTCCAGTACGTCGATGCGCTTTTCGATGCGTTGCTCGAGATCGGCATCCGCCCGTTTGTAGAGTTCGGGTTCATGCCCCGCGAGATCGCGGTACACACTGACACCCTGTTCTGGTGGCGGGCAAACGGAACCCCACCCACCGACTACGACAAGTGGGAACAGCTGGTACTGCGCACCGTCGAACACTGGCGAGACCGCTACGGAATCGAAGAGATCCGCACCTGGTATTTCGAAGTGTGGAACGAACCGAACCTTGCGCCCTTCTTCAGAGGAACGCGCTCCGAATACTTTGAGATGTACCGACGCGCGGCGCGCGCGGTCAAGAGCGTCGACCCGCAACTGCGAGTCGGCGGACCGGCAACCAGCAACTTCGTGCCAGATGCGCGTTTCGACGGCGAAACCGAAGACACCAGCCAGCACGCCGCCGTGCTCGCAGCCGACGATCTGTCAGCACTCGATTGGAAACCTGTCTGGCTCGCGGAATTTCTCGCATTCACCGAAGCCGAGAATCTGCCGGTCGACTTCGTCGCCGCGCACCCTTACCCCACCGACTGGGCGCTCGATGAGCACGGTCAGGGCGCAAAACTCACCCGCGACGTGAATGCGACCGCCCGCGATCTGCAACTGCTGCGAAAGCTGGTTGACAACAGCGCCTACCCCGATGCCGAGATTCACCTCACCGAGTGGTCATCGTCATCGAGCTCACGCGACCGCACCCACGATCATCTGCAAGCCGCAACATTCGTGCTCAAAGCCAACCTCGACACGATCGGACTGGTCGATTCGCTGTCTTACTGGGCGTTCACCGACATCTTCGAAGAAGCCGGCGGTGGCCAAGAACCGTTCCATGGCGGATTCGGCCTCGTGAACCATCACGGCATTCCCAAGCCGACCTACCACGCATACCGCTTCCTCAATGCGCTCGGTGACGAACTGCTCACCAGATCTGACGCGGGCGCCATCACACGGCGCAGCACCGACGGCAAGATCATCGGTGCCATCTACCACTACCCCGAAGAAGTCACTCTGACCGTTCCCGCATCGATTGACGTGTGGGACATCGCCGAACGCACGCTCGCTACCGGTACACCACGAACGATCTCGTTGCGCGTCGAAGACCTAGCGGACGATGCGCAGTTCACGCTGGAGATCGTCGACCACGAGGCAGGCAACGCGCTGCCCGCGTGGAAGCAGCAGGGAAAACCACTAAACCTCAGCCGCGCCGAACAGGCAGCAATCGATCACGCTGCGCGCACTCTGCGCGTCGAGCACCACATTGCCGTCAACGGCGTACTCACGCTCAACGTCACCCTGCCACCCTGGGGCATCGCCCTACTCACACAGGTATGACCGCGACTTCCGATGTGAGGTTGCCGCCATTCAGCGCAAATGGGCTCAACCTCGCATTGCGCGTCACGCCGCCCGAGGACCGCACCCTCAGCCCGTTCACCGGTCTCACTCGAGAGCACTGGGTGGCGACCGCAAACGATCTCCTCGACTCGGCCGCACGGTTCCGCTCGAGTTCCGGATCTCGCTACGCCTTTCCAGGTCGTCCCTCGCGTCAAGGAACTCTCGTCGATGGGCTGGAGGGCTTCGCCCGCACATTCCTGCTCGCGGCTTTTTTGAGCATCGGTGAACCGGGCGAGGCGTCGCAGCGGCACCTCGATCGGTATGTTGCGGGGCTGATCGCTGGCACTTCGGCGAACGGTGATTCGGAATGCTGGCCTCCCATCGGACACGTCGAGGGCTCGGGGGGTCAGGCTCAGGTCGAAGCAGCAAGCATTGCGCTCAGCCTGCATCTGACTCTAGATACAACCTGGGCCCGCCTGACGCCCGCTGAAAAAGACGCGGTCGCGAACTGGTTGCGACCTGCGCTCGACAAAGAAACTTCTCCCAACAACTGGTATCTGTTCAGGGTGACCATCGCAGCGTTCCTTGAAGCGGTGGACCGCGGCGACGCCCAGACCCGTGCGACCATCGAACGCGGACTCGACTTGATCGAAGACTGGTATCGCGGCCGCGGCTGGTACAGCGATGGCGACGGCGAGGCGTTCGACCACTACGTTGGCTGGGCCCTGCATCTCTATCCGATGCTCTACGCGCGCCTCAGCGGCAATGGCGACCTGCTGTCGAAGTTCGGCGAGCGCCTGCGCGAGTTTCTCGAGCCCTTCTCGCACACCTTCGACCGCAACGGCGCTCCTCTCTATATGGGGCGTTCTATGACATATCGCACCGCAACGGTCGCAGCGATATCGCTGGGCGCGATCACAGGTCACACGCCGTTGAGCCCCGGCCAATCGCGACGGATCGCGTCGGCGAATCTGCGCTACTTTTTCGAACGCGAAGCAACCACCGACGGTGTGTTCAACTCGGGTTGGCACGGTGCACATGAGGCAACGTTGCAGCGCTACTCGGGCCCGGGTTCGCCCTTTTGGGCGTCGAAGGGGTTTTCAAGCCTGATGCTGCCGGCGCAGCATCCATTTTGGACTGACACCGAGTGCGCGCTACCCGGCGACACCGCAGACTTCATCGATGCCATAGCACCGGTCGGGCTCATGGTTCAGGCGACGGCAGCTGACGGAATTGCCCGCGTGCACAACCACGGCAGCGACAACATCAAGCCCCACGACCCAGATGCCGGTGCACCCGATCCGCTATACGCGCGCTTCGCCTATTCCACACGCACCGGCCCGACCGCGCTGCACAATCCCAGCGACAATGACTTTCAGATCCAGTATCGCGATGTGTGGAGCGCACGCCGACGCATCCACAACGCAGGATCCGGCGCGAACTGGATCGCCTCATGGCATCATCCGCGCTTCCCGAAGTTCACTCCACTGCCCGCGAGCGACGATGCCGGCCACGGCTCGCTGTTCCCATCCGCGCGCGTGCAATCTGTCACGGTTGCACAAGGAAACCTCGAAGTACGAATTCACCGCTTGCGCTTCCCGCCGCCCTCAAGCCCGGTTCGCGTGTCTGGGTGGGCGATTGCTGACGCTCGACCTGAAGATATTCGGCAGACAATCACCGGCAACTCGTCTCAGGTACGCAACGCCGAGGGACTCAGTTCACAACTGCTGGCACTGCACGGCTTCGCCGAGAACGCGAGCGCTTCTGCCGCTTCGTGGGGCACCGCATTTGGTCGCTGGGCGATGCTGCCTGAGTTGCACTCGAGCACACATGAGTCGCTTTTCGTGTATGCGGTCTCGTTATCTGGGTCAGCCGACGCGTTGCCTCTCCAGAACAGAGTGCGCGCAGACGTGACCGGTGCGCTTATCACTGTCGAGTGGCTCGAGCACGCCAGCGCGACCGCAATCAATCTCGATGACCTCGACTGGGGCCATCGTCGGCCTCTCTGTTAGAGGCCTCAGCGCGCGACTGGATCGTCGGGGCTAAGCAAGCGCAGCTCATCACGACGGGGAGCACCTTCCCAGTCTCCGGGCGAGAGGCAGGCGAAAGCACCGACGGCGACGGCTGTCTCGAGCCTCTGCTCGATGGATGCTGCAGCGAGCAGTTCCGCAAGGTACCCCGCGACGAACGCATCACCCGCGCCTACAGTGTCTACCGGGTCGATGCGAACCGCGTCACGCGACGTGATCTCACTGTGCGCGAGGGTAAGCGCACCCCGCGAACCGAGCTTTATGACGACCTCTGAAGGCCCACGTGCTGCGAGCTCTCGAGCAAGCTGCGCGGGCGCAGCGTTATGCCCTAGGGCGATCGCCGCTTCATCATCACCTGCGAACAGAACGTCGACGAGCGGAAGGATAGCCGCGTAGAACTCGTGCGCACGGGCAGCCGACCACAGCGTGCTGCGGTAGTTGAGATCGAAAGAGACTCGCACGCCGGAATCTTTGGCGGTGCGGGCAGCCTGCAGTGTCAGTTCAGCCGCTGACGCCGATAGCGCAGGGGTGATCCCTGTCAGATGGAGCAAAGCGGCGGAGCGGATGACGTCCTCGTCAAGATCGTCCGGAGTGGCCCGCGACGCCGCGCTGCCGGCGCGATAGTAAGAGACCCGCGTCGACGTCGGTGTGCGACGCTCCTTAAGCATCAGTCCGGTTGGCGCCCCGGCATCACGAGACGCGATGACCGTGACACCTTCCGCGCGAATCTCTCGTTCAACGAGGTCGCCAGCAGAATCGGCCCCGAGTTTACTCATCCACACCGTCGGCACGCCGAGTCGTTGCAGACCAATAGCAACGTTGCTCTCAGCCCCGCCGATACGCACTGTCATCGACGAAGCGTGTTGCAACGCGCCCACAGAAGGTGTGGCCAGCAGCATCATGCTCTCGCCGAAAGTCACAACCGGTCGCTGATCTGTCATCGCGGTGCTCGCGCCTGGTCAACAACGGCGACCGTGCGGCGAATCCGCTCTCGCAATGTGTCGGTCGATCCGCCACGCAGGGCGTCTCCGAGCAGAGGTGAGCCGAGACTGACCGCCGCCGCGCCCGCACGCAGCCAGGGTTCAATTTCATCGAGACCGATTCCGCCCGATGGCACGAACTCGAGGTGAGGGAACGGTCCACGCAGATGTGATCCAAACGATGCCCCCACAGTGCCTGCGGGAAACAACTTGACCGCTGTCGCTCCGGCTTGCCACGCGGCATTGACCTCGGTGGGAGTCATTGCACCCGGAAAGACCGGAACGTCTGCCGCTACTGCGCGCTTGATGATCTCTACGTCGGTGACGGGAGTGACGAGGTAGTCAGCGCCAGCGGCGATCGCCGCGTCTGCCTGCTCCACAGATGTGATGGTGCCGATCCCGATGTCTGCACGCCCAGCGGCAAGCTCACGCAACTGGGGCAGGTGAGCGAGCGTGTCGGGTGTTGTCAGGGTCAACTCAATCGACACGACGCCTTCATCGATTAATACCTGCACCACAGGGGCATAGGCCTGCGCTCGATCGGCGCGCAGCACCGCGACAATCGGCATCTGTCGGAGCCTCGCCGGAATCTCTGACCGCGTGTTCATCGTGCACCTTCCACTGCGTTCTCAACCTCATGTTCGTTTCTTGCCTTCGGCGGCCTCGTGGACTCACGCACGACGAGCTGAGGACGAAGAAGCACAGAGCGTCCGACTTCGCTACCGGCGCCGCCGTCTTGAGATACTGCTTCTTCCATGGCCAGCGTAGCCATGCGCTTGATCGGCTGCCGGATGCTGGTGAGCGGGGGGTCATAAAGATCCGCGAGGACGATGTCGTCGAAGCCGATGATCGAGACGTCTTCGCCCACTTTCAGCCCGAGGTCTCTCAAGCCACGGCAGAATCCAAGTGCGGTCATGTCATTGATCGCCACAACCGCAGTGGGACGTGCAGCGTCGCCGGTGAACAGATCGTGCGCAGCTTTTCTCCCCACTTCTGCCGCCTCCACGTCACCAAAAGGCAGGGTTTCGAATCCCGTCCACATCGGCATGTCACTCACGTCCAGACCCGCTTCTTCTATCGCGGAACAGAATCCGCGATAGCGGGCAGCACGGTTGACAGACTGGATAGATCCTGAGACGAACGCGATCTGGGTGTGGCCGAGTTCGAGCAGGTGGGATGCTGCGAGGTACCCGCCGACATGGTTGTCGATGCTGACACTCACGACAGATTCTGGGTCGCCCGGCTGGGCGGGGCGGTCAAACGTGACGAGTTGCAGACCTTCATCGATGACGTTCGAGATGTAGTCAAGCGAAGCAAGCGAGGTGCACAAAATGATGCCTCGCACGCCGTCTTCCCAGAGTTCTTCGACGTAGCGCCGCTCGCGATCGGGGTCTCGTTCACTGTTGCACAGCAGCACGCTCGAACCGGCTGCCACTGCGGCCAGCTCGATCTCGCGGGCGAACGCGCCCCAAAAGGGGTTGCCCACCGAGGGCACCACAAGACCGATGGTCTGGGTGCGCCCGTTGCGCAATTGGCGAGCTGCGCGGTTGGGTCGGTAGCCGAGCTCGGCAATCGCTTTGTCGATGCGCTCTCGCGTGGCTTGCACCATGCGGTCGGATCGACCGTTGAGCACGTTGGAGACAGTGCTTGGGGATACACCAGCGGCCTTCGCCACTTGCTGGATGGTTACTTTCGCCAAACCGCATCTCCTTCGATCGGTGTCATGAACAGCATACTACGGAAGTGGTGTAACGATTTACTAACTCGACACTAGATTTCACCGTGCAATAGCCGCGCAAATTCATGAGTTTCCGATAACGACACGATTTCAAGGGTTGACTCGGCCCCAGAGGTCATTTATGTTCAGTGCATCGTTACACCGCTCCCATCGCGCAAGATCCCCTCGGAAGCGGAACGCGAGACGAAGTCGTCCTCGTGAGGCAGAGTCGCCATCCATCTGTAACAACCGAAAGGACCAACATGAAGTCCCCCACTGTTGTCCGCGCCGCCGGCATTGTTGCCGTCACCGCGCTCACCGTTGCTCTCGCAGCATGCTCATCCGGAGACACCGATGCTTCGGTCGACCCAGACGAGGTCAGCGGCGAGATCACGTTGCTCACCCCTATCTTCGAGGGCTCGCCCGGACAGGAGCTTCTTGAAGGGGAGTTGCTGCCCCAGTTCTACGAGGAGTACCCCAACGTCACCGTGAGCGTTGACTACACCACCTACGGAAACCTCAACGAGAAGCTGACGACCGCTGTGGTCAGTGGTCTGGTTCCCGACGTCATGATGATGGGCGTGGGTTGGATCGAAGGCTTTGCTGACAAAGGCATCCTCGCTGACCTCAGCGAAGGCGGCCTCACCGAAGAATCGCTCAAAGAGACGTACACCGACGAAATCGTGGAAGCCGGCATGTGGGATGGCAACGTGTACGCCGTTCCAATCATGCTCGACACGCGATTCGGGGTTGCTCGCATGGACATCCTCGAAGAGGCAGGCTACGACGCTCCCCCCACCAGCTGGGACGAACTGATCGAGATTGCCGAGGCGACGACCGTTCGCGAGAGCAACGGCAAGCTGACGCGCGCTGGCTTCGACATGATGTCGCTCGACGCGCGACAGGCATACTTCACCATGCTGTTCTCAGCCGGCGGCGAAATCTTCAACGAAGACAACACCGTTCCCGAGTTCAACGGGCCTGAGGGCGTCGCCGCACTGCAGCTCATGACAGACCTGGTCAACGAGTACGAGGTCGAAGACATCGGCTTTGCCTCGACCGACGACATCGTCAACCCGCTGATCAGTGGCCGCGCGGCCATGGGTATCGCTCACAACAATCTGTGGACGCAGACCCTTGAAGCCGATCCTGAGATGGTCGACAACCTCGAGCCGTTCATCATCGAGGGCGCCGCGCCCGGCATGTTCTTCGGCGGCACGCTGGCCACCGTGTCGAACAACTCGCAACACCCCGAAGCGGCGCAGGCACTCCTCGAGTTCCTCTCGAGCCCCGACGCAGCACTGGCAGCGAACGAACAGCGAGGCAACGTGCCTGCTCTGCTCGACCTGCTCGAAAGTGACTACGTGCAGTCGAACCGTTTCGTGCAGTTCGCGATGGAGAACCTCGACGTTGCACAGCGCGAGGGCGGCCCCGCCGCCTGGCTCGAAGTACGCGGTGACGTCGCTCCGGCAGTACAAGAAGCACTGCTCGAGCAGAAGACACCGCAAGAAGCACTCGACGACCTGGCTGCGTTGATGCAGACCGCCATCGACCGCTGATCCCGAAGGTCTGGTCGGGCGGTGCCCGCCATCGCCCGACCAGACCACCTACTCAATCCATCCATACCAATGAGGGCATGATGACAACGACAACGCCTCGGCGCGATAACGCTCGCGTCACACCCCCCGCGGGCGGTGCAAAAACGCAAGCACCGCCACGCAAGCGAGGGCTGACGCTCGCCGAACGCAAGAAGCGCCGCGCCGGGTGGTTGATGGTCACCCCCTCGGTGATCCACATCGGGCTCTGGACCGCGATTCCGGTGCTCGCCACGTTCTATCTGTCCTTCACCGACTACAACGTGTTCTCGGCTCCGAACTGGATCTGGTTCGACAACTACATCGAAACACTGTCCGACCCGGTATTCCTCAAGTCAATCTGGAACACCGTCGTCTACACGTTCTGGACAGTCCCTGTATCAATGGCCGTGGCCCTCGTCATTGCCGTGGCTTTGAACCAAGGACTGAAGCTGCAGAAGTGGTACCGCACCGCATTCTTCATTCCGCAGGTGACTGCGACGGTCGCTATCGCGATGGTGTGGCTCTGGATCTTCAACCCCCAATACGGTTTGCTCAACGCGTTTCTTGAGCTCTTCGGACTTCCCGGTCAAGCCTGGCTCGTCGACCCTGACTGGGCTCTTCCCTCGGTCATCGTCGTCGGCGCTTGGCAGGGCATCGGCATCAAGATGCTGATCTATATCGCCGCACTTCAGAACGTCGATGAGTCACTCTACGAAGCAGCTTCGGTTGATGGAGCATCCCCGATCCGCAAGTTCTTCGCGATCACCGTTCCCATGCTTAAACCCGCCACCTTCTTCGTGCTGGTCATCTCGATCATTGGCGCCTTCCAGGTCTTCGACCAGATCTACGTGCTGACCGACGGTGGTCCAGCGAACGCCACCACAATGATGACCTACGAGGTCTACCGCTCCGCCTTCCAAGAGTTCCGAATGGGAATGGCATCCGCTCAGTCAGTCGTGCTGTTCGCGTTCCTCTTGGTTATGACTCTGATCAGCCGCCGTGCAACGAAGGAAGACGACTGATGGGCATCACAACACTGCGCGCTGCCGCGATTGACGACAACAACGCCGCACCGCCACCACCCAAGCGCGGCCACTACCCGCGCGCCAAGATGCGCAACAGCATCTTGCTCAACACGTTCTTGATCCTCGGATCGCTTTTCATGCTCATCCCCTTCATTTGGATGATTCTGACCAGCGTGAAGTCGCCAGCCGAACTCGCACAGTTCCCCCCGACCTTCCTCCCGCAGGAATGGCTCTGGAGCAACTACGCGGATGCACTCAAAGCTGCGCCGTTCGACCTGTACTTCCGAAACAGCTTGATCATCTCGATCGGCCACACCGCCATCACGCTCGTGCTCGGCTCAATGGCGGGGTATGCGCTCGCTCGCGTGTATTTCCGCGGTCGCGAAGTCGTCTTTCTTGCGTTCGTGGCCATGCTCATGATCCCGACCTACACGAAGATCGTCCCGCAGTTCTTGATCGTCAAGTTCATGCCTCTTTTCGGAGGCAATGACATCTTCGGCCAGGGCGGCATCGGCTGGCTCAACAGCTGGTGGGCCCTCATCATCCCGGGTGGCCTCAGTGCCGCCGCGATCTTCTTGTTCCGTCAGTTCTACCTTTCACTGCCCGGCGAACTCGAAGAGGCGGCTCGACTCGATGGACTCGGCGAGTTCCGGATCTTCGCGCAGATCTACACCCCGCTGATCAAGCCCGCCATCGCGACAGTGGGTCTGCTCACCTTCCAAGAGAGCTGGAACAACTTCCTCTGGCCCCTCTTGGTCACGACGAGCAATGACTTGCGAGTCATCCAGGTCGGTCTAGCGGTCTTCCAACAGCTCGACAACACGCTGTGGGCGTACCTCATGGCGGGAACAACGATGGCCACGGTTCCGATGGTGCTGCTGTTCATCTTCGCCCAGAAGTACTTCATCCAAGGTTTCACCAACGCGGGCATCAAATAGTCCTCGACGTCTCACCAGAACGGAAAGAATTCATGCAGATTGATCTCACCGGGCGCCGCGCGCTCGTCACCGGAGCAGGCGCTGGCATCGGAGCAGGCATCGCCCTCGCTCTGGCAAAGGCAGGCGCCGACGTTGTGGTGCACTACGCACACAGCGCAGACGGAGCACAAGAGGTTGTCGAAACCATCACCAAGCTCGGCCGCCGGGCCAAGAGCAGCCAGGCCGACCTCACCGTGTCGTCTGAAGCAACCGCACTGGTCGCAGACGCCGCCGAGTTCTTGGGGGGTCTCGACATCCTCGTCAACAACGCTGGCCACCTCGTTGGCCGCGCAACGGTCGAAGAGATGAGCGACGAGCACTGGGCTGCCGTTATGGGCGTCAACGTCTCAAGCACCTTCTTTGTCACGCGCAGCGCCGTTCCTCTGCTCAAGGCCTCCAACAATGGCCGTGTTGTCTTGATGTCATCTCTTGCATCAGAAAACGGCGGCGGTGCTGGATCAGTCGCCTACGCGGCCTCGAAGGCGGCCATTGTCGGCTTCGCACGTGGTCTCGCGAAGGAGCTCGCACCGAGCAATGTCACCGTCAACGCCGTCGCCCCTGGCTTCATCGGTGAGACGGCATTCCACAACACCTTTACGCCGTCGACCGCGCAGGCGGGCATAATCGCGGGCATTCCGCTGGGCCGTGCCGGCACCGCCGACGATGTTGCTGACGTCACCCTGTTCCTCGCGTCTGATCTGTCGTCGTACGTGACCGGTCAGGTCATCGACATCAACGGAGGGCTTAACTTCCGATGAGTCTGGTCCCTCTTCGCCGGGGCGGCTGGTGGCACGACTACGTGTGTCCGACGCACGGGATGGAACTCGAGCCGGCTATCGGTTCGATCTACCCTTGCTCACGCGGTTGCCAGCTTCAGGGTGAGCCTTTCGACGCAGCGTGGACGGTCTACCTGCATCAAGGCCTCGCCCGCGAAGCACGCCTGCACGCGCACCGCTACCGCGTGTCCGGCGAAGAGTTGGATCGTCATCGAGCCCTGCAGATCCTGACCGAATATGCGCTGTTCTACGCCGATGTCGCCTCAAGCGGATGGAACGAAGGCAGTGAAGCGTGGATGCTGCAGGGCAAGCTCTTCTCCCAAGCGCTCTCTGAGGCACAGTGGGCGGTCGGCATCGCTGATTCCGTCATCGCCCTTGCTGCGCGACGCACCTCGGACGAGGAACTCGCTCCGCAGATCGACGCGATGCTGGTGGGCTTGATCGACACCATCGAGCAAGCTCGCCACATTCTCGTCGTCGAGCGTGATGACCTTCGAAGCAACTACACCGCGTGGCTTGACGCGTCGAGGCGCCTGCTTCACCTCGCTCGTGTCGCGTGGAATCTCGCGGCGCCTGACGACACGCTCGAGACGCGCGTGTATGAGCATATGCGTGTCGCCGTCTTCGACGACGGGTGGGAGTGGGAAGGGTCAACCTACTATCACGTGTTCGTTTTGCGGGCGTATCTGCTCGCGCTGCGCGGGATCGACCCTCGCAGCATCCCGACCGACATCGTCGCGATACTCAGCAAAATGGTCGACATACTGCCCGCTATCGCTGCGCCAGATGGTCGTCTGCCAATCATTCACGATGGGCCGTACGACCGCCTGGCCATGCATCGCGAAGTGCTAGAGATCGCGATGCTCGCCGGTCAGCTCGGCGACTCAGCGGCGCTCGGGCCCGTGCAGCGCTGGGTGCGCGAGCGACTCGACGACCAGCACGACGGCCTCGAGGATCTGCTCGACGGCTGGTTCGGCGACGCACCCGCCGCGGTTCTGAGCACAGCAGAACCTGCGACCATCCACTTTGCTGATGCCGGGTTCGTCGTGTTGCGCGAACCGCGTGAACGCTTCACTGCGGTTCTCGACGCCGGACCGCACGGCGGTGCACACGGCCACTTCGACAAGCTTGCGCTCTACCTCTACGGCGAGAACGGACCCTGGCAGCCCGCTCCCGGTGTCCCCCCTTATGCGAGCCCGTTGCGCCACGGCCATTACGCCCGCACGCTGGCTCATCCCACCGTTCGCATCGATGGCCACGATCAAGCTGAGGCATCCGCGAGTATCACTCACTGGGATGCCGCGTCTGGCACGGTGAGCGCTACCAGCACCGACGCCTACGACGGGTTCACATTGACGAGATCTCTCGTGCTCAATGAGGGCATCTTGGCCGACGTGTTTCGCGTCACGTCAGAAGACCATTCCGAGCACGAAATCACCCTGGCGCTGCGTCCTGCGGTTAAGTTTACGATTCAAGCGCTGGATGCCACGTGGAAGTCGACCTGGCAAGCATCCGCCGGCTCGCAGCTCGTCGGTGTGCACCTCTCGACGTATCGTTCGACCCTCGTCGAATCGGCGGGCCGCGGGCCCTCCGATGACCCGGCGGCCCTGCAGGCAGTCGGCGACTGGACATGCACCGGCGACGTCGCCGAATTTGTCTCGCTCTACTTTTTCGACGGCATCGCGCCGCGTAGCGCCTCCGTTATCGACTCCACCGCCACCACGACCACCCTTCTCGTCGAGTTCACCGACGGACACACACGGAACATCGAGGTTTCCCGATAATGCATCCCCTCCTCATCAACGGACGCGAAGAGCAGCTGCGCAGCGAACTCACGGGAGCGCGAGCTCCGCAGTTTCGGCGCCTGCTCGAAGAGTGCGAGCGCTACAAGTCGATCGCGCTCCCCCAGGAGCATCCACTCGCCTCGATTACTTATTTCGGTCCCGCCGCGGCCAGCCTTGCTCTCGCCTATCGCCTCACGGGCCAAGCTCACTATCTGGATGAGTTGCGGCGCTGGCTCGCTCCGCCGCTCTCGTTCCCCCACTGGGGCAAAGCTAACCTTCCCGACCACGACCTCGACGCCGGGTGGATTCTGCACGGTTTCTCGCTTGCCCTGTCTTGGGCCGGAGATGCGCTGCGGCCCGAAGAACGTGATGCTCTGGAGCAGAAACTGCTGTTGCAGGGGCAGCGCCTTTACTCCTTCGCTGTCGAAACCGAGGGCGGGTGGTGGTCGTCTTCGTACTGGCAGAATCACAACTGGATCTGCTACGCCGGACTCGCCACAGCGGGCTATGCGCTCCAAGGAATATTCCCTGAGGCGAAGGAGTGGACCGAGAGGGCAAAGGCGAACTTCAAAACCGTATTCGAGATGCTT
Organism: Microbacterium sp. R86528; assembly: GCF_044596335.1. Taxonomy (NCBI): domain Bacteria; kingdom Bacillati; phylum Actinomycetota; class Actinomycetes; order Micrococcales; family Microbacteriaceae; genus Microbacterium; species Microbacterium sp. R86528. The sequence continues at coordinate 2,276,592 of NZ_CP138996.1, read as the reverse complement.
CCCGAAGACGGCTCAAACAACGAAGGCGTCGTCTACTGGCGCTACGGTGTGCCGTGGCTCGTCAGCTACCTCGACATGCTCAAGGAAACCGAAGGCATCGACTGGTTCAAAGAGAGCCCGTACCTTCGTGAGACCTTCTGGTATCGCCTGTATCAAGCAGCCCCGGACTTCGAGCGAATCGTCGACCACGGCGACTGTCACGACCGTCGCAGCGGCCACTCGGTGTCGATGTACTACAAACTTGCCTCTGAGTATCGGCTGCCGCAGGCGCAGTGGCTCGCAGACAAGGTCGCCGAGGAGTTCTTCTGGCGTGAAGCGTATGAAAGTGACGTGCGCCCGGGAGTGCGTGCCGAGGCGTACCAAGAGTTGCTCTGGTTCGACCCAACCGTGGAAGCATCCGGCCCAGAACACCTGCCTCTGAACCGCTATTTCTCAGACCTCGGCCTCGTCGTCGGCCGCACGTCGTGGCAAGACGACGCCACGATGGTCTCGTTCAAAGCCTCGCCGGGTGGCGGCCACAAGGCGTGGGAGAACGCCCATCAACACAAGCTCGACACCGGGTGGATCACGCTCAATGCCGGACACCACCACCCCGATTCGGGAACGTTCGTGCTGATCGGAAACGGCTCGTACCTCGCGCTCGATGAGGGCTACTCATCTCGCAAGCTCACCGAGCACCACAACAGCGTGCTCGTCGACGGCAACGGCTTCGTGAACGAAGACCGCTACCATATCTTCGAGAACCTGCCGTATGAGCACACGGCATCGATCCTGACAACCACGCTTGGCAAGGGCTGGACTCACGCGGTGAGCGAGACCTCGGCCATGTATGACCCATCGCTAGACATCGAACAGATTCGCCGGCACCTGGTGCTCACGCCAAGCGGATCGCTCGTGATCCTCGATGATCTGATTGCGCGAACCGCCCGCTCGTGGACGTGGCTGCTGCAGACGCAGAACCGCCCGTTCGAGCTCGCGCCGCGACGGTGGCGCGCTGAAGCGGGCAACGGAGTCATGCCGATCACCTTCTTCGAAGATGACTCGCACATCGAAGTCGTCGAGACAGCCGTGCATGCGAACCCGACATCGTCAACGCCGAGTCTTGCGATCAGCAAAGTGCAACACACGCTCAAGCGAACCACGGCGCCTCGCGAGCGAGCTCAGTTCGTCACAGTGCTCGAATCGCAACGATGGGATGATGAGTCATCGGCCGAGGTCACGTGCGAGTTCGACGGTTCACGAGTGATCGTGCGCATCACGCGCGGGGAGCAAACCGAAGTGGTTGCACTCGACACCGCTGGCCGAGATAGCTTGATCGATGAACCGCAGATCAGCGGCGCCGGCTTCAACGCCCGCACCACTGGCGCTGGAGAGGAATGACCATGGTGCGCGCTCGGCCGCCCGCTCGAAAAACCCGTTGGGAATCGAGTCTGCTGAGCGCCCTGGCCACACCCGCGAATATCGTTCTCGGCGGCATCGCGGCCTTCTTGCTGGCGTTGGCGATCATCACAGCACTTCCCGCGATGATCGCCCTCGCGCGGGCGCTCACACGGTGGATGCGCGATAAAGACGACGCTGTGTTCACCAACACCTTTCGCGAGTTCGCGTCGACATGGCGTCGGTCTTTGCCATTGGGAGTTTTCGCTGCGTTTGTCACGTTCGTGCTCGCGGCCGACGTCTTCTTCTTGCTGGTGCAGATGACGACAGGATCGTCGACGCTGGCCATCGTGTTCGCTGCGGCCGCGGTTCCCATCGGCGTGCTCTTCTTGCTCATGCTGCTGGCAGTGCCAGTGGCGGCATCGCGACTTGCCGACGCGACCCGGCGTGAATGGATGAACGAGGTGGGCAGCATGTTGCTGCGTCACCCTGGCCGGTCGCTCGCGATGCTCGTGCTGGGCGTGGCGATCACCGTGGGGTGCGTGCTGCTTCCGACGCTGATCCCCTTCGTCGCACTCTCGCTTCCGGTATACGCCGGGCTGCGCGTCTGGGGGTATCAGCACGACACCCCCACTTCAGAGTGAAAGCCCCTTGGGCCGGACTGCGCGATACCCCGGGCGCACTGTGGGTGCTGTACCTCGACACCTTCACCATGGCGGTGGGCTTCTATATGCTCATCCCCCTGCTCGCGTTTCATCTGCTTGAGAATCTCTCACTGAGCATTGCGTTCATCGCTGTGCTGACAGCGGTGCGTTCTGCGGCACAGAATGGGCTGATGCCCATCACGGGATGGATCGCGGACCGCATCGACTACAAGCGGGCGATCCTCGGCGGTGTGCTCATTCGCGCCGCAGGATTTGCCGCTCTGGGCACCGTCGACACTCCCGAACTGCTGCTAGTCGCGTCAATCCTCACCGGCCTCGGCGGTGCGCTGTTTCATCCGGCGAGCTATGCCGCCTACTCGGCGCTCGCCGAGGGGCGTGACACGGTGCGCGTCTACTCCACCCGCGAGCTCGTCTCGAACGTCGGATTCATCGTCGGGCCGGTCATCGGCGGCCTGCTCGCCGGCGCTGACTTCGCCCTCGTCAGTTTCGGAGCCGCTGGCCTCTTTCTCACCGCATTCTTCATCACCCTGATCGGCCTGCCCAGCGGCATGTCAACGTCGGCGAAAGAGCGAACCTCATTTCGCACGGTCTTCTCAGACCGCCCGTTCATGCGCTTCTGCCTTGTGGCAAGCGGCATGTCGGTCATGATCACGCAGCTGTATCTCGTTGTTCCGATCCGTGCCCGTGACGTACTGCCCGGCCCAGAAGGGGTCGGACTGGTCTACACCGGCGCTGCGGTGCTCATGGTGTTCACGATGCTCCCGACCACGAAGTTCGCGACCGCCCGATTCTCGTCGTACAAGATTCTGGCCTTTGCAGCGCTAGCGCTCGGCAGTGGGCTCGCTGTGATGGGCCTGTGGTCGTCGATCGCTGGCCTGCTCCTCGGTGTCGGCATCTTCACGGTCGGGCAGATGCTCGCGCAACCGGTGATGAACGCGGTAGCCGCTGGGTTCACCCACGCCGGGTCCGTCGCCAGCTACTTCGGTGTGCTCGGGCTCGCACATGCGGTCGGCGGCATTATCGGCACCACCGCGGGCGGCTTCCTCTACACCGTTGCCGAGTCTGACAGTTGGGCGAGCAGCCTGGTCTGGTGGGCCTTCCCGGTGTGGGCACTGATCGTCGGCACCGCGTTCGTCAAGCTGAAGAAGTAGCGTGCTGCACTAGCGGCGAAGCTTCTTGCGCAGATAAACCTCTTCGATGCCGTCGCCCTGATCGACTCGTTCCGCCTCTACGTAGCCGCAGCTCTCATAGAGCCGAATGTTGGCCTCGCTCAGGCTGCCGGTGAACAGTTCTGCCTCCAGCGCGTCAGTATTGCTTTCTGCTGCCTCAAGCAGGGCCTGGCCGATTCCCAGTCCTTGCATGTCGGGTGCGATTGCGATGCGCCCGATCAGCAACCGGCCCGCGGCTTCGCGCGCGCGGATCGCGCCGACCAGCCTGCCGTCGATACGCGCTGCCCACCCTTGCGTGTCGCGCAGTTCGCTTTCGACTTCAGCGAGAGTCTGCGTGAGCGGGGGCATGTCGACAGAGCGATAGATGATCGCCTCTGACACGAACGCGGCACGTTGCACGGTCAGCACCTCGCCAGCGTCTGCCGGTCTGAGAGCAGAGATCTCGATCTCAACGTCTGTCTCGTGATCGCTCACGATGCCGTCCACTGTTCGTCGAGCGCCGCGTCTGCAGGCCGCAGATCAGCCGCTTGATTGCGCAGGTATGCGGCATACCCGCCCGGTGTGCGGCCTTCAAACCGGCCCGACGTCAGCACTTCGGCGCTGTCGCTCGCGGCCACAGCAGCGCCGATGGCGCGGCACTGCGCGACGAGGCCAACATCTTCATGCTCGGCAACAGCGTTGAATCCCCCCGCCGCAAGGTACGTGCTGGCACGCACACCCAGGTTGGCACCGTGCACGTGGCCGTTCGGTTTGCCGCGAATGTGGGTCTTCAACCAGAGCGCGCGGTGGCTGCGTGAAAGATCGGCGAAGTCTGGACGTACCGTGCCCACCACGACGTCGTTGCCAGCATCTGCAAGACTGCGCTGCGCAGTGAGCCACTGCGGTGGCACCTGTGAATCCGCATCGGTAACCGCGATCCATATCCGTTCGGCCTCGATGTCGTCGAAGTCAGCGAGCGCGGCCGATACTCCGACCGCACGTGCAGCCCCCACCGCGGTTGCCGATACCTCAATCGTCTCGAACGGAAAGCGCGAGGCGATCTGCGCGGATTGATCCGTGCATGCGTCCAGAACGACTCTGACTTCGCAGGGCAGATCAATCTGCCGAGTAGCTGCGTCCACCGACTGCAAGCACCGGGCCAGCAGCGCTTCTTCGTTGTGGACGGGAATCACCACGACAACCGCGGCGATAGGAAAGTCGCTCACCTCAGCCCCTCCATCTGCGCTACCGACACTGCTGGCGACCGCGTGAATACCTCGAGCACGAAGTCCTCTTCTTCGTGAAGAGCTATCCGCGACCACGACTTCACGTCTCTGAGCGCGCGATGCACCTGATCACCGCTGAGTGGATAGTCCTCAACAAGGTGCCGCCAATGGCACGCGAGCACGTAACCATCCCACGCGAGCGAATGCTCAATTCGTGCGATCGTTTCACGCAAGTCGTCTGACGACAGGTAGTACCCCACTTCAGAGAGCACGATCGTGTTGAAGGTGCCTTCGGGCCACCACTCGGGCACCATCGCCTGCCGCACAGTCACAGCATCATGGGCCTGCACACGCTCGCTCGCCCGTTCAACAGCCGCCTGGCTGGCATCGATCGCCAGCAGCGAGCGAGCGCGCGCGGCGATCTGTTCGGTAAGCAGACCCGTGGCGCAGCCGATCTCAAAGACGTCACCCAAGGCTCGGGTGGGCAGGCTCGCCATCGTGATGGCACGCTTGCGCTCTTCATACCAGCGCGTGTCGAATCCCCACGGGTCTTCGTGTCGGGCATAGAAGTCTTCGAACCACTGCCGCGTCAACGACGCGTTGTCGTCTGACACGCGTTCCTCCTCTATGAACAGTTCCGCGGCACGCGAGAAGTGCTCGAGCATGCCGGGCGAGATGATCGCTTCATCGCCAGCTGCGCCAGAGAGCGGCTCAAGCTGCGAAGTGTGTGCGCGCATGGCGTGCGATTTTGCTGCGCGCGCTTGGCGACCGAGCCCGACCGCGCGACAGCGATTCCAGGGCAAGTCGTCTGGGCAGCCCCAGTGCCAAAGCCATACCGGATACCCGAAGTGCCTCATGCTCCGCCTCGCGAGCGCGCGCGCCACGCAACCCGCGGCGATGCGGTGGTCGCGATGACCGTCGCCTGACCAGGGGGCAACGACTAGCGTGCGTTCTGAATCAGGCAGCTCGTCAATGAGCCGCACCAGGTGGGCGGTGAGAGTGGCTTCGTTCTCGCGCAACGATCCGTCAGGCAGCGAAAGAAAGTGCAGCGTGGCTTCGGGCGCAAGCGTCGTCACGGCCCGCGCCACTTCGTCTCTTCGAAGCGTGCGAAGCTCGTCGGGGGAATGCGTTGGGGAATTCGGGTGGGATGCTTCGCCGTCCGTCGCCACGATGATCATGACGCGCGCGCCACGACGATGCGCCTCATGGAGCAAGCCGCCGGCACCGAGCGTTTCATCGTCTGGGTGAGCTGCCACGACCACAAGGTCGTCGAGCTGTACGTCTAGCTCGGGTAGCGCTGCGAGCCTCGGGTCGGCACGCCATTCGCCTTCTGCGGTGCCCGGCGACAGATGAGTGAAGGTGGCCATCAGTGCTCTGCCTCTGCGACCAGGTTTCGCCCGAGGCGCTCGCTATCGCGCAGCCCGTGGTGTTGACGCAGGTACAGATGAAGATCGGCGACGCGACGCGCATGTGCGTCATCGGCGACGAGAGGAGCGGGGCCCAAAGCCGCGTCCGTCTCGGCGAGCACCCGCGTCGCAGCGCCTGCAACTACGGTCCGTACGCGCTCGGCGAGAATCTTAGCCTCAGCTGCCGCCACATGACCCGAGTCGACGAGATCGGCAGCCTCACTCAACGTCGCACGAGCGGCCCAGAGTGCGGCATCAGCGTTGCCTAGGTGCACCCGCGCAAGCTGATCGGCGCGATCAGAAGCGGCGGCCGTTTGCAATGGTTTCGCCACTCCCTCGGCGGCACCCCACCAGCACGCTGCCACTGACATGCCGCCCCAGGCAAAGCCGGGGCGGGTGAGATACCACCCGGGCTCTCCCACGGGCACAGCCGGCACCTTCTCGAAGGTGATCGGCGCGCTGACGACGTCAGACAGACCCCGCGCGAACCAGGGCCCGGTATGCGCCTCGACGCCAGCCGCGCCCAGGTTCACAGCGAAGAGTTGCCGCCTGCCGTCGTTTCTCGTCGCGGTGACGAGCGCGTGCGTCAAATCGGCTCCGAGGGAGCACCAGGGCTTTGTGCCTGACAACTCCCACCGCCCCTCGCGCTCAATTGCGGCGAGACGCAGGTCTGCGGCCTCTGCGGCAAACACGCCCCACGTGGAATGGGGCGTGACCTCAATGCTCTCGATGTTCTCAGCCGAACTCGCTGCGCTGTCGTCACTCGACTGTTCGAGAATGCTCAGCGCATCAAGGTGGGGCTCGAGCATTCTCGCGGCCGACACGCTCAACCGTGCGGTCGCGGCGAGCAGCTCCCACAGCTGGCGGGTAGCACCATCTCCCACCATCGGAGCTCGTTGCCCGACACCCTGACACCAATCCAGCGTGGCGGCGACGTCGATCCCGAAATCGTCGACCTCTGCGGCCGCGCCGAGCGCTGACGCCGCGAGGGAGCACGCGCTCCCCCGCGGATCAAGCGTCAGTGGCGCCATGTCACGAACGCGCGGGCTTTCGGTTCTCGGCGCTCACCATCCATGCGAATTGCTCGAGCTTCTCGAGCACCGCGTGCAGCACGTCTGCACTCGTGGGATCTTCGTCGTCAATCGGATCGTGCACTTCGCGGATTGTCGCGACGGTCGCCTCAAGACGGGCAGTGATCAGATCGACGGTCTCTGCGGTGTCGATCTCACCCTGCGGAAACTCCGGCAGTGTTGTGGTCGCGGCAACGGTGTCACTGCGGCCATCTGGGATCGCATGCAGCGCACGCATGCGCTCGGCAACCGTGTCGCTGAACTCGCGGGCGGCGTCAATGATCTCGTCAAGCTGGCGATGGGTGTCGCGGAAATTGTGGCCGACAACATTCCAGTGCGCCTGCTTTCCCTGCAGCTGCAGTTCGAGCAGGTCGACGAGCACTGCCTGCATTTTCTCGCGCAGACCTTTCGACGCGACAAAGCCCTTCTCGGCATTCTGGCGTCGTGTGCTTTTGGCACCCGCGCCTCCGGGGGCTGAACGGCGATTGTTGTTCTGTTCAGGTGTGGACTCAGTAGCCATGATGTTGAACCTCCACCAGCGAGAATACGAGGCCGTCACCGCTTCTGCCTTGGGCTTGACAACCCCTTTAGTGGAGGCTAATCCTCTTGACTATGGCGTCTGATTCACATGAAACCTCGCCCGCCGACGATCGCCGCAATGATGGCCGAGGCGAGTCGGCCAACGAGCGCGCCGACCGCAACTGGGACGAGCTCATGCAAGAGACGCGAGTGATGCAGACGGGCACACAGATTCTCAGCGGATTTCTGCTTGCCGTGGTCTTTCAACAGCGCTTCACCGACATCGACAACGTGCAGCTCGCGCTCTATGCGGTTCTCGTCGTGCTCGCTGCGTGCGCGTCAATCTTGGCCCTGGTGCCGGTTCGCATGCACCGCAAGTACTTCGCCCGCGGGCGCAAGGCAGAACTGGTCGCCACGACATCGAAGCTGGTAGCCGCCAACCTCGTCGTTGTCGGCGCCCTCTCGGTCGGAGTCACAACGCTGATCCTCGACGTCGCGCTGGGACGTACCGCGGGAATCGTCACGTTGGTCATCGGAGCAATCGTGGTCGTTGCGCTGTGGTTGGTGAGGCCTAGTCCCGTGGCATCACCAGCTGGTGAGTAGCAAATGCTGCACCACGACGGCAAACGTCAATTGCCCGACCAGCCCCCATCGTCGCCAGCGCTCAGAAAGCAAAGCTGTGCCCACGAGCAGCCACGGCACGAACGGCAACCAGATGCGCTCGACTTCTGCCTTGCTCATCTGAGAGAGATCAGCCAGCAGCACCGTGACGAACGCGGCCGTCGCCAAGAAGACGATGACCCGCTCGGCCGTGATGGCTGAACGCACGCTCGGCAGCCGCTGAATCGCCGCCGCGACGGCGGCCCCCACGAGCGGACCGGCGCTGAAAGACAGCGCCGCGAAATTGCCCCACATCCAATACCAAGCCGGACGACGGCTGGCGATTCCATCCCAGTAGCGTTCGACGAGAACCGGGTAGGCATCCCACCACACGAACCCGCCCGCCACGAACGCGAGCACGACTGCAACAGCAGCCACGACCGCCCAGGGCAAGGGCGTCCAGTTGCGCGCCACCAGAAGAACCGTCACGGCGAGCACACCGAGCAGCGGCAGGCCGTACGACATCATCACGCAGTAGCCGAGCACGAGGCCGGCACCCGCCGCCCACAGCGCGGTGCGTGCCCAGCTTTTGGCCATCGCGGCATAGGCAAGCAGACACAGCCCCCACGCGGCTACCGCCCCAAACATGGCGTCGGCAGACACCGACATCCAGATCGCTGCCGGCCCGAGAGCGATCAGCGGTGCGGCTTTGCGCGCCGCGCTTTCTGCACCTAGGCGCCGCAGTGTCGCCATGACCGCAACCGAAGTCGTGGCGGCAATCACTGTCACGACCAAGCCCGCGGCTAGCCCGCTGCCCAGCCCGATGTTCACCAGAATCACGAAGAAAAGCAGCGCACCTGGCGGGTGGCCAGCAATGTGGACAGGCCAGTTATCGACCGAATCCAGCGGAATATGCGCAATGTACCTGCTCAGCACCGCGCCGAAGTCGGTGACCTCACGCGCCGTGCGCAAGTACTCATACTGGTGCTCGAGTATCGTGCTGATGCCGTCGAGTCCGTCCACGGTGGCAAGAGCCAGCATCCAGAAAAGGCTCGCCCCGAAAGCGACCAGCAGCAACCATCCCCAGCGAAGCCGCGCCGCAAGATCCGAAGCATAGCGAATCGCGAAGCCCGCGAAGACGATGGCAGCGATCGTTCCTGGTCCGACCCGCGGCATCCACTGCGCGTGAATCGGCGGAAAGTACCTGATGTGCACGTTGAGACCGGTGACGAAGGGTACGAGCATGGCCAGGGTGATCAGCCCCAGCGAGATGCCCAAGCCGATCCAGGGGGCCGTCGTAGCAGCGGGGCTGCGAGGCACACCCGCGGCGAAGGGTTCGGTCGTCACTCTTAGAGGTTAGAGAGTGACGCCTCAATCGTCGTGAACCAGACCTTACGAGTCTCGAACGTGAAGCGTTTCTGCTTCGTCACATTCCGCGCACACACCCGCTCACAAGGCCGCATAGAGTCGGCACGAGAAGGAGGTGGCACTATGCCCGTTGCCGCGCGCGTGCAAAGAGCGCTGCACCAGGTGAGGCACTCCGTTGCTGCGCCCGCCCGAAACCCGCGCATGGCCGTCGTCATCGGTCGACTGCTCGCACTCGCGTTCCTGCTGTGCTTCGCAACCGGGCTGTACAGTCACTTTCTGCAGAACCCCGCGCCGTGGATGGTCTTTCCCACCCGGCCGGTGTGGATCTATCAGGTTTCGCAGGGCCTGCACATCACTGCCGGCATCGCCTGCTTTCCGTTGCTGCTCGCCAAGCTCTACACCGTCTTCCCCGAGCTGTTCCAGAGCCCTCCGGTTCGCTCTTTCACCCATCTGCTCGAACGCGCATCGATCGCGGTGCTGGTGTCAGCATCCCTCGTTCAGATCACCATCGGCCTGCTGAACACCTACCAGGCGTACGCATGGTTCGACTTCTCGTTTCGTCTCACCCACTACGCCTTGAGCTGGGTCATCATCGGCTCGCTCGCGATTCACATCGGCGTGAAACTTCCGCTCATCGCACGGTATTGGCGCAAGCGCGACTCGTATCACGACGATGGCTCGGTGCTCGAGCGCGTTGACGATGAAGATGATCCGGATGCTGCGCTTGACGTGCCCGACGAGCTTCGGCGCCTGACGGGCGAGTCTCAGACACACGGCGTCACGGGTCGCGTGTTCGCGTGGATCGACAAGACGCCACCTCCTGCCGACGACTCTGCTGATGCCCGCGCCTCTCGGCGTGGATTTCTCACCGCGGTCGCTGCCGCCGTGGGCGCGGTGGTCGTGCTCACCGCCGGCCAGTCATTTCGGCTCTTCGACGCCACCAACCTCTTCGCCCCCCGCAAGCAGGGCGTCGGCGCACAGGGCCTTCCCGTCAACCGCACGGCCAGCGCGGCGGGTGTGCTCGAGAGCGCTATGGCGCCCGAGTGGACGCTCGCCGTTTCTTTCGGCGGCGTGCGAGAGGTGTTCTCTCTCGCACGCCTTGAGGCGCTCCCCCAGCACGACGTCGTGCTGCCGATCGCCTGCGTCGAGGGTTGGAGCCAGAACGCGCCATGGCGCGGGCCGCGCCTGAGAGACCTGCTCGACGCGGTAGGCGCTCCCGCTGATGCGCACGTGCGGATCACGAGCTTGCAAGAGCGGGGAGGGTTCGGAGTAACCGAGATGCAACCGGAGTTCGTCCGTGATGAACTCACCCTCGTGGCCCTGCGGCTCTACGGTGAAACACTTGACATCGATCACGGCTACCCCGCCCGAATCATCGCTCCCGGCCGGCCCGGGGTGCTGCAAACCAAGTGGCTCAGCACGATCGAGGTGATCTCATGAAAGCGACGCGCATCGCCCTGATCACGGTCGGCATTCTCGCCATGGTCGTCGGCGCAGTGGTCTTCGCCAACGACGTGCGACCAGACCAGTACCTGGCGATAGCCACCTGGTTGGTCGCAGCGCTGATCGTGCACGATGTGCTCATTGCCGGTCTGGTGTTCGTCGTCGCCTTGGCCGGGCGCAGAGCAGCAACGCGGGTGCCGGTCGCGCCGATCGTGATGGTGCAGGTCGCGCTTGCGCTGGGCGGGATCGTTTCACTGATCGTGATTCCCGAGATCGTCAAGGCTGCCATTGGCACCGCGAATCCGAGCGTGCTGCCTCTCAACTATGCGCTCAACCTCGCGTGCTTCCTCCTGGTGCTGGCGGTCGCCACAGCGGCAGCGGTGGGACTGCACGCGCTGCTGGCGCGACGATTAGACGCACAGCGCTTCGAAGCCTGACCACATGCGATCCTTGGCGCGGCAGCGACTCCGCCGCGGCTCATCGGCGCCTCAGCGCTTCGGTGCGTGCGAAACGCGATCCTTGCGCAGCACGACGAAGCGTCGCTGACCGTCGGCCCACGCGTCTGCGACAACCAATCCGCTGCGGCTGCCCACACGCGCAAGCGCCGCCGACCCGACGCGCGCCCACGGGAACGGTGCGCTCTCATGGCCGTCCTGGCCCACAGCGGTGTACACCGCGCAATCGAGAAGCTCCGGGTCAACATCAACCTCGACCACAAGGCATCCGTCGTCTGCCATTAACTCAGCGCACCGTGAGACAAGAGCCGCCGGGTCACCGCCAATGCCGATGTTGCCGTCCATCAGCAACACCGTCGCCCACGAGCCCTCGAGCGGCAGCCTCTCGAAGATCGAGCGTCGCAGCACCGGGGTGCCGTTCGTCGCGGCGAGCGCGGCAGCATCCGCCGAAACATCGATTCCGAGCGCCGCGAGCCCGTTCTCCTCGGCCGCGCGCACCATGCGACCAGGGCCGCAGCCGACGTCGAGCAACGGTCCATCGAGATCGGCGAGCACAGCCAGGTCGACCGCGTTGGCGGGCGATCGCCATCCTTCGACGTCGAGCACAACCGTTCCGGTCGGGTCATCAATGCGACGCAGCGCCAGTGCCGAACTACCGGTTGCTCCAAGCATCAGCGCGTAGGGCTCGTCGCCGCCGGCGCCGAAAGAGATCAGTGTGCTCATGACCGACTCCCCACCGGGTGCAGGGGGCTTGCTTCGCTGACGGCCCGCGCGAAGCGCGAAGCGGGGATGTCTGCCGCGACACTGTGCGCGTCTGCGGCGAGATCGACGTCGAGCAGCGTGACGAGATGCTCGACACTGAGCGCAGCCCGTTCCAGCGCCGCCAGCTGAAGTGCTCCGGTATCGGACTGCGACATCGCGACTCCGCGGATGACGTCTCCGCGCGGTTCGCGCATGCCCAGCGCCCAGAAGCCGCCGTCGGCGGCCGGACCGAAAACCACGTCGGTGCGGTCGGGCCAACGCAGCTGTGCGGGCTTCACTTGCGGAGTGTCCATGCCGATCAGCAACAACGGCTCGTCGATGAGATCGAAGATCGCGCCAAGCCGTTCATCGAGTGTTCCCCGCGTTTGGGCGATCACCTCAAACCCTTCGTGAGGGGTGGTCGTGGCATCACCGTCGAAGTACAGAATGTGGCGATCTGCAGCAACCCCACGAGCGGTTTCGAGCGTGTCAGCAAGGCTCGCAGCGGCGATCTTCGCCGCCTGCTCAGGCGTGAACGATGGCGATAGCCGGGTCTTCACTCGCCCCGGTACGCACTCTTTGGCAATCACGACGACGGCGGTCATGCGTTCGTCTCGCGCAGAATACGGCTCATGTCAGAAATCGCTGTCGCTGTTCCTCTGACGGTTCCAGTCACTTTTGAGCGTCCCACGCGGGGCGCATAGGCGACATCGGTTTCGACAATGTTCCAGCCTGCGGCGGCCGCGCGCAAGACCATTTCGAGCGGGTAGCCACTGCGCCGGTCTCGCAGGTCGAGATCGACGAGCGCCTGAGTGCGCGCCACGCGCATCGGCCCCAGGTCACTCACTTTGACGCCCGACACTCGTGCGATGCGACGGGAAAGCACCCTGTTGGCGACGCGAGCGTGAAAAGGCCAGGCAGATCGTTCGGTGGGCACTCGGCGGCCAAGCACCAGATCTGCGCCGTGGTCGAGCATGGCAACCAGCCGGGGCAGCTCAGCAGGATCGAGAGACGCATCGGCATCACAAATGGCAACGATCGGTGCGGTCGCCGTCGCAACTCCGGCAGCCACCGCTGCCCCGAACCCTTTGGCGCTCTCAGCGATCACCGTGGCTCCAGCCTCACGGGCGATGCTGGCCGAGTCATCGGTCGATCCGTTGTCGACCACGATCGCGCGGTAGCCATCAGGCACCCTCGACAGCACCCACGGCAGAGCTCCGGCCTCATTGAGGCACGGGAGCACGAGATCGACCTGAATCATCCTTTGACGTTAAGCCCCGTACACCTCCTCGTCACCTAGGAAGTCTTACGGATCACAAACGGCGTATGATTCCGCCCGGGATCACGCGCTGACCCGGCGTAATGTGAGGGTGTGATGTCTGAACCCGCCCGATCGTTGGCCAACAATGACCTCACGGATCGTCGCGTGCTTGTCGTCGACGATGACCCCACCGTCTCTGAAGTCGTATCGGAATATCTGCGCTCGGCGGGTTTCATCGTTGATCGGGTATCTGACGGTTTTGCGGCGATTGACGCCGAGGCGCGCATCTCGCCAGATCTGATCGTTCTCGACCGGATGCTGCCGGGCATCGATGGCATCGAAGCATGCCGCCGCATCCGCAGCTCAAGCTCGACTCCGATCATTCTGCTCACGGCTCTCGGCAGTGAAGATGACCGCATTCGCGGGCTGGAAGCTGGTGCCGATGATTACATCACCAAGCCCTTCTCGCCCCGCGAACTCGTTCTTCGCGTGCGATCGGTATTGCGCCGATCGCTGGCTGAGCTCGCTCCTGAATCAGCTCTTGACCGTGGTCCGTTCCGAATCGATCCGGCCGCGCGCGTGGCGATGATGAACTCGGTGCTGCTGAACCTGACCGTGCGTGAGTTCGATCTGCTCGCGTTCTTGGTGAAGCATCCCGATCAGGCTTTCAGCCGCGAAGACCTGCTCTCGCGAGTGTGGGGATGGACGCACGGCGATCTGTCAACAGTCACCGTTCATGTGCGCCGATTGCGCGAGAAGATCGAACCCGACCCGACTCACCCAGTGCTGCTGACGACCGTGTGGGGAATCGGCTACCGGCTGGACCTCAAGGAACACACCAAATGACCGGTCCCGAACTGATGCACGTAGCGGGCCTCGCGCTCGTCATCACCCTGATTGTCGGCGGCGCCGCCGTGCTGCTTCTGATAATCCTGCGACGTGCATCGCTGATCGTGCAGGTGCTCGTGCTCGTCTTCGCCGCAATCGTCGGGGTGATCCTCAGCATCGTCGGCGCGTCATGGCAGATGTACATCTCGGCGCATGACCTCACTGTCGCCGTGAACGCCGCCGTGATCTCGGGTCTGGTCTCGCTCGTGTTGGTGGCCGGGCTCGGAGCAGTCGTGGTGCGAAACGCAAAGTCGCTATCGCTTGCTGCACGACGAATTGGCGAAGGCGAGCGGGTCGATGCCGTCGGTCCCCAATCGGTCGGCGAGCTGACAGCGCTCGCGGGCGAACTGGTCGCCATGAGCGCCAAGCTCGAGGAGTCGCGCGAACGCGAGCACCGCATCGAAGAGTCACGTCGTGAGCTCGTCGCATGGATCGCACACGATCTTCGCACCCCACTGGCGGGAATCATGTCGATGGCAGAGGCCCTCGAAGACGAACTCGCTGCCGATCCGCAGCGTTATCACCGTCAGATGAGAGAGCAGGTTTCTCGCCTCTCGGCGATGGTCGACGATCTGTTCGAGCTGTCGAAGATCGATTCCGGTTCATTGCGGCTGTCGCTCGAAGAGGTCTCGCTCTATGACGTCATCAGTGACACCGTTGCTGATTTGCGCCCGATCTCGGGCGCACGCGAGATTCGCATCGAGTCAGAGAGCGGCGCGAGTGTGATCGTGCGCGCTGACCCACGTGAACTCTCGCGTGCGGTGTCGAACCTGCTGGTGAACGCGATTCAGCACACCCCCGAGGGCTCTCCGATCACCGTGGCCGCGTCGGTGACTGACGGTCGCGCGTGCGTCGCCGTGATCGATATGGGCGGCGGTATCGACGAGGCAGACCTCGCGCGGGTGTTCGATCCGGGTTGGCGCGGCGCCACAGCTCGAACGCCTCAGCCGCAAGAGACCAGTGCAATGTATCCGATGCGCTCAAGCGGCGCCGGCCTGGGCCTTGCCATCGTGCGCGGCATAGCCGCCGCGCACGAGGGTGAGGTCACTGTGCGCAACGTGCCGGGCGGATGCCGCTTCGACCTCATTCTTCCGCGGGCGGGCGAGTCCGCAGGGTCATTCGCCTAGCACTACGCAGGGCGTGAGCGACTACGCCGGTCGCGACGGGGGTTACTCAATCGCGAAGCGGGCACTCAGCGCGAAGCGAGTTACTCAGTCGCGAAGCGGGGATGCCGCAAACTCGCGCAGCCCCTCGGCGAGGCCAACCGACGCAGACCATGCCAGTTCAGCGTGTGCGCGCTCAGATGACGCAGTGATGTGTCGCACATCGGCGGCTCGAAACTGTCCGGTGACGATGGGCTCCGGCCCGTTGCAGACACGGCTCAGTTCGCTCGCAACGTCGAGGATGGTCGATACCGTGCCCGAGCCGATATTGAAAGCACGGGAGGGCGCAGCATCCATTCGTGCTGTCCACTCCATAGCCGCGACGTTCGCCGACGCGATGTCGTCGACGTGCACGAAGTCTCGTCGCTGGCCACCGTCTTCGAAAACGCGAGGGGCCTGTGCATGCTCGAGCGACGAGCGAAAGATCGCTGCCACACCGGCATAGGGCGTGTCTCGCGGCATGCCGGGGCCATACACATTGTGGTAGCGCAGCATGGCCACCTTTCCGCCGACCTCGTGTGCCCAGATGGTGGCAAGGTGCTCTTGGGCGAGCTTGCTGGCGGCGTACACGCTGCGCGGATCGAGAATCGCGTCTTCGACGGTGAGAGCTGGGTTGAGAATCTCTCCGCTGGCTGGATCACGGGGTTCGAACATGCCGTTCTGCAGGTCTTCCGCGCGTCGCGGCCCGGGGCGCACGTCTCCGTGATGGCCGACGTAGCGACCTTCTCCGTAGACCACCATCGACGAAGCGAGCACCAACCGGCCGATCTCGGCACGGCTCATCGCGGCGAGCACTTCTGCCGTTCCCACAGCGTTCGAACGCATGTAGTCAGGCGCGTCACTGAAGTCGACGCCCATGCCGACCTTCGCTGCCTGGTGACTGACGACGTCAACACCTTGCATACACCGATCTAGCGCTGCGGGGTCAGTTACGTCGGCCTCGATGAACTCGACTTCCCTGGCGATCTCGGGTCGGGTCTGGTGCACCGAGGGCACGAGCGCATCAATAACCCGCACTTCCCAGCCACGAGCCAGCGCTGCAACGACGATGCGCGAGCCGATGAAACCGGCTCCCCCGGTGACAAGTACGCGCGTCATTGCTTCACCACCGCGTCGATCGCGGCACGATCGATCAGTTCACGTGCGGCATAGTCGGCGGGCAGCGCTGTGACGATCCGTTCGATCGCGCCGACCAAGCGCGGTTTCGCTTCGTGCAACACGGCGAAAACCGCCTCGGCGGTTACGGCGTCTTCAGACGTCTCTCCCGTGTCGAGATCTGTGACGAGGCAGAGAGCCGCCGCGTCGATGCCGAGTTCTGCGGCGAGCGCGATCTCGGGATAGAGCGTCATATTCACCAGGTCGACTCCGCCCGCTCGGTTGATATGAGACTCCGCTCGCGTTGAGAAGCGGGGCCCCTGAATGACGAGAACCGTTGCGCCGTCGCTGAGTTCGGGGCACGCATCGAGTGCCACCGTTCGCAGGGCGTTGTCGAACGGGTCAGAGAACGGCAGGTGTCTCACGACGTTGCCGTCGAAGAATGTGTCTGCACGGCCGTGCGTGCGGTCAACGAGCTGGCTGGCCAACGCGATGGTGCCGACCGGCAGCTCGGGGTTGAGCGAACCCACTGCGGCGGTAGAGATCATCGCCTTCACCCCCAGCGCGGCGAGCGCCCAGATGCAGGAACGCGCGTCGATGCGGTGCGGGGGAACGGAATGATCACGCCCGTGCCGGGGAACGAACGCCACCACGTGCTCACCGATCCGGCCGATCGTCACTCGCACGGTGGCGCCGTAGGGCGTGGCGATATCGACGTCTTCGCCGCGGTCGAAGAGTTCATATAGACCAGAGCCGCCAACGACCCCGACCATGGCCTGCGCAGTCACATTTGCAGAGGGAACACCAGTCATCTCCCCACATTGTCACGTCGGCCGCCCCGAGCGCGATCCACTCTCTTACGAATCGATGACCGCGAGCGCGGCATAGGCTAGAGGCATGGGTGACGACCGCGAGATTTCCGAAGATTCCAGCTGCGGATCGAACTGTTCATGCGGAGCTCCCTCCCGCGGTGAGTTCCTCACGATCGGCGCTCCTTCTGCGGCGCCGTCGACGGTGGATGTTGCACCAGCGGGCCGGCACGAGCTTGCCCAGGCGCTGATTCCTGCGGGCACGTTCGTGATGGGCGACTCTTCGGGTGACCGCAACGAGGGCGACGGTGAAACTCCGCAGCACCGGGTAACGCTCGACGCGTTCTCGATCGATGCCACCTCGGTCACCAATGCCGCGTTCGCGCGCTTTGTCGACGAAACCGGCTACCGCACCGAGGCTGAGACTTTCGGCTACTCGGCGGTCTTCCATCTCGCCCTCGCCGCCGAGCCCAGCGACGTCATCGGCCAGCCGCCGGGAACGCCGTGGTGGCTCGGTGTCACTGGTGCCGACTGGCGCCACCCCGGCGGCCGCAAATCCTCTGTCGACGGACTCGATGAGCATCCCGCCGTGCACATCAGTTGGAACGATGCTGTCGCCTACTGCGAGTGGGCTGGGCGCCGACTGCCCACAGAGGCCGAGTGGGAGTGCGCGGCGCGCGGTGGACTGGAGAGCAAGAAGTATCCCTGGGGTGATGAGGAGCCCGACGCGGGCGGCGCCTGGCGGACAAACATCTGGCAGGGGCAGTTTCCTCGCACGAACACTCTCGACGATGGCTTTCTCACCACCGCGCCAGTGCACACCTTCGAGCCGAACGGTTTTGGCTTGTGGCAACCTATCGGCAACGTGTGGGAGTGGTGCGCCGACTGGTTCGATCCGCGGTATTACGGGGTCTCCCCCGAGCAGAACCCGACAGGCCCCGATTCGGGTCAGGCCCGGCTGCTGCGCGGCGGTAGCTACCTCTGCCACATCTCGTATTGCAACCGATACCGCAATTCGGCTCGCAGTCAGAACACGCCTGATTCGTCGATGGGCAACGCGGGGTTCCGCACCGTCGCGGCGTAAACCCCGCCAAGATCGGCTATGACGCCTCAACGGTGTGGTCGTGCACTGCCGAGCTGTACATCGTGCCGTTCAAGTCGAGGTAGAGCTGACGCTCAGTGACCGACAGCGTCATCGTGTTGCGTCGGTCGATGCTGCCCACCGCTTCGTCGATGAACCCGTGATCGAAACTGTGCATGGTGATCAACGCCGAGTCATGGATGCGCTTGCCCACCCAAGCGGCGCGCACCTTCTCGGGATCGCGGTGCGTGTAGATCGTGGTGCGGTCTGCCAGTTTGCTCGCGTAGTGCAGGCGCGGCGCGTCGGGAGCACCAATCTCGATCCACACGGTGATTTTGCCCGTCAGATCGCGCACCAGCACCGCCGGCTCTTCGGTCGAAGAGATTCCCTCGCTGAACACGATGCCTTCTTCATACTCGAGGCAATACGCGAGCAGCCGAGTCATCATATAGACCGCCGTCTCAGAGGGGTGTCGCGCGAGCCTCAGTGTGAGCTCTTCGTACACACCACGATCGACGTCTGCCAGCTGCACCGCGAAGGTGTGCATCGTTGCTCCGAGTGCCATAGGCACTGAGCCTACGCGTCGTCAGCGGCGTCGTTACTCCGCGACTGTGACGCTGCGATCGAATGCCACGAAGCCTGCAAAGTCTTTGCCCACGCGCTCTACGGCGCCCGGCCGCAAATCTGAGTAGCTCCACGCTCCGTCTTTGACGACCTTGTCGCCGATTTTCACGTCGAAGTACTGCGCAGCGCCCTTCCACGGGCAGGTGTAGGCAGTGGGGCTTTCGATGAAGAACTCCGAAACGAGGCTCGATCGAGGGAAGTACCAGTTTCCTTCGATATAGGCGAGATCGTCCTGCTGCGCTTCGGCGATCGTCGTGCCGTCAACTACTGCCTTCATGATTCCTCCTGCCGCCGGATCATCCGGTGATGATCACTATGGCTACGAGCGTATGCCCGTTCCACGGCATCAGGGCCGGGCTAGTGAAGGCTCGATTCGAGGAGGATAATCAGCACCCCGAAAGCGGCGGTGCCCAGCGCCCCGAGCAGCCGCACCCACCATCGTGAATCGCGAATCGCGAACGCCACAAAGCCGAGCACCCCGAGCATGACGGTAGCGGCGAGCAGCGCCCAGAAGATCGCGCGTGGCGGTGCAAGCACATCGATCATTCCAAGCACCAGCGGAATCGCGGGCAACACCGCTGCCTCGAGCATTCCCACCGACTCATCGGCACCGTGCTTGATCGACGCCCATATCGTTGCGCCGTCGGCTCGCTCGTCAGCGTGATGAGCGAGCGAGTACGCATACACGTGCGCTGACCAGAACACGACGAGCGTGACAGCGCTGAACACGAAGACCGACGCGATTGTGTCGCCTTCATGACGATTGACAGCCATCGCGGCGATCAGACTCGCGAAAACCAGCAGCCCGTAGATCGCGGCCGGCGTTCCCAGGTGACGCAGTAGACGGTTCTTGACCATGGGGCAAGACTATCGAGGGTGTCGCTGCCGTCACGAATACCAGTGGTTGATTTCGAGCGCGCGAGTTAGCGTGGTGCCATGGCCGCTACCCCCTTCGATTCCCTTGATGATTTCATCGCGCTTCCGCGTGTAGAAGCGGCAGCCTTGTCGCCAGATGGCACCACAGTGGTGCTCACCGTTGCCACGTTGAACAACGATGCGACGGGCTATGAGCGAGCGCTGTGGAGTGTGCCCGCAGACGGTGGCGGCGCGGCTCGGCGCCTCACGCGGTCGGCGAAAGGCGAAGCCGGAGCAACCTTCACCGCGAGCGGAGACGTGCTCTTCGTGTCGGCGCGGCCAGATACTGAAGGTGATCGCGACGACCAGCCGGCACAATTGTGGCTCTTGCCCGCGGCAGGCGGTGAAGCGCGACCCATCACGAGACTGGCCGGCGGCGTCGATGCGATCGCCGCAACCGCAGAGGCGAGCCACCGCGTCGTCATCTCAGCCTCATTGCTGCAGGGCGCAGCGAGCATCGAAGCAGATGCCCAACTGCGAGGGCGGCGCAAAGAGAAGAAGGTCTCAGCCATCTTGCACGAGAGCTACCCGGTGCGATTCTGGGACCACGATCTCGGGCCGAGCGAGCCGCACCTGCTCTCTATTGACGTCGCAGACCTCGACGACACCATCTCGGCCGCTGTCCACGCCGCCGATCAAGAGTCCGAAGGCTTGCCAGGCACCGCGACTGCCGAGGCCAAGCCCTACCCGGCGTCGCTCCCGCGCCCGCAAGACCTGACGCCTCGACCTGGTCGCTCAGCCAACATTGCCGGAGCCTCGCTCACTCCGGACGCTCGCACCCTCATCGCTTCCCTCCATCAGCATGAGCAGCGCGGAGGCCGGCAAGCGTTGGTCGCCATCGACACCGAGAGCGGCTCGCACGCGACGCTTTTCGACGATGCAGGAGTGGACTACGAGAGCCCGGTCGTCAGCCACGACGGACTGCGACTTGCCTACCTGCGTTCAGAAAAAGCGACGCCGGCTGGCCCCACTGATACCGAGGTCTGGGTCGCCGCCCTCGACGGTGCCGAGCCGCAGCGTCTGGCTTTGAGCTGGGACCGATGGGCCACCAGTATGCAGTGGGATGCTGACGACAACGCCCTTCTCGTGACCGCCGACGACAATGGGCGCGGACCGGTGTTTCGCGTGCCACTTGACGGATCAGCACCGACGAAGTTGACCGACGACGAGTTCACCTACACGCACGTCTCGGTCGATCTCACCAGTGGTGGCTTTGTTGCCCTGCGCTCCTCGTGGGTTGTGCCGCCGCACCCGGTGCGCGTCTCGCCGAGCGGAGAGGTCACCGCGCTGGCGACTCCCGCGGCGGCACCGGCGGCGCCCGGCGAGATCACCGAGGTAGAAGCCACCGCCGACGATGGCACCCGGGTGCACGGGTGGTTGCTGCTGCCCGACGGCGCTTCAGCACAAGCACCGGCTCCGCTGTTGCTCTGGATCCACGGCGGCCCGCTGGCCAGCTGGAACGCGTGGAGTTGGCGATGGGCGCCACTGCTCGCAGTCGCGCGCGGCTACGCCGTATTGCTACCAGACCCCGCCCTATCGACGGGCTACGGACTCGACTTCATCGCGCGCGGTTGGAATGCCTGGGGATCCGCACCCTACACCGACCTTCTCGCCATCACTGACGAGGTGGAATCGCGCGAAGACATCGACCACACGCGCACCGCCGCGATGGGCGGGTCATTCGGCGGCTACATGGCGAACTGGGTCGCCGGCCATACCGACCGATTCAGCGCGATCGTCACGCACGCGAGCCTGTGGGCGCTCGACCAGTTCGCGGGCACCACAGATTTATCGGTGTACTGGCAGCAGATCTTCACCGAAGACGCGATGCGAGAGAACTCACCGCATCGCTTCGTCGGGGACATCAGAACACCGCTGCTCGTCATCCACGGCGACAAGGACTATCGGGTGCCCATTGGCGAGGGGCTGCGTCTCTGGTCGGAACTGGCCGAGCACCACGCCGATAACGAGGGGCGCATGGCGCACCGCTTCCTCTACTTCCCTGACGAGAATCACTGGATTCTGAAACCTCAGCACGCCGTCATCTGGTACGAAACGGTGTTCGCTTTCCTCTCACAGCACGTGCTCGGCGACGAGACTCCGCGGCCTGAGCTTCTCGGCTAGCCGCGGCTCACATCTTGGCGTAGCGGGCGCGCGTGAAGCAGAAGAGTCCATAGATGGCGAGGCCTGCGCCGACGACCCAGAGAATCACCGAGCCGAACGGCAATTGCGCGAGCGAGTGAAGCGCCGCATCCAGCCCCCCGGCGGCCTCGGGGTCGTGGGTGACCGCAGCGACGACGAACAATATTCCGGTGACCGCAACGGCGACACCCTTCGCCACATAGCCCACGGTGCCGAAAGTCAGGACGCCCTTTTCTCTTTTGTCGCCCGGCAGTTCAAGATTCTTCTTGAACGCCTGAGTGATGCCACGAACAATGAAGGCAACGCCGACGGCGGCAACGCCTAGCCCGACCAGGACGAGCAAGAAGACGCCACCGGGTGCCGCTAGCACGGTCGCGCTCAGGGTCTTGGTTGATTCGGATGAATCAGACTGCCCGCCGAGCGCGAACACCAGAGCGGTGCCGCCGATCGCGAAGTATGCCGCTGCCGTGCCGATGTACTTGGCGCGGTAGCCCCACTTCTTCTTAGCGTCGGAATCGCGTTCCAAGAATGCTTCAGCGACCTGCCAGACGCCCAGGGCGAATAGTCCGACCGCGATGATCCACAGCAGGGCGAACCCCAGCGGATTCTGTTGCAGTGCTTCCATCGCGCCGCCCTGATCGGCTTCGCCGCCGCCACCGGTCGCCACCGAGATGGCGATCGCCCCAATCACGATGTGCACGACGCCGAGAACTACGAACCCGATCCTGGCGAGCGTTCGGAAGATAGTCGAGCTCTGTGCTTTCGCTGCGGCGTTCTTAGGAGTGCTCATCGTCGCATGGTAGCGCGACGAAAAGTCTGCGTCACTGGGTCTCGCTGCGCCGGTATAGTTTGCGCGATGCTCGCCGGTCTCGAACCGCCTCCACTGCGCACCAGACCAGCGTGGCAACGGCGACGCCCTCAAGAAACCCCGCGACAACATCACTGAGCCAGTGCGCGTAGAGATACGTTCTGCTCCACATCATCAAGACCACCCAGAGCGTGCCGAGCGCCCAGATGTACCAATGCCTCAGGAGCAACGCGAGAGTGATCGCGAAAGTTGTCGCCACTGCAGTATGCCCGGAGGGAAAGGATGTCGCCATGCTCTCTGCCAGCGAATCTGCTGGCCGCATTCTCGCGATAACTGCCGCCATCGGCGCACCGATCGCTACGACCACCACGAGCGCGATCGCCACATTCGCTGCATCCCATCGCCGCTTGCGCCACAGAAAGGCTGCGACGGCCACGGCTCCCACGCAGATCATGCCGACCGTGCCACCGACGATCGCCGGGATCCAGGCGATCACGATTCCCGCGTTCGAGTACGTTGTCACCATCAAGGCGTGCCACCACACGTCTACCGTGAGCGGCTCATGATCGCCAAAGGCGACCACGAAGCGAAGGATGACGAAGGCCACGGTTGCGGCAACGCCCACGACCAGCGCGATCGGGCGTCGCGGGTCGGGTTTTGGCGCGAGTGTCGCTCGAGGGGGTTCGAGAGGAGGAAGCTCGGTCATGTTCCACTCATCGCGAGGCGGCGTACCAGGCGGCAAGCCGCTCGAGTCCCTCGTCTATTGAAACAGCAGGTGTCCAGTCGAGAACACTCCGGGTTTCGCGCTGGTCGAACCAATGAGCGGTCGAGAGCTGCTCGGCGAGAAAGCGTGTCATCGGCGGTTCGTCGACGCCTGGCTTGATCGCCCACACCTTCTCAATGCCCGATCCGGCCGTGCGCGCGAGGCTCGAAGGCACGCTCCACGCTGGCGGAGCGACACCCGCGGCCAGGCAGATGCCCGCCAGCAGATCGCCTACGGGCCGTGGCTCGCCGTTGGTCAACACATAAGCGTTGCCGTGCGCTTCCTCTGCGCGCCGCAGCGCAGCCGCAATGCCAGATGCGGCGTTGTCGATGTAGGTCGAGTCGATGAGCGCCGTTCCTCCGCTGAGCAACGGCAACCGCCCTGCACGGGCCCGCTCGACAACTCGCTCGACAAGTTGGGTGTCACCAGGCCCCCAGACGAGGTGCGGGCGAATCGCGACGACCCGCATCGTGTCGCTGTCGCGCGCAAGAGCCAGCAGCTCGGCCTCAGCCTTGGTGCGAGCGTAGTCACCCCTGGCGTGCGTGGGCGACGCCGGTTCTGCGCTCACGCCGGCGAGTGCGTCGCCCGCGTGAGCGACTGAAGGAGATGAGACGAACACGAATCGAGATGCTGCAGCATGCTCAGCAGCATCCAATACCGTTCGTGTTCCCTCGATATTGATCGAGTGAAAGTCTGCGGTATCGCCGGCGAGCGACACTTTAGCCGCAAGATGCACCACCGCATCGGCGCCGACGAGGGCTCGCGCGACGACGGTTGGGTCGGTGATCGAACCAAGGTAGTCAGTGGCCCCATCGACGGCGGAGGGCCGACGTTGCAGGGTGCGCACTTCATGGCCCGCCGCGAAGAGTTCTGCGGCGACCGCGCCGCCCAGAAATCCCGACGCACCGGTGACAAGAACGATCATGGTGCGCTCGGAGCCTGACCTGACAGCGTGCGATCGGCCCAGACCGACAGACGCGTGCGGTCGATCTTCGAGTTGTGCCGAATGTCGGTGGGCAGCTCGCTCACGGCGAGCACCGCGGCGAGCGTCACACCTGCATGAGCGCGCACTTCAGCGGCGAGCACAGGATCTGCGAGCGCAGCACGACGAGCGCGGGGAACAGTTTCGACCACCGCGACCGCTTGGCGCAGTCCGTGCGGGCCGACGCCGACAACCGCCGCGCGGCGCACACCCGCAACTCGCTCGATCTGCTGTTCCGCACCGACCGGAGCAACAGGACCATGCTCGCCGACAATGACATGAGGAAGGCGGCCCTCAACCCAGAGCCTTCCCTGAGCGTCCAGGTGGCCGACATCGCCGGTACGGTGCCAGCGAACATCGACTTCCGCAACATCGGCTTCCGAAACCGTGGTGTCACGCACCGCCTCACGGTTTGTCAGCCACAGGCGGTCGTAGTGGTTCTTCAGATGCGGAGCTGAGACGACGATCTCGCCGAGCACACCCGCCCTGTCGCTCGGAGTGCCGGTCGCTTTGCCATCCGCGTCGAGAGTGCTGACCAGCACCCGGCCGGCGCCGATTGCAGAGCCCACGCAGACTCCCGACTCGGACGAGCCAGCGATACGACGAATGTCGTCGAGAGTGATATCTGTCACCAGCAGGCACTCGGTCATCCCGTAGGGAGTGTGCGGGGTGGCATTCGGCATGAGCGCGGCAACCTGCTCGAGCAGATCTGAGTTGATCGGTGCACCGGTGGAGAGAAACGTGCGCACGCCCTTGAGCGTGTCGCGCTGCGCCGCAGTGAGCGCGTCAGCCGTCGCGACGACATTCATGATGGCCGCGGGCGAGAGAAAGACGATCTGCCCGTCAGACTCTTTCACCGCGTCGGCGACCGCGGTCGCGGTGAGCGTGCGCGGTGCCGAGACATCCATGTTGGGCGTCACCGAGCGAGTGCCGAGCGCCGGACCGAGCAAGGCGAAGGGTGCAAACCCGGTCACCAGCCCAGTGTCGTGCGTCACCTCGAAGTGCGCGGCGAGCGCGTCACGCAATGCTGAGAGCTGCGCGTGCGTGTAGACAACCCCTTTGGCGGGGCCGGTCGAGCCAGACGTGAACAGTATCGCGGCGTAGTCGTGCGGCTCGGGCTCAGCCGGCTGTGGAGCGTGTTTGCCGAACGCCACGATGTCGGCAAGGCACGTCTCGACTGAGAGCGCCGCCGCAGTGACGCGAGGAAGCCGCGGTGCAGAGATCTTGACGCCGGGCCAGCCCATCGCGCGAGCGGCGGCCAAGCCTGGGGTCTCGCCGATGATGAAGTCGGGGCGTGCACCACGCACGGCTCGCGTGAGGCCGCGGAGCCCGAGCCCCGCATCGGCCACGACCACGACAGCGCCGATACGCAGGCACGCGTAAAGCACGGCGGTGAGTGTCGGTCCTGGGGGCACGAGCAATGAGACGCGGTCACCCTTTTCGATGCCCATCGCTGCGAAGCCCGCGGCCATGGCGCGGACGCGCTCATCGAGTTGACGCCAACTCACCCGCAACGGCCCCGCGGCGCCGTGTGAAGCCATATCGATGACGGCGATGTCATCGTCGTCGCGGCGCTCGTCGAGTTCGTGCCACAACGGCACGAAAGAGTCAGCAACAGCTGCCGCAGTGGGCGCCGGCGACTCCCGAGCCGCGATCGCCTGCGCATTGTCACCAAGCCAGGTCAGCACCGAATCGGCGTAGGGTCGGTCTTCGGCGATCAGGTGGCTTGCCCCCTCGAAGCGGTGCACGTCGGCGTGGGGCAACCGTGTCACGAGATCGTCGAGGTAGCGATCGCTGAAGATCGGATCGTTCGGCCCCCATAGCAGCAGCGCGGGCACCGTGAGGGCAGCTACCCCATCTGCGATTCTGCTCAGTTCGGCGAAGCTCTCGTGACGAGCATCTACTGGGATGTCAGCCACGAAGCCCCCAATCGCCTCGCGTCGATCTGCACCGCGATACGGCGCACGATAGGCGTCTTTCACCGCTGTCGATAGCGGCGGCGAAGCGAGGGCAAGCGTGGTTTCGAGAAACGCGGTGGTGTGCACGGTAGACGCGGCAAGCATTCCGCGTGCGCCAGCGAGGCGAAGCGGTGCCGGAATAGGCACCCCCTCGGGGTGGTGAATTGCGGTGTTCAGCAGGGTCACGGCGGCGAGATGCTCGGGATGATCGACCGCCCAGCCCATTGACACGACGCCGCCCCAGTCGTGGCCGAGGGTTGCTACCCGGCCGTCCAGACCGAGAGCGTCAGTGAAGGCGCCGAGATCGACCACACGTTGGGCCAAGGGGCGATGCGTGCCGGTGCGCTCTGAGAAACCCATATCGAGCTGATCGATTGCCACCACTCGCCACGCTTCGTTGCCCGCTGCGGCGGATCGCACAGATGCGTCGACGATGCCGCGCCATACATACGACCAGGTCGGGTTGCCGTGCACCGCCAGAATCGTGCCGACCGGTTCTATTCCCAACCGTTGCAACTCGTCAGCGGTGTCAAGGTAGTGCCAGTCACGAAGAAGACCCTCGTCGACGCCTCGACCTGCGACAGAGCGAATCCGGCTGAATCGCCGATCGAGTCCGGGCAGTCCCACAGGAGGAAGCGAGGCGGCTTTCGTCACCAGGCAAGCTCCATCATCGCGGTGTTGAGTCCAGAGCCCACGCCCATCAGCAGCACCCGATCTCCGCGCTTGAGCGTCTCTTGCTCTTCAGACAGCGTGATCGGTATCGAAGCCGGGCCGACATTGCCCAGACGCGAGAACGTCGTGGGCACACGTGAACGATCGAGCTTTGCTGCTTTGACAATGGCGTTCGTGTGCACCGACGAGACCTGGTGGGTGATGTAGCGATCCATCGACGACCAGTTCCACTCGGTCGACGCCTCTTTCCATGCCGAAACGACAAGGTCGAGTCCGCCCTTGAGCAGAGCTTTGGCGTCGGTGAACATGCCGTCGACGCTACCGACGCACAGCTCGTGAAACTGAGTGGCAGCGCGAGTGACACCACCGATGATGCGGTGTCCTTCTGGGTGCTCATCAGCGCGGCCGAGAATCGCTGCCGCTGAACCAGAGCCGAGTGTGAGCGACGCGAACTCACTCATGAAATCGTCGCGACCGACACCATCGTCCGACAGCCGGTCAATCGTATTGACCTGGATCTCATCAGCGTCTTCGCCGTTGACCACGATGGCATAGCGAATCTGCCCTGATTCGATCATGCTCGCCGCAAGATTCATTCCGCTGACGAACCCGAGGCACGCATTGGCGACATCGAAGTTGACGGCCGACGTGGGCAGACCGAGCCCGTGGTGCAGTCGCACGGCGACCGATGGCTCAAGATGCTTGCGCGTGACCGAGGTGTTGATGAGCAGCCCCACCTCTGAGGCGTCGACGCCAGCTTCAGCAAGCGCCCGCTTTCCAGCCAGCACGGTGGCCTCGTCAGACGACTCCCCAGCCGCCCAGTTGCGCCGTTCGAGCACTCCAGCGACGCGACGCAGCAAACCAGGTCGCAGGCGCAGTCGTTTGAGTGCGGGTGCAAGCCGCTCTTCAATGTCATCTGAGGTCGTCACCCTGGTGGGCAACACACTAGTGACTGACAACAGCGAGACGTTCGCGAATCGGGTAGTCGCGTTTCCGGCCAACGGTACCTCCAGGTGATGAGGCATCACGCTTGATATTCAAAGAACTAGCCTAGCGCCGCTTGCATGAACCAATGAGCATGTTAGACCGCTCTCGGTTGATCCATACGATGCGCCCGCCCGCTGAGGCTCCTCCGTCCACCGCCATAGCCCGGCCTAGGCGAACGGTCAAGCCCCTTCCTGCCGCTCCCCACGGCGGTTCAAATAGATGCTGAGCCGCCAACCGCTGCGCGCTCGGTCACGACGAAGGAGAACACTATGGGTCTAGACGACAAGATCAAGAACGCTGCCCAAGACCTCACCGGCAAGGGCAAAGAGGCCGCGGGCAAAGCGACCGACAATGAGCGACTCGAAGCCGAGGGCCACGTTGACCAGGCCGAGGCGAAAGCTAAGAAGGGCGTTGAAGACGTCAAGGACGCCTTCAACTAACCGCTGATCCAGGGGTGGTCGAGACTAGCGGTCTCGGCCACCTTTGTGCGCTCTGCAACTTCATGCCATCTGTACGATGCCGCACCGAGGCAATCTCGTGATACTCAGACTGATCACGCACTAGTTCAGATCAATCACGACAAAAAGAGCAGAGGGCACGCCGTGGCGAAAATTTCGAAGGTTGTTCCCCCGTGGATGCGTGACTACAAGCGCAGTTGGTTCTCTGCAGACGTGATCGCGGGCGTCACTCTGGCCGCAATCGCGATCCCCGAGGTCATGGGCTACACCTCGATCGCGCAGACCCCTGTGATCACTGGCCTCTACACAATCATCTTTCCGACGCTGCTGTTCGCGCTGCTGGGCTCATCGCGACTGCTGGTGGTGGGTGCAGACTCTGCGACGGCGGCGATTCTTGCAGCGGGCCTCGCCGGACTCGGCATCGCGGGCCTCTCTCCCAACACAACGGAATGGGTGGCCTGGACCAGCCTCGTCGCGCTGGTCTGTGGCGGTCTCCTCGTGCTGGCGAGACTCTTGAAGCTCGGCTTCCTGGGCGATTTTCTCAGCGCATCGGTGCTGATCGGCTTTCTCACGGGCGTTGGCATCTCGGTGCTCACCGGCCAGGTACCCGACATGCTTGGCATTTCAAAGGGCACGGGCAGTTGGTTCGAACAGCAGTGGTACACAATCACTCACGTCACAGAAGCCAGCTTGTGGACTGTCGCGTTCGCCGCGGGCACATTGATCATCATCATCGGTTCCAAGATGATCAGCCGCAAGATACCCGGCGCAGTGATCGCCGTCATTCTGTCGATCACGCTGTCGAATGTGATGGATGCACCGAGTCACGGCGTCGCCGTCATTGGCCCCGTCCAGGGCGGGCTTCCCCCCATCGGATTGCCAGAGGGAATCACGCTCTCAGACATTCCGGCCGTCGTGGGCGTCGCCCTCTCGTGTTTCTTCTTGATCATTGCGCAGAGCGCCGCCACCTCACGAAGCTTCGCAATGAAGCACGGGCAGCAAGTCGATATCAATCGCGACATCGTAGGGCTCGCGGGTGCAAACATCGCAGCCGGTCTCACGGGAACATTCGTGGTGAATGGCAGCCCGACCAAGACCGAGATTCTCGACGAGCAGCGTGGACGCAGTCAGATGGCCAACATCGTCATGGCGCTCGTGGTGTTGTTTGTGGTGCTGTTCTTGACTGGATTTCTGACCAACATGCCGGTTGCGGTTCTGGCTGCGATTGTCTTCATGATCGGACTCGGGCTCGTCGACTTCAAGGGCCTCAAGCGCATCCGCGCGGCGAGAGTGAGCGAATTCGTCATTGCTGTGTTCACCGCAATCGTCGTGTTCGGCTGGGGAGTCGAGCAGGGCATCATTCTGGCCATCATCCTCTCGATCATCGAACTCGTACGGCGCGCGTACTCACCGCAAGACTTCCTCGTCGGAGTAAACAAAGACGACCAACCGACGTACATCACAGCGACTCCGGGCTCGCAGAGCCTCCCCGGCCTGATCATCTTCCGCTTCGATGCTCGCCTGTTCTATGCGAACGCGAGCCTGTTCGTCGAAGACGTGCGCAAACTGGTCGATGACGCGCCAGACCAAGTACGTTGGTTGGTGCTCGATTGCTCTTCAATCGGCGACATCGACTACTCAGCCAGCCTGAACATCGCTGATCTCATCAAGGCGCTGCACGACGAGCACCGCGTCTTCGCGTTGGCGAACGTCGACCCGGCTCTTATGGACGAGCTACAGGCCTACAAAACGCTTGAGTTCTTCGACAACACGCACATCTACCCAAGCATCACCGCTGCCGTCGGTGCGTTCCGTGCCGCGCCGACATCTGAGGCGAAACCACAGGCATAAGCCACCGGGGCTGTTCCCTCTGCCAGCTAGTCGCGCGGGTGAGTCGGCAGCCGCCGACGATCCCAAGACCCCAAGATGTGAGCCTCCATGGCCTGACGCGCGGCCTCACGATCGCCTGCGACAATCGCATCGAAGATCAGCTGGTGTTCTGCGTGGGTGATCTCGAACGCCTGCGCCGGGTCGACACCGTGATAACGGCTGCTTTCCAACGCCCGCTCGAACAGGCCGTGGGCGACGTTCTCCGCAAGAATGTTGCCCGAGAGCTGCATCACCAAAAGGTGGAATCGCACATCGGCGTCACGGTAGGACGCGGAATCATGCAGCACCGATTCCATCTGCTCGAAGCTGGCGGTCAGTCGCGCAAGATCATCGCTCGTGCGCTTGGCAGCAACAGCCCCCGCCATTGCCGCCTCGAGAGCTCCGCGCACCACACTTAAGTCGTCGAGAATACCGAGCGCGTCGTCGTGGCCAATGAGCGACGAAATCACCAACGGGTCGAGCAGATTCCACGAAGACATGGGGTTCACGTGAGTACCGCGCCCCTGTGCGACGGTCACCATGCCCTTCTCTTGCAGGCGCTTCACCGACTCGCGAATCACCGTTCGACTCACGCCGAACTCCTGGCTGAGAACCGCCTCGGGCGGCAACGCGTCTGCGGGCTGGATCTGACCCGACACAATCGTTTCGACGAGCTCCTTGAGCACCGTCGCGCCGATCCGGTCGATCGGAACGCGCGAGGTCGCGGGAGAAGAAGCAGCGTCGCCGGTGGTCACATTCGACACTCTAGACGTTGTGCAGCACTGAACACACATCCCACACCACACACAGCAGACATATGATGTATGCTGTTCATACAATTGAGTGATTCGGGAGTCAAAGGCGATATGAAAATCACGGGATACCGCTGTCTGCGGACCTTTCACGACTGGGGCCGCCCTGTCGGGGACGCCAACGGCTACATCGACTCGGGCGTCACCGACGTTCCCCTGGTGATTCTCGAAACGGACAGCGGCCTCGAAGGCATCGGCATGGGATCACACCATGACCTCGACCGACTTTTCCCTGCCCTTGAGGGCCAGGACCCGCGAGCGGTGTCTTCGTTGTATGACCGCATGCTTGCCCGCGTGTTCAAGAGCGGGCATGGCGGAGCGACGTTCGGCGGCGTCGGCACGTTCGACATGGCGCTTTGGGACCTCAAAGCGAAAATCGCCGGCGAACCGCTGTGGCGACTGCTCGGCGCATCCGATCGTTTTGTTCCCGGATACGCCTCTGGCCTCGACATCGCGCTTGACAATCAGCGGCTCGCCAAGTTCTACAGCGAGATGGCAGACCGCGGATTCACCAGCGGCAAGCTGAAAGGCGGGCGCGACGCTGCGCACGACATCGAGCGACTCGAGATCATGGCAGATGCGTTGCGGCGCAACGCCGCCGAACCCGGGCTCATGCTCGATGCCAACGAATCTTGGAACCTCAAGCAGGCCGTGCGCTACGTGTCGAAAGTCGAAGAGCACGTCGATCTCACATGGATCGAAGAACCACTCCGCCGCTGGGACGCTGCGGGATTCGCACGCTTGAGCAAGTCGGTTCGCGCAGCCGTGGCAACCGGTGAGAACCTCACCGGTCTCGAACAGTTTCGACCACTTCTGGATGCTGGCGGCGTAGACGTCGTGCAGGCGGGCGCCGTGTGGGGCATCACCCACTTTCTGCGCGTCGCGGTTGCCGCCCATTCCCGCGACCTGCCGGTGAGCCCGGTGGGGCTGACTGCAAACCACTCCGTCGCCGCAGCCGCAGCCGCCGTTCCCAACCACATGTCTGCCGAAGTGCAAGATCTGGGTGCGCCTTTCGGCCTCACGATCGACCAAGAGTACAGCGACGGCGGGATCGTGCTTGGCGACCTGCCCGGCGCGGGAATCTCAATCGACGAGGTGGCGATCTCGGCGCGGCAAGCGTCAGCATCGTGGCTCATTGCGGCCGGCCCACACGTGCGGTCAGACCGCACCGGCCTTCGTCTGGTGACCGACCCGACGTGGGGAATCTAGCCGCGCCCTCGCAAGATGCCCCGATCCTGATAGATCGGGGCATCTTCGTTTACCCGCTCGCCTCGACGCAGAACGCCCCCGTGCAAAGCATGCACGGGGGCGTTTCACACCACGCGGGCACACCTACTCTTTGGTGCCGCCCGCCGTGAGCCCACTCACCAGGAACCGCTGCGAGAACAAGAAGATGATGAGCACCGGAGCCACCGAGAGAATCGTCGCCAGCGCAAGCACCGGCAACGAAATCGTGACCGAGCCCGAAGTCGTCGGGTTGAACAGCGGCACGTTCGAGAGCAACTCCGCCAAGCCCACCTGAATCGGCGACTTTCGTCCCGGCACCATGACGAACGGCAGGAAGTAGTTGTTCCAGTTCGCCACCAGGCTGAAGAAGCCCACGAGGGCGATCACGGGAGTTGCCAGAGGCATCGCGATCTTCGTGAAGACGCGGAACTCCCCCGCGCCATCGATGCGTGCAGCATTGAGCAAGTCTTGCGAGACCGCCGTAGAGAAATAGATGTACGTCAGATAGACACCGAACGGGTAGAACGAGAACGGCAGGATTACCGACCATGCCGTACCGACCAGTCCCACCGCGCTGAGCTCGAGGAAGATCGGAAG
Organism: Microbacterium sp. R86528; assembly: GCF_044596335.1. Taxonomy (NCBI): domain Bacteria; kingdom Bacillati; phylum Actinomycetota; class Actinomycetes; order Micrococcales; family Microbacteriaceae; genus Microbacterium; species Microbacterium sp. R86528. The sequence goes on along the minus strand of NZ_CP138996.1, from coordinate 2,243,463 downwards.
CACCAGTGCGGTGTTGGGTATCAGCATCACGATCAATGTCGTCATGAGAAGCAGTTTGCGTCCGCGGAACTCAACCATGGCGAGGGCATACCCGGCCGGAATGCTCACCAGAAGCGTGATGACGAGAGCGACGCCGGAATACAGCGTGGCGTTGCCAAGCCACACCCACACGATGCCGTTTTGGAACGCCATCAGTTCGCCCCAGTTGCTGAACAGCGTATCGAAGGCACCGAAGCTGAACGGGTTGTCCAGTAAGAGCTCGCGTGCCGTCTTGGTAGGGGCGAGCATCAGCCACACCATGGGGATGACGAAGAAGAGCAAGAAGACACCGATGATGCTCCACGCGAGCACTCTTCCGAGCCAACGGCCAGGACTCGGTCGTTCGGTCTCAACGTCGCGTGCGCCGTAGCGCTTCGACTTTCCGGACTTGGGCCGGGTGATCAATTCAGTCGCGCTCAAAGAGTCCTCCTCGGAAGACGAATAGGGCGGAGAGCCCTGCAGCGACCAGTAGCAACAGGAGCGAGATCGCGGCTGACCCGTTGAAGTCGTTTTGGCGGAAGGCAAAGAGGTATGCCAATTGGTTCAGGGAGTAGTCCTGGGGCACCACGCCCTTGGACGCCTGCGACAGCACACGTGGCTCGACGAAAAGCTGCGTTCCCGCTGCCAGCGACATCACGACCATGTATGAGATCCACTTGCGCATCAGCGGAATCTGAATGTACCAGGCGGTGCCGATCGGGCCGGCGCCATCGATTCGGGCAGCTTCCATCACTTCAACGGGGATGTTGTTGAGGGCGCCGTACATGATGATGATCCAGCCGCCGGCGCCAGTCCAGAAGGCGATGAGGGTGAAGATGACGGGAAGGTTGTCGAGCGAAACCGTCTGCACGAACGTCTCAAGCCCGAAAAGGTGAAGCAGCCCAGCGACCGGGCTGACGTTCGGGTCGAGTAGGAACAGCCAGAGCATCACGCTGGATGCACCCGCAAGCGCTCCGGGGATGTAGAACAAGAACCGGACTGACGATGAAGTCCATCGCACTCGGATCGCATGTACCAGCAGTGCGAGCAGGACGACGAAGATTGTCAGCGAGATCAACCACGCGACGACGAACAGTGCCACGTGTTGCACAGCAGGCCAAAAGCGGTAGTCGCCGAAGACCTTGACGAAGTTGTCGAATCCGACAAACGCGCCTCCCTTGGTGAACGCGAGGAATACCGCGTACACCGCCGGTGCGATGCCGAACGCAAGCAGCAGCGCCGTGTAGCCACCAGAGAAGGCGTATCCGATGCGGGCTTGACTGCGGTCAGGGGCTTTTCGACGGCGGCTGACCCGCCGGGGGTCTTCTCGTTCGAGAGGACCGCCGGCAAGTTCCGCTGCCTGCGTGGTAGTAGTGATGGTGTTACCTATCGGTGTGAACTACTTGGTGGTGTAGCCCTGGACCTGGGCTTCGTTGAGGATCTGCTGGTGCCACTCCGGGACGATTTCTGCGATCGTCTTACCCTCGGCAAGCGCGGGAACCACAATGGCTGCGTACGCAGTCTCGGCGCTGAAGCTCGGGAAGCCCCAGCCACTCCATACGCTCGAAGCCGCCGTCTGCATGGCCGACTTGAAGTCGCCCACGAAGTAGCCGCTTTCAGCCTGCGTGTCGAGCCACGATGATGCAGCCGAGTCATATGCGGGCAGGCCCGAAGCGAGCGTCACAGCCTCGTCAGAAGCGGTTGCGAACTCGAGGAACTGCGCGACAGCGTCGAGGTTCTCGGAGTGGCTGGACCCGTACCAGACGCCGCCACCGACGTTGCCGGTCACCTGGTCTTCGCCCTCCCAGTACAGCGGGTCAGCAGCACCGATGGTTCCGGTGGGTGCGTTCACGTTGTCGGGGTTTTGAAAGATAGCGCCGGCGTACCATGCCGGGCCGGGGATCGCGACGATCTTGTCGGCGTAGTTCTCGACGAATGTCGAGCTGAAGATGCTGTCCTGCACCAGCGTGCCATTGGCCGACATGCGGTCAAGCATGTCAGTCATCGCGACTGAGTGCTCGTCTTCGAAGTCTGACGAGAACTCCTCTCCGTCGAGCTGGAAAATCGGAGCCTGTGCTCCCCAGTAGTAGACGTAGGTTCCGACGAACGAGTCGCCGATCGAGCCGAGGATGTAACCGGGGTGATCTGCCGCGAGCATCTCCCCGAGTTCTTCGTAGTCCTCCCACGTTTCGGGAATGTCGTAGCCAAACTCATCGAGCAGTGTCTCGTTGTACCAGAGCACGACGGGTGCCAGGTCGTTGCGCAGACCGTAGACCGTGCCATCGACCGTCATCGGGTCGAGCGCGCCGTCGGTGAAACCACTCAAGAAGTCGTCGCTCATGTAGCCCTTATTGAGGGGAGCGGCAAACGCCTGAGTGCCGTTTGTTTCTTTCGCAGCCCACGATGCGTCGTTGGTCTGCGACGAGAACACGACGTCGGGCCAGCCCTCGCCAGACTGGTCGAACAGTGCGATCTTGGTCTGGAACGACCCTGATCCACCGGCATTGCCGTCGTAGGTCTCAATGCTGACCGGAACGTCGGGGTTGGCCTCGACGAATGCGTTTGCGATCGGCTCGCGGGCCGCGTCGACCCATACTGTGATGGTGCTGTCGGCGACCTGTTCGGCCGTGGTGAATCCGTACTCCGAGTCGTCGCTCGAATCGCCAGCGTCGCCGGAAGAGGAACAGCCGGCGAGGGCGGCTACGGCAACCAACGCGGTGGCTGTAGTGAGAGTTCGGGTGAGCGGGCGGCGGTGCTGTGCAGCCATTGCGCGAGCCTTTCTTGGTCGGCTTCCTTGACGACGTGCCACCGAACTCGGTGACAACAGGTTTCATTAGATCATACATGTGACCTATGAGCAATGAGTCGAGCGGCTTGATGACAAAAGTGTGGGCCGTGGAGCCCTTGGCATGAAACTGCGTCTCGCCTAGAATAAAACTCAGTACCAGCCCCAAAGGAGATCCCATGGCCGATGCATCACCGTACACGCCCCCGGTCGAGGACTACTCCTTCTTATTTGCAGACGCATTCGGAGTCGATCTGGTCGCACGCGCCACTGACGGCGCGTTGACGGCCGAAGACGCAACCGACATCATCGCTGGCGCGGGCGACTTCGCCGCATCCGTCATCGCTCCGCTTCAGACACTGGGCGACACCGCGGGTGCACGTCTCGAAGACGGTCAGGTGACGCTGCCCGAGGGCTTCGCCGCGGCCTACCGCGCGTTCGTCGAAGCAGGTTGGGTCAGCGCAGAGGCGCCAGAGTCTGCGGGCGGAGACGGATTGCCCGGCGCAGTCCGTGCGGGCCTGGGCGAGATCTGGAACGCCTCGAACGCTGCGTTCGCGCTGTGCTGGCTGCTCTCCCAAGGCCAGATTCATGCTCTGGATGCTGCCGCTTCCCCTGAGATCCGCGAGACCTTCCTCACCAAGCTGGTATCGGGTGAGTGGACCGGCACGATGAATCTCACGGAGCCTGAAGCGGGAACTGACCTCGGCGCCATTCGCTCGATTGCGACGCCGAAGGACGATGGCAGCTGGGCGATCCGAGGGCAGAAGATCTTCATCACGTGGGGTGACCACGACGTCGCAGACAACATCGTGCACCTCGTTCTCGCCCGCACTCCGGGTGCCCCCGACGGCGCCAAAGGCCTCTCACTCTTTGTGGCCCCGAAGTTCCTCGTGAATGACGACGGGTCCCTTGGAGATCGCAACGCCATCACGACGGTCGCCATCGAACACAAACTCGGCATCCATGCCAGCCCCACCTGCGTGCTCTCGTACGAAGACGCCACGGGCTACCTTGTCGGCGAGGTCGGCGGCGGGCTTGCGGGCATGTTCGTCATGATGAACTCAGCGCGAGCAGGAATGGGCTTCCAGGCCACCGGCATTGCGGATCGCGCGTACCAGCAAGCGAATACCTACGCCTCGGAGCGTTTGCAAGGCCGCGCGCTCGATCGGCCCGCGGGCGCGCCGATCGCCGAGCATCCCGACGTGCGGCGTCTGCTGCTGTCGATGTCAACGAAGATCTTCGCAATGCGCGCGCTTGGCGTCTACGTCGGCGATCTTCTTGACCGCGGCGAATCTGACCCCGCCGCATCCACTCTCGGCGACTTCTTCGTTCCGATCCTCAAGGGCTGGACGACAGAGGATGCACAGCAGGTGACCAGCGAAGCAGTCCAGGTGTACGGCGGTATGGGCTTCATCGAAGAGACCGGCGCTGCTCAGTACTACCGCGACGTGCGCATCACCACGATCTACGAGGGCACGACAGCCGTCCAGTCGAACGATCTCGTGGGGCGCAAGCTGATCCGTGACAACGGTGCTGCCGCCGGTGAACTATTCGACAGCATTGATGAGACGGTCATCAAGCTGCGTTCACTGGATCATCCCACTGCGTCACGCACCGCCGAGCGGCTCAGCCGCGCCGTGGCCGCATCACGTCGCGCGACCGCCGATCTCTTGGGATTTGCCGATTCACCCCGCGATGCCTACGGCGTCAGCGTGCCATACCTGATGCTTCTCGGCACCCTTTCGGGTGGATGGATGCATGGTCTCGCCGTCGCCGCCGTGCTCGAGAGCGCGGCGCCGTCGCCCTCAGATGCGTCGCGATTGGTCGCCGCCGACTTCTATGGCTCGCACCACCTGCCGCGCGTGTACGCGCTGGCCGAGACCGTGGCTGGTGGCGAGATCGCCTGAGAAGATCGGCGCTGGCGTCGCCGATCTTCTATGCTGACGGGCGTGAACTCTCCCACTGGTGAACAGTTTCTGCTCGACGACGGCCACGTGCGTGTCGAGATCGGCGCGCTGGCTGCGGTGTTGCGAGAAGTACGGGTCGGTGGTGTGCGAATCACCGAGTCCGTACCCGCGCATACCCTGCCTTCGCACGGTTGCGGCATCGTGCTGGCGCCCTGGCCCAACCGCGTCAAAGACGCTCGTTGGCTGCTCAACGGCAGCGTTCAACAGCTAGACGTCACTGACGCCTCGAGGGCCAGCGCGATACACGGCCTGCTCCGCAATACCGCCTACAGCGTGCGTGAGCGTGACGACCGCTCGCTCACCCTGGCTGCCACTGTGTTCCCACAGCATGGCTGGCCGTTCACGCTCGATACCTGGGTCACCTATGCACTCGAAAACGATGGCATCTCGGTGACGCACGGTGCGACTAACCACAGCGCGGCGAGCGCGCCCTGGGCTGTGGGAGCGCATCCGTATTTTCGCGTCGGCGAGAATCCGACCGACGAACTGACAGTTCGGATTGCCGGTGACACGCGCCTGGAGCTTGACGACCGCTTGAACCCGATCGCCGAGCACAGCGTTGCTGGCACTGAATTCGACCTGCGATCGCCGCGATCGCTCGCTGGCGCAGACTTCAACGTGGGGTTCGGCCAGCTGCACAACCGCGAAGAGCGCCAAGAAGTGGCATGGATCGAAGCCGCCGACGGATCGGCAACGTCGGTGTGGGCCGACCCTGCCTTCGGCTGGCTGCAGCTGTTCACCCCCGATGACTTTCCCGGAAAAGAGGGACCACACCGAGCCATTGCGCTCGAGCCGATGACTGCACCGCCCGACGCTCTGAACTCCGGCACCGACCTGCACTGGCTCGAACCCGGCGAGAGCTTTGAATCGTCCTGGGGCGCTCGCTACCGCGGACCGCAGCGCTGAGCCGACAGGTTAGCCCGCCGAGCAGCAGGGATCGGCATGTCTGACCGCGCAGGATGGCTATGCTGGGCGCTGGAATGAGGTGAGCGCCGCGTGGACGTCGACGACAACATCAATTCAGCCAATGCGGGCAGAAACCCACGAATAACAGTGCAGCTGCGCAAGCTCGTCGCCGCAATGTCGAACTCGGTCGCCCTTCGCGGGCTCGCCGGACTGCTCGCAGGCACGGCCGTATTGCTGTTGCCAACGGTTACCACCGCGCTCGTCACGTTCATCCTGATCGCATTTCTCGCTTTCAGCGGCATCACAGACCTGTTCTACGCGGTGACGGGTCGTCGCTGGTTTGGGCGCCGGCTGAGCCGATGGCTTGCCGTGCCGCGAGGTCTCGCCGCGACGATCATCGCCGCACTTCTGGGGTTTCTCGCCTATGCGGGAACGACAGAACTCACGCTGACGTTCGCGGTCAGCCTTGCCGGCATCTACGTCGGCATCCGCGGTGTGATGTCGCTAGTCTCGGCTTTTCTCAATCGGCGCACCAAAGATCCGCTGCCTCCTGCTGCGGGCGGGTCACTGGCGGTCATCCTCGGCGTGCTCGCCGCGTTCGTACCCGCGTCGCTGGTTTCGAGCGTCATTGTTGCCGCGGCAACGGCCAGTCTTGTCGTCGGCCTGATCCTGGTGTCGTGGAGCCTGCGCAACAACGTGCGGAGCTCAAAGCTAGACCCAGAGACGGCATCGATCCCCGAATTAGTGTGGGACTGGATCGAAAACTCCGACATCGGACGCAAAGAGCGGGCTGTGCAGGCGGGAACGCTCTATCTTGAGCAGCCACAGCGACTGACGAAAATGGGCACCTGGTGGATCATGCTGGTGCTCTCAGTCGCGATTGCGACCTTCGCGGTGCTCGCAGACTCGACAGCCGTGATCATCGGAGCCATGCTGGTCGCACCGCTCATGACCCCGATACTGGGGCTCGCTGGTGCTCTCGTCAACGGATGGGGACGCAGAGCATTCGAGTCTGCCGCCTTGGTCGTGCTGGGCGCTGTGGTTTCGATTGCTCTCGCCTATGGTCTCGCTGCGTGGGCGCCAGTCGCGATCGCATATTCAACGAACTCGCAGATCGTGTCTCGAGTGTCTCCGAACATCGTCGATATGCTGATCGCCCTCGCGGCGGGTGCAGCGGGGGCCTTTGCGACAGTGAATGCCCGCGTCGCGAGCGGGATTGCAGGTGTCGCCATTGCCGTCGCGCTCGTGCCACCGCTCGCCGTTGTAGGCGTCTGCCTCTATGGCGCGCGTTTCGAAGATGCCGGCGGCGCCACGCTGCTGTTCCTCACCAACTTCGTCGCGATCGTTCTCGCGGCAGCGACCGTTTTCGTGCTCACCGGTTTCGCGCGACCCTATGCCCTTCGCAATCGCCCGCGGCAGCTGATCAAGACAATGGGTCCATTCGTCGCCCTCGCCGGAATCATCTTGCTGCCGCTCATGCTGACCTCTGAGGGGCTATTGCAAAGCCAGACCCGCGAACGTGACGCCCAAAACACCGTGGAGGATTGGTTAGGCGACGATACAGAGTTCGTCATCAGCGCGGTTGACGTCGCGGGCAACGACGTTGACGTGACGATTACCGGCCCTGGTGACCCGCCGTCGGCGAACGATCTGTACGACGCGATGCAGCAGGACTTTGTCGACCCCATCACGCTCGAACTCACTGTCGTTCCCGTCGAGATCACGGTCATTCCGACACCGACACCGACGCCCACACAGACGCCCACGCCCACACCCACACCCACACCAAACAGCTAGGGGCGCGAAGAGAGCAACACGTGGGGTCTTCTAAGCTCGACTCATGAAGCGAACTGCTGGAGTGGCTGCGGCGACAGGAATCCTTTTGATTTCAGGCTGCGCGGCCAGCCCGGCCGAAACGCCGCAAGGCAGCGATCTTCCAGACTCGATTCTCTCCATCATGGAACAGCCCGTGTATGAGGAGGGCGTATGGGGTTTGTCGGTCGTTGACGTAGAGACCGGCGATGTCGTGCTCACGCTCAATCCTGACGAGAAGTTTCTCACCGGCTCTACGGCCAAGATTCTCTCTGTCACGGCAGCGCTGGAAGTTCTTGGGGCCGACGCCACCTTCACAACCCCGGTCGTCGCAGTCGGAGAGGTTACCGAAGGCACCTTGCACGGCGACCTGGTGCTGCGTGGCTCGGGTGATCTCACCCTCGGTGGACGCACGATGGCAGACGGCACAATCGAAGTGCCGATATTCGATCACTACGACGCCAACGCCCTTCCTGGACTTGCGACTCTCAGCTCTCAAGACCCGCTCGCGGGGCTGAACGAACTCGCGCAGCAGGTGGCCGCGGCTGGAATCGATCGTGTTGACGGCGAGGTGCTGGTTGATGACCGACTGTGGGATCCAGTCATCGTCGATGACGTTCCCATCTCACCGATCGTCGTCAACGACAACCTCGTCGATCTCGTGCTCACACCCGCCCCCACTGTCGGAGACGCCGCGACGCTCGAGTGGCTGCCGCAGACCGCTGCGTACGACGTCGAAACAACGGTGACGACCGGCAGTGCCGACAGCGGGATTGACATCACGATCACGGAAGATCCCGAAGGAACACTCGTTGCCACCGGCTCCGTGCCGCTGGGCGCCGAACCGGTGGTGCAGACATTCCAGGTCGAAGACCCCGCGATCTGGGCGCGAACGTTGTTCATCGAAGCGCTGGAGCGCGCCGGAATAGAGGTGGCTGCCGACGTCGTCACAGCGAGCGCAGCATCCCTGCCTGAGACGGCCGTGCTCGACGCCGCGACGCCCATCGCTGAGTTCACATCGCCGCCGTTCTCTGAAACCGCTCGGCTGATCAACAAGGTCAGCCACAACCTAGGCGCCAACCAACTACCGCTGCTGTTGGCAGTGGATGCTGGCGAGCGCACCCTCGAAGCGGGCTTGACTATCGAACTCGGGGTGCTCGAAGCGGCCGGAGTCGACGCCGGTGATGTTGATATCACCGACGGCCAGGGGCTAGAAGGCAACCGGATCACCCCCGCCGCGATGACGACGTATCTGCGGCACCTGACCACGACTTCCACGTTCCAGACGTTCTACGACTCGACCCCTATTCTCGGCGTCGATGGATCGCTGGCGACTGTTCTTCCCGAAGGCGACCCCGCAATCGGCATGGCCCACGCCAAGACCGGCACTCTGGTGGCCGAGGGAACAAGCTCCGCGTTTGTTTTGGAAACGAAAGCGCTCGCGGGCTTCGTCGAGACCGCTGCCGGGCGAAACCTTGCGTTCGCCGTCTTCGTCAACGACGTGCCCGTCGATGACATATCAGCAATCTTCCAAGCCAACAATGACCTCGGCGCGATTGCGTCTCAGCTCTACCAGCTGTACTAGTTCAGCCGGTCAGGGCGCGGTCGCAAGAGCGTCTGAAGCGACACGTGTGATCGCTCGCCGCTCGGCGTCGCTGTCGCACAGGTCGAGCGCGCGGTCGAAGGCTGAGCGTGCTTCTTCGAGGCGCCCTGCGTTCGCGAGCATATCGGCACGGGCGAGGTGAAAGTAGTGGTACGTCGCGAGGTCATCGGCGATGGGTTCAAGCAATTGCAGCCCCGCATGGGGTCCGTCAGCAAAAGACGCTGCGACCGCCCCGTTCAGCTCGACGACCGGTGACGGTTCCACTCGGGCCAACACCGCATACAACCGCTGAATCGTTGACCAGTCTGTGTCGCCGAACGTAGGCGCGGTCGAATGCGCGGCCGCGATCGCCGCCTGCAGTTGATACGTTCCCACGCGGCGCTGCTGCAGTGCGCGCCCAAGCAGCCGCCGTCCGTTCTCGATCGCGCTCCCATCCCACAGCTCACGATTTTGATCCCTGAGCAACACGACCTCGCCTGCGTCATCGAGGCGCGCCGGACGACGCGCATCAGTGAACGCGAGCAGCGCCGCAAGCCCCCAGGTTTCTGGCTCATCAGGAAGCAGATCACATATGCAAGAGGCGAGCCAGCGCGCCTCATCGCAGAGATCTCCGCGGATCAACTGCTCGGCGGGCGCGGCATGCCCCTGAGAGAAGATCACGTACACGACCTTCAGCACCTCGTGCAGCGAGTCGCTCAAGCGCTCCCGATCGGGCACCTCGAACGGCACTCGAGTGGCCGCGATCTTCTTCTTCGCTCGCACAAGGCGCTTCGCCATTGTCGGCTCCGGAATCAAGAAGGCTCGGGCGATGGATGCTGTGGGCAACCCGACCACATAGCGCAACGTGAGGGCCACGCGCGCTGACTCATCGAGCGCGCGGTGGCAGCATCCAAAGATCATCGCGAGCAGGTCGTCGTCGATCGCGCCTCGATCGCGTTGGGGTCTCGAGATGATCGCGCGCACATCGTCTTCGCGCCCGGCCCAGCGCACATCACGTCTGATCTGATCGATAGCCCAGCGCCGCGCGACCGTCAGTAGCCACGCCCCGGGAGCATCGGGAACGCCGTCGGCTTGCCATCGCTCAGAAGCTCGCTCAAACGCCTGTTGGGCGGCGTCTTCTGCCAAGTCGAGATCGCCGAGGTCAGCTCGCAGGGTCGCCACAAGACGCGGCCACTGCGCGCCGAAGACCTCGGCGATCTCGGCGTGCGGCATCGGCGCTACTGCATCGCCGACACGTCGAAGACCGGGCGGATCTCGACGGAGCCATAGCCCACGTTGGGGATCTTCTCGGCCCAGGCGATGGCGGCGTCGACGTCGGCGACGTCGAGCACATAGAAGCCCCCGAGGTACTCTTTGGTCTCAGCGAACGGGCCGTCGGTGGCTACTGTTCTGCCGTCACGAACGCGAATAGTCGTCGCGGTCTCGACCGGGTGAAGAGCTTCACCGGCGACGAAGACGCCTGCATCTTTGACCATCTGGTCGAACGCGAACCATTCGCCCATCTCGGCCGCCTCTTCGGGCGTGCCGGGCTGCGGGCCAACTTCGGGGGCGCTGGTGAGTAGAAGCATGTACTGCATGGGGTGTCCTCTCGATCTGGGGGCCGCTCATTGCGACCCCTCACTGAAGCGACGAATACCAGTCGACCACATGGACACTTCGATCACATCAAATTTTTGATGGCTGTTGTGCGGGCAGCGAGGCGAGGGTGAACTGTGCGGCGGTGTGGGCACCCTTGACGAGCACGAGCACTTCATCGAACAGGCGCTCACGCGATCGCGAGACGTTGCCTGCATACACTCCCGGCTCGCTCTCCACAGCGCGCAGGATGTGGCCGTCTGCCCACACCTGCACGTTGGCCGTGTCGGACAATACGCGTACGACCACGCGCCACGCCCGCCCGGCGGCAGTGATCTCAACCTCGTGCGCGACGCTGACCGCCTCGAGTTCATCGGTGCTGTTACGAGCTGGAACGATCTGGTTGCTCGGCAAACTGGGAGTCAGGAACGCCGCCACTCGGCGCTTGCTGGCCTGCTCATACGCACGCGCAACATCGATCAATCGGTCGTCGCTGTAGGCCGGGCCTGCGAAGGTGAGCCCGACGGGCATTTGCGTGTCTGCCATGCAGCCCATCGGCACGGTGACAGTGGGAATGCCCAAGTGGCGAATCACGCGGTTGCCATTGGAGTAGACGACACCGTTTCTCGTGGCGGCTTCCATGCTCTCAGCGCGCGCAAAGAGGTCCGCGCGGCCGACGTCACCGGCGGCGGGGAACACGATCGCGTCAAGGTTGAGAGTCAGCATCCACTCTTCGAGATCTTCTTTTCGCGCTCTTTCGAGCCCTCGAAGCAAGTGGTCAAGCCCAGGCACATCGTCATAAGAGCGGGGAAGCCCCTGTTTGACGAGCTCTGCCAACCGCTGCCAGTCGAAGCCGCCGCGCGCACGCGTGATCCATACCGGCAGCGGAGCGGTATCGATAGGAAAGACGGTGTCACCGTCGACATCTGCCCAGGTGTTCAGCTCTGCGTCGTCGTTGACACGCAAGAACTCGTCTAAGGCCATCGCGGTGATCGTGCCGCCCTCAATCGCTCGCCACGTAGGCGGCACCAACCCGCGAGCAACCAGACCATCAGCGCTTGGCCGATCCTCTTCGTAGTTCGACACGGCGGGAAAATCCACCTCGACCACTTCGGCACCGAGATCGCGCAGATCGGCGGCCGCGCGGTGCCAGAGCAGTCGCACGCTGTCTCTGATGGCGGGCGGCTCGAGTGGTTCGAGGTCTTCTCCGATGAACAGCTTCGGAACCCCGATGCGCAGCCCATCCAAACGCGCGGGCCGTTGGCGCGCAAGCGGACGCGGCAGCACCTCGGCCGGTGACGGCAGCACCACCGTGTTCTGCAACCGCCAGAAGTCTCCGGTGGGATCATCGTCGTCGACGGCAAGCACCTCGAGCAGCGCAACAAGGTCGTCGATCGTGCGGGTATGGGGAACGACGACATCGCAGGTCGGCCGCAACGGCCAGTTTCCACGAATTGAAATGACTCCGCGCGAGGGCGTGTAGGCAACCAGTGCATTGTTCGAGGCTGGCGCACGCCCCGACGAGACGGTTTCTTCGGCCATGCCGAACGCGCACATGCTGGCGGCCGTTGCGGTACCGGAACCGTTTGACGATCCAGAGCCGTACGCCGCCGTGATGTAGTCGGGGTTGTAAGGGCTGCGCGCGTAGTCGTAGACGCCCGGCTGTATGCCGCCAGCTGCCATCGGCGGCATGTTCGTCTTACCCAGTAGGACCGCGCCAGCGGCGCGCAACAACGCTACGCTCGCTGCATCTTCGGTGGCGACCAGGTCGGCGAGCGCCGGACTGCCCGCTGCCACGGTCATGCCCTTCACCTTGTAGCTGTCTTTCACGGTGAAGGGAATTCCCTCGAGCGGGCCACCATTGCCTTCGCGGCGACGACGATCCGACTCGGCTGCTTCGCGCAGGCAGTCGGGGTTGAGCACAGCGATCGCATGCAAACACAGACCGGTGCGGTCGTAATACGCAATGCGATTCACGTATGCGCAAACCAGATCGATGCTCGTCAGCACGCCCGCGTCGAGCGCTTCCCGCATCTCGCCGATGCTCATCTCGACAACGTCAAAAGCATTCATGACCGCAGTCTGCCAGGTTGTCGTTGCTGGTTCGTGACGTGGTGCTCGCCACTTCGAATGCGGTGAACATTCTATGGAAGAAGCCAAGAAGCGTTCCACCGCAACCAAAAGTGACTTCAAAGGGCCTACGCTCCCGAATATGGGATCGCACATAGAACCATCTGAGTTGCGAAAGTTCATCGCGTACACCGAGAACAAGGTGTCGCCCAAGGCCGCAGCAAATCTCTATGGTCGCGCTGAGATGCTCGCCAAGATGCCGATGCGCGTGCAGCAGTGGATCGTGGCCCACGCCAAAGGCGATGAATACATGGGGTTCATCGTGGATCCCTACTGCTTCTTTTTGGCCTACGAGATCACCGACGCGGATGCTGCCAGCCGGTTGCTGCCTTCGGGCTATCGCCTCGTTCAGACCGCGATGTTTGCCGGCGAAACCCCTCGTCATTGCGCGATTGTCGGAGCGTTCAATGTGCGCACGTCGGTGTTCGGCGGCGCTCGCGTCGAGCTCTATGTGATCGCCGAAAACGTCACCACCGGCATGCTGACGTGGGTCATCTGCGATTACGAATCCAACACCATCAACTACGACCCCGGTGAAGGCTTCTCTGCCGCCACCACCAGCCAAGCAGTGATCACCACGTCGCACCGGGGCGATGTCATCATCGACGTGCGAAGCAAAGAGCGATCAAACAGCCTTGCTGTCACCGCGGCCGTTCCTGCCGGCGTCATGCAGCCACTTGATCAGCGCCTATGGGTCGATGGCAACCTATCTGTGGATTACGGCGGACGGCTGATGCACGAAGGGTCTGATGCGTTCGGACTGGTCTTCGATCCCGGCGAGATGGAGAAGGCGCTTCGCATCCCATTCGACGCGTTGAGCGTGGAGCTCAATACCTTTGGTGCCGACTTCATGGCGAACGAGCCGTTCGAGGCGGCGTGTTTTCCGTTTGCTCAGCACTTCGTCACCACGAGCTACCCGCAGGCAAGTCCGATTCACGATCAGCACACGTTGGAAGAAGCCGTGCGCTCGCACCTCGCCTATGGTCGGTCGTCCGCAACAGGATCGCCGGCCACCGATAAAGCGTCGTGATGTTGCTCGAGGCTCCCTGGATTGAAGCTGGAGCGACCTGCTGACGCGGTCAGTGATCCCACTTGCGTCGCCGCCTCACCCTCGACCGGGCATATTCAGATCGTCAGGGTCGACCTCGACGTCGCCGGTGTCATCTGGGCCACCCGTGCCCGGGACGGCTCGTACGTCGTCTGGATCGATGTCTGAATCAGTTGTCTCAGGCAGCGGGTCGCGCTGCTTTTGTTCGGTCTCGACCTCGCTTGCAGGGCTGTAGGCACGGTCCTTCGTGACGGACGCGCTCTCGGCGGGCTGCCCCTGCCGAGGAGGCGGCGGCATCTCGTCGGTCTCACCGGCGGCAACATTCATCTTCTTATCTGGGTCCATGTGCCCGAGGTTATTCGCGCCGACCACGCACGCCGACCGGCTTGACAAACTGGGCCGCATCCGATCGAGAAGACGCGCTATGAACGCGACTCAGCCGCTGGCGCTGAGACGCTGATTCGAGCTTGTGCGCATTCCGCGAGGGGGCTAGCGGTCTGTTTGTCAAGCCCTCGCGTCTGCGGCGGCGTCGTACGTGACGGGTGCATCGTTTGTCGTCGATGGGGGGATGCTGCAGATGGGCCCCCAGGCGGGTTCGCACATCGAGAGCGGCGAATGGCGCAGCGCGGGCTGACTTAGGGCGCTTCATTCTGCTCGGTAAGCTGACTTCCCAGCGAAGGGAACGTCGACTATGAGCAACGCAACCGCCCCATCAGCGATCGATACCGCTCACCTGCGCACGGCTATCCAGATCGCGAACGAGTCTGTCGCTGCTGGAAACCACCCCTTCGGGGCAGTGCTCGCTGATCCCGACGGCACCGTGGTGCTCAGTGCGCAGAACTCAGTAGTCACCGAACGCGACGTCACGTGCCATGCCGAGACGAATCTGGTGCGCCTGGCGATGCGCAGGTACGACCCCGATCAGCTGGGCAGTTTCACCCTTTACACCAGCTGCGAACCGTGCGCGATGTGCGCCGGAGCGATCTATTGGTCTGGGATCGGACGTGTCGTGTTCGCACTCGGTGAGACCACGCTGTACGAACTCACCGGCATCAATCCCGACAACCCCACGCTCGCGGTGCCGTCACGCGTGGTGTTCGGCGGAGGTCAGCGCAGCACCGAAGTCGTGGGGCCCGCTCTCGAAGACGAAGCGGCAGTCGCCCACGAATCATTTTGGCGATGACACGCAAATTCGCGTTGGACTAGCTTCGCAGCTCGTTGAGCGCGTTGGTGGCCCGCGCCACTTCAAGTCCGAATTGCGACCTCAATTCGGCGCCAATGCCATCATCAGCCGATGCCGTCTGCTCAATCCTCACCAGCAACGCAGTGAGGTCGCGAAGGCCGAGAGAACCAGCGCTGCCCTTCAGCTTGTGCACCAGGTGCGGGAACGACGCAGAGAGCCCGTCGCGCAAGAGTTCGGCTTCGATATCGGCGCACTGTTTCTCAAACTCTTTCACCAGTGAACGATAGACCTGGTAGTCGAGCTCACCCAGAAGTGCACGAGACTCGGGGTCGACAACGATCGTGGCGTCGGCGTGTGTATCGGTGCCAGCCTCGGCCAAGGCTCGCTGCCCTGGGCGAATTTCAGAGAGCGCCGACACAATGTCGTGTTGCCTGAACGGCTTGCTCAGGAATCCATTCATTCCCGCCTGCTCGGACGCTCTCTGCACGTCTTCTGACACGCTCGCGGAAAGCGCGATGATCGGAACCTGTGACGACGGCGAGGCCAACGCACGTATTCGGCGCGTCGCTTCGAGCCCATCGAGCTGAGGCATATGTATGTCCATCAGAATGACGTCCCACGAACCCTCACTCGCTGCGGCAACAGCCCTCATCCCGTTGTCTACCACGACAACGTCGTGGCCGAGCTTGCTCAAGACGAGCATCGCCGTCTTCTGGTTGATGTCGTTGTCTTCAGCCAGCAGCACTCGAAGCGACAATGCGCCTGACTGCGTGTCGATCGGGGTTTGGACGCTTTGGCCGAGCGCCTCTCTCAACACGCGGCGAAGCGCGGGGCGCACGACTGGCTTGTTCAGTACCCCAGCGAAGATTGCTTGATCACCGTCATCAAGCGAAACACCGACGCTCGACAGCAACACGAGCGGCACGGCCTCCCAGCCGGCGATGGTGCGGATCCGACGAGCAATCTCGACGCCGTCAGTACCAGGAAGGATCATGTCTAGGATCACGACATCGGGCACTCGTATATCGTCGATTCGCTGCCATAGATCCTCCGCACTCGAAGCCGTCTCGCTAGTGATTCCGACACGCTCAAGCTGTGCGGTGGCGATGCGCAGGTTCGTGTCGTTGTCGTCGATCACGAGGGCACTTCGCCCCAAGAGCGCCGCGTCGCCGGCGCTCAGAGCCTTCGGCGGCACGGGGGCCGAGCTGACCGGAATGGTCACTCTGAATTCGGAGCCTTGCGCGACCTCGCTGCGCACACTGATATCGCCCCCCATGCGTTCAGCCAGCGCTTTGCTGATAGCAAGACCGAGCCCAGTGCCCCCATACATGCGAGTTGTCGATGAATCGACCTGCGAGAACGACTGAAACAGTCGATCCAGGCGGTCTTCGGGAATTCCGATGCCTGTGTCTATGACGCGGATGCAGGCCTCGTGGCCACCATCGGCCAACGGGGTCGCTGAGGCGCGCACCGTGACGGCACCCTTTTCAGTGAATTTGATCGCGTTCGCGACCAAGTTCACAAGGATCTGGCTGGTGCGAGTCTGGTCGCCCTGCACCCAATCCGGAAAGCTCTCGCGGATATCACATACCAGCTCGATGCCTTTCGAATCAGCCGCATAGGCGAGGATCTCGATCGCATGCTCCACCGTCGAGTGCAAGCTAAACGGCCGGCGCTCCAGCACAAGCGCATCGGACTCGATCTTCGAGAAGTCCAAGATGTTGTTAATGAGGTCGAGAAGCAGGTCGCCACTGCGGCGCACCGTTTCGACGTAGTCACGTTGGGTGCGGTCAAGCTTGGTATCGAGCAAGAGACCGGTCATTCCGATAACAGCGTTCATCGGCGTTCGTATCTCATGGCTCATGGTGGCGAGAAAAGCTGACTTTGCCTCGGTCGCCGCGAGGGCTTGCTGGTGTGCTCGCTCGAGTTCCGCGTTGAGACTCAAGGCATCACGGCGCAGCCGGTTCAGGAGGCCGAGTGTAAGAAAGAAGCGGACTGCCCCGAGCGCGAGCGCAACGATCGCCGAGAGCAAGGCGAGCGATGACAACGGCACAAAAACTCCGACAAGCAAGACAACCAGCGACATCGCGAGAAAAACGTAAGGTAGGGCTGCAACTACCGCAGAGCGCCCGCTGCCTGGCCCCGGAGCGGGTTTCGAGGTCCAGGCGCCCAGAGCAAACAGTATGAGCGCCACAGGCCACAGCAGGTCTGCTCGCACCGGCACCCTCAGCCCACCGGGCAGCATCTCAGCTGCAATGAGCGCGTTGGCAACCGCACCGATCAAGAGCCCGACAAGCATCAGCCAGAATGCTGGCGTTGGCCGCCTGCGTAGTGACGTTAGCGCACCGACAAGCGCGCCCAAGATCATCAGGGGCCAGGCGACAGTAAACACGACCATCAAGTCGCCTACTCGAATTTCAGGAAAGGGCCTGAGAACGAGCGCGCCACTCACCGCGATCAGCCCTGTCGCCGCGATCAGTGAATCGAGCGTCACCGCGAGCGAAGCTGCGCTAAGGCGCTGCCAGACGAGCAGACCGATCGCCGCGACGAACAACACTGCAAAAGCGCTGTCGAGGATCACGCTCAGCCACGCACTGTTGGGATTGGGCGACTGCTGCGCTAACAGCCAGACCAGCGCGTCTCCCAGTACAAACAATCCGGCACCCGCCGCCAGTGTCGCCCACGTCGCCCGCTCGCGTCGGACGAGCAGCGCTCGGCACGCAATGAGCAACACCGCTGCAGACTCCACTAGCAGGTAGGCAACCGCGCCAAACGCTCCCACCGGAGCGGCTCCTGGCACGAAGATCCATCCGACAAGCGCCAAGAAGACTGCTATGGCCACCGCGAACACGGCAACAATTGGTCGCGGCATCCCACCGGAGATTTCCAGAGACATGCGCCACCCCGCCCCTCTATCTCTTTTCGGCCGCGGAGTTGCTCCGCAAAAGTTTCTTGCCGGATTACGTATGTCGAATAGTATCGGCAGAACACAGCGAGGCGGAGGCCAAGTGTCAGGGTTCAACGACAGCTCCACGCCGAGCGCAGGCGCGCCAACACCGTCCAGCCAGAATGGCGGTCGAGTGTTGAATATTGGCTTCGTCTCGGCTTTTCCTCCCGGGCAGAACAGTCTCAATGAGTACGGCTACCACTTCGTCTCGCACCTCTCACGCCACGAGCGCGTGAAAACAGTGACGCTGTTCGCCGACGAGACCGTAGATGGTCCACCGACGCCGATGCGGGGCGTGGACGAGATTGTCGCGTGGCGATTCAATGCGCTCGGCAACCCGGTGCGGCTTCTACGTGCGATCCGCAAGGCGCGTCCAGACGCGTTGCTGTTCAATCTTCAGTTCGCGACGTTCGGCGATACTCGCGTGGCCGGCGCCCTCGGGCTCCTGGTTCCTGCGCTGGCGAGACTCACCCGCATCCCTGTGGGCGTGATCTTGCACAATCTCGCTGACAACGTCGATATGCAAGATGCCGGATTCGCAGGCTCCGCACTTGCTGCAAAAGTGATGAAGCTCGCCGGGCGGGTGCTCACGCGTGCGCTGCTGAAAGCCGACTATGTAGCGCTCACCATCCCGCGATACGTGGAGTTTGTGCGTGAGTCCTACGGCGCACGAAATGTGCTGCTCTCACCTCACGGAAGTTTTGAAGAGATCGCCGTGCCGTCGTTCAGTGTTCCCGATGGGGACCGCACGATTCTTGCCTTCGGCAAGTGGGGAACTTATAAGACCGTGGATGTGCTGATCGAGGCGTATCGCCAACTGCGTGACCGCGGCTACCGCGATCTACGACTGGTCATCGCGGGGACTGATAGCCCCAACGCACCGGGATATCTCGCGTCGATCGCCGAAGAGAACAGCGATCTCGAGGGTTTGGAGTTCACCGGCTACGTTGCCGAGTCCGATGTCGCGGGACTCTTCGGGAACGCAGAAGTTGTCGCGTTTCCGTACACGTCGACCACAGGAAGTTCAGGTGTGCTGCACCAGGCCGGCGAATACGGTCGGGCAGCCGTTTTGCCTCGGATCGGCGATCTGGTTGACATCATCGAAGAAGAAGGGTTCGCCGGGGAGTACTTCGAGCCCGGAGACACACAGAGCCTCGTTAACGCGCTCGCAACGGTGCTGGACTCGCCAGAGCGCCGGGAACAGCTGGGCAGACAGAACTATGCTGCGGCCACGGGTATCCCGATGTCAGAAGTCGTCCACTGGCACATGATCCACTTGCAGCGGCTGCTGGTGCGGAAGCGCCGATGACTGAACCAGCTGCGCGCAGGGAAGGCACCAGGGCCATCGTTTCTGGGGCTACGGTCCTGTCGATCGCCATGTTGCTGGCCAACATCGGCAACTATGCGCTCAACATCTTTCTTGGACGTGTACTGACGCCCGCTGAGTTCTCCGACGCAAACCTGATGGTCACGCTCATGCTGACCGCGACCGCGGTCGCTTTGGGTCTGGAGATGGTGACGGCGCGCTATACAAGTGTTGCGGAAGCGACGAAGAATCCTGGGGCGGCGGATCGCGTTGCCAGGTCGTTGCGCATCTGGGCCACCGCGGGAGGCATCCTGGTGGCCGTGATCCTGATCGCGCCAGCGCAAGCATGGTCTGAGTTGTTCCAGACCGAGTCGGCGTTGCCATTCATCATTCTGGGACTCGGAATCCCGTTCTATCTTCAACAATCCGTTGGCCGCGGAGTCATGCAGGGACGGCTCCGATTCGGACTGTTGGCAAGCACGTTCGTCATCGAGATGCTGACTCGGCTCGGCGTCGCCATAGCCCTAGTCGCTCTCGGGTGGGGAGTAACCGGCGCAACGATCGGGCTCTCAGCGTCGTTCGTGGTCACGTGGTTGTCGGTGACCATTCTGGCCCGCTCAAGCCATCGTGAACCCGCGCCAGCGATACCGATGCGCGAGGTCTCGGGCTACGCAGGATTCGTATCGGTCTTGCTCTTGGCACAGATGATCGCGAACAACAGCGATGTCCTCATCGCAAAAGTAGCGCTGACTCCGACCGATGCGGGAATCTATTCAGCGGTCGCCCTGGTAGGGCGGGCGGTGTTCTATCTGTCGTGGTCGATCGCGACCGTCGTCTTTCCGATTGTGGCAAGAAGGCATGCCGGAGGTAGCGACTCACGCCGCCTGCTGGGCGGCAGCATCGTGGTTATCGCCGCAATCGGACTGACATGCGCGGCAGGAGCGCTCTGGATCGGCGGTCCAGTGTTGGGTGTGGTGCTGGGGCCAACTTATGGCGACCTGTCGGTTCCTCTCGCGGCGTATGCAATCGCGACGACCATGTTCGCCGTCGCCAACCTTGTCGCGAGCGTGTTCCTCTCGCAGGGACAACTACGCCAGTCGGCCATTCTTCTCGGCGGAGCAATACTCCAGCTCATCCTCTTGCTCATTTGGCACGCCGACATAGCGCAGCTCATCGTGGTGCAGATCATTGCGATGTCGGTTCTGCTCCTCGTTCTCGCCATAGATGCGATAGCGCGAAGCCGCCGCACGAGCATCGTTGAAGAGAGGATCGCATGACGGAGGCCATCGACCGATACCAGGCCTACAAAACGTGGGTCAACACGCCAAACGCCGAACCGCCCGAAGTTTCTATCGTCATTCCCGCGTACAACGAAGAGATCCGAATCTTGCCGACGATCGGTGCGATCGCGACGCACATGAGCGCCCGAGGGCGACCGTGGGAGCTGATCGTTGCCGACGATGGGTCGACAGACACGACAGTACGCCTTGTCGAAGATCTCCAATTCGCAAATCTGGTGCTCCTCCGCGCGCCAGCGAACGCGGGCAAAGGCGATGCTGTGCGACGTGGCATGCTCGCCGCAAAAGGCAAGCTGGTGTTGTTTGCAGATGCCGACCAATCAACGCCCATCGAGCAATTCGAAGCGCTTGAAGCGAAGATCGCCGAAGGGTACGACGTCGCGGTCGGATCACGAAAAGCAGCGGGCGCCACCGTTCGCCACAAGAGCGTGCTCCGCCGAGTGCTCAGCTGGGGGCTTCACTCGCTAGTCAGTCTGCTCTTCGGGATCAAAGTGCTCGACACACAGTGTGGGTTCAAGCTCTTCACTGGCGCTGCCGCAGCCGAGCTGTTCTCGCAACAGAAGATTGACGGCTTCTCATTCGACCTTGAAGTGCTCTACTTGGCGGCAAAGTTCGACATGCGTGTTGCTGAAGTGCCTGTCGAGTGGATCGATGCCCCAGGTTCCACGGTGAGCGCGATCAGGGTTAGTCTCGCCTTCTTGGGCGATTTGGTGAAGATCAAGGTGCGAGACCTTTGCGGAGACTACCCGCAGTCCCGCAGCGGAGACAGCTCCGAGAGCAGAAAGGCGCACACATCATGAGGGTGAAAACCGAACAAGCGGGAGGTTCCGCAACGGTCGAACTCGCTGGTCGCTTCGATGCCAACGAAGTGGACGAGTTTCGACGAGCCATCGACGCTGTGCTCGGCAGCGCAACGACAAGCGTCGTGATCGACCTGTCGCAGGTCGTATTCATCGACTCGAGCGCTCTGGCTGAACTCGTGCGAGTGCACAAGGCAGCAGCTCAGTCGGGGGCGACGCTGACGCTGGGCACCCCGTCGACAGCCGTACGGGTGATTCTCGAGATCACCGATCTCGACAAAGTGTTCAACATCTCGGTCACCCCCGCTGCGGGGAACGCGGACTGACATGTCCCCCTCGGACGCCCCGACAAGCCGCGAGCGCACGGTCGCCGATTGGCTGCGCTCGCCGGGCGCCATTCCCAGAACCAGCGGGCCCGATCTTGGCCCGTTGCAACAGTTTGAAGAGCTCGCTTCGGGAAACCCTGAATTGCTTTCGAGCATCGCGACCGCCGCGGAGTCGTACCGCCGCCAGTTCGCCAAAGTCGGGGCGCTCGCGGGCGCGCTCATTGAAGCTCAGGAGCGCTTGGACGCGATCGGCGATCTCACCGACCTTGTTGTGCGTGTGCTCGACACGGATTCCGCCTTCGACTCGATGCTCGAGGTGGCTCGGGATCTCACCCTGTCGGATGCGGCTCTGCTGATTACCCCGTCCGAGACACTCCCGCTCACTCCCGAACGTCTCAGCGGCGACGCGGGAGCCCTGGGTACTGCGTTGACAGCACGCGTCACCGAGGCGGTGCTCTCCGGTGGACCTTCATCCGTCAGCCCTCATGAAGACGGTCGGGTCGCCACCACAACGCTGGGGTTGCGCGGCGCGCGCGCCTTTGGCGGCGAGACTCTCGGCGGTCTCGGGTTCTCCCGCTCGCGGGGCGAGCAATTCACCACGGCGGACCTCCGGTTGATCGATACCATCGCGGGCACCATCGAGCTCGGTCTATCACTGCACGTCATGCACGAGTCGTCACTCAAGCGCATTGCTGTCGCGCAAGAACATCGCATCGCCTCGTCCATCGCGCAGGCGACACTCACGGCTGCAGCTGCTTCCATGCCCGGACTTGACGTCGCGTCGGCGACCGTACCAGCGCATGTCTCGGGTGGAGACTTCCACGTCACCATGGAATCGGGCGGTACGCTGTGGTTCGCTGTAGGCGACGTTTCGGGCAAGGGCCTTCCTGCGGCGATCGTCATGACCCGAACCGTAAGTGCTCTTCGTGCAGCGTTCGCTGGAGCATCCGACCGTGATCTCGACGTCGCGTGGAACTATCTCCTCGACGATCTATTCGACTATCTCGAGCAATTGGGCATGTTCGTAACGCTCGCGTTCGGCTACGTGGACCTTGACGGCAATACGGTGAGCGTATGCAACGCCGGACATTCCCCAATGACGCACGTGAAAGCTGGAATTGCGTCCTCGGTGCCAGCGACTGCCCCGCCGCTCGGGATTATTCGCTCGCTCAGGCCATCGCGCGTGCAACTGCCGCTCGATGACGAGTCGATGCTGGTTATTGGCTCTGACGGGCTGACAGAGCAAGAGAATAGCGACGGGCAGATGTTCGGCTACGACAGGTTCGACGAGCTGTGCTCCACGCTCGTCGAAACGTCATCGGCCGGATTGGTGGAGGCGATTTTCTCGCACGTGGACGAGTTTGCACAGCAGCATCCTCGATCTGACGACCAGACTGCATTCGTGCTGAAGACAACTTCGCAGCTCACAGACTCGACGGTGAGCGCGCCGGAGCTGAAGATCGCGGCTGAGGCCTCGCAGCTGCGCGAAATCGGGCCGTGGTTGGCGGCTGCGCTAGAACACCTAGACCCGGCAGAATCGACCGACGCTCACAGCAGACTTGAACTGGCCGCCCACGAGATCTGCATGAATGTGATCGACCACGGTGGCGTCTCGAGCAAGAGCCTCGTCACGCTCACTGTTGACGTCACGGCCGCCGCGGTGCAAGTTCACATCGTCGATCACGGACGATCGTTCGATCCAGACGCCGCACCCGTTCCGGTTGCCGGACAAGCACAGGTCGGAGGCTACGGGCTACTCATCGCCCGTCGGCTGAGCGACGAGCTCCGCTACGCTCGAGAGTCCGAGACGAACCGGTGGATGCTCGTGGTGAAACGCCGCGGGGCTCCCGCACCAGAGAGCGAGGAGAGCCTCGATGAATGACAGCACTCGTCACGTGGGCCCTATGCACGGTGATTTCCTTGTGCACGTGCAAAATGGACCGAACGATGAAACGGCACTCGTCTTGTCGGGTCGACTCGATTCCGTGAGTGCAGTGACTTTGCGAGAGCAGGTCGCGTCGTTGACGTTCACCGAATCAACCCAGCTGACCGTCGACCTGCGTGGGGTGACTTTTCTCGACAGTGCCGGCTTAGCGGCGCTCGTGCAGGCCCATCGGCTCTGCGGCCATGTTGGAGCAAAGGTTGTGTTTTTTGCACCGGATGCTGCAGACGTGTGGCGCATATTCGACCTCACGAAGTTCGATGAGATATTTGCATTCGTCGCTCCGCCGCACGCCCCTGAGGCCAAGCGATGATCACGAATGCACTCGTCGTTGATGATGACCCGGTGTCTCGTGCGGTGTTGTCTCATCTGCTCTCGCGGCATGGGTATGA
This sequence comes from Microbacterium sp. R86528, assembly GCF_044596335.1. Taxonomy (NCBI): domain Bacteria; kingdom Bacillati; phylum Actinomycetota; class Actinomycetes; order Micrococcales; family Microbacteriaceae; genus Microbacterium; species Microbacterium sp. R86528. The sequence continues at coordinate 2,219,425 of NZ_CP138996.1, read as the reverse complement.
CGTTCACGAAGCGGACGCACCCGAATCAGCTCGCGCGCACGTCGCCGAGACCGAATTCGAGGTCGTGTTCTCTGACTTTCATATGCCGGGCGAGAGCGGACTTGATCTCTTTCGATCGCTTCATCAGCTCGGCGATAGAGCGAAATTTGTGCTTGTCTCCGGTGTCGTTGAGTTGCCGAGCGCCAATCTGGCCGAACTTGGAGTCGACGCAGTCCTGCCAAAACCTGTCATGACCCGCGCGGTCGCCGAGTGCCTGGACCGTCTGGGGCTCCCTCTCGTCGAGAGGTGAATCAGCTCGGCGCTATCGCCGGGCTGATTCCCGTGCGCGCTCACTCTCGGTGGCGGTTGACCTACTTTGTCGCTCGCCACCGACTGCTGCTCATCGCACTGTTGCTCGTCCTTGTCTTTCATGGCGCACTGCTGGTTTCGGGGAGCTATCAGCGCACCTACGACGCCTACGTGCACATTTTCTTCGCAGACCACTACGCGCGTTCTTGGTTCTCGAGTTGGGATGATCGCTGGTACACCGGCTTCTCGACATTCAGCTACCCCCCTGGAGCGCACCAATCAGTCGCCGCTCTGAGTTCGATCTTCGGATTGCTCGGCGCATTCGTGGTTGTGCAGATACTCGCGCTGTTCATCCTCACCATCGGGGTTTACCGTTTCGCGGCGCTGTGGGTAGGGCATCGAGCTGCCGGGTGGGCCGCGATCCTCCTCGTGCTCTCATCGTCCATAGCTGAGACAGTTCATGTGTTCGGCCAACTGCCGACTACCTTCTCTCTCGGGTTTCTGCTGAACGCGTTGCCGTTCGCCGATCGGTGGGTACGCACAGGTTCAAGGCGCGCCCTTTTCTCGGGAGTGGTGTGCGTAATGGCAACCACCGCGGGCCACCATGTGACGACTTTGTTCGGGTCAGTCTTCTTCCTGGGTCCGGTGTTGATCGCCGCGCTCGTGCGCGAGCTTCGCCGACCGCTGCCCGATGAAACCGGCGCGCGCACCGTACGATTCTCACGAGCTACGGCATGGCCGCTGATCGCCCGCCGTTTGCGGCGCGTGCGCCCCGCTTTCATACGCACCGCGGCATTTACGTTGCTGGTGATCGCTGTCTTGCTGATTGTCGTGCTGCCGTACTGGCTCCATTCACGCAGTGATCCCATCACGCAGGTGTCTATCCCCCACGCGAGTCGTGACAGTTTCATCGTCAACGCGAATGCCGGTCTCGTCTTCTGGCTCGTCCCCTGGGGCATGATGCTGCTCGCGCTGCCGTACGCGCTGGTTCGAGGGTTCACCACACGCGCGTGGCCGCTGGCGCTGTCGCTGTCAGCGTTGACGTTGCTCGGCACGGGTGGCACGACGTTCATTCCGCGAGCACTGCTCGGCGGCGCCTACGACATCCTCACCCTCGACCGATTCACGTTCTGGGCGACGATCGTGATTCTGCCTTTCGCGGGCGCGCTCGTCGTGAGTGCAACCCGTGGCTCGATCAGCACATGGATGAAAGCGCGGCTCGGGCGGGTGCTCAGCGCCCTGCTAGTGGCGCTGGTGACAGTGATGTATCTGTTCACCACGCTGTACGCGGCCAACCTCACACACTTTCGCTCCTTCCAGCCAGACTCGATCGACATCGCGCCGATCACATCGTTTTTGGAGAAAGATCAGCACTCGAACTGGCGCTACCTCACGCTGGGATTTGGCGATCAGATGGCGTGGCTCTCTGCCAACACCACCGCCCAAACCGTGGATGGCAACTATCACTCTGCTCGCCAACTGCCCGAACTCACATCACGCCCGGTCGAGCGCATCGAGGGCGCGAAGTACTCAGGGGTTCCGGGAATCGGGAGTCTTCAGCAGTTCCTCGCCACTCCTGGCCGGTACTCACTGAAGTACGTCTTCAACAACGACGACTTCTATTCACCCCTGCTCGATGCCAGTGGATGGACGAATCTCGGGCCCTTGGAGAATGGCATTGATGTGTGGGAGCGAGCAGACGTTGAGCCGTTGCCCGCCACCTCTGATTCCCAAGAGGGCGCGTTATGGCAGCGACTCATGTGGGGAACGATTCCACCCGGCGCACTGCTGCTCGCTCTAGGTGTCTTGCTCTGGAATCTCGTCGGCGCCCCCATTCCGCGCAGCTGGCATCGGCATCGCTTCGCTGAACACGGCATCTTCGCAAAGCTGAATCTCGCCGCGCGCCTCGGGCGCCGCACAGATGCGGCCCTCGCTCGCGCAGCACGCCGAGTTCCCGACGAAGAGACAGCCAACGAGAAGCGTCGCTGGCTACCAGGCGTCGGGGTGGTCGCAGCCGTGCGCAACGCCGCGGCCCGAGCGAAGCCAACACGCAAGCGCGGCAGGATCGCCTTGGTGTTGGTCGTCGTCGCGATGCTCGCTGTGGTCGGTGGCGCCGTGTTGCGCCCGACGACGACCCCACCCTCAGATGTGGTCGTGGAGTACTTCGACCATCTCGACTTCCGTAGGTTCGCCGACGCGTATGCGCTGCTCGATCCCGCTACTGCACCCACGTTCGAGCAGTTTCAGGCTGATCTGAACAGTGACGGCGGCCTCGTTGCGTCGTACGCGAAGCTCAGCGACATCGATGTGTCCGAAACGTCTGTCGACGCGCGCAATGCCATCGTGAGCGCGCACCTCACGTTTCTGACCTCACTGCAGTCCTATGAAGTGACGACGACGCTCGCGACTGTGCTCACCGATGCGGGGTGGCGGATCGACCTCCCGCCGTCTGATCCGACTAAGCCGCCTGACCAGTTCACCAGCCGCCCTGATGTCGGCTTCCTCTCGCAAGGACGCACCGATCTTTCTGCGGACTCGACAAGTGCCGTCGATGTGCTCGACCGGCCAGAGATCATGTTGGATATGGTGCGAACAGTGCAACTCGATGGCCGTTGGGTAGTGATCGGTCAAGTGACGAACACCGATGTCACGCCAGCTGATGTCACCGTTCAAGCGCAGCTGCGCGGGCCCGACGAAGAGCTATTGGTCGAATGGGATGCAGCGCAGGTGATGGTTCACAAACTCCTGCCGGGCCAATCGACACCGTTCCGCATCGAATTCCAATACATCGCTGGCACGGGCGAGTATGGAATAGAAGCTGACGGTGGTGTGTTGAGCTCCGGAACGCAGGAAGACCTCGCCGCAGATGGAACGACGGATCCGGTGGTCGTCGCTCCCGCCACCGAGACCGATGCTCTCGATCTCAACGGCCCCGTTGAATTCGACCCCCAGGTCATCACACCCCTCGTGCTCGCTGAAGGCGAGAGCGTCGACTCTGTCGAGGTGTCAGCTCGTGCCGTGGTGACCGCAGCGCCCATTCTGACTGGATTGCAGGTCGAGCAGTTGCGCGTAGAGCAAGCAGACGACGGCAGCTATCGCCTGCGCGGCTCGATCCGTAACGACAGTGTCACCGAGGCCGCGGTGCCCCACGTCTTGTTCTCCTATCTCGACGAGCTGGGGCGACTCGCGTGGATTGACCATACCTACCTTGAGCACAGCATCGCGGCGCAATCATCATCGAATTTTGATGTAGCGATTCCGAGCGAACTCGCACTGATCTACCCGTCCATACCCACCTCGACGTTCAGTGGTCCCTCCCACGCCACCCCAGACACGGCAATCGCCGGCGCGCTCGCACTACCCGCAGAGTCAGGGTTCGGCTCGGTCTCAGCCACGGTCACAAGCTACGTGCGAGGGGCAAGCGAATGACGCGGCATATCTCTCGGCGAGCGGTGCTCACGCCCGCATTCATGGCGGCAGCGCTCTCTCTCAGTGCGGCGAGCGCCTTTCCCATTCACCCGATAGTGGTCACACAGCCAACGCTGATAGTCGAAGCTCCGGCGTCGACAATCGCGGGTGAGTCGACGGTCATCGACATCGCAGGTGCGACAGGCTCCTTGCAATTGATCGTGGCCGGCTCATTGGGCACAGCTACCTTTGACCTCGATCCCGATGGCGGCGCGACGTCATTCACCTTGCCATCAGGACTGACACAGGTTGCCGGTCTGATGACGATCACCGCGGTGTCGGACGGCATCACCACCAGCACGCAAGTTGTGATCACCCCAGCCAAAGCGAGCTCGGTGCAGACGATTGTCGGTGCGCGCTCGATCGTGGCCGATGATGCTGACGTGTCGATGGCTGTCGCACTGCCCCAGGACGTGTGGGGAAACGCCGTGGCCAACGGCACTCCTGTTGAATTCACTCGCATCAATCCCCAAGACAGCGTGCAGGTGCTTCCGACAACCAGCGCGCACCTGCTCGCCTGGGCAGACTTGTTCTCGGGAACTGTTGCCGGGCGCAATACCGTTTGGGCTTCGCTGGGCGAGGTGCGTAGCCCGTCTGCCGATCTCGACGAGGTCGCCGGGCCGCCTAGGCCATTCGCGCTGTCTGTCGTGGCACCGTCGGGTTCGCGCGCAGTCGCCGATGGTCGCTCGCTTGTTCTGGTGCGTACGGACATTCTGCGCGATGCGTTCGACAACGTGCTCGCAGACGGCACGGCGGTCGAGTTCCGCTGGTCGGGACCGAACGGCGAGGGCACCGCGAACGCAGTCTTGATCTCGGGGCAGGCCGAGACTTGGCTGCAATCGCCTACGATCGCTGGCGTGACCATGATCACGGCTCGCGCCAAAGGTGTGGATGCTGCAACCTCTATCGACCTGACGTTTGCGCCAGCGCTGGGTGAGTTTCCTGCCACGGTGACACGCTCTGACGGGGTGCTCCGCATCGACGTTGGACCGGTGATCGGCCTTGACGGCGCCCTCGCTCCGGACGGTGCGGCTGTTTCGGTATCAGGCCCAGGCGTCAGCGCCGAGGGCCAGCTCGACTCGGGTTCTGTTTCCATCCAGATTCCACTTGCCGGTTCAGTGACGATCGCAAATATCGACGTCACCATTCTCGGCTCGACCGTAGCGGTGAACGTGCCGTGATCAAGTTGACGACCGCGAAATTGGCAATCGCCTCGATGCTCGCGGTGGCGCTACTCATAGCCGGCTTTCTCGCCATCAGCTTGTCGGGAACCATCGTGAGCACGTTTACGTCAGGCGCCTCAACCGAAGATGCCCTGCACGATGTTGACACGGTACCGACCATGGCCGACACACTTGTCACGTGGCAACGTGACGAGTGGACGCGCGAGCGCGAGATGGAGTCCCCCACTCGTATCTTGCTCGAGTCCGCCTATCTCAGGGCGTGGGCAGCGATGGGCGCTTATCAGTCACACGGCGATACCGATGCCGTTGAAGACACATTCAGTGGTCAGGCAAGAGAGAACGTGCTCAACCTGCCGAGCGACGAAGCCACAGCGATGTGGTCTTTGGGTCATCAGTTGCGGCTTACCTTCTATTCCCGCGACGGCTCCATTGTGGCTTTCGACGATGAGAGGGCACGCGTCGTGCGTGAGACAGTCGTCGACGGAACTTCAACGATTCTCGAGAGCGTCGAGACGTACTCGGTGGTGATGGTGCTAGAAGACGGTTACTGGCGCATCAAACAACTGTTGCGCACCGGCGAAGACAGCCTGATGATCACCACGGCGTCAGCAGATGAGGATCCGGTCGTCACCGGCGTGCCGGCATTGCCCTCAGCATCCACCGAATCGCCGGGACGCGCGTTGACCTACTCGTACGCGCTTTGGGCTGACCCCACGACCGACATTGCGAGCGACGTCGCCGAAGCTGTGGCCCTCGGGGCTGAGCGACTGCGCGTGGATCTGCCACCACCTGACCCGACAGCTTCGGGGGCGAGTGACGAGACTCTCGAGCGGCTGCAACGCACCATCGCGCTCAGCCGCGCGGCGGGCCTAGCCGTCGATGTGGTCTTGTTGAGCGCGACTGTGAGCGACGAGCCCGCGCTTTGGCCAGTTATCGACGCTTTTGTGCGCGAGATTGTCGAAGCATCCGGAGACGATATTCGCGCAATCGATATCATGAGCGGAGTCTCGACAGCCGACCTCGGCGTGACGCGAGCAGCTCTCATCGCTCACTTGTCCGTGCTCGTCGCTGAGCTCGCACCTGCCGTCACTCGAACGATCGGCTGGGATGCAACTGCCTCAGTTGATAGCGACCTGCAAGCGCTCGTAGACGAGCTCACTCTCACGGGCGACGCGGGCTCGCCTGCTTTTCTCGATGGCATCACGGCGTCGACACAGGCGTTCGCGGATCCGTCGATCAGCGTGGTGATTCGATCGGGCACCACTGCGGCAAGTTGGTCGCCGAAACCGTCAACGGAGCATGCGCAGGCGTCGGGGATCGCCGCCACACTCGGTGAACTGCCTCACGCGCTCGACGATGCAGTGAGTGTCGGAGATCTGCGCGATCTTTCTCCCGACGGAGGGACGGGAGTCGTCTCTTACGACGGCTCTCCGAAAGAGGCTGCGGCGCTGGTCGAACCGCAGATCGCACCTTCAGATGTCGGACCGGTCAGTGTGCGCGACGTGCTCTCCACCCGATTCTGGCAACTGGCCGGCGTGGTGATCATTGCGGTGGCGGTGTGGGGAGTCTTTCGCTTCCGCGTGCGTCTCAAGGCACGACGCCGACCCGAGGGGTCAACTGGGCGATGACGTGGCAGCGAACTCTTTCACCTTGGCCACGAACCGCTCCGGCTCGACGAGGTGTGGGTAGTGGCCCTGCTGCCACACTTCGTAGGTCGAGCTCGGGATCGACTCAGCCAGCCACGCGTAGTAGTCCTCGCCGGGGTCGATTCCGACGATGAACAAGTAGGGCACGTCCGAAGGGAATGCGGTCAACTGCTTCACCGTCTCAACCAGCTCTTCGGGCGTCTGCTGCAGCATCGGCGCCCAGGCACCGAGCACCACTTCACGGCGCGGCGTTCGCAACCGAGAAAGACGCTTGTTCTCCTCACGAGGCAGCACGCCGCGCATTGAGCGGAACATGCTACTTACAAGAACAGGGAACAGCGGGCTCTTGAGCAGCGGTTCAAGAGACTTCACCTTCTTCTGCATGTCGCCAAGCGCGAGGGCCTGATCGATGTTGATCACCCCGACCGTGGGGAAGAGCACGCCGTAAGCGGTGGCGATGATGCCGCCCATCGAATGCCCGATAACAAGTGGAACTGCACCGGGCCGAACCGCCTCGACGGTTGCATGCACGTCTGCGGCCAACGTGCGCGGGTCGTAGGGTGATTGCAGCGGTGAGTCGCCGTGGCCGCGCACATCGACGCGCAGCACTTCGAACTCGTCGGTAAGGTCGATCGGATCCCATGATTCTTTGCGCTCGGTGATGCCGTGAATCAACACCACCAGCGGACCTGATCCTTGGATGTCATGTGCGAGCGTGATCGGGGTGGAGCCAGCAACATCAGTCATGCGGCCAATCTAGGGCTGCGACAGCGTTGAGTGGTAACCGCCACGATGGTAAATATGTTGCTCGCGATAAGGTGATCTCGATAGACGGTTGAGCAATCTGCACAGAAATGGAGTCGGGTCATGCCACCGTGGGCGGTAGAAAACCACGCTGCCAGAGCTCGCGGGCGACATCGAAAGACCCGCGCGAGCCTGGCCGCGTTAGCGGCGACGTGCATTGCACTGGTCTCAGGATGCGCGTCCGACGATGCGAGTGGCACTGTTGCTGATACGAGCGATGCCGTCTACCGCCTGGCGATCTTCGACCCCGGGGGTGATATCGACCCACTCACCGCGGCAGATCCCTATGCACTCGCTATCACCGGCCTCGTCACCGAGCCGCTGGTGAGCCTCGACGTGAATGGCTACCTGAATCCTCGACTCGCGACGGACTGGTCAGCCTCGCAGGATGGGCTGACGTGGACATTCACTCTTCGCGGTGACGCGCTGTTCAACGACGGCTCCGCCGTCACCGCTGCTGACGTCGCAGCCACATTTGATGCCATCAGTGCCGACGACAGCATGTCTCCAGGGGGCAGTGCCTTCGCCGGAATCCTCGAGTCGACCTCTGCAGTTGCGGCCGACACGGTGCGGTTCACACTCGAGCGACCCTTCGCGGACTTTCCGCTTCTACTCACTGGCACAAACACTGGCATTCTTCCCGCTGACTACGTTCCAGGCACATGGCGTGATGACCCCGTGGGCGCCGGCCAGTTCCTTCTTGAGGACTACACCATCGGCCAAGGGGCCACGTACGTCAAGAACCCGGACTATTGGAATGCCGATGAGATCGATCTCGACGGGGTCGAGCTGAAGATCTACGGCGACGCCCAAGCGAGCGTGCTGGCATTCCAAGCGGGTGAACTCGATCGGATCGGGCTCACCTCTGACGTCGCATCCACCGTTGATCTCGACGAGTACAACATCATCTCTTCGAGCTACAACAGAATCGACGGGCTCTTCTTCAACACTGACCTGGCGCCGTTCGACGACGAGTCAGTCAGACAAGCGATCGCCTGGGCGATTGATCGCGAGAAGCTGGTTGACGATGTCTATGAAGGCAACGCTGAAGTCGCGAACGACACCGTGTTCCTGCCCGATTACCTTCTCCAGCCACAAGGTCTAGAGCAGCGCCAGCAAGATCTGGACGAAGTGGCGCGTCTGCTTGGCAACCGCACCATCGAGTTCACCCTCACCACGTCATACCAACTGCTCGGAGAAGTACTGCAACAGCAGTTGAATGCGGTGCCGGGCTTCGAAGTGACGCTCGAAGTGCTCACGAGCGAGCAGTACTACGCCGAGGGCGAGAACTCCCCGTGGTTGAACGCACCCGTGACTGCCACGAGTTGGGCAAAGCGGGTTCCGTCACAGTACATTTCACTGATCTACGCAGAGCAGAGCCCCATGAACGCATCGCACTACGCGAACTCCGATCTCGAAGACCTCAGCGTGCTGTTCGATGCGACGACCGACGAGGCTGAGCGACAGCTGCTGGTCGACGACATTGCAGAGATCCAATGGACCGACGTTCCCGTTGTCGTACCCGCGTTCTCGACATCGCGAGCTCTCCAGAACACGCGCGTGGTTGGCGATTTCGTCGGGGCCCTTGACTTCTACTCCGGCTACAACTTCGCCGGAATATCGATCGCAAACTAGCCTGTGAGCGTTCCCGCCTCCGGTGAGACCGGCTCCGCTATGGCTAGCCGATCAGCGCTGTTTCGTGAGCGTCAACGCGCCACACCAAAACTCATCGGGCTGAGGCTCCTGCAGATTCCAGCGGTTCTCTGCGTGGTGTCGATCATCGTCTTCGCTCTCATCGAGGTTGTGCCGGGCGATCCCGGTCGAAACGCACTAGGGCAGTACGCGACCGCAGAACAGGTCGCGCAATGGAACGCGAGTCACAATCTTGATGGCGCTTTGATCGAACGCTACATCGCCTGGACGGGCGGTCTGCTGACAGGCGATTGGGGCATCAGTCTCGTCTACGACGAGCGCGTTCTCGATCTCGTTTTCGGACGCTTGAGCAACTCCATGATGCTCGGCTTGTATGCGTTCCTCATGCTGGTGCCGATCGCGATCGGCCTCGGTGTCGCGCAAGCACGACGCGAAGGGTCGCGCAGCGACAGGGCACTCACCATCGTGCTGATGTCTCTAGCCGCCGTGCCCGAGTTCGTCATCGGCGTGCTGTTGCTCATCGTGTTCGGGCTCGCACTGCCGATTCTTCCGATCAACTCCGGTGATGCGCTAGGCCAAGGATTGCCTGCTCAACTTCGCGCTATGACACTTCCTGCGATCACCATCGCACTCGGGTCTCTCGCGGTGTTCGCACGGATGACGCGAAATGCCGTTATCGAAACAACCGGATCGCAGTTCTACCGAACCGCTGTAGTCAAGGGCGTGGATGGCAGCGCATTGTTGCGCAGACACGTGGCGCGCAACTCCATGATTCCGGTCGTCTCGTTGCTCGGGATCTACCTCGGCGCGATGCTCTGCGGAAGCGCTGTGGTCGAGACGTTGTTCAGCTATCCCGGCCTCGGCGCGCTGCTCGTGACGGCTACGCAGCAGAAAGACATCTTCGTGCTTACCGCTGGTGTCATGATCACCGCCGTCATCTCGATGTTGGCACTGCTGGCCACCGATGTCGTCTTCACGATGATCGACCCGCGCGTACGGTTCTCAGGAGGCAGCTGATGCTGCGCGGTGAACCGGCATTCGAGACTGACCATGAGCCGTCGCGTGCGCCGCTGCCTCGCAACAGGGCAGAAGCCGCTTTGTGGCGACGACCGACTTTCACGCTGAGCGTGCTGATCGTGTCTGGGTGGGTTATCGCCGCACTGGGCTGGCGTTGGTTGGGACTCGACCCTTTCGGCGACACTGGCGCCAAACTCGAAGCACCGAGCACCGAACACTGGATGGGCACGGATCGTTTGGGCCGTGACGTTCTTGCACGGGTGCTTGCTGGCTCAGAGTCGGCGCTGATTGTCGCACCGCTCGGTGCCTTGCTGGCAACCGCATTCGGCACCACATTGGGCCTGATTGCGGGTTTCTATCGTGGGTGGGTCGACCAGCTGCTGATGAGATCGTTCGATATCGTGCTCGCGATTCCCAGCATCATCTTCTTTCTCGTGCTCGTTGCTGCATTCGGTGGAAGCACCATCGTTGTCGCTTTGAGCGTGGGGTTTCTGTTCGCTCCGTCAATTGCGCGGGTCATTCGGGCAGAAGTCCTGGTCGAAATGGGCAAGGACTACATCACCAGCGCGAAGCTGCAGGGCGAGCGTGCAATCCGCATGCTGCGATCAGAACTGCTCCCGAACGTCTGGCCCCAGGTGCTCGTGCAGGCGACTCTGAGCCTCGCCGCTGCGGTTTTCATCGCAGCCTCGCTGTCGTTTCTGGGACTGACCGTATCGCCCCCGTCGCCAGACTGGGGCCTTGCAGTGAATGAAAACCGTGCATACCTGCGCACCGCCTGGTGGACGGTTGTGTTTCCGACGGCCGCGATCGCTTCCTTCGTTGTTTCGGTGAATCTGATCGGAGATAACCTCAAAGAAGTGTTTCGTCGATGAGCGCTCTGGTGCAGGTGAAGTCGCTGGAGGTCGCCTATCGATCACGCGGGCAGCGCGTTCGCGCTGTCGACGGCATCTCTTTCGAGATCGAACGAGGACAGCTGTTCGGGCTCATCGGAGAATCTGGCTCGGGAAAGAGCAGCGTCGCAATGGCGCTCACTCGCTATGCCAGCCGAAACGCGGAGATACACGCAGAGCGATTGCGCGTCGCCGGACAAGACCTGCTGGCTCTGCACGGGACGGCGCTGCGAGAGTATCGACGCAACGACATCGGCGTTGTGTACCAGGAGCCCGGGCGCGCGCTCAACCCCACGGCCACAGTGGGCGCGCAGATAGCCGAAGCGCATCGACTTGGTGGCGTCGCGAAGTCTCGCGCGCAGAAGGCCGCGGTGAGATCTCTCGCCGAAGTCGGCATGCCGAACCCTCAGGCAGTTGCCTACCGATACCCGCACGAACTGTCGGGTGGCCAGCAACAACGCGCGATGGTCGCGATGGCCCTTGCCAACCGGCCTCAGCTGCTCATCTTGGATGAGCCGACGACAGGACTCGATCCTCACGCTCAGGCCGACGTCCTCTCTCTCGTGAAGCGTCTTCAGCGTGAACTCGGTTTCGCGACTCTCCTCATCAGCCACGATCTGCCCACCGTGGCAGCGTATTGCGATCGGCTAGCTGTGCTCGAGCGTGGTCGCATCGTCGACACAGTGAGCTCCCACGCAATAGCGGCCACCGCCGGGTTCTCAATCGCTCCTCTGGAGGGCCTCGGCCACAGAGCTGCTGCACCCCATAGATTCAGCAGAGGTGAACGAGTGCTCGTCGCATCAACAGTCACCAAACGGTTCGGATCGTTCGTGGCTGTGAACGATGTTTCCCTGCATATCGATCGGGGCGAGACCCTCGCTCTCGTCGGTGAATCAGGCTGCGGAAAGACGACGCTCGCTCGCACTCTCGCAGGATTGACGACGCACGAGGGTTCAGTGACGATCAACGCACCGACGTCGCCTCCTCCCGTGCAGTTTGTATTCCAGAGCCCAGAGTCATCCCTCAACCCGCGCCGAACCGTGGCGCAGACGTTGGGTCGCGCCATCGAGTTGCTCCACGGCGATCGCTCCCCCGAGCAGCTCGCCGCGAGCACTGGCCTTTCTGCCGATACGCTCGCAAAGCTTCCCCATCAACTGTCGGGCGGTCAGAAGCAGCGAGTCGCGATCGCGCGCGCGTTCGCCGGACGCTCGTCGGTCATCGTCTGTGACGAGACGACGTCCGCTCTTGATACGAGGCTGCGTGCAACGATTCTCGATCTGCTGATCGAGTTGCAAGAGCGCACCGCTGTCTCGTATCTGTTCATCTCGCACGACCTCACAGCTGTTCAGCGCATTGCGCACCGGGTCGCAGTGATGCAAAACGCACGGTTGGTCGAAACCGCTGCGGCGTCTGCGATCTTTGAACGCCCGCAGCACCCATACACGCAGCGGCTACTCGCTGCGGCAGCCGCGGCTCGTGGCCGTAACACGGGTTAACCCAGGGGTTAGAATCGTTTCATCTACGAGAGACGTGCATGGCGAGCTGACGTTCGGGTCTCTCGGGAGCCTACTCCGCGGCCCGAAAGTAGAGCCAGGTGAACCTCAACGACCCAGACACCGCAAGAGAAGAACTTGACCGGGCCGTCGACTCTGGCAACCCAGAGTCGATCGCTCAGATCGCGATGTTCCACGTCTGGCCGTTGCTCAATTCGCACACAGAAGCACTTATTGCAGCTGTCTCCGACCTCGATCCTCCAGTTCTGGAGCGGTACCCGGCCTTGCGCATCGTTCATCCGATGACAGCGGCAATCGCGCGCACATCTCGCTCGGCGAAACCACTGCTTCACTCAGACAATGGGCGAAAGATGAGCCCAGAAGAGATCGACTTTGTTCTGCTCACCCAGATGATCGCTTTCCGCGTGAGCGGCGAACTGGAACCTGCCCTGACATTTGCGAAGCGGTTGAACGACCGAATCACGCAGACTCGTGTCGAATCACGTGACCGGCTTGACGGCCCACTCTGGTTCTTCCGCCTTCAGATCGGAGCGACGCTGCTCGCCGCGGGAGACACCAGCAATGCGTTGCTCGAGTTCGCGACCGCCCGTCAACTCGGCAAGCTCTCAGCACAGCAGGACGCAGAACGCACTGCAGTCGGGCGAGTGGCGTTGGCGCATGCCGTGCGTGGCGCGCTGGGCGATGCGCAGCGCGCGCTCGACCGTGCTCGGGAACTTCCCGCACCCTCATACGCGCACGCCACGGCGAGCATCACCACCGAGCGGGCCGCTGCGGCGCTCATAGCCGCTGATCAGCTGTCAGCAGACCTCGACGAACAGCTGTCGCTGCTTGAGCCCTACGACGCTAATGACCTCATTTGGCCGTTCGCGCTTCTCGCTCGTTGCCGGGCGCTGCTTGCACGAGATCAACCGGAGCATGCGCTTGAGGCACTGCGCCTGGCACGAGGTAGCCACCCGGTACACCCGGGGTCGTTTGCCTTCGACGTGATCAGCGCAGCATCCATCAAAACCCTGTGCATCACCGGAGATCTCACCGCAGCCAGAAGGCTCGCCGATGAAGCGCGCGGCGCTGGCATTCTCACCTCGATCGCGTCGGTGCACCTCTTACTTCGCGAGAACCGCTTCGACACCGCCGCCGATGAGCTGCGGCTGCTCACCAAAAACCCGACGCTGGGGCCTGCACCGCGTGCCGAGTGTGCACTCCTGGGGGGATGGCTTGAGTTGGCACGCACAGAAGAAGTCTCAATCGACACCGCGCTACGGGTGTTTCGTCTCGTTCGCAACCCCGACAACGCGCGTCTGCTGACGACGCTGCCGCGCCAACTGGTCGAAGCGGTGCATGCACGTCTGCCCGCCGAACTCGCGAACGAACTCGAGAGCATGACCGAAGGGCGGTCTTATTTTGAGATGCAGATCCGGCCGACGCTCACGCAGGGCGAGTTGCGCGTTCTGAACGCCCTGGTAACCCACAGTTCCACCGCCGAGATCGCATCGAGCTTCTTCGTGTCGCCCAACACAATCAAGTCACAGCTGCGATCGCTGTATCGAAAACTCGACTGCAGTACGCGCGAAGAGGCGATCAGCGCCGGAGCACGACTGCGGTTCCTCTCGCCCACCGGCTAGCTCCGCATCGTCGCGGCTTGAGCAAGGCACCCGATGGGGTGACAACCGGGTGACTGCCGCAATCGCGCATGAGTACCGAGGGGGTGAAACCATACCCTGAACGGCAAGTCCGAGAGGCGCTTCGAAGTACGGTCGGGGCAGCCTAGGAGGTCCGATGTTCGGCACGGTTCCCATCATTGTCATCGGCGTGGTCTTCGCCCTGAGCGCGGCGTGGATCGCGCAACACGTGTTCGGCACCCCCATCGGATGGATACGCGCGATTCTCTCGGGCGGTGTCGTGTACGCGATCACAGTACCGCTGGCGAGGGTCGCGCTCGAAGCGAGTGATGTCACTGCCGGTGGACAGTTCGATGTGTCGAGTGCGATCGGCATCTTGTTCGTAGCTGTGGCGCTCGGCTGGCAACTCGCCATCGCCGTCACGGTCATCATGCTGTCTGAGCTCTTCTGGCCTTCTGACCGCGGATGGCATCCGATTCGTGCGGCGAAGGGCATCATTCGCCGACGAAAGCGCATGCTTCGATACGCGCAGACGCTGCGTATCGCTTCGAAGCACGGGCTGAGCCTGTATGGAAGTCACCGGCGTGGCGAGGAGCAGGATGTGCCGACGGCGCTCGTTGCCGCGATGAACGAGGCCGGCGTGACGTTCATGAAGGTCGGGCAGGTGCTATCGACTCGCGACGACATTCTGCCTCGCGAGTTCACCGAAGCATTCGCCACACTGCAGATGCAGACATCACCGATGTCGTGGCCGACGGCCAAAGCAGCGATCGAGGCCGAGTTGCCTGGCGCCCTCGAGGAATCGTTCGAGTGGGTCGATGAGAGACCGCTAGCGACGGCGTCTCTCGCCCAGGTGCACGCCGCCCGGCTTCAACCCGAAGCAGGCGCGGAGCAGGGTGCAAGCGTCGTCATCAAGATTCAACGACCCGATGCTCGCGCGTCTGTGAAGATCGACTCCGACATCATTGTGCGCCTAGCGGCCGATGCCGAGCTCCGCGCGTCGTGGGCGCGAGCGTACGGGCTGAGTGCATTGGCGACCGAATTCACGCGCTCGCTAGCCGAAGAGCTCGACTACAGAATTGAACTCGCAAACACAGAACTGCTGCGCGCGACGCTTGCCCAGTCGGATGTGAAGACGATTCACGTGCCGGCAGTGTATGCCTCGCTGTGCGGGGAGCGCATGATGGTGCAAGAGCGCGTTGAGGGCGTGCCCTTTGCTCGCATGAATGGCACACTACCGGACGACATGGTGGCGGGCGGTGGCGTTGCGCACACCGAAACATACGCCTTCGACGCGCACGTGGTCGCTGGAACTTTCGCCGCCACTGCGGTCAAGCCATTTCCGACCGCCCGCGAGATTGCCGACTCTCTCGTCGACACAGTGTTCGAGCAGATAGCAGTTCGAGGGGTGTTTCACGCCGACCTTCACCCCGGCAATATCATTCTCAGACCTGATGGCGAGATCACACTGATCGACTTCGGCTCGGTCGGAGTGGTTGAGCGCAGCATGCGACGCATGCTCATTGCGATGATGTCGGCGATGGCCGCTGAAGACGATATTGCGCTGACTGATCTGCTGCTCATGATCGCTGCGGATGCAAGCGCCGGCGGTGATATCGACCGCGCTGCCTTGCAACACGAGATCGGGGTGATCTTGACGCGTATGCACAACGGCAGCACCGATGCGAGCATCTTCCGCGATGTGATCGATGTGCTGCGCCGCCATCAGATGTCGCTTCCGCCCGGACTGGTGTTGGTGTTTCGCACGATCGCCTCACTCGAGGGCACGTTGCGTCTGCTCGTTCCGGATTACGACATGGTCGATCGCGCGATGTCTCGCACACCTCACTTCCTGAGGGTCGGTTTCGACCCGGCCGAGATGCTCGCGGAGGCTCAGGTGAAGATGCAGGTCGTCGGCGAGCAGCTGAGGCGGCTGCCACGCCGGATTGAGACGTTCGCAAGTCAGCTCGAGAACGGCACCTTCGGGATGAGCCTGCGCATGTTCCGCGACCCGTTCGAACGCGGGTGGATCGCCTCACTCGTCGGGCAGCTGACGACAACGCTCGTGGGAGTCGCTCTCATCGTCACCGCAGTCGTTCTGCTCATTTCAGGCGGCGGCCCGCTGCTCACCCAAGACGTCGGCTTGTTCGCATTCATCGGGGCTCTGCTTGGATTGGCGGGCATGCTGTTGGTGCTGCGCGCACTGCGCACATCGCTGCGGAGGCCCGTCGATGGTGCCTGATGTCGCTCCCGTCAATCTGTCTACATCCACCTATAGACGACGAAAGGTCACCATGATCAGCGGACTGTACAACTTTAGAGACACCGGAGGCACGGCGCGGTCAGACGGTGGCACCACGGCGGTTGGAGTGCTCTACCGCTCAGACGCGCTGAACGCGCTCGATACCGTCGGCGAAGAGCAGGTCGCGGGCACCTCAATCGGTGTCGTGGTCGACTTTCGAACGCCCCAGGAGCGCGAGGCAGCTCCCGACCGACTGCCTGAGACACGCACGTTCCAGGCCGTAGAGCTGCCCATTCTGTCGGGCAACATGGTGGCGCTCATGCAAGACGCTATGTCGAACCCGACTTCTGAAACGGTCGCTGAAGCCATGGCATCGATTCCGACCCTGAGCGAGCTATACGTCGACATTCTCAGCCACAGTGGCGCCGACCTCGTGCGTGTCGCTCAAATGGTCGCGGCAGTCAACGACGATGAGCCGACCGGCGTGCTGGTGCACTGCACGGCGGGCAAAGACCGCACCGGCGTGGCTGTTGCCATCATCCTCGAAGCCGCCGGGGCCGCGCGTGACGCCGTTGTCGCAGATTACGCCCAGTCTCAAGCGAACTTGGCCGGGCCTTGGGCTGACGGGATGCTTCACGCTATGGAGTCATTCGGATTTCCAATCACGCCGGCACTGCAGACCCTCGCCACCGCAACGCCTCCCGATGCAATCTCGGCTGCTCTGGAGTGGACCGACGAACACCACGGAGGACCGGCAAACTATCTTCTCTCTGCCGGACTGACGCAGGACGAACTGAACCGTCTGCGCAAGAGGCTCTCGTAGTCGGGTTCCCTCAGCTCGTGTTCTCGTCGTTCACGAGCTGAGGGGACGACTCGTACGCGTCAACCGGTTCGCGTTCTGCCCGCGACAGCATGAGCACGCCAGCGGCAGCTGTCACTCCGCCAACGGCGAAAGCCACAAACGCCCATGGCGGCGCGGCGCTCGCCTCACCCAGAACTGCAATACCCATGATCACGGCCACCGCGGGGTCCACAACAGTGAGTCCGGCCAGCACAACGTCAGGTCGATTCGCCACATGAGCCCGCTGCACGAAGTAGATCGAAAGCCCTCCGGCAACCCCGATCCCGACTATGCAGCCAATGGTCAGCACATTGGTGCCATCGAAGTCGAAGTCCCGTGTTCTCAGGGCCGTCTGAATGCGCAAGATCACGGTTTTGCCCAGGGTAGCCACAAACGCTGAGAACACTCCACCCAGCAGCACCCACATGATCGGCGGGGCCCCCACACGACGATCCACGATGAGAAAAATCACCGCTACCGCGAGCACACCACCCAAGACAACGAGCACCGCGATCAGCTGCGCATCGTCGACGGCATGCTGAGTGCTCACGAGTGCCGCCACGGTGACGAAGATGGCCACGCCGATCACACACACCGCTATCGCTAGAAGCACCTGTTTGGTGGGACGCTTCTTGAGCACAAATGCGGCGATGAGTGTGGCGAAAATGAGCGATGTCACGCCAAGGGGCTGCACGACCATCAGCGGCGCGAAGACCAACGCGGCCATCTGCAGCAGAATTGCACACCCCAGCATCACTGCGCCAAGCAACCACACGCGGTTGCGCACAAGCGACATGGTGGGCACCGCTACGCTGACCGATCCCGACCTGTTCCGTGAGGATTTCACGCCACGCGACTGCAGAAGGTTTCCGGCCGAGAGCACGGCCGCTGAGACCAGCGCGAGGGCGATCCCAATCATCGGAAAAGACTCGGCAGTCATGTGATACTCGCTTCCTAGATTCAGGTCTCGTTGCCGAGCCGCAGTCGCACACTGAGCTCAGAGGCATCGAGCTCATCAAGGACGTATCGGATCGCGGTGGTGCTGTACTGCCCCGTCTTCGAAATCTGGTGCAGCCGCTGGCGCATGAATACGAGGATAGCGAGGCGCACTTCGCTGGACCTCGGGTCTGGGTCGCCAACAGTCAACGCCAGCGGATCGATGGTCGCCGGGGCGAGCTCGCTCAGGATGTCGGCAGGCAACGGCGTTCGGTCCGGACGACGGATCTGGCCGTGACCGAGCGCTGTCGCTGCTTCGTCTCGAAGCGCTTTGCCCAACTCACGAATCTCTTCTCGCGGCAAGCCGTCGCCACCCGGATCTCGAAGACCGAGCCAGCGCGTCAACGCCGGCAGCGTCAGCCCCTGCACGAGCAAGCTTCCTGCCGCAACCAGAAATGCCACCAGCACCAAGAGATCTCGTTCGGGAGTGTCTCTGGGCAGCGTCTGCGCCGCAGCGAGCGTGACCACTCCCCGCATTCCAGCCCACACGATAATCACCGTCGGCTTCCACGTCAGCGGCGAAGCCTCGAAATAGTCGATGTCGGCGCGAGTCTTGCCGGCGCGTTGTTCAGCATCGCCCCGCGGCGAAATGCGTGTTGCTCGTTTCATTGCGCGAGTCGCGCGCTCATAACGTGCTGGTTCTCTCGTGTCTTCGTGAACGCTCAACCGAGTTCTGGCGTTCTTTTTGACACGCCAGGTGTGAAAACGAATCAGCGGCGCCACATACGCAGCACGCACCGAGATCAAGATGATGAGCGCCACCGCAGCGATCCACATTCCCCGCCACACCCCACCATCCGATGACCGGTTGCTCTCGAGGATGCCGTAGAGCTCAAGCCCCATGATCAAGAAGACTGCGCCTTCAAAGACGAACTCAATCGTCCGCCAATTGAGCTTGTCTGAGATGCGCTGTTCTGGGGTGAGCCACCGAATCGCGCCCTGTCCCACGACCACACCGGCCGCGACGGCCGCAACAAGCCCCGAGCCGCCCACTGCCTCGGTCGGCAAGTACGCGAGATACGGCACGGTGAAGCCCATTGCGGTGTTCGCGACGGAATTATCGATCCACGCCCGCGCGCGAAGCGTCAGATAGCCGATGATCACGCCAATGACGCTCGCCGACAGCACCGCCCAGGCAAACGAACCGAGTGTGCTCCAGATCGAGAAGCTCGCCGCGGTAGCGGCGATTGCGGTGCGCAATAGAACAAGCGCCGTGGCGTCGTTCAGCAGACTCTCGCCTTCGAGAAGAGCGACGACTCGGCGGGGAACCCCGAGTTTGCGCACGATAGAGGTCGCTACGGCGTCGGTGGGGCTGAGTATTGCACCAAGTGCAACCGCCAGTGGAAAACCCAGGCTCGGAATTGCCCACGAAAAGAAGCATCCAAGCACGAGCGAGCTGATCACGACGAGCATGACAGCCATGCCACTGATCGCGCCAAAGTCGCGCCGTAGCTCGATCGCGGGCGCAGACACAGCGGCCGAATAGAGCAACGGCGGCAGCACCCCGACGAGAATCAACTGCGGCTGCACCAAGATTGGCGGAACCATGGGAAGAACGCTGATGCCCACCCCGACCAGAACCAGAAGGAGCGGCCCCGCCACGCCCAGGCGCGAAGCGACGGAGTTGACGACGACGATCACGATGACCGCGACAATCGTCACCTGCAGCAGTTCTACCGACATGAACACTCCTCGTGAAGTCTCGAGATTTCATGACACAAGGTCGGCTACCCCCGCACCGATCAGCTTGGCCCCCAGAATCAAGAAGAGCACGGTCATGATGACCGCGTGGTTGCCGATCAACCAATCCCGCAAACCTGACAATCGCATCTCAACTTGGCTCGGAGCGATCACACTGATCAGCCAAGGAATGATGATCGCCATCACCCCGATCACCCCGAAGATCAAGACCACAGCAACCACCTCGTGAACGGCAAGCTCGGCCTGCGATATTCGGCCACTGGCGGCGAAAAGCAGCGGCAGATCTTTCGGCGACAGCGGCCCTGAGATGAGGATGCCGACAATGAATGCCTTCCACACAGTCATGCCGTCGATGGCGTTCATCCATTGCGGGGTGCCCGTGTGAGAGCGTCTCTGCCACTGCCGAACCGCCATGACGACCAGGAACGCTCCAAGCGCGATCTCAACCGCGTCAATCAGCATGTGCGTCGCAGATTCCTCATCGTCGGCGCCGGCAGAGCGGCCGATCACCACCAAAGAGCCGACAAAGACGATGCAGAAGATGTAGCTGCCGAGCATGAAAGCTGTGCCGTTGGTGCGGCCTTTGCCTGAGGTCGCCATAAGAATCACGGCGACCATCGCGATCGGACTGATGGCAACAGCGACACCGAGAGTAAGAAGGTCTGCCAGAACATGCGACATGAGTGCCCTGCGGTCTTCTTACTGCGCCGACGCGCGTTGCGGCGCTAGCGGCGTTGCCACTGCGGCAAGACGATAAGTGAGGTGAGGAAGAAGCAAATGGCACCGATGAACGTGCCCCAGTTCGCCAATGCGCTATTGACCAGATCGCCGTCAGAAAGCACGTATGCGCCAACCGCCGAGAATCCGAACGCGACGCAGCCGATGAAGTTGATCAGCACCGACCACCAGTTTCTGTGGCCGGGGTCCCACAACCGGGCGACGCGCGAGTATGCGACAAACGCCAGCACACCACTCACGAGAAACGCCACGGAACCGCCGGCGTCAGGATTCCACACGAAGCGGTCTTCGGCTGAAACCGACTTGGCGTACAGCGCTGCCGTCGTGCTGATGTTGAACAAAATCGTGCCAAAAGACTGGGTTGCGGCGGTCAGCCACTCAGCGCGCACCATACGACCAGGAGCGTAATCGACGTCAACGCTCACCGCGCCGCTGAGAAACAGCTGCATGAGACCCGCTGCCGTGAAAAACCATGCGCCGACGAAGAAAGAGAGATTCGAGAGGTTTGTTCCCATAAGGGTGCTGAGCCCCGGCGCGGAGCCTAGCGCAAACAGCGAGGAGCCAATCATGAAGCTCCAGCTCTGCTTTGTGAGCGTAGGAACAAAGACGGAGCTTCGCCGCTTCTCCATTGGTGCCACGTTCGCGCTGCTCATGTGATGCCTCCATGTAGTACTGGCTCGCCCTCACCGAGGTGAGGGCCAACAGGGTGAAGCGTTCGGGGAGAGCGCCGTGCTGGCCCTCTCCCCGAACGCTTGTCTGCTAGTGGTGGAAGTGTGATCCGTTGCTTGCTTCGAGCGGGAGTGGTGCTTTGAGGGAGTCGAGGAATTCGACTTCGCCGCGTATGTCGGCAAGGAGCGCGGAGGCGAGATCGTGGCTGAGGCCGACTTTCACCACGATGCGTTGCAACACCATGTCTGACATGTCATCAGCCATCGGGTATGCCGGCACCAACCAGCCCTTCATCCGCAACCGGTCGGCAAGGTCATACAGACTCCAGTTCTGCGTGTGTCCATCTTTCAGAACCCATGCGAATACCGGAATGGTGTCGCCCTTGCTGATCAACTCAAATGCACCGATCTTCGCGATCTCGGAAGACAGGTACTGCGCCACATCCAACGAGTTCTGCTGCACCGCACGGTAACCCTCACGACCCAAACGAAGGAACTGGTAGTACTGCAACAGCACCTGCGCGCCCGGACGAGAGAAGTTGATCGCCAAGGTGGGCATGTCACCACCGAGGTAGCTGACGTGGAAGATCATGCTCTCCGGCAACACTGCCGTGTTACGCCACACCACCCAACCCACACCCGGATACACCAAACCGTACTTATGACCCGAGGTGCTGATCGAGTTCACCCGATCAATCTGGAAGTCCCACACCAAATCCGGCTGGCAGAACGGCGCAACCATCGCACCCGACGCCCCATCCACATGGATCTTCACATCAAGACCCGTGTTCGCCTGAATCTCATCAAGCTTCTTCGCGATCGCATCCACCGGCTCGTACGCACCCGTGAACGTCTGACCCAAAATCGCGACAACACCAATGGTGTTCTCATCGACATACTTCTCCAGCTCAAACCCGTCCAACACCATGTGATCCGGGGTGACCGGAACGAAACGTGCTTCCACTTCCCAGTAGTTGCAGAACTTCTCCCACACCACCTGCACCGCCGCCGACATGATCAGATTCGGCTTATCAAACGGCTTACCCTCCGCCTTACGCTTCTCCTGCCAGATGCGCTTCAACGCCAAACCGCCCAGCATGCACGCCTCAGACGAACCAATCGTGGACGTACCAATCGTGTCGTCCACATTCGGAACATTCCACAAATCAGCAAGCATCCGCCAACAACGCTCTTCAATCGCTGCCGTCGCCGGATACTCGTCCTTATCGATCATGTTCTTATCGGCCGCTTCGGCATACAACTTCTTCGCCTCATCGTCCATCCACGTCGTCACAAACGTGGCCAAATTCAAACGACTATTGCCATCCAAAATCGCCTCATCATGCACGATCTGGTACGCCGTCTCAGGCAAACTCGGCTGATCAGGCATCACGAACTTGTCAAACTCCGTCGCCTCACCCGGCCGAACAAAAACCGGATTCACGCTCAACAACGAATCGATATTGGTGCTCTGACGAGCCCTGCTGGTATTAGAAGACATTTCTTCCTCCTATTGTCGGGTTGTGGTGGGTGTCGCGACGTGCCGAAGGGGGCGGCGCGACACCTCGAACGGTGGATAGAGGCGGTTCGTGGTCACAGCTGGTTCTTGACGACTTGGCCACCCTTGACGATCAATTTGAAGTTCGTCTCGGGGTCGCCGATCAGTGACAGATCTTGCAGAGGGTCACCGTCCACCAGAATCGCGTCGGCCCACGAGCCTTCCGCGAGCACCCCGAGCTTTGCACCGCGGTAGGTGTTGCGTTCGCCGGCGAGTTCGAACAGCTCTGCGTTCCCCGAGGTCAGCATCTTGAGAGCTTCTGCGTTGGTGTAGAACTCGCCCAAACGTGCTGCCATCAGGCTCTGGCGAGGGGCTGACTGAGGTTCGAGAAGCAGATCGGTGCCCCAGGCGGTCTTCACCCCATACTGCTTCGCCCAGCCGTAGACCTCTTCTGTGCCGTGGCAGATCTCGGTGTTCTTGGCAGCGCGAACAGGGTCAGGGTAGTGGTGATCGTCTTCAGCGAAGGGCTGCATCGACAACCAGGTGCCGGTCTCTCCGATGCGCCGGATGGTGGCTTCGTCAGCGAGATGGCCATGTTCGATCGACTTGACGCCGGCATCGATTGCCCGGGCGATCCCGGCCGGAGTGTAAACGTGAGTGGCAACGTACGTGCCGTAGTCTTCTGCAGCCTGCACCGCAGCACGAATCTCGTCGCTGGTGTACTGCAGTGTGTTCAGTGGGTCATACATGGATGCTGCGCCGCCCCCAAGCGTCAGCTTGATCTGCGTTGCGCCATGCTTGAGTTGCTCGCGAACGGCGGCGAGTACACGAGGCACTCCGTCGGCCACACGTGTGAAGTGGATTTCCTCCGTGCGGCTCGGCTTGCCGCCGAACTCTTCAGGAACGTCGTAGACGAACGAGAAGTCAGCGTGACCCGAGGTCTGGGAGATCATGGCTTGGCTCGGAAAGATCCTCGGGCCTTCGAAGGTGCCGCGATCAATCAGTGCCTTGACCGGTGCAGCATCGCCCCCCATGTCACGAACCGTGGTGAAGCCACGCATGAGCATGCGCTTGGCTTCAGCAATCGTGTTGCCATAGAGAGAACCTGTCGGACCCTGGAGAAAGTCGACCATTGAGTTCGCGTTTCCCATGAGGTGCACGTGGGCATCGCTCAAACCCGGCATCAGGAACTTGCCTCCTCCGTCGATCTCGACGACGCCGTCGGACTGGTCGCCAGCGACGGGCGACGAAGAGACCGCCACGACGTGCCCCCCTTCGATGAGCACATCAGCGTTGTCCTGCGTGCGGTCGCTGATGCCGTCGAAGACTCGAACATTGCGGACGATGATTCTTGAGCTGGAATTGATTCCGGTGGCCATGCTGGCGAGACTACGGCGGTCGAGCCGGTTGCCTCCGGGCTAGCAGACCTTTTTAGCCCCGTGCTTCATCCGCGAGATCACCCACGTCATCACCCCGTCGAGCAGGCCGCGTTACTCAACGACAAATACCGCTTGGCGGCGCGCCCAAGAGGCGCGCCGCCAAGCGGCATTCGGTGTGTCTCAGACGCGCTCTCGAACGAGCTCACTTTCGCCGTGAACGAGATGCAAACGCGATCCGACCTTCATCGCTTCGTCGCGAGTCGAGCAGCCGAGCTTTCGGTAAAGCGATTTGAGCTGGGTTTTCACGGTGTTCGGCGAGACATGAAACGCTGCCGCGATCTCGGCCGTTGTGTCATACGCGGCGAGTGCGTTCAGCACTCGTTGTTCGCTCCGGGTAAGCGTCGGCCTCGCTCTCAGCTCGAAGTTTGCGAGGTGTTGCGTGGCCTTGGCAAAGTCGTCTGCTGCCATGCCGGACAGACGCTCGTGCACGCATTCGATGAGTTGTCGCGGCATAGTCCCGAACAGGCGCCGATTGTCGCGATTCTTCGCAAGTCTCACAATGTGCAGCACAGACTCTCGATCAATCGTCGCGGTGCTCGCCATTTCGAGCCAACCGGCCAGCAGCAACGCTTCGGTGCGCTGAGCTGGTCCGCACCTCTGGTCGTTCTCGAGGCGCCGCAGCCGTGCGCCCGCCTCAGTGAAGTTGCCCTCAATCAGTGCAACCCGCGCGGTCGCCAAGTCGGTGAGTAGTCCCGATTTGCCATTCAGCTCAGCAATTCTGCGCGCTCGAGGCACATCGCCCATTGCCAGCAGGGCCTTTATCGACATCGCGGCGATAACGTCAGAGGCATACGACCCGTGTTGAACCGGGTGCGCATCACTTGCAAGTCGCACCGCTTCATAAGCGTCTTCGGGGCGTTGCTGGTGCATCGCGGCTCGGGCACGAGCGAGCAACGCGAACGGCCAGGTCAGCTCAACGCTGTCATACGACTCGAGTTTCGCGAGCCGATCTTCAAGATCGTCAGATACGCGATCGACCCCGATCAGGGCATCCACAGTACGCTCCGACATCAACGCTGAAGCAATGTGTGCCGTGGTTGCGGGAGCGCACGCCCGTGCATTTTTGAGAGCGGTATCCGCGGCATCTAACGAGCCCCGCAGAACGTGTGCCAGCGCAGTTCTACCCTGTGCGAGCCGCTCTGCATCGGGTTGCTTCGAGAACTTTCCCAACTGACGCGCTGTCGAGAATTCCATGAGCGCCCCGGCCGAATCCCCCGCTGCAAGCAGGGTCGATCCAATCTGTTGATGGTAGAACCACAGCGGGCCATCGGCGCGACCGCCGGAGTCTTTTCGTGCATGCACAACTCGCTCAGAGAGGCGGTGTGCGTAAATCATCGCGGCGGCCACGTCGCCGCTTATTCGAAACGCAACCATTTGCACAAGGGTGGTCACGTCTAATTCGTCGGGCGTCATTGCCCGAGCACGATCGGGGTAGACGAGCGGTTTGAACGGTTGAGTCGTGCGCGCGAGCACCGGAGTCATCGGATGCAGCAGCTGCAATGCGGGAAAGCGCTCGAGCACAGCGGTAGGCAGCCCCGCAACCGCCTCTACGAGAAGCGCGCCGTCGTCACTGTAGAGCGGCCAGATGTTGTCCATCGCGGCGCGGGCGATCTTGTCTGCATCGCCCGATTTGATAGCTCGGTCAAGCTCGGTGCGTGCTCTCTCTGAATCATTGAAGTTCATCGCTGCCCCCGCAACTCGGTGCGCACCGTCGCAAAAGTGCGGCGGCTTCCGCGTCGCGCCACTGCATTAGTCGGACTGGCCTCGGCGCTGAGCGGCCACGTGCTCGACCGCAGCCAACGTCAACAATCGCAGCGGTCCATCGTCTTTGAACTCTGCGCTCACGTTTCCTGCGATGCCGCCCTCGAGCGACATCTTGCTCGCCAGGTTGAGAACCTTCTCGGGGTTCTGCTCACCGAAGTCGAGGTCTGCCATGTCAACCCACACGATGTTCGGGCGCGTGTTCGACTCAAAGACATAGCGACGGTTGGTTAGATCTGCCACGACTTGCCAGATCGTCTGAGACGCTTCGGGCTTGCCTGGGTCAGGCACGCGGAAAGGTTGTGCGGCGTTGCGGATAACGCTGAACATGGCGGCGATGGCACCGAGCTGGTTCACGGGCTGCGCGAGCCGGCTTGAGTAGTACGCCGCACGCGCAAACCTGTCTGAGGCCAGCGTTGTTC
This sequence comes from Microbacterium sp. R86528, assembly GCF_044596335.1. Classification (NCBI taxonomy): domain Bacteria; kingdom Bacillati; phylum Actinomycetota; class Actinomycetes; order Micrococcales; family Microbacteriaceae; genus Microbacterium; species Microbacterium sp. R86528. The sequence goes on along the minus strand of NZ_CP138996.1, from coordinate 2,193,036 downwards.
CGGGTAGCGGCCTGTCACCCCCGAAGCCCTCGACCTGAGCGAGCAGAGTCAGCTGTTCTTCATAGCGCGGCGAGTTGGTCATCACCCGATACTCCGAGCCGTGATGCACCTCGAGCACGCCGTCAAGATATTCAAGAATCGCCGAGTCGCCAGTGGCATCATCGAGCGCGAGATGGATGGCGGGCACCTCGCCAGACGCTGGATCGGTCAGCGGCACGAGTTGCACCTTGGTCTCAGCAATCCATGCCACAGCCTCACTGACGGTGGCGAAATTGTCAAGAAAGTACTGCAACCAGACGGCCTGGCTCAACGCTGGCCGGTCTTCTTCGAAGTCGCCGTACTCTGACTCGGCGAGCCATAGTACGTGTCCGGCCAAGCCGGCCTCGTTCATTCCATCGACGGTGATCATGTCGAAGGCGGTCGCTACGACGCTGCCGAACTTCGCGGTCCAACTCAACGCGCCTCGAACTCCGTCATCCCGCCGAACACCCCGGGGCAATGTCCACAGGTTGGTTGCAAGATCGCGGTGGTAGTCCATGTTCCGCCCGACGATGACCGCTCCGGCTGCGTCTGGCCAAACTACTCGTGTACACATTGGCTGTGTCTCCCCTGCTGAAGCCGTGTGTGACGGCACTCCGTCAGCATCATCCTGGGCGCCAAAACTGTCCGTCCGACGGTCTACCGATTCAAATCACCCTCGGCATCACCCTCTGCGCACCCTTGGACTCCGGGTGTCGATGCGACCTTTGTTTCTGGCTGATCAATGGACAGACTGGCGAAGTCGACTGATCAAGCGCATCCAGGAGGAAACATGCCCGGGCTCATCGAGAGGCTCCGCGGCGCTATGAGCGTGTTGCGCACGCCCGCGCCCAGCGATGTGCCTGTTCCGGCTACGGTCGAGGTGACCGACATGCTTGGCGCTATCGGTCCGGCGTTGCTCGCCTCAACACAAGCCACCAACGATGTCGAAGAGACTTTGCAGCAATTGGCCGACGATTATGGCCGCTCCGACCTGCGTGTTTTTGTTCTACCCACGTTGGTAATGGTCGAAGACACCAGCTTCACACCCTCGCAGACCGCGATCTATCCAGCCAACCAGAGCCCGCTGCGCCTAGATCAAGCGGGAGAAGTCGAACGCGTGGTGCGCAGGGCGTTCCGTGAACGTCTTGAACCTGCCGTGGTCGCGGCCGAGATCTCGAGAATCAAGCTCGTCCTTCCGCGCTTCGGCCCCGTGCTGACTGTGCTCGGCCATACGCTGCTCACTGTCGGGTTCGGGTTGGTGCTCAACCCGACTCTGACCGCCCTGCCGGTGTATGTGATTCTCGGCGCGATCGTGGGCATCATTGTGGTCGTGGGCTCGCGCATCCAGACGCTCTCGCTCCTGCTCCCCGTCTTCACCGCCTTCGCAGTCACGCTGTTGATCTCAGTGCTGGTCAGACCGCTCGTGCACGATGACTCACTCCGGCTCGTCGCACCGTCGCTCGTGTCGTTTCTACCGGGTCTGACGCTCACGATCGCCGCCGTCGAGCTCACCTCTGGTCAGGTGATGGCGGGGGCGAGCCGCTTGGTTTACGGAATCGCTCGTCTCGGCCTGCTCGCATTCGGCGTTTACGCCGGACTTTCTGTAGCAGGCGAGCCTACGAGCACCGCCACCTCTTCTGCTCAACTCGGCGCATGGGCACCATGGGCAGGAATCATCTTGGTGAGTCTCGGCTACTACCTGTTCTCGGCCGCTCCGCGCCGCTCGTTGATGTGGATCCTGTACGCGCTCGTGGTTGCCTACAGTGCGCAGCTATTGGGCAACCTTCTCGTCGGGCCAGAGCTCTCTGGCCTCATCGGAGCTGCAATTGCGGTACCCGCTATCTACCTCGCAGGACGCCTGCGTGCCTCGCCGCCGACGGCGATTATGCTGACCTGCGCATACTGGCTACTCGTGCCCGGCGCGATGGGCTTCATCGGCATCAGCGAGGCCGCATCTGGCACCTCCGGCGCAACCAACACGATTCTGCAGACGTTTGGCTCGCTCATAGCGATAGCAATCGGGATGGTGATCGGTGCGGGGCTCAGTCGTGACACCACCGCAGTCGTGCGGGCCTGGCAAGACCCGCGGCAGTCGCGCGCGCATTAATAGGTAGCCGCGCCGCAACTACTTTCGGCGCGGGCGAAACCAAGGAAACAGCGAGCCAACGATGACGCCCGCCAGCAGAACGGCAAGGAACCACCCCCATGCGGGCATCGTAAACTCCAGAAACAGAAAGTGAAGCGTCGCGGGCGCGACGTTCGAGAAGACGAACGCGAGAGCGAGTATCGCGATGATGATCGCGATCAATGCCTTGGTATTTGATGACTTCGACGCTTGATTTGCATCAGTTGCCGAGGAGCGATCGTTTGCGCTCATGGGTGCCTCCCGGTGATGGACATACCAACGCATGCCGCAATTCATGCACCGAACTTCGAGCGATATTGTCTCGCGGTGTGACGTGAGGCTAGCGCTGATATGCCGGGTGCACTGAACGTGCGGCGATAGATTTCGCCCGTTGTTTCATTCGCGCTATCACCCTGTGCCCACCCGCTCCGAACGAACGCAGCCCGCTGTGCTGCTGGCGACGTCAAGCGGCCTATGGTGTGACGATGAACGACCCAACGCCCACCGTTTCGAGCTCTGCCGAGGCGGCCGATAGTTCACGATCAACAGCAGATTCCGATGCTCGGAGTACACCAGGAGCCATCGGTTCCAGCTCGAGCGCAGCCTCGCCGACAAGGTCGTTGTGGGTGATTTTGGAGTCGCCGTTCAGCGCCGGCCTCATGCTGACTATCGGCGGTTTGGCGGCATACGCGCTCGGGGCTGCGGTGTCGCAGCTGGCAACCATCCTCATCTACATCTCGTTCGCAATGTTCGCCGGATTGGGCCTCGACCCGCTGGTTCGCTTTCTCGAGAAAAGGAATGTCAAGCGCGGCTGGGGCATCGTGATCGTCTACGCGTCATTCGCAATCGTCTTCGTCGGGGCAGCCTTGCTGCTTCTGCCAGCGATCGTCAAACAAGTAGTGCAATTTGTGCACGATATCCCGGGTATCGTGTCTGACTTCCGCGCGTCTGATACCTACTCCTGGCTCATCGCAAACTTTGGCGACCAGGTCAGCACAGCCGTTAAAGATGTCGAGGCTTTCCTCACCGATCCCACCCATATCGCCGCAATTGGCGGCGGCATCGTTCAAGTTGGCACGTCGATAGCGACGACACTTTCTGGTCTGATCATCGTGCTGGTGCTCAGCCTTTACTTTCTCGCGTCTCTGCCGAGCATCAAGCTGTCGTTCAACCGCCTGTTGCCAGCTCGCAACCGGGCGAAGGCTGCCGAGATGACCGAAACGATCGCTGACTCGATAGGCGGCTACCTGATCGGGATGGTTATACTCGCATTCGCTAACTCTGTAGTAGCCCTTGCTCTGCACCTCGCACTTGGGCTTCCGTTTCCGGCGCTGATGGCCGCGCTCGCTTTCGGGATCACCCTGATTCCTCTCGTCGGCTCGGTGGTCTACTGGGTGGTCGCGACGGCGCTGGCGCTGTTCACCGGCTGGCTTCCGGCCCTCATCTTCGCGGCGGTCTACCTGGTCTACATGCAACTCGAAGCATATGTTCTGACGCCCCGAGTCATGAGACGTGCGATCTCGGTACCTGGCGCGCTCGTCGTAATCGGCGCGTTGATCGGTGGAACGTTGCTCGGCCTGCTTGGCGCGCTAGTAGCAATTCCACTCACCGCCTCGCTACTGCTGATCGTCAAGCAGGTCTTCGTACCTCGCCAGGACGCGAAGTTGTGATTTTTCACAAGTCACTAGGTCGATCGCGGCCGCATATCCCATGAGAGCACCAGGAGGCTTGCAGCATCTGCGCCTGTTCGCTGCACGACACGCTCACGATCCGGGGCGCGCACGATTAGCCACCGCGGTGGGAGTGTCGGCGGGCGTCCTGGTCAGCGCTATCGCCACATTCGCTGTGGTGCGTGCGCTCGATGCCAATACGGGACTCCTGGCCATGTCGGTGGTCCTGTCAGTGCAGGCAGGCGCCGTAGTGCAAGACAGGAGCGCTGTCGGCCGAATGATCACCGCTGCGACGCTTGTCCCGTGCGCGGCGCTCGCTGTAACACTCGCTCTCGTGCTGTCATCGTGGCGCCCTGCACAAATGGCGACATTCGTTGCACTGTCTGGCTTCACCATCTGGGTTCGTCGGTTTGGCGCTCGGGCAGCTGCGCTGGGCATGGTGGGGTTCCTGGCATACTTCTTCACGCTCTTCATGCGACCCAGCGCCACGGAGTTGCCAGCATATTTTGTGGTCGCCATCGTCGCGGTCGCAGCGCAGTTGGCCGTGCGTGCGTCGTTGCTCATCAGCCGGCCGCGGCACGAGCTCAACGTCCTCTTGAAAGAACTGCGGGATGCTTCGTCAGAAGCGATTCATGCGGCGACTCATGCCCGCCATCGCACGCTCGGCGTGTATCTCGCCCGCGTCGATGAGATTGGACAAGCTATCGATTCATGGCGCCTCGATCATGAGTCCGCCACGAACGTTGAAGACGAACAACAGCTGCTTGCCATGCGCGCTCTGGATGCGCGAGTAGATACCGAACAAGTCTGTTTCGCGTTGCGCAGAGCAACTTCTGAGCAAACCGAAGCGGCGCGCGTCTCACAGGCGACCGCGTGCTTGACGACCATTCTGGACGCACGCGCGAGCACTCAACGCGTCGCCGCGGCGTCGCAATCAGCTGCACGAATACTCGAGCGCACCGAGTCGGCCGATGAAGACGGCGTTCCGCTCCTGGCCGATCTTATTGCTCAGGCTGGCATCGCGCATGCTCGTCTGCGGCAAACAAAACTCCCCCAGATCGCGCGACCGGCGAGAGCTGGGTCGGCTGCTTCTAGAGATACTCTCCCTGCTGTGAAGATGACGAGGCGTCGATGGACGCCCTGGCGCGAGTGGGCGCCAACTGGCCGGATGGCCATGCAAGCGATGATCGCCGCGTCAATTGCCGTAGCAGCCGGAGAAGCCATCTCGGCGTCGCGGTGGTACTGGGCAGTGCTGACAGCGGTCGTCATTTTCGCTGGCACAACCACACGCAGCGGCGTGCTCACCCGCGCGTATCGACGCATCACGGGGACTGTCGTGGGCATCGGCGTGGGTGTCGCCGCAGTGTGGCTCGCGGGCGATAACAACGCCGTATTGGTCGCAATTGCGATTGTCGGGGTGTTCGGCATGCTCTATTTCGGCGCCGCCAACTACGCCCAGAAGTCATTCTTCACCACGGTCATGCTCGTATCGATGTACAAGTTGCTCGGTGTGCTCGACCAGAGCATTCTCGAAACTCGCATCGAAGAGATAATCGCAGGAGCGCTCATCGGCGTGCTCAGCGCCTACCTGATCCTCTCGTCAAGTTCGTCACCCGATCTCAAGTTGAAGATCAACGCGTACTTCGATGCACTCGATAGTGCGCTCAGGTCTGGCCAGAGAAACCTTCACGCCGCAGACGATCGCGCCGCCGTTTTGCGTTGCGTGCATGCACTTGAACGCGCGGAGGCAGATCTGAACCAAGCAGTTTCGCAAATGGCTGCAGCGTTCCTGATCTCACGGCGCGAGCGCGAGAAGTCGGCGATGAGTCTCATGCTCGTTTCAACACGTTCCGTCACTCGGTTCGCGCAATCTGCGATCACGCTGAGCACTTCAGATGTCTCAAACGACGACACGCGTCGCGCCGTGAGCGCGATAGATGATGCGGTCGCAATCGTTCTCGCTAACTCCGAGCAGGCGCGCACTCACCTGGTAGGAGAGGGCAGTGCAAGCTCAGACAACTCGCCAAGCATCGGGGTGCTCGCGACAGTCAAGTCCTGGCCGTTTGCCTTCACATCCGCACAGACATCCGCGATTCTCGCCCTTGCCAGGGTCGACTGGGCGATACGCACCGCCGCCGAGCCTGCAGTCAAGCGCAGCACCCATCACGTAGCCGCTCGACACGCAGACGATCACTAGAGCTGAAGAATCCAGGTTGCCATCACAAAGTAGATGATCAGGCTGGTGGCGTCGCAGAACGTCGAGATGAAAGGTGTGCTGAACACTGCCGGATCTGCCCGCACCGCACGTGCGAGTATCGGCATGGCTCCTCCGACTGTCGCAGCGAGGGTGCAGATCGCCACCAGAGTAAGGCCAATAACCGCGCCCAGCCCGATGCCGAAGACAGCCGTGCCCAGAGTCAATCCGAGAGCCCCGAGCAGACTGCCCAGAATCAGGCCCACTCTCACTTCGCGCCACGCGACAACGAGTATGTCGCGCTTCGTCACCTCTCCGAGAGCAAGTGCCCTCGTCACGGTTGTCGCCGCCTGCGAGCCGGTATTACCGGCCGTTCCGGTAAGCAGCGGGATGAAGAGCGCGAGCGTTGTCACCTGCTCGAGGGTGGCCTCGAAGGCACCGAGAACTTGCACGGTCAGCAGCGCCGACACCGCAAGTACGAGGAGCCACACCACCCGAGAACGAACAATCCCCAAGACCGGGGTGGCAAGGTACGGGCGGCCGAGTGGTTCCGATGCGCCTTGCCGAGCAGCATCCTCATCTTCAGCTTGCTCGAGAATGCGCGACGCATCATCAACCGTGAGAACGCCAACGAGGCGGTCTTCGCTATCGGCCACTGGTACTGCCAACAGTCCTGCATCCACCATCTCGCGCGCCGCGAGCTCAGCGTGATCAGTGGCGTGCGCGAACTTGGGCTCGACCATCACCTCTGACACCAAGACGTCGGGGCTTCCGAGGATGAGTTCGCGGAGCCCCACCACCCCTCGCACCCGACGCTGTTCATCGGTCACCGGCAGCAGATACACCGTCTCTGCGCTACGACCGCGATGGCGCACGTGAGAGAGCGCGTCACCGAGAGTGAGATGCGGAAGCAAGCGCACGTACTCGGTGCTCATATGCCGCCCGATGCTCCCTTTCGAATAGCCCAACACCGGGGCGGTGAGTTCCCGCTCGCGCGCAGAGAGCCCACTCATGAGCTTCTGCGCGACTCCGGCGGGCAGCTCATCTACCAGCTGAGCGCGGTCGTCGGGGTCGAGTTGTTCGAACACGTGTGTCACGTCTTCGTCTCGAAGCCCCTGAAACAGTTCGGCCCGCATGCCCGCATTCAGAAGCTCGAACACGTCGAGTGCGCGATCACGATCGAGCAGCCGATACATCACAGCGCGGTCTGCAGCGTCTTCGCGCTCTAACAGGCGCACGACCTGATCTGCATCGTGGTCTATCAATAGTTCGCGCACCCTCGTCAACTGCCTCGCGCGCAATGCCGTGTTGACGGAATCTGCCAGCTCTTGTTCCCACTCTCGCATGGGCGCATCATGCCAGAGTCAGATCACAGGCAGTGGTTGGCAGGCCGACCATCCTGAGCCGAAGCGGACGCCGTCACCGCCGCCGCACGCAAACAATGGTGGGACGCACGGCGCCACTGCATGGCAATGATCACTGCGCGATGCTGTTGCGGCAGCATCAAGCGGCACGCTTGAACTGGCCATCGCGAAGAACGAATCGTCGATGTGCCATCAGCTCAGCCGCCTACTGCGGAGTTGGGGCGACGTCGCAGGGGAAGCCGGTCTCGGCACGATCTGTGATCTCACAAAGCACCTGATGCGCCTGCGCTGCGATGTCGGGGCGCAGCGCCCACAAGTCGGTAGTCTCGCCAGGATCAGACTCAAGGTCGTAGATCCGGCCGAACGGCGCATCAGCGGAGTAGATCGTGCCATCTTCGCGGGCACCCGCAGAAAAGCCTCGGCCTGACTCGGTGCAGAAGTTCACCTTGTACTGTTCCAGCCGCAATCCGAACACACCCCCCATGCTGTGGTGCACCACGGGCAGGCCGCGCGGTCGAGGGAGGGGACTATCGAGCCGAGCAAGGATGTCGACAGCATCTTCTGCGGCGCCCTCGGTGGGCGATAGTCCGGCTGCCGCCAGGATGGTCGGAAAGATGTCTGAGAGACAAATCAGGTCGTCACGCACCTGGCCAGCTTCCAAGGCAGCCGGCCAACGCACGATGAGCGGCTCGCGGTGCCCGCCGTCCCAGATGTCGCCCTTCTGCCCTCGATACGGGCCGTTGGGATGATGGTGTTCTGTGTCGCCATCCGCGGGATAGACCATCGGTGCACCGTTGTCGCTGGTGATGAGCACGATGGTGTCGTCGGCGATCCCGAGATCAGCGAGGGTGTCGTCGATTTGACCCACCATCCAATCCACCAGGCACACCGAGTCGCCCCGCAGCCCGGCCTGTGACATCCCGTGGAACTGCTCGGGCGGCACACAAGGACGATGTGGTGCCGCGGTCGAAAGAAAGAGGAAGAACGGCTCCTCGTCGTTCGCCCGCTCTTTCATCCATTCCACTGCCTCCGACGTGAATCGGAGGTCTGCTTCGTCATCCCGCCAGCCATCGACCTTGAGCCCCGGATCCTGACCCTGAATGTAGATGTCCCGCGGCAAGGTGGGCAGCCCCACGGTGCGGTCCTGCGACACGAAAGCCGAGGGTGGCATATCCAGCGAGCCCGCGATTCCGAAAAATCGATCGAAGCCGAGGTCACAGGGGCCACCGACGAAGGGCTGGGAGTAGTCGATGTCGTCGGCGGGATACTGCTCGGGGTGATGGAGCAAATCATCTTGAGCGTCGTCACCAAAGGCCGTGAGTCGGGTTCCGTCCTTGCGAGTCCAGTCCAGGCCGAGGTGCCACTTGCCGAACATGCCTGTGGCGTAGCCGCTAGCGCTCAGCTCGGAAGCGACGGTAGGACGATTGCTCTCGATAATCGCTGGAGCGTGGCTATGCAGCACGTGCTGTTTGAGCGGGCTGCGCCACGCGTAGCGACCGGTCATGATCGAGTAGCGACTGGGTGAGCACACCGCCGAAGATGAATGCGCGTCGGTGAATCGCACACCGTCCCGCGCCATAGCGTCCATACGCGGCGTCGGGATGGCGCTCGCGCCATAGCAGCCGAGATCCCCCCAGCCCATGTCGTCGGCGAGAATGAGGACGATATTGGGCCGTGCGTTTCGCGGTGGCTCAGTGCGTTCATCCATTTGGTTCAATCCTTACTTCATCCATTCGTTCCTCGCAGACATCGCATGTATCGGACTGGAGGACCGTCTCCCTGACTTGGCTGCGGTGCCCTGGCTATTCCTTGAGCCCGCCTGATGCCATTCCCTTCGTAACGAAGCGGAAGGCGAAGATGATGATGACTAAAGCCGGAACGCCGAGCAGTACAAGCGCGGCGAAGTACTGCGACGACTCGAGAGGCGTCGGAGCGAAAGCGCTCTTGATTACCTGAACTGCTTGAGCTGCCGTAGCGAGCTCGGGCGCGCGGAGGATGAATGACGGGAAGAGGAAGTCCTGAAGCGACCACATCACGCTCAGTGCCGCAAGGTTAGCGAGTGGCCCACGAGTCAGCGGCAGCGCAACGTGCCAGAAGATGCGGAAGTGATTGGCCCGGTCGATGACAGCAGCCTCGACGATTTCCTTCGGAATGTCGCCCATACGGTTGCGCAACAGCAGAACAGCAAAGGGCAGGGTCAGCACCGCTTCGGGCATTGCGACGCCTATGTACGTATTGAACATACTCAGCGTGCCGGTGATGAAGTAGACCGGCACCAGCATTGACGTGGCCGGCACGGCAAGAAAGAGGAGCACGCCGTAATACATCGGCTCCCTACCCCGGAAGTCGATCGTCGAAAAGGCATACGCTGCCAGCGCACCGATCGAACAGACGAGGAACGCATGCATCACGGCGATGATGGCGCTGTTAAGGAACGTCTGCGGAATCGAGACCCCATTCAGATCCCGGGTGAGTACAGACCAATAGTTGCCGATTCCCCCCACCGCCACAGACAGTTGCACCGCATTGATCAGCGGCGCCAAGAAGGCGGCCGCGAACACAATGAGAAATCCATAAATCAGGATGCGATCGACCCGCCGGGTGCGGAGCGGAAGGCGATCTTCATCAACCGTGGTTGCCATGCGCGTCTATCCTCCTTCGAATGACGATCTGAATGATCGAGATGATTAGCGCGATCAGGAGCACAATGATCGCTGCGGCTGCGGCGAATCCCACTCGGTCCAAGCCGAGAGTCGCCTTATAGACGTAGGTTCCCGTGATGTCGGTACGCCCGCCTGGCTGTCCCCCGGTGGAGAAGTAGATGATGTCGAACGCGCGGAAGATACCGAGAAGCACCGAAAGGATGACGGTGATATGCGTCGACTTCAGAAGCGGCCACAGCATGATGCGGTAGATCTGCCACACGGAGGCGCCGTCCAGGGTCGCCGACTCTATGAGGGAGCCATTCACCTGAGAGACATCGGTCGTGTAGTACATGATCGGCAACCCGATCGTGAAGACGAAGAGCACCAGCACGCCGATGTATGCCGACGTTGGGTCTCCCAGCCAATCCTGCGCGAGGAACCCGAGGCCGATGGCGCGAAGTCCCTCGTTGATGGCCCCGTCGCGCGTTTCCAGCATCCGCCCGAACACTGTGGCAAATAGCGCCATCGGGATCAACGAAGGCAACAGGAAGACCGCGTAGAACCATTGCCGGGCACGCACACCTGACGCCATCATCATCGCCAAAATGAAGCCGAGCGTGAGCGCGACGAAGACGCTGAAGAGCCCGAACGCGACCGTATTGATGATCGAACGGAGGAAGGACGGGTCGGTGAGCACCAGCTCGAAATTTTGGAAGCCTACGTCGACCGCGTTCTGAAAGGTCAGTCCTACGCGCTGCGTGCTGACGACACCCAAAACGGCGAAGCCGTAGACGAAGTAGATCGCGTAGAAGGCGAGCAGCGGAGCGAGGAACGCGATGGCGAACCACGGGCCACGCATCGGCGAGCGCCGGCCCGCGCGGCGCGGGGGCCGGCGCTCGCTGCGCCGCCCCCCGCGCTCGCCCGTGACGATCGCCCGGGTAGTGAGACTTTCTGTCACTGGTCTGAACCGTGCGGGTAGCGGCCCGAAGTCCACTCTTCTTGCATGTACGCGGCGGCCTCTTCAGCTGTCTGCTCGCCACGCAACACGTCGAGAATCGCGTTCCCCTCTACCGCATTGAGGAAGTCCTGCTGGCTGGTGCGTGGCGACGTCGGATCGCCGATGACCGCTGCTGCCGCAGCGAAGCCTTCCTGAGCTGCAGAACTCTGGAGCACGTCGTCGGGTAGCTGGTAGCCGTTCAGACTGGGAACGAGGACCAGATCTTTTGCCCACACATCAACACCGCCACCAACGACCATGAACTCGATGAAGAGGCTGGCCGCCTCGACATTGGACGACGAGGCGGGAATCGCGAGACCCCCCTCGGCCAGTGCACGAACAGCCGGCGAGCCGCCGTCGACCAGCGGAAGCGGCGCTGCGCCGACATCCTCAAGGTCAATACCGGCGTTTTCGCGGTAGTCCGCAGACAAGAGCGAGTTCTGCCACGAGCCATCGATGTAGAACGCTGCCTCGCCCGCCGCGAAGATCTCATTTGGTCGCGTTCCCGTGAGGCTCAGCACGTCGGTACTGACGATTCCGTCGTCGAAGATCGACTTGTAGGCGTTCAGTCCGTCAATCATCGCCTCCTGGTCCCAGGCACCGTCACCCCCGAAGATGTCATCCGACAGGCCGGGCGAGTTCTGCTCCGCAAAGCCGAAGAGCATTTCCTCCTGCCAGTAAGTTTCACCCTGGAAAACGACCGGGTTGACGTCGGGGAACTGCGCTTGAATGGAGTCAACCGCGCTCTTCCATTCGGCTGACGTGGTCGGAACCTCGACCCCTGCCTCCTCAAGCATCGCTGCGTTGTAGTACATGATCGGGCTGCCGATCGAGCCCATGGGCACCGAGTAGAGCACCCCATCGTCAGCGATGCCTGCTGTCTGTGCGAGCATCGACTCGTTGACATCCTGGATCCAGTCGCCCTCCCAGTCTTCGACCGGAAGCATGAAGTCCTTGACTGCGTTGGTCATGGCCGAGACCTGCACGCCGGCCACATCGATGTCTTCTCCGGCGCTCAGCGCGAGCGACAGTTGCTTGGCGTAGTCAGCGGCTTCGAACACCCGCAGGTTGACGGTGATGTTGGGATTCTCAGCCTCGAAAGCTTCGATGGCCGCGTTGAGCGTGGCCTCCGGCGGGAACCACGTCCAGTAGTTGATCGTCGCGTCCTCGCCGGTCGCCTGCTCCACCTCCTCGGCTCCGCCGACGCCGCCACTTGAGCCACATCCGGCCAGAAGAACGGCCGTGGCGAATACCGCGCCAGCCGCAAAGAGTTTCTTCCGCGTGTTCATTGCTGTTCCTTTCACTACATTGTGATGTGATCGCGCTTCGGTTGAAGGCGACCTAGGAGTGCCCATACGGTGCTGTTGATCGATGGACTTCGAAGATTGTGGGAAGGATCTCGTCGCGGCCCGTGCCGCCATAGCGCTGCAGAATTCGATCCAGAAGAAAATGGGTCGCGACGGTCGCCATCTCTGCGATCGGCTGAACGACTCCGGTGAAGAATGGGTCGAGAACCGTGTCGGTGCGCGCGTTGTCGAATGTCACGATCGACAGATCCTCAGGGATGCTAAGCCCGAGCTCGCGTGCGGCCTCGGCAGCGCCAAGCGCAATGAAGTTGCTCGCGGTAACCAAGGCCGTCGGGCGGCTCTCGCTCTGAAGCACACCGAGTGCCATTTCATAGCCCGACTCGGGTGTGAAGTGACCGTACTCGACTGGTGCGCTGTACCCGCGGGCAGCCATGGCTTCCTCGAAGCCCTCCGCACGCTCTCGGGCAGTAACGATAGCCAGATCGCCGCTGAGCATCGCTACCCGTCGGTGGCCGAGGTCGAGCACGTAGTCGGTCAACTCTCGCGCCGCAAGGTGCGTATCGCAGCGCACGACATCCACGTCGTTTTCGGGCATCGGGTAATCAAGAACTGTGACGGGCAGTTTCTGCCCCTGCACGAAGTTGACGGATTCGGGGGTGTTGTAGACAGGCGAGAGGATGATGCCGTCAACGCGGCGTTCGATAAGGGCCCGTAGTTGTTTCAGCTCTTCTTCAGGGTCAGACTCGGTGTGCCCGAAAATGACGGTGTAGCCGTTGTCGCGGGCCGCGCGAGTGACCCCACGAATTTGCTGGATAGCGAACGGGTTGGTGATGTCACTGACGATGAGGCCCAACGCCATCGTCCGCTTCTTGCGCAGTCCTTGGCCGAGCATGTTCGGCACATACTTCAACGCGGCGATCGATTCTTCTACGCGCTCGCGCGTTTCGGGCGACACTGAATCCGGCTGATTCAACACACGCGACACTGTCATGGGAGCTACCGACGCGTGGTTCGCCACATCACGAATTGTCGTCATGACTCCTCCTCGAGCATTGAACGATCCGCTTGCCACCGGCCGGTGGTACGCGTAACATCGTGCTTGATGGTACGCATACCATTCATGATTGCGCAACACCCTCGTGAACAAAGGAGTTCTCATTTCCATAACGTCGCCGGCGGCGCCCCCACACGCATCCTTGGACTGGTTCTCACGCGCCGGTTTCGGAGTATTCATTCATTTCGGGCATGCGGCTAGCCGCGGCTGGGAGTTGTCTTGGCAGATGACCGGCGGTGTTCAGGGGCAGCATCCCGCGCGATCGGGCGTGCCAGTCGAGGAGTATTTCGGCAACGCCTATGCGTTTGATCCGGCCGGCTTTGATGCGGCTCAGTGGGCCGACGCCATTGCAAAATCGGGCGCCACCTATGCCGTGTTCACATCGAAACATCACGACGGCTTTTCGATGTTCGACACCGCGCACAGCGACTACTCGATCACGCGCGCCAGCCCGTTTGGCCGCGACCTGATGCGTGAATTGCTCGACGCGCTGCGTGAACGCGGTATCAGAACTGGTGTCTACTTCTCGCTGCCTGACTGGCATCATCCGCTCTACCCCGCCATGACGGAAGAGACGATCACTCGGCCGTACGAATTAGGCAGCTATGTGCGCACGGATGCCGCACAGTGGGGGCAGTATCGTGCGTTCGTGCTGGCGCAGCTCACCGAAATCCTCACCGAGTACGGCCAGATAGATCTGCTGTGGTTCGACGGAGAATTCGAGCACACCGCCGCAGAGTGGGACTACGCCGGCATCCGCGAGCACGTCCGCGCACTTCAGCCAGATTGCGTGGTGAACGACCGGTGCGTCGGATTCGGCGACTTCACGACCGTAGAACAGCGCGTTCCGACCGAGATTCCGACTCGGCTGTGGGAAGCCTCGATCACCATGAACGATTCCTGGGGATGGAGCGCCGACGATCACCACTGGAAGAGCACGGCGACGCTGCTGGGCATCCTGGCCGAGGTCGTCGCAGCAGGCGGCAACCTGCTGCTCAACGTTGGCCCCACAGGCGAAGGGTTGTTCCCCCGTGAGGCAACCGAGCGATTGGAACAGATCGGAGAATGGACCAGTCGAAACCGCGAGGCGATGAGCGGCGTCACACGCGCTCCGGCCCCCATTCATGCCCCCCTGCCAATCGGCGTGAAAGCTTCCGCGGGTATCGATCGCGTCTTTGTGTATTGCACTCTGCGCCCGCACGACACCGTGATGATCTCGGGTCTGCCCGTCTCACGCATTGTGGGTGTTTCTGTGTTGGGCACAGACCTCTCGCTCGCTCACACCGGCGCCGCATGGCTGTCAGAAGTGCACGCTGGTGTCAGCGATCCACTCGGAGACCTGGAGATCATCATTCCTCAGCAAGTCGCAGACTCACTCGTTCCGGTTCTTGAAGTCACCGTGCGCACCAGCAGCGAGGTTTGAAAATGAAGATCACAAGTGTCGAGGTATGGACTGTTCAGGTTCCGGGCGCCGACCCGCCGTACTCTTGGCGGGCGGGCCTTCAGGGGAGTCCACCAACTGGAGACCGGGCCGTGCTGCGCATAGGCACCGACGAGGGCGTGACCGGTGTGGCGCTTGCGCCTCGCCCTGGTAGCCCCGCAATGCTCACCGACATCGTAGATCGGCTGTTGCGAGAAGAACTGGTCGGGCAGGATCCGTTGCAACGTGAGTGGCTTTGGCATCGCATGTGGGAGCTCGATCGTTTGGATGAGTTTCCGCTTCCACTGCTGGGAATCGTCGATATCGCCCTCTGGGATCTGGCCGGGCGCCATGCCAATCTGCCCACCTGGCAGCTGTTGGGCGGCTTCCGCACCGAAATTCCGGCATACGCATCGACCTCGACGTTCCGCACTACGGAAGAGTTTCTCGACGTCGCAGATCAGTGCATCGCCCTTGGCTATCGCGCAATCAAGCTGCACGCGTGGGGTGATGCGAGAGCCGACGCGGCGCTTTGCATTGCGCTGCGCGAGCATGTTGGACCAGACCTGCCGCTGATGTACGACGGGTCGGCAGGATTCGACCTGCCTGACGCCATCTACGTCGGTGAAGCTCTCGCAGATGCGTCCTACACCTGGTACGAAGAGCCAATGCGAGAGTTCAGCGTCAGCGCGTACGCCTCGCTGGCGCGCTCGGTGAGAGTGCCGCTGCTGGTCGCCGAGACTTCAGATGGAGCGCACATGAACTCCGCGGACTTCATCCGCGCGGGAGCGGCGACATTCGGCGTCAGAGCAAGCACCGGCCTGCGCGGCGGGTTCACCGGATCCATGCGCACAGCACACCTCGCCGACGCATTTCGCGTGCGCGCCGAGGTTCACGGCGGTGACATTCCCAACCGCCACCTCTGCATGGCCATCTCGAACACGACGTACTACGAGTCGCTGGTCACATCAGTCGCCGTGCGACGCGAAGCCTGCGTCACCTCCGACGGACTCGTGCTCGCGCCAACTGGGCCAGGGGTTTCGTTGCCGACGAACATCGATCTTCCCGCCGCTCTGAGCGAGTACGCCCAGAGCTGAGCCGCCTAAGCCGGAGCGCCGCACTAGCGGTGCAGTCGCGCTGAACGCACGGGCGGATAGATCGACTAGATCACGTCGTTGAGCGCCTGAACCCGAAGCGCGCGGGCACGGTGATCGCGCTGCTCGGTGACAAGCCTGCGCAACGCGGCGGGTGCGCTGTGGTGAGCCGCAAGCCACCCATCGACGAGCTCGAGCGTCTCAGTTGCAGGAAACAGTCCGACAACGAGGCGCCGCGCGATCTCGATGCTGCGTGTCTGCCACACCTCCCCGATTCGCGAGAAGTAGTCACTGTCGTAGGGCACAGTGAGGTCGCGGTGATCTCCCGCCGTGAACCCACGGGTCGTCGCATCAAGGTGATCGTTGGTCAGCGTGTGGTCATCCCATGCACTCGCCCAGGCCGCCGCGCGCACCGCGACCGTCGGACGTGAGGCGAGCACCCGCACAAACTGTGTTCGCCCGCTTGCCGTGTCATCTGAAACAAGTTCGCGGCGTGCGTCCGCCTCGTCGGCATCTCCCGTGGCGGCGAGGGCCCCGAGCAGCATCCATCGCAAATCAGCGTCGAGCTTCAGACCTTCGGGTGCGCCCGAACCATCCGTCAAGATCGCTCGAATATCGCTTGCCCGTGCGCGGTCACGAGATGCCGCATCTGCCAGCGCGCGTGCCCACACCAGTTGCGCCCCGCTCCCGGCATCCGCTGCCATCAGCGCTTCCCATGCAGTGCTCAACCATGCTGCTGAGGCACTCGCGCGCAAGCCCTCGGGTTGGTAGACACTTGACGCGGCGGCAGCGTTGGCGACAACTCCCGCGAGCAGACTGAGGTTGGTCTCAGCTGGGGCATGAGCGCGCACGATGCGCAGATATCGATCGGCGCGCAGCTCGCCATCGCGAGCGGCATTCCACAGCGCCGACCACACCAGGCCGCGCGCGAGCGCATCGTCGATCGTCGAGAGCGCCGCCTCGACAGCGTCAAGCGAGCGGTCGTCAAGACGCACCTTGGCATACGTCAGGTCTGCGTCGTTGATCAGGGTGAGGTCGGCCTCGTTGAGCGCGACTTCGGTCTGCGCGCTGTCAATGTCGAGCGCGACTCGTTCCCGAAGGGCGAGGCGGCCCGCCACCAGGTCGTAGAGACCGACCTGCAGGCGGTGCGGGCGTGGTTCGCTCTGATGCAGCACTGCCTGCGAATCGGTCGTGCGCTCGAGCCAGAGGGTGGTGACACCACTGGTTTCGAGCCACGCGCGAGACCAGCTGCGCAACTCTCGGCCAGATGTCTGTTCCAGTTCCACCAGAAGATCGCCGAGGGTCGTGTTGCCGTACGCGTGTCGCGCGAAGTAATGGCGGGCGCCGCTGAAGAACGCCTCCTCGCCCACGAATGCGACCAACTGTTTGAGAACCGAGGCGCCCTTGGCATAGGTGATGCCATCGAAGTTCAGCTTTGCCGCCTCTAGGTCGGTGATGTCAGCCACGATCGGATGCGTGGTCGGCAACTGATCCTGCGTATAGGCCCAGGCCTTGCGTCGGTTGGCGAAGGCCACCCACGCGTCGGTGTACTTGGTGGCCGCAGCAGATGCGTGCGCTCCCATGTAGTCGGCGAACGACTCTTTGAGCCAGAGGTCGTCCCACCAGCGCATCGTGACGAGGTCACCGAACCACATGTGTGCCATCTCGTGAAGAATCGTGTTCGCACGTGCGGCCTGTTGCGCCTGGGTGGATGCTCCACGAAACACATATGCCTCGGTGAACGTCACCAGACCCGGGTTCTCCATCGCGCCGATGTTGTACTCGGGCACGAAGATCTGGTCGTACTTTCCCCACGGGTAGGGGTAGGCAAACGCGTCGTCGAAGAAGTCCATCCCTTGGCGGGTGATCTCAAGAATCTCGTCAGATTCGAGGTGATCGGCGAGCGAGGCCCGGCACAGCACTCCGAGCGGCACCGTGCGATCGCCCTGCGTCCACGTGGAACCGACGCGATGATAAGGACCGGCCGCAATGCAGGTGATGTAGCTCGACAGCGGGAGCGTCTGCGCGAAGCGCACGGTCTGTGCCGACTCGGTGGTGACGGTTGAGGCAGCATCCTGATTCGACAACACATGCCAGCCCAGTGGTGCCGTCACCTCGAAGGTGTAGCGAGACTTCATATCGGGCTGCTCGAAGCAGGCCATCACACGACGAGAGTCTGCTGGCTCGTAGTGCGTATAGAGATAGGTCTCACCGTCGACGGGGTCAACGAATCTGTGCAGCCCCTCACCCGATCGGCTGTACTCGGCCGTAGCGACGATGACCACCTTGTTCGTCGCGGAAAGGCCCGTCAGCGCGATCCGTGCACCGTCGTAGTCGACCGGAACTTCGTCGCCGTTGATTGTCAGGCTGCTGACACTCGCACCGATGAAGTCGACCCACGTCTGTTCGGTCGAAGAATCGAACTCGAGCGTGGTGGTCACCGGAAAGCCGGCCCGGTCGGGGTCGGTCGCGCCGGTCACATCGATTTCGACATGGATGCTGCGGGCAGAAACAGCAGCGGATCGCGCGGCGGTCTCATCCCGAGTGAGATTGGCAGTGGTCATGCTTCCATGGTGTCACTATCGCCTCACGACGCGTCTAGGCTTCGGGCCAGGCCCTCGAAGCCAGACACACTGTCAAAGAAGCGAACACAGGAATTGCTCGCCCGAAGCGGAATGATCAGTCGCCGGCCGCAGTTGCACCTGTGGCCCGTCGCGACCACCGAGTGTCTGCGACCCCAACGAGCAGAGAGCTGTTGAAGGATGTCAGAAGTGACCCAAATGCCCTCCCATCTTGACGCAACCGTGCTTGACAACGCGGCCTGGCACGCGCTTTCAGGCCCACATGCAGCTTTTGCCGAGGGCGACGGTCTCGCCCGTCGCTACCACCCAGATGTCGCCCCGTTCGTCGCGGTGCGCACCTGGGACGACCCCCGGGTATGGGCTTCGCTCAGCGACCTGGTCGGGCCAGGAGCGCAGATCGGCCTCTCTGGAGACATTCCGGAGTTTCCAGACGGCTGGCAGGAATTGTGGCGGGGCGAGGGAGTGCAGCTCGTCGAGACCGGGTCGCTTCACCCCGTGCCCGATGCCGAAGCTGTGCTGCTCGGGGAGGGTGATGTGCCCGAAATGCTCGCTCTTGTCGAGCGAAACAAACCTGGCCCTTTCCTGCCTCGCACCCATGAACTGGGGCGATACGTCGGGATCCGTCGGGACGGGCGACTCGTGGCGATGGCGGGCGAGCGCCTGAGGTTGCCGGGATGGACCGAGATCAGCGCCGTGTCAACTGACGATGCATACCGTCGACAAGGGTTCGCATCGCGGCTCGTGTTGGACGTCGCCTTTCACATCCAACAGCGCGGCGACCGTGCCCTCATGCACGCCGCGGCAACGAACGTCACGGCGATCGCGGCGTACGAGCGCCTCGGCTTCGCGCGACGCGGACTCACGACCTTTGCCGGGGTGCAACTTCCCTGAGCCCCCCCCCCCCCCCGACGCCGCCGGCCGGACGGAGCCGCCATGGCGGAAGAAGAGATCGCGGACGCGACCGGCATGACCCCGTTGCGCAGATCTGTCAACCCCCGTGCACCCAGGCCCACAAACCGGCTGAATAGAGAAGGCCGGTTCAGACCCCGGGCAATCCCACAAACAGGAGGAGCACCTATGACGCAGATCATCGAAACCATCGACGTCGACGTTCCCGTAAGCACGGCATACAACCAGTGGACGCAGTTCGAGAGCTTTCCGAAGTTTCTCGACGAGGTCGAGTCGATCACTCAAGTCGACGACACCCACAATCTGTGGAAGGTGCGCGTCGGCGGAGCCGAGCGCGAGTTCGGCACCGAGATCACCGAGCAGCACCCCGATGAGCGTGTCGCGTGGCGCAGCGTGGGCGGCGAGACCGAGCACGCAGGAGCCGTGACTTTTCACAAGCTGAGCGACAGTGAAACCCGCGTCACAGTTCAGATCGACTGGGATCCGCAGGGCCTGCTCGAGAATGTAGGTTCTCTGGTCGGAGCGGGATCGCACGCCGTGAAGAAAGATTTGAAGAACTTCAAGGAGTTCATCGAAAGCCGCCACACTGCCACCGGCGCGTGGCGCGGAGACGTGCCCGCCTGATCAAACAAGCGGATGCTATGACGGATGAGCCCGGTACGGAGGAGATGTCTCCTCCGTACCGGGCTCATTCATGCCCGCATGTCCTGCTCCCAGGATGCGAGGTCGTCTGTATCAGGGCTTTCCGCCTCGGGCTGCGCCACGGGCGGGCTTTTCAGCGCTCTGATGCGCTCGGTCATGTACTTCACCGCTTCGGCGTTGTCGGGCGGGTTAACCTCGGAGTTGGTCGACTCCACCAGCATCACGCTTGCGCTGTTGAGCAAGAAGCGCCCCTCGATCGTGTTGCCATCGGGACTGATCGCGCGTAGTGACACCGAGTCTGCATGCGAAGTATCGGCGAGCACCTGCGCATACTCGAGCAGGCGGTCGGCCGTTTCGTCGTCCATGAGCAGGGATTTGTCCGCGAATTTCACGTGTTTCATGCGCTCAATGTATGAGCCCCAAACTCACTGGGCGACACCCTTGACAGATCGGCGTTCTATCCCCTCTCCGTTGGTACGCGCGGGTATCGCGGAAGGACGGGATGCGCAAGGGGTATGGCACTCTGCGCTTCGCTGCGGTTGCCCCTCTCATCTCCAAAATTCTCAAGTATGTCGGCTCGCTGGCGTGGGCGTCTGAATGCGGTGTGCGCGTGCTCGACGAGGGACAAATGTTCATGTCGAGGTGTTTGTGGTGCCCCGACGCCGGCGAGTGAGAGTGGACCAGATCGAGCACGCGGAGCGGGGGGTCGCGAACCTCGATTGCAAGGTGCAGGATGTTGCTATAGTCATCGCGACCCAGTTGCCCGATGAGGTGCAGCGACGCCTGCCGACATCTAGAGAGAAGACCTGATCGTGGGAACTATTTATTACGGGGGATCAGCTACCCCCATCCATATCGACGATCGGGCACTCGCACACCTGAAGATCGTGATCGCCACGAAGCTGCGCCGCAGTGAGAGCTTCACCCTGACGTGGGTTCACCCCGAGGGAGAGCCTCGGGGGCGCAGCACGGTGTGGCTGCACCCCTCCATTCCCCTCCGCTTCGTCTTCGACGAGCCCGAGGCGCCCGAACTCAACCACGACTGGATACGCGAACTCGCGAACTCGGCCAATTCGTCAGGTGGGATCAGTCTGGTGGCAGAGCACGTGCTCTCGACCGACTCCGGCCCCACCGACAGTGCACCTCAGGCCGTGGAGGTTTCCGACTCCTAGCGCAGACCGGCGATGACAGCGCCGAGTGTGACCTACAGCGCCAGCACAATGGTCGCCGCGTAGATGACTGGGATGCTGACGCCCTCGAACCCCACCCCTCGTCGATCACGCAGAAGCAGTCCGGCGGCAAGCACCGCCGTGATCAGCAGAGTGCCGCCGAGAAGAACCAGGCTGGTCGCTCCGGCTGCGCTGTAGATGGTGCCGTTGAGGTAGAAGGCATCTGCAACCGACAGCGTCAGCACATCGAAGACGTTGCCGCCGATGATGTTGGCTACGCCGAGCGTGAGTGCACCCATGCGGATCGCCGCGATCAACACGATCAGCTCGGGCAACGAGGTGATCGCCGTCGTTACCGTGAACCCCGTGATTCCGCTCGGCCAACCCGTCGCGGCGATCACACCGAGTCCGGCTCGACCGATTATCCACCCAGTCGTTCCAACCACTAGTCCGAGTGCCGCGAACGCAATCCACAGCCGCGCCAGCGAGCCGGTGCCCTCTTCTGCGGGGTTGTCTTCTCGTGTCTCGTTCGTGCGGATCGGCTTCCACATCGGCGCGTCATGCATCCGGCGAACCAAGCGCAATCCGTACAGGTAGAACACCGGAATGAGGATGGTCACCGGGTGCACCCAGCCGATCTGAAGCTGCGGCGTCGCAAATGCCACAACGGGCAGCGCCAGCAGTGCAATCAAGACAATCGACTGCAGAAGGTTCTCGAGCGATGCGGCGGCATGCTCGAGATTCGCCCTGCGGTAGAGCAGGTCCGCGATGGCCAGCCACACGGTCTGAAGGGCAATACCGCCCACCGGGTTCGCCAATGCGAAAGCCGCATCTCCTTCGAGTGCGCCGGTCGCGGTCGTCACAATTCCCGGGAGCGACGTCACCGCTCCCAGGAAGACTGCTCCCGCCACTGCCTCGCCGAGGCCCGTGCGATCGGCGAGTTCGTCCGCGGTGCGCGCGAGCCGCGAGCCGGCGAACACGATGACGATGACCGCGACTGCGAGCGCGATGACGCTCGGCCACAAAGGCCATGGGCCGTTCATCGCGCTCCCCGTTTCGCGGCTCTCGACTCAGCGATCACTGGTATGAGTACGAGCCTCGACGTGCAGTCTCGAGACCGAATTCACTCGCTCGGCAACGGAAAGCGCAACGTCGCAGCGACCGGCGAACCGTCGAGAAGATCGGCGTTGCACACGGCACGAACCGATCCGCCCGACCTGAGCACCCGCGCAGCGATCTCGTCGACGAGCGCATAGGTGTCGGGCCCGGGCGACTCGGCACGCTCGACGCCGCCGAATTCATCGATACGTCCCTCTTCTGTCGCGTCCATGTCGAAATGCAGCGTGTCTACGGCAGCGGTCGCGGCGGCAACGGCAACCTCGTCGAACTTGCTCGTCGCCAAGCCTTGTGCGCGTAGAGTGCCGAAGCGCTCGCGCCATGCGTCTAGTTCGGCTGCATAGTGCTCGTCGAGGATCTTTCGCACCTTTGCGGCACGCGCCGGGTCGTCGACCGAGTCCGGGTGACCATCGATCTCTGCATCGAGCAGAAACGGGTGCGTGTTGACTTCTCGGTACGCGGGTTGCAGGTCGGTGGATGCTGCGAGGATCAGCGGCACGTCGTTGGGGACGACTTTCACAACTTCGTCCTGCACCGCGGCCGCATAGCGTTGCCGTTCGATGCGGTCGCCTGTCGTTCCGTCTGCCCGCTGGCGATCGAAGCGGCCACCGGTGGTGGTGTGTTCGAGCATCAGCTGATGATCATCAGGCAGATCAAGCGGGTGCTCGCGAGGGTCATGGTCGGGACCGAACTCGAGCAGACGAGCACGGCCCTGGGTGAGCTCGACGACGAAAGCCCGATGAGCGAACGCGCTGGCCCGCAACAGCGCGCCGATGTCGAACCGATCGCCCACAGCCACGTTCTCCTCCACGACGTTCGCGATGCGGAATGCCTCAAGGAGTTCAGGCGCTGCGAGGATGACGAGCGACCTCGACTGATGACGCCAGAAGTCGTCGTCATCATTGAGCGCACGAAGTGGCGCCACGACCTGCTCGATGACGTTGCGAGAGACGTCCTTCTGAGTCAGGTGCCGCTCGGCGTCGTCGATCGCGTTGCGCAACCCGATGCGAATGCGTTCGTGGTCTGCGGGCATCGGCGACGACGCAATCGCGATCGTCACGCTGGCATCGTCTCGATGGTCCATGAGTTCAAGCAAGCGGTCGTTCTGGGGAATCTCTGAAGCCAACATGTCGTCAGGTTAGGCAGAATCTTCCGGCAATTTCGAGGGGGTTGCGATGTGCTCGGCACCGCGTTAGTGGGCTCGCCGGAGGAGCGCCTTGACTCGGCTATTCCTGCGCGCAGTTCCGGTCGGCCACTGCCGAGAAGTCAGGCACCAGCCTCGACGCCGCTTCGTCCGCGGTCTCGGCGGGCCCGTTGTCTTGAATGTCGCGGACCAGCCAGTCCATCTCTGCAATCTCGCGGCGCTGAGCCTCGCTGATCTCAACTGCCAGTTCGCAAACCCGCACGTCGACGTTCTGAAACCGCTCCGAGCGGGTGGCGGCGCGACGGCGCCCCGCCTACAATCGTGCAATTCCGTAGAGCTTCCAGACACAGATCTGCCCCGGCGAGGGGTGCAGCCCGAAACCCGGGGGGTTGATCCGGTCGACGCCAGCCTCGGTGACGAAGGACAGGGCGATCTCGCCCCCGAGGATCGGTGATTGAACTCGAGCAGCCCGGGCTGAGCCGCCCCGCACGCAACGTGAGCTCGCGGCGTATGCGAGCGACGTCCCCTACGCGCGAAACCCCGATAGTTTGTGGCTTCCGTCACACCACGGCTTGATGACCGACAGACCGCATCGGCACAGCGCGACGGTTTCGCGTTGTCGTTCAAGCGGCTCACCGTCTGCGCCAGTGATTTCCACTGGTCCGCGAACGATCAGCGGACCGTTCGGGTACGCCGCGATCGAGGGCCACTGCGAATCGTTCATGTGGTTGCCTTTCGAAGTTCTCGGAGCGGCGACGCAGAGCGCCGTACGACGGCATCCCGGCCGCACACCCTCCGCGCCCACGCAACATGAGCGCACGACATGATGCACGCCGCAGCGACAAGCGACAGCGTGTCGACAGTCACGCTCCCCCCAGCGGCGTCGCCACTCGAAGTGCCGAATGCCCGTGCTCCCATGCCTCACGGATGTCGTCGGCGACCATGTCATCGACGAGAAGACAGGCGGCGGCACCGAAGATCACGTCGTTCAGGAGCTCTGGCTCGGACTCCACGAGTGCGCCTGCAAGATCTCGCCCGGCGATCTGCTCGTGGACGGCGTCAGCCTCGACGTGCTCGTCGAAGTACTCGGTCACCTCATCGCCGAACCCGAGTCGCCGGAATCCGTCCGCGTAGCCGCGGTTCGGAAGCGACGAGGTCATCTCGAACGCAGCCAGGTGCCCGACGATGGCGCCACGAAGTCGTCGGTGAAGTCCGAACAGCGACATCATGTTGTGCGAAGCCAGCAAGATCGGCGGGACGGCGTCGATGTGCGTGGCATAGGTGGCATCGAGCCCTGCGCCGCGCATCGCCCTCGCAAAAATCTCGGCATGGATGCGTTGCGGACGCCCACCGCCATACTCATCGGCTTGGATCTCGACGAGGGCCGCCTTTGCGCGACCGGTGAGCCGTGGGATCGCCCACGAGTGCGGGTCTGCCTCGCGCAGCGTGTAGACACTCCGAAGAACAAGGAACTCCCGTGCCTGCTCGACCGTCGCCGACTTCGCCATGAACCGAGACAGACTCGGCCCCGGCGTCGGCGCCGTCAACGCGAAGAGGTACTCTGCGACGGCATCCGCCGTTGCATCCGGAGCCACGGGAGGCTGCACGGCCGCGCGCAGCGCCACCTCCATCGCGGCCTCGAGGATGCCGCGCACTCGGATCAGCCCGGGGTTCCATTCCCACTCGGCATCGAACTGCGTGATCGAGCCGTAGTGCACTGAGTACATAAGGAACAGCGACAGCTGCGCGTCATCGTCGTGAAGAATGTCGGGCGAGCACGCGAGTATGTTCGCGATGCGCGCGGCATCCGCTTCAAAGCTGTCAACTGGCGGTCCGGTCAGCGCATCGATCAGGAGCTCGCTCAGCGCCCCGCGGGATGAAAAAGTGAGTGTCGACCGCATTGGGGCCGGTGAAATTGACAGGCTGATGGTGCTCTCCGTGTGTCGCAAGGATGGTGTTCCTAATTCTCACCGACGCGCTCCGGAGCGACTCAGGGCTTGACGTGCGGTACACAAGCGGCTATCCATCGCCGCGCTCTCGGCGGTTGGCGATGATGCGCAGCAGCATCGAAGCACCCCTTCGAGACCATTAGCGCACGGAGCCTGATCAGCGCAACCCTGTGTGCTCTTGCGGCGTTCCGACGCACAATTGGGCGAAACGACCGCTCGAGAATCACCCACTCACGCGGCGAGACACTGCACGAAGCGAGGAGGCCGGATGCGAGGCACGCGAATGTTGGCTGCGGTGTCGGTGGTCGCTCTCACCTCGACGCTCGGCGCCTGCGCCCCAGCAGACGACACGCCGACCCTCACCTGGTACATCAACCCAGATGCCGGAGGTCAGGCGCGCATCGCTGAGCTCTGCACAGAGGCGGCTGACGGCGCGTATCGAATTGAGACGTCCTTGTTGCCGCGCGACGCCGCATCTCAGCGCGAGCAACTGGCGCGTCGACTGGCGGCGAGCGATCGGTCGCTCGACATCATGAGTCTCGATCCCCCATTCATCCCCGAGCTCGCCGAGCCCGGGTTCCTCGCTCCCGTCCCCGACGAGCTGCAGAGCACCGACGGCATCGTGCAGGGCGCGATCGACTCCGCGAGCTGGAACGACGAGCTGGTGACCGTACCGTTCTGGGCCAATACGCAGCTGCTTTGGTACCGCGAATCCGTCGTCGAAGAGGCCGGGCTCGATATGAGCGAGCCCGTGACGTGGGAGCAGATCATGGATGTTGCCGCTGAGAACGACCTGCAGCTCGGCGTGCAGGGCGCACGCGCCGAATCACTCACGGTGTGGGTCAACGCTCTCATCGCCTCGGCAGGCGGAGAGATCCTCATCAACCCGGGCACCGCAGCCAATGAGATCGAACTCGGGCTCGACACCGACGAGGGCCGCGCCGCGGCCGAGATCCTGTCCCGCATCGGATCGGAGGGTCTCGCGGGAACGGGGTACCCGACAGCGGATGAGAATGCGAGCCTGTCGCTGTTCCAAGGTGATTCCGGGTCATTCATGGTGAATTGGCCGTTTGTCTGGCCCGCGCTCAACGAGTCTGCTCCCGAGATCGCCGACGACCTGGGATGGGCGATTTACCCTCGTGTGGATGCTGATACCGAGGCCGCGCCACCGGTAGGCGGCATCAATCTCGGGGTCGGCGCGTTCAGCGAGAACCAAGAGCTCGCGTGGCAGGCCGTCGAGTGCATCGTGCAGCCCGAGAACCAAGCTGAGTACTTCGTCACCAATGGGAATCCCCCCTCGAACACCGCGGCGTACGACGACCCGTCTGTGCAAGAGGAGTTCCCTATGGCCGATGTCATCCGCGAATCGCTCGACCTTGGAGCACCGAGACCGCAGACGCAGTACTACAACGAGATCTCGCTCGGGCTGCAGTCCACCTGGCACCCGCCGGGCTCGGTGGATCCTGACGCGACGCCGCAGACGTCACAGGACTTCATCACCGCTGTGTTGCGAGGGGAGCGACTCCTATGATCGCCCAGACGAGCATCGACACGAAAACGCCAACTGATCGCGACGATACGCCCCAGAAGACAAAGAAGACCAAGCGCTCAGCAAGGACGCGCGCGGAAGCTCGACTCGGGTGGATGCTGGCGGGTCCGGCCTTCGGCATCATGCTGCTGGTCACGATGTACCCGATCATCCAGGCGTTCTACGATTCGCTGTTCAGCCTGCGCCTGACCGCCCCCGACGACCGCGAATTCATCTGGTTTCGCAATTACGCAGTGGTGCTCACCGACCCCGCATTCTGGGAATCGATGTGGATCACGCTTTTCATCACCGTGGTGACCGTGATCCTCGAGCTGCTCCTCGGGTTCGCTCTCGCTCTGGTGATGCACCGCGCGGCGAAGAAACTGCGCGGCCTTGCGCGCACAGCCATTCTCGTTCCCTATGGGATCGTCACCGTCGTCGCGGCGTTCGCGTGGTTTTATGCGTTCGATGTGAACTCAGGCTTCGTCAACAGCTGGCTCGCGTGGATCCCCGGCTATAACGACGAACTCAACTGGTTCGCCTACCAGGGCACGTCGCTCTTCGTCATCATCCTCTCGGAGGTGTGGAAGACGACGCCATTCATCTCGCTTCTTCTGCTGTCGGGACTCGCTCAGGTGCCCGGAGACCTTGAAGAAGCCGCCAAGGTCGATGGGGCGACCGGCTGGGAGGTCATGCGCCGGGTGATTCTGCCGAATATGAAGGCCGCGATCATGGTCGCGGTGCTCTTCCGCACACTCGAGGCGTTCCGCATCTTCGACAACATCTATGTCATGACCGCCGGCGCCAACGGCACCGAAGCGCTCTCGCTGCTGGCATACAACACCTCGATTGGCCGGCTGGAGATCGGGCTCGGCTCAGCGATCTCGGTGCTCCTGTTCCTCAGCGTCCTTATCATCGCTGCGATCTTCATCCGCGGGTTCAAAGTCGACCTCACCGGTGGGAGGAACAGCTGATGCGCGCGATGAACTGGCCGCAGCGAATCGGATGGATTGCGATCCTCCTGGCCGTGCTGGTCTGGTCGCTCTTCCCCGTCTTTTCGATCCTCATGACCTCGTTCAAGACGCCGGCAGGGCTGTTCTCGGGCACGCTGGTTCCCACGGAGTGGACGCTCGACAACTACGCCGAGATCCTCACTCCTGGCGGGTCGGCGCAAGAGCTTTTCCTGACGTCACTGCGCAACTCGATCGGCATATCGCTCATCGCGACGGCGATCGCCGTCGTTCTCGCAACCCTCTGCGCCTATGCCGTCGCGCGCCTGGACTTTCCCGGAAAAGGCGTGATCCTCGTCACGGCGCTCGCGGTGTCGGTGTTCCCCGTCGTATCGATTGTCACGCCACTGTTCAACCTGTGGCGCACGATCGGCCTCTACGACACCTGGCTCGGGCTCATCATCCCTTACCTGTCGCTCACCCTGCCGATCTCGATCTGGACTCTTTCTGCGTTCTTCCGGCAGATTCCGTGGGAATTAGAGCAATCCGCTCAGGTCGACGGCGCTACGCCGTTCGAGGCTTTTCGCAAGACAGTGGTCCCGCTGGCCGCGCCAGGAGTCTTCACCACGGCGATCATCGCGTTTTTCATCGCCTGGAACGACTTCGTATACGGGATCTCGCTGACCTCGACGGATGCTGCTCGGCCGGTTCCCGCCGCGCTGTCGTTCTTCACGGGCGCGTCACAGTTCGAAGACCCCACGGGCGCGATCTCGGCCGCCGCGATCGTCGTCACCGTGCCCGTCGTCATCGTGGTGGTCATCTTCCAACGCCGCATCGTGTCGGGCCTCACCCAGGGTGCGGTCAAGGGATGACACCGCACTCTCGAGATAAGGAGCTGTCATGGCATCCATCACTCTGAACAACGTCGTCAAGACATACGACGATGGCTTCACCGCAGTCAAGGGCGTTGATCTCGACATCGCGGACGGGGAGTTCGTGATCCTGGTGGGCCCTTCAGGCTGCGGCAAGTCGACGCTCCTGCGAATGATCGTGGGGCTGGAAGACATCTCTGATGGTGAGCTGCAGATCGATGGCGAAACCGTCAACGACAAGGCTCCCAAAGACCGCAATCTCGCCATGGTCTTTCAGAACTATGCGCTCTACCCCCACCTGACCGTCTACGAGAACATCGCGTTTCCGATGAGGCTGAAGTCGAGCACGGTCGACGCAGACGAACTCGACAAGCGCGTCAAGCGGGCGTCGAGTCTGCTCGAACTCGACGAGCACCTCGACCGCAAACCGGCAAACCTCTCGGGAGGGCAACGCCAGCGGGTCGCGATGGGTCGCGCGATCGTGCGCAACGCCGCGGCATTCCTCTTCGACGAGCCGCTGTCAAACCTCGACGCGAAGCTACGCGGTCAGATGCGTACCGAGATCGCCAGACTCCAGCGATCGCTCGGAATCACCACGGTCTACGTCACGCACGACCAAACCGAGGCGATGACGCTCGGCGACCGTGTGGCAGTGCTGCGACGCGGAGAGATGCAGCAGGTCGCAAGTCCTCGTGGGCTTTACGAGCAGCCGGCGAACCTGTTCGTAGCCGGCTTCATCGGCTCGCCACCCATGAACTTTCTCGGCGGCACAGTCGACGGCGACACCCTGCACCTACCCATGGTCGACGTACCGATGGACGATCGTTTGCGCGCGGCCGTCGGCGACCGCGATCTGGTCATCGTTGGCGTACGACCCGATTCGTTCGCTGATAAGGAGTCCCTTGAGCGGGAACCGGAAGGCGGCGTCGAGGTCGAACTCGAGTTCGAGATGACGGAGTGGCTCGGCGAAGTGCTGTACGCATACGTGCCGTTCGACGTCGACGGCGCTGTACGCGACAAGCTCGCAGAGCTCGATCGCGATCTTGACGGTGAGAGCTTGCGCACCGAGCTGGTCGTCGCCCTCGACGCCACAAGTTCGATCCGTGACGGCGACACGGCGACGCTCTGGTTCTCACTCGACAAGCTGCACGTGTTCGATCCCGAGACCGGCGAGAATCTCACCCGTGATGAGGAGCGGGCCGAGAAACTCGAAGAGGATGCTCGCGCGCAACGCAAGCGCGCGCTAGAGCGGGCGCGCGAGCGAGCCAGCACATCGTCAGAGTGACCCGGCGCGGCTTGGCAGCGGAGTCAAGCGGCCAGTCCTGGATTACGGCGAGAGCCGTCCGCAACTAGACGACGCCACGCACGACGCGGCGCAATCGCCACGTGTTGCCTTCGTGCGTCTCGTGCACGAGCTCGTCGAGCGTGGCAAGGGCGAGCGCAAGCCCCCGGCCAGATTCGGCGTGCCAGTCGGGCATCTGAATTGACGACAGGTCGATGAGGGCAGGATCGGCTGTATCCGTGAAGACGGCCTCCAGCATCGTCTCGGTCATCGTCAGCGTGAGCGATACATGAACTGGTTCACGGGCGCTCGCATGTTCGACGATGTTTGCGGCAATCTCGCTCACGGCGAGCGCGAATGGTTCGCGGTCCTCGGCAGGGACAGGAGGTCCCGACTCCCACAGCGCGGCGAGTGCGTCCAGGACACGATCGGTAAGGTCAGCGCCGACCCTCCCACAAACGTGTTCAGTCCGCTCAGTCGGCATCGAAGGCCGCCTCAGGCGAAGGATAGTCGTGCAGCACACGATCTAGATTGGTCAGTTTGAACACGTTCCGGACCTGATCCGTGATGCCAGTCACCCTCAGGTCGCCGCCCGCCAACCTGGCTGACTTCAGGCCTCCGACGAGAGCTCCGAGCCCAGAGGAATCCACGAACTCCGTCGCCGACAGATCGACGGCGACGCGCACGTCGCCCGCGGCAACGAGTTCGTCTACCGTTTGTCTGAATTGGGCGACGGATGGAGCCGTCAGACGGCCTTCGAGTCTGATCACGGCGCAGCGTTCGCCCGTTATGACGCTGAGGTTCACGAGGGTTCCTCTCTGAATGTCGTCCCCTCACGCGCGGGGCCGCGGTACAGGGCTGCCTGGATGATGACGCTGAGTACCACCAGGTCGTAGATGACCCAGACGGTGTTGACGAGCGTACCTGTCCCGTCGGCGGTGCCGACAGCGAGCCGTCCGAGGCCGATGATGAGCGCGAGAGACAGCACCGCGATCGCGATGAGTTGCGGCCAGATCTCGCGCCACGGAAAACCCTCGCGTGTCGAACCATCCTTTCGCGTGACGACGAACGAGAGCGGGCGACCAAACACGACGTTCGCGAATGCGGTACTGCAGGCAACGATCCACACCGGAAAAAGGGCGAGCGAGTACTGCTGACCGCGCCACGTCCGAAGTCCGCGGGCGACTACGAGGAAAAGGATCTGATTGACAAGAAAGTAGGGTATGAACCGCGCGAAGAAGTCGACGCTCCATGCCGTGACGGGCAGGACACCGAAAACGAGATAGATCACCGGAGCGGCCAGGTACACGATTGCTGCATATCCCGAGATGTAGCTCCACATCGTGGAGAAGTACATCAGCCGTTGCCCCGCCGACAGCCCTTTCTTCACGAGAGGGTTATCGCGCAACATCACCTGCAGAGTCCCCTGCGCCCAGCGAAGGCGCTGTTTGAGCATCGTGCGCAGATCCTCGGGAGCGAGGCCGACCGCCAGGATTTCGTGGTGGTAGACGCTACGCCAGCCGAGCGCGTGCAATTGCATTGCGGTCGCCATGTCCTCGGTCACGGAGATCGTCGCGAGCGGCTGCACCGGCTGGGCCTCGTCCGGTCTGTCTACCCGCAGAGCGTGGAGCAGAGCTGAGACGGACTCCACCGCCGCCAGAGGTGAGAACTCATGATTGGCCAACGCATCCAGCGCATCGTCGTCGATCACGACGGCGTCGAGTTCGGCGTCGCGCTCGACGGGGAGACTTTCAATCATCGCGAGATCGGCGCGGAGGCTGGCGAAGTCGCGCGCCACCAGCTGACGAGAAGCCTTGTTCACGGCAGCCTGCAAACGGTACGTGACATCACCGATCGCTGCGCCGGCCGCGATCTCCGAACGCGCTCCAGAAACATCTGCGACGAGCGACTTCAACTGCCGACCGACATCCGGATCCACCTCACGACGACGGACGGCTTTCGCCAACATCGACTCGGCCGCCCTCAGGGTACGCATGGTCGACCTCTCCAAATCGCGCACATACCCGACGATCCCCAGCTGCATGAGAGCGTCCCGTCGCAGGACCGCGTTGGAGCCACAGAAGAAAGCCGCGTTCCAGCCATCCTTGCCTTGCTGAATCGGACCGTAGAAGAGGGGCGCCTGGCTGCCGAGCGGGTCAGCATCGTCCACATTGCCGAACCACTGCGGTGTCTGAACGAGAGCGACCGCCGGATCATCGGCGAAATAGCCAAGCGTGCGGTGCAGGATGAGGGGGTCCGGAATCTGATCGGCGTCGAGAATCAGCAGGAATTCGCCCTCGGTTTGAAAGAGTGCATTGTTGAGGTTTCCCGCTTTCGCATGGCGCGGCTTGTCATCCCAGTCGTTGGAGCGGCGAATGTACCCGATGCCCGCTGCGCGCGCGGCCTCTTTCATGTCCTCGCGCGCTCCGTCATCCAGGATCCACGTCTCGTGCGGGTATGCGATGCGCTGCGCGGCGAGGGCCGTCGCTAAGACCATCTCGATGGACTCGTTGTAGGTGGTGATGAAGACATCGACCGTGCCCTCGGGAGCCGATACGGGCGCCGGGCGATCACGTGCTCGCCACATCGTGAGCGAGAAGAAAAAGGTGTCGACGAGACTATAGGTTTCGGCAAGCACGAGAGGAACGGCGATCCACCAAGCCGACCAGTTCACCGATTCCAACCAGCGCCACGCAACATAGTTGGCGCCGAGAATTACGGATAGGGCCGCGACTATCCGGATGAGGACCAAGCGAGCGCTCACCCGTCCCTCCTCTCCACCAGAACGGTCGCGTCGTCGTGGGGCGCGTCCGTCGACTCGAGCCGCTCGAATCGACCGTCACTCCGCAGAACGAATGTCAGGCTGTGCCGCGCATCGACACACGCGAGCGATCCCGACGCGACGTCGATCTCAGCGAGGACTGCGGTGACAAAGATGTTTGATCCCCCGATGTATTCTTCGAGCATCTGATCGACTGTGTCACCGCGTCCGGGATGCTGCGTGCGGGCGCGGTGACTCGCGACCGCTCGCTGTGAGTGTGTGCCCAGGAACTGCCGGTGGATCATCGGCGAAGACAGCCTTCTGCACGAGCACCGCCTGGTCGATCTCGTCTTCGCGTGTGATTTCACTCTGCACCCATTGCGCCAGCTCGCGCAAGGGTTGGATCAACATAATTCCCCTTAATCAGCACGCCACTCAACCCAGGAGCGGACCGAGAAAACCCCTGATCATGCGGTGCTGGCAATCGAGCTTGACCCAAAACCAAACGAGACCCGCTCAAGCACACTCTTTCCGAATCGCGCTGTCGCTCCGCTTGGGGTACCAGCGTCAAAAGACTCAACGTACACAGTCGCCCACTCGCAGCGTCACTGAAGTAAGGCAATGGCTTCGCCTGTCCCCTCCTCGATGCTTCCATCCTCATCCCATATGCCAGGGGGATCTGAAGGAAAGTCGATGCCCTCCGGCAACGAGATGGCCAGCTCGTTCGCAGCCTGTCGGTGAGTATCTGTCCTTGTTGGGCGCCGCGGCCCTCGGCAGTGCAAGCACTCAACACAAGTATCGATTTCAGCCCCGCGATGATCGATAGAGACTTCCGCTGATCGGCTGAACGCTTCACAGCATCTTCTCGATCTCTGCATCGTATTTGTTGGCGTTTTCCGCCATCGAGAGAGCGATGGAACTGTCGCCCGCGAATCTCGTGATCTCTGGCGGGCAATCAACGTCGGTGACGGTCAGCTCGCGTTCGGTGAATCGCCCGGTAAAGCTGCCGCAACTATGCCGTGATTGGTTCGTCGCAACGAGCCCGCTGGATGCAAAAGCACCCGCACCGAAGAACACCAGGAACGACACGGACCCGTCAGGGTTCTCGATGATGTCGTACACAGCGCGTTCTTCAGCCGGTCCAGGTTCCTCCCCCGTGTACTCCCTCATGTCATTGACGAACACCGTTGCGATGTCGCCGCTGGAGATCTCCTCGAGCGCAGTGTGGTCAGCCAGAAGGTTCGCGGTATCCGTCTCGGTGATGGATAGGAGCAACGCCACGCCGAGCTCCGCTTCTTCGACCGCTTGCGTATACGCGCGGCTGGTCCCGCAACCGACCACCGAGGCGCAAACGAGCGCAAGGACAAGGCCTAACGCGAGCGGGCGAGCTACCGGTACAGGTCTCCGGCCCATGACTGCGTTCCACCTCCTGGGCACGCTGTTGTCAGTCGCGCGTTCATCGCGTAGGTGTTGCCCGGCAGGTCTGGCGTCGCCAGAGAATCGGGTGCGTGAATGAAGTTCTGCATGTCATGTGGGCTAGTCCACGAAAGGGAGTTGCTCGGCTGAGTGCCCGGTACGCCTGAGCGTAGCCCAAGCCGCAGCTCCTGACCGCACGCTCGCGATGCCGAACATCTGTGCGGTCGCGCGCTCGCCGGCAGCGCGACCGCCCACCTCATTCGACGTCGATCAGCCTCAGTCCAATTCAAATGTGGGCACAATCCCATTGCAGGGCAAAGCAAAACCCCCGCGATCCCAGTGTTTACAAGGGATCTGCGGGGGTTTTAGGTGGCGGTGACGGTGGGATTTGAACCCACGGTAGGGGTGAACCTACACAACATTTCGAGTGTTGCACCTTCGGCCGCTCGGACACGTCACCATCGACCAGTTTACGATAAGGATGCCGATGCCGCGAATCGGGTGATCCGCCTTCATCCGGGCGCGATACCCCAGCTGCGCGCAAACGCAATACGGTGGCCATATGAGTTCCGCCCCCGAGGGATCGCCCGGCCGGAACCCGGCCGAGAAAATGTCGCGAGATCAGCGCGTCATTCTCGTCATCGCGGTGCTCGCGTCGTTCGTGGCGTTCCTCGATGGCACAGTAGTCAACGTCGCATTGCCTGCCATCCGCAACGAACTCGGCGGCGGTTTGGCGACACAGCAGTGGGTGGTCGATGCCTACCTGATCACCCTGGGCGCGCTGATCCTTGTTGCGGGTTCAATCAGCGATGCGTACGGACGTGTGCTGGTGCTGCGGCTCGGGCTCATCGGGTTCGGCGCAGCATCCATCGCCGTTGCAGCCGCGCCGACAGCGGATTTCCTCATCGTTGCGCGCGCTCTACAAGGCGCGGCTGGCGCATTGCTCGTTCCTAGTTCTTTGGCTCTCATCACCTCGACTTTTCGAGGCGTAGCCCAGGGTCGCGCGATCGGCGCGTGGACAGCAATGACCACCACGGCGATGATCGCGGGGCCGGTCATCGGCGGCGTCTTCGTTGATCTGCTCTCATGGCGACTCGCGTTCCTCATAAACGTGGTGCCGATCGCGATCACCCTTTGGCTGCTCACGCGCACCCGCGTGCGCGACGTGCGTCGCCCTGACGCTTCGGTCGACTGGCTTGGTGCGGTGCTCTGCACGGCGGGGCTGGGCACAGTGGTCTTCGCGCTCATCGAGCAACCGCGCCTCGGATGGCAGTCTGCGGCAATCTGGCTGCCGCTGGCGGGCGGCAGCATCCTATTCATCCTCTTCATCATTCGACAGCGCCGCGTGCGCAATCCGATCTTGCCGCTCGACCTATTCACGGTGCGCAACTTCTGGACGGGCAATGTCGCGACATTCTTCATCTATGGCGCACTCGCGCTCAATGGCTTTGTCGTCGCGGTGTATCTGCAGCAGAGCGCAGGGCTCTCGGCAACCTTGGCTGGGCTGGCAAGCCTGCCCAGTACTGTGTTGCTGATCGTGCTCAGCTCGCGAGTCGGCGCGGTCGCGGCGCGTATCGGACCTCGGCTGTTCATGACCATCGGTCCGCTCCTGATGGGGGCCGGCGCTCTGCTGTTGCTCACCGTGTCGCTCGATTTCTCGTACTGGTGGCAGGTGCTGCCAAGCATGGTGCTGAGCGGCTTCGGGCTCGCGCTCATGGTGGCCCCGCTGACCACCACGATTCTCGGCTCGATCGACACCGAGCGCTCGGGCATCGCCTCCGCTGTCAACAACGCGGTGTCGCGTGTCGCTGGGCTCGTCACCATCGCACTGCTCGCCACCATCGTCGGCGGCGCGCTCGATCTTGAGGGCTTCCATCGCGCAGCCATCGCGACGGCAGTCTTCATGTTCGCGGGCGGCGTGGTGTCGTTCTTCGGCATCCGAAACACGCAGATTCATCATGACGTGCGGCAGACGGGGCTTTAGTCCTGGTGCAGATTCCACTGCCCCTGCCAGACTGGATGCATGGCCGTTATTGAGAACTCCAAAGTCACCGTTGTAGGCGCCGGCAGCGTCGGCTCCAGCGTCGCGTACGCAGCGCTCATCCGAGGCTCCGCACGCCACGTCGCGCTCTACGACATCGCCACCGAAAAGGTCGAAGCCGAAGTTCTCGACCTCGCACATGGCACCCAGTTCACGGGGACCAGCAGCATCACCGGCGGCAGCGACATCTCGGTCGCCGAGGGTTCGCACGTCGTGGTGATCACTGCCGGCGCGAAACAGAACCCCGGTCAGACCCGCATCGAACTGGCGGGAGTCAACGCCGGCATCATGCGCAAGATGATGCCGCAGCTGCTTTCGGTAGCGCCCAACGCCGTCTACGTCATCGTGACCAATCCGTGCGACGTGCTGACCGTGCTGTCGCAACAAGAAACCGGCCTACCGCCCGAGCGCATCTTCGCCTCGGGCACCGTGTTGGATACATCGCGGCTGCGCTGGAAGCTTGCCGAGCGTGCGGGCGTCTCAACCTCCAGCGTGCACGCCTACATTGTCGGCGAGCACGGTGACACCGAGTTTCCGCTGTGGTCGGCCGCAACGATCGGCACCGTGCCGATTCTCGAATGGGTCACCCCCGCAGGTGACCGCATGACCGTAGAAGAACTCGACCAGATTGCGATTGACGTCCGTGATGCTGCGTATAAGGTCATTCAGGGCAAGGGCGCGACCAACTACGCAATCGGCCTTTCAAGCGCCCGCATCATCGAGGCGATTCTCGGCGACGAGCACGCGGTGATGCCAGTGTCTCCTGTGCTGACTGACTTTCACGGCCTCAGCGGCGTCGCACTCTCGGTTCCGTCGATTGTCAGCGCCAGGGGTGCATTCCCGATCGCTGAGACACGGTTCTCACCGAACGAACGTGAGCTGTTCCACCGCTCAGCAGATGCACTCACCGAAGTCGCGAACTCTTTGCGATAGCGGTGATCAGTGGATGCTGCCACCTGCGGCATCCACTGATGCTTACTGGCGCTTCGCACGCCATGCCCGCCACGCGCCCGTCGCCCACAGAGCCCACAGCACCAATAGCGGCTGAAAGAGCAAGCGGATTCCGCGAGATAGATCGGTGTCAAGACCGAAAGCGTCTCGTCCCTCAACGAACTGCGCGATGTTGCCGGGGAACACGGCGATGAAAAACGCCGCGGTGATCCATCCGATCGGCACACGCCAGCGGCCTAGAAACAACAGTGCGAGCCCGAGCGCGATCTCGACGACTCCCGAGGCGATCACGACGAAATCGACGTCGAACGGCAACCATGGCGGCACCTGCGCCCGAAAATCCTCACGCGAAAAGGTCAGATGCGAAGTGCCTGCGAGCACCAAGAAAGCGCCGAGAAGCCAGCGCGCGATACGCCGCAGCCACGGTCGGGGTTCGCTCGGCGATAAGGGGGTCATCTTTCCAGTGTGAGCCATCGGTGCCTATGCCGGCGGCGATTGTCGTACCCGGCCCGTACGCTGATCTCATGGCGACCCGCAAACCCACCACCGCCGCGGCCTACCGATGCACGGAGTGCGGGTGGACGGCCCACAAGTGGGTAGGCCGTTGCGGCGAATGCCAGCAGTGGGGCACCGTAGTCGAAAGCGCCGAGCAAACGGGCATCTTGCGATCGGTCACAGCGGTTGCGCCCGGCGCATCACGCGCGGCACGGCCGATTACCGCGATTGACACCGCAGATACGCCGCGGCGCAGCACCGGGGTGGGCGAATTCGATCGGGTTCTGGGCGGGGGCCTAGTACCCGGCGCGGCAATTCTGCTGTCTGGCGAGCCCGGGGTGGGCAAGTCGACGCTGCTTCTCGAAGTGGCAGCGAAGGCTGCCCAGTCGGGGCGGCGGGTGCTCTACGCCAGCGCTGAAGAGTCCACCGGCCAGGTGCGTCTGCGCGCAGAACGCACCGGGGCGCTGCACGACAGCCTTTATCTCGCCAGCGAAACCGACCTCGCCACCATTCTCGGACACGTTGACGAGGTGAAGCCTGACCTGCTGATCGTCGATTCAGTGCAAACCGTGTCGTCATCGATGTCTGACGGCATGGCTGGCCACCCGTCGCAAGTGCGTGAAGTGGCGGCGACGCTCATTCGCACGGCGAAAGATCGAGACCTTCCCACCATCATCGTCGGACACGTGACGAAAGACGGCTCAATCGCTGGTCCCCGCATTCTCGAGCACCTCGTTGATGTGGTCTGTCACTTCGAGGGCGATCGCCAGACGTCGCTGCGTTTCGTGCGCGCGCTCAAGAATCGCTTCGGCCCCACTGACGAAGTCGGATGCTTCGATATGACCGGTGCAGGAATCGCCGAGGTGCCCGATCCGAGTGCCCTCTTTCTCGGTCACGGCAGTACAGAACCGGGCACCTGCGTCGCGATTGCGCTTGAAGGCCGGCGCGCCTTGCCAGTCGAAGTGCAGGCGCTGACAATCACGACAAATGCACCGAATCCACGCCGCATCGTGAACGGCGTCGACTCAGCTCGGGTGGCGATGGTGCTCGCGGTGCTCGAGAAGAAGGCCGGCATCGTCACCTCGAACCAAGACGTCTATGTATCGACGGTCGGCGGCGTGAAGTTCACCGAACCTGCCGCCGACCTCGCCATCGCCCTCGCTGTAGCGGGGGCGGTACGCAACGAAGCGATCCCCAAGCACATCGCGGCAATCGGTGAACTGAGCCTCGCGGGCGAGATTCGCCCGGTAACGCAAGCCGCGCAGCGGCGCACCGAGGCCGCGCGGCTCGGCTATCGCGACCTGATCGACAGCCGCTCGTCGCGGCTGCGTGGAGCGCTCGATGACGTGCGGGCTCGTTCCAAGAGCCGCCCGGGCGACGACATTCCCCGGTTCTAGGGCAAGAGATTACGCGTCGAGCGCCGCGATCAAGTCCGCCGGAGTTGCCTGCATCGCGTGTGGGCCTGCGATATCGAAGAAGACGGTCGTGATCTCGTCACCGTGCACTTCAAGAAACGCGTGCAGCCATGCCGCTGACTGCAGGGCAACACCGGGCGGCAAGCTTTCTGGCTTATTGGCGGCATCGCTGAACAGAAGCAGCGCTACATCGCCGGTCTTCGGATCACGGTACGTCCACACCTCACCTGAATCGAGGGGGTTATCACGCTGGCCCGCGCGCATGAGCGGCGCAACCGTCGGCCCGTGCCGCAGAGCGAACGCAACCGCAGCCATGTCGCCGGTCTGCAACGCGTCGCTCAACTGCGGGTTGCGAAACTCCAGGGGCGCTTGCTTCTTCGATCGCTTCTTGCCTGCCACCCCACCAGCGTAGTCGCGGCCAGCAGGCCCTGTCTTTTCGGCGGGTCAGTAGAGCTGGAACGACGCGGTTTCAAACGACGGGATGCCGCCGATCTCTACCGACAGGTGGTAGGTGGCGCCAGCGCCAGCTGCTCGCGGTCGGGTCTCGTCGTCACATGTGCCTACCGATGAACGGGTCCGGTCCCATTCGAGGGGCGCCGCGCTTGAGACGGTTTGGCCAGCTGCCAACATGACGACCATATCGCTCGGTTCGCTCTGGCAGTCGGTCGAACGCCACCACACATCGCTGCCGCTCGATACCTCGAACTTCTGTGTGCTGGTGCCCACGTTCAAACTGCAGTCTGTCTCGCCGTCGTTGGTCAAGGTGATCGAGAACTGCGGGTTCTCATCAGCGGTGTAGCTGCTCTGGTCTGTCACCGGAACAACTGTGATGGCGCTTTCTACGCACGGGGTCACGACAGGTGTCGCGTCAGGCGTCGCGGCGGAAGCATCGCTCGTCGGCTGCGCGGTAGCAGTTGGTGACGCTGCGGCGCTTGATACGGGCGCCGGAAGGTCGGACGCCGCTGCCTGCGAAGCGGGCACATTCGCATCGGAAGTTGCTTCGGTCTCAACACCCCAGCTCTGCCATGGCTGCGCGATGAGAAGCCACACCGATCCTGCAATCGCGATGATCGCGAGCAGCAGCACAATGCGCCGGCGCCGATAGACGGCGGGGGAGTGCTTTCTGCGACGTTCCTGGCCGGTCATGAATCCAGGGTAGGCGTGCCTTGCCGAGTCTTTGGTGTGACTCGCCCCTCAGAGGCTCTTCAGCATGCGAGTGTTGCCGAGAGTGTTCGGCTTGACGTGCGCGAGATCGAGAAACTCGGCGATACCTTCGTCGGGGCTGCGCACGAGTTGAGAGTACACATCGGGATCGACAACCTGTTCGCCGATCGTCGAAAAGCCTCGCCGTTCGAAGAACGCCACTTCAAACGTGAGGCAGAACAGTCGCGAGATTCCGAGCGCACGCGCATTGTCTTCCAGAGCTTCAACGACACGGCGGCCCACGCCGCGTTGCAGCCACTCGTCTGAAACGATCAGCGTGCGAACCTCGCCGAGGTCTTCCCACATCACGTGGAGCGCGCCACAGCCGATGATCGTGCCGTCTTCCGCCTCGGCGACGACAAACTGCTGGGTCGACTCATAGAGCACCACGAGATCTTTGCCCAGCAGAATGCGTCGCTGCACGTAGGGCTCCAGCAGCGACTGGATTGCCCGAACGTCTCGCGTCGCGGCTGGTCTGACGGTGAAAGTACTCACCGCTCAAGCCTACGGCCCACACAGCGAAGGGCGGATGCTCCCTTTCGGAAGCATCCGCCCTTCGATATGGTGTGCGGTCAGTCGCTGGTTGCGGCGAGGTACGGCGTGGACGCGATCTCACCTTGGGTGACCTCGCCGACAGCCACCTTCTCGCCGCGGGGTGCGGTCTCGAACGCGAACTGTCCGTCGGCGAAGTCAACCTTCACGTGGTCGCCCGCGTTGAGCGTGCCGTGGAGGATCTGCTCGCTAAGTGCGTCTTCGACCTCGCGCTGCATGGCGCGACGCAACGGTCGTGCACCGAGAGTCGGGTCGAAGCCGATCTCGATGAGCCGTTCCTTCGCACTGAGCGACAGCTCAACGGTCATATCGCGGTCGAGCAAACGTTCACTGAGGCGCTTGGTGAACAGATCAACGATCTGCACCAGCTCCTCCTTCGACAGCTGCGGGAACACGATGACGTCGTCGACACGGTTGAGGAACTCAGGCTTGAAGTGACGCTTCAGCTCTTCGTCTACCTTGCCCTTCATGCGCTCGTAGGTCGTAGCTGAGTTGCCCTCAACTTGGAAGCCGACCGGGCCGCCAGCGATCGCCGACGAGCCGAGGTTCGTCGTCATGATGATCACGGTGTTCTTGAAGTCGATAACGCGACCCTGGCCGTCGGTGAGACGCCCTTCTTCGAGAATCTGCAACAGCGAGTTGAAGATGTCTGGGTGAGCCTTCTCGATCTCGTCGAACAGCACCACCGAGAACGGCTTGCGGCGCACCTTCTCAGTGAGCTGGCCACCTTCTTCGAAACCGACGAAGCCGGGAGGGGCACCGAACAGACGAGACACGGTGTGCTTCTCGCCGAACTCGCTCATGTCGAGCGAAATCAGCGCCGACTCGTCGTCGAAGAGGAACTCCGCGAGAGCCTTCGCGAGCTCGGTCTTTCCCACGCCCGTCGGGCCGGCAAAGATGAACGAGCCACTGGGGCGCTTGGGGTCCTTGAGCCCGGCACGCTGACGGCGAATCGTCTTCGCGAGCGCCGCGATAGCTTCTTCTTGGCCGATGACGCGCTGGTGCAGCGCCTTCTCCATGAAGACCAGACGGCTGGATTCTTCTTCGGTGAGCTTGAAGACCGGAATGCCGGTCGCCTGGGCGAGCACCTCAGCGATCAGACCCTCGTCGACCACCGCGTGGCTGGCGACGTCACCCGAGCGCCACTGCTTCTCGAGTCGCAGACGCTCGGCAAGAAGAGACTTCTCTTCGTCGCGCAGTGATGCAGCCTTTTCGAAGTCCTGCTCTTCTGAAGCGATCTCTTTGTCGGCACGAACGCGAGCGATCTTGTCGTCGAACTCACGCAGTTCGGGCGGGCTCGACAGAATCGACAAGCGCAAGCGCGCACCCGCTTCGTCGATCAGGTCGATGGCCTTGTCTGGCAAGAAGCGGTCAGCGATGTAGCGAT
This sequence comes from Microbacterium sp. R86528, assembly GCF_044596335.1. Classification (NCBI taxonomy): domain Bacteria; kingdom Bacillati; phylum Actinomycetota; class Actinomycetes; order Micrococcales; family Microbacteriaceae; genus Microbacterium; species Microbacterium sp. R86528. The sequence continues at coordinate 2,150,781 of NZ_CP138996.1, read as the reverse complement.
CAGCCAAGTTGGCTGCCGCGACAATGGCGCCGTCGGTGATCTGAACCTTGTGGTGAGCCTCGTAGCGATCGCGCAATCCCTTGAGGATGTTGATCGAGTGAGGAAGGCTCGGCTCCGCAACCTGAATCGGCTGGAAGCGACGCTCGAGCGCAGCATCCTTCTCAAAATGCTTGCGGTACTCGTCGAGCGTCGTGGCACCGATGGTCTGAAGCTCACCGCGGGCAAGCAGGGGCTTCAGAATGGATGCTGCGTCAATCGCGCCTTCGGCTGCACCGGCGCCCACGAGGGTGTGGATCTCGTCAATGAAGACGATGATGTCGCCGCGCGTGCGGATCTCTTTCGTGACCTTCTTGAGTCGCTCTTCGAAGTCACCGCGGTAACGAGAGCCGGCGATGAGCGAGCCGAGGTCGAGCGAGTAGACCTGCTTGTCTTTGAGGGTCTCGGGCACGTCGTTCTTCACGATCGCCTGAGCGAGGCCTTCGACGACCGCTGTCTTTCCGACGCCGGGCTCACCGATGAGAACAGGGTTGTTCTTCGAGCGACGCGAGAGGATCTGCATGACCCGCTCGATCTCTTTTTCGCGACCGATGACGGGGTCGAGCTTGTTGTCGCGCGCGGCTTGGGTGAGGTTGCGTCCGAACTGGTCGAGCACCGCCGAGCCGCCCTGAGCGGATGCGGGCTGCTCCCCTGCTCCGGCGGCGACGCCCGCGGGTTCCTTGCCCTGGTATCCGCTGAGCAGCTGGATGACCTGCTGGCGCACCTTGTTGAGGTCAGCGCCGAGCTTGACGAGCACCTGAGCGGCAACGCCTTCACCCTCGCGGATGAGACCAAGCAAGATGTGCTCGGTGCCGATGTAGTTGTGACCGAGCTGCAGCGCTTCGCGCAGGCTCAGCTCGAGCACCTTCTTGGCACGCGGCGTGAAGGGAATGTGGCCGGTCGGCTGCTGCTGCCCCTGGCCGATGATGTCTTGCACCTGCTCGCGCACAGCGTCGAGCGAGATACCGAGGCTCTCAAGTGCCTTCGCGGCAACACCCTCGCCCTCGTGAATGAGACCGAGCAGGATGTGCTCGGTTCCGATGTAGTTGTGGTTGAGCATTTTCGCCTCTTCTTGGGCGAGCACAACCACACGACGTGCACGGTCGGTAAATCTCTCGAACATCGCTTCCTCCGGGGTACCTGGGTCGGTCGACCACTGAGTGCCTTACATCGAGGGTAACGAGAGCGCGCGAACGGTATGCCCGTGTTCGCCCTGGGCATACGCGCCGACCGGGGGTTGACCTGCAGCATTCGTAGACATATCGTTTTTCGATAACAACGTTTATCGATATGGAATTCTGCAAAAAGGATGCAGCGATCGGTCGGGGTGCGCACCTGCAAAGGGATGCGCCGAGGCTCGAATGAGTTCGGTCACCGCGCTCGCACTTCGCCGTTCACAACCGATCTGTCGGGAGGACTCCCAATGACGTCGTACACGCCAAACCTTGAGCTTGCTCTTGCGCCAAACCTCGAGTTTGCTCTTGCGCTGCTGGCCGCATCGGCCGTTGCTATCGGTGGACTGATCGCCCTCTTTGTCTGGCGGGCGCGCAGACGCAACAGCAAGACAGTGCTGATGGATGTCGCAGCACGAATTTCAATCGTGTGGATAGCGCTCACCGCCGTTGGACTGCTCGTGTTGCTGCCAAGCTGGTTTCTTCAACCGAACGTGATGGTTGCTCATCTCCCCCTGATTACCGCGTGGCCGAGTGATCTGCCCTGCCTCGGCGAGCCTGTCCCCGCCTCGTCTGCAACGGCCACCTCGCTTTACTGCGCCTCGGTCAACACAGCAACCGCAAGCATCACCAATCTCAGTACTGCGGCGACCGTCGTGCTGGCATCTGCTGATCTGCTGGCGCTCGTCGTCGCGGTCTTTCCCGCGATCGTCGTGCTCATCATCTGCAATCAAGCACGTGAAGGCACGCCGTTCTCAGCCCTCACGAGCCGGTGGCTCTTCATTGGTGCGGGTGTCATTCTCATCGCTGGCATCGGAAGCACCGTTCTCAACGACATCGGCAGCACCATGGCAGCAGCTGAGGTGTTGCCACAACCGGGCGCGGGTACGACAACAGCCGCAGGGATTGCCACATTCTCCATTCCCTACTGGCCGCTTGGCGCTGCTGGCATCGCCGCACTTATGGGCACCATCTTTCGCCACGGTGCTCAGTTGCAGCGAGATACGGATGGCCTCGTATGACGCCCGCCGAAGATGAGGGACCGAGCGGTGTGCACTGCAGACTCGACGAGTTGCTGGCCGAGCGCGGCATGACGCTCACACGGCTGTCGCAGATCGTCGGGGTCTCGATCGTGAACCTGTCGGTGCTCAAGAACGACCGTGCTCGCGCAATCCGCTATTCGACGCTCTCTGCGATCTGCCGCGCCCTCGACTGCGAGATCGGCGAATTGCTGGTGCGCGTTGACTAGCTCCTGCTGAGCCCTGTGGAGTCGCTAGGACGCGAGGCTGTCACGGGAGGACAGAAAACGGTGCTGGCGTTGGAGGCGAATTGTGCACATTCGCCGTCCAACGCCAGCAACCAACGTTGCGGGTATGCTCCCCGAGCCACTCTCCCCAGAGTGCCCTCAACGGTTAAAACCGTATTCGAGCCGCAACTGCGCCAACGGCCAATACACTGCTCGCGCGAGGCGCCGCCCCGCAATACCGCGGGTGTTTCTGCCTAATCCGGACAATCCCGAACAGCGCGAGACCCCCGGTGGTGAACCTCGACCTAGTTGACGCCGATGATGGGCACCCGCACACCATCGAACCCAGAGCCAGTGAGCACAGCTTCGACGTCAGCGGCGTCTTCAAGGTCTGTCACCCACGCGACCGTGGTCTGCGGCGCCATGTCCAGCGTGCACACCTGATCAGCATCCGGCGTTGCGAATGTGACGGTGACCTCAGCAGGGCCAGTGGCCTCTGAATTCTCGATCACCGGCAAGCACGAAGATGACCCCCAAGTGAGAATCACGAACTGTCCGTCGGCGCCGGTCCAGCCAGCGCTGGGCAGGACCTCCATTGAGCTATCCCCGGGAACAAGGCCGTCGACGCCAGCAAGCAACGCTTCGCCCTCGACCGCTCCGGTCGTGATCACGGTGACATCTTGGGCCGTGTCAAGGCCTTCGGGAACACCCACTCCGGTCGCACGCGGAACCAGATCGCGCGTGCAGACTTCGCCGAACTCCGTGAGCTCAACAGTGAGCACCTGGCCGCTTACCGACACTTCTCCCGCAACCGGCACGCAGCTCGAGCTGCCCAAAGTCACCACACCGATCATCGCGCCGCCCTCAAGCCATGCGGCCTCAACTCCGGCGCCGTCAGTGGACTCCTCGACGGGCGTCTGCGTGGGAGCGTCGCCTGGCGACGACGTTGAACAGCCGACCAGCACGCTCCCCAGAAGCATTACCAGCCCAATCCCGGCACCGATCAAGCGAATGCCCACGAGCGCCACCTTTCTCAAAGAGGATGGATGCTGCGCAGCATCCACTCTTCAAGTGTCTCGCTCAACGCGACCGTCTCACAACTCTTACTGCAGCGACGAAGTCAACCGTGCCAGGTTGTCGAGCACTGTCGAGCGAAGCGGTTGCTTCATCCACTCTTCAAGCGTGAGTTCACGCGATGACTCCCGGTACATGTCTTCGGTCTCACGCAGCTGCTCGGTGAACTCGGCACCGCGCACCAGCATCGAAATCTCCATATTGAGACCGAAGGAGCGCATGTCCATGTTGCTCGACCCGAGGATTGAGACCTCATCGTCAATGCTCATCGACTTCGAGTGCAGAATGAACGGGCGCTTGTACATCCAGATCTTCACGCCCGCGCGCAACAGAGCCTCGTAATAGCTGCGCTGGGCGTGGTAGACCAGCGCTTGGTCGCCCTCTTCTGAGACGAAGAGCTCAACGTGAACGCCTCGCTGGCACGCCGAATTGACCGCCATCAGAAGTGCCTCGTCGGGCACGAAGTAGGGGCTGACGATAATGATCTTGTGCTGTGCGGCGTAAAGCAGGCCTGCAAACAGCTTGAGATTGTTCTGAAACTCGAATCCCGGGCCAGACGGGATGACTTGGCAGTCAAGGTCACCTGTGCCCGACGCGACGCGGAGCAGATCGATCTCGTCGGTGAGAATCTCTTCAGTCTCGCTGTACCAGTCGCTGAGGAATACGGCGTTCACCGATGCGACCACGGGCCCATCGAAGCGCACCATCATGTCAACCCAGTGCAGACCGCGCTTGATGTTCTTCTTCAAGTTGTAGGTCGAATCAGTCGCGTTCTGCGAGCCCATGAACGCTACAAGGCCATCAACGACGAGCAGCTTGCGGTGGTTGCGCAGATCGGGGCGCTGGTACTTGCCCTTCAGCGGCTGTACCGGAAGCATCAAATGCCAGTGGGCGCCCATCTTGTCGAGGCGCCTGAGAGTCTTCTTGTAGTAGGGCTTGCCCCGGTTCGCCCAGTGGTCCAGCAGAACGCGAACGACCACCCCGCGGGCGGCAACCTCTTCAAGAGCGCTGAAGAAGTTGTCGGTCGCCACATCGGACTGCAAGATGTAGAACTCAACGTGCACGTAGCGTTCTGCCTTGCGGATCTCATCGGCCATCGTGTCGAGGCTCTGCTGATAGTCAGAAATCAGCTGCGCCCCGTTGTCGCCCGCGAGTGGCAGCGCGCCAAGATTGCGGTTCATCGTCACGAGCGAGGTGAACCACTCGGGAGCGTCAGGTCGCAGTGTGCCGAAGTCGAGCGATTGGCTGGTCTCTTCGATGTAGTCGTTGATCTTGCGTTGCATCTGTCGACGCTTGCGCGGCAGTTTCGGGTTTCCGATGACCAAAAACAGCAACACACCGACGAGGGGAATGAAGTAGATCGCCAACAGCCACGCCATGGCCGCGGTCGGGCGCCGATTGCGCGGGATCACGATGATCGCGGTGATTCGCACGACCAGATCGAAAACGAAGACGAAGACAAGCCACCAGGTCGTATAGATCTCGACCGTCATTTACTGAGCCCTTCCGCCACCGGTGTGCTCAGCGTAGCGGGCGCCGACGGTATCAATCGGACGATGCCGACGGCGGGGTGGATGCCGATGCAGCCGGAAGTCCCCGGCGCGCACGTTCCTCAGCCTCGAATTTCGCGTATTCACGCCGCTCGGTGCGGTCCATTCGGATCACGCCACGCATCACCAGAAAGAAAATGATGCTGACCACGACAGTGGGCAACAGCGTCCACACGACCGCAACCCAGTAGCTATCCATGCTTCCAGGATACGCGGGTGAGCGATCGCGCCGGACCCTCGCTAACACCCTGACTTTTGTGGACGCTCCCCCGTGGCATCGATTTGTCTCGTTTCGCATACGCCAGATGCTCGAATGTCTTGGGCATGACCACCATCGTGAAGGCGGCGAATGCCGCACAGTTCCTGTCTCTCGTTCCTCATCTGCTCGGTTTCACCCCGTCACGAAGCCTCGTACTGGTTCCGTTCGACGGCGACCGCAGCCTCGGCGCCATGCGCTTCGATCTTCCCGCTGCTTCGCCCGATGCTCCTCCTGACACCATCGATCGCATCGCGTCTACGGTCATCGGCATGGTCTGCCGACTGCCTGCGGCAACAGCGATCGCCGCCGTCGCCTATACCGATGCGACGTTCGACGCAGGCGCTGCGATGCCGCACCAGGATCTGCTGCGCGCGCTCGAGCGCCGCGCCGACTCTTGCGGACTGCGCATCACCGACATGATCTGCGTCGCCTCAGACGCCTGGGGATCGCTGTTCGACAGCGAGCGACCGGGTGAAGCTCGCCCGCTCGCCGAGATCAACCCGCATCTCGACGCCGAAGTGGGGCCAGCACCTGTCGGCAACCAGACAGCCGGGGCCGACTTGCCGCCGGTTGATTCCGCGCAACAAGAACACGTTGCAGAGGCGATTGTGTCGCTCAAGCACTTGGTGGCACTTCTCAGTGGCGCACCAGACGGCGAGGCAGAGGCTGACTCGACGCAGCGAATCAACCCCCAGACGATCGCCGCGGCCTACACCCTCGACGACATTCCCGCCCTGTTGGAGGAGTCGCTCACGTGGGATCTCGCAGACCTTGCCCCGTACGACGTCGCCCTCGTGGGCTGGTGCTTGGCCCGACCGAGCATGCGAGACGTCGCGCTGGTGCAGTGGAGCGGTCAGTTCGACGACGGCGACGAGGCCCTCGACGCCCAGTTGCGCTGGGAAACAGGTGAGGAGTACCCGCCAGACCTGGCAATGCGCATGTGGGGCGAGGGCGAGCGCCCTGAGCCCGGCAGGCTCAATGCTGGCCTCGAACTCAGCCGTCGCATTGCCGCGACGGTGCCACGCGACATGCGCCCGGGGCCGTTGTCGATGTGCGCATGGTTGTCATGGGCGCTGGGGCGCTCATCGCACGCAGAGGTGTACGCGAGCATGGCCTGCGAGATCGAACCCGAGCACGGGCTGTCTGAGATCGTGCTCTCGTTCGTGTCGGCGGGGCATCTGCCCGAGTGGGCTTTCACCTCGACCCCAAGACCGAGCTGACTACTTGACGAGCGGAAAGAGGATCGTCTCTCGAATGCCGAGTCCGGTGATCGCCATGAGCAGCCGGTCAATACCCATTCCCATCCCGCCGGTTGGGGGCATGCCGTGCTCAAGAGCTCGCAAGAACTCTTCGTCGACGCGCATCGCCTCATCATCGCCGCGCGCTGCGAGCTTGGCTTGTTCGACGAATCGCTCCCGCTGGATCACCGGGTCGACAAGCTCGGAGTAGCCGGTGGCCAACTCGAATCCACGAACATACAGGTCCCACTTTTCAACGACGCCCGCAATTGTGCGGTGCTCACGCACGAGCGGGCTGGTGTCGACGGGAAAGTCCATCACGAATGTGGGGCGTGTCAGCTCGCCCTTGACGAAGTGCTCCCACAGCTCTTCCACGAGCTTGCCGTGCGTGGCCACCTTCGCGGGAACATCGACGCCTTCCGCTTCGGCGAGCGCCGCGAGCTCGTCGAACGAAGTGTCGGGGGTGATCGTACGACCGCACGCCTCTGACAGCGAGCCGTACATCGAGATGCGCTCCCACTCGCCGCCGAGGTCGTACTCCGTGCCATCCGCCCAGGTGACCGTGGTTGACCCCGCAACCGCGATCGCGGCATTCTGAATGAGCTCTTGAGTCAGATCGGCGATGCCGTTGTAGTCGCTATAGGCCTCGTACGCCTCAAGCATCGCGAATTCGGGGCTGTGTGTTGAGTCAGCACCCTCGTTGCGGAAGTTGCGGTTGATCTCATAGACACGATCGATACCGCCGACCACGGCACGCTTCAGGTATAGCTCGGGAGCGATGCGCAGGTAAAGGTCAGCGTCGAACGCGTTCGAGTTGGTGATGAAGGGGCGAGCGGACGCCCCGCCATGCTGCACCTGCAGCATCGGCGTCTCTACTTCGATGAAGTCGTGGTCGGTGAAGGTCTGACGCAGGCTCGCGTTGACCTTCGACCGGGCAACAACGGTCTGACGGGCCTGATCGCGCACGATCAGATCGAGGAACCGGCTGCGCACGCGGCCTTCATCACTCAACTCGGAATACATGTTCGGCAGCGGAAGCACAGCCTTAGCGGCGATCTGCCACTCGGTCACCATGATCGACAGCTCACCGCGGCGGCTTGAGATGACCTCGCCCGACACGAAGACGTGATCGCCAAGGTCGACGATCTCTTTCCACGCCTGCAGCGACTCTTCACCCACCGACGCCAACGACACCATCGCCTGAATGCGGCTGCCGTCGCCGGACTGCAACGAGGCGAAGCACAGCTTGCCAGTGTTGCGGCTGAACACGATGCGACCGGCCACACCTGCGACGACACCCGTCTCATCTCCCGCTTCAAGCGCGCCGTACTCGGCGCGAAGCGCGGGAATGGTTGTGGTGACGGGGAGGCTCACGGGGTATGCGCCACCGGCAGCATCCACTCGCTCTGAAATCAGACGCTCACGCTTGGCAAGGCGAACTGCCTTCTGCTCGAAAATCTCATCGTCGGTCGGTTCGTTCTCGGCCGGCGCGGGCGCGCTGGTATCAGTCATCGCAGATGGCTCCTCAAAAGTCACCCAAGTCTATCGGGGGCACCGCATGGGGCACCGTCGGAAGGAATTCGCGGCATCAGGGCCAGCGTCAGCGTCAGCGTCAGCCGAGGTCCAGTTCGGCGATCGATGAGCCGTCGCCACCGCCCGCTTCGGCGAGAGTGTGGTCGATCGTCGAGTGCACCAGGGTCGATAGGTAAAGACCCGGGTTGGGCACACCGACCTTTGCGAGCAACGTGGTGGACTGCTGCACGATCGATCGCGAGAACTGCGTCGCGGTCGCAATGCCCTCTGCGTAGTCGGCACGGTCTTCTTCAGCGATCACGATCGGCTCACAGCCAAGTTCGACTGCGAGCGCTTGTGCGATAGGCAGCACTGGCCCGGGCGCCGTGACCGCAGCGAAAGAGTTGGCGAGAAGCCTCAAGTCCATCGATGTTCCGGTGAACGCGATCGCAGGGTGAACGGCGAGCGGAATCGCCCCCTTTGCCATCGCGGGAGCGAGCACCCCGGTGCCGTACGCGGCATCGGTGTGCAATACCAGCTGCCCCGGTTGCCAAGCGCCGACCTCGGCGAGTCCGGCAACGAGGTCTGGCAGCTGATCGTGGGGAACAGCGATGACCACGAGTTCGCTGCGGCGAACAACTTCGGCCGCGTCCAACACGGGCAGCCCCGGCAAGATTGCCTCCACCCGGTCGGGGTCACTGCCCGCAGTGATGGCGACGAGTGCGTGCCCAGCGCCAGCGAGTGCAGCGCCAACGACCGGACCGACCTTTCCCGCGCCGATGATCCCTACGCCGAGACGACCTTCACGATTCATTCGACCTCCTCTGGGCGAGCTGGCAAAGCTGTCTCGGATGCGCCGGGCCCACCGTCGCTCGCAGCGTCCGCGTCGTCACGGGCGTCCACGTCGTCACGGGCTTCCGCGTGATCGCGGGCTTCCGCGTCAGCTGCATGGCGAGCCTCGTCGACGTGCGCCCAACGATGCGAATGATCGCTCGCAGCCGCGCGCACGGTGCCTGCGGCGACATCGGCGAGCAGTGCAAGCGCGGCATCACGATCCACGGCGGCCAGGTGAGCTGATACCGGACCTGTCACGACGTGAGCATGCGCGCTGGCCACGCGACTCTTGCGGTCAAAAGGACCCTGATGAAGGGCGAAGCTCTGCAAGCGCGCGAGCGGCAGAATCGACAGATTTCGCCAAATCACGCCTCTGCGCAAGAGCAACAGGTCATCGGTCAGCCGAAAGCCGTTGCGCTTCCACGACAGCGGACGGATCCACCAGGCGCGTTTCGGCGTGGTGGTGAAGCTGTCTTGCTCGAGCGGCCCAAACATTCCCTCGCGCACGATGAGCGACCACTCAGTCTCTGGCACGCCGGGCTGCATCAACCGCAGCACCTGCTCCACATCGGCCGCTGTGCCGACGGGCAGCACGGTGGTGAACTGGTCGGTCGTCGAGTCAGTGGCGCTGCGACCGCTGAGTCGATTGAGCTTCACCGCCCACCAGCCGAACGGCCGCCAGAGAATCGGCTGTGTGACCTCGAGCGCGTGCACGCGGCCCGGCGGAATGGTCTCGGTGATCGTGGTGAGCAGCCCGAACGTGATCCGCGCACCGTCGGGCGTGGGGGCGATGGAATAGCGCAGCGAGCGCAGAATCGAACTCACCCAATAGGCCCCAAGACCGATGAATGCGGGAATGAAACCCAACAGCAGCCACGTATAGCCGAGCGAGACCCCGATGACGATTGCGATCACCGTGATCAACACGAAGACAGTAGACGGACTGACCACGTGAGAGGCGATAATCCGCACGACGGGAATGTCTACGACAGACTCTGGCTCGGCCACCGGGGCTTCGGGTCCCTCAATCAAGCCGGTGATCTCGCGGCTCATCGTCGCGCTCAGTGCAGACACTCGAGATCCGGATGCTGATCCCTCCGCCTTCGCGGCTTCAGCAAGCTGCTGGCCCGATGCCAGGCGCAAAATATCTGCGCGCACGGTTTCGGCGTTGACGGTCGACAGATACTCCAGCTTGACGTTGGAATCCATCCCCGCGCCGACAACCTCGAGCTTGGCGAGGCCGAACAGTCGCGCGATCATCGGACGGGTGAGGTTCACACCCTGCACCCGGTCAAGTGGCGCACGTCTCTGGGTGCGGAAGAGAATGCCGCTGCGCACCTCGACGTCGTCCTGAGTGATGCGAAAAGTGTGAAAGCGCCACGAGATGTAAAAACCCAGCACCAGCAGGGCGATCACACCGAACACGACAAGAATCGCGACCAGGTAGAGATTGTGGGCGATCACGAAGTCGATGGGATCGTTCGAGGATTCGTAGCTCTGATAGCCGTCAAAGTCAGACGAGAGCCACGGGAGCACGATTCCCAGCAGCCGATCGCGCAAGTTGGCGATCACCACACCGACGATGACGAGCAACACCAGCCCGCCACGAAGCAGCGGGCTCAGCGGGTGCATGCGTTGCCATTCGCCGTCGCTTAGCGGCGAGCGCACCAGCGTTTGCGGTGGTGCGTTCGCAGCGTTGGGTACGGGTTCAGAACCCGGCAGAGTCGGATCGGTCATAGGCCGGTACGGCGACTCTCTGCCACTGTCACGAGGTGATCGCGCAGCAGCTCGGCCGTGCCCTGAGACAAGCCCGGAATCACCACGCCGGTGGCCGCGGCAGCGGTGACAAACTTCAGCTGCGCAATGCCGAACTTGCGATCGAGTGGGCCGTGAGTGATGTCAACCAACTGCATACGGCCATAGGGAACCGCGACCATTCGCTGCCAGAGGATTCCTCGCCGAGATACCAGGTCATCTTGACGTAGCTGATAGCCAATAGCCCGCGCCTGACGAGGCATGATCGCGAGCGACCAGACCATCAAGACGGTGATGATGCCGCCCGGAATCCACGCCCACCATTGATTCCACAACAAGGCAAGCAACAGCGTGGCTGCGATAACCAACAGCAGAACTGAGCCGCTCGAGATCAGTTGCACAATGACGTACTTGGGCGAGATCTGATGCCAGATGCCCTCCTCGAGCACGAGCCGGTTTTGCGAGCGAGCCTCCACCAGCTTCGAGAACGTCTCCGTTCCGTCGCTGACGGCTTGCGTTTCCGCTTCGGCTGCGGTTTCGGCTTCGAAGGACTCAGTGGTCGTGGAGTCGAGGCCGGAGTCCGGGGTCGTCTCCTCCGGGTTGTTCGTCATCGTCGTCCTTCCGGATGGTGCACAGGTGTTCGGCGATGAGCCCTGCGGCTACAAGAGCGCCGCCGCCAACGACGGTCGCGATGATCGCCGACATCGATCCTAACGACGGGGTCACCGGCCGGGTCAGCAAGAAGATGAGCAACCCGACGGCCACCCCCGCCACAGCAGCGCCAACGATACTCGAAGATTTGGCGAGAATAGCCGTCCTGAGCGCGCGGAATGGGTTGACCGGAGCACCATGCAGCCCTCGCGTGGCCCGGCGCACCGGCAGCGCCATCACGATGACGAACACCCCGAGCAGCACCAGAAGCACCGGCAGCATCACGCTCGGGCTGAACGTCGCTCTGCCCGACAGGGTCAGCACCTGGTCGATAACAAAGCCAGCGACCGCGCCAATCCCTGCGGCGATCAGCAGCATCCCTATGCCCGTGCGCTTCACTGTTGTTGCCTCAGCTGCGCGAGAACAGCGTCGACTCGTCCGTGTCCGGGCAGTACGGCGTCGCGATCAAGCCCCAGCCACGGTGCCAGCACGAACTCGCGTTCCGCGGCTCGCGGATGCGGGATCAACAGCTCAGGATCGTCACTGGTGACCTCGCCGTAGGCGATGAGGTCGAGATCAAGTGTGCGATCGCCCCACCGTTCACGCCGCTCGCGACCGTGACGATTCTCAATCGCGTGCAGATATGCCAAGAGCACGGTCGGCGCCAAACGTGTCTGCAGCAGAGCCACCGCGTTGAGGTACGCCGGGGCGTCTTCATCGGGGCCGTCGAGCTTGACCGCCACCGACTCGACCGGCGCAGAGGCATGCACGTGACTCACAAGGGGCAGTCGCGCGAGGTCTTCGACTGCTATGCGCATCGTGTCTTCGCGATCGCCCAGGTTCGCGCCCAGTGCGATGACAGCGGTGACGGTTGGGGGTGCGTCTCGCTCGGGCACGCCGCCGACGCCTTCGCCCAACCGCCGGCTCAAGGCTTTGCTCTTTCGATCGACACTGAGACATCGTCAAACGAGAGTGCGATAGGCGCGTTCGGCTTGTGCAACGTCACGCGCACGCGTCCGATGCGCTCAATTGTCAACAGGCTAACGGCAATGCGCTCGGCAAGCGCCTCGAGCAGATTCACCGGCTCGCCAGCAACGATGTCTGCTACGCGTTGGGCAATCTCGCCGTAGTGCACCGTGTCGCGCACATCGTCGCTGGCCGCGGCGGCGCGGGTGTCGACGTACATCGTCAAGTCGACGATGAAGTTCTGACCTTCTCGCCGTTCGCTGTCATAGACGCCGTGATACCCAAAAACAGTGAGACCTGTCAGCGCGATCTCATCATGGGTCGTTGCCGAGGTCACGAGGTTGATCCTTCCCAGTGGTGGAGCACGTTCAGAGCATCTCGCGTCGCGGCGACATTGTGCACGCGAACCGCCCAGGCGCCGGCTTGCGCCGCGAGCAGGCTAGTCGCGGCAGTCGCCAGATCTCGCCGCTGCTCGTCGGCGTCTGCCGCATCGGTCGCAAGCATCTGGGCAAGAAAACGCTTGCGGCTTGTGCCGATCAGCACGCGCTGCCCCGCCGCGGCGAGGCGGTCAGTGCCGCGCAACGTCGCCCAGTTCTGCGCACCTGCCTTGCCGAACCCGATTCCCGGGTCGACGATGATTCGGTCAGCAGCAAAGCCTGCGGCGAGCGCAGCATCCACTCGTTCGAAGAGTTCGCGCTCAACGTCGCCAGCCACGTCGTCGTAGGTTGCACGCGCGTACATTTCTGCTGATGGTCCCCGCCAGTGCCCTAGCGCAATGTGTGCCCCTGTCGGCGCAATCGCATCGAGCATTTCGCCATCGGCGAGGCCACCCGATACATCGTTGACGATGCTCGCTCCCGCGCTGACCGCGGCTAGCGCAGTGGATGCGTTCATGGTGTCGACGCTGATGACAACATCTGCGGCGGCAAGCCCTGCAACGACGGGGAGCACGCGGTCGCACTCAACTCGGGTGTCGACCCGCTGCGCGCCAGGGCGTGTGGATTCGCCGCCGATGTCGACGATGTCGGCGCCGTCGCGGCGCAGTTGCAGCGCGTGCGCGATCGCCGCATCAGCCGCGAGAAATCGTCCGCCGTCGCTGAACGAATCAGGGGTCACGTTCACGATGCCCATCACGAGGGTCATCCGGCGTGCCCTCCCCCACGATTCAAGCCGCGGGCAGGCAGTAGCGCGATGAGTTCCGCGCGCGCGATGGGATTCGTCAGCTCGCCACGGGCAGCGATCGTGACCGTCGAAGAATCAGACTGCTGCCCGCCGCGCATCGTCACGCACTCGTGAGTCGCGGCCAGAACGACGAGCACACCGCGAGCGTCGAGTGAACTCGCAATCGCATCGGCGACCTGCTCGCCGAGCCTCTCTTGCACCTGCGGGCGTGATGCGATCACGTCGACGACTTTTGGCAGCGCTCCCAACCCGACGACCTGCTCACCGGGCAGATAGGCGATGTGAGCGTGCCCGCGAAACGGCAACAGGTGATGTTCGCAGATCGACCGAAATCGAATATCGCGCAGCATCACCGCCCCCGAAGGCAGGGTTTCAGGGGCGGGCCCTTGCGCTACCGAGATGGTGTGGGCGAGGGGCTCGGTTGCATCTTCACCTACTCCGGCGAAGAACTCGGCGTATGCACTCGCTACCCGCTCGGGGGTTTGGCGAAGTCCTGGGCGATCAGGATCTTCGCCGATCGCCTCGAGAAGTTCGCGAACGAGCGCCGCGACGCGCTCACGGTCGACGGCCATTTAGCGCTCCTACGCGGTCGCCGGGCGTGCTTGCCCACTCGCGCGACGCTCAGGCGCGGCCGCCTCAGCGTCTGCTTCAGCTTCTGCCTCAACCGACGCGACCACCAGGTCGGGTGCGGGAGCGCGGGCAGGAACGTCTACAGGAGGATGCTGCGAAACCGGGCGCTGCTCGCTCGAGAGCCACTGCGGCCTCGGTGGCAGGCGCTTGACATCCTTGAAGATCTCGGCGAGCTCGAGGTGGTCGAGCGTCTCTTTCTCAAGCAGCTCGAGCGCTAACTTGTCGAGCACTTCGCGGTTGTCGTTGATCACTTCGTAGGCTTCGTTGTGTGCCTGCTCGATAAGCGCGCGCACCTGATCATCGACACGCTCAGCGATGCGCTCCGAGAAGTCACGGCCGTGACCCATATCGCGGCCCATGAATACCTCGCCCGACGACGAGCCGAGCTTGACCGGGCCCACGTCGCCGGTCATGCCGTATTCGGTCACCATCTTTCGTGCGATGCTCGTGGCTTTTTCGATGTCGTTCGAGGCGCCGGTCGTGGGGTCGTGGAACACGACCTCTTCAGCCACGCGCCCGCCCATCGCGTAGGCAAGCTGGTCTTGCAATTCGTTGCGCGTGACCGAGTATTTGTCTTCGAGGGGAAGCACCATCGTGTATCCGAGTGCACGCCCTCGCGGAAGAATCGTGACCTTTGTGACGGGGTCAGTGTGGTTCATTGCAGCCGCTGCCAGCGCGTGGCCACCCTCGTGGTAGGCGGTGATGAGCTTCTCTTTGTCTTTCATCACACGCGTGCGGCGCTGCGGCCCAGCGATCACGCGGTCGATTGCCTCGTCGAGTGCGCGGTTGTCGATCAGTTGCGCGTTCGACCGCGCGGTGAGCAACGCGGCTTCATTCAACACGTTCGCGAGGTCAGCGCCGGTGAAGCCCGGAGTCTTGCGTGCGACGACCTCGAGGTCAACATTGTCAGACAGCGGCTTGCCGCGCCCGTGCACTTCGAGGATCGTCTTGCGGCCCTTCAGATCGGGAGCGTCGACACCGATCTGACGGTCGAAGCGGCCCGGGCGAAGAAGGGCAGGGTCGAGAATGTCAGGACGGTTGGTCGCCGCGATGACGATGACGTTCGCCTTCGGGTCGAAGCCGTCCATCTCAACGAGCATCTGGTTGAGCGTCTGTTCACGCTCATCGTGTCCGCCGCCCATGCCGGCACCGCGGTGACGACCCACGGCGTCGATCTCGTCAATGAAGATGATGGCGGGCGCGGTCTCTTTGGCCTGGTTGAACAGGTCACGAACACGACTGGCCCCGACGCCGACGAACATCTCAACAAAGTCAGAACCCGAGATCGAATAGAAAGGCACTCCGGCCTCGCCTGCAACCGCGCGGGCGAGCAGGGTCTTGCCTGTTCCTGGAGGGCCGTACAGCAGCACGCCCTTCGGGATGCGCGCACCGACCGCCTGAAAGCGTGTCGGGTCTTGCAAGAAGTCTTTGATCTCTTCCATCTCTTCGATGGCTTCATCCGAGCCGGCAACATCGGCGAAAGTGACCTGCGGCATTTCTTTGCTGACGAGCTTGGCCTTCGACTTGCCAAACTGCATCACCTTGCTGCCGCCACCCTGCGCGCTAGAGAGCAACCACCAGAACAACAGGCCCAGCAGCAGAATCGGAATCATCAGCGACAGCAGACCGTCGAGCCAGGTGGTCTGCGGAACCGTATCGTTGAACCCGTCGGTCGGATTCGCGTTGTTGATCGCTGTAACGACCTCGTCGGCACGGGCCTCTACGTAGTAGAACTGCACCTCTTCTGAGCCTTCGAATGGTTCCGACAGCGTCAGATCGACGCGCTGGTCGCCATCGGTGATCCCCGCTTCGACAACCGTGTTGCCATCGAGCAGTTCAAGGCCCTGCTGCGTGGTGATCTGCTTGGCGCCGGTCAGGCTCGAGATGAGCAAGAACCCGACGATCAGCAGCAGCCCGATCAGCAGTGCATAAAAGAACGGGCTACGAGTGAGCTTCTTGAAGTTCATGGTGCGGGCGTGTGCCCGATCCCTTTCGTCGACGAACCTCCGCAACACACACTGGTGCCTCGCGCGGCGGTGCATTCAGGGTATAACGGGGCCGCTATGCCGTTGCTGTGCATTCGCCCACGGCGTAAGCGGCCGAACAGCGAGCTGCCGAGTGGCCGAGTGGCCGAGTGGCCGAGTGGCCGAGTGGCCGAGTGGCCGATCAGTCTTGATACACGTGCGGCGCCAGAACGGCCACATCACGCAGATTGCGGTACTTCTCGGCATAGTCGAGTCCATAGCCGACGACAAAGTCGTTGGGAATGTCGAAGCCGACATACTTCGAACGCACCTCAACCTTGGCTGCGTCGGGCTTGCGCAACAGCGCGAAGACTTCGATCGATGCCGCGCCGCGCGACTCGAAGTTCTCGAGCAACCACGCGAGGGTGAGCCCCGAGTCGATGATGTCTTCCACGATCAGCACGTGTTTGCCGTGCAGGTCGGTATCGAGGTCTTTTCGAATCTGCACGACACCGCTCGACTTGGTTCCGGCCCCATACGACGAGACGGCCATCCAGTCCATCGGAACCGGGGTGGGCAGTGCCCGGGAGAAATCGGCCATGACCATAACCGCGCCCTTGAGCACACCCACCAAGAGGAGGTCTTTGCCTTCATAGTCGCTCGCGACTTGCGCAGCGATCTCATCGAGCTTGTGAAGGATCTGCTCCTCGGTCACAAGAATGTCGGTCAGGTCGTCTCGAATTTCGGCCGCGCGCATAACAGCGAGTCTATGGCGCGCTCGACGTTTCGTCAGAGTCAGTCGTCGCCGCGGTGCGGGCGGTGAACTCAAGCTGATTGCCGATGCGTCGGGCTTGGCATCCCGGCAAATCGATGGCGCCCTGACCTGACCAGTGCGTGACAAGACGCGCGACCTCAAGCGTCTGCGACCGGGTGAGACTCTGATGAAACTCTGCGGCGACCACGTGACGAATGATGCGATGGCGCAGCGCTGCGGGGTTGGCGGCGAGGGCGGGTGCTGATACCGAGATGCCAGCTTCCGCATGCTCGACGATGTCTTCAATCGTCTCGTTGATCATCTCGTCGAAAGCCTCGGCATCTTCACGCAGCTGCGCTGCCGTGCGCGCAAGCGCCTCGGCGATGCCAGGCCCCAGTTCGGTCTCGAGCATCGGCAGCACAGTTGTGCGCACGCGCACTCGCGCGAAGCGGGCTTCGTCGTTGTGCGGATCCTCCCACGGTGCCAGGTGTTGGGCAGCACATGCGGCTCGTGTTGACGTGCGCCGCACCTCGAGCAGCGGACGCACGATCGAGGTTCCATTGCGCTCAGATTCAACGGCCATGCCCTGCAGACTGGCGGCGCCCGAGCCCCGCGCAAGCCCGAGCAGCACGGTCTCGGCCTGATCGTCGAGGGTATGACCAGTGATCACCGCAGCGGCGCTCACCTCTCGGGCAACGCCGCCGAGCGCGGCATAGCGCGCGCTTCGGGCGGAGGCCTCTGGTCCGCCATCGTGCCCGACGTCGACCGTGACTACGCGGCTTTCGAGCCCGAGCGCGCTGGCCTGATCAGCCGCCTTCGCAGCGACTTCGACAGAGCCCGGCTGCAAGGAGTGATCCACGGTGACCGAGATGGCCGTGATCGAGAGTTTCGGAGCTTCGAATGCAACTGCTGCGGCCAGCGCGAGGGAATCTGCGCCGCCCGACACGGCAACGATCACCGTGGTGCCAACGTGCATCTTCGACAGCGCGGAGCGCACCGCCAGCCGTACTTCGGCGACAGCGGGATCAAGGGGTTCACGAAGTGCCACGGGGCTACGCTACCGGCGAGGCAGGCTTGCCAGTGATATCGGAATCGTCACGCGACTAGGCTGGACGGCGGCATCCCACAGATTTTGAAGGAGAACCCCATGGGCGCATACGACGCCGTCATCGAGATCCCTCGCAACAGCAAGATCAAGTACGAAGTTGACCACGGCACCGGCCGCGTCTTCCTCGACCGCATCTTGTACACCCCGATGGGCTACCCCGCCAACTACGGGTTCTTCGAGAACACCCTCGGCGAAGACGGCGACCCCCTCGATGTGCTGGTTCTGCTTGACCACGACCTCGCGCCCGGAATCATCGCCAAGGTGCGCCCCGTTGGTGTGCTCAAGATGAGCGACGAGGCTGGCGGCGACGACAAGGTCGTAGCCGTTATCGCAAAGGACCCGCGCTGGGATCACATTCAAGACGTCGCGGATATCTCGCAGTACACGCAGAACGAGATCGGTCACTTCTTCGAGCACTACAAAGACCTTGAGCCCGGCAAGTGGGTCAAGGTTGACGAATGGGCTGGCGCAGCTGAAGCCGAGCGACTCGTCTCGGAGTCGTTTGTGCGCTTCGAAGAGCACGAGGGCGAAACCCGCACGCAGGGCGAGGGCGAATCGCCCAGCAGCCTCTGAGGATCTTTTAGAAGGGTGGATGCCGCGAGGCATCCACCCTTCGTCGTTTAGACCGAGATTCCCCGCGCCGACATGAAGTTCGTCGGATTCACGGGGGAACCGTTGACATATGTTTCGAAGTGAAGGTGGCAACCGAACGAGTTGCCGGTGTTGCCCTCGCTGGCGATGAGCTGGCCGGCTTTCACGGTCTGACCGCGGCTGACGAAGATGCCGCCGCTGCGAATGTGGGCGTACCCGGTGCCGATGTTTCCACCGTGGTTGATCTTGATGTAGTTGCCATAGCCGCCGTTGTAGCCGGCGTACTCCACCGTGCCGCCATACGCCGCATAGATGGCCGAGCCACAACCGGCAGCCAGGTCGACGCCGTAGTGATAGCCGCTTGAGCAGTACCCGTTGCCGCACTGCACATAGCGGGCGCCGTAGCCCGAACTGCGGTAGCCCGACGACGGCCGCACCCACCCGGAGCTCGTGGAGGAACCACTCGATCCGCTGCTGCTTCCGCTGCTCCCGCTGCTGCTGCCTCCGCTGCTTCCACTGCTTCCGCTACTCGTGCCGCCGCTGTTGGCGGCTGCGGCAGCAGCGGCTTTCGCGGCGGCAGCGGCAGCCGCAGCGAGTCGCTCGGCCTCTTCTTTCGCTTTGCGCGCTGCTTCTTCTTTTGCTTTGCGTTCCGCTTCGATGCGAATGCGCTCACCCTCTTGGTACTCAGCGAGGGTGCGCGCCGAGGTGTCTTGCAAAGCCGCCAACTGTGCATCGAGCGTGATCTTGCGTTCGGTCTGCTCGTCGAGCGCTGCTTGGGCCGCATCGGCGGCCTCTTGAGCGGCGATCATCTTCTCTTGTGCGATCTGCTGAAGCCGGTCGCGCTCAGCTCGTTGAACCTCAGCCTGGTCTGTCAGACTCTGGGCTGAATCACGAGCGGTGATCGCATCGGCATATACCGATTGGTTGCGCTCGATGAGCTTGTCCATGGTGCCGAGCCGCGCGAGCAGATCGTCGGCAGATGCCGCAGAGCCGGAGAAGAACAGCTCCATAGACGTATCGTCGCCGCCGTTGCGATAGAGCTGCGCGGCGACCCGGCCTGCTTTGTTTGCGGAGTCGAGGGCCAACTGGGCTTGCTCGTCAGCTTGAGACTGCAGCTCGTCAGCGCGAAAAGAAGCGTCGAAGTACTCTTGCTGCGCCGCGTAGAAGTCGTCTGAGGCCTGCTCTGCGAGAGCCTGTTTAGCCGCGACATCGTCAGCCAAGGATTGGATGAGTGCCTGGATGCGGGCGATCTCGGAGGCCTTTGACGATTCGTTCTTACGTGCCTCTTCAACGTCGTCCCACGAGGGGTAAGTCGCCGCAAAAGCCGGAGCGACAACACCACCCCCGAAGAGCGCACCGAAAGATACGACGCCGATGGCGCCAAGCCCGAGGGCTGACCGACGGTTGAGAACAGAGCCGAAGAGGCGACGTTCGCGCTCGGTCGGAGCGCAGCCGCAGTCGTCTGCGACGTCTTCGGAAACCATCAATTCCTCCCACCCGCGCTTGGTCACAACTTTCACATTAGCAACATGAGTCCCGAAATGGTCTTTTGTGTTGTCTATATCCTGCGCTCGTTCGCGAGCGAACGCACCAGCCAGTCTCAACTGAGCTGGGAGTTAACCTGGCTCGGCACGCCCTCGATTGGCACATTCACAAATGTTTGCGTATGCTTGACCCTCGGCAAGCCTGATCCCATCGGGCGACCCGGCCCCATCGTTTAGTGGCCTAGGACGCCGCCCTTTCACGGCGGTAGCACGGGTTCGAATCCCGTTGGGGTCACACTACAATTTAATATGCAAGGCCCTGTAGCGCAGCTGGTTAGCGTGCCGCCCTGTCACGGCGGAGGTCGCGGGTTCAAGTCCCGTCAGGGTCGCTCTGAGCGACGGGCCCTTTTTCGAGAGGGCCTTTCGTCTTAGATCGCGACGTTTTTCGAAATGCCGCGAGGCTCTGTAGCTCAGTTGGTAGAGCGTTCGACTGAAAATCGAGAGGTCACGGGATCGACGCCCGTCGGAGCCACTGGCCCTTTCCTAGGCTTCTACTGGGGGAGGGTCTTTTATTTTGCTCGCCGATCCCCGCGACCGCTCCAGAATGGGTAGCGTTTGTCTCGTGACTGCACCGATTGACGCCACCGCCACGTCCGCCTGGGCCGAACTGCTCGCCCATCAGGCCGGGTTCTCCCCCGACCTGCGCGAATGGTTCGCCAACGATCCTGGTCGAGTGGAGCGCCTGACGTTCGACCTCGCCGACCTGCGAGTCGACCTGTCGAAGAACCTCGCGACCGACGACATCGTCGCCTCGCTCGTGCGCCTCGCCGAGCAGACCGGCGTCGCCGAGCGCTACGCGTCGATGCTCGCCGGTGAGCACATCAACACCACCGAAGACCGTGCCGTGCTTCACACCGCGCTTCGCCGACCCGCGGGCGCAAGCCCCGCACTCGTCGTCGACGGCCAGCAGATCGATGAAGACGTGCAGCACGTGCTCGCGCGAATCGACGCATTCGCCGCGCGTGTGCGCAGCGGCGAGTGGAAGGGCGTGACCGGTAAGAAGGTGACGCACGTCGTCAATATCGGCATCGGCGGCAGCGATCTAGGCCCAGTCATGATCTACGAAGCGCTCAAGCCCTACGCCGACGCAGGCATCGAAGCGCGCTTCGTGTCGAATATCGACCCGACAGACATCGCCCAGACCACGGCTGACCTCGATCCTGAGACAACCCTGTTCATCGTGGCATCCAAGACTTTCACGACCCTCGAAACACTCACGAACGCACGACTCGCGCGCCAGTGGCTGTGGACGAAGCTCGCCGAAGCGGGCGTCATCGGCGACGATGAGGCATCCCGAACCGATGCGGTCGCCCACCACTTCATCGCAGTGTCGACCGCGCTCGACAAGGTTGCTGACTTTGGCATCGACACCGAGAACGCATTCGGGTTCTGGGACTGGGTGGGTGGCCGCTATTCGGTCGACAGCGCCATCGGCACGTCGCTCGCGATTGCTCTCGGACCCGAGGTGTTTCGCGAACTGCTGGCCGGCTTTCATGCCGTCGATGAGCACGTGCGCACGCAGCCTCTCCACGAGAATGTTCCTGTGCTCATGGGGCTGCTCAACATCTGGTACTCCAACTTTCTCGGATCGCAATCGCACGCCGTGTTGCCCTACGCACAGCAGATGCACCGTTTTGCGGCGTATCTGCAGCAGCTCACCATGGAGTCGAACGGCAAGTCGGTTCGTTGGGATGGCTCCCCCGTCACGACAGACACCGGAGAGGTGTTCTGGGGCGAGCCGGGCACGAACGGACAGCATGCGTTCTACCAGCTCATCCACCAGGGCACGCGGCTGATTCCCGCCGATTTCATCGCGTTCGTCAATCCCGCCTACCCGCTTGAAGACGGCGGCGCCGACGTGCACGGGCTGTTCCTCGCGAACTTTCTGGCCCAGACGAAAGCCCTCGCCTTCGGCAAGACGGCCGCAGAAGTTGAAGCCGAGGGCACGACTGGCGCTCTGGTGGCAGCGCGCACCTTCGGCGGCAACCGACCGACAACGTCGATCTTCGCGCCTTCGCTCACCCCGTCGGTGCTCGGTCAGCTCATCGCGCTCTACGAACACATCACCTTCACGCAGGGTGTGATCTGGGGCATCAACTCGTTCGACCAGTGGGGTGTCGAACTCGGCAAGCAGCTCGCCATGCAGATCGCTCCGGCGATCGAAGGCGACACCGCAGCGATCGACGCGCAAGATGCGTCAACCCAGTCGCTCCTCGCCTACTACCGCGAACACCGCAACTGAGTCGGCGAGCGCTCAGCGCTCAAACGTGACATCCACCTGAATCTCGGCGGCAAGCTTTTCGAGATCGTCTTGCACTGCCGCCAGATCGATGGATGCAGCCACGTTCGCAACCACGGTCGCCTCGAACAGGCGACCGCCGAACATCGCCGCATCTCTCGTCTCGGTTGTGAGCCGATCAATGCTGATGTCGTGAGCGCTGAGCACCGAAGAGATATCCCGAACGATGCCCGCCCGGTCATTGCCGAGCACACGCACGGTCACCAGTTGCGCATCCCTTTCGCTCGAATCGCTCTCTGCGGTGCTGTGCACGGTGACGGCGAGCAGACCTTCCAGAATATCGAGCGCAGCGCGCAGATCATCAGCCCGCTCGGCTGCCACTGAGACCTGGATCACCCCTGCGAAGGTTCCCGCGAGCTCGGCGAGTTCGCTGTTCTCCCAGTTGCCGCCGTGGTGCTCTACGATCTCTGCGATCTTGGCCACGAGGCCAGCCCGGTCATCTCCGACGACGGTCAAAATGAGAGTAGTCACACGGTCAGCGTAGTCGGGTATTCTCGCGCTATGTCTGCCGTCGACAACCCGCTGATTCCCGCTGGCTACGACGTAGCCTGGTCGATGGTGATGCTCGCAATTGCGGTTCTGGCGATCGTCGCGATGGTGTCTTGGTGGCGAGCGACCAAGTGGCTCAGTCTGACCGAGCGGCTGATGTGGGTGCTGCTCATCATCTTCGTTCCGCTCTTCGGACCTCTCGCCTGGTTCGCAATCGGACGTCGTTGCGTCGCGCAGGCGTGCTCGCTGGGGAGTGACTCCGTCTAGAGCTCGCCGGGGGTCATGAGCTGCTCGTCGATCTCTTCCGCCAACTGACGCGCCCTACTGGGCGCCTCCCCCGGCTTCTTGGGCGCGTAGACCACCAGTGAGTGGAAGACAAAACGCAACACGAACGCGAACACAAGCGTGATCGCTGTGGCGATGACGGCCGAGAAGTGTCCAGATTCAACCATCAGCGCGATGATCGGGATTCTGATCAGTGCCTCCGCGTTGTTGAAGGTGAATGACTTCACGAAGCGCATCCACATGCTGGAGGCCTGGTCGCGCATGTCGTGAAACACGAAGCGCTCTTGCAGCACGAAGTTGCCGAGGATCGTCGCCTCGGCCGCGATGATCGCCGCCCAGATGTAGTCGACGTCCAACCCGGTCAATGCCCATACGATCGCAACGTTCGCCACGGCTCCGAGCGCACCGATCACCGCAAACAACGACATCTTTCCGAACCGCAGCGCGGTGAGCTGGGTGAGAAAGTGCAAGCCCTGACGCATCGAAGCCTTCGACTCGCCCGCATGGCGGCCCGCGAAATCGAACGGTACCTCGGCGACGCGAAAGTTCCGACGCGCAAGAATCTCAAGCAGGATCTTGAATCCGCGCGGTTTCAGAATTGCCGAGTCAACCGAGCGACGATCGACCATGAAGAAGCCCGTCATCGGATCGGTGACGTCGTGCAGCTTGACGGGAAACATCGCCTTCGTCACGGCGGTCGACGCCTTCGATACCAACACGCGCGTGCGGTCAGCGAGACCGTTGGCTGTGCCGCCACCCGCATACCGCGAGGCGGTCACGATGTCGACATCACCCTGAGCAAAGCGCTCCCACAGCTCCATGATCTTCTCTGGTGGATGCTGCAGGTCGCCGTCGATCACCACGCACAGATCGGCCTCGGCGGCCACGAACCCCTCGATAACCGCTCCGCCGAGCCCTCCCTCGCGGGTCTCACGGTGAATCAGCCGGACTGGCATGGTGGCTGTTTTCGCCACTTCGCGAATGACGCCGGGCGTAGCATCCGTGCTGTCATCGACGAACACAATCTCGGCGTCGAGGCTCGAGACACTCGCCGTGACACGCCGAACAAGCTCCGCGATGTTGGGAGCCTCATTGAACGTGGGAACGATGATCGACAGTTGCACTGTCTCTCATCGTCGCATGCCCGAGCGGTGTGAGACGAGTTCTGCACAGACCGCGCAGCGCCCGCCCGTCAAAATGCCCGCAGAATAGAACCATGACTGATTCGACCACAATCACCCTTTTCGGCGCGGACTGGTGCCGCGACTGCGTACGCACGAAGGCACAGCTCGACACCCTTGGCGTCGAGTACACCTACGTTGACCTGGTCGCTGATCCTGCTGCAGCAGATGTGGCGCGTGAAGTCTCGGGGCGCACGAACATTCCTGTCGTCGTCTACCCCGACGCATCTCACCACGTCGAGCCGTCGAACGCCGATGTCGAGTCGAAGCTGCGCGAGCTTTCGCTGATCTGAACACGCTGATCCCCCAGCGAGAAACACCGCGCGGCCGTAGGCTGAGCGTGTGAGCGAAGGCGTCGATCGAAACACCCGAGCCATCGAAGAGTCGGTAGTCACCGACTTTGCCGATCGCATGAGCTACGGCGGGTATCTCGATCTCGCCACGTTGCTGTCTGCGCAGCGCCCGCTGAGCTCTCCCGAGCATCATGACGAACTGCTGTTCATCATTCAGCATCAGACCACTGAGCTGTGGCTGAAGCTGGTGCTGCACGAGCTGGGCGCCGCCTGCAAGTATCTGCGCGATGACAACCTTGCACCTGCGCTCAAGTGTGTTGCGCGAGTGAAGCACATTCAGCGCACCCTGACCGAACAGTGGTCGGTGCTGGCGACGTTGACTCCCGCCGAGTACGCGCAGTTCCGTGCCGTGCTGGGCAACGCGAGCGGCTTTCAGTCTGCGCAGTATCGGTCTATCGAGTTCACCCTCGGCAACAAGAACGCCGCGATGCTCCGCGTCTTCGAGAACGACGCCGCCGCACACGAGCTGGTGAACTCTGCGTTGCAGGCTCCGAGTCTCTACGACGAGTTCCTTCGACTGCTCGCTCGCAGGGGCTACCAGATTCCCGCCGAGCTACTTGAGCGTGACGTCACGCAGGCATGGACGTTTTCGCCTGAGTTGGTGCCCGTTCTCACCGCGATCTATGAAGACCCCAAATCCCATTGGGAGGCTTACGAGACCTGCGAAGAGCTCGTCGACCTTGAAGACAACTTTCAGCTCTGGCGTTTCAGGCATCTCAAGACCGTCGAGCGAATCATCGGCTTCAAGCACGGCACCGGCGGATCGAGCGGCGTTCCGTTCTTGCAGCGAGCGCTCCAGCTGACGTTCTTTCCTGAACTGTTCGCTGTGCGCACTGAGATAGGCCGATGAACGGCAACCCGTTCGCGTTGCGCGCCCTGCTCGGGCCGAGTGCGGTGCTGTGCCGCACCGCGTTGACAGGCAGCCATGGCGTGGCGTTGCCGCCTTTCGTTGATCACCACGTCCATCTGCACCTCATTGATGAGTCAGGATTCGCCGCGGGGGGCATCGCCGGGGTGGTGGATCTTGGCGGCGACCCGGTCGCACTCGCTCGCCGCCCCCTCGAGCTCATTCCGCATCTGGCCTACGCGGGTGCGATTCTCACTGCTCAGGGTGGTTATCCGAGCGGACGCACTTGGGCCCCCAGCACCATCTGGCGCGAGGTCACTGATTCGTCACTGCATCCGGGCGTGGCGGGCGGCGCAGCAACAGCGGTCGAAGAGCAGGTGACCTTCGGTGCCGCCGTCATCAAAATCGCTCTGCACTCGGACACCGCAGTCTTCGACGCTGCGACTCTGGGCGCGATTGTTGAAGTTGCGCATGAGAACTCACTCCCCGTTGTGGCTCATGTGCAAGGCGGGGGGATGCTGCGCCTCGCGCTCGATGCAGAAGTCGACGTGCTGGCTCATGCTCCCTTCAGCGAAGCGCTCACCCCAGATCTGGTGAGCGAGTGCGTCGAGGCGGGGCAGCAGTGGGTCTCAACGCTCGACATTCATCGCGATGATCCCGCAGCGATCTCACATGCCACGCAGAACCTGGCCGCTTTCGCCGCCGCCGGCGGCCGCGTGCTGTACGGCACTGATCTAGGCAACGGTGAGCTGCCTGTCGGCATCAATGTACGCGAGGTCGCGGCGATACATGCCGCAGGGATCCAGGGCAGCGCCCTGATCGACACCCTCATCGATGCATGGCCCTACAGCGATGCCCTGGCTGGCGTCGCCACCTTCATTCCGGGTGACCCGCCCGCGTCTATTGAAGACATCCCCCGATGGCTGGCGAATGCCACCGTCGTTCCACACGAGGAGCTGGTGCACGATGACTGACAGCGAATATTCACAGGCCATCGAAGACTTCGCCGCCGCAGCGGCTGCGCTTGACCTCGCTGACGGACTTGCTGAGGTGCGCGACGAGTTCGTCGGCGCCGACACTTCACTGGTGTACTTCGACGGCAACTCACTCGGGCGTCCGCTGCGTGCGAGTGTGGAGCGCCTGACCTCGTTCGCAGAGCACGAGTGGGGCGATCGCCTCATTCGCGGATGGGACGAAACCTGGATGCAGCTGCCGTTCGAGATCGGCGACACGATCGGTCGCGCTGCGATCGGTGCATCGGCGGGCCAGACGGTGGTGGGCGACTCGACTACGGTGCTGCTGTACAAACTGCTGCGCGCGGCGTTTGATGCGCAACACGCGTCAGATTCCGCACGCGTGGAGATCGTGGTCGACCGCGATAATTTTCCCACCGATCGATACCTCGTCGAGGGGATTGCCCGAGAACGAGGCGGGCGCGTGCGCTGGATCGACGTCGAACTGGACGGCGGCGTCACGGCTGACGCATTGAGCGCAGCGGTCGGAGCTGAAACCGCCGTGGTCTTGCTGTCGCACGTGGCCTATCGCTCGGGCTATCTTGCCGACGCGCGAGCGCTGACCACCATCGCACACGACGCGGGCGCGCTCGTGCTGTGGGATCTGTGCCACTCTGCGGGCTCCGTGCCAGTGCACGCCGATGAGTGGGGCTTCGACCTCGCGGTCGGCTGCACCTACAAGTACCTCAACGGCGGGCCGGGTTCTCCCGCCTTCGCCTACGTGGCATCGCGCCTGCAAGACACGTTGACGCAGCCCATCCAGGGCTGGATGGGCACCGCTGACGTCTTCGCGATGGGGCCTGAGTATCGCCCCGCCGAAGGCATGCGCCGGTTCTTGTCGGGCACGCCGCCGATCACCGGCATGCTCGCGATGCAAGACACGCTGGCACTGATCGAGCGCGTCGGCATTGCGGCAGTGCGAGAGAAATCTGTGCAACTCACCGAGTTCGCGTTGCGCGTGAGCGACGCGTTGCTTTCTGGGCTGGGAGTCACTGTTGCCTCACCGCGCGAAGCCGATCACCGCGGGGGCCACATAACGCTCTCTCACTCGACGATGCGCGAGGTGACCGCTGCGCTGTGGCAGAACGACATCATTCCCGACTACCGCGACCCACACGGGCTGCGCATCGGATTGTCACCGCTGTCTACGTCGTTCGAAGAGGTTCTCGAAGGGCTTGTCGCCGTGCGGCTGGCGATAAAGGCGGCGACGCCTAGCGGCTAAACGTCGTCGATCGACGAAAGTCGCCGCCCGGCGACTTACACTTCTGCGATGAGCAATGATGCCCACGGCGGCGCCGACGGTGCCCTGAACGATACGCCCGCGCACACCACGGAGCCGTCTCAGCAAAAGTCGGCGACCCCCGGGCGCCTGCCCGTCAGCAGCATCTGGCGCTACGCAATCGGGTCTCTCGGCACGGGCGGCTTCGCCACCCTCCCGGGCCTCGTGCTCACCTACTACATGACCGATTCGCTCGGCATCGCGGCGATAGTGGCGGGTCTGGTCATCGCCGGAGCCAAGGTCTGGGATGTCGTCATCGACCCGATCATCGGTGCGATGACTGACAGAGACCTGATCCACAACGGCACGCGGCGGCGCCTCATGCTCATCGGTGCGCTCTCGCTGCCGGTGTTCTTCGCCCTCACCTTCGCCGTGCCCCCGTCGCTGGGCCCCGTCGTTGGGGCGATCTGGGTCGTCATCGCGTTCACCGCCACGGCGACCGCGTTCAGCCTGTTCCAAGTGCCGTACATCGCGCTGCCCGCAGAGTTGACCCCCGACTACAACGAACGCACACGGCTGCTGACGTGGCGCGTTGTCGTGCTGACCTTCGCCATCTTGCTCTTTGGTGCTGGCGGCCCTGCGCTTCGCCGCATTACCGACGATTCGGTCACCGGCTATCTCGTGATGGGCGTCATCGCAGGATTGGTCATCGGGGTCGGGATGCTGCTCGCCACCACCGTGACTCGCCGCGCCGCACGCAGCAGCATCCAGCCCTCTTCATCGGCGACCGTACGGATCGCACCCACCGCGCCCCCACCTCGCACAAGCATCCGCGCGCACTATGCCGCGGGTATCGCGGCGCTTCGTCGAAGCCCCGCCTTCCGCGCGCTGCTTGCCACGTTCGTGCTGCAGGCTTTAGCGACCGGCCTCATGCTGGCTGGCGCGCAATACGTGGCGACGTGGGTGCTTCATTCTGAAGCCGCCGTCGAGCTGCTTTTCGTGGCGCTTATCGCTCCGGCCCTGTTCGCGGCTCCCGTATGGGGCGCGATCGCTCGTCGCATCGGCAAAGAGCGAGCATTTGCCATCTCAAGCGTCATCTTCGCAATCGCGGCACTCACAATCATTCTTGCGCTCTGGATTCCAGGCGAATGGGTCTACGCGCCTGTTGCTGTGAGCGGAATCGCCTATGCGGGCATGCAGTCTCTGCCGATGGCTATGCTTCCCGATGTCATCTCGGCAGACGAGCGCACGCACGGTGCTGGCCAAGCCGGCGCATTCAGCGGTGTGTGGACTGCCGGTGAGACGGTTGGGTTCGCGCTCGGCGCCACCACGCTGTCAGTCATCCTCACCACCACAGGCTATGTCTCCTCGACGGCGAGCGAACTGGTAATCCAACCCGATGCCGCCGTGACAGGAATCGTGGTGAGCTTCAGCCTGGTTCCAGCGATCCTCATTGCCGTCAGCCTGGTAGCGCTCGCCAAGTATCCGCTGCGGCGAGCCGACATAGACTGATCACTCGCACAAAGGAGAGCGCATTGCCTGAGGGATCGCCAAAAACGCCAGCCAAATCCGCTGCGAAGCGGCCATCCACAGCAAAAGCGGGCCTGGCTGACGAGGTGCGCAAAGCTCTCGACGCCGATATCGATCGACTCGAGACCGGCTCTCAGATGTGGAGTCACTTGACGCTGTCGCAGCGCGCAACGCTGATGGAGCGACTCGCCTCATCCGTTGGCGCAGTCGCCGAGGAGTGGGCCGACACGGCGGCGATATCCAAAGAGCTTGAACCCGGTCACCCGCTACGCGGCGAAGAGTGGCTTTCCGGACCATACGGCACGCTGACTGCTCTCGAAGCCTACGGCTCGACGCTTCGTGCGCTCGCCGCGGGCACGAGCCCTCTCAACGCAGTGAAGATCGACACTGCCACGGGCGGCCGCACCCGCGCGCACGTGTTTCCCCTCTCCCGCGTCGATTCTCTTCTTCTTTCGGGCTACACCGGCGAGATTTGGTTTGCGCCCGGCGTCACACAGCGCGACGCTCGCGAAAGCGCCGGGCTCGCGCAGCTCACCCCGTCGGATTCGGGGGGCGTTGGCCTAGTGCTGGGAGCAGGAAACATCACCTCGATTCCGGTGCTCGACGTCATCTATGAACTGCTCGCCCACAACCGCGTGGCGCTGCTGAAGGTCAACCCAACCCAAGACTCACTCGTGCCGGTGTTCGAACGTGCCCTCGCGCCGCTGATCGAGCCAGGCTTCTTGAAGATCATCCGAGGCGACGGCGCGGTGGGCGCCTATCTCACGACCCACCCGCGAATCTCGCACGTGCACATCACCGGGGCAGCAACCACATTCGACGCGATTGTCTGGGGTCCATCGAAAGGTGCGAGGTCCGCCGCAACCACCAAGCGTCGCCGTGAGAACAAGCCCAAACTGACTAAACCCATCACCGCCGAACTTGGTGGGGTTTCACCCATCATTGTGGTTCCAGGCGAGTGGAGCGACGCCGACCTGAAGTTTCAGGCCGAGCACATCACCACGATGCGACTGCAGAATTCTGGGCACAACTGCATCGCGGGGCAAGTCGTCATCGTTAGCGCCGACTGGGCACAGCGCGAGGACTTTCTTGTTGCGTTGCGCAGGGCATATGATGCCGCCCCCCGCCGCTCAGCCTGGTACCCACGCAGCAACGAGAAGCTCGAAACCGCGGGTTCTACCTATCCCAACGCCGACTGGTGTGCCGGGGGCACCCGCGCGCTCATTGAAATCGGTGCCGACGATGACGCGAGCGCGCTCGAGACGACGGAGTACTTCGCCCCGGTGCTGGGCGTTGTCACGCTTACCGGTAACGGACAAGAGTTCCTCGACGCAGCTGTGGCTCACGCCAACGACAACCTCATCGGAACGCTTGGCGCGAACGTCATTGTTGATCCGCGCACGCTCGATGCGCTCGGCGATAGTTTCGAACGGTCGATGGCCGACCTGCGCTACGGCACCATCGCTATCAACGCCTGGACCGCGCTCGGATTCTTGACCCCGACCCTGTCGTGGGGCGGCTTTCCCGGCGCGAGTCTCGAAAACGTCGAAAGCGGGATCGGCATTGTGCACAACGCGCTGTTGCTCGACCGTGTCGAGCGTTCAATCGTGCGCGGTCCATTCCGACCGTTCCCTCGCTCGGTAGGCGCGGTGTTGCGGCCTGGCACGTTTTCGGTGTTGCCGAAACCGCCGTGGTTTGTCACCTCGCGGACCGGTGCAAGCGTGAGCGAAGGCCTCACTCGTTTCCGCATCGACCGCAACTGGGGCGGACTCGCGAAGACCCTCACGAAGGCATTCGGCGCATGAGCAAGCGTCGCCATGCCCTCGACGCAGACTATGTGATCGTCGGCGCAGGCTCAGCGGGCGCGGCGCTTGCGGCCCGTCTCAGCGAAGACCCAAGAATTTCAGTGCTTCTGCTCGAAGCTGGCGAGGCCGACAAGGCGCTCGAGTTGCACATTCCAGCCGCTTTCTCGAAGCTCTTCCGAGGAAAGTACGACTGGAACTACGACACCGTCGCGCAATCTTCCCTGAATGGCCGAACGGTGTTCTGGCCTCGAGGAAAGACGCTCGGCGGCTCGTCATCGCTCAACGCCATGATGTGGGTGCGCGGCTTCGCCGCGGACTATGACGAGTGGGCGGATGTCGCCGGAGACAGCTGGTCATGGGATGCGCTGACCCCCTATTTCATGAGGGCCGAAGACAACGAAACTGTCAGCCACAAGACCCAGGGAACCGGCGGCCCGCAGCGAATCGAGAACCAGCGCGATCCCCGCCCTCACACAGCCGCGTTCCTCGAAGCCGCGCGCGAAGCAGGCCACGAAGTCGTGCCAGCAAACCAGCCCACCGGCCTCGGCTTCAGCCAAACCATGGTGGCGCAGCGGCGAGGAGCACGAGCATCCACCGCCGACGCCTATCTGCGCCCCGCGCGCAGACGAAAGAACCTGCGCATTGTTACCGGCGCATTCGTGCGTCGCGTGACCTTCAGCCACGACCCCGTTCCTCAAGCGACCGGTGTGTACGTTGAAATCAGCGGCGTCACCCATCATGCCCGCGCGAACCGCGAAGTGATTCTCTGCGGTGGCGCGGTCAACACCCCACAGCTTCTGATGCTCAGCGGTATAGGACCAGCACAGCACTTGGCTGATCATGGCATCCCGCTCGTCGCAGAGTCTTCTGACGTCGGCAGCAACCTTCAAGACCATCTCGTCGCTGGTCTGGCACCGGGGGCACTCGGCGGCACCCTGTACACCGCAGAGAGTGCGGGCCAGCTCGCGCGCTATCTGACCACGCGCATGGGTATGCTCAGCTCAAACGTCGCCGAAGCGTGCGGCTTCGTGCGCACTCCGGTCGCTGATGCAGCCGGAATGGGCGCGGGTTTGGCTGACATCGAGATCATCTTCGCCGCTGCGCCCTACGTTGGCGAAGGGCTCGTCCCGTTGCCCGCTGAGGGACTCACGGTCGGAGCGATCCTGATGCGACCGCGCAGCCGCGGCACCATCCGCCTGGCCTCGGCAGACCCCCACGACAAGGCCGTCATCGACCCCGCATACCTGTCAGACCCAGACGGCATCGACCGTGCGACGCTGATTGCTGGTCTTGCCGAGTGCGAGCGGATCATCGCCACCGACGCGTTGCAAGCAGTCACCAATGGTGAGTGGGTACAGCCCGCAGACGGCGCCATGATGAGCGCCGCCGAGCGGGCAGAGCTCGCCGTCGATCAGTATTCCCACACGCTCTACCATCCGGTGGGAACAGCGCGCATGGGCCTAGACGCCAGCTCGGTCGTTGACCCACAACTGCGGGTGCGAGGCGTCGAAGGCCTGCGTGTGGTCGACGCCTCGGTGATGCCGACGATCATCCGCGGGCACACCAACGCGCCAGCGATTGCGATCGGCGAGCGCGCAGCCGATCTCATTCTCGAGCGCAAAGCGTCAAAATAGAACTGCCCCTCCGCAAGAGCGGAAGGGCAGTTCGAAGCATGGATGCTGCGGGTCAGCGACCCGAACGGCGGTTGCCGCCGTTCTCGCGAACGACCGAGCCAACCATCAAGCTCGACGAGCCACCCGAATGCGAGGCACGGCGCGAACCCGACTGACGGGGCTTGCCTGCCGGCGCTGCATCACGGTGTGAGCTGTCGCGGTGCGGAGCCGCGTGCTGCTGGCCTGAGCGCTGACCACCGCTCGACGAGCCGCCCTGGCTGCGCTGTCCACCTGAGCGCTGACCGCCGCCAGCTGCTTCAGAGCTGCGCTGCGCGGGGCGCCCCGAACGGTCACGACGCGGCTGCGACTGACCGCCGCCTTCACGTGCGGCACGCTTGCGCTGTGCGTTTGCACCCTGGCTGCGGCCGCCACCGCGTTGCGGCTCGACCTTCGGCGCGGGCTTGACGTACGCGGCAACCGTGCCGACGAGTGCGGCTACCTCGGGCGAGGTCGGCGTCACACGCGTGGGCGTGACCGAAATCGCTGCCTTGCGCAGCAGCTGAGCGACGTCTTTCTCTTGACCGGGCAGAACCAAGGTCACCACGGCGCCTTCGGCGCCCGCGCGGGCGGTGCGGCCCGAGCGATGCAGGTACGCCTTGTGTTCCATAGGCGGGTCAACGTGAATGACCAACTCGACGTCGTCAACGTGCACGCCACGAGCGGCCACATCGGTGGCGACGAGAACCTTGGCGGCGCCCGACGAGAACGCGGCGAGGTTGCGGTCACGCGCGGGCTGCGAGAGGTTACCGTGCAGATCGACAGCCGGAATGCCCGCCGCGGTGAGCTTCTGGGCGAGCTTCTTGGCCTGGTGCTTCGTACGCATGAACAAAATGCGACGGCCGGTGCCCGAGGCAAGCGTGCGGATGACTTCGTTCTTGGAGTCGACGCCATCGAGGGTGAACACGTGGTGGGTCATCGCCGCTACGGGAGAGTTGGCCTCATCGACCGAGTGGAGCACCTCGTTCTGCAAGAAGCGGTTGACGAGCTTGTCTACACCGTTGTCGAGCGTGGCGCTGAAAAGAAGCCGCTGTCCTCCGGTCGGCGTTGCCGACAGAATGCGGGTGACACCGGGCAAGAATCCCAGGTCGGCCATGTGGTCAGCTTCATCGATGACGGTGATCTCGATGGCGTTCAGTTTCACGAAGCCCTGCTTCATGAGGTCTTCAAGGCGACCAGGGCACGCGACGATGATGTCGACGCCTGATTTGAGGGCCTGCACCTGACGGTTCTGGTTGATACCGCCGAAGATCGTGGTGGTGGTCATTCCATAGGCCTTGGCAAGCGGCTCAAGAACCGCATTGATCTGGGTGGCGAGCTCGCGCGTCGGTGCGAGCACGAGGCCAAGAGGCAGGCCAGCACGGCGGCGTCCGCCTGCCAGCTGGGTGCCGAGGCGAGCCACCATGGGAATCGAGAAAGCGAGGGTCTTGCCCGAGCCGGTCTTTCCCCGGCCGAGCACGTCGCGACCGGCGAGCGTGTCAGGAAGAGTGTCTACCTGAATCGGAAAGGCATTGGTTTTGCCCTCGGCGGCAAGAATGTTGACGAGGGGCTGCGGCACGTTGAGCGTGCTGAATGTGACATCAGTCATTGAGGATTCGTTCTCCGGGCACAGATACGCGCCCTATTCGGTGGCCCGAGTCATATTTTGACCTGGGGTCGCCGTGCGAAAGTTTCAGCCAGCGACGTCTGGGAGCGTGTCTACAGACGGCGGCGAGGGAGCGTTCTACGACGCAAGAAGCGCATCGGAGCGCTGCAAGAATCCTTAGTCTACCAGGGACGCGACCTCTGCCTCGGCCAGAGACAGAGGCTGCGTCTCTGGCAGAGCTTCATAACCGGTGGGTTCATGCGCTGCCGCAGGCGTTTCATCGGCGGCAAACTTGTCGGTCGCGGCGCGCAGCACCGCCGCAATCCCTGGCTCGGTGGCGGCGTGCGAAGCATCCGAGATCATGAAGAACTCTGCCTCGGGCCATGCCCGGTGCAGATCCCACGCGGTCATCGGCGGCGTGCACATGTCGTAGCGTCCCTGCACGATCACGGCGGGAATGTGGCGGATCGCCTGCACCCCGCTGATCAGCTGGCCTTCTTCGAACCAGCCACCGTGCATGAAGTAGTGGTTCTCGATTCGCGCGAACGCGGTGGCTGCGGCGGGGTCGGTCATGTCGGCGACCAGCTCAGGGTCGGGAAGCAAGGTCAGCGTGGACGCTTCCCACCTCGACCATGCCACTCCCGCGGGAATGTGCACCGCGGGGTCTGGATCGCTGAGTCGCCGATGGTAGGCCGCCAGCATGTGGGAGCGCTCGAGTACCGGAATCGGTGCGATGAAGTCTTCCCAGAGATCGGGGAACACGGCTCCTGCCCCACCCTCGTAGAACCATTCG
Source organism: Microbacterium sp. R86528 (assembly GCF_044596335.1). NCBI lineage: Bacteria > Bacillati > Actinomycetota > Actinomycetes > Micrococcales > Microbacteriaceae > Microbacterium > Microbacterium sp. R86528. Next base: position 2,115,646 of record NZ_CP138996.1, on the reverse strand, counting down.
AGTTCATGTCGGCGAAGGGTGAAGATGCCGCGCAGCACGATCTCGCTCACCGCGTCGGGGTGCGACTGGGCGTACGCGAGCGCGAGCGCACTGCCCCATGAACCGCCGAAGACCTGCCACTTCGCGATGCCGAGGTTGCGACGCAACAACTCGATGTCAGCCACGAGGTGCCAGGTTGTGTTGAAGCGAAGATCAGCCTCAGGATCGCTCGCGTGCGGGATGGATTTTCCACACCCTCGCTGGTCGAAGAGAATGATGCGATAGCGCTCAGGGTCGAAGAATCGGCGTTGCCACGGAGAGGTTGCGCCGCCCGGACCACCGTGCAGAAAGACCACGGGCTTGCCGTGGGGGTTGCCACTCTGTTCCCAGTAGATGCGATTGCCCTCGCCCGCGATCAGCTGTCCGGTCTCGTACGGTTCGATGTCGGGGTAAAGGATGTCATCCAGTGAGTCGTTCATCGGCTTCTCTCGGCGTTCTCGCACTGTCGCCGTTGGCAGTGCGCAATGATGATCATGGCTCACGGTACCGCGCGCAACCCGGCTTAGCGCGGAGCCTAGGCCTGCGGGTTGCGCTGTGCCAGGCCTTCGCAGAGATGGATGCTGATGAGCTCAGCGTGCCACTGCAGCTCGAGAAAGAGTGAATGGTTGGCGGATCGGGCTGTGCTGGGCGAGAATGAGAACCGACGAAGAGGTATCTCCATGAGCGAGACGGCAATGACTCCCGCAACCGACGGCATCCGCACCCCCAGCGATCACGCGCATCCCGAAACCGCGCCGCTCCACTTGCCCCACCCCGCTGCCGACTGCCCGCGTTGCTTCACCGAGCTCCAAGCCGACCGGCATTGGTGGCAGGCCCGCCCCTCGGGTGCACGGCTCGTCGGACTCGTGATCTCACGTGACGACATGCCGTCCGTGGTTGATCAGCGAAACGAGCTCACTCGGTTTGGAGTGCCGATCGAAGGATTCCGCCACCCTGCGCCCGAGACGCTCGAATCGTGGGAAGAGCGACTCGTCCGCCTTTTCGGCACTCTCAAAGGTGGCGATGTGCTCGTGGTCGCCAATATGCACGCGCTAGGCCGCGATATCGAAGAAGAGCGGCGAACAATCGCCGCGCTACGCAATCGCGGGGTCATGGTGAAGGTGCTCAGTCACACTGGTCGCCACCTCGCCGACCCCGTCGCTGTCGCCGAGCAGTAAAACCCGCTCGAGGCGCGCCCTTCAGCCGCCGACGTATTCGCGCAGATGTGTCGCGGTGAGCGTATCTGACGACGCAACGAGGTCAGCGGGCGTGCCTTCGAACACGACTTCGCCACCGCCCCGGCCCGCCCCTGGGCCCAGATCAATGATCCAGTCGGCGTGCGCCATCACCGCCTGATGATGCTCGATCACAATCACGCTGTTGCCTGACTCGACAAGCCTGTCGAGCATGCCAAGCAGATTGTCAACGTCAGCGAGGTGAAGTCCGGTCGTGGGCTCGTCAAGCACATAGATCGCGCCCTTCTTAGCCATAGAGATCGCCAGCTTCAGCCGCTGGCGTTCTCCGCCCGAGAGGGTACTGAGCGCCTGACCGAGCGTGATGTACCCGATTCCCACGTCGATCATGCGCGTGAGCGTGGTGTGGCTTGCGCCCTTCTTTGGCAAGAACTCCTCTGCCTCGGCCACGGTCATTGCCATGACCTCCTTTATGTTCTTGCCGTCAAGCAAGTACTCGAGCACCTCATCAGCAAAGCCACTGCCCTCGCAGAGGTCACAGCGAGTCTCCACCGTCGAAGCGAAGCCGAGCTCGGTGATGATCACACCCAGCCCCTTGCATGCGATGCACGCACCTTCGGAGTTTGCACTGAACAGTGCCGGTTTGACGCCGTTCGCCTTGGCGAAAGCGGTGCGAATCCCGTCGAGCAATCCCGTGTAGGTCGCTGGGCTGCTGCGGCGAGAACCTTTGATGGCCGACTGATCGACGACGATGACATCGTCGAACGCGGGCAGATTGCCGTGGATGAGTGACGATTTTCCCGACCCTGCCACTCCTGTCACGACGGTCAGTACCCCCAGTGGCACATCGACGCTGACATTCTTCAGGTTGTGCTGCGCAGCATCCCGAATCTCAAGCACGCCCTTCGGTGTGCGCGTGGACTCTTTCAGCCTCGCCCGGTGGTCAAGGTAGCGCCCGGTGAGAGTGTTTGACGCGCGAAGATCGGCGACGGTTCCGCTGAACTGCACTTCGCCACCCGCTCGGCCGGCGCCGGGGCCGAGGTCAACGACGTAATCGGCGATATCGATCACCTCCGGCTTGTGCTCGACAACCAGAACGGTGTTGCCCTTGTCTCGCAGCTGACGAAGCAGGTCATTCATGCGCTGAATGTCGTGCGGGTGCAAGCCAGCCGTCGGCTCGTCGAATACGTAAGTGATGTCGGTCAGCGAGGAGCCAAGGTGACGAATCATCTTGGTGCGCTGAGCTTCACCGCCAGAGAGGGTTCCCGACGCGCGGTCGAGCGAGAGATAGCCCAGCCCGATCTCGACGAACGAATCGATGAGCTGTTGCAGACTGACCAGCAGCGGCGCCACCTGCGGATCTTTGATCGAGCGCAGCCAGGTGGCAAGGTCGGTGATCTGCATCTGGGCGGCGTCGGCAATGCTCACGCCGTCGATCTTCGAATCACGTGTGGCCTGCGCAAGCCGCGTGCCCTCGCACTCCGGGCAAGCTAAGAACTTGACAGCCCGGTCAACGAACGCGCGAATGTGCGGCTGCAGGGCATCGCGGTCTTTCTGGAGCATCGACTTGGTGATCTTCGGAACCAGACCCTCATAGGTCATGTTGATGTTCTGGATCTTGATCTTTGTGGGCTCTTTGTAGAGAAAGTCATTGAGCTGCTGCTCAGTGAAGTCCTTGATGGGCACATCTGCGGGAAACAGCCCTGACTCGCTGAAGCCGCGCACCATCCAGCCGTCGGCACTGTAGCCGGGGATCGTGATGGCACCATCGGTGAGCGACTTGTCACGATCGAATAGTTCGGCCAGGTCAACGTCGCTTACCTCGCCGAGACCCTGGCAGTGCGGACACATTCCGCCGGTCACCGAGAATGATCGGGCCTCGCTCTTACCGGACGCCGTTTTGATGCGCCCGCTGCCGCTGACCGACGGCACATTGAACGAATAGGCCTGCGGCGAGCCGATGTGCGGTGTAGCGATACGGCTGAACAACAAGCGCAGCATCGCGTGCGCATCGGTTGCGGTGCCGACCGTCGAGCGGGCGTTGGCCCCCATGCGCTCCTGATCGACCAGAATCGCCGGGCTCAGATTCTCGAGCGCGTCGACTTCGGGGCGATTCATCTGCCCCATGAACTGCTGCACGAACGTGGGGTAAGTGTCGTTGATGAGGCGCTGAGATTCGTTCGCTATCGTGCCGAACACGAGCGAAGACTTGCCCGATCCGCTCACGCCGGTAAAGACGCTCAATCGCCGTTTGGGAATTTCAACACTCACGTTCTTGAGGTTGTTCTCGCGTGCACCGACGACGCGAATCACCTCGTGAGAATCAGCGATGTGTCCGGATGCCTCGGTCATGAGTTTCCTCTCGTGGTGCCACCTACATTCTGGCGTGCACCGGCGACATTGCGCTCGTGTTTTTCTGCTCGGGGACAGAACCGCACCTAACTCAAACGCTGACCGCTCGCCAACAACCCGGCACGTGGTCATCGACCATGCCAGACGACTGCATCAAGGCATACATCGTGGTTGACCCGACGAAACGAAAACCGCGCTTCTTCAACGCCTTGCTCATGGCATCGGACTCAGCCGTCGTGGCAGGCACATCTGAGAGCGACTGCGGACGAGGTCGCTTCTCTGGCGCAAACGACCACATGAACTGGTCGAACTCCCCCGCACGCAACTCCAGCATGAGTCGAGCGTTTGAAATGGCCGCTCCGATCTTCAATCGATTGCGGATGATCCCCGCATCCATCATCAACCGCTCGACGTCTGAGTCATCGAATCGCGCGATCACCGCGGGATCAAAACCTGCAAACACCTCACGAAAGTGCGGTCGCTTGCGCAGAATGGTGATCCAGCTGAGTCCGGCCTGAAAGCCCTCAAGGCTCATCTTCTCGAACAGCGCCAGGTCGCCGTGCAGCGGTCGCCCCCACTCCTCGTCGTGGTAGCGGCGATACTCCGCGTCATCCCCCACCCACGCGCAACGCGCGATGCCGTCGGGCCCGATCCGCACATCCGCACTCATTCCGCAACCCTACGGCGCGGGGCGGACAGTGTCAGGCCATCGAGAGGACGAGCTGCCCGGCGCGCCCGCGGTCGAGATGGGCGTGCGCAGCGGATGCTTCGGCCAGCGGGTAGGTCCCCTCGACCACGGCGCGCAGAGACCCGGCGTCGACCAGCTCGGCGGTGACGGCGAGATCGTGGCGCTTCGCGGCATCCTTCCTGAGTCCAGTGAGCGCGATGCGCGAGCGTCGTCCGCGTGAGCCGATCGTCCACAGGTGCCACCAGAGCGCACCGAAGGTCGGCACCGTGATCAAGTAGCGGCCCGTCGGGGTGAGCAGCGCTCGCGCGCGGCGGTAGCCGAGGTTGCCGTTCACATCGAACACGACGTCGAAGCGGTCGTCGAGTCTTGGAATGTCGACTGCTCGGTAGTCGAGTACGCGCTCGACTCCGAGGTCGCGCACCGCCTGCGCGCGCTCGGCGCTGCACACCGCGGTGACCTCGGCTCCCCACGTATGGGCGAGCTGTACGGCCAACGTGCCGACCGCGCCGGATGCTCCGTTGATCAGCACACGGTCGCCGCTCTGCAGCTGTGCGGTGTCACGGAGGAAGGCCATCGCCGTCGCGTCGACGAGGGCGGCGGCATCCGTCGACGAAAGCCCCGCAGGACGACGCGCGATCACGCCCGAGGCCTTGACGCGCACGAAATCGGCGTGCGAACCCATCGCGGCTCCAGTGGCCCCCCACACGCTGTCGCCCGGCGCAACCTCGGTGACGCCGTCGCCGATCGAGTCGACGATCCCCGCGAAGTCCGAACCCTGGATCGACGGTCGCGGTTTTCGCAGTCCCGCGAAGAGCCGTGCGGCGAAGGACTCGCCCGATCGAAACGCGGCGTCGGATGCCCCGACAGACGAGGCTTCGACGCGCACGACGACGGTGCCGGGCTCGGCGACGGGCGTCGGCCGCTCGACAACCTCAACGACCTCGGGCCCTCCGTAAGCCCGGAAGACGACTGCGCGCATGGTCTGCTCCTTCGTGTAAAGAATTATTTACACGAAGGCTACGACCGAGTCTGCGAGTATGTCAAGTTTTCTTGACATACTCGCAGTGCGACGGACTACTTCTTCTTGAGCGATTTCTCTGACACGGGCGCCTCGCCCGATGCAGCGAGCGCACGATAGTGCTCGCGGGCCTCATCCTGGCGAGCTCTCTCGGCGCCTGACGCGATCGGAGCGCGCACGTGCTCGGGCGCGAAGCCGTAGGCGTCGACGAGGTCTTGAGCGTGCGGACGAAGCCTCGTGCAGAGTCGGTCGATGTAGCGAGTAACCGATGCCGCGCGCTGGGTCGAGAGCCGCCCGTTGATCATGTACCAGGCGAGGTGCTTCTCGATCAGGTAGAGGCCAAAGAGGTCTCGAAGCCAGGTGAGCACCTGCGCGGTGCCCTCATCTTCGACCGAGGCGACACCGTCAGAGAACGCCTCCCACTGCAACAGCTCTCCGTGTGCACGAGCCGCTTCGATGAGCTCTGCCTGGCGAGAGTTGAAGACCTCGGCTGCCTCTTTCGAGGAGAGCTTGGAGGCCGGTCGCAGCGCCGAGGCGACGTCTGACACCATCTGCTCAACGCGTCCGGCGAGCAGCTCATGCTGCTGTTCTGCACGCAGGCCGAACTCGACCGAGCGCGCCGTCGAACCGAAGTCGGCGACCGACTGGCCGAATTGACGCAAGCCTGCGCCGTGAAAGACCTTGCCCGCGGTCTGGCCGACAGCGTACTTCGCGAGCTTGGCAGCATCCGCCCCTTTGAACTGCTTTGCGAAATCGCTCAGCAGTCGCTTGCCGACAAGCTGCAGCAGAACGTTGTTGTCTCCCTCGAAGGTGACGTAGACATCGAGGTCTTGACGAAGGCCCACAAGCCGGTTTTCGCCAAGGAAGCCGGAGCCACCGCACGCCTCGCGCGCTTCTTGGATGGTGTCGAGGGCGTTCCATGTCGACAGCGGCTTGAGCGCGGCGGCAAGGGTTTCGAGATCTTCGCGCTCTTCGGGGGTGTCATTGCGACCCGAGAAGACGCCATCGAACTTCTGCAGCAGCTCATCGTTCGCGAAGAATTGCGCGTAGTTCTGTGCGAGCAGCGGAAGCAGACGACGCTGGTGCTTGCCGTAGTCGAGCAGCACGATCTCGTCGGTGCCCGAGCCAGAATCGAACTGACGACGCTGGTTGGCGTAGGTGAGGGCGATATAGAGCGAGAGCGCCGTGCCGGTCGTTGCGGCGCCATCAAGCGAGACGCGACCCTGCACGAGCGCGCCGAGCATGGTGAAGAAGCGGCGGCCTGGGCTGGAGATCTCGCTCGAGTAGCTGCCATCAGCGGCAACATCACCGTAGCGGTTGAGCAGGTTCTCACGGGGCACGCGCACCTGATCGAAGTGCAGGCGACCGTTGTCGATGCCGTTGAGGCCACCCTTGACGCCATCGTCTTCGCCACCGACGCCGGGCATGAAGCTGCCCTCGTCGTCGCGGATCGGAACGAAGAAGCAGTGCACTCCGTAGTTCACGCCACCGGTAATCAGCTGTGCGAACACAGTTGCTGCCTTGCCGTGCACAGCGGCATTGCCGAGATAGTCCTTCCATGCACCGCGGAACGGTGTGTGAATGACGAACTCTTCGGTCTCGACGTCGTAGGTCGCGGTGGTACCGATTGCGGCGACGTCTGAGCCGTGGCCGGTCTCTGTCATCGCGAATGCGCCGGGAATGGTCAGGTCGACGATGTCGCGCAGCCACTTATCGTGGTGCTTCTTCGTGCCCAACTGCAGCACCGCAGAGCCGAAGAGCCCCCACTGCACACCCGACTTGATCTGCAGGCTGGGGTCAGCCAGTACGAGCTCCTGGAATCCGGCAATGTTGGCGCCGTTGTTCCCCGCGCCGCCGTACTCTTTCGGAATTGCGCGGCGCGATGCGCCATGCGGAACCAGCAGGTGCATCTGTTCGAGCACACGCTCGCGGTGCTCGGCCATGGGCTGACCTTCGATACGCCAGAATGCGGGATCCTTGATCATCTCTCGCGCCTCGCGGCGCGTGTCTGCCCACGTTCCCAGCAGCAAGTCGGTCACCGCATCGATCTCGATGCGGGGCTCGGATGCTTCGGCGGCGCTGTGTGCGGCGGTAGGCGCGCCGCCGGCAGGAGTGCGCTTGCTCTTGGCGGGCGTCGAAGAACGGACGGCGGTGTCAGACATGGCATCACCTTTCGGCTTTGGAGGGCAGGCTAAGTCACTTTCGACCGTAGGACTCCTCTAACGGCCCGGCAACACCGTTGGCGCATTGCTACAACCCGGCGACGCTAAGGCTTCGCCGGTCATGTGCACTCCCGACATGTCATCGCCGAGACCCCATGCGCAGCGAGGCCACTGCGCCCGCACGTGCAAGAACAGTGGCCTCAAGTGATGAGTGTTGCTTCGGCGAGGTGGCCTAGAGCTTCAGCCCATGACCGAAGCGGAAGAGCGGGTTCTCGGTGTCGAAGGGCACATCAGGGCGTGATGCCTCGACCGCTGCCATCGAGCGCGGCAGGTCAAACGGCAGACGACCCTTCGGCGACGCAGCGCCGGTCAGCACATCGAGCAGTGCGGCGGCATTGGCGCCCCAGTTGGCCGTGATTGCCGCGACATGATCGACGAATGGTGTGAGAACTGCGGGGCGGTCAAGCAGCACGTCGATGACCGTAGGCACGGTAGCCGCGACCTCGCGCACATGAGCCACGACCTCGTCTGAGTAGTCGAGTGAACCCGCGTGAAAGAAGTTCTCGAACATCGTCTCGCGCTCTTCGAACGGAGCCTGGAGTCGCAGCACCGCCACTTCTGCTTCAGCCGGGGTGGCAACGATGTCACCGAAGCGCGCGGCAGTGTCTGCGTCGATTCCTTCAACGTAGAGCTTCGGACGACCCGCGAGCGGGAGCACTCCGGTGTTGGCGAGCACCGTGATCGCCGCGCGCTGGGCGGCTTCGCCCGCCGCGCGAAACTCGGCGTTGCCGACAATCGCGTCAGCCTTGTCTTCATCCACAAATGGGTTCTCGAACAGCCCGAGGTCGAACTTCTCGCGCAACACGCGGCGCGCCGAGACGTCGAGGCGCTCTTCGGTCACTTCACCGTCTGCGACGAGCTCAAGCAGCAGTTCGGGGCATGCTTCGCCGCCGAACTGGTCGACGCCGGCGTCCATGACCTTCTTCATGCGCTCACGCGGGGTCAGATGCTCAACACCCCACGCTCGGGCAGCGTGAACGTGACCGAGTAGCGCACGGTCGTGAACAAGTCCCCAGTCGGTGCACACCACACCTTCGAATCGATAGCGCTCGCGCAACAGTCCGGTGATCACCGACTTATTGAAACCGAAACCGACTTCTTCGTACTCGGTGCCCACCGGCATGCCGTAGTAGGGCATGATCTGGCGGGTGCCTGCTTCGAACGCTGCCTCGAAAGGCTTGAGATGCGTTTCAAACTGGCCACCGGGATAGACCTGCTCGCGCCCATAGGCGAAGTGCGGGTCTTCGCCGTCCTTCTGCGGTCCGCCACCAGGAAAGTGCTTCGTCATCGTCGAGACGGATCCGGCACCGAACGACTCACCCTGAAAGCCCCGAATGTAGGCAGCGCCCATGCGGCCGGCAAGTTCGGGGTCTTCGCCGAAGGTCGCCGTGGCGCGTGCCCAACGAGGCTCGGTGGCAAGGTCGACCTGCGGATGCAGTGCCACGCGCAGGCCTACGGCCGTGTACTCCTGACGAGCGATGTCGGCAAACTGCTGAACGAGTTCTTCATCGCGAGTCGCGGCGAGACCCATTGTCTCTGGCCACTGCGAGAACGGTCCGGCCATGATCGCAGCCCCAGGGTTCTCACTGAACGAATGGCGTGGATCGGTCGAGAGAGTGACCGGAATTCCAAGCCGGGTGGATGCGGCCAGCTTCTGCAAAGAGTTCTGCCAGGCGGCGATCTCGCGTCCCGTGGGGGCCGCGCCCAATAGGTTGAAGTGGCTCATCAGCTTGTCATCGATGAACTCGCGCGCCGAGGGGATGTCGAACATCGCGTTGCCCTCGTCGAGATCGCTGATCGCGATCATCGTGTGAAAAAGCAGCCCGGCCTTCTCTTCGATGGTCATCTGCGACAGGAGAATCTCTACGCGATCGTCGATCGGCAGCGATGCGTCACGAAAACGCGTGTCAATAGTGGCGTCATTGCTCATGCCCTCGAGCATAAACCGAACAGAGCTCGGTTTTCAACCCGATCATCCTGTCGGCTAGGAGCCAGCCACGACCGCCAGCACCGCCTCGCCGTACGCCTCGCGCTTCTTCGCACCAATTCCCGTCACTCCATCGAGGTCGCCCAGACTCTGTGGACGATGCTCGGCGAGCGCGCGCAGCGTCGCGTCGCCGAAGACGATGTAGGCCGGCACGCCGAGCTCTTTCGACACACCTGCTCGCCACTCGCGCAGCTTCTCGAAGAGTCCGCGGTCCGCGGCATCCAACGTGTCAGACGCTGAGGTCTTGCGAACCCGGGGCGCCGTGCCCGCGCGGCCGATCACATCGCGACGCAGCAGAACGGTCGCTTCACTGCGCAGCACCGCTCCCGCGGGTTCGCCGAGAGCCAGGGTGCCGTAGTCGCCTTGCGCGACGATGATTCCGCGCGCGAGCATCTGCCGGATGACGCTGCGCCAGTCTTGGTCGCTGAGATCCGAGCCAAGCCCGTAGGTGGCGAGTGTGTCATGACCCTGCTGGCGGATTCGCTCGGTCGATGCTCCGCGCAGAATATCAACGAGATGACCGGCACCGTACGACTGGTTGCGCTCGCGCTTCAGCCGAACAATCGTCGACAGCAGCTTCTGTGCGGCGATCGTGCCATCCCAGGTGTCGGGCGCTTCGATGCAAGTGTCACAGTTGCCGCAGGGCTGCGATGGCTGCCCGAAGTAATCGAGCAGATTCTGACGTCGGCAGCTGACGGTTTCGCACAGGCCGAGCATCGCATCAAGGTGCTGTCCGAGCCGCACCTTGTAGGTGCGGTCGCCTGGACTCTGGTCGATCATTCGGCGTTGTTGCACGACGTCACCGAGACCATAGGCCATCCAGGCGATGGATGCTTCGCCGTCACGTCCGGCGCGACCGGTCTCTTGGTAATAGCCCTCTACCGACTTCGGCAGGTCAATGTGTGCGACGAAGCGAACGTCGGGCTTGTCGATGCCCATGCCGAAAGCGATCGTTGCCACGATGACGACACCGTCTTCGCGCAGGAAGCGCGACTGGTTGGCAGCTCGCGTCTCGGCGGGCAGGCCGGCGTGATAGGGCAACGCCTTGATGCCCTGCGTGCTGAGGTAGTCCGCAGTCTGCTCGACCGATTTGCGACTGAGCGCGTAGACGATGCCGGCCGGCGGCTCGGTGTCAGTCGCCACGCGAAGAGAGCGGATGAAGGCGACAAGTTGCCTGCGCGGATCGGTCTTCGCCTCGATGCGGTACTGAATGTTGGGGCGGTCAAAGCTCGAAACGAAGTGCTTCGCCTTTGGCATGTGCAGACGCTCAGTGATCTCTTTGTGAGTCGCGCGGGTTGCTGTCGCCGTGAGCGCGAGGCGCGGCACCCCAGGGAAACGCTCGCCGAGGCCGCCGAGACCGAGGTAGTCAGGGCGAAAGTCGTGACCCCACTGCGACACACAGTGTGCTTCGTCGATGGCAATCACGCTGAGCTTTCCTCGCGCCAGAAAGCGCAGGGTGGCCTCGGTGTTGAGGCGCTCGGGCGCGACATAGAGCAGGTCGAGTTCGCCCGAGAGGTATGCCTGCTCGACCGCCGCCCGTTCGCTAGAGCTCTGCGTCGAGTTGAGGTAGCCCGCGTGCACACCGTTGGCTTTGAGTGCGTCAACCTGATCGTGCATCAGTGCGATCAGCGGGCTCACCACCAGTCCGGTGCCAGGTCGCACGAGTGCGGGCAGCTGGTAGCAGACGCTCTTTCCGCCGCCGGTCGGCATGAGCACCACGGCATCGCCACCAGCGATGACCTGGTCGATGATCTCGCCCTGGTCTCCGCGGAAGGTGTCGTAGCCGTAGACCTCGTGCAACACCGCGCGGGCGTCGGCACCGACGAAGTCTTTGCGCGGCGACGAGGGGAACGTGGCAGGCGGACCAGCTGGCACAGCGGCGGCGCTGCCGCCAGACCGTGCGGTGCCCTGACGCCTGGTTGAGCTGGAGGTGCCCGCGGGCGCGCCCGCAGCTGAACTCGGCGCGCCGCGATAGGGCCCCTCGTCAAACGGCGGCTCATCAAACTCCGGCGGCGGGGCGTGCTCGTCTGGATCCCACACCAGGTCTGCGTATGGGTCGGACTGGTTGCTCATCCCTCCCAGGGTAGCCGTGGCGCCCGACACCGCTCACCCGTTTCCACAGGCGGGTGTGCCCGGCTTCGGCGGGCCGTGCCGGCGAGCGGGGGTGCCAGCAAGCCGCGGTGCCCGCCGCCAGCGAGCGTGGTGCCAGCCGCCGGCGCGCGGGGGTGCCAGCCTTCGGTGCACGCGCCAGCGATCCGTGCATGCGCCAGCCTTCCGCGCACGCCGCCAGCGCGCGGCGAAACGGCCGGGGGATTCGACGACACGCCGCACCGCAGCATCCACACCCCGCGTGTCACCAAAAGCCCCGGCCGTTTTGCACGCGGAGCGCCCGAACAACACCGGCACCCGCACAACACCGGCACCCGAACAACGCGGAACACCCGTTCAACAAGGAACACCCGTTCAACACCGGCACCCCAACCGGCTACGCAACCCACGAAGCGGACCCACCGGCGCGCTAGAGCCGCACGACCTCCGTCACGCGCACGACGGCGGTGCCCTCTTCGACAGAGGCGGCGAGGTCAACCTCAGCGCGAATGCGCCAGTCGTGGTCGCCCGCGGGGTCGTCAATCGTCTGCTCGACGCGCCACACTCCCTCATCAGCCGACGATTCGTCGATATCGACCAGTCGAGGTGAACGCGCTGGCCCACCGGTAAGCAACTCGTCATGGTCGTCGAAGTAGGCGTCGAGCGCTGCGGGCCAGTCGACGTCGGGGTCGAGTTCAACGAGCTCGTCGTCTTTCTGCAACGCTGCCAGCTGCACGCGGCGAAACAGCTCGTTGCGCACCAGCACGAGAAACGCGCGCCGGTTGGTGAGCACCGACGGCGGTGCTGGCGGCACAACGGGAGCGGCGGGGTCGGTCACCGGGTTGATCAGAGCTTCCCACTCATCGACGAGGCTCGAGTCGACCTGCCGCACGAGCTCGCCCAGCCACTCGATCAGGTCGAGCAGCTCAGAGGTCTGCGCTTCGGTCGGCACGGTCTGTCGAATGGCGCGATAGGCGTCAGAGAGGTAACGCAGCACGAGCCCCTCGCTGCGCGCGAGTTGGTAGTGCTGCGTCAACTCGGCGAACGAGAAGGCCCGCTCGAACATGTCGCGCACGACCGACTTCGGCGAGAGCTCGAAGTCGCGAATCCACGGCTGGCTCGACGCGAAGACCTCGTACGACTGGTTCAGCAGCTCTTCGAGCGGCTTCGGATAGGTCACTTCTTCGAGCAGTTCCATCCGCTCGTCGTACTCAATGCCGTCGCGTTTCATTGCGGCAACCGCTTCGCCGCGAGCCAAAAACTGCTGCTGAGAAAGCACCGGCCGAGGGTTGTCGAGGGTCGACTCGATCACGCTCACAACATCGAGCGCGTAGTGCCCGCTTCCCACGCTGCCGGCTTCGTCCTCGGGGTCTAGCAACTCAATCGCGGCGAGCGCAAAAGGCGACAGCGGCTGGTTGAGGGCAAAATTCGCCTGCAGGTCGACAGTGAGTTGGATGCTGCCATCCCCCGTCACTTCAACTACGTCGGCGGCCACCAGGGTGCGGAAGATATCGAGGGCGCGTCGCGCGAGCTCGAACTGTCGCGCACGCGGCTCGTGGTTGTTGCGCACGATGTCGCGCACGTTCTCGAACACGTCGCCGCCCCGCGCGATGATGTTGATGAGCATGGCCGCGGTGAGCTGCATCTGTGGAACCAGCGGCTCGGGCTCAGCGTCAACAAGTCGCTCGAACGAGGCCTCGCCCCAGTTGACGAAACCCTGCGGCGCTTTCTTGCGCACGACCTTCTTGAGCTTCTTCGGGTCATCCCCGGCCTTCGCCAGCGATGAGGCGTTGTCGATCTCGTGGTCGGGGGCCATCACCACCACCGTGCCCGCCGTGTCGTAGCCCGCACGACCCGCCCGGCCAGCTACCTGGTGAAACTCACGCGCGCTCAACTGACGCATTCGCTGACCGTCGTACTTGGTCAGCGCGGTGATCATGACGGTGCGAATCGGCACGTTGATACCGACACCGAGAGTGTCAGTACCGCAGATGACGCGAAGCAGGCCGCGTTGCGCCAGAGTTTCGACGAGCCGCCGGTAGCGCGGCAGCATCCCGGCATGATGAACACCGATCCCCGCGCGCACATAGCGCGAGAGCGTGCGCCCAAACGTGGTGGTGAAGCGGAACCCGCCGATCGCCTCGGCGATCTCGTCTCGCTGCTCACGCGACACGATGCGAATCGACGACAGCGCCTGCGCACGCTCCATCGCGGCAGCCTGCGAGAAGTGCACGATGTACACCGGCGCCTCACCCGTGTGGAGGAGCTCTTCAACCGTTTCGTGCACTGGTTTGCGCACATACGAGTAGTGCAATGGCACCGGCCGCTCGACGCCCGTGATGCGCGCGAGGGGGCGACCCGTTCGTCGCTCGAGATCTTCAGCGATGTCGGCGACGTCACCGAGGGTCGCCGACATCAGAATGAACTGCGCGCGGTGCAGAATCAGCAGCGGCACCTGCCACGCCCAGCCGCGGTCGCTGTCGCCGTAGTAGTGAAACTCGTCCATGACGACCTGGTCAACGAGCGCATCAGGCCCCTGACGCAGTGCGAGGTTCGCCAGAATCTCTGCCGTACAGCAGATGATGGGCGCATCTGCGTTGACCGATGAGTCACCAGTAACCATGCCGACGTTGTCTGCACCGAAGATGTCGACCAGCGCGAAGAACTTCTCGCTCACCAGGGCTTTGATCGGCGCGGTGTAGTAGGTGCGCCCACCGGCGGCGAGCGCCGCCGCGTGAGCGGCAATCGCGACCATCGACTTTCCGGTGCCGGTCGGGGTCGAAAGCACCACGTTCGCGCCAGAGGCAATCTCGATAACCGCCTCGTCTTGAGCGGGGTAGAGCGTCAGTCCACGACTGGTTGCCCACTGCACAAACCCGTCATAGACGGTGTCTTCGTCAGCGCCCGGCGGCACGAGGTCGGTGAGCAGTGGCATCCTCCCACTCTCTCATCTCTTGCTGCGGGACTGGCGACACGATTCGCAAAGCCGTACGTTGATCACCAGACGAAAGGATGCCGATGACAACCTCCGCAGATGAAACCACCGTTGCGCGCAATGAGAAAGCAAGCCGCTACGAGATCCATGTTGGCGAAGTGTTGGCTGGCTTCGCCGACTACAAGACCGACTCTCATGACCGCGTGTCTTTCCCCCACACCGAGATCGACCCGGCGTTCGCCGGCAGAGGTCTGGCGAAGCTTCTCATCAAAGACGCGATGGCGGACGCTGCCGCACGAAACGACACCGTGGTGCCGCACTGCCCGTTCGTCGAGAAGTATCTGAAGAACAACTCCGTGGAGGGGCTCGAGGTGGTGTGGCCCGACGAGCCGCACCCCGAATAGGCCGATTGACCCCCACCTGCCACATGTTGAAGGGCGCCCGAGCGTTGCTCGAGCGCCCTTCAACCGTCTTCCCGTTAGCGCAGCACCAAGAACCCGGTCACTCCTGCTGATCTCTCAACCGTCTCGGCACCGTCGTAGACGGCGGTCACAACGTGTATGCCGCTGCTCTGCCTCGGCAGTGTGATGCTTAGCGCACCGTCGGTCAGTGTGCCGGTGTACTTCTTGGAGTCCACCCGCACTGTCACTTCGCCTTCGGCTGCGGCATCACCCGAGACCTGCACCGACACGTTCACTTCGAAAGTCTGCGAAGACTTGCCGACGTATCGGTTCATCTTGACCGTCGTCTTCGAGTTGCTCTTCACGATCACTTCGTCGCTCACGGCCACACCGCTGTTCACGTTTCCGCTCTGCGTTGCGGTCACCTGAATGGAGAGTGCTGAACCGGCATCTGCAGAAGTCACCTCGTAGCGGGGCGTCGTTGCTCCATCAATGGGTTCGCCATCGCGCAGCCATTGATAGGTCACCGCAACTCCGCTCGGTGTCCACTTTCCCGCGTCAGCCTTGAGCGTTTTTCCAACCTTCGCCGAGCCAGTGATCTTCGGAGCCTTGGTGGCAACCGGAGCGGGGTCGCCAGCCTCGACCGTGACCAGCGTGCGCACCGCAGAGTCGCCATACTGCACGACGCCGAGATAGCTGGTTGACGGTTCAAGGTTCTGCCACGAAGCGGTGAGGGTTGCTTGCTCGCCCTGGGCCACCGTGACGGGGTTTGGCTCCGCCGTGAATTCGCCGACGCCATCGGGCGTCACGATTGCTTCGTGGAGGTCCCACGTCATCGGATCGGCTACCGAGTACAGGTTCGCGATGATCAGGTAGGTGCCGGCTTCTGGGTAGTCCAATGTGACCTGCTCGTCGGCCGAGCCTGTTGCTGACTGCCATACCTCGTAGTAACGCAGATCGTCAGGGCTCACGACGTGGTAGACGAACAGGTCGAGGTCGCTGCCGACATCGTCAGAGGAGTCGAGCGTCCATTGTGCGAGGCGCGTGCCCTCTTCGATCTCGGTGATCCAAGAGATATTGCCGTTCGCATCACCCGAGGCTTCGTCGCCTGAATGCCCTTCTGGGGCATCCGGCGCCACAAGCAGCTCCAGCGGCGCAAGTCCGCTGAGGTTCAGCGGCAACTCACCCGAGATACCCGAGATGAAAGCGATATCGGTGCTCGATGTGATGCCCTGACCGACCACTGACTCCGGCGCATCGGCGGTGACCGGCTGCACAGCCAGCGGTGAGCGGACGGTGATCCCGTTGTCGCCCGTCCACGTCAGCGAACCCGTCGACCACTGCTCGACCGCAGCGCTCTCGTTTGAGAACGTGACGGTGAACTCGACGCTCTCACCTTCGGCGAGCGTCACCTGTGAGGGTGAAACCTCAGCCGCGATACCTGGAAACGACACCGATGCCGTGTAGGTTCCCGCTGTGGTCGCGGTGACCGTGCGGGTGACGGACTGCGATCCTGACAGGCTCCCGATACCGATAGACGCGAGATTCAGATCGCTGGGGTCGATCGGTTCGATCTCGGCAAAGTCTGCGTTGCCCGTGCCCTCCATGTATGCGGCCCAGTCATTCGGTCCGTTGAGATAGAGAAGGCCTGGCTCGAAGAACCGTGTCGGATCCACGTGACCCGCGCCCTGCGCAAATGGATCGGTGACCGCGTTGTTCGACGCGTCGACCGTGTCATACGCCGTGGTCATCATTGCCGACTTGACCTCAGCCGGGCTGGCGAGAGGTCGCTCGCCGAGGTACAGCGCCCCGAGGCCTGCAATATGAGGTGATGACATCGAGGTTCCTGAGAGAAATTCGAACGCGCCCGCCTCACCAGGGGCATTCGCGGCCGCCGCGAGAATAGCGACACCGGGTGCGGAGATATCAGGTTTGATGACGTCACTGCCGTCGGCCAGCATCGGACCGCGGCTTGAGAAGCCCGCCACCTGTGGCGTGGGTGTTTCAACGCCGGTGACGTTGTCACCGATGAGAGTTGCCGTCGGGTTCGGCGTCACGCGCACATATTCGAGAATCGCGTCGCGGTACTCGTCGCCCAGGTGCACGGTAGGCACCGAGTGAAAGTCGTTGTCGAGCGATCCCGGCGTGACGTTCACCAGAATCATGCCCACCCCGCCGGCCTCGGCAACAGCTTCGGACTTCTCGACTCTGGCAATCGTGCCGCGGTCACAGACCACGATCTTGCCCTCGACAACGGCAGGGTCGAGAGTGTCGAGGTAGCAGAGCGCGGCCTCGGTCGGGGATTGACCCGAAAGAGCTGCGTCGCCCGCATAGATGACGTCGTCGGTGATCGTCGTGCCGAACGGCACTGAGATCGACGCACCCGCAGCCTCGAAGCCGTTGGGCAACTGCACGGTGCCTTCGTAAGTCGGGATAGTGGATGCTGCCACAGTCATGTACCAGGGTGAGGCATGATCGGCAGTCGAAGCATCCGGACCGGAGTTGCCAGCGCTCACCGAGACGAAAACACCCGCAACGGCTGCGTAGAAGAACGAAACGTCGTCGGCGGCGAGTGTCGAGGTGGCTGAGCCGCCACCGATCGAGTAGTTGATGACGTCAACGCCGTCTGCGACGGCAGCATCGATCGCGCTGAGAAGATCGCTCAGGGCGCAGATATCGTCATCGGTCGTGAGCGGATCGGGGCCGACATAGCAGGCCTTGTATGAGGCTACTTTTGCGGCTGGTGCGACGCCAGAGATGGTGCCGAAGTCGGTGCCCGCAACAGATGCCGACACCCCCGGGTTGCCAGCGGCAGTGCTCGCGGTGTGGGAACCGTGAGTATCACCATCGCGGGGTGAGAGGTAGTCAGCACCGAAGTCATAGCCGGCTGCAGCCGCGCCCGACGAGAAGTACTTCGCGCCGATGAGCTTGGTCGAATAGTCGCTGTTGTCCCATTCCTCGCCCGATACGCGCTCGCTGATGAACTGCTGCCCATCTGCTTTGTCGAAAACGACGTTGTTGTCGACAAGATAGGGCTCTTCACCGGGGATTGTCCCAAGCGGCTCGCCAGCAAATGAAGGACTCTCGGGTGCGATCCCGGTGTCGACGACACCCACCACAACGCCCTCGCCCGCGGCAGCAACGCCACCGACCGACTGCCAGACTCCGTCTTCGCCTTCAAGGCCGAGGAACTCGGTGGACGAAACGGCGTCGGGGTGGCGGATCTCGTCGGGGTACACGGCGAGCACACCCTTCGCGGCCGACAGCTTGCCAGCTTCTTCTGGTGACATCTGCGCGCTGAAGCCGTTGAGCGTGACCTGGTAGGTCGCTTCGACCTCGACGCCGGCTTCTGCAGCAACCTCGCTTTGGCGCTCTTCGAGAAACTCGGTGTAGTTCTGAGCGTTGCGCGACCGAGGGTCGAGTTTCTCGCCTTCTTCAGGTTTGGTGGGCGCAAGGCCCGCTTCGCCGCCCTCATAGCCAGCAACCGGTTCCTCCTCGAGAAGAACGATGTAGTTGCCGCTGGGCGAATCGATGGGCGCTGGGACTGTCACCTCCTCGTCGGTCGCGCCGAAGCTGGCGGTAGCGGTACTTGCGAACAGCGCGGCGAGGGTAATCGCCGCTGCAGCCCTCAAGGTATTTCGACCCATGAAGTGCTCCCTGGTGTCTAGGAAGTTGAGCAGATGTCGTCGTCGACACCCGCAAAATCAAAGCTAACCCACAGCTTCAGGCTTGTGAATAAGGCATTGTGAGAATCCGATGAGAGACCGGGGCTACGCTGGGCGAGTGACTTCACGATCGCGCCTATCTACGAGCGTCTTGCTCACATGCGCCGCGATCGGCGTCGCGACAGGTGTGTTGCAGGTGGCTGCTGGCGTCATCAGCGTGCCCGTTTCGGCGACTTTGCCCATCCTCTATGGACTCGTGCTTGGTGTGCACGTGCTTCCCGGGGTGGTCGCCCAAGAGCTGCTGCGCGCGCCGTGGGTTGCGCTGATCACTCATTTCGTCGCGGCCCTCGTGGCAAGCGCGATGACCCCGCCTTGGATCGGTCGCTACATCGGCACCGCCCTGCTTATCGGGGGACTGCAGGAACTGGTGGCTGCGACTTCGCGCTACAAGCAGTGGCAGCCGTGGCGGTTCTTTGTCTCGGCGGTAGTCGTGGGCGCCGTCATCGCCGTCGCGATCTGGTTCGCGGCAGACGTCACTCGCTTCCCCCTATGGGGACAGATTTTCTACGTAGCGCTGTTCATCGCCGGCCCCGTCGCGTGGACGGCAGTGGGCCTCGGCATCGGTCGGGCCCTGCGCCGCGCTGGTGTGCCGCGCCGGGTGCACGGCTGAGCACGCAGTGCTCTGTGAGACTCGCTGTATTCCTTAGGGTGAACTAAGTTAGGACTGACTAAGTTCACCTTCGGAAAGTTTCATGACCGCACTCGAGCGCGACTCCTCCGCCGCTGGGGCGGCCGACTTCGCAGTGCCCCTGGTGCGGTTGCGCGACGTCGCGATCACCCACGATGGCGAATCAGTAGCCTCTCCCGCGTCCGTCTCTTTCGAGATCGCCGCCGGCGAGGTCGTGCTGCTGCTCGGGCCTTCTGGTTCAGGAAAGTCGACCCTCACCCTCGCCCTCAACGGGTTGATCCCGCACGCGATACCAGCTGGCGTTGCCGGATCGCTCTTGGTCGACACGCTTAACACTCTCGAGACCCCCGTAGCCGAAATGAGCACCCGCGTTGGCATGGTGTTTCAGGACCCCGACGCGCAGCTGGTGACCGGAACGCTTCTCGACGAGGTGGCTTTCGGTCCCGAGAACCTTCGAATGCCCGTTGCCGCGGTGCTCTCGCGCGCGGAGGCCGCGCTTCGGCAGGTGGGGCTGTGGGAGCGTCGCCGCGAGAATCCTGACCGTCTTTCGGGCGGTGGCCGCCAGCGCCTTGCGATTGCTTGCGCGCTAGCTATGGGAGCACCGCTGCTCGTGCTCGATGAGCCCACCGCCAACCTCGATCCCCAGGGAATTGAAGACGTCTACCAGGCCCTCGCTGAGCTGGTTGCTGCCGGGGATCACGCGATCCTCCTCGTAGAGCACAACCTCGATGCCGCGATCGGTTTCGTCGACCGCGTCGTCGTGCTCGACCACGCGGGCGTTGTGGCCTTTGACGGAGCTGTCGACGAAGTGCTGCGCGATCGCGCTGCCCAGCTGCATGAGATGGGAGTATGGCTGCCGGTCTCTACGATCGCCGCACTTCGCATGCGTCGCGCCGGATACGTATTCGATCCCCTCCCCCTCACGCCGGCCGAACTACGCGCTGCCCTTGAGTCGACGCCGGCGCCGATAGCTGAGGCAAACGACGAGGTGCCGCAGCCAGGCGCACTCGCGCCACGCGCAGCATCCGCACCCGAGACCGCAATCGAGGTGCGCCGCCTCACCCTTCGACGCGGCCGCACCGCGGTGCTTCATGACGTGAACCTCGAGATCCTTGAGGGCGAGTTCGTTGCAATCGTCGGAGCGAACGGTGCAGGCAAGACCAGCCTGATCCAGGCGATTGCCGGCGTCATCCCGCCACCGCGCGGCACGGTGTACTTGAGTGAGACGGTGCACTCGACCCCCCCTGCAAGCGGGGGCAGGGCCGTGGACCGGGGGCGGGTCGATGTCGCTCGCGCGGACTCGCGCACCACGAGCTCACTCATCGGCTTCGTCTTCCAAAACCCTGAGCACCAGTTCATCGCGCATACGGTGTTCGACGAGGTCGCGCACGGGCTGCGGCGCCAACGTCTGCCAGAAGACGAAGTAGAAGCGCGCACCTTGGCGCTGCTCGAGAGGTTTGGTCTCGCTGAGAAGGCACTCAGCCATCCCTTCCTGCTCTCAGGAGGACAGAAGCGACGCCTCTCGGTCGGCACCGCGCTGGTCGCGGGAGCTCCGATTCTCGTGCTCGACGAACCGACGTTCGGGCAAGATCGTGCTCGCGCCGACGAGTTGCTGTCGCTGTTGCGCGAGCTCAATGATCACGGCACCACCATCGTTGTGGTCACCCACGACATGCAATTGGTCACCGAGTACGCCGACCGCACGATCGTGCTCGCCGATGGCCGTGTCATCGCCGCCGGACCCACAGCCCACATTTTCGACGACCAGGCGCTGATCGAGCGCGCGGGACTGCGCCTGCCGCCGCTTCGGCAGGCCCTCACAAATCTGCCCTCGCATCCTGATCTCACAGGAGTCGCACGTCTTCGAGACCTTCCCGGCGGGGCCACCTCATGACTGCCGCGACCCTCGTGACACCCGCGCAACAGGAGTTCGATCCGTACGCGGGGCGATCAGCGGCATCCCCCATTCGTTTTCTCTACGCTCTCAATCCGCTTGGCAAGCTGTTGGCCCCGCTGCCCGCGATGGTGTTGCTGGTTTTCGTTCGGGATGCTGCCACCCCCGCGGCCTTCATCGTGCTCAGCTACGCGATCATCCTCGTCGGAGCATCGATGACAAAACGTCTTGCCGCAGTACTCGTGGCCGTGCCGCTCGCCATCATCGTCATCGGTGTCGGGTTTTCGATCTGGACCGATGCCGCACAGGTTGACCACACGGCCCCCGCCCTGCAGATCGGCGGCTGGACACTGTATTGGGGTGCGCTGGCCATCGGCTTCACGACCGGGCTCCGCATCGCCGCGATCGTCTCGCTCACGCTGATCGTCGGGCTGTCGACCACCGGTCCAGATCTCGTGCGCTCCATGGTGCAGCAGCTGCGCGTGCCATATCGCATCGGCTACACGGCACTTGCCGCCTTCCGCTTCGTGCCGCGTTTCGGGTATGAGCTAGAGGTCATCAGGCAAGCCCACCGCGTGCGCGGTGCCCACGGTGGACGGGGGCCAGTTGCCGCCATCGCACGATGGAGCGGCTACATTGTGCCGCTGCTCGCGGGGGCGATCCGACACGCTGAGCGAGTGGCGCTTGCGATGGATGCGCGCGCCTTCGGCGCCTACCCTGATCGCACCGAGCGCTATCTGGTGCCGTGGCACACGCGCGACACGGTGTTTGTCGTGCTGTTCGTCGCAGCATCCGCCCTGATCTTCTGGTTCACCTATCCGTGGACTCTCGCGTAGCGGGCTGCTGGTGACGCGAAATGCCGCGCCCGCCCGACGGGCGAGACGCGGCATTTGAACGAGCGCCTAGCGCTTGCCTGCGATCTGACGACCGACGATCTCACGCATGATCTCGTTCGTGCCGCCGTAGATGCGGTGAACGCGTGCGTCGAGCAACGCCTGAGCGATCGGGTACTCGGTGATGTAGCCATAGCCGCCGTGCAGCTGCACGCAGGAGTCGAGGATCTCCCACTCCCGCTCGGTCGTCCAGAACTTGACCTTCGCGGCTTCTTCGGCCGTGAGCTTTCCGTCCTTATACGCCAGCAGTGCGCGGTCGAGATATGCCCACATCACCTCGACCGTGGTCGAGATATCAGCAAGCTTGAAGCGAGTGTTCTGGAAGTCGATGATGCGTTCGCCGAAAGCCTCACGGCTCTTCGTGTACTCAACCGTCCATGCGAAGCCAGCCTGCGAAGCAGCAGCGGCAGCGATACCGATCGACAGTCGTTCAAGCGGCAGGTTCATCATCAGCTGAATGAAACCCTGACCCTCCTTGCCGCTGATCAGGTTCTCGTCGGGCACGAAGACGTCAGCGAATGAGAGCTCCGCGGTGTCGTGACCGTGCGATCCCATCTTGTTGAGCTTCTTGCCGTGCTCGAAGCCCTCCATGCCGTTCTCGATGATGAGAAGACTGAAAGCATCGGGGCGGTTGCCCTCGCCGGTCTTGACGAACGTGACGACAATGTCGGCCGTCTTGCCCGAAGAGATGAAGGTCTTCGCGCCGTTGACGATGTAGCCACCGTCAACCTTCTTGGCGGTCGTACTCGCACCGCGCAGGTCGCTGCCTGCGCCAGGCTCCGTCATGGCAAGAGCGCCGAGAACCTCACCGGTCGCCATGCGGGGCAGCCACTTCTCTTTCTGCTCCTGCGTGCCCATGTGCACGATATAGGGAACCGCAAGGTCGTCCTGAATGCCGAACGCGCCCGCGAGGGAACCGGCGCCAGCACCGATGACTTCTTCGTTCACGATCGTGCGGAACCGGTAGTCCTGCAGCATTCCCGCGCCGCCGAACTCTTCGGGCACCGAGAGGCCAATGAGGCCTGACTCGCCCGCGGCGAGCATGGTTTCGCGGTCGATCTCGCCCGCCGCATCCCAACGCTCACGCGCTTCGGTCGTTGCGTATCGCTTGACGAACTCTTTGACGACGTCGCGGAATGCTTCGTGGTCCTCGTCGTAAATGTCGCGCTTCATGTGCGCCTCCCTCTCGTCTTTGAGGAGCTGAGCCCGACGCGTCGCGCCTCTGCAGCCCGTCACTGATCTTACTCCTGTGTGAGATTGCGTCTAGTGTGAGCTGACACTGAGTTTCAGATTGATCTCAGCATGACGGATGCTGATTGCACCGCTGGTGTCACTATTGCGGGTACGTCGGTGCGGCGTCTAGTCCGAAGAAGTCCTCCAGTGTGGAGTATCCGCCCGCGTGATATGCGGCAGCGAGCTCGTTGCCGACGTAGCGCAAGTGCCAAGGCTCGGGCGAATATCCGCTGATCTCGGTGAATCCTTCTTCGTAGCGCACTATCCAGCCGTAGCGCCACGACTCGGCCGCGACCCATTCACCCTGCGGCGTCGCTGCCAGCTCGTCGAGCGTGCCGCAGCCACCATCGCAGGCGACCACGTCGGCGGCGAGTCCCGTCTGGTGTTCGCTGTAACCGGGTCGGGCACTCACCATGTCAGCCCCCGCGACGCCCCGCGAATCCACCTGGGTGCCATAGGAACTCTGTTGCGTCGTGTAGGAGCGGTATGCGCTCTGAAGCGCGATCACGCCGGCACCATCCCCTGCCGCGGCGGCTGCCATCTCAGAAAGCGCTGCTGCCGGATCGTTGCGCAGCTTGCCGCCCGAGATGCTCTGCACGCCCTCCGAGCCTGCGAGCGAACTGGGGGCGTAGTCGATCGGGTCGAGCGGTCGCGCCTTGTTGATCACTACCCATTGGCGCTCGGGATCGTCAAGCGAGAAGCAGTCGGCTCGCCCCGCGACGATGGCTGACCGCACGGCTTCGCCACCACCGGCCGCGATGATGGCGGCTTCGTCTTCGCCAGCGTCGAGCTTCGCGACGACCCCGTCTAGAGCGCAGATGTCGTCCGCGAGGGCGACGGCCCCATCGGTGGCAGCGGGAATCTCCTTGGCCGCGGCCGGCATCGGCACGTCGACGCTCGAGTCCTCATTCAACACGGGGTCGTGCGCGATCGCCGGACCCGAGAGCGCCGCAGTGACAGCGACCGCCGAACCGACCAGCAGCGAGGCAGCCACGATCGCCGCGAAACCGACGCCAATACGCGCGGCGCGGCGATCGCGAGCATGGCGTGGCGCAGACGCTTCGGCATCTAGCAGCGCGGACGCGCGCCGTTCGCGCCGCGACTGAGGTTCGCGTGGCGGCTGTTGCGTGCTGGTCACACTTTCTATTGTCACCCGCATTCATCACGATCCCCTGAACAGGCAGGCGGGTATCGAATAGTTTCTATCTCACCCGAGCCGCATTGACTTAACTATCGCAGCTATGTTCGACTGTTGCTATGAGATGGCAAGGGCAGCAATTGGGAACAGCGGATGCTTCAGCCCTGCCGGGCCTTGAGAGTCTGAACTCGCTGGTTCAGTCGGTCAGCACTCCCGAGTTCGCCGAGATGACCTTTCACGAGGTGCTCTGCAAATCAGCACTGAACCACGTTCCGGGCTCGTCCGCGATGCCTTTCGACTGGACGGTGAATCCATATCGCGGCTGCAGTCACGCCTGTTCATACTGTTTCGCACGAGGAACCCACGAGTACCTTGAGCTCGATGCGGGTCGCGACTTCGATTCGCAGATCATCGTCAAAGTCAATGTCGCCGATGTGCTGAGGCGTGAGCTCAACCGCTCCACGTGGCAACAAGAGCCGGTAATGCTCGGCACCAACACCGATCCCTACCAACGCGCCGAAGGTAAATACCAGCTCATGCCTGAGATTGCGAGTGCGCTCACTGAAGCGGGAACACCGTTCTCAATCCTGACGAAAGGGACGTTGCTTAGGCGTGATCTTCCGCTGCTCAAAGATGCCGCCGATTCGGTGCGCGTGTCGATCGCGCTGTCGATCGCCGTCTTCGATGATCAGCTGCAGAAACTGATCGAACCGGGCACTCCGAGCACGGCCGCACGACTGGCGACTGTGCGTGCCGCGGCCGACGCGGGCTTTCGTGTCACGGTCTTTCTGATGCCGATCATTCCGCACCTGACAGACTCGATCGCCGTGATCGATCATGCACTCCATGAGATCCGCGCCGCAGGCGCGGTGCGAGTCGTCTATGGCGCTTTGCACTTGCGCCCCGGAGCCAAACAGTGGTTCATGCAGTGGCTCGAGAATGAGCATCCAGAACTTGTATCGTCATATCTGGGCCTTTACCCGGGCGTTTCAGCCAACGCACCCAAGGGCTATCGCTCGTGGCTGGCAAAGCGGGTGCGCCCACTCATGCGGGTTCACGGCCTCGACGGCTACGCCGAAGACGATCACCCTAGAGGCGCACCTGTCTCGGGCCTCGCAGCACGCTCACGCGTTGTCACGACCAGCCGCGGGCGGGCCGCAGCCGGGGCGACGCTCTTCTAACTGCCAGACGCGAAGAAGCCCGCCCCGACAGGGACGGGCTTCTTCGGCTCAGCAAGAGTTATGCGTCGACGTTCGAGAGCTGGCGGTTGGCGAGCTCCTCGATAAGAGCATCGCCGGGGCGCACCTCATCGAACGGAGCATCGATCTCTGCACGATCCAGCAGGTCACTCATTCGGTTGCGGCGCTGGCGCGGAATCAGGGTGACGACGGTACCTGAGCGACCGGCACGACCCGTGCGGCCCGAGCGGTGGAGGTAGGTCTTGTACTCGTCAGGAGCGTCGGCTTGCACGACCAGATCGATGTCATCGACGTGGATGCCTCGGGCAGCGACATCGGTGGCGACGAGCACGTGCACTCGTCCCGAAGTCATGCGCTCAAGGTTGCGGGTGCGCTTGGCCTGGTTGAGGTCACCGTGCAGGGCAAGTGCGCGAATGCCGGCATCATCGAACTGCTCAGCCAGCATCTCGGCGTAGGCGCGGGTGCGAGTGAAGACGAGCGTCTTGCCTTCACGGTCGACGAGCGACGCCAGGATCTCCGCCTTGTTGCGATGGTCGATGACAAGCACTCGGTGGTCGATCGTGCCGGAGTCCTGGTCTTCACCAGCAACTTCGTAGACGGCGGGGTCAACGAGGAATTCGTCAACCAGGGCAGCGACCTCGCGGTCAAGCGTTGCCGAGAAGAGCAGCTTCTGGCTGCCCGGTGCGGTCTCGCGCAAGATGCGCTGCACCGGCTCCAGGAAGCCCAGCTCACACATGTGGTCACCCTCGTCGAGAACGGTGATCTGAATCTGCGAGAGGTCGAGCTTGCCCTGATTCATCAGGTCTTCGATACGACCCGGTGTGCCGATGATGATGTCGACACCCTTTTTGAGCGCACCTACCTGACGACCGGCGGGAACACCACCATAGATCTGAGTGGTGAACAGGCCCACACTGCGTGCGATCGGCTGAATGGTGCGGTCGATCTGCAGTGCGAGCTCGCGCGTCGGCGCCAAGATGAGCGCCTTCGGTGAACGACCGAACTCGCGACGCTGGCCCTTCTGCGAGCGCAACACACTCTCAACGAGCGGAGCGCCGAAGGCAATCGTCTTGCCAGAGCCGGTGCGTCCGCGCGCGAGCACGTCTTTGCCATTGAGGATCGGCTTGACCGTCGCCGCCTGAATCGGGAACGGCGCGCTCGCGCCCATTCCGGTCAACACCTGAACGATGTTTTCGCCGAGGCCGAGGTCACCGAACGAGACGTTGGCGACCAGCGCCGCTTGAATGGCCTTGCCCTGAAGTCGCTCGTGAACGACGTCTACGTGAGCCTCTTGAGCCGCTGAGCGCGACTTGGCGTTCCAGTCAGAGCGGGTGGGGTTGCTTTCGCGACGCGGGTCATCGCGACGCGGTCGGTCGCTGCTGCTCTGGCGCGCGCGGTCATCGTTGCGGTACGAGGGGCGTGCGTCGCCGAACGATCGACGGTTGTCGCGCTCGACACGATCTTGCGCGGGGCGGGCCGGGCGATCGTTGTCGTACGAACGAGTCGGGCGGTCGCCGCGGTCATCACGACGAGGAGCCTTGCTGTCATACGAACGAGTCGGACGATCACTGCGATCATCACGACGAGGAGCCTTGCTGTCATACGAACGAGTCGGGCGGTCGCCGCGGTCATCACGACGAGGAGCCTTGCTGTCATACGAACGAGTCGGACGATCACTGCGATCATCACGACGTGGCGACTTGTTGTCGTACGAACGGGCGGAACGATCATTGCGGTCGTCACGACGCGGTGCACGATCGTCATAAGAGCGCGCGGGGCGGTCGCCGCGGTCATCACGACGAGGAGCCTTGCTGTCATACGAACGATTCGGACGATCGCTACGGTCGTCACGACGCGGCCCACGGTCAGACCCGGCGTGGGTGCGGATGCCGCGCGCTTCGTCACGGCCGGCGCGCTCTTGCGCGTTCCAACGGCGCTTGGGCGCACCATCCGAAGATTCTGCGGGTCGGTGGCCGCGGTGACTCGGGCTCTTGCTTCCCTGGGTGCCGCTCGATGACTCGCCGGGGCGACGCTTGCGGTCCTGGTAGCTGGTGGTCGCGCCGTAGCGCGGTTCGAAATTCTTGGCGGGGCGACCGCCGGCAGGCTTCTTGCTCTTAGGCATGGTGGGTGTCCTTCTGGGTTGTTCTCTTGAGAACAGCGCTCCACAGATCGCGCACAAACGCTAGCCGCTTCGGCGGCACGGAGTATCCCGGACTATCGTCGGCCGGGGGCCATTCAACGTGATGGTCGTAAAGACGGAAGTGTCTAAACCATCGGCCCCTTGGACTCACAAACCCAAAACCCGCGCACGCCGCGGTGTCCAGAGCCGACCCCGAGAGCCTAGCGGAGGCACCTGAGAACTGGCTCTGCATCGCCGCGGACTGGCAGCGCACTCGCTGCGCGCAGAATAGTTGGCATGGCAGAACCCGAAGCCCACTCCATCACCGTCGCCATCGAACGACGCATCGACCCCACCCGTACGCGCGAAGCCACAAGCTGGATGCAAGCGGGCACCGACCTGGCAACGGCCTTTCCAGGTTTCTTAGGATCAGGCTGGGTGCGCGCCGGTGAATCGAGCGACCTCTGGTACATGCTGTACCGGTTCCGCGATCTCACCACTCTCGAAGAATGGGAGCAGTCTTCGCAGCGCGAGTGGTGGCTCGAGAGCGGTCGTGCCTTCGCGAACGA
This sequence comes from Microbacterium sp. R86528, assembly GCF_044596335.1. Taxonomy (NCBI): domain Bacteria; kingdom Bacillati; phylum Actinomycetota; class Actinomycetes; order Micrococcales; family Microbacteriaceae; genus Microbacterium; species Microbacterium sp. R86528. The sequence goes on along the minus strand of NZ_CP138996.1, from coordinate 2,087,346 downwards.
GGTGCGCGCCGAAAGGCGAACAGGCATCGAAGGGTGGTTCGACGCCGCGGGCGCGACACACGTTGACCCTCGCGAGCCAGAGGCGGTGAGCACCGGCCCGGTGCAGCAGCCGATTCCGGCAGCGCCGCCCCGCTGGAAGCAAGCAATCGTCATCTGGATCGGCTTCTTCCCGATGAACCTGCTCACCTCGTGGGCGCTCGGCTTCGTGCCTGGGTTTGAACATTGGCCGCTGGTGTTGCGCATCCTGCTCGCGACGGTGATGCTCACACCGGTCATGACCTACTTCGTACTGCCCTGGGTCACACGCATGCTTCGACCCTGGTTGCAACGAAGCTCCTAGACGACTTCATATGCTGGGCGCCGTCATTGCAATAGAAACGGGGGAGCGACTGCGTCATCACGCGGTCGCTCCCCCGATTGTCATCGCTCAGTCGCGGTGGTCGTTCTCATCACCAGGTGCATCATCTGAAGGTGCATCTGCGCTCCACTCGGGAATGCTGTCGACGTTCTCGTTGTCTGAGGCGTTCTCGGCCGAGTCTGCATCACCACTCGACTCATCGAGCACGGGCTCGGCTTCGTCGGTCGAATCATTCTCTTCGTGCGACTCAATGTGATCGACGGGTTCGGCTGCGGGCTCTACCGTGTCGGTAGCTGTCTCGGCATCCATGGCGTTGGCAGCTTCATCTGCCTCTGCAGAGGCGGCTTGCTCTATTGGTTCGATTGGTCCTTCAGCAACGACCTCGCCGCCACCTTCACTGTTCTCGATCACCGAATCATCGGGTCGATCGACGCCTTCGGCAACAGCAGCACTCTCGACAACAGCGACGTCAGCCGACTGCGCGATCTCAGGTGACTCGCTCGCCGCAGCAAGCGCCTCAGCCTGCTCGCGTTCACGCCGCTCCCGTCGTGTCTCGGGCGGGGCTACGGCAACAGTCGAAGCACCACCGGCCGCAAGCGCAGTGCCAGTGGCGCGCGCTCCGCCACCTTCGCCGTCGGTCGCCGCGGCATCGCTATCACGGCGGCGCTTGCGCTCGGCACGGCGTTCCTTTGCTCCCTCAACGAGGTTGTAGAGCGTGGGAAGCACCAGCAGGGTGAGCACTGTCGATGAGATGAGTCCACCGATGACGACGATCGCGAGCGGCTGCGAGATGAAGCCGCCCTGCCCGGTGATGCCCATCGCCATCGGCGTCAAAGCGAAGATCGTCGCGAGAGCAGTCATCAGAATCGGGCGCAGCCGTCGAGCACCACCGGCGAGGGTCGCGTCGTGAGAGCTGAGCCCCTTCTCGCGGTATTGGTTGACGAGGTCGACGAGCACGATCGCGTTGGTGACCACGATGCCGATCAGCATCAGCACGCCGATCAGCGATGCGACACCGAGCGGAACGCCCGTCGCGATCTGCAGCAGAATCGCGCCAGTCGCGGCGAACGGAATCGACACGAGCAACAGCAGCGGCTGGCGCAGCGACTTGAAGGTCGCGACCATGATGATGTACACGATCAGAATGGCAGCGAGCATCGCCAGACCAAGCTGCGTAAACGCGTCCTGCTGTTGCGTGACCACACCGCCGAGTTCGGCATCTGCTGATGCTGGCAGGTTCGCGTCATCCAGAGCTTCAGTAACGGTCGTCGTTGCGGCGGCGAGGTCGTCAGTCGACGGCGTGACCGTGACCGTCGACGTGCGTTGCCCACCCTCGCTCGTGATTGACGCCGGGCCAAAGCTGTTCTCGACCGTCGCGATCTCTTCGAGAGGAACGACTCCCGCTGCGGTGGGAATGCTCAACTCGCGAAGCTCGTCCAGAGTCTGCGGGGTTTCGGCAGCAGCAAGGTAGACGGTCAGGGCGGTGTCGTCGACCTCTACCGTGCCAATCGACTGAGCCTGCATGGTGTTGGAAACGATCGCGCCAACGGCAACCTCAGACAGGCCCACCGCCGCAGCCGCGTCGGCGTCGACCTCAACCGCGATGTACGGCAGTGATGACGACAAGTTGCTCGAGACCTGACCAATGCCCTCTTGGCTTTCGACCGCTGCTACGACTGCGTCGGTCGCCTCTTGCAAGGTCGACGCGTCGGGAGCGGTCACGTCGATGGCAATATCGCTGCCGCCGAATCCGCCCTGAGACGAACCCACGGTCACGGTTCCGACATCGTCGAGGTCTGCAACTGCTTCGGTGACCTCTTCGCGAATCTCTACCTGGTCGAAGCCGGGGTCAGTCGTCACCGAGTAGGTGACACCCGAGCCGCCACCCGAGAAGGCGTCCGCCAGCGCCGAGCCGCTCGTGCCGATCGATACCTGCACCGTTTCCACACCATCGATACCCAGAAGCACAGCTTCGACGGGCTCAGCCGCAGCTTCTTCGGTTTCAAGACTTGGCGCCGGGCCAAGATCCTGAGTGACAGTGAAGGTGTTCTGCCCGCTGTCGCCCAAGAAGTTCGTCTTCATGAACGGGGCGACGGCAACGGTGCCCGCGAGCACGAGCACGGCGAGAAGCAACGTCGTCCAGGAGTGCTTGAGCGTCCAGGTGAGAATCGGCACGTAGCCTCGCTGCAGGCGGCTGAGCGGCGCAGACGGATCCTCGGGATCAATCTGCTGACCGTTCGCGTCGAGCAGCGGTTTTCCGGGGCGCAAGAACCAGTAGGCGAGCACAGGAACGATCGTCAAGGCAACCAGCAACGATGCCGTCATCGCGATGGTCACCGTCAACGCGAACGGACGAAATAGCTCGCCGGTCACGTCGCCCACGAAGGCGATTGGCAAGAAGACGGCAACAGTGGTCAGCGTCGACGAGGTGATAGCCGAGGCCACCTCTCGCACACCGAGCAGAATCGACGCCTTCTTGTCGGCATCCCCGACGTAGTGGCGCTTGATGTTCTCGATAACAACGATCGCGTCGTCAACCACGCGACCAATCGAGATGGTGAGAGCACCGAGGGTCAGGATATTGAGCGAATAGCCGAAAGTTTGGATGCCGATGAAAGTGATCAGCACGCTGGTCGGGATCGAGATCGCGGTAACGAGCGTGGCGCGAACCGAGAGGAGGAAGACCAAAATGACCAGCACTGCGAAGATGAGGCCGAGCATGCCCTCTTTCGCGAGGGTGTCGATCGACTCTTGAATGTAGGGCGCTTGGTCGAAGACCACGGTGAACGTCGCACCGCCCAGCGACTCTTCGAGGTCAGGAAGAATTGCCAGCACGCCGGAAGAGACGTCGACCGTGTTGGCTGAGGGGAGCTTTGTGATCGCGATGGTGAGCGCAGGCTCCCCATCAACGCGCGAGATGCTGGTGACAGGGTCTTGCTCTTGCTCCACGGTGGCGACGTCGCCAATCGTGACAACATCTGCTTGAAGCTGCTCTGCTGTGCTGGGCACCAGCGGCAGCGCCGAGACATCGTCGACACTGGTCAGCTTCGATCCGGTCTGAACAGTGAGGGTCTCGTCGCCCTCGGTGATCTGTCCGCCGGGGAAGAGCACACCGTTCTGTTCAAGCGCGTCTGTGATCGCCTGCTGACTGTAGCCCGCCGCAGCAAGTTCTGCCTGGTCTGGCGTGATCGTGACCCGCTGCCCGACACCGCCGACAATTCCCGCCGCGTTGACGCCGTCAACATCTTCGAGCTCTGGGATGACGCTGGCTTCAAGCTCTGCCTGAATTGTTTCGGGATCGTCGTAGCCCGTCACTGCAATCTGGATGACCGGCAGGTCATCGATGCTCGCCAGAATCACCTGCGGATCAACGTCATCAGGAAGCTGATTCGAGATGCGGTTGATCGCCTGCGTCAGCTTCTGCTCTGCGGTTCCGAGATCAGTGCCGTACGCAAACGATGCCTGCACCACCGACGCGTTGGTCGTGCTCGTCGCGGTGGTGGATTCGAGACCAGGCACACCCTGGATCGCTTCTTCGATCGGGGTCGACACATCGTTGTTGACCACATCGGGCGATGCACCGGGGTAGGTCGAGATGATGATGACGGCCGGGAACTCGATCGAAGGGATGAGTTCTTGCTTGAGGCTCGTGAGCGCGATGCCACCGAAGAGCGCGGCGACAACTGTCACCAGAGCGATCAGGGCGCGGTTCTTGAGGCTCAGGATGGCGAGGTTCGACACAGAGGGCCTTAACTGACGGTCATGCAGACCTGACGCTCGAGCGACGTCAGGTGGATACGGGAGTGTATCGACACCTCATTGTTTCATGAGGATTCGGTGAGAGTCACAATCCAGGTTGCAAGTGCATAACCCATCGCGGCCGTCCCCACTGCGATCCCCAGCGTCCCGAAGAGGGTGCCCGCGGCATCCACCCACCGACGGCGCTCGACAAGCAGCACCGTTTCCACTGAAACGGTGCTGAAGGTCGTATAGCCCCCGAGGAGTCCAACCCCAAGAATGACGCCGAGGTCGGATGCTGCGGCAGACCCGAGTCCGGTGAGCACTCCGAGAGCAAATGAGCCGCTCACGTTGACGAGAAAGATACCCCACGCGAAGCCGCCTTCACGCGCGGGAAGCAACCGGTCGATCGCATAGCGAGCGCCGGCGCCGAGACCCCCTGCCAGCGCGAGCCACAGCACGAGCCACGCGCTCACTCTGCAGTCTCCGGTTCGAGAGCTGCGCTCGGGCGCGTTCGGCGGCCCAGCACAATGCCGACGAGTGCCGCGAGAGCGCCCGCGAACAAAGAAACGCCCATCAGCGAGATCGCGACGAGCGGCGTGGGCATCAGCTGCACCGAGTGAACGGCGAAGGCACTGTACGTCGTGAAGCCGCCGAGCACGCCGGTGCCGAGAAATGCACGCCAACGCGAATACTCATCGCCCAGAACCCCGACGACGAAACCCAGGAGAAGTGACCCGGCGACGTTCACCGCGAGCGTGACCCACGGCACAACGGGCTCGTCTGCGAGGGGAACGACCACCGCCGCTCGGGCCAGCACACCGACAGCGCCGCCGACGATCACCAGCCCTAGAACACGCAGTTCGACCGGTTGCGGCATGTTGCCACGCTACTGCAGTGAGCGGTTGGGGGTGATCAGCGCGCGGATCGCCTTTTCAGGAGTGATCGACAGATCGAGCAGATGCCCATCGCGGTAGCGCTTGAACACGCGCGGATCGATGTACGAGCCGCGCGCGACGCTGGGAGTGTTGCCGAGGGCGTCTGCCGTGGCATTCACGGCATCGTGCTCGGCACGTTTTCGCGCGGACTCCGAATCTGCCTCGCCGATGTGCGCGAGTGCATCGGCCGCAAGAACCGTGCCGCGCAGTGTGCGAAAGTCCTTCGCTGTGAAGCGTCCGCCGGTGAGGGCACGCACGTAGGCGTTGACGTCACTCGGCGTGAGCGCGACTCGTCGGCGCCCTCGTTGCCATGCCAACAGTGCGGAGCGTGAGCGTCCGGTGATGAGCAGCGCCATTGCTTCAGCAAGATCTTCATCATCGACCTCGAGCGATTGACGCTTGCCGCTCTTGCCCGGGAAGACAAGCGACACGCACGAGCCCACCACGTTCGCGTCTCGACGCTGCAGCGTGGTGAGCCCTCGACTGCCATGCGCCGTCAGATAGCGCTCCGAACCGATTCGGGGCGCCGCCTGGTCAAGCAGCCGAAATGCGGTCGCAAGCACACGCTCGCGATCAAGATCTGGTCGCCGCAACGACACGGTCACCCGGGCGCGTGCGCGAGGGAGCGACTCGGCGAGCAACAGGGCACGCGCGAACTTGCCGCGATCGCGACCAGCACTCCACTCGGGGTGATAGATGTACTGCCTGCGCCCCGCACCGTCGGTGCCGACTGCCTGAATATGACCATCGGCTCGTACGCAGATCCATACGTCCTGCCATGCGGGCGGAATCACGAGCGCTCGAATTCGGTCGACGTGACGCGAGCTGACTGGCCGGCCGCGCTCATCGATATAGCGAAAGCCGCTACCCGCACGCACTCTTCTATACCCGCGATCGTCAAGTGGACGAACGCGTGTGAGTTTTGCCACTGGGCGACGGTCAGTGGTCGAGAAGCATGGCGATGAGCTCTGCTTTTCGCTTGCTCGAGTATCCGCTCAGGCCGAGCTCTTTCGCACGGCTCTTCAGCTCGTCGACCGTCCAGTCTTCGTATGAACCTGACTCGCCGCCTCGGCGACCCACCTCGTTGCGACCGTCACGGGCGGCAGCATTCGAGATGCGCGCGGCTTTTTCTTTCGACGCACCATCGTCGCGCAGCTCCTCGTAGAGATCGGCGTCCTTCAGGCTGTTCGAACCCTGCCCCTTCGGCATGGCGCCTCCGTTTCGCGTAGACAGCGCTTCTTCGCGTAGACAGCGCTTTGCTTAGACAGTACGAAGCTATGGAAGAAGCATCCAGGGGCTTGACAGATCTACCTCAGGGGCCTAAACGTTTGCCATTAGCACTAACGGGACGGCAAGCGCAAGCCCCGCGCACGCGGCTTTCGGGCGTGACAGAGTCATCTGCGTGCCTAAAAGGCATCAACCTCGGGACTCCCTGTCTGTGGTTGCGAAAGAGAAGGAGCACCCTCCATGAATCTCGCACTGATCATCATCATTGTCATTGCTGTTGTACTAGCCATCGTTGGAAGCCTCGGCGAAGCGCTCGGCTTCTTGCTTTGGGTCGCCCTCATCGTGGGCGTGATCGCCCTCATCGCCTTGCTATTCCGACTCATCACCGGAAAAAAGGTCGGCTAGCTCCGGCCTAAGCGAAGAACGGCGAATGCCGCGACTACCCCCATGGTCGCGGCATTCGCCATTTCTTGGTTATAGGTGCGCGTTCGCGTACACGTGAAGTGCGTCGCGCACGAACTCAGCGCCAGCCGCCCCTCCTGAGGCGGTGGCGTAGTTCGCGGCAAAGCGGTCGTCAGCGACATACATGTCGGCGAGACCCAGCACGTATGCCTTGGTGTCAGCAGGAGCGCCAGGCGTCCCACGCAACCATTCGACGTGGCGCTCTGCGAGTGACTGCGCTTCATTGCTTTCGGGTTTCATGCCCGCTTCCGCTGCGCTGATCCAATCACCGTTGAGCTCGGCGAGGCGTTTCTTCCACGCCGTCTGCTCGTCCGGTGACTTCGAGCGCCACCAGCTGTCACTGTCGGCGTAGGCCTTCTTGCCCCACTTCTGCTCTACCTCATCTTTGTAGTGCGCGTGGTCGAAGCCATCAAACATCTTTTCTGCCATTAGTTCTTCACCTCCTCTCAGAGCGTTGATTGTGGTGTTCACCGAGGCGATCTGTCGGGCCAGCCGCTGTTGTTCCCGCTCCAACCACTTGCGGTGGTTTTCGAGCGCGTCGGCCTCTGTGACCTCCCGATCCAACACCGCTGCGATCTGAGGCAAGCCCAGACCCAGATCACGAAGCAGCAGAATCTGCTGCAGCCTCACCAGCGAGTGCTCGTCGTAGTAGCGATAGCCGTTGCGCGCGATGCTCGACGGCTTCAGCAGGCCAATCTCGCCGTAGTGGCGCAGGGCGCGGCTGGTGGTTCCGGCCATCTTGGCGACCTGCTGGATCGACCACGAAGTCATGGCTGATCTCCTCTCTCGCGATGTGAACACGATCCACGCTAAAGGTTGACGTTGCGTCAAAGTCAACCCGCAGCCCGTACAACCCCTGGCGAGTCGCGATATATCGTGTTATGGTCGAATCTGACGCGATATATCGCGATCTCCACCCCTCTCACCCTTGGAGTGTCACCATGACCCTGGAAAAGTGGATCATCCACCCGGGCGAAACGCGCGTGATCGACATCGACTCTGTGCGCTCGCTCAAAATTGGTCTCGTCGGAGGCCAGATCGATGTCGTTGCCCACGATGAACCAGGCGCCCGTATTGAGGTTCATGGCGTGACGACCAAAGATCTGCGCATCGAGGTTTCGGGCGACATGCTCGAAATCGACCATCCTCAGTTGCGATGGGACAACTTTCTCGAGGTCTTTCGCAATTTCGGATCAGGCGGGCCGCAGGCTGAGATCAGCGTCGCCGTTCCCCGCGAGATCGCACTCTCGCTCGGCGTCGTGAGCGCAAGCGCGCTCGTGGCGGGCATCACGAGCGATGCCCGTCTCAACACCGTGAGCGGCGACATCATTGTCGACGGCATCACCGGCGACATCAGCGTCAACGCAGTGTCGGGCGATGTAAACGCGCGAGGAGTGGTCGGATCACTGAACGCCAACTCGGTGTCGGGCGATGTCGCGGCGACAGGAACACTTCGCAGGGCCACTGCAGACACCGTCTCGGGCAGCATTCTGATCGACTCCGACGGACCGGTGCAGGCGATCAACCTCAACACTGTGGGAGGCGCGACCACCATCCGCCTCGATGAAGGCTACCCGGCGAACTACGTTGTGCGCAGCGTGAACGGCCGAGTGCAGATCGACGGGCACTTGCGTTCCGGCCAGGGCACGGGGCCCACTACCAATTTCGTCAGTTCTGTCGGCGAACTCAGCGGATCTTTCGTGGACGTGCGCGCAAACTCCGTATCTGGAGACGTAACGGTTCTTCGTCGCACGCCCATCGTTGCGGATGCTGCGCCCGCCGTGCGGCAAGAAGGTTCTGATCCTGCATCGGAGGACGAGCGATGAGTCCCGTCTTCTCACACGGCGACCTTCGCCTGTACTTGTTGAACCTGCTCGACGAAGGCCCTCGCCACGGCTACGACATCATCCAGGCGCTGTCTGACCGCACCGGAGGCACGTACACCCCGAGCGCTGGCACCATATATCCTCGACTGGCAAAGCTCGAAGAAGAGGGCCTGGTGTCGAAGTCCGTAGACGGCCGCAAGACCGTCTACGCAATCACCGACGCTGGCCACGCAGAAGTGCTTGCTCGCGCCAGCGATCTTGAGGGCATCGAAGCCGCACTCACGGACTCAGTACGACTGATCGCCGATGAAGTTCGCGGCAACGTGCGCGAAGCAATGCGCAGTCTGCGCGCGGACCTTGCCGCGGCGAGCCGCGAGGCGCAGGACTCGGCGCCTCAGGCACCGCCTGCCGATGATGCCCGTGGGCGAAGTCGAGAGCAGCTCAACCGCGCCGACGGCATCATCAATGAATTCCGCGGTCGGGTGCGCGGTGACCTGCGCTCATACGTCGCTCGAGGCGGAAGCCTGAATGCAGAAACGGTGAGTGCACTAGAAACTGCGCTCGACGAAGCGAGCCATACCCTCACGCGCGCACTGCACGGCTAACCGCTCATGCGCGGGACACTTGCTCAGGCTGGCCAGATCTCTTCGTCGTCTGGTGTTGCTTCGCCGAGTGGCACCACCAGGAGTGTGCGGTGCTGACGGTGAGCGAGCCTCGCGCCCACTGACCCGGTGAAGAACTCGCGAATCGACTCGCCAAGCCCTCGCTTACGCGTGCCAACGACAATGAGCTTCGCGTCGACTTGCTCAGCAAGATGTTTCATCGCCATCGCGGGATCCCCGACGAGCTGGCGCACGCTCCACTGCACAGGTGATTCAGCGAGCACCTCGGCGGCGGCTTGCTGCACCAAGACCAGATCGCTGTCGCCAGCGGCGATGTTGATGTCGATCGGAGCCGAGTGAACGTAGCCATCGGGGTCTTCATAGGTCACAAATCGAGTGACATCGACGTGCACGATCAACAGCGGCGCGCCGAGCAGACCGGCATAGCGAGCAGCCTCTTTGAGCACTCTCGGTGACTGATCAGGAATGATCCCGACGATGACCGCGCCGTGCAGTGATTCGTCTTCAGTCGGCTGATTTGTAGGGTCAGGTGTGTCGTTCGTCATGTGTGGGCTCCTTCGACACCGCATACTCAAGCAGGCGGAACCGCCGAAGTGCGGGGGCTCCGTGTTATTCTGAATGCTACTCTTACCGGCTTACAGCCGACCAACGTTGAAGCGGGCACTCGCACCGCCCGCAGCTCAGAAATGAGGGGGTCTCGCATGGGTCGTGGCCGTCAGAAGGCAAAGCACACCAAGATCGCTCGTGAGCTCAAGTCCTACAGCCCGAGCTTGAACACCTCGGCGCTCGAAAGAGAACTGGGGCACCCCGCAGAAGACCAGTACGTCGACAAGTGGGCGGATCTTTACGCCGACGAGGATGAAGACGAACTAGAGCGGGCCTGACAACCGTCTACACGCGCGTGCGACGAGCAGCTCTCATCGCTCGACGGTGCTTCCACCATTGCCAGAAGCGATCAAGTGCGCTCTTGAGCCATAGTGCTATTCGGTGAGCCCAGTGAAATTCGGTGCCCAGCACGGCGAGCCCGAGGAACACCACGAGCCAACCCGGACCGGGTAGCGGAACAAGAATCAGCCCGACAATGGCGAGCACGCTGCCTGCAGCTGCAACGGCGACGCGGTATGCGAGTTCGAGCCGCGGGTGCTCGGCTATCCACGAACGTGCTCTGCGCATCAGCTGGCGGATAGGCCGGTCACGGCGTTCTGCCGCTGCGATGTCGGCGCGAATGTCGCGCTCGACGACAAGGGAGTCGTGCGTCATGGCGTGACGCTAACAAGGTAGCTCGCAAAACCACTGGGAGTGTGCCGTCTACCTCATGTACGCCGTCCGCTCACCAGACGCCGTGCTTGCGCTCCCATTCCTCCTCGACGGTGTGGCGCCGCGACGCGACCACCCCGGCCGGAATAGCGGTCAGTATCACCAGCGCAAGAATGACCAGCGGAATGGTCCACGAACCGGTGGCCTCGTGAATCAGTCCGATCGTGAGTGGAAACACTGCGCCCAGACCATAGCCAACACTCTGCACGAATCCGCTGAGCGCAACTGCGCCCTCATGGGTGCCGGTGCGCACGTTGAGCAACACGAGCGAGAGCGGAAAGAGCAGGGTGGGTCCGCTCAGCATCAGCACCCACAACCAGGGCGCCAGCGCCGGAGCCCAAAGCAAACCTGCAATACCGACGAGACCTGCGGTGACGGCGACCCCATAGAGCGCGCGCGTCGCGTGGTATCGAACCACGAGCAGCGGCACCACCAACGACGCGGGCAGCCCGACCGCCGCGAAAAGTGAAAGCAATACACCGGCGGCGACAGGCGTCACGCCGGTCGTGTCAACGAGAATTCGTGGCAACCATGAGAACGAGGTGTAGGCCACCACACCCGCGGCGCCGAACCCCACCATGAGCGCCCACGCTGCCGGCAGCCTGAGCATGCGGCTGAACACTCGTGGGTTGGGCGGTTCGACGTCGGCTGACTCGTCGATGTCGAGCTTGCTGGCACGTGCCCTCGAGATCAGCGCAATCCACGGCACTATCGCCACCAAAGCAAAAAGCGCCCACATCCCGAGCGACGCGCGCCAGTTGCTTGCGTCGGCCACGGGAACGGCAATCAGCGGGGGCAGGAATGTCGACACCGCCATCGTGGCCGAGTAGAGCCCGGTGATGAGTCCGATTCGGTCAGGAAAGTAGCGCTTCACCAACGGCGGCAACAGGATGTTTCCCACACCGATGGCAGCAAAGATGATCGTCGTTCCCACCAGCATCAGCACGGCATTGGTGGCGAAACTGCGGGCTATCAGCCCCACGGCCACAATAAGGAACGCGAGAACTGCGAGGGGTTCCAGGCCGATTCGGCGCTCGAAAGCGGGCGTCAACAGGCCGAAGATCGCGTAGCAGACGGGTGGCGCTGTGGCGATCAGCCCGATGGCAGCCGCAGAAAGAGCGAAGTCGCGCTCGATGTAGTCGAAGAGTGGCGATAGCGACGCCACCGCCGATCGCAACGAAAAAGCCAACAGCAGAATGCCGATGAGGGCGAGGGAACGCCCCTGCCACAGCGGGCGCATAGGGGCAGGGTTCACTCGTCCCACCCTAAGCCCGCATCGGTGCCCGGTTGCGCGCTCGGTGCCGCGACAACCAGCGCGTCAGCGCAGATCAGATCCCTGGGCTCGCGCTTGCCACATGCCACGCGCCCCGGCGCACTATTCGCTCCAAGTCGTGCGCGCGCGAGGCGAAGTCTTCGGCGGTGGTCGAAACCGACACCGCACCGATCGTGCGGCCGCTGCGGCCGCGCACCGGCGCTGCGATACATGCCAACTTCGGCATGTACTCTTCCACCTCGGTGGCGATCTGAAGCGCACGCACCTCGTCTAGTTGTTCTCGCAGCACCGCTTCGTTCGTGATCGTGTGAGCGGTGAGAGCCCGAGCACCGTGGCGATCGAGGTAGCGGCTGAGAGAAGCAGCATCCTTCTCTGCCAACATGATCTTTCCAAAAGCGGTGATGTGTGCCGACTCGGCGAATCCCACGTGCAGCTGACCAATTCGAGGATGCTGCGCAGAGTCAGCCACGTGCGCCACCGCGATATCGTCACCACGAAAGACGGTGAGGTACGCGGGTGCTCGTGCGGCATCCCTCATTCCCGACAGCACGCGTCGCGCGTCAGGCGTCGCAATGATCTGGGCCCGCACGGCGCGCCCTAGCTCGTCAACAGCGCGGCCCAAGATGTAGCGCGATTCTCGCGAGCGCACGAGGTAGTCGTGTTCTTGAAGGGTCGCAAGCAGTCGATACGTCGTCGCGGACGACAGCGCAAGGGCATGCGCAAGCTCTGCGGCGGTGAGTCCGTCGGGCGCCGAGCCCACAGCATCCAATATCGCGAGTGTTCGATCAGCGGAGCGAATGCCTGCGCTGTCTCGAGAGCTCTTCGTCGTGCTCATAGGAGCAGTGTAGGCCTGCCTAGTTAGATTGTGTTTCGCACATCGTGAGAATCTTGCTCGCGCCAGCACCACCCGCGGCGCACTCTGGAACCGCACACAACGTTGTCGTGAAAGGAACCACCATGACCAGCAAGATTCTCATCATCACGGGCGATGCCGCCGAGACCCTAGAGGTCTTCTATCCGCTGCACCGACTGCAGGAGGCCGGCTACGAAGTGCACATCGGCGCCCCCGAAAAGCGCAAGCTTCAGTTCGTCGTTCATGACTTCGTTGACGACTTCGACACCTACACCGAGAAGCCCGGACACACCTGGAACGCAGACATCGCGCTGGCCGACGTCAACCCCGCTGACTACGTCGCTATCGTCGTGCCTGGCGGTCGCGCCCCCGAGTACCTGCGCAACAACGAAGAAGCCAAGCGAATCGTGCGCTACTTCTTCGAGAAGAACAATCCTGTCGCTGCGACCTGCCACGGACCACTGCTGCTCGCCGCCGCTGGAGTGCTTGAAGGACGCACTTCGGCCGCCTACCCAGAGCTTGCCATCGACGTTGAGGTTGTGGGCGGTGTCTTCGAGAACGGCGGAGCTGTCGTCGACGGAAACCTGGTCAGCTCGCGCGCCTGGCCCGACAACGGCACGTGGATGAAAGCGTTCCTCGAAGTGCTCGACGGCGCTTCGGCCTAGCCGACCCAGTTCGTCGAGACGAGGCTTCGTGCGCGAGACAACCCGCTGTGCAGCATGTTTCGTGCACGAAGCCTAGTTTCGGCGCCGGTGGCAGCCGCAGCGGCGCCGGGTGCAGCAGCGGTGCCGGGCTCACGCCGCGGCGGCTAGGACTCCTGCGACCCTTCGACCCAGGCGAGGTACTCGTCTGACACGGTGCCGGTGACGTAGCGGCCGTCGAAGCAGCTCATGTCAAGATCGTCGAGGTCTGAGCCTTCAAGAATGGCAGCCTTGAGGTCTTCAACCTCTTGGTACACCATGTAGTCAGCGCCGAGCTCTGCAGCGATCTCGGGGATGGTGCGTCCGTGCGCCACCAGCTCGTGCCTCGACGGCATATTGATGCCGTACACGTGCGGGAACCGCACCGGGGGCGCCGCTGACGCGAATGCGACGGACTTCGCGCCAGCATCGCGTGCCATCTGAATGATCTCTTTCGACGTCGTACCGCGAACGATCGAGTCGTCAATCAGCAGCACGTTCTTGCCCTTGAACTCACTCGACATCGCGTTGAGCTTCTGGCGCACGCTCTTCTTGCGCACCGCGTGGCCGGGCATGATGAAGGTGCGGCCGACATAGCGGTTCTTGTAGAAGCCCTCGCGGTACTCGATCCCGAGCTTGCGAGCCACCTGCATGGCGGCAGGGCGAGACGAGTCAGGAATGGGCATCACTACGTCGATCTCATCGACCGGGGAGTGCTTGGCGATCGTGTCAGCGAGCCGTTCGCCCATGCGCAAGCGGGCTTCGTACACCGAGATGCCGTTCATGATCGAGTCGGGGCGAGCAAGGTATACGTACTCGAACGAGCACGGTGCCAGCTGCGTCTCCTGCGCGCACTGCATGGTGTGAAGGTTGCCCTCAAGGTCGACGAAGATCGCCTCACCGGGAAGCACATCGCGCACGACCTCGAACTCACCGTTTTCGAGCACGAGCGACTCACTTGTCACCACCCACTCGTAGGTGCCGTCTTCGTGCTTGCGGGTGCCAAGAATCAGTGGCCGGATGCCGAAGGGATCGCGGAACGCCAAAAGACCGTATCCGGCGATCAGGGCGATCGCCGCGTATGAACCTTCCACCCGATCGTGCACGCGCGCGACGGCATCGAAAAGCTGCTCGGGAACGAGCTCGTCACCCGAAATCGACGCCTGCAACTCGTTGGCCAGCACGTTGACGAGCAACTCAGTGTCAGAGGTCGTATTGAGGTGTCGGCGGTCTTTGCGAAACAGCACCTCGGTCAGTTCACGCGTATTGGTGAGGTTTCCGTTGTGCACGAGCACGATGCCGTAGGGCGCGTTGACGTAGAACGGCTGGGCCTCTTCTTCGCTCGATGCGGTGCCCTTCGTCGCATAGCGCACGTGGCCGAGACCGATATTGCCGAGCAGCACCCGCATGTCGCGGGTGCGGAAAGCTTCGCGCACCTGCCCACGCTCTTTGTGAACGTGGAACACCCCGCTGGGTTCAGCGGTCGCGATTCCCGTGGAGTCTTGACCCCGGTGCTGCAGAAGAAGAAGGGAGTCGTAGATCTCTTGGTTGACAGATCCACGACCCATCATGCCGACGATTCCGCACATCTGGGATTACTTTGCTCCGTTCACGGCCGAGCCGTCTGCGTAAGAGCCGACGAGTCGAACGGCGCCGCCGTTCACACCCTTCGCGCCCTGCTCAAAATCTCCGGAGGGAAGCGCATCGGTGTGCACCACGCCCACCTGCCACGTGTCGATGCCATTGCGCGCCAGCGCAGCGATTGCAGCATCTGCCTTGGTTGCCGATACAACCGCGAGAAAACCGATGCCCAGGTTCCAGGTTCCTTCGGTCGATTCAAGATCGAGGCTCCCGAGGTCTGCCAGCACACGAAAGGTCGCCGGTGGTGACCACGTCGAACGGTCCACCTCTACCCAGGTGTTCTGCGGCAGCACGCGCGCCAGGTTGGCGGCGATACCGCCTCCGGTGACATGACTCAGTGAGTGCACCGCATCGCCCAGCTCTTCGATGAGATGAAGCAAGGGGGTCGTGTAGAGACGTGTGGGTTCGAGAAGCGCCTCACCCCAGGTGATGCTGTCGCCGAGGTCGGCCGCTCGATCGCCGTACTGAATGCCCGCGCCGGCGACGATATGGCGCACCAGCGAGTAGCCGTTCGAGTGCAGTCCGCTCGACGCGAGCGCCAGTACGACATCGCCGTTCTGCACGCGCTCGGCACCGAGAACCTGGTTGGCTTCAACCACTCCCGTAGCGGCGCCCGCGACGTCGTAGTCGTTCACGCCAAGCAAGCCGGGGTGCTCTGCGGTCTCGCCGCCGACCAGCGCCGTGCCGGTTTCAGCGCAACCCTGCGCGATGCCGCGCACGATGTCTGCGATGCGTTCAGGGAACACTTTGCCGCAAGCGATGTAGTCGGTCATGAAGAGCGGCTTCGCTCCCACCACCACGATGTCGTCGACGACCATGCCAACCAGGTCGAGTCCGATCGAGTCGTGCTTGTCGATAGCCTGCGCGATGGCGACCTTCGTGCCGACGCCATCGGTGCTCGTTGCCAGCAGCGGCTTGGTATAGCCGAGCAGTGCACTGGCATCGAAGAGGCCCGCAAAGCCGCCGACACCACCGAGCACCTCGGGTCCGTGTGTGCGACGCACGGCCGACTTCATCAGTTCAACGGCAAGATCGCCGGCAGCAGTATCGACGCCGGCGGCCGCATAGGGGTTCGCGGAGGCATCACGAGAAGGGGTGACCACGGCTCCAGACTACCCGGGTCGGCGCGCGAGTCGTTGCGATCTCGCCCTCTGCAGCATTCCACTCCTCCACTCTGCCGACCTGCGCCCCTACAATGGCCGCATGGGTGGCACCGGAATGCCGGAATGGCTGATCCGCGAAGACGCCGGTCAGCCAGTTCTTCTTGCCCTCTATCTGCGTCAGGTGCTCGGCATCCGCTACCCGGATGAACTGCCGCATCTGCGCGGCATCGCTCCGCGAGCGAACGACCGCACGAGCGCGTCACAAGACGTGCTGGAGTCTCAATGGCGAGGTCTCTGGGAGATGACAATCGAGCCTGAGATACATCCTTCGCCGGTTCCGCTCGAGTTGGTAGACGGCTACGAAACGCTGCTGGCACTGCCCGCAGATGGTGCGTCTGAATTGAGGGATGCTGCACGGCCCCACGCGAGTGAAGCCCTCGCGTTCGCCCAATCAGCGCATGCACGCTATCGAAAAGACATCGGCAGCGGAGTGAGCTACCGCGCCTACGCGAGCGCGATTGCCGAGTACGAACGACAGGTGGGTCGCCGCGCGCACTCGTTCGAACTCAACGTTCAGGTGCTGCCGCTGAGTCAGCGAGGGCTGTGGTGGGTCGGTTCCCTCACCATCGCCGTGACCGATGGACTGCGCGGCGACGTCGTCGCTTTCGACGCTGCAATCAACCCGATCATCGCCGAATTGGCCTGAGTGCTAGTCGCTCTCGCCGCGCACTGTTTCGTGGTCGACGGCGACGCTACGAGCGCGACGTGACGCCCTGCGGTCGAGCATCACAGCGATGAAACCGAACAGCGCGATCCCGATTGGCACGCAGATCAGCGTGACGAACCCGAAGACCTGCATCTGCGAGTAGACGAATCCGGTGTTGGGGCTGGCCTGATCAGAGCCGTCGAACGCGAACGTCAAGATCATCGCCACGAAGACACCGAGCGCTGCCCCAAGCAGCAGGAACACCGACATCTTGGGAGCGCGGCGCACGCGAACGGTTTCGATGTGGTCTTCAGCGTGCTCAGCCATGCTCCTATTGTCCCACCGCATGCGCGCGAGCGCGCCACGCGGCTTGGTCAGGGCCGAAGCGGCAGCAGGTCTGAGACGTCGGCGCGCACTCCCGACGCTGAGATGCGGCCTGCGGCCGTCGCATCCACCCACTCCTGTTCGCCCGTCGCCAGCGCGATCCACGTGAGCGGTTCCATTTCAACCACGTTCGGCGGTGTGCCGCGAGTGTGACGTGGTCCCTCAACCACCTGAACGGCGCCGAACGGCGGCACGCGCACCTCAACGCTGTGGCCGGGTGCCTTCTCTGCGAGCAGCTGCAAGAGGTAGCGCACAGCGGTAGCGAGGTCGGTGCGCGCGGGAACCTCGTTCGATGCAGAGGCGGCTCGCACGGCCGTTAGCGCGGAGCGTCCGTCGGCGGTAGAGATGCTGCGTGGCATGGGCCAACGCTACGCCCGAATCCGAGGCGCCTGTGCCGACGGGCAAGGATCGGTAGGCTGGCCGGGTGAAGATTCTGGTCCTCGGTTCGGGCGCGCGCGAGCACGCCATCATCCTCGCTCTTCGTGCAGAGGAGGCCGCTCACGACATCTTCGCTGCGCCGGGAAACGCCGGCATCGCTCGAGACGCCAGCTTGGTCGCGCTCAGTGCCACCTCGCCAGCCGAGGTCACGACGTTCGCCTTCGAGAACTCCATCGACCTCGTGGTGATCGGACCCGAGGCTCCCCTCGTCGCCGGCGTTGCTGACTCGTTGCGCGAGCGCGGCATTCCGGTATTCGGTCCGGGCAAGGCCGCCGCGCAGCTCGAGGGTTCGAAGACCTTCGCCAAGCGGGTGATGGATGCTGCGGGCGTCCCCACCGGCCGCGCTTCGCGCGCTGTCACCCGTGCCGAGGTCGAAACGGCGATTGACGAGTTCGGCGCACCCTACGTGGTGAAGGCTGATGGACTCGCCGCGGGAAAGGGTGTGATCGTCACGAACGATCGCGCCGCAGCCCTCGACCACGCCGACACATACCTGCCGACCGGGGCGGTTCTGGTTGAAGAGTTTCTCTCGGGCCCTGAGGTGTCGCTGTTCTTTCTCAGCGATGGTGACCACGTGCTGCCGCTCAGCCCGGCGCAGGACTTCAAGCGTCTGCTCGACGGTGATGAGGGACCGAACACCGGCGGCATGGGCGCCTACTCACCGCTGCCGTGGCTCGACGAAAAGTTCGGCAGCGAAGCCGGATTCGTCGATCTCGTCACTCGCGATGTCGCCGAGCCGGTCATCCGCCAGCTCGACGCAGAGGGAACTCCATTCATCGGGCTTCTCTACGCGGGCCTGATTCTCACCGATCAGGGCGTCAAGGTCATCGAGTTCAACGCCCGCTTCGGCGACCCCGAAACCCAGGTCGTGTTGCCTCGCCTGCTCGATCCGCTCTCGGAGTTGCTGCTGGCTGCTGCGTCGGGCCATCTCGAAGATTTCCCGCGGCCGTCGTTCTCGCCTCAGGCGGCCATCACCGTTGTGCTGGCGAGCGAAGGCTACCCGCAGGCTCCCCTCACCGGTCGCCCGCTCGATGGGCTGGACGCCGCAGCCTCCGCCGCAGGCGTGCATATCGCGCACGCGGCGACCGCTGACAGCGAGGGCTCGCTCCTCGCGACCGGCGGGCGCGTGCTGAGCGTCGTCGCCACCGCAGAAACCTTCGCTGGCGCACGCGAGCTCGCATATGACGCTGTGGGCCAGATCACGCTCGACGGCGGTCAGTTTCGCGGCGACATCGCGGCACGAGTCGTCTGAGCCGAGGAGCTTCAGCGCTCACTCGCCCAGCGTTCAGCCTCGTCGGCGTCGATCGTCGCGATCGAGCCGGTGAACTGCTCGGCGCGCTCCTCACCTTCGGCTGACCCGGTGAACAAGCCGGCGTGCTGATCGCTCGCCTCTGGACTGACACTAGGCTCTTCCGGTGCTGGCTCAGCCACAAGCTGCACTCGGGAAATCGGCAGTGCCGACTTCTTGTCGTGCAACCACTCGACGAACTCTTCGCGCACGAAACAGCGCAGATCGAACAGTGTTGGCGCGTCGACGGCAGTCAGCAGAATACGCACCCGCACGGTGTTGTTCACCGCCTCAGTCACCTGCAGTACTTTGGCGCGCCGGTCCCACAGCTCGGTGCGCTCGAGAATGACGTCGAGCTGTTGACGCATCTCTGACGGCCTCACTCGCCAGTCGAGGTCGAACTCGATTGATCCCAGAAGCTCGCTCGAGCGACGGGTCCAGTTTTCGAACGGCGTAGTGGTGAAGTAGGTTGACGGCAGCACCAACCGCCGGTCGTCCCAGATGTGCACGACGACGTACGTGAGCGTGATCTCTTGGATGCGACCCCACTCGCCTTCGACGACTACCACGTCATCGACGCGAACAGCATCGCTGAACGCGATCTGCACCCCGGCGAATACGCTCGCGAGGGTCGATTGAGCGGCAAGCCCCGCCACGATTCCTGCCACGCCGGCTGAGGCCAACAGACTTGTGCCGATTGTTGCGAGCGCGGGAAAGGTGACAAGAATCGCGCCAGCCGCAAAAACCACCACCACAGCGACCAGCAGCCGACGAATGAGCGTGAGCTGCGTCTGCCGACGGCGCGCGACCAGATTGTCTTTCGACCCCAACGGCAATCGCGCCATCGCGACGCCGAACCCGAATGAGATCGCCGCGCCGATGAACCACGCGGCTGCAGCGATGGTGGCGATGACAAGCCCGTGCGCCACGGTCTCAGATGAATCAGGCGCCGGCCACGAGAGCAGAAAGGCGACCCACAGCGCGATGACGACGATCAGCACTCTGAAGGGCGCACGCACTGTCGCCGAGAGGGTGGCGGGCCACCGCTTCTTTCGCGAGATGCGCTTGAGCGCTGCCGCGACGACGATTGCCACCACGACCGCTGCGATCAGCGCGATGGACATCACGACCGTGAGGCCGAGCCATGACTTCAGTTCGAACAAGGTGCTCCTCCTGCCGGGCTGAAAGGGTGTTCTACCCTAGCGTCCGATAGGAGGAGCCCACGAGGCGCTAAGACTTGCGCCCTGCGATTGCTTGCATCAGCCACCAGATCAGGCCGATGACGAGCACGACCAAACCGATCCACAGCAAGAACTTGGCGACTTCGACGAATGCTCCGAGCAGAATGAGCACGATTGCGACGACGATGAGAATGATGATCCATGCGGGCATGATTGTTCCTTCCGCGTGCGTAAATACGAACCTGAGACAACGACGCTATCGACGCGCCCACGACGATGCCAGCCGGTTGCGTTCGCTACTCTCACACGCTAAGCACGCGCGCGAGCCGATAGCGGCAATAATGGGCGAGTGACAAACGAGACTGACCTGCCCGGCTGGAAGCACATCTATTCGGGAAAGGTGCGCGACCTGTACGTTCCCGCGGAGATGCCCGACGGTGAGGTTTCGAACCGGATGCTGGTTGTGGCCAGCGACCGAGTCAGTGCGTTTGACCACGTGCTCAGCCCCGGCATTGCCGGCAAAGGTGAGCTGCTCACGACCCTGAGTATGTGGTGGTTTGCCCAGCTTGCCGGCCTCGACGGCGGGCGCAGCATCCCGAATCACCTGGTTGCCGATGGTGAGACCGAAATCCCGCATGCGGTCTCGGGTCGATCGATGCACGTGCGCGGCCTGCAGATGTACCCCGTCGAATGTGTCGTGCGCGGTTACCTGACCGGTTCTGGCTGGGCCGAGTATCAGGCAAGCGGCACCGTGTGCGGCATCGCGTTGCCAGATGGGCTGAACGACGGAGACCGGCTGCCCGAGCCGATCTACACCCCGGCCTATAAGGCTCCGATGGGTGAGCACGACGAGAACATCTCGTACGAGCAGACTGTCGAGCTTGTCGGAGCCGACGTGGCTGCCGCGCTGCGAGACACCTCGCTCGAGATCTACGAACGCGCCGCAGCCCTGGCCGAAGCCCACGGACTGATTCTGGCCGATACGAAGTTCGAGTTCGGCGCCGATGCCGAGGGAGTGCTCACGCTTGCCGATGAGGTGCTCACGAGTGATTCGTCGAGGTATTGGGATGCTGCTGCGTGGGCATCGGGCACGACGCCCAAGGAGCGCATGGCCAGCTTCGACAAGCAGATCGTGCGGGACTGGCTTGCCGCCAACTGGAACAAAGAGGGCACTCCCCCGGAACTGCCCACGGAGGTCGTTGAGCGCACTAGCGCACGCTACCGCGAGCTGATTGAAATGCTCACCGAGCGCTGAGGCGTACCCGGTCGCCACTGCTCTGAGTGGCGCGCGGCGCTCAGCCCAGCAGCATCCGCTCGAGATTCTCAATCGGGGCATACCAGCCCTGCTCGAGCATCCAGGTCTGCACGAGGCGGTCCCACCCGAGTGCCACTGCGACTCCCACAATCACCAGCAAGCCACCGATCACGCGTCTGAAGACTCCGTGCGGGTCTGCGAGCCAGCCGAGCTTGCGCACCAGCGCGGTGCCGGCAATCGCAATGCCCATCAGCGCGAGAGCGAGCCCGATGGCGTAAGCCGAGATGTAAACAACACCGAGACCGAAAGACGCTGGCAGCACGGCCGCGATGATGAGCGCATAGGTGGGGCTGCAGCTGCTGAACGCTGGACCGAGCGCTGCGCCGAGCGCAATGTCACCGCCGAGGCCGCCCTTGCGGTAGCTCGCGTCAAGCAGGCGGCCGCCGCCAGCCTGCCACCCGAAGCGCACTGTGAGGCGCTCCCACACCATGGGAAAGAGCATGGTCAGACCGAGCACCGCGACGATGACGCCCGAGATCGACTGCCAGATCCACGCCGGAATGCCCAGCAGAGCGGTGGTCGCCTTCAGCAGCAGGGTGAATGCGACGACCGAGACGGCAAGAGATGCGGCGATGATGAGGGGGCGAAACCACTGCTTCTCTGCGAGCTTCGCGTCTGATCCGGTGCGCACAGCCGTGCCGCCGACGATCACCGGCAGCAGCGGCAGAACGCACGGCGCAAGAACGGTGAGCACGCCGGCGGCGAACGACACCAGGGTGAGCGCAAGCATCAGCCAGTGAGACCGAGACCGGCAAGCGCGAAGTCGAGCGACGGGTCTTCGTATGGAATGAATGTGGTGAGCGCGTTGCCTGCGCTGTCGAGTTCGACCAGCGTGGTCTGCTGGGTGACCCCGTACTGCTGACGAAGATCTTGGTTTGAGTCGTAGTCGACCTTCAGAATCGTGATGCCGTCGGGCACACCCGAGCCGCGAATGTCTTCGTCAAGGGCGCGGCACTGCGGGCACCATGTGGCGTGAAAGAACAACACGGGAGTGCCTTCGGCTGACGCGAGTGCAGCCTCGCTGTATTCGACGTAGGCGCCAGGCGTCACGCTGTCGGCTGCTGGCTCACTCGTCGACTCGTCGGCGGAATCTTCAGACGTATCGTCATCGCTCACGTCGTCAACCGCCATCTCGGTCTCTGCGGGCGATGGGGTCGTAACAGCGACAGTGTCGCTCT
The DNA here is from genome assembly GCF_044596335.1 of Microbacterium sp. R86528. NCBI lineage: Bacteria > Bacillati > Actinomycetota > Actinomycetes > Micrococcales > Microbacteriaceae > Microbacterium > Microbacterium sp. R86528. The sequence goes on along the minus strand of NZ_CP138996.1, from coordinate 2,064,817 downwards.
CATCACCGTTGCTGAGAGAAACGGCGACGGCGCCGCCCACGCCCAGTACAAGCACGCCAGCAATGACCAGTCCGACTACGGCTCCACTCTTCATGCCTCTATCCTGCCCCGCGCTTCAGGCGCAAGGCAGACGAGGGTATTACGAAGTGCACACGCTCGCTCATCGGCAAGCCGCCTCGCACGGTGCAGAACGAGGTGTCTAGACCGATGAGCGCAGCACGAGCTCAGTTTCGAGGATCGTGACGTGACGCGGATGTTTTCCTGCGAGACGATCAAGCAGCACGTTGGCCATGCGCTCGCCCTGGGCAAACGAGGGCTGACGCATCGTGGTCAGTTGCGGAGAGACCGCGAGCGCGACGGGCGAGTCATCAAAACCGACGATCGCAATGTCGTCGGGAACACGCAAGCCCGCGGCAGCGAGCACACCCATCGCTCCCTGGGCCATCAGATCGCTCGCACAAAAGAGCGCGTCGGGGCGTGCGCCGCTGGCGAGCATCCGGCGCATCGCGTTGGCCCCGCCCTCGGCGGTGAACCCGCCCGGTTCGATTGCGATCTCGTCAAGGTCGTGTTTTGCGAGCGCGTCGCGATAGCCCTGCAGTCGGTCAACTCCCGCTGGCATGGTCAGTGACCCGGTGATGGTCGCGATCTTCTTGTAGCCCGACTCGATCAGATAGGTCGTCGCGTCGTGAGCTCCGCGCACGTTGTCGACGTCGACGTAATAGTCCTGCTCGCGCTCGCGCACGGGACGACCACCATAGACCACGGGCACCGCGCTGGCGATGCGATCGATGAAGAGGTCGCTGGTGTGGTGCGACACGATGATCGCCCCGTCGACGGCACCGCTGCGCACATAGCTTGTCGTTTTATCGCCGGGGTCGTCGCTCGCGATGAAGAGGTTCATCACATAGTTGGAACTGCTCAACCGAGAATGGATGCCCGAGACGACTGCCGCAAAGAAGGGATCGCCGAAGAACCGGGTGGTGTCTTCGGGAACGACCAAAGCGATCGCGTGCGTCTGCCGGCTCGCCAGCGAGCGAGCCGCGCGATTTGGCACGTAGTTCAAGGCGGCAATCGCGCGCTGTACCGACTCGAGTGCTTCAGGGCTCACCGCCGTTGAGCCGTTGACAACACGCGACACGGTCGATCGAGAGACACCCGCGGCAGTGGCGACCTCTTCGATCGTGGCGGCGTCACGCACCGTCTCTATGCTCATGACAGCTCCCCTCACTGCGATGCTAGTCGGGCGTCAGAGCGCTCGGGCACCGATCACTCGGGCGTACTCTCTTCCGCTGTCCTTTACTGACCGCTCCTGCGTGTCGTAATCCACGCGAACAATGCCGAAGCGCTTCTCGTAGCCCCAGGCCCATTCGAAGTTGTCGAGGAACGACCAATAGAAGTAGCCCCTCACATCGACTCCTGCGTCAACAGCGTCAAGGATCGCTCCGAGGTGACCGGTCAGAAACGACACCCGCTCGTCGTCGTGCACCCGAACCTCGCCGTCTTCGACGACGCGCTCGTCGTCGAATGCTGCTCCGTTCTCGGTGACGTAGAGCGTCACACCCTTCGGCGCGCTGTATTCGTCGGAAACGCGCTTGAGTAGGCGAGTGAGCCCCTCGGGCTGAACCTCCCAGTGCATCGAGGTGCGATCGAGACCGCGTTCGTGCCAATGGATATTCTGCGATGCCGGAAAAGCCGGCGCGCTCTCGCGTTTGGTGGGGGCATCGCCCGCGACCGGGGCGACCTCGGGAGCCTCACCGCCGACGAACTCACCGTGGTAGTAGTTGACGCCGAGTGAGTCGATCGCCGACGAGATGATGTCGAGGTCTCCAGGACGCACTGCCTTTTCGAAGGACTCGATCGCGGCAGCATCCACCCCCCGAATGTCTTCAACGATGTCTGCCGGGTACTCGCCGCGGAAGATCGGGTCGAGGAACCAACGGTTGAACTGACCGTCGATGCGGCGTGCAGCGTCGACATCGGCCGGGCTCTCAGCGTCTACCGGGTCAGCGACCGTGAGGTTGAGCGTGATGCCCAGATTCAGCGAGGAGTCCCGAGCGCGCAGTTCGCGCACGGTTTGTCCGTGCCCCAGCAAGAGATGATGAGAGGCCAGAGCGCCCTCTTCGATGCTGTAGTGCCCCGGTGCGTGGACGCCAGCCGTGTAGCTGAGGAACGATGAGCACCACGGCTCGTTGAGAGTGGTCCAGACGTTCACGCGGTCGCCCAGCGCGTCGTGCATAGTCAGTGCATACTCGGTGAAGCGCTCAGCCGTGTCGCGGTTCGCCCAGCCGCCCTTGTCTTGCAGTGCCTGAGGCAGATCCCAGTGGTAGAGCGTCAGCCACGGCAGGATATCTGCGCCGAGCAGCTCATCGACCAGGCGATTGTAGAAGTCGACGCCCTTCTCATTCACCGCACCGCCATCGGGGCGCACACGAGCCCACGACGTTGAAAAACGATACGTCTGCAGACCCATCGACTTCATCAGCGCGACGTCGCCTTCATAGCGGTGGTAGTGGTCACAGGCCACGTCGCCGTTGTCGGCGTTGATCACCGCTTCTGGCACTCGGCAGAACGCGTCCCAAATCGAATCGCGGCGGCCGTCTTCGTGGGCGGCTCCTTCGATCTGGAAGGCTGCGGTCGCGGCTCCGAAGAGAAAGTTCGCGGGGAACTCGCGGGGGTTAGTCGCAGTCATGTGGACGGCGTCCTTCCTTGGGGTGTAGCGGGGAGAGAAAAGCGTGCGGGTGGGGGGCTGTCAGCCCTTGACCGCACCGGCCATGATGCCACTCACGAGCTGCTTGCCAGCGAAGGCGAACAGGATGAGAAGCGGGATGGTCGACAGCAGCACACCGGCGAGCACCACCGAGTAGTCGACGAAGTAGTTCGACTGCAGCAACGACAACGCGACCGGAAGGGTGGGGCTCGAGCGGTCTAGCACGATGAAAGGCCAGAAGAACTGGTTCCACGCGTTGATGAAGGTGAACAGGAAGAGCATCGCAGCCGCGGGGCGTGCGGCAACAACTCCGACCGTCCAGAATGTGCGAATCTGCGAGGCCCCATCGACACGTGCAGCCTCGATCAGCTCGTCGGGAACGCTCTGAGTGAGGTACTGAGTCATCCAGAACACACCGAAGGCAGTGATCAGCGCCGGCACGATGATCGCGCCGATCGTTCCGGTCCAGCCCCAGTCCGAGAAGAGGATGTACAGCGGCACGACACCGAGCTGCATCGGAACTGCCATGGTTGCCACAACGAACGCCAGCAATGCGGGTCCGCCGCGGAATTTGAGCTTGGCGAACGCCCATCCCGCAAGAGTGGAGAAGACAACCACTGACATCGCGATGATCGTCGAGCTGTAGATCGAGTTCCACAGTGCCAACCAGAAGTTCACCGCCGGGTCGTTGACGACCGACATCGCGTTGTCGATGAAGTTGCCACCGGGCCACCACGACAGGTTCGGGTTGTTGATGGTCGATGCATCGCCAGAGCCGATGAGGAACGACCAGTAGTACGGGAAGATCGCGGATACGACAACCACGCCGAGACCTGCGTAGACCCAGAATCCGGGACGCATGCCACGAATCTTGCGCGCGCGGTTCTTGCGAGGGGGCTTCGCCGCGTTGGGAATGCTTTCTTCCATGATCGCCAGGGGCGGGGTATTGGTGCTCATCGCGTGACTCCCTTGCGTCCACGGCGCGGAGTCTTCACGCCACGCCCTCCCTCGTCGCGCACGAGGCGGCGCGTGATGAGGAGGTTGATCATTCCGATGACCAGGATGATGATGAACAGAATCCAGGCCAACGCGGCTGCGCGACCGAAGTTGAAGTCGCCCCAACCGATGTTGTAGAGGTACAGCGTGATCGTGAGCCACTGCTGGGCGGCACCGCCCTGGCCGACGTTGTCGTACATGCGCGGCTCATCGAAGATCTGCAGACCACCGATGGTCGATGTGATTACGACGAAGATCAGGGTGGGCTTCAACGACGGGAGCGTGATGCTCCAGAACTGGCGGAATGCGCCAGCACCGTCGACAGTGGCCGCTTCGTAGAACTCTCGAGGAACTGCCTGCATCGCAGCCAGCAGGATCAATGCGTTATAGCCGGTCCAACGGAAGTTGACCATCGTCGCGATAGCGATGTGGCTCCAGAACGGGTCAACGTGCCACGCGATCGGAGCGATGCCGATGCTGCCGAGGATGTTGTTCACCAGGCCATGGTTGTCGCCGAACATGTTGCTGAAGATCAGCGCGACGGCGACGGGCGCCATCACGAAGGGAAGGAGCACGCTCATGCGCCAGAAGGTCTTCGCCCGAATGTTGCGGTCGAGCATGGCGGCGATGAAGATCGCGAGCGCCAGCTGCGGCACGGACGAGAGCAAGAAGATGCTGAAGGTGTTGCGAAGTGACGTCCAGAACTTCGGATCGTTGAGGATCCAGACGTACTGTTCGAATCCGACCCACGAGCCGGTGTTGCGAACGAGGTCCCATTCTTGGAATGAGATGACAGCGGTGAACGCGATCGGGAAGAGCCCGACGATCGCGAACATGATGAAGAACGGCGAAATATAGAGGTACGGTGCGAACTTGAGGTCCCACCGACTCATCTTGTTTTTGAAGGAGAGCGGGGGCTTGGGCTGCCCGGCACGTGGACCGGGCGATGCCGGTGACGTCTGGGCGCGGGTGTCGGTCGCGGTCACGTGAGACTCCATAGAGGCAGATCGGGCAGAGGTAAACAGTGGGGGCCGCGCCGCGTGGCGCGGCCCCCACCAATTCAGATCATCAGAAGGCTTCGACCTCTGCGACCCAGGTGTTCCACGCGGTGTCTTCATCTTCGGTTCCGTCGAAGACGCGAGTCACTGCGTTCTGGAGAGCGTCGTGGTACTGGAAGTACACGGCGTCTTTGAAGGGAGCAACGGTGACTGCCTCGGCGCGGTCAGAGAGAATCTGGCCGGTCGGAGCGTCGTTGAAGTACTCGTCGGTCGCATCGGTCAGCGTCGGGTCTTCGTATGCCTCGAGCTGGCTCGGGAACGTGCCTGCCTCAGCGAACGCTGCAACCTGCTGCTCAGGAGCGGTCAGCCAGTCAGCCAGGTCAAGAGCTGCATCGACGTTGGCGCCGTCAGCAGGAACGGTCAGGTACGAGCCGCCCCAGTTGCCGCCACCGTTCGGGAAGACATCGGCGATGTCCCAGCCTTCGACGTCGGGCGCGCTGCCCGAGATCACGCCGAGCATCCAGCCCGGGCACAGCATGGTGGCGAATTCACCGTTGGCCATTGAAGCGAACCAGTCGTCCGACCACTGACCGGCATAGGCCGAGTTGGGGATCGCACGCTCGGTCACGAGCTCGTAGGCAGCTGAGACCTCGGGGTTGGTCGTCGCGATGACGGCGCCGTCGGGCTCGGTGTAGGTGTACTCGAGCTGGTTGACGATGCCCTGGAGCACCGAGTTGGCCGAGTCGATCATGGGCTTGCCCGTGGCTGCCATGTACTCGTCTGCGACATCGAGGAAGTTGTTCCAGTCGCCGTCGAACAGCGCGGCAACTTCGTCACGATCAGACACGAGGCCCGCGTCTTCGAAGAGGTCTGCGCGGTAGCAGATAGCCTGCGGGCCGATGTCGGTTCCGAAGCCGACCAGGCGGCCCTCGGGATCGGTTGCTGCGGCTTCCTTCCAGTCGAGCCAACGGCCCTTGACGCTGTCAGGAGCCTCCGCGAGCAGGTCGGAGTACTGCATGGCTTCGGCGAACCAGTCGATCTCGACTGCTTCAACGTCTGCCAGGCCGCCCTTGCCGAGCTTCTGGAAGTAGTTGGCACGAGCGTCGCCGGACTCGGCGGCGCGGTTGTGTACAACGGTCACGTTCGGGTTGGCATCCATGTACTCCTGGAGGAGCTCATCGGTGTAGCCGAAGTCGTTGAACGTGGCGATCGTGAGGGTGATTTCCTCGTCGGAAGAACCCGAATCGGTCGATGCGTCATCACTGCTGCCAGCGCAGCCGGCGAGGACGATAGCGGAAGCTGAGAAAGCGGCGACGGCCGCTGCACTCCTGCGGAAGGCTCGAGAGTTCACTGTCACTCCTTTGTGTTTGTCAGGGTCAGATATGTGTTGCAGGGTTTGCGGCTAGGAACTCATGTCTTGGCCACGTTGCCGTGGGAGCGTTCCCACCGGACTCAAGTCACGGTACGGGAGCGCTCCCACGAAAGTCAAGGGAGCGCTCCCACGAGTCGGTCACAGTTTGGTCACGACCCGCAGTTGGGCTGCTTCGACACGAGGACAGTGCGCGCCTGCGGCGCAACGTAGACTTGCAGCGTTCCCTTTTCCGCGACTTCCGGAGCCTTTAATGCCCACTATCGTCGTTGACGTCATGCCCAAGGCCGAGCTTCTGGACCCGCAGGGAAAGGCCGTCTCAGGCGCGTTCTCGCGTTTGGGAGTCTCAGACTTCACCTCGGTGCGCATCGGCAAGCGTTTCGAACTCACGGTCGACGGCGAGGTCACAGAAGAGGTGCTCGCTGAGGCAAAGCGCGTCGCCGATGAGATTCTCTCTAACTCAGTGATCGAAGACGTCGTCGGCATCGAGGTCGTAGCGTGACCACCCGCATCGGGGTCATCACGTTCCCCGGTTCGCTCGATGACCGCGACGCGCAGCGCGCGATCGAGATCGCCGGCGCCACCCCCGTCGCTCTCTGGCACGGCTCGCACGATCTCGACGGCGTCGATGCCCTCGTATTGCCCGGTGGTTTCAGCTACGGGGACTATCTGCGGGCCGGATCGATCGCCGCACTCGCGCCGATCATGGTCGAGGTGAAGGCTGCTGCCGCAAAGGGCATGCCCGTGTTGGGAATCTGCAACGGTTTTCAGATGCTGGTTGAAGCGCACCTGCTGCCGGGTGGCCTCATTCGAAACGCCCACCAGCAATTCATCCGCCGTGACCAGAGGCTCGTCGTCGAGAGCACGTCCACCGCTTGGACCTCAGACTTCACGACTGGCCAAGAGATCGTCATTCCGCTCAAGAACGCGGACGGTGGCTACATTGCTGCCGACGACGAGCTCGACCGACTCGAGGGCGAGGGGCTCGTTGCGTTCCGCTATGCGGGCGTCAACCCCAACGGTTCGCTGCGCGATATCGCCGGTATCGCCAACGACCGCGGCAACGTCGTAGGCCTGATGCCACACCCCGAACACGCCGTGGAAGAGGGGTTCGGCCCCAACACGCCAGCCGCGATGCGCTCGGGCATCGATGGGCTCGGTTTCTTCACCTCTGCGATCGCGGCCGTCGTCGGCGCCGCCGCGTAGCCGCTGACTAGACGGTTACGGCGGGCGGCCAGACGCCGATGATGATTGACATCACCAGTACGGTCACCAATTCGTGGGCGATGTTCATCACGGTGAGCGACGTCGGGCGGCCCTCAAAGGCATCGTGCGTGATGAAGCGCGCCGCCGTAAAGCCGGCCCACAGAATTACACCGGTGCCCACCGCCGCGAGCAGATAGCCCCCGCCATAGAAGTGCCACGCGATCGTGGTGGCGCCAGCGAGCACCCACGCAGACACGAAGCTGACCAGCACGGTGACGATGATCGGCATCATCGCCGCTAGCGGTGTCATTTCACGATTCAGATCGACATGAGCCAGCTTCGCCCATCGAGTGCCGAAAACCTTCGGGGTGTACCAAATCGAGCCGACAATCATTGTCGACAGCGTGGCTAGAATCACGGCCCAATAGTTGATCTCGGGAACCATCACGCGCCTCCTTGTGTGGCTATTCAGCCGTATCGCGAGAGTAGCGCTCAAGTGTGCGCCGCGGTAGGCCGGTCGACGCTAGCGTTGAGGGGTGAGCACTCCCTCGATACTCGTGACCGTTCCCAGCGACCGACTCGCCACCGATCTTGGCGTCATGCCCGATGGCGTCGAATTGCAGGTGTGGGCGATGGATTCCCCTGCCCCCGCACAGCGCATCGATCTCGTCGTGCCGCCCTACATGTCGATGTCGAACATGCTGTCGCGTCTTGAGGGTGTTGAGGTGGGTCTCGTGCAGAGCCAGTCAATCGGCTACGACGGGGTGCGCGACATTCTGCCGAGCGGCATGCGGTTCGCGAACGCCGCATCGGTACACGAAGCCTCTACTGCCGAGTTGGCTGTCGGGCTGGTGATCGCTGCGCAGCGCGGCATTCCCGACTTCGTGCGCGCCCAAGACCAGCGCCGTTGGATGTCACACAGCGCGGACAGTCTCGCCGATCGACGGGTCATGCTGCTCGGCTACGGCGGCGTGGGCAAGGCGATTGCGGCGCGCCTCAAGCCTTTCGAAGTCGATCTGTTCGCCGTGGCATCGAGCGCCCGCGTCGAAGAAGGCATGCCTGTGAGAGCGGTCGAAGAACTGCCCGAACTGCTGGGCGACACCGAGATCGTTGTCATCTCGCTTCCCGGCGGCGACGCCACTCGCGGGATCGTCGACGATGCCTTCTTGTCAGCCCTGCCAGACGGGGCACTCGTAGTGAACGTCGGTCGTGGTCCGCTCATCGACACGGACGCACTGGTGGCCCACACCAGCCGTGGGCGCATTCGGGCGGCGCTCGACGTCACCGATCCAGAGCCGCTACCCGAGGGTCATCCGCTTTGGGAGCAGCCCGGTGTGCTGATCGCGCCCCACGTCGGTGGCAACTCCAGCGCGATGCGCCCTCGCATCGCACGCTTGGTCAGGTCGCAGATCGAGCGGCTGGCAGCCGGTGACGAGCCGCTGAATATCGTGATCGACGGTTGACGGACCCGCTAGGCGCGCGTATCGATGTCGGCGCCTGACCACAGGTCCGCGCAGTCCACCTCGGTCGCCGCGTGCGCGGCGAGATAGGCGCGAGCTCCACTGTCTGCGGTGAGAGCGCGCGCGAGGGGCTCGAAGTGCTCACAGCCCACGGCCACGGGGTGGCCCGGTGTGCGTGCGTACATGGCCTGAACAAGCGCTGACCGCGGCTGAGAGCCAAGTTCGCTGATCACTCGACGCACCGCGGCAGCTGCCGCCTCGGGCGTGTCTACCGGAGTGATGACGGCAACATCGAAGCCTGCCGCGGCCTGCAGCCCGCCGCGAATAGTGGCCGACAGTCCGTCGGCCCAGTTGTGCACGTCGACGACGCGGGCGCGTTCGTCGACAAGCAGGCGCACTTCTTCACCTCGAGCACCCACGAGCACGACGACCTCGTCGCATCCGGCGTCGCGCAGCATCTCGGTCGCAAGTCGCACCCAAGGCGTGCCGTCGGCGGCACGCGCCAGACCTTTGGGAAGGCCGTAGCGGGTGCCAGCTCCCGCAGCGAGCACCAGTCCGCAGATTCTGACCTGTTCACACATTTACGACAGCGTATCGAGTCCGAAACACACGGTAATTAGCGTGGGGTGCATGTTCGAACTCGCGAAAGACGTGCTGCCCGTATTGCGCAGCGGTGAATCCGTCGCAATTGTGACGATCACCGGCGTCGCCCGCAGCGCTCCGCGCGGACTGGGCGCCTCGATGGCAGTCACCGAATCTGGTGCCATCATCGGCTCGATCTCGGGCGGTTGCGTAGAGAGTGACGCGGGGATGCTCGCGCTCACCGCAATTGCCTCGGGCACCGGACAGGCGGCGAAGTTCGGCTTCTCTGATGACGACGCCCACGCCGCCGGTCTTGCCTGTGGTGGCAGCATCGACGTGATTGCGTACCCGCTGCGCGCCGATGACTCCGCAGCAATCCGTGCGCTCGAAGCAGCCGCCGCGCACCGCGCCGCAGCTGTGGGACTGATCACTTCAGGCCATAGTGCGGGACGGGTATTGGCGATGGATGCCCTGGGCACCGTGATCGACACGGCAAATAGCGCTGCCCTCGCCAACGCACTGCGCGAGCGCCAGTGCGCGATCCTTCCCGGCGCATATGCCGGCTCTGACGTTCTCATGCTTGCCTTCGCACCGCCGCCGCGACTCATCATTCTGGGCGGCGGTGAACATGCCGCCGCGCTGTGCCGGGTTGCTGCGGTCTCGGGCTTCGACGTGACGGTGTGCGACGCGTGGGACTCGCTGGTGACCGCGGAGCGATTTCCCGCCGCGGTTGAGCGGGTCACCGGCTGGCCGCACGAGTATCTGGCTGCATTGCACTCCGATGACGTCGATGAGCGAACCGCGATATGCGTTCTGACGCATGACACGCGACAGGACATACCCGCGTTGCGCGCTGCCCTGTCGATGCCCATCGGTTTCGTCGGTGCGATGGGCGCACGCAGCACCGTCGATGTGCGGGCGAGTCTGCTGCGTGAGCAGGGCGTCTCAGACGTCGACCTGGCGAGGTTGCACTCGCCGTTAGGACTCGACCTTGGCGGCTCGAGCCCCGACGAGACCGCACTGTCGGTGCTCGCCGAGATCGTCGCTGCCCGCCACGGCGGCTCGGGCGCCCCCCTTCGTGACGGCAGCGGTCCACTGCACACAGACCTGTTGCGCGCCGACCTTCTGGGCTCGGCGCCTTCGTGCGCTGTGCCTTCGCGCAGCGCCAGCTCGTAGCCCCCACTTCATAACGACCCACCCGACGATCCGTTCGTTACCCGCAGGAGCACCACCATGAACCGCACCATCATTGAAAACGGGCACATTGCGACCGTTGACCCACTCGGCACTGAGCACGGCACCGGCTTCGTGGTCATCGACGGTGGTGTCATCGCTGCTGTAGGCGCGGGCAAGGCTCCCGCTGAGTGGCGCGCGGGGGCAGAGATCATCGATGCGAAGGGTTGCCTCGTCACTCCCGGTCTGGTCAACACTCATCACCACCTCTACCAGTGGCTGACTCGCGGCTACGCGCAAGACTCGATTCTGTTCGATTGGCTGACCACGCTCTATCCGCTGTGGTCGCGCATTGACGCAGACCTCACGGGTGCTGGCGCGGCGGGCGCAATGGCCGTACTCGCGCGTTCTGGTTGCACGACCGTGGGTGACCACCACTACGTGTTTCCGCAGGGATCCGGCGACATCGTCGGGGCCCTAGTCGATGCCGCGTCGACGGTTGGTGTGCGTCTGCACGCGACCCGCGGTTCGATGGATCTTGGCGCCTCGCAGGGTGGCCTGCCGCCCGATTTTGCGGTCGAAACGACTGATGCAGCGCTTCGCGCTTCGCAAGAGGCTGTGGAGCAGTACCACGACACCTCGCGCGACGCGATGGTCAAGATCGCGATCGCACCCTGCTCGCCATTCTCGGTGACGGCCGACCTGTTGCGTGAGTCGGCGGTGCTGGCCCGCTCGCTGGGCGTGCGCTTGCACACCCACGCGTCTGAGACCGTCGAAGAAGACGCCTACTGCCAAGAGCACTTCGGCAAGTCGCCCACGCAACACCTCGAAGACCTCGGCTGGCTCGGCGATGATGTCTGGATGGCGCACGGCGTGCACCTCGATGACACTGCGATTGCACGCTATGCCGCCACGGGCACGGGCGTCGCTCATTGCCCTTCATCGAACGCACGGCTTGCCGCGGGTATCGCTCCCGTCGTCGACCTGCTGCGTGCGGGTGTGCCGGTGGGACTCGGGGTCGACGGCGCCGCATCAAACGAGTCAGGCCAGCTGGGCATTGAGATTCGTGAATCGGTGCTGATGAACCGCCTGCGCACGGGCGCCGATTCGATGAGTGTGCGTGATGGGTTGCGCATCGCCACGATCGGCGGTGCCCGCGTGCTCGGGCGTGATGCCGAAATCGGATCGCTCGAAGTTGGCAAGCTTGCCGACATCGCCGTCTGGCGTGTTGACACGATCGAGCACGCCGGCATCATCGACCCGGTCGCCGCGCTCGGGCTCGGCGCGCTCCCCCCGCTGAAGAGACTGCTCGTCGGTGGCAACACAGTCGTTGAAGAACAGACCCTCATCACGGCTGACGAGAATGTGCTCGCGCGCGCGGTCGCCGCAGCATCCCTCGCTCTGGCCGAGCGCCTCTGATGGATATCGTCACCGTCTCGCGCTTTCGGCGCGCCACCAGTCGAAGCGATCTTGCGCTCGCACCCGGAGAAGTGTTCATGGGTGGCGGCACGTGGCTGATGAGCGAACCTCAACCGGTCACCACTGGCTTCGTAGACCTGACTACCCTCGGCTGGCCCGACCTCGAGATCACCGACACCGGTCTTCGCATCGGCGCAACCTGCACCATCGCCACGCTCCGCGCGTGGGCCGGGGGGCGCCATGAGCTCGCCTTGCCTGAAGCGTGGCGCGCAGCATCCATGATTCCCGAGGCCGCAGATGCCTTGCTCGCCTCTTTCAAGATCTGGCACACGGCGACCGTCGGCGGCAACATCTGCCGCGCGTTCCCGGCTGGCGCCATGATTTCTCTCGCGGTCGGGCTCGACGCGACCGCAGAAGTGTGGGGCGTTGACGGCAGCACCCGCGCGATGCCCGTGAGCGACCTTGTGACGGGCAACGCCGTCACCTGTCTAGCGCCCGGAGAAGTGCTGCGCGCCATCAATATTCCGCAATCGGCATTGGCCTCGCGCGCCCACCTGAAGAAGATCGCACTGGCCGAGCTCGGGCGTTCCGGCGCGGTGGTCACCGGACGCGAAGACAGTGACGGGTCAACGGTCTTCGTCGTCACAGCAGCCGTAGAGCGTCCGGTCGTGCTGCGGTTCACTGCGCTTCCCGACGCGGCGACGCTGCGCACGGCAATCGGCACGGCAACCGGCTTCTACTCCGATCCGCTGGGCAGCGCCGATTGGCGTCGCGCCGTGAGCATGGTGCTCGGCGAGCGCATTCGCGAGGAGCTCAGCGCATGAAGTTCGAGGTGAACGGCAGCCCCATCGAGGCCGATCCGCGTGCCGGCCAATGCCTGCGCACCCTATTGCGCGAGAGCGGGCACCACGAAGTGAAGAAAGGCTGCGACGCTGGCGATTGCGGTGCGTGTGCGGTGCTCGTCGACGGGGTGCCGGTGCACTCGTGCATCATTCCCGCGATGCGGGCCGAAGGCATGAGCGTCACCACCGCTGCGGGCTTGGCCCCCGAGGGCGAGCTGCATCCCGTGCAAGAAGCCCTCGTGAGCAACTTCGGGTTCCAATGCGGCTTCTGCACTCCTGGCATGAGCGTCACGGCGTCCACTCTGTGCGCAGACGATTTGCCCGACCTCGACCGCAAGATGAAGGGCAGCCTCTGCCGTTGCACCGGCTACCGTCCCATTCGCGAGGCCATCACCGAATCGATATTGGGCCCCGTGCGGGCCACCGGCGCGGCGCCGGGTGCGGCATCCCCCGCTCTAGGCGTCGGCGCTTCGAACTCCCCCGAGCCCGCTCAACGCGTGGTGCAGGGACTCGAGCCCTACACGTTTGACACCGAGATGGCCACGGGCGCCCTCACGCTGCGCGTGGTGGGCTCTCCTCACGCTCACGCTCGAATCACCGCGATCGACACTGACGCCGCCGCGGCGGTGCCCGGTGTCATCGCGATCTTCACGCACGAGAATGTCACCACCCGCCGGTTCTCCACTGCTCGGCACGAACATCGCGAAGACGACCCCGACGACACGCGGCTGCTCGACGAAACCGTTCGCTTCATCGGCCAGCGCGTCGCTGCCGTAGTCGCCGAGAATGCCGAAGCTGCTGAGGCCGGATGCGCCGCGCTGCGCGTGACCTACGAGCTGCTGCCGGCGGTGTTCGATCCGGATGCTGCCCGCCAGGTCGATGCTCCCCTTCTGCACCCCGACCGCACCCCCGAAGACCGGGTGGCGGATGCCTCGCGCAACGTCATCGCCGCACTTCACGGCGGAATCGGCGGTGACGTCGACGCGGCGCTTGCCGCAAGTGACACCACCGTGGGCGGCACGTGGCAGACGGGGCGAGTGTCACACGCGCAACTTGAAACGCACGGCGCACTCGGCTGGCTCGATGAAGACGGTCGACTGGTCATCCGCTCAAGCACCCAGGTGCCGTTTCTCGTTCGCGACGAACTCGCCGAGCTGTTCACCCTGCCCAAAGATCGCGTACGCGTCTTCGCCGCTCGGGTGGGCGGCGGATTCGGCGGCAAGCAAGAGCTCTTCACAGAAGACCTCGTGGCGCTTGCGGTGCTGCGCACCGGCCGGCCAGTTGCCTACGAGTTCACGCGCTCCGACGAGTTTCGGCGATCGTCAGTGCGGCACCCGTTCCGTGTTTCAGTGACGCTCGGTGCTACTGCTGAGGGCGCGCTGACGGCGATGAAGATCGATGTATTGACGGATGCTGGCGCGTACGGCAACCACAGCATTGGCGTGATGTTTCACGGCTGCGCCGAGTCGGTGAACGTCTACAACAGCCCCGTCAAACGAATCGACGCCGAAGCTGTGTACACCAACAATGTGCCCTCAGGAGCGTTCCGCGGCTATGGGCTCGGGCAGGTGATTCTCGGGGTCGAGTCGGCAATGGACATGCTCGCTGAGAAGCTCGAGCTCGATCCCTTTGAAGTGCGCCGCATCAACGCGGTGCGTGAAGGCGACCCATTGCTCACCGTGCACGACGAGCACGAAGAGGGCATTGTCTGGGGCAGCTACGGACTAGACCAGTGCCTCGACCTCGCCGAAAGCGCCCTGCGGGCAGGCAATGGCGTCGAGGCGCCTGAGGGGTGGGCGGTCGGCGAAGGAATGGCGATCTCACTGATCGCGGCAATGGCACCGGGCGGGCACTACGCCAACACCACAGCAACCTTGCGCAAAGACGGAACATTCGTGGTGTCGGTGGGAACCGCTGAGTTCGGCAATGGCACAAGCACCGTGCACCGTCAGATCGCAGCGACAGCTCTGAGCGCGAGTGCTGACCGCATCGAACTGCGCGCGAGCGATACGGATCTGGTGTCGCATGACACCGGCGCTTTCGCTTCCGCGGGCATCACCGCTGCCGGCAAGGCGCTGCAGGCCGCGTGCGATGCGCTGCGCGCGAGAATGCTGGCGATCGCCACCAAGATCACCGGAGCAGATGCGACCGAGGTCACACCCGAGGGGGTACTCGCGGGCGACACAGTGGTGTCGTTTCGCGACGTCGTGCGCGCGGCGCCCGCCGACCAGCGCACCCCGGAAGGACTCGTGGCGACCGGAAGCGCGTCGGGCGATGAGCGGTCGCTGTCGTTCAACGTGCACGCGGCGCGCGTTGCGGTGGATGCCGAGACCGGTTCGGTTCGCGTGCTGCAGTCGATCCAGTCCGCAGATGCGGGCTTCTTGATGAATCCGGCACAGGCGCGCGGCCAGGTCGAAGGGGGCGCTGCGCAGGGCATCGGCAGCGCGCTCTACGAAGAAGTCGTCGTGGCGCACGGCGCAGTGTTGAACCCCGTCTTTCGCACGTACCGGGTGCCGCAGTTCGCTGATGTGCCCGAAACCGAGGTCTACTTCGCTGACACACACGACCGCGTGGGGCCGCACGGGGCCAAGTCGATGAGTGAGTCGCCCTACAACCCCGTCGCGCCTGCAATCGGCAACGCAATCGCTCGCGCCATCGGCCAGCGGCCTTTTCAGCAGCCGTTCACCCGCGAAAGGGTGTGGCGCTTGGCGCAAGGTGACCGCGACGAATGACGAGCGCGGAACGGTGCGCCCCGTGAATCGTTCCGCTCGTCACCGGACGCGACGCTCATTGGCGCTCGTCACATTGTCGAAACATACCCAAGCGACCCCCGAAATCTGCGAGGACTAGCGTCAGCCAGATCACATTTGCACTTTCGAAGAGGAGCCAACCCGATGGCACACAATCACAAGCAGCGAACCCGTATCGGTGTCGTCGCTGCTGCACTCGCAGCATCCGCCCTCGTACTCGGCGGTTGCGCCGCGTCGTCTGACGACACCGCGTCGTCAAGCGACGGTGAAGCTGAGGTCGCTTCATACGGCGAGATCAGCGTTCAGTACTCATGGATCAAGAACGAAGAGTTCGCGGGCGAGTTCTACGCCTACGAGAACGGCTACTACGACGAGGCCGGCTTCGAGAACGTCGTCGGCGTTGCTGGTCCTGACACCGGCGTTGCCAAGTTGCTCTCGGGCAGCGTGCAGGTCGCCCTGAGCGACGCTGCGTCAGTTGGTGCCGCGGTTGCCGAGCAAGACGCACCGCTGAAGATCATCGGCGCGACGTTCCAGAAGAACCCGTTCACGATCCTCTCTCTCACCGAGGGCGGGAACATCATGACGCCTGACGACCTGATCGGCAAGACGATCGGTGTGCAGGACTCGAACTCGTCGGTCTTCGCAGCTCTGCTCGCGGCCAACGACATCGACCCGGCAGACGTCAACATCGTTCCGGTCGACTTCGACCCGACGCCCCTCATCAACGGTGAGGTCGACGGATTCATGGCCTACCTCACGAACGAAGCCATCACCGTTGAGTTCGCGGGCTTCCCCGTCACGAACCTGGCCTACGCCGAGAACGGTCTGCCGTACGTTGCTGAGACCTACTCGGTGACCGACGACTACCTCGCTGAGAACGCTGACCTGCTCAAGGCGTTCTTGATCGCCGAGATCAAGGGCTGGACCGACACGTTCAACGAGCCACTCGACGACACCGTTTCGCTGGTTGTCGACTACTACAACGAGTCGGCCGCCGCTGGTGACCTCACCTTCGGTGACCTCGACCCCGAGAAGGTCGCTGCTGGCCTTGAGGCTCAGGCACTGCTGATCTCGACTGACGAGACCGAGGCCAACGGCCTGTTCACGATCTCTGACGACCTGCAGGCGCAGACCCTCGCTTCGCTTCTCGCTTCGGGATGGGAGCTGTCGGCTGACCAGCTGTTCGACACGACCATCATCGACGAGATCTACGCCGAGAACCCTGACCTGATGGACTACCTCCCGTAGGGATTATGACCATTTCGTCGAACCTGGATACCGGTGCCCAGACGGGCACCGGTATCCAGATCTCAGGAGTTTCGAAGTCCTTCGCGCTGCGCGGAGGCAAGTCTCTGCTAGCCCTGGAGGACACCGACCTCCACACCGACAAGGGGTCGTTTCTGGCCCTGCTCGGCCCCTCGGGTTGCGGCAAGTCAACGATCCTGCGAATCCTTGCCGCCCTCGACCATCCGACCCACGGCACCGCGCTCGTCGACGGCCACACACCCGACCAGCTGCGCAGTGACAGTGAGCTCGGCATCGCCTTCCAAGACCACGCACTGTTGCCGTGGCGCAGTGTTCGAAAAAACATCGAGCTGCCGTTCGAGGTCGCGGGCAAGCTTGTCGACAAGGACTACGTTGACGAGCTCATCGCCCTCGTCGGGCTGAAAGACTTCGCCAACGCGAAGCCCTCACAGCTGTCGGGCGGAATGCGCCAGCGCGCATCCATCGCCCGTGCTCTTGTGCTCAAGCCGTCGGTTCTGCTGCTCGACGAGCCCTTCGGCGCTCTCGACGACATGACGCGGCAGAACCTGAACCTTGAGCTGCTGCGAATCTGGACCGAAAAGCCTGCCACGACGCTGCTCGTCACTCACGGCATCAGCGAGGCGATCTTCCTCGCTGATCGTGTGGCCGTGATGTCACCGCGTCCCGGTCGAATCAAAGAGATCATCGAGATCGATCTGCCGCGCCCGCGTACGCCCGACATGATGCGCACCCCCGAATTCCATGCGTACGTCGACCGTGCCTCAGAGCTGCTCTTCGGCAACGACGGTCGCGCGGAGGCCGAGGCCTGATGAAGGCCATACGCATTCCGGGCTGGGCGGCTGGCTTCATCGGAGCCATCGTTCTCATCCTGGTGTGGTGGCTCTTTTCGCTTACGGCATTCCAGATTCAAGCGGGAACCAGCTTCACCCCGGTGCCCTCGCCATGGGCGGTCTTCGAGTGGCTGTTTGTCGACGGCAATATCGCTGGCACATGGAATGTCTTCCAACCGACGATCACCGCGGCCGCGATCGGTTACCTGTGGGGCAACGGCATCGCTCTCGTGCTAGCCGCTTTCGTGCTGGTCTTTCCGAAGACAGAGACCGTCATCACTCAGATTGCCGTCGTCAGCTATTGTCTGCCAATCGTCGCGGTCGGCGGCATCTCGGTAGTTGTTCTCGGCGGAGCCAAGAGCCCAGGCGACCCCTCGGCGACCGCAATCTTCTTGGCTGCTCTCGTGTGTGTTTTCACCACCGTCGTCGGTTCGATCCTCGGGTTCAAGTCGGCTGACAAGTCATCGCTTGATGTGGTTCGCGTCTTCGGCGGCAACTCGTGGACGCAGATGCGCAAGGTTCGCCTGATCGCGGCCCTTCCGGCCATCCTGAACGCCCTGCAGATTGCCGTGCCCACCGCCTTTCTCGGCGCGGTGCTGGGTGAATACCTCGGCGCCATCACTGCAGGTGTCGGCCCGACACTCATTCGCCTGCAGGGCCAACTCGACGCCGCGGGCGTCTGGTCGGTCTTCTTGCTGTGTGCGGTCTTCGCTCTCGCCGCGTATGGATTCGTGGGACTCATCGTTCGCTTCGTCACACCGTGGGTATCAGGAGGAGCACGATGAGTAAGAACACCGTCGATACCGCCAACCCACCCGCTGATCCCACCGGCAAGCTCGCTCTTCAGGCCGACCCTGCCGCGCAGGCGAAGCTGAAGGCCGACCGGCGCCGCGAGCTCTCGCGCACCATCGGCCGCTCGGTCATGAACGCCGTGATCACCTTCGCCGTTGTGCTGCTGCTGTGGCAGGCCGTGGTGAGCCTGACCGGCATCTCGCCGTACATCGCCAAGGGGCCCGCCGACGTGTGGGCATTCCTTTTCACCGATGAGGATGCTGCCGCCAACCGTGCGCAGATGGCGCCTTTGGTCGGGCAGACCCTCATCGACTCGATGATCGGCTTCGTCTTCGGAATGCTCACCGCCATCGTGCTGGCTGTGCTGTTCAGCCTGTCGAAGGCTGTCGAGGCGGGCGTTATGCCGCTCGTGCTCTTGCTGCGAACGATTCCCCTCGTGTCGATCGCACCGGTGATCATCCTGATCACCGGTCGTGGCACGGTGTCATCCGTTGCCGTGATCGGAACCATCGTGGTGCTGTTCCCGGCACTTGCCAGCATTCTGTTCGGCCTGAGCCGCGCCAGCCAGCAGAGCCTCGACGTCGTTCACGTGTTCGGCGGCGGCCGGCTTACGCTGCTGCGCAAGGTGAGCCTGCCGGGTGCTGGTCCGTCGCTGTTCGCTGCGGCGCGCGTCTCGGTGCCGGGCGCAGTCACCGGTGCGCTGCTGGCCGAGTGGTTGTCGACAGGTCAGGGCATCGGCGGCGCGATCTTGAAGTTCAACGCGCAGGCGCAGTTCACCCAGTTGTGGGCGTCGATCGCACTCATCACGCTGATCACCCTGTTGCTTTACAACATCGTGCAGATCGTCGAGAACATCGTTCTCGAGCGTATGGGAATGACCACCGCCCAGCGGTAGCCGTTCTGCACAAGCTGAAGCCGCCCTTCGTGTTCGCATGGAGGGCGGCTTAGGTTTGTTGGGGCGGACGGACGCGGCAGGGGGCGCAGGCGGCACTTTTCAGCATCCACATGCGAAACGGCCGGACGATTGCTCAAGCAGGGGCCAGTGGATGCTGAAGCGCGGCGTGTCATCGAAAGCCCCGGCCGTTTCGATGACACGCCCACACGAAATCGCCCCTGGCCCCGGCGTCGCGGGCCCAGGGGCGATGTCGCGCCTACTCGATGGCGAGCGTCCAGTTGCCGTCTGCGCTGATCTCGATCACCGACGGACCGGCCGACAGCGGCACGGTTCCCGAGTACGTACCGATCTCGTTCACCAGCAGACCGAGGTTGAAGATGTCACCGTTCTCTTCGATTATGGCGAAGTTGCTGGTGCCGTCATGGGTGGCGGTCAACGATGCTGCTGCACCGTCATACAAGAACACCGCGTCGCCGGTGCCCGCCGGCTGCACCTCAGGCGCGTTGCCCATCTGCTCGATAGAGAGCGTCCACGCGCCGTCTGCCGTGATCTGCAGTTTTGTTCCTTCGCCGAGAGCCGAAATGCCCCACGCGGTCGTGCCCGAATACGAACCGATCGTGTTCACCAGCAGCTCACCGGTTGAGTCATTGTTCGCATCAAGCACGCTGATCGCGAAGTTCGATGACCCGTCATGCGTCGCGATCACGATGCCTCCGGTTGATCCCGCGGGCAATGAGATCAGTGAGTCACCCGCGCCACTCTTGTTCAACGTGTCGAACGCACCGAACGTTTCGTTCGCCCAGTCGGCGGGCCCTGTCGCCTCTGGCTCAGCCGGTTCGGCCGGCTCTTCGACACCTTCTTCTGCCACCGCTTCAGATTCTTCGGGCTCAACCGTCTCGACCGCCACTGTGTCGGGCGCTGGCTCAGCATCAGCGCCACCGGTGGCACCGCTCACGCCTCCCACCACAAGGCTCAACACGATGACTGCTGCCGTCACGATCCACGCCATCACGCGATGCTTCGCATAGCCGTCGAGCGGACGGCCCTGCTTGTCGCGCGTGAGCCCGGTCAGTACGAGCACGATATCGACCAGCACCCAGATGCCTAATCCGCCGAACGTGATCAGCTTGAGAATGCCGGTGCCGATCTTGCCGAGGTAGAAACGATCTACCCCGAAGAAACCGAGCAACCATGCAAACAGCCAGGTCGCGATAAACGACTTCGTCGGCACAGCAGTTGGCCCTGGCACCGCCGCAACCGGGTAGGCGTGCTGCGCAGCGGGTGATTGCACTCCAGCCGGCGGTTGCACGGGCGGGGGCGGAGTGGGGTTGGTGGGATCAGACATGGTGTTTCCTTTCGTAGGTCAAGCGTTGGTTGGTGGACGAAAGCGGGCTAGTACGCCCACTCCCATCCGGTGGGGCTGCCGCCCATGGTGAGCACGGCCGCTCCTTCTTCATCGGTGACGTCGAGCACGATCCAGCCCGAGACCGATTGCCCCGGCCCGATCTGAGATGGCAGTTGGCTCGATTCGTCCAGGCAGGCCCACGAGGTCCCAACCGGGTCGTTCAGACGCTTTCCGTCTGAATCGAAGACGAGAAAGTCGTACGCACTCATCGCGACCCATGGGTAGTCGCTGTCGGCGAGTTCAGGAGTTGTTTCAACATTGAAATGGATGCCGAGAAAGTGACCGTTCTGCGGTGACTCCGACCAGTCCTGGTCGCATTCGATGTCGAGCACGATATCGGTGGCCGCGAACCGGGCGACGAGGACGTCATTGGCTTCAGACACACCTGCGAGCTGACCTACTTCTTTTACGAGGTTGCCGCGATCGTTGATCACCCGCTCACCAAACTCGCCGTCGACTTCGTCAACCTCGGCTGTTGGCACGGGCGTCGGTGTCTCTGTGATCACCGGGGCTGTGTCGGGCGTGCGGCCGGTGTCTGGCGCGAAATCATCGGTGGTCGCGGCTGGCGAGCACGCTGACAGTGCGAGGATGAGCGCGATCGAGGCGACCGCGACTGCGGGTGTACGCATGAGAACTCCAAATGGTCGAGGACCGGCAGACGGGCGCTCCCCCCAGACCGATTCCCGTCTGCCGTGCAACTCAAGGGCTGCGAGGACGACGATAGATTCACCACCGCCTCACCTTTGCCGAGCGACCTGATAAGGGGAGTTATCAACGAATCACTCACGAGGGTTCGAGTTCTCAACTACGGTGAGTGCATGACCACCACCAGCACACCGCTACGCATCGGATTGCCGGGTATCGCCCGCCTCGCCGATGTAAAGCGCCCTGTGGTTTCGGTCTGGCGCACGCGTTTCGCTCAGGCAGAAGACGCGTTCCCGCCGCCGGTGGAACAACGCGGCGGCCATCCAGTGTTTGACGCTCAGCAGGTTGCCACCTGGCTGACCCGCACCGGGCACGGAAACAATCCCGACGCCGCCGTCGAGATCGCGGCAGCCGCATCCCCGCCCGACTTCGACTTTGCAAACGCCGAGCACGTCGACCAAATCGACGCTGTCATCGCGCTTCGCGCCTCTTCTTCTGCGCTGGCTGGTCTTGATCCAAACGCAATCGTTGCTCTCGCTGAGAACGTTGATCCAAGTGACGAGTCGCTCCAGGCTGAGATCCGCCGGCACGCCGAGCGCGCTCATCTCTGGACCAGCTGGGCCGACGAGCTCACCGATGCCGCGTGGTCACCAGAGATCGCTTCAGCGATCATCCTTCAGCGCCATTCGACAACGGCAGCGACCCTCGGCTCCCGCGGCCCGCTGAGCGAAACCGCCGAGGCGCTGCTCACCGAGGTGGCGGTAGCGCTCCTTCCCTCACCTGATGCGCGACTCCATATCGAAGCCGGTATCGATGCGTCGCTCGCCTTTGCAGTGGCCGATGCGGCGGGCGACGAGATCCAGCTATCTACCGCCGAAGACGCTCGACACATTCGTCGACGCATGCTCTGTGCACGAGCGCTCTTGCCAACGCTGATCAGTATCGGCGGACCTTCCTCGCTCAGCATCACGCGCCTGCCGTCAGCGACGATCCGCGACACTCACGACATGCTGCGCGAGCTAGATGAGATCGTGCTCTCGTTGCGCGACTTCGACCGTGGGCTCTGTCTGGCGCCCGCCCGGTTGCTGACCGACGCACTCGATCACCGCGGCGAACAACTGCGCGCCCAGGTTTTGCGCTCGGGTCGCATCCGCGGCATCGTGCGGTTAAGCACCGGCCTCGTCACGAGCGCACCTCGTGAAGCGCTCGCCCTGTGGGTGCTCGGGCGCGAGTACGGCGAGGTGCCACCCAGTGACCGTTTCACGGCCGTGGCAGATCTGACTGATCACCCGTTGACGCAGGCCGCCCGCGCCGACCTCGCGAGTGACCTCGTCGCGGCGATGGGCACCGCGCGCGAACTGCGAGCGCACGCGTTTCGCTTCACACGCATCGTGCGCACCACGTCGCTGATCGCCGCGCAGGGCGCACTCATCGACCAGAGCAGCGCCAAGTCTCGCTCGCACCGTCGCGCCACAGATCTGCCGGCGCTGCTTGATGCCTCTGCGGCCGCCCTCGGTGCAGCCGCGCCGCACGCATCACTTGACCCGGTGGGCGACGCGAGCCAGGCCTCTGAACCAGCACGCATCGACAAGCTCCTCACCGAAGGGCACCTGCGCGTCATTTCGGGCACCCGTCTCGATGAAAATCTCGTGACCGACACTGGCCTGGCCATCGTGACGGCCAATGCTCTCGATACACCCGACACGATCGGGGCCGAACGAGTCAGTGCGTTGCGCTTGGCTCAGCAGCATCCCTCGGCGCAGCTCACCTCGCCCGGCGACATCATCTTTCGCACCTCACCGACCCCGCGCGCGTGGGTTGATCGCGAAGGCTCAAAGGTGGTGGTCTATCCCGCACGGGTGCTTCGCATCACGGCGGCCGACCCTGGCGGCCTCGTTCCCGAGTTGATCGCGGCAGATATTGCTCAAGCTGCCGGCGGGCCCGGTGCCTGGAAGCGATGGATGCTGCGCCGCGTCACGCCCGCCCAGATAGCCCCGCTTCGCACTGCGCTCATCGAGATCGCCGATCACCAGCAAGCGCTCCGCCAGCGCCTCACCATGCTCGACACTCACGCCGATCTGCTCGCCGATGCTGTCGCGTCCGGTGCGGTCACCATTACTTCTCACCTCGATTCCATACAGAACTAAGGATTCATATGCCTCGCGCAACAAAGACCGCCCCGCAGGCTCCGTCAACGATGAAAGAGCTCAAAGACACGCTCTGGAAGGCCGCCGATAAGCTGCGCGGGTCGATGGACGCCTCACAGTACAAAGACGTCATTCTGGGCCTTGTCTTTCTCAAGTACGTGTCGGATGCCTTCGATGAGCGTCGCGCTAACATTCGCGCCGAGCTGGCTGGCGACGGGTACGACGAAGAGCAGATCGCTGAGCTCATTGATGACACCGATGAATACACCGGTCGCGGAGTGTTCTGGGTGCCGGCCAATGCTCGGTGGTCATTTCTTGCAGAGAACGCCAAGGGGCAGGGCGCCTTGCTAAATGAGGGTGAGAAGTCAGTCGGTTTGCTCATCGATGAGGCGATGGATGCCCTCATGCAGTCGAACTCGCAACTTGCGGCGACGTTGCCCCGCATCTTCAACCGCGACAACGTTGATCAGCGACGCCTGGGCGAACTGATCGATCTGTTCAACTCGGCGCGCTTCACGGGTCAGGGCCAAGACGGACAGGACGGCCGCCGCGCGCGCGACCTGCTCGGAGAGGTGTACGAGTACTTTCTCGAGAAGTTCGCCGCTGCCGAAGGTAAGCGTGGCGGCGAGTTCTACACCCCGGCTGGTGTGGTGCGTGTGCTGGTCGAGATGCTGGAGCCGACGCACGGCCGCGTGTACGACCCAGCGTGTGGCTCGGGTGGCATGTTTGTGCAGGCCGAGAAGTTCATCGATGCGCATCATGGCGAGGGCTCAGCGATCTCGGTTTACGGCCAAGAGCTCAATGAGCGCACCTGGCGCATGGCGAAGATGAACCTCGCCATCCACGGACTGACCGGCAATCTCGGGCCACGGTGGGGCGATACGTTCGCACGTGATCTGCACCCCGACATGCAGGCCGACTTCGTCATGGCTAACCCGCCGTTCAACATCAAGGACTGGGCGCGTAGCGAATCTGACCCGCGGTGGAGGTTTGGCGTGCCACCCGCGGGCAACGCGAACTATGCGTGGATTCAGCACATCCTGTCGAAGCTCGCGCCTGGCGGACAGGCCGGAGTCGTCATGGCGAATGGCTCGATGTCATCGAACTCGGGTGGCGAGGGTCAGATTCGCGCACAGATTGTCGAGGCAGATCTCGTGTCGTGCATGGTGGCGCTGCCGACTCAGCTGTTCCGTTCGACCGGCATTCCGGTGTGCGTGTGGTTCTTCGCCAAAGACAAGTCGGCCGGCAAGGGCGGGGCGGTTGACCGCACCGGCCAGGTGCTGTTTATCGACGGACGCAATCTGGGTCACATGGTCGACCGCGCCGAGCGCGCGCTGTCAGACGAAGACATTTCGAAGATCGCCGACACCTTTCATGCATGGCGCGGCAAGGAGGGGGCGGATGCTGCCAGCTATGCCGACGAAGCCGGTTTCTGCTACTCGGCAACTCTCGCCGAGATCAAAGCAGCCGACTACGCGCTCACGCCCGGCCGCTACGTAGGCGCCGCCGAGATTGAGGACGACGGCGAACCCATCGAGCAGAAGCTAGAGCGTTTGAAGGGCGAGCTGTTCGCCCAGTTCGCCGAGTCTGAGCGGCTTGCCGGTGTCGTGCGCGAGCAGTTGGGGCGAATCGATGTCTGAGTGGCGGGCGGCCAACTTAGGTAGCGTCGCATCGGTCAGATCAGGACATCCGTTTCTAAGCAGCGAATGGCAGCAAAGCGGAACTCGCGTTGTCAAAATTGCGAACGTAAAGTCAGGCGAGCTGGATATGACGGCCGCGAGTTTCGTGAGCGCTGAGACAGCGTTACGCGCTCACCAGCATGTGCTTTCCGTCGGAGATATTCTGATCGCAATGACGGGGTACGTTGGCGAGGTTGCGCGCGTGCGCACTAGTGAGCCCCTTCTACTGAATCAGCGCGTTGGTAGATTCGAAGTCACAGATCCGCATTCCTTAGATCCTGGCTTTTTGTTCTACTGGTTGCGAGCAGATTCCTCGAAGGACCAGTTCGTGGGGCTGGCCTACGGGTCTGCGCAACCCAATCTGAGCCCAGCGAGCATCGGCTCGGTGAACATTGTTCTTCCACCCCTCCCCGAGCAGCAGGCGATCGCCGAGGTGCTGGGCTCTCTCGACGACAAGATCGCCGCCAACACCAAACTCGCCGCCACCGCTGACTCCGTCGCATCAACAATCCTGCTGTTGTCGCTGTCCGGTGAGTGGGCACGTCTCGCTGATATAGCCGTCATTACGATGGGTTCGTCACCCAAGGGTGAGGCTCTAAACGAGATCGGCGAAGGCGTGCCCTTCTATCAAGGCGTGCGAGATTTCGGGATGCGTGCACCCACCCGACGTGTTTTCACCACAGGCCCAGTGCGCATGGCCGCTCAAGGCGACGTGCTAGTGAGCGTGCGTGCTCCCGTTGGAGACGTAAACCTCGCGGACGAAGCGCTCTGCATCGGCCGCGGCATCGCTGCCGTCCGATCCGCCAACGACACGCAGTCCACACTGTTCCACCAACTGCGATCTGAACGAGCGGCGTGGGAGCCTTTCGAAGCCGAAGGTACCGTCTTCGGTTCCATCAACCGTGGTCAGCTGCACGGCATTCGCTTGCGAACGGTCAAAGGCGAACTTGTCCAAAGGATCGAGGATGAGCTCATGACTGTGGAAGCCGCCATCTCAAAACTTCTCGAAGAGAACCGCACCCTCGCCGCCACCCGCGACGCGCTGCTCCCACAACTGATGTCGGGCAAGCTTCGCGTGCGCGAGGCAGAGAATCTGGCGAGGGAATCGGGGCTGTGACAATTTCCCGGCCAGCAGGCTTTATATTCCAAGTACGACTATGCCGTCGTACTCATCTGGGGAGATCCACAGCAACATGACCAATACAGCCACGCCACCTCTGCAACCCGCACCGCCGGCCAAACGAACAACACGAACTCCCTGGTGGGCGAAACTCTTGCTTGTCATTGTCGTGCTCGCACTGATCGGTGCCGCGGCCTTCGTCGGACTGGGCGTCGGAAAAGTGCTGGGCGCCACAGAATCACGTGACGTTCAAGTGATCCGCTCCATTAAGGGTGAAGAGCAGGTGATCCTTGTCACGGCCGGAATGACCGACGTCGAGGAAGAGCGAGACGACGGGCTAACTCTCGGGTTCGGCGAACTGAAATTGTTTACCCTCCCGGGCACCGAACGTTCGGTGCTCGTTCGGTACGACTACGACGCAAAATTCGGGATTGAGGGCAAAGACGTCGACATAGCTCAGACCGGCGACAACTCGTATCTCATCTCGATTCCCGAGTTCGTCTACCTGGGGTACGCCAACCCCGATCTGTCCGTGGCTGCCGAGAAGAACGGTGCACTCAGCTGGACGACGCCTGAAATCGACGTCACGGCCGTGTTCGAAGAACTGCTCTCGGGGCAAGCCGTCGACGAACACATCGACGGTCTCCGACCGCTTCTCGAAGAGCAAGCGGAAGAGTTCTACAGCAAGATCGTGAAGGCTATCGACCCCGATGTCACACTCGAATTTGAGTTCGCCGAATGACCGCCCCGAAGCCCGCTAGAGGAAAGACTGACGACATGTCTACTGACTCCAAAGAACCGGCGCAGGAAAGGCAGATCAACGAGCAGGACTTCCTCGACGGCTCTGAACAGGCGAAATCACGCTACGGTCGCTTCAACCTCGCGATCATCGGTGATTCGGGGGTCGGAAAGTCATCCCTCGTGAACGCCGTGTTCAGCCGCGACTGGGCGAAGGTCGGCATGGGCCTCCCGGTGACCCGAGGGGTGCACTATTACAACGATGATTCGCTCGGAATCTGGGATATCGAAGGTTTCGAGATCGGGTCTGAGCTGTCACCCAGCGACCTGCTCAAGAGCCATCTCAAGACCATCTCGGAGCGACCCGCAAACGAGCAGATCTCGGTCGTCTGGTACTGCGTCGAGTCGCACGCCTCTCGACTCACCCCCGCTGCGATAGCGATGATTCAGGCACTGGATTCAGCCGGCCTTCCTGTCGTTCTTGTCTTGACCAAGGTCGACTGGGGCAAGAATCCGATCACGAAATCCCGCACTGTGACGCATGATCTCGAGCAGTTCGTGGAGTGGCTTGAGAACCCCAATGACAACGGCGTTCCCATCACCGTTCCCTACGAAAAGCTGATCCTGACATCCACCCGCGACAAGCACGGAAAGGGCAAGGGGCATGGCCTCGGTGATCTTGTCACGGAAACCCTCGCGCTCTCGCCCGAAGACGAGAAAGACGCCTTTCGTATTGCGCAGCGCCTCAACCTCCCCTGGAAGCGTGAGTTGGCTCGGCCGGTTGTCCACAAAGCTGCGGCCGCGGCTGCCCTCGCGACCGCAACGCCCATTCTTATAGCCGATGCAGCCGTGCTGGCACCAATTCAGCTAGCAATGATGGGCCGTATCGCGACTATCTACGATCTTGAGCTCAAAACGATGATGTCGGCGGGAGCCCTCGCTCAGCTAGGCGTTCAGTTCACAGGGCAGGCGCTCGCGCGCAGCTTTCTCAAGCTAATCCCCGGCGCGGGCAGCGTAGTCGGCGCGAGCGTGGCCTTCGCGCTGACAGCCGCAACAGGTGAGGCCTGGCTACGCCTGTGCGAACAAGTTCACACAGGCAAGCTCGACATCAAGAAGATCAGCGAGTCGTGGAGTGACTATGCTCCAAGCTTTCTCGATGTTGTCCGCAAGATCATGGAACAGAAGCTCACCAAATCATGACCGGCTTCAACGAAGCTGACGGCGAACAGCTGCAACCCGGAGGAACAGGCTGATGGCGTTCGCTGTTGTCGACTTCGAAACCACCGGCATCCTGCCCTCGTATCATCACCGTGTCGTCGAGATCGGCGTCACCCATCTCGACGATGACGGCACGATCACCGGGCGGTGGGAGACCCTCATCAACCCCGAGCGTGACCTCGGCCCTCAGCGCATCCATGGCGTGCGCGCAGCAGACATTCTCGACGCACCAGTGTTCTCTGACATCGCTCCCGAGTTCGCGTCTCTTCTGCAGGGTCGAGTGTTCGCGGCGCATAATGCGGCGTTCGACCTGAGGTTTCTGCAGGCCGAGTTCGAGCGCGCCGGGTATTGGCTCGACGGTGGCACGCCCAGCGTGTGCACGATGACTCTAGGTAAGAACTTTGGCCTAGGCGGCTCGTGTTCGCTCATCCACGCCTGCACGACCTACGAGATTGAGCACTCCCACGCGCACACCGCCGGCGATGACTCACACGCGGCAGCGCAGCTACTGTCGAGATTTCAGCGAGATAGTGCACCCTGGCCAGGCTGGGGAGAATACTGGGCGAGCACCGCCCAGTCGGGGCTCAGCTACCTCTACCCCGAAGGCCGTAGCACTGGGGTCGTGTGGAAAGCGCGGCCGAACGCCGATGCTCCCCCTCCGAGCTTTCTCGAGCGCATCTCAACCGAGACGGTGCGCGACACGGCCGACGGAGCCTCGTCTCAATACCTCGCCCTGCTCGACCGATGCCTGCTCGACGGCTACATCTCGTCGAATGAAGGCGCGCAACTCGCTGACGTAGCGGCCGACCTCGGCCTCACTCGTGCAGCAGTCGACGCACTCCACATCGATTACTACCAAGAACTCAACACGCAGGCATGGGCCGATGGAGTTCTCACCGACGACGAGAAGTCCGATCTGGCCACGGTGGCGCAACTGCTTGAGATACCAGCATCCATAGTCGACCCCATGACAGCGCTCGTCTCGCACGCGCCCATCGAGACTGACCGCTTCGCGCTCGTACCCGGTGACATGGTGGTGCTGACCGGCGACATGAAACGTGCTCGCTCAGAGTGGGAAGCTGAGCTCGTCGAGCGCGGGCTGGTGCCGCACCCCAATGTGACAAAGAAAACCAAGCTCGTGGCAGCCGCTGACACAGACTCGCTCTCGGGCAAAGCAAAGAAAGCGCGCGACTACGGCATCCCGATCGTTGGCGAAGACGGTCTGGCAAAGATGCTCGGCAACGCTGAGAACCAAACTTAGAGATGCCCAGCGCCAACCAAAGGGAGCAACGATGACCGGTTTCAACGAGGCTGACTGGGAACAGCTCGCACTCGACACGCTCGGCGAGCCGCTCGGGTGGCGCCCGATCACTGGCGACAAGATCGCTCCGGGCAGCGGCGAGCGCGAGTCTTGGGACGAACTGCTGATCAAGCCTCGACTGCTCGAAGCGATGCGACGGTTGAACCCGACGGTGCCCGCGCAGTATCTGCAGCAAGCCCTCGTCGAGATCGCGTCGCCGACCTCGCAAGATGCGCTCACTGAGAACTATCGCATCCATCGCATTCTCACCGATGGCTATCGACTCACCTACATCGACGACGGCGGAACCGAACAGAACCCCACCATTCGGGTTCTCGGTGCCGCCCCCGAGCAGAACGACTGGCTCGCCGTCAATCAAGTGACGGTGCGCGAGAACGCTCCCGGCCGCGGTGAGGTGCACCGCCGCATTGATGTCGTGTTGTACGTCAACGGCATGCCCCTGAGCATTATCGAACTCAAGCGCGCGGGCACCGGATCAGCCGACGTCGCGGCAGCACACGCTCAACTGCAGACCTACGTGCGCGAGATGCCGCTCGCATTCCGTTTCTGCGTGTTCACCCTTGCCAGTGACGGCCTGGCGGCGAAGTTCGGCACACCGTTCACCCCGCTCAACCACTTCTCACCCTGGAACGTCGACGACGACGGCTTGCCCCTCAAACAACCCCGCATCGAAGGCGACCTCGACGTTCAGCCCATCGAAGACGCCCTCAACGGCCTCTACAACCAAGAACGTTTTCTGCAGCTCGTGCGCAACTTCACCGCGTTCGATGAAGGCTCCGACGGACTCGTCAAACGCATCGCCAAACCTCACCAATACTTCGCCGTCACCAAAGCTGTCGGCAACACCGTGCAGGCCGTCGAATCGAACGGTAAGGCCGGGGTCGTCTGGCACACCCAGGGCTCGGGCAAGTCGATGGAAATGGAGCTGTACGCACACCTCGTGTCGCGGCATCCAAAACTCAAGAACCCCACGATCGTGGTCGTCACCGACAGAAATGAACTCGACGGCCAGTTGTTCGAGACGTTCGATCGCAGCCTGTTGCTCGCCGAGTCACCCAAGCAGATCAAGCTGCGTGCCGAGCTGCGCAGCGAGCTGCAGTCACGGGTGACGGGCGGAATCTATTTCACGACGCTGCAAAAGTTCGGGCGAACCGGTGATGAGAAGGATGCTGGTGTGCAGCATCCACTTCTTACCGACCGCCGCAACGTGATTGTCGTTGTCGACGAAGCGCACCGCAGCCACTACGACGATCTTGATGGGTATGCACGCCACCTTCGCGATGCCCTGCCCAACGCAACGCTCATCGCGTTCACTGGCACTCCGATTTCGTTTGCCGAACGAGACACCCGCGAAGTGTTCGGCGACTACATCGACATCTATGACCTCACGCGAGCCGTCGACGACGGCGCGACCGTGCCGGTGTATTTCGAGCCACGACTCATCCGTGTTGGGCTCGCCGAAGGCGTCTCTCAAGATGAGATCGACGAAGCTGCCGACGAATACACAGTGGGGCTAGACGACACTGAGCGCGCACGCATCGAAGCATCGGTCGCCGTGGTCAACGCGGTCTATGGCGCACCCGAGCGCATCGACGCGCTCGCTGACGACCTCATCGCGCACTGGGAGCTTCGCCGTTCAGCGATGGCACCGTTCGTCGAGGGCCCCGGCAAGGCACTCATCGTCGGTGGCACGCGTGAAATCTGCGCGCGTCTGTACTCGGCGATCGTCGAACGGCGACCCGGCTGGCACTCAGACGCGCTCGATGCCGGCCGCATCAAAGTGGTCTACTCGGGCTCAGCCACAGATCAGCCTCCAGTGAGCGATCATGTGCGCCGCGACTCGGCCAACGCGACGATAAAAGAGCGGCTCAAAGACGCCGATGATGAGCTCGAGATCGTCATCGTGAAAGACATGATGCTCACGGGCTTTGACGCTCCGCCGCTGCACACGCTTTACCTGGACCGCCCGCTCAAGGGGGCCCTGCTCATGCAGACGCTTGCGCGCGTCAACCGCACGTTCCGCGGCAAGCCCGACGGGTTGCTGGTCGCGTATGCACCCCTGGCAGACAACCTCTCGAAAGCACTTCAGGAATACACCGGCAACGACCAAGAGGCCAAGCCCGTCGGGCGCGATGTCGAAGAGGCAGCGGCTCTGGCGGTGTCGTACATCGAGCAGATACGCGAGTTGTTGGTCGGATGCGACTGGCGCGCCGAGCTCACGAGGGGCAGCGCTCGCGCATGGTTGACGGCAGCGACGAAGGCGACGAACTTTCTGCGTAATCCGCAGAACCCGCTCAACGCACCCGGCCTCGAAGATGAGACGCTCGCCGCGCGCTATCGGCGCCTCAGCAACGGACTCGCACGGGCGTGGGCACTCGCTTCGGGGCGCCAGACGCTCGCTGACTATCACGACGAGATCGCGTTCTACGAAGAAGTACGTGTGTGGATGGCGAAGTACGA
This sequence comes from Microbacterium sp. R86528, assembly GCF_044596335.1. Taxonomy (NCBI): domain Bacteria; kingdom Bacillati; phylum Actinomycetota; class Actinomycetes; order Micrococcales; family Microbacteriaceae; genus Microbacterium; species Microbacterium sp. R86528. The sequence goes on along the minus strand of NZ_CP138996.1, from coordinate 2,032,799 downwards.
CGCATCAGAGAGACAGGGGCGAGACGAGCCCATTCCCGACGACATCCAGCGGTTGCTCGGGCAGCTCATCGCGCAGTCGACGGCGACCGGTGAGGTCATCGACATTTACGAAGCGGCGGGCATGCCGAAGCTGTCGCTCGACAACCTCGGACCGGACTTCGTCACACGGGCCCAGCAGGCGCGCAATCCGCAGCTTGCGATCGAGGCACTGCGGGCGGCGCTGATGGGTGAAAGTGCGACCGTGTCGCGCGGCAATCTCGTTCGCCAACGGGCGTTCTCGGAGCGCATCGCAGAGATCATGAGCCGATACACGAATCAACAGCTCACGTCGGCGGAGGTCATTGCTGAGTTGGTAGAGCTGGCGAAGGATGTTGCCGCCGAGGCATCCAGAGGTTCAAAATTCACCCCCGCGCTTTCGAATGACGAACTCGCCTTCTACGACGCCGTTGCGTCGAACGAGGTCGCCGTGGAGGTGCAGGGCGATGGAGTGCTCGCCCAGATCGCGCGCGAGCTAGTCGCGGTGATGCGCCGCGACGTGCGCACCGACTGGACCGTGCGCGACGACGTGCGTGCGAAGTTGCGCTCGTCGATCAAACGGCTGCTCGTCAAGTACAAGTACCCGCCCGACAAGCAGATTGGCGCGATAGCCCTCGTGATGGACCAGATGGAAGCGATGGCCCCGCGCTACGCCGACGATCGCGCGGCGGGATGATTCAGCGTTGAAGATTGAGTGCCGACCGCAGAGCCCGGTAGAGACAGCCGCCGCCAATGATGAAGCGGCAGATAGTTGGAGCAAATGACGCACGATAGCGAGCCAGGCATGGCGGTCGAACTGCTCGCAGACGGAGATGGTCTGGCAATTATCGGCGAGCCTGGTGCCGTCGAGCTGTTTGTGTCTTCTGCCGGCGTCGCCTCGAAAGATCTGGCTCTGAATCAGCGGGTTGGTACGGCGCTAAACGCCGGCTCGGGCATCGCGCAGGCTGGCTCTGAGATTGTGGCCCAATCCGGAAAGTGGGTGAAACTGACGGACGAATCTGCGAAGGCGATGAAGGTCAGCACGCTAATGACCGGCTCAACTTCTGACGTCAGCCGCGCGGTGCTTACCGACAAGGGCAAAATCACCGGGCTTCTTGAGATCGTGAAGCCCGGATCCATCGGGTCGATGATGACCAACCCCGCAATGCTGGCCGGCGCCGCCGGCATCATGGCGCAACTCGCGATGCAGCAGACGATGGAAGAGATCACCGACTACCTGGCGATCATCGACGAGAAAGTCGATGACGTGCTTCGCGCTCAGAAGGATTCCGCCCTCGCGGAGATGATCGGAGTGGGGTTTGTCATCGATGAGGCGATGACCATTCGCGAGCATGTGGGTCGCGTTTCAGACGTCACGTGGTCGAAAGTGCAGGGGTCGACCCAAACGGTTGCTCGCACGCAGGCTTACGCGTTGCGCCAACTCGATGCACTCGCTGAAAAGCTAGAGAAGAAATCAAAGGTCGGAGACCTGGCCAAGATCTCTAAGGATGCTGAAGTCACCGTGCAGGAGTGGCTCGCGGTGCTCGCACGGTGCTTTCAGCTTCAAGACGCAATTGCCGTGCTTGAACTCGACCGGGTGCTTGATTCCACCCCCGATGATCTCGATCGCCACCGCAAAGCTCTGCAAGCAGCGCGCGCGAAGCGCCGAGCACACATCGCGGCAACAACAGAAAACCTATTGATCCGTATCGAGACGGCTGCCGTCGGCGCCAACGCACAGGTTCTTTTGCACCCGGTTGCCTCGGGCGCTGTGGTGCACTCAAGCAACCACGTCGCGACCGGGGTGATCGCTTTTCATGAACATCTCGGAATCGATGCCGGCAGACAATCCCTTGAAGCTAAGAAGTGGACTGTCGCCGCCGCCGAGACAAGAGACAAAGCAATCGAAACGGGCACGGAGGGTATCGGTGCCGTCAAGCGTTTCGGTAGTAAATCCTTCGATGGGGCAAAGGCAACGACCTCAAAGTTCTCGAGCGATTTCGCTCAGCGAATGACACGCCGTCGCGATAGGAAGACCGCGGACGACGACAGCGAAGACTTCGAGTTCTTCGAGAGCCTCAGCGAAGAGTAGGCCGTATGCCTATTTCGAATAAATGTCTGAGGCTACTGCGACAATATAGTCATGAGATTCGCAGATCTAGACGATCTTCCGGCAAAGGATCCACTCCCAGCTGAGAACGCGATGCTCGCCGATCTGGCTCGTTCGTTGCGCGACATCAATGCGTCGATCGCGAACCTTCACTCACGCCAAGCGACGCTTTTGGTTGCCGCTCTCGAAGTCGCCGAGTTGCAGACCAGCCGGCTTCCCGAAGATCGCCGTCGCCGCGAGCAAGACATTCCGATGCGCAACGCGGCCGCTGAGATCGCGGCGGCACTCCGCGTCAGCGATCACGTCGTGCAGCGCAAGATGTCTGACGCGTGGACGCTATTTCACCAGTTTCCTCACACCTTCACCGCGCTTGCCGAAGGCCGGATCAGCCCCGCGCACGTCGACGTGATCCTCTCCGCAGGTGCACCGATTGACGACCCAGACGCTCGCGCCGAGTTCGAGCAGATGGCACTCGACCGGGCTCAGATCGAAACACCGGGTCGGCTGCGCACCATCATCGGCGCAATCGCCGAAACTGCCATGCCGACCTCGACCACCGAACGGCACCGTGAAGCGCGGAAGAAGCGTGGCCTATTCCTGCGCGACACCGCAGACGGCATGGCCGACCTGCTCTTCGTCGGCCCCGCCGTGCTCGCCCACGGCATCTACGACCGGTGCACCGAAATGGCGCGAGCCATGCGTGCGGCGACGGACGTCGCCGATGCTGCCTCAAAGAACGGTTCCGCCGGCGTCGGCTCGAGCGCATTCGGGGTCGATGACGGCGCCGACCAAGGTGCCGGGACTGGTGCTGGTGCTGGTGCTGGTGCACGTGGCGCATCGACCACCGACACGATGCCAGCAGACAAGAGAACGATGGACCAGCTTCGCGCCGACGTGCTGGCCGATATTGCCCTCAATGGCGCACCGATGGCTGCTGGCGACGGTCTCGATGGCATCAAAGCACACGTGCAGGTGGTCGTCCCCGTGCTGACGCTGGCCGGCGTCCACGACCGCGGGGCTGAGCTAGTCGGATCAAGCCCAATCGACGCCGACACCGCACGGCGCCTGGCTGGAGCCGCCACCGGTTGGGACCGCGTCATGACGCATCCGGTCACCGGGGCGGTGTTGGCCGTCGATCGGTACCGGCCGAACGAAGACTTGCGGCGCACGCTGCGCGTACGCGATGAGCATTGCCGCTTTCCTGGGTGCCGTATGGCCACATGGCGGTGCGATATCGATCACAGCCATGATGCGGCGCTCGGCGGAGCCACCGAGCACGACAATCTCGCTCACCTGTGTCGCCGACATCACACTCTGAAGCACGCGCGAGGGTGGAAGATCACCCACCTAGGATCGGGCACTCTCGAATGGGTCACCCCTGGCGGGCAGACCTACATCGACGTCCCGACACCTACCCTCCGTTTCGTACCTTCGACAGATCCGCCACCTTTCTGACGAATCCCGATTCTGTGCACGTCCCGCTCCACGCTCCACGCTCCACGCTCAACGCACGCCCGTACGCCCGCACGCCCGCTCAAGCCGACTGTCGCGCAAGAGTCGCACGCATCCCTGTCGACGTCGCCCGCGCAGAGTACTGTCTCGGTCATGGCATCGAAGCTTGGCAACATCGTGTTCTACGCCGACGACCCACCCGCGCTTGCCCGGTTCTGGGCAGCTGTGTTCGGCTACCCCGAGCAGGAATGGGACGAACCTCTCAAGGGCCAATTGCTCTCAGCGGGCCTTACCGAAAAGGATCTCGCCCATCGGGGCCTAGCCCAAGACCCGAGCGGCGAAGGCCCGCGAATGCTCTTCCTGCACGCAGACAGCACCAAACAGACGCGCAACCGCATGCACCTCGACATCAACGCCGCCCCGGGCCGTCAGCCCACTCACGAAGAACTTGACGCCGAGAAGGAACGGCTCCTGTCTCTGGGTGCAGAGGTCGTGCGTCTCATCGACCAAGACTGGGGGCCCTGGCCCGAGTACTACTACCAACTGCGCGATCCCGAGGGCAACGAGTTCTGCCTGCACTGAGACCCAGCACGGGCATCACGCACTGGCGCTTGGCACGGGCATCCAGCACTGACGCACGGCGTTGGCGCTTTGCGCCGGGGATCAGTAACGCGCCGAGAACCCACCATCCGCGTGCAACAGTTGGCCCGAGATCCAGCGCCCCTCCGCAGACACGAGGTATGAGACAAAACTCGCGATGTCACCTGGTGTTCCCAGCCGGCCAAGTGGATGCTGCGCCATCAACTGCCGCTCAAGATCACTGTCCATCCAACCCGTATCGATGGGTCCGGGGTTGAGCACGTTCGCCGAAATGCCCTTGGGCCCAAGTTCCCGGGCCGCTGAAATGACGATCCGGTCAAGCGCACCCTTCGACGCGCCGTACGGCAGGTTGCCCGTGGTGTGATCACTGGTCAACGCCACCACCGCGCCGCCGTCCTGCGGAACCTGGCGAACAAAAGCCGCGATCATCAGCAAGCTCGCGCGAGCGTTCACGGCGATGTGCTGGTCGAAACTCGCAGCATCCGTGTCGAGAATGCCCGACTCGACGTCGTGCGCGTGGCTCAGGACCAGCGCCGATATCGGCCCTCGCTCACGTGCAACGCGGTCAACAAGTCCGGCTGCTGCCTCAGCGTCAGCAAGATCGCAAGGGTAGTCCGCGTTCACGAGGTCGCTGGTGGCAACATCCCAGCCATCGGCTACCAAGCGCGGCACGATACCCGCCGCGATACTGTTCGCGCGAGCGGCTCCGGTGACAAGTGCGATGGGCATCCCGACACGCTACCGCCCCGCGTTGCGGGCGGAACAACTAGCGAGCGCCGAAGCGCGTCTGCCCTCCGGCATCCACCCATACAGAACGGCCGGGGAATTGTGCAGGGCAGGTGTTCTGGGCGCCGACCCACGGCGTGTTGACAAAAGCACCGGCCGTTTCGCTGCGGTAGGCAGCCGATAGGGCACGACGTTGGGTCGTGCGCGTGCCGGTGACGGTTGCCGGTGCTGCAGCAGCCACACGCGTCAAACGGCCGGGGAATTGCACAGATAGGGTCCTGCGGAGACCGAACCGCGGCGTGTTGACGAAACCACCGGCCGTTTCGCTGCGGCGTACGGGCGGCGGTGGCGGGGACGGGCGGGTCCAGTGGCGAGGACGCGCAGCGCGAGTGGCGAGGACGCGCAGCGCGAGTGGCGAGGACGCGCAGCGCGAGTGGCGAGGACGCGCAGCGCGAGTGGCGAGTTAGGGCGGGGCGACCCGGCCGCGCTAGCGGTCGGCGTTCAACTGCAGCACCGCCTCGGCGAGCGCTTGGATACCACGGGCCACGTCACCTGAAGAGACTGACTCGTCGGGGTGGTGACTGATGCCATCGGGATTGCGCAGAAACAGCATGCCGACGTCGGTGATCGCACCGATCGCCATGCCGTCGTGGCCAGCACGACTGAAGATCGTTGCCGGGTCATCGCCACCCTCGGGCAGCGTTGACAAGATTCCGGCGCGCACCACGTCTTGCAGCAGCGGCGCGCAGAACACCGCTGGCGCGGCGTGGATCTCTCGCGCCTTCCACCGCAGGCCACGGCGACCCATAATCGCGTCGAACTCGCTGGTCAACAGCTGCCACACCTCATCGCGCGTACCATCGAACTCACCGCGCAGATCCAGCGAAAGGTGCGCCTCGCCCGGCACGATATTCACCGCGCCCGGGTACGCCTCGAGCTGACCCACCGTGCCCACCATGTGGTGCTCAGCGCTGCAGATGCGCTCGACGGCGAGCGCCGCTTCGCTCGCCCCCAGCAGCGCGTCGCGCCTGCGATCGTACGGCGTGCCGCCGGCATGGCGAGCCTCACCCTCGACGATCAGCTGAAAACGCCTGGCTGACGCAATCGACGAAACGACAGCGAGCGACTCCCCGCGCTCGTCGAGCTGTGGCCCCTGCTCGATGTGCGCCTCAAGGTAGCCGACCAATTCCTCCGGCCGCCGCGCGGCCTCGCCGACACGACCGGGGTCAAGACCGAACTCGCGAAACGCCTCGCGAAGCGTGTTGCCCTCTTCATCGACGAGGTTCCACCACTCCGCATCCCACGTGCCCGCCACCGCCGATGAGCCCAGCAGGGCCTTGCCGAAACGGGTGCCCTCCTCGTCTGAGAAAGCGATCACTTCAAGAGCGAACGGAAACGGCGACCGAAAGCTGCCGTCAGCTGTCGGCACCCGCAGCATCCTGACCACCTCGAGGGCCATGAGCACTCCGACGATCCCATCGAAGCGACCGGCATCGGGCACGGTGTCGAGGTGCGAGCCCATCATCAATGCCGGCGCTTCGAGGCCGAACGCTCCTTCAAGACGGCCGATCTGATTGCCTGCGGCATCCTGTCTTGTCGACATGCCCGCCTCACGCATCCACTCGGCAGCGAGACGGTTCACCCTGGCATGCTCGGGCGAGAGATACACCCGCTCGATGCCCTCGGTTGACGAGCTCATGCGCGCAAGCTCGTCGCAACGCGCCATCACCCGGCGCGCGGCTGTGGCAATCGCGTCACGTTCAACGCTCAACAGCATGCGAGTCATGCGCGGTACACGTCGAGCGCCGCGTCGACCCCGCCGCCAGCCGGAACCGACACACCGTAGCGAGCAAGCACCTCTTCGAGAGCGGCGAGCGTCGTGGTCACCGCATCTTGACGGGCGTTGTAGCCCATGGTGCCAATGCGCCAGACACGGCCGTGCAGCGGACCGAACGACGTTCCGATCTCGATTCCGAAGTCGGTCAGCATCGCTCCACGCGCCTCGTCGCCGGGCACGCCCTCGGGAATCTCGACCGCCACCACGTTGGTCATCTTGTGCGAAAGGTCGCCGAAGGTGACAAAACCGAGCGCGCGCACACCAGCGAGCATCGCCTCACCGGCCATGCGGTGGCGCTCGATCACAGCCTCGCGCCCTTCGAGCAGAATCACTCGCGCACACTCACGCGCCGCGTAGAGCATCGAGGTGGCCTCGGTGTGGTGATTCAGTCGACGCGGACCCCAGTAGTCCATGATCATCCCGAGGTCGAAGTAGTTCGAACGCACGAAATCAGCAGCCTCGGGGTCACCTTCTTCGCGAATACCCGCTTCCACCCGACCGCGCGAGCGAACCACCTCGACCGCCTGCTCTGACAGCGTGATGGGGGCTGATCCGGGAGGGCCTCCCAAGCACTTCTGCAGCCCGGCGGTGGCCGCATCCAACCCCCAGGCATCGGCCTCGAAAGCATTGCCACCCAGCGAAGCGGTCGCGTCGGAGTAGAAGAGCACGCCGTGCGCGGCGCAGATCGCACCCACCTCGTCGAGCGGCTGCAGCATCGTGGTCGAGGTATCGCCCTGCACCAGCGCGAGCAGCGTGGGCTTCACACGCACGACCGCTTCTTCAATCACCGAGACCGGGAACACCTGCCCCCACGGCACCTCGATCGTGTGAACTTCGGCCATCGCGCGCTCGGCGATCTCGGCGAGCAGATGACCGAACCGGCCGAAAACGGGCACGAGAACGCGATCGCCCGGGCGAATCAACGACACCATCGCCGCTTCAATTCCCGCGCGCGAGGTGCCATCCACCAGCATCGTGGCCTCGTTGGCGGTCGCCCACACGGCGCGATAGAGCTCCTGTGTCTCGTTCATCGTGGCGGTCATGAACGGGTCGTATTGGCCCACCAGCGGAGCACCGAGGGCCTCAAGCACGCTCGGGTACGCAGCGATGGGGCCGGGGCCCATCAGCAGGCGCGCCGGCGGGTCGATGGGGCCGGGGATCATGCCAAGTCTCCTTCGATGACGGCAGTGGGTGAAGTGGATGCTGACTTTGCCGCATCAAGCGCTGCCGCGAACCGCTGCGCGAGACGCACCAGCGCGAGGTCGGTTCCTTCGCGCGAGATGAGGCTCACACCCACGGGGGCGCGACCAAGTGCAGAATCGACGGTGAGCAAGGGCACCGAGATTGCGGGCAAGCCTCCGACAGCAGCGGGGGTCGTCATACGCAGCGTTGCGGCGCGTAGCGCGTCGATGCGCTCACCGGTCGCGGTGCGTGCCGGCGCAGGGCTGGGAACGGTTGGCAGTAAGAGCACGGCATTTCGCACCACCCCGCGCAAGCGCTCACGAAGAGGCGCCAAGAGCTGCCGTGCTGCGGACTCGTCTTCGGCGGTCACGTCAGCGGCGACGCGGAACCGCTCGGCCACGGCGGACCCGAGCGCTTCGGAGTTCGCGCCCACCCACTCGCCGTTGTTGCGCCACGCCTCGGCGCCCTGCACGGTGCGGAACGGTTGCAGGTAGTCGTCGAGGTCGCCAAGTGACACTTCTTCTACGAGTGGCGCATCATCGAGCGTGGCCAAGGCCGCGAGCATCTCGGTAAAAGCGTCTGCGGTAGCCGGCTCTGCGCTTGCCAGCGCTTCGGTGGGAACGATGAAGCACCAGGGCAACTCGTCGCCCGACTCGCCGAAGACCTTCTCGGTCGACTCCGAACTGTCGTAGCTCAGGCACCACTCCGCGATACGGCGCAACGTGTCGCCGTCGCGGGTCAGCCACCCCACGGTGTCGAACGACTGCGCAAGCGGCAGCAGACCCTGGCGTGGCACGAGACCGTGGGTTGTGCGCAAGCCCCACAGCCCCTGGTACGACGCGGGAACCCGCACCGATCCGGCGGTGTCGGTGGCGAGCCCGACATCAGCTTGGCCAGTCGCAACCGCGGTGGCCGGGCCACTCGACGACCCCCCGGGTAGCGCGCCCGGCAGAGCACCGTTGGGCGGAGTGCCGTAGTGCACGTTGTCGCCGGCGACGCTGTAGGCAAACTCGTCGGTGCGGGCGATGCCGCGCAGCGATGCTCCGCCGCGCAGCAGGTCGCTGACTGCCGGCGCGGTGGTCGACTCGGCACGCTGACCTTCCAGGTAGGTCGGGTTTCCTGCTCCGACGCGGTAGCCCTTGATCGTGAACAGGTCTTTGACGGCAACCGTGAGCCCGGCAAGCGGGCCTTCCCACGCGCCCTGAAAGAGGGGATCGCCAACCATTCGCCACACCGACTTGTCGAAGGCCTGAGCACGAGGCGTGACGTGAGCAGCCGTGATGAGCCATTGCCCGTCGACGCGCTCCCACAGCTGGGTCTGCAATCCGGTGCCGCCATCGACGTATCGCGAGACCGAGATGAGCAGCGCAGCATCCACCCCCATCGGCCGGTGTTCAATGCGTTCGATCACGCGGGTGGCGACACCGCCGCGCGCACTGCGAAACGCCGAGATCGCGTCACGGCCCACGAGAAGCCCTGCGGCATCGCCGCGCACGGTGTCGGGTCCGGGGGCGAACGCCGCGTCGAGGCGCTCGAGGTCATTGGCGAGAATCGCTGCCTCATACTTTTCGAATGCCGCAAGCAGGTCAATCGGCACGGCAGCGGCCCCAATGACGCCGTAGAGGGCCGACGCAGCGGACGGCGCTCCCATTGGAAGATCAGCCACGATCGATGCCTGCAAAGTCTGCTTCGCGAATGCGGGCGTGTACCCCGCACACGATGTCGACAACCTGCGAGATGTCGAAGTTGGTGGCGGCGCTGAGGTAGGCGTAGGCCAGGTGCTCGTCGAGGCCCCAGCGTGTCTGAATCAGCGAGAGCGCGGCGCGCACGCAGTGGCGCATCGCCTCGCCCAGGTCAGGGTCCATGCCGGTCGGCACCAGGTAGCCATCGGCGCGCACCATCGGCCCGATGATCTCGCCGAATTCGGCGAGCGCTTCGGCCTTGGGCACGACGTCGAAGCGAAGGGTGGCGCGCAGCGAGGCTTCAAGCGCCGTCAGCGCAACCTCGCCGTCGCCCTGCGCGAGATGCGGGTCGCCTACGTACGCAAGTGCGCCCGCCACCTGCACGGGCAGGTAGAGCACGGTGCCCTCGACGAGCAGATTGATGTCGATGTTTCCCCCGTGCGTTCCTGGCGGTACCGAGTGAGGGTGCACGTCGGAGGCGACGGCCACCCCCATCGTTCCGAGGAACGGCGCAAGCGGAAACTCCACGATGCCCGGCCCGCCCTCGGTGACCGGCAACACCCCCACGAGCCCGCTTTCGCGCTGTTCGACGGGGGTGAAAACGCTCACGTTGTGCTCTCCGCGCGGCAATTCTCCGGGCAGGGCGCCCTTGCCATGGCGGTTCGAGATCACGCCGTATGGCACGCGCGGAAGCAGCTTGACGACCGTGATCTTCAGCAGATCGCCCGGCACCGCTCCGTCAACGTGAATCGGCCCGGTGACCACATGGGGCCCATCGGCGAGCGTGTCGCGTGACATGGTGCGGGCGATCGCAATGGCGTCGTCGAGCACGGCGTCAGCATCCACCCCCTTGCCGGTGAAGTAGGCGAGCGGGTCTTTGCCCTGGTCTTCGAGAATGCCCTCGTGGCTGACGGTGTCGATCGTCACCGTCTCGCCGGCTGCGACTTTCAACACCGCTTCGTCGGCCGCGCATGGGAGTCTTCCCCAACGCACCGTCGAAGGGGTGGATGGCAGATAGTGGTCGCCGCCAATGGCGCCCTGCCCAGGCTGAAGAATCTCGAACTGCACGCTCATGCCCCCATCAAAGCCGATTGCTGTTGCGATCGTGTGACATGCAGGCATCAACTCGCTATCGTCACGCTTGCGGTGAGCAGCCGTCCGCTTGGCGCGCCGCGAAATTGCGGGGCGGTACGCGCACCGTCATCAGTGACGTCGTAGATCGAACTGCCACGCAACCAGGTGCGTCGTATCTTTCCTTTGAGCTCGCGGTGGTCGTAGGCGGTGATCGGGTTCTTGTGCATCAATCGAGACGCGTCGATAGAAAACCGATCATCAACGCCGAACGCCGCGAGGTGCGCGGGTGCACCGATTTCGATCACACCCAGCCCCGGCAGGCCTGCGATCGCTGCCGGACCGGTCGTAAACAACGGCAGGATCGTCTCAAGCGAAATGCCACGGCTGCGCGCTTCAGTCCATACCGCAGACAGCCCGACCTGCAATCCGGCAATGCCGCCCCACGCCAGGCCGAAGTCGCCGTTTCCCGCACGCTTGAGATCGACCGTCGACGGTGAGTGATCGCTGACGATGGCGTCGATGGTTCCGTCGGTGATCCCTTGCCAGAGCAGATCTCGATTGGATGCGTCGCGGATGGGCGGGCAGCACTTGAACTCGCTCGCTCCGTCGGGAATCTCTTCGGCAGCGATCGTCAGATAGTGCGGGCACGTCTCCACGCTCAGCGCCACGCCCTGCGCTTTCGCCGCGCGAATTGCCGGCAGCGAGCTGGCATCGCTCAGATGAAGAATATGGGCGCGCACGCCGGTGCGTCGTGCACTGTCGATCACGGTCTCGATCGCTGAAGCCTCGCTTGCGGCCGGCCTCGTGGCGAGAAACGTGTCGTAGTCGCGGCCGAGCGAACCATGATCGGCGAGCAGCGCCGGGTCTTCGGCGTGCACGATGATCTTCGAGCCGAGCGAGGCGATCTCTTCCATGGCTGAAACCAGCTGCGAACGGTCGAGGTGCGGAAACTCGTCAACACCGGAAGGCGAGAGAAAGCACTTGAAGCCGTAGACGCCCGCGGCGTGAAGCGGCGCAAGCTGGCCGAGGTTCTCGGGTATCGCCCCGCCCCAGAACCCCACATCGATATAAGACGCCGGCGCTGCCGCCGCACGCTTGATCTCGAGTGCCGCGGCTGTCGTCGTGGGCGGCAGCGAGTTGAGCGGCATGTCGACGATGGTGGTGACGCCACCCGCTGCTGCGGCACGCGTGGCCGAGCGAAACCCCTCCCATTCGGTGCGGCCGGGTTCGTTGACGTGCACGTGAGAGTCGACGAGTCCTGGCAACAACACGGCATCGTCTGGCACGACGCTGGTGCTGGCACCGTGCACCCGCGCGCCCACCGAGACGACGTCAACGATGCGACGGTCTTCGATGACGATGGCGGCGGGCTGAAAGTACCCGTGAAGATACGTTCTTCCCGACCGAACGACGGTTCGCTTGGCTACCACTGAAGCTCCTGTCTATTGCTCGCCTCTTACGATATTGCCGCTGCGTGCGTCGCTCGTTTCAGCCGTGTAACGCGCGATCGCAAGAGCGTTGCCTCAGTGCACGAAACAAGAATTTTCCCTGACGAAAACTTCGTGCGTCGCTACCGGCGGTAGCGTCAAAGCCAGAGAGGAGCCCTGTGAACATCGAGGACTTCAACCACATGGCCGCCGCTGACGCGATCGAGATGGCGTTGACCTGGGCCGCGATCGTGCCATGGGCACACGAGATCGTCGGGGCGAGGCCGTACGACTCTGCGGCCGAACTCGAAGGGTTCGCGTCGCTGCGCGCCCAGGCCTGGACGCGCGCCGACCTCGACGCAGCGCTCGAGCGGCACCCTCGCATCGGCGAGAAGCCGAGTGAGAAGGGCGCTGAGGCCGATGCATCTCGCCGCGAGCAGTCTTCGATGACGGATGCTGACGCCGACGTCACATCACGAATTGCGGCGGGAAATGCCGCCTACGAAGCTCAGTTCGGTCGCGTTTTTCTTATTCGCGCTGCCGGGCGTTCACCCGCCGAGATGCTGAGCGAGCTTACGCGGCGGCTGCACAACGACGAAGAAACCGAAGCGGCCGAGGCTGTGGCACAGTTGGCCGAAATCGCGCTGCTTCGCCTCAATGTGGCGCTGCAAGAGCCCGCCCCCGCTGATTCAGTGAAAGATGCTTCATGACACACCTGACCACCCACGTGCTCGACGCTGCAACAGGTGAGCCCGCCAGAGGGATGGGCGTGGTGCTCGCCGCAGCATCCGGTCAATCAATCGTTGCCGAAGCACCCGGGGCGATCATCGCCCACGGCAAGACCGACGCCGACGGTCGGGCCTCGCTCGGCCCTGAGGTCTTGGAACCAGGTGACTACACACTGACCTTTCTCACACGCGAGTACTTCACCGATCGAGATACCGCGAGTTTCTACCCGTTCATCACCGTCACCTTCAGCGTTGAAGGCGAAGCCCAAGGCGGCACCCGGCACTATCACGTGCCCCTGCTGCTCAGCCCGTTCGCCTATTCAACCTATCGAGGGAGTTAGCTATGAGTGATGTATCCGTAAGCCTTGGCGCCAACAAGTACGGCAAGGCCGAGAACCGCGTTGTGCGCATCTATCGCGACACCCCACGTCACGAGATCGTCGACCTGAATGTGTCATCTCAACTGCGCGGCGCCGCGCTTGTCGACTCGTATCTCTCGGGCGACAACAGCATGGTTGTCGCGACCGATACGCAGAAGAACACCGCCTTCGCCTTCGCGAAGGAGCACGGCGTGCTTTCGCCTGAAGAGTACCTGCTGAAGCTCTCAGAGCACTTCGTTGCGGGTTTCGACTGGATCGAAGGTGGACTGTGGCAGGCCGAGCAGTATGAGTGGGCGCGCATTCTGGTTGACGGCAAACCGCACGACCATTCGTTCGTGCGCGTCGGCCAGGGCACGCGTCTCGCGGCGGTTCAGGTCATTGACGGTAAGACCCACGTGACCGGCGGCGTCAAAGACCTCACCGTGCTCAAGTCGACCGGAAGCGAGTTTCACGGTTTTCCTCGAGACAAGTACACGACTCTCGTCGAGGCCACAGACCGCATCATGGCCACCTCAGTCACCGGGCGCTGGCGCTTTCTGCCCGAGGCAGTCGAGGCTGGCATCGACTACAACGCGCTTTATAGGGACGTGCTCGAAGTGTTGCTGTCTACCTTTGCCACGGTGCACTCGCTTGCGCTGCAGCAGACGCTCTTCGAAATGGGCAAAGCTGCGATTGCGGCACGGCCTGAGATCGCCGAAGTGCGCTTCTCTATGCCGAACAAGCACCACTTCGCATACGATCTGAAGCCCTTCGGACTCGAAAACCCGAACGAAGTCTTCTGGGCCGCCGATCGACCGTACGGCCTCATCGAGGGAACCGTCACCCGCGACGGCGTCGAGCCCGCGCCAGACGCGTGGACTGACCTGCCCGCGTTTATCTAGCGGTACTGGCGCCCACCAGTTCGGCGACATAGTCGAGCTTGTCGAGCACGTCGCTCGCGATGACGAACGGGTAGAGATCTTCTTTGCCCATCGAACGGTTGACCCCGTTGAGGGCGGCCGCCAGCGGCATCCACACGTTCACGACCTGCTCTCGAAACCGCTGATCCGCGGACGGTTCCGAGATGAGCCCAAACGACACCGCGGTATCGATGGTGTCTCGAATGTGAAGGTAGTGCGCCCAGGTTTCGGCGAAATCTTCGTGGGGGTGCATCGTGGCGTACTGCGAGATGTAGGACTGCCGCCAACCCGCTGGCGCACCGTTCGCGTAGTGCTCGTCGATTGCGGCCTGATAGTCGGCGCGCTCGTCGCCGAACAACGCACGAAAGCGAGCAGCCTCGTCGTCTGAGCGCACGAGTTGCCACTGGTAGTAGTGACCGACCTCGTGCCGGAAGTGCCCGAGCATTGTTCGGTACGGCTCGTCGAGCCGGTCTCGCACTCGCTCACGATAGACGTCGTCGCTCTCGGCGAGGTCGATCGTGATCACACCATCGGCGTGCCCGATTGTCACCGACTGCGAGACGCTCGAGAGGAGATCGAAGCAGAGTCCCTCGGTCGGATCATCAGCTCGGTTGCGAATAGGCAAACCCAGGCGGTCGAGCTCGACCACCAGCTGACGTTGCGCGCGCTCTGCCGCGACGAAGTTCTCGAGACCCTCAAGATCAGCGTCGTTCGGACGCACTCGCGTCAATGCGCAGCTGTCGCACTGCTCGCCCTTGATGCGCGCTAGCCACGTGCATCCAGACAAATTCAAATTTCGGCATATATGCCAGATCATGCCATCGGAGTCGACGTACTGCCCCGATTTGTCGAGCGGAACGATGTCGTGCTCATCACGGGAATACCCCAGCGCGGTGCCACACGACACGCAAACCGAGTTTTCGAAGAACAACTGTGCACCGCATACGCGACAGCGAAATGCCTTCATGCTTTACGCCTCCACCGGAGCCACATCCACCGAGACTTTGAGCGTTGATCGCTTAGCCTTCGACCAGATGATGCCACGAACCGGCGCAACATCACCATAGTCCCGACCCCAGGCCACCGTGATGTATCGATCGTTTGCCCATTGATTGTTCGTCGGGTCGATCGCCAGCCACTCATTTGACGCGGGCAACCACACCGCGAGCCAGGCGTGGGAAGCATCGGCACCGAAAACGCGTTCTTTGCCTGGAGGTGGCTGCGTGGCGAGATATCCGCTGACATAGCGTGCGGCCAGCCCGTGGCTGCGAAGACATGCCAGGGCCACATGAGCGAAGTCCTGGCAGACCCCAGCGCGCTTTCGCATCGCGTCTGCAACCGTGCTCGTGACGGTGGTGGCTTTCGTGTCGTAGTCGAAGTCGCGATAGATACGCTGCATCAGATCAGTCGCAGCCTCGCCGAGCGCTCGGCCGGGAGTCAAAGACACCGCGCCGTACTCCGCGGCTTCGGGGGTGTGCTTGACCCTTGGCGACTCGAGCGCGAACTCGGTGGCACTCCATCCGTGCGGGCCGGTGTCGCCGAGCAAGGGACGGGCGCTCTCCCACGGCATTGCAAGCGCCGTCTCGTCATAGATCGGCGCGGTAACCGTCACTTCGCTCGTTGCGGCGATCTCAAGCCGCGTGTGTGGCTCGAGAAGGTGGTAGTAGGTGACCGCGTTGCCGTAGTAGTCCACGTCGCGAGTCGTGTCATTGGGCACCGGGTCAAGCACCACCGTGTGGAATGCAACCTCTTGCCAGGGCAGTGACCGCGGCCGCAGATGGTGCACACCGAGGCTGTTGCGCACCTGCTTGTCATAGCGATACTCGGTGCTGTGAGAGAGCACGTATTTCATGCGCGCCCGATCTCTTCAATCAGCGAGAGCGACGACATCTCCATCGACGGCGGCCCGCCTGCGAAGTGCACATCCCCGACCGCATCTGACAGCTGACGAAGCCCCTGTGACATCTCCTCAAGCAGCTCGGCGAGTGCGGGCCGATAGCCATCAACCTCTTGCGAGAGGGTCGCAGCGTCGGTGGCGTCGAGCATGTCGGCCAGCTCGAACCGAAGCCGCTCTGGTCTGGTCAACCCCGTTGACTCATGCAGTGCCGCCAGGTGCGTGTGCAACTGCTCAAGCGCGAACGCGAGCGAACGCGGATTGTCGAGGTCTTTCAACAGCAGTTCGAAAACGCTACGCGTGCGGCCGTAGCCGCGATAGCGACGGCGATGGGTTACAAGACTCTCGGCGGCAAGCAAGACGCCATCGAGAATTCCTCGATCGGTGGCCCGCACCGGGTGTGCCGAGGTGGTGGCCGAGAGCAACGCGCACAGCTGCATCGAGCGCTCGATGTAGCGTCCGGCCTCGATCATGTGCCAGCCCGAGTCACGAATCATGTTGGCGGTGACGCCGTGCAGTGAGAGCACGCCCGTGAGCATGCGTCCCGCGGACTCTGCGATCTGTGGGCTGTGCGCCGTCGTGCGTGCGACCGCCATGGCGCGATCGGCGGCGCCGAATACTCGCCACACATCGCCCGACAGCTGGTCGCGGACTCCCTCAAGCGAACCTCGCATACGCGAAAGAGCATGTGCCGCCGATCCAGAGCGACGCGCGTCTACCAACAGCGAACGCAACTCTTCGTTCGGTTGCGAGAACCTGGTGCCCGCGAGCGAGTGGATAACGCCCAGGAGTACTGACTCGGCACTGGTTCGGGGAGCGCGTTTGCGTTCAAGATCGGTTTGCGCCGCCAGCACGAGACGCAGCATGTCTTCGGCACGTTCTGCGTATCGGCCTGCCCAATACATGTCTTCGAGCGCACGCGGCGCAAGAGCGGGAATAGAAGGGATCAGCGTGCGCGGCATCGTCAACGCCAAACCCTGATCAGGATCGTCAGGGTCAGCCTTGAGAACCCACACGTCTTTGGTCAGCGGAGCACCGTCGTCATCACGTGCCGTCGCCATGCCACCAGCCAAGGTGCGGTACGACGAGCCGTAGCGCACCG
The DNA here is from genome assembly GCF_044596335.1 of Microbacterium sp. R86528. Taxonomy (NCBI): domain Bacteria; kingdom Bacillati; phylum Actinomycetota; class Actinomycetes; order Micrococcales; family Microbacteriaceae; genus Microbacterium; species Microbacterium sp. R86528. Next base: position 2,015,691 of record NZ_CP138996.1, on the reverse strand, counting down.
TAAAGCCTCGCAATACGAGAGGTTGCGGCTCGGCAGCCCCGTTGCGTCCCCACGAGGGCGCTTGCGACAGCGGCAGCCGGGCGAGACCCACATAGCGATAGGGGTGGGTCTCGATCTGGCTGATCAAGTCTTCGACGGGCACCCCGTCACCCGCGAGGTCGCCATCGAGCGTGCGCACGATAACGCCGTCCGGGTCATTGCGCAGACGGTAAAGCACTTCTGCGAGGCCTGTGGGATCGCCGCACCACCAAGCGGGAGTCGCCGGCAGTCGCAGTTGCTCACCGAGCAGTCGTTCGCAGGCGGCAGCCATGAATGGCAGCAGCGCCGGGTTCTCCAGCACGCCTGAGCCGAGCGAGTTGACCACCTGCACGGTGCCACGACGCACCGCTTCGACGAGCCCAGTCACCCCGAGTTGCGAGTCTCCGCGCAGTTCAAGTGGGTCGCACCACTGAGAATCCACACGGCGCAGAATGACGTCAACGCGGTCAACTGGCTCGGTGTTCGGCCATCGCGCTGGCTTAATCCAGACGCATCCATCGCTCACGATGAGGTCGTTGCCCTGTACGAGCGGAAAACCCAGGGTGTTGGCAATAAATGCCTGATCGTACGCTGTTTCAGAATGCGTCCCAGGTGAGAGCACCACCACCCGAGGGTCGGTATCGTCGCTCGCTGCGCACTGCAGCAGCGCGTCGCGCAGAATCGCGAAATACGGGTCCATGCGGTGCAGATCTGCTTCTTGATAGAGATCCGGCAACAGCCGCGAAATCACCAGGCGGTTCTCCATCGCATACCCGAGCCCCGAAGGTGCCTGTACGCGATCGGCAAGCACCCGCCATTCGCCGTTCTCGTCTCGACCGAGATCGGTCGCCGACATCAAAATCGGGTGAGCCTGGGGAACACTCGGGCGGGCAATCGCGCGGACGAACCCGGGGTGAGCGGTAACCACCGCGGCAGGGATGATGCCCTCCGAAAGAAGTTTCTGCTCGCCGTAGATATCAGCCATGATCGCGTTCAGCAGCTCGGCACGCTGCACCAAGCCGACCTCGAGCGCTGTCCACGACTCTGCGTCAAAAACCAGTGGCAGCGGGTCAAGCTTCCACGGCCTGGCTCCGTCACCCGGATGTGTGTAGGTGACGCCATCGTCGGCGAGCGCTTGCGCGATCTCTTCGTCGAGGCGGTCGACTTCGGTTGAGGTCAGCGTGACCGCCGCGGCAGCAAGAGTCTTCCACGCAGCACGAAGCGTGCCTTCGGGCGCGATGACTTCGTCGTAGCGCGCCTCGGAAGCACGCTCGTCAGCGGCAGTGAGCGGCAGCGTCGCCCGCGTCAGCTCTGCCGCATATTCGTGGAGCACGCTCACTTCGGAGGAACCCTCCGAAGGTCGAGCGTGCGCGGGTAGTCGCTCGTGGCAGCTTTGCGCGCAGCATCCTGCATCGCCGCGATATCCAACTCACCGGCCGAGAACCCGCGCTGCTCGAATCGACTCGCGCGACGAGCCTCGGCCTCGTTCGCGTTGACCGGAGGATGATCGTACGACCGACCACCGGGGTGCACAACGTGATAGGTCGCGCCGCCCAAACTCACTGATGACTCGATGTCGACGACCTCGAACGTGAGCGGGGCGTGCACCTCGATGGACGGGTGAAGCGCAGACCACGGCTGCCACGCGCGGTAGCGCACACCGGCGTAATACTCGCCCATGTGCTCGGTCGGAGTAAGTGGCACAGGTATACCCTGGCACGTCACGAGGTGCCGGTCGCCATCGAGTCCACGAACGCGCACCTGAATTCGTTCCACAGACGAGTCGACATACCGTGCAGTACCGCCAGCTGTTGCCTCTTCGCCCAGCACGTGCCAGGGTTCAATCGCCTGGCGCAGCTCGAGTTCGATGCCGTTGTTGGCGCCTCCGATTCGGGTGACGCCAATGCGAGGAAAGCGGAACTCGACGAACGGGTCGAGCCAGCTCTCTTCAAACGCGATGCCGTGCGCGCGCAGATCAGCGACGACCTCGGCAATGTCTGATCGAGCACCCTGCGGCAGCAAGAAGTCTTCATGTAGGCGAGTGCCCCAGCGCACCAGTGGTGCCGTGTAGGGCTTCTCCCAGAACATCGCCACCAGACTGCGCACCAGAAGTGCCTGCACGAGAGCAAGTTCGGGATGCGGCGGCATCTCGAATCCGCGCAGCTCAAGCAAGCCCAGTCGCCCGCGGCTGCTGTCGGGCGAATAGAGCTTGTCAATGCAGAACTCGGCGCGATGTGTGTTGCCGGTGAGGTCGGTCAGCAGATGCCGAAGCGCTCTGTCTACGAGCCACGGCAGATTGGTGGCGTCTTCGTCGTCAGGATCTTTCGATAGGCGCAGCACTTCTTGCAGCGCGATCTCCATCTCATACACGGCCTCAGGGCGGCCCTCATCGAAGCGAGGTGCCTGGCTCGTTGGCCCGATGAAGCGTCCTGAGAACAAGTAAGACAGTGAGGGATGCCGCTGCCAGTATGCGACAAGGCTTGCCAACAAGTCGGGGCGACGCAGCAGCGGCGAGTCAATTGGCTGCGTGCCGCCGAGGGTGATGTGGTTTCCACCACCGGTGCCGGTGTGCAGGCCATCGAGATCGAACTTCTCGGTGGCAAGCCGGCTCTGTCGAGCGTGCTCGTAGAGCGACTGAGTCAGATCTCGCTGCTCGGCCCACGACGATGTCGGCTGCACGTTGACTTCGATAACGCCAGGGTCTGGGGTTACCACGAGCTGGCTGATGCGGGCGTCCGGCGGTGGGCCGTAGCCCTCAAGCACAACCGTCGTCTTGCTCTCGCGCGCTGCTGTCTCGATAAGCACCAACAGGTCGGCATATGCCTCGAGTGTGGTGGTCGGCGGCAAGAACACGTGCACATGACCCGAGCGGGCCTCGATGGCGAGCGCGGTGCGCTGAGCGGTGTCGGCCTCGACAACGGTGACCTTGGGGATTCCGGGCACAAGCGAAGGGCCAGCTTCGAGGTAGCTGGGTTCGCCGGGGCGCTCGGGGTCGGTCCACGCGATTGCGTCAAGCGGCAGGCGCAGCCCGACCGCACTCGTGCCGGGCAACAGCACCAATCGTCCACGCCGGAATGTCCACGCGGGGCTCGTCCACTCCTCTTCTGTGGTGATGGGCAGCACCCAACCTGTCGCTTCATTGACCGACTCATCGAGCTCGGCAATGTCAGCCTCAGCGAGTTCGTCTGCGTCGGGGCGATGGCCCGCTGGCTTTCGCATCTCAGCGGCAACATCAGCGAGCGGATCTTCGTACGCGGCCAATAGCTGACTAGCAGGAAGGCCAAGCAGCTCAGTCATTCGACGCGCGAGCGCTTCGGCCTTCACCGTGGCGTCGGGCGCCGCCTCACCGTTCCAGGGGTCGGCAAACAGCGCGGGATCGCTCCACATGCGCACCCCGTCGGTGCGCCACTGCAGTGCGATGTTCCAGCGCGGCAGCGGTTCGCCCGGGTACCACTTGCCGTCGCCTCGGTGCACGACCCCGCCCTGCGCGTACTGCTCGCGCAGCCGTTCGGCGAGGATCGTCGCGCGCTCGCGCTTCTGTGGACCATCAGCATCCGTGTTCCACTCCGCGGCCGTGGCGTCATCCAGCGCAACGAACGTCGGCTCGCCGCCCATCGTCAATCGCACATCCCCTTGGCGCAGTCGCTCGTCGACGGCTTCACCGAGCTGGTCGATGCGTTCCCACTGCTGGCTGGTGTACGGCTTGGTGGTGCGAGGGTCTTCGTGAATGCGTCGAACTTCGTTGTGAAAGCCGAAAGTGACCTGGGTGCGTCCGGTCGCTCCTTCAATCGGCGCCGCGGTGCTCGGGTGCGGCGTCGCGCTGAGGGGGATGTGCCCCTCGCCGGCAAACAGTGCGCTGGTGGGATCCATGCCCACCCACCCTGCTCCGGGAATGAAGACCTCCGCCCACGCGTGAAGGTCGGTAAAGTCGGCAGTGGGCCCGCTGGGGCCATCGAGCGACTTCTGATCTGCCGCGAGCTGCACGAGGTAGCCCGAGACAAAGCGTGCCGCAAGACCGTACTTGCGCAGCAAGCTCACCAGCAGCCATGCCGAGTCGCGGCAAGAGCCGATGCCGATGCGCAGCGTCTCGTCGGGCGTCTGCACGCCCGGTTCCATGCGCACGTCGTAGGCGACGGCGCGGTTCACCGCAGAGTTCAGACTCGCCAGGAACGAAACAGTCGCCATGCCACCCTCGGGAAGCTCGGGAAGTTCGCTCTTCCAGCGTTCGGCATCGGCACTGTCGTCGACGGGCGCGCGGTAGGGCGCCAGGTCGGCAGCGAGTTCTGGGCGATAGGCGAATGGGAACTGTTCGGCGTACTCCTCGATGAAGAAGTCGAACGGGTTGATCACCATCATGTCGGCGACGAGGCCCACCGTGATCTCGAGCTTGCTGACCTTCTCAGGAAACACGATGCGAGCGGCCCAGTTGCCGAACGGGTCTTGTTGCCAGTTGATGAAGTGGTTCTTCGGACTGATCTCGAGCGAATAGGCCTCGATGGGCGTACGGGCGTGTGGGGCGGGGCGCAGCCTGATCACGTGGGGGTGCACCGTCACCGGCTCGGAGAACTCATAGCTCGTGTAGTGCTCGAGAGCGACCTTGATCGACATGGATCAAGCATCCCTGAATTCTGTTGCCGATGGGTTACGGACGCGCGCTCATTCTGGTGCCGCTCACAGAATCAGCGCGGCTCCCATGATGGCTGTCGACACTCCCATGGCGCTAATCTCCAGTCTCGCCAGTCGTGAGAACCTTCCGTGCCGGTGCATCGCGGTCGCCAGCGACCACCCTCCATAGCCCACCGCGATGGCGACACAAAAAGTCAAGTACGACACTGCGGTGCTGGCATGCTGATGCACCCCAGCAGACAGCTCCACCGGTGAACCGGCTGGTGCCATCGCCATCACGATAACCGCCATCACGACCATCCCGAGGGCTGAGTGCGCGCCCATCATACGCGCCGATCTTGGCCCATTTCGTGCGCCGCACGCAAGGCCGCGCACCGCCACCATCAGCAACGCGAACGCAATCAGAACAGCGCTCCAGAAAACTGGAGCGATCACCGACCAGAACATGACATCCAGCATCGCCGTCAGCATGATCAGCGACGCCAAGAGTTCGGGCGCTCGCACCCACCGACGATCGGCAGCGATACAACACGTGCCAATCGCGGCGGGAACGAGCGCCCCCACGTGGAAGATCTCTCCCATGTGCTCAGTCCGATCCAAGTCAGTGGCAACAGGAATCCGGGGCGGCAGCCTCGGGTTGTGCTTCAACGGGGTTGCCGGTCGAGCAGTGGGCGCTCACAGGCGGTGGCACATTGAGTGTGGGGTTGCGGTCGAAGAAGTTGTAAGGCTTCAGCGTGAACTTGGCGTAGTCAGTCGGCATGACTGGCCAGTCCTCATTGCGTGGGAAGTGCGTCAAGCCGAAAGTGTGCCACAGCACGAGGTCCTCACCCACGAGGGGCTCGTCTCCCGCGATGAACTCGGGAATTCCGCCGCCGCCAGGATGCTGGTTGACGAAGTCGCCCGCGGCGTATCGCTCGGAGTGGTCGTACTTGGTGACGTAGAGGTTCTTCGTCGCAAAATCGGCCCGCTTAGCGATCACCGAATCGCTCGCCGCCATCAAGGTAGGAGTCTCGGTGGGGAACAACATGTATGACGTGGGCTGGCCGAGGCTGCTGGTCTTTTCGGTCGAGGCGATCTGCCACACCCGGTTTACCTGTCCGTCAGCGACGCGACCCGAGACAGCCTCAGATTCAATGGGCGTCACCTTCTTAGTGAAGGCGTTGCCGACCGGGTTCGTCTCGGAGATAGGCAACCGGACGGCGTCAATCTCGTTTACAACATTCGCCACACCATCCACTGTCATATCGAGGCGCATGTTGAAAAGGTGCTGATGATAGGGCGCGGCGAGTCCCGGAGCCACCTCAGAGGCGTAGGGGTAGGGCGTGCCGTCTTCGGCATCTCCGGGATAGGCGGACGTGAACAGAACGCCGGTGAGCTTCGCTTCACACTCGATAGTGCCGTCGAGATACAGGTACCAGTAGAAGCCGTAGTCGTAGTTACCCACGGTCGTGAAAAAGGAAATCACCAGGCGCCGCGCGCGACGCACTTCTTGAGATTCCGTGAAGATGTCGGTGTGCTTCCACAGGGTGCCAAAGTCTTCTTCGTGCATGCAGATGCCGTTGGAGACGGTTCGCGGCATGCCCAGTTCGTCCGCGAAGACAGCGTCGAAGTACTTGATCTCACCCACGCAGTCGCACCCGAGCGCAAGCGAGTTCGTGTAGCGACCGAACATGTACTCGCCGGTATCGAAATAGTTCTGCCAGAAGCGGTTCGGGTTCGGCTCGGCGTAAGGCACCAACATCTCGCTCACCGAACCGCGATACATCACTGGGCGGTCAACGCCCTGGTCGGCGAAGCTCAACTCGCGCATGATGAGACCCTCGCGCATGTCGAAGCCCACGCGCAGTTTCCAGTTGCCCCAGGTGACGTGCTCACCGTCGACATTGAAGCTCGGACCCTCCGGCTGAGTGATCACGATCGGCTTCAAGCCCTCGAGGGGAGCGCCCTGCATGGCAGGGTCATCGAAGTTTCCTGACGTCTCAGGCACGTCGTAGCCGGGGGTATCGATGATCTCGATGACCGAACGGCTGGCCGTGTCGACGTAGGCGGTGAGCCCGGCAACGGGGTGCGCCCACGGGTGGTCGGCTTCGTGGTCCATGCGGAACACGAACGAACGCAGGATCCGCCGACCTTCCTCATTGGCAAAGCCATAATTGCCGGGCGACAGCGGCACGGCGACGACCTGGTCCATCGTGAGACCACGAGTCGCAAGCGCCGCTACCCATGCCTCGTCTGCGGCGAGAATCACACCGACGTCTTCGAACTCGGCATCAAGAATGGCGAGCTGTCCGTTTGATCCATCAAGAACCTCGTGCGAGATTACGCCCCCGGTCGTGATCGAGATGACGCTGTCAGTCGATCGCGCCGTAGCCATGTCGAGCAGCTGCACACGAGCACGGCGATCCGGCAGCGCACCACTGTCTGCCCCCCAGGCAAGAACTTCACTCTTGAGCGGCTCTTCGAGGCCGACGTATGCGAATCGGGTTGTCTCCGTGAAGTCTTCGAAGCTCAGAACCAAGAGGCGCACAGCCTCGATCTCGGCAGAGCTCAGCGAGGCGAGGGGATGAACCGGGGCGGCCGGGGCGGTGTAGGCAGAGTCAGTTACGGAATCAAGAATGGTCATGGATTTCTCCTTCAATCGGAACGAGGACGACCGCCGCCGGGATGAGGTCGGCGGCGGCCGTACATATTTTTCAGTCAGCCGGCGATCGAGTCGGTCAGCTTCACATAGGCGGCAGGCCGCTTGTTCTTGATCCAGCTCGCTTGGATGTATCCGATCGCGGGGAAGATCACAATCAGTGACAACAGGAACCAGCTCACGCCACCGAACACCGGCGCGCCCTCGGCATCTGCGTCGCCGACCATGATCGGGAAGTACGCAATGACTAGTGCGGCCGCCGTCACAAGGCCAATAAAGCCAAGGGCCGGAGCGATGACCGTGTTCCAGACGCGGCGATCGCTCTTCGTCTTGGCGAAGTAGACGATGACAGCGAGCGAAGTGATAGCCATCAGCACTGCAATCGCCAGCGTGGCGACCCCTGCGAACCAGGTGAATACCTGCAATACGGGGTCAAGCCCCAGCGACGCGAAGATGATGATGAGCACCGCTGCCGTCACCGTCTGGACGAGCGAGGACACATGGGGTGACAGATGCTTGGCATGTACGTTCGCGAGGCGATCGGGCAGCACGCCAGCGTTGGCCATGGAGTGCTGGTAGCGCGTGACGACGTTGTGGAACGACAGTACGCATGCGAACATCGCCGTGATCAGCAAGATATTGACGCCGACTTCACCGATGACGCCAAGGTAGCGCGCCATGGTGGTGATGATGAATGTGCCCGGATCTTCGGCCACAACGTCAATGACGCCGTTCGGGCCCCACGCCATGATGAGCGCCCACGATGACACGGTGTAGAAGATCCCGATGCCGATCACCGCAGCATACGTCGCGCGCGGGATTGTCTTGTCGGGGTCTTTTGCCTCGTCACGGAAGATTGCGGTGGCTTCGAAACCGATGAAAGCGGCGATCGCAAACATCAGACCGACTCCGGGTGAGCCGCTGACGACGTTGGCGGGCTCAAACGGCGCAAGGCTCAGACCCTCCTCGCCGCCCGTGGCCACAACTGCGATCACCAGGGCGATCACGATGCCAACCTCCGCGACGAGCAGAACGCCCAGCACCTTACTCGACAGGTCGATGTGACGAAACCCAAGAATGCCGACCAGCGCGATCACGGTGAGAGAGAAGACCCACCACGGCACAACCGGTCCGCCGAGCGACTCCAGCGTGATCGACAGAATGTAGCCGACGTAGGCATGAACCGAGACCTGGATGGTCGTGTATGTGAGCATGGCCAACCATGCGCTGGCGAGTCCGGTCGAGCGACCTAAGCCGTAGCCCACATAGGTGAAGAATGCTCCCGGCTTGGGAACGTGACGCGTCATGGCCGCAAGACCGACCGAAAACAAGAGCAAGATGACGGCGCTGATCGCGTACAGCGAAGGGAAGCCGATGCCGTTTCCGATCAGGATGCCGAGGGGCGCCGCTCCACCGATGACAGTAAGAGGAGAGGCAGCGGCAACGACCATGAAGACGATCGCCGTGACGCCGAGAGAACCAGTGAGGCCGCGTTTCGCGGAATCCTCGACTCCCTGAGATTGCAGTTGAGTCATGTCGTGCCCGTTTCTGTAGGGGTGATGTGCGGGAGCTAGCCGCGGCAGATGGTGCAGATAGATCGACAATGACTGACTCGAGTTGCCCCGCTGTCTCAGCAGCGTGAAGCCTCAACCACGGCATCTGAGACGTGCCGTCTCAGATGTCTCATTCGGCGTCACACACCGGAAACACGCGGGACGCGATGGAGCAACGGTCAGCGCCTAACCTGGCGGCAACCCTCGGAGGAGCTCATGTCCGCACTCGAACGCGCGATTGCACGGCCGCAACCAGTGCACGGGTTTGGCTCACGTTCACCGCTCGACGGCCTCGACCGTAGAAGTGTCGGCTTCGCAGACGTGCTTGCTCAATCTGTCGCTGCCGTCGCTCCGTCTGCTGCTGCAACAACCGTGGTGTTGTTGGTCGCTGGCGTCGCGGGTTCAGCGGCAGTCCTTGCCGTCGCCGTCGCGGGAGTGCTCGCTTTGCTGATCGCATCGACCATCAACCAGTTCGCCAAGCGCATGGCCACGGCTGGCTCGATTTACACGTTCGTCTCCAAAGGTCTGGGCTCTGGTGCTGCCGTCGTCGCAGGAGCAGCGATCATGATCGGCTACGGTTTCATCTCTGTGTTCGCACTACTTGGGGGAGCCCACTATCTGACATTGCTCATTAGTGCCTTGTGGCCATCATTCGGGGGACCGCTAGCCACCACTGCGACCCTCGCGGGTCAGGCCGCAGTGCTTGCGATCGTGCTGGTGCGTGGAATTCGCCTGTCATCACGTTTGGCTTTGGTGGTCGAACTCGTGTCTGTCGCGATCATCGTGGCGCTGTTCATCGCCTTACTCGTGCAGATTGGCCCGATCGATCTCAGTGCGATCGTTGCGCTGGATGATCTCTCGGCGGCTGGTCTGGCCGCAGGCGCGGTGCTGGCGTTGACAGCTTTCGTCGGCTTCGAAAGCGCGGCGACGCTGGGTGTCGAGGCGCGATCGCCGCTGCGCAACATCCCGCGTGCGATCGTGGGCACAGTTCTTGTCTCCGCGGTGCTCTACGTGCTCGCCGCGTACACCCAGATCGCGGGGTTCGCCGCTCTCGGGCAGTCTTTTGCCCAGTCGACATCGCCGGTGAACGATCTCGCCGACGCTTTCGGCGCGGCGCAGCTGGGCGTGCTGATCGATCTCGGCATCACCGGATCGTTTCTCGCGTGCGCGATTGCTTCGACCACCGCGCTCACCCGGTTACTTTTCTCGATGGGTCGCGACGGCGTTGCGCCCCGGGCGTTCGGAAAGGTTCACGCCCGCCATCGAACCCCCATCGTCGCCATCGGTGTCGCCGTTCCCTTGGTCACATTGGGATCAGTTTTGGCGGTACTGACCGGCAACAGCCCGTGGGAGGCCATGCAAGCGGTCATCGCGATCTCAGCGACCGGCTACATCGTCGCCTACGCTCTTGTCTGCATTGCTGCCCCGGTTTTCTTGCGCCGCATCGGCGAGAACACCTTCGCTTCGACGCTGATTGCGATCGTTTCGACTATCGCTCTAGCCGGCGGACTCTTGATCTACCTGGCTTACGAGGGCATGCGCGGAAACCTGGGTGTAACGGTAGCCCTTGTCGTTGCGGCAATTGCGGCGTGCCTCGTAGCGTGGCGCCTGCGGCGCGGGGCTGCCTCGCTTGCAGGCATCGGCACGTACGACGAGCCCATCGCAGCCCACGTGCTCGGTGGGGTAAATGACGCCCACCGAGGCAGGCCGCCAGCACGAGACGCCTCCGACAGCTCGCCCGGTGTCTGAGGCGACTCTCGTGATGCCTGGTGCAGCAGCAGATCTAGGTGCTCGGCAACCTCGGGCCATTCACAGTGCACTCACGGTGCTCGAAGCGGTCGCTGAACTTGGGCCCGGTGCCACTGCGCGCGAAATCTCCACCGCCCTCGGGCTACCCCGGGCTACGGCGTATCGACTGCTGAACCTGCTGGTGCAGGACGAGTTCCTTGTACGCACCCCTGATCTCACGGGCTTCGCGCTCGGAGCAAAGGTCGTACACCTCGCCTCAGCCGCAGCCCCCGTGCGCTTATCCACGGCTGCGCGTCAACTGTTGACCGAAGTGCGCCGTTCGGTACGCGGGGGAGTTCAGGTAGTGATGTACACCGATGCACGTATCTCAGTGGTGGACTCAGATCCAGACTTTCCGTTCAGTGATCCGGTTCGCCTAGGACGTGAACCACAACGGTATGCGTTGGGCCGTCTCCTGCTTGCGGAACAATCTGAACCCGCCAGCGCGCTCTCACCCGACACGATCGCCGATGTGGCGAGGTACGCGGCCGCGCGCCAGATGAATGAGCTCATCTCGGGCTACGGCTGCCTTGCGGTCGGCATCCGCGATGAACGCGGTGCTCTCGCCGGCGCCCTTGGCTTCTCCGGCCCTGTGCATCGCATCAGCAATCCAGAAAACGTGCTGGCCTCGCTCCGGCCCGCAGCGAGGCGGCTCGCGCCGCTCGTCAGCTGATCCAATAGGTGGCGCGGCGCCGGCGTCGGGCAGCGTCGCGCCACCGGGTGCTGGAAACGTCAGTCTTTGCTAGCGGGTGGCGCAGGCTCGGCAATGGCGCCGGACGCAGCATCCACTTCTGGCTTGTCTTCGAGAAGCTGAGTGGGAATCAGGCCCGTTCCCCGAGCGTCGGGGTGCACGAGCGCGGCAGCGGCGGGGCCGCGCACGGCGTCATAAGACCCCATACTCGGGTCACTCATCTTGGCTGCCCGCATCTCTTCAGAGTTGAGCAGCAGATTCAACAAGATCGCAGTGATGGCGCCTGCGCTGATGCCCGAGTCGAAGATCAAAGTGAACCACTCAGGAAACTGGTCATAGATCGTCGGCGTCACGGTCGGCAGCAGCGCCACGCCAACCGAGATCGCGACGATGAGCACGTTCTTGTTGTTGAACTTGACCTTCGTCAGAGTGCGGATTCCCGATGCGGCGACCATGCCGAACAGTGCGATGCCCGCCCCACCGAGTACGGCGCGCGGCACCCCCTCGACCACGGCCGAAACCTTCGGGATGAGACCCAGCGCCACAAGAATCACACCGGCTGCCGTCGCGACGTAGCGCGAGCGCACACCCGTGAGAGAAACCAAGCCGACATTCTGGGCGAATGCGGTGTAGGGGAACGTGTTGAACACACCGCCGATCACGGTGCCCAGACCATCAGCGCGAAGACCGTCAGCAAGTTGCTTACGACCGACCGGCTTCTCAACAATCTCGCCGACGGCGATCATATCGCCGGTCGTTTCGGTCATGATCACGAGACCCACAATGAGCATCGAGACGATGGATGCGACTTGGAAAGTCGGCAACCCGAAGTGGAACGGAGTCACCACGGCGAACCACTGGGCGCCGTCAACGCCTGACCAGTCGACCATGCCGGGAACGAAGAGCGCTGCGATCGTGCCAAGCACCAAACCGAGCAGTACCGACACTCGCTGCAACGCCGGTGGCGCGAAGCGCTCGATCAGAATGATGAACAGCAGCGTGCCGAAGGCAAAGGCGACGTTTATGGGTGGTGCCCCGTCGTCGGAACCGTCGACAATCCAGCCAGCGGCGACGCGCATCAGTGAAAGGCCGATGATGAGGATCACCGTGCCAGTCACGATCGGCGGGAAGAATCTCAGCAGCTGCGCAAAGAACGGAGCAACGAGAATCATGAACAGACCACACGCGATGGTGGCCCCGAAGATGGCTTGGATGCCTTCGCTCTGACCGATCGCGATCATCGGGCCGACGGCAGCGAAGGTCACCCCTTGCATCAGCGGCAGTCGCACCCCGAACTTCCAGAAACCCACGGATTGGATGATCGTGGCGATACCGGCGACAAAGAGGTCGGCGCTGATGAGGAAGGCCATGTCTTCTGACGAATAGCCGAGAGCGCCACCCACGATGAGCGGTACCGCGACGGCACCGGCGTACATCGCGAGAACGTGCTGCAGTCCTAACGGAAACAACCGGCCCATCATGGGCACGGAATCGACTGTGTTCGACTGAGCTCGCGCCTTGCGGGCGGCTTTCTTGTCGACGGGTGGTTCGTCGGTCTTCGTCATGGCGCGCTCCCATCTATCGGGGCGCGCACACGGGGTGTCGCCCCGTCGCTGTGATCAAGACCGTAGAGCCCCACAGCACTTGCGGATACAGCAACCGTGCACACTTCTCACGGATTTCACGGGGCGAAACAGACCCACAACACGCGGGCACGACCAGGCACTTAGACGAGAAGCAGCACGCCTATGACGAGGGAAGCCGCGGCGAGCACCAACGCGATAGTGATGAGCACAACGTGCACTCGGTAAAACGCCGTGCGCGCGCCAGGCTCACCAGCGCGGGCGTCGTTCGCGATTCGGGGGTAGAAGCGCGGCCACACCACGGCGTTGAAGACGGCGTTTGCGAACAGGGCAATGGCTGCGATGGTTTCCACCCCTCGAGCGTACGTTGACCCCAAGGTCATGCCTCCACGGCGCCATGAAGACAAGCCAACACCCGCCGCACGCCTGAAATCCAGACAATGCGACGGGTCGTTCGATCACAAGACCTACGGCGTAACGATATTGAACGAGTCGTCACCGGGGGCGAGCACGGCGAGCAGCTGCTGCAAGATGTGGGCGTCACCGACTGTCTCGATACCGGGCGATGAAGAATCGCCCGCCAGCAGTGCAAGCAAACGCAGCTTGGCAATCTTCAAGGTCACGCCAACCTCACCGCCAGACTTTTCGCGGTACACCAGCACACCGTTGCGGACCGTCACTGCGAAGCGGCGATCGGCATCGGTGAATTCGATCGCGAAAGCGAGATCGAGCTCCCAGGCCTTTGGTCCGTCGATGCGGATCGCGATTGAGTCAAGCAGCTGTTCCGGTGAAAGCTGCGCCAACATAGTTGGCGCGTTGGTCTTGATAGGTGTCCCGAAATTCGCGCCCCGCAACTCGGTCGCACCCGACAGAAAGAAGTTTCGCCAGGTTCCGTTCTCTGAACCGTAGGCCAGCTGCTCAAGAGTGTCGGCGTAGAGCGCGCGTGCGGCCGCGTGGTTCTCCTCGACGAAGATCGCGTGGTCAAGCAACGTGGCCGCCCAACGGAAGTCGCCGCCGTCGTGGGCTGCCTGCGCGACCTCAACAACACGGTCAATGCCACCGATGGCGTCAACGTAGCGGGCAGAAATCTCGGTCGGCGGGTGTGCCCACAGGCGCGCCGGGTTTCCGTCGAACCAGCCCAGGTAGCGCTGCACGATCGCCTTGACGTTGTGGCTGACTGACCCGTAGTAGCCGCGCGCGTTCCATGCGTTCTCGAGTGCGGGCGGAAGCACGAATGCTTCTGCTGCCTCTGCTGCGGTGTATCCGCTGTTGATCAGTCGAAGCGTCTGGTCGTGCAAGTAGGCATAGAGGTCGCGCTGCGTCGACATGAATTCGACGATGCGCTGCTCACCCCATGTCGGCCAGTGGTGCGAGGCAAACACAACGTCGGCGCGTCCGGCGAAGGTGTCGATCGCCTCGGTGAGGTACTGCGCCCACACGTGAGGGTCACGCACGAGTGCGCCGCGCAAGGTGAGCAGGTTGTGCAGCGTGTGTGTGGCATTTTCGGCCATGCACAGCGCGCGGTGCTTGGGAAAGTAGAAGTGCATCTCAGCGGGTGCCTCGGTGCCCGGCGCCATCTGAAACTCGATTTCGACACCATCGATGGTGTGGGTTTCACCCGTCGTCGTGATCTCGAGCGTGGGCGCGATGATCGCCACCTCACCGGTAGAGGTGGTCTGACCAAGCCCCGCACCGACCGCGCCCTGCGGGCCGCGCTCCAGCGCCTGCCCATACATGTAGCCGGCGCGACGCGACATCGCAGTGCCCGCGTAGACGTTTTCAGATACCGCTTCTTCAACGAAGCCTTCGGGAGCGATGATCTGCACCACACCCGAATCGACTTCAGCCTGCGACGTCACACCGAAGATGCCTCCGAAGTGGTCAATGTGCGAGTGCGTGTGGATCACCGCCACGACAGGCCTCTCACCCCGGTGCTCGCGGTAAAGCGCAACAGCCGCGGCCGCGGTCTCAGTCGAGATCAACGGATCGATGACGATGATGCCGGTTTGCGACTCGACGATCGTCATGTTCGACAGGTCAAGACCGCGCACCTGATAGATGCCATCGGTGACTTCGAACAGGCCCTGCGTCGCAACCAGTTTGGACTGGCGCCAAAGACTCGGATGGACCGTCGTGGGGGCATCGCCCTGCAGAAACGCGTAGCTGTCGTTATCCCACACGACGGTGCCGTCTGCTGCGCGCACAATGCCCGGCTTGAGCGCTGCAATGAAGCCGCGTTGCGCGTCTTCAAGATCTCGTCTGTCAGAAAACGGCAACGATCTCAGTGCCTCGGCATGCTGCGCTTGGATCGTGAGCGTCGCTGGGTTGTGGTTCATTGCGAAGTGCTCCTGTTCACCTGCTGACGACCGTCTTTGGTCGTCGTACCAGGCTAAGAGTAAGCAGGTTTCGAAACCACCACCAACGAGTAAACAGTCGCGGCTGGTGTCGGCGGCTCAGGCGGTGAACACCGAGTGCACGTCACCGACGACGGCGCGCCCGCCCAGCGCCTCGAGCTCCATGAGCACCGAGGTCGCCACGACGGTGCCACCCAGCTTCGAGACCAGTTCGTGCGCGGCGACCAGCGTGCCTCCGGTGGCCAGCACGTCGTCAACCAGCAGCACCCGAGCACCGGGCTTCATGTCATCGTGCGCCTCGATGGTCGCGGTGCCGTATTCGAGCGTGTACGAAACGGCAGCAGCTGGTCGAGGCAGCTTGCCTGCTTTGCGGATCGGCACCAGCCCAACGTTCGCCGCCACGGCGATCGCACCAGCGAGCAAGAAGCCACGCGCTTCCACACCCGCCACGACGTCGAACTCGCCAGCGAAGGGTTCGATCATCGAATCGATCACCGCTCGATGGGCCGCGGCATCAGCCAGCAAGGGCGTGATGTCGCGAAACAACACACCTGCTTCGGGATAGTCGGGTATGGTGCGGATCAGCGACTGGGCGCGCTCTAGGGCTGCGTTCACTCGCCCACGATACCCCGCGTCGCACGACGTACTGAGCGACAGCACCACCGCCCGACCTTCTATCTCACAGGATGTAAGCGCTTGCATTACGCTGATGAAATGACTTCTCCCGTTCCAGGCACGCTCCCCACAGAATCCGAAGGCCGCGTTGGCAAGGAGTGGTGGCGCACCGCCGTGATCTACCAGATCTACCCGCGCTCGTTCGCCGACGCCACGGGCAACGGAATCGGCGACCTGCCCGGCATCACCTCGCACATAGGCGACCTCTCTGATCTGGGCGTCGACGCCATCTGGTTGAGTCCATTTCAGCGGTCTCCGCAGAAAGATGCGGGCTATGACGTGTCGGACTACTGCGACGTTGACCCACTCTTCGGCACGCTAGACGACTTCGACGACATGCTCGCCGCGGCGCACGAGCGCAGCATCCGGATCATTGTGGATCTTGTTCCAAATCACTCGTCCGACCAACACATCTGGTTTCAGCAGGCTCTTGCAGCCGCTCCAGGCAGCGCAGAGCGCGCGCGCTACATGTTCCGCGACGGCAAGGGCGCCAATGGCGAACTGCCCCCCAACAACTGGGACTCCGTCTTCGGTGGCCCCGCGTGGACGCGTATCAAAGAGGCCGACGGCAGCGATGGCCAGTGGTACCTGCACCTCTTCGACTCGTCGCAGCCCGACTTCGACTGGACCAACGAAGAGGTGCGCGAAGAGTTCCGCGGCATCTTGCGTTTCTGGCTCGACCGGGGGGTCGATGGCTTCCGCGTCGACGTCGCTCACGGCATGATCAAGGCCGATGGCCTGCCCGACTACACCCCCGATCCCGAGGCAGGGTCGATGGGTGGCGAAGAAGCCGATGTTCCTTACTGGGGCCAAGACGGTGTGCACGACATCTACCGCGACTGGCATCAGGTTGTCGCGGAATACGACGGCGACCGCGCGCTCTGCGCCGAAGCGTGGATGCCCACGCCAGAGAAAACCGCGTTGTGGGTGCGCCCCGATGAGATGCACCAGGCGTTCAACTTCGCCTATCTCGAGACCGATTGGAATGCCGCAGAACTCCGCGCGGTCATTGATCGCTCCCTCGCGGCGTACGGTGCCGTCGGCGCGCCGAGCACGTGGGTGCTGTCAAACCACGACGTTGTACGTCACGCGTCACGCCTCGCACTGACGGCCGAAAACCCGCAGGGCGCCGGCATCGGCCCCGATTCTGCGGGCCTTCCCGACCCGGTCGTGGGCCTTGCCCGCGCGCGAGCAGCCACAACGCTCATGCTTGCTCTTCCGGGATCGTCTTATCTCTACCAAGGCGAAGAGCTGGGGCTGCCCGAAGTGATCGACATTCCCGGCGAGGCACGGCAAGACCCCACCTGGTTCCGCACAAACGGTGAGCGTTACGGCCGCGACGGGTGCCGAGTTCCGATTCCGTGGACTGCCGAAGGTGGCGCCTACGGTTTCAGCGAGTCCGGAGAATCCTGGCTGCCGCAGCCAGCCGAGTTCAAGACGCTGGCGCGCGATCAGCAGCTGGGAGATCCGTCGTCGACGCTCTCGCTGTATCGCACGTTGCTTGAGCAGCGGCGAACTCACGACCTCGGTGCGGGCTCCATCGAGTGGCTCGAGGGCTTCGGTGACAACACGGTGGCTTTCCGCAACGGTGATGTCACCGTGATCGCCAACACCGGCTCCTCGGCAATCGACCTGCCGCGCGGGTCGGTCATCGCGAGCAGCGGGCCTGTTCATGCTGGAGAGCTTGCGGGCGACACGACTGTCTGGATCGTCGTCTCTTAGCGAGGTCGGCGGGCGCAGCGGCTGGGGACGTACAGAATGGTGAGCATTGACGAGGTCGCCCGGCGCGCTGGCGTTTCGACCGCCACGGTCTCGCGGGCGCTCAGCGGGCGCGGGAATGTCTCCGCGCCCACACGCGAGCGAGTCGAAACGGCGGCATCGCAGCTGGGATACGTGGTGTCTGCCTCTGCGTCTAGTCTCGCGTCAGGACGCATGCGCAACATCGGCGTGCTGGTTCCCTACATTGACCGCTGGTTCTTCTCCACCGTGCTGAGCGGCATAGCCACCGCGCTCATGCGCCGTGGCTATGACATCACGCTGTACAACCTGACCGCTGATCGCGCCGAGCGCCGTGATCTCTTTCAGACGTTTCTTCGGCGCCAGCGGGTCGACGGCATCGTGGCGATCTCCATCGAGTTGGATGCGACTGAGACGGAACTACTGAGGCAGCTGAAGCTTCCGGTCATCGCGATCGGTGGCCCGAACCCCCAGTTGACAACGCTCACGGTCGATGACGTCGCGGTGGCACGCCTTGCGACTGAGCACCTGTTGACGCTCGGTCACCGAGAGATCGCTCATATCGGGGCGAACCCCGAGTTCGACATCGACTTTCACGTGCCCACCCAACGCCGCTTGGGGTTCGAACACGCGCTCGCCGATGCCGGCATCGCCGCGGAGGCGTCGCTATATGAGCCCGCTGACTTCACCATTGAGGGTGGTTTTCGCGCGGCCAAGCAGTTGCTGGGAAAGCCGGGCGTCAGCCCATCGGCCATCTTCGCCGCCTCAGACGAGATGGCGATCGGGGCGCTGCTCGCCGCGCGCGAGCTCGGCTATCGCGTGCCCGACGACCTTTCGGTCGTTGGCATCGACGGCCATGATCTGGGTGAATTCTTCAACCTGACCACGGTCGACCAGTTTCCGCTCGGTCAGGGTGAACGAGCCGCCGAGGCGCTGCTGAGAGAGCTCGAGCCTTCGGCATGCGACCCGCTGCAAGAACCGACGAGCCTGCCGTATGAACTCATCGTGAGAGGGTCAACAGCCCGATTCCACCAGACCTCACCCGCGGCGACGGCCCGCTCGTCGTAGGCTCGGGTCATGGCTATCGATCTCGACGCGCTCTACATCGACCTGCACCGCCACCCTGAACTCTCGTTCCAAGAGACCAGAACGGCCGGCGTTATCACGCAGAAGCTCGACGAACTGGGCATCGAATACGAAGAAGGAATCGGAAAGACCGGTATCGCTGCCGTGATTCGCAACGGCGAGGGCCCGGTGGTGTGGCTGCGGGCTGACACCGACGGCCTTCCCGTAGAAGAAGCCACCGGGCTTGAGTACGCCAGCACGGTGCGCGGGGTAGATCCGGCCGGAACCGCAGTACCGGTCATGCACGCGTGCGGCCACGATATGCATATCTCGGCGATGATCGGCGCTGTCGAGCAGCTCACCCAAACGAAAGACGAGTGGTCGGGCACCCTCGTGATCGTCTTTCAACCTGCAGAAGAATACGGCGCGGGCGCACAGGCGATGATCGCCGATGGCGTGCTCGAGCGCTTTCCGAAGCCAGACATCGTGCTCGGTCAACACGTCACTCCCTTGCCTGCGGGCACGATCGGTGTGCGCAGCGGCACGCAGATGGCTGCCTCTGACGGCCTGCGTGTCGTATTGCACGGGCGAGGCGGCCATGGCTCGCGGCCGCACTCGACTGTCGACCCGGTTGTCATGGCAGCGGCAACGATCATGCGTCTGCAGACGATCGTGTCGCGCGAGATAGATCCTCGAGATGTCGCAGTCGTCACTGTGGGCTCGATTCACTCGGGGCTGAAGAACAACATCATTCCGCCCGACGCCACGCTCGAGCTCAGCCTGCGATATCCCAATGATGAGGCGCGCGAGCGCGTTATGGCCAAGGTTGAGCGCATCGTCAACGCCGAAGCGGCAGCATCGGGCGCCGAGCAAGCCCCCACGATCACGATCGATCACACGCTTCCGCCCACGATCAACGACGACGCTGCGACCGCACGTCTGCGCACGGCATTCGATTCGGCATTCGGTGCGGGCACTGTTGTCGACCCCGGCATGTTCACGGGTAGCGAAGACGTGTCATGGTTTGCGCGCGAAGCAGGCGTGCCGTTGGTCTACTGGTTCTGGGGCGGAGTCGACGCGAAGAAGTTCGCCGAGGCATCGGCCGCGGGAACAATCGAACGCGACATTCCGACCAACCATTCGCCCTACTTCGCGCCGGTGCTGCAGCCGACGCTGTCGAACGGCGTCGCAAACCTCGTGGTCGCGGCGCGCGAGTTTCTCGGCTCGTAGGCGCGAGCAGTCGGGCCCGGTCACACCGACCCACCGCCCAGGCTCGCGGCGTAGCCTAGAAGAGTGAACTCCGCCGCGTCCGCTCCTGCCCCCGAGGCCCTCGATGCCGCCGCTCTTCGCGCCGACTTTCCACTGTTGGCCGCTCGCGGCGATGACAATCCGCTGATCTACCTCGACTCGGGCGCGACAAGCCAGAAACCCCAGGCCGTGATCGACGCCGAAGTGGAGTTTCTCACCACAACAAACGCGGCCGTTCACCGCGGCGCACACACTATGGCCGCTGACGCCACCGATCTCTTCGAAGACGCGCGCGAAACCGTTGCGGCCTTCGTCGGCGCGCAGCCCGAACAGCTGGTGTGGACCAGTGGCGCAACGGCGGGGCTCAACCTCGTCGCCTACTCGCTCAGCAACGCCTCGATCGGTCGCGGGGCTCCCGCCAGTGCTCCCTTTGCACTGCGAAGCGGCGACGAGATCGTGCTCACTGAAACCGAGCACCACGCGAACCTGATTCCGTGGCAAGAGCTCGCCGCGCGCACGGGCGCGGTGCTGAAGCACATTCCAGTGCGCGACGACGGCACTCTCGATATGGATGCTGCAGCATCCCTCATCACCGAGCGCACCCGTGTGGTCGCTTTCACCCACGTCTCGAACGTGCTCGGAATCGTCAACCCCGTCAGCGAGATCATCGCGATGGCCAAAGCCGTCGGAGCACTCACCGTGATGGATGCGTGCCAGTCGGCACCGCACATGCCACTCGACCTCCCCGCACTCAAAGTCGACCTCGCCGTCTTCTCTGGCCACAAAATGATGGGCCCATATTCGATTGGCGGGCTGTACGGTCGTGCCGAGGTGCTCGAGGCGCTGCCGCCGTTTCTCACGGGCGGCTCGATGATCACGACGGTGACGCTCGACGAGGCCGCGTACCTTTCGCCGCCGCAGCGCTTCGAAGCTGGCACCCAGCCGGTCTCACAGGCCATCGGCCTTGCTGCTGCCGTGCGCTACCTCGACGGTGTCGGCATGTCGGCGATTCACGCGCACGAAGAGCGTCTCGAGCAGCGCATGCGCACTGGACTGCGCTCGATCGAGGGAGTGAGAATGCTCGGCGACACCGATCGCAGCTCGCGCGTGGGCATTGCTGCATTCGACGTTGACGGAGTGCACGCCCATGACGCGGGGCAGTTTCTTGACTCGCGCGGCATCGCGGTGCGCGTCGGACACCACTGCGCCCAGCCACTGCACCGCCGTTTCGGCATGACCGCTTCGGTACGTGCCAGCGCCGCCCTCTACAACACTGACGCCGACATCGACGCTT
This sequence comes from Microbacterium sp. R86528, assembly GCF_044596335.1. Classification (NCBI taxonomy): domain Bacteria; kingdom Bacillati; phylum Actinomycetota; class Actinomycetes; order Micrococcales; family Microbacteriaceae; genus Microbacterium; species Microbacterium sp. R86528. Next base: position 1,994,421 of record NZ_CP138996.1, on the reverse strand, counting down.
TCCTCGACGGCGTCAGCGGCATCCGTTCCTTCTTTGGAGTGAGCTCATGAGCCTCGAATCCCTTTACCAAGAACTGATCCTGGAACACTCCAAGCGTCCACACGGCAAAGGCCTGGGCAGCGAAGAGGGTCGCACCGCAACGTCGCATCAGCGCAATCCTGTCTGCGGCGACGAAATCACCTTGCGCGTGCATCTCACCGACGACGGCTCGGCCGTGCGTGAGGTCACCTGGGAGGGCGTTGGCTGCTCGATCTCGCAGGCGTCGGCCTCAATGCTCGCTTCGCTCATTGACGAAGACAGCGGTGACAACGGTCTGCCGAAAGAGCAGGCCACCGCACTGATCGACGGTTTTCGCGAGGCGCTGCGCTCCCGCGGCAAGATCCCTCTCGACGAAGAGGTCTTCTCTGATGCGGCTGCGCTTTCGGGCGTTTCGAAGTTCTCTGCCCGCGTGAAGTGCGCGATGCTCGCCTGGGTCGCCCTCGAAGACGACCTCAGCCGCGCGTAGCCTCTTTAGACGAGCGTGACGCTAGCCGAGACCGGCGCGTTCGTCAGTTCCCAAGCGGTCACCCGCAACAGGCTTGCTCGACAGACCGACGGATCCTGAGCCTGGGGCTCCCGACAGCGCGGCGTCGACTGCAACAGATTCATCGACGTCGGCGTATTGCGCGCGCAAGCGCACCGGGCTGGTCTTCTTCTGCTCGCGCTTCGCCTTTCGAGCGGCGTAGGTCAGGTTGAGCGCTTCGACCAGAATCGCGAAGGCCATCGGTCCATAAATGAAGGCCTTGTCGATGTAGGCACCGAAGCCCTCGGCGATCAAGAACACACCGATCAGTAAGAGGAACGACAGCGCGAGCATCTTCACCGTCGGGTGCTTGTTCACGAAAGTGAAGATGAAGCGCGAAGCGAACAGCATGATGCCGAACGACAGCACCACCACGGTGATGATGATCACCAGATTTTCAGTCATGCCGACTGCGGTGATCACCGAGTCGAGCGAGAACACCAGGTCGAGAAGCAGAATCTGTGCGATCACCGAGCCGAAAGTCGCGGTAGCGACTTTGCTGCCGGCATGACCTTCTTCTTCGAGCCCCTCCAGCTTGTGATGAATCTCAGTCACTGCTTTGTAGACCAGGAACAGACCTCCGGCGATGAGGATGATGTCTTTCCAAGAGAATCCCATCCCCCAGATGGTGAAGATGTCATCTTTGAGCGTGATGATCCACCCTGCGAACAACACGAGAATCACTCGCATCACCATCGCGAGGGTCAACCCTAGGTTGCGCGCTTTCGCCTGCTGCTCTTTGGGCAACTTCGACGCGAGTATCGAGATGAAGATGACGTTGTCGACGCCGAGCACGATCTCAAGCACGAACAACGTGACGAAGACCGCGATCAGGTCAGGGGTGAAGGCAAAAGAGAAGTCCACGGCCCCATCGTACGGATCAGAGCGCCGCCGTAGCCACAAACGCCGTCACCCCACCCGACAGGCGCAAGGGGCGAAGCACACTGACCACTGGTCAGGCGCAGAGGGCGAAGGATACAGACCGCTGGTCAGGCGTGAAATCCGTCGCTCGAACTCAGGGTCTGGCTTATGCTCAAAAGGCGAACCCGGTCGCGGTAGCCCCTCCCTCATCTCCCACGTCTCGAAAGTCTCGAATGAACACGGACAGTCCCCCGCTGGCGCCTTCACGCGGCAAGCGCACCGTTTGGATCGCCCTTGCCGCCGTAGCCGTCGTCGCCGTGATCGCAGCATGGCTGCTGTGGCCACGCACCGAAGAACCGGCCGAGCCGATCGCTTCCGTCGCTCTCACCCCTACCCCAACGCCTGCTGCCTCAGCACCCGTAGCGGTCGTCGACTCCGCAAATTGGCCCGCGTGCCGAGTTGCGAAGGACATCACCGAGATTCCCGCCGCCCTCTGGAGCCATCCCGACACGACCGAAGAGCGTTGGATAACCGCATATGCAACCGGGCGCGAGGGCGATGCGATCCTGGCAACATCAGCAGCGGCGAGCAGCCTAAATCTGTCGCTGTTGGACGCGAGCAGCGGTGCTGAAGCCTGGCGCGCTGAGTTGCCCGAAACAGTCGGCTGGACGGCGTTGTGGGCGGTCGCACCAGACGACGAGCACCTTGTCGTGCTGATCAAAGCGCAGGCAGGTGGCGACTACGCACTTGTGTCGTTGGATCGTACGAGCGGTGCGATCGTCGACCGTACTGAGGTTGAATCAACTTTCCAGAACATACAAACGGCGTATGACGACGTCTTCAGCGCCACAACAGCCACTTTCGACGGCGACTTGCTCGTACTGAGCAGCGATGCGCAGGTTCAACGCCTCGACCCTGCCGATCTTTCGACGCCGGTGTGGTCGATCGACGCGTCAGCATTGATCGTCAACCCGGCTTCTCAGGCTGCCAGCGAACCGATCCTCGCCGCAGGTGAGTTGATCTTTGTCGGCGATGCGGCTCACCGGCTCACCGATGGATCACGCAGCGCATGGGAACGCACCTCGGGCACATACGCCGAGGTCGATGAAGCGACGATTCACCTCTTCTCGGATGATGCGGGCGCACACGCCGAGCGTATTGATCCGACAACGGGAGCGAGCATCTGGCAGTCGACGGGCGATTTCGCGATCATCGCCGGGTCACAGCTAGCGACCGTGAGCGGCGACAACGCCGAGGCCGCGCTCCTCGACCCCTCATCGGGTGAGGTGACCAGCGTCGGGCTCACCGGCTCGATTCCAGGGAATGCGTCGGCGGTGACAGCGTCGCAGTGTGAAGTTCTACCCTTCGGTGATGCCTACTTTGACGTGCGCGATTCCGGAGTCTCGATCACCAGCGGGGTAGGTCTCGTCGACGGCCTTGACTTCACCAGCTCGTTCACCTCCGACTCCGTCGTCTACGGCTTTGTCTACCCGCCCGAGCAAGCAGCGGTCCTGGCCGGCGTGTCACGCGACACAGGTGAGGTGCTGTGGCAATTCGACACCGGGATTGACTCGATGCGGGAGAACGAACTCAAGCAGACGGGTGGAACGCTGCTCACCGTCCGCAACAATGAACAGCCGCCGACTGTGTCGGGTATCGGCTGACCGCTCCGGCTTCGCACGCCAACTAGAATGAACGAGTCCGGCATCCCTCGATCCAGGAGTTCAGCCGCGTGACTACCCCTTCCCTGACGTCTTCCGCTGCAGCATCACGCCCGGTGGCCGACACCGTCGAGAACGCCATCGCAACCCCTGAGAAAGATCAGCCTTACGGCGCACTCGGGCTCAAGAGCGACGAGTACGCCTCCATTCGCGACATTCTTGGTCGCCGCCCCACCTCGGGCGAGCTGGCGATGTACTCGGTGATGTGGTCGGAGCACTGCTCCTACAAGTCGAGCAAGATCTACCTGCGCAAATTCGGCGAGAAGGTCTCTGACGAAATGCGCAAACGGCTCATGGTCGGCATGGGGCAGAACGCCGGCGTCGTCGACATCGGCGAAGGCTGGGCGGTTACCTTCAAGGTCGAGTCACACAACCACCCCAGCTACATCGAGCCCTTCCAGGGCGCAGCCACCGGCGTTGGCGGCATCGTGCGCGACATCATCTCAATGGGAGCGCGCCCGGTCGCGATCATGGACCAGTTGCGCTTCGGCGCAATCGATGACCCCGACACTGCTCGCGTCGTTCACGGCGTTGTGAGCGGCATCTCGTTCTACGGCAACTGCCTCGGCCTGCCCAACATCGGCGGCGAGACCGTGTTCGATTCGGTCTATCAGGGCAACCCGCTCGTGAATGCACTTGCTGTCGGCGTCATGCGCCATGAAGACATCAAGCTGGCAAACGCCACCGGCGCTGGCAATCAGGTTGTGCTCTTCGGTGCACGCACCGGCGGCGACGGCATCGGCGGAGCATCCATTCTCGCCTCTGACTCGTTCGATTCGACCGGACCGACCAAGCGCCCCGCAGTGCAGGTCGGTGACCCCTTCGCCGAGAAGGTGCTCATCGAGTGCTGCCTCGAGCTCTACAAAGACAACCTCGTCGAAGCCATCCAAGACCTCGGCGCCGCCGGCATCTCGTGTGCAACCAGTGAGCTCGCCGCCAACGGCGGTTCGGGAATGCGCGTCGACCTCGAGAACGTGCTGCTGCGCGACCCCACCCTTACCCCCGAAGAGATCCTGATGAGCGAGAGTCAGGAGCGCATGATGGCGATCGTGGCTCCCGAGAAGCTCGAGCGTTTTCTCGAGGTCGTTGGCAAGTGGGATGTCGAGACCAGCGTGCTCGGCGAGGTCACCGGCGACGGCCGCCTGCAGATCTTCTGGCACGGTGAAGAGATCGTCAACGTCGACCCATCAACGGTTGCCGTCGATGGACCCGTCTACGAGCGCCCCGTGGCGTACCCCACCTGGATCGACGCCCTGCGCGACGACTCAGCCGCGGCGCTGCCCCGTTCGGTTGACGCAAACACTCTGCGTGCGCAGTTCACCCAGCTTGTGGCTAGCCCTAACCTGGCCGACACCGCCTGGGTGACGAACCAGTACGACTACTACGTCGGCGGCAACACCGCCCTGAGCTTTCCCGACGACGCCGGCATGATTCGCGTCGACGAGCAGTCAGGGCTTGGTTTCGCCATCGCCACCGATTGCAACGGTCGCTACTGCCAACTGGACCCGTATCAGGGCGCCAAACTCGCTCTCGCCGAGGCGTACCGCAATGTCGCCGTCACGGGTGCCATCCCCACCGCGGTGACCGACTGCCTCAACTTCGGCAGCCCAGAGAACCCCGAAGTGATGTGGCAGTTCTCGCAGGCCGTTGATGGTCTGAGCGACGGGTGCCTCGAACTCGGCATTCCTGTCACCGGCGGCAACGTGTCGTTCTACAACCAGACCGGTGATCAGCCGATCTTCCCCACCCCGGTGGTCGGCGTTCTCGGCATCATTGATGACGTCGCGCGGCGTATTCCTTCGGGCTGGCAAGACGCCGGAGAGAACATCTATCTGCTCGGCGTCACGGCGAATGAGCTGTCGGGCTCACAGTGGGCCGGCACCGTTCACGGTCACCTCGGCGGACGCCCTCCGGCTGTCGACCTGAGCCAAGAACGCAAGCTCGCCGAACTCATTCACGCAGGCTCTCTGCAGTCGCTGATCTCATCAGCCCACGATCTTTCGTCGGGCGGACTTGCACAGTCGCTCGCCGAGTCGGTAATGCGCTTCGGCGTCGGCGCTCGCGTCTGGCTGAACGAGATTATGGACCGTGATGGGGTGGATGCTGCCACCGCGCTATTCTCGGAATCCACCGGTCGCGTGCTCGTGACCGTGCCCCGCGAAGACGACGTCAAGTTCCGCGGGCTCTGCGAAGGCCGCGGCTACCCGGTGCTGCGCATCGGAGTCACTGACTCTGCCGCCGATGGCGACGATCCAGCACTTGAAGTGCAGGGGCTGTTCACATTGCCCCTGGTTGAGCTGCGCGATCTGTCGACCGCGACGCTCCCCGCTGCGTTCGGGGCCACGATCACCGAAACCGCAGTCTGAGACCCGCGAGGAGACGAACAATGGGAAACGCCGTGGACGACGACGAGTACGCCGGCTTCAACGACGGTAGGCAGCGACGGATGAAGATCGTGGCGTGGGTGACCATCGTCGCGCTGATTCTTGTTGCCGGCGGTGCCACCGTCTTCGCCCTGCTGTTCGCATAGCCCCCTGCCGGAGTGACCGTAGGCGCGGTTAGCATGGACGGGTGGAGCCATTCCTCCTTTTTGCGGGCACCTGGTGGTGGATCGCTCCGGTCGTCGTGGGCGCCGGTGCGACGGCCTATGGCGCGCTGACCACAAGGCCTCGCCGTGCACGGCGGCTTGAACTCGACGCCGCGCGCCACGAAGAAGCACTCGCCTACCGCGCCCTGCAGGCTTCTCGGGCCAACACGCGCGCAGCACACGCCGACGTGCTGGCTGCGAAGGCACGCCGCGGTGCCCCCGCCGCTGGAGCGCCCTCGCTGTACGACGCCAAACGGGTACTGCAATCTGCCAAGCAGCAAGAACGCGCGTCATCGCTGCAGCTGCGGGCTCAACGCGCCCGCGTGAAAGCTGCGATGACCCACTACAGCACCACCCCTGCCGGATCTCCGTTGCCTATCGAGACGTTGCTAGCCCGCCATGATGCGGTCACCGCGCGATGGCTTTCATACGAGACCGACCCCTCGCTCGCGCTCACCTTTCCGCAGATGCTGAATGCGCAGCATCCCGTGACCCTCGCCTTTCTTCGCGCCCACCAGCGGGCGAATGCGCAACGACCCGATACCGCCTCTCGCGATCGGGTGAGCCCGGAACAATATGCGGCGTACCGCATCGCAGTGCGTGAAGCGGAGTCGACCCTGGTGGCAGCAGAACGAGACGCCGGGCGTGCAGCGCGGGCGGAGATACCCCGAACGGGCACCACCCCACCCAGCTAGCATGTTGGGGTGGGTGAGTTCTATACGTTCCTCGCGGGATACTGGTGGCTGGCATTTCCCCTGTTCGGGGTGCTCGCCTCAGTTGGCGGCGCCTGGGAGAGAAACGCTCGCCGCCGCCACAAACGACGCCTTGAAGTTCTTCAGGCTAAGGCATCGCTGAAAGCAGCGTCGCGCGCCGCAATAACACCGCCAGAAGGAACACCCGCTGAACAGGCTGCATCCGAGAAATCCACGCACGAGGGAACTATCGCTGGGCAGCTTGAACGCTTGTTCGCCGAGCACGATGAGGTTTCTGCACGGTGGCTTGACTACGAACTTGACGTCTCGAAGGTCATCGCCTTTCCGGCGATGAGTGATGGGCGACAGCCGCTGACTGCTGCTTTTCTACGCGCCAAACGGGTTGCTGACGGACTTCGACCCGCGTCAACCAAGGCACGTGTTACCAAAGAGCAATTGGCCGACTACCGCAGCGCTGTCACCGACTTCGAGGTGGCCTTCGACGTTGCTGAGAGAGACGCTCGCCGCATCAAGGACTCGAACTTCACTGAGCTCGAGCGCAAGCGCCTGGCGACAGCAAAGCAGCTGCTTGGAGTTGCGATCGACCAGGCTGCGACCCCAGCTGAGCGTCAGCTCGCCTACCGCCGGGTGCGCGAAGAGCTTGATGGCCTGCTTTCGCTCTCCGATGACGCCATCGACGGGCTCGAGAAGAAAGTCGCGCTCGAACTGCCGAGCGGCCTTGGCGAGGCACGCCCCGAGGCCTGACCAACGACGAAGGGCGCCGACCGAAGCCGACGCCCTTCGTTTCTGATCAAGATCAGGAGGTGAGTGAGTCGACCCACTCCTGGTTCTCTGAGATCCACTGCTCGACGATCGGCGAGTAGTCTTCGATGTCTTCGTCAGCGTTGAACATGACGTTCTCGAGCGAGTACAGCAGTTCGCTGTCCATCTTGAACTCGGTCAACCAGCCGGCAAGCGTCGGGAAGTTGCTCTCGAAGCTCTTGCCACCGAACGAGTGGATACCCTCGACGTCGCCGAGTGCACCTTCGGGGTCTTCAAGGTTCTTGATGGGGAACGCGTCGTACGCCCAGTGCGGGCTCCACAGGGTCACAGCGATGTTCTCGCCGGCCTCGGTAGCCGCGGTCAGCTCTGCGAGCATGGCGGGAGTCGACGAGGTCAGGTAGTCCATGTCTTCCAAGCCATAACCAGGAATGACGACCTCTTCGGTGACGCGGTTCAGGCCCGAGCCAGGCTCGATTCCGACAAGGCGGTTGTCGAACAGGTCCGCATTCTCAGCGAGCTCGTCGAGCGAATCGATGGGAGCGTCTTCGTTCACCGCGATGGTGAGCTTGGCCTCTTCGTTCCATGCGCCGAGGTCGACCATCTCGTCGCCGTACTCGGCGATGTAGTCAGCGTGGGTGATCGGCAGCCAGGTGTCGAGCACGACGTCGTAGTCGTCGTCGCTCAGGCCCTGGTAGACGGGTGCGACGTCGGCGTATTCGAGCTCGACGCTGTAGCCCTTCTCTTCGAGAATGGCCTTCCACAGCTCGCTCGCTGCGATGCCTTCGTCCCAGCCGTTGAACACGGCGATGGTGAGATCCTGCTGGTCTCCGTTGTCAAGGCCGCCTTCTGCCGACGTGTCGTCAGAGCTTGCCGAGCAACCTGCGAGAACCATGGTCGCTGCTGCGCCCAGTGCGAGGGCTCCGGTGATGTTGCGCTTCTTCATTGCTGTTTCCTTTCCTCCCGTGTGCTGTGGCACGGGTGTGGGGAGGCTCGCGCTATCTGCACGAGCAGGTGGGCGGACGAATGCCGTTGCAGGCGGCGTCCACCCGGTCTCGTCGGCTGGAACTCTCCAGCCGAAGTTTTTGTGATCAGGCAACGCCCGCTGTGGTGATCTGCGTGGGACGGTGCACTTCGAGTTCTGCCTGCGCCGCGGCATCCGTGGGTGACTTCGCGCTGCTGAACGAACGCTTCGTTCGACCGGCGGCAAACGCACCCGTGATGCGGTCAAGGATGATCGCGAGAATCACCACGGCAAGCCCGGCTTCAAAACCGAGTCCGACGTTGATTCGGTTCAGTGCTGCGACGACCTCGCCACCGAGGCCGCCCGCCCCGACCATGCCGGCGATAACGACCATCGAAAGCGAGAGCATGATCACCTGGTTGACGCCAGCCATAATCGACGGCATCGCCAACGGCAACTGAATCTGTCGCAGGATGCGACCCGGTGACGCACCGAATGCCTGACCGGCTTCAACCACTTCTTTGTCCACTCCGCGAATGCCGAGTTCGGTCAAGCGCACACCGGGTGCCATGGCGAAGACGATCGTGGCGACGATTCCGGGCACGACGCCGACGCGGAACAGAATCAGCGCCGGAATCAGGTAGACGAAGGCGGGCATCGTCTGCATGAAGTCGAGGATCGGGCGGATGATGCGTGAGGCAAGGTCATTGCGGGCGCCGAGGATGCCGACGGGAACAGAGATGACGACCGCGATCGTGCTGGCGACCAGCACGAGCGCGAGGGTGTCCATCGCGTTTTCCCACTGGCCTACGCTGACGATCAAGAGCAGACCGATGACGCTGCCGAGGGCGAGCTTCCACCCCTTGACCCACCAAGCGAGCAGGGCAATGAGGGGAATGATGATCCAGTAGGCCGGGGTGGAAAGCACGAAATCGACGGCGTCGTAGAAGCCGAGGAAGACTGCACGCACGACGGCAAAGAAGCCACTTAGCGCCTCGGTGAGAACGTCGATGAACGCTTCAACCCAGTCGCCGATCGGTAGACGAAAGTCATTCATCGTGCGACCTCCTCGGTCGATGCGAGGCCCGGCGTCGCGGTGTCGTCCGACCCCTCGTGCAGAGTCTCGTCGAACATGTCCATCGAGATTGTGGTGGGTGGCAGCTCAACGACAGGCATCTCGCCGGTGTCGCTCGTGATGTTGCCGAGTGCGGCGAGCAGGGTGACGCGCGGAACCACGCCGAGCAGACGCTGCTGGTCATCGACCACCGCGAGCGGCAGGTTTGATTCGACCGCGCTCTCGAAGAGATCGCTGAGCACCTGGTCGGGGGCCACTACCGGGTAATCGGTGCGGATGACCGACTCCAGCGTGGTGATGCCCTTCTTCACGAGGCGCATCACGTCACGATCGTGGACAACACCCAGCAGCTTTCTGCCACCGCCAACCACGTACACGATCGAGGTCTGCATGTCGCGCATGGTGCGCAGCGCAGCGCGCGGGCCGGCGCTTGCGCTCATGACCGCACGGGCTTTGTCCATCACATTGGATGCTGAGAGCACCCGAGCACGGTCGACGTCAGCGACGAACTGCGCAACATAGTCATCAGCGGGATCGGTGAGGATCTCTTCCGCGGTGCCCTGCTGCACGATTCGCCCATCGCGCATAACGGCGATGCGATCACCGAGGAACATCGCCTCGTTCAGATCATGGGTGATGAAGATGATCGTCTTGCCGAGCTCTTGCTGCAGCTCGATCAGCTGTTCTTGCATCTCGCGGCGAATGAGGGGGTCGAGTGCCGAGAAGGCCTCGTCCATCAACAGGATGTCAGTTCCAGCGGTCAGCGCACGGGCAAGGCCCACACGCTGCTGCATTCCCCCCGATAGCTCACTGGGCATTGCGTCCGCGCGATCGCCGAGGCTTACCTTCTCGAGGATCTCGCGAGCACGAGCGTTGCGCTCGTCGGCGGGAACACCCTGGATCTCTAGGGCGTACGCGGCATTGTCCAGCACAGTGCGGTGCGGCAGGAGGGCGAAGTGCTGAAACACCATCGAGATCGACGAACGGCGAATATCGCGCAGTTCTTTCGCCGACGCGGTGCCGACGCTGCGGCCCTGCACCAACACGTCACCTGCCGTGGGCTCAAGAAGCCCGTTCAGCATGCGGATGACCGTCGACTTTCCTGAGCCCGAAAGCCCCATGATGACGAAGATCTCACCGGGCTTAACCGTAAAGCTCGCGTCGATCACAGCAGCTGTTCCGGAGTGCGCGACCTCAGCGCGGGTTGCGCCAGCTTTCAGTCGTTTCACTGCGTCTTTAGGATTGCGGCCAAATACTTTGTATAGATTGCGTGCCTCAAGGGCATTTTCGACGGTCAATTGCTTCACCTGGGTGCCGCTTGAAACCGCGGTCACTCTCGGTTACGCCCGGGTGACGGTCATTGGCGCCACAGACACGTCACCTCACAGGTGACGCGGCAGCGCATCCGGCGATGCAACATCGGGTTCATCGCTAAGACCGTCGACCATACGCTCGTCGCACATGAACCCCCAGGGTCCCACTGATGCGACAACCGCGGACTGGTCGTCAGAGGCCAAAAGCCTCTTCAACGCTAACCCGCGAGAGCATGGGCGTCAAAGTGAAACCCGAGCGCCGGTCGTCATTGGAAATATGTTGCTCCCGGTATGCGTCGAGTTATCCACCCCACGCGTCAACGCGCACAAACTGCTCGAAAAGCCATCCAACCTGGCTCTATGCGGCGCTGGCGCCTCTAGTCTCGTCACGCGCCACACGTGCATGACGATTCGCTTGTCCATTGGAAGCGCGCGCCAGATGCCTTGTACCGTTGCCAGCTGTCGACCCCGCGCGAGCGATGAAGACCACGCTCGTCATACGGCGGGGTTGACAACAGCGCGATCCCTGTTGCATGGTTAGTTAGTCAAGTAAGTAACCAACCAACGGAGGCGCCGTGATCGAAGATGGCCGTGCACTCTTCCTGCAGATTGCAGAGAGTGTCGAAGACTCGATCATCGACGGCAGCCTGGCCCCAGAGGCACAGGCTCCGTCGACGAACGAGCTTGCCGCATTCCACCGCATCAACCCCGCTACGGCAGCCAAGGGCATTGCCCTCCTCGTCGACAAAGGCATTCTCTACAAGCGCCGAGGCATCGGCATGTTCGTGGCGGCGAACGCACGAATCCTGCTCCTTGAAGAGCGCCAAGCGCGCTTCGCGCTGCGATTCATCGACCCGCTCATCGGCGAAGCTCGCAAGCTCGGCCTGAGCAGCGATGACCTTGCCGCACTCATTCAGTCACGAGCAGCTTCTGCTGTCACACCTACATCCGACTCAATCCAGGAAGGACCTGCACGATGACTGCAGTCATCGAGGTCACCGACCTCACCAAGCGATACCGCGAAGTCACCGCGGTTGACAATGTCAGCTTCACCATCGAGAAAGACACGATCTACGGCCTGCTCGGCCGAAACGGCGCCGGCAAGACAACGGTGATGTCGATCCTCACTGCGCAGAACTTTCGCACGTCTGGCAGCGTCAAGATCTTTGGCGAGGAGCCCTACGAGAACGCTGACGTGCTCAAGCGGATGTGCTTCGTTCGCGAGAGCCAGAAGTACCCTGACGATGCGCTGCCCTCGCACGCGTTCCGCATGGCGGCACTGTTCTTTCCGCACTGGAGCCAAGAGTTGGCCGATCGGCTGGTCGAGGACTTCCAGCTCCCCAAGAAGACACGCATCAAGAAGCTCTCGCGCGGGCAGCTGTCGGCGGTTGGCGTGATCATTGGTCTCGCGTCGCGCGCCGAGATCACGTTCTTCGATGAGCCCTACCTGGGTCTGGATGCCGTCGCTCGCCAGATCTTCTACGATCGCCTGCTCGAGGACTATGCCGAGCATCCACGAACCGTGATTCTGTCGAGCCACCTGATCGACGAAGTGTCGCACCTGATCGAACGCGTACTCGTCATCGACAAGGGCCAGATCATCATGGACGAGAGCACGGATGCTACGCGTGACCGCGCGGCGAACATCGTCGGCGATGCTGCAGCAGTTGACGCATTCATCGGCGAGCGCGAGGTGATTCATCGTGAGAGCCTCGGCCGCGTAGCCTCCGTGACGGTGCTGGGCGCTCTGACCGGCGAAGATCGCGCACGTCTCGCGGCGACGGGCCTCGATGTCGCGCCGGTGTCACTGCAGCAGCTGATCGTTCGCATGACGCAGCACGCCAGCGGTAACACCGATGAACAGACCTCTCTCGGCGAAGGAGCAATGCGATGAGCCGCACAGTGAACGTCGTCCGAATGCAGTTCATCAACAAGCAGACCTACGTCTGGATCCCGCTGATCATTCTGGCAAGCGCATTTGCCATCACCCTCGCGATCTACGGCATTCTCATCGCTGCCGGAGTCGATGGCCCCAAAGTAGGCGGCGGCGCGCAGGCGCCGCTGTGGTACTTCTTCGCGGTGGGAATCCAAGCTCTCACGATGACATTCCCTTTCTCGCAGGCCATGAGCGTCACGAGACGCGAATTTCTAGGCGGCACGCTGCTTGCAGCCATGCTGGCCTCGATCGCACTCGCTGCCGTGTTCGTCGTCGGAGGACTCATCGAGCTCGCCACCGACGGGTGGGGGCTGAACGGCTGGTTCTTCTACCTCGAATGGGTGTGGGAGAGCGGTCCGGTGGGCGCCGCGTTCGTGTACTTCGTCACTGCAATGCTGTTCTTCATCACCGGACTGTGGTTCGCAACCGTCTACCGACGTTTCGGCGGTCTCGGGTTGACGGTAGCGCTCGTGGGACTCGCCGTGGTCGTCGTCTTTGCAATGTTCGTCATCGGACAGCTCGACGCCTGGGCCGCAGTGTTCACGTGGATCAATGAGTTGGGCGCCGTGGGGCTATCGCTGTGGGGCGTGGTGCTGCTGGCGGTAACTTCGCTAGTCGCCTTCTTGACGCTGCGCCGCGCCACGCCCTAGCGGGTGTCACCTGCAGCCGACGGCCACTTGAGAAGACTCAGTGGCCGTCGGCTGCTTCGGTGTGGTGGCGAATAACCTCGGCGACGACGAAGTTGAACCACTTCTCGGCAAACTCGGGATCAAGCTCTGCGTCGAGAGCGAGCTGGCGCAAGCGCGCGACCTGCTGCTCTTCGCGGGCAGGGTCAGACGGCGGCATCCCATGCTCTGCTTTCAGCACACCTACCTGCTTGGTGGCCTTGAAGCGCTCCGCAAGGAGATACATCAGTGCAGCGTCGACGTTGTCGATGCTGCCGCGGAGGCGCTTCAGCGTGAGTGTCGGGTCTTCGTTCATGGGTGGTCCTCCCCTCAAATGTCGAGGATACCTGAGCGTCAGCCGAGTGCCCACTAAGGTGAAACCATGAGCGATGGCACACCTGAGTCGACCCCTCTTGCCGCGTCTGCCGCAGCGGGGACAGATAGCGCCCACGTCAGTGCAGGTGCAGACGCGGGCTCAACCGCCCTGTCGACCTACCCCGAGGCGCCGACTGCCCGATTCTGGGCAAGGCTGGACGGCCCGTTTGGGGTGGGGTTCATGCTCACGCTCGGCGGTTTGGCGGCGCTGGTGTTGGGACTCGCCATCTCGAATCTCGTCACGATCATCATCTACATTGCGTTCGCGCTCTTCGCTGCGCTCGGGATCGATCCCATCCTGAAGCGTCTTGAGCGCCACAACGTGGCTCGTGGCTGGGGAGTCACGATCGTGTTTCTCACGCTCACCGTCGCCTTCGTGGGCATTCTGTGGTTGATCATCCCAACCCTGGTGCAGCAGATCACTCAGTTCGTGACCGACCTGCCCACGACCATCTCGAACTTTCAGAACTCCGACTTCTTCCACTGGCTAGAAGGCATCTTCGGCACCGGGCTGTCGGGACTGCTCACCGAGGCTGAAACCTTCTTCACCAACCCGTCGAACATCGCGAAGATCGGCGGCGGCGCGTTGCAGGTCGGCGTCAGCATTGCGACCGGCATTTCAGGTCTGCTCATCGTCGTTGTCCTGACGCTGTACTTCGTGGTTTCGCTGGAGCCCATGAAAGAAGCGCTCGCCCGCTTTGCACCCGCGCGCAACCGGCCGAAGGTGAGTGCGATGACCAACGAGATCACCGATTCGGTCGGTGACTACCTGATGGGCATGGTCGTGCTGGCCTTCTTCAATTCGCTCGTGGCTTTCACGCTGCACCTCGTGCTGGGTCTGCCCTTCCCGTTGCTTATGGGCGTGCTCGCCTTCTGCATTACGATCATCCCGCTCGTCGGCCCCGTACTCTACTGGATCGTCGCATCGGTGCTCGCGGTGTTCACCAGCCCGATCTCGGCGCTGATCTTCGCGCTGTGCTACCTCGTCTACATCCAGATCGAGGCCTACGTGATCACGCCGAAGGTGATGAGCAAGGCCATCGAGATTCCCGGCGCGCTCGTTGTCATCGGAGCGCTGATCGGTGGCACACTGCTCGGCCTTCTCGGAGCGCTTGTCGCTGTTCCGGTCACGGCTTCTATCCTGCTCATCATCAAACAGGTATTGATTCCCCGGCAAGACGCAAAGGTCTAGCGGCCCGCGCGCTACCGCGCAGCGAGCAGGCAGGTCGGCGACGGCGCTTCAACCCGGTGTCGCACCGCAGAAGGCACGCCAGTGCGTGTGTCGAGGGTGAGCGAAGCAATGTCGTTTGAGAACTGACCGGCGACCAGCAGCGTGTCACGCACGACCACGTGGTGGCGGGGCCAGTTCACGCCCGCCTCAACAACCGCGACCGGAGCCAGCGCATCGCCGGCACCGCGCACGCGGATTGTCGCGAGGGTATTACTGCCGCGCACGCCCGCGTAGAGAAACTCGCCGTCGCGAGATGGGGCAAGTTCAGCGGCGGTATCACCGGGCAAGATTCCCGCACCGAGCTGGGATCCCGCCACGAGTCGCCACTTGCCCGTGATGTCGGGGGCGAGCGCGAAGATCTCGCAGCTGAGCTCTGCGACAACGTACAGATGCCCGCTCGGATGCCACACCATGTGCCGTGGGCCGCTGCCAAGCGGAAGCACGACCTGCTGCACGAACTGCAGTTGCGAATCGACCATGCGCCAGAACCTGACGAGGTCAAGACCCATATCTGTGGTCGCGATCAGGCCGTCACGCACGAACGCTGCCTGATGGGTGCGTGACGGTCGGGATGCTGCCACCCCTGGGGCGTCGGCCGGGACCTGCTCGACACCGGGCACATTGTCGATGGGGCCATCGTGATCGGGAATGAGATGCGAGAATTCAGATCCGGCTGCCGCGCGGAGCGCACGGGTCGCCTGCGCGAGGTCGGCGCCGGAATCGGGCTGCGGTTCCGGCGACGCATTGAGCGCGTACGGGTCTGCCGCAGGAGCACCCAGAGTCGGGCTCGATGGGCGACCAGCGGCATCCAGGCTCATCCGAACGACCCGGCCATCACTCCAGCAACTGGCGATCAACGACAACCCGTTTGGCGCGACGGCGACGTGACAGACGCTTTCGCCTGCCTCGACCGCTGTGCCGAGCGGCGCGAAGGAAGACTCGCCGGTGCGGCGATATGCCTGCACGGACCCCGCGCCTTCAAGGGCGGCATATACGACATCGAGAGTGGGATGCGCGCTGATCCACGATGGCGATCGTGATGCCGCCGCAACCTCGCCGCCGAAAGAAAGCGGCCCGCCTGCTGACTCTGAGTCAACATCGCCCGCCACGAGCGTGCTGATTCCCGAGGCAATGCCCCCAGCGCCAGCCGCATAGCCGCCGAGCCAGAACCGCGCCATCAGTCGACGAGATCGTGGCGCACGATGACTGCATCGCGAGCCGGCCCCACCCCGATGACCGAGATTCGGGTGCCGCTCATGGCCTCGAGTGCGAGCACGTAGTTCTGTGCCTCGATCGGAAGTTCTTCGAAGGTGCGCGCCCCCGAGATATCGCCCTGCCATCCGGGGTGGTACTCGAGAATCGGCGTCGCGTGGTGAAAGTCGGACTGATTGACCGGCACCTCGTCGAAGCGTTCGCCATCGACGTCGTAGGCGACACACACGGGAATCTGCTCGAGCCCACTCAGAATGTCGAGCTTGGTGAGCACGAGGTCGGTGATGCCGTTGATGCGGGTCGCGTACCGCGTGATCGGGGCGTCGTACCAGCCGACTCGACGAGGGCGGCCCGTGGTCGTGCCGAATTCGAAACCGCGCGAACGAAGGAAGTCGCCGTTTTCGTCGAAGAGTTCCGTGGGGAACGGTCCCGATCCGACGCGGGTTGTGTACGCCTTCACGATGCCGACAATGCGGTCGAGACGGTTCGGCCCGACACCCGAACCGGTGGATGCTCCACCCGCGGTCGCCGAAGATGAGGTCACGAACGGGTAGGTGCCGTGGTCGACGTCGAGCATGGTGGCCTGGCCACCCTCGAAAACGACCACATCTCCGTTGGAGAGCGCGTTGTCGAGCAGCAGTCCGGTGTCAGCCACCATCGGTTTGAGCCTGGGTGCGTACGACAGCAATTCGTCGACGACTTCGTCGGCGGTAATGGCGCGGCGGTTGAAGAGCTTCACCAGCAGGTGGTTCTTCTGGTCGAGCGCACCTTCAACCTTCTGGCGAAGGATGTTCTCGTCGAAGATGTCTTGCACCCGAATACCGACGCGGTTGATCTTGTCGGCGTAGGCGGGGCCGATGCCTCGACCGGTGGTGCCGATCTGACGCTTGCCCAAGAAGCGCTCGGTCACACGGTCGAGTGTGCGGTGGTATTGCGTGATGAGGTGCGCGTTGGCACTCACCCGCAGTCGCGAAGTGTCGAGTCCTCGGGCTTTCAGTGCATCGAGTTCGGCGAACAGCACTTCGGGGTCGACAACCACGCCGTTGCCGATCACCGCGTTCACTCCCGGCGAGAGAATGCCGCTCGGCAGCAGGTGCAGCGCGTACTTTTTGTCGCCAATGACGACCGTGTGGCCGGCGTTGTTGCCGCCGTTGAACTTGACGACCCAATCGGTTCGGTCACCGAGAAGATCAGTGGCCTTGCCCTTGCCCTCGTCACCCCACTGCACTCCGACGATCACAATGCCTGGCATAGGTCTTCCCCCCGTAGTCGAGACGGTTACACCCCATCCTATCCGGGGCGCACCGTCTCGACCTAAGAGCGTCGGAGGTCAGACCTCGCGACGGCGTCGCACGATCAGCAGAACGCCCATCCCGATCACGAGTACGGCAAGCGACGACGCGATCGATACCGCTCGAGAATCGAGACCGGTCGCCGGCAGTGGCGGCTCGAAGGTGTTCTCGAGTGTGAACGACAGCGCGGTATCGCCATAGATCTCGAAATAGCCGTCGTCTGCTGCCGCACTGTCGGAGACACTCGTGAGACTGATCTGTGGGATCACGTTGCCGTCCGCATCGTACAGCTGCGTCGAATCGGCTCCGCCCGTGTCGGTCTCGACGAGCCCACACCTAGTGCCCGCCTGAATTGATTCGTAGCTGGTGGTGTAGTCGTTGCTCGAGTCGAGCGTTCTGACTGCGCCGCCCACGATGTTCGGCACGATGCTTCCATCGCTCGGATCGATGCATTGCATGGTCACCTCGAACGGGCCCTCTCCGCGTTGGTCAGCTCCCTCACCGCTCACCCGCTTTTCGACGGTGACCGAGCCGCTCAAGAAGGTGTTGGTGACCACAACGCGCACGGGGTCGTCTGTCGGGCCACCGATGATCACCTGTTTTGGCTCGACCGTGCTTTCGTTGGCGCCTGCCGCATCCGTCTCGGAGATGTGACAGCTTGAGCCGGTCGGAATACCCGTGATCGTCACCTCAAGCGGTTGATCGCCGCCGAGAATGATCTCTTCGTCGTAGACCACGAATGGCAGCACGGTGCCGGTGGTCATCACACAACGCACGTGAACAGTGAAGGGACCCTGCCCGAAATCTGCTGCGCCACTTCCTACGACGTCCTTTTGAATGACGAGATCGCCGGAGCGGAACACGTTGACCACGAACATGTCGACCGACGTGTTCTCTTCGACCGTGACTGAACCGCTCAGCGGGAGGATGAACACGCTGCCAGCCCCGCCGGTATCGGTTTCAGTAAGCGAGCACTCCGCTCCATTCGGCAGACCTTGATAGCTGTTGCGATAGTCGTTGTCGGCATTCAGCGCACGCAGCGCTGTTCCGGGAACATCGATCTCGATGGTCTCGCCCTGAAGCTCCCAGGTGCACGAAAGGTGAACCCAGAACGTCGTCTGCGAGCCGTATTCCGAGCCCTCACCGATGATCACCTTGCGCACATCGATCCCGCCGACGTCGTAGCGGTTATCAACGCCAATCGACACCGATGCGCCGGGTTCGACAATGACGGCGCCGTCGGCCGGCGTGAACGTCACCTCTGAGGCATTCGCTTGATCGGTCTCAGCCAGCACACATGCTGCGCCGTCGGGCAGATCTTGGTAAGTGGCGGTCATGCCGGTGGCCGCTGCGAGATCGCGAGAAGCTCCGCCTGGGATCACAATCGTCGCACCATTGAATGTGCACGAAAGCTCGACCGTAAAGCTTGCCGGCGTCGCCCACTCGGCAGCCTCGCCCGATACTGTCTTGGTCACCACGATCTCACCGAGGTCAAAGGTGTTGTCTACAGTGACGGCGACCGGCGCCCCAGGTCCCCCGACAACGACCTCGCCATTGTTCGGCGAGATGCTCGACGCGGTTGCTCCACCGTCGTCGGTTTCGGTGACGACGCATTCGGCACCGGGCGGCAGCGCCTCGTAGCTCACGGTCTCGCCGACGGTGAAGGTGCGAGTCGGACCACCGGGAATATCGATATCTGCAACCACCCCATCGATCTCGGCGGTACACGCCAGCGAAACGGTGAACTCAGCGTCGTCCCAAAGCCCCGCACCGTCGCCAGATGTCTCTTTTGTGACTGTGATACTGCCAACTTCGAAGGTATTCACGACCGTGAAGGATCGCTCAACCTCGCCCTGCACCTGCCAGAAGCTCACCGGCTCTCCGGTCACGTCGTCATAGATCACGTTGCTGACGGAATTGCCCGGGTCTGTCTCGCTGAGAATGCAGTAGGCACCGGCGGGAAGCCGCTCATAGGTCGCGGTGAAAGCGTTCGAGTCCGACAGCGTGCGCACATCACCACCGGGAATGTCCACAAACAACTGCCCACTGCCGATGTCAATGCACGTGATTGTGACCTCGTAGGAGGAGTCGGCCCAACTCGAATCGCCGTCGAAGGTCTTCTTCACCGTCGCGCTGCCCTCGGCGAATGTATTGGTGATCACCACATCAACCGCCTCGTCGTCGACGATCGTGGTCGGAGAGAACTCGATGATCGTCGACGTGGCGTTGCCATCGTCGGTTTCCACGATCGAGCACTCCGAACCAGCCGCGATCTGATCGATCTGCACTGTTGCGGGCACCCCTGAATCCGCGGCGTCGGGCCCGAGCACGACCTCGCCAGACCACGTCGTGTCTCCGTCGAGCGTGCAGTCGACCTGCAACACGTACGGCCCCTCCGCGAACGGCGAGTCGAGCGGTTCTACAACCTTGCTCAGAACAAGCGAACCGTCGCCGAAGACGTTCTCGAAGGCAACCTCGTTCGTCACCGCGTTGCCTTCGCCGGGAGTAAGGGTGATCGTGGTCGAAGTAGCGCCGGTCGAGGGCACGTCACCGTTGGCATTGGAGGCAGTGGTCGTCGTGCTTGCTGCCCCATCTGTGTCGGTCTCAACCACCGAGCAGCTCGCGTTCGCAGGCAACCCGGTGAGCGCGGCAGGATCACCAACATCGATCGAGACGAGCATTGGGCTGACCACGTAACCCTCCGCCAGCACGGTCTGCCCGTTGAAAGTGCAGGTGACTGCGACGCTGAACGGTCCGTAGTCGATCGGGTTGGCGTCCTGGTCGACCGCATCGGATTCGACGGACTTGAAGATCTCAAGGCCGGCTAGATCGTAGAAGTTGTCGAGGGTCGCCTGTCCGACTTGCTCGGAATTGTCCGGCCCGGCGACGACGCCGCCGGTTCCCGACGACGAGACCTGACCATTGTCGCCCTCGACGATCTCGCACTCTGCGCCATACGGCAGATTCTCGACCGTCTGAGGCTCGCCTGGGCTGAGCTGCAACACGATCGGATCAAGCTCGGCCTCGACTGGCGTCCCCGCCGCCGAGACGCACTGCAGAGACACCGTCAACGGGTCGGGGGCGAACGATGCTCCTGGCCCGCTCACGGTCTTGAGCACCTCGAGGTCGCCGGTAGCCAGAGCGACACCCGTCTTCGTGCCTTCGACGGGAACCATGTCCTGCGATCCGCTGCTCTGCTCAAGCGTGAGGTGCGCACCGGTCGCAACCGTGTTCCACGCGATCGTGTTCGTGCCCGCGGTCTCAGACACTGCTGGCGTGTAGGTGCGGCCATCGACCAGCACTACTTCACCTGGCTCGAGCGGGTCGTCTGACAAGTCCATCACCACTTCGATACCGGTGATCGTCGCCGGGTCCGCTACCTCGCTTACGTCGACCCAGTCACCGACTGCGCAGGCGCCCGTTGACGTCGTCGCGAGGTCATCGGTGCATACGTCTCCCGTCGACACCCGGTAGCTCCACGACAGCGGCGTACGGTTGACGATCTCGATGCTGCCGGGAACGAAGATGGGCGTCCACTGGCTGTCGCGTTCTATCGAACTGATCGCGCCGGTGTCGCCGGGAGTGGGAATGCGATCCACCAGCATCACGCGATCCATCGGGATGTTTCCCGTGTTCGCGATCGCCATTCTCCATTCCACGACTCCACCGGGCTTCGAAATCGGCACACACATGGCGGTGTAGAAGCCCTCTGCGTCAGGGTCGAGCACATCGGACGATACAGGTCCGCAGTCCTCACCTGATGGAGAGGTGAACTGGCCGAGCTCGGGATCGAGCGTGCGCACGAGTTTGCCAGAGCGCGCCGCGCCGGCAGACAGCACCTGCACCTCGGTGTCGGTGCTGCACGTATCGGTGTCGGGCCCCGAGCCGTTGCATTCGTCGAAGATGCGGTCGCCCGAAACGTCGGCGCTGTTGTTGATCACAGTGTTTGCCGCCACGCCGGGGACCGTCACCATGTCGATAGTGATCGTGTAGGTCTCACCGACTTCAAGATTGGTCCCGTCAGCAAACCGGAAGGTATACACGTTGTCCACCACAGTGACAGCGACATCGGCGGTGTCGACCGGCATCGGCAGACCGGTCGAATCCTGCGCTGTGCCCGTCAAGGAATAGCTATAGGGACCGTCGGCACCGGCATCCGGGTTCAACTCGAGCAGCCCAGCATCGGGGGTGTCGGTGATCACGGGGTTCTCGATGGGCCATTCGCCGTCATTGGTCACCGAGATCGTGTACGGAATGACCGCACCGGGCAGCACCTGGCTTCCCTCGACGGGGGACTTCTCGATCGTCACCGAGCTCGGCAGGTGCTCGTAATAGATGGTGTCGGATGCTTCGGCGTGCACGAGATTCGGGTTATCGGGGTCCTCAGACTCGCAGACGGTATCGAGAATCGCGCAGGCATAGACGTCGATGTCGTTGGCGAACTCACCTGGCGCTGCTTCGCCCGGCGCCGGGTCGAGATCGCTTCGGTCTGTGGGCACCTCGCCCCCGGAGCGCAACTGTGAACGACGTTCGACGATCACCGGCACATCTTGGCGAGGATCAGTGGGGTTCTCCCACTGCGCGAACTCGCCGTCATCGTTCAGCTGGAAGAACGTGAACCTCACGCCCCTGACATCGGCGGCGTCAAGCCCGGCGGGCAACGGGTCTGCAAGAAACTCCGCCTCGGTCTGGGCGATGCCGTTGGTCCAGGTTCCGCCTGTCGTGATCAATTGACCGAAGACATCGGTGTACGTCACATCGCGCAGAACGTCCATCCGCACGCGGTTGATGGGCTCAGTGAAGGTAACCGACTGATCGATACCGACATAGTCGAACGCGTTCCAAAACGTGTCATCTCGGTCGACGATGCGCGTAGCACCAGTTCGCGCGGAGCCCTGCGGCTGCACCGAGAGCGTCATCGTCACGGGGTCGTTGTCGGGCTCGGTCTGGGCGTCTGGAGTGAACACCTTCTCGCCCGCGACTTCGAGGCTCAGCTGGTCGAACTCGACAGTGGCATCGGCCTCAGCCTCGGTCACGTTCTGTCCGTCGACTCCACCTCCAGCGTCGCTGACGGTCGCCAGGGCGACATTGGTGAGCGGATCAGGAACCGGGTCGGTCGTTGAATCCAGCACCACGTCAGTCGCACGGGTTTCGGTGCGAAGGCGCAGGTCCATGACGACAACGCCATGAGCATCGGAGTCGATGCGGCCGAAGAAGTCGACCGTCACCCCGACGACATTCGCCAGCGTTGCAGCATCCAGTGCGAGAGCTTCGTCACGGTCGAGCACCGACGACGTATCGGCGACGCCGTCACCGTCTTCATCACGCGCCAAGGTGACGGTCGTGAGCGACGCGTCTGAGCCGGCGGGATTGTCGATCTGGCGAAAGGTGAGCAGGTCGAAGTACTCGAACGGGGTCTCAGATGCTCCAGGCATCGGATCTTGGATGGTCAGCTGGTCGACCTTCGTGGCGGTCGAGTTCACGACATCGAGGGTCACGCGACCTGTCGGATACTGCGCCTGTGTACTCCCCTCGATCGGAAGACCGAACGGGCTGTTCGACCAGGTCTTGGTGAGGTCGACGTTCAGCGGCACGTCGAGGATTGCGATCGTGTCGGAATCGTCGGAGTCGACGATGACGTCACCTTCGGCGTCGGTGCCGCTCGCGTTCGCGACATCGAGCACTGTGCCGATCGCGTCGTCGCCGTCGTCGACGTTGTAATCGAGATATCCCATCACGGGCTCCCCGTCTGAGCGACGCTCGTCACGCAGCCGGAAGTGCAAAGAGACCTCGCGGTCATTGCCGCTCGAGCGCGTTACTCCGCTGCCGACCGGCGGCGCAGTGGGGTCGGTGGAATCCATCCGACCGCTGCCTTCTTCGAAGATCACGCGCACGCCGAGTGCCGCACTGCGATCTGCCCCGTTGAGGGTCAGCCCCTCGAAAGAACCGTCGCACGGGCAGGGGTCACCCGTGATCGGCTGCCACGATTCACCATCCCAGATTTCGATCGCGGCGATCTGGTCGTACTGCAGGTAGGGATCGTCGTCGGCGGTGATGGGATCGATGCTGATGAGGTCGAACGCATCGTAGAACGACTCGGCGAGCGCTGCGGCGTCGGCGTCATCGTCGCCCGCGAGCGAGGCAGGGTCTGCTTCATCCTGGATGACCATCTGCTCGATACCGCTCAGACCACCGGTTGACCAGTAGAGGTGGGCGCGGACGTTGGCCTGCGAGCGCGCGACGACGGTGTTGGGGGTGATGTCCTTCTCGAGTACGTCCGGGCCCTCTTCGGGGTTCCACGGATCGAGCTCGACGTCGTCACAGTCCGACGACGTCGCTGCCAACGCCGACGTCAGGCCGTCAGAGCCGCCAGCCGAGCTCGTGCCGCAGTTCTCGATCGTCACGGGAGCTTCGGTCAGCGTCGACGGGTCACGTTCACTGTCTCGAATCTCGGCAGTGAAGTGGGGCGCGACTGTCGTGCCGGGTGGAAATGACGACCCGTCATCGGCGGTGTAGACGAACTGCAGCCCTTCGATCTGCGCCTGCTGTTCCGGAGTGATGTCCATCGTGAAGTCGTCGACCGGACCCTCTACCGATACCGGCTGACCCGACGCGTCGAGCAGGGGAACCCACTCGGTGCCGTTCCAGTAGTTGATCGTCATGGTGGTGTTCGGCGGCACCGCCGTGTTCGTGATCTCGGTCGCATCGAAGGTGTCCCAGAATGTCCCGTTGACGTCATAGGGCACTGTCTGGGGTTCTTGCACGATGATCTCGGTGGCGTCTGTCGTCGACCCGGGGAACGGACTCAGCTGTCCGGTCAGGGTGATCAGTACCCATTCGCCCGGTCGATCGAGAATCTCAGACGGATAGATCGACTTGTCCAGGATCGTCTCGAGGTGCTTCTCGTAGACGAGAAGATCGTCATCGGCGTCCGCCGCGACGTTGCCACCGGCAGGACCGGTGCCGTCGACCGTCGCTACGTTGGTAAGCGTGGCCGGATATCCCTCCTGATCAGGATCGGTGTCGACCTCGAAGGGGATATCGGTAGTGGCTCCGGGCTCGATGTCTCCCGTGAAGGTGATCTCGAACCGCACGACCGTGCCGCTCGGATCCGGGGTGGATCCGCTGGGGAACGATGACGGCCCTTCGGATGTGCCGTCATCGTAGTAATACGTGATCGTCGCGCCGGTAGCACCCTGCGGGTATTCGATGCCTTCGGTGAACCCGCCGAAGGCCATCGACGCGTTGAAGCCATCGGCATAGGGGTCGCCCCCCTCACCGAGCGCGGGCTCAGTGATCGTCATGTCGGTCAGGGCGAAGTCGCTGTCGTTGCCCGCGGTGATGGTCGCTGTGCTCGCTTCGCCGGCAGCGACCGCGTTGGGGTCGAAGACCTTCGCTGCCGCGATGTCGATATCTTCGGCAACGACTTCGTGCGTCGCCGAAGCATCGTCACTGGATGTATTGCCGTCAAGATCGATGGTGCCGTCGACGGTGTTGGTCACCATCGACGTCGGCAAGCTCTGCACGTCGTCGGGATGCTGCATCCCGATCTCGACAGAGCCGGTCGATCCTGCAGCGATACCAGGATCGACCGTGCTGGTGAACACGATCTGCACTCCCTTGACGTCGGCTGGGTCGACGTCGTCGGGCGCGGTCGGCTGCGCCGGTGCGGTGACGACCGCTCCGGCAACCCACGAGCCGGTGGTGTCATCCCAGACCAGCACCTGGGCGGTCTCAGCGCCGTCGGGGTACGTCACCGCACCTATGCCGGTGAACGGAAGGGTGTCGAAGGGGTTGTCGGCGGCTGTCGGGTTGACCGGGTCGGTGAGCGTCACGGTATCGACGTTCGCGTTGGAGCTATTGGTCGCCGACACCGTCGCCGTGACGGGCAGCCCCGGGGTCGCCACTGCGCTCGGCGGATCGAGCACCTTGGCGGTATCGACGGCGAGGTCGAGCGGCACGACGAGCGTCACGTCAGCAGAAGAGTCAAGCGGACCCGAGGTCTGGGTCGACGCATCGGTCACCGCGGTGTTGGTCAGCGTGGTGCCGTTGAGTTCATAGGGAAGCGGATCGCGGGCGGTGACGCTGATCGTGACGATCCCGGTCGTTCCACCAGGCAGTCCCGTGCCGCCAGACGCGGTGGGCATGTCGAAGTCGACCTCGGCGTCTTGACCGTCGACCGAAGACGAGCCGCTGAGTCCCGCGCCGATGGCGACGCTGTTGACGATGAGTTCGGCCGGCACCGAGTCGGTGAGCACGGCGTCGTTGCAGCCGGTCGTGATCGAAGTGCACGACACCACAATGGTGTAGCTGAACGTCTGACCCGGTGCGACCTCAGAGACGCTCGCGGTTTTGGTGATCTCGACGTCGCCGTCTGCCGCAAAGGCAGCAGGGGCGGCAACGACAGCTCCGCTCAGCACGACCGCGATCGTGGCGACGCACGCAATTATTCGCGCTCGCATCTGTCGCATCTGTCGCATCATTTTTGGCTTCCCACGAGGTGAATACGCACGCACGACACGATACCGACGATGCCGCCGAGAAGATAAGCCGGTTGTGGAAGATAGTCTTAACCGCATGTCCAAGGTCCTTCAGTCCCTCCCGGTCGGCGAACGCGTCGGCATCGCCTTTTCTGGAGGCCTCGACACCTCCGTAGCGGTCGCGTGGATGCGCGAGAAGGGCGCCGTCCCCTGCACCTATACCGGCGACCTCGGGCAGCCCGACGAAGACGACATTGCGGCAATCCCCGATCGCGCACTCGAGTACGGCGCTGAGGTGTCCCGCCTGGTCGACTGCAAGACGGCGCTGGTCGAAGAAGGCTTCGGCGCGCTCGCATGTGGCGCGTTTCACATCCGCTCTGGCGGCCGCACCTACTTCAACACCACGCCGCTCGGTCGCGCTGTAACCGGCACCTTGCTGGTACGGGCAATGAAAGACGATGGCGTCGACATCTGGGGTGACGGCTCTACGTACAAGGGCAACGACATCGAACGCTTCTACCGGTACGGCCTGCTGGCAAACCCCGCGCTGCGCATCTACAAGCCGTGGCTCGACGCCGATTTCGTCACTGAACTCGGCGGCCGTCAAGAGATGAGCGAGTGGCTGGTTGAGCGTGGCTTCCCGTATCGCGATTCAGCTGAGAAGGCCTACTCCACCGACGCCAATATCTGGGGAGCCACCCACGAAGCCAAGACGCTCGAGCACCTCAACGTCTCGCTCGAAACAGTGCAGCCGATCATGGGCGTGAAGTTCTGGGATCCGAGCGTCGAAATCGAAACCGAAGACGTCAGCATCACGTTCGACGGTGGCCGTCCGGTTGCGCTCAACGGTCAAGAATTCACCGACCCCGTTGCGCTGGTATTCGAAGCGAACCGCATCGGCGGGCGTCACGGGCTCGGCATGAGCGACCAGATTGAGAACCGCATCATCGAGGCCAAGTCGCGCGGCATCTATGAAGCGCCGGGCATGGCTCTGCTCTTCATCGCGTACGAACGCCTCGTGAACAGCATCCTGAACGAAGACACTCTCGCTACCTATCACGAGCAGGGCCGTCGTCTCGGTCGTCTGATGTACGAGGGCCGGTGGCTTGAGCCACAGTCGCTCATGTTGCGCGAGTCCATTCAGAAGTGGGTGGGGTCGACGATCAGCGGCACGGTGACGCTGCGTCTGCGTCGCGCCGAGGATTACACGATCCTCGACACGGTGGCGGCCGGCATGTCGTATTCCCCAGAGAAGCTCTCCATGGAGCGGGTCGGCGACGCCGCTTTCGGACCCACCGACCGCATTGGACAGCTGACAATGCGCAACCTCGACATCGCTGACTCACGGGCTCGGCTTGAGTACTACGCCTCGGCGGGGCTCATCGGCGGGCCGACAGGCGAGCTCGTTGGCCGTGTGACCGCTGGCGCGGCGAGCGAGATCACCGAACACGCGACGCCGCTGAGCGCCGAGCGCGAAGAACTCGCTGACGCCGTCGATGAAGCATCCGAGGGTTCGGCTTTTGACTTCGGCACCGACTGACCGTCATTAACTTGCACATAACTGTGCAAGTTTTTACACTGGGGAAGTGACAACACCCCCAGTGAGAGCGCCGCGCCGTGATGCCCGAGCGAACCGCGAAAGCATTCTGTCTGCTGCGACGACCGCACTTTCAGTCGATCCGCACGCTTCGATCGACACGATCGCGCGTGGTGCAGGGCTGTCGCGCCGCGCGCTCTACGGACACTTCGAAGACCGCGACACCCTTGTGCGCGAACTGATCGCCAAGGGCGCCTCACGCTTCAACGACATCGCGCTGCGCATTGACGACACTGATCCGCGGGTTGCACTCGGCCGTCTCACCGCCATGCTGTGGAACGAGGCTGCCCACGTTCAGGTAGCCGCTTCGATCGCCCTCGACGAGCAGCACGTCTCGTCCACAGCAGAGGCCTTGGCGCCGTTACGCCGACGGGTGGTCGATCTTGTCCGCGAGGGCCAGGCAGCTGGATCGCTGCGCGACGACGTGCCCGCAGTTTCGCTCGCTCGTTTGATTGAAGAGACAGCACGAACCGTCATCACCCGCATGGATGCTGCTTCTCCCGATGCACTCAGCCTTGCGGTGCGCGCTGTGCTCAGCATCTCAGGGCTGTCATGGCGTGAAGCACAAGCGTTGCTCGCCGCTCACCCCGACCTGGTGGCGACGCAATCATGAAAGTCTGTTTGAACGGCGTCAGCAAAGGCCGCAAGCAACGTGCGTTGCCCGAGATCTCAGGATCGTACGAATCGGGTCGCGCTACCCTGATGTGCGCAGAGACCGAACAGCGCCCGACGGTTCTGGGTCTGATCGCCACAGGTCGAATGAAGCCCGACACCGGCACCGTCACACTCGATTCCCGCCAGAACCCCCGCGCAATGCGGCGCCTGGTGGCTCTCGTTGACGCCCCCGGGGTGTCAGAACCCGAAGCCAACGTGCAGGTGGGCGGCGTGGTCGCTGAAGAACTGATGTTTGCGGGTCGACGCTCTGACCCCTTCGCGGTTCGCACGTGGCTCGCTCAGCATGAACTCGAGTCGCTGGTTGCCCTGCCCATTAGCAACGTTGCACCCCGTGATCGGCTTCGCATGCTCTGCGAACTCGCGCTCCTTCGCAATGGCACGGACGCCATCGTGCTCGTCTCACCGGATCGACACGGTGGCGAACCGGTGGTGTGGTGGAACCTGGCCCAAGAGCTCGCAGCCCGCGGCCTTGCCGTGCTCGTCATCGCAGGTCGCGCATCTCATGCGGTGATCGACGAGACGCCCATGTTGCGCCGGCACGCGTCACGCGCACCCTCGCCCAGTGGGATGCGGCTGCGCCGCCTGATCGGGGGAACAACCCGATGAAGATTCCACAGATGATCACCGCCGAACTGCGCCGTTTGGTCTCCACCCGGATGGCCCTGATTGCCCTCGTAGCGTTGCTGGTCGTGCCCATCGTGTACGCGGGCTTGTACCTGTGGGCCAATCGTGACCCATATGCACAACTGTCTCAAGTACCTGTTGCGCTCGTGGTTGCCGACGAAGGCGCTCTCATCAACGACACTCAGCGCGAGCTCGGTCATGAAGTCGCCGACGAACTGGTCGCCGACGGCACGTTTGAGTGGCACCTCGTCTCGATCGACGAGGCCGACGCGGGCCTCGACGACGGGTCGTTCGACTTCGCGGTAGAAATCCCGGCAGACTTCTCTGCGGCTGTTGCATCGCTCACCAGCGATGCCCCGTACCAGGCTGAGATCCTGTTGCACACGAACGATGCGAACAACTATCTCGCCTCGACCATCGGCACGCAGGCAGTTGCCCAGATTCAGCAGACGGTCACAGAGAAAATCGTGAGCGAAGCCGGACTCACATTGCTCGACGGTATGCACGAGATTCGTGTGAATTTGGTGGATGCTGCCACCGGTGCCAGTGAGCTGGTCGATGGCCTGGTGAGCGCGGATGATGGCGCGCTGCAGTTGCATTCGGGGGTCGAAACTCTTGCTGACGGCGTTACGCAACTCGAGACGGGTGCCACCGCTGTGGCGGAGGGTGCTTCACAGGTTGCCGACGGCACCCGCGACATCGACGACGTAGCTGACCAGGTAGGAGCAGCATCCACCGCTGTTATCGACGCCCTGCCGCAGGCTCGCGACGACATCACCGCGGCACTGACTGACGCGGGGCTGACCCAAGCGCAGATTGATGAGGTGCTCAGCGAGCTCGACCCCGTTGGCGAGCGCGCCGAGGAGGTCAACACGCAGGTGCAAGCTGTTGTGTCTCAAATCGATGAGCTAGACGAGGGAGCACACGCGGTGGCCACGGGCGCCTCGGATCTGGCGTCTGGCCTGGCCTCCGCCGCAGAGGGATCCGACGAACTTGTCGGTGGCACCAGCGCGTTGCAAGATGGAATCGCCCAGCTCGCCGACGGCGCGCTCACTCTGAGTGATGGTCTTGCCTCGGGAGTGGACGAAATTCCTGACTCTGACGAGGCCACACGCGAAGGTCAAGCTGACGCGCTTAGCTCCCCGGTGAGCACGGAAGAGACCTCTCTCACCCAAGCCCAGAACTATGGTGCGGGCCTCGCCCCCTTCTTTGCTGCCCTTGCCGGCTGGATCGGCATCTATGCGCTCTTTCTGATCGTCAAGCCCATCTCCAAGCGCGCGATTACGGCGTTGCACTCACCGGTTCGCATCACGCTCGCAGGATGGGCGACTCCGGCGCTGCTCGGTGGGCTGCAGATGATCGGGCTCTTCGGAGTACTAGCGATCACGCTGGGGTTCCAATTCGCCAATCCGGTGGGAACGCTCGGCATTCTTCTGTTCGCCAGTGCCACCTACGCTGCCATCGTGCTCGCGCTCAACGTCTGGCTCGGTTCGGTCGGGCAGTTTCTCGGACTTGTGCTGATGGTGCTGCAGCTCGTGACCGCTGGCGGAACCTTTCCGTGGCAGACCCTGCCTGCCCCTCTCGCCGCCCTGCACCATGTGCTGCCGATGGGTTACGTGGTCGATGCGATGAGACAAGTGATGTACGGCGGGAACATGGAGCGTGTCGGAGTCGATCTGATGGTGCTCGCCCTGTGGATGGTCGGGGGCGTGTTGCTTGCGGCGATCGGCGTGACGCGGATGACCCACTTCCGCACGTTGCGAGATCTTCAGCCCAGCCTGATCGGCTGATCCTCGGCGGCGCAGTGGAACTCCCACAACAGATTCGATTCTGGGCGAGTGCGCGACTAGATTCGAATCTTGTCGATGGATCCAGCCCTTTGACGCCCTGGCGCGCACGACGTCGCCGCGCAGCCCATGCACCACAACGAAAGCTCTTCAATGTCGATGCCGACAGACTCCGAGATAGTCGACGAAAACGCGCCGCGCCGTTCGGTGGGCCGCACGATCGGCATCAGCCTATTCAGCGTTGTGGCCACCGTCACCGTGATTGCGCTGATCGCGGTGAGCGTGCTCGTCTACAACGTGCAGCGGTCCTTCCCGCAGCTTGAGGGCACCATCGAGCTGCAAGGCTTGGCAAGTGACGTCACCGTGCAGCGCGACGTGCTCGGCGTTCCCACCATCACCGCACAGACCACAGATGACCTCTTTTATGCCGAAGGCTATGTGCACGCGCAGGATCGCTTCTGGGAGATGGACTTTCGTCGCCACGTAACCAGCGGTCGCTTGTCGGAGCTGTTCGGCGAGTCGCAACTCGGCACCGACAGATTCTTGCGCACGCTGGGTTGGCACGAGATCGCCGAACAAGAAGTTTCAGCGCTTGATGAGACCACGCGCTCCTATTACGAGGCTTACGCCAGAGGAGTCAACGCGTATCTCGCTGAGAATGACGGCGCTGATGCCTCGTTCGAATACGCCGTGCTTGCGCTTCAGAATGACGACTATGAGATTGAGCCTTGGACAGCAACCGACTCCGTCGCCTGGCTGAAAGCGATGGCTTGGGATCTTCGCACCAACATCGGCGACGAAACTGAACGAGCCATCCTCGCGTCGACGCTCTCATCCGACGAGATCGACGAGCTCTACCCTGGGTATCCGTTCGACGAAAACCCGGTGATCGTTCCACAGATCTCTGACGCTCCCGCAGTCGCCACCGTGTCGGCTGCGGCCACGACGGGCAGCGACATCAGCAGCGCAGCATCCATCGAGTGGACCGAGGTCGACGGTGTGATCGAAGCCGTCTCTGCTCTCGTCGGCGACGCGGGCGAGGGCATCGGCTCGAACTCCTGGGTCGTGTCGGGCACAACCACGGAATCTGGGTTGCCGCTGCTGTCGAATGATCCCCACCTCGGGGCTGCGCTGCCCAGCGTCTGGTACCAGATCGGCCTCAAGTGCACGACGGTCAGCGAGGACTGCCCGTTCAACGTCTCGGGGTTCAGCTTCTCGGGTCTACCCGGTGTGGTCATCGGGCACAACGATCGGGTCGCGTGGGGCTTCACGAACCTCACCACCGATGTCACCGATCTCTATCTTCAGAAGATCGAAGACGGCTCATACTGGCGAGATGGCGAGCTCGTACCACTGGAAACACGCACCGAAACGATCAAGGTTGCCGGCGGCGAGGATGTGCAGCTGAACATTCAGACCACCGACAACGGCCCGATCGTCTCAGGTCTTACCGACGACTTCACTGCGATCGCAGCGGCCCCTTACGTCGGCACAGATGGCACGATCACCGAACCCACCGATGCGCCGGCAGGCGACTACGCGGTCAGTCTGCGCTGGACGGCGCTCGAGCCGGGCACGACTGCAGCTGCGATCTTCTCGCTCAATCTTGCTCAGAACTTCGAGGACTTCCGAGGTGCCGCCGAGCAATTCGACGTGCCCGCACAAAACCTGATCTATGCCGATGTCGACGGAAACATCGGTTACCAGACTCCCGGTCGACTTCCGATTCGCGGTGCGGCCGACGGTTCGATGCCGCAGCCCGGATGGGACTCGGCCTTCGACTGGCAGGGCTACATTCCGTTCGAAGATCTGCCGGTGTCGTACAACCCTGACGAGGGCTACATCGCGACCGCCAACAACGCGATCGTGGGTGAAGACTACGAGTATTTTCTCACCAGTGATTGGGACTACGGCTGGCGCGCAGCCCGCATCACCGATCTGCTTGATCGCAAGATCGCCGAGGGACCACTCACTGTCGAAAGCATGCGCGCGATCATGGCTGACAACGAGTTCTGGATCGGAAAACGGCTGATCGCTGCCTACCTTGATATCTCGGTCGATGAAACGGGCCCGGATGCTGCGCTCGCGCTGCTGGAGCAGTGGGACGCACAGAACAGCGCCGACTCGCCTGCCGCCGCCTACGCGAATGTGCTGTGGGATGAACTTGCGAAGAACCTGTTCACGCGCGGACGCGAGAACCCCGCGCCATTGTCAGACCAGGCGCGCCTGTTCTTAGTCGTTGACGAACTTCTCGCAGACCCGGCTTCGCCATGGTGGACGAACGAGGAACTCGACGTCGCGAACCAGCAAGAGATGCTCGAGCTGAGCGCCAAGAACGCCTATGACACCCTCGTCGATCTCGCGGGAAGCAATCCCACGGCATGGCGATGGGGAGACCTGCACGCGTTGACCCTGACGAATGACTCTTTCGGCACGTCGGGTATCGCGCCGATCGAATATCTCTTCAACCGCGGTCCGTACCCGGTGGGCGGTGGCAGCTCGGTGGTCAATGCCACGGGCTGGGTCGTTGGCAGCGGCTTTGAGACCGTCACCGTTCCCTCGATGCGCATGGTCGTTGACCTGTCAGACCTGGATGCGTCGGGGTGGAACAATCTGACCGGCGCGAGCGGCCATACTTATCACCCGAACTATGTCGACCAGACCGAGGCATGGCAGAACGCGGAGCTGTCACCGTGGCCCTTCACGCGCCAAGCCATCGAGGACGCGACAACACACACCCTCACCCTCACGCCGGGGCAATAGCGCGGTGAACGCGAGCAGCGCTACGGGCGCCTAGCCGCCAGCGGCAGGCGGGGTGCGCTGTGAGTCAGCGAGCTCGTCAGCGAACAGGTGACTGCGATCGATCGTGCCGTTGCGATAAGCCTGGCGTCCGATCATATGCGCCGAAAGCGGAGCGGTCGCGAGCTGGATCAGCACGATGGGAATGAGAAATGCCACGACGGGCCACGATCGAAGCGACAGCGCAATTGCCAAGCAGATGAGCACCAAGCCCAGCACCTGCGGCTTGGTGGCGGCGTGCAATCGTGACGGCACATCACGAAACCGCAATAGACCGATAGCGGCAGTGAGGCACAGCAGCGCACCAGCAAGAATCAGCACCAGCGCGGCGATATCGAGTGCGGCATCCCAGGTCATGCGTTGTCCCTCCGTGCTACAAAACGCGCGATCGAGATGGAACCGAAGACCCCGACAGCGGCGATGATCAGCATCACCGGAAGAGAGCGGGTGTGATGGTTGATAGCCATCTCGGCGCCCATCACGCACATGATCTCGGTGAGAAGCACATCGGATGCGACCGCTCTGTCAAGAATCGACGGCCCGATGATGATGCGCCACAGCGTGAGCAACGCCGCCACGGTGAATACGGCATAGATCACCATCAGCATGACGTTCACGAGGCGCCTCCTCCTGCTCGCTCGGCTCCAGCAAGCACTTGCTCGACCTGATGGCGTGAACCGACCGCGCGCACAATGCGGCGTTCCCAGCGCTGGGTGCTCTTACGGTGCTTCTCGACATCGGCAGCGCTGCGCACACCGATCACGTGTAGGTAGAGAATGCGCCGTTCACGATCGGCCTCTAAGACAAGCGACCCAGGAATAAGAGACGCGGTCACTCCGACGTGGGTCATGATGAGGTCGTCATCGGTCAGCAGCTGCACCGCGATGATTGCTGCTCCGGGCTGCCTGCGAAGATCAAGCGCCTGCCACGCAACAGTGAGCGAACCTGCGACAAGCGAGGCGAGAAACTCGCCAACGAAGATGAAGCCGTACCAGAAATTGAGGCGCCCAGACAGTTCCACCGGGGGCAGCCGGAACACCCGGGTCACGAGCAGCGCCATGATCACGCCGGTGAGGAACGCCAGCCACGTGAACTGGCCCCACAGCAGCATCCACACCGCGACCAGCCAGACGAAGAAGGGCAGCTGGCGCCAGAGTTGCGCGGCGAGCGGTTGCGGGCTCATTCCTCTGGCTCCTTCTCTTGGTCTCCGGTGCTGATCTCATTCTCTACTTCAAGCTGCACAAGCGTCACTGGCTGCAGCAGCGCATCGCCGATACGAGTGCAGATCGCGTAGAGCGGGCCAGCGAAGATCGTCAAGGCGACCGTCACCGCCACCATTCCCGCTGTCGCAGCGGTCATGATCTTCGGGATCGCGCGGCGCTCGGTGTCGACACCGGAGGGCGATGCTCCCAGATACGAGATGCGTGCCTCAGTTTCGGCGGAGTCATCGTCTTCGCGCCAGAATGCGAGGTTCCACGCGCGCATCAAGGCGTAGAGCGTGAGCAGGCTGGTGGCGATGCCCCCGACGATGAGCACCATCATCAACCAGGTGCCCTCTTCAGCCGCGGCGTCAAACAGCGCGTACTTGCCAATGAACCCAGAGAACGGCGGCAATCCACCCAGGTTGATGGCCGGAATGAAGTACAGCACCGCGATTACCGGCGCCGCCTTCATCAGCCCCTTCACCCGCAGAATCGACGTACCGCCCGCGCGACGTTCCACGAGGCCGACCGCCAAAAAGAGCGTGGTCTGCACCACGATGTGGTGGACCATGTAGTAGATCGTGGCGCCGATTGCCGCAGGTGTGGCGATCGCAAGCCCGAAGATCATGTATCCCACGTGACTCACGAGGGTGAACGAGAGAATTCGCTTCAGCTCCGCCTGCGCGACTGCGCCCAACACCCCGACGACCATGGTTGCCAGCGCCACCCACAGCAACACGTCGTTGATGTCATTGTCGAGAAACATCTCGGTTTCGGTGCGGATGATGGCGTAGACGCCCACCTTGGTGAGCAACCCCGCGAAGACGGCGGTGACCGGTGCTGGCGCGGTGGGGTACGAGTCTGGCAGCCAGAACGACAGCGGGAACACGGCCGCCTTGATCGCGAACGCGAGCAGCAGCATGATGTGCAGCACATACTGCGTCTGCTGCGGCAGCCCGCCCATGCGCTCAGATATCTGCACCATGTTCACGGTTCCCAGCGCGCCGTAGATCATGGCGATGGCGGCCAAGAAGAGAATCGATGACACCAGCGACACGACGATATACACGACGCCGGTTCGGATGCGTGACTCCGTAGAGCCGAGAGTGATCAAGACGTACGAGGCAACGAGGAGGATCTCGAAGCCGACGTAGAGGTTGAACAGATCGCCCGCAATGAAGGCCGTGAAGATGCCCGCGGCGAGAATCAGATATGACGGGTGAAAGATCGACACCGGGGTGTCGTCATCGTTGTCTGCCGCTCCCTGGCCCACCGAGAACAACAGCACCGCGAGCAGCACGATGCTCGAAACCATGACCAGCAGCGCCGCAAGCCGGTCGACGTAGAGCACGATCCCGAATGGAATCGGCCACCCACCCACCGACACCGCGATGGCGTTGTTGCTCGAGTCCACGGTCGCCAGCAAGACGGCGGCGATGGCAGTGACCAAGGTCAGAGTGGTGACAGAAACGACGATCTGCGCGCGGCGGTACCGCCCCGCAATCAGCGCCAACGCGGCTCCCAGCAACGGAAGTGTCACGAGCAGCGGCACGAGCTGGGGTGAGATCACCAAGAAGAACTGGTTCATTTCTCACCACCCGCTGGCAGGTCATCGTCTGCGCTTTGCGGCCGGTCAACACCGGCATCGTCGTTCAGACGCGAGTAGTCTTTCGCCCCGAGCACACGAATGGGCGAAGTGTCGAGGCCGACGAAGTCGGACCGGGCACCCTGGTCGTCACCCTCGATCTCAGTCTCGACGTCGATCGCTTCATCGACGTCGCTCGTGCCACGGCGCACGGCGATGTCTGCTTCATCGTCGGTAACCGTATCTGCCTGTCCCAGCTGCCACGACCGGTAGATCAGGGCAAGCAGAAAAGCCGAAATGGCAAACGTGATCACGATAGCTGTCAGTGTCAGCGCCTGAGGGAGCGGATCCGACATCTCATCGACTTCAACAGATCCGTAGAATGCCGCTTCACCGGGCTGACCCATCACGATGAGCAGCAGAAGGTTCGCAGCGTTTCCGAGCAGCAGGAAGCCGATCAGCACGCGGGTGAGACTGCGCTCGAGCATCGCGTAAACGCCGCAGGCAAAGAGCACGGCCATGATGATGATCAGTACGAGTGACACGCTCATTGGATGTTCACCTCGCGCGTCGTTGTGCCAGCAGCATCCATCGACTGGCGATCGACCTCGGCGCCCAGGCTGCGCAAGACGTCGAGCACAAGGCCAATCACGACGAGATAGACGCCGATGTCAAAGATCGTCGAGGTGACGAACTCGATGTGTCCGAGCACGGGAATCTCTGCCTCGAACACCGCGCTCGTCAACGGGGCCGCGCCGAAGAACAGCGGCACGATCGCACACGCGACGGCGATGCTCATTCCGACGCCGAGGAGGCGACCCGCATCAGTGGGTGCTGCCGCACCGAGTTCGTAGCGGCCGCCCGCCACGTATCGCATCACGAGGGCCATGCCAGCGACCAAGCCGCCCGCGAAGCCGCCACCGGGAAGGTTGTGACCGGCGAACAGCAGATACAACGACACCAAGATGATCGTGTGAAACAGCACTCGGACAATGACTTCGAGCAGAATCGAGCGATTCTCAGGTCGAATCTTCTGCCCGCCCACCAGCCACGCGGTGCGGGTGCTGCCGCCGGCGGTGCGAGGTTTCATTCCGTCAGGCGTCTCAACGAGAGGTGTGCGGCTGCGCCCGAACCGGTCGGGAATCGACTGCACCTGCGAGAGGGTGTCGGAGCGGTGCGTCACGAAAACGAGGGATGCCACGCCGGTTGCCGCGAGAATGAGCACCGAGAGTTCGCCCATGGTGTCCCAGCCGCGGATGTCGACCAGCGCCACATTCACCACGTTCTTGCCATGCCCGAGTGTGTACGCGAGCTCGGGAAACTGCTCAGAGACCGGTGGCGTATTTCGCGCTGCAGTGGCGACGATGGCTACGACCGCCATCGTGATGCCGACTGCGGCAGCGAGCAACGCCCGGAACACCGGCGCAACAGACTGGTTGTGATCGCCGAGACGCGAGGGAATGCGCCTGAGAACCAGGGCGAACGCCACCAGCGTGACGGTCTCGACCAGAATCTGGGTGAGCGCAAGGTCGGGGGCGCCGCTGCTTGCGAACAGCAGCACCATTCCGAGTCCGGTCACCGAGACCAGCACGACACCCGTGTATCGCTTGCGTGCTCGCACCGCGATGATTCCAGCAACGATCATGACCGGCGCCACCAGCAGCTGCATCGGGGTCTGATACAGGTCAAGCTCTGACTGCCAGTCAGAGCCAGCGAGTAGCGCCGTTCCTTCTGCGGCGACGAGCACGACGAAAATCGTGCCGACATACACGGGCAGTGAACCGCGTTGCGTGAGGCTGGTGGTGATGACAGACAGCCGCGCGATGCCGCGCAGCGTGATGTTGTACACGTCGCTTGCGGTGAACGGCAGCACGCGTGAGGTGAGATCGCGCTTCGCCGTGATCCAGAATGCCACCGCTCCCAGAACGAGGGTGCCGAGCGAGATCCACAGCGCGGCCTCGAACCCATGCCACAGGGCCAGGTGCGCAATCTCGTCGGGGGCCGCGATTCCGGGCGAAGACAGCGGCGACTGGTCGGCGTAGCCTGCCAGCGGTGCGTCGAGAGCTGCGGCGAACAGACCGCCCAGAATGGTGAGCGTCGAGAGGATCAGCGGCGCGCTCAGGAAACCAATTGAGGTCTTGGGCCACGTTGTGGCTGGGGCCGGATCGCCGTTGACACCCGGCTTGGTCCAGAATGCGCCCCACAGAAACCTGATGCCGTATCCGGCGGTCAGCACTGCGCCGGCGGCGACGCCCACGAGGGCAATGATTCCCCAGACCTCGCCCTGCACGGCTTCGTCAAGCAGGGCAGTAAGCGTTGCTTCTTTGGCCACGAATCCGATCGTGGGAATGACACCTGCCATTGAAGCGATAGAAACGAACGCCGCCGTTGCGAGCAGCGGGGCTTGCCGCCCGATGCCCGACAGTTCACCGATGTCGCGGGTTCCGACCTGACGATCGATCACACCGACGATGAGGAAGAGCGCCGATTTGAACAGCGCGTGGCCTAGCAGCAGCGCAATGCCAGCGAGAGCGGCGTCGCGCGTGCCGTAGCCGAGCGCGACTGCCAGCATGCCGAGCTGGCTCACCGTGCCGAAGGCGAGGATGCGTTTGAGGTCACTTTCGCGCAGCGCTTGAAAGCCGCCCAGCAGCATTGTGAACACTCCCAGGGTGATCACGATGGGTCGCCATGTCGGAGTGAAGGCGAACACGGGCGCAAGCAGGGCGATGAGGTAGATGCCGGCTTTGACCATGGCCGCGGCATGCAAGTAGGCGCTGACAGGTGTCGGCGCAGCCATGGCACCGGGAAGCCAGAAGTGGAACGGGAAGATCGCCGACTTGCTCAGTGCTCCTACCAGCAGGAGCACGAGGGCGACGTTGACAACCGTTCCACTCGGCGCCTCGGCAAGGATCAGCGAGATGCTCGAGGTGCCGGCCTCGACCACCATCAACACCACGCCGATGAGCATGACGAGCCCGCCGAGAGTGGTGACGAGCAACGCCTGAAGGGCTGCTCGTCTGCTGGCCGCCCTGCGGTGGTAGTAGCCGATCAGC
Source organism: Microbacterium sp. R86528 (assembly GCF_044596335.1). Lineage (NCBI taxonomy): Bacteria > Bacillati > Actinomycetota > Actinomycetes > Micrococcales > Microbacteriaceae > Microbacterium > Microbacterium sp. R86528. The sequence continues at coordinate 1,955,353 of NZ_CP138996.1, read as the reverse complement.
AGGTAAGACAACACGCTGGTGATTTCCCAGAACATCACCAGCACAACGAGGTCGTCAGTCAGCACCAGGCCGTACATCGCGCCGGCAAAGGCGAGCAGCACCGCAGAGAACTGTCCGAGACCCTCGGCGTTGTCATCGAAGTACCAGCGGCAGTAGATCATCACGAGTGCGCCGACGCCGGTGACGACGAGGGTCATCAGCCACGAAAGTGTGTCCATGCGCACGGACAGCGCGATATCAAGGCTGGGTATCCACGCGTAGGTCTCGAACGGCGCGCCGCCAGCGACGACCGTTGGGGTCATCATGAGCGCCTGGGCGAACGCGATGAGAGGCAGGACCGCCGCGACGAGGAAGGCCCGTGAACCAATGCGGGCCGCCAGCCACGGCAACAGCATCGGCGTGATGGCAAACGCGCCAAGCAGGAGGAGCATCGAGCTTCCTCCTCGTGGTCGTCGACCGCGGTAAGCCCGCGGTGCTGGCGATCAGGGTGTCGGAGTCAGTCTACCCGTGCGCCGCGCTCGTCCGGTGCTGCTGCCGTGGTATTCCCCTCGCGGAATTCACACGTGAAGTTCACGCTCGCTGCGGAGGCGCCCTTGAGCATGGCGGTGACTGCTCGCCCGGCGGCCCGCCCCTTTTCCGTGGCTGGCTGCACCAAGGTGGTCAGCTCGAATGGCGCAAGGCCGTCTACTACGATGCCGTCGAAGCCTGTCACACTGACGTCTTCGGGCACGCGCAACCCAGATTCCTGTGCCGCGCGAATAACCCCGGCCGCAAGCAGATCGCTCTGTGCGATGACGGCCGTGACCTGGGGGATTGCGCTCGAGAAGATGGCACGACCGGCGATCAGCCCTTCATCGATGAAGCTTCCGGCGGCGGCGAACACCGGTGCGTCAGAGAAGACGTCGCGGGCACCAGCCAGTCGGTCACGGGTGACATCGATGCGAATGTCGATCTCATCATCAAGCCACGCTCCTCTCCAGCCCGAACGCACCGGCAGCGCGGCAATGGCTACCCGTTCGTGACCGAGTGACCTGAGGTGGCTCGCTGCTTGCCGTTGCGCTTCTCGGTTGTCGAGCCCGATCCGAGGAACGTCAGCACCGGCATCGCCCTCGATGACGACGACGGGAATGCCCCGTGCCTTCACCGCGGCCAGAGATTCGCGAAGATTGCCGCTGCAGCCGATCAATACGGCGGCATCCACCGGCGCGGTGGTGAGAGTCGCTGCGCGAGGCGCGTCTGCAAGGGGCGCATCGCGCAGCAAAAGCAACCCGGCCCCGAGCTCAGCGACGCCGTCAGCCAGTCCGTCCATCATGAGCGTCTGCACAGGATCGAGAAACGCTGTCCCAAGATGCTCTTCGAACACCACGCCGACAATCCCAGAGCGGCCGCTGCGCAAAGAGGCGGCCCGCGGGTCAGGACCGGTGTATCCCAGAGCCGCAGCTGCCTCGGTCACCCTCACGCGGGTGGTTTCAGACACTGGCGCTTTGCCGCTGAACACCACGGATGCCGTCGACGGCGAGACACCGGCCTCGCGCGCGACGTCAGAAATGGTCGCCCGACGCGTGCTCATATCGGTTCGATCATAGACGGGCCAGCTGCCGGGGTCGAATCGATTCGAGAGTGGGTATTCGAGTCGCTAATGTTGCGGCTATGGAACTCGCCCTCACCCGCTCAGAGCTCGTGCGCTGGCGCACCGCCATTTTTGCGATCTTTCTGGCAAGCGGGCTCAGCATCGCCACTTGGGCTTCTCGCGTTCCGGCGATCAAAACAACGCTCGATGTCGACAACACCCAGATCGGCTTGATGCTCTTGGGCGCTGGTGTCGCCTCCATCGTTGGTCTGTCACTCGCAACACCCGTTCTGGCAAGGTTCGGAGCGCGCAGGGGCATGCTGGTCGCGATTCTCACCTTCGCCGCCGGCGTCGCCGTCATCGGCATCGGCACCGATCTGCTCGGGTCATATGTCGCCGTGATCGCGGGCCTGGCGCTATTCGGTCTGGGCAACGGAGCGGTCGACGTGATGATGAATGTCGAAGGCGCGGCGATAGAAAAGCACACCGGCAAGACGATTCTTCCGCTGTTTCACGGGTTCTTCAGCTTCGGCACCGTGATCGGAGCGGGCATCGGGGCGCTGGCCGCCGCGTGGCAGATCAACGTTTTGCTGCACAGCCTCTTCATGACCGCGATCATCATCATCATCGCGGTCGTCTCCTACGCCAATGTGCCGGTGCGTGAGATCACTGGTGATACTGCTGCCGCAGACGACAAGCCGCACTGGCGTGCGCGCGTGCACACCGCTATGGCAGCGTGGCGCGAACCACGCACCTACGCCCTCGGCATCATCATTCTGGGGATGGCATTCGCCGAGGGTGGCGCCAACGACTGGCTTGCTCTCGGAATGGTCGATGGACACGGTGCCACCCCGGCGCTGGGTGCGCTGGGGCTGGCAGTGTTCTCGGTCAGCATGACGGTAGTTCGCGTGTTCGGTGGGCCACTGGTGGACCGATTCGGCCGCGTCACTACCTTGCGAGTGCTGAGCGGTCTGGCAGCGACGGGTCTGCTGCTGTTCATTCTCGCGCCCACTGTGCCACTCGTGTTCGTCGGAGCCGCGCTATGGGGCGCTGGCACGTCGCTCGGATTTCCGCTGGGCATGTCTGCGGCGGCGGATGATCCCGCCAAGGCTGCCGCGCGCGTCAGCGCTGCCGCGACGATCGGCTACGTCGCCTTCTTGTGCGGCCCGCCGATTCTCGGCTTTATCAGCGAGCAAGTCGGTCTGTTGAACACGCTGTACATCCTCGTGGCGCTCGCAATCGCCTCAGGTCTGGCCTCGTCTGCAGCGAAGCCGATTGCGGGCTCGAAGGTTGGCGCGGGCCATCAGCACTGACCCCGACTAGGCTCGTCGGGTGCGCCTCGTTATTGCTCGTTGTTCTGTCGACTACACCGGACGGCTGACGGCCCATCTGCCATTGGCCACGCGCTTGCTCGTTCACAAGAGCGACGGAAGCCTGCTGGTGCACAGCGACTCACTGAGCTACAAGCCATTGAACTGGATGAGCCCGCCCTGCCGCCTCGAGGTCGAGGAGCCCGATGAAGAGTCTGCTTCTGTTGGAGTCATCGAACACTGGCGCGTGACCCACGCCAAGACCGGCGACTCGTTGCTGGTGCGCATCTATGAAGTGCTCCACGACTCCAACCACGAGCTCGGCGTCGATCCCGGGCTGCAGAAACACGGGGTCGAGGCTGACCTGCAGCGTCTGCTTGCTGAGCAAGTCGAGGTGATCGGTGACGGACTCACCTTGGTGCGGCGGGAGTTTCCGACGGCGATTGGTCCGGTCGACCTGTTGCTTCGCAATCCCGAAGGCGGAACGATCGCCGTCGAAGTGAAACGGCGGGGCGACATTGACGGCGTCGAGCAACTCACCCGCTATCTCGAACTGCTGGGAAGAGATCCGCATCTGGCACCGGTGACGGGAGTTTTTGCCGCCCAAGAGATCAAACCCCAGGCGAAAGTGCTCGCGACAGACCGTGGCATCCGCTGCGTCACGCTCGACTATGACGGCATGAAAGGAACCGAGTCTGGGGCACCGCGCCTGTTCTGACTCTTTCGAACGATAGCGTTGACGCGTGACAACTCGCTCTCGCTGGACCTGCATTCTCTGGGACGTTGACGGAACGATCGTGGATGCCTCTGAAGGCATCCTTCGACGTCTTACCGTCACACTCGAACATTTCGGAAGGCGAGCGCCGACTCGTGCCGAACTCGTGCATTGGATAGGGCCGCCAATGTTCGAGTCATTCCAGGTGAGCGCCGGCATGACGCCAGAAGAGGCCACTGAGGCGGTGGCGTACTACCGAGTGCACGGCAAGGCCGACGGATACACCACGGGTGCCAAGCTCTTTCCCGGCATCGAGGAACTCATCCATGAGATTGCCGCCGCCGGAATCGCGCAGGCCACCGCGAGCTCGAAGCCTGAGATTCAAGTGGTGGCCCTCATGGAGCACTTCGGGCTTGCACCCTCGCTCACGACGATGGCGGGGGCCAGCCCCGACGAGAAGACGCTGAGCGCGAAGGCAGACATCGTCGCGGAGGCGCTGCGCCGGCTGCGCGTTGCAGGCGTCGACACCGACCAACCGGTACTCATCGGCGACCGCCATCATGATGTCGAGGGTGGTGCGCAGCACGGCGTGCCCGTTATCTTCGTGCGATGGGGATTCAGCTGGCCTCACGAGGCTGACGGCGCGATGGCAGCGGTCAATTCCGTCGACGAACTGCGCGATCTTCTGCTGATCAACGACACCGACAACTAAGCGACACCGACAACTAAGGGGGCCCGCAGATGGATGACACCGCACGCGGAGTTCTCGAGTGGGTCGTTCCTGCGGTCGTCGTCTTCGTCACCGCCGCGATTGTGATCGCGGCGGCAATTTGGGCGATCAGGCGCGCGCGTCGCTCGCCTCGCGCTCGAGCCGGAGCCGAGCAGGTGCGCTCCCGCGCGGGCATCACACTGGTGCGCCTGGACGATGCCGTCGATGAGCTTGAACTCGAGGTAGCACTCTCTGGTGCGCTCTACGGCGGCCACGCCCCCACGTCGCTGCGACGAGCAAGGCTGAGCGCGCAACGCGTTCGCGATGACGCCTTTGCTCGGTTCGAGGCGATCAGCGCAACGCACGTGCACCCGGCCGAGATCAGACGAGTGGCCAACCGCATCGAGGCGCAGGCGCAGGCCGCACTCGCCACAATCGCGAGCGCCCGTGCTGCGCACGCGGAGTGGATGGCGGCGAACGTGTCAGCGTCCGACCAGATCGCAGCCGCCGAACAGAGACTCCGCGAGCTTCGTGATTCGATGGGCGACCCCGAGGCGCTCGTATCGTCGATGGCGGCGCGCTACGACGCCGAAGAGTGGAAGCCCGCCGCGCGCGCGGCCCACGGCGCCCTTGCCGCCGTCGAAGATGCGGAGCGGCACCTCGCCGCAGCGATCGAACTAGCAGCGGATCCTTCGCGCGCTGCGCTGCCAGAACTCGCCGCAGCAGAGCGTAGCCTTCGCAGCGCACAGGTCGACGCTCGCGCGCTCGAGGAGGCGCACCGGCTCGCGGCGCAGGCCTCGGCTGCGCTCAGCGACGAACTCGCCGCAGCGCGCACCGCAGTGCGCCAAGCGATCGTGATCCGTGAGCATCTCGGCGCCGAAGCGAGCGACCTTTTGGGCAATGAGATTCGAACGTGCGATGCCGAGCTGAACAAGATCGAGGTGGATGCTGCCCGTCGCCCCACCGACGCCGTCAACCAGATCGCGCGAGTACGTGATCGCCTCGATTTGGCCGTGGGCGATGCCAACACTGCGCAGCAGCGCATCCGAGGCGCGCGCACCGCACTGCCCGGCACTCTGGCTGCCGCGCGCATCGCCATCGCGCACGCGGAAGCATCCCTCGGCCATTCCTCCACAAGCGCCGATGCGCGATCGCGCTTGATTGCAGCTCAAGCATCGCTGGCTGACGCTCGCCAAGCGAGCGACCCCGTGGCCGCTCTCGATGCCGCACGGCGAGCGCGATTGCACGCTGAAGATGCCAGCGCCCTGGCCGACTACGACTCCGAGCAGCAACGAAAGAAGATGCCATGACAGGCTCCCCTGCAGTGCCCGACGACGTGGCTCCGCGCCAGCGGCCCGGTTTCGTCGCGTTCGTCGCGCATATTCCGGCGACGATCTCGCTTATCGGCATCATCCTCGCCAGCGGCATCATCTGGGGTGGTCTCTGGTCGCCGTTCGAGCAGAGCCCGACCTTCGACGTCGTCGCCTACGGCCTTCCCGCTCTCGAGGCAGGTCGCTGGTGGACTCCCGTCACCGGCACCTTCTTTGTCGTATTGCCGTGGGTGTACGTTCCGACCATCCTCAGCTTCGCCGGAATGGCCTACCTCGAGTGGCGTCGTGGATGGCGTGTGGCGCTGGCATATTTCACGATCGGCCAGCTCTTCGCTGTACTGGCCTCGTCTCTGCTCTTCTTGGTGCTCGCCCGCCTGCCATGGAACTGGGCGATCACCGAAGCCGCCGCGCTGGATGTAGGAGCCTCGGGCGGAACGATGGCGTGCTTGGCGGCAGCGATCGGCTTGCTGAGACAGCCCTGGCGAGTGCGAGCGTGGCTTGTGCTGCTGGCGTTCGTGGGAATTGCGGTTCTCTACTGGGGCGAGCTCGCCGACGTCGAGCATCTGCTCGCCGTCGTACTCGTGCTCTCGGTAGACCGCTCGCTCAAGGTCCGCCGCACCACGGTGCGCGAACAGCGATTGCTCGCAGTGGTCGGAATCACCTTTCTCGTGGCGCTCGAGATCGTCACGCTGTTGGTGCCCACCGATGGCATGTTCGGACCGACCGAACCCGCCGATGGCGGCTTTGTCGACGTCGCGATCGACCTTCTCGTGCTCATCCTGATCGGGCGCGGACTACTGCGAGGACGCCGCTGGGCCTGGATCATCAGCCTCATTCTTGCGGCCATCAACCTGCTCTCGGGCATCGTCGTGGTGATCTTCATCGTGTTGGTATCGGAGTCTGTCGTCGAAGGCACCCTTGACAGCGAAACCGAACTGGCCGTGGCGAGTTCGGTGCTGTGGACAGCATTTGCCATCTATCTGCTTCGCGTGGGAGGAGCATTCCGTTCCCGACGCAAGTCTTCGCTCGGTGATCAGCCCACGCCGGCGCTGTCGGAAGTGAAAGAGGCTCTCCACTCGCACGGTGGCGGAACGCTCTCGTGGATGAGCACGTGGGACGGCAACGAATACGCTCGCGTCGGCGACAGCATCCTGACCTACCAACGGCGCAACGGTGTCGCCCTGGTTCTCGCTGATCCGATTGGCCCGGCAGGGTCTCGAGCCAAGGCAGTCACTGATTTCATCAGCATGGCTGAGGACGCCGGCCTCGTGCCGTGTTTCTTCAGTTCAGACGAAGAGACCAAGAAGGCGGTGCCCCCAACCTGGCGCAGCATTGTCGTCGCCGATGACACCATCGTCGATCTGGAAGGACTCGCCTTCACGGGAAAGCGCTGGAGCTCAGTGCGCACGTCGCTCAACCGCGCTGGACGCGAGAACATGACCTTTCGCATGACGACGCTTGGTGAAGAGACATGGGGCGTTCGTCAACAGCTGCGGGCGATTTCAGAGATGTGGGTCGGCGACAAGGGTCTTCCCGAGATGGGATTCACCCTCGGCACGCTCGACGAGGCAGCCGATCCGGAGGTGCGCCTCGCTCTTGCGCTTTCACCCGAGGGAGATGTCGACGGATTTCTCTCTTGGTTGCCGGTCTACGGGGCAGATGGACAGGCGCGCGGCTGGACGCTCGACCTGATGCGGCGGCGTGATGGTGGCTTCGCACCGGTGATGGAGTTTCTCATCGGCTCTTCTGCAAAGCTGTTCTCTGAAGAGGGAGCCCAGATCATGTCGCTGTCTGGTGCACCGCTCGCCCATGACTACCCCGCAGACGCCGGCATGATTGCCGCACTGAGCAAAAAGCTCGCTGACGCTCTTGAACCGGTCTACGGCTTTGCATCACTGCACCGCTTCAAGCAGAAGTTCCACCCCCGCTACGAAACGATGTATCTGCTCTTCCGCGATGAAGCCGACCTCACCCGTGTCGGCGGGGCCCTCACGCGTGCGTTCCTGCCCGACGCGACCGTGCGCCAGTTCGCGGGGGCAGGATTCGAGCTACTGCGGGGAGAGAAGGACTGAGCCGGTACCGCTCGCGCGCCACGGCTGTGACAAGCGCCGCCGGTTTCTTTGCCTTGTTGCCCGAAACAGTCGGTACGCATCAAGAGTGTGCTCACCGATAACATCCCACTCCAACGGCGCGAGGTTGGGGCGCGCATCCTGACGAGAGGTCGTCGCCCATTCGATCGCGGCCTTGAGATCTTCGGCGGTGAGTTCACCGTCGAAGAGCTGAACCCATTCCTCGCCGAGTTGAGTTTGCAGCTCACGCATTGCACCAAGGTCGGGCACGAGTACCGGCCGGTCTGCCGACGCGGCGAGAATGGCTGAACCGGAGTTCTGGATGCGACTGTAGGGCAACACCACCAGATCGCTCGCCGCCAACACGACGGGAATATCCTCGTCTGGCACGAACCGCAGATCGAGAACAACGCGCGGGTCGTCGCCCGCGGCCTCGCGGATCTGCTGCTCGAGTTCTATGGGCGACGGCTTGCCTGCAATCAACAGGGTCGCGTCGGAGTCCAGCGAACGGAACACCTCAATCAAATGCGGGATGTTCTTGTATGGGCGAAGTTGACCGATGGCGACTATGACGGGGCCGTCAGCGGGCAGGTTGAGAGACTTCCGCGCTTCGTCGGGCCGCACTGCGAAGTCATACTCGTTCCGATAATGGCCATGTGCAGTCACCGCCGCGGGCACGTCGACGAGCTGCGGATACGCTTGCCGCGCAGCGTCGATCCCTTGCTCTGACAGCGCGATGATGCCGTCAACGTTGCGAATAAGCAGCCCTTGCGCCACTCGGCGAATGTGCGGCGAAGATCGCTCTTCGTGCGACGTGACGTTGTGCACCGTCCACACGAGCACCGTGCCGCGAAGCCGCGCAAAAGCCAACGCTGAATAGAACAACGCCAGCCGAACAATATGCAGACTGCAGCGCGAACCTGACAAGAATGACAACTCGGGCCAGTGCAGATGCACGACATCGGTGCGGTGGGTGACCAGTCGCCAGTATTGGAGATCACGCACGTGCGCGCCGTGAACTTGGATCGAGCGATACAAGCTGCCGTTGTAGGGATTTGCCCCCTCCGTGCGAAATGCGGGTTCGGCCTGCACCCGAAGCTGCCGCGACACCAGACGCGGCTGGCGTCCGAAGAGAGTTCGCTCCGCGCTCGGGTAACCCTTGCGCCACGCCCGGCGGTTCGCCCAGACGTCTCGCCATGTACGTTTTGCGCTTCGAGTGGCCACTTCGAGACCGGCCCGCAAGCCTGCCCCGGCTTGCAGCAAGAGCACTCCAGCGAGCGCTGCTGGTGCAGTCCACACACACCAGAGATACGTCACCTTGCCCGCCATCACCATCGCCATCTTTCGACCGGTCGAGCCCGTCGAGCCGCCGACATCGTGCTGGATCACGGCCTCTGGGACGATGACGGGTCGATACCCCGCGGCGCGGGCTCGAGCCGAAAACTCGGCGTCTTCTCCGTAGAGGAAGAAGCGCTCGTCCATACCGCCGATTCTCTGCCAATCGGCCCGGCCGACCAGAAGCAGGCATCCGGTAACGACGGGGACCTCGCGGACCGTGTCGCGCGCCCATCCCCCCAACGACTCGGGGTCTAGCGCAGCAGACTGCTTGAACGCGGTGCTTGCCCCTGTCGCGAAGCACGCAAGGGACCAGAGCGTGGGAGCGCCCCAACACGACGAAGGATCGAGTGAGCCATCCTCGGTGACCGTGCGCCCACCGTAGATGCCGTACTCCGGGTTGAGTTCTGCAAAAGCGACCAGCGCTTCCAACGAACCTGAAAGAACAGTCGTGTCGGGATTCAACAGCAGCACGTACACCGCATCGGACTCCGCAACTCCGCGATTGACCCCGCGCGCGAATCCTATGTTCTCGCCGACATCGATGATCTTCACGTCAGGACACGCTGCGCCGATCCGTTCGACGCTGCCATCACTGGAGCCGTTGTCCACCAAGATCACTCGAAAGGCAGAATTCGCGCCACGCGGCACCGACTCGATGCACTCGATCGTGCGCTCGCAAGTGTTGTAGTTGACGATGATGACGTCAACTCGTGGAGCGCTCACGGTTCTGTCCGAGAGGTAAGGGAGTCGACGGTCTTGGCTGGCAGCGCATCGGGGCGCCAGCCAAGCACCCGTGCCGGAACTCCACCCGCGATGGCGTTGGCGGGAACGTCCTTGGTCACGACCGCGCCAGCAGCGACGATCGCGTCGTCTCCGACGGTCACTCCGGCCAGAACTACCACGTTCGCGCCCAGCCAGGTGCGTGCACCGATCACAATGTCTTGTTCGAGCTTTTCTTGGTCCATCGGTGCCGTGCCCCTCACGATCGCGTAGTTAGAGGCGGTGAGCGTCACGCGCGGTGCTAGAAGTGCCTTTTCTCCCACAAAGATCTGTCCGCTCGAGTTTCCGGCCCAGAGGGTCGAGTGCTCTCCGATGTGGGTTCCGCTGCCGAGGTGGATTCGCTCAGCATTTCGAAACGACACGTTCGGCGCGAACGAGACGTTGTCGCCGCGATCGAGCTTGCGGACCTGGCTCACGTAGGAGTAGCCGTAGAAGTGCAGAACTCGCAGCCCGTGCAGATATGTGCGCGGGTCAAGCACCGAGGCGATAGCGCGCAGGATTCGGGTCATGCTTGTGAAGTCCTGTCTGCTTGGTTGCCACCCGGCATCACGCTCGTGGCTCCTGCCTCAGCAGAAGCAGGTGCCAATGCGTCGCGAACACGATCTGCCATCGCGTCGACGTCGAGCTCAAGACGCGAAACCACTGTGACAGAGAGCGTGTCGCCGTAGACGGTGCCGAACACCGAGACCTCGCTGCGCGGATCACCTGCCGGAAGAATGACGACGCGATCGACCTTTGCCTCACCAAACCACACCGGCTGCTCTGCCAACGGCATCAGCGTGGCGTAGCCAACCAACCGGCCTGGAGCTATGTCGTCGTCGCTCTCGCCGCGGACGATCTTGCGCACGATCGAGCGCACCGCGGCGACGCGCGTCTTGAGATCGGATTCGGGTTCTGCGTGAGCCCTCACCATCGACACGTGGTTGCGTGCATCGACGCCCGCGTTGCCGCGCCGATGCGACACCGGCACGAGAACATCCACACCGCGGTCGTCATCATCGACGGCGCCCATCGCTGCGGCGACCAGCAAGTCGGTCAACGATCCGCGCAGCTTTGCGGCGCGGCGCACGGTCGACGACACTTCGACGTCGAACAGCGCGAGGTGAGTTCGCGGCAGCATGCGTGCGCGAAGGCCGGTGCGACGGATCCAATACTCCTTGGCGAATCGGGCATTGCGAGCGGCCAGCCGCTTGACGCGCTTGCGCATCGGCTTGCGCCAGTATTCATGCCACACACCGCGTACCGAGTCGCGGGACTTGACCAGTTCACGTGCGGCGTGCACTGGAATGGCAAACGAGCTTGCGGGGGCCCGGCCGAGCGTCAACACTTCGCGCTCTGCGTCAGCGGGCTCCGCCTGCACTGTCGTGAACCGACGGATCACGCTGAAGCCCCACTCGCCGTCGCCGACGGCGTGGTGCATGCGCGACCCGAGCGCAATCTGACCCGTGGTCAACACGGTGAAGCGCACATCCCACAACGGACGATCGTCGGGCAACACTGCCTCACCGAAACCCGCCACCTGAGCGACAGTGGCTGCCGAGAGGTCGATCGGGGTGTCGTCGAAGGTCACATGAGACTCAAGTGCGAAGTTCGCATCTGGTACCCACGCGGGTGTGGTGAGCCCCAGCGGTGAAGACATGAGCTTCAGGTGAAACTCCGGCACACGATCAATCGCGCGTGCCAGCTGCTCAAGAACCTTGGGACGATCGATGCCGCCATCCGCCCTCAGGTATGGCGCGCCGTCCATCACAAGCACCGCTCCGGTATGCATTGCCTCGAACGCGATGCTGGAATTGATGTTCTGCTCATCGAGCGTGCGCATCAAGTCGATCTGTACTGGCGGCTTACTCATCGGAAACTCCGTCTGCTCTCAGAGTCGGCAGCCCATCAGGCGACCATGCGGGCACGAAACGCTCTCCCAGCAGTGGAATCGCACGCGCCTCCCGGATGCCTTCAAACACGCCCGTGATGAGCGCTCGATCTTGCGGCGAGGCACGACCGCCGCGCTTGGCGCGCGCGATCCGCGCCAGTGACCTGCGCAAAAGAGTCCAAAACACGCGCACCCCGAACAGAAAGTCGAGCCGAAGCCACTTTCCGACCAGCGCGCCGAGTCCGAGTCCGTAGCCGTGATGCAAGTGGACATATGCCTCACCCACGCGCGTGTTTGCGTGGGTGACGACACACGCGCCGTCATGCACGATCGTTGCCCCCGCGCGCAGGATTCTTATGAAGATATCGAGGTCCTCGGCGCCGGCCAGTCGCTGTCCGGCCCCCATCACATCGTCAAACCCGCCGAGTCGCAACAGAACCTCACGACGAAACGCCATCACCGCCCCGTGGCCGGCGTCGAGTCCACTGAGTGGCGCGTCGTACCGCCGAGGCCGAGCGTATGGTGTGTCAGCACTCACCGTGTGATCCAGCATCCGCCCGGTCACCGCGGCAACTGATTCGGAGTCGAATCCCGAGAGCAGATGCTCTATCCACCCCGGGGAAGGCAAGCAGTCGTCGTCGGTGAAGACCACAATCGGACGCGCCGCCGTGGTGATGCCGACATTGCGGGCGATGCTCAGTCCTTTTCCTGATCGCGCGTAGTGAGCGTTGCGTTCCAGTGCGACCTGGCGCGTGTCGTCGGTGTCGCTTGCGCTGTCGACCACCAAGACTTCGATCTCTGGCGGTGACGTCGTACTGATCGCGGCGAGCGCGTCGGCGAGCATGTCGGCGCGGTTACGCGAGCAGACGATCACAGTCGTGTCACTGGCCGACGGCATCGGATCTCCCCGCCATCTGAACGGCAACCTGATAGGCCGCCAGCAACTCGATGGCGGCCGCGTCCCACGTCAAGTGCGACGCGTGCTCAAGCGCTGCTTTGCTGAGGCGCGCAAGTACAGCGCGATCGCTGGCAAGCAGATCGAATTGACTGGTGAGCGTTGCCACATCACCCGGCGTGTGGAGCAACCCTTGCACGCCATCTTCGATCACCGCCCCCGCGGCGGTCGAGACAAGCGGAACGCAACCCATCGCCTGGGCTTCATACGTCACGAGAGCGCTGCCTTCTTCGACTGTCGGCAAGACCAGCGCATCGGCCGAAGCGAGAGCGGCTTCGACGTCGTCGCTGAAACCGACAACGCGGACGCTCGGCTGGGCGAGATCACTAGCGATCGCGCGGGAGTACGCGGGAAGCATGCGTCCGATGACCGTGAACGTGCCATCCACGCTGGCGCGCGATGCGCGCCACGCCTGCAGCGCATGGTGAAGCCCTTTTCTGGGCTCTCCGAGACCCACATAGACCACGCGAAGTGGTCTCGGATCCGCTGAACGAACACGCGGCCGTCGCGTTCCCGGGCGGTATCCGTAGCGGTGACGCAACACCCTCTCAGGCGAAAAACCTTCGGCAACGAACGAATCCCGCACGGCTTGTGAAGGGGCGAGGATGGCTGTGGATGCAGCCCATTCAGCGCGCTCCATCCGGAGGTGGCTGGCAGAGGGGGTGTGCGCGGTGGGCTCGGCCACGATGCCGAGCCGGTGCGTCTCAGCACCGACAGTTCGCCATGCTCGCTCGGTGTGTGTATTCGGCGCTTCTCGCACCACCGCGACCCCCGATGCCCGAGCAGCGGCTGCCGTCAGTCCCTCGCCCAGCGGCCACAGGTGCACAACGTCGACCGGGGTGCGCGCCAAGGTGCGGCGAGCCTGCAGGTCGTGCCAGCGAAATGCGCGCTCTCGACCGATTGCACGATGCGGCACACGCAAACGACGAGCCGACAGCGTCGTGGTGACAGATGCCGCGCCAACGATCGGACGCCCGACACTCGCCGCCACCACGTGGACTTCGTGTCCTGCTCTGATCAGTGAGTCCGCCTGATTCCAGGCAGACCAGCCAATCCCCGTCGCGCCGAGCGAGTGCGGGAAAGAAATCAGTATCCGCATCCGCGACCCCCCAAAAGTCGTCAATCCGGGTAAGAGCTAAGGTCGCCTGCACTCAGGCCACGCCCAGTCCCCGCCACCACTTTGCGGCTTCAGACAGTGTAGGGGCAAGCAGTCGATGGCCCTCGCACCGAATCGTCGCGCACCATTAACATCCTGGCAACATGCGAACGACCTTCCGCGCCCACTATGGTCATTGGGTGCCGACTTCGCGTTCAGCGGATTTCGTTCCGAAGAGCGGCGCATGCAATCGATCATTGCCTGCTGGGGTGGGCTGGGGGAGCGAACGATGGATGTACCTAGGTATCTGCAGGTGCTGTGGGAGAGCAAGTGGCTGCTGATTGTGGGAGCCGTGGTCGCAGCGGTCGTGGCATTTTTCGCCGGTTTCACAATCACCGATGGAGAGGTGAAGTCCCGCGCGACTGTTGAGTACTCCGCAGAAACAACGCTCCTGCTCTCTAATCCGACCGCCGATATGTTCCAAGCGGTCATTCCGGGCCAGCAGCTTGTTGAGGGACAAACACAACCTGAACAAGTCGACCTGCCCTCCAAAGCGATTCTGTTCGCATACATTCTCAGCAGCTCGCCGGTGCAGAGCGAAGTAGAGAGCCAGATAGGCGAGTTCTCTGACACCGAGAGCCTTCGCGCGGTGAGGCGCACGACGCAGCCAGGCGGAAGCGAAGCGTTTCCCGGTCAGTATTCACTGCCCCTCATCGGCGTCATCGGTCTAGCCACCTCTGAAGAACGAGCCGAAGAGATCTCGGCGACAGCTGCCAACGTCTTCATCGACGACATGATCACGCAGCAGGATGAGGCCAACATCCCGGATTCTGATCGTGTGGTCGTGAGCGTGCTCGACACCCCCGTCGCAACAGAGCTCGAGGGAAGCAACCCTGCAATCCCCGTAGCCGTCGCATTCTTGGGCGTTTTCCTGCTCTTCGTCGTAGCCGCCTTCATCATTGGCGGCGTGCGATCATCACGCTTGCAGAACAGGGATGCCGACGATGAGGCAACGTCGAACGAGTCGCACGGCGATCACCCCGCGGCGCCCGCCGACACGAACGAGGCCATCGATGACGCGCCAGAAGAGACCATCGATGACGCGCCAGAAGAGACCGTCGATGACGCAGATGAATCTGTCGACAGCGAGGTTCATTCAGGCTCTGTGAAGGGCCGGCGCGCGCGACGGCCGAAGCGCGCCACAACCCACGCACCAACCGCGGAAGATCCGTCGCTCGCCAGCGAACCTGCACCCTAAGGTGCGGGCCGCATGAGCATTTCATTGCCACCGCAGCGGAGTAGTCCCGATATCGAGCGGGATGAATCAGACACGCGCGCGCCGATTCCGGTGCGTCGCCAGATTGTCGCGGCATTGATCGTCGCGGCGATCGGGTTCGCGGCAATCTTGCTGCTGCCCCCGCTGGCGGCGGCCGGAATGCTGGTCTTCGTGTCGATCCTGTACCTCGCCCGGAGGCTGGTCTTCACCTGGGTCGCCGGCCTCACCATGCTCGTCGCGGTCATCATGTTCATACCCGTGCGGCGATACGCAGTTCCGATTCCGCTGCCGTTCGAGCTCGAGCCGTATCGCATCATGCTCGTGTTGCTCGTGCTCGCGTTGGTTGCCGCGCTGTTGCTCGATCGCAATCGGGTCTGGCAACCCGTAGCATTCGGTTGGCCGATTGGCATCTTTGTAGCGTCGCTCGTCATTTCCATCGTGGCCAACGGCACAAGCCTTGTCGAAGACGGCCTCGCCTCATCGGCTGTCGGCGCGCTCATCAACGTGTTGCTGCTGCTTTCGACGTTCTATATCGTGCGTCAGCTGCTCACTACCGAACGCATCGTCACAGGACTGCTGCTCGGACTGGTGTGGAGCGGTGTGGCAGTCGCCGTCATGGCCATGTTCGAGCGCGCCACGAGAGTCAACCTCTTTTGGCGGTTGAACACGATTCTTCCGCTCGAACTGCTCACCGACGAAAGCGAATCATTTCGCGCAGGTGGCTATCGCGCATACGCATCGTCGCAGCATCCCATCGCCCTGTCTGTGATGTTCTGCATGCTGATTCCGCTCGCCATCTACTTGGCGCGCTACGGCAAGCGGCCGATGAACGAGATATCTCGACGAATCGTCTACGGAGCCGCCGTGCTGGTGTTGCTTGGCGGCGTGCTTTCTGCTGTCTCGCGCACCGCCGTGATCGTGCTCGGGGTCATGCTCTTGCTCACGATCGTGCTGCGCCCCAACCTGGGTATCGCGCTCTTACTGCTGGCGGTTCCCGGCCTTCTCGTCGGCCTGGTCGCATTGCCTAAGGTGTTCGACACGCTCGTGCTTTCATTTCTCGATATTGACGGCCTCATTGCTTCCCAGCAGACGTCGCCAGGGTGGGGTGGAGCCGGGCGACTTGCCGACCTCGGGCCGGCGATGGCCGAAGCGCAGATGAGCCCATTCTTCGGAACGGGCATCGGAAGCAGAATCGTCGTCGGTGACGACAGCAATGCATTCATCTTGGACAACCAGGTGCTCGGCACTCTTCTTGAAACCGGTGCGGTGGGGGTGCTCGGCCTTGCTGTATTCACGCTGGCACCGGCGAGCATGCTGCTTCGCTTTGCATTCACCACATCGAAGGACGACACCCGATTCGCTCTCCTGGCGTTCGCGGTCGCAGTGTCGATGAGTGGCTACATCGCCGCCCTGTTCTTCTACGACGCCTTCGGGTTCTATCAAACGTTCTTCATCTGGTGCCTGCTCCTGGCGATCGGAGCATGGCTGCTGACCGCTAGTCCTCCCGCTCTGACCGCACGAAGCGCCGTTTCGCGCAGCCGATCCGTGAACGTATGAGTGCCGACAAGCTGCATTTCTCGCCGACGCGCCCGACGATGAGCATTGTCGTCCCCGCGCACAACGAGGGCGCGCTCGTCGCGAAGACGCTGCGTTCCTTCCTGAACGATGCATACGCGGGAGAGTTCGAAGTGATCGTGGTGGCCAACGGCTGCAGCGATGACACCGCAGCTCAGGCGCGAGCAGTGCCGGGGGTTCGGGTGATCGAGATCGCAACTGCCTCGAAGATCGCGGCGCTCAACGCGGGAGACCTCGTCGCCACGAGCTTTCCACGCGCGTACATCGACAGTGACGTGAGCGTGTCTGTATCGGCGGTGCGCGATCTTCGGCACGCCCTCGCGTCAGAAGATCGTGCCCGCGTTGCATCCCCCCAGATGGTCATCGACTCGACGAAGAGCAGCTGGCCAGTGCGCGCTTACTATCGCGTCTGGGAACAGTCCGACTACCTCACTGACGGCCACATCGGCTCAGGAATCTATGCGGTGAACGCCAGCGGCCGTTCCCGATGGGACGAGTTTCCTGACCTGATTGCAGACGATCGATTCGTTCAGCAGCGATTCACCGCTGAAGAGCGAATCATGCTCGACGACGTCTTCGTCGTGACCGCCTCGCGCAGCATGAGTGCCCACATCCGCCGCGGAGTGCGAATTGAACGCGGCAACCAGCAACTTCCTTCCCATGTGCAGCGTGCGTCGCAGAAACCCGCTGCAAGCCGCTACCTGAGCCTGCTGCGCAAAGTGGGTGCCCGACCCGCACTCTGGCCCAGCCTGCCCGTGTATCTGTTCGGATTCGCCTCGGTGAAGCTGCGCGCGCGACGCGACCGCCAGCGACCAATCACCTGGGCTCGCGATTCGTCGTCGAGGGAAGCCGTGACCCGATGAGCGACAGCTCGACCAACAACCTCAGTCACAAGGCGTCCCGCGGGGCCGCGGTGACGGCGGGCGGACTCTGGCTCAAGACCTTGATCCAGCTTGGGTCGACGATGCTTCTCGCACGCCTGCTTGATCCAGCAGACTTCGGGCTCGTCGCGATGATCATGGCGATCGTCGGAATCGCCGACCTCGTTCGTGATTTCGGGTTGACAGGGGCGATCATTCAGGCACGCGATCTCACGAGCAAGCAGTGGTCGGGCCTGCTGTGGTTTTCGACGTTGTTGGGCGCCGTGCTTATGGTCGCCGTTGCGGCGTCGGCTCCGCTGATCGCAGCTCTCTACGATGAGCAGCAACTGATCGTGCTCACGCTCGCGATCGCGCCGACACTGCTCGCCAACGGCGTGGCCATGCCCATGCAGGCGGCGGTGCAACGACGCATGCAGTTCGGCACGCTTGCACAGATTGATGTGATGGCGATGGCGATCGGCGTGGGGCTGTCGGTGCTTGCCGCACTCGCTGGCTGGGGGGTGTGGTCACTGATCGTTCTCGCTGGCGCCGGCCAGGTGTACCGACTCATCGCTCTCTGGGTCGCGGCCAAGCCCAAGTTCGGGCGCCCGTATGTCGGTCGAGACATCCACCCCTTCGTGAGCACCGGCGGAAGCATCTTCGGCGTTCAACTGCTCAACTATGCGGTGCGCAACCTCGACAACGTCATAATCGGTCAGCAACTCGGCCCGGCCGCGCTCGGGCAGTACACACGCGCCTACGCCCTATTTCTCCTCCCCCAGCAGCAATTGACCGCACCCCTCGGGCGTGTGGCCTTGCCCGTCCTATCTCGACTGCAAGACGATGCCGAGCGATATCGCCGTTATGTGCGTAGTGCGCTCACCGTCATCGGCTACCTGGCACTGCCCACCTACGCCATCGCCGCCGCCGTGGCGGAACCCCTCATGCTGGTGCTGCTTGGTCCAGGGTGGGATGCTGCGGCGACGATATTCGCGCTGCTCGCGATCGCGGGCGTGGCGCAGGCCGTGGGCAACGTTCAAGGGTGGCTGTACATCAGCCTCGGGCGAGCGCACCGGCAACTCGTCTACTACATCGTCACCCGGCCGTTCGTCATCGCGGCATTCTTCGTCGGAATCTGGTGGAACGGAATGGACGGACTGGCGCTGCTCTATGGGCTGGTCACGATGGTGTTGTTGGTGCCCGGATTCGCCGTTGCGATTCATGGGACATTCCTTCGCGGATGGCACGATATCGCGGCGCCGCTCGTGCGCCCAGTCCTGCTGGCGATTCTCATCTTTGGCGTGGCGCACACCACCGCGTCTCTCGTCACCGCCTGGCCGGCAATCTTGCAGATCGTCACCGCAACGCTCGCCGCCGGCGCCGTCGCAGCTGCTGCCGCGGCTGTTCCCGCTGTTCGCCGCGACTACGCGATGATGATTGACTTCGTCAAGCGGGCCCGCAAGCCTCGAACCGCCCCAACCCCGGAGCAACAATGATGAGCTATCCTCGCACCCTCGTCGGCGCCATGACCGGCTTTATGATTCTCGTGCTTTCGGCGTGCTCAACGCCTGAGCCCACGCCTACAGCTGAGCCGGTCGTGACCGAGACCGTAGAGACGCCGAAAGCAGAAGTAGCGGACTCTCTGGCAGTCATCGGCGACTCGATGTCGCTGGCAGTTGCCGCATGCGACACCGCCAAGGCATGCGTAGAGGCCTCGTGGGCGGTCGGCACCGACCCAGAGGTGAATTCGATCGCGGAGCGCCTCTCGGCGGTGACCGGCAAGCAGCCGCAGACGACCGCGGTCGCCCGCATCGGAGCTGGAGTCGCTTACGCCGAACAGGCGGTGCTGTCGATCCGCGCCACGAAGGCCGACATCGTGCTCGTTCTGCTCGGTGCCAACGATGCGTGCGCCGCATCCACCGATGATGTCACCACGCCAGAGGAGTTCGACGCCTCATACAGCGAACTGCTCTCAGGCGTTCACAACGAGCTTCCCGATGCAGAACTGGTCGCATACTCGGTGCCCGACCTGTTGTGGCTGTGGCAGCTTGGCCGCGATGACCCCGAGACGGTCTCACTGTGGGGCCAGAGCCCTTCGTGCCGATCCCTGCTGGCCGACGCCGATTCGGACGAACCCGAAGACGTAGAGCGACGTGACGCAATCGACGCGGTGATTGACGAGTACAACGCATCAATTCAGGAGGCCTGCTCACTTATCGAGCAGTGCACGTTCGACGACTACGCGGTTCACAACGTCGAGTTCACCGCGGAGGATGTGTCGCCGCTCGATCACTTCCATGCGTCGTTGTCAGGGCAGGCAACGTTGGCGGAAGCTGCCTGGCCGGCCGCCGAAGTCGCTCTGGAGAAATGGGACTCACGCCGATAGCTCCATGGGTGAGGGATGGACAGTGCTCACCGCACGGTTTGCCGCATTCAGCAGCGTTCGCGGCGTGATTGATTCAGGTGTGCGCATGAACGCGAGCTTGCGTCTTTGCATCTCGCGAGCGATCTGCACCTGGTGATCGTCGACGTGTTCGCGGTAGCGGGCTAGCCGCGGAACAAGAATCGGGCACTTTCCCTGCTCGAAGGCGGTAAGCGCCGAGCCCGTGCCAGCGTGGGAGATCACCACATCGGCTTCACGCATCGCGACGCAAAGCTCCTCGTGGGGCACCCGGTTTCGTCCCTCGATTCCCCAGCGCGACGTGTCTTGAGGTCCTACCTGCCAGAGCACTTCGTCGACGTCATGGAGCAGCGGAACAAGTGCATCAAACAGCCGGTCGAACCCGTAGCCCTCTTGAGTGCCCACGGTGACGACCGCTCTGCTCACCCGGCTCGACGGCACCGCTGCGGGCGCGCTCGGCACAAACTCATCGAAGATGGAGCCCGCATACGACCAGCGTTTGCTCTGCCAGGCCGGATACTGCGTGTAGGTCTGCACGGCGGGTAGCTGCTGCAGGATTCGGCCAGTCATGCTGGGACCGTCCGCGCGCGCGGCGCTCTCTATGTAATAGGTGCGGGCGCCGCTGCTTGCGGCCATGGGAAGCACCGCGACCGCTGGGCTTGAACCGGTGCTAAATGCCCTGTCATAGGTGTGTGCTTTCATCACCTTTCTGGCCACGGAGTACAGTTTTGCGAGATTGACGAGGTCGCGTGGTGCGACAAAAGGCGCATAGTGCACCTCCCGATCGGCCAGCAACGAAGACGACAAACCATTCTCGAACGTCACCCAGACTTGATCCGCTGGGTCGACTCCCAGTCGACTCGACAGTGTATAGAGCTGCTTGAGATGGCCGCCCCCAGAGCAGACCATAAGTGCTTTCGCCATTTCATTCCCCAATTAGTAGGCGCCATCGTGCTTGAACATTTGAACGAGCGTTCTGCCGATAATCAGCAGATCCCCCGTGAGTGACCAGTTCTCGACGTAGTACAGATCGAGTCGAATGCTCTCGTCCCAACTGAGATCACTGCGGCCACTCACCTGCCAGAGACCCGTGATACCGGGTTTGGATATCAGCCGTCGAGTCTCGTGACCCTCGTACTCCTCTACTTCGCTCGGCAGCGGCGGCCGCGGGCCGACCAAGCTCATCTCGCCGCGAAGCACATTCCATAGCTGAGGCAGCTCATCGAGCGAGTAACGCCGAAGAACTCGCCCCACGGCAGTCACGCGCGGATCATCCTTGACCTTGAAGAGCACGTCGTTGCCCAGGCGCTTGCTCTCAAGGAGTTCTCGTTGCGCTTCGGCATCGACGACCATGGAGCGAAACTTCAGCATGGTGAAGGTCTTGCCGCCTACGCCAATTCGTTGCTGCCGAAACAGCACCGGGCCGTCGTCGCCAGCGCGGATCAGGATCGCGATTATCGCGAGAATAGGGGTGATGAGCAGGAGGCCGCCGAGAGTGGCGACAACATCGAAGAGCCTCTTGACCGAGTGTGCAAAGCCGGAGTACTGGGGCAGCTGCACATGGACCATCGGCAAACCCGCTACCGGACGCAGATGGATTCTCGGGCCGGCCACATCGGTCAGTCGTGAGACCAAGATGAGTTCAGCGCGGGAGTTCTCCATCGCCCACCCGAGCTTGCGGATCTGGTCGCGCCCGCCGGGAAGTTCGCCGGCGATCATCACCGCTCTGATCCGTGAAATGCGTGCGGTTGACACAGCGCTTTCGTACGACACGCGCGGAAGCGAGTCGAGGATCGCTTGGTCGGACGGCGAGGCCCTGTGAAGGGGCGAACTCAGCGAGACCGCCACCGGCCGATAACCTGCCGCGAGATTGCGCCGCAGCTCGACAACCGTGCGGGCAACGTCGTCAGGTGCGCCAACCACCATGACTCCGGTGGCACATCGACCGCTGCGTCGAAGCAGAATCAGCACCCTGCGCCACGCCAGCCGGCCCACAAGGAGCAACACGATCCCCACGGGGAGCGCGACCGCGACGTAGCCGCGAGCGAAGTCGATCTGCGCCACGTAGCAGACCACCGCCACCGAGCCGAACGCGACAAGGGTGCCGTTGATCACGCGGGCGTACTCGGTGAGGCCCTCACCGAACAAGCGCTTGGCGCGACTTCTCACGGCCCACAGCGCGATCAGCCACACCAATCCGATCGCAGCCGCCGCGATCGCGAAATACGCGTCGATTGGTTCACGCCAAGTCGGAATCACCCCGAAGCGCACGGTGCTCGCCAGCGCCAGAGAAGCCATGATCGCCAGTACGTCGCCAATCAGCACGCCCGCGGCGACGCGCTGATACCACCCGGGTGAACGCGGCTGGCGCGGAACCACGTCGAAGTCCGCAGAGACCGTTCTCGGTTCCACGAACTCAGCTTGGTTCAACATGCTCACAGTGCCCCCAGGCACAGCAGTCGGACGAATGGTGCGGCCTGATTGCCAGGCCGCTGGATTCCCAGTTTCACAGCGGATGAAGCGATACTTCTATGCCTTGGCTCTAAAGCAACCCCCCAGGCAACACCAAAGGTAGGGGGCGCGGGTCACATCTGTAAAGTCAGCGCCGAAACACTTCACTTCGATGTAACAATGGCGATCGCATCAACAGATCGAGAATCACGCGATGGCGCGACTCCCAACTGTGTTCGCTCACGAAATCCCGTCGCTCGCCCTCGCTCATGGGCCCGATCTCAAGCGCCCGGTCAATCAGCGGTCCCATTCCCGCGGCAGTGGGTGCCACGAGAACCCGGTCGTTGATTCCGCGCACGGGCGGCAGGTCGATCGATACGACGGGAAGGCCTGCTGCAAGATACTCGTAGATCTTCAGAGGGCTCATTGCCTCGGTGAGCGCTGTACGGCGATGGGCGAGCAGCGACAGCTGGCAATTGCGCAGTGTTGCCACGAGCTCATCGCGACCGACTCCCCCGTGGACATGCACGTTAGCAAGTTCGCGCAGCTGACTGACGTAGTCAGGGTCAGGAGACGGGCCGAGCAAAATGAAGTGCATGTCTGGCCGGCTGTGCGCGAGCGCCGCGACCGCGTCGGTGTCGAGCCGCTGATCAATCGTGCCCGCATAGACCGCTCTTGGTTTTGGAAGCGCTGCCAGCCACTCCGGTTCCGGCGGCAGCGGCGCAAGCCATTCCGCGGGCGAAACACCGTTAGGAACAACCATCGACGGGCCCAACGGCCTGATGCGATCGATGATCTGCTGAGACACCGCGGCAACGGCTACCTCGGACTCTCGTATCTGCCGGTAGGCCATTTGGTATGCCGGCCAGTACTCCTGCCGGCTGGTCGAGCTGAGCCAGTCATCACGCCCGAAGTAGAGCACACTCGATGCCCACGCGAACGGGCAGAAAGCAGCCACGAGAGGGTTTGCTGTCACGATGACGGGAACGCGCAGACCCAGTTGCTCAGAGCGTCGTTTGAGAACGGAATCGTATCGGCGGTATTCACCGACGATCGCGCCGAGCTTCGTAGGATCAGCACGACGCATTCGAGCTGGGGTGATCAGCGCTCCCCGTTTGCTGGCGGCAAATCTCGGGCCGGTCTCTGGCGAGAATCCAGCGCGCAGCACGCTAGGAATAGATCGGTACGGGTTCGCGACCAACAGACCCGCGACCTCGTCCGCATTGAGCAGCGTCTGAAGAATGCGATCCGGCGGGCGCATCATTCCGCGGGCTTCGGCGTCTGCGTACGTCTCGTAAGAGAACGTGAAGACAACGTCACGGCCCGTCGTCATTGCGGTAGCTCCCGGATCACACGCGCAGGCGCGCCGACCGCGATGGTGCGCGGCGGGACATCGCTAGTGACCACGCTGTTCGCACCAATAACGGCACCCGCACCGATCTCGACCCCTGGCATGACGACGACGTTCTGACCGAGCCACGCGCCGCGTCGAATGCGCACGGGTGCGATTCGGGTCAGCGCCTGGTCACGGATGGGAATGGTCGGATCGTCGAAGCCGTGCATGTGGTCGGCAATGTAGACCCCCCGCGCCATGGCTACCGCCTCTTCAATCACCACTTCCTGCACGGCCGCGATTGAGACCTGGTTCATCCGCACGCGGTCTCCGATGTGAATCACGGTGCCGGGCGTATCCAATCGAGGAACCATGAACCACGATGAAGGCCCCACGAGAACGTTGCGGCCGATGGAGACCTTGTGCGGGTTGCCCGCGCGAAATGGCAGCATGATTCGGCTGCCCCGACCAATATGCGCAAAGCCGCCTCTCACGAAGGCTGTGAAGGCGGCGTCACGCACACGCATCACATTCTGAATCAGCTTCATGCCGTTCATGCGGCGGCTCCGTGAGCGCCATCGCTCGAAGTGACTCTCGCGCCCGCGGGCAGCATCCCATCAAAGTTCTTGCTCGCGAGGCTGGTGACGGTCGGGAGCGCGGCCAGGATCGCACCTCGAAGCTCGGGTTCGTTCTCGATGAGCATCGACACCGCCTCTGGCAGGCGCTGTTCCAGTCCCGGTCCGGGTTCGAGGCAGAGCTGCGGGGTGCCCAACAGGTTCATGAGGCCTTCGACCTTCCCTTGCGTGGCCAGTGTGAGAGCGGGCGTGCCGCTCATCGTCGACATCACGGCGAGATGCATGCGGCCTGTGACCGCGATACTCGCTCGCGCACCCAATCCGCGAATCTCGGGCGGGGTGAGAAGAGCACGCAGCGCTCTCACGCCCTCGTCGTTCGAGAACCGCGCCGCGAGCTCATCACAGAAGGGCAGGTCGTCAGCGCCCGGTCGCGACACGTGCGGCACGATCAGCACCTTCATGCCGCTCGAGCGCAGGGTTTGAATCGTCGCGACATAGGGCTCGATGCCGGCTTCGACGAGACCGGAGGCATTGACGAGCGCAAGTCGATCGGAGTCGACAAGAGTCGGCCAGACGCGCGCCAAAACCAGCGAATCGCCGCCCTGCGCAACAAAGACGATATCTGCCGTCTCGGTGACCTCAAGGCCATCGCGACGAGCGCGTTCCGCCGAGAGCGGGTCGCGTACGCATAGCAAGGCGCCAGCGCGGGCAGCTCTTCGCAGCTGATCCAACGCGACCGGGTGAGGTGAAGCGTTCCAGCTGAACCCAAGCACACGGGTGTTCCACCCGAGCTCCGCAAAACGGCGTGCCAGCAGCGCGCGATTCACCGACGCCCGTGGCACGTATGCACCATCCATAATGTCTGCACCGACGATCGAGAACGTCGTCGCGTCCGATGCCGCCGCCGCGAGACGACGCAGGTCTCTGGCCCTTCCCATGGCCGAGCCATACACAAGAGCCGGAAGCTCGATCAACTGCATACGGCCGGCAAAGCGTGGCGCAACTGCGATGTCTCTCGTCGATCGCACCGCGACGATTACGTGACCTTCGACCGTTTCGACGAACGCTTCCACGAGGGCCTGATCACCGATGTTGCCGCGACCAGGTGGCGCGACCAGCACGTGTGCTTCTCCCCCCGGCGCGGGTTGCAGACGCATGAATACGCGGTCCACGAATCGGATCACTCGCGGATGGCGCAGTGGCTTCATGACCCATGCCGGAAGCTTCATTCTTGTTCGCTTCCTCCCCAGATCGACAACAACCGCTCGTCGGTCGGCATTGGTGTCTTGCTCTCCAGCCACGCGGTATCAATTGATGCCAAGGCGAAATCCGTCGTGAACGAACCGTTCTGTACGACCATACGAGACGCATCGGCCGAGATCATAGTGTTTGTCACCGTCGCCCACTCGCCGCGTAGGTTGCCGATCAACGTCGAGTTGCGCGCCGACAGTATTCCGACGCTACCCGCGCCGTTGACCGCGGCCGGCAGCCCGGATGTGAACGCATTCGCTTCGGCAGATAACGGATACCGCTGAAGCATGCGGTCGCCCGCAACGATCAACGTGTGATCGAATACGACATTCCGCGCGTTGCTCGAGGGGATGAATGCTGCGTTCGTCGATGCGAAGATCACAGAGTCTGTGATCGTGATGCCGTCTTGCAGCGGGTTGCCCGAAAGCTGCAGGGTGTCGCAGTGCGACTTGGATCCGTCGGGCTTGTACGAAGGCGCGATGTAGCACCCCACTACGCTGATGCCCTCCACGGCGTTGTCACCAGTGCGAAAGGCCCATGCATCCGACTCGGTGACCTGTGCTTCGGGCGTGACACACTCGACGAGCTCGACCTGCTGGGCAGGCACGTAGTCACCGCCGGTGATGTTGAACGCACGACCCTTCGATCGCGCCCAGGCGAAGTCTTGCACCGAAGTGAGCACCAGGCTATTGGGGAAGGTCCAGAACCCGATGAAAGAGACGCCGATCACGCGGTCAATGCGAATGGAGTCTTCCAAGCTCACACTCGAGATGCCATCACGAGGTGTGACCACCACTCGCGATGATCTTCCGGCCGAACCGATCAGTTGGAGCACTGGAGAACTTGATGATCCCGCTCCGAAACCAGGCAGAACCCCTGGCTTCACCAGCACGCACCCGGTCAGCTCACGCGAACGCTCATCGACGTACTTGATGGCATTTCCAATGGCGGTCCAGTTGCAATCCGCTTCGACCACGACGTCGAAGTCATCTGTGAGCAACGGCGTCCGAGTCGGCCAGTGCGCCCCGGTGGGACCGAATTCCGCGTTGACCAGCGACCCACGAGGCGCGCTGGTTGCCGCCAAACTGGTCGGCGTCGGCGTCGGCGTCGGAACAGCCGTCGGGGTCTGAGCGACCGGCGAAACAGGCGCACATGAAATCAGCGTCACCGGCGCGGCGGCGAACAGCAATGAAAGCGCCGTTCGTCGTGAGATATCACCCAATGTGTGGTCCGTTCTTTTCAATCGGACGTCTTCGGCCCACGCGTGCGGAGTGAGCGCGCGTCATTCAACCGTATGGGCGACGTGCTTCTCCCAGGTTACGGCGAGAATAATTCCCCCGGGTAGTAAAGGTCTCACACCACGCGCACATAAGCCGCCCTCACACCTGTGCGAGAGCGGCTTATGTGGATGAGATATTGAAATCTCAGCGAGAATCAGAGGGGGCGGATGTCTTCCGCCTGGAGGCCCTTCGGGCCCTGCGCGATTTCAAACTCGACGCGCTGGTTCTCTTCGAGCGAGCGGTATCCACTCGCGGTGATCGCTGTGTAGTGGGCGAAGACGTCTGCGCCGCCTTCATCCGGAGCGATGAAGCCGAAGCCCTTCTCCGAGTTGAACCACTTGACGGTACCCTGCGTGCTCATTACTTGCCGTTCTTTGGTGTGCTAGCGCCCCGTGCGCTAATCACTTCCACGCTATATAACTGGGGCGATGATCGCGAGGAAATTACTCGTTGTGACCCAAATGTTGCACAGCCGTACTCCTGGCGTGCGATCAAAGTCCCCAGCCATCGGACGCCCGGGCTGAGCAAACTCGAAGCCCGGACGTCGACGGATCCCCCCGGATAGGCCACGCCATGCGTGACATCCATATGGTATCGATTTATCGACGCCCGAACCAGCAATCCGGGCGAGATCGTGAGCGGCTATGCTGCGCGCATCCGGGCCTTGCCTACGTCAGAACCGACAAAAAAGTCCTGAGTCGCGACTCGTTCGTAAACGATGTCGCGACTCAGGAGAATGTGTGCGCGAGGGGGGACTTGAACCCCCACGCCCTTGCGGGCACTGGCACCTGAAGCCAGCGCGTCTACCTATTCCGCCACCCGCGCATGTTGACAAGGCCAAAAAGAACCTCGAACTCAACTTCCCGAGGATATCACGCCTCCTGCACTAGCCTCGAACTGGTGGGCGTGAGCTCAACTACACAAGAGGGTTCTTCGCCGACTCAGACTCTGCAACTAGCATGTACCAACCGGCACCCCCCGTCCGAGGAGCTCCGTGGGACTACTTGACAGTTTCGAGAAAGGTCTCGAGCGCGCCGTAAACAGCGCATTCGCGAAGACCTTCCGCAGCGGCATTCAGCCCGTCGAAATCGCCTCTGCGCTGCGCAGCGAGCTCGACAAGAAAGCTGCCGTCGTCTCCCGCGACCGCATCCTGGCTCCGAACACCTTTACTGTGCGGCTCTCTCCCGCCGATGACGCGAATATGGCGTCGCTGGGCAACGCCCTCAACGACGAACTGCTCACACTCGTCAACAAGCATGCGACATCACAGGGGTACTCCTTCGCGGGCAGCGTCAGTATCACCCTGACCGGTGATGAGCAGGTATCCACCGGCACGTTGCGGGTGGACTCCTCCACTGCCCAGGGCGGCACAGTGGCATGGCGTGGCGTGGTCGACGTTGAAGGCAAGCGGCATCCGCTGGTCAAGGCCCGAACCGTGATCGGACGCGGCAGCGATGCCGACATCACCATCTCCGACGCTGGCACCAGCCGCAAGCACGTTGAGATTCTGTGGGACGGCGAGCGCGCCATGGTCCGCGATCTCAACTCGACCAACGGCACGATGCTCGACGGCCATAAGATCACCGAAGCTGCGTTGCCGCCCGACTCCACGGTGACAATCGGACGCACGGCGATCGTCTTCCGCGTGGTGGCTCACTCCGCTCCTCCGAAACCCAAGCTCTCTGCCGACGACGCGACTCGCGCCTACAACCTTCGAGATGGTGGTCCCCTGGCATGAGTGAACTCACCCTGCTCCTGCTGCGCATCGGGTTTCTGGTGTTGCTGTGGGCGTTCGTGTTCGCGGTCGTCTACTCGCTTCGAGCGGATCTGTTCGGCGTGAAAGTGCGGCGGATGCCCGATGCCGCACCAGCTGGAGCGGATTCACAAAAGTCCGCACCCTCTAACAAGACGGCTCCCGTGGCGCCGCCTGCGGCCGCGCCGCCCTCGAAAGCGGGCCCAGCCACCACCACCACGGTAGAACGCATCGTCATCACCAGCGGCCCCAAGGCGGGTCTCGAGCTGCCACTGGGTCACGAGCCGCTCACGATCGGGCGTTCCAGCGAATCTGGCCTGGTGATTCGCGACGACTACACGTCGAGCCATCACGCGCGTCTCGTGCTGTGGGGCGAGCAGTGGATGCTGCAGGATCTCGATTCGACGAACGGATCATGGCACAACGGCACTCGCGTAACCACGCCCGTGCCGGTGATCGTGGGCGCTCCGATCAAGGTTGGCGCCACTACTTTCGAGTTGCGAAAGTAACGGGGCGGGCCCACCCATATGGTCTTTCAAGGCTCCAGCACCGCCATCTCGCACACCGGGAAGGTGCGCTCGAACAACCAGGACTCCGGCTACGCCGGCTCTAATCTGTTCGTGGTTGCCGATGGCATGGGCGGACACGCTGGCGGCGATGTGGCATCAAGCCTCGCCGTGTCTCGGCTTCAGCAACTCGACGTGCCCTACGAGTCCACGACGGTGGCCGAACGCGCACTGCAAGACGCTATTACCGAATCAGCAACCGATCTGATCGACACCGTGCATGTGCGCCCCGAGCTGGCCGGCATGGGAACGACGGTGAGCGCACTGCTGATGGTCGACGAATATGCGGTCATCGCGCACATCGGCGACTCGCGCATCTATCTCTTTCGCGATGGCAATCTCACCCAGATCACCACCGACCACACCTTCGTGCAGCGTCTCGTCGACTCTGGGCGCATCACTCCAGAAGAAGCGCGCTATCACCCTCGCCGATCGGTGCTCATGCGTGTGCTCGGCGACATGGATCCCAATCCAGAGCTCGACACCTTCATCATGCCGACTCAGCCAGGCGATCGGTGGCTGCTCTGCTCAGACGGTCTGACCGGTGTTGTCGACGACCCTCATACGAGCAAAACGCTGGCGCTCGGCCTCGCTCCCGGACGCACCGCCGACAGCCTGCTCAAACAGGCCCTCGATGGCGGCGCTCCAGACAACGTGACGATCGTGATTGTCGACGTCGGCGGGCAGCATCCACTGTTCTCAGGCACACCCACCATCGTCGGATCAGCTTCGAACCCGACCGGCATCGAAGTTCCCGCGGCCAAGCCGAGCCGCACCAGTTGGCTGCACCCGAATCGCCAGGCCGCCAATGAACCCACTCACTTCGAGCCCGCGCCGGAGTTTCTCGAAGAGCTCATCGAAGAAGACAAACGCCGCAATCGCCGACGGCGCATCGGCTGGATCGTGGGTGTGATTCTCGTGCTCGGCATGATCGGCACCGCGCTGTGGTTTAGCTACGAATGGACTCAGACTCGGTACTTCGTGGGGGCGGACGAAGACTCCGTGGTGATCTTCCAAGGGGTGCAGCAGAATATCGGTCCGATCTCGTTGTCGACCCCGTACGAAGACACCGAGATTCCGTTGGATTCGCTCTCGGACTTCGCGCTGGCGACTGTTGAGCAGACGATCTCGGCGAGCTCTCTCACAGACGCACGCCGTATCGTCACTTCAATCAGCGAGATCGCGGGAGGAGGCGAATGAGCAACATCACCAAACCTGCCGGCGACGTCTCAACCGACACGGCGGTCATCCGCGCCCTGCGCAAGATGCGCGCACCTCAAACGCAGCGCAACCGCGAACTGGGGCTGTTGATCTTCGTCTTCCTCATCAACGGGGCAGCGGTCGCACTTGTGCAACTGGGCGCCACTGATGCCCTCGACTGGACGTTCCTGATCTACTGCGGCACGCTGACGGCGATCGTGTTGGCTCTGCATATTCTGCTGCGGCTGCGTGCGCGCGACGCCGATCCGTTCGTTGTGCCGATCGCCACACTGCTCACCGGACTCGGCATCGCCGAGATCTACCGCCTCGACATCTATTGGGACCGCCACGGGTGGGATTCCTTCTCCACCCGACAGCTCGTGTGGGCAGGAATCGCCCTCGGCTGTGCGCTCATTGTGGCTTACGCGCTGCGCAACTATCGCGTGCTGTTTCGCTATACGTACATCTTCGGCTTCGTGGGAATTGCACTGCTGCTGCTGCCGTTCATTCCATTCCTGAGCACCAATGCCAACGCCAACGTGTGGATATCAGTCGGCATCTTCTCGTTCCAACCGGGAGAACTGGCAAAGATCGCGCTAGCGATCTTCTTCGCTGGCTATCTCGTGCGCACGCGAGAGAGCCTCACCTCGGTGGGAACGAAATTCCTCGGACTCACCTGGCCGCGTGCCCGCGAGCTCGGCCCCCTGATGGTGGTCTGGCTGATCTCGCTCGCCATCATCGTGTTGCAACGCGACCTTGGTACTGGCGTGCTGATATTCGGCATGTTCGTCGTCATGCTCTACGTCGCGACGGGCAAGACCAGCTGGGTGCTTATGGGCCTCGTTCTTGTGGTCGCGGCAGCACTCGTCGCCACGCAGATTCTGCCCTATGTGCGCAGTCGGTTCGAGAACTGGATCTACGCGTTCGATCCCGCTGTCATTGAAGCGCCGGGCGGCAGTTACCAGCTCGTTCAGGGCATCTTCGGCATGGCCAATGGTGGCCTGCTGGGCACAGGCCTGGGACAAGGCCGCCCGTATCTCACCCCCGTCGCCGAGAGCGACTACATCTTCCCCAGCCTCGGTGAAGAGCTCGGCTTGATCGGAGCGTTCGCGATCCTCTGCCTTTACATCATCTTCACGAGTCGAGGCATTCGTATCGGGCTGGCCGGTCAAGATGACTTCGGCAAGCTCCTCGCAACGGGACTGTCATTCACGATCGGTTTGCAGGTATTCATCATGGTTGGCGGCGTAACGCGAGTGATCCCGTTGACGGGCCTGACCACGCCCTTCCTTGCAGCGGGCGGATCGTCGCTGGTTGCAAACTGGATCATTGTGGCCATCCTGCTGCGCATCTCAGATGCCGTGCGCAGTCGACCCCGGGTGGTGATCGGCTAGATGACAAAAGAACTACGCCGGGTGAGCTTGGTGCTCCTTGCCATGGTGATCGCTCTGTTTGCCTCGACGAGTTGGATTCAGGTCATCGACGCTGATGCACTCGCCGAGAATCCTGACAACAAGCGCGCACTCTACGACTCGTACGAGGTGCAACGAGGCTCGATCATTGCGAGCGGTTCGGCTATCGCGTCATCGGTGAGCACCGACGACGTGTACAGCTGGCAGCGCGTCTACCCCGACGCCGAGATGTGGGCGAGCGTCACAGGCTGGATCAACCCGGTACTCGGGTCTGCCACCGGCATGGAGCAGTCGATGAATCAGGTTCTCAGCGGCACGGCCGGATCTCAGTTCTTCTCGCGCGTCGAGCGCATCTTCACCGGTCAACCGCCGCGCGGGTCGAACGTGGTTCTGACCCTGGATGCCGCAGTGCAACAGGTTGCGTACGAGGCCCTGGGAGACTTGGAAGGCGCCGTGATCGCGTTGAATCCCGAAACTGGCGCCGTGATCGCAATGGTGTCGAGTCCTTCGTTCGACACCAACCTGCTCGCGCTTCACGATGCCGATGCGACGAACGAGTACTACGACTCTCTCGTCGCGGATCCGTCCAATCCCCTGTACAACCGCGCAATTGCTGGTGACCTCAACCCTCCTGGGTTGACCTTCAAGCTCGTGGTCGCGTCGGCGGCACTGTCGTCAGGCGACTACACCCCAGAATCCACGTTGCCCAACCCATCGACGTACACCCTGCCGCAATCCACCAGCGTGGTCTACAACGCAAGTAGGGGCACGTGCGGCGATGGCGACGAAGTGACGATCGCAGACGCCCTTCGCCTCAGTTGCAACATTCCCTTTGCTGAGCTCGCTGTCGAACTCGGCGACGACGTCATTCGCGAAGAGGCGGAGAAATACGGTTTCAACTCTTCGGTCGAGATCCCGCTGGTTTCTACCCCGTCGGTGTATCCCCGAGCACTCGATGACGCCCAAACCGCACTCACCGGCTTCGGTCAAGGTCAGGTGACAGCAACTCCGATTCAAATGGCTATGGTCTCGGCAGGAATCGCCAACGAAGGTGTCGTGATGACGCCCAGGATGCTTTCACGCGTGATCGGCCCCGACCTCACCTCGCAAGAGACATTCGAAAGCACCGAGTTCGCCCAAGCATTGGAAGCTGATGTTGCAGAGGAAATGGTCGCGATGATGGTCGCTAATGTCAGTGATGGTGCTGCGTCGGGTGCAAGAATAGACGGGGTCGAGGTGGGCGGAAAGACGGGAACGTCAGAGAACGGTGCGGATGATCCGTACACTCTGTGGTTCACCGGATTTGCTCCGGCTGATGACCCTCAGGTAGCCGTGGCCGTCGTCATTGAAGATGGTGGCGGGCAGGGACAAACGGGCAGCGGTAACTCCATCGCATCGCCCATCGCGAAGAAGGTCATGGAGGCGGTGCTAAGCAAATGAGACCAACGCAGGGTGTGACCTTCGGTGGCCGCTATGAGCTTGATTCCCGAATCGCGATCGGCGGTATGGGCGAGGTCTGGGAAGCGACTGATCATGTGATCGGCCGCACTGTCGCCATCAAAATTCTTAAAGACGAGTACATGGGCGATCCGGGCTTCCTCGAGCGCTTCCGCGCCGAGGCTCGCCACGCGGCGCTCGTCAACCACGAGGGCATCGCCAGTGTCTTTGACTACGGCGAAGAAGCGGGTAGCGCGTTCTTGGTCATGGAACTTGTTCCTGGCGAAGCGCTGTCGACCATTCTCGAGCGTGAAGGCGCACTGTCGACGGACAAAACGCTCGACATCGTGGCGCAAACGGCGGCAGCGCTGCAGGCTGCCCACGCGGCAGGTCTGGTGCACCGCGACATCAAGCCCGGAAACCTTCTGATCACGCCCGACGGTCGGGTCAAGATCACTGACTTCGGCATTGCGCGAATTGCCGACCAGGTGCCGTTGACGGCCACCGGACAGGTCATGGGCACGGTGCAGTACCTATCACCGGAACAGGCGTCTGGCCATCCCGCGTCTCCGGCGACTGACACCTATTCGTTGGGAATCGTCGCTTACGAGATCCTCGCCGGCCGACGTCCGTTCACGGGCGAATCGCAGGTCGCGATCGCGATGGCGCAGATCAATGAGCAGCCGCCGCCGCTTCCGGCTACGGTCGCGGAACCGGTGCAGAACCTCGTCATGGCGATGATCGCCAAGAAACCCGAGGATCGTCCGGCTTCATCAGCGGCAGTCGCCAACGGCGCTGCGGCCCTGCGACGCGGCGACGTCGCGGCAGCCATCGTGGCCATTCCCGCGATTGCTGGCGGCCTCGATGACTCGACGAAGCTATTGACTGCTTCAGGACAGACCTCGGCGACCACTCAACTGCTGTCTGCAACAGATCTTCCTGTCGATGCCGACGGTGAGCCCGAGAAGAAGAAGCGCAGCCCATGGACCTGGCCGCTCATCGCGCTGATCGTCTTGTTGTTGCTCGTTCTCGGTGGCACGGTATGGGCACTGCTGGCTGGGGGCGGCGACGCCGAACCTACGCCGTCAGCGAGCACGACCACGGCGACACCGACGCCCACTCGGAGTCAGACACCCACACCGACGCCGACGCCGACCTCCGAGACAGTCGATGTGAACGCTCTCGGACTCAACGGCATGAGCTGCGACGATGCCCGAAACACCGCGCTCGAGGCTGGCATCGAGACGGTAACGTGCACCGAAGGCAATGCGGCAACTTCTGAAGATCAGGTCGACACTGTCTACTCCTTCGAACCGCAAGGAAACGTTCCCAAGGAACGCGAACTCGTGTTGACCTACTACGGCCCGATGACGGCTATCGGCGCACCCAGCGCACCCACCATCGAGGTCGGCGGTTCGGCCGCTGGATCCGTAGAAGCCGGCGCCACCGTGCAGGTCAATTGGAGCGCGTTCACGTGCCCATCTGGCACCGGGACCGTGAGCGCCTACAACCTCAAAGCAGTGAACGGCACGTTCTCGACTACCGGTGGCTCAGAAGCATCGTTCTCGCCCACCGATCGCCCGGTTGATCTGGTGGTCGCGGATCAATCCGGTCAATCGCTGTTCGTCACCTACACGGTCTCGTGCACCGGCAACGGCACGAGCCGCGATTCTGATGCATCCAGCCAGGCTCAAGCCACGATTACCGACCCAGCACCAGACCCGACGCCGACACCCACGCCGTGACCGCCGAACCACGTGTGCTGTCAGGTCGCTACCGCATCGATGAAGTCATCGGTCGCGGCGGCATGGCGACGGTGTTCCGCGGCGAAGACCTCACGCTCGGCCGCGAGGTCGCGATCAAGGTGCTCGATCGCGACTTGGCGAACGACAATGCATTTCGCACGCGGTTTCGGCTAGAAGCCCAAGCAGCCTCACGCATGGCGCACCCCACCATCGTGCGTGTCTACGACGCGGGTGAAGATGCTGCGGTCGGTGACGACGGGGTCACCCGCCCGGTTCCGTACATCGTGATGGAGCTCGTCAAGGGCAGGTTGCTCAAGGACATAATCGCGGCCGGGCCGGTGCCCGTCGCTGACACAGTGCGGTTCATCGACGGCATTCTCGAAGCGCTCGAATACTCGCACCGCGCCGGGGTGATCCACCGCGACATCAAGCCCGGCAACGTCATGATCACCGAGGCCGGCGGTGTCAAGGTCATGGACTTCGGCATCGCGCGGGCTGTTTCAGACGGGTCGTCGACCGTTGCTGAAACGACAGCCATCATCGGCACCGCCTCTTATTTCTCTCCCGAGCAGGCCAAAGGCGAACCGGTCGATGCACGCGCTGACGTGTACTCCACCGGCGTGGTGCTATACGAACTGCTCGTTGGTCGACCGCCCTTCCGCGGCGAAACACCGGTTGCTGTTGCCTACCAGCACGTAAGCGAAGCGCCGATCGCTCCTTCCGAGGTGAACGACACGGTGCCGCGCTCTCTCGACGCCGTCGCCCTGCGCGCCCTGGCGAAAGACCCGTATCAGCGCTACCAAGACGCAGCGTCGTTCCGTGACGCCGTCGATGCAACGGTCGATGGTCGATCACCTTCAAAGCGACAGGTCAGCACGCTCACCAGCGAACTCTACGGCCCGAATCCGCGTCATGCGGCCGAGACAGCTCGGTCACTTCGCCAGCTCAGCACCGACACCACGATGACCCGCACTCAGGCAGGTCCCCCGGTCGCATGGATTTGGACGGGCGTCGGAATTCTGGCAGTACTGCTAATTTCGATCGCGTTCTGGGTGTTCTCGATTCGTCCAGACGAAGCTCCTCCAACGTCGGCGAGCACGGTGCCCGACGTCACGGGCATGACGTATGAACGCGCAATTGAGACCTTGGCAGAAGCGGAGCTGCTTGCAGTGCGCATCAACGAAGAAAACGCCCAGGTCGCCGAGGGCAACGTCATCCGCACGGACCCCGAAGCAGACGAGACCCTCGTTCCGGATTCAGAGGTGCGTGTCTACGTCTCCGAGGGCAAAGAGACCGTCACCGTCCCGACGCTCGACGGTCTCGGTCAAGACGCCGCAACCGCTGCGCTTGAGAGTGCGGGGTTGGAGTTGGGAATCGTCACTCAGCGCAACGATCCTTCGTTGCCTGGAGGCACCGTGATCTCGGCTGACCAGCCTGAAGGTGCCGTCGTGCCGATCGGATCTACGGTCAATCTCGAAGTAGCCTCGGGTCGAGTAACCATCACCGACGTAACCGGCTACACCGTCAATGCCGCCACTCGTGATCTTGAAGCACTCGAGCTCGCGGTTCTGACGCAAGAAGACACCTCGTGCCCGTCATCCAACGCGGACCCCGTCGTCGCCTCGCAGTCCTTGGCTCCCGGAGATGTACCGATCCACTCCGAAATCACACTCGTTTACTGCTCTGGCACGTAGCCTGCCCCGCGGTGGGGTCGCAATGCCGCGCCGCGAACCGCAGCATCCGCAAAGCCAATTGACGCGAGCCAGTTGCCCAGTAGCCGATAGCCGCCCTGTGTGAGCACACTCTCAGGGTGAAACTGCACGCCGTGCATGGGCGCAGTCATGTGCGCGATGCCCATGATCACCCCACCCTCGGTGCGACTCGTCACGACTAGTTCGTACGGCAATGATCGGGGGAGGATGGCCAGCGAATGGTACCGCGTTGCGGTGAATGGGTCGGGCAGTCCGGCATAGAGCGGGTCACCATCGTGATGTACGAGCGACGTCATGCCGTGCATGAGTTCCGGTGCACGCTCGACGGTGGCACCGAACGCTTCTGCAATAGCTTGGTGGCCCAGGCAGACACCAAGAAGCGGGATGCTGGCAGTTGCTGCCGCGCGCACGATGGCGATTGACGCTCCCGCATCGAGGGGAGTCCCAGGACCCGGCGAGATGATGATGCCCTGGTACTGCGAGGCCAGATTTTCGGGATCGTCGACAGCGTCTGCTTCAACCAGGTCTGTCGCGACGCCGAGTTCGTTGACGTAGCCGACCAGGGTATGTACGAAGCTGTCGTGATTGTCGACCACGAGAACTGGCGCGATCGGGTCCGAAGCGTCAGCCAACAGTGACTTCTTGCGGAACGATAAACGGACTCACCCACGGAAAGACGTAGAAGAAGAGCCCGTAGACGACCGCTGCCGCCAGTATGAGCAAGAAGAAGACCCGCAACCACCAAGGTCCGGGCAGAACATGCCATAGCGCTGCGTACATCAGACGCCTTCCGTCAACGAAGTGGGTGGGCCCTCGGACCGCGGGGTAAACGACTCGAAGAGTCCGTACCCGACGATTCTCTCTGCCAGCGAATACATGGGGCTGCAGCTTGTCATCGTGATGTAGTTGCCGCCAGCGGGAACGTCCGGTGCTTGCGGCACGGGCAGCAACACTTCCACTTCGCTCGGGGTCACATACTCAAGGGTGCGAAAGCGGTACGTGTACCAGCCTTCTTCCACCTCGACGACGATGGCATCGCCCACGTGCAGATCTGCGATGGCGTTGAAGGGTGCGCCGTAGGTGGTGCGGTGTGCTGCGACAGCGAAGTTGCCTTCTTCGCCGGGCATCGCTGTACCGGGGTAGTGGCCGATGCCGATCGGGTCGAGCGTTGTCTCTCGCGTAACTCCGCCGGCAATCGGCACAACGTAGTCATCGCCAAATCGCGGGACGTACATGTTCGCGAAGATCTCGCCGTCAGCAGGTTCGGAGAGAATGACCGGATCTGCCGTCGCTGGAGCATCGTCGCCATCCTCGCTAGGAGTGGGCGTCGTTGCGGGCGGTTCGTACTCCTGAGCCCATTGTTCTGACAGTTCTTGACCAGCGGCGTTTCGCTCTGCGCCATAGATGATGTCGCCGATCCACAGCTGCCACGCAACGAACAGCAGTGTCACGGCACCGAGAGTGATCAGAATCTCACCCACAACGCCTAAGAAAGTGGCGCGTGGACGCTTCTTGGGCGCACGTCGTGATCGATCACGCAGCCCATCAGCACTGGCATTCGTGTCGAAAAAGGCCGCTTCACTCACAGGGAGATTCTAGAGGGGCAACACTGTGCTCTCCCTGGCAGTTAGACTGTGCCAATGGCAAGATCCGGCAAAGACGACGACTCGTTGATCGAGCGCGCAGAAGGCGAAGCGGCACCCAATCCGGTGTGGTTCAAGCCCATCATGCTCGGGCTGATGCTCCTTGGCCTCGTGTGGGTGCTTTTCTTCTACTTGAGCGGCTCCGCAGGTCCGATCCCTGACATCGGCGCGTGGAACCTCGTGATCGGATTCGGGATCGCCTTCATCGGCTTCTTGATGACGACGCGCTGGCGCTAGCGCCCAGCACTATTAGGCACTGAGCTGCCCGCCTCGGCGGAGCAGCTCTTTTGCGTGTCTGCAAGAAGGTGCCACGGGCGAATTACACGGGTGTGATTCATCCCCAGCTGTGGATGAACCTGTGGATAACTCGCTAGCCGTAGATGAAGGCCGGCACGAAGAGCAGTCCCACAAGTCCGGCTCCCACCGCGATCAGCAACCAGATCTGGGATCTGCGCTGACTCGCCATTCGGGTGCGCGTGAAGATGAATGCCACCAACAGGCCGGTGAGCAGACCACCCACATGCGCTTGCCAAGAGACGTTGTAGCCCGGCAGAAATCCGATCACCAGGTTGATTCCGAGGATGATCGCGATACTCATCACATTCGCGCCGAGATGACGCCCGATGATGAGCAACGCGCCAAAAAGCCCGAAGATCGCGCCAGAGGCTCCCACGACGGGTGTTGCGAATGAGAGCAGTGCGACCGCTACCGAGCCGCCGAGCGTGCTGAGCAGGTAGAGCGTGACAAACCGTGCGCGTCCCAGAATCGGCTCGAGAGTTCTCCCAATCATGAACAACGCCAACATGTTCAGGCCGAGGTGCCAGAGTCCTGAATGCACCAGCGCGACGGTGAAGAGTCGCCAGGGCTCGAACGTTCCTGAGATCTCCGGGTAGAGATAGGGCGCCCAAAACAGCATCGCGGGCTCATAGATGTCAGAACCGAAACCCGGGATCAGTTGAAGCAAAAATGACAGCGCCGTAATGCCGACGATTGCGTATGTGGCACGCGGACGTGAGTCAGCCACGACCGCACGAGACCGAGACCACCGGCGCTGCGCGGTGCGCTGCGCCGGTGTCTGGGCCTTCTGTTGATCACGCAGGCACTCCGGGCACACCACGCCAACGGCCGCAGGCGTTTGGCATTCCGCGCACACCGTCCGCAGGCATCGCTGGCAGAGTACAAAGCTCTGGCGATCCGGATGCCGGTAGCAGAAGTTGTCGCGATTGCGCTGGAACTCGTTCGTGCTCACGTTTTCGCTTATGCGCCGGTATTAGACGGCGACGATGTCGATCGATTCGATGACGACGGGCTCCACTGGACGGTCACCAGCACCAGTTCGTACCTCGCTGATCGCGTCGACGACCGCCTTCGAAGCGTCGTCGGCAACTTCACCGAAGATCGAGTGCTTGCCCTGCAGCCACTCCGGGCCGCGGCCACCCTGGCCAGGAACGGTGATGAAGAACTGTGAACCGTTGGTACCTTCGGCCTGGCCGGTGATGGCGTTGCGGCGAAGTCCAGCGTTTGCCATAGCAAGCTTGTACGGATCCGTGAAGGTCAGTTCGCCGTGGATCTCGTCGTTGAAGTTGTACCCGGGACCGCCGACGCCCTGACCGAGGGGGTCGCCACCCTGGATCATGAAGCCGGGGATGATGCGGTGGAAGATCACGCCGTTGTAGAGCGCTCCTTCACCGGGCTTTCCAGTAGCGGGGTCAGTCCATGAACCGGTTCCATCGGCGAGACCGATGAAGTTCTGGACGGTGCGAGGTGCGTGGTCACCGAAGAGGTTGACAACAATGTCGCCGTGATTGGTGTGGAACGTTGCGACAGCAGTGTGAATCGTCATTGTGCCATTCTCTCAGAGTTCGCGCCAGGCTCTGCCGATACGCTGACCATCTGGCAAGATGGGGAGACAGACATCCCCAAGACAGGGAGGGCATTGTGAGCCTCAGCCGTAAGCGCACGAAGGAACTCAAGAAGCTTCAGTCACAGGCGAACAACCTGTGGGAGTCGCAACAGACGTTGGTGGGTGAAGCCGCCGACATTGCACGCGAAGCAAGTCGCCAGCTCAACCACTATGGTCGCGAGCAGGTCGCACCGCAGGTGCAGGCCGGCTACGCGAAGAGCGTCGACTATTCAAAGCAAATCTTGTCGGATCGCGTTGTTCCGGCCGCCGGCGCCGTCGTGGGCTCCGCGCTTTCGGTGTGGGACGCCGCCAACGACACTCGTTTGCGTCTCGCCGACGGCAAGGGTCTCGGAAAAGTCGACTCGGCGGCATACGCCAAGAAGGCCGACAAGTACTCGAAGGATGCCACGAAGAAGCTCGCTGCAAAGCTGTCGCTTCTGGAGCCCGAGAAGAAGCGGATGGGTGTGGGCGGAACGATCGCCATCATCCTCGGTGTAACCGCCGCACTGGGTGTGCTTTACGCCGCTTGGCAGACGTTGCGCGCCGATGACGAGCTTTGGGTTGCCGACGACCCGCTGCGTGCACCTGACGCCTGAAAGCACGACGCTGGTTGACCCCGTTTCGGTGCTCAACCGTGTATTCGCCGCCGGGCTCTCCCTATTGAGAGAGCCCGGCGGCCTT
Organism: Microbacterium sp. R86528; assembly: GCF_044596335.1. NCBI lineage: Bacteria > Bacillati > Actinomycetota > Actinomycetes > Micrococcales > Microbacteriaceae > Microbacterium > Microbacterium sp. R86528. The sequence continues at coordinate 1,914,556 of NZ_CP138996.1, read as the reverse complement.
TTTCTTTGGGACAGCCAGCCGGTTGCTTTGATCTCGCGTCCATCGCTTTGATCGTCTCCCCGACCTGCACCAAGAAGACTGCCCCTCTGCTCATTCCAGAGCAGAGGGGCAGTCGTGTCGTTCTATCGAACCGGCTGTCGCATCCGTTTTCTACTTGGACGAACCGACCAGATCCTGCACGGCGACTTTGATGGCGGCGAAGTCGTCTTGCTTCTTTGCGATGAACTCGAGGGCTTCAACACCGGTCGCGAGAACCTCGTTGGCTGCTTCACCCACATCTGAGAACTTGTGGCTGACGTCTCCGGCAAGCCCGCCTTCCAACATCAATCGGCTCACCAGATCCAGCCTGAGCACCTTGGTGTCTTTGTTGAAGCTCAGCTTGTCGAGGTCGATCCACACCATCCCGGGTCGCGTCGTGGACTCGAAGACGTAACGCTTGTTCGTCAGGTCGAGCACCACCTGCCAGATCGTCTGCGATGCGTCTGGTTTACCCGGCTCCGGGGTGCGGAACGGCTGTGCAGCGTTGCGAATGATGCTGAACATCGCTGCAATCGCATCGACCTGCGTCTTGGGCGGCACCTGGTGCTCGACGTAGAACGAGGCGCGTGCGAACCGATCGCTCGCGAGTGTAGAGCCGGGGAGCGGAGTGTCGCCGCCGAGGCCCGCCACCGTCTTCACAAGCTCAAGCTGCTTGTCGAAGGTGGGGGAGTTGGTCATGACCTTGTAGTCACGGCTGTGATACACCCGCGGCTTGCCATCGGTGTATTCGATGATGGCCGAGTCGCCAGAGGGATCGTTGATAGCGAGGTGCAGCGTAGGTACCAGGTGACCGGTCGGATCAAACAGCTGTGAGATCTCTACCTGCGTGTCGTTCGTCCATGCGACCGCCTCTTCCACGGTCTCGAAATTGTCGAGATAGTACTGCAACCACACTGCCTGACTCAGCTGAGTTGCGGTTGCTTCAGGCTTGCCATAATCAGACTCCGCAAGCCACAGGATGTGTCCTGCAAAACCCTGCTCATTCATGCCGTCTGTGGCGATCAGATCGAATGCCGTCGCGACGATGCTTCCGTACTTCGATGTCCAGGAGAGGTTTCCGTCAACGCCGTCGGTGCGCTCCATGCCACGCGGGTACTTCCAGATGTTGGAGAGCAAATCCATGTGGAAGTCCATGTTCCGACCAACGATGACTGACCCATTGGCATCGGGCCAAACAACTCGCGTGCACATACTCGTTACCTTTCCTTGAGAGGCATCTCAGTCGGCGCCGGTCGTCATACCCGCTCCCTTGCCTCACGCTTTCTATGCATGTTGGCACGGGAGAATCACGCGTCGCGGGCTCGAGGCGAAATCTCACCCCCAGATCACCCGCCGCGGGCAGAGAGCTTCACACTCGAATACCCAGCGCCTCACCCAGCGCCGGGTTGTCGCCCGCAAGAGTCGAAGCTGCCTCGGGCGACGCGCTCGCGGCGCAGATCGCGCAATCAACTCAAAAGAGAAGACGCCGACCCATCGGGTCGGCGTCTTCATGTAATTTGTGGAGCCTAGGAGATTCGAACTCCTGACATCCTGCTTGCAAAGCAGGCGCTCTACCAACTGAGCTAAGGCCCCGTGAGGGGGTACTGCGTGGGGCTACCTGGACTTGAACCAGGGACCTCTTCATTATCAGTGAAGCGCTCTAACCGCCTGAGCTATAGCCCCGTTTTCGTTGCTGTCCTTGCGTCGGCAACCTCCAAGACTTTACCCGATTTGGCATGATTTCTGAAATCGAGTCGTCATTGCAAACCGTCAGTTGGATGTGAACCCGACCAGCAGCCCACCAGTCACCTTGACCGCAAGGTTGTAGATGCCGGCGACAACCGCACCGAGCACGGTGACCACGATCAGATTGAGGATCGCGATGACCGCCGAAAACGCAAGCACCTGCGGCAAGCTGAGGTACTGCTGCAGGGTGAAACTGCCGTCAGAAAGCGTGCCAACCAGCTCGTCAACCTGAGTGATCAAACCAGTCGTCTCGACGACGAAATACACCATGACCATCGATACAACGGTGACGATCGCGATAGCGATCGCTGCCAAGAACGACATCTTCACTGCCGACCAGAAGTCAATGTAGACCAGGCGAAGACGCACTTGTTTGTTGCTCGACTTGGAGCTCGATTTTTTTGCGAGCTTGTCCGCTACTGTGCTCATTCGTCAGTACTTTCTTCGGGGTTCTCGGGAGACGCTTCGTCAGAGGTGGGCTCGGGCTCAACCGCTTCTTGTGCGGCCTCGGCCAAGCTCCGCTCGCCGTTGCGCGCAATCGCGATGATCTTGTCATCGTCGCCCGCACGAGCAAACACAACACCCATGGTGTCGCGACCCTTGGCAGGCACCTCGGCCACGGCAGAGCGTACCACCTTGCCGCTGGCAAGAACCACAAGGACCTCGTCCAGCTCCGAGACGATCAAACCGCCCGCCAGCTCACCTCGATCGTCGTTCAGCTTGGCAACCTTGATGCCAAGTCCGCCACGGCTCTGGGTTCGATACTGATCGACTGCCGTGCGCTTGGCATAGCCGCCCTCTGTCACGACGAAGACGTAGCCCGCGTCGCGCGCGAACGATGCGGAGAGCAAACTGTCACCCTCGCGGAACGACATTCCCTTTACACCCTCGGTGCTTCGGCCCATGGGGCGAAGGGCCTCATCGGTCGCGGTGAATCGCACCGACATGCCATGACGGCTGATGAGGAGAACATCATCGCCTTCGTCCACGAACAGCGCACTCACTACTTCGTCGCCTTCACGCAGACGAATAGCGATCACTCCGCCCTGGCGGTTGGTGTCGTACTCGGTGAGACGGGTCTTCTTCACCAGACCAGCCCGAGTTGCCAACACCAGGTAGGTGGCGACGGAATAGTCGCGGATGTCAAGCACCTGAGCGATTTCTTCGTCTGGCTGGAGTGCCAAAAGGTTCGCAACGTGCTGTCCCTTTGCGTCACGACCGGCTTCTGCAACGTCGTACGCTTTCGTCCGGTAAACGCGGCCCTTGGTGGTGAAGAACAGCAGCCAGTGGTGCGTCGTCGTGACGAAGAAGTGCTCGACGACATCATCGGCGCGCAACTGCGCACCCTTCACACCTCGCCCGCCGCGATGCTGCTGGCGATAGTTGTCGCTGCGCGTGCGCTTGATGTAGCCGTCGCGGGTAACCGTGATGACCATTTCCTCTTCTGGAATGAGGTCTTCGTCGGTCATGTCACCGTCGAAGCCGTGCATGATCTGCGTGCGACGATCGTCGCCGAACTTGTCGACGATCGCAGTCAGCTCATCGCGAATGATGGTGCGCTGGCGGGTCGGATCGGCCAGAATCGCCTTGAAGTCGGCGATCTGAGCTTCAAGCTCGGTCGCCTCATCGATGATCTTCTGACGTTCCAGTGCTGCCAGACGACGCAGCTGCATCGCGAGGATGGCGTCAGCCTGAATGTCGTCGATCTCAAGAAGCACTTTGAGGCCCGCGCGTGCTTCGTCGACGGTCGGTGAACGACGTATCAGCGCAATCACTTCATCAAGCGCATCGAGGGCCTTCAGGTACGCCCGCAGAATATGCATGCGCTCTTCGGCTTTGCGCAGACGGTACGTGGTGCGACGCACGATCACTTCGATCTGGTGGTCAACCCACAGCGAGATGAAACCGTCGATCGGCAGAGTGCGAGGGATTCCATCGACGATCGCGAGCATGTTCGCGCCGAAGTTCTCTTGCAGCTGGGTGTGCTTGTAGAGGTTGTTGAGCACAACCTTCGCAACAGCATCACGCTTGAGCACGACGACGAGGCGTTGTCCGGTTCGGTCGCTGGTCTCGTCGCGGATGTCTGCGATTCCCGTGATCTTGCCGTCGCGCGCGAGGTCGCCGATCTTCACCGCGAGGTTGTCGGGGTTGACCTGGTAGGGCAGTTCGGTGATCACCAAGCAGGTGCGACCCTGCAGTTCTTCAATCGACACGACTGCGCGCATCTTGATCGATCCGCGGCCGGTTCGATAGGCCTCACGAATGCCATTCGTGCCGAGAATCTGCGCACCGGTCGGAAAATCGGGCCCGGGAATGCGCTGCATGAGCGCTTCGAGCAGTTCTTCGCGAGTTGCCTCTGGGTTCTCCAGTGCCCATAGAGCTCCCGAGGCGACTTCGCGCAGATTGTGCGGCGGGATGTTCGTTGCCATACCCACTGCGATTCCCACGGAACCGTTGACGAGCAGGTTCGGGAATCGGGCCGGCAAGACTGACGGCTCTTGGGTCTGGCCGTCGTAGTTGTCTTGAAAGTCGACGGTCTCTTCTTCGATGTCGCGCACCATTTCGAGCGCGAGCTGAGCCATCTTCGTTTCGGTGTATCGAGGCGCAGCTGCGCCCATGTTCCCTGGTGAACCGAAGTTTCCTTGCCCCTGTGCGAGTGGGTAGCGCATCGACCAGGGCTGCACCAGCCGCACCAGTGCGTCATAGATCGCAGTGTCACCGTGTGGGTGATACTGACCCATGACTTCGCCGACGACACGCGCGCACTTCGAGAACGACTTGTCGGGACGGAAGCCCCCGTCATACATGCCGTAGATCACTCGACGATGAACCGGCTTTAGACCATCGCGCACATCAGGCAAGGCGCGGCCGATAATGACGGCCATCGCGTAGTCGAGGTAACTGCGCTGCATTTCGAGCTGCAGGTCGACCTGGTCGATCTTGCCGTGCTCGTGGTAGCTTTCGGGACGCTCTTCGTCAGTCATTTGTCACTTTCGGTGTTCGATTGCCGCGGGGCAGAATCGAGAATCAGATGTCGAGGAAGCGAACGTCTTTTGCGTTGCGCTGGATGAACCCGCGCCGCGACTCGACGTCTTCGCCCATAAGCACGGTGAAGATCTCATCCGCGGCCGCGGCGTCGTCGATCGTCACCTGTTGAAGGGTGCGAGTCGTGTGATCCATCGTGGTTTCCCACAGTTCTTTGGGATTCATCTCACCAAGACCCTTGTAGCGCTGAATGCCGGCATCCTTCGGGATTCGGCGGCCATTGGCGAGCCCATCCTTGAGAAGCGCATCGCGTTCCCGATCTGAATACACGTACTCGTGTGGCGCGTTCGTCCATTTGAGTCGATACAGCGGCGGCATCGCGAGGTAGACGAATCCTGCCTCGATCAATCCGCGCATGTACCGGAACAGCAAAGTCAGCAGCAGGGTCGTGATGTGCTGACCGTCGACATCAGCATCCGCCATCAACACGATCTTGTGATAACGAGCCTTGTCGATATCGAAATCTTCGCCGATGCCGGTGCCGAAGGCCTGAATCATCGCCTGGACTTCTTTGTTCGCGAGCGCCTTATCAAGGCGTGCGCGCTCAACGTTGAGGATCTTTCCTCGCAACGCCAGAATCGCTTGAGTGTGCGGGTCGCGTCCCTGAACGGCGGAACCGCCGGCCGAGTCACCCTCAACCAGAAAGATCTCACTGATCGCTGGGTCTTTGCTCGTGCAGTCCTTCAGCTTGTCGGGCATTGCAGCCGACTCGAATACGCTCTTTCGCCGTGCTGTTTCACGGGCCTTGCGCGCGGCGAGTCTCGCGGTAGCGGCGTCGATCGCTTTTCGAACGACATTCTTGGCTTGGGTGGGATTGCGCTGGAACCAGTCACCGAGCTGATCACCCACCACCTTCTGCACGAAAGCCTTCGCTTCGGTGTTGCCGAGCTTCGTCTTGGTCTGCCCCTCGAACTGCGGTTCAGAGAGCTTCACCGAGATGACGGCCGTGAGACCTTCACGAACATCATCGCCCGAAAGGTTGTCGTCCTTCTCTTTGAGAAGGTTCTGCGCGCGCGCGTACTTGTTGACGAGGGTGGTCAGCGCGGCTCGGAAACCTTCTTCGTGCGTACCACCTTCGTGGGTGTTGATTGTGTTCGCGTATGTGAAGACGTTCTCGGTGTAGCTCGTCGTCCACTGCATGGCGACTTCGAGTGCGATCTTGCGCTCAGTGTCTTCGGTTTCGAAGTCAATGATCTCGTCGTTGACCACTTCAGCGTGGCGCACCTTGTTGAGGTGCTCGACGTAGTCAACGAGTCCTCGCTCATAGAGAAAACTGTCTTCGCGCGGACCCAGCTGTTCTTCGCCGGGTTCGCCGGTTTCGACAAAGAGCTCGACGCGCTCATCGCGCAAGTTGATGCGCAGTCCCTTGTTCAGGAACGCCATCTGCTGAAAGCGCGTGCGCAATGTGTCGTAGTCGAAGTCAACGGTGTCGAAAATCGTCGCATCGGGCCAGAACGTGATGGTGGTTCCGGTCTCGGAACTCTCTTCGGCTCGAGCCAGAGGCGCCTGCGGAAATCCACCATCCCGATATGACTGTCGCCATACGAAGCCCTGACGCTTCACGGCAACTTCGAGACGCGTCGAAAGCGCGTTGACCACCGAGGAGCCAACACCGTGCAGACCTCCCGATACGGCATAGCCGCCGCCGCCGAATTTTCCACCGGCGTGCAGCACCGTCAAAACGACCTCAACGGTCGATTTTCCCTCGGTCTTGTGCATATCGACAGGGATGCCTCGCCCATTGTCGATGACACGCACGGCGCCGTCTTCGAGAATCGTGACATCGATCGTGTCGCAGTACCCAGCGAGCGCCTCGTCGACGGAGTTGTCGACGATCTCTTGCACAAGGTGGTGCAGCCCACGCGCGCCGGTCGAGCCGATGTACATGCCTGGGCGCTTGCGGACCGCTTCGAGCCCCTCTAGCACCTGGATTTCATCGGCCCCGTACTCATTCGGAACTGTCGCTTCTACTGGCGTTTCGGGTTCCGTGGGAACGCTTTCGGGGGTTTCAGACGTCATAAGGGTTCGAGCGCTCCACATCGATAGGCGAGGATGCTGACAGTCTACCAACCAGAGCCCGATCTTTGCGGGTTCTGCGCCCCTGTGACGCGATCAAATTACCTAAGACAACCCAGATGGTGGTTTATCCGTAGGTATCGCGCGGGCCACGCCCTGGAATCGTTCTGTGGCCCCATTTCCAAGAGGGAACGTCGGGTCCGATGAAACGGATGGTCTCGACCCCCGCTTCAGGAAAGCGGCGAACGATCTCCGAGAGGATGTGCGCTCGCATCAGCTGGAGTTGTTTCGCCCAAGCCGTCGAATCAGCCTGAATGGTCAGGGTGGATTCCGAGAACGCGACCGGCCTGGTGCGTTCAGCAGTCTCTGCTCCCGCGACCTCTGCCCAGGCACGAACGACATCTTCACGTGCGAGCTGTGGCTCCCAGCCGGCCTGCCTCGTGAGATCTCCGAGGACGTCCGAGATCCCTTTGGGATCTCTGCCGGCAGAAAACGGAATGTTCTCTTCGTCGACGGCCCGCCGTTTGCGTCGCTTGAATGACCGCGCCGAAGGAGCAAGCCCGCGCAGCCGCAGATATGTGGCTACGGTTTCAGGAATCTCGTCGGCGGTATCAGTCATGGTGGGCGTCTGCTATCTGTCCCGCGTGCACGCGTACGACTCTCGCCCTCAACGCGGTCGGCACGTCTTCTTCAACCGCTGCGGTGACGACAACCTGTTCATACGCACCGGCCAGCGCTGCGAGTCTCGTGCGACGATCGGCGTCAAGTTCGGCAAAAACATCGTCGAGTATGAGCACTGGGTCGCCAAGTTGAGATTCCGCGCGCAACAGCTCGGCCGAAGCAAGTCGCAGCGCCAGAGCAACGGACCATGACTCCCCATGTGAGGCGTAGCCTTTGACCGGGAGTCCTCGCACTCGCAGCAGCAGATCATCTCGGTGAGGTCCCACCAGGGTCACACCGCGGTCCAATTCTGAAGCGCGTTTGTCAGCAAGAGCGTTGCGAAACAGCTCCGCAGTGCGGCCCGGCGCAGCATCCACCGTCGAAAGTCCGCCGTCGTCTTCTGGATCAGCACCCGCAACAGAGAGTGCCCACTCGATCTGGGGTTGATGGTCGGCACCGGCGATGGATGAGTAGGCAGTCGCGAGTGGTCCTGAAAGCTCAACACCGAGTGCGACTCTGGCTTCGATCACCTCTGTGCCAAGGGTGACAAGTTTTTCGTCCCATACGTCGAGCGTCGCCAGCCCCTCACCCCGCACTCCTCGAGACCTCGCGGACTTGAGCAGGGCGTTGCGCTGTTTCAGAACGCGATCATAGTCGGCGAGAACGCCCGCAAGCCTTGGTGAGCGCTGCACGAGCAGCTGATCGGCGAACCTGCGTCGGGAGGATGGATCTCCACGAACGATTTGAAGGTCTTCGGGCGCGAACAGCACAACCTGGGCATATCGTGGCAGCTCGTTCGGCTTCACCGCGGCACCGTTAACGCGGGCTTTGTTCGACCCCTGACGGTTGATTTGCACTTCGAGAAGCACACTTCGCTCCCCATGTGCGAGTCTCGCGCGAACAATCGCGGCATCGGAGCCATCCCTCACCATCGGTGCGTCAGTGGAGACCCGGTGTGAGCCGAGGGTCGCAAAGTATCCGATTGCCTCTGCGAGATTGGTCTTTCCCTGACCGTTTCGTCCCACGAAAACGTTGGGCCCGGGCGCCAAAGCGACATCGGCTGCCGCGTAGTTGCGGAAGTCGACAAGGTTTAGCTGCTCGACAATCACCGGGTCAGACTACCCGGCGCCTTCGACAACGGCGATCGAATCGAGTGAGATCAGCGCAACAGCAGGTTGGGCTGGAGCAGATAGCGGAAGGACTCTTCACCCGACTTGTCGACAGACGTCTGCGGTGTGATGAGCACCGGGCTCAGCTTGTTCGCGTTGTCACTCGAGGTGAAGGTGATGCGAACGAACTCGCTCTTGACTGCGCTGAGGGATTCGAGCAGATACTGCGGGTTGAGACCCAGCGTGACATCTTCGCCGACCAGGTTGGAATCAACGGACTCCGTGGCGCGAGCCTGTTCTGTACCTGATGCATCCATCGACACTGTGTCGGCGGTGAAGGTGAATCTCAGCGGTGCGGAGCGGTCAAGCACGAGTGAGACACGGCGAACAGCTTCGACAAGGTCAGCCGTGTTGATCACAGCGTGGTGCTCGGTCTGCTCGGGAAACAACCGTCGCACCGGCGGAAAGTTGCCCTTGATCAGCAGCGAGGTGACTGTCTTGTTGCCCGATGTGAAAGCGATGATCTCGCGGTCTCCAGAGCCAGAGAAAGCAATCGAGATATTGCCACTGTGCGAGAAGGTCTTGCCCACTTCGGTAAGCGTGCGAGCGGGCACGAGTGCTGTCGTCGCCTCTTCAGCGTCAACAGATCCGCCGTCCCACGGAATGTCGCGAAGCGCAACGCGGTAGCGGTCGGTGGCGACCAAGCTCAGACGGTTGCCCGTCACTTCGAGCTGCACACCGGTGAGCACAGGTGTTACGTCATCTCGAGACGCTGCGAATGCGACCTGTGCGATCGCCATGGCGAATTCATCGGCGGGAACAAGACCCGAATCCCCCGAGACCTCGGGGATGGCCGGGTATTCCTGAACAGGCATCGAAGAAAGCGTGAAGCGCGCGGAGCCGCAGGTCAGAAGGATCCCGCCGTCTTCTTCCACTTCGATCTGAATCGGAGCGTTGGGAAGCCGGCTCGCGATCTCGGAAAGCAGACGCCCGTGAACAAGAATCGTTCCTGGGCTGTCAACCGTCGCATCAATGGTGGTGCGTGCGGATGCTTCGTAGTCAAACGCTGAGAGTGAAAGCCCCTCGTCGGTTGCTTCGATGAGCACGCCAGCCAGGATTGGCTGCGGGTTTCGCTGTGGCAGGAGCTTGACGACGAACGACACTGCTTCGCTGAACACATCGCGATTGACGTGGAACTTCACGAATGCTCCCTCGAGTCCGGGTTGGGGTTCTCATGTTAGTGCCACTCGTGGCTGTGACAAGCGACGAACGTGAGATCGGTTGATCTGACAGCAGGTTTGTCTTTAGGTGATCGAATCCTTTTCCTCATTAGAACTATTTGTCATGGTGTTAACCGCTGTGGAAACTGTGGATAACTCTGTGGATCCCTGCCAGGTCAATGGAACTACACGAGTGTGAGTTGTGGAACCGCTGCGGATTGTGGCCTGAAAGTTGCGCCTTCGGCTTCGCGGCTTTTTTGACTCATCCACAGGCAACACTGTTTGTTGCACAGTGATTCCGCAGAGTTTTGAAGTTATCCACAGGTTTTCCACACTGTGAAGAACCGGAATATAAGGCCGCACTGGAGCGGGTGTCAAGTCAGCAGGCGAATGGATGCTGCGCGCGACGCTCAGCGCCCGTTGCGGCCGAGTTGAGTGGTGATTTCGGAGACCTGGTTGTAGATCGAGCGGCGCTCTTTCATCAATTCGCTGATCTTCTTATAGGCGTACATCACTGTTGTGTGGTCGCGATTGCCGAAGAGCTGACCGATTTTGGGCAGCGACAGGCTGGTGCGCTCCCGACACAGATACATTGCGATCTGGCGAGCCGTGGCGACTGACTGCGAACGACTTGAACCATAGAGGTCATCGACGGTGAGCTTGAAGTACTGTGCGGTCGCGGTGATGATGTCTGTCGGAGAGATGACATTCGCATCGTCCTGATCGATGATGTCGCGCAGCACAGTCTGGGCAAGTGCGATATCGAGCGACGATCGGTTCAGGCTCGCGAAGGCCGATACACGAATGAGCGCTCCTTCGAGTTCACGGATGTTTGATGACACCACGGTGGCGATGTATTCGAGTACCTCGTCAGGAATATGAAGTCGCTCGCTCTGAGCTTTCTTGCGGAGAATCGCGATGCGCGTCTCAAGGTCAGGCGCCTGGACGTCGGTGATGAGACCCCACTCGAACCGGCTGCGCATGCGGTCTTCGAAGCCGGTGAGGTGCTTGGGCGGCACGTCGCTTGTGATGACCACTTGCTTGTCGTGATCGTGCAAGGTGTTGAACGTGTGAAAGAAGGCTTCCTGTGTTTCGGCTCTGCCCTGAAGGAACTGGATATCGTCGATGAGCAGTATGTCGACGTCGCGGTAGCGCGCTTGGAATGCTGATCCGCGGTTGTTGGCAATGGAGTTGATGAAGTCGTTGGTGAACTCTTCGCTCGACACATAGCGAACTCGGATTCCGCTGTACAGACTCATGGCGTAGTCGCCGATTGCGTGCAGCAAGTGCGTTTTACCGAGCCCGGAGTCGCCATAGATGAATAGCGGGTTGTACGCTTTCGCCGGCGCTTCGGCAACGGCGACAGCTGCGGCATGCGCGAAGCGGTTGGATTGCCCGATCACGAAGTTGTCGAACGTGTACTTCGGGTTCAGGCGCGTGTCGTTGCGGGAACCGGTGTGCTGAGTTTCCATGGGCTGTTCCATGGGTGATCGCGGGGCACCGGTGTTCATCTGCTGTGGTGCTGGCTCGTCCTGAATTTGCACTGGCGCCGTGAACCGCGGATCAGCGATCTCGGGGTTCACGACTACCCGAAACGTCGCGGTGGGCGGCTGATCTTTCTGTCCGACTGCCGCCAGCGCCTCCATGATCGGGGCGCGCATGCGTTTGGTGAACTGCGCGGATGTCAGATCGTTGGGCACATCGAGGTACAGAGTTCCCCCCATGACCCCCTGCGGAACAGCAAGGCTGAGAAATCCCTGAAGTTGCGGCGTAATGCGATCGTCGCTGGCGAGCACATCGAGCACTGCTGACCAGACCGGAACATCTGGAATATCGTGCGATGACATGGCCCCCCCGGGTTGTTGATGAGTCCACTCCAACCCGCGGAAAAATCACGGATTGCCTGTGGAAAACTGCCGGAGCAACGCTAGTTCGCTGGAGGTCCGGGAGCAAACTCCACTGTAGGTGCGTCCCGCGTGTCTTTCCAGTATCTTGAAGGGATTGGGCGTAATGCGGTTTCAGTGTTCTCAGTTTGAGTTATCGTCCGACAAGACGTAGCCTTAATCGGTTGACTTACGCCCTTTGTGGGCCGTCCCCATACACGAACGTCCCGGCAGAGCATCCCGGTGACATCTGATCCGGAGGATCTCCATGAGCAAGCGCACCTTCCAGCCCAACAATCGTCGTCGTGCCAAGAAGCACGGTTTCCGTGCTCGTATGCGCACTCGCGCAGGTCGCGGCATCCTCGCAGCGCGTCGCGCCAAGGGCCGTACCGAACTTTCGGCCTGACCCACACGGTGCTGGCGCGGCCTAACCGACTCACCCGCGGGACGGAATACAAGGCCGTTGTCCGCAGGGGTCGTCGTTGTGCCGGTGCGCACACGGTGACTTATGTCACACCAGCAGTTCTCGCGACGCCCACTCGGTTCGGTTTCATCGTAAGCCGCCAAGTGGGCGGTGCTGTTGTACGCAATTCTGTGAGACGTCGACTCAAAGCCGTGTGCGCTGAAGCGCTTCCTTCATTGCAGCCTGGAAACGACATTGTGATCCGTGCCCTTCCCTCAGCAGCGACCGCGACGTTTGCTGACCTTCGCGACGAAGTTTCTCGTTGTTTGAGTAGGCGAGCGGCATGAGTGTTCTGCCGGCATATGCCCTCGGAGATGCGGTGCTTGCACCAGCAGACCTTGCGCGCTCTGTTCCACTTATTCCGCGCAACGCCGCGCTAGCGCTGCTCCATGGATATCGCGCCACGGTGTCTCACACCTATGGCGACGTGTGCAAGTACTACCCATCTTGCTCGGCATATGCCGTCGGGGCTTATCAGCAACATGGCATCTTCAGAGGCTTTACTCTCACTGCAGCGCGACTGGCGCGTTGTCACCCCTGGGCTCAGGGGGGCGTCGACGACGTTCCGGCCCACAAGAACTTCCGGCACGCGCTGACTCCTCACGGATTCGTCGTGCCATCCCCCACCGGAAAGGACTGATCCACCGCATGGATCTCTTGTTGGCCGCTACTTCCACATCCACTGATTCGTCAGGCGGTGGGTTTGACCTTCTCGGAACTATCCTTTGGCCGCTGAAATGGGCCGTCGAGGCAGTGCTTGTTTTCTGGCACTGGTTCTTCACGCTTATCGGGCTACCTGCCGCTGATGGCATTACCTGGGTGCTGTCGATCGTCGGCCTCGTGTTGGTCGTGCGCACCGCTCTCGTTCCGCTCTTCGTGAAGCAGATCAAGAGCCAGCGCAAGATGATGGAAATCGCCCCTGAACTGCGGAAAGTTCAGGAAAAGTATAAAGGCAAGAAGGATCAGCTCTCGCGCGAGGCCATGAGTCGCGAGACCATGGCGCTCTACAAAAAGCACGGCACCACTCCGGTGGCGAGCTGTTTGCCGTTGCTCGTGCAGATGCCCATCTTCTTTGCACTGTTCAGCGTGCTCAACGACGTGACCAAGCACGCTGCTGCGGGCATTGGTGGAGTCGGGTTGCTCAGCGCAGAACTCACGCAAGAGTTCTACAACGCCAAGCTCTTCGGTGTTGCCTCGCTACACGAGACCCTCATTGACGCGGTGAACACCGGCAACGTGCCGGCAATCGCGATCCTTGTGACGCTGGTTGTACTGATGATTGCATCGCAGTTCTTCACGCAGCTTCAGATCATCTCGAAGAACCTTTCGCCCGAGGCCAAGACTGGCCAGGCGTATCAGATGCAGAAGATCATGCTGTACGTGCTGCCGTTCGCGTTCGTATTTTCTGGCGTATTCTTCCCGCTTGGCGTTGTCATCTACTGGTTTGTCTCAAACCTTTGGACCATGGGGCAGCAGTTCCTCGTTATTCGCGAGATGCCGACGCCGGGTTCTGACGCAGCAAAAGCCCGCGAGGAACGACTGGCTCGAAAGGGCAAGGCGCTCGACGCTTCAGGAAAAGTCATTCCGATGGAGAAGTACGAGGCCGAACAACAGCGGCTCTTCGAAGAAGCTGAAGCAGCACGTTTGGCTGCACCCAAGAGACAGCAGCCTGTAAGCAAGCAACGCGCTAAGAAGCAACAGGCAGGCAAGAATCAATTGAACAAGTCACAGGCTGAGGGCAAATCGAACCCACCGAGTGACAAGCCCGCCGGCGACGACGGCAAAAACACGGCGTCCTAACCAACTTTCGAGAGGCATCATGACTACTGAAACCACGGAGTCTGCAACCGCCGAACGCGTTCCGGCAACCGTCGAGCAGCTTGAACAAGAGGGCGACATCGCAGCGGACTTTCTCGAAGGTCTCCTCGACATCGCTGATATCGACGGTGATCTTGACCTCGACGTGCGGTCAGGGCGCGCGTACGTTTCGGTGGAAGCTCCCGAGGACGGCTCTGTGGAATTGATCGCACAGCCCGACACCGTACAAGCGCTGCAAGAGCTCACGCGCATCGCCGTGCAGACCCGCACAGGTCGGTTCTCGCGTTTGATCCTGGATGTGGGTGGCTCTCGGCAAACCCGCGAACGTCAGCTCGCGACTCTCGTCGACCGGGCTATTGCGCGTCTCGATGAGGGCGCATCTCAAGCTTCGCTGCCGGGGATGTCGAGCTACGAGCGCAAACTCGTTCACGACATCGTGGCAGAACGCGGTTTCGTTTCGGAGTCATACGGCGAGGGTGCTGAGCGGCACACCGTCATCCGGCGCGGCTGACCGTCAGGCGATGTTTCACGTGAAACTTTCATGATGTTCGTCGAGGACGAACCGCCCGTCGCGCGCCAAATTTTTGGCGACCGACTGGAACTTGCCCGCCAGTTCACTGCGGCACTCGCAGCGCACGGCGAAGAACGCGGGCTTATCGGCCCGTTGGAGCCGCCACGCCTGTGGAGTCGTCACGTGCTCAACAGTGCAATCATCGCTCCGTTGTTCTCCGCCGGCCGCGTAGGAGACGTGGGTTCGGGAGCGGGCCTTCCCGGCGTTGTGCTTGCCATTGCACGTCCAGACATCGAATGGCTATTGATTGAACCCATGGAGCGTCGTGTCGCTTGGCTGTCTGAGCAGGCACAGGCACTTGGGCTAGATAATGTCGAAGTCGTTCGCGCGCGGGCCGAAGACTGGCAACACGGCGCGACCCTTGATGCCGTCACCGCTCGTGCCGTCAGCGCATTGCGCACTCTGGTGCCACTCACAGCCCCACTCGTGCGCGACGGTGGTGAACTGATCCTCTTGAAGGGCGCGAATGCGTCGAATGAGATCGCAGCCGCCGACAAGGTTCTACGTAAGTTTCGGCTGACTGATGCTCGCGTAGAGGTAGTCGGCGACGGCGTACTTGACGAGCCCTCGCGTGTAATTCGAGCGACTGTTCGCGCCGCTCGATAGCTGCTTGGGGCCGGACCGCGCTGTGCGTGCAGATCGAGAGCGAAGGCTCTAGGCAGCGAGGGTGGTCACAACCCTCTGCAACGACCGCTATCGCCGGCTGCAGAGCCCATCTCTCGTGCGATTAGTCCAGAGCTGGGGGCGGGCAAGCGTCGCGCACATAAGTGTTCGGCGCTGATCACAATCCCGCTGCGCGGCGCGTTTCACGTGAAACATGTCGGATGCACCGTTGTGCGTCTTCCGCTTTGATCCCGATAGCCTAGGTCGTCTCGGCGGTGGAATCCAGGCATGCGTCCAAAACCTGGGTTATCAGCTTGGACGAGCTGTCCTGGGTCTCGCCCGCACTGTGGCCGGAAACGCTGGGTAGTCGCGTGGATGATACCGACAGTACCGCGCGTTTCACGTGAAACATTGCGCCCCAGCTCGTGATGCGACGTCCTTCCACGTCCACATCGATGAACGTATCAAGTGACGTGCATTATGACCCAGCCACGACCCATTCGATAACTGTAATTACTGACCCGTCGCACTCGTAGCGTGGTTGGGCGCGGTGTGGTCCTCGCGACGATGACGCTCACGATAGCGGGCGTTTCACGTGAAACATGATGGCCTGGTCCCCTGCGCAGTCGCGGATCAGTCCTTGCTCGCGCAATGCATCAACCGTGGGAGTTGCGAGCAGTGGGACGGCAGCGCTCCTGCGCAAGTATGAGGTTGCGGGATGACCGCGAGAGCCAATATGCACGCCAGCCACCGCATGGGCACTGAGGAGACAGAACGCACAAAACACAGTCGCCCACTGCCACGGTCCGGAATGAAGCGTCACGAGTGCGCCGTCACAGTGAGCGATCACGAGTGCGCGCTCATGAAGGGCCCCGAATGGAGCGGTCCCGAGTGGGTGGTCGTGAAGGCACGGTCGTGAAGGCACGGTCGTGAAGGCACGGTCGTGAAGGCACGGTCGTGAAGGCACGGTCACGAAGGCACGGTCACGAAGGGGTGGGACCGAGGCGGTGGGAACCGAAGGGGTAGTACCGAGGGGGTAGTACCGGAGGGATCGTCACGAAGGTTGGGTCCGGAAGGGGTGGGGACCGAAGGGGTGGGGACCGGAGGGGCAAGTGCCGGACGGATCGTCACGAAGGGGCGCTCACGAACGGGTGATGACGAGTGCGTGGTCACGAGTGACTGCCGCAACCGGGTGAGCAGCCGTATCGCCGAGAGCGTTTCACGTGAAACGGCAGCACGCGTCGAGTGAGAAGCTGGTGTCTCGCGATACGTAGTTACTTCGAGTTGCACTGCCGACGTGGCGCTTGATCCCCAGGCAGAAGCTGCCCAACTTCCGCGGCGCTCGTGCGATATCAGGAGCAGTGAATAGTGCGGGGCAGCGGTGGGCCGGCTGCGCGAAGTTCGCACGCGGCTATCGGGGGTTCGCGCGCGGCTAGTCCCCGCCACTGCAACGCGTGCATGAGGAGTCTGACCTCGAAGTCGTTCATCAGTGTTGGCTTACAAGCTCGGATTGTTTCACGTGAAACCAAGATGGGGGCTTCGCGGCTGTAGCCCGCCGTCGAAGCCGTGACCGGCTCTCCGTGCCGCGGACATCGACGGCAGTACGGCACCTGACCTTCTAACGTCGCGAAGCTCCTCGAATCCACTCCCGACGTTGAGTGCGCTGCGCGATGCGAGGTGCCAGGGCGCCGCGAGCGTGACAGCATCCGAGTATCTCGGCAACACGCGGGGAGTGGGGGCAGGGGCGACTAGAGTGGAGAGCGTTGTTGCAGGCTCGCAAAAGAGAGAAGTGTTTCACGTGAAACAACCCGACGAGTCGGAGACTACGGAGACCTTTTCGTTAGACGACACCCCGCTCGCCCGTGAAATTGCCGATCTCAGTGCACGCCGCCGGGCTTTGGCCTCGGCGAACGTGGTGCTTTCGGGTAAAGCCCGTGTGCTCACCGTCTCGAACCAAAAGGGGGGCGTGGGCAAGACCACGACTGCGGTGAACACTGCCGCGGCACTCGCATCATTGGGCGCAAGGGTTTTGGTCATCGATCTGGATCCTCAAGGAAACGCATCCACGGCTCTCGGCGTGCCGCACACGGCCGATACTCCGAGTATCTACGACGTGCTCATCGACGAGTTTCCTCTGGCAGACATCATTCAAACCAGCCCAGAAGCAGAGAACCTGTTCTGTGCGCCCAGCACGATTCACCTCGCTGGCGCCGAGATTGAGCTCGTGTCACAGGTGGCTCGGGAGCACCGTTTGCGCACCGCGCTCGATGACTACCTTTCGTCAGCCGTGAACACGATGGACTTTGTTCTCATCGACTGCCCGCCGTCGCTGGGCCTACTCACCATCAACGCCTTCACGGCTGCCAGTGAGTTGCTGATTCCTATTCAGTGCGAGTACTACGCGCTGGAGGGGTTGAGTCAGTTGCTGAGCACTGTGCGTATGATCCAGAAGCACCTCAACCCGCAGTTGGTGCTTTCAACGATTTTGCTGACTATGTACGACGGCCGTACGCGTCTGGCGCAGCAGGTTGCGGAAGAAGTGCGCGAACACTTCGCTAAGCAGGTACTCGATACGGTCATTCCCCGATCTGTGCGTGTCTCAGAGGCCCCGAGTTTCGGCCAGACGGTAATTGCCTATGATGGGCAGTCTGCTGGTGCGATCGCATACCGCGAAGCAGCAGTGGAAATCATTCGACGCGACAGTGCGTCCACGAAGGAAGGACGCGCCTGATGGCAAAGCGCACAGGACTCGGCCGCGGAATCGGTGCCCTGATCCCCACCAGCGAAGCAACCGACGATCGGCCTTCTGACGTATTTTTCCCGCGCGCCAGCAGCGCGGACAAGTCCACTGAGTCGCCCGACACAGTTGAGGCTCCGGCCAGCGAGCACACCGAAGATCTGGTCGTCGTTCCTGGAGCGAGACTGGTGCACATCGATCCGAACCAGATCGTGCCCAACCCGCGTCAGCCGCGAACCAATTTCAAGCCCGATGACCTCGCGGAACTCGTGCACAGTGTGCGCGAGTTCGGAGTGCTGCAGCCTGTGGTGGTGCGCGCCAAAGAAGACGGCACTTATGAGCTCATCATGGGTGAGCGCCGCACGCGAGCATCACGTGAAGCTGGTCTCACGTCGATCCCGGCCATCATCAGAGAAACTGCCGACGAGCACCTTCTGCGTGACGCCCTCCTCGAGAATCTTCATCGTTCGGAACTCAACGCCCTTGAGGAAGCCTCTGCGTATCAGCAGCTGCTCGAAGACTTTGGTATTACCCAGGAAGAGCTTGCCACCCGCATTGGTCGTTCGCGACCCCAGATCAGCAACACGATCCGCCTGCTCAAGCTACCGGTGCCCGTGCAACAGCGGGTTGCCGCGGGGGTTCTCACGCCGGGCCATGCGCGCGCGATCCTGTCGCTGGAAACGCCGGAATCGATGCAGCGCCTGGCCGACAAGATCGTCAACGAAGATCTCTCTGTCCGCGCCGCGGAGGCCGCTGCCAAGGGTTCGGACGGGGCAGCGCCTCGTGCGCCCCGACCCCAAGCAGGTTCACGCCGATCGCATCTCGACGAAGTGGCGGAACGACTGGGGGATCGACTCAACACCCGCGTCAAGATCTCTCTCACTGCTCGCAAAGGCCAGGTCAGCATCGATTTTGCAAGCATCCAAGATCTGAATCGAATTCTCGAAGAGTTGGGTGAGACTGGTTACGGGTCGGCCTGACCGCGGCGCTCGGAGCGTACCCTTGATGAGTGGGAAACGACCAAAACACGCCTAGACGCCGAGCCAGTTTGGAACTGCTCCGTGCTGAAGCAGCCGACGAGCTCTCCGTACTGGTTTCTGAGCGCCTGCGCGGTGGCGAAGATCCGTGGGACTTCATGGAAGACCTCCCCAGCGTTGACGAACTCGTCGTGTTCATTCTGCGAGCCGACAACATCGCCGAGAATGGGGGAGCCCGACCCAACGCGGCGCGTCACTACCGGGTACTGCGCCAGATAGCGATTGACTACCCGCCGTTGACGGAGGCTGTGTGGCGCCTACTGGGCGACGCCAACACTCATCGAGCCTGGGACTCTACAGTGCGCGCAGACATCACGTAGGCAATACCGCTGTTCATACTGAAAGGCCCCAGCACCCGTTTGCTGGCAAACGAGTGCTGGGGCCCAAAAGGCTCAGCGATCAACCGATGTAATCGGCGAGATCCTGCTCGAGAGCGAACTTCGGCTTTGCTCCGATGATGGTCTTCTCGACCTCGCCCTTGTTGAAGACCTTCATCGCTGGGATCGACGTGATCTGGTACTTCATGGCAAGGTCAGGATTCTCATCGACGTTCAGCTTGAGTACCGTGATCTTGTCAGGGTGCTCGCTCTGAATCTCGTCGAGGACGGGAGCGACCATGCGGCAAGGACCGCACCAGACGGCCCAGAAATCGACGAGTACGGGCCCTTCTGCTTGAAGGACGTCTTGTTCCCACGTAGCTGAGGTGGTTGCCTGTGCGGTCATAGTTTCTGTCTCCTTTGTAAGACGACGCTTGCTCGAGGGGAACGCTCGCTCGCTGCGAATTGTTCCGTGCGGTCAGTTTTAGGCTTCGACGCCGGCGAGGTTGTCGATCTGTGAGGCATCCGACTCTGGCGAACCTGCTTCGTTCTTTCCTGCGAGGAAGTGCTCGACGTCGAGAGCAGCCACGGTGCCGCTACCAGCGGCGGTGACTGCTTGCCGGTAGGTCGGGTCGATGACGTCGCCGGCAGCAAACACACCCGATACGGAGGTTCGCGATGAGCGGCCGTCCACCCACACAGTCCCAGCCTCGGTGAGGTCTAGCTTTCCGTGCACGAGGTGCGTACGGGGGTCGTTTCCAATCGCGACGAAGACGCCCTCGACCGGCAGCTCGCGACGCGAACCGTCGACAGTCGACTCAAGCACGAGAGCAGTTACAGCTTCTTCACCAACGACGTCGGCGACCATGCTGTTCCATACGAACTCGATCTTGTCGTTATCGAACGCACGTTGCTGCATGATCTTCGAGGCTCGCAACTCGTCACGACGGTGAACCAGGTAGACCTTCGATGCGAACTTGGTCAGGAATGTGGCCTCTTCGATGGCGGAGTCGCCACCGCCAATGACGGCGATCTCGCGGTCACGGAAGAAGAACCCGTCGCAGGTGGCGCAGTACGAAACACCACGACCTGAAAGACGCTCTTCACCTGCAACGCCGAGCTTGCGGTGCGCTGAGCCGGTGGCGTAAACGATTGCGTCGGCTTCGTACTCCTTGCCGCTGCCCAGTACGACCTTCTTGACCGGGCCGTCGACGTCAAGCGTGACGACATCGTCGAAAAGAACCTCGGCACCGAACCGTTCGGCCTGCTCCTGCATCTTTCCCATGAGCTCGGGACCCTGAATGCCCTGAGGGAACCCAGGGAAGTTCTCGACGTCGGTGGTCGTCATCAGATCTCCACCCGCCTCTACTGAGCTTGCGACGACCAACGGCTCGAGGTTCGCTCGGGCGGCATAGATCGCGGCGGTGTACCCGGCAGGACCGGATCCAATGATGATGACATTACGCACGGGAGAACCTTTCAGAAGTCTTTGGCACGACGCTTCACTCGCGCCACTTGCCACAACACATGCTAGCCGTGGCTCATTCCCACGCGCTGAGAGCCAGTCACTCGAACGGAGCAGGGATGCCTATATGAAGACTTAACTTCATGAACGGCAGATCAACGGCTGGGCAAGAACCGCTTGAGCATCGTCATGGCTGGGCCGAGTTCCGGAGCGCGAAGGATCGCGAGCGCGGGAATGTAGACAACCAGCGCGACCACACACAACACCGCGGAACCGACGGCGCCCATCAGCTGGCTAGAAACCATCCAGCCGTCAACTCCGCCACTCCACTGGTACACGAGCCACGAAACGATCGCTGCGGGCACCGCCGCCAGCGCGAATCGACCAAGCGCCAGCATCCATGATCGAATTCCAATGTCACCGAGGCGTCGGCGCAACAGCCATGTGGCAATGATCACCTGAATCACCGTTGCACACGACTGACCCAGCGCAACCGCCGCAGCAAGCAAAGTGAGGGGGATCACCTCATCGATCGCCAGTTGGCGGGCAACGAGCGCGGCGACAACGACGAGCGATGCTTGGATCACCGTGAAGACGAACGGCGTGCGGGTGTCGTCGTAGGCGTAGAAGGTGCGCTGAATGACGAACAGCACGGCGAGAGGAATGAGACTGATCAGAAAGGCATTGAGCAGCGAACCTGCGTCTACGGCATCTTCACGACTGTTCGTCAGGATGCGTGAGGCGGGAACCGAGGCCACAGCCAGCGCGGCGGTCGCAATCACGATGAACAGTCCCAGGGTGCGGATGCTGCGCTCAATGTCAGCGCGCACCTCGTCGTCACGACCGGCCTTGGCATGTTCGCTGAGCTGGGTGAAGTACGGCGTACCGATCGAGAGCACGATGATCGAATACGGCAGCATGAACAGCAGCCAGGCGTTGCCCGAGGCGAAGTTGGACGGACCGACGCCCGACGCCAGCGACAACACACGTGACTGCATGAGCCCAGCCAGTTGACCCACGATGACCATCAGAAAGGTCCACCCAGCCAGGCGTCCCAGGTGACGCAGACCGATGCCGCGCCAGTGGAAGTCGGGGCGCAGACGAAGACCGGCGCGGCGCCAGAACATCGCGAGAACGACTGACTGCGCAACGACGCTGAGGGTTGCGGTACCCGCGAGAAGGGCAATCATCTGTGGCGTCCAGGCAGCCACCGCGGTCTGATCGCCGCCGAACACCACGATGAACGCCACGAAACCCGCAATAGATACAACGTTGTTGATGATCGGAGCCCAGGTATAAGGCCCGAACACCCTGCGGGCGTTGAGGGTTTCGCCGAGCAGGGCATACATGCCGTAGAACAAGATCTGGGGCAGGCACCAGTAGGCGAAAGCTGTCGCCAGGGCGAGCTGGTCGGGCGCGAACCCCGGGGCGTAGATCTGCACGAGCAGTGGGGCAGCCGCCGTCGCAATGACGGTGACAACGAGCAGCGCCACGGCTCCGAGCGTCATGAGCTTCGATATGAAGCTCTGACCGCCGTCGGCATCGCGCGAGGCACGAACGATCTGTGGCACAATCACGGCGGCGACCAGACCGGTCGCGACAATGGCATAGATGTTGTTGGGCAGCTGGTTCGCCACCCCGAAAGCGTCAGCGGCCTCCGAGACCGAGCCCACAGCAGCAACGAGCACAGCCGAGCGAACGAAACCTGTCAATCGTGAGACGACGGTGCCCGCGCCGATCAGGACACTCGCGCGCCCGATCCCGCTCACTCGTCGTCCTTGCGATCGGGTGCTTCGTCTGATGCCAACTCACTCGCGGCCGCTTCAGGCTCTGGTTGATTGGTTGCCGAAGCCCGGGTGCGTTGCACCGTGCGAATGACACCCACGATCAGCAGCCCCCCGACCACGACGGCGAGGGCACCGATGCCGAATGCTTCCCATTCGGCGCGCACATTGACCTGAACATACTCGGCATCACCGATAGCGACGTTCGTGCGGCTGCGCAGCTGGAGTGTCAGTGTCACCTCGCCATTTGCTACCCGCGCCTGCACGGGAACCTCGATGCGAGTATTGCTCGACGCGGTCGCAACGACAGGCGTGGCGCGTTGCACGTCAAGGCGCAGATCATCGGGAGAGGTGTAAAGCACGAGCTCTACCGGATACGGCAGATCGTTGCGCACCCAGAATCCGAGTCCGGCGCCGGCGCCGAGCAAGTTGATGGTGCTGCTCGGCAACAGGGCGACGGAGTCGAGCGTCGTGTCGGTCTGTTCACGGTGAGCGTCGACTTCTCTGCTCCACCCGCGATTTCCTATCCACGAGACGCTCAGCAGCTGCAGCAGTTCGGCTCGCTCGGGTCCGGTGAGCAACGTGGGGTCTTCAAGAATGCTCGCGAATCGGTTGAGCTCGGTCTCGTCGTCGAGCAGCCTCTTAGCCTCGGATACGCGCTCGGGCTCCTCTTCAGCCTCAACCAATTGCATCCGGCGCTCGCTCGCATCGATCAGGGCGGTGAGGTCGGTTGCGGTGAAGCCGGGAGCTTCAGCTGCAGCCAGGATCGCGGTGCGCAGTGCCACGCTGGATCGATCGGAATCGCGGTCTACGGTGACAAGCAGTGCCGCCCCGCCCGCGTTGGCACCGGCAAGCATCAACTGCGCGGTTGCCGCCGTCAACTCGGCGCTGCGCAGCGCCGAGTTGTCTTGCAACGATGCCGCATGCAACGCAGTTGAGATCTCGGTGTCGTACGCGAGGGCGTCGGCATCGTCGATGCCCACGCGGGCGCCCACTGTTGCCCCCGCGGCACCGGCCGCGGTTTCGTCAGAGCTCAGCAGCGTCACCGAAGCCAAGTCGTCGATCATGACCGCACCAAGGGTTTCGAGGGTGTCGTCGTCGAGCGAATTCGGTGCAGGCCAATAGATACCCGAACTGGCCGCGCCGATGTCGAGCAGGGCCGACAGATCAGGTAGCAAAGGGTCGGTGTCGGTGTCGGTGTCGGTGGTTGGGGTTGGGGTCGGGGTTGCGCTCGGCGTTGCGCTGACGGGCTCTTCACCTTGACTCAAAAAATCCTGCTCTGACATGTATGGCGTCAGCGTTGTGGCCGCTAGCGGTTCAGACAGGCCGGCTTCAATCTGCACGGCGACGTCTGCGTCACCGAACTGCAAGGCGAAGCGTGAGTTCGGCAACGCCAGCAGGTTGTTCAGCCACTCGACGGCAGACTCTGGCGCGGCGGTGCCAAGCACGCGGATCGCGGCAACGATGGCCGGATCGATGGCCAGGATGGCTGGCGTGCCTTCAACAGCTTTCAGCTGGTTGGAGAGCGAGCCATTGGCCGAGGTCAGCTCTGCCAACTCGTTCGAAGTGAGCAGACCCCCGGTGAGCGAGGGTGCGGTGACGGGCACGATCACGCCGATGGCTGTGCCTGCGTCGGCTGAATCGTTCGGGATGATCATCACGCTGGTGGAGCGGACTTCTTCGTCGTCTTCGTATGTCGCCACCAGTGGATAGATGCCACTCGCGAGATCGAGCATCGAGGAATCGTCGGCGTCGACGAGCATTCCCTGCGAGTACTCGCTTTGCGCCTGCACGCTTTCTAGCGTCGTGGTGGCTACGGGCGATGTCTCGAGGTTGGTGCTAGATCCATCGAGCCATGACGTGAGAGAGCGCCGGTCGGTGATCGGCTGGTCGCCGAGCTCAAGGGTCACCTCGACCGGGTCGGTCGGGAGACTGGTCGCATTCTGGAGCGTTACTGAAACGGTGAGGCTGTCGCCCGGGTAGACGATTCCCGAAGCCACTGGCGACAGCGTGAATGCTGTCGTGCCTGGTGGAATCTCGGGAGTGGGCATAGGCGTTGGAGTTGGCTCTGGCGTTGCTGCGACGGCAGGGGCGGCTATCGCGACCGACCCACCCAGAAGCATCGCTACGAACCCCGCGGCGAAGCGTGCACTGAGTGCGCCGCGACGCGCGGGCTTTCCAGATGTGGTGACAGTCATGCTGTGAGGTGTGCTCCTGTGCGATATCCGAACCGCACGATCGACTGCGATTCTACGGTGATGAAGCTTTGAGGCTCCCCAGCCTCACCGGGAGCGCGGTTGAATAGACGGATGCTTCACGAACCCGACCCACTGCTCTGCGAGACCTTCGCGGCCGATCTGAGCGCCGCAGGTTTCACGGCCTCGGCGTTGAAAGACGCCTGGGGAGCCCCCGCCGACGACGCGATTGCTCGCGGGCTGCGTGGTCCCGCCGCTCGTGCGCTCGGCGACCGCGACGATGCCCTCGCTGTGCTAGCCCGGCTGCTTGTGCTGGGCCTTGCGCAACCCGCAGCATCCGTCTCGAAGGCCCTTCCGGGCGTCGGGACTGAGGGACTGGTGCAGCTACGAATCGCAACCCAGCACGCCGCGGTCGTCACACCGGCTGCGGTTGTGCGTCCGCACTCCTATGCCGACGCGATGGGCGCGGGCGAATGGTGGATTGCGAGCGACCTCAACGAGGCCGCCTTGGGTGGCCCGCTACCCGAACAGCACGTGCTGGGTGTCGGCCGAGCATCGCTGACTCTTGCCGCGTTGCAGTTGCCGACGCCGGCGACGCGAGGGCTCGACATTGGCGCAGGGTGCGGAATCCAAGCGCTTCGCGCACGACGCAACGTGGACCACACCATTGCCACCGATGTCTCTGACAGAGCGCTGTGGTTCACGCGCCTCAATGCCCTCATCAACGGTGTCGATGCGATCGAAACCCGGTCGGGGAGTCTTTTCGATCCGGTGGCCGGTGAGGCTTTCGACCGGATCGTGTCGAACCCGCCGTTCGTCATCACACCACGCTCGGCTGAGGTGCCTGCCTATGAGTATCGTGACGGCGGGATGGTCGGCGATGATCTCGTGTCAGCCTTCGTCACCGGAGTTGGCGAGCATCTGGTGCCGGGCGGAGTTGCCCAACTTCTGGGCAACTGGGAGTCCCGAGATGGCGTTGACGGTCTTGATCGAGTTCGCGAGTGGGTGCAATCATCTGCGGTGCCCCTCGATGCCTGGATAGTTGAGCGCGAAAGCGTTGACCCGCTCGCGTACGCGGAACTGTGGGTTCGCGATGGCGGCACACTGCCCGGCACCGCGCGCTTTGCCGATCTGATCGACGCGTGGCTCGACGACTTCGCCAGCCGCAAGGTGAGCGCGGTGGGCTTCGGCTATCTGCTGCTGCGTCGCCCGCTGTCGGGACCGCCCACACTCGCTCGCTATGAGAAGCTGCACCAGGCGCTCGTGGCAGACAGCTTGGGCGTGCACCTAGCCGAAGCCCTTGAAACCCATGACCGACTTCATGAGCTTGATGCCGAGGGTGTCGCCGCATCGGTTTTCACGGTTGCGCCCGACGTCACCGAGGCACGTCACCACCTGCCCGGTGAAGAAGATCCGACGATCATCGAACTTCGGCAGGGTGGTGGCTTTGGCCGATCGCTCAACGTTGACTCTGGCCTCGCCGCGCTCGTGGGTGCGTGTGACGGTGACCTCGCAGCCGGGGTGCTCATCGACGCAATCGCCCAGTTGCTCGAAGTGGATGCTGCCGCATTGCGTGCCGACCTGATTCCGCGAGTGCGGGAGTTGGCGGTTATGGGCTTCTTGAATCTGAACACACCGTAGCGGCTCGGTAGGCTTGACGCATGCTCAATATGGCCGAGGGCGTAGCGCGCCTCGGCGCGCTCGCTGAGTCTCCCGTTGTTTCGACCCTGGCGCGCGCGTTCGATGCCGCCGGTTTCGAGCTCGCGATTGTCGGTGGACCGGTACGTGATGCATTGCTGGATCGGGCGACGAACGACCTCGATTTCACCACGAACGCTCGTCCCGACGACATTCTGCGGATCGTCACCCCGGTCAGCACGACGCAATGGGACATCGGTCGTGCATTCGGCACGATCGGCGCGAAGGTGCTGGGCGAACAAGTAGAGATCACCACCTATCGCGCCGACAGCTACGACGGCGTCACCCGAAAGCCCACCGTTGAGTTTGGCGACGACCTTGACGGCGATCTGGTGCGCCGCGATTTCACCGTCAACGCGATGGCGTTGCGTGTGCCCGCTCAGACATTGATCGACCCCACGGGCGGGGTCGAAGACCTGCTCGGCGAACGCCTTCGCACTCCCACAAAAGCGAGTGTCAGTTTCGGCGATGACCCGTTGCGAATGCTGCGGGCCGCACGCTTCGCCTCGCAGCTAGAGTTCACGGTCGCGCCAGAGACGCTCGAGGCCATGGGCGAGCTGCGCGAGACCCTCAATATAGTGAGCCCCGAACGCATTCAGAGCGAACTCGTGAAGCTCATGCACGCCGATGATCCGGTGCGAGGCATCAGGCTTCTCGTCGACACCGGTCTGATGAATGAGTTCTTGCCCGAGGTGCCGTCGCTGCGACTTGAGGTCGATGAGCATCATCATCACAAAGACGTCTACGAGCACTCGCTGACCGTCTTGCAACAGGCGATCGAGCTGGACCGTACCCGACACCCCGATTCGCCCCCCGACATCCCGCTGCGAATCGCCGCCTTGTTGCACGACATCGGAAAACCGTCGACCCGCAAACTCGAGCCCGGTGGCGGTGTGACCTTTCATCACCACGACATTCGCGGCGCACGGATGGCACAGAAGCGAATGAAGGCATTGCGCTTTGACGCGTCGACGATTGACGCGGTGTCGAAGCTGATCGAGCTGCATCTGCGCTTCTTCGGATACGCGGAGGGTGCCTGGAGCGACTCAGCTGTGCGGCGATATGTGCGCGATGCCGGACCCGAATTGGAACGGCTGCATATTCTCACGCGAGCTGACGTCACTACTCGCAACAAGCGCAAGGCGTCACGCCTGGCGCGTGCATACGACGACATCGAGCGGCGCATTGCAGAGCTTGCTGAAGAAGAAGAGCTCGCCTCAATGCGTCCCGACCTCGATGGCAATCGCATCCAAGAGGTTCTGGGCATAGCTCCGGGTCGCGAAGTGGGCGAAGCGTATCGATTCCTGCTTGAGTTGCGCCTCGACGAGGGTGTGCTCGGCGAGGTTGAGGCGGAACGACGACTGCGCGAGTGGTGGGCTTCTCGCAGCTGACACAAAGCTGAAACATAGGCTCTCTACATTTGGCAACACCCCTGACATTCGTCCGATCTTTGGCGAGTGTTTTCACCGCGGCACGAATCGCGCTCCACCGTCGTGCCGCTTGATTGCTCATTCCTGGAGAAAATTCGTGAAACGCCTCATAGCGAGCGTCAGTTGCGCGGCGGTGGTCGTCACCGGCCTCATCGTTGCTCCTGTCGCGGTCGCCGACATCGAGACCCCTGAACTCGAGATCGTTCGACCGCTGTCGCCTTACATCGACATGCCAACCAGCTACCCCGTGCAACCCACGCTCGATGTCTTCCCTGACCTTGAGACAGATGCATCCATCGACCGCGGAACGATCCCCTATGACGAGATCGCTCCGTTCCTCAACGATCTGATGGCAGCCAGTGACCGCGTTTCCGCGCAGGTGGTTGGCAAGTCCGCTCAGGATCGTGACGTCTATATGGTCACGGTCACGAGCCCAGAGACAGCCGCCGAAACTGCACAGCAGTTGGAGTGGCGTGACACGATCAAGTACGACGCCGAGACCGCGGTCTCCGACGACGCGCTGCAGTCGGGCTACAAGACCCCCATCTGGTTCAACGGAAACATCCACGGCAACGAGTGGGAGGGGACCGATGCGACGCTCAACTACATCGAGGATCTTGCCCTCAGCGAAGATCCCGAGGTTGCCGAGCTCGTTTCAGAGAACCGCCTCTACTTCACCGTGACGAACAACCCCGACGGCCGCGCGCTCGGACAGCGCGCAACGGCCACCGGTTACGACGCCAACCGTGACTTCGTCACCGGCGCGACCGCGGAGTCTGCGATCGTGCGCGACTTGGCGAGCATCATTCAGCCGACGTACTTCATCGACATTCACGGCTACACGAGCGTGCTTCAGATCGAGCCCTGCGGACCGCCCCACGGCGAGAGCTACGAGTACGACCTGTTCCTCCCGCACGCATACTCGACCGCACTCTCTATCGAGCAGGCAGTGGTCGAGGCTGACATCGAGGGCAACACCTACCTCGATGAAGACGGCCGGGTTACGACTGAGAACACCGGCAAGATCAAGATCCCTTACCGCGACACCCGCGAAGGCTGGGACGACTGGCCGCCGATCTTCGCGCCTCAGTACGTTGCTTTCCAGGGTGCAATCACCAACACGGTAGAGCTTCCTCTCAGTCGCGCCAACCCGTCGACCAACCCCATCAACGCCGAGCGCGCCGCAATCAACATCGAAGTTGCTGAGATCGTCATCGACACGGTCGTTGACTATGTCGATGAGCACCACGAGGTTCTTCTCGACAACCAGATCGAGATCTTCCGTCGCGGCGTCGACGGTGAGGCAAGCGTCGAGATCCCCGCAGATATCACTGCGGATGACCTCGCCGAAGGCGTGCCGGCTGAGTGGGTCGAGATCTGGGATGAGACTGATGTCTACACCGCAGACTTCCCGCGTGCATACGTGATCCCCATGGGTGACTCACAGCGCTCGGACTCCGACGCACAGACGCTGGTTCAGCAGTTGCTCGTGAACAACATCGATGTGTCGAAGACCACCGAAGAGTTCACCTTCGAAGGCGTCACCTACCCGGCGGGTTCGTACTACGTTGACATGCACCAGCCGTTGCGTGGTCTCGCGAACGCGTTGCTTGACGAAGGTACTGACATCACCGACCGCATCGGTCGCATGTATGACATCTCCGCGTGGAGCTTGGCATTGCTCTGGGGTGCAGATGTAGACGTACTGGGAACGACGACGGATGCTGCGCCGACGACGGCTCTTGAAGCGGTCACCGACGCAGAACTCACGGGCTCAGTACCCGCTGCCGGCACCTACCTTGCATTCGAGCCGCGTGGCGTCGCTGACTATGTGGCGATCAACGAACTGCTGGAGGAGGGAATCGCGCTGTCTCAGATTCCCGATGGCACCGTGATCGTGGGCAATGATGAGGCCAGCTATGCGGCGGCTGCGTCTGCGGCAGCACTGTTCGGTGTGGACTTCACCGCAAACGACGGACGTGCATTGCGCGATGGCGAGAGCACCGCGTTGAGCAGTGTGCGCATCGGCTACGCGAACAACACCGATGACCGTGACGCGCTGACCAAGCTCGGCTTCGATGACATCGTTCCCGTGACCACGGGCACGATCACCTCGGGCGAGGTCAACCTGACCGAGATCGACCTGCTGTTTGTTGGATCGAACCTGAACTTCAACAGCTCGTCGCAGGCAGACGGTATTGCTGCGGTCGAGGCGTTCATCGCTGCCGGCAAGCCGGTCGTCGGTCTTGAGTCCGCTGGTGCGACATTCGTCAACGCCTTCGGAATCGCATCGGTCTCGTCGGTTAGCGGAGCGAGCGGATCGAACGGAATCGCCACAGTAGACACCGTCGCTGACGGCGTACTGGGCGACTATCCGCAGGACACCGCGTTCGGATATCCGTTCGTCTGGTACACCGAACTCGGCGAGAACACGACTGTCGAGCAGACATATGCAACCGAAGACCCGTTTATCTCAGGTCACTGGTCAGCCGCCACTTCGGGTCGGGCGCAGTCCGATGCAGCCGCCCAGCCCGCTGCCTTCTCGGCAGTCGGCGAGTCTGGAAGCCGCGCCTTCGTGCTCGGTAGCTCGCCGACCTTCCGCAACCACCCGGTCGGCGCGTTCAGCGACGTCGCACGGGCGATCTTCTGGGCAGCAGCCGAGGGCGAGAGCGTGACGCCTCCTGGGGCAGTAATCGAAGAAGACCTCACCGACGAAACGCGCGGCACCGTCAGCATCCCCGACAGCGCGGAGCCCGGCGAGACCATCCCGGTCACGATGGGAGAGGGGAGCGACGGCACTGTTTCGGTGCTGATGTTCTCAGACCCGACCGAACTCGGTGAGTTCGAGGTCGTCGGCGGTGAGTTCGAGGTCATGATCCCCGCGGATGCAGCTCTCGGTGAGCACAAGATCGCCGTTGTCGATGACCAGGGAGCGCTGCTCGGCTGGGACGACCTGAGCGTCGCCACTGCGGTTGTCGAACCGACGCCCACCGCGGAGCCGACAGCCTCGGCCACGGCCTCGGCAACTCCGATTGCCACCGAGACACCAGCCACCGCATCCAGCGGTGACAGTGGTGACCTCGCGGTGACCGGTGGCGGTGACACCTCTCGTCTCGTGTTGGGGGCGATGTCGATCCTGCTGCTCGGTGCCGGAATCGCGATGCTCGCACGAGCACGTACCGCGCGCCAGATCTAGCGCACAGCAGCGAGGGGGTCGCCTCGGCGGCCCCCTCGCTGCCCTAGGCTCACCTGTGCAGCGAGAGCTCCACGCACGACAAGGATGACGATGACCGACGACAACCCCTCACACGAGCGGGATGCTGGTGCCGACGTCGTCACCGGCGATTCTGAAGAAGCCGTTGCTCCGCCACAGCGACGCCGGCTAGCGCTGTTCATCGGCGGGGGTGTTCTGATCGTCGTCGGGTTGGTTCTCGGTATCTGGGCGTTCTTGCCCGGGCCGAGCGAACCTGTTGCTGGCCCAACCCCCAGCGTCACCCCGTCGGAAACACCCATCGCGACGCCGACGACCACCACGAGCGTGGCGCCGGAGTCGACCGCGACTGCGGCTGTGGAAGAAACCGACGAAGGCGCAACTGAATCCGCTCCACCCGCCGAGCCCGACGCCGCAACCGCTGTGATCAACTCCTTCACGGTGTCGCCCGAGACTGCTGTGTGCGCCGACGACCGCGCGAGTACGGTGGCCCTCACGTTCAGCTGGTCAACGAGCGATGCCGAAGTGGCGTGGATCGCCGAAGGAACCAACGATGCCTCAGTGCAGCCGTTCGAGCAGGTTGCGGTCAATTCGTCGAGCTACACCGGGCTCGAGTACGAGTGCTTCGCGCAGGAGCAGCTGTTCACCCTGACGGTGCAGGGAGAGGCCGGCAATACGAGCGTCTCGGTATCGGTCGTTCGCCAGCTCGACTGATCTACTCGATCGACCCAACCGGTGCAGCCGCGCACGCCATAGAATTGGCGCACGCTCCTCAACGTCGACCGGAGTCTGATGTCAACGCCGTGGTCATCCCGTCGTGAGGTTTCACCTGAGACCTCGCGGCTGCTCATCGAGCGCGCGCACGAAGAGTTGGTTGCTGGCAACGCCGCAGATCAGCGGCTGCTGGATGTTCGGCCGATGGTGCGGGACTCGTGGCGGCGTTCGCTCGAGAGCCTCGTCGGCGCCGAGGGCCTGCCTCCGCTCGACGTGCATGCGAACGAGATCGAAGCGTACCGCCGAGCGCACCCGCTCGCTGATGTGATGGAGATGGTGCGCGCACTGCTTCTGCCGGGCGACCCGGCCGAATCTGGCGTCGTCGTCGCTGTCGGCGACGCGGCGGGTCGATTGCTGTGGGTAGAGGGCGACCGTCACATTCGCGCGCTCACCGGCGAGATGGGTTTCGTCGCGGGCGCCAACTGGTCAGAAGAAGCCGTAGGTACCTCGGCACCGGGTACGGCACTCGCGCTCGATCGCTCGGTGCAGATTCATGGCGCCGAGCACTACAACCGGCTCGTGCAGCCATGGTCGTGCACCGCAGCGCCCGTGCATGACCCTGAGACCCGCCGCCTTCTGGGTGTGATCGATGTCACCGGCGGCTCCGAGGCTGCCGCCCCGCAGGCGCAGCTGCTGGTGGATGCGACCGCACGTGCTGTTGAGGGGGAGTTGCTCGTCGCTCGCCTCAGAAAACGCTCGGCAGAGGCGCCAGCAAGAAAGAGATCGCGACGAATGCCCGCCGCTCGCGCCACGCTGCGGGTACTTGGGCGCGACCGCGCGATGCTGGAGGTGTCCAGCGAAGGCACGCAGTCTGAAGGCACGCGGACTGAAGGTACCGAGACGATCTTCGAGATTGGGGCGCGTCACGCGGAATTGCTGTTGATGCTTGCCGTGCATCGCCAGGGACTCTCGGCGGAACGGCTCAGTGAACTCGTCTACGGCGAGGTAGATGCGGGCTCGACGCTTCGCGCTGAAATGGTGCGCATGCGCAAGGTGCTGGAGAGATCAGCACCGGCTCTCGTGCCGCAATCGCGCCCCTACCGGCTGGGGTTCGAGTTAGAAACCGACGCTCATCAGGTGGTGTCGCTGCTTGACCGAGGTGCGCATCGGGTCGCGCTCGCTGCCTATCGAGGCGAAGTGCTGCCCCACTCGACGGCACCGGGCGTCGAGGAGTTTCGCGAAAGCGTGCAAAGCGCTCTGCGTGAAGCACTCATGAGTGAAGCATCCATCGACGTACTGCTGGCGTTCGCCGACACCGAAAGCGGATCAGACGACATCGACCTGCTGCAGCTGTGCCTGACCATGCTTCCGCCTCGTTCACCCCGCCGCGCGGGCCTCGTCACGCGCATCGAGCGACTGGCATCGCGCTAGCCGGCGGGCCCCGACGGGCCGTGCAACTCGATGCAACGTTGCGTCACCTAACGTCGACGCCACGCGACACTGAGGTCGCGCACCCGTCGAAGGAGACCAGCTATGACCATCGTCGAAGAAGGCGTTTCGAGCATCTACGCCGCTCCCAACACTCGCGGAGCGGTCGCCGACTACCGCCCCCGTTACGGCCACTACATCGGCGGCGAGTTCGTTGAGCCGATCAAGGGCGAGTACTTCGAGAACCTTTCACCCGTCAATGGAAAGCCGTTCACCGAAGTTGGCCGCGGCACTGTTGAAGACATCGACCGTGCTGTCGATGTCGCCTGGAAAGCATTCGAGTCGTGGAAGCGCACGACACCGGCTGATCGCGCGAACATTCTCAACAAGATCGCTGATCGCATCGAGGCGAACCTTGAAGCCATCGCGGTCGCAGAGACCTGGGACAACGGCAAGCCCGTTCGAGAGACTCTCGCCGCAGACATCCCCCTCGTTGTCGACCACTTCCGCTACTTCGCGGGCGTGCTGCGTGCGCAAGAAGGCTCACTGAGCCAGATCGACGAAGACACTGTCGCGTATCACTTCAACGAGCCGCTCGGAGTGGTCGGCCAGATCATTCCGTGGAACTTCCCGATTCTGATGGCCACGTGGAAGCTCGCTCCGGCACTCGCGGCAGGAAACTGCGTGGTGCTGAAGCCTGCCGAGCAGACGCCAGCATCCATCCTCTTCGTGTTCGACATCATCGGCGACCTGCTTCCGGCTGGAGTCGTCAACATCGTCAATGGGTTCGGCATCGAGGCGGGCGCTCCGCTCGCGCAGCACAAGCGCATTCGCAAGATCGCGTTCACGGGCGAAACCACGACCGGGCGCCTGATCATGCAATACGCGTCACAGAACCTGATCCCTGTCACTCTCGAACTCGGCGGTAAGAGCGCCAACGTCTTCTTCGACGATGTCGCTCGCAACACCGCTGATGACTACTACGACAAGGCGCTCGAAGGGTTCGCGCTCTTCGCGCTCAACCAGGGTGAAGTGTGCACCTGCCCCTCGCGCGCACTGATTCAGAAGTCGATGTACGACCAGTTCCTGGGTGACGGGCTCGATAGGGTTTCGAAGATCATTCAAGGAAACCCGCTTGATCCGGCCACGATGATCGGTGCGCAGGCATCGAACGACCAGCTCGAAAAGATCATGAGCTACATCGACATCGGCAAGCAAGAAGGAGCCAAGCTGCTCGCCGGTGGTGAGCGGGTCAACCTGGGCGGCGACCTCAGCGAGGGCTATTACTTCGCACCGACCGTCTTCGAAGGTCAGAACAGCATGCGCATCTTCCAGGAAGAGATCTTCGGGCCTGTCGTCTCGGTGACGAGCTTCGACAGCTTCGACGACGGCATCGCGACCGCCAACGACACGCTGTACGGTCTGGGCGCCGGGGTGTGGAGCCGCTCGGGCGACACCGCCTATCGCGCGGGTCGGCAGATCGAAGCCGGGCGCGTGTGGACGAACACTTACCACCAGTACCCCGCGCACGCAGCGTTCGGCGGGTACAAGCAATCAGGCATCGGCCGCGAGAACCATCTGAAGATGCTCGACCACTACCAGCAGACGAAGAATCTGCTCGTGTCGTACTCCGAGGGTGCGATGGGGTTCTTCTAAACCGACCATAGGTGGCATGGCTCCGTTCGAGTGGCGGAGTCGTGCCACCCACAGCTTCGATCGACACCGCCATCGAGCTTGGAGCTTGAGATGACCACGCAACACCGAGTCGAAGTGAGCGATGCGGCAGCATCGCTGCTTCGCGAACTCACCATCAAGCACGGACCGCTCATGTTTCACCAATCGGGTGGATGCTGCGACGGTTCAGCCCCCATGTGCTATCCGGTCGGAATGTTCATCACCGGTCCGAGCGACGTGCACCTTGATGCGCTCGACGTCGGCCTCGACGATCAGATCGACGTCTTCATCTCCGAGGCGCAGTTCGAATATTGGAAGTACACGCATCTGACGATTGACGTTGTGCCCGGCCGAGGCGCCGGTTTCAGTGTCGAGGGGCCCACGGGCAAGCGGTTCATTGTTCGATCCCGGATGCTGAATGAGGCCGAGCTGCGGCACTTCGGCCTCGCTCCGGCCTAAACTGGCGCCGACACCGCACCTTTGGGTTTGCTCCGCATCACAGTGAGAGTTTGCGCTCCCCCCGGGGGGATTGCCTAGCGTGGTGATCTGGCACGAGGGAGGAGCCGGTGGACATCGACTTGATAGACGACGCTGCAGAAGCATCTACATGGACAGACTGGGCGATTCTGCTGGCGATCCTGTTGGGTTTCGTTGTCGCAATCTCGGTAGCGGCAGCCATCACCCTCGCGCTGATCGGACGCCGCAAAACCTGGCCTAGCGAACTCAGCGCACGTGTTCGCTGGCCGTTTCGCACGACGTTGTTTCTGCTTGCTCTGGTCGTGTCGACCGTAGCTCTGCCTATCGATGAGTCGTGGGATGCAGCAATCGTGCACACGATCGTTATCGCGATCATCATCTCAGGCGCGTGGCTGCTCGCACAGATCTTCTTGTTCTTCGTCGATTCGGGCTCTCGCCGTTATCGACTTGAAGACAGCGACACGACTACCGCCCAGAAGATCCGCACGCAGCTGCAGATCATTCGCCGTCTTGTCATCGTGGTGATCATCACGATCGCGCTGGGCGCAATTCTGATGACGTTCGACTCCGTGCGTGCGATCGGCGCCAGTGTGCTGGCTTCGGCCGGAATCGCATCGGTGGTCGCGGGTCTTGCTGCGCAGTCGGTGCTGAGCAACCTCTTCGCCGGTGTGCAGCTCGCGTTCAACGAGGCGATTCGCGTGGGCGACGTTGTCGTGGTTCAGGGCGAGTTCGGCCGAATCAAAGAGATCACCCTCAGCTATGTGGTTCTCGAACTGTGGGACCAGCGCACCCTTGTGCTGCCCTGCACGTACTTCACGACGACCCCGTTCGAGAACTGGACGAAGAACGGCAAGGAGCTACTCGGCACCGTCTACTTCGATCTCGATTGGCGGGTATCGGTCGATGACATGCGGCTAGAGCTTGAGCGTCTGCTCGGCGAGACCGACCTGTGGGACGGCAAGTCGCAGGGCGTGCAGGTCACTGACGCGGTCGGTGGCGTGTTGCAAGTGCGAATCGTCGTGAGCGCGCGCGACTCGGGTGCGCTGTGGGATCTGCGTTGCATGGTGCGAGAAGAGCTCGCAGCGTGGGTGCGCCGCGAGTCTCCCGATGCCATGCCGTTGCGCCGCGTGCACTTCGATGCGCCGGTGGAGGCGCCAGCCGAAGCCTGATCGCTTCGGCGCGGGCCTATTGCAGCAGAAAGAATCCGCCCGCGACCATCTGCACGAACCAGAGCAGCACAAATCCGCCCGCAATAGCGAACACGATCCACGGACCGCGTCGTGTCAGCCGTTTGCCGGGCGCCGCGACCCCCGGGGGCGGGCGAAGCGTGTCGAGGGGCGGGGCGAACGGCACGGCGTCATGGGCGGCGCCGGTGCTCACGTTCGCGGCGCCAGTCGGTGCGGTGGCAGGCAGCGCGGCCGCTGCGGCAGCAGCATCCATTCTCAATCGATCGTCACGCCAGCGCGCCCACTGCGCCAGTTTGTCGAGCAGTGCGCCGACGACCGAGAAGAGCCACGCCCACGTGGCCGCATCGAGGGTCGAGAAGTCACGCTTTGCGTAGAGAAACAGCCAATCGTCGACGATTTCAACGTCGAGAGCGGCGGCATTGTCGATGAAGCGGGCCATGATGTCGGGCGTGAAGAGATACAGCGCATCGCGTTCGTAGCCGCTCGGGCAGTAGAGCGAGAAGTAGCGGTCGAAGTCGCCCTCGAGGCTCAGCCGCTGATCTTTGGCGAAAGACGTGGGCAGGTTTGAACCGAACAGTGCGTTGTTTCCGAGCGCATCGAGCACGATGTGCGGCAACGGCACGTCGAGTTTGACAGCGACATAGCCCCACCGATGTGTGGTGCGGTTCTTGCCCGATCCAGTCGTATAGCGATAGTTCGCGAACTCGACGAAGCGAGGTTGAGCGCCGCGAACGAGATCGCTCGACGCTCGAGCTGAACCCTGGTTGAAGATCATGCCCGGCAGCCCGGGATTGGCCAGTTGGGGTTCATACGTCATCGCGTTCGCGCGAGCGAAACGATCGAGCCGGTACATGCGCACGGCTCCCGCGGGCCCGCGCCGCACGAAGATCACTATGACAACCGTCGCGGCGATGCCGATGAACAAGATCGGCACCAGCAGAGTGATTGTTTCGACAAACGCGGCGAACGGGTCAGTGGATCCGCCCAAGGCGATGAGGGCTCCCCCGAACATCGGAAACAGCATGAAGGCGAACACCACGCCCACCACAACGAACATCACTGTTTGGCTGGATTTCTTGGGCAGCCGATCGCTTGCCCTCAGGTGCTTCTCAAACGTGCGAGCGGCGTTGCCGTCGACGGGCTCAGTCAACGGCGCCGTGTGGAACGGATAGTGCGGTGGTGCGGCAGCGCTCATCGGTTCACCCCGTCAGCATCCCATTGCAAAGAGGCGCCTTCTCGAACGCTGAACGTCTCGAGTCGGGGGTCGTCGCGCAATGCTTGCGCAAGGGAGTGCGGGCCCGCAACGATCGTCGAATCCCAATCGATTTCGCTCACAATCACCCACGATCGGTCGGCGGGCCAGATGATGTTCGGCGACTGGGCACTCGGCTCGAGACCGTGCGCTTCGCTCTCACGATCACGCCACGGAACCGAAAGCACCCAATCTGGGTTAGCGAGCTCTGCCAGCGCGCTGCGAAAAAGCACGAAGTCGCGATTGAGCAGGCTGAACCGCGGTCCGCGTGAGATCTCATCAGACAGCATCCCTGGTTGCCATGAAGTTTTGCGTAGCCAGCCGTTGCGGGTGGCCTCGACAAGAGACGTCCAACGGTGAGCCTTTTTGCTATCGGATGTCTCGTCGTTGATCGTATAGAAACCGCGGGCCGGTCCGTAGCCCACGGCTCCGACCAGCCCGGCCCAGCCCTCCCACAAGCCTACGAACGCGTCATCGGGGGTGGTCGTGTGCGTGGCTGCGAGTGCCGCAACTACGCTGACGAGCGCGGTGTCGAGCTTTCCCACCGGCGGAGCATCGAACCGCCAGCCGTTGGGCGCGTTCACCTGTCCCCACAGGTTCGGATCCGTGTCTGGCACGCGCACGATCGTGCCCCACTGCGCGTTGGCGTGCATGTGGGTGCCAAAAGCCGCCGCGGCGTCGCCCCAGCCGGCCGCAACCGTCTCGATCTCTGGCTGGCGTGCGCTGAACGCCTCCCACGCGTCGCGGTGCTGCTCGTATGGCAGGGCGGGCCAGGTGTCGTCGATGGGCTTCGACTTGCTCGCTCCGTGAAAGATGCGGGTGTACGACTCGAAGCCGCGCGGCACCATGTCGTGCATCGTCGCGGCCCACGGGTCATCGATGCGATCGCGCAGCCAGTCGCCTGCAGAGGTATCGGCCGTCCATTGCATGGCTTCACGCTACCGGCGGGCGCGTGCGCCGTTCGCGATTCAGTCCGGAAGGTGGCCGATGCCGCCAGCAACCGCGGTTTCGAACGGTTTGCCAACGTGCAGACTGAATTACGCACGCGGCACGCGCGGCAACTTGAGTTGCAGCCCGCAGCGAGCGACGCGGTGAGGCAAGATCGAGGTGAGCGCGGCTGCACGGCGCGCCGAGTTCAAGGAGGAGCGCATGCCTACGGTGACCCCGCGAGATCCCGACAACCTTGAAGCGCTGCGCGACGCCTCGGATGTGCTTGGACTTGATGCGCTGCTCAGTGATAACGAGCGCGCCACGCGCGACCGGGTGCGAGCGTTCGTCGACGCCGAGATTCGCCCGCACATCGCCGATTGGTTTGACCGCGCCTACTTTCCCGCCGAGCTCGCCTCCGAGTTCGGCAAGCTCGGAGTGCTGGGCATGCACCTCGACGGCTACGGCTGCCCCGGGCGCTCCGCCGTGGAGTATGGCCTCGCCGCGCTGGAGCTCGAAGCCGGGGATTCGGGGCTGCGCACCTTCGTGTCAGTGCAGGGGTCGCTTGCCATGGGGTCAATTCACCGCTGGGGAAGCGACGAGCAGAAGAACGAATGGCTGCCGCGCATGGCTGCGGGTGAGGTAATCGGCAGTTTCGGTCTCACTGAACCGAGTGCAGGCTCAGACCCGTCGAGCATGAAGACCTTCGCCAGGCGCGACGGCGACGACTGGATTCTCAACGGATCCAAGCGCTGGATCGGCCTCGCGTCGATTGCGCAGCTCGCTGTCGTGTGGGCGCAGACCGACGACGGCGTGCGGGGCTTCATCGTGCCGACCGATGCCCCCGGGTTTCACACCACCGTGCTCGAACCAAAAGGATCGATGCGGGCGTCGATTCAGACCGAGTTGCACTTCGATGAGGTGCGACTGGCATCATCCGCCCTGCTGCCTGAAGCCAAAGGACTGCGCGGGCCGTTCTCAGCCCTCAACGAGGCGCGCTACGGAATCGTTTGGGGTGCGCTCGGCGCAGCGCGCGACAGCTATGAGGCAGCACTTCGCCGCTCGCTGGCTCGCGAGCAGTTCGGTGTGCCAATCGCGTCGTTCCAGCTCACCCAGCAGAAGCTCGTGAACATGGTGGTCGAGCTGCAGAAAGGCGCCTTGCTCGCGTTGCACATCGGTCGCGCGAAGGATGCTGGCACTCTCACCCCTACGCAGATCTCACTGGGCAAGCTCAACAATGTGCGTGAGGCCATCGCGATCGCGCGGGAGGCGCGCACGATTCTCGGCGGCGACGGCGTTTTGCTTGAGCACTCCCCCATCCGCCACGCGGCCAACCTCGAGTCGGTGCGCACCTACGAGGGCACCGACGAGGTGCACACCCTGATTCTCGGTCAGCACCTGACCGGCATCGGCGCGTTTTCGTGACGGATTCGCCCGCTGCGAGGGCATCCAGTAGTATAGGAGGGTTGTCTGGCTGCACCCCTGCGTGCGCAAGCCCCGACACGTGCAACACACCCTCCTGCTTTCGGGAAATGCCCGGAAGCCGTTCTAGTCCGAAGGAGGTGGGTTAGTGACGCACCAGTACGAGCTCATGGTTATTTTGAACCCCGAGATTGACGAGCGACAGGTCGCTCCAAACCTCGACAAGTTCCTCAAGGTCATCACCAATGGTGGCGGCTCAATTGAGAACGTTGACATCTGGGGTCGCCGCCGGTTGGCATACGAGATCCAGAAGAAGAACGAAGGCATTTACGCCGTCGTCAACTTCACCGCTACCAGCGACGTGACGAACGAACTCGATCGTCAGCTGGGCCTCAACGAGCAGGTCATGCGTACCAAGGTGCTTCGCGCCGAGGAAGCTATCGCAATGATCGCGTCAGAGAAGCAGCGCGCCGACGAGAAGGCAGCCCGCAAGGCTGCCCGCCCCGCCAAGGCCGCCAAGCAGGACGCGTAACGCTGATGGCCGGCGAGACGATCATCACCGTCGTGGGAAACCTCACGGCTGATCCCGAACTGCGTTACACGCAGAACGGACTTCCCGTCGCGAACTTCACGATCGCATCGACGCCGCGCAACTTCGACCGTCAGGCGAACGAGTGGAAGGACGGCGAAGCGCTGTTCCTCCGCGCGAGCGTGTGGCGCGAGTTTGCCGAGCACGTCGCGG
This sequence comes from Microbacterium sp. R86528, assembly GCF_044596335.1. Taxonomy (NCBI): domain Bacteria; kingdom Bacillati; phylum Actinomycetota; class Actinomycetes; order Micrococcales; family Microbacteriaceae; genus Microbacterium; species Microbacterium sp. R86528. Next base: position 1,873,707 of record NZ_CP138996.1, on the reverse strand, counting down.
GCTCGCTGACGAAGGGTTCCCGTGTCATCGCGACCGGTCGCCTGAAGCAGCGCAGCTACGAGACGCGTGAAGGCGAGAAGCGCACGGCAATCGAACTCGAAGTCGACGACATCGGCCCCTCGTTGCGTTACGCGACCGCTCAGGTCACCCGCGCAGCTGGTGGCGGCGGCGGTCAGGGCCGACAGGCTCAGGTTGCCGACGAGCCGTGGTCAACGCCGGGTTCTGCAAATGCTGGCGGCAACGCCAACAGCGGCAGCAGCGGTGCGGATGCATGGAGTGCTCCCGGCGCCTACGGCGACGACACCCCGTTTTGACACAGATTTCAATTTCTCAGTAAGGAAAAAACATGGCTGGAAAGTCAAGCGGCGACCGCCGCAAGCCGCGGAAGGGCGCGAAGAACGCAGCCCCGGCAAAGCCGACCCGCGTTGGCCTCATCGACTACAAAGATGTCGCCACCCTCCGCAAGTTCGTCTCAGAGCGTGGCAAGATCCGCGCTCGTCGTATCACCGGTGTCTCGGTGCAGGAGCAGCGTCTGATCGCCAAGGCGATCAAGAACGCGCGCGAAATGGCGCTCCTGCCTTACGCCGGCGCTGGCCGCTAAGGAGCACCCGATGGCAAAGCTGATTCTCACGAATGAGGTCACCGGGCTTGGTAGCGCCGGTGACGTAGTCGAGGTCAAGAGCGGGTTCGCCCGCAACTACCTCATTCCCCAGGGCTTCGCAGTGGCGTGGACCCGCGGTGGCGAAAAGCAGGTTGCGTCGATTCGCGCCGGCCGTGAAGCCCGTGCGATCCACGACCACGAAGAAGCTGTCGCGCTCAAGGATGCCCTTGAGTCCAACAAGGTCAAGCTGTCGGTCAAGGCTGGCAACGAAGGTCGCCTGTTCGGTTCTGTGAAGACCGGACACGTAGCCGATGCAGTCAAGGCTGCCGGTCTCGGTGACCTCGACAAGCGCAAGATCCAGATCTCGTCGGCGATCAAGGTTGTCGGCGAGCACGAGGCGACGGTGCGTCTTCGCGACGACCTCACCGCTGTGATCACTCTTCAGGTGGTCGCTGCCAAGTAGCAGCGATCCCTCGATCCTCGGATCGAATCGAATGCCGCAGGCCTACGGGTCTGCGGCATTCGTCGTTTAACGTGCCCGCGGTTGCAGACCGGCGGGCACGATAAATCCCGTAGGTGGAACAGTCCAGGCACGGCCTGACCCACCTACGGGAAGTTGTGAGGGAGGGCGGCGGCTTGCGTCGCCCTCCCCCACGTCTTAGGCGGAGTCGCTTGGCATCGGCTCCGCGGTCGGAGTCACGCGGAGCGGCGCCGTGACACGAGTGCCGCCGCGCCGAGCATGACGAGCAGCAGGCTCGTCAGCAGCGCGGGAAGCGCCCCCGTTCCTCCGGTCACGGCGAGCGGAGTGGCAGGGGATGCCGCCACCGCGCCGGTCACCGTGGTGCCGGTGTCGGTGCCGCCGTTGGTTGCGTTGGTTGCGTTGGTTCCGTTGGTTGCGTCAGTTCCGTTGGTTCCGTTGGTTCCGTTGGTTCCATCTGTCCCGTCGGTGCCGTCTGTTCCGTCGGTTCCATCTGTCCCGTCCGTCCCGTCGGTTCCGTCCGTCCCGTCGGTTCCGTCTGTCCCGTCGGTTCCGTCGGTTCCGTCTGTCCCGTCGGTTCCGTCGGTGGCGCCAGGGGTCACCGTGGAGTCGCCGATGATCGAAACGGCGTTGTCGCCGATCGTGACAGGCAGCGCGATCGGTGCGATCACCTGAAGACCGCCGAGGATGCTTCCTGCACCGCTCGTCGTTCCCGCGGTTGACCCGTCCGTCACAGCGTCGCCCATCGCACCGGTGGCGGCGCTGTCTCCGATGACGGAGATCGCGTTGCCGATGACGCTGACGGGTGCGGCGATCGGTGTGATCACCTGGGTTCCGCCGAGCACCGAATTCTCGCCGCTGGTCGAGCCGTCGGCGACGCCGGCCGCAGCATCCGATCGCGAGCCCGACGTGGCTCCGGTGGACTCGCTGTCGCCGATGACCGAGATCGCGTTGCCGACCACGCTGATCGGTGCGACCACGGGTGTGATCACCTGGGTTCCGCCGAGAATCGAGCTCTCGCCGTTGGTAGTGCCGTCAGCCTCAGAACCCGTGCTGCCGGCAGCAGCAGCCGATCCGGAGCCCGACGCGGCACCGGCGGATGTGCTGTCTCCGATGACGGAGATGGCGTTGCCCGTGACGGTCACCGGTGCAGTGACCGGGGCGACGACCTGTGTGCCGCCGAGGATGGAGTCCTCGCCGCTGGTGGTGGCGTCGGTCGCGGAACCCGTGCCGGTAGCAGCAGTCGATCCGGAGCCCGACGTGGCGCCGGAGGATGAACTGTCCCCGATGACCGAGATGCCGTTGCCGGTGACGCTCACCGGTGCAGTGACCGGGGCGACGACCTGTGTGCCGGCGAGGATGGAGTCCTCGCCGCTGGTGGTGGCGTCGGTCGCGGAACCCGTGCCGCTGGCAGCAGCATCCGCTCCGGAGCCCGACGTGGCACCGGTGGATGAGCTGTCCCCGATGACAGAGACGGCGTTGCCCGAAACGGAAATCGGGGCGTCGACCGAGACGATGGCCTGCGTGCCCGAGAGCACGCCGTCTTCGCCTGAGGTCTGCGCTTCGGCCGCCGGAGCTGACGCGGGCTCAGTAGCCGAACCCTCAGCGGGGCCCGATTCGGATGAGCTGTCACCGACGACCGATACCGCGTTGTTCTCGACGGTGACGGGAACGCTGACGCTCACGACGGCCTGCGTGCCCGAGAGCACTCCGTCGAGTCCGTCAGTCACGGCGATGTTCGGCTGGGCTGCCGGCGCGCTGGTCGATTGCGAAGCCGACTCGCTCGCGGGCTCTTCGGCCTGCTGCGAGGTGGAGTCGCCGACGACCGACGCGGCGTTGCCGCTGACGGTCACCGGGAGGGTGACGTCGATGAGGGCTTGCGAGCCCGAGGCGACGCCGTCCTCTCCTGATGTTTCGGCCGCCTGTGCGACCGTGGCGCCGAACAGCGTGATGCCGCCGGCTACCAGCGTGCCCAGCAGGGCACGGGAAATGAAAGTACGCATGATGATGTCTCCTTCAAAGACTGATCGATTGGTGCGTGCGGCGAAGGCACGCGAAAGCCGCTGCGTGTCGCGCGGAGCGAAGCGCGACAGGGGCGTGATCAGTCGGGAGAGACGTCGGTGTTGCCAGCAGGTGCCAGCGGCGCGTGCTCGTCTCCTGGTCCAGCGCGTCGCACCCAGGCACGGTGTGCGACGAAAGGAATCAGGGCGAGAAACGCCCAGGCACCAGGACCCGCACCACCGGGTCCTGCGGAAGAAACCGTCGACGCGCAGAGTCCTGGCGTCGACGGCGAGTCTGCGGGCGCGAGCGCGCCCCGAGCAAGAGAGATGACGGATGCCACGACCTGGCCGGCGGCGGCGCGGAACTGCGCCGCGAGCGCACCATCTGACGCCCACGACAGGGGCGTCACGTCGGCAAAGCGCGCGAGGAGCGTGGTCTCTGCGAGCTCGGAAGTGACTGCGTTCGGGTCGGTGACCGGCGTAGTCGAGAAGTCGCCCGGAACGGAATCAGGCGAAGATGGCGTTGCCGAGACCCCGGGAAGTCCGGGGAGAGGCGGGAGCACCACGCCCGGGCCTGCGGGGGGCTGCGTCGGCAACACGCCGTCGACGGTCGTTTGGGCAGTATCGACGGTGACGGCCCGCGTGCGGTCGACGGTCTGCGTCACGTCGGTGAGAGCGCTGGGAACGTCGGCCACCACGTCGTCCAGCCCGGTGACGACATCGTCGATGCCCAGCTCGGTGACGATCTCTCCGACGATCGGAGTTTGCTTGACCGTCTCGACAACGGGTTCCGTCACCGCCTCGACGACCACTGCCACAGGCTTCGTCGCGGTTTCGACGACCTTGACGGCGGGTTTGGTGGCCTTCTCGACGACGGCCTTCTTGACGACTTCGGCGACCGGCTCGGTGGCCTTCTGCGCCACCGCCTTGACCGGCTCGGCAACCTTCTGCACGGGAGCTTTGACCGGTGCAGGCGCCTTCTTGACGACCTCATCGACGACCTCGGCGACAGTCGTCGTGGCGGCGGTCGCCGCTGTGGTCGCGCTGGAGGCGGCCTTGTCGACCAACCCGGTGACGGCGCCCAGAACGCTGCGTTCGTCGTCTGATCCGTCGGCGGCGTGTGAACCTGCCGAACCGAGTCCGAGAGTGAGGGAGAGCCCCAACCAGGCGAATGCGACACCGGCGCCGATGAGAGCAAATCGGGGCAGATTGCCCAGACGATTTGTAGCTGCAGTGTCCATTTCACCTCCTACGACTGATCACGTCGACGAAATAAAGTCGCATTCATCCGGATGGGTGAACGCTCGAGGGTGCCTGGAACACTCAACCTACTGATCTGCGCACACCGCGTCTAGAGGGAAGTCAAAAATGTGCGCATTTCGCGTGATTCCGCGGGAGTGGATGGCTGCGAAGTTGTGCACAGGGAGCGCTAGCATCCACAACCTTCAAGTCCTGCTTCAACCCACAAGTCATCCACAGGGTGTGGAAATTCAAAAGCCAGATCAAACCGCTTTTCAGTGTCAGAACCCGTGGTTCAGGCTGAATCTATCCACAGATGTTGTGCACAGGCTATGCGGCGTTTCGCGCAGGCTTTCCACATAGTTATCCACAGGCCATGTTGCGTGTGTCGGAACCCGTCCTTAGCGTTGGGGGCGGCCCTCTCGAACGTCGCGCTGAGGGCTGCCCATTACCCGGTCGATGTGGAGGACGCTGCACCTATGTCGATTGCGGACATCTCCGAGGATCGCCTCGGCAAGCCCCGAGACTTTGAGCGCACGCCGCCCCACGACGTTCTCGCAGAACAGAGCACGCTCGGGGGCATGCTGCTCTCGAAAGACGCCGTCGCTGACGTTATCGAGTCCCTGCGCGGCACGGACTTCTACATCCCGAAGCATGAACTGATCTTCGAGGCCGTGTTGACGCTGTATTCGCACGGCGAGCCCACCGACGTGGTCGCCGTCACCGACGAGTTGATCAAGACCGGTGAACTGCAGCGTGCCGGCGGGGCCGACTACCTTCACACCCTTACCTCGATCGTCCCGACAGCGGCCAACGCCGGCTACTACGCGTCGATCGTCTCTGAGCGGGCTCTGTTGCGTCGTCTCGTTGACGCGGGCACTCGTATCGTGCAGTTGGGGTACTCGGGCGAGGGCGAAGCGCTAGACCTCGTCAACAACGCACAGGCCGAGATCTACTCGGTCAACGGTGCTGAAGCGACCGAAGACTACGTACCACTGACGACTGCCGTCGACGCGGCGGTTGAAGAGATCGAAGCCGCTCGCGGTCGCGACGGTCAGATGACCGGCATCCCGACCGGGTTCTCGGGTCTTGACCAGCTCACAAACGGTTTGCACCCCGGCCAGATGATCATCATCGCCGCTCGTCCGGCCATGGGTAAGTCGACGCTTGCACTGGACTTCGCCCGTTCGTCAGCAATCGCAAACAACATGCCCACAATCGTGTTCTCTCTTGAGATGGGCCGTAGCGAGATCGCCATGCGTTTGATGAGTGCCGAGGGATCGATCCCGCTGCAGTCGATGCGCAAGGGCACGCTCGACTCCCGCGATTGGACGACCATCGCGTCGACGCGCGGCCGCATCAACGATGCACCGCTCTACATTGATGACTCCCCCAACATGACGCTGGTTGAGATTCGCGCCAAGTGTCGCCGGCTCAAGCAGCGCGTCGGTCTGAAGATGGTCATCATCGACTACTTGCAGCTGATGACGAGCGGTAAGCGAGTGGAATCCCGCCAGCAAGAGGTGTCTGAGTTCTCGCGTGCACTGAAGCTGCTCGCTAAGGAGCTCGGTGTTCCGGTCGTCGCGCTTTCGCAGTTGAATCGTGGTGCCGAACAGCGCTCTGACAAGAAGCCGGCACTGAGCGACCTTCGCGAGTCGGGCTCGATCGAGCAGGATGCTGACATGGTGGTGTTGCTCCACCGCGAAGCGGCCTACGAAAAAGACAGTCCTCGCGCGGGCGAGGCCGACCTCATCATCGCCAAGCACCGCAACGGACCCACCGACACACTCACCGTGGCGTTCCAAGGCCACTTCTCCCGCTTCACCGACATGGCCCCGGGCGACTTCGGGTAGATGTGCACTCGCACCTTCGCACCCTGATGGCGGCGTTCGCCTCGGGTGTGCCTGAACCCGCTGCTAAGACGGGACCAGTATGAAACTCTTTGCACCATGACCGGACCGTCGGAGCAACTGCGTCGCAACTGGCTCGAGGCCCAGCAGCGCAGAGAGCGGCTGGAGGCAGAGATGCACCTTCTGCGACAAGAGCGCGGCGCCGATGCCGCCGACGATGAGCACGACCCTGACGGTGCGACGCTGTCGGGTGAATGGTCGAGACTCGAAGGTCTGCGCGTCGCGACGGCGGCCGAGCTCGACGACCTGGTTGCTGCAATCGCGCGAGCTGAAGCCGGCACCTACGGCGTGTGCATCGGCTGCGGGCGCAATATTCCGGCGGCGCGGCTTGAGGCCCGTCCTGCGGCTCTGCGCTGTGTCAACTGCGCGGCGAAGTAGGGGTCGCCACACACCGCAACCTGGCGGTCGCCCAGGGCGAGGCAACGACACCGGCGATGCAGAATTTCATGTGATTCGAATGAAACTGACGGATCGGCGGCTTCTCGTCTGCGAGCGGCAGGACGCGCCGACATAATGAGCGAATGGGCAATACAAGACTGCGGTGGTGGACATTGGGGGCGATCTTCGCCGTCGTGCTCGTGGGGCTCGCGGTGCTCATCGCGGTCACCTCATCTGGACCCGACGGCGATGAGGCCACGAGCGACAGCGAGGTGCGCGAGGCTGGCAGTTGGACGCTCATGGTCTACATGATCGCCGACACCGACCTCGAACCGTTCGCGCTCGACGATCTCGCTGAGATGGCGTCAGTCGGCTCGACCGATGACGTGAATATCGTCGCCCTGGTGGATCGCAGCCCCGACTACTCTGACGACCCGGCGGTCGATCTCGCCGATTGGGAAGACACCGTGGCCTTCCGGGTGGAAGAAGACCACCTGCAAATCGTCGATGAGCCCGGCGAGTTGAACATGGGTGATCCTGAAACGCTCGCCGACTTCGTGGCCGACACCGCAATGCAGTTTCCCGCCGATCACTACGGACTCGTTCTTTGGGATCATGGCGCTGGATGGCCGGGAATGGGGCCAGACGAGACCAACGACTTCGATGTCCTCACGCTTCCCGAGATGAATGAGGGCTTGAGCGACGGTCTCGAACGCGCGGGAATCGAGGCTCTGGATTTCGTCGGGTTTGACGCCTGCCTCATGGCCACCTACGAGGTCGCGAGCATCATGTCGTTGCACGCCGAATTCATGCTCGCGTCGCAGGAGCTCGAACCAGGACACGGCTGGAACTACCAAGAGCTGGCTGTGCTCACGGATGGCCCGCAGACGACAACTGCCACTGATCTCGGCACCGCCCTCATTGATGGGTACGCCCTGCAAGCTGACGAATGGGGGACGGGATCAGACATCACGCTCGCCCTCCTCGATCTGTCTGAAGTGACCGAACTTCAAGCTGCCGTTGCCCAGCTCGCAGGTGCCTACGAAGCGGATCCTGACGGGCTCGGGCCCACGATGGCGAGGGCCCAGTCGGGCATTCTCGAGTTTGGTCGCAATCCCGATCCAGAACTTGCTACTGACCAAATAGATCTCGGCAGCTACGTGGAAAACCTCGCTGAGTCTGGGGGCGCTCAGGTTGCCGACGCTGCCGACGCGGTGACGGCGTCACTCGAGGCGATTGTCGTCGCAGAGACGACAGGACCCGCAACCGACTCGGCCTCTGGCCTGTCGATCTACTTTCCTGAAGTTGAACAGTACTTTCTGTCTGACTATCTGACTCTCGAGGACGTGCCAGCCTGGCCAGGCGTGCTGTCAGCGTTCTTCGAGAGTGGCCGCGAGCTCGCCGTGGAGATGAGAGCCAGCTTCGAAGACGACGAAACCGCGACCGACGTCAGCTTCAGCGACGCTGGCGTATCATTCACGGCTTCAATTCCGGCGGCTGCAGCAGCTGCGGTGATCAGCTCGACCGTGTCGGTGGGATACCGCGACGGCGACGACATCGTCTATGTGGCCGAGATGGCTGTGCCCTTGTCGGTTGGCGTCGACCGCGCATCGATGAGCGTTGACTACGACCTCACCTACATGACGCTCAGCGATGGCGAAAGCGAGATCGACGTATATCAGGACGTGACGACTGACCCCGAGACCGGCTATCGAACGATCGACGTTCCGCTCGAGTACGTTTCACCCGACGATGATGTCATTCAAGACGCGCTACTGTCGATCATCGTCGATGACGACGACACGATTCTCGAGGAGGACTTCTATCTTCTTGACGATTCGGGCACCTATGGGGCGTTGGTTCCAGATAGCGATGGCTGGATCTACCCGGTCGCGCTCGTGCTGGTCGACGATGAGCAGTGGGAATATGAACGTACCGATGACGACGGCATCTCGGCAGATCTGCCGGCTATCGAATATGCGCTGAACTATCTTGAGCCTGGCACGACGCTCGTTCTCGACGCCGACGTGCAAGACTACGGACAGCAGGCCGATACGGTGAGCGTCGAGGTGGACATCCCCTGACGGCTAGGCTCTGCGGGCGGTTTTCGCTCGCCTCCTCCTCGCCCCAAAAGAGATCCGATGTCTGGATATCATTGCGGTATGGCTGTCACTGACGAAGCGATTCTTCGGATCAAAGAAATGATCACGTCGGGAGAACTCGGACCCGGCGCCCGACTGCCACCAGAGAAGGAACTCGGGGAGCGCCTGGGCCTCTCACGCAACTCGCTACGCGAAGCGGTGAAAGCGCTCGAGGTGATGCGCGTACTCGACGTCAGGCGCGGCGATGGCACGTACGTCACCAGCCTCGAACCGCGCCTGCTGCTCGAAGCGCTGAGTTTCGTCGTTGATCTTCACGCGGACCACTCACTCGTGGAGATCTTCGGCGTGCGTCGCATCCTGGAGCCTGCGGCGGCATCACTGGCCGCCTTGCACATGACCGATGAGATAGCCGACTCGCTTCAGCTTCAAATAGATGAGACCGATGCTGAGGGCTCTATCGAAGAGCTTGTAAGTCACGATGTGGCGTTTCACCAGGGCATCGTCGATGCATCGGGTAATGAGTACTTGGCGCGGCTTGTGGAGTCGATTTCAGGGGGGACTGTGCGCGCGAGAGTTTGGCGCGGCATCACTCAGCAGGGTGCCGCGAGGCGAACCATCGACGAGCACAGCGCGATTCTCGCAGCACTTCGTCGAGGCGACCCCGAACTTGCCGCGGCGCGCATGCTCACGCACGTCAGCGGTGTTGAGGAATGGTTGCGCGACGCGACGCCCCCGGACGATGTGGCGTAACGCCAGGCTTTGGCTCAGCGGAGATGGCTGAAGCCACCCCCGCTGAGCCCAGCCGCGCTACGCGCTCAAGAGTCACGCACTGGCGGGTTGTCCGCGCCAGGTGAATTCCTCGATCGAGGTCGAGAGCATCTCTGTTCCTGCACCCGGCGTGGTGGGCGCAATGTACTGACCGTCGCGAATCACCGTCGGTGTGATGAAGTGCTCGTGCAGATGATCGACGAACTCAATCATTCGCCCTTCCATCTCACCGCTCACCGCGACGTAGTCGAACATCGAGAGGTGTTGCACTGCCTCGCACAGCCCGACGCCGCCGGCATGGGGGCACACCGGCACCCCGAACTTGGCAGCCAGAAGCAGGTTCGCGATGTTCTCGTTGACCCCACCGACGCGCGCAGCATCAATTTGCATCACCGATAGCGACCCTGCCTGCAACATCTGCTTGAAGACGATGCGATTCTGCACGTGCTCGCCGGTTGCGACGCGAATCGGTGCGATGCCGCGGGCGATCGCAGCGTGCGCCAAGATGTCGTCGGGGCTCGTGGGCTCTTCCACCCATGCCGGCTCGAACTCGGCGAGGGATTGCACCCACTCGATCGCATCTGCGACATCCCAGCGCTGGTTCGCATCGATGGCGATGGGAAAGCCGGCCGGCACCGATGCGCGGGCAACTCTCATGCGACGAATGTCGTCGTCGAGGTCGGCGCCCACTTTGAGCTTGATCTGCCCGAAGCCATCCGCGACGGCTTCTTTGCACAGGCGCGCCAGCTTCTCATCGGAGTACCCGAGCCAGCCGGGCGTCGTCGTGTAGCCGGGGTACCCAGAGTCGAGCAGATTCTGGATACGCTCCTCGCGCCCTGGCTCAGCGGCGCGCAGAATCTGCAACGCTTCGTCCGGCGTGATCGCGTCCGTCAAATAGCGGAAGTCGACGATCGAGACGATTTCTTCGGGCGTGAGCTTCGACAGGTGGAGCCAGAGCGGCTCGCCCGCGCGCTTGGCGCGAAGATCCCAGAGGGCATTGACGACCGCGCCGATCGCCATGTGCATGACGCCCTTTTCGGGGCCCAGCCAGCGCAGCTGTGAATCGTGGTTGAGCAGCGCAGATGCGGCACCCATATCTGAGAGCAGTTCGTCGATGTCTAGCCCGAGAATGTGATCGCGCAGCGCGTTGATCGCGGCAACTTCGACGTCATTGCCGCGTCCGATCGTGAATACGAACGAATGCCCTTCGAGACCGTCGGCCGCGTCGGTTTCGATGACCACGTACGCAGCGGAATAGTCGGGGTCGGGGTTCATCGCGTCGGAGCCATCGAGGCTCAGCGACGTGGGGAACCGGATGTCGTGTGTGACGACGTTGGTGATGACAGCCATGTCTTCCTCTCCACATGCCAATGAGTAAACATCGGATGTATAGGTATCAACCTAACCCAAAAGGAATCATTCCATCAAACCGATTCCCGTTTTCATGGGATCTCTACGGCTCAATGAGCGCAAAGAGGCGCGAATACTCTCTAGGGCCGCCCGAATCTATACCCCTTAGGGTATTTTGGAGAGGTGCTCGACAACCGAGAGGATGCTGAAATGCCCCCAGAGAGCAGTTCCCCCGCCGTGCACGATCCTGACGCGCAGCGCAAGATCGCAAACCGGCTGAAGCGTGCCCAGGGCCAACTGGCCGCAGTTATCGCCGCGGTCGAAAGCGAAGCGCACTGCCGCGATGTTGTGCAACAGCTCTCGGCCGTGTCAAAAGCGATCGATCGTGCTGGGTTCCTTGTGATCTCCACCGCGATGCAAGAGTGTCTTGCTGATACGGATGCCGATTCTGACACCCAGGTGAAGGAGCTCGAGAAGCTCTTTCTGACTCTCGCCTAGGACATTCCCCGGCCCGCAGCCGCTCCCGTGTAATAGCGTCGTGCGAGAGGCGCCAAACAGGCGCGCGGGGAGGAATCGATGGATCTGGATGCTGCGCTCAGCGACGATGGACGCAAGCTGATCGAGGATTATCACCTTGCTACGCTCTCTACCGTCGCGCCCGACGGCAGTTTGCACGTAGTGGCCGTCGGATTCACGGTCGCGGACGGGGTCGTTCGCATCATCACGAGCGATGGCACTCAGAAGGTGCGCAACATCGAACGCGACCCGCGCGCGACGGTCGGGCAGGTCGCAGGGCCCCAATGGCTGAGCATCGCCGGTGATGCCACGATTGAACGGGATCCAGAAGCCGTTGCCCGCGCGGTGGAGCTCTACTCAGCGAGGTATCGCCAACCGCAGCCGAACCCGAAGCGCGTGGTGATTCGCATCGCGCCGAAGAAACTGATGGGCTCACCGACATTGAGGGCTGCTTCACCGCCAAAGACGCCGCCCCCGAGCGCGCCGGCCACGAGCACGCCGCGAGACGAGCGCCGCTCGAAGCCGCGAAGCGCAGTGGCCACTCCGAAGGCGTCGTCGCGTCTGATCACCGAAGTTCCAGACCCGCGATTTGTGATGTCGGGAGACGGAATTCGCATCGCGACGTATAGCTGGGGAGACACCGACGCCAAGACCGTGCTCTGCGTGCACGGCTTCGCGTCGAGCTCACGCGACAACTGGGTAAGCACGGGATGGGTGCGTGACCTCACCCGCGCCGGCTTCCGTGTTCTTGCTGTCGATCAGCGCGGACACGGAGCGAGCGAGAAGCCGCACGAGGCTCGCGTCTACACGATGCCGTCACTCGTCGGTGATCTGCTCACGGTGCTAGACACGTATCTGCTCGACGACGTCTCACTTGTCGGCTATTCGCTTGGCGCGCGCGTTGGCTGGCAGCTTGCCGTCGATGCACCGCAACACGTTTCACGCGCGGTTCTGGGCGGCATTCCAGACGGCAGACCGTTGGCACGCCTGCAGATCGAGCAGGCGCGAGCGTACGCCGAGAACGGAGTTGCGGTGGAGGATCCGGTGACCAAGAACTATGTAACGCTCGCAGAACGCGTGGTCGGCAACGACATCAAGGCATTGATCGCCCTCGCGGAAGGAATGCGTCTCGCCGACAGCGATCCGGATCCCGCGAATCCTCCCACGCAACCGGTGCTGTTTGCCACCGGAACGGAGGACGCAATATTCGAGCGTTCGCGGTTGCTCGCCGATGCCACGCCGCAGGGGATTTTTGCGCCCGTGCCCGATCGTCACCACTTCAACACGCCTGGGTCACGCGACTTTCGCGAGCAGGCGCTGTCTTTCCTCTCCCAATAGCAATTCGCGCTAGGCGGTCGCTCCCAGCGACACGACTTAGACTTGCACCATTCGTCTGCGATTGCAGGCCCGAGATCTCCGCAGGATTCCCTTGACATCACCAGCCCGTATTCCCACGTTCGAAGTGCGGCACGTGCAACTCGCTCGTGCCGCGTTCGCGGCGATTGCGGCGGTGATGATCACCTTCTCCCCCGACCATTCGGCGCTCATCGGCACGACGGTCTTCAGCGGATTTGCTGTGGCCACAGGAATGGTGTTCTTGCTGTCGGTGTGGTTGGTCTATCCGGCCGGAGCACGCTGGCCGTCTGTGCTTTTGGGCATCGCCGCCCTCGTTGCCGGCATGGTCGGAAGCATTGCTCCCGCGCGCACGGCTGTCGGCTATCTTGTGCTCGTCATCACGTGGGCCATCGCCAGCGGACTGATTGAGACGCTCGCGGGGACGCGAGCGTTGCGCAATGCGCGCACACCGGGTGCCGCGCCCACCATTGGTGGCGTCGAGCAGCGCGTTGCGCCCGCTGCGGCGCTCGCTGCGCAGCATCCTGCAGCTAAGAGCGAGGCACGAGACGGAGTAGTGATCGGCACGCTCACGCTGATCTTCGCCACGGCACTGTTGTTCGTGCGCCCGGAGTTTGCGCTCGACTACACGATCGACCAAGCGGGCCAGACATTCACTCTCACCGGCATTGTCGTTGGTGTGGGTGTGTTCGGCGCCTACGCGGCAATCGTGGCCGTGTACCTCGCAATCGCTGGCTTTTCGCCGCGTGCCGCCACGCCAACAACTACCGAAGCGGCGGATTCTGCGCCCGTCGAACAGAAGGACCCCGCGTGACTGACGACAAGCCCACCACCCGTCGCGACCTCATGAAGCCGGTGCAGCTGCTGGGTCTCGCGTTCGCCGCAGCACTGTTCGCGGGAGTCGTCACTCTGGTATCGATGGGCTTCTTTCAAGACCGCCCCGGCAGTGACGCACAGGTCGCAATCGTCACCGCACTCGTGGTGGCGGGTGTTTCATTCATCGCAGTGCTGCTCGTGGTGTCGCTATTGCTGCTCGCCATTGATCCCACCGAGTTCACCAAACCGCTCGAAAAGCCGGTCTTGCTGCCCGATGAAGAATCGACTGACGACGTCGAAGGCGACGCCGATCCGAAGGCGTAGGCGCTCGCCGCTACGAGAGCTCGTCCACGAGTTGTGACGCGAGACCGGCATACGTAGCCGGCGTCAGAACGAGAAGTCGCTCCTTGGCGGCATCGCCAATATCGAGGCCGCGCACAAACTCTGCCAGTTCCACCGCTCCCACACGGCGCCCGCGGGTGAGTTCTTTCAACAGCGCGTAGGGATCTGTGATCTGTGAGCGACCGGCAGCGATCTCGGCGCGCACGACAGTCTGGATCGCTTCGGCGAGAACTTCCCAGTTTGCGTCGAGATCGGCCAACAGCACAGTCTCGGCAAGAGAGATTTCGCGCAGGCCGCGCGCAAGATTGTCGAGAGCCAGCAGGGAATGGCCGAAAGCGACCCCGATGTTGCGCTGCGTCGTCGAATCGGTGAGGTCGCGTTGCATACGAGAGGTCACAAGGGTCTGCGACAGCGTTGCGAGCAGTCCACCTGAAATCTCGAAGTTCGCCTCGGCGTTTTCGAAGCGAATCGGGTTGATCTTGTGCGGCATTGTCGACGAGCCAGTGGCGCCGGCAACCGGAATCTGGGTGAAGAAGCCGACAGAGATGTATGTCCAGATGTCGGTTGCGAGGTTGTGCAGAATGCCACCGGCGTGACGCACGCGATCGTAGAGCTCCACCTGCCAGTCGTGCGACTCGATCTGCGTGGTGAGCACGTTGAATCCCAGGCCCAGGCTTTCAATGAACGAACGAGAGAGCTCGGGCCAGTCCACATCAGGTTCTGCGGCGAGATGTGCAGACCATGTGCCGGTCGCGCCAGAGAACTTCGCGAGGTACTCCCCGCCTTCGATCTGCGCGGCCACCCGCTTGAGACGCCACGCGAACACGGCGATCTCTTTGCCCATCGTCGAGGGGGTCGCGGGCTGACCGTGCGTGCGCGACAACATCGCAGCATCCCGGTGCTCGACAGCGAGCTGCGCGAGCGCCTCGATCACAGCGTGCAACTTAGGCAACCAGACCCGTTGCACCGCACGTTGCACAGTGAGGGCGTAGGCGGTCGAGTTGATGTCTTCGCTGGTGCAGGCGAAGTGCGTCAGCTCGGCGATCGAGTCGAGACCGAGCGTCGACAACCGGTCACGCACCAGATACTCGACAGCCTTCACATCGTGTCGGGTGACCGCTTCTTTGTCGGCGAGCCAGTCGATCTCAGCCTGTCCGAACTCAAGGTAGAGCGCGCGTAGACGGGCTTTATCGTCGTCAGCCAATGGTGCTGTTCCGAACAGCGAGCGGTCGGTGAGGGCTACGAGCCACTCGACCTCTACCTCGACGCGGGCACGGTTGAGGCCGGCCTCTGAAAGGTAGTCAGCGAGACCGGTGACGACGGACTGGTAGCGACCATCGAGCGGGCTGAGGGGCTGAGGGGGGAGAGAGGACACGGTGCTCCCGTCGAAGCGCATTGAGGCGATAGCCGGTATCAGCGCACCGGACGAATCGCAGGTTCGAGTTGCCGGAAGAGAGACCGGCTCGCGCTTTCAATCATACCGAGGACCTCATCGAACAATCCGGGCCCCGCGTAGTACGGGTCAGGCACATCCACCGAGGTAGCAGGGTCGTCGAACGACATCAGCAGCACGATCTTGTCTGCATCTGCGTCGGATCGCGCCCATCCGCGCAAAATGCGCTCGTGGCTTCGGTCGAGCACCACGATCAGGTCGTTGTGCGCGAAATCGGCATGGGTGAACTGCCGCGCCCGGTGGTGGCTGCCATCGAAGCCCGCTCGAGCGAGCGAGTCGAGCGTGCGCTGATCAGCTTGCTCACCGACGTGCCAGTCGCCGGTTCCTGCACTGCTTGATGCCACTCGCGCACCCAAGCCAGCATCGTCAGCGACCTTGCGAAATACCACCTCAGCCATAGGCGATCGGCAGATGTTTCCGGTACAGACGAAGACGACGCGGAAAGGCTCGGCGGCACTCGCGGTCATAGTTTCCATTCTGGCCCTGTTGGCGCGCTTTCATCGAGTCGCGGTCACGATACGACGGGCATTCGGGTGAATCGAGGACTTCGCTCCTCCCCACCGCCAAGGCAGACCGGCCGCGTTCACATCTCGAGCAGGGGTGGATGCTGCCGCGCACGCGGCAACAAAGATAAACGTCATGTTCGTTGAAGCGCCCTGTTCTCCTGCCGCTACCGCCACCGATCAGTTGGCGATTGTGGTGCGGGAGTTGGAGTCGATCATCGCTCCGCTTTGCACCGCGCTTGTGCAAGCACGCGCGCTGGATGCCGCAACGCAGTGGCAGTCCAAGACAGCAACGGCGTTTCACCTGATGGCTGAGGACTGGGCACACGACCTCAGCCGGCTCGGCGTGCTCGCATATGAGGGCGTGGGTGATGTGCGACGCGCGCATGAACATGCCGCCTACGCCGCGTGGGCGTGCGAGTGAGCGGCGAGCTCGACATTCGAGGTGGCGGAGCAGTTGAAGTCGACACTGCCACGCTTCGAGAGACCGCCGCACGTTTCATCGTCGCTTCCGACGAACTCAGCCGAATCTGCGCACGCGTGGGCAGCTTGCAGAACATGCTCTTCGCCCAGCGGCAATACGCGGGGGTGGCATTGTCGACGCTCGCGCTGCTGACGGCGCGATTGACTGATGCCGCCGCGCGTGGCGAGAGGATCGCCGCAGATCTGCGGGCCGCGGCGGCCGTCTACGAGCTGGTTGAGCTGAATGCGCGCCATACGGTGGCGCTCTGGGCGGGCGACGACGGTGCTGTGTCGGCGATCGAGAAACAGCGGGCCGCGTTGATGGCGCAGCATCCCGAAGCGATGGAACGTGCTCGTCTGGCCGAGTTCGAACGTGCCGTGCTCTGGCCCGGCGACCTCGTACGTCAAGCAACCGAGGCAGGCTACGACCTCGGCGGGCTATTCGATACCGCTCGAGGCGCTGACCTGCTTGCGGCCGCGGTAGGCGGCGTAGCCGTGGGCGGCACCGCCATTGGCTTCGCTGCGCTCACCGGTGTTGGCGGGTGGGGTCGAGTGCAAAGTGACGTGACGCTGAACGGATCGGCGCAGCCTGTGCAGGTGGCTGCTTCGAAGCAACCGTCTGCTGCTGCGCCGACGAGCCTCACCAGTGCTGCGGAGCGCATACCCCGCACCGGGGCGAGCCAGGTCAGGGTCGAGAAGTACACGATGGCTGATGGAACTCGACAGTTCGCCGTCTACGTCTCGGGCACGCGCACGATGGCGGTGAGCGCTACGGAGCCGTGGGACTCCCGCTCGAACGTCGAGCTCTACAGTGGATCGCGCTCCGCGTCATACGACGCCACCGAATCCGCGCTGCGTGCTGCGGGTGCACGCCCGGGTGACGTCGTGCACGCGTTCGGTCATTCGCAGGGCGCGATGATCACCAGTCATCTTGCCCTCGAGAGCGAGTACAGCACCCGCACACTCGTGAACTTCGGCTCACCAGTCGAGGCAGATGTGGGCTCATCAACGTTGAGCGTCGGGATTCGACACACCGATGACCCGGTTGCTGCGCTCGCCGGTGGGGGTTTCATGGAGTCGGTGGGCGCCCCTGGCAGCTTCATCGCGGAACGCGAGGCGCATCCTTTGGCTGGCACGGACGACCTGGGCATTCCATCTCACCAGATGACGAGCTACGTCGAAACGGCGACGATGCTTGACGCTTCCGCTGACCCGCGGGTGAATCAGTTGAGCGAGGTCTTTGAGGAGCTCGCACACGCGACCACGGTTGAGGTCACCGAGTTCGCGGCGACGCGGGCCGGTTCCGAGGGCGCTACTGCTTCTCTTGGGGACGAAGAATGATGCCGAAGAACCAGTTGATGAGGGTGATGATGATCGCCGCAACTACGCCCCACCAGAAGTCCTCGACACGCAGACCGAAGTCCCAGAACTCGGTAATCCATGCGCTGAACCAGAGCAAGAATCCGTTGATGAGAAGACCGATGAGACCCAGAGTGAGGATGTAAAGCGGGAACGCCAGCACTTTGATGACGGTGCCGATGATCATGTTGACCAGCGCGAAGATGAACGCCACCAGCAGCAGGGTGAGCACAAGTTGCAGAGTGTCGCCGGGGGCGAAGGGAATCACGCTCACCTGGAGGGCGGGAATAAGGGTCACCACCCAGATAGCGAACGCGTTCACAATGATGCGGATGAAGAAGCTCATAGTGCGGATAGTCTCGCATGCCAGCGGACTCGTAGACTCAGCAGGTGACCGACGCTGCAGATATCCCCGTCCGCGTCCGCCCCGAGATCGCAGCCCTCCCCGCCTACAAACAGGGTCGGCAAGCTAGCGGCGACGCCTTCAAGCTCTCAAGCAACGAGAACCCGTTCGATCCGTTGCCAGGCGTAGCTGAAGCACTGCGCGCCGAAAGCGCCGTCAACCGGTACCCCGATGCCACGGCTAGGCGACTGCGCGAGCGCCTCGCCGCGCGCTTCGGGGTGACCTCTGACGAAGTGCACGTGGCTGCTGGCAGCGTGTCGATTCTGTCGCAGTTGATACTCGCCACCGCCGCAGCGGGAGACGAGGTCATCTACGCGTGGCGTTCGTTCGAGGCGTACCCATGGCTGACGGTGGTTCCCGGTGCGGTCGGCGTGCAGGTGCCGCTTACCGAAGACGCTCGCCACGACCTGCCCGCGATGGCAAGCGCCGTCACTGACCGCACGCGGGCCATCATCGTCTGCACGCCGAACAACCCGACCGGCCCGGCTGTGACGCAGGCAGAGTTCGACGACTTCGCCGCGCAGATCCCGAGTGACGTACTGATCATTCTTGACGAGGCATACGCCGAATTCGTGACAGCGCCAGGCGCGGTCGACGGAACTCTCGTACTTGCACGAGGCACCCATCCAAACGTCGTGATGCTGCGCACCTTCTCCAAGGCATGGGGTTTGGCAGGCCTGCGCATTGGGTACGCGGTCGGTCATTCGAGAATTCTCGATACCGCGCGCAGCACCGGCATTCCGCTCTCGGTCACCGCTCACGCGGAGTCGGCTGCGTTGGCGAGCCTCGACGTCGAGACCGAACTGCGGGCACGTGTTGCGGTGATCGCTGAGCGTCGGGATCGCCTCGCCGCAGGTCTTCGCGAGATAGGTTGGCGCGTACCTGACGCGCAAGGCAACTTCGTCTGGCTGGCCACCGGCGACGAGACGATGGCGGCCGCTGAGGCCTTCGAAGCGGCGGGACTGATCGTTCGCCCCTTCGCCGGTGAAGGCATTCGCATCAGCGTCGGCGAGGAGGAATCTGTAGGCAAGGTCTTACGAATCGCCGAATCCATTGTTGGAGCCCTCCCAGCCGCTCATCGGGGCCGACGGTAGCGTTAGAGCCGTGACGTCTGAAGAATCGTTGACCACTGACGCCCCAGCGATCCCCGAGGCTCCCGGGATCGTGCGTATTCTCGCCGCGGACGGGTCGTTTGCGCCCACGCCAGCGGCAGAGCCATATCTAGACCTCGTCGACTCTTTGAGCGATGCTGAGCTCGAAGGCCTGTATCGCGATATGGCTGAGATTCGCGCGTTCGACGTGCAAGCGACGAATCTGCAGCGACAGGGTCAGCTCGCACTCTGGCCACCGAGCTATGGGCAAGAAGCTGCGCAGGTCGGTTCGGCGCGGGCAGCGCGTGCACAGGACCACCTCTTTCCCTCGTATCGCGAGCATGTAGTAGCGCGCATTCGAGGGGTGGACCCCATTCACATCATTCGCATCATGCGTGGACTCACCCACGGCGGATGGGATCCGACAGACCCGAAGAACGGCAACACGCACATTTACACGATGGTGCTCGGGTCGCAGACGTTGCACGCTACCGGGCTCGCCATGGGCCTCGTATTCGATGACCGCTGCGGTAGCGGCGACGTTGACCGTGATGAAGCTGTCATCGTCTACTACGGTGACGGCGCTTCGAGCCAGGGCGATGTGCACGAGGCTATGGTGTTCGCCGCGAGCTATCAGACGCCCGAGGTGTTCTTTCTGCAGAACAACCAGTGGGCGATCTCAGTGCCCGTCGCCACGCAGTCTCGCTCACCGCTCTACAAGCGCGGTGAGGGATACGGCATGCCCTCGATCCCCATCGACGGAAACGACGTCATCGCAAGTTATGCCGTAACGCGCCGAGCACTCGATGAGGCGCGCTCCGGAGCGGGCCCCCGGGCCATCGAAGCCATGACGTACCGGCTCGGCGCGCACACCACCAGCGATGACCCTACGAAGTACCGCACGGCGGCCGAAGAAGAGTCGTGGCAGCTACGCGACCCCATGGTGCGCATGCGTGCCTTCCTGCGCTCACGCGGCGCGGCCGACGCATTCTTCGATGACGTTGAGGCCGAATGCGCTGCCGTCGCCGATGACATCCGCGTTCGAACAAACGAGCTGGGCGGACTTGAGCAGTCAATGATCTTCGACAGCGTCTACTCGGAAAAACACCCATTGATTGAAGAACAACGCACGTGGCTCGCCGAGTATGAAGCATCCCTAGAAGGAGATGCGTCATGAGCGAGATGACCACCATGCCCCTCAGCCGTGCTCTACACGCCGGGCTGCGCGCGGCCATGTCAGAAGACGATCACGTCATTCTGATGGGCGAAGACATCGGAAAGCTCGGTGGCGTTTTTCGTGTGACGGAGGGGCTTCAGGCGGAGTTCGGAGAGCGTCGCGTGCTTGATACGCCTCTTGCCGAATCGGGCATCGTGGGAACAGCAATCGGTCTTGCCATGGGCGGGTTTCGACCCGTCTGCGAGATTCAGTTCGACGGCTTCGTCTTTCCCGCGTTCGACCAGATCACGTCGCAGCTCGCCAAGCTGACCTATCGCCACGAGGGCGCGATTCAGATGCCGGTCGTCATCCGCATTCCCTACGGCGGCCACATTGGCGCAATCGAGCATCACCAAGAGAGCCCCGAAGCGTACTTCACGCACACGCCGGGTCTGCGGGTCGTTTCACCGTCGACCGCGAACGATGCGTATTGGATGATCCAAGATGCGATTCGCTCGCCTGATCCGGTGATCTTTCTTGAGCCCAAGAGCAAGTACTGGCAGAAGGGTGAGGTCGATCTCACCGCGCGTTCAGTGCCCCTGCACGCCTCTCGCATCGTCAGGCGCGGCACCGATGTGACTCTTGTGGGTCACGGTGCGATGGTGACGACGCTGTTGCAGGCAGCAGCTTTGGCCGAATCTGAGGGCACGAGTTGCGAGGTCGTTGACGTTCGCTCGCTGTCGCCGGTCGACTACGGGCCAATCCTCGAATCCGTCCGAAAGACCGGCCGCATGGTTTATGCCCAAGAGGCGCCCGGTTTCACCTCGGTCGGCAGCGAGATCGCCGCGACGGTGATGGAGCGGGCGTTCTATGCCCTTGAGGCGCCGGTGTTGCGCGTCTCAGCGTTCGACACACCTTTTCCTCCCGCCAAGCTCGAGGGAAAGTTCCTTCCCGATGCTGACCGCATTCTCGAAGCGGTCGACCGCGCGCTGGCCTACTGACACTGTCTGAGGAGACACCGATGAGCACTCCCGCAGAATCGACCTTTGTTCTTCCCGACGTCGGTGAAGGACTTACCGAAGCTGAGATCGTCCAGTGGCGCGTTGCCCCTGGTGACACCGTCGCTGTGAATGATGTGCTGGTCGAGATCGAAACGGCCAAGTCACTCGTCGAACTGCCCTCGCCCTTTGCCGGCACGGTCGGCACACTTCTGGCAGCCGAAGGCGAGACGGTGAGTGTGGGACATGCGATCATCACGATCGTCGCAGTGGTGGATGCCGCTGCGTCACCCGCCACGATCGGTCAGAGCGAGCACGGTGAACCAGCAACGCCCGCAGAAGATGAGGGTGGTGGTGCTGTGCTCGTGGGGTACGGCACCGGGGGACAGGTGAAATCGCGTCGCCGCAAGCCGGTCGCGTCAGCTCAAGAACGGGTTACGTCGTCGGTGGGCGTCGTGGCGAAGCCCCCGATTCGCAAGCTCGCCCGCGACCTCGGCGTGGAGCTTGCTGCGGTGACTCCGACAGGCGCTGCGGGAGAAGTTACTCGTGACGATGTCTTGCGCCACGCGTCACAGGCCAGCGTCTTCCGCAACATCGAGACACCTGAGTGGGGTGACGTGCGCGAGGAGTCGATTCCAGTGTCGCCGCGCCCGGCACCCGCGCGCACGACAGAACCTGAGCGCACCGTTGCCAACGGCGACGAGCGAGAAGAGACGTTTGCCGTGAAGGGTGTTCGCAAAGCTGTGGCGTCAGGCATGGTGCAGTCTGCGTACTCGGCACCTCATGTGAGTGTGTGGACCGACGTCGACGCGTCACGCACGATGGAACTGGTCAAGCGGCTGAAGAGTTCGACGGACTTCGCTGATATCAAAGTCTCGCCGATGCTGATCATGGCTCGTGCCGTGGTGTGGGCGGCGCAGCGCACGCCGATGGTCAATGCCGCCTGGGTTGATGGCGAGAATGGAGCGGCCGAGATCACGGTGCGCCGCTATGTGAACCTCGGCATCGCCGCTGCCACGCCTCGGGGCCTGCTCGTGCCCAACATCAAAGATGCGCAAGACATGTCGATGCGCGAGCTCGCGCGCGCGCTGGAAAAGCTGGTGTTGACGGCACGCGAGGGCAAGACGTCGGTTGCCGATCAGCAGGGCGGCACGATCACGATCACGAACATCGGCGTCTTCGGAATGGACGCGGGCACCCCGATCATCAATCCGGGTGAGGCCGGAATCGTGGCGCTGGGCACAATTCGCCAGAAGCCCTGGGTGGTTGACGGTGAGGTGCGGCCACGCTGGGTTACCACGGTCGCTGGCTCTTTCGATCACCGGGTCATCGATGGTGACGGCATGAGCCGCTTCATCGCCGACGTGGCATCGATCCTCGAAGAGCCGGCTCTGCTGCTCGACTGATCCTGAGCTGACATCAGATCCTCTTTAACGGATTTGATAACCATTATCAATAGAAGTACGATTGCGGCATGAAGACGCCCTCTCGCCCCCTCGTGTTGCTCGGTCTCGGTGCAGCATCCGCTCTCGTCCTTTCTGGTTGCGCGAGCACCACCTCAGACGCAACTTCTGACTCTGAGACAGATGCGATCACCGTGGTCGCGTCGACCAACGTGTATGGGCAGATCGCTGAGGTAGTGGGCGCAGACCTGGTGGAAGTCACCTCGATCGTCACGAATGCTGCTCAAGACCCGCACTCCTTCGAGGCGAGCGCGCGCGATCAGCTGACCGTTGAGCAGGCCGACCTGGTCATCGAAAACGGCGGCGGATACGACTCGTTCATGGATTCCCTTGTTGAGGCCAGCGGCTCTGAGGCGCACGTCATCACGGCGGCAGAGTTCTCGCATTCGTGGCCGACTGAGGAGGGTGAGGAAGATCACTCCGATCACGACCACGACGAGGAAGACGAAGAGCACGCCGATGAAGATGACCACGCTGGTCACGATCACATCGAAGGCTTCAACGAGCACGTCTGGTACGACCCGCACACCATGGCGTACGTCGCCGACGCTATCGCCGAAGAGCTCGGCGAGATCAGCCCAGACGACGCTGAGATCTTTACGGCCAACGCCGAAGCTTTTCACGACGAAATCGAAGGGCTCGAAGAGTCACTAGAAGAAATCGACGCCGCACACGCTGGGGACGAAGCATTCTTGACCGAGCCCGTCGGAGGCTACCTGGTGATCGCGGCCGGGCTTGAAGATGTGACCCCGTCCGAGTTCAGTGAAGCGGTCGAAGAGGGGCAAGATGTCGCCCCGGCAACCCTGCTTGAGGCGCTCTCGATAGTGACCGATGGCGAGCTGAGCGTCATGATCACCAACACGCAGACCGGCGGCGCCGAAACGGCACAAGTTGTCACAGAAGCCGAAAAAGAAGCTATTCCGGTCGTCGCGTTTTCGGAAACGCTCCCGGAGGGCCAGACTTACATCTCGTGGATGCAGGAGAACATCGAGAACCTCGCGGCAGCGCTCGATTCGTGAGCCAGGAGCCAGTTGCGCTCGAAATTCGGGATGCTGCACTCAGGCGTGACGGGCGAGAGCTGTGGGCTGGCCTCAACCTGACGGTTCACGCCGGTGAGATGATCGCTGTGCTCGGGCCGAGCGGTTCGGGCAAGACCACCCTGCTTCGCGCGATCCTCGGTCTCGAAGAGCTGAGTGAAGGCACCGTCACGGTCGCTGGCGAGGTGGTGCGCGGCAAAGGAAACCGAGAGATCGGCTACATTCCGCAGTCTCGACCGTTGCCGCCAGATACTGCGCTTCGCGGACGGGATCTTGTGGCTCTCGGCGTCAGTGGGCATCGATTCGGACTCCCGATTCCGCGTCGCGGCGAGAGGGCCCGCGTTGACACCTTGATCGAGGCTGTGGGTGCCGCCGAGTTCGCCGACCGCCCTGTCGGAATGCTGTCGGGCGGCGAACAGCAGCGGCTGCGCGTCGGCCAGGCCCTTGCCGACGACCCGGGCTTGTTGCTGTGCGACGAACCGCTGACGAGCCTTGACATGGCCAATCAGCAAGCGGTGGTCTCGCTCATCGACAAGCACCGCACCGAGCACAACGCTGCCGTGATGCTCGTGACACACGACATCAATCCGTTGCTGCACCAGGTGGATCGCGTTCTGTATCTCGCCCAGGGACGGTTCACGCTCGGCACTCCAGAAGAAGTTCTCAATTCCACTGTGCTCAGCGCTCTCTACGGGGCACCCGTGTTCGTTCTTCGCGCCGGACACCGCTTGGTCGTCGTGGGCGCACCCGACGCCGAGGACTCACACCACCACCATCACGGTGACGAGGTGCACGAGTGAACTGGGACGCGATCTACGATGCACTCTTTGGCGGGTTGCCCTACTACGGGCAAATTCTCGCGTTGGTTTCCAACTCCGTGTGGGCGGGTGCCGTTCTCGGGCTGATCGGAGGTCTCATCGGGGTCTTCGTGATTCAGCGCGACATGGCATTCGCTGTGCATGGCATCAGCGAGCTCTCATTCGCGGGTGCCGCTGCTGCGCTGCTGATCGGTGCTGATGTCGTCAGCGGTTCGATCGCCGGTTCGCTCGTCGCCGCGGCGATCATCGGCTGGCTGGGCGCCCGCGCGCGCGACCGCAACTCGATCATCGGCGTGCTGATGCCATTCGGCCTCGGTCTCGGAATTTTGTTTCTGGCGCTCTACGACGGTCGCAGCGCGAGCAGTTTCAGCCTGCTCACCGGGCAGATCGTCTCAGTGCAATCGAGTCAGCTCGGCTGGTTGATCGGCATCAGCGCGTTCGTGTTGATCGCTTTGCTGCTGGTGTGGCGACCGCTCAGGTTCGACTCACTCGACCCGCAGTCAGCGGCGGCTCGTGGCGTGCCGACGACCGGCGTATCGCTGTGGTTCATGCTGCTGCTGGGGCTGACGGTGGCCGTCGCGGTTCACATCATCGGTGCGCTGTTGGTGATGGCCCTGCTTGTCACGCCCGCGGCTGCAGCCATGCGTGTGGCATCAGGCTCGCTAAGCGTGCCGCTTCTGTCGGCCGTGTTCGGGTTCGTCTCAGCAGTCGGCGGCATTCTGCTCGCCATCGCTGGCACCCTTCCGGTGAGCCCCTACATCACCACGCTGTCGTTTCTCATCTACGTGGTCTGCCGCATCATCGGGGCTCGACGAGATCGCGTGACGATTGCGAAGATCGCCAAATGACTCGGTATTCGTCCAGCAATGGTTCGGGTACGCGCCGGTAGACTCCGACAATGGCTCAGCGCAACACCTGGCAACGCGAACGCGTGCGCGAAGCACTCGCTGATGCTGGCGGGTTCGTCAGCGCACAGGGGCTTCACGCCACCCTTCGCGACGAGAACACTGGCATCGGACTTGCCACCGTGTATCGCGCGCTTGCCGGGCTTGCCGCCGATGGCGGAGCCGACTCGCTGCAGAGTCCTGACGGCGAAGCGCTGTATCGCGCCTGCGTGTCGAGTGGCCACCATCACCATCTGATCTGCCGCAACTGCGGGCGCACTGTCGAGATTGAAGCGACCGCCGTCGAGCAGTGGGCGCGCACGACCGCCGAGAAGCACGGATTCACCGCGGCCGAGCACATCGTCGACATCTTCGGACTCTGCGCCTCGTGCACCCAGGCGCAAGGCGAGCGTGTCGATCACTGACACCCGACGGGTCGACGCGTCTTCGGGCGTGCGGGGCACCGTCGTTGCGTTGGGCATTGGAGTGCTGGCTGTCGCCGCGCTCTTTGTGATCGACGCATTCGTGCCGACGCTCTTCAGCGACCCACTCTCAACCCGGGCCCAAGACGCTCTGACGCTGTCGATCAGCGTGCTGATCGAGTCGATGCCCTTTGTCGCGCTCGGTGTCGTGCTTTCGATCGTGGTGCAGGTGTGGATTCCCCCGGGCATGATCGAAAGATGGATGCCGCGGCGGGCGTGGGCGCGGCGGGCGGTGCTGTCACTGCTGGGCATGTTCATTCCGGTGTGCGAGTGCGGCAATGTGCCCTTCGCGCGGGGTCTGCTCATGCGAGGTTTCTCGGTGTCGGACACGATGACATTCCTCATCGCCGCGCCGATCGTCAATCCGATCGTCATCATCACGACCCATCAGGCCTTCGGGATGGACGACGGCATTCTGATCGCACGCCTGCTCGGCGGCTTCGCGATCGCCAACCTCATCGGTTGGCTCTACAGTCGGCACCCATCGCCTGATGCGCTCCTGACCGATCGCTTTCGCGACACCTGCGAGATGGTCACGCACGAGACTGGCGGAAAGGGCCGCAAAACACTCGCCCAGTTTGTCGTGGAACTTCGCGCCGTGATGCCGGCTCTTGTGATCGGTTCGGCGCTCGCCGGACTGGTGCAGGTCATCGTGCCACGTGACATGCTGCTCGCAATCGGTTCAAACCCCGCGCTGTCGATCGTCGCCATGATGGCGCTTGCGATGGTGGTGTCGATCTGCTCGAACGTCGACTCATTCTTCGCACTCTCGTTTGCTTCGACATTCACGCCCGGCTCGTTGGTGGCGTTCTTGCTCGTGGGCCCACTGGTTGACGTGAAGATGCTCGCGCTCATGCGCACCACCTTCACGACCCGAACTCTGGCCGGAGTTGTCGTGGTCGTGCTGCTCGCAGCTTTTGCCATCGGAACGGTGGTGAATCTTCTTGCCTAAGCTCGAGGCGCTCAGCACCCGGTGGCTCGGGGTCGGGCTTGCCGCCATTCTTTCCGTCGTGACGCTGAGCCTGGCGTTCACTGACCGGCTCGCGCTCTACATCAACCCCGATTCGACGTGGTTTGCGGTGTCGATGGCGTTCATCGTGCTCATTGGTACGGTCGCCTCTTTTGCGTTGCCGCTTGGTGCTGAGAGCGACCACGGCCATGATCATGGCCACGATGCTGATGAGGGTGCACACTCGCACGCGCCGCACCCGGGGGCAGTTGCCGCAACGGTCGTTGGGGGCGTGGCAGCATCCGGAGTCGTCTTGCTCACGCTCGGACTGGCTCCCGCTTCGCTGTCTGCAGAGATCGCCATCTCTCGCGACGTCGGTGCCGCACCGCTGTTCGCGGGAAGCGACATCGTGACCCTTGCGGCGACCGGCGACACGGACTCGTTCGGTGTCGGCGAGTGGGCGAGTGTGTTCGCAACCGCCACCAACCCCGATGCATTTGATGGGAACGCGGTCGAACTCACCGGGTTCGTGACACCGAGCGAAAGCGGCGATTTCGACATCACCCGGTTGGTGATCACGCACTGCGTCATCGATGCGCAGCCGGCGAGTGTCTCGATCGCGTCAAACGCTGAGATTCCCGAAACCGGGCAATGGGTGACGGTCACCGGAACGGTGCGTTCAACCTCAGACGGGCAGCTTGCGATCGAGCCCACCAGTATCGAAGAGATCGACGAGCCCGAGATTCCCTATGAGTTCTAGTTCGCCACCGCCGCCGCACCGTGCCGAAAGGTCCACGCGCCGCGCTGCGAAGCCCAACCGCCGCGGTGCCTCACGCCAGCGTCGGGGGCGAGCGTTCGTGCGGTCTTTTGCGATCGTGGTCGGCGTACTCGCGCTCATCGGAGTCGCGGGCGCTGCGGCGAATGTCACCCAGGGGCCGCGCGTCACCGACGTGCAGGTGGATCCCGAAGCGGCCGTAGCAGCATCGGGGTCACGGCTCATCGTGACTACCTCGCAGTCGATCGCAGAAGTCGACGCCTCGCAAGTGACGGTCAGCCCCGCGACACCGTTCGCTGTCGACACCTCGGGTCGCAGCGTCGGGGTGCGGTTCACCCTGCCGCTATGGGACGACACCGAGTACACGGTGACGATCAACGATGTGGAGTCACTCGGAGGCGGCCCGACGACGACCGTCACCGAGACGTTCACCACTCCGCCCATCGAGGTGCACCTGTTGCGCAGGGATGCCACCGAAGACACCATCTTTCGCACCGACCTTGATGGTGATGAAGCGATAGCGGTGTTCACCGACCCTCACATCGAAGACTTTCGTGCGACCGCCACGCACCTCGTGATCTCGACGCGCACCGAGGCAGATGAAGCGCGTCTGATCATGACCGATCTGAACGGTGAGAACGCACAGGATCTGCCGTTGCCGGGCGATGGCTACGTGACGAACCTGCAGAGCGCGGATCGCGGTGAAGTGGTCGGGTACACATACTCAGATGCCGAACTCACCGAGACGAGCGGGCGTGAGAGCATGCTGTTCACCGTTTCGCTGGATGATCCGGATGCAGCCCCCGTGCCCATCGAGGTCGAGGGCGCCGATCCGCGCGTCAACGACTGGCGCTTCGTGCCCGACACCGACAGCATTCTACTGCTGACTTTTGACGGAGCGCTGCTGCTCGGCAGCTCGGAAGGGCTCGGCGCCTCGGCAGAGGGTGCCGGTCAAGCCACGAATCTGGGTACGGCGCAGGGGATTGATGGCATTGCGCGAGGGTCTTCGCACGCCATCGTTGAACGCATCGATCAGCGCACCGTCCTCGACCTCACTGACGCAAGCGAGGAACCACTCGTCGCCGCTGACGGAGAATTGCCGCTCGTGACAACGGTCACCCCGCTGCCCGATGACTCGACGGTCCGCTCTGGCGCGGTGCTTGACGGAGACACCCCGACCGGTCGAACCACCGTGGATCTGGTCGCGAACGATGGCGAGACCAGGGCACTCGCCGAGATCGCTGAAACCGACGCGCTCGTGCAGGTGTGCGTATCGCCAAGTGCGCGCTACCTCGCGCTGATCGTCGCCCCCGATGTGATCGACAACGCATACGACACGTATCAGCTGCCGTTGCCTGGCTACCTCGAAACCCGCATTCTCGAGATCGCTGACGGTCAAGAAACCATCGCTGTCACGGGCTCGTCGATCTCTTGGTGCCAGGTGCCGCCGTACTAATCTGCTTCGGACGTATCGCGCTTTTCGGGCACCGCGATCTTCGACGGCAGTCCGCGTGAGAGCAGCAGCGCGAACAGGGTCAGGGCGAAGACAATGAACAACGACTGCTGCAGTGACTCGACTTGTGCGTCGGCGTAGATCTGGGCGACCTCTGACGCTTGTTCGGCGGTGCTGCCCGCGTCTAGCATCGCCTGCTCTGCCTGCTGTTGAGAGATGATAGGCGCGCCTTTGGCGGTGTTCTCCGTTACCTGAGAGATGACGTCTTCAGGCAGAGTCGCGCTTGAGGCGACGGCGGTTCCGAATCCGGACGTCATCATCAAGATGAACACCGACCCCACCACGGCGGTTCCGAACGACGTTCCCAGGTTCTGAAATGTGCCCTGCAAACCGCCGACTTCTGACGTGTCATCTGCGCTGACCGCAGACATATTGACGTTGCCCAGTTGTGAGGCGAGCAGACCGAATCCAGCACCGACGATGAACATTCCTGTCGCGAACTGCCAGCCGGCAAGAGTCGGCTGAACGGCAGCGAAGACGATGAAGATGCCAATGCCGAGCAGAAGCTGTCCGATTCGTCCGATGTTGCGGGCTGAGCGCACGGTCGACATTCGAGACCCGACGATCGAGAGCAAGATCAGCCCGAGCGATAGGGGCAAGATTCGCAAGCCGGTTTCTAGCGCGTTGAATCCAAGAATTGTTTGCAGGTACACCGGCACGACGAAAAAGAGCGCAGCGATTGCAAAGTACTGGGCCAAGAACATCGTGAGCCCGCTGCGCAGTGCGGGGATCTTCAGCATGCTGACTTTGAGCAGCGGCACTCTTCCGCTGGCCTCAAGGCGGTTTTGTCGTCGCACAAAGATCGCCAGCACGACGATCGCAATGACGATCATGTACGCGACCGGCGAGATGCCGAACGGGGCGATGGTGACGTCACCCACCGTCGGTGGGTTCAGCGGCTGCAACCAGCCCCAGGTCTTGCTCTGCAGCACCGCGAACACGAGCAACGCCATGCCCGCGGCTGACAAGAACACGCTTGACACATCGATGCGCATCGCCTTGTTGCCGGGGGTGTCTTTGAGGGTGCCCGACGCCAGCAGCACGAGCACCATCACGATTGCTTCGCCGACGAAAACGTAGCGCCACGACGAGTAGGTGGTCATCAGTCCACCGATCAGCGGCCCAGCTGCCGCTGCGAACCCGGTGATGGCGCCGAGTGCTGAAAAGGCAATAACACGGTCGCGCCCGGCGTAGTTCGTGGCGGCAAGCGCGGCAATCGCAGGGATCACCAGCACCGCGCCCAAGCCTTCGACGAGTGACCAGCCGATGAGCAACACCGGAAGCGTCGGACTCAACGCCGTCGTGATGGACCCGAGTCCGTAGATGATCGAGCCGATGCGAAATGCCGCGCTGCGGCCCCACCGATCACCGAGCTTGCCTCCGGTGAGCATGAACGAGGCCATTGTGAGCGCATAGAGCGTTATGGCTGCCTGCA
Source organism: Microbacterium sp. R86528 (assembly GCF_044596335.1). Classification (NCBI taxonomy): domain Bacteria; kingdom Bacillati; phylum Actinomycetota; class Actinomycetes; order Micrococcales; family Microbacteriaceae; genus Microbacterium; species Microbacterium sp. R86528. The sequence goes on along the minus strand of NZ_CP138996.1, from coordinate 1,843,073 downwards.
TGCCCGAGATATCGGTGCCGAGGTCGGCGGCTACCGTTGATATCGACACGTTCATGACGGTGCTATCGAGCACCATGACGAACTGCGAAACCCCGAGAATGATCAGCGCGGACCAATGCTTCATACTGGGACACTAGCGACAAGCGCGCGCCGCGTGCCGAAGAATCGTGCGTAGAATCCCCGCATGGACCGGCCCGACTTGCGTGAAGTCACACGCGAGGATCTCGCAGATTTGCCCGTTGCAGTCGCGCCTCGGCTGTTGGGGGCGGTGCTGGTGACCGAGGTGGGCGGTGAAACCGTTGCCGTGCGGTTGACGGAAGTCGAGGCCTATCACGGACAAGGCACCGGCGACGTTCCCGATCCGGGATCGCACGCACGCATGGGCAAGACGGCGCGCAACGCCACCATGTGGGGCGAACCCGGACACATCTACGTGTATCTCAGCCACGGCATCCATTCGTGCGTGAACGTTGTGTGCGCACCCGAGGGCGTCGCTGGTGGAGTGCTGCTACGCGCGGGCGAGGTGGTGGATGGGTTGGATGCTGCCACTCGCCGCCGCATCGCTGCGCGCACCGCGAGGGACCTCGCTCGTGGGCCGGGCAAGCTGGGCCAAGCCGTGGGTCTGCGGCATCCCATTCATGACGGAATCGACGTGATCACTGGTGCTGTTCAACAAGGCGCCTCTGCTCGACTGCTCATTCGGGAGTCACCGTTGACCGCATACGCGTCGGGCCCACGTGTGGGGGTTGCTGGCGTGGCGGGCACGGATGCGTTTCCGTGGCGATTCTGGCTTGCCGGCGATGCGACGGTGTCGCCGTTTCGTTGGGGTCGCGGCGCGGCGGACCTCATGCCAGTGCGCGACTGACAGGGCGACACGCCCGGCGTGCTAGACTGACTCCTTGTCTGCGCGCACTCCAGCACGCAGTTCGCCCCCCACACCACATTCCGGCCAGAAATGGCCCGCTGTTGCGCGGGGTGCAGACAAGGGATCTTGGGTGGCACCGTCCGGTGCCACGGTACTAAGGAGAAATCATTATGGCAGCAGTGTGCCAGGTGACTGGAGCTGTTCCCGGCTTCGGTCACACCATCTCGCACTCGCACCGCCGGACGAAGCGCCGCTTCGACCCGAACGTGCAGAAGAAGACCTATTTCGTTCCGTCGCTTGGTCGCAGCATCAAGCTCAACGTTTCGGCAAAGGGCATCAAAGTCATTGACGCACGCGGCATCGAGTCCGTCGTCAAAGACCTCCTCGCGAAGGGAGTGAAGCTCTAATGGCTAAGAAGTCACAGGAAGTTCGCCCGATTATCAAGATGCGTTCGACCGCTGGCACGGGTTACACCTACGTCACGCGCAAGAACCGTCGCAACAACCCTGACCGCATCACGCTGATGAAGTATGACCCGGTTATCCGCAAGCACGTTGAATTCCGAGAGGAGCGTTGATCCATGGCTAAGAAGAGCAAGATCGCGCGCAACCAGCAGCGTCAGGCCGTCGTTGACCGCTACGCCGCAAAGCGCCTTGAGCTGAAGAAGGCTCTTGTTGACCCCACGTCGACCGACGAGCAGCGCGAAGCCGCACGTCTCGGTCTGCAGAAGCTTCCCCGCAACGCATCGCCGGTTCGTCTGCGTTCGCGCGACGTCATCGACGGTCGTCCCCGCGGTGTCCTCACGAAGTTCGGCATCTCGCGTGTCCGCTTCCGTGACATGGCACACCGTGGCGAGCTGCCCGGCGTGACCAAGTCCAGCTGGTAAGCACCGCTTTCGCCGACAGGCCCGCAGTTCTTTGGAACTGCGGGCCTGTCGCGTTTGTGCGCCCAATTCGAGTCACTTTTGTCACAAAAACCACATCTGAACCACGACACGCCGACCAATAGGGCCAATACCCGCTGAAATCCGCGTGATTACGCGGCAAATTGGCTATAGTCGAGGCGGTCGATCCGACCAGCCGGGAGCGTTCAGCTGCCCGGTCCCAGCAATGAGAGGGCGGCGAATCCGCCCCCTTTGGAGGAACACCCATGGCCGACAAGTCCATCACCAAGACCGAACTCGTCGCGAGCATCGCGAGCGCCACCGGACAGAGCCAGGCTGCCGTATCGGGCGTGCTCGACTCACTGTTCGCCACCGTTTCCGAGGCTGTTGCCAAGGGCAGCAAGGTCTCCATCCCCGGCTGGATCGCGTTCGAGCAGGTTGAGACCTCGGCTCGCACCGGCCGCAACCCCCAGACTGGCGCAGAGATCCAGATCCCTGCAGGCAAGCGCGTCAAGGTGACCGCTGGCTCGAAGCTCAAGGCTGCCGTCAAGTAGTAGCCGACGACGCTTTACCGAAGGGGGATGCCGCGCGAGCGGTGTCCCCCTTCGGCTTAGGCTGGAGGGGTGAATCCCCGCCTTCTGCGGGCCGTCGGGCCTGCGATCCTCATTGTGGTCGCGCTCGTGGCTATGACGATCGCCCTCGCCTACGGTGGCGGAGCAGATCCCCTGACCATCGGCGACCCCGGCCCGTTCGCTCGGTGGGGTCTGCCCACCGCAAAACTTCTGGTCAACCTCTCGGCTGCCGGCATGGCGGGTGTGCTGGTCACTGCGCTCTTCACGCTCAAAGCAGGCGAACGCGAATTTGATCTCGCGCTCGACACCGCATCGATTTCTGCGGCCATCTTCACGGTGTCTGCCGCAGCCACGGGCTTTCTCACGTTCATTGACGCGTTCAACCCCGTGATCAGCGGGGGCCCCGAATTCGGCGCGCAGCTGGGTCGCTATCTGGTCGAGACCGAGGTGGGTCGAACCTGGCTCATCACGACGGTCGCGGGTGCCGCGCTCACGGTGCTGACGTTCGCCGTGCGCTCGTGGACCGCGACACTGTTCGTGGCGGTCCTCGCGCTCGCAAGTTTGGTGCCTATGGGCACGCAGGGTCACTCCGGCGACGATGCTGACCACCACATCGCGATGACCGCGATCATCTTGCACATCATCGGCGCTGCAGTGTGGCTGGGTGGTCTGCTGCTGCTCGTCATCGTGCGGCCTGCCCTGAAGCGGGGTCCCCTTGCCGACGTGGTTTCTCGGTACTCCAGCATCGCCGTTGCGGCCTTCGTCGTGGTCGCGGTGTCGGGGCTGGTGCGCGCGGTCGTCGGGCTCAGAACGTGGGAAGCGTTCTTCTCGCCGTATGGCGCGATTTTGACGGTGAAGGTCATTGCTCTCGTGGCGCTCGGGTTGTTCGGCGCGTGGTATCGCCGCCGCCTTATCGGCAGAATGCGCGAAGACGCGGCATCCCGCGCATTTTGGGTTCTCATTGCGGGGGAGCTCGCGATCATGGGGATTGCCAGTGGTGCCGCAGCAGCCCTGGCCCGCACCGCCCCTCCGCTCGGAGAGCTGCCCGCGTTCGTGCGCACTCCGGCCGAGATCCTCACCTACTCTCCGCTGCCCGATGAGCCGGTGCTCGTCGATTGGCTCGTCGCGTGGAACATCGATTGGATCTGGGTCGCCGCTGCCGGCTTCGGCATGTTCTTCTACCTCGCTGGCGCGTGGCGGTTGCACCGCCGCGGCGATGCCTGGCCACTGCACCGCACTCTCTCGTGGGCGTTCGGGATGTTATTACTGCTGTGGGTAACCAGCGGAATCATCAACGTCTACCAGTCGTATCTGTTCAGCTATCACATGATCGGGCACATGCTGCTGACGATGGCCATTCCGCCGTTGATGGTCGCCGGGGCGCCCGTCACCCTCGCCGCGCGCGCGATTCACAGGCGCGACGATGGCACGAGGGGCGGCAGGGAGTGGATCCTGTGGGGCGTCCACTCGCCCGTGATGCGTGTGCTGACCAACCCGTTCGTGGCGGCTGGGTTGTTCATCGGATCGCTGTGGATCTTCTACTACACCGACCTCTTTCGCTGGGCGCTCTATGATCACCTCGGTCACGAGTGGATGACCGCCCACTTCTTGATCACCGGCTATCTGTTCGTGCTCAGTCTTGCCGGCATCGATCCGGTGCCGTATCGCTTGCCTTACCCCGGGCGGTTGCTGCTGCTGATCGGCATCATGGCTATGCACGCTTTCTTCGGCATCGCCATCATGATGCAACCCGGCCTGATGGTGGCAGAGTGGTTCGGATCGATGGGCCGCACTTGGGGTGAGACTCCGCTCGAAGACCAGATGACCGGCGGCGGTATTGCCTGGTCGATTGGCGAGATCCCGACGTTGATCTTGGCGATCACCGTGGCGATTCAATGGAACCGCACCGACGAACGCACGCAGAAGCGGCGTGACCGTCACGCGGATCGCACGGGCGACGCTGAGCTTGACGCCTATAACGCGAAGCTCGCAGCGCTCGCCGAGCGCGATGAGCGTGAAGCCAAGGCCGAACGCTGATCCGAAGCTATTCGCCCTCAGTGCCGCCGACTGAGATCGTGACGCTTCCATCGGGAAGCACGCGAATCGTGCCGGTCACAAAGAATGGCACGACCTCGCTCGCGGTCGTGATGGAACCGTCAAAGAGCGACTGAATGTCGACGTTCAAGCGCGCGGCCGCAGGTGTCGCCGGGATCTTCCAGTCGGCTCCGTCGGACTCGATAGAGATCGTGGGCTGCGTTTCGATCTGCCACTCAGGAATCGACGCGATTCGGTCTTCGACGACGTAGCCGAAGGGGCACGCGGTCGGTTGAAGCACTTCTTGGCTCGCGCAAGTCGAAAGAAACTCCTCGACGCGCTCCTGCACGACCTCAACGAATTCTTCTGTCGGCTGCGCCTGTACGGTGACGGGCACACTGGTGAACGGACTGTCTGACAACACCGCAACACCCGGGGTTGTGGCAATGGCGGTCTCTACTGACACCGAGTAGAGACCGGGTGAGAAAACGAGCAGGCTGACAGCTTCGGTGGGATCAGCATCCACTCCCTCGGGAGAGACCTGTCTCTTGTCGAGAGCGAAGCCGTTCACGTTGAACGACATCGACCCACCCACGTTGAGGCTCAATACGGCGAGGGGGCTCGACGCGAAGCGCCACGTGGGAGCGATGCCGATGGCACCGTCTTCTTCTACGTCGAACGACGTCGTGCCCGCGTAACCACCCGCGGTGTAGGCGACGTTGACGGTGGTGAAGTGATCGTGCTGCTCTTCTGAGACCACATGAGCGTCGGTGAGGGTGGCAAGCGCGGTGCTGCGCAGCAGGGCATCGTGCGCCGTGGGTGGAAGGCCGGCAGCTTCAAGGTCTGCCGATGCCACAGCGACCCCGGGCACGCTCAGCGCATCGGAGGTGCGGCCCTCTTCGAGCATCGAGAGATACTGCTCTACAAACGCCGTGGGGCTGTAAAACTCTCGTTGAACCGCTCCGTAGGCTGCCGCGACGGCGCCGACGAGTACAACACCGACAACGGCGAGCAGCGACAGATCAATCGCCACACGGCGACGAGAACGGCTGCTCGGGGGCGGCGTGAGGCGGCCAGCTGAATGATCGGGCAGCGAGGAATCACTACCCGGTTTCTCACTCAGCGCATCGACGGCCACGTTCACATTCTAAGAAGGTGCGCCTGAAGATGTGCCGGATGGTCTGGGCATAGTCCTTGTAGTTCGCCGGCGCAGATAGCATGAATCAGTGACCACCCCCGCGCTCTCTGCCGAACAAGAGGCGCTGTTTCGGCTTATCGAAGACACGAACGAGCACGTTTTCGTCACGGGGCGAGCAGGAACGGGCAAGTCAACCCTGCTGCAGCACCTCGCGTGGAACACCAAGAAACAGGTTGCCGTGTGCGCGCCCACGGGCGTTGCCGCGCTGAACGTCGAAGGTCAGACAATCCACTCGCTGTTCCGCCTGCCGGTGGGGCTTATCGCTGGTAGCCAGATCGAACAGTCGGACCCGGCACGAAAGATCATGAACGCCATCGACACCCTGGTGATCGATGAGATCTCGATGGTCAACGCCGACCTCATGGACGCCATCGACCGGTCGCTGCGCCAAGCGCGCGGACGCCGCGGCGAGCCTTTCGGCGGGGTTCAGATCGTGATGTTCGGCGATCCCTATCAACTGGCTCCAGTGCCGCCCCGCGGCGACGAGCTGATGTACATTCGCGACCACTATCGCTCGTTCTGGTTCTTCGACGCCAAGGTATGGGTCGGCGAAAGCGCGGGCGACGGAATCTTGGACGTTGGCCGCCACGGCGCAGAGTTGCACGTGCGTGAACTCGTCGACATTCACCGCCAAGCAGACCCTGCATTCAAAGCCATGCTCAATGCGGTCAGGTACGGGCGCGTGACCGCTGACATCGCTCAGATTCTCAATGACACCGGCGCGCGCACGCCCCCTGACCCGGCCGACGGCGAGCACCCGATCATCACCCTCGCCACGCGCAACGACATCGTCAACAACATCAACCGCCGCCACCTCAATGAGCTGGTGGGCCGCGAGCAGACGGCGGCTGCCGAGATCAGCGGCGACTTCGGCCGGGGTGAGGCGGGCTACCCCGCTGATGCGGAACTGAAGCTCAAGGTCGGTGCGCAGGTGATGTTTCTTCGCAACGACACCGGGTCATATGGCGAGCCGCCGAGATGGGTGAACGGCACGATCGGCACCGTTACTCGCATTGCCGGCGAGACCGTGCGCGTGGATGTCGACGGCGAAGAGTTCGATGTAGAACCAGCTGTCTGGGAACGATTCAGGTACTCGTACAACGCAGCATACAAGTCACTGAGCCGAGACGTAGTCGCCGAGTTCACCCAGTTTCCGTTGCGGCTCGCCTGGGCGGTGACAATTCACAAGTCGCAGGGCAAGACTTACGATCGCGCAATCGTCGACCTGGGCTCGGGAGCTTTCGCGCCAGGGCAGACATACGTGGCGCTCTCGCGGCTCACCTCGCTAGATGGTCTCTACCTGTCGCGTGCGCTGCGCCCCAGCGACATTCGGGTGGACCCAGATGTGCAGCGGTGGATGCAGAACGCGCTGCGCCAGTCTTAGCTAGGCGACCTGCGAAGCCTTCGCATCGGCGAGGTCGTCGAACAGTTCGGTGTTGAAGCGGTAGGCCAGTAGCACCTCGTCGATGACGCGCTCTTGTTCGGCGGCGTCCCAAGGGGCAGCATCCAACTGTTCGCGGTACACGTCTTTGAACGCCTTCGGGTCGGCGATGTCATCGAAGAGGTAAAAGCCGATGCCATTGGTTTCAAAACCGAAGCGACGAGCCATCAGACGCCCGATGAACTGACCACCCGAAAGATCGCCGAGGTAGCGCGTGTAGTGATGGGCAACGAAGCCACCGGCCCACGTTGCGCCAACCTCGTTGATTCGGTCGACGTAGCGTTGCGTAGTGGGAAGAGCGGTGACCTCTTCACGCCAATCAGCACCAATCAAGAACTCAAGATCAGCCTCGAGGGCGGGAAGCCGAGTGAGGTTGTCGGTGATGAAGACGGCCGCCACCGGGTCGTTGCGCATCTGATCTGCGGTGCGCTCGAGGGCTTCATAGATGAACCAGTGCTGCACCACGAGCGCGACATAGTCTTCGCGGGTGCCCTCGCCCTTCATCAGATCGGCCATGAAACCCGCGTGCTCGCTTGATGAGTGTGCCTTGCTCGAGCGGTCGCGTAGCGCAGCGGAGAACGGGATCGGGTCGGTCATGAGTCCCATAGTAGGGGTTTAGGGTCGCCTAACCCAGACCTGTTTCAGTCGTGAGGTCGCGGCACAACATCGAGCCTGCGGCACGCCTCGTCATACAGCGCCACGATCTCTCGTCTCACTTCGGGCCGCTCAGAGATGGGACCTGATGGCCACGCTGCGCTGACCGCCAGCTGCTCGCCGCTCGCCAGTTGCGCCATCCAGCGGCCGCCGTTGCCGTCGAAGCCCACCATGGACGCTGAAACGATGTCCGAATCGGGGGCGAACGCACGACTGATGAGCAGATTGTCGTCGGCGTGGTCGCCATTCATATGAGCCAGCACGCCCGCGACAGTGGAATCGTCGAAAAGAAGGGTCATGCAATGAGACTACGCATGGGGCGCCCAACAATCGCGGTTAGGCTGGAGGGTAAAAGTCCCAGGGGTGTATTCAGTGAGCATGACCAAAGCTCGACGTCGAGTCGCAGGTGCGACGGCTGCTGCTTTCGCACTGTCGGCCGCTCTCGTGGGATGCTCGGGTGGCGCGCAGACGACCATCGATGTTCCTGAGCAGGTAGACCAGTCACTGCCGGCTGAAACCATCGCCAGCCTCGAAGAAGCTGTCACCTCGGCCATGATCGGTTCCGGTTCACCCGGCGCCATTGCTGGCGTGTGGGCGCCGTGGAGTGGCAGTTGGGTCGCAGGACTCGGCACCCAAGAGGTGGGTGGCGGGGCAGCTGTAACCACCGATATGCAGTTTCGGGCGGGACTTGTCACGCGTGAGATGACCTGTGATGCGCTGTTTGTTGCGCAGGCTGAGGGCAAGCTCGATGTCGACGACAGCGTTGTGGACTATGTCGCCGGTGTGCCAGATCTTGAAGATGTGACGCTTCGCCAGCTCTGCGACAGCACTTCGGGGATCGGCTCGCATGAAAGCACGCTGTTCGAGATGTGGTTGCAGAACCCGGAGCGGGTGTGGAACGCCCAAGAGTTGGCTAGCTTCGGCCTCGGCCAGGAGCGTGCAACCGATCCTGGTGAGGTCTACTCCAGTTCGGATTCCGGCTACGTGCTGTTGGGAATGGCGCTGGAACGTGCCACCCAACTGAGCGCCGCCGACTACTTCGCGCAGTACATCACGCAGCCTCTTGACCTCCCGGCGACCGGGCTGGGCAGCGCGTTTTACGGCGATGCGGTGCTAGAGGGTCATCTCTCACGCAAAGTCGACGGCGCGTACGACTGCGTAGAGCCCGTCAACGTCACCTCGCTTTCGACAAGTTCAGGCTTCACCGATTCGGGTGCTGTGACCGATATCAATGATCTGGGCCGGTATGCGCAGGCGTTGGCGGCAGAGTCGCTCATGCCGGACGACACGGATCGCTTCGATGATCCCAAACCGCCTTCGCCACAGTCTCCGTCTTGGCACACGACAATCGGAGGGGCGTTTCAGGCAGGGTCTCTCGTGGGTCAGAACGGCGCTGTCCCGGGGTATCTCACCGCGGCGTTCGCCGACCCTGACACTGGCTTGACAGTTGCGGTCGTGCTGAACAACTCGGCGGCCGGATCGAGCTTCATTCGCAACCTCGCATGGCAGCTGGCCGCGATCGCTTCGAAGGCCCCTGCGGCTGCAGACCAGACGACTCCAGAAGCCGGTCTGCCCTGGACAGCCGAACAGTACCAAACCGATCTCGCAAAGCGTGCGATCTGTGCTGCTCCCGCTGAATGACCGCCGGTGACTGACCGCGCGGCCTTTCGAGCACCTCGGTGACCGGACGGGCGCAGACCACCGCGATTGTGTTCGTGGTGGTCGGGCTGGCCTGCCAAGAGGTTGGCGCCTCGCTCGCGGTGCTGCTCTTCCCCGAAGTAGGGCCGCTCGGCATGGTGATGCTGCGGCTGGTCTTCTCGGCGGTCGTTCTGCTGTTGATCGCTCGACCAAAGCTCACCGGACACGCCCGCGCAGACTGGACGGCCGTGTTGTGGTTCGGTGTCGTGCTTGCAGTCATGAACGGCCTGTTCTACCTGGCACTTGAGCGGCTCCCTCTCGGGGTGACGGTCACCATCGAAGTGCTCGGGCCGCTGGTGTTGTCCATCGTCGCCAGCAGACGTGCTTCGGCATGGCTGTGGGCGCTGCTCGCCTTCGCGGGGGTGCTGGCCCTCGGCAGCGGCGGCTGGGATCGACTCGACCCGCTCGGGGTGCTTTTCGCGCTCGGGGCTGCGGCGAGTTGGGCGTTCTACATTCTCGCGTCGGCCAAGGTCGGTCAAGCGTTCCCCAAGCTCGACGGACTCGCGCTCGCGATGGCTGTGGGCGCGATCATCGCGCTGCCGTTCGGGATTGTCGATGCAGGCCCCGCGCTGATGCGACCCGAGCTCATCGCCATGGGTGCCGCGGTGGCCATGCTCTCGTCAACGATCCCCTACGCGCTCGAGCTCGTCGCGCTGCGTCGATTGCCCGCCGCGGTGTTTGCCATCCTGATGGCGTCGTCACCGGCAACGGCGACGCTGGCGGGCTTTGTTCTTCTTGGGCAGCACCTGACATGGCTTGAACTGCTCGGCATCGCACTGGTTGTGGTCGCGAGCATCGGCGCCGTGCGCTCTTCGAATCGCGCCGCGCGAGAGACGGCCGAACCCCTCGCGTGACGATGGCGCTCACATCGTGTCGAGAATCGCGGTCAGATGCTCAAGCGTGGTGCGCGGGTTGAGAATCGCGAAACGCGCGTTCGTGCGCCCGCGGTGGCTGCTTGGTGTCACGAACGCATGCTGCTGGTCGAGCAGCCGGCTCGACCACACGCTGTAGTCGGATTTCTGCCAGCCGTTGCGTTCGAATACGACCGCAGACAGCTGCGGGCGCCTCACGAGGGTGAACTCGTCGCGCTCGTCGATCTCGTCGGCGATCCGTTGAGCAAGTTCCAGTGAGGCTGTGATGGCGTCGCGGTAGGCGGCTGCCCCGTATGTCGCGAGCGAGAACCAGAGGGGCAGACCGCGCGGCCGTCGAGTGAGATGCACGGCGTAGTCGGACGGACTCCAGTCACCGGTCTCGGTGAGCGTGTCGAGGTACTCGGCGTGTTGGGTGTGCGCACGCTTGCCCTGTTCGGGGTTGCGATAGATCAGCGCGCACGCGTCGAAAGGGGCGAAGAGCCACTTGTGCGGATCGACTACCAGCGAATCGGCGCTCTCGACACCGGCAAAGCGGTGCCGGGCGAGGGGCGAGAGCATGGCGGCAAGGCCGTAGGCACCGTCAACGTGCAACCAGACGCCGAACTCGGCCGTGACCTCGGCGATCGAAGCGATGTCATCGACGATGCCGAAGTTCGTTGAGCCAGCGGTCGCGACCACCGCAAAAACGCTGTCGCCGTGGGTAGAGAGCGCGTCGCGCACGGCGGTGCCGCGCAGCATCCCATCGTCTCCTGAGGGCACACTGACGATCTCGACATCCATTACGCGAGCCGCCGACGCAATCGACGAGTGTGCTTCGACACTGCACACGATGCGCCAGCGGTCGGGGCGAACGCCCCGTTCACGTGCGGCTTCGCGGGCAGCGACCAGTGCCGATAGGTTGCCGAGAGTTCCGCCCTGCACGAACACGCCACCGGCGGTTGCGGGCAGACCGAACTCGCCGGCAAGCCAGCGAAGCACTTCGTTCTCGGCGTGCACTGCGCCGGCGCCCTCGAGCCACGAACCGCCGTAGAGGGCGCTTGCCGAGACGACCACGTCGAAGGCCGCAGACGCTTTCGTCGGCGCAGATGGAATGAACGACAGGTACTGCGGGTCATCGGTGGTGATGCACGAGGGTGCGAGCACATGCTCGAACGTCGACAGGGCTTTGCGCGCGCCGATGCCGTGCTCGCTGATCGTGCGCCCGGCCAGGCGTGCGAGCTCAGCGGGGGGTAGGGGCTTGTCGAGCGGGTTCTCGGTGGCGAGCAGTCGCTCGCGCGAGTACGCGAGAACGAGGTCGACGATCGCGGTCGTCTCGTCGCTGATCTCGTGCATGCGGGCGGGGTTTGCGCCGTGGGTCATGACGGATCTCCAGACAGGGGTGGGGTGCGGGGTGGTGCCATTCGGCGGCTGCCGGTAGCTTCGAACGCCGCCGCGATGCTCAGCAAAGCGGAGTCGTCGTAGGCGCGACCCGCAAAAGTGAGACCGACCGGCATTCCGATATCTCCCATGATGCCCATCGGCACGGTCACCGTGGGGATTCCCAGGTGACGAATTGTCAGATTGCCATTGGCGATCCACACTCCGTTGCGCCACCCTGCCTCGGCTGAGACGGGGTTGACGTCCATATCGGCGCGGCCGACATCAGCGACCGCCGGAAAGACGACGGCATCGAGACGGTGTGAATCCATCCACTGTTCGAGATCTAGTCGACGTGTTTCTTCGAGCCCCCGCAGACCGTCTGCGAGCTCGGGCATGTCTTCGAATCGGGCACCTGGGTGCTCGCGAACCCAGTCGGGATACTCGGCGATGTCGTCGTCGAAGCCGGTATAGCGGTCGGCAAGCGCGCCTTCGGGGTGGGGGAAGATGGTGGCGCCATCGATGTGGGCCAGGGTATTCACGGTCGGGTCGTTGTTCGCGCTGAGAAAGTCTTCCCACCCCCACGCCGAAAGATCGACGATCTCGCGCTGCAGAAACTGCGCACTCACGAGTCCGCGAGTTGCGATCGTCGGCGCCCCTGGGCGATCACCCTCGTAGTTCGAAACGACGGGAAAGTCGACCTCAATGACTGTCGCCCCCGCGGCTTCGAGGCTTCGTCGGGCTGACTGCCACAGCGCGACAACAGATTCTCGCGTGTGGATGGCCTGCCCCGTGGGTCCGCCGATTCCCGGGGCCTTGGCCGTCCCAGCGAGCGGGTCGGCGTTGATGTAGAGGCGTGGGATGCCGAAGCGTGCGCCGGCCAGCATCCCCCGTTCCGCGGCAAGAGCGGGGTAGGAATCGGGGCGAATAGTGGATGCTGCGGGTAGCGAAACCCACGGCTGCGCGCGCCAGAAGTCGCCGCGTGTGTCTGCGTCGTCAGCGACGATCACGTCGAGTACTTCGAGGAGGTCAGCCATTGTTCGCGTCTGGGGCACTACGACATCCATCGTGGGAACGAGCGGCCAGTTGCCTCGGGTGGAGATCACGCCGCGCGACGGTGTGTACGCACACAGCGCGTTGTGTGAGGCCGGGCCTCGCCCGCTCGACCACGTCTCTTCGCCCAGCCCGAATGCGGCAAAGCTCGCGGCGGTCGCTGTTCCCGAGCCGTTCGACGAGCCTGAGGCGAACGGAGCAGTCAAGTATTCGCCGTTGTAAGGGCTCTCTGCGCGTCCGTACAGGCCGCGCTGCATGCCGCCGTTCGCCATCGGGGGCATGTTCGTCAGACCGAGGCAGATCGCGCCGCCCGCCCGCAATCGCGCGATTGTGAACGCATCGTGTTGAGCGACGAGCTCAGCGAATGCCGGGCTGCCAGCTGCCGCGGTGAGCCCCGCGACCAGGTAGCTGTCTTTCGCGGTGTAGGGAATGCCGTCAAGCGCACCGCGCGTCTCGCCCGCTGCTCGCCGTGCGTCAGAGGCGGCAGCTTCGGTGCGCGCGTCGGGGTTTCGCACCACGACGGCGTTGAGGGCTGTGGTCGTATCTGGTGCGTCGTAGGCGTCGATGCGTGCCAGGTAGGCGTCAACGAGTTGCACTGCCGTCGTGTTGCCAGACTCAAGCGCAGCCCGTAGGTCAGCGATGGATGCTTCGACGACGTCGATCATGCGGCACCTTCCGTGAGCGCGGGTTCTTGCTGGGTGATGCAGTGAATGCCGCCGCCCCGCGCGAAGATGTCGCGTGCGTCAACGGTGACGACCTCGCGCCCAGGGTAGACCGCTTCGAGCGTGGCGCGCGCCGCAGCATCCGCCCGGTCTTCCTCGAATCCGCAGGCGATCACGCCGTCGTTGACGACAAGATGATTGACGTAGCTCCAGTCGACGAAATCTTCGTCGTCGCGCAGAGTTTCGGGTGCGACGATGTTGACGATCTCAAGACGTCGACCTGCGGCATCTGTCTGCTCGCTGAGTGCGGCGCGGATCTCTTGCATGACCGCGTGGTCGGGGTGGCCGGGGTTCGGCTGATCATGGAGCAACAGCGTTCCCGGAGAGGTGAGCGTGGCGACGATATCGACGTGGCCGTTGGTGCCGAAGTCGTCGTAGTCACGAGTAAGGCCGCGAGGAAGCCAGACCGCGCGCGTCGCGCCGAGGGCGCGCAGCATCTCTGCTTCGACGCGAGCGCGATCGGCGAAGGGGTTTCGGCGAGGGTCGAGTTGCACGGTTTCTGTCAGCAGCACGGTGCCTTCACCATCAACGTGAATGCCGCCGCCCTCGTTGACGAGCAAAGAGCTCACAAGCTCTGCGCCGCGGGCCGCGGCCACGAAGCGGCCGATCTCGGCAGAGAGCCGCCACTCCGCCCATTCCGGAGCACCCCAGCCGTTGAAAGTCCAGTCCACAGCGCCGAGCACTCCGGGGCGGTCATCGTCGACCACGAAGGTGGGCCCCATGTCGCGCATCCAGAATTCGTCGAGGGGCGCTTCGAGGATTGTGATGTCTTCGCTCAGCATGCGTCGGGCGCGAACCAACTCGGTCGGATCGACGACCATGGTGACGGGTTCGAACTGGGCGGTGGCGTGGGCCACGGCAGCCCATGCGGCGTAGCCTGCCTCGCGCTCTGCAGCAGACTCGCCGAGGGTGACACCCTCACGAGGAAACGCCATCCAGGTGCGGGCGTGGGGTGCGGTTTCTGCGGGCATGCGCCAGTTCATAGCATCCTCTTCTTGTATTGATCGCCTGATCAATTAGCCCCGAGAATACTCAGATCGTGCCGCGGCGTCAATGCTCGTGCGCGCCGCGAAGTGAGCGACCACGCGGTGGCCCTAGGCTGGCGGTGATCGACGAATGGGGTTTCGGCATGAACAGTGTCATTGGCGACGTTTTACCGCTCGCGCTGGGGGTGGCGATCAGCGTTGTGCCCATCATTGCGGCAATCCTGATGCTGCTCTCACCCAAAGCGAAAGTGACGAGTGTCGGGTTTCTGCTGGGGTGGATCGTCGGCATCGTGGTGGCGGTGACCGCGTTCACGCTGTTGTCGTCGGTGGTTCCTACCGACAGTTCCAGCGGATCGAGCCCGGTGGTAGGCACGATTCAGCTGGTGCTGGGTCTGCTGCTGTTGGTGGTGGCGGTTCGTCAGTGGAAGAGCCGGCCAAAGGCCGGCGAGACGCCGAAGCTGCCGAAGTGGATGAAGGCGATCGACAACGTGACCTTCTTCAGCGCTTTTGGCCTCGCCTTCTTGCTTTCGGCCGTCAACCCGAAGAACCTGCTGTTGGCGGTGTCGGCCGGCGTCAGCATCGGCACGGCGGGCCTCGACGCGGGGTCAACGGTCATCGTGATCGTCATCTTCGTCGTGATCGCTGCCTCGACGGTCGCGGTTCCTGTGATCGCCTACTTGATCGCACCGACCAAGCTGCGCGCACCCCTCGACAAGATGCGGGAGTGGCTCGCTCACGAGAACGCGCTCATCATGGCGCTGCTCATGCTCGTAATCGGAGTCAATCTCATCGGAAAGGGCATCGGCAGCTTCTAATCGCCTCGTGCATGTTGATCACTTGATCAATCGCATCTGACGCGACAGAATCGCTGTCATGCCCGCACCACGCACTCGCCGATCGGCCGATCAGCGCCGAGCCGAGATCACCGATGCGGCCCGCGAACTTGCGCTCGCCGAGGGTCTCTCGGCCGTCACCCTGCGCGCAGTCGCCGCGCGAGTGGGTGTCGCTTCTGGGTTGGTTGCGCACTATGCGCCCAGCATGGACGAGTTGGTGGCATCGACTTTCGGCGACATTGTCGGTGGCGAGCTCGCTGAGCTGGCGATGCTACTTAGCGGGATCGCCGACCCTGCAGCGCAAGTAGCGACGTTGTTGGCGACCGTGCTCGACGGATCGAGAACCGATGTGACGTTGGTCTGGGTGCAGTCGTGGGGGATGGGAGAGCGCAACGAAGCGCTCGCCGCCGAGGTGCGCAGACGCATGGATGAGTGGCAGCAGTTCATCGCGGCATTGCTGCACACCGGCGCCGCTTCGGGGGACTTTCGAGTCGAAGACACTCAGGGCGTCGCTTGGTTGCTCCTGGGCATGATCGATGGCCTCAGCGCTCACACGCTGGTGCGGTGGGGCGAGCCCGAGGGGCGACGCGAGCTGCTCGAGCGAGCCGTTGAGCCGCTGCTCGGGTTGGAGTCGGGCCGGCTCAGGTCTCGTTGATCAGCGGTGGCGGTGGCGGTGGCGCTCGACAAGTGCGTGCTCGATGCGTTCCAGGCCCGCGATCATAGTGTCGCGCATGTTGTCATCGACGATGCCCTGAAGCATTGCTGTCCAGGTGGCATCGAGTATCTCGAGGTTCTTCGCAGCGAGATCGGTGGGGTGCAGGCGAACCGCTCGGGCATCCTGAGTGTCTTGCTCTCGGCGGACATAGCCCTTGGTCTCAAGGCTGCGTAGGGCGCGGCTGAAGTTGCTCGGCTGGAGCGACACTGCTTTCGCGGCCGCGCCGGCTGCGGTGCCGGGGTGGCGGTCTACATAGCGCAGCACGGTGGTCTCGAGAGGCGTGAGAACCGGCTTTCCGCTGTCGTCGTTGAAGTTCATCTGCCTCGAGACGGCATGGATCAGATCGGCGAGAGCGAACAGCGATGGTGAGCGGGGCTGATCCATGAAGCAATGCTATATCCTTATCTGTGGATAGTTAACCTTTGATAAGGAGTTTCATGACTCGCACCTCGCGATCGACCGGCCTGGGGCCGCTGCTCCTGGTCACTTTGGCCCTGTTGGCAAGTGTGGCGCCGTTCTCGACCGACTTGTATCTTTCGGCGTTTCCGGTCATGGCGGAGGAACTGAACACCTCGGCGGCAACGATTCAGCTGACCCTGACGAGCTTCTTGATCGGGCTCGCGATCGGTCAGCTTGTCTTCGGACCCATTTCTGATCGAGTGGGCAGGCGCGGGCCGCTTCTCATTGGCTCTACGGTGTTTGTACTCGCGAGCATTGCGGTGATGCTCGCACCGTCGGTCGAGTTGCTGATCGCCGCGCGACTGTTGCAGGGCGTCAGCGGGGCGGCAGGCATGGTGCTCGGCCGCGCCGTGGTTGCGGACCGCGAGAAGGGCGACGCGGCGGCGAGAGCCTTCAGCCTGATGATGATCGTGGGCGGGATCGCCCCCGTGATCGCGCCGCTTGCCGGAAGCCTCGTGCTCGATCAGTTGGGCTGGCGAGGCGTGCTCGGAGTGCTCGTCGCGCTCTCAGTCGTGATGCTTTTGGGCTCGTGGTTTGTCGTGAAAGAGACCTTGCCCCGCGAGCAGCGTTCGCCGGCAGGGACCGGCCGTTTTCGCCTGTTGCTTTCTGCGCAGTATCTGACACCGGCGGCAACTTTCGTGTTCGGGTTCTCGGTGATGATGGCTTACATCTCAGCATCCCCTTTTCTCTATCAAGACGTGATTGGGCTGGAGCCGACGGTCTACGGACTGTTCTTCGGGCTCAACGCCCTCGGGCTGGCGGGGTGCAGTTTCATCGGCAGTCGGATGCTGCGTCGCTTCACTTCGCGCACAGTGCTCGGCTGGGGTGTGATCGGGCTTGTCGGCTCGACGACCGCAGTGTTGGCGCTCGCGCTCTCGGCTCTTCCCGCGGCGTGGATGATGGTTCCCATCTTCGTGTCGGTTGCGTCGCTTGGATTTGTCATGGGGCCGGCGACGGCTCTCGCGCTTTCAGCGGTTCCCGGTGCATCTGGCACGGGCTCTGCGGTGCTGGGGGCATCGCAATTCGGGTTTGCTGCGATTGTTTCGCCGCTTGTCGGGCTGGGGGGCAGCGAAGCGACTCTTCCGCTCGCGGTGGTCATGTTCACGATGGCGCTTCTGGCCGCGGTGGCCCACGTCAGCGGTCGGTTCACCGCAGTGGTGCAGAAGCCGAGCAATCCTGTCGAGTTCACGAAACAGTGACGCCCCAGAGTCAAGCGTGACCTGGGTCTATGGCCGCGCGCACCTGGCGCTGAGATTATGGGAACCGCAGCCCCGTGTACAACAGCAGGAGAGACGAGCATGCCGACGAGTTTTAGCAGTTCACGCCGCCAGCGAGCACTTGCTCTTTCCGTCATCGCGCTGACGGGCGTTTCCCTCGGTGCTTGCACGTCTGCTGGCGGTGGTGAAGCCGAAGAGACCTCCGCGGCCGAAGCCGTCTTGCGCCCGGCCGCGCCGGAGGGACAGTTGCCGGAGTTGCTTCAGTCAGAACTGCAGGCAACACTCGACGAGAAGATGGCGGAGTATGACGTGCCGGGGGCTGTAGCCGGCGTGTGGATACCGGGCGAAGGGTCATGGATGACCGCGGCGGGGCTTGCTGACGTCGAAGGCGGCGTCGATGCGACCACCGACATGGTGTGGCCGATCCGCAGCATCACCAAGTCGTACACGGTCACCCTGCTGCTGCAACTGGCAGACGAGGGCACGTTGAGTCTCGACGACACTCTGGATCAGTACGTTGATGGCGTGCCGAACGGCGACGAGATCACCCTGCTCGAACTGGCGAACATGTCGAGCGGCAATGCTGACTATGTGAATGAGGGGTTCATCGAGGAGTTTGTCGCCGATCCCACGCGAGTCTTCACGCTCGATGAACTGAATGCGGCTGCGATCGGGCAGCCAGCGCGGTTCGCGCCGGGTAGTGAGTACCTATACACGAACTCGAATATCAACTTTCTGGGTTCGGTGATCGAAGAGGCCACCGGGCAGCGGTTCACCGAGGTGCTCACCGAGCGCATTCTTGAGCCACTCGAGCAAACCGGAACGAGCTACATCACCGACGTTGATGACTGGTCTGAGCCGCATGCGGTGGGCTACATCGTCGAAGACGGTGTTCCGATTGCACAGCAAGAGAACGCTTCGATCTTCGGCCCGGCGGGTTCGATGTTCTCGACCCTTGATGACGGTCGCGTGTGGGCTGAGATGCTCGGAACCGGAGCGCTCGTGACGCCCGAGATGCAGGAGATCCGCGAGGTCGGCCACGAGATTCCCAGCCCGCCGTACGATCTCTACGCGGTGGGCATTGGCACCACCGACGGGTGGTGGGGACACAACGGCGAGGGCATCGGGTTCACCGCCGCCACCTTCTATGAGCCCGAGACTGGCGCGAGCATCGTCGTCTACATGAACGAGTCGAACGTGGCAGATGGAGCGCACCCCGCAGACCAAACCTTCCGTGCGATGGCAGCCGCTATTGAAGCGAGCATGTGACGTCTGCTCGCCGCCGTGGCTCAGTGCGGTGCGCCGGGTTGGCTAGGCTTTAGGCTCCGCGCCAGCGTGCAGCACATCAATCTCCGGGAGACACACCATGTTGAGCCTCACTGACTACCTGCGGCTCTTGCCCAAGGCGGAGTTGCACTGCCACTTCGTTTCTGTGATGCGGCTCACTACGTTGCGCGAGCTCGCAACGGCCCATGACGTGCCTTTGAAGACCGATGATCTTGATGCGCTGCTTGACTACGACGGCCTTCCGGACTTTCTGGATGTGTTCAACGCCGCGCATAACGTTCTCACCACGGGTGATGAGATCGCACGCGTCGCCTACGAAGGTGTTCACGATGCCGTGCGCGATGGCAATCTGCGCTATCGCGAGTACTTCGTGAACCCCGACAACTTCACCTCGCTGGGGTTCAAATACCCGTCGCTCATCGACGCGATGACGGATGGGCTCACACAGGCCAAACGCGACTTCGGCGTCGGATTTCGGATCGTGGCCGCCATCAACCGCTCGTTGCCCCCGGCGACCGCCGTCGAAATGGTGCGGACCGTCATTGCCCATCCGCGCGACGCTGTGGTCGGTATCGGACAAGACGACCTCACGCCCGAGCTGACCGAAGACCCGCTGCGGTTTCGTGAGGCGTACGCTTTGGCCGAACGGCATGGCTTGCGTCGCAGCGCCCATGCGGGCGAAACCATGAACGCATCCGCGCAGAACGTCGTCGACGCCGTTGAAGTTCTCAACGTCGATCGCGTCGATCATGGGTACCGCGTCGTGGATGATGCCGTGGCGCTCGAGAAGGTCGCAGCCAGCGGAGTCGCGTTCACGTGCACTCCCCATTCGACAGACATGCTCTCGAGCTGGCAGTTCACGCCCGATCACCGCATTGCACAGATGATTCGTGCTGGCCTGCCGGTGACGTTTGCCACCGACGATGCGGTCTTCTTCAAGACCGATATCGGCAAGGAATACACCGTGGCATTGCCGGCCATGGGCTTTGGTGGAGACGAAGGTGCTCGAATCGCGCGTGCGGGATTCGAAGCGGCATGGTGCAACGACGATGAGAAGCACGAACTTCTCGGCGAGGTGGATGGCGCCATCGCTGCTCTCAACGCCGCCTGGAAGGGCGACGAGGCGCGATAGTGGAATTGCACGAGAAGGGCCTCCTTCGAGGAATGCAGTCGATGAAGACTGTGCTCGACGAAGAAGGCCCCTTCACAACACGGCGTGGTTTCGCGCGCGTGAGGTGCTGCTAGGAAGCGATCGCCTCGGCGATCTTCTCGTCTCCCTTTTCGACTTCTTTCACCACGGCATCGAAGTCGCCCTTGTCGATGGCCTTGTTGGTCTTCTTAGTCGACTTCTCGACGGCGGCATCGATGCGGTCCAGGTACTTGTCATCGATCACCGCGACGATCGCTGAAGAGCCGGCGGGCAGCCACTCTTTGGCGTCTACGCCGATCTTCTTCTGCTCGTGGTGCTTCACGATGCCCGCGACTGCGGCTCCGATACCGGCGCCGACTGCTCCCGAAAGCAGAAGCGGCGGCGCGAACAGGCCCACGACGAGCCCGGCGACCGCACCGATTCCGGTGCCCTTGCCGACGACCTTGCCGCCGTGCTCCTTTGCCGAGACTTTACCCTCTTCGTCGCGCGACAGCACGATTGCGGCCACGACTGAGACGTCGTCGAGAGCCTTGACTGTAGCGAAGTCTTCTTGCGCTGCTGTCTCGTCGTCGTATGCTCCGATGAAAAGTGAGTAGTTGGGATCGGTCATGAGGATTCTCCTTGGTGCTCGTCTTACTCGACTTCGCTCATCGATAGTGGGCGAAGAGCTCGTGCGGGTTGTCGGCACTCGAGCGGCTCCATATCGCAGGCACTCGCGGTGCTGACAGTCCGAAATCTACTCCCGGCAGATAGCGCATTCATCATGCGAATCGTGTGAGTGCGCTATGGATGCTTCGATGCGTTCCTGCGCGGGCACGAGTGACTTGACCGACAGCAAAGAAGGCGGGCCGCAGGCCTGAGGAGTCCCTCGGAACGGACACCGCGAGGTCGGTGGTTTAGTGGGGTGGAGGGGACGGCGGAAATCGGCCCCACCTCCCCTCCACCCGAACGTTTCTGCGCGACGAACTGTCGTGGGCCTGCCGGCGTTTGATCGGCGTGGATCGGATCGTGGGCATGCACGCACTCAACCCGCGGCAGGCTAGTAGATGTGTGCCTCGCATGAGGCAAGGAATGCCTGACGCCGATGCTGAAGCTCGCGGTAGACGGTCGCACGCGAGATGCCGAAGAGTTCGGCGACTCAGCGCGACGCCTTTCGCCGTGAGCTCGTCGGCGATTTCGCGCGCATCACGCAGGGAGCGCGCAAGCCGATCCAACTTGGTGACCACCAATGTGTCCCCGCTTCGTGTCGCGGCGAGCGCTTCCCTGAGACCTGGGCGGCTACGGTTCGTGCTAGTCATTCCGTGGTCGACATAGATGTCCGCATCGCGAACGCCCAGCCGCAACAATCCGTCGCGTTGAGCAGTGAGGTCTTGATCTGTTGTTGAGACCCTGGCGTATCCAATCTGCATTGCATCCATGCGCCCAGCATTGCGCTGTCAATATCAGCTCGCACGGCTCGGATCGGTCAGCGTGCAGCGAGCTGCGGCAGTATCGCTTCAAGTTCGGTGGCCGCCGCGCCGGGGAGCGGCCGCACCGGGCGAGGGAGGGTCACGGCATCGGTCAGTCCAAGGATCACGCCGAGCTGCGTCACGACGCGATAGCCGCCGTAGCGAGACATGAGGTCCCAGAGCGGAGCGAACCGGGCTTCGAGACCGTCCACAGTTGAGCGGTCGCCGCGTTGCGCCGCACGTGTGAGCTCCAGCGCCGGCACTGGCAGAACTCCGCCGATGACGGAGTACCAGACGTCCGCGCCGTCGAGCAGAGCGTCGGCCGCGAAGGCGTCGCCGCTGACTCCAAAGGTGGTCGTGTCGGGAAGCGCAGTGCGTAGCGCGTCGACCCGGTCGGTGAACTCTGGCACTGGGGTACCCGGCAGCTTGATTGAGCGCACTCTCGGCAGACCAGAGAGCCGGATGAACATCTCGTCGGTGAATGTCACGTGTGTGGTGCGCGGGTTGTCGTAGATGCAGATGGATGTCGAGGAGTGTGCCGCGACGTCTTCGATGAAACCGATCACTTCTTCGTCGGTGAGCGGCTGGTACGTCATCACCGACAACAGCAGGCCGGCTGCGCCTGCTTTCTGAGCCGACTCCACGTTGCGCAACACGTCGGACAGTGTCAGCGCCCCGACCCCGACCATGATCGGGACCTCGCCCGCTGCGGCGACAGCCGCCCTAGCTGCTCGGGCCCGCTCAGCGGTGGAGAGGTACGGGTACGAACCGGTCGAGCCAAGAGCGCCAATCGAGTCGACGTGTGCGTCGGCGAGCCGCTCGACGATGCGTCCGTATGCCGCGACATCGACCGATTCACCTGAAAGAGGGGTGATCGGAAAAGCACTCAGCCCGTAGAACATACGGCTAAAACTACCCGGTCGCTCCTCCACGACCGGCGAATCTGCAGCCATCGCCCGCTGAGGGATCGGCGTCAGCCTCACTCGATGCGATCCACAGAGTTCTGGCTGGGGCCTCGCGGTAACCTCGGCACATGAGCATCATTCCGAAGTCGCGCGACGGCCGCACAGCGTTGCTGATAGTCGTGGGGTCCTTCGTCACTGCGATCACTTTGTGGGTCGGGTTCTTCGCGTTTACTGGCTACCTGGTTGATGCCGGCGACCGAGCCGTCAGCCAAACCCAGACTGACTAGGCCGACGTCGACCGCGACGGACACGCCGCTGAGGGATCTTCGACGGCCACGGACTATACGTCGGGCGCCAGTTCCGCGGCATAGTCGCTAGCAGCGCGACCATACATCGGCAGATGCGGGGCAAGGGCTGTCAGCGCGGTCCGCAACGCCTCGTTGGGTTGACCCGCGCTGTGAAGCGCGAGAGCGAGGAATGCGGCAGGTGCATCACCGAGCTCGGGAGCATCGAGCTGCTCGAGCAGGCCGATCGACTCGTCGACGAAGCCGAGGTTTCGCAGCGTGCTCGCGAGTTGGAGCGTGACTTGATGTTGTTCCTCAAGGCCCAAACCAGCCTCCAGCGCACGGCGATAGGGCTCGACAGCTTGGGCGCCGAGATCGAGTGCATCGTGAACGCCGCCCCACTCGGCCAGCGCTCGCGCGTCTCCCTCGGGGCGCTCTTCAACGAGCGCGCGCATGCCGGTCAGCATGTCCTGAGGCTTGCTGTCATCGAAAGACTCCCAGAACGCCGCAACCCGGGACTCCCACTCAGCCTTCTCGCCCATGCGGCAACGATAGTTGACCGCACTCACTCAGGCCGGCGCGTGATTGCAGTGTTCACGCGCACAATGCCGCCCCACCGCCACTGCCCCTACGCGGATCGGCATACGCTATCGGTGATACCGACCGAAGGATTCGCCGTGTCCCACGAGAACACTCCCGACCACCACATCCCGGCTACGGATGAGCCGAGCGTTCCTGAGCTCGAGGCTGACGAGACCGTCCCGCCGCGGCCGGAGGAGGAGATCGCCGACGTGCTGCGCACCCAGCCCGACCTCGAGGACCACAGCCGACATCCTGAGGCCTGAGCCGCGTTCAGAAGAGGGTGGCCACACGATCGTCTCAGCTCCGCTTGATGGCCCGTTCGGTCGCACCTTCACCTTCGCCGATCCCGACGGCTACCAGATCACCCTCCACGACCGGGTCTAAGGCGCAGACGCCCCCGCCCGCAGGGCGGTCCCGGCCGCGCAACGGGGCCGAAATCGTTCGACGCAGCTGCTGGGACTCGTGTGACCACGGTGACTTCTCACAAGACCGGCCCGAAATTCTGCGCGATGGAGCCACCCTAAACGGTGTGTAAATGGGTTCATCCGCGGAAGGATCAGTCCGACATAGATCTGGAAGGTCCAGAATAGCTCTGGAAGTGACAACGACCTTCGGCCGCACGTGAGGACATTGGAGGGGATGACGGGAATCGTCCCCACCGCCTCTCCACACGCTGGCTTCGCCGTCGCGCGGAGCCTCTGGCGGCGTGGGCCCACCCGCGGGCAGGTCGATCCCTACGGCATCCAACACAAATGTCCTCCCGCACGACCTTCGGCCGCACGTGAGGACATTGGAGGGGATGACGGGAATCGAACCCGCGCTATCAGCTTGGGAAGCTGAAGTTCTGCCATTGAACTACATCCCCGTAGGCCGGGTAAAAGGCGTTTCGCCAGCATAACAAACCCCACCGGTCACGCCGATAGGCTGAACCCGTGCTGCTCTCAGACCGCGACATCCGACTCGAGCTCGACGCTGGCCGCATCGGCCTTGACCCGTGGGATCCCGCCATGGTGCAACCCTCGAGCGTTGACGTTCGCCTCGACCGCTACTTTCGGCTGTTCGACAACCACAAGTACCCCTTCATCGACCCGGCAGTCGACCAGCCTGAACTGACCCACTTGATCGAGACGGCGCCGAACGAGCCGTTCATTCTGCACCCCGGTGAGTTCGTGCTCGGCAGCACCTTTGAACAGATCACCCTGCCCGATGACATCGCCGCACGCCTCGAGGGCAAATCTTCGCTCGGCCGGCTTGGCTTGCTAACCCACTCGACGGCCGGCTTCATCGACCCGGGCTTCTCGGGTCACGTGACGCTCGAACTGTCAAACGTTGCGACGCTTCCGATCAAGCTCTGGCCCGGCATGAAGATCGGACAGGTCTGCTACTTCCGGCTGTCGTCGCCGACCGAGACACCATACGGCTCGGGTCCGTACGGCAATCGATACCAGGGCCAACGCGGACCGACAGCATCCCGATCGTTCCAGAACTTCCACATCACCAACGTCGGAACGACTGACGCGGGTTCGCTCGGCGGTTAGTCTGCGAGCGCGCACGGCACCGCGACCCACCGGGCCCAACGACATCAGGCCCAGAGCAAACCCAGCGATTGCCGGTTGCTCTGAGCCTGACAGCCTTCGTTGGCGCTACGACTTGGGGCGCACGCGAAGGTGCGTCACGCCACCATCAACGTCAAGCGCGATGCCGGTAGTCGAGCCCGACAGCGGGCTTGCGAGGTAGACGACGCCACCGGCGACTTCTTCGGGTGTGACCATGCGACCGGTAGCCTGGCGGGCGTCGAGCGCGGCGCGCTCTTTCACCGGGTCGTCGAACTTCTGCAGCATTCGGTCGACAAACGGAGTCGACACGGTGCCGGGGCTCACGCAGTTGACGCGCACACCCTCGGCGACATGGTCGGTCGCCATCGCAAACGTCAGCGCGAGAATCGCGCCCTTCGAAGCAGAGTAGACCGCACGCTGCGGAAGGCCGTTGAGCGCCGCGATCGAGCAGATGTTGACGATGACCGCGTGATCTGACTTGCGCAGCCACGGCAACGCCGACGCGCTGACGCGAGCGGTGCCGGTGACGTTGATGTCGAGCACGCGACTCCAGTCGCTTTCGGTTGCTTCTTCGACGGTGCCGACCGAGCTGATACCCGCGCTATTGACGACAATGTCGATGCCGCCAAACTTGTCAGCGATGGCAGCCATCGCAGCATCCACTGACTCGCGATCGGTAACGTTTCCGGCGAACCCCGTGAGGTTCTCAGGCAGGTCTGCCGGGTTCAGGTCAAGTACGGCAACTTGCGCGCCCCGCTCAGCGAGCGCCAGCGCCGATGCCAGGCCGATTCCTGACGCGCCGCCCGTGACGACAGCAACGAGGCCGTCGAACTCGCCGGCGCTCATGCCTGCACCATCGTCTGACGTGAGCGGCCGAGGCCGTCGATCTCGAGCTCGACCACATCGCCTTCTCGCAGATACGGCTGGCCTTCGATTCCGAGCGCGACACCAGCGGGGGTGCCGGTGTTGATGACATCGCCGGGGCGAAGCACCATGTACTGCGAGAGGTACCAAATGACATGCGCGATCGAGAAGATCTGCGCCGAGGTGTTGCCGTTCTGGTGCTGCACACCGTTCACCCAGAGGCGCAGACCGAGATTCTGCGGGTCTTCGACCATGTCAGCCGGCACCAGGTCGGGCCCGAGGGGGTTGAAGGTCTCGCAGCTCTTGCCGAGATCCCACTGGCCGCTCTTCTCGAGCTGAAACTCGCGCTCCGAGACGTCGTGAGAAAGCAGATAGCCAGCAACGTGGGCGAGGGCTGACTCGGGTGAATCGACGTAGCGTGCCTCAGTGCCGATAACGACGCCCAGCTCAACCTCCCAGTCGGTCTTGAGTGACTTGCGAGGAATAAGTACGTCGTCGAAAGGGCCGCTGACGGTCGAAGCATCTTTCATGAAGACGACGGGCTCGGCAGGAATGGCTGCGCCGGTCTCTTCTGCGTGGTCGTGGTAGTTCAGGCCGATGCAGACAACTTTGCCGGGGCGGGCGATCGGTGTGCCCACGCGCATGTCTGCTGCGCCAGCCAGCTCTGCGAGCTCGCCCGCAGCCGCGGCCGCGCGAGCACGGGCGATGCCGTCGCTGGCGAGGAAAGCACCGTCGATGTCGGTGGTCAACGAACGCAGGTCGAGCACGCGTCCTTCGTGGCGGATGACGGGAATCTCTTCACCGACGTCTCCGAGGCGTCCTAGTGTCACGGGTGTCTCCTTTGGATCAGGGTGTTTAACGGTGGGCCGCTTAGCAACCCGCATTCTGCGCTGACGCATCCGCTAAAGATCGGATGATTCTACCCTAGTTGCACTGGCTTCGCGGAAGTGGGCCAGCCAGCTCCTGCCGGCGATGACATTCAACGCACGAACCACTTAGAGTGGTGTGACTGACGGAGGGATCACCATGCGTACTCGCGCAACGCCGCGCGGCTTACAGCTCACCGAGCTGGGTCTTGGCGCCGCACAACTGGGCAATTTGTTCCGAGTTACCACCGAGCAAGAGACTGTTGAGACCGTTGATACCGCGTGGAACGCCGGCATACGCTACTTCGACACGGCCCCGCACTACGGCCTGGGTCTGTCTGAGCGACGACTCGGCGAACAGCTGCGCTCGCGACCGCGAGATGAATACGTCGTCTCCACAAAAGTCGGACGGCTGCTGGTGCCGACACCCGAGACTGCGCATCTGCGCGACACAGAGGGCTATGACGTTCCTGCCGACCCGACGCGGGTGTGGGACTTCAGCCGAGACGGCATTCTGCGCTCGGTCGAAGCGTCGCTCGAGCGCACGGGGCTTGACCGCTTCGACATCCTTTATCTTCACGATCCAGAAAACCATTTCGAGCAGGCTTCTACCGAAGGCATCGGCGCGCTCATCGAATTGCGCGAGCAGGGCGTCGTTTCGGCGGTGGGTGCCGGAATGAACTTCGCCGAACCGCTGGCTGAGCTGATTCGGCGCGCTGACATTGATCTGGTGATGTGCGCGGGCCGGTTCACCCTGCTTGATGACACCGCAGTGTCAGACCTGTTGCCGCTGGCACAGGAACGCGGAGTCGGCATTGTCGTTGCGGGCGTTTACAACTCGGGGCTGTTGAGCAAGCCGCGCCCCGCCGCCGATGCCATGTTCGACTACGAGCCCGCCCCCGAGCCTCTCTTGGCTCGAACGAATGCAGTTGCCGACATCTGTGAACGCCACGGGGTGACGTTGCCCGAAGCGGCGATCGCCTATGTGTTCCGTCATCCCACCGTCGTCAGCGTGGTGCTCGGCGCTCGTGGTGAGCGCCAGGTGCAGTCGAACATCGAGCGCGCCGCGACTGAGATTCCTGACGCGGTCTGGCGTGAGCTCGCTGACGCCGGCCTTATTCCCGCGGCGTTCGCGTGAGCGCGCACCGCGTGTCTGTTTAGGACGCCTCAGGGCCGTGTTCGGCACCCGCAGCGAGGAACTCTTCTACGCGAGCGGGCACTCCCACGGCGTCGTCTGTCAGTGTACGGTTTTCCCGAAGTCATCCGATGTTCCCCCATGCTCGAGGGTCGAAGTCGACCGTGAGCCCCCCCATCAAGGAGAAGCATGACCTTTCCGGTGATCGATGCCCACCAGCACGTCTGGGATCCTGCCCGCGCCGAGTACGCGTGGCTGGGCCCCGAACTCGCCCCAATCAACACGGCGATGAGCTTCGAAGGCGTCGCTCCCGAACTTCAGGCGTGTGGCGTCGGCTACACGGTGCAGGTGCAGTCCGCCGATAACGCACAAGACACCGCGCTCATGCGGGCGTCGGCGGCTGCCCACCCCGAAGTCGTTGGAGTGGTGGGCTACGCGCCACTCGACGATGCCGCGGCGGCAGAGGCCACGCTGAACTCCTGGGCAGATGACTCGCTCATGGTGGGGGTGCGCATCTTGATCCACAACAAACCAGACCCGGACTGGCTGTTGCGAAGCGACGTGGCAGACGGGCTGGCAATGCTGCAGGAGCGCAACCTCACCTTCGACGTGGTGGCTGAACTGCCGCGTCACCTCGAAATCGTGCCGATTCTCGCCGAGCGTTTTCCCGACTTGCGAATGGTGATCGACCACCTGGGCAAGCCGCCCGTCGGGCTCGATGGCAGTGAGCCCTGGCACACCCTCATTGCTGAAGCCGCCGCCTGCCCGAACGTATACGGCAAGGTCAGCGGCCTCTACTCTGCGACGGGTGAACTCAGCTCATGGACGACCGATACGATACGCCCGTCGTTCGAGCGTGCTGTCGAAGTCTTCGGCGCTCGGCGACTGATGTACGGCGGCGATTGGCCGGTGTCGATTCTCGCCGGCGGATACACCCGGGTGTGGAACGGGCTCAAGCCGCTGTTCGACTCGGTAAGCGAACAAGAGCGTGAATGGATGCTGGGACGCACCGCCGCGCACTTCTACCGGCTCGACCCGCAGCGATTCGCTGCTGGCCAAGATGCGACGAAGGAGAACCGATGAAGCGTGTCGCTTCGGTGATTGGCCTGCCCGCCGAAAACCGCGAAGAGTATGAGCGCTACCACGCTGCGGTGTGGCCGACGATTCTGGCCCGGCTGACGGCGAGCAACGTGCACAACTACTCGATTTACCGGCATGGCGAGCTGCTGTTCTCGTACTTCGAGTACACCGGCGATGACTATGAAGCCGACATGGCCGCCGTTGCCGCCGACCCCGAGACCCAACGCTGGTGGGCAGTGCAAGAGCCGTTGCAGCAGCCGCTCGATGATCGCGCTGAGGGCGAATGGTGGAAGGAGCTACCCGAGGTGTTCCACCACGACTGACGTCAGGAGTCGATCAGGGCGCCGTTGCGCGAGATGGCAACCTGCTCTTCGCGCGGAACGACCTTGACGCGCTCGCGCGAGTGCTGGTGGTTCTCGCCGAGGGCACGCTCGTGGGCGTCAAGCGCGCGCCAGCCGTCCCACGTGGTGAACGCGACGTCGCGCGAGGCGAGCAGATCGAGCACGTCTTCGCTCTGGGCGGGCGACTCGAGCAGACCCGCCTGAGCGTCAGATACCAGGTGTGCGATGGTCTCCATCGCGTCTGACTTGGTGTGGCCGATGAGCCCGACGGGACCGCGCTTGATCCAGCCGGTGGCGTAGAGGCCGCGCACCGCGGTGCCGCCGTCTTCAGCATCCAGTGCCGATGCGATATCGGTCACTCGTCCCTCAACGTTTGGAATGACGCCACGCACCTCGTCGAACGGAACTCCCAAGACGGGCGAGCCGAAGTAGCCGACGGCGCGATAGACCTGATCGATGTCGAAGTCGCGGAACTCGCCGGTGCCGACCACGCTGCCATCGCCAGTCGGTGTGGTGCGCTCAAAGCGCAGGCCCTCAACCTTGGTCTCTCCGACGACTTCGACGGGGGCGTGATAGAAGTGCAGGTGCAGGCGGCGTGACGCTCCGGTTGATTCGCGGGTGCGCCAGCTGTTGAGCACGCGCAGCATGACCTTCATCTGGTTGTTGGCGGGCACAACGCCTTCGAGATGAGCGAAGTCTTCGTCAGAGACGATGATGTCGACGTTGGGCACTTCGCCGAGTTCGCGTAGCTCGATGGGAGTGAACTTGATGTCGGCCGGGCCACGACGGCCGAACACGTGCACGTCGGTGACCTTCGATGCTTCGAGACCAGCGAGCACGTTGTCGGCGATCTCGGTGGAACGCAGATCTTCGGCGTGCTTGGCAAGCACACGCGCAACGTCGAGCGCGACGTTGCCGTTGCCGATGACCGCCACCTGGGCTCCATCGAGAGTCCAGTTGCGGGGTACGTCGGGGTGTCCGTCGAACCACGCCACGAAGTCGGCGGCGCCGAAGGAGCCTGGCAGGTCGATTCCGGGAATGTTGAGCGCAGCATCCCGAATCGCGCCGGTGGCGAAGACCACAGCGTCGTAGCGCTGCTGCAGTTCTTCGAGTGACACATCGCGACCGACTTCAACGTTGCCGATGAAGCGGATGGTGCGACCCGAGCCTGACTCGTGCTGTGCGTCGAGCATCTCGTGCAGTGAATTGACGATGCCCTTGATGCGGGGGTGATCTGGGGCGACACCGTAACGGATGAGCCCGTAGGGGGCAGGAAGGGATTCGAGCAGGTCGATCGCGACGGTGCCGCCGGCATCGCGCACGGCGTTCGAGAGAATGTTGCCCGCATAGATGCCGGCGGGCCCGGCGCCGATGATCGCGACGCGCAGATTGAGATCAGTCACTGCTTGATGCCTTTCAGGGAGTGCTCCGCGGTGAGACGCGCGGAAAAGTCTTGTGACACCTCGAGTGAGCTGACTGCCCACTCGGCAGGAGCAAGAGGACTCACCCGAACGACGTCGCCGACAACGACGACCGCGGGTGAGCGAATACCTCGCTCGGCGGCTTGTGCCGCGATGGTGCCTAGGGTTCCAATGGTAATCCGCTCGCGCGGACCGTGCGCGTCTTCGATTACCGCAACCGGGCAATCGCTGCCGCGCTCGCCGCGAGCGAGCGTAAGGGCCGAGTGTGCGAGAGTGCCCACGCCCATCAGCAGCAGCACGGTGTGATCGCGTCCGCCAGAGAGCTGTGCGATCTGGTCGTGGCCCGTGATCACGGTGAAGGCAGTGGCAAGGCCACGGTGAGTCACAGGGATGCTGGCCACTGCGGGCGCTGCAATGGCAGAGGTGATTCCCGGAACGACTTCTACCTCGATGCCGGCCCGGCGGCACGCGTCGATCTCTTCACTGCCGCGCCCGAACACGTAGGGATCGCCGCCCTTGAGGCGAACCACGTTCTTGCCCTGCACGGCAAGCGTGACGAGCAGCTCGTTGATGTTGTCTTGCGGCACCACGTGGTTGCCGGGGCTCTTGCCCACGTCGATGATCTCGGCGGCGATGACGGTGCCCAGCGCCACGATGCCCTCGAGTACGCTGCGTGCGCCAAGGCGATCGGCAACGATCACGTCGGCTCGCTGCAGTGCGCGCAGACCCTTGAGCGTGAGCAGTTCCGGGTCGCCAGGGCCTGCGCCAACGAGCGATACCTTTCCGTGCGACATGGTGGCTCCTTAGATAAGCGGTGAGCAGAACTAGTTGCGGGTGATGCCAGCGGCGAGCGTCGCGCCCGATGACGGGTGAATCACGAGGAACGATCCGCCATGGCGGCTCGTTGCGTACGGCTCGAGCGGCAGCTCAGCGGCGAGCCGCAACGTCACCCGTCCGATGTCGTTCGTCTGCAGTGATTCGGTGGGCTGATGGGTGAGCGCGTCCAGGTCGTAGCGGGAGTCAATCTGCGCTACGAGTGCCTGCACGGTCGCGGTGCCGTGCTTGACCAACACACGGGATCCGACGGTGAGCGCGCGTGAATCTAGTTGAAAGAGCTCGGCTTCTACCTCGCGACGGCCCGCGGGCAATGATCCGGATGCTGCGATCAGCGCGCCGCGCGCGCTGTCAACGTCGTCGGCGAGCTCGATCGACACCGACTGTGGCGCTGCGGCGTGATCAACCGAGACTCCCGCGACGCGAATACCGGTGACTGTCGTCTTCGCCCCGGCCGGAAAGACTTCAACCTCATCGCCGACGTGCACTTCACCCGAGGCGATGCGACCGGCTGACGCGCGGTAGTCGCGCAACCGCTCAGCTTCGGCAGCATCCGTCACGAGATTCGGTGCGAGCCCGCCCTGTGGTCGCAACACCATCTGCACCGGAAGGCGAAAAGAGTCCTTCTTCTGGTTGGTGGTGTCAGCCGCCGGCAGGCTCTCTAGCAACTCGAGTAGCGCTGGCCCGGTGTACCAGGGGGTGCGCTCGGAACGATCGACGATGTTGTCGCCCTCAAGTGCAGACACCGGAAGCACATGCAGGTTCAAAATACCCAGCTCGAAGGCGACGCGCTCCGCTTGCGCGGCAACCAGTTCGAAACGCTGCTGCGAGTACTCAACGAGGTCGATCTTGTTGACCGCGATGATCACGTTCGGCACGCGCAGCAACGCGACGACTGCGAGGTGGCGAATCGTCTGTTCGAGCACTCCCTTGCGGCCATCGACAAGCACAATCACGGCGTCAGCGGTGGTGGCGCCGGTGACCATGTTGCGGGTGTACTGCACGTGACCGGGGCAGTCCGCGAGGATGAAGCTGCGATTGCCGGTGGAGAAGTAGCGGTACGCCACGTCGATCGTGATGCCCTGCTCGCGCTCGGCACGGAGGCCATCGGTGAGCAGGGCGAAGTCGAACTCGCCATGAGCGAAGCCTCGGTCGCTCGACGTGCGCGCAACCTGCTCGAGCTGGTCGGCGAGGATCGCCTTCGAGTCGTGCAGCAACCGTCCGACGAGCGTCGATTTGCCGTCGTCGACTGAGCCTGCCGTCGCGAAACGAAACAGCGTTGAGTCTGCGAGTGCGTCAGCCATCAGAAGTACCCATCCTTTTTGCGATCCTCCATGGCGGCCTCGCTGAGGCGGTCATCGGCACGAGTGGCCCCGCGCTCGGTGATGGTCGAGCGCGCGACCTCACCCACGATGGCCGCGAGGTCGGCAGCATCCGATTCCACTGCCCCAGTGCAACTCATATCGCCCACGGTGCGGTAGCGAACCGTGCGCAGCTCGACCCGCTCGTCGGCGCGCGGCGGTGAGAATTCTCCGACCGGGCGCCACATGCCGTCGCGCTGGTAAACCTCGCGAGCGTGGGCGAAGTACAGCGGCGGCAGCTCGATGTTCTCGCGTTCGATATAGCGCCAGATGTCGAGTTCGGTCCAGTTCGAAATGGGAAACGCGCGCACGTGTTGGCCAGGGGTGTGGCGCCCGTTGTAGAGGCTCCACAGTTCGGGTCGCTGGTTGCGAGGATCCCACTGCCCGAACTCATCGCGCAGCGAGATGATGCGCTCCTTGGCCCGCGCCTTGTCTTCGTCGCGTCGCGCTCCGCCGAAGACAGCGTCGTGTCGGCCAGCGGCGATCGCGTCGAGCAGCGGAACCGTCTGCAAGGGGTTGCGGGTGCCGTCGGAACGCTCGTGCAAGCGGCCGTCGTCGATGTAGTCCTGCACGCGGGCGACCTCGAGCTTGACGCCGAGCCGCTCGACCGTGCGATCGCGAAACGCGAGCACCTCGGGAAAGTTGTGCCCGGTGTCTACGTGCAGCACCGGAAAAGGCACGCGGCCCGGGGCGAACGCTTTGGCAGCCAGGTGAAGCACGACCACGGAATCTTTGCCGCCCGAGAACAGCAGTACGGGTCGCTCGAATTCGGCGACGACCTCGCGGATGATGTGGATGGCCTCGGCTTCGAGCAGGTCGAGCGTCGACAGGTGAACGGACCCGGGGGCCAGAGTGTCAATAGTCATACGTGCAACCCGCATTCCGTTTTCGAAAGGCCAGCCCAGCGGCCAGACCGAGGATCTTCACCAGGGGCAACCGCCTTGGTGCATGGCGCGCAGCCGATGGAGGGATAGCCGTTGGTCACCAGCAGATTCACCGGCACCTTGTGCCCGCCGGCGTAATCGAGCAGGTCGTCAAACGTCCACGAGGCAACCGGGTTGATCTTCACAAGGCCGTTGCGCTCATCCCACTGCACGAGAGGGGTGTTCGCTCGGGTGGGGGCTTCGTCACGGCGCACGCCCGTGAACCAGACTTCGTAGCCGCGCAGCGCATCTTTCAGCGGGGCGACTTTGCGTCGATCGCAGCACAGCGCCGGGTCACGGTCGTGCAGTTTCTCGCCGAACTCAGCATCTTGCTCGGCGACCGTCTGCTCGGGCAGCACATCCACGATGCGCACATCGAGCTCACGACCGACTTCGTCACGGGTGAAGCGCGTTTCGGCGAAGTGGTAGCCGGTGTCCAAGAACAGCACGTCGACGCCGGGGAGGTGCTCTGCAACGAGATGGGGGAGCGCGGCGTCAGCCATCGAGCACGCGACGGCGGCAGCATCCGTGCCGAAATTCTCGGCTACCCACTGCACGACCTGTGCTGGCGTCGCTTCGTCGTCGGCACCGCTGCGGAGTTCTTCGGCGCCTCGCTCGGCGATGGCCTTGAGCTCTTCGCGCGAACGTTTCGCCTCGATGCGTGGCGCGAGTGAGACGGTCATTGCAGTGCCTCTTCTTCGGCGCGGTGAGCCCACTGTGCGAACGTTTCGTCGCTGTCGGCGTCGCGGTCTTGAAGGAAGCGCTTGACGACACGGTCGACGTAGTCAGCGATGCCGTCTGCGGCAACCTTGAGTCCGCGCACGGTGCGGCCAAGGCCAGCCTCGTCGCGGTTGTCAGAGGCGAGACCGCCACCGAGGTGCACCTGGTAGCCGGGAACCTGCTCGCCGTCGATCGTGACGAGCTGGCCCTTCAGCCCGATGTCGGCGGTCTGAATGCGGGCGCATGAGTTGGGGCAGCCGTTGACGTGCAGGCTGATGGGATGGGGCAGGTCGAAAGCGTCGAGGCGCTCTTCAAGGTCGAGCACCGCTGCCGTCGCGAACGCCTTGGTCTCGACGATCGCGAGCTTGCAGAACTCGATTCCGGTGCACGCGATCGTGCCGCGGCGAATCAGACTCGGGCGCGCCTGCAGGCCGAGGTCGTCGAGGCCCTTGATCAGCGACTCCACACGGTCCTCAGGAATGTCGAGAATGACGATCTTCTGGTGAGGAGTGGTGCGGATGCGGCTTGAGCCGTGGCCTTCGACCAGCTCAGCGAGCTGCGTGAGCATGGGCCCAGAAATACGACCCACGATGGGGGTAGCGCCGACATAGAAGCGGCCGTCTTTCTGGCGGTGCACACCGACATGGTCGCCCGCGGTCAGGGGCTTGGGAGCGGCCGGTCCATCGGGAAGCGCGTAGCCGAGGTATTCGTCTTGCAGAATCTGCCGGAACTTCTCGGGACCCCACTCCGCGAGCAGGAACTTGAGGCGGGCCTTGTTGCGAAGTCGGCGGTAGCCATAGTCGCGAAAGATCTGTGCCACGCCGTGCCATACCTCGGTGACCTCGTTGGGGGTGACGAAGGCGCCGAGGCGCTCGCCGAGACGGGGCGACGCAGAGAGCCCGCCGCCGACCCACAGGTCGTAGCCGATGCCGAGGGTGGGGTGCTCGACCGCCACGAATGCTACGTCGTTGATCTCGTGCACCACGTCTTGGCTGGGGTGGCCGGTGATCGCGGTTTTGAACTTGCGGGGCAGGTTGGCGAGCGTCTCATCGCCGATGAAACGTGAGGTGATGTCGTTGATCTGCGGGGTGGGGTCGATCAGCTCGTCGGCAGCGATGCCGGCAACAGGAGAACCCAGCACCACGCGCGGAACGTCTCCGCACGCCTCGGTGGTGCCCAAGCCGATGGCTTCGAGGCGGCGCCAGATCTCTGGCATCGACTCGACTTCAACCCAGTGCAGCTGCACGTTCTGGCGGTCAGTGAGATCTGCAGTGCCACGCCCGAACTCGGTGGATATCTCACCGATGACCCGCACTTGTTCAGTAGTGAGCTGGCCGCCGTCGATGCGCACGCGCAACATGAAGTACTCGTCTTCGAGCTCGTGCGGTTCAAGAGTCGCGGTGCGGCCACCATCGATGCCCGGCTTGCGTTGAGTGTAAAGACCCCACACGCGAAAGCGCCCGTGAAGATCGGTGGGGTCGATCGATTTGAACCCGCCTTTGGAATAGACGTTCTCGATGCGCTCGCGAACGGCGAGCCCGTTGTCGACCTGCTTCCACTCTTCGTTGGCGTTGAGTGGTGCTTTGCCGTCGATGTTCCACTGACCGTTCGGCTTCGACGAGGGGCGTCGCGGGGTGCGGGTCTCGGTGTTGCTGGTAGTCATGATGGCCTCCGATGTCCGGGCGTCCCCGGGCGTGAGCATCGATCTGCCCACTCACCGAGAGTAAGAGCGGCCGGGCGAGGTCGTCACAAGTGACGTCAAGCAGCGTTAAGCGGCGTAATGCGGAGACACAGAAGGTCAGTCGAGAGGCAGCATGCTTCGGTAGCGATCCGCGACAACGGCCACGATCTGGTGAGCGGGCTCGTCGTCGTCGAGCAGCGGCCGAGCGACGGGTGCGCCTTTGGCGAGGCGGGTTGCGAGATCGTGAAAGTACCCGGGCGCGAGCAGATAGTTGGCCACCACGATGCGTGCGGCGCCCGCCTCGCGTGCGGCTTCGATTGCTGTACCGAGACGTGGCTCGGTGGCGGCCAAGAAGCCGACCGTCACATCTTGGTCGAGTCGCTCGCTCAGCATCCGCCCGATGGTTCTGCAGTCATCGTTGGCGCGCTCATCGCTCGAGCCCGCGACGGCAAGCACGATTGCGTCTGCGTGCTGGGGGTTCAGGGGTGCGAGGCGCGCGATAAGAGCGTCGACGAGGCGCTCGTCTGGTCCGAGCGCTGCAGAGATGGTGACGTTGTCGCGATGCGCCGACTGTTCTTTCAGGTCGATTCGCACGTGGTAGCCAGCCGAGAGCAACAGGGGAACGATGACGATCGGCTGCTTCTCGTCAAGCCCGGCGAGGGATGCAGCCACGTCGGGCTGCTGCACATCGACGTGCCCCAAGCGCACCGTGACGTCAGGCAGCTGTGCAACAACGGCAGCAGCGAGGGCCTCAACTGCGGCTTGGCCGGCAGCCGACGCGGTGCCGTGCGAGATCGCAACCAGTGCAGGGGTCGTCACTCCTCCATTGTGCCGTGTGTGGTGTGTGGTGCGTGCGGTGTGCGGTGTGCGGTGCGTGCGGGAGGAGCGTGGGTGTGCGTGCGTGCGTGCGGGCGTGCGCTTCGTGGCGCATGGTGCGGAGGCGGGTGCGAAACGGCCGGGGGTTTGCGCGACGCGCCGTGTTTCGGGTGCCCTGGGTGGGTTGTCGGGGAAGTCCCCGGCCGTTTGGGTGGCCTGCATGACGGCATGACGGCGTGGCCTGCATGGCTGCGTGGCCTGCATGGCTGTGTGGCGGCGTGGCTGGGTGGGGAACTGCTCGTTCTAGACCTCGCCGG
The DNA here is from genome assembly GCF_044596335.1 of Microbacterium sp. R86528. NCBI lineage: Bacteria > Bacillati > Actinomycetota > Actinomycetes > Micrococcales > Microbacteriaceae > Microbacterium > Microbacterium sp. R86528. The sequence goes on along the minus strand of NZ_CP138996.1, from coordinate 1,805,944 downwards.
TGCCGGGTTTGAACCCGCGGTGCATGTTCGGGCCGTGGTCGTGGTGGATGTTGTGATCGAGCGGCTCGGGGCCGTGGTGGTGGCATGGGCGGTCATCGTGCGACTGCTCACCTTCGCGGTCGGCCTGGTCGCTCGGCGAGTCTGCGCCCTGGGGGCCGGCTTGTCCGCAGCCTGCGCCACCGTGTCCGTGATGGTGCTCACCGTGCCAGCCGTGTCCGTGTTGCCCGTGGCGGCCGTGTCCACGACGGTGTCCGCGGCGTCGCCCGAATCCTCGGCCTCGGAAACCGCGCGATGAGTTTTCGTCCCACCCGAGTTCGCGGGCGATGGATTCCAGCGATGTCAGGGTGGTGGCGAAGTCTTCGGGCGAGACTGAGCCCGCGACGCGGGCGCGGACGCCGCGAACGAGTTCGTCGAGTCGTGCCTTCGTGGCAAGCCCTTCGTCGGTGAGCGACCAGGTGCCGTCACCGCTTTCGTCGGCCCATCCGCGCTTGCGGAGCCGTTGCAGATGCTTGCCCTTTCGAGCGAGGCGCTCTGCAAGTCCGGGCATGTCAATGTCACCAGAGAGGGCATTGAGCAGCATCCACTCACGGCGTGAAACGCCCTCGGCATCAAGGGTGCTCGCGAACTCATCAGTGATGAGACGGTCGACGATGCGCAGCCAGAAGCCGAGGGGTCGAGGGGCCGGTACTGCCCCTTTGGTCGTGTCGTTTTCGGTATTCATGGGGAGTCCTTTCGGGGGCGGCCGTACCGCCGAATATTTACATGTCAGAACGCATGTATATGTACAGTGACATACGAATGTAAAGTATGTCAAGTTGCATGTAAATTAGACGGATGCCGAACAGTCCCGCCGAATCCGCGCAGCACGCCGACGAAATCGCCGCCGCGCTGGCCCGCGTGCGTGGTCGTCGGATGCCACGGCCGCCGTGGGCCAAAGAAGGGCCCGCGCGACACGCAGAGCACGATCACACCGGCCGCGGTCACCCGCATTCACACGGACGCGGCCACGGCGGACCCCCATGGGCAGAGGGGGCCGGGCGATTCGGCGGACCGGCTCGGATGCGCCTGCTCGAGGCGCTCGCCGCAGCATCCCACCCCCTCACTATCGGCGAGATCGCCGAAGCCGTCAGCGTGGATCAGCCCCGCGCATCCCGATTGGTGCAGCAGGGCGTCGAGCATGAACTTGTGCGTCGAGAGATAGACCCTCACGACGCACGGCGCAGCCGCGTTGCACTCACCGAACGTGGACGCCGCATCGTGCAGGACTTCACCGGAAACCGGCGAGAGGCGATCGACTCGGCGCTTTCGACCTTCACCGACGCTGAGCGCGCTGACCTCGCCCGGTTGCTGACCAAGCTGGCCGACGGATGGCCGCAGTCTTAGCCACACGCGGGGCGCACGTCCTCACCTGCAGGACAACCCGCAATCGCAGCGCACTCTCAACCACAGTGCACGCCACAACACAAGTTTTCACCTACACCTCCCGCTGGTGAGCGCCAGTCGATAGCGTGTCACCGTGACGGATACCCACACTGATACTGCTCCACCCAGAAATACGACCAGTTCCAGCGGCATTCTGCGCTGGGTGTTCTGGCCCGCGGCCGCCGTCGTATTCGCCTTCAGCGCCTTCGCCTTGATCGCACCCTCGGCCGCGGAAGCGATGTTCGGCGCAATCCAGTCGTCAATCGTCAATGCGTTCAACTGGTACTACGTTGTGCTCGCGGCGTTTTTCGTTGTGTTCGCCCTGACCATGGGTTTCTCTCGCTTCGGCGACATCAAGCTCGGCAAGGATGACGACAAGCCGGAGTTCTCGGTGGGGGCGTGGTTCTCACTGCTCTTCGCCGCCGGAATGGGTATCGGGCTGGTCTTTTACGGAGTGAGCGAGCCACTCAGTCACTATGTGAACCCGCGCCCGGGCGTCTCGGGTCCACCCGACGTGCTCGCGCAGTCTGCGCTCACCCAGACTTACCTGCACTGGGGGGTTCAAGCCTGGTCGATCTATGTTGTCGTCGGCCTTGCTCTTGCCTACGCGATTCATCGCCGTGGTCGGCCGATCTCGATTCGCTGGACGCTCGAGCCGATTCTCGGCGAGAAGCGAGTGCTCGGGGGCTGGGGTCACGCGATCGATGTGATCGCGCTCGTCGGCACGCTCTTCGGTGTTGCCACCTCGCTTGGACTCGGCGTGATGCAGATCAGCGCCGGCCTTGAGTCCGCCGGCCTTGCTGAGCCATCGACGGGACTGCAAGTCGCGATCATTGGCGTGATCACCTTCTTCGTGCTCATGTCGGTGCTGTCGGGCGTCACAAAGGGCATGAAATGGCTTTCGTCGACCAACCTCATCTTGGCTGGGCTGCTGCTTGCCTACATTCTGATCTTCGGTCAGACCGAGTTCTTGTTGCGCGAGTGGGTGCAGTCGATCGGCGGATACATTCAGAACTTCGTCGGCTTGTCGTTCAATACGAGCGCCTTCCAGGGCGAAGAGGGCGAAGCGTGGCAAGCCGCGTGGACCTCGTTCTACTGGGGTTGGTGGATCTCGTGGGCGCCCTTCGTCGGAATCTTCATCGCCCGCATCTCAAAGGGCCGCTCGGTGCGAGAGTTCGTGCTCGGCGTGATCATCGTTCCCACCTTGCTGGGAATTTTGTGGTTCGCCGTGCTTGGCGGCTCGGCGCTCTACCTGGAAATGAACGACCCAGGCTCGATGACCTTGCCCGACGGATCGGTCGATCTTGAGGGCTCGATCTTTCAGCTGCTGACATTCTTCCCCGGCGCCTCGGTGCTCACCATCGGTGTGATTCTGCTGATCTCGATCTTCTTCATCACTTCGTCAGACTCTGGAGCGCTCGTGATGGGAATGATCGCCACCGGTGGCAATCAAGAACCAGCCAAGTGGGTGCGCACATTCTTCACGCTGGTCACCGCCATCCTCGCGGTGTCGCTGCTGATCACGGGAGGTCTGACCGCCATCCAGACGGCGGCAATCACGATTGCGCTGCCATTCAGCGTGGTCATGCTGCTGATCTGCTGGGCGACGGTGGTTGCCTTCCGCCGTGAGCGGCATGCGTACGACCTCGCCAAACGCGCGGCCTTCGTTGAACGCATCGGCGACTACTACGGGCTCGAGGTCGAAGAGGCCGACCGGCAGGGCATTCGCTTTCCGAAGTGGCTCGGCCGGCGCCCGCTCAGGCCCCGAGACCTCGAGGTTGACGAGGCGTCGAAGGTAGTCGCTGCCACCGATTCCAATGAGGCAGTTCCCGGCTCAGCGCCCGAGCCCACGGCCTCTTCGAAGGATCAACCCGGCGACCTCTGAGTGGGCTAGGCGCGCAGTTTGTTCTGTGTTGCCTTGACCGGCAGCAGCATGAGCAGGCCCGCCAAGAGCACCAGCATGATGCCCAAGATGCCGAAGTAGGCCTCTCCTGAGATGCCCACGAACAGCGCAAACATGGCGGGCGCGAGGAACGACACCGCGCGGCCCGTGGTCGCGTAGAGGCCGAACACTTCTCCCTCGCGCCCCGGCGGAATGAGTCGCGCAAGAAAGGTTCGGGATGCTGACTGTGCCGGCCCGACGAAGAGAGTGAGCGCCAAGCCGGCGGTCCAGAACACGATGGCTCCACCGTCGTGCAGGAAGAACACGAGCGATCCCGACACGATCAGACCGATGAGTGCGGCAACGATGACCGGTTTCGCGCCGAGGCGATCGTCGAGCGCGCCAACGGCAATGGTGGAGATGCCCGCGACGACGTTGGCAGCAATGGCGAAGATGATTACTTCACCGGGAGAGAATCCGAAGACAGATGCCGCGAGCACACCGCCGAAGGTGAACACGCCGGCGAGCCCGTCGCGAAATACTGCGCTCGCGAGCAGGAACCACACCGTCTGGCGGCTCTCACGCCAAAGGCGCGCGATGTCTCGACCTAGTCGCGCGTATGAAGCGAAGAAGCTTACTTTCTCGCGCTTGACGCCCACGCCCTTGTACTCGGGAACGAACAGGAGCACGGGAATCGCGAAGATGCCGAACCAGATCGCAGAGGTCAGCACGGTTGCGCGAACGTCCATGCCGTTCTCGCTTGTGATGCCCAACAGGCCCACCTCAGGCGAGATGAAGCCGAAGTAGACGATGAGAAGCAGGACGATGCCGCCGACGTAGCCCAGGCCCCAACCGAACCCGCTCACTCGTCCGATCGACCGCGGGGTCGAAACCTGTAGGAGCATCGCGTTGTAGTTGACGCCCGCGAATTCGAAGAAGACGTTGCCGACGGCCAACAGCGCGAGACCGAGCCAGAGGAAAGAGGGATCGGGCTGAACGAAGAACATTGCCGCGGTCAGTGCCACCACTATGTACGTATTGACGGCGAGCCAGAGCTTGCGACGCCCGGAAGTGTCGGAGCGTTGCCCGGTGACCGGCGCGAGCACGGCAATCAGCAGACCGGCGCCCGCGAGCGCCCAGCCGAGCTGCGCTTCGATTGTTCCGGCCGGCCCGAAGCTCGAGCTTGTCAGATAGACGGTGAAGACGAACGAGGTGACGACGGCGTTGAAAGCGGCCGAGCCCCAGTCCCACAGGCCCCAGGAGAACACCATCTTCTTGCTCGTTCGAGCCGGCCCCTCGGTGGCGACGGCCGCGGCCATTGCGTCAGTAGGGGTCACGCCCTTGAAATCGGGCAGTGACGAATTGGGGCGTTCGGGCGCACTCATGTGCACACGCTATTGCTCCGTGGTGAACAAGCGGTAGCCTGCGGAACACTTTCGTGACCATTTCTGAAAAGTTGATATGAGTCGTATCAAGTTCATTTGACACCTTGGGGTACCCCGGCTAGCCTTGAGCCATCACGACTCAACTATTTACAGAGTCGCCCAATACTTCCCGTATACGCACGGTCGCAGCATCCGCTCGGCCAAAATGAAGGAGAAACACACATGGCACGTGCTGTAGGAATCGACCTCGGAACGACCAACTCGGTCGTCAGCGTCCTCGAGGGTGGCGAGCCCAAGGTCATCGCCAACGCAGAGGGCTTCCGCACCACCCCTTCGGTGGTCGCCTACACGAAAGACGGCGAGGTGCTCGTCGGTGAGACCGCGAAGCGCCAGGCTGTCACCAACGTCGACCGCACCGTCGCCAGCGTCAAGCGCCACATCGGCACCGATTGGAGCTTCGAGGTTGACGGAAAGAAGTGGACGCCGCAGGAGATCTCGGCTCGCATTCTGATGAAGCTGAAGCGCGACGCCGAGGAGTACCTCGGTGACACCGTGACCGACGCAGTTATCACCGTTCCCGCCTACTTCAACGACGCTGAGCGTCAGGCAACGAAAGAAGCTGGCGAAGTTGCAGGCCTCAACGTTCTTCGCATCATCAACGAGCCCACGGCCGCGGCTCTCGCGTACGGCCTAGACAAGGGCAAAGAAGACGAACTGATTCTCGTGTTCGACCTCGGTGGCGGAACGTTCGACGTCTCGCTGCTCGAAGTGGGCAAGGACGACGACTTCTCGACCATCCAGGTTCGGGCAACTTCTGGTGACAACCGCCTCGGTGGTGACGACTGGGATCAACGCGTCGTCGAGTACCTGATCAAGCAGTTCAAGGAGACCACCGGAGTGGACGTCTCGGGCGACAAGATCGCTCTGCAGCGTCTCAAGGAGGCGGCGGAGCAGGCGAAGAAGGAGCTGTCGAGCTCGAACTCGACCAGCATCAACCTGCCTTACCTGTCGCTGACTGACTCGGGCCCCGTATCGCTGAGCGAGACGCTCTCGCGGGCGAAGTTCGAAGATCTCACCAAGGACCTTCTGGACCGCACCAAGAAGCCCTTCGAAGACGTCATTCGCGAAGCGGGCATCAAGGTTGCCGACATCGATCACGTTGTGCTCGTCGGTGGCTCCACGCGTATGCCTGCCGTAGCTGAGCTCGTCAAGAAAGAGGCGGGCAAGGAAGCGAACAAGGGCGTCAACCCTGATGAGGTCGTCGCCGTCGGCGCTGCCCTGCAGGCTGGCGTTCTCAAGGGCGAGCGCAAGGATGTGCTGCTCATCGATGTCACCCCCCTGAGCCTCGGCATCGAGACCAAGGGCGGCATTATGACCAAGCTCATCGAGCGCAACACGGCCATCCCGACCAAGCGCAGCGAGACCTTCACCACGGCTGACGACAACCAGCCGTCAGTGGCGATCCAGGTGTTCCAGGGTGAGCGTGACTTCACTCGCGACAACAAGCCGCTCGGAACCTTCGAGCTCACGGGTATTGCTCCCGCGCCTCGGGGCATTCCGCAGGTCGAGGTTACTTTCGACATCGACGCCAACGGCATCGTGCACGTGTCTGCCAAGGACAAGGGCACGGGCAAGGAGCAGTCGATGACGATCACCGGTGGTTCGTCCTTGCCGAAGGAAGACATCGAGCGCATGGTCAAGGAAGCGGAAGAGAACGCTGCCGAAGACAAGAAGCGCCGTGAGTCGGCTGAAATTCGCAACCAGGCTGAGACGCTCTCGTACTCGATCGAGAAGCTCATCAAGGAGAACGAAGACAAGCTGCCCGAAGAGGTCAAGACCGAAGTTCAGGCTGACGTCGATGCCCTCAAAGCCGCCCTCGCTGGTGACGATGACGAAGCCGTGAAGACTGCGTTCGAGAAGCTCAACGAGAGCCAGGGCAAGCTCGGCGAAGCAATCTATGCTTCGAGCCAGGCTGACGCCGCTGCCGCACCCGACGCTGAGGCCCCGACCGATGAGGCCGGTGCGACGTCTGATGAAGACGTCGTAGATGCCGAGGTCGTCGACGACGAAGACGAAAAGGACAACAACAAGTAATCATGGCTGACAAGGACTTCGAAGAGCCAAACGCTGAAGAGCACGGCGAAGACGAGGTCCTCGGCGACGAGGGGTCGGAGACGCAGGTCTCCGACCCCGACCCGCAGGAGGAGCTCACCGTCGATGACATCTTGGGTGCTGAGCAGAATACCGATGCTGCGGCAGAAGATACCGTGCTCGCCGATCTAGAGTCGGCGTTGCTGAACGACCTGAAGCGCCTGCAGGCTGAGTACGCCAACTATCGTCGCCGCACAGAAGACCAGCGCGAGGTCGAGATCGAGCGTGCCAAGGGATCCGTGGCCAAGGGCCTGCTGCCCGTCCTCGACGATCTTGACCGCGCTGAGAAGCACGGTGATCTCGAAGAGGGCACCGCGTTCTTCCCGATCGCCGAGAAACTGCGCGCCGTTGCTGAGCGCATGGGGCTGACAACCTACGGCGTAGCGGGCGAAGCATTCGATCCGCAACAGCACGAGGCGATTTTTCAGGCACCCACGCCCGGTGCAACCGAGGCGACGATCCTTGAAGTGGTCGAAATCGGCTACCGACTGGGTTCGGTGGAGCTGCGTCCGGCCAAGGTTGTCGTCGCTGTTCCCGCTGAATAGACCGGTCAAGGAGGAACCATGGCCAGTCAGGACTGGTTCGATAAGGACTTTTACAAGACGCTCGGCGTCTCGAAAGACGTCGCCGACGCTGATCTGAAGAAGACCTATCGCAAGCTCGCCCGCAAGTATCATCCCGACTCCAACCAGGGGGATGCTTCGGCCGAAGCGAAGTTCAAAGAGGTCAGCGAGGCGTACTCGGTGCTTTCTGACCCTGAGCAGCGCACGGAGTATGACCAGATTCGCGCGATGGGTTCCGGTGCCCGCTTCACTTCTGGCGGTGGCGGCGCCACGGGCGGCTTCGAAGACGTGTTCAGCATGTTTTCGCAGGGTCGTGGTGCCCGGCCCGGGGCCAGTGGTCCCGAGTACGAAGACATCTTCTCGATGTTCAATCAGCAGGGCGGTGGATTCGGCAACGGGCGCTTCGGTCAATCGACCGGCGGCTTCCGCGGCTACGGCGGTCCGACACGCGGCGCAGATGTCACAGCTCGCACGACCGTCGACTTCATCACCGCTACCAAGGGTGAGACGATCACGCTGCAGGGTGAAGACGGCAAGCCGTTCAAGGTCAAGATTCCCGCTGGCATCGCTGACGGTCAGAAAGTGCGCCTGCGCGGTCGCGGGCGTCCGTCGCCCGACGGCGGCGAGAACGGAGATGTAGTTGTGGCGGTAACTGTGCGGCCGCACCCGGTGTTCGCCCGTGACGGACTGAACCTTCGGGTGACCGTTCCGGTGACATTCACCGAGGCGGCATTAGGAGCAACGATCGAAGTGCCCACACTCGGCGGTGACCCCGTCAAACTGCGGGTTGCTCCCGGCACACCCTCGGGCAGGGTGCTTCGGGTCAAGGGTCGCGGCGTGCAGAGTCCGAAGGGGCTCGGCGACCTGTTGGCTGAAGTTCAGGTCGCGGTGCCGTCGCACCTCGACGACGCTGCTCGTGAAGCGCTCGAGAAGTTCCAGGCGCTCGAGCCACACGAGAACCCGCGCGCAGAGCTCATGTCGAAAGCACGCGGCTAATAGGCTCATTTCAACATGATCGCGAGGAGGATGGCAGATGGCTGAGCAAGATCGGCTTGACGAAGACGCCCCCCTCCTCGCGATCGCTGTTGCCGCGGACCTCGCGGGCATGCACCCTCAGACGTTGCGGCAGTACGACCGCATCGGGCTTGTCGTTCCCGCGCGCACCCAGGGCGGTTCACGCCGCTACTCGTTGCGCCACGTCGAGCAGTTGCGTGAGGTCGCTCGCCTTTCGGCCGAGGGACTGAGCTTGCCCGGCATCGCGCGCATTCTCGATCTAGAAGATGAGGTGCGAGGCCTTCGCCGCCGCGTCGCAGACCTCGAGAAGCAGATGCGCACTGAGATCGGCAACCGGCCGGGAGCCCGCGTTTTTGCGGCGGGCGCAACCGGGGCTGTGGTTACCCTGCGGCAGGGGTCACGCGTGCGTCGCGCAACCGAAGTGGTGCTGTGGAGTCCGCCTCGCCCCGAAACAAACCAGCGTTGAGAGTCGTGACGTAAGGCAAGCCGTCTCGCCGGGGACGGGCGAGTGCGCTGGATGCTGGCCAATCGGCGGCGCTAAAGTCGTGGCGTGACTACAGAGCATTCGGCAACCAGGCGCGAACTGCGTCTGCGCGTTTCGGCCGCGCCGCACGATGACAGGGAACGCTCGCTCGAGACTCTCGCGCTCGGGGTCGGCGCCGTCGCATTCGTCGTTGTCGGAGTGCTCGCGATCATCGTCTTCCAACTTCGCGAGGCGCCAATCGCTGGCCCCGGATCTGTGGGTCAGTTCTCAGCCGTCACGTCTGGGGCCGCAGCGTTCTTGTCGTTCATCGCCGGGCGCTATGTGGTGCATGACCGCGCCGCCGGACACACGATGAGCGTGCTTGACATGCTCGATGTTGTGGCACTGGCGTTCGCGCACGCCGTGATCGCGTTGCTTTCGATGACCCTTTTCGCGGTCATCTTGGAAGACGGGTTCATCGACGCTGAGGTGTTCGCACTGTTCGTGGTGATCATCTCGGGCGCCGCAGCCTCGATCACCGCCTATCTCACGTTCTTCTCAGCGACACATATCGATCTGCAGCTGCTGGCGATCATTCTCGCGGTGTTCCTGCTCGAGGGCGTCCTTGCCGCCATGTTGACAGCCAGCGATCCGCACTGGTGGATGGACAACCTGAGCGCACTCGGGATGACCAACGATCTGTCGTCGCTCACATTCAATCTGACGCTGATCGTCGCGGGTTTCATCGTGACGACTCTCGCCCGCTATGCCACCCGTGCGATTCCAACCCCTAACCTGCACGGTTTGCGCAATGTGCGCACAGCGCTCATCATCGTCGGCGTCTTCCTGGCGCTCGTCGGCGTGTTCACCGTCGATGAGTTCTTCGGAATCCATACCGCTGTCGCTTCAGGAATGGTCGTCGCCTTCGCGACGCTCGTCTTCCGTCTGCATCGCTGGATTCCCGGTCTGCCGAAGGCCTTCATCGTGGTCGGCTACGTGTTCGTTGGCGTGATCGCGATCCTCGCGGTGAACTTCGCTGTGGGGTATTACACGCTGACCGCCGTGGAACTGGTGGCGGGCATTCTCGTGTTCACGTGGGTCGTGCTCTTCATCCGAAACGCAGCGGCTCTCCAACAAGACGTGCAGCGAGGCTGACTCATGGCAAAACTGACCGAAGAACGATGGCGCCGGCTCACGCGCGTGCCGCTCATCGTTGCATCCGTTGTGTTCATCGTCGTTTACTCGTGGCAGGTGATCGCCGACTTTCAGGGAACCGCCTTCATGACCGCCCGGATCATCATGGGGTTCACCTGGGTGATCTTCGCCGTCGACTACGTCGTGCGACTGGGTTTGGCAGCCGACAAACGACACTGGTTCGTCAGGCACCTGTTTGACTTCACCGTTGTGATTCTTCCCGCCTTGCGCCCCTTGCGATTGTTGAAGGCGCTCACGCTGGTGGGTGGGGTTGAGCACACCCAGGGAACTGCCATTCGCAGCCGGCTCGCGGTGTACGGCGCTGGCGCCGTGGTCATTCTGATCTGGATCGGTTCACTCTCGGTGCTTGATGCCGAGCGCAACGCGCCTGGCGCGAACATCGTCAACTTCGGCGACTCGATTTGGTGGGCGGCGGTGACGATGAGCACGGTGGGCTACGGCGATTACTACCCCGTGACGTTGATGGGTCGACTGGTCGCCGTGTTGCTCATGGGCGCGGCTGTGGCGCTTGTAGGTGTGGTCACCGCGACGCTGGCGTCGTGGGTCATCGAGTTCGCTTCGCGCGGTCACGACGATGACGAGGCATCCACTCGCGGTCAAGTTCGTGAGCTCGCACGGCAGATCAACGGCATTGCGGCCCGACTCGGTGAGATGCCCGAACCTGGGACGAAGCTCGCGTCTGAGCCTGAGGTGCCGCCTCGCCCGCCGCTGCCCCCGAACGCTGCATCGACATGATGGTGTGATCGAATGCTCCCGACTCGGACGCCCGGGAGTGGGTCTTAACCTGCTGTATCCCTTCGGTTCAGATACGCTTGCGCCGTGAGACGTCAGCCCCCGCAACCCACTTCAGCACCCGAGCGCGCTCAGCCGATGCTTTCACCGACGCTGTCTGTGCTAATCGGGCTGGCGGCTACCGTCGTAGCGCTCGCAGGCCTGTTTCTGGCACGCGATCTCGTCGGTCCGCTGGTGCTCGGTGCGGTGCTCGTGATCATCTGTCATCCGATTCGGTTCCCCCTTGAGCGCAAAGGGTGGCCGCGCTGGGCGGCTACGACCGCCGTGATTGTCGTCGCATATTTGATCCTCGCTGTGCTGGTCGCGCTGTTGTTCTTCGCGGGCACCCAATTCGCCCAGTTGGTCGTCGACTACTCAGGCGAACTGCAGAAGACCATTCAGACCATCGTCGCGTCGCTACAGGATCTGGGCCTTGACTCCACGACTGCAGACGCCGCGGCAAGCTTGCTCTCACCGTCGACGATTCTGTCTTTCGCATCGTCGCTGGGCAGCACCGTGCTTGCGGTGCTCACCGCATTCTTCTTCGTTGTCGCGTACATCATCTTCATGGCGGCTGACGGAGCTCGGTACACGCGCGCCGAAACCGCTTTCGGCCCGTCGATTCGACCAACCGCAGATCGTGTGCGCGCCTACAACGGCGGCGTGCGAAAGTACTACGTCGTCAATGCGAGCTTCGGCGCAATCGTGGCGATTATCGATGGCCTCGCGCTGTGGGCTCTCGACATTCCGGCGCCGGCAGTGTGGGCGATTCTTGCTTTTGTCACGAACTTCGTGCCGAACATCGGTTTCGTGCTCGGGCTGGTGCCGCCCGCTCTGCTCGCGCTCGTCGTAGGGGGATGGCCTCTCTTCTTCGCGGTGGTGGCGATCTATTGCGTCGTCAATGTGACCCTGCAGGTCTTGGTGCAGCCGAAGTTCGTGAGCGATGCAGTGAACCTATCGCTCACCCTGAGCTTTTTCTCGGTGATCTTCTGGACGTTCATCATTGGTCCGCTGGGCGCAATTCTGTCCATCCCGCTGACACTTCTTGTGCGCGCTCTGGTGCTCGATTCAGACCCGTCTCAGCGATGGCTACGGTGGCTTTCGGGTGATATTGACGCGACCAGCATCAAATAGCGCATCGCGTGCGAACGGATCACGATAACGTGTGCAGTCATGGCGGTCACCCGGCCACGTGACTCTTTTACGCGATATGGATCTTCATGGACGCTGTACTCGGTAGCAATCTGATCTGGTTGGGCGCGGTGCTGCTGCATGTCGCCATCAGCGTCACCGCTCTGATCGTGCTTCCCAAGCACCGCAAACCTACCGCCGCGATGGCGTGGTTGCTCGCAATCATCTTGGTGCCGTATTTGGGCATCTTGCTGTATCTGCTTATCGGAAGCATCAAGCTGCCGAAGTCTCGGCGTGACAAGCAGACGCAGATCGACTCCATCATCGCGGAGCGCGTTGCTGCGGCTGGCGTGGAAGTCGACGACACCACGTGGCCGGCTCACTTTCGCACGATCGTCGCGCAGAACCAGCAGCTGACCAAGCTGCCGCCGCAAGAGAACAACAGCGCCCAGCTCTTCGGCGACTACGAGCAGTCCATTATCGAGATGGCCAAGGCGATGGATGCTGCAGAGCGCTACATTCACGTCGAATTCTTCATCGTCTCGAACGACAAGACCACTGCACCGTTCTTCGCCGCGATGGAGGCTGCGGTAGCCCGAGGCGTCACAGTGCGCCTGCTGGCGGACCACGTCTCCTCACGTCGTGCCGTCAACTCCAAGGCGACCTTTGCCGAGCTTGACCGCATTGGAGTGAAGTGGGAGTGGCTCTTGCCGGTAATGCCGCTGAAGGGCAAGTATCAGCGGCCTGACCTGCGCAATCACCGCAAGCTGGTCGTGATCGACGGCAAAGTCGCGTTCATGGGTTCGCAGAACCTCATCGACCGCACCTACAACACCCCCAAGAACATTGCACGCGGACTCAAGTGGCAAGAACTTGTCTCGCGCTTCGAGGGCCCGGTCGTCGCATCCATCGATGCGATCTTCATCACCGACTGGTTCATCGAAACGGGCGACCTGCTCGATGACGAGCAGGTCGCCGCTATCGATGTGCCCCGACCCACTGACGGCGAGCTTGTCTGCCAGCTGGTGCCCAGCGGCCCGGGCTACGCCACCGAGAACAACCTGCGCCTGTTCCTGTCGCTCATCCATTCCGCCAGTGAACGGGTCATAATCACCAGCCCCTACTTCGTGCCCGACGAGGCCATGGTCTACGCCATCACCACGGCGTGCGAGCGAGGCATCGAAGTGCAGCTGTTCGTTTCAGAGGTAGGTGACCAAGGCCTGGTCTACCACGCGCAACGGTCGTACTACGAGACGCTACTCGAGGCGGGGGTGCGTATCTTCCTGTACCCGGGGCCGTTCATCCTTCACTCGAAGCACTTCTCAATTGATGACGATGTCGCGGTAATCGGCTCAAGCAACATGGACATCCGGTCGTTCAGCTTGAACATGGAGATCTCCATGATGGTGCGCGGACGATCGTTCGTAGACGGCATGCGTGCAGTCGAGCAGGGCTATCGCGATATCAGTCGGGAACTGACCCTTGAGCAGTGGCGGGCCGAGCCGAGCAAAGCGACCTTCCTCGATGGCGTCGCCCGCCTCACCTCGGCACTGAACTGAGTTGTCAGAGACGCGCTGAGTTGTCACGAATGCGCTGAGTCGTCAGAAACGCGCTGAGTCGTCAGCAATACAGAACGCGGGTGCCCGAAAGGATCGTTCGGGCACCCGCGTTTTGTCGATCTAGCCGAGGAGTTTGGCCTTCGCGGCTGCGAACTCAGCGTCGTTCAAGATGCCTGCCTCTTTGAGGCCGGCAAGTTTTTGCAGTTCGGCGACAACGTCGACGCCAGCTGCCGGTGCTGCCGGTGCGGGCGGGGCCGCGTATGCCGCGGCAGCTTGCTGCTGAGCGACAGCATCTGCAGCGGCCTGCTGCATCGCCGCTTGCTGTTGGGCCGCCTGATACTGCTCCTGCTCAGCCTGCTGCTGCGCTTTGCGCTGTGAGGAACCCGCGACTGCGCCGCTGACGGCAGTGGCCGTTCCAGCAACGACGGCGGTGCGGGCAGCGAGTCCGATGAGGCCGGGACGGCCCATACGACGACGCATAATTACTCTCCTTCGTCTTCTACTGCATCAGCGATCGCGTTCACGATCGGGGCTGGAATGCGCTCAGCGCTGAGGACGACGCCTCCAGACGCGGCGACCTTAAAGGCCAGCTCTCGCTGAAAAGCGAGTTCGAACGCGACGAGCATGGCGTTGGCTCCCGGGGGAACGAGCTCTGCAAGTTCTGCAACATCTTCTTCGCCGGTGATGCCGGCTGCGCCGAGGGCGATCTCGCCGAGCCCAAAGTCGTCACCATCTTCGATCTCGATGATTGTGACGTCACCGTCATCTGACTTGGAGATGAGCATGAGGTCGAGCAAGTTGACCTTATCGGTCGACACCAGCTCGATCAGAGCCTCCATGACACCGGGGTCTGGACGTTCTCCTTCGAATCCGACGAGGTAGAGCTCGACGGGTCCGTACCGAAACTCGGTCATGGGGTTCCCTTCCTATAGTCGCAACTGACGAGTCGAGCGTAGCGCGATCTGCGGTCGCGTTCCTATGCCGATCACCGCAAGAAACGGCGGCTATCGCGCGACGCGTCAGGAGGGATCGATACGCAGTACCGTTGGGGATTCGCCGACCTCGACGTCGTCAACCGTGCGCAAAGTGCGGGCGAGGTCGTCGATCGAGCCGATCACCGTGCCGAAGCGTTCGCGGTCGCCGCACACCGCTGTGATCGTGATGATGTGCGTGCCGGTGTCCCACGTGTAGGTGGCGAACGGGGGCGTCTTGCCATCGCCGGGCAGCGGCACGACGAGCTTTTCGCCAACCCCCAGATAGGCATTGCGAAAGTTCTCGGTGTCGTCATACTCCATCGGCATCATCGCGCGTGCAGTGCGCAGCTGCGGCGTCGCCTCTTGCACCTGTGCCATCGCGACGACAAGTTCAGCATCCGCTTTCCATACCCACACGAGCACTCGGCCGGCAGCTTTCTTCATCAGCATCGGAGCCGCCTGGCTGATTGCCCAGGCAGCGAAGCCGCTGGCAGGGCGGGCCGTCGACCCGGCAGTAGTGCTCGCCTGCGTGAGCAGCATCTTGATTGCGGCCTTGCGATGACGACGGCCGCGAAAGCCAATCGAATCGGTTACGGGCACCCAAAGGTGGGGATCGGCGTCGGCCTGCAAACGGGGCATGTCAACCAGCGTACGCACGGCCGCGCATAACTGGCTGAGAGAGCGCCTCGGGTAGGGTGGATGCCGCGCCTCAGCGACCCCCAGAGCCGCACCGCCGCACAGACAGGCCTACACACCCGTGACCGATCCCGCGACGCCCGACGAGCAGAACGCTGCCGCCGCGAGTGCCCGTCCTTTGACGATTCTGATCGGCGCCGACACGTTCCTGCCACACGTGAACGGAGCCGCACGTTTCGCGGAGCGTTTGGCGGCCGGATTGGTGGAGCGCGGGCACGAGGTGCACGTCGAGGCGCCCAGTGCGACTCACGCGGAACACGGCACGTTCGTGGAGGTCATCGAGGGTCAGAAGATGACGGTGCACCGCATTCCATCGCGCCGCTACCTGCCGCACGACTGGCTCACGTTCGTATGGCCTTGGATGTCGAAGCACTATGCGCGCAAGGTGCTCAATGAGGTCAACCCCGACGTCGTGCACATCCAGTCCCACATCTTGATCGGCCGCGGTCTCTCGCGTGAGGCGGCAAAGCGCGGCATCCCGATCATTGCGACCAACCACGTGATGCCCGAGAACGTGCTCGACTTCACCGTTCTGCCGACCGCGTGGAACGACTACATTCTCAAGCTCGCGTGGGAAGACGCCCAGCGCACCTTCGCCCTCACCGAGGCCGTCACGACGCCCACAAGGCGCGCCGCCGATTTTCTGGAATCGACGGTCAACGTCGAGAACGTGATTCCCATCAGTTGCGGAATTCAAGCCAGCAACTACACCGCGGATTTTGAGCCGCGTGATGCCAATCGCATGGTGTTCGTCGGGCGCCTCACCACCGAAAAGCAGATCGACGTCGTGCTGCACGCCATGACGCTTCTCGCTCCAGAACTCGACGTCACCTTCGACATCGTGGGCAAGGGGGACCAACGGCGCAATCTCGAGCAGCTCGTCGCGCAGTTGGGCCTGAGCGAGCGCGTGCGCTTTCACGGCCACACCACCGACGAGGAACTTCGCGGTCTGCTCACCAACGCGAGCCTGTTCGTTATCGCCTCGATTGCCGAACTGCAGTCGATCGCAACCATGGAGGCGATGGCTTCGGGGTTGCCTATTGTCGCGGCGAACGCGGTCGCGCTGCCGCACCTCGTGCACGACGGTGAGAACGGCTACCTCTTCGAGCCCGGCAACGCCGACGATCTCGCTGACAAGATCACCATGGTTCTCGCTCAGCCCGCTGAAGAGCGCTTGCGCATGCAACGTGCGTCTCTCGAAGGAGTGAAGGTGCACGACATGAAACGCACGCTCGACACCTTTGAGGCGCTGTACCGCGGCGAGCCCCTGCCGGAGTAGCCAGTGCACATCGTGATGTTCGGCGATCAGCACCTCGAGTCACTCGGGGGCGCTCAGGTATCGATGCGTCTGCAACGTCGCTTTCTTGAGAAAGCGGGCCACACCGTCACAGTCGTTGCCCCGGCGATGCACGGAGCACGCGCTCGCCTCGTCGTTGATGGCGCCTATGTCGATATGCCGTCAGTGCCGATCACTCCCGACCGGGAGTACTCGCTCACGTGGCCGTCGCGAAGGAACGACCGATGGGTGGATGCTGCGCTCGCCCGCCGCCCAGCCGTAGACGTCGTGCACATTCAAGCTGACTTCTGGGGCGCGTTCATCGGGCACCGATTTGCCGCACGGCATCAGCTGCCGGTGGTGCACACCATGCACAACAGGGTCGACGTCGGAATAGAAGCGACCGCACCGTTCCCTGCTCTGGTGTTGCGGGCGCTCAACGTCTGGCAGCGACGCGTGCTGCGACTCACGGAGCCGAAGCCTCAAGGCCACGACGGTTGGGCATTACTACGGCGTTTCGCGTTGCACTCTGACGCGGTTACCGCTCCGTCGGCGCACTTCGCCGAGCGGCTTGAAGCGCACGGGGTCGTGCCGGGCGGCAGCGTGGGCGCGCCGCGTCGGGGGGCGCTGAATGCACCTCATGTCGATGTGGTCTGGAACGGGATCGATGACGAGATGCTCGCCGATGTGCTGGCCGAGGCATCGACAGTGCGCGAGAGCGGCCGCCCCCGGTTCGTGTGGCTTGGCCGCATGAGTCCCGAGAAGCGGCTGTTGCCGTTCTTGACCGCGCTTGCTGCATCGGGAGCAGATGCTGAGGTCGAGATCATCGGTGGCGGGGCCGAACGGCGTGCGGCCGAGAGGCTCGTCGCAAAGCATGGTCTTGAGGATGCGGTGGCGTTCTGCGGAAAGTTGCCGTACGCCCAGGTGCTGCGCCGGATTGCGGCGGCCGATGCCGTGGTGCAGACATCGATCGGATTTGAGACACAGGGAATGACGGTGTTCGAGGCAGCATCCCTCGGCACACCGGCAATCGTGTGTGACCCCGACATCGCGCGCGAACTCGGTTCGGGCTACTGGGCCGTCGCCGAAACAGCGCGAGCCGCACGCACGGTGTCTGCACTCGCAGGCGCGCTCCGCGTCGCGGCCGCCGAAATCGCTGCCGGCACTCCGGTCAAGGTTGACCCTGGCGTTCGAGCGAAATTCCGCCAATCGTCGCGCACCGCCGCGATGGTCGAGGTGTACGAGCGCGTCACCGGCTGACGCGCTGCGACGCAGCATCCATCGCGCGTTTGGTGCGTGAGGCGGGGTTTGGTGCGTGAGGCGGGGTTTGGTGCGTGAGGCGGGGTTTGGTGCGTGAGACGGGGCGTGGTGCGCGAGACAGGTTCGCGGGTGGCGTGTTTCGCGCACGAGGTCTTGTTTCGGCGCCTGCGGTGGCGGATGCCGGGGTGGGTGGCAGGGCCTGCGTTCGGTCGCGGCGGGCAGCGCCGACGAAGGCGCGGGTTGCGTCACGGTAGACGGGTACGGTCGGTGGGCACGGCGCGATAGCCATCGTGGGCGACGGTGATGAGCGAACCTGCAACGCCGGCGATGGACAGAGCGAGAACGACGATGAGCGTGAGCATGGCAGAAACGCTACGCTTGCGCTGTACCTGCCACGAGTGGCAGAATTGCCACTGTTCGCATGAAACCTGCCACAAGCGCAAGGAGCCACGATGCACACCGTCGCCGTGATCGTCCAAGACGGGTTCGCCCCGTTCGAGTTTGGCGTGGCATGCGAGGCGTTCGGCCTCGATCGTTCCGACGAGGGCATCCCCAACTTCGACTTCAGGGTGGTCACTCCCGAGCCAGGCGTCGTCAACTCGCGCATGGGCTTCTCGCTCAACGTCGACAGCGACCTCTCGTTCGCCGGCGAGGCCGACCTGGTCGTGGTGTCGCCGGTGCCGAGCGAGTTCTGGGCAGCCCCAGACCCTCGAGTGCTCGACGTCGTGCGTGCCGCGGTCGCTCGAGGCGCTTGGGTGCTCAGCGTCTGCAGCGGATCGTTCATCATCGCCGCGTCAGGAGTGCTCGACGGGCGAAAGGCGACAACCCACTGGCGGTATGCCGCCAAGATGGCCGCGATGCATCCGCAGATCGACGTCGACCCCGACGCGCTGTACGTGCAAGATGGCCGCATCATCACCAGCGCCGGCACGGCGGCCGGACTTGACGCGTGTCTTCATCTGCTGCGACAAGAGCTTGGTGCTGAGCTCACGAACAAGATCGCCCGACGCATGGTGGTGCCGCCGCAACGTGATGGCGGGCAGGCGCAGTTCATCAACACTCCGATTCCAGAGGTCGAGTCGCTCTCGCTGTCGCGCGTCGCCGATTGGATGCTGAACAATCTGCGCTTCGACCTCACCGTTGACCAACTCGCGGCGAAAGCCCACATGTCTCCGCGCACTTTCGCTCGCAGATTCAAGGCCGACTTCGGCGCGACGCCTGCCGCGTGGGTCGCTCGACAGCGAATCATCCACGCGCAGCGGCTGCTGGAACAGACCGATCTCGCGCTCGAGCGCATCGCTGATGAATCAGGCTTCGGCTCGGCGGCGGTTCTGCGGCAGAACTTTGCGCGCGTGCTCGGCACGACGCCGACTGCGTATCGCGCGCGGTTCACCTGCATGCCCGATGCCCCGGTGTCCGTCGCCTAGCACGACGGGTTCAGCCCCGGGGGCTACGCCGCCGCACCGTGCATCCCTGCCGAATCCATGCCGCAGGTGCTTTTTCATCCCCCGGGGGCGACGCCGCCGCGCCACCGCCGTGGGTGAACGTTAGAACACGACCGCCACGACTGAGTCGTCCCGTGTCGTCGAGTGGGCGGTGACCCCGATAGCGTGGCATCGTGCGCTCGAAGCTACGGCGGTTGTTCTCGCGTAGAACGCTACGCAAAGACGTTGTCGCGGGCGTCACGCTCGGAGTCGAGAGTGTGCCCGATGGGCTGGCTCAAGGGCTGCTCGCCGGAGTGAATCCGCTTGCCGGCTTGTATGGACACCTGTTCGGCATGGTCGGCGCCGCGATGTTCACGAGCAGCGCGTTCATGACAGTTCAGGTCACCGGCGCCATGGCGTTGATCGTGGCGGATGCTGGTCTCGAGTCTCGACCGAATCCCGACCAGGCGCTCTACACGCTGACGATGTTGAGCGGTCTGGTGTTGATCATTGCGGGTCTGCTTGGCGGCGGAAGGCTCGTACGTTTTGTGCCGACACCCGTCATGACCGGGTTCGTGACTGCGGTCGGCGTGAACATCGTGCTCGGGCAGCTCGCCAACTTCACGGGCTATGGCGCGCAAGGCGCGAATCGGCTCACCAAGACCATCGATACTGCTCTCAACATGTTTCAGTGGAGCATCGCTGCCGTGCTGGTGGGATCTCTCACGATTCTGGTCATCGCACTGTTGCAGCACACCCGAATCGGCCCGCTCGGGCTCGTGGTTGCCGTCGTGCTCGGCTCACTCAGTGCGGTTTTGCTGAATCTCTGGGGCTCACGGCCGGTCGTCGTGCTGAATGACCTCGTCGAGGTGCCGGCGGCACTTCCACTGCCCGTGCTCCCGAGCATCGACGATCTGTTCTTCGTCGCGTTGCCAGCCGTCTCGCTGGCGTTCGTAGCGATGGTTCAAGGTGCTGCGGTGTCGGCTGGTGTGCCGACGCCTGACGGTAAACCGGCCAATGCCTCGCGCGACTTCATCGCTCAGGGAGCCGGCAACATTCTGTCGGGACTCTTCAGGGGCATGCCGGTCGGCGGGTCGATGTCTGGTTCGTCGCTCGTCGTGCAGGCCGGCGCACGCACGCGGCTGGTGTACTTCGTCGCGGGTACTGTGACGGCCCTGGTGATTCTGTTCGCCTCAGACCTTGTCGCCTACATCGCGATGCCTGCGCTCGCCGGTCTGCTGATCTATGTCGGCGTGACAGCGGTAAAGCCCAGTCGTATCTATTCGGTGTTCAAGACCGGGCCGCTTCCTGCCGCCATCATGGTGGTGACTTTCTTGCTCACGCTGGTGGTGCCGTTGCAGTTTGCGGTGCTAGCCGGCGTCGGCCTGGGCATCATTCTGTTTGTCGCGCAGCAGTCCAACCGCGTTCGCGTGCGGCAGGTGCACCTTGGTGGCGATGGCCGCATGCGCGAGTCGGAACCGCCACGCGTGATCCCCGCCGACGATGTTGTCGTGCTTCAGCCCTACGGCAGCTTGTTCTTCGCCAGCGCCCCCACCGTTGAAAACCAGCTTCCGGTTGTCAACGCAGATTCACGAAACTCCGTGGTGATCGTTCGCTTGAGAGGCACCGACCAGATCGGCCTCGCCCTGGTCGAGGTGTTGCTGCGGTACGCGGCGGCGCTGCGCGTCGCCGACTCTTCGATGAAGATCGTCGTGAGCGAAGAGCTCGTGATGACTCAGATGGCAGCGGGTGGTCTATTGGCCGAGATCGGTGAGAGAAACATCTATCGCGGCACGGAGTGGGTCGGCGAAACGTTGCGTCAGGCATACAACGACGCGCGTGAAGAGCTCGAACGCTGAAGGCGCGCGCGTCACCGCCAGAGGCTTCGGCACGCGTCGCGCAGGGCGCGGGCATCTTCGCGGTTGAGGGATGCCGCACCGCGGCGCTCTGCGCTGGCAGCGGCGCGGCGAAACAGGCGGTAGTTCTGCGGCGACATCGCAGCAAGAGATGCGAGCACCTTCTGCACGCGCAGGCCGACCTCGATCATTGCGGCGCCATCGCGAGCGATAGGGCGAAACCCATCGTCAATCAGGTCTTCAAGCGAGACCGGCGAGAGCCACAGGTGTGGATAGAGCAGTTCCTCATCACGCTCTTGCTCAGCCATCAGCGTGAACACTCGCTCGAGTGCAGCCAGCGCATCGATCGCCGTGCCGGGGTCATTCGTCGCTGGCGAGAGGGCCCTGCTGCCAATCTCTGAGAGGGCGATCACGCCGAGACGCGGATCCTGGTCGTAGCTGCGATGTGCCTCGACGTGGAAGGCGTCTCGAAGCGCGTCGGCCGTGTCGTCGTTGAGCGTGCCGACTACGTGCGCGAGCGGCGTGCGCGAGTTCGCCGTCCGGCCTGCCGTGGCGATGATGTGCACCTCGATCGACGCCGATTCGGCGACGCGTTCAAGGGTGCCGAGGTCGATATTGGTGACGAACCCAGGTGAGGCGGCATACACCGGCAGGGCCGAAGGTGGCGTTGCTCGCAGGGGGCGAGCGCCGAGAGCAGGTCGACGAGCGTACTGCGCGAGCGTGTCGCCGGCCGCTTTCTCAACCCGGCTGATGATGTCAGACATTCGCCCGAAGTTAGCCAGGTGCGCAATCCATCGAAGCAGAGTCACGATGATGATGACGACGACCACGAGTGTGCCGAGGAACAGCAGCGTGCGCGATTGTTCTGGGTAATAGCCCGTGGAAAGAGCGACGATGCCGACCAGCGAGTAGGCGAAGCTGCCGACGAACGTTGACAGGACGTTCTGCGAGGTGCGGTCTTCGACCAGCAGTTGGGTCGCTCGCGGTGTGGCGATTCTGGCGGCAGACGAATAGGCGGTCACCATCGCTGTCAGTGAGAACGTGGTCACCGCCAGCATCGACGTGGCAAGAATCTGAAGGATCGAATCGATAGCGCCCTGGCCGAGATCAAGCGTCGGCGAGAACGGCAGCAACGGACCGATCCATCCGATCAGCAGGGCATACGCGATCGCCACCAGCGTGAACAGCGCGGCGCGGAACCATACGCGCCTAGCTAGGCGACTGAGAAATACTTTCGCTGCGCTGATGATCGCACCTCCGAACTTTCACCCTATGGCTTCAACGCGTTTCGATTGCCGCGGTTGCCGTCGAATCCTCTGCCGAGGTAAACTTGAGTCATGGCGGCTCAAGTTTGGAGCCTCGCGACTTTAGGAGAACCATGAACGCCACGCAGAACCCGGGGCAGGAGGACGCGCGCAGCGCCCTCGAACAGTTCGGAATCGACCTCACCGAACGAGCCCGCCAAGGAAAACTCGACCCCGTGATTGGTCGAGACAGCGAGATTCGCCGCGTCAGCCAGGTCTTGACGCGGCGCACGAAGAACAACCCCGTGCTCATCGGTGAACCCGGCGTCGGCAAGACGGCGGTGGTCGAAGGGCTTGCGCAGCGCATCGTCGCGGGTGACGTCGCAGAGTCGCTCAAAGACAAACAACTCGTCACCCTTGACATCTCGGCGCTCGTCGCCGGTGCGATGTACCGCGGCCAGTTCGAAGAGCGGTTGAAGAGCGTGCTCAAAGAGATCACCGAATCTGACGGTCAGATCATCACCTTCATCGACGAACTGCACGTGCTCATGGGCGCCGGCGGTGGTGAGGGCTCGGTCGCAGCATCCAACATGCTCAAGCCAATGCTGGCTCGTGGTGAACTGCGCCTGATTGGCGCGACCACCTTGAATGAGTATCGCGAATTTATTGAGAAGGATGCTGCTCTCGAGCGTCGCTTTCAGCAGGTCTACGTCGGTGAACCCACGGTCGAAGACACGGTCGCAATTCTGCGCGGACTCAAAGAGCGCTATGAAGCGCACCACAAGGTCGCTATCGCTGACGCCGCACTTGTTGCAGCCGCGGCGCTTTCACACCGCTATATTCCCTCGCGCCAACTGCCCGACAAGGCCATCGACCTGATTGACGAAGCAGCCTCCCGCCTACGCATGGAGATCGACTCGGCACCGCTTGAGATCGATGAACTGCGCCGTCACGTTGACCGGCTCAAGCTTGAAGAGCTCGCCCTGAAGAAGGAGAAAGACGACGCCTCGAAAGAGCGACTCGCCACGCTGCGCGAAACACTGCGCGTAGAAGAGGAACGCCTGGGCGAGCTGCAGGGCCGCTGGGAACGTGAACGTGCTTCGCTCAACCGTGTCGGCGATTTGAAGACCAAGTTGGATGCTGCTCGCATGGACGCTGAGCGCGCACAGCGTGAGGGCAACCTCGAGAAGGCGTCGAAGCTGTTGTACGGCGAGATTCCGGGCCTTGAGCGCCAACTGATCGACGCGGAACGTGATGAACCAGCCGGCGACCGGATGGTCGGCGACCAGGTGACCGAAGAAGACATCGCATCGGTGATCGCCGCGTGGACGGGCATTCCCGTCGGCCGGTTGTTGCAAGGTGAGAGCGAGAAGCTGCTGCATCTCGAGGCCGAACTCGGCAAACGCCTGGTCGGCCAAAAAGATGCCGTCACGGCCGTCTCTGACGCAGTGCGGCGTTCGCGCGCAGGCATCAGCGATCCGGGCCGACCCACAGGCTCATTCTTGTTCCTTGGCCCGACGGGTGTCGGCAAAACCGAGCTGGCGAAAGCGCTCGCCGAGTTCCTGTTCGACGATGAGCACGCCATGGTGCGCATCGACATGTCGGAGTATGGCGAGAAGCACTCGGTCTCACGACTGGTCGGTGCTCCTCCGGGTTACGTCGGCTACGAGCAGGGTGGGCAGCTGACCGAGGCTGTGCGACGCCGGCCATACTCGGTGGTGCTCCTCGACGAAGTCGAGAAGGCGCATCCCGAGGTGTTCGATGTATTGCTGCAGGTGATGGATGACGGCCGCTTGACGGACGGTCAGGGCCGTACCGTTGACTTCACGAACGTGATCCTGGTGTTGACGTCAAACCTTGGTTCGCCGCTGCTTATCGATCCGACGCTTTCGATTGAACAGAAGCGCGAAGGCGTCCAGGCGATGGTGCGCCAGGCGTTCAAGCCTGAGTTCATCAACCGTCTTGACGACATCGTGATCTTCCAGGCGCTGACAGAAGACGACCTCGCGCAGATCGTTGAGCTCTCGGTTGACGCCTTGCAGCGCCGGTTGTCCGAACGCAGATTGACGCTTGCTGTCACGCCGGATGCGCGGGCATGGCTCGCGGAGCGCGGCTACGACCCCATGTTCGGCGCGCGGCCGCTGCGGCGATTGATCCAGACAGAGATCCAGAACCGCCTTGCTACCGCGCTGCTCTCGGGCGGTGTGCGTGACGGTGACACCGTTCGCGTCGACGTGGCCGTGGACGGCAGCGGGCTGGCCTTGACCAGCGCCGCGGGCGAGTAGCTACTAGCCGGCGTTCACCTCGTCGCGCCAGCGCAGCAGGGGAGTGAGCTGGGCGAAGTCGAAGTCGGGACCATCAAGTGCCGGAATGAAGAAACGAAATCCGTGGTCGTGGAGCTTTGACACACCGCCGTCTTCGCGCATCGGACCAAAACCGCGAATCGTGAACCCGGTCGACAGTTCAATGTCGGCCGGGTTTCGGCCTTCCGTGCGGCACCATTCGTGCAACACGTCGATCTTGTGGGGCAGTTTGTCGAGCGGCGTGAATGTGTGCCAGATGTCGGCGTGCTGTGCCACCATGCGCAGCGTCTTCTGCTCGCCTTGGCCGCCAATGAGAATCGGGATGTGACGCGTCGGCGCCGGGTTGAGCTTCGCCCACCGTGCTCGTACGCGAGGCAAGTCGGCAGCGAGATCGTTGAGTCGGCTTCCGACGGTGCCGAACTCGTAGCCGTACTCTCGGTAGTCCTGCTCGGCCCATCCTGAGCCGGTGCCGAAGATCAATCGACCTACGCCGTCAGCGCCCGCACTGATGTGGTCTACGGTTCGTGCCATGTCAGCTTGAAGATCCGCGTTGCGGTAAGAGTTGCAGTTGACCAGCGGACCAAGCTCCACCTTCTCGGTGAGCTCCGCGATGGACGCGAGCATCGTCCACGCCTCGTAGTGTTCCGCGTCGAACGGCTCGGTCAGCGGAAAGAAGTGGTCCCAGTTGAAGATGGCGTCGACGCCAGCGTCTTCAGCGCGGCGCACGGCGTCGCGGATGGTGGCATAGCTTGCATGCTGAGGTGCGAGCTGCACCCCGATGCGAACAGGACGATGATCAGCGGGGTGAACGGTCATGATTTCAGCGTAGGCCGGTGAGCAGAGTCTCAGGGTGCCTCACAATGGGAAAGATGATCGTCTTGCGGGCGCTCTGGGGATCGACGCACCCCGGCCCAACCCTGGTAGTCACCGCACTCGCCGTTGCGCTCGGCATCGCCTCAGGACTCGATCCCTGGCGAGTGTGGGTGTTGGCGGCCGCTGTTTTCGCCGGTCAGGTGTCTGTGGGTATATCCAACGACGCCCTAGATGTCGTGCGCGACCGCATAGTGTCGCGCCCAGACAAGCCCATCGCGCGGGGAGATATTTCAGAGCGCGGAGCCTGGGCCGCTGCCTTCATCGCGCTAGGTGTGGCGCTCTTGCTGTCTGCACTCCTGGGCGTAGGCATGTTGGCAGCGCACGCCCTGGCCCTCGCTTCCGCGTGGGCGTACAACGCCGGCATGAAGGCAACTCGCGCATCGATTCTCCCGTTCTTGGTGAGTTTCGGATTGTTGCCCTCGCTTGCCACGCTTTCAGCGGTGTCGCCGTCCTTCGCCCCGGCATGGGCAACGTTCGCTGGCGCGGCACTTGGCGCGGCCGTGCACCTGACAAATGTGCTGCCTGACCTTGACGATGACGAGCGCACCGGAGTGCGCGGGTTGCCGCACCAGCTTGGATCGCGCCTATCGACGGTGCTCGCGGTTGTGGCTGTCATCGCTGGCGCGATCGCGGTGCTCATCGGACCCGCACACAGCGACCTCGCCGCGGTGCCCGCGGTGTCGTGGCCGTTGTTCACTGCGGCGGTCTCGGTTGCGATCATCACCCTGCTTCAGGCGTTTCGTCGAACACCGTCTCGCACGCTCTTTCGCCTTGTGATGCTCGCTTCGTTGCTGCTTGCCACGCAACTGATTGCATCAGGTGCGGCCCTAGCGTCTTAGCTGGTGCCGTCTCTTCCCTGATGCCGTCCGTCGCCGAGGCTGCACCGCGGACCTCATGCGTCTTTGTCGAGGCCCATTGAGTACGCATGGGCGAACAGGTTGCCTGTTCTCGAAAGCATGGTGCTGACCGCCGCTCTTCGCACTTGATCGGCCGCGGGATGGAGGGGTCGACCCAGCCGCGTGTTCATCGAGGCGAGAGCTGCGGCACGTCGGGCTGATGTCACGCGCCGGCGTTCCCAGCGCTCGAGTTCGTCTTCGGGGGCTGCGCCAGAACGAACCCATTGTGTGAGCAGGGGTGCCAGCGTTGCGGCATCGAGTAGGCCGAGGTTCATGCCCTGCCCGCCAATTGGGCTCACCTCGTGGGCGGCATCTCCGATGACGAACAGTCGGCCGTGACGCAAATGAGAAGCGACGAACCGGCGCACGCCGAACGACGTGGCTGTCTCGACCGCCGAGGCTGATTCTGCTCCCTCGCGTGATGCCACTACCTGCCGCAACCTGCTCACCCGCGCGGTTGCGTCGTCAGGGAGTTCGTCATCCCAAGCCACGTATCGCCGGAACCCATCGGGCAGCGGAAATGACTCCAGTACACCCGAGGAATCGAGGTGGACGACTGCGGTCTGCGGGTCGGCGAACGGGCCTGCGACTGCATCCGTCATCACGTAGCGATCGCGATAGATACGAGTCGAAATCGCGCGGCGTCGGAATACGAGATCGCGACCGGAGCTTCCAGAAGCGACCACTACGAGAGGAGAACGCGATTCAGTGATCCGGCCCTCGATGCGGGACCGCACGCGCACCCCCGATTCGTCGGGTTTCAGGCCAACGACGTGCGCACCGCGCAACGGGGTTGGTGCGCGCGATGCAAGCACCTGCTCAGTAGCGGCTTGCGGCAATGTGGCCACGAACCCGAAGCGACTGCGCGAGCGGTCGAAGTTCACGAGGCCTAGCCTCTTTCCGCGTGAGCGCGCTTCACCGCGCCAGACCCGCTGTGCATTTTCGAGCAGTTCGTCGGTGATACCAGAGCTCTCAAGCGCTGTCAGCACGGGGGCATGGATCCCAATCGCGCGACTGCCGGCTCCGGCTTCTGTGCGACGCTCAAGCACCAACACTTCAACTCCCGAACGCGACAGTTCGGCGGCGAGGAGCATGCCTACCGGCCCCGCGCCGACAATGACGACGTCAGGCATGGCCTAATCGCGAGGCGAGCAGTCGAAATGCGCTAGGAGTGTCGACAGCCCATTCTTTGCCGAGCACGCGTGAGAGCTCGGCGCGACGAAAGCTTCGACGGATCGAGCGGAGGCCATCAGTGCGCAGAAACGTTCCCGGGGCGAGTGGAGTGATCCCGACGGCGTACAGCGCGTAGGCGGCGCGACTGCGGGCGATATCAGAGTGCAGCACGATACCAGTCGACAACTGCGCTGACGCGTCGGCGAAGTCTCGGATCTGAACAGAGTCGAGGTGATGAAGCACGTGGTTCGACAACACGGCGTCAAACCTTTCGCCACCGCGCAGCAAGTCGTCGGCGTCAGCGGCGCGGAAGGTCACCCCTGGTGGGTGAGGTCGCTCGTTCGCAGCACGCAACGCGCGGGGGTCAGGGTCGGCGCCAACCCACTCGACGTCAAGCCCGTCCGTTTCGGCCAGCGCGGCCAGACGGAGCACGATATCCCCTCCGCCCGAGCCGAGGTCGAGTACCCTCGCTGGACGACGAAGCCCGACGAGGAAGGGTGCGAGATTGCTGCGGTAAACCGTGCCCCAGCCGGAGATGAGTCGGTTGACGGTGTGGAATCGACGCAGTGTTGCGCGAAGTCGTTCAGGGTCACACTCCGGGTCGTCCATCAGTTCACGCAGTTGTTCGTCGCGGATGCTGAGGGTGGTGCGGGTGCGGGCAGTCATGCTGTGGCTGACCGCTTCGTGAGAAGCGCCGACTCAACAGTCAGCCCTGGGCCGAATGCGAGTGCACACACGCTGTCACCGTCGCCGAGCTCTTCGTTGTGGAGCATCTCGCGCAAGATGAAGAGGAGCGTTGCGCTCGACATGTTTCCGTACTGTCGCAATACGGCGCGTGAGGAGTCAATCGCGCGCGGTGCGAGATCCAGCCCGGTTTCGACGCGGTCAAGAACGCTCCGTCCACCGGGGTGCACTGCCCAGGCATCCGGTTGTGCGTCCACGCCGAGAAAGGCATCGACTGCACCGCGGATCTCGCGGCCGATGATGCGCGGCACCTCTGCCGAAAGTGTCATCTCGAAGCCGGCGTCGCCGATCGTCCAGACCATGTCGCTTTCGCCTTGCCCGGTGAGGGTGGTCGCGAAGCGCTCCATATCTAGTCCGCCGTGGTGCCCCAGCTCCGCGCGTGCCGATACGATCGCGGCACCCGCCCCGTCTGCGAACACCGATGCCGCGACGATCTGCTGGGGGTCGTTCGAAGCCCGCACGTGCAAGGTGCATAGTTCTGCACACACCACCAGCACCACGGCATCGGGCTGAGCCGAGGTGATCCGCGCGGCAAGGCGAAGTGCAGGGATAGCAGCGGCGCAGCCGATGAATCCCAAGTGATAGCGCTCGACAGTGGGGGCGAGCCCAAGATCACGAACGAGCCGATAGTCGGGGCCCGGCGCGAAGAATCCCGTGCATGACACCGTGACGACATGGGTGATGTCTTCGGCATTGATATGTGCTTCTGCAATGGCGTGCGAAGCCGCGCGCGCAGAGAGCTCGGGCGCCACGGCGGTATACACGTCATTTCTGGTTCCGGTGCTCGGAACCAACAGTTGTTCGTCGTCGATGAAATCAGGGCCGCGGTCTGTAGATCCCCCGCCGGCGGGTTCGGCGTCGGCATCGCCTAACTGGGTCAGCACCGTATGGCGATAGTCGATGTCGGCAGCGTCAAATGAGGCCTGGATGAGCCGTTGAGTGAGTCGGTCAGCGCCCGGCTGAGAAGCCAAGAAGTCGCGTATCCGCGTCTGCGCCACACGAGTAGGGGGCACCGCCGTAGCGAGGGAGAGGATGCGCGCCGTCATACTCCCCACCTAAGCACGCACAGTCGGTGCGTGGGTCGCGCTTGCGACGTGGGCCCCCACCGGCTAGGCATTCACTGGGCGTGAAACTCTGCGATTTTTCACCGCAGAGCCCCACCGGCGCAGCATCCACTCGCCCTTAGCCTGAGGGAATGACCATCGCGACGGCTGACCTCTATGACGAACGTGGTGAAGCGCTCGACTCGCTCTCGCTACCCATGCTTGACCTTGGCGGGCACGTCAGTTTTGATGGCCCGATTCGTACCGTGCGTTGTCACCGCGACAACGCATTGGTCAAGGCGATGCTCGCGACACCGGGCGAAGGCGCGGTGCTCGTCATTGACGGCGGCGGCTCGCTGGAGTCTGCGCTTGTGGGAGACCTGATCGGTGCATCAGCCGTCAAGAACGGCTGGGCGGGTGTGATTGTCAACGGTGTCATTCGAGACCGTGAAGCGCTGGGGATGCTGCCGCTCGGCGTCAAAGCACTCGGCAGCAACCCGCGCAAGAGCGCAAAAGACGGGGTGGGTGAAGCCGACACGGATGTCGTCATCGCGGGGGTGCTGTTCACACCCGGCAAGCACGTGTGGGCAGATGCCGACGGAGTGCTCGTCGAGCGCTAGGCCCCGAGAATCAATTCGCTGACCGGACGCCGCACCCGAGGAGCGACTTCGCGCTCAGCAAGTGCCTCGGGAAGGCTGCCAGCCTCACCAATCTCGCCGATCGCAATTGCCGTCATCGGAGTGAATCGCTCTGAAAGATCGAATGCGCTGCGCACCGCATCGCGGTCGAAGCCGCCCATCTGGTGCACGTGAAGTCCGTCGTGATGCGCTTGCACGCTGAGGTGTGCCACTGCCTGGCCAAGGTCGTAGGCCGCAAACGCAATGTCGGTGCCGTCTTCGGCGGTGGTCTCGGCAACAGCGATGATGAGTGCTCCGGCGTTGGCCGCCCACATCCGGTTGAAGCCCATGAGCGACGCAACCAGCGTGTCGTGCGCTGTGGTGCCACGGCGGGCGACGATGAACCGCCACGGCTGCAGGTTATGAGCCGAGGGCGCCCAGCGCGCAGCTTCGAGCGCGCTGGCGAGCTTGGTCTCATCGATGTGTGCGGCGGCGTCGAAAGCGCGAGGGCTCCAACGACCGGCCAATACGTCCAAGACTGGACTATCGGTCTTAGCGAGGCGGTCAGAAGTGAGCACAGTTGCGTTGGTCATCGGAGTTCCTTCAATCAATGGATGCTGCTCGGGCGCCGGTGACCGCACTTTCGATAACAACATACGCACGCAGGAATTCCCTGCATGCGGCATCCACAATTACCGAACGGCTCTAGACAACGACAACGAAGCAGAGAATGCTGGCGAGCGAAGCGATGTCAGGAGGAAGAGATGTTCACAAAAGAGGGTGCATTCAGCGGGTTCTCGGTCGATGACATCGACGCGGCGCGCGAGTTCTACGGCAACGTACTCGGGCTCGACGTCGAAAGAAACCCGATGGGTTTCCTCAACCTGACTCTCGCCTCAGGAGGCAGCATCCTGATCTACGCGAAGCCCAACCACACGCCCGCGAGTTTCACGATCTTGAACTTTCCGGTCGCCGATATCGATGCCGCGGTCGACGACCTCAACGCGCGGGGCGTGACCACGAAGATCTACGGCAACGAAGAATTCGAGTCCGATGACCGAGGCATCGTGCGGGGAAACGGGCAGGGCCCCGATATCGCATGGTTTCGCGATCCCGCTGGCAACGTGCTCGCTGTCATGCAGGAAGAGGAACCCGCCTAGAGCTCGGGCCACGCCTTCGGCCCTGACGAACCGGCGGGATAGTCCTCGAGCGGCACCTGATCGGCGGCCCATGCCTCCAGCACCGGCTGCACGATGTGCCAGCAGCGCTCAGCGGTATCGCCTCGCACCGACAGCGACGGGTCGCCGTCGATGATGCCCGCGAGCACTTCACTGTAGGCACGGCGTTCGCCTTCGCTGAAGTCTGCTTCGAGCGTTGCGCGATCGAGGTGAAACGGCGCACCGGGGCCGTTGAGGTTGAGTTCGAGCGCCATCTTGTCGGCACCGAGCGAGAGGCGAAGCACCGATGGTTCGGTAGAGCCGTCGAAGCCCGCTGGCAGCAGTGACACCTGGCGGAAGCGAATGACGATCTCGCTGCACTTCTCGCCGAGTCCTTTACCCGAGCGCAGCGTGAACGGCACCCCGGCCCAACGATGCGTGGCTACTGCGAAGGTCACCTCGGCGAGTGTTTCGGTATTGCGCGTGACGTCGACACCGCCCTCATCGACATAGTTCGGCAGTTCGCGACCGTTGATGGAGCCGGCGGTGTACCGGGCGCGGCGCGAGTTGGCCGCAGGATCGTGGTTCCACACGCTGGTGGCGCGCAGCGCGGTCGCTTTCGCTTCACGGAAGTCTGCAGCATCCAATGTGGCCGGCGGGTCCATCGCGACGATCGCGAGCACCTGCAGCAGGTGGCTTTGGATCATGTCGACCATTGCACCCGCTTTGTCGTAGTAGCCGGCGCGGTTTTCTAGCCCCAACGTCTCGTCGTAGCGAATGGCGACAGATTCAATGTGCTCACTCGACCACACCGGCTCGAACACTCGGTTCGCGAAGCGAAGACCGAGCACGTTGAGCACGGTCGAGCGACCGAGAAAGTGGTCGATGCGGTGCACCTGCTCTTCGGGTACCACCCGCGTCAGCTGCTTATTGAGCAGCTGTGCGCTTGCTTCGTCGGTGCCGAAAGGCTTCTCCAGCGCGAGAATGAGGCCGTCGGGCAGATCGACCGACTCAAGGGCGGTGCACGCCTTCGCGGCGACGGCCGGGGGCACAGCGAAATAGAGGGCCACAGTCCCCGAGCACGTGTCCAGCAGGGCGGCGAAGTCTTCTGAGTCGGTGATGTCGCTTTTGCGATAGCGGGCGCCTGCGAGCACTGCCTCAACGGTTGCGCCCGAGGCATCCGCGGTCGCGAATGAGTCCGCGACGACCGAGCGCCACTTCTCGTCTGTCCAGTCATCCATCCCGGCGCCGACGAGGTGCACCGTGCGGTCTGGCTCTTCGGTGAGAAGCTGACCGAGGGCAGGCAGCAGCAGCCTGAAGGTGAGGTCGCCAGAGGCACCGAGAATACACAGGGTCGTTTCGGAGTCCGTCATGCCGCCCACCCTAGCGGGCAGGTCTTTCGCAGACGTGCCGGCCCGGCGCCACCGACGAGGCTGACACAATCGAACACATGGCTTCACCGATCGAGGACTACGCAATTCTCAGCGACTGCCACACGGCGGCACTCGTCTCGCGCGAGGGCAGCATCGATTGGCTGTGCTTGCCCCGCTATGACTCTCCGTCGACGTTTGGCGCGTTGCTGGGTGACGACACTCACGGCAAATGGATGCTGCGCCCCACCGATCCCGACGCTGAAACGGCCAGGCACTATGACGGCGATGGCTTCATCTTGGTCACACGCTGGCAGACCGCGTCGGGCGTCGCGGAAGTCGTCGACGTGATGCCGCACGGCGATCGTCGTGCCGACGTGCTGCGTCGTGTGCGGGGCATCGAAGGAACCGTCGAGTTCGAACAAGAACTGCGGGTGCGCTTCGACTACGCGCGGGCTATGCCCTGGATGCGACAGGCTGGCACCGACGATGCGCCCGCGTTGATTGCGACGGCGGGGCCTGATGCACTCGTTGTGCGTGGCGCTCGCCTCACCGCGTCGGATCACGCGCACCGCGGCACGGTCACTGTCGCCGCAGGCGAGCAGGTGGACCTGACACTCACATGGTTCTCTTCACACAAGGATGTTCCCGCCCCGATTGATGTCGATGCGGCGCTCGCCAGCACGGTCGCGTGGTGGTCGAAGTGGGCAGAGGGCATCGAGCACGCGGGTCCGCATCACCGCGAGGTCGTGCGGTCGCTGCTCGTTCTTCGTGCGCTCACCCACGAAGACACCGGCGGAATCGTTGCGGCAGCGACGACTTCGCTGCCCGAAGACTTCGGTGGCGTGCGCAACTGGGATTACCGCTATGTCTGGCTTCGCGATGCTTCTCTGACGCTTGAAGCGTTGCTTGATCATGGTTTCGTCGAAGAAGCGCAATCGTGGCGGCGTTGGCTGCTCCGAGCGATTGCGGGCAGCCCAGAAGACCTGCAGATCATGTATGGGCTCTCGGGTGAGCGCGACCTCACAGAGCGCACGCTGGATCATCTTCCTGGGTATGACGGAGCATCTCCGGTGCGCATCGGCAACGGAGCGGTCGACCAGTACCAGGCCGACGTGATCGGCGAGGTCATGGTCGCGCTCGAGGCGGCGCGCATGGCCGGGGTTGATGAGACCGAGTTTTCGTGGCCGCTGCAGCGGGCACTGCTCGATTTCGTCGAGCGGAACGTCGACCGTGCCGATAACGGCATCTGGGAGATTCGCGGCGAACCTCGCTACTTCACCCACTCACGCGTGATGATCTGGGCGGCGTTTGACCGCGGTGCGCGGGCGGTGCGCGAGTTTGGGCTTGATGGCGACGCGGCGCGTTGGGAGGAGCTTCGCGATCGGATGAAGGCCGAGATCGACGATCGAGGCGTCGACCCCGAAGGCGGGCACTTCGTGCAGACCTACGGATCAACCGACGTGGATGCCGCGCTTCTGCTGTTGCCATCAGTGGGCTTCTGCAAGGCCGATGACCCGCGCATGCTGGCGACGGTTGCCGAGATGGAGCGCACCCTGCTTCACGACGGCCTGTTGCACCGCTATCGCACTCAGACGGGAGTCGATGGTCTGCCGGGCGACGAGCATCCGTTCTTGGCATGCTCGTTCTGGCTCGTCGAGCAGTATGCAGCGAGCGGCCGGCTGAACGATGCACGCCTGCTCATGGACAAAGTCTGCGGGCTATCGAATGATCTCGGATTGCTGTCGGAGGAGTACGACGTGACGCTCCGGCGGCACGCGGGGAACACTCCCCAAGCGCTTTCGCACCTCGCGCTGGTGCGCGCGGCTGATGCACTGGTCGGTCACAGCGGTCGCGCGGCTCACAAGCAGAACGCGTAAACGACGGATGCCTCACCCACGCTGAGCGCCGGGTGAGGCATCCAATCTGGTGTGCTCGCGCCTAGAGTTCACCGAAGCCCTGCGCTACGAGGCTCTCCAGCTCGCCGATCACTTCTTGGGCCTGGGGCCCGCTAGCGTCGATGCGAACTTTGGCGCCCTGCGTCACGCCCAACGACATCAGCGAGATCAGCGAAGCGCCTGAGGCCGGGGCCTTGTCGCTGCCGAGGTCGGTGATGGTCACCTTGGCGTCATAGCGACCCACAGTCTTGACGAAAACCGCTGCCGGGCGCGCATGCAAGCCTGACGGATTGCGAATCACGCCCGTGAACACTGCGACACCGCTGGTTGCGGGTGCGGGGTCTGTCGCGGTTTCGGCTGGCGCTGCTGCGGGCGGTTCAGCCGCAGCTTTCCTGCCGGGCGCACCCTCAAGCTGTGCGATCTTGCCATCGAGCGCTCGGCGCACTTCAGCATCCACCTCGTCCAGTGAGGCGCCGCTTGCCGCGACGACGACGGCCGCGATCAGTCCCTCGACGAAGGGAGCATCGCTGAGGCGAACAGCGGCATCGCTGCTGACGAACTCCAGAGCCATGCCGGCGCTCAGGATCGCTGAACCCAGGTCCATCAGCACGAGCACGCCATCGGGCGTTGCAACTTCATCGATTGCCGCGGCGATTGCCACCGCGTCGGTTCCGGTTGAGCCGTCAGAAGTACCTGCGGCGATGCGCACTGTGGGTGGGGCGTCTCCGCCCATTTCGAGAGCAAGATCCACCGCTGCCTGTGCGAGCGCGGGGGAGTGCGAGACGACAACAATCGAGATCATGTCATTCCCCCAGCGCGTCGCTGAGCGCGCGGAACAGCAACGTTGTCGACGCGGCGCCCGGGTCGAGATGTCCGGCGCTGCGGTCACCGAGGTAGCTTGCGCGACCCTTGCGGGCCACCAACGGAATCGTGGCGTCGCGACCCACTTCGGCAGCCGCCAATGCCGCTGCCGAAGCCTGGGCAGCTGACTCACCTGCGGCGACAGCAGCATCCCACGCGTCGATCGCCGGAGACATCGCGTCAAACATCGTCTTGTCGCCCTGCTCAGCTTTTCCGCGCGCAACGATTCCACCGAGTCCGGCGCGCAAAGATGCTGCGGTGCCCGCCGCATCGAGCGTTGTCACCGCGCCTGCATTCATCCCGAACCGCAGAAAGAAGGTGCCGTAGAGCGGTCCGCTCGCCCCGCCAACGCTGGTCACGAGCGTCATGCCGACCGCTTTGAATAGCTCTGCGACTGACTCGAACTCTTCGGAGTCGAGCTTGGCAGCCACGGCATTCATGCCGCGCGTCATATTGGCGCCGTGGTCGGCGTCGCCGATCACCGAGTCGAGCTCGGTGAGCTCGGTCTGGTGCTCGGTGACGAGCACCTGGAAGCGTCGGAGCCAATCGGTCAGCTGGTCGATCGTGACATCAGTCATGGTGGATCTTCTCTCTTCGCTTTGTTTCTCAGGCTCCCCAGCGCAAGCCGGGAGTGACAACGGGAGCGTCCCACAGGCGCAGCAACTCGTCATCGGCCTTCAGCACGGTGAGCGAGCAACCTGCCATATCAAGGCTCGTGATGTAGTTGCCGACCAGGCAGCGGGCTGCATTCACGCCAGCTTCTTCGAGCAGTGCGGCCACTTCTCCGTACATCAGGTAGAGCTCGATGAGCGGGGTGCCGCCGAGTCCATTCAGCATGACGATGGCGTCGCCGCTGGCATCGATGTCGTGCAGAATCGGCTCCACCAGCATGGCGGCGACCTGTTTCGCGCTTGCCAGGGGAACGCGGTGGCGGCCGGGTTCGCCGTGAATGCCGACGCCCACCTCCATCTCGTCATCGGGCAGGTCGAAGGTCGGCTTTCCGGCGGCAGGGACGGTACAGCTGGTGAGCGCGACGCCCATCGAGCGCCCGCTTTGGTTCACGCGCTCAGCGAGCGCGACGATGGCGTCGAGGTCGTAGCCCTCTTCAGCAGCAGCCCCGACGATCTTTTCGAGAAGAACGGTCGTTCCCACACCGCGACGCCCGGCCGTGAACGTGGAGTCCTCAACGGCGACGTCGTCGTTGACGATGATGGACTCGACGCGCACGCCTTCGGCTGCGGCGAGCTCTGCAGCCATCTCGAAGTTCAGCACGTCGCCGGTGTAGTTCTTGACGATGTGAAGCACGCCCGCACCCGAATCGACGGCTTGGGTCGCAGCGAGCATTTGATCAGGTGTGGGCGAGGTGAACACTTCGCCCGCGCACGCGGCGTCGAGCATTCCGGTGCCAACGAATCCGCCGTGCAGCGGCTCGTGTCCGGTTCCTCCGCCGGACAGCAACGCAACTTTGCCTGGGCGAGTGGGGGTACCGCGATAGATCACGCGGTTCTCGTGATCAACGCGCAGATCGGGGTGAGCGGCTTCGACGCCCTTGAGTGAGTCGGCGAGCACGGCTGCGGGCTCATTGATGAACTTCTTCATTTTGGGTTCCTTTATCGAAGACTGAAAATTAGGCGCTGGCGACGGGCTCAGCGGGTTCTGACTCGACTGCGGCGGCCTTGTCAGCCGCGGTGTGAGCCACTATGCCAAACAGCACACCGGCTGCAACACCCCCGAGTAGCTCAGCGATGAGATAGACGGGCAGTTGCTCCCAGGCGATCGTGCCGCCGGCGATCTGCTGGACGAGCATCGGTCCGATGGTGCGGGCCGGGTTGATCGATGCGCCGGTGATCGGGGCGACGGGAATGATGGCAGCGAACACGACGAATCCGATGACCAGTCCCGCCCACCCCAGAGCCGCCTTGCGGTAGATCACTCCGAAAACACCGAAGACGAGAAGAAAGGTGCCGACGAATTCGGCGAAGAAGGCTTGGGTCCATGGGATGTCAGCGCCATAGGCGGCAACGCCCAGCCCAAGGTCGCTGGCTGCCTGACCCATCACACCGAGTATGACGACGGCACCGACGATCGCGCCCAGTACCTGAGCGATCATGTAGGGCGCGACGAGCTTCCACGGGTGCTTTCCGGTCACGGCGAGGGCGAGAGTGACAGCCGGGTTGATGTGGTTGCCCGAGATGTAGCCGAAGATATAGACCGTCACGACGACAATCAGCGCGAAAGACAATGAGATGAAGCCGAGTTCGGCGCCAGTGAATGGCTCACCGCCTCGGGCAAGAGCCAGGGCGGGCACCGAGCCGACGCCGACAAACACGAGCATTGCCGTACCGATGAGCTCTACGGCGAGTTTCTGCCAGAGCTTATTTTCATCATCCATGAGGTCTCCTTTGATCCGGATGCGTCGAACTGCTTTCGACATTATCGAATAATGGCCGGAAACCGGGAGGGTGTCAAGGGGTCGATACGAATGCGCTATCGTTCACCACGTGCTCTTCCGCGGCATAGGAGGTGCGGGCATGATCCAGTCAATTGACCGAGCAGCGAAGATTCTGTCGAGTCTTCAGGGCGCTCGCCACCTAGGTATCACCGACTTGGCGGCAATCCTGGAGCTTCCGCCCTCGACCGTTCACGGACTCGTCAAGTCGTTGCAAGAGCATGGCCTCGTGGCAAAAGAGCCGGGCACTACCCGCTACATGCTGGGCCCGGCATTGCTGAAGCTGTCGAACGTGTATCTCGACACTCTCGACGTGCGTGCACGCGCGATGCGCTGGACAGCCGAGCTTGCCCGCCGCACGGGCTGCGCCACCCGGCTCGGCGTGGCGCTGTTTGACGAGGTGATTGTGATCCACCACAATCGTCGACCCGACGGCTCGGAACAGATGCCCGAGATCGGGGTGACGATTCCTGCGCATGCGACAGCGCTGGGCAAGGTGCTGCTGGCCTACGACCCCAACGTTGCAGATCCACTCATTGCCGGCGAGCTGCGAAGCCTCACCGGCGCTACGACCACCGATCCCGCTGATCTCGCCGTGCAACTCGCGCAGGTAGTCGAGCGGGGCGCCGCACACGATGAGGATGAAGCAGTTCTCGGCGAATCGTCTATTGCGGCACCGATCGCTGACCGCTCCGGTCAGGTCGTCGCAGCGATCTCGGTCGTCATGCCCACGAGCGAATACCCGCCTGGCGACACCGTACTCAACGACCTACGCGAGGCCGCCCGCAACATCTCACGTGAACTCGGTGCTCCGAGCTGGCCGCCCGCAGTCGCACCGCGCAGAGCAGACGACTGAACAGCCAGCATCCACTCGCTATGAGCTGAGCGCCTCGCGAAGCTTGACGCGCGCGCCCATGCGCAGCAACGAGTTCTGATAGATGCGGGCGCCAATGACGATGGCACCGGCGCACGTGACGATGAGAATCGCCAGCGACAGCAGCGGCTCCCACCACTGCGCTTCGCCGAGAAAGAGCCGCAGCGGCATTCCAACGGGAGCCGAGAACGGCACGTACGACATGATCGTGAGCACCAGCGGATTGTCGAAGAAGAAGATCACCAAGAAGTAAGGAGCCATGACCAGCAGAGTCAGCGGGGTCGTGGTCGAACCGACATCTTCTTGGCGCGACACCATCGCGGCCGCGGCGGCGAACAGCGACGCAAGCAAGATGAAGCCAAACAAGAAGAACACCGCGAACCATGCGATCGGTCCGCCCAGTCCTTGCAGCAGTGCGGTTTGTCCAGCGACGGTGAGACCGACGATGGCGATGGAAGACAGAATCAAGACCTGACCCATCGCCAGCACCGTGTTACCGGCGACCTTGCCCGCCAGCAGCGCCCTGACCGGAATTGCTGAGATCAGCAACTCAACCACGCGCGTCTGCTTCTCTTCGACCACGCTCTGCGCGATCGTTCCGCCGAAGAGTGACGCCGCCATCAGGAAGACGATTCCGAAGCCGATCGCGGCAAGGTAGGCAAGCGCGCCATTGGTATCGCTGGGATTCAGCAGCTCCACCGGTGGTACCTGGGCGAAAGTCAGCAGCAGGGTGTTGCCCGCGCTCTCATCGGCGAGCAGAGTGAATCCCACCGGTGACGCGGGGTCGGCAACGACGGCAGCATCCACTTCACCGCTCGTGACCAACGACTCAGCCTCAGACCGATCAGCGACTTCGGTGACATCGAGCCCGGGTACACCCTGCACATACTGCGTCGCGCCTGCGGTGACCGCGACGGGGGTGCCCGTCGAGCTGCCGCCGGCGAATCCCAGCCAGATGACCCCGATAAGCGCGGCGACGAAAAGGATTGCCGTCGAGATCACAAACGCCTTGCTGCGCAGTTTTGAGCCGATCTCGCGCTCGGCCACAAGGACCACACTCTGCACGAATGGCGGCGCGGTGACACTGATGGTGTTGCTCACTGGATGACCTCCTTGAAGATCTGGGCAAGTGAAGGATGCTGCGGTGCAAAGCTCGCCACTGCGCCGAGCTCGACAGCGCGGCGCAGTACGCGCTGGGCAACCTCGTCGGAATCGGCGTCGAACAAGGCGTAGCCACCGTCAAATTCGAGCACGGTGACCCCAGGATCA
Source organism: Microbacterium sp. R86528 (assembly GCF_044596335.1). Taxonomy (NCBI): domain Bacteria; kingdom Bacillati; phylum Actinomycetota; class Actinomycetes; order Micrococcales; family Microbacteriaceae; genus Microbacterium; species Microbacterium sp. R86528. The sequence goes on along the minus strand of NZ_CP138996.1, from coordinate 1,766,131 downwards.
TCGCGCAGCCAACCAGTGTCGCCCTCCGAGATCAGCTCGAAGCGACGAGTCGAATGCTGGGCGCGCAAGTGCTCGCGTGAGCCGGCGGCACGAATCTGGCCATTCGCGATGATGATCAAGTCGTCGCACAGCCGCTCAACCACGTCGAGCTGGTGTGACGAGAACAGCACTGCGGCGCCAGCTTGGGCACGCTCGTGCAACACCCCTGCGACGACGTCGACAGCGAGGGGATCGAGACCAGAGAACGGCTCGTCGAGGATCAATACCTCGGGGTCGTGCACGAGTGCTGCTGCGATCTGTGCGCGCTGCTGGTTGCCGAGCGAGAGCGTCTCAACATCGTCGTTGAGGCGCTCGCCCAGACCGAGCTGATCGAGGAGGGCGGTCGCGCGAGAAGACGCGTCAGCTTTCGAGAAGCCATGCAGCCTCGCGAGGTAGGTGATGTGCTCTTGCACCTTCATCTTCGGGTACAGGCCGCGCTCTTCGGGCATGTAGCCGAAACGCCGCCGATCAGCCTCACTCAGCTCAGTGTTGTCGAGGGTGATCGCGCCGCTGTCTTTTGCGAGCACGCCCAGCACGATTCGCATGGTCGTGGTCTTGCCAGCACCGTTGCCCCCGACGAAGCCGGTGAGGCGTCCTGGTTTGACGTCGAACGACACGTCGTCGAGGGCGAGGCGTTCACCATAGGCCTTCGTGATTCCTGTCAATTGCAGCATGTCTTCAACGCTACGGCTGCGGTGTTGAGCCGGGCATCCCCCGTGAGGGGGAGATTATCCGCGATGCCGCGATGCCGCGATGCCGCGATGGGCGCTAAGCGAGACCGTGGCGGTGCGCGTAGACCACGGCGGCGACCCGATCGCGCGCGCCGAGCTTCTGCAGCACCTTCGAGACGTGGGTCTTCACCGTGGCCTCGCCGATGAAAAGCGAAGCGGCGATCTCAGCATTGCTCTGCGCTTGCGCAAGCAACTGCAGCACTTCGGTTTCGCGCTCAGTGAGTGGCACCGTGATTGCGGGCGTCGGCTGCTCAGCCGATGACGAAACGTGCGCCGTGGCGAACCGTTCGATGACCCGTCTGGTCACCTCGGGCGCGAGCAATGCATCACCGGCTGCGGCGACGCGGACGGCCGCAATGAGCTCTTCGGGTCCCGCGTTCTTGAGAAGAAAGCCGCTGGCGCCGGCATCGAGAGCTGCATAGAGATAGTCATCGCGATCAAACGTGGTGATGATGACAATCGCCGCATCCATCCCTTCGATCTCGGTGATCTTGCGGGTGGCCTCGATGCCGTCCATTTCGGGCATCTGTACGTCCATGCAGATCACCTGCGGCTGCAGCTCACGCGCTGACGCGATAGCTTCAGCACCGTTCGCCGCTTCGCCGACGATGGTGATGTCACTGGCGGTTTCGAGGATCATGCGAAAACCGGCGCGCATGATCGCGTGATCGTCGACGAGCAGCACGCGGATTGCAGCGCGGGTCATACGGGCACCACGACGGACACAGGAATGCGCACTCGCACCAGAAAACCGCCCCGCGGGCGCGGTCCGATCTCGATTGTTCCGCCCGATGCCGCGGCACGCTCACGCATGCCGAGCGTTCCGAGGCCGGCGCGTGCTGTCGCGACTGTACGACCTGAGTTGGCGACTTCGAGCTCGACCGCACCTTCGTCATATCGCAAGCGCACGTCTGCGGTGGCACCTGCTCCGCTGTGGCGGCGCGCGTTCGTGAGTGCCTCTTGCGCAATGCGATAGATGTTGACCTGCACAAGTTCGGGCATCTGCGTGGGGGTGCCGATGACAGTCAGCGTTGTCGGCATGCCGTTCTCGCGCGCGTGCGCAACCAAAGTTTCGAGGTCGTGCACGGTGAGGGTGGAGCCATCGGGTGTGTCGTCGAGCGGGGAGCGCAGCGTCTCGAGCAGCTGCCGAAGCTCGTCGAGCGCCGCTCGCGCGGATGACTCGACCGCGAGCAGCGCGGTGCGTGCTTTCGCGGGATCAGCGTCTAACACCGTGCGCGCAGCGCCCGCCTGCACCCCCATCGACGAGACATGGTGCGCGACCACATCGTGCAGCTCTCGAGCGATGCCTACACGGTCGAGGGCCACAGCCTGAGCGGCCGTGAGTTCACGCTCATCTTCGAGTTCGCGCGTGCGTTGCTCGAGGGCCTTTAGATCGAGAGCCGAGGCATATGCACGATCGCCCATATAGTACGCCCCACCGAAGAACGCGATGTTCGTCAGAAACTGAATCAGCATGTAGGCGACGAACGGGGAGAAGAGCCCCTCGCGAGACAGCCCACCGTCATCGTCAGTAGTGGCGGCTTGGAAAGTAGTGACCATCAGCCAGAGGAACATGCCGACGATGATGCCGACGCGCACCCAGAATGCGCGGCGGCGGTTGTCGACCCACGCGCCCACCGAGTAGACCACGATGAACAGCGAGATGTTGCTCACATAGAACTCGGGGATGCGGGCCGTCACCCCGATGAAGAATGCGAGCGTCACCACAATCGCGGCGATCTCGGGCGCGCGCCGGCGGAAGGCGAGCGGTACCGCTAGCCCCGCCCCGTAGAGAATCGCCCAGCCGATGCTTGGGGACTCATCGCCGAACAGCCCCGCTGTCGCGCCGAGGGCTGCGCTGATGACCGCTCCGACGAGCAGCGCGGCAGCGAGCCACACGTCGGAGCGCAACTCCGCGGGGGTTGCGGGCTTGCGCCGCGGAGTCACGGCTTGTGGATGAGAGGGCATGCTTTCACGCTAGGCGCAATGGATGACCCGGGCATCCCCCTTGCGGCGGAGACAGTGAGCGGGCCTCGTCCGATAGCGTTCCTTGCATGGGCAAATCGGCGGAGGATTTGGATGCGGCGCAGAAGCAGCGACGCGATGTGCCGATCGGGGTGGTGATGGTTGCCATGTCGGTGGCCGTATGGTGGCCCTCTTTCACACTGGGTGCGTACGGTGAGATCTTCTTCGATCAGCTGATGGCTATTTGGGCTGCAGCGACGGCGGCATTCGTCTTCGTGCTGGTCGAGCGCAGACCGGTCGGCGGTCGGCTCGTGCGCGCGTTCTTGCTGTTGTTGCCGTCACTGTGGCTCTTGCTGATGTTCACGTTGAATGACGAAGAGCAAGACTTCTTCGTGATCATCGTCGATTTGGGGGCGATCCTGGCCGTACTGATTGGCTTGCCCTTTACGCTCTGGGTTCTCGTGCGCATCGTCTGGCCTGACTTCGCGCACAACACCCGGGGTGCTGACAGGTGGCTGATCACGGTGGTGGTGCTAGGCATCGCCATGGCATCGTTCATGCTGGGTCTTGCCCAAGACCGCTTTCTCACGTGTGAGGATTTCGTGATCAGCGGCAACACGGCGCCCACTGATTGCACGCCCGCGCCGCCCGATTAAGCGCTAGAAGATCATTGGCCGATCGTCATCGTCGGGCTCATCAAGGTCGACGTCGACCACCACGGGTACGTGGTCGCTCGGGATGTCGCCTTTGCGCTCGTCTCGATGAATCGCCGCCCCGGTCACGCCGTCGGCGAACGAGCGTGAGCCCAGAATGAAGTCGATGCGCAGCCCCTGGTTGCGGGGAAAGCGCAACTGCTTGTAGTCCCAGTACGTGTAGCCGGAGGGAACCAGAGGGCGCACCACGTCGGTGAGCCCCGCGGTCTGGAGGGCAGCAAAGGCTTCGCGCTCGGGTGGTGACACGTGGGTAGCAAATCCCGGCACGATCGTCGGGTCGCCGTTGTCGGCGTCGGTCGGCGCGATGTTGAAGTCGCCAACGAGTGCGAGCGGAAGGTCGGGATCACCGGCCAGCGAGGTGCGCGTGTACTCCTCGAGCGCCTTGAGCCAGCGCAGCTTGTAGTCGTAGTGCGGGTCGCCGAGCGCTCTGCCGTTGGGCACGTAAAGACTCCACACCTTCACGCCGCCAATGGTGGCGCCGATGGCGCGGGCCTCAAGCGGAGCATCCGGACCCTCATGGCCCTTTGCGAACCCGGGCATGTTCGCAAAGGCGGTCTCGACGTCTTCGATCGGCTCGCGACTCGCGATGGCGACGCCGTTCCACTGCGAGAGCCCATGTGCCTCGACGTGGTACCCAGCCTCTTCGAACTTGGCGAACGGAAACTGATCGACCTTGCATTTGATCTCTTGCATCGCGAGCACATCGATCGACTCGCGCACCGCGAACTCAACGGTTCGCTCAACGCGCGCGCGGATGGAGTTGACGTTCCAGGTGGCAAGACGCATGCGTTCAAGATTACGGTCGAGCGGCGACCCCGCGGTACACGGCGGCGACGTTCGCGGCAGTCAATAGACTCGTCACCATGACCGTCTCCTCCGTGCCCTCTGTCGAAGCTGACCGCCAAGCCCTCATCGGGCTGATCAAGGCCGAAGCCGTGTTTCACGGCGACTTCACGCTCTCGAGCGGCAAGAAGGCGACGTACTACGTCGACATGCGCAAGCTCACGCTCGATCACCGCGCTGCGCCCGCCATTGGCCGCATCATGCTCGATCTGATTCGCGACATCGATGGCATCGTCGCCGTCGGTGGACTGACGCTCGGCGCCGACCCGATCGCCAACTCGGTGATGCACGAATCTGCGCGCACCGATGAGCCGCTTGACGCGTTCGTGGTGCGCAAAGAGCCGAAGGATCACGGTCGTGGTCGTCAGCTCGAAGGTGCCGACGTTGTCGGCAAGCGCGTGGTAGTGGTCGAAGACACCTCGACGACCGGTCAGTCTGCACTCAAGGCCGTAGAGGCGTTGCGCCGGGAGGGTGCGGAGCCGGTGGCCGTTGCGGTGATCGTCGACCGCAAGACCGGCGCCCAGGCGGCAATCGAGGCCGCCGGTCTGCAGTGGCTTGCCGCGATTGACCTCGACGATCTGGGGCTGGCGCCGCAGTAAAGCCCGCAGCTAACACTGCGCCGGCGCGCGCTCAGTCGCGATCGCGGCCGCGCCACCATTGCCAGATGAACACGGTCAGCGTACCCAGCAAGACGATGGCGCTGGTGGCAAAGATCAGATTCTGTTCAAGCTCGGTCATGATGGTCGCTTTCCTTGCGCGGCGTCCGCCACGATCTTGGTGATGCGGGCAGACTTCGTCTCTTCGCGCTTCGCGAGCGCGATCTGGCTGAGTCCTAGTTTCTTGATGGACTGGGGGAAGGCATCCCAGTTGGCGCGCGCGGCGGGAGCAGCATCCAATGCCCGCGCGAATGCCTCTGGTTCGATTCCCGCTTCAGGGCCGTCGAGCACCTCCCATGAACCATTCGCCTTGGCGACCGCGATCGCTTTCCAACCGGCTTCCGTCATGAGACCTTGTTCTTCGAGCACGATCAGCCGCGCCTTGTTTGTTGCTGCCCACCCGCCGTTAGGTCGTCGCGGTGAGAACCACAGGCCTCCGCTTCGTTCGTCGAAGGAGCGCGTCGGGCCGTCGATCCAGCCGAAGCAGAGGGCCTGGCGCACGGCGTCCTCATAGCCGACCGCTTCAAGAGCGAATCCCGCACGGGCGCGCACCAACCACACACCTTTCGACGCGCGATGGTGTGCTTCCAGCCACGACCGCCAGGAATCGGCATCCGGAACGAGAATGCGTTCGCCCTCGTCTAGTGCGCCCATGCCAACGAGCCTATCCGGGCGCGGGCAGTCGTTCAGAGAATGCTGACGTCTTCGCTCTCGACAGGCTCATCTGAGAGCAGGTCGGCCACGGAGTGGAGCACCTCGTCGGGACGGAAAGGGTAGCGGTTGATCTCGGCATCGTTCGAGATGCCCGTCAACACCAGCACCGTGTGAAGGCCTGCCTCGATGCCCGCGACGATGTCGGTGTCCATACGATCACCGATCATGCCTGTGTTCTCGGAGTGCGCTCCGATGCGGTTGAGTGCGGAGCGAAACATCATCGGATTCGGCTTGCCAACAACGTAGGGATCCATGCCCGTCGCCTTGGTGACCAGCGCAGAAATCGCTCCGGTGGCGGGCAACACGCCGTCAGCAGACGGACCCGTCGCATCTGGATTGGTAGCGATGAATCGGGCACCAGCGCCGATCAATCTGATCGCCTTGGTAATCGCTTCGAATGAATAGTTGCGAGTTTCGCCGACCACGACATAGTCGGGTTCCGTCTCAGTCATGATGAAACCCGCCTCGTGCAGAGCCGTCGTCAGGCCAGCTTCGCCGATCACGAACGCTGTGCCGCCGGGCGTCTGCGACTTGAGAAAGTCAGCTGTGGCCAGGGCAGAAGTCCAGATCGCCTCTTCAGGAACGATCAACCCCGATGCGCGCAGCCGAGCGCTGAGATCGCGCGGGGTGAAGATCGAGTTGTTTGTGAGCACAAGAAACGGGGTGCCCTGTGTGCTCCACTCTTCAAGCAACTCGGCAGCGCCGGGGATGGGACGGTTTTCGTGCACAAGCACGCCGTCCATGTCGGTCAACCAGCATTCAATATCGGCTCGGGTCCGCATATGGGCCAGCCTAGGCCCGAAAGGGGCCTATCGTCGTACTGATGGCGAGTACGACCTGGAACCCAGAGCACCTCCCTGATCTGACAGGCAAGGTGTATCTCGTCACGGGCGCGAACGCCGGACTCGGATACTTCTCCTCTGAGCAGCTGGTTCGAGCCGGGGCCAGAGTGATCATGTCGGGCCGAAATCCGAAGCGCATCTCAGCTGCCCGCGCGGCGATCCGTCGAAGAGTTCCGAATGCTGAGCCAGACGCGACCGAAACCTTGATTCTTGACACTTCGAACTTCGGTTCGGTGCGTTCCGCTGCTGCCAGTGTGCGCGGGCGCGGCCCCCTAGACGGACTGCTGCTGAACGCCGGCATGGTGCACCCCCCGAAAAAGCGCGAGGTGACGCTCGACGGCAACGAGATGGTGTTCGCCACGAACGCACTCGGACACTACGCGCTCGCCGGCTCGCTGTTGCTGCCGCTGGCTGCGGCGTCAGGTCGCATGGTCTGGCTCGGCAGTATGTCGACGTCGATCTCACAGTACGACCCTGTCGATCCCCAGCTGGTGAGCAATTACTCCGGCTGGCGCGCCTACGTGCAGTCGAAGATCGCAACAACGGTGCTTGGCTACGAGGCCGATCGCCGACTTCGTGCGGCGGACGTCGACGTGACCAGCGTTATCGCTCATCCCGGCTATTCGGTGAGTGGCCGCACACCGGGCATCACCGGAGTGAACGAACCTTCGCGAAGCGCTCGATTCTTCGACAACCTGCAGGCTCCGATGACCCAGTCAAAAGAGCACGGTGCCTGGCCACTGGTGAGGGCTCTCGTCGACCCTGACATCAGCGGTGGCGAGTACTGGGGTCCGAAGTCCACGATGCGGGGCGTGCCCAAGCTGCAGAAGTCCTCCAAGATCACGCGATCGCTCGACGTTGCCGAACGCATCTGGCAGGTCAGCGAAGAGGTGACCGGCGTGCAGTGGCCGTTCGCGCAGGCAGCAGGGGCCTGAACGTCGCGCTGCGGGCTGGCGATGCAACCGCTGCCGTCGCGCTGAACAGCTGCTAGGCCGAGGCGCTCAACCAGACGGCTTCGATCGTCTCGGCAGGCATCGCGATCGTCGTGTTGTCGATCACGAGAGTGTCAGCATCCATCACCAAGACTTCGGCACCCACCGTCAGACCGGCCTCCTCGGCGACGCGCAAGATATCGGCATCGCGGTCGCTGACCCGCAAGACGCGACCGCTGTGCCCGGGCGCTGCGAGCGCAAGAAGCACAAACGGTTCGCGCTCGACATGGCCGTCGGCATCGGGGATCGCGTCGCCGTGAGGATCGAACCGGGGTCGCCCGAGGCGTTCGTCGATGCCCTCTAGCAGCCGATCACTGATTGTGTGTTCCAGCTCTTCGGCTTCTTCATGCACTTCGTCCCACCCGTAGCCGAACTCCTGCACGAGCCAGGACTCAATCAGGCGATGCCGGCGCACCATTGTCGCGGCGCGCTCATTGCCCGCATCGGTGAGCGCGATCGGACCATAGGGCCGATGGGTGACGAGCCCTTGTGCAGCGAGCTTCAACACCATCTCGGTGACGCTTGAGGGCGCAAGGCCGAGCACGTTTGCAAGCTGGGAGGGCGTGATGCGGGCGTCCTGCCACTCAGTGTGGTGATAGATCGCCTTCAGATAGTCATCGATCGCAGCAGAGGGCACGCAATCAGGGTACCGGCGCCATTGACCGGGGTTGCGCTGAGAAGTAGCGCCGAATCAACGCGGGGGCGACGACCAACGCGATGAAACCCGCAACCAGCTTGTCTAGTACTGAGGTGATGATGTTTGACGAGAACACCGTGCCCACCGCCTGAGCGCCAACTATGGCGATGTTCTCTGCGATTGCTTGAGCGCCGACGTTGGTGGATGCTCCACCGAAAACGAACACGATCACGGGTGTCGCCACGAGGGTGCAGGCCAGCGCTACCGCAAGCGTCAGGCCAAAGAAGTGAAGTGGCGTGCGATCCAGGCGCCACGCGCGCACACCGTACCCCCACAGCAGTGCGCCAGTCATGTTGACGAGCATGAACGGCAGGCCATCGGCAGACGCGTCAATCACCGCGAACAGTCCATGGGTAGAAACGGCGACGAGCACGCCCCACCACGGTCCGAGGGTGATGGCTGCGACGGCGGTGCCGATCATGTCGAGATATATCGGCAACGAGAGCGCAACGGCAGTTTCGGAGCCAGCCATATTGGCGGCCACGCTCAGCATGACGATGAGCAGCGTCGCGATGATGCGGCGGCGGTCGGCGGCGCCGCGAGCGGGCTTGCCGCCACGAGCTGCCACGGGCGCAGCGGCGGCGGCGGGCGCAGCAGCGGCGGCGAGCGAGGTGGACGGTGTCAGTTGCGGCGAGAGCTGCGCGCCGTCATCGGAAGCCGCCACCACGGCCTGCTCAGGCGCGGCCGCTTTCAGTGAAGGGTCGCCATTTCGAGCTTGGATGCAGTAGCGGCGCCACCATTCGGCGCGCTCGGGGCTTTCGCCCAGCACTGTCGCAATGTCGGCGACGAGCGCGGGGTTGATGCGCCTGCGCCCCCGCCGAAAGGCGTCGTACACGGTAGAACGGCCGACGTATGCGGTGGCAGGGCTCACGCCGCGGCTCTCGCGCAGCTTGCACACCTGGTCTGCGATCTGCGTGTAGCTGAGCTCGCCAGATTCAAGGCGCAGCAACTGAAAGTCTGAGACGAAGCTGTCCAAGATGCTGTCGACTGAGAGCGATTCGTCGGACTGCATCGGCCCCCCGATCTATGCGCCTTCGATGTCAGGATCATAGCGGTGCGCGACGACATACCGACCTCATCTGCCAGGTCGGTATGCCGACAATCGTTCGAGAGGTGTCTCGCTTGGCCGCGCCCTACGCCCCGGTGAACAGCAACCAGAGCAGCACCGCATTGAGCGCGATGAGAAAGAGGGATGCTGCGATCCCGGCGATCGTCGTGATGATGCGGTTGCGAAATGCGCCGAGCAGATTGCGCTGGGCGGTGAGCGCGACAAGCGGCACGAGCGCGAACGGAATTCCGAACGAGAGCACCACCTGGCTGAGCACGAGCGCCAGGGTCGGGTCTACGCCTATGGCCAGAATGGCGAGGGCCGGAATGAGGGTGACCAGTCGTCGGGCGATGAGCGGTATGCGTATCTTCAGCAGGCCGTTCATGATTTCGGCACCGGCATATGCGCCGACGGACGTGCTTGCCAGCCCGCTAGCTAGCAGTCCCACCGCGAACAGGGTGGCAACAACTGGGCCGATGCCGGTGTAGAGCGCCGCGTAGGCACCTTCGAGCGTGTCGGTGCCGGGAACGCCGGCGAGATTTGCGGCGGCGAGCAGCAGGATGCAGAGGTTGACGGTTCCTGCTATCGCCATGGCGATGGTGACGTCCCATCGTGTCGCGCTCAGGAGGCGCGCGGTTGAGATGCCACGAAGGGTCGCAAGCGAGGTGGACGTGCCGTGGGCGCCGTCGTTCGCGAGTGGTTCGGGCGAGTTCGGGTGCGGTTTCGGCGGCGCGAAGCGGTCACGAGAAAGAGCGGAGTGCGCATAGATCGCGTGCGGCATGATCGTCGCCCCGAGGATGGACGCTGCTAGCAGCACACTGCCGGTGTCTTCGAAGCGCGGCACCAGGCCCGCGGCAACTCCGGCCGCATCGGGTGGGGCGACGAACACGCCAAAGGTGAATCCGATAGCGATGATCGCGATGAGACCGATCACCACGAACTCGAAACTGCGCGCGCCTCGGCGAGTTTGCACCATGAGCAGCACGATCGACACGGCGCCCGTGATGACGCCACCCCACACCAGCGGAATGTTGAACAGCAGGTTCAATGCGACTGCGCCGCCGATCACTTCGGCAATATCGGTCGCCATGGCGACCAGTTCGGCCTGCAACCAGTAGGCGCGCCGAGCCCAGCGGTTCTTCATGCGGTGGCCGAGCGCTTCGGGCAGGCTCTGCCCTGTGACGATGCCGAGCTTGGCCGACAGGTACTGAATCAGCCACGCCATGACGTTGCCCAGAACGACCACCCAGACCAGCAGGTAGCCATATTTCGCACCAGCGGTCATGTTGCTGGCGACGTTGCCAGGGTCGAGGTACGCGACACCTGCTACGAGCGCTGGCCCGATCAGCCAGGCAGTGCGAGGAGTCTTCGCAGTGCGAGGAGGCTTGGCAGCGCGAGCACGAGGGGCGCCCCCGGCGTACGAGACGTTCTTCGGCAGATCTTTCGGCACACCGAAACTGTACGCCATGTTTCGGGTCGCCGAAAAGTGCAACTCAACGCCGTGCGCTCATACCGTGGTCGATGGGTCCCCGCCCCAACACGGGTAGCCTGAGCCGGTGACAGAACCCGCAGATCCCACCGGTCCGGCAGAGCGCGATGCCTCCGCGGAACAGGATGCCTCCGCAGAGCACGATTCCTCCGCGGTACACGTTGTTGCCGCCGAGCCGCAGCTGCCACACGGCGTCGGGCCTTGGCCCGGCGGCCAAGATGAGTGGCCAGACGACCCGCGCTTTGACCGCGACCTGCTCGCTCAAGGCGACTCGCGGAACGTGATCGACCGGTACCGCTACTGGAGCATGGACGCGATCGTCGCTGACCTTGACCAGCATCGCCACCCGTTCCACGTGGCGATCGAGAACTGGCAGCACGACATGAACATCGGCTCGATCGTGCGCAGTGCCAACGCTTTTCTCGCGAATGAAGTGCACATCATCGGCAGGCGGCGCTGGAACCGCCGCGGCGCGATGGTCACCGACCGCTACCAACACGTGCGCCACCACGAAGACATCGCCTCATTCAAACGGTGGGCAGATGCTGAAGCCCTCCCGATACTCGCGATCGACAACGTCGAAGGCTCAGTCCCGGTTGACAAAGCAGAACTGCCCGAGCAGTGCGTGCTGCTCTTCGGCCAGGAAGGACCGGGGCTCTCTGCCGAGGCTATCGCCGCAGCATCCGGAGTCATTGAAATCACTCAATACGGCTCCACCCGCTCGATCAACGCGAGTGCGGCTGGCGCGGTCGTGATGTATGAATGGTGCCGTCGCTGGGCCTAGGTCGCTGGGCTCAGGTCGCTATGCGCCAGCGGTCATCCACTCAGAGCCCCGAACGCGCCAGCCGAGCGTGACCAGCCGTGCCAGCATGTACACCCCGAAGAAGGCCGCCGACAGCCAGGCGAGACCCGCCGCTCCCGTCGGCGCCAGCGCCGCTACCAACACGAGTGCGGGCAAGAACGGTGCGAGATTCAGCACACCCACCCACGCAAGGTACCTCGCGTCTCCGGCGCCGATGAGCACCCCGTCAAGCACGAAGACGATGCCGCAGACGGGCTGGGCGACCGCGAGCACGATCAACGCCGGTTGCACGAGAGCGGCGACCTCGGCTGAGCCCGTGAACAGCAGCCCGATCACACCGGAGCAGGCGCCAATGATTGCGCCCACGATCACGCCGAACCACGCGCCCCACGCAACTGTGCGGCCGAGCACTCTCTTGACGGTTGCGGAGTCTTCGGCCCCCAAGCTCTTGCCGATCAGCGCTTGAGCGGCAATCGCTAGGGCATCGAGCGCGAAGGCAGCGGTCGAGAAGATGGTGAACGCTACCTGCCAACCCGCCAGTTCGGCGGTGCCGAGTCCCGCGGCAACCCCAACGGTCGCTAGCAGTGCAAAGCGCAGCGACACCGTGCGAAGGAACAGCCATCCGCCGATTCGAGCCGAGCTGCTCACGCCGTCGCGTCCAGGACGAATGGATGCTGCGTGTCGCCGCGCCATGCGCCCGATGACGATCACATAGGCGCCGACCATGCCCCACTGCGCCACGACAGTGCCCACGGCCGCGCCAGCAATTCCCCACCCGAATCCATAGATGAACAGCCAGTTCAACAGCGCGTTCGCGCCGAATCCGATGCCAGCGATCCACAGCGGGGTAACGGTGTCTTGCATGCCGCGCAGCAGACCCGTTGCGGCGAAGACGATGAGCATCGCCGGTAGCCCCCACATCGACAGACCCAGATAGGTCGCGGCCTGCGCGGCCACCGCGTCGCTCGCGCCGAAGAGGCTGACGAGCCACGGGGTGAGAAGGTAGCCGGCGACTGCGAGCACCGCGCCCATGCCGAGCGCCAGCCACATGCCATCGATGCCGACCGACACCGCCTTTGACGAGTTGCCGGCACCGAGGCGTCGGGCGACGGCCGGGGTTGTCGAGTAGGCGAGAAACACCATCAACCCGACGATCGTCTGAAGCACAGCCGAGGCGATGCCCAAGCCCGCGAGCGGAACTACCCCCAAGTGGCCGACAAGTGCCGAATCCACGATCAGGAAGAGCGGTTCGGCGATCAGTGCCCCCAGCGCGGGAACAGCGAGTCGCAGAATATCGCGGTTCAGCGTGTTGGGGGGCGTAGTCACGTTCACAGCCTACGGTCGCCGGCAGACGCAGCATCCGGATTCAAATGCCGAGAACCTGCTGCCGGCAACGGCACGAGCTGATGAAGACTCGCCTAACGATCACGTCGTTGTTGCCTACGCTGACCTAATCCAAAGGTTCGGGTCTTATTGTTGTTGCCATGACCGACGCCCCCCAATCTGGTCTCGTGCTCGAAGAGCTGAGCGCTGAGATTCGCCCACAAGATGACCTGTTCCGTCACGTCAACGGTGCCTGGCTAGACCGCACGGAAATTCCCGAAGACAAGGCGCGCTGGGGCTCTTTCCACCTCATCGCTGAGCAGGCAGAGAAGCATGTTCACGCCATCATCGAAGAGTCGCAGCAGGCTGAGCCCGGTACTGAGACGCGCAAGATCGGTGATCTCTACTCCAGCTTCATGGACACCGCCCGCATTGCCGAACTCGGGGCCGCGCCGCTGGCCGACTCGCTCGCGCGCGTAGAGAAAATCGATTCTGTGCCGTCGCTGCTGCGCACTGTCGGCGAACTCGAGCGCGATGGTGTCGGCGGCATGATCTCGCTCTACATCGAGCCAGACCCAGGAAACCCCGAGCGCTATGTGCCGTTCTTCGTGCAGTCGGGTCTGTCGCTTCCCGACGAGAGCTACTACCGGCTTGAGAACTTCGGCGAAGCGCGCATCGCGTTCCGCGCGCACGTAGAGAAGCTGCTTGATCTTGCTGGAGTCGCGGATGCCGCCGCCAACGCCGACCGCATCGTCGCTCTAGAAACCGAGATCGCGACCCACCACTGGGACAACGTCAAGAGCCGTGATGCCATGGCAACCTACAACCTCATGCCCTGGGCCGAAGTGCAAGCGCTTATCGGGGTAGACCTCACACCCTGGCTTGAGGGGATCGCCCGCGATCACGCCCGCGCGTTCGACGAGGTCAACATCTATCAGCCGAGCTTCATCGAGGGACTTGGCACCTTGCTCACCGAGGAACGGCTCGAAGACTGGAAGGCGTGGCTGCGCTTCTCGATCGTTCACGGTGCCGCCGCGTTCCTGTCAGACGAATTCGTCGCCGAGAACTTCTCGTTCTATGGAACTCAGCTCACCGGAGTGCCGGTCAACCGCGAGCGCTGGAAGCGCGGCGTCAGCCTCACCGAGGCGGCCCTGGGTGAGGCCATCGGCAAGGTGTACGTGCAGCGCCACTTTCCACCAGCGGCGAAAACAGCGATGGACGGGCTCGTCGAGAACCTAGTCGCGGCGTATCGCCAGTCGATAAGCGAGCTCGAATGGATGACGCCTGAAACGCGCGAGCGTGCGCTCGCCAAGCTCGAGGCGTTTACACCGAAGATCGGGTTCCCCACCAAGTGGAAGGACTACTCGAGCCTCGAGATCGACGCGACCGACCTGGTCGGCAACGTGCGACGTTCGCACATCTGGGAGCATGACCGCCAACTCGAGAAAGTTGGCCAGCCGATCGATCGTGACGAGTGGTTCATGACCCCGCAGACGGTCAATGCGTACTACAACCCGCTGATGAACGAGATCGTTTTTCCGGCGGCCATTCTGCAGTACCCGTTCTTCGACGTGGACCGCGACGATGCCGCCAACTACGGCGGAATCGGAGCAGTCATCGGGCATGAGATCGGGCACGGTTTTGACGACCAGGGCAGCCGCTTTGACGGCGACGGTTCGCTGCGCGACTGGTGGACCGACGATGATCGTGCCGCGTTCGAAGTGCGCACCAAGAATCTCATCGCCCAGTACGACGAGCTCACCCCGGCGGGCCTTCCCGAAGAGAACAAGGTCAACGGGTCGCTCACGATCGGTGAGAACATCGGTGATCTCGGCGGTTTGGGCATCGCGTTGAAGGCCTATGAGCTCTCACTCGATGGCGCCGAAGCGCCCGTTATCGATGGATACACGGGTGTGCAGCGACTGCTGCTGAGCTGGGGCCAAGTATGGCAACAGAAGGGTCGGGATGCTGAGACAATCAGACTGCTGACCATTGACCCGCATTCGCCCAATGAATTCCGCTGCAACCAGATTGTTCGCAACATCGACGCGTTCTACGACGCATTCGATGTGACCGAAACCGACGCACTTTGGCTCGACAAGGATGAGCGCGTCACGATTTGGTGATCGTGTGCGGCACCCGCCCGCACAGCTGCACCCAGGTAGCCCCACTCATGTTCCGCCAAAATCGGAAGGAAGCCCAGTTGGGCACGTCCCCAGAACACCAACGGGACGCTGACTCGCTACGGGGGTCGCGCCGAAGCAGCAATCTGCGCGTGCCGCGTCGAGCGGCCATCGGTCGACGTTCATTCACGTCGACGCTCAAAGCGCTCGACGACCTCGCCACCTCTGGTGCGCAGGTCTCGGTGCGCATCACCGATCTCGATCGCGGCACCACGGTGCTCGCGGGAGACGACTTTCTCACCCTGCCCGTCGCCGGGCTCGGTGTCGTGCCACTACTGATTGAGGTGGCGACTGCGTTCGAGGCGGGCACCCTCGACCCGCTCGAAATCGTTGATCGTTCGGCAGTAGCGCCGGTAGCGGTTTCTGGTGTGTGGCAGCACCTCAAAGCACCGGCACTGCCACTGATCGACCTTGCCGTGTTGACCGCTGCCACGGGCGACGCTCTCGCCGCGAACGTGCTTCTTGAGCGAGTGGGTCTACCCGCGGTGCGTGCTCGCATTGAGCAATTGGGAATGGAGCGCTCAGCACTGCTTGATCAGTTCCGCGATCAGCGAGGTCCAGATGACGCGCCCCACTTCGCCCTTGCGTCTTCGCGCGAACTGTCGGAGATGTTCGCCGCGCTGGTGAACTCGAAGGCGGTTTCGCCCGGCGTCAGCGCGCAGGTCGCTGAATGGTTGAGCTTGAATCACGATCTTTCACTCGTTGCGTCCTCCACCGGCCTTGACCCCTTCTCTCACGAAAACGACGAGCACGGGTTGCTCTTCATCAACAAAACCGGGCGGGATTCGGGCATCCGTGCTGAAGCGGGAGTGCTCGCCGGTCCGCGCGCCGGGGTGTCATACGCCATGATTGTGTGCTTCGACGATCTCTCGATTCTGCACCGCATGCGGGCACACGACGCGTTTCGTGCGCTCGGCGTCGAGCTGATGGAGTATGTGCACTAGGCGGGTGCCGGTGCTAGCCGGGTGCCGGTGCTAGGCGGATTCGCCCGCCGGTGCGGGTTCGGGCTCGTATCGAAACAGGTAGGCGAATGCGGGTCGGGTGTAGGCGATGCCGCGGCCGGCTGCCCGAATCGCTTCGGCGGTGGCAGCCGCAGGCTTCTTGGGCACCAGGTATCTGTCGAGATCGTGAGTGTTCCACCGGTAGACGCCGTCGCGATGGGTTGCTGCCGCAACGAGCGTCAGCCGGGCATCGAGTGCTGCGAGGCTGGCATCGCCATGGCTCGCATTCGCCAGAAACAGACCGCCCGCGCGCAGGTAGCGTTCGCACTCGTCCCAGCATGGACCTGTGAAAAGCGAAATGATCAGGTCGACACTTCGCGCCGCAACGGCGAGCGGAGCCGTGAAGTCTGCGTCGAGGAATTTCACCTCTGTGGCTGCTCCAGGGCGCGCTCGCCCTTGCAGGTCGGCAGCGACGCGTTGCGCGTCCGCGAAGAAGCGGGCAGCACGACGATCAACATCGACATAGGTCACGGCTGCGATAGCGACCGACGGTGACAGGTCGACGTAGCTGCCCAGATAGAGGGCGCAATCAACCGGCCACCGATCGACGAGTCCCTCGAACAGTCCGGAGCGATCGCCGATTGAGTCGCGATAGCTCGACCATGACACATCCGATGCGCGACGTTGCGAGGGCATGAGCCCACCCTATTCGACGGCGCAGCGGCCGCAGCTTCGCGGGTGCGGCCGCTGCGTCCGCTACGGCCTCAGAAGACGATCGTGTGATTGCCGTGGCGAATCACGCGGTCTTGGGCGTGCCACAGCACCGCTCGCGAAAGCACCTGCCGCTCGACGTCGGCGCCGCGTCGGGCGAGTTCAGAAGCGGTATCGCCATGCGCGACTCGAACCGTGTCTTGCTCGATGATCGGCCCTTCATCGAGCTCACTGGTGACGTAGTGCGAGGTTGCGCCGATGAGTTTCACGCCCCGCTCTTTCGCCTTCTTATAAGGCTCGGCGCCAATGAAAGCGGGCAGGAACGAATGATGGATGTTGATCACCGGCACGCCGACCTGTTCCAGGAAACTCGGCGAGAGAATCTGCATGTAACGCGCGAGGACGATGAAATCGACGTTGCCACGCAGCAGTTCGACAATTTTGGCTTCGGACTCTGACTTATCGGGTCCCGGCACCGACGGTACGTGAAAGAACGGCACGCCAAACGAATGCACGTCGTCGGCGGCATTCGGGTGATTCGAGATCACCATGGGGATGCTTACCGGCAGATCGCCCCGGCGATGGCGCCACAGCAGGTCGAGTAGACAGTGGTCTTGTTTTGAAGCCAGAATCGCCATGCGTTTCGGTGATGCTTGGTCGGTGATCGTCCATTCGAGGCCGAACTCGCCACCGATGGTGCGTTCAAGATCGGCTTCGATTGCTCCCAGTGCCGCTGACAAGCCCGCACGGTGAAAAACCACGCGCTGAAAGTACGCCCCTCCGACCGGGTCATCGGAGTACTGGTCGAACGCCACGATGTTGCCCTGGTTTCGCGTGATCAGCGCAGAAACCGCGGCTACGATCCCCGGGCGATCCGCGCCATGAACGATCAGGCAGGCGTGGTCGGTCAACGAGGAATCAGGCACGACAGTCATGCATCGATTCTGCCCTGTCTTCGGGGGCGTCGCGGGCATCGGCGGTGAGAGGACCAGATGAGATCGACGAATGCGAAGCGTGAACGGTGCTCGGTCATCGCCTACCTTGGGAGACCGGACGGTAGTGCTCAACGATCACAGGGACTGAGTGGATGCAGATGGCAGGTGAATCGCAGCTCTACGTGGGCATCGATATCGGCACGAGTGGTTGCAAAGTCTCGGTCATCGACGCCGCCGCGCGTGTTGTCGCCGAAGGGCACGCGACGTATCGCAGCTATCACCCGCACCCAGGGTGGGTCGAGCAACATCCCGCCGATTGGGTAGCGGCGGCTTTCGCCGCGTGTGACGACGTCTTCGGATTGCTTACAGAGCCGCAACGGGCAGTGGTGGCGGCCATCTCTTTCTCGGCGCCGACGCACGTTGCCGTGCTGGTGGGTGGGGATGGGGCGCCGGTGCGCCCCGCCATCATGTGGAATGACCAGCGAAGCGCAGCGCAGGCCGAAGAACTTCGGCGCACCGAGGGTGCGCACATCGCAGCTGTCACCGACAGTACGCCCACGCCTACGTGGACGCTCGCGCAGTTGCGATGGGTCGCAGAGAACGAACCCGAGGCGATCGACGCAACCCAGCAGCTTTGGTTCATGAAGGACTGGGTGCGTTCCCATTTCTCTGCCGCATCGCCTTTTTGCACCGACCGTGTCGATGCTCAAGGCGCATTGCTCTTCGACGTACACACTCATGAGTGGGACCCCACACTGGTTGCGCGGGCGGGTCTGCCCATGAGCGCCATGCCAGAGGTGCGGGAGTCGACCGCAGTGACGGGTACGCTCGCGCCGGAACTTGCCACCCGCTGGGGTCTTCAGAGCGTCTCGATCACCGTTGGCACGACAGACACTGCCGCCGAGCTACTGGCAGCTGGCCTCGCCGAGCATGGCGACGTGGCGATCAAGATTGCCACGGCTGGCAACGTCGCGATCGTGGCCGATAGCCGCCCGACAGACAAGCGCGTTCTTTGCTACGAGCACGTCGTTCCCGGCGTCTTCTATTGGAACAGTGCGACCAGCGCTGCGGCGGCGTCATTGCGGTGGCTGGGCGAGAGCATGTTGGTAGCCGAAGGTGCGGTTGATTTCGCAGAAATCGACCGCAAGGTTGCCGAGACGGCACCCGGTGCTGACGGCTTGCTGTTCACGCCATACCTCAACGGCGAGCGCTCGCCACGGTTTGATCCCGCGCTTCGAGCCACGTTTGCAGGCATCAGCGCGCATCATTCATGGCCACACTTTGCGCGTGCGGTGATGGAGGGCGTCGCTTTCTCGCTTCGGGATGCAGCGGGGCTGTACTCAGCGCCGTTGCCGCCCGCAGTTGCGCTGATCGGTGGGGGTGCGCGCAGTGCGGTCTGGCCGCGGATCGTAGCTGACGTGCTCGATCGGGATGTTTCAGTGCTTTCGGAATGCGATTCCTCGGTGGGTGCGGCATTGGTCGCCGCTGTCGGCGCGGGTGGGCTGCCTACGTTGATCGATGCTGCGCACGTGGCACGAGGTCGA
This sequence comes from Microbacterium sp. R86528, assembly GCF_044596335.1. NCBI lineage: Bacteria > Bacillati > Actinomycetota > Actinomycetes > Micrococcales > Microbacteriaceae > Microbacterium > Microbacterium sp. R86528. The sequence continues at coordinate 1,746,963 of NZ_CP138996.1, read as the reverse complement.
GCGTCGCGCACTGTGAAACCTGATCCTGAACAGCGGGAACTTTATGGATCTCGGTTTGAAGACTATCTAAGCCTCGCAGAAACGACGGCCCAGATCAGCCATCGCTTAGGACGCTCCTAACCAGTTCCTCACCGGTACTCACGTCGATCTTCGCTTCGAGGGTTGCGCTATACATCGCTGTGTTCTACGTTGTATACAAGTAGGGATACAAGGTAGATTCATTGAAGAATCACCGACACGTCAGACGAAGGAGTTGAGGTGACGGATCAGTCAGCCGCCGCACGAGTGAGCGGAAGCGCGTTCCTGCAGGGACACATTGTGCGCGAGCTAGAAGCAGCAATCGGGCGCGATCGAGTAACGACGGACGCAGGTGAACTCCAGGCGCAAGCAGCCGACTGGTCGTGGACCTCGAAGTACATTCAGTACTCCGATCTACAGCTTCCCTCAGCCGACATTGCCGTTCGACCCACGACGCAAGCGCAGGTCGAAGAGGTTGTGCGCATCGCCTCTGAGTATCGGCTGCCGGTGGTGCCACGCGGTGGTGGCTCCGGCACGCAGGGTGGGACCCTCGCCGTTTACGGGGGCATCTCATTGGATCTCACGGCGCTCGACGAGATCATCGATGTCGACGAAGAGAGCCTTCTGGTGACGGTCGGTGCCGGCATCGACGGCCCCACGCTCGAGGACGAACTCAACAAGCGCAACCTCACGCTCGCGCACTACCCGGGGTCGTACCACCTCGGGGCGACGATCGGCGGGTTCATCGCCGCCCGTGGATCGGGTGTTGTGTCGACCAAGTACGGCAAGGCCGAAGACCAGGTCGTTCAGGTGAAGGCTGTTGTCCCACCAGGCAAGACCGTCACGACTCTTCGCGTACCCAGCCATGCGGCAGGCCCTGACCTGCTGCAGAGTTTCGTCGGTTCTGAAGGAACGCTCGGCGTCATCACGGAAGCAACCCTTCGCGTCGACCCGCTTCCTGAAGCTCGCGGCTTCTTGTCATTTAGCTTTCCCGACATCTTCGCCGGCATCGAGGCCGGTCGTCGCATCATGACAAACCGCCTCCGGCCGGCCGTCATCCGCCTGTATGACGAGGCAGACAGCGTGAAGCTCAAGGACTGGGTCGGCACGCCCTTCACGGGCACGCTTATGGTCATCATGTGCGACGGCGCCCAAGAGCTGGTCGATTATGAGACCAAGGCGATCACGGCCCTCGTCGAGAGCGCTGGTGGCACTTCGCAGGGCCCCGACGTCGGTCGAATCTGGTGGGAAGGCAAGTACGAGCCCTATGCAAAGGGCAAGCTGCCGCAGCCGCCGCTGATGTATGGCACCTTCGACCAGGTCGCACGCTTCGCGGACATCCCCAACATCTACCGGGCCAAGAAGAAGGTCATCGAAGAGGAGTTCGCCGAGTATGGCGCTCGCTATACCGCCCACCTCTCGCACTGGTACGACTGGGGTGCGATGCTCTACGACCGGTTCTACGTCGACGAGCCGCCGACCGATCCAGCAGAAGCGATGAGCTTGCACGACCGGCTGTGGGACGCTGGCATTCTCACCGGCATTGAGCACGGTGCCGTGTTGAACGACCACCACGGTGTCGGCATCAAGCTCGGACGCTTTATGCACAAGCAGTACGGAGAAGGATTCCGATTGCTGAAGGCGCAAAAAGACGCCTGGGATCCTGACGGAATCATGAATCCCGGAAAACTAGGATTCGGACCCCCTCGACGCTGAGACCCGACCAGCAGACCAGCATCAACACCAACACACTCAAAGGAGAGATAGATGCACCTGTCAATGCACAACTGGATGCGCCAAGAGCCGATCGAAACCACGATTGCTCGCCTGGCCAAGTACGGCTACAAGAGCATCGAGATCAGTGGTGAGCCCGAAAAGTACGATGCAAAGCACGTGCGCGGGCTGCTGGACCACTATGGTCTCGAGTGCTGGGGCGCCGTGACTCTCATGGTCGACAAGCGCAACATGCAGTCAGCTGATGAAGCCATGCGGGCCTCGAGCGTGCAGTACGTCAAGGACTGCATTCAGATGGTTCACGACATGGATGGCCAGATTCTCACCTATGTGCCGGGGACCGTCGGCAAGGTGGTGCCCGACTCGACGCCCGAGAACGAATGGCAGTGGCTGGTTGAGGGCACAAAGGAGATCTACGAATTCGCGGAGTCAAAGGGCGTGAAGGTGGGCGTCGAGCCGCTGAACCGCTTCGAGTCGTACCTCATTACTCGCGCTGAGCAGGCGCTTGCGTTGTGCGATGCGGTCGGTCCCAACCTCGGTGTCGTGCTGGATGCTTTCCACATCAACATCGAAGAAGAGAATCTCTACGACGCGATCCGTCTGGTCGGTGACAAGCTCGTAGACGTCCACGTCGCTGAGAACAACCGCATGCCCGCTGGCTATGGCGACTACGACTGGAACCAGTTCGTCAGCGTGCTGCGTGAGGTGGGCTACGACGGTGCCCTCACCGCCGAGTTCGTTGCACCGGTTGACCGCACGCCTGCCAACAAATATCCGAACGCACTGGAGACCAACTTCGAAGGTCTCGAGATCGATGAAGAGCAGCTCAAGTTCATCATCGATCACGGATCCTCGATCCTCACCGAGGAGTACTACGACTGGCTCGTGAAGGTCAACTCCGAAACCCTGTTGCCTCTCACGCAGTAATCCCCTGTTCGTTCACCCTGCAACGGAGCATCCCTGTGAACCTCCCCGTCGCCTTGATCGCGACCCTCGATACGAAGGGTCCCGAGGTCGCCTATCTGCGCGACCGCCTCGCTGACCTTGATGTGCCGTCCGTCGTTATCGACACTGGCATTCTGGGCGAACCTGTGGGGATCACTCCCGATGTGTCGCACAGCGACCTCGCCCGGTTCGGCGGCATCACCCTCGAGCAACTGCAGCACGCGGGTACTCGGGGCGATGCTGTCGGACTGATGCGTCAGTTTGTAATCGACTATGTGGCGCAGCTTTGGGCGCGGGGAGAGATCGCCGGCGGCATCGCGGTGGGGGGTGTGGGGGTCGTCATGGGGGCCGCGGCCCTGCACACGCTGCCGATTGGCGTTCCGAAAATCGTGATAGCTCCGACGGCCTCAGGAAGACACGAATTCGGTCCCTACGTCGGCACGACCGATGTGCTCGTTATGCACTCCGTCATTGACATCCTCGGCCTCAACGCAATTGCGACCACCGTGTTCGACAACGCGGCCGCCGCTATGGCCGGCATGCTTCAGCACGGGCATGCGCTGCCGGCGCCGAAGTCTGCATCGAAGTGCGTCGGAATGACGATGCTCGGCAACACCACGACGGCGGTGGGCGCGGCCAAGGATCGGCTCGCCGAGCTGGGCTACGAAGGTGTTGTGTTTCACTCCAGCGGCGTCGGGGGGCGCTCGATGGAGCAGCTCGCTGAAGCTGGCCATCTGATCGGAGTGATCGATTACACGACAAATGAGATCGTCGACCATCTCACCGGCGGTATTCACGATGCGGGTCCGGATCGGCTGCGCCGCGTCGGACGCGCGGGCGTGCCCCAGGTGGTCTTGCCCGCGTGCGTTGACTTCTCGGTGTTCGCCGCAGACGCGATCCCCGAGCGGCACCGCGATCGCCCCCTCTACGAGCACAATCCCGAGTACACGTTGATGCGCACGTCGGCTGACGAGATGGCCCAAGTGGGTGCCATCTTCGCCGAGCGCCTCAACGAGTCCACCGCAGCCGTGCGAGTGATAGTGCCCACTGAAGGCCTGTCGATTCCCAGCACACCCGACGGGGTCTTCTGGGATCCAGACGCCGACGCGCGCTTCCTCGACGCCGTGCGCAATGACCTCCGCCCCGACATCGAGGTAGAAACTGTGCCTCTTCACTCCAACGACCCCGCGCTTGGCCGCCTGGCGGCAGATGCGTTTCACGCCCTCTATACAAAGGAGCAGCAGTCATGACCGAACGTCCAGAACGTCGCGTTCCGCACCTCACGGAAGGTGACCAGGACTTCCGCGACAAGTTCCGCTCGTGGAACCTGGCAGACCTGTCTTACGTCGACATCGAGGAGTACCTCAAGACGAAAGACACGATCCTGGTGCCGATGGCGAGCACTGAGCAGCACGGCCCCCACCTTCCGCTCTATACCGACACGATCACTGCGGTTGAGATCACCAACCGCATCTCGGAGCAGATCGGTGTGCTTCACACGCCCCCGCTCTGGGCAGGCTATTCGCCACAGCACATGTACGGGGTGGGCCAAGGCCGCGGCACGATCACGCTTCGTGCGAGCACGTTACTCAACCTCATGAATGACGTGGCCCGCAGCCTGATTCATCACGGCTTCAGCCGCATCATCTTCATCAATGGCCATGGTTCGAACACCAAGGTCGTAGACCCGGTGCTGCGCAAGCTTCGCTATGAGACCGGCGCGCTGATTTCATTCGTGAAGCCCTTTATGGAGCGCTATGAAGGCATTCTCGCGGGTCTGATGGAGAACCCACCCGAGGAAACCCCCGGTTGGCACTCCAGCGAACTGGAAACCTCACAAGATCTTGCGTGGAATCCGGATTTGGTCCGTATGGAGCGCGCGGTCGACACTCGAGCTCACACGCCGGCATTCTTGCCGGAGGCATTCAAGAAGAACGACGGTATGCCCGACACGGAGTTTGAGGGTTATCAGTACTTCACCTTCCCGATGGATCACCATGAATTCGTCGAGAACGGCATCATCGGAAACCCGATGCGAGCCACTGCTGAGAAGGGCGAAGAGGCTTTCCGCCGGTACAGCGAGCACGTCGCGCGGGGCATCATCGAGCTGCAGAAGGTCGATGTCAACGTGCACACGCGCGAATTTATCGACCGTACGATGTGATCAGAGAATGTTGAACAGTGGGAAGGCGGTGGACGCGATGTCGATAGCAGATTCTGCGTCACGAGTGAATGTGGCCTATGACTGGCTGCTCGCGGAAATCACCGCCTTCCGGCTGGCCTCTGGTGCGCCACTGTCAGAGAATCGCATTGCGACCCATCTCGGCCTCTCTCGCACCCCGGTGCGTGAAGCGCTGCAACGGCTTGAAACCGAGGGATTGGTCAAGCGCACCGACAACGCTCGCTTCTCGGTGTCGACTTTGACGCCGCGCGAGGTTAACGATGCGTGTGACCTCTTGCAGGTGCTGGACACCTACATCTTCATGAAGGCTGCGCAGGAGCACGACGCTGAGGTATCAGCGCTCATCATCGAAACTGTCGAAGCCATGATCGAGGCTGCCGCGGCGGGAGATAAGCAGGCATGGTCAGATGCTGACTTGCGCTTTCACCGGGTCGTCAACCAGGTGGCCGGAAACCAGCTCGTCTCTGAGACGGTGAAGCACACCCGGCGGCGGATTCAAAGATTCTGGACCCGTGCTGCGTCCGCTCAGGATCGCCTTGTGGGCTGCTCCGCTGAACACATGGAGCTCGCCGAGGCGATCGTGGCGCGAGACACCGATGCGATCCCGCCCGCGGTGGCGAAGCACATTGGGCACATGCGGGTGAGCATTCTCGAAAAGCTCGAGGCCGCATCGGTCTTCTTCGGCGAATAGCAATCTAAACGTTGCCATTTCGCTATTGGAAAGACATATCTATAGTTGTATACAAGAAGGAATACGAAGACGTGTCCTCTATTGAACACACACGAAGAAGTGAGGTGAGATGGATCAGTTCTTGCAAGTCGCATTGAACGGCTTGACCTTGGCTGCCGTATATTTTCTGGTCGCGAGTGGGCTGTCGCTCATCTTCGGCCTGATGCGCGTGATCACAATGGCGCACGGAACGAGCTATCTGCTCGGTGGCTACATCGGCTACGTTGTGGTCCGCGCGACCGGCAACTGGCTGTTCGGCGCGATCGTTGCCGCTGCTGCCGTGGGTCTGGTGGGGCTGTTTATCCACCAGGTGCTGATCAAGCGCTTTCAAGACGACGACATGCGCGTCGCCTTGATCACCCTGGGCGTGTCGATCGTGGGGGCGGACTTGATGTTCGCTGTCTTCGGTGGCACAGCAACTCAGGTTCCCGTGCCGGCATGGCTCTCGGTCGGCGTTGACCTGCCGTTCCTATCCAGCCCATATCCGTTGCTGCGCCTGGTGATCCTCGGCCTTGCCATCATCATTGGCATCGCCATCTGGCTGGTTATTCAAAAGACTCGATTCGGTTCGATTGTGCGGGCTGGTGTCGATGACAGCGCGATGACCGCAGCAACAGGCGTGTCGATTGGCAAGGTCTTCGCGATCATCTTCGTCGTCGGCTCAGCACTGGCCGGGTTCGCCGGAACTGTGGGCGGGTCGCTGTTTCCCCTGCTCCCTGGTCAAGACGGCACCTACCTGCTGTTCTCGCTTGTCGTAGTGATTGTCGGCGGTATGGGATCGATTGTCGGTGCGGCAATCGGATCAGTTCTGGTCGGCTTGGTGTCGCAGTTTGCGCTGGTCTACATACCGACCTACTCGCTCGTAGTCACCTTCGCGCTCATGGTGGTTGTGCTCGCCGTGCGGCCTCAGGGTCTGATGGGGAGGAAGGTATGACCGCCATCGATCAGCAAAACGACACGTTCACCGGCGCGTCAAAGTCTCGCCGGCGCTCATACATGTGGATCTTCTGGGTTGTTGTCATCGCTCTGGCGATCGCCTTCCCATTCTTGGTAGATCGCCCGCGATTCTGGGTCTCGAACATCGGTATCAAGAGTCTGTGGCTGGGCATCATCGCGATGAGTCTGGTCTTTCTCAACAAGTATGTTGGGCTGCTTTCTCTTGCTCAGATGACCATGGCCGGAGTTGCGGCCTATGGTGTGGGCTACGCAGCGGTGACGCTGGGTTGGTCCGACACTGCATCAATCGCGATCGGGTTGCTGGCGGGCACGCTTGCTGGACTCGTGACCGCCCTTGTCGCTGCCCGCACGAAGGCGATCTACTTCTTGATGATCACGCTCGCTCTCGGGCAAGTGTTCTACTCGTGGGCGTCGCAAGCGATCGAAGTGACGAATGCTCGCCGCGGCCTCGCTCCCATTCCACGCAGCGACTGGGGCTTCATCGATTTCCGCGATCTGAACGTGTTCTACTACACGGTCTTGGCGGCGGCGATTGGCTGCTATTTGCTGTGCCGGTATGTGGCATCGACGCCGTTCGGCTACGCGCTGCAAGGCATTCGAGACAGCCCGGAGCGCATGAGCGCTCTCGGCTACAGCGTGGTTCGCTACCGAGTCGCCGCGGTGACCTTTGCGGGATTCATTGCATCGGTGGGCGGTGTGGTTCTGGCCTTTGATCGCTCGCAGGTCGACCCAGACATCGTGAGCCTGGGTGCAACGCTCGACATCCTGGTCGTGGCAGTGATCGGCGGCATCGGCTCGCTTGGCGGAGTATTCCTCGGCGGAATCTTCCTGACCTTGCTCGACAACTTCGCCGGCGACGTCACCGAGCGCTACCTCACGCTCACCGGACTCATCTTCATCATCGTTCTCTACTTCGCTCCGGCAGGGCTGGCGGGCATCGCCGAACAGGTGAGAAACCGCCTGTCGAAGCGAAAGAAAACCCACGGTTCCAGTACAGGAGCCGACAGTGTCGCAGACGAACCCTCGTCTGCAGCAGAGACCTTTGCTCCCACAGAAGGTCATGCAATCAAGAAAGGAAACAGCAATGAGGCTGACAAACAGTCCTAACAAGAAGTTTCTCGGAGCCATGGCCGTTGCGGCGTCCTCGGCGCTCGTTCTCACGGGGTGCTCCGGCGGCAGCGACGACTCGTCGGGCGGCGGAGACGCCGGAGACGGCACGCTAACGATCGGTGTTCTCGGCATCACCGAGGGCTCGCTCGCCTTCGCAATGGACGAGACCGAGCGCGCGATTGAAATCGCCATGCAGGCATATGGTGGCGACTCCAGCGGCGGCACCGTCGGCGACGTCGAAGTTGAGTTCATCTACGAAGGAACCGACGGAACCAGCGGCACAGCGCAGACCAAGGCCAAAAAGCTTGTCGAGAACGACGACGTCGACATCGTCTTCGGCCCGGTTTCGGGTGACGAGGGTGAAGCCGTCGTTCAGTACGCGCTCACGGTGCCCGACAAGACCTTCGTGATCTCCGCCGCAAGCCCGGTTGGCCTCACGCTCGAAGGCGCGACCAACGTCTACCGATTCTTTGGCGACTCGGCCATGTGGATGGGCGGCGTGGGCACGTACGCGCACGATGACAAGGGCTACGAGAACATCTACTTGATCGCGGAGGACTACTCGTTCCCGTACGACAACGCGGGTGGCTTCTTCTCAGAGTTCTGTGACGCGGGTGGCGAGATCACTGGAACCAGCTGGGTGCCGGTAGGAACGACCGACTACGCCACGATCATCTCGACGATTCCCGACGAGACTGACGCTGTGTACGTGGGACTCGGTGGTGCAGACGCGGCCAGCTTCCTCTCGCAGGCAGTGACTGCAGGAGTTGCGAAGCCGCTGGTCGGTGGAACGATCGCCGTCGACACGACCGCGCTGTCGGGCGACTCGAACCTTGCCGGTGCTGCAGCGGGAATGATCGCGGGTGGCCCTGTACCCGGTGCTGGGTACGACAACCCGAACTGGGTTGAATTCTCAGACGCCTACACGGCTCTCACGGATGAATTCCCGAGCCCCGGCATCTTCGCGATTCTGCCGTACAACTCGATCGTTCCGTTGCTCATGGGCATCGAAGCGACGGGTGCTGATCTTGGTGCAGACCAGGCCGACCTGCAGTCCGCGCTGTCGGCAACCGACTGGGACAGCCCGACGGGCAATATCACGGTTGACGAGAACAACCAGGGCATCATTGACAACTTCATCGTTGAGGTAACCGCCGACGGCGACGCCTTGGGATTGAACACGATCAGCGAGGCTACCGGTGTCAGCCAGGGAACGGTCACATACGACCGATTCGACACCTGCCCCTAGCAGGTAGAGCCGGGCGGGGTCGCTGGCCCCGCCCGGCTTCTCACACCCACACGAAGAAAGGAGCGGCGATGACGGATCAGACCCCCGCGCTGCGGGTGACCGGATTGTCCAAGAGCTACGGCGGGCTCAAGGCAATGCGACCGATCGACTTGGTAGTGGGAGACGGTGAGCGAGTCAGCGTGATCGGCACCAACGGTGCTGGCAAGTCGACTCTGTTCAACTGCATTGCCGGTACGGTTCCCGCCACGACAGGCACGGTGAGCTACTTCGGCCGTGACATTTCAAAGATGTCTGCCGCGCACCGTGCCCGGCTGGGGATCGCGCGCACATTTCAAACCTCGCAGTTGTTCGACCAAATGACGGCAGCACAGAACGTCTACGTCGCGCTCGGCGGGCGCGAGTTCACCGGCGGAATGCTCTGGCATGTCACCCGAGACACTCTTCGCTGGGAACGGGTCGATCGGCTGCTGGCGCGAGTGGGCCTCGCCGAGGTACACGACGCGATTGTGGCCGACCTGTCTCACGGGGAGCAACGCCAACTCGAGTTGGCGATGGCATTCGCCTTGCAGCCCAAGGTGCTGATGCTCGATGAACCCGCCGCGGGCTTCTCACCCGCAGAGCGCAGTCGGCTGATTCAGATTCTTCGTGAGCTGCCTTCAGAGGTCAGCCTCATTCTTATAGAGCACGATATGGACATCGCCCTGGCTGTCGCGCATCGCGTAGTGGTGATGCACGACGGGGAAAAGATTCTCGAGGGCACGCCCGACGAGATTCGCAGCAGCGAACGAGTTCGCGAGATCTACCTCGGAGGTTCCCTCGATGACGTCGCATGAGCAGCTCCTGGCTGTGTCAGGACTCAATGTGTCCTATGGACGCGTTCATATTCTTCAAGATGTGGCCTTCGAGATGGGCGCAGAACCGCTCGGCATGGTCGGCCGCAATGGCATGGGAAAGTCGACGCTCGCTCAAGCGCTCACGGGCATGTTGCCGCTCGATTCGGGCAAAGTCGAGTTCGCTGGAGTTGACCTCGCGGGTCGAAAGCCCGCCCAGGTCAACCGAGCAGGCATCGGCTATGTGCCGCAAGGCCGTCGTATCTTTCCATCGCTGACTGTTCACGAACACCTCACGATGGTGGGTGGCGCCCGTTCCCGACGGTGGAGCGTTTCAGACGTCTATGAGCTCTTCCCTCGTCTCGCCGAGCGCAAGCGCAACGGCGGTGCCGAGCTCTCTGGTGGCGAGCAGCAGATGCTTGCGATCGGGCGCGCGCTGCTGACCGATCCGAAGCTGCTGGTGATGGACGAGCCCAGTGAGGGACTCGCGCCTGCGATCGTCGATCACCTCGCCGCTACTCTGCGTATGCTCGTCGCTGAAGGACAGGCGGTGCTGCTGATTGAGCAGAACCTGCGGTTCACGGTTGAACTGTGCCCGCGCGTTCTCGTGATGGTCAACGGACGCATCGCAGCAGACCTTGCCTCTGATGTGCTCGCGCATGATGCAGATGCGCAAGCACGATATCTCGGCGTCGCAGCATCGGACGCTGCCTAGAAGCAGCAGTAGAGCTACGGGACGCTCTGGGGCTAGTCGCCCAATACGTGCTCTGGGTCGTGAAGTACGAGACGTGGCTCGCCGGTGTCTGTGGGGCGAGCACCAGCCTCAGCCCAGCGGAAGAGTCGGGCGGCAGGGGCAGCAACGCGCGTGACGCCACCGAAGTCAAGGGTTAGAACTCCGCCCGTTTCAAGCTCGGGGAGCAGTTCGCTTAGAACGTGCTCAGCGTCACCGAACTTGAGGTCACCGCGCAATCGCGCTGAGACATCAGCGTCCGCAGCCTCGCTTGCGCGAGAGACCTCGCCGATCGGTGAGAGCGGCTCTGCGCGATGCTCGAGCATGTGCAACCCGAAACGCTCGCTGAGTTCTTCGAGCATGGCAACGCCGCGAACGCTGTTGCCGCGGTCGTTCAGTCGCGGACTGAAGGTGCCGATGCCGAAACGCTCGGGCTGCAACGCCACGATGCCGCCGCCTACGCCGCTCTTCGCGGGCAAGCCCACACGAACGAGCCATTCGCCCGAGGCGTCGTACATGCCGCAACTGGTCATCACCGCGCTCGTCCAGCGAGCAACGCTTTCGCTGACGACTCTTTGGCGTGTGATCGGATTGACTCCGCCCGCAGCCAGGGTCGCAGCCATGATGGCAAGATCGCGTGCGTTGACGCGCATCGCGCACTGTCGAAAGTAGGCCCGAGTTGCGACTTCGGCGGTTGAGGCCAGCGTTCCCGCCGATCTCGCGAGGTAGGCGAGGGCCCGATTGCGATCGCCGGTTGCTGCTTCAGACTCGAACACCGCCTCATCGACGGCGAGATCCCGCCCGGCAAAGGCCGCCAGTCCGGCGCTGATGACGTCGAACTTCTCGTCCGCGGTATTCCCGGTGATGAGCGAGGTGGTGACGATCGCCCCTGCGTTGATCATGGGGTTCAGGGGGCGGCCAGAGGCTTCTTCGAGGCTGATCGCATTGAATGGTTCGCCGCTGGGCTCGAGACCGACATGCGTCGACACCGCGGCAAGCCCGAGCTGTTCAAGAGCGAGCGCGAACACGAAGGGCTTTGACACCGACTGAATGGTGAACTCGGCGGCACTGTCACCCATCTCGTGCGTCGTGCCGCGCACGCTGGCGAGCGCGATGCCAAGTTGGTCGGGGTCTTCGCGTGCGAGTTCGGGGATGTACGAGGCGACTTCGCCGTCGGTGAGCGCGCGCACGCGCTCGAAGACTGAGTCGAGCGCGGTGTGCAACGGCCGCGGGCGGTCTGCCGCTTGAGTTGATCCGGGTGGATGCTGCGCCTCGCGCCGTTGGTCGGTGTCGGTGGCTTCTTCGCTCGCGGGCATGTGGTCAGCCTATGGTGCAGCAGGCATCGTTTCGTGATTGGCTCTACCCATGCTCGGCCGCCGCCAATCACCCACGTTCGACGTTCTCGAAACATCCATGAGCGTTTCGGGTCTGCTGAGCGCCCTCGGCGTCTTGGTTGTCACCGTCGTGCTGGCGCTGGTGCTTCGCCACCTGATTCTGCGGCACTCTCGTCGTCAGAACACGGTTCATTCGTCAACCTGGTACACGTTGTCGCGGCTGGTGATGTACACCGTGCTGGTCATCGGGGTGCTCGTTGCAGTCTCATTCTTGGGCGTATCGCTCAGTGAGTTCTCGCTGATAGCGGGCGCGGTCGGCGTGGGACTTGGCTTCGGCCTGCAAACCCTCTTTGCCAACTTCATCTCGGGTGTTGTTCTGCTGCTCGACAAGTCGTTGACCGTGGGCGACTTCGTCGAGCTCGAGTCGGGAGTCACCGGAGAGGTGCGTGACATAAAAATGCGGGCGACCGCAATCGTCACGAACGACAACATCGACATTCTTGTGCCGAACTCCGAGTTTGTCAACGGACGCGTCGTCAACTGGACCCACCGTGATGCGAAGAGGCGCCTGCACGTGCCGTTCGGCGTCGCATACGGCACAGACAAAGAGGTCGCGAAGAAGGCAGCGCTCGAAGCTGCCGAGGCGGTGCCATTCACTCTCGATCTCGACGGGCCCTTGAGTCCGCAGGTGTGGCTGACCGAGTTCGGTGACAGTTCGCTCAACTTCGAACTTGTGGTCTGGCTCAATCCCGAGGCAACCAAGCGGACTGCGGGAGTCGCTGCCGCATACAACTGGGCCCTGCACGATGCGCTCATTTCGAACGGCATTGAGATTCCGTTCCCGCAGCGAGATCTCAATCTGCGTGGGTTGTTTGGCTTGCACGATGACCAGGCCCGTCGATCTGCAGGATTCGGCGCAGCGGATGCGTCGGGTGGCGACGTCGATTTGTCGCAGTCAGGCGCCGAGGCGCACGCGAGTCGCAACGATGCGATAGACGAGGTCGCCGCCGAGCCGGGGGCGACCGCATAGCGGCCGGCTCAAGAGTCTTCGCCGCTCAGCGTGGGTGCTGATGTTCGAGACGATGCTCGATGTCGTGCCAGCGCTTAGGCATGGCGGTCAATCTGATCGACCGCGTGCGTCATGGCATCAAGAAAGCGCACGATGGCGACTGCATCGTCATCAGACAGATCATGGGTGGCATCCATCATTCGCTTGTGCATGTCGCCGAGTGTCTTGCGCACCTCATCGTTCGTGCGTTCAGTAGGAAGAAGCACCACCCGGCGGCGGTCGGTCGGGTGAGGACGGCGCTCGACGTGGCCGGATCGTTCGAGCCGGTCGAGGAGACTCGTCGTCGACGCGGTAGTGATCCCTAAGTAGCTGGCGACTTCTGAAGGAGTCGTGCGGGTGCCCTTGCCGTCTTGACGCAGAATCAGCCGCAGCGCGAGAAGCTCGTTGTCGCCCATGGCCATCTCGTTGCGCGTGCGTCGGCGCATCGCAACATCGGCCGCACGATACACACGCATCGCCTCGAGCACGCGGCGTCCGCGCTCGACCTGTCGATCGATACCAGCGTCATACCAGTAGCCCCGACTCGCCGAATCGTCATTCACCATAAATTAAACATATCTCATTAGGCTTATTGCTAGCCTGTCTAGTAACTTAAACAACGAGACAAAACCGCTTTCTCACCACCCCCGAGGAGTTTCACATGGGCGCTCTCTTTTATGGCAACGACGCCGAGCCGATCACGATCCCCGATCACGCTCTCAGTCACCTGAAGATTCTCTTCGCATCAAAGCTGCGACGTGGAGAGAGCTTCTCATTCACCTGGAAGCACGGGGCTGACCAAGTGCGTGGCCGCTCTACGATCTGGATTCATCCGGCGATCCCCATGCGATTCGTTTTCGAAGAAGAGGTGGCGGCGCCGTTGGATCAAGAGCTGTTGCAGGACTTTGCGAGGCGAGCCAACTCGTCGACCGGTCTCGCGATCGACTTCAACGAGTTCGACTCCCCATCTGCCGTCGAGCGTCGCGCTGATCTTAGGCGCGTGGCCTAGAGCACTTCGCCGCTGAGTCGGTAGTGTCTGCCGTGTGAAAGTTGACCTCAAGAAGAGTCTCGACTCGTACCGGGCGAGGGCGAACGAGTTTCGCGTTCTCGACGTGCCGGCGATGCAGTATCTCGCGATCGATGGTCACGGAGCTCCGCTGAGCGGTGACTTTTCGGCGGCGATCGGAGCTCTGTACCCATTGGCCTACAAGCTGAAGTTCGCTAGCAAGCAAGATCTCGATCGCGACTATGTCGTTATGCCGCTTGAGGGATTGTGGTGGGCTGATGACATGTCGTCGTTCACCACAGCTCGCGATAAGACGCAGTGGGATTGGACGCTCATGATCATGACACCCGAGTGGATCACCCGAGAGATGTTCGACGCGGCAGTCGCGAAAGTTGCCAGCAAAGACCGGCCAGCCAAGCTCGACGAGGTGCGGCTCGAGACGCTCGCAGAGTCCCGTTGTGTGCAGACGCTGCATGTGGGGTCATTCGACGACGAGGCGAGCGTGCTCGCTGAGATGCACGATCGGTTCATCCCCGAACAGGGCTTCGCGATGACCGGAAAGCATCACGAGATCTATCTCAGCGACTTCCGTCGCGTCGAGTCGGCCAAGCTGCGCACGATCCTGCGTCAGCCCGTGCGTGCCGCCTAGCTCGCTGACGCTGCTCACGCCCCGGTGCTAATCGGGTAGCGAGGGATGCTGCTCGGAGGCGGCGCGGTGGCGCGGAATGAAGAGGGTCACCACCAGCGCGATCAGCGCTGCGGCAAGGCCGAGCCAGAATGACAGGTTGAATCCCATGGGTGTTGGCACGGGGATTCCGTCGATATCGACAGAGTAGGTGGCCAGCACTGCCCCCACCACCGCGGCCGCGATGCTTGTGCCGAGCGAGCGGAAGAGCGCGTTCAGGCCGTTCGATGCGCCTGTTTCAGATTGAGGCACCGACCGCATGATGAGCATGGGCATGGCGGCATAGCCGAAACCGATTCCGACACCGATGAGCAGGTTCGCCACGAGCAACTGCCACACCTCGGTTGCCCACAACAGAGTGAAGCCATACGCCGCCATGAGCGCGATCGCGCCCATGGCGAGCAGCAGTTTCGGCCCGATCGTGCTGGCCAGATGTCCCGAGAACGGCGACACGATCATCATCACTATGCCGGCAGGCATCACGACGAGACTTGCCGCGACGAGCGAGAGGCCGAATCCGCCTGCCTCGACGGGCAGAGCGAGGATCTGCGGGTACGAAACGTTCGAAGCGAACAGGGCGAAGCCCATCGCTATCGACGCGATATTCGTCAAGAGCACGGGGCGGCGTGCTGCCACCCGAAGGTCGAGCAGCGGCTCATCGGTTCGCAACTCGTACCACGCCCACAGCAGCGGCACGACAAGACCGCCAGCTCCGCACGCGAGCGTGAGCGGAGCACCCCAGCCCCACTCGTTGCCTCGCGAGACTGCGAGCAGAATTCCGATCAGCCCAATCGCCAGACCTGCTGTGCCGACATAGTCGTATTTGCCCGCTGTTCGCAGCACGCTCTCGGGCACGATTGCAGCAACCAGCACGAACACGGTCACGCCCAGCGCTGCCGCTAGCCAGAACACCAAATGCCAGTCGGCGCGCTCGGTGATGAGCGCGCTGAGGGGAAGACCAAGGGCGCCACCGACCCCGAGGGTCGCGCTGATCAGAGCGATTGCGGAGTTCACTCGGCTCTCGTGAAGAACATCGCGCAAGATCGAAATTCCCAGCGGCACCACTCCGGTGACGGCGCCCTGCAAGGTGCGCCCGATGATCAGCCACACGATGCCGGGTGACAGTGCCGCGATCACCGATCCGAGCACGAGCAGACCGACCAGAATCAACACGACGCGGCGCTTGCCATACATGTCGCCGAGCCGGCCCGAGATCGGCGTCATCACTGCGGCGGCCAGCAAAGTGGATGTCACAACCCACGCAGTGTCTTCGCGGCTCGCGTTCAGCAGTTCGGGCAGTTCTGACTGAATCGGCACAACCAGCGTGAACATGAACGACGTTGACATGCCGGCTATCGCCAGCACCGCAATGATCGCGCCCTGTCGGGGCATTCGGGTCAAGCGCTTGCGTGCGTCTTCGTCCCGGTTGCCCATCGTCACAGGCTATCTGTCACCTCGGCGTCGCCAGGGCAACAAGGCTGGCCTCGTGAATGCTCGACTGAACGGCATCGATCCAGGCGCCCACGTTCGCGCGTGCTTCGGGAGTATCGGGATAGCGACAACGCAAGTGGAGCCCGGTGTCGTTGACGATGAACCAGATCATCACGCCATCGGTGGGCACCACCGCCGACACGTACTGCACTTCGTACTCGGGCGATACCTGCACAGGCAGCCGACGTGTGTCGAGCCACGAGAACGCGAACATACCGGGTGTTGCAGGCATGCCGCCGTATGGCTCGAGGATCGGCGCAAGTGGGTACGAACCGAGCGTGATGGCCTCTTTCACCGCCGCCGTTGCAGAGTCGGGGTCGTGGCACTCAAGGATGGCATTGGTGATGAACCAGC
Organism: Microbacterium sp. R86528; assembly: GCF_044596335.1. NCBI lineage: Bacteria > Bacillati > Actinomycetota > Actinomycetes > Micrococcales > Microbacteriaceae > Microbacterium > Microbacterium sp. R86528. The sequence goes on along the minus strand of NZ_CP138996.1, from coordinate 1,730,560 downwards.
CCACTGAGTCATGCCATCGAACGTCGTGTCTGCTGTGCACGGGAAACACCGCCCGCAGTGGTTCACCCGTCATCTCGCGAGTCACTGTCGTGATAAGGCTGACAGCGAGCGAGATCAGTCGAACTCTGTTCGCATCGGCACGCGCGGTGAAACGCCGCACTCCCGCACTGTCAAGCACATCTCGTACTTCAACGACCTCGTGCCGTGCGGTCGATACATCCCCGAGAGATAGCGGAAAGACGGGCATCAGGTCATCCCCGGCTGCCAGAAGCTCATGCCAACGTTCCGTGACGACCGTGGGCGCCGCCGGCATCTGTGCGAGTGCTGCGGTGTGCTCGGCGAACGGCGACGCAGCATCCATCGGCTCAGAATCGGGATCGAGCTCGATCGTAAGATCGCGCAGCAGCACCAGCAACGACCACATGTCGACGTGTGAATGGTCACTGGCGATGACGAGAGCAGGGCGAGGGTCGAGTGCTGATGCTTCGGGTTCGACGAGGCAGATGCGATGCGACGGCGCTGCGAACGGGCGACAGTTCGCGTCGAGTATGCCGCGAACGACGTCGCGGGTGGGCGCGCCTTCGGGCACGTCGTGCTCATGCCACACACCACTGTCGATGGTGATCTGGTTCAAAGCGAGGGTGCCGCCTTCGAGCGAGAAGGCCGTGCGCAGCGTGTGGTGGCGCGCGACCACTGCCATCCACGCGTCGCCGATGGATTCGCGCGTCACATCGGCAGGAAGCCGCGCAGCGAGTGCCATCCACGACCCTGCGCGGTCGCCTTCGCCGACGTGGCGGCCCTGGTCGAACGACACCGGAAGGGCGCCATTGACCGCGCCGTTCGTGGTGACGGCGTAGCTGTGCACCCGGCCATGGGGGAGCACCATTTGGGCGATATTTGTCAAGCGCATTGCGCCGTAGTCTAGGTGCACCGCATTACACAGCATTTCGCAGAGCGCTCGCTGGAGGATCATGCCCACATTCGACGTCTCAAACGCGCGAATCGACTACGACATCACCGGCGATGCGGGCCCGCTTGTCGTACAACTGCACGGACTGACATCTTCACGTGCTCGCGACGCGCATATGGGCCTCGACCTCGGGCGAGCTCTTCGCGAACATCGGGTGTTGCGCTATGACGCGCGCGGCCACGGTGGCTCCACCGGGTTGACCGCCGAAGCAGACTACGGCTGGGACGCGCTCGCCGATGACCTGTTGCACTTGCTGGATCACGTTGCCCCTGGCGAGCCTGTGCACGGCGTCGGACCGTCGATGGGAACCGGCACATTGCTTCACGCGGCGGTGCGTGACCCTGAGCGGTTCCGCACGCTGACCCTCGTCGTGCCGCCGACCGCCTACAAATCGCGCGTCGCACAGGCCGAACACTATCGGCTAGGCGCGTCGCTGATCGAGAGCCATGGCCTCTCAGCGTTTCTCGAACTCGGTGATACCGCTCCGGTGCCCCCGGCCCTCGCCGATGCGCCGCAGAGTGGTCCCGAGATCTCAGACGCGCTGCTGCCCACCGTGCTGCGCGGGGCGGCGGCGACAGATTTTCCAGCCCGCGACGCCGTCGCCCGCATCGCCACGCCGACGCTGATTCTCGCGTGGAGCGGCGACCCTGCGCACCCGGTGCGCACTGCAACGCGCCTTCACGAACTGATCGACGGCAGTCGCATTGTGGTCGCCCGCACGCCCTACGGCGTTATGGCTTGGCCGGGCCTATTCGCCGAGCACGTCATCATGGGTGGCGTAGCCGCGCACGCGTAGGTGCACACTGGTTTCATGGGCATCCAGATTCTTCCGCTCGAAGCCGTCGACGAAGTGCACACCGCTTCTCAGGTACTTGCCGACGTCTGGGGCGGCGACCGAGGTGGAATGCCGCCGAACCTGCTGCGCGCGCTCGCGCATTCGGGCAACTATGCGGTGGGTCTCTATGACGAAGGCCGCATGATCGGCGCCTCGGTGGCATTTTTCGCAGCGCCCGGTGAACGCTCGATGCACTCGCACATAACCGGGGTCCTCCCCGGTCTGCAGGGTCTCGGACTCGGCCGGGCGCTCAAACAGCATCAGCGCGAGTGGGCGCTTGCCAGGCAGGTCGGTCAGATCACATGGACCTTCGACCCGCTCGTGGCGCGCAATGCGCACTTCAACCTGCGCACTCTCGGGGCACGTGTCACTGAATATCTTGTGGATCACTACGGCGCTATGGACGACGGCGTCAATCGTGGTGATGAAACCGATCGAATCATGGTGTCGTGGGCATTGGCATCGCCGCCGGTGCCGACGCCCGCCGATGATCGCGTCGTGACGACGATCCCGATCCCACGCGACATCGAAAGGCTCCGTCGCGAAGATCCTGTTGCGGCAGCGGATTGGCGATTTCGGGTGCGCGAGGAGTTCGTCGGTTTGCTCCAGGACGGCCTCGTGATCGGCGGATTCGACGACGAGCGCGGTTACCTCGTGGTGCGTCGCTGACGCCACCCAAAATTGTTTGACGGTTCGCCGCGTGAGAGGTTTCACGACTAAGGGCGGCTCTTCAGCATGATTGGTATCACCCAGCTGGCAACGGCCTCTTAGCCTGTGCCGACCGCCACCGCGTTCGGTCCACCGCGAAGGGACTGCCACCATGCGCGAAGTCATCGATCTGATTCGCAAATCACTGCCTACAGCGACCCGTCAAGAGGCTCGTGCGCGTCGAAATGCTCGCCCACGCAAACTAGGCCGGCACCCCCGCCGTGCGACGTACATTTCGCCCGGTTTGTTCCCGCAACCGCCGCGGTTCGACCGCTTGGCGCACTGATCAAAGCAGTTCGTGCACACGGTGGGGCGTAGCCTGGCGCTATGCCGATCGCTCGCCCGTCCGTGCCCATCTGCCTCGAATCTGTCGAATTACGAGTGCTTCACTTGCCGCTCGTGTCACCGTTCACGACGTCCTTCGGCACCGAACACGTGCGCGAGGTGATCGTCGCTCGCGCCGTTACGGCAGACGGCGAGGGGTGGGGCGAGATCGTCACCAGCGAGGCGCCGCTGTACTCGAGTGAGTACACGCACAGCGCCTGGGATGTCGCCCGTCGCTGGCTCATTCCGGCGTTGCTCGCCAAGCGCACTTTCGCTCCAGAAGAAGTCCCCACCATTCTCGAACCCTTCAAAGGGCATCGGATGGTCAAGGCAGGGCTCGAGCTTTCAATACTGGATGCTGCGCTTCGCACCGAGGGCCGGTCATTCGGCGAGTACATCGGTGCAGAGCGCGAGCTGGTTCCGTCCGGAGTCTCGGTGGGAATCCAGCGTGACCCGCAGGCCCTCGTCGATGCCGTCGCCGGCTACCTCGACGAAGGCTACGTGCGCATCAAGATCAAGATCAAACCGGGCCGAGACATCGCCGATACGGCTGCCGTTCGCGAAGCATTCGGAACCATTCCGTTCCAAGTCGATGCGAACTCCGCGTACACCCTCGCTGACGTTGAGACTCTTGCTCAGCTCGATCAGTTCGACCTGCTGCTCGTGGAGCAGCCGCTGCAAGAAGACGACATCGTCGATCACGCCACCCTCGCGCGTCAGTTGAAGACACCGGTCTGTCTTGACGAATCCATCGTGTCGCACAAGGCGGCGATGGACGCCCTGGCGCTTGGCGCAGCATCCATCATCAACATCAAAGCAGGCCGAGTCGGTGGCTATCTCGAAGCGGTGAAGATTCATGACCTCTGTCGAAGTGCCGGCATTCCGGTCTGGTGTGGCGGAATGCTAGAAACCGGAATCGGCCGCGCCGCAAACGCTGCGCTCGCCGCCCTACCCGGATTCGAGTTGCCGGGAGACATCTCTGCGTCTGATCGCTTCTACACGCGCGACATCGTGACCGAGCCCGTCGTGCTTGAGGACGGCCACGTTCGCGTACCGACCGGACATGGTCTTGGCGTGCACATCGATCACGCTGCCCTCGAAGACTTCACGGTGGCGCGTGAGGTCGTCACGGCCTGAGAATCCGGATGCGGCGCTGTGCATCGCGCTGGTGCGAAGTAGGCTGGGCGAATGTCGACACCATCGCCGTATGTGCCGCCGCAGCCCCCAACTGGCTCTCCGCACGCGGGCTATTCGCAGCCCGCCTACTCACCGCCAGCGCAGCCTGCAGACGCGCAGCAGCAGCCTGGCTATGCAGCAGCGCAACCGTCGATGAGCCCCGATGACGAGAAAATGTGGTCGACACTCACCCACATCGGAGCCTTGTTCTTCGGTTGGATTGTTCCGCTCATCACTTATCTGATGATGAAAGACCGCGGCCCCTTTGTGCGTGAGCACACCGCGGCGGCACTCAACTTTCAGCTCACGATGGTGATCGGCTACATCGTCGGCGCGCTTCTGATCATCGCGCTCGTCGGGTTCGTCATATTGATCGCGCTGCCGATTCTCAATCTGGTGTTCTGCATCATTGCCGCAGTCAAGGCAAACAAGGGTGAGTGGTACACCTATCCGCTCACCATTCGTTTTGTGAGCTGACGTTCAGCTGCTGCCACGGATTGCGGTGCCCCCCTTGCGGGCGGCGGCCTGGTGCGTGAGACTGCTCGTGTAAACACTCGGGGGGAGTGTCTGACATGGGGGAAAACGATGAGAGTTCGTCTATTTGTGGCCGCATCGGTGCTGGGGGCATCGGCGCTGGTGATCACCGGGTGCGCCAACCCGCTCGAGCAGCTGGTGCAGGGTGGGATTCAAGACGGAATCGAACAGGTTGTTGAAGAAGCGGCGGGCGGCGACGTCGACTTCGACGTTGATGCTGGCGCAGGCGCGAGCGTTCCCGATAGCTTCCCCTCTGACGTGCCGCTCCCACCGGGGGAGCTGATGGCGTCTTTCGCCGCTGCGGGCTCGTACCAACTGACCTACGCCATCGACAGTCTCGACCAGGTTTCCGCCTTCGCCGACTCGCTGATCGGGGACGGCTACGAGGTCGTGTCAGAGAGCGACATGGGCGAGATGAAGATCTGGGCGTTGCAGAACGACAAGTGGCTCGTCACTCTGGGGTCGTTCGATGCAGAAGGCGAATCGGGTCTGTCATACACGGTGTCGCCCGTCGAGGGGTGACGACCGACCGCTACGACCCACCGCGTTCTCGAAGCTGACGGCGGGTGAGCGGAGCGGCCGGCTCGACAGCGATCGTCGCGCGTACTGACTCGCTTTCGGCCAGGATCAGTCCCTCGCCAGCGTGGCCGCTGCCCGCGGCGGTGCCGTCTTCAGCGTCGCTGGCGTCTTCGTCAACCCAGGGCGCGTGGTGGGCGCGCTCGAGCGCTGCACCTTCGACGTCGACGTTCGGAATGATGTGGTCGAGCCACTTCGGCAGCCACCATGCCGAGCGGCCGAGCAGATGCATCAGCGCCGGCATCAGCAGCATCCGAACCACAAAAGCGTCGATCAGAATGCCGAACGCGAGCCCGAACCCAATCGAGCGAATCATGGTCGAGTCGGCGAAGATGAATCCGCCGAACACCGCCACCATGATGAGCCCGGCTGCCGTGACCACAGCGCGCCCCGCACGCAGCCCACGCATCACTGCCAGGCGAGCAGGGGCTCCGTGCACGTAAGCCTCACGCATGCCCGTCGAGAGGAACAGCTGGTAGTCCATTGCGAGGCCGAAGAGAATTCCGACCAGAATGACCGGCAAGAAGCTCAGAATCGGGCCGGTGCTGTGCACGCCGATCAGCTCGGCGCCCCAGCCCCACTGGAACACCGCAACCGTCGCGCCATAGGTGGCGAACAGCGACAGGATGAAGCCGCCGGTCGCGATGATCGGCACCAGCAGAGACCGGAAGACCACGATCATGATGAGGAGCGACAGACCAACGACCACAGAGATATACAGCGGCAGCACGCTTGAGAGATTCTCAGAGATGTCGATATCGATAGCTGCTTGACCGGCGACGCCCAGCGGATATTCGTCATCGACGGGAGGCAGCTCACGAAGATCTCGCACGAGCCGTTCGGTTGACTCTGAGTTCGGTCCTTCAGCGGGCAGCACCTGGAACGCGGCGAGCGTGCCGTCATCTGACACCGCGATCGGCGCGACGGCGACAACCGAGTCCACCTCTGAGATCGTGGTGGCGATGTCGAGCTGCGCCTGCAGCTGCTCTTCTTCATCCTGACCACCGGGAAGTTCTGCGGTAACCAGCAATGGGCCGGTTGCGCCTTCGCCGAACGCTTCTACAGTCAGGGTGTGTGCGCGATAAGCGGAGGAGTCCTCGGGCTCGCTCGAACCGTCGGGCAGTCCAACCCGCATTGACAGTGAAGGAATCGCGATCACCACGAGCAAGACGATCGCCCCCGCGGCAGTCAGCAACGCTCGCCAGGTTTTCATCGGCTTTGCGTTCGTGTCTTCGTGGTGCACGCGTCCCACGCGAGCGCGTGCCCTGCGGGTGAGCACGCGCATGCCCGCCAGGCTGAGCAGCGCTGGCGTGAGCGTGACGGCGATCACGACCGCGACTAGCACAGCGAACGCTCCGACGGTGCCCATCAGACCGAGGAACGGAATGCCGGTGATGTTCAGCGCGAGCAGGGCGATGATGACGGTTGAGCCAGCAAATGTGACCGCGTTGCCTGCGGTGCCATTGGCCAGTCCGATCGACTCACTCACCTCGGCGCCCTCAAGCAGCTGCTTGCGATGGCGGTTGATGATGAACAGCGAATAGTCGATGCCGACCGCGAGCCCCAGCATGATGCCGAGCACCGGGGTCACCGATGACATGTCGACGACGCCCGAGAACGACAGAGCCGCGAGCACTGAGATCGCAACGCCAACCAGGGCGGTGACGAGCGGCATCGCGGCGGCGATCACCGTGCCGAGCATGATCAGCAGAATGACGCCGGCAACGACCACACCGGCGATCTCGCCGGGACCGACGAGCGAGGGGACCGACTGGGCGAGAGTGGCAGAAAACGCCACTTCGACGCCCTCAATGGGCGTGGCCTCAAAATAGTCGATGACGCTGGTCTTCGTTTCGGGCGATAGCTCGAGCTGGGGATCGTCGAACGCGACCGTGACGAGTGCGGTTGCGCCGTCATCTGAGACAACGCTGATGGCCGAGGCGAGATCAACAAGCGCGGCGCCGGTTTCGAGCTGTTCTGAGCCATCGGTGAGCGCGTCTTGCTGCCCGTCGAGGGCCAACTGCTGCGCGGCGATTTCGGCGCGCGTGGCATCGATCTCAGCCTGCTCGGCGTCGAGCTGCGCCTGCTCGGCATCGAGCGCCGCGATTTCGGCCTCTGACGCGTCGTCAGATTCAGCCTCTTCTCGGGCCGCAGTCAGCTCTGCCTGACCTGCGTTGAGTTGCGCCTGTGCGTCGTCGAGTTGGGAGATTCCGGCATCGAGCTGAGCTTGTCCGTCGTCGATCCGGGCCTGGCCATCTGCGATCTCAGCGCGGCTGTCATCGATGGCTTGCTCGCGGTCTGCTCGTTCTTGTTCTGACAGGAACGGGTCGTTGACTTCAGCGACGCCTGCCAGATCTGCTGCGCCGGCCGCCAGTTCACTGATCTCAGCTTGCTGTTCTGCGGTGAATTCCTCGCCGCTTTCACTGTGAAAAACCACGGTCGCGCTCGCACCAGCAAAGTCAGGAAGCTGCTCGCTGAGCTGATCAATGACCTCACCCGAAGCGGTGTCAGGCACATCGAAGCTCGTGGCGAGGCTGCTATAGCCGACCGCAAAGGCCACGCCCGCGAGCGCGAGAACGGCCACCCAGCTGACGATTACCAGCCACGCGCGCCGGGCCGAAACTTTGCCGAGCCGGTAGAGCAGTTCTGCCATGTGTATTCGGTCCCCCCGTCGACCGCTGTCGCGGCCGTGGGCCAGCCTACGATATGCCGATGCTTGCTGACTGGTCACTCAGCCGCTCTCACCTAGAATTGGTGGATGCTGATGCTCATCAGCATCCTGCGATTTCGCACTCTCCTCTCCCGACCATTGGAGCCACCATGGCCGAACAGTCCCGCCTCGACAAAGTCATTGCCCTAGCCCGACACCGCGGTTTCGTGTTTCAAGCCGGTGAGATCTATGGAGGTTCGCGCTCCGCGTGGGACTACGGTCCACTCGGTACCGAACTGAAAGAGAACATCCGCCGACAGTGGTGGCAGACGTTTGTGCGCGGGCGCGGTGACATGGTCGGCCTCGACTCATCGATCATTCTTCCCAAGCGGGTCTGGGAGGCCTCCGGCCACGTCGCGACCTTCACCGATCCGCTCGTTGAATGCTTGCAGTGCCACAAGCGCTTTCGCGCTGACAACCTGATCGAAGATTTCGAAGCGCGCAAGGGTCGCAAGGCTGAGAACGGACTCGCTGACATTCCGTGCCCCAACTGCGGCAACAAAGGCCAGTACACCGAGCCGAAGGCGTTCTCAGGCTTGGTCAAGAGCTACCTCGGTGTCGTCGACGACGAGTCGGGGCTGCACTACCTTCGCCCCGAGACCGCGCAGGGCATCTTCGTCAACTTCTCAAACGTGCTCACCGCGTCGCGGAAGAAGCCGCCATTCGGCATCGGCCAGGTAGGAAAGGCGTTCCGAAACGAGATCACCCCAGGAAACTTCATTTTTCGCACCCGCGAGTTCGAGCAGATGGAGATCGAGTTCTTCACTCCTCCTGCCGAAGCAGATGAGTGGTTTGATCACTGGGTCGAAGCCTGCTGGAACTGGTTCGTTGACCTCGGCGTGAACCCCGACAATATGCGCCGCTTCGACGTTCCAGAAGACGACCGGGCACACTACTCAACGGGCACGATCGACGTGGAATACCGTTTCGGATTCACGGGCAAAGAGTGGGGCGAACTTATGGGCGTCGCCAATCGCACCGATTACGACCTCGGCAGTCACACCGAAGCGTCGGGGCAGAGCCTCACCTACTTCGACCAGGCATCGGGCGAGAAGTACATTCCCTATGTCATCGAGCCATCGTTCGGCCTCACCCGAGCGATGATGGCGTTCTTGGTTGACGCATACGACGAGGAATCAGTGCCGAACGCAAAGGGCGGTGCCGACACCCGCACAGTGTTACGCCTTGACCCGCGCCTCGCACCGGTGAAGGTCGCCGTGCTGCCACTGAGTCGCAACGAACGCCTGTCACCGCTCGCGCGTGAGGTCGCCGATACACTCCGCAACCGCGGGTGGAACATCGACTTCGACGATGCTGGCGCAATCGGTCGCCGCTACCGCCGCCAAGACGAGGTTGGCACGCCATTGTGCGTGACGGTCGACTTCGACTCGCTTGACGACAATGCCGTCACCGTGCGCGACCGCGACACGATGGCTCAGGAGCGCATTCCGCTCGACGCGCTCGAGGCGTACCTCGCCGATCGACTCAAGGGCGCCTAACGCCGCAGCATACAAGAACCGCCTACCGCCAGCTCGATGAGCTGCGGTAGGCGGTTCTTGTATGACCGGGTCGCGGGAGGTAGTCGCGGTGTGCGTCTTACGTCTGCGGTGGTGCCTCGGTTGCGGGGGTTGCACCCATGTCAGCCGCTGAAGCTGGCACTTTGGACGAAGCATCGTCGTCGCGCAAGCCCTGCGCAACGCCACGACCGGTGGCTTGCCCTTGAATGATGTCGCGCAGGTTGATTCCCGTCGCGGCTTCAACGGCATCGAAGGTTGCGCGCATTCCGGCGGCAGACTCACCTGCGATGTGCTGTGATGCTCCGGCTCCGCCAAGCACCGTGATCGAGCCGACTTTGTCGAAGCCACGAGCAAACTCGGTCATCATCGGCACGAGCGCCTCGAGTGCGCGCTGCGCGAGCAGCGCCTCTTGGTTGCGTGAGAGCGCTTCGGCTTCAGCCTCGATTGCTTTCGCGCGCGCCTCACCGGTGACGCGGACCGCGTCTGCCTCAGCCTCGGCGCGAAGACGTGTCGCGGCAGCTTCTTGAGCCGCGATCTCAGCGCGGGCTTCGGCTGCCTTCACCTCGCCATAGGCGTCGGCGTCGGCGGAGCGCTGCCGTTGGTAGAGGTCGGCATCGGCGACCTTCTTGATGTCTGCGTCGAGCTGTGCCTGCTTGTTCTCGGCGCCCTGCAGCAGCACGGCCTGCTCGCGCTCGGCGCGTTCCAGTGCTTCAGCCTGGTCTGCCTCGGCGCGTGCGCGGCCGACTTGGGCGGCTGCGGCGGCGGTATTGCGGTCGTAGGCGGTCTGCTCGATGAGGTTCGCCTCGTCGGTGGCGAGCTGGCGAGCCTTGACTTCACGTGCGGCGTTGATGCGAGCAACATCGGCTTCACGGCGCACGCGTTCGACTTCGCTGGCTCCCAACGCGTCGATGTAGCCGTTCTTGTCGGTGATTCCCTGAATCTGGAACGAGTCGAGAATCAAGCCCTGCGACAGCAGATCGTGCTTGATGCCCTCGGCGATCTGGTCTGACAGCTTCTGGCGGTCCATCATGAGCTGCTCGACGGTAAGCGTCGCCACCACGCCGCGCAGTGCGCCTTCGAGTTGCTCGGTGGTGAACTGCTCGATGGCGGCATCCTGCGAGAGAAAGCGCTCAGCAGCCCGGCGCACAAGCTCGGGTTCCGAGCCGATCTTGACCAACGCGACGCCGTTCACGTTCACCGTGACGCCAGTGGATGACTGCGCAGTCGGTTCGATCTTGATCTGGCGTGCGCGAAGCGAGATCATCTCGGCGCGTTGCGTGAGCGGATTCACCAGGGCGCCACCGCCGGTGATTACGGCGATGCGCGACGACGAGCCGCCGACGCCCTTCTGCGTGCGACCAACTACTACGAGGGCTTGGTCTGCCTTTGCAACCTTGTACCACGAGCGCACGAAAATGAGCAGGATGGCCAAGAGGATGAGCACCGCAACGACGATGCTGGCGATGAGCACAATGAGGCCCCCGCTACCGATGAGATCCACTACGTTCCTTCCAGGTTGAAGCGTCGTTCTCGACGGTACCCGTTAGAACACAGCGCAGGGCGAATGTATCGAGATCTGTGGATGAAGGGTGGGCAACGCAAAGGGCGCCGGGTGCAGAGCGGATGCTCTGCGCCCGGCGCCCCGCATTCTGCTACTGCGAGTTGTGCTGACCGCGGCGGCGAATGGCCAGAGCAAGTGCTCCCGAGAGCAGCAGCCCGCCAGCGAGCGGAAGCAGCCAGCCTCCGTCGAAGCCAGTTGCCGGAAGCGCGGCAACCTGAGACGCATCGGTTACCTCAAGATCAGCGAAGACGCTGATGCCATCGGCTCGCACCTCGATCTCGTGCGATCCTGCGACCGTCGAGACAGGGATGGTGACTGACACGCTGAGGGCATCATCATCCGCAACGACCGACGCGAGAAGCACGGGATCTGAGTGGAGCCAGATCTCTACTGTCTCGCCGGCGGCGACTCCCTTCGCGGTGACAGTGATCGAGCCTCCGGCCACCACCTCGCTGCTTGAGAGGGTGACGCTTGCCTCTGTCGTCGGATCCACTGGTTCCGGTGACGTCGTCGGGTCCGGGGTTGGCGTCGGTGACGTCGTCGGGTCCGGGGTCGGCGTAGGCGTAGGCGTAGGCGTCGGTGTGGGCACGGGTGTGCCGTCATACGTCAGCGCAGGGGCCGTGGTCACGACGTGCCGGGCCAGGGTCTCTTGCTCGAGCGCGTAGCCCATCGCAAGCACCTCCGCGTCAGTCCAGGCTGTGCCGACGATCTGCATCGCAACTGAGTAGCCGTGCTCGTTCGTTGCCACCGGGACGACGACCGTAGGCAGACCCACGTTGGAGGTGAGAACGCCAGTTGAACGGTCAGCGCTGTGCTGGTTGCTGTTGCCGTCGTTGTTGTAGATGTCGCTCAAGAATCCGGCGTACACCAGCACGTCGACTCCCTCCGCGTCCATCCACTCCTCGATGATCTCTTTGTACTCGGCGCGATAGTCGAGCCACGCGTCAACCTCTTCATCTGTCATGCGAGGTGTGTCGTTCAGTTCTTGCTGGCGGTACAGGATCACGTTGGGATCAGCCCGCAGTTCGTTGCCGTCAGCGAAGGGGAACAGACCGTTCTGCTTCTCGATGTATCGTGCCCATCCTTCGATGCTTCGACTTCCGCTCGGCGATGACGGACGATCGGGCGTAGCATCCAGTTCGACCATCGTCGCGCCAGCGGATTCGAGAGCGGCGAACTGCGACTGCACCGTAGCCCCGGTGTCGTCGTCTGCATATGCCGAGACGAACGAATCAGGCAGGTAGCCCACACGCACACCCTGAAGTGCCGACGTGTCGAGTGCTGCCGTCCAGTCCTCGGGACGGTGCTCATCAGCTTCGGCCGTCAGGATGTCGTCGGGGTCTGTTCCGGTGGTGGCGTTCAGCAGGTAGGCAAGGTCGGTGACTGTCCGGGCGATGGGGCCCGCGTAGTCCTGAGCCCACGTCAACGGCATAACGCCCGTGTCGCTGGCCATTCCGTCTGTGCCGCGGAAGGTCGTAAGGCTTGACCCTACGGTCGGCGCGTACAGTGACACGCCCGTCTGGGTTCCCAACGAACCGGCTGCCAAGCTCGCGGCCACCGAAACGGCAGATCCGCCACTGGAGCCGAACGATGTCTTCGACGGGTAGAGCGCGTTCCACACTTGCCCGAAGTAGCTCTCGCTACGGCTGCCCGAGTTGGCGAACTCCGAGAGATTCGCCTTGCCGATGATCACGGCGCCCGCTTCGCGCAACTGCGCAACCTGGAAGGCATCATGGTCGGGCTGGTAGTCAGCGAGAGCAGCGGTGCCGCCAGAAGTGGGCATATCGAAGGTATCGAACAGGTCTTTCACCGCGATGGGAATGCCGAGCAGTTCGCCCGTTGCGCCGCCTGCGCGCGCCGTATCAGCCGCACGTGCCTGCTCGAGCGCGGTGTCTGCAATGGTGATGAAGGAGTGGTAGCCGAACTGGCCCTCGTCATACACATTGATGCGGTCCAGATAAGCCTGGACGATCTGCTCTGACGTGGTCACGCCAGACTCCATGTCGGCTTGCAGCTGCTCGATCGTCTTGTTCACGACGTCGTACGCAGAACTAGTCACAGCGTCAGCGGTTGCTGGAACGGCTGGCATTGTCAAAGTCACGGCGTCCGCGCATTCAAGGCTTGGATCGAGCGCTCCGATATCCCAGTTCGCCACCGAGCAGATCTCATCGGTCGAGAGCCCGGTGAGGTCGGGCGCGATGGCAAGAGCCTCGAGATCCATCGCCGCGTCAGCTTGCGAACCCGCCTCATCCGAGCCGGCGATGATGAATCGAGCCAGCGACTGCGTCTCTCCGGGAGCGATTTCGAGGGTGTTGATATAGCCGACGAAGTTGGCTTCGTGTCCCTCGGTCGCCATCGCAGTCGTGAACGGATCACGTTCTTGGTTGCCCGTGCCCGAGAGGGCGCCCTCAAACGGTGCGGGCGTTCCCAGCACCACTCCGATCGGGCGATTTTCATCGTCGGTGGTTGCCGAGAGAGTCCACGCGTCCTCTGCCGTTACAAGGTCGTCACCACTGGACGTCGACCTAATCAAGCTCTGGGCACTTCCCGACCCATAGCCGAGAGCTCCACCGAAAGACACCTCGACCGTGAGGGGGGCGCTCGTCGTGTTGGTGAACGAATCGAAGTAGCGGGCGGTGTCGCTATCGATGTCGATCGAAATGTCGCGCGTCATGCTGATGCCAGCAAGCGGGACTGCTGCGGTGCTCTCGTACTCACTTGTGCCGTCGAAGCTGAGGCCGAACCCGCGCATCATCTCGCCGTTGAACCGAACAACGTCATCGGTGGCGACGCGCACAAAGATATTGCCGAATCCATCAACGCCTGATTCGCTGATCGCGCGGATGCTGCCGGTGTCGAGCCCGGGTCGAGCGGAGTCGTGGAACTGCCACTCCGCTTCGTTGCCCGTCGTGACGGCGGTGACGGCCTGGGCACCGACCGTGGGCACTACGCAGGCAGTTGCGACCATCAGGGCGGCACCGCCAATCGCGACGCGCCTTGTGTGTTTTCTTCGCTGGTATGGCGTGGCCATAGGGAAGTACTCCAATGGGGAGGGGGCGTGGTGGTTGCATCCGAGAGGACCGCTGGCGACGTTAGTGACGTCATATGTCCGACTTGTTTCGAACAAGCCAGACTCCTGTTTCCGGTCTCATCAGGCAATCAACCGACGCGAACCGGGCCGCGAAACGGCCATCGCGCATGATGGGCTCGTATCTAGCCCGTCACCTCGAGCGACTCGTATGAGGTGTTTCCACTCACCACGTGGTCGTACGCGCGCATGAGCATGCCGCGTAGAACGGATTCGTCGACTTTCTCAAGATCCTTCACGTAGAGACACGCGACGCTCGAGGTGTGCGGACCGAGGTCAGTCATTGTGGCAGCGTGTTGTTCGAGTGCGTCGAAATAGATCGTGGATGCGGTCTTGCGGGGCGCAAACGCAAGGATGGGCATATCGCCCTGGTTGCCGGTCGCGTAGCGGTAATGGCAACTTCCGAAGCCGATGATCGTGCCCCACAATTCGGGCTCGCGCCCGCTGATCTCGCTCATGAGCGCGACGAGAACCTCGGCGTCGCGGCGCCGAACTGCTGGCGTTACTTCTGCAATGAATGCCGCGACGCTGCCGCCTGTCTTGTCCACTTCAACCCTTTGCCGTCTTCGCCGCTGCCTTCATGGCCCGTTTATGCTCTCGCACCTTTGTCAGTGACTCTGCAGAGACGATATCGGCGACACTGCGAAAAGAGCCTTCCTCGCCATATGGAGTGGATGCTTCGCGCCATCCGGCGCCCTCATAGCCGTACTGCTTGCCAATCAACGCGAGAAAGATCTTTGCCTTCTGCTCGCCGAATCCGGGCAAGGCCTTCAACCGCTTGAGAACGGTGGCGCCATCGGGCGGTGAATCGGAGCCAGATGCCGGACGACTCCAGATAGCGGCGGCATCGCCGTTCCACTCTTCGGTGATGGCCGTGCACAGCGACTGCACACGCTGCGCCATCGACCCGGGAAAGCGGTGCACGGCGGGAGTCTTCTTGAATTGCTCCACGAAGGCTTGTGGCTCATATCCAGCAATGCTGGCGGCGTCGATCGACCCGATGCGCTGCGCGATCTTGAGCGGGCCAGCGAACGCAGTTTCCATCGCGATCTGCTGGTCGAGCAGCATGCCGATGAGCAACGCGAGCGGATCTTCGGTGAGGAGTCGATCTGCGGCATCGTCGCCTGTGATGTGAAGGCTCATGCGCTCTAGTCTTTCACTGCGGTGGGAGGATGGGCAGGTGGCAGATTCTGATGGTGCCTTCAACAACCTGGTTGCGCACGCGCACGACGCGCATTTCGTGATCGTCGGCGGCGGCATCGCAGGGCTGACTTTCGCCTACGAGTGCGCAAAAGTGGGCATCGCCGTAACGCTGTTCGAGAAAGACGACGAACTCGGCGGCACGATCGCGTCCGTCGAGCTTGATGGTGTGCGCATCGACACGGGCGCCACCTCGTGGCAAGCGAAGAGCCCCGCAATGAGTGCTCTGATCGCCGAGCTCGGGTTGCAAGATCGCGTTGTCACGCCCGCCAGAGACCAGGTGTGGATTGCTGACCCCGCTCGCGGGTGGGCAGCCCCGCTTCCCGCTGACACCGTGCTGGGCATTCCCGCGAACACGTGGGATGAGTCGGTGCGTCGCGTCATCGGCTGGGGCGGTACGTGGCGCGCGTACCTTGATCGGTTGCGGCCACCACTCACCATTGGGGTTTCACGAAATCTCGGTGCCCTCGTGCGCTCGCGCATGGGAGAGAAAGTACGGGATCGCCTTGTGGCGCCGCTGACATTCGGGCGCTTCGGCATCGCACCCGAAGACGTCGACGTCGATATCGCCGCTCCGGGTCTGAACACCGCGCTGACACGCACCGGTTCACTGGGTGGCGCCGTCTCAGACCTGCTGGTCGACCGCAATCGGGAAGCTTCGATTCACAGCCTTGACGGGGGAATGCCGCAACTCGTCGAGGCCCTGCGAGCACGGCTGGTTGAGCTCGGGGTCGTGATGCGCACGGGCGCGACGGTGACGGCTGTCGAACGCTCCCAAGACGCTCACTGGCAGGTGCATGTCGAAGCGGCCGAGGGTGACGTTCACGAATCGTCTGAAGTCGTGCACAACGCCACCGTCGTGGTGCTTGCGACTCCCGAGGCGATCAGCCGTGACCTGGCGGCGCAGGCGCTTGGCCGGCCGCTCGCGACCGCGCCGGCGAACGTGCACAGCCGCGAGATTGTGACCCTGGTTCTGGCTGCGCCAGCGCTCGATGCAGCAGCGCAGGGCACCGAGGTGTACGCGGTGCCCGGGTCGTCTCGAGCGTCGGGAATCGTGCACCAGACTGCACGCTGGCAGTGGCTCGAACGCGAGACCGACGCCGGGCGCCACGTGGTGAGTGTGGCGTTTGACACCGACGGAGATCCTGCAGGGGTGACCGACGCTGAGTTTCGCACGAGCGCGGTGGAGGCGGCATCAGCTCTATTGGGTGTCGCGCTCAATGAGGCGCACGTGCGCGGGATGCACCGTGCGCGTTTTGTGCTTGACCAACCGAAATCGACCCGTGATCACGCCGAGAGGCGCGCCGGTGTGCGGTCAGAGCTAGCCGAGGCGGGCGACCTCGTTGCGGTAGGCGCGTGGCTGTCGGGAAGCGGGCTCGCGCAGGTGGTCGCAGACGCCGTGAGTGAAGCGGATCGAATCCGAAGCGCGGTGTTGTGGGGTGAGGCCGGTGGTGACTAGTCGATGATCCGTTGTTCGCGCAACCCCGAATACCTGGATTGGCATATAGGGCTACTCTGGACACACCAATAGGCGCATCACCGAGCTTAAGGAGGCCCCCATGAGAGGCAAATCAGGACTCGTAGTCGGCCTGGCCGTCGGATATGTACTCGGCACACGTGCCGGGCGCGAGCGTTACGACCAGATCAAGACTCAGTGGAACAAGCTCTGGCAGCTCGACGTTGTTCAGGATCAGGTCACAAAGGCAACAGACTTCGCCAAGTCTTCGGCGATGGCGTTGCCGAGCACGCTG
This sequence comes from Microbacterium sp. R86528, assembly GCF_044596335.1. NCBI lineage: Bacteria > Bacillati > Actinomycetota > Actinomycetes > Micrococcales > Microbacteriaceae > Microbacterium > Microbacterium sp. R86528. The sequence goes on along the minus strand of NZ_CP138996.1, from coordinate 1,713,610 downwards.
TGGGATTCGGCCGTCAAGGTGGCCAAGGCGGCGTCATCGAATGGCTCCGCTGGCTCGAAGATTGATGCCGTCATCAAGGCGAACAAAGATTCCGCCGCAGACGTCGCCCAGGCCGCTGAGACGACGGCCGCCGCGGTGAAAGATGCAGCGGAAGACGCAGCGGATGACGTCTCAGACGCTGCCGACGAAGTAAACGAAGCAGCCAAGAAGTCAACTCGCAAGCGCACCGGAGCCTGATATGCCCACGCCTCGTGGATACCGCGACCGCGCAGACGACAGTTTTCTGTCACTGCTCGGCGACCTGCCCGAACTGATTCGAAACCTGGTCATCGCCGAGGTCGATGCAGCGAAAACGTGGGCAACGCGAGCCGCGCAGGATGGCAAGTGGGGTGCGATCTGGGTATTTATCGCGCTGTTCTTCCTTTTCTGGTCGATCCCCGTCTTCGGCACTTATCTCATCGCCGGCCTGTCGTCGTGGTGGCCGGTGTGGCTGTCAGCTCTGACCATTTTCTTAGTGATGATCGTCGCCACCGTGGTGTTCGCACTGCTCGGGTTCATGCGATTCCGCAACATGGTCAAACGACAGAACCCCGTTCAGTCGATCACCAAAGACATCAAGGAGATGAGCGATGAGCTCTGACGCGCCACAGATCCTGCCGCGCACAGCGGTGCCCAATGGGCTGGTCGATCCCGTCGAGAAAGCCCGAGCTGAGCTCAAAGCGGCGCTGGCTGCGATCGAGATCAAGGGGAATGTTCCCCGCCGACTCGCGGACCGCCTCGACGAGGCGACACTGAAAATCAAGAAGGCTCAGCAACGCAATCCTGAACGCGCAATGGCGGTCGCTGTTGCCGGTGCGGTGACCGTAGGGGTCGCCGTGTGGGCCCTGGTGAACTCGATCACTCGCTGACGTATCAGCTCGATCACGTTGTCGGGCTTTTCTGAGATGAACCGTGCATTCACGGGGTATGCTCAGGAAAGGCAGTGCAATGGTGCGAAATGCTGCCGATAGTGCGCAATCCCGATTCAGATGCGCGCGTCGGCTGCTCGAACTTATCGTGGGCGGTCGACTGCACCACGAGAGTCAAACCCCATGAAACCAGTGACACAACCGATTCATACCAAGCCCCTGGCCGGCTGGCGCGTTCTCGTGCCTCGCGGTGGCCCGTGGGGCGACGGTGTTGCCGCGAACTTGCGCAAGCAGGGGGCTGTGCCCGTCATCGCTCCGCTGATCAACTTCGCTCCGGCTGACGATCAGGCAGCGCTCGAGAAATCACTTGCCGACCTTGCGGCCGGTCAGTTCGAGTGGCTCACGGTCACGAGTGCGACGACAGTTGACGTTCTCTACGCATATCGCGCGAAGATTCCCGCAACGACCAAGATCGCCGCGGTGGGCGAAACGACCGCGGCGGCGCTGATTGCGGTCGGTTACGACGTCACGTTGGTTCCCGCCGAAGACAACTCCGCCGCTGGCATGGCCGAGCAGATCCTGGCTCTTGAGACGGAGCCACGAGAGATCCTCACGCTGCGCAGTGAAATCGCAAAGCCGGTGCTCACTCGAATGCTCAAGGCAGCCGGGCACAACGTGCGAAGCGTCGTCGCCTACCGCACGGTCGGCGTGCCGGTGACTGATCGAATCGCCGAAGACGTGCGCTCGGGCAGAATCAACGCGATTCTGATTACGAGCGGGTCGGTAGCCACGCAGGTCTACGAGCAGTTTCCGCATGTTCCCGACTCAACCGTGATTGCCGCGATCGGGCCGCGCACTGCAAAGGATGCGCGCAAGGCAGGGCTGGGAGTCGACGTCATCGCGCAGACGCAGACCGTTGATGCGCTTATCGAAGCCGTAGGCAGATTTCCGCTTCCCCACGCGGCAGACGAATTCGCCCCGTGACCGCTCCAGCGCGAGTCGTTGTGCTCGCGGGCGGAGTAGGCGGCTCGAAGTTCGTGCTCGGTGTCAGAGACGCACTTCGTGCGCGTGGCATCGCAGACACAACCGCTGCGCTGACCGTCGTCGTCAACACCGGTGACGACCTGTGGCTGTCTGGTGTGCGCCTGCAACCTGACGTCGACTCGATCACCTATGCCCTCGCTGGAGTCAACAACTCTGAACAAGGCTGGGGTCGCGCGGGCGATACCGAAAGAGTGAACGAAGAGCTTCAACAATGGGGGGCTGGTTGGCCTTGGTTCACCCTGGGTGATCTCGACCTGGGCACCCACCTCGCTCGCACCGGGTGGCTGCGTGCGGGGCTCACCCCGACACAAGTGCTCGAACGGATGTCAGTGCGATGGCAGCTTGGCGCACGTCTGCTGCCCATGACTGACGCTGAGGTCGACACGATTGTCGAGCTGAACGATGCCAGCCGCATGCATTTTCAAGAGTGGTGGACGCGTCATCGAGCCGGGCTCGCCCCGGCACGCTTCGACAACCCCGGTATCGATCAGTCTGCACCAGCACCGGGAGTCGAAGCAGCGATCACCGAGGCCGACATTGTGCTGCTTGCTCCCTCAAACCCGGTGGTGTCGATAGGCCCCATTTTGGCTGTGCCCGGCATGAGCGAAGCGCTGCGTCAGACGTCAGCCGCGGTCGTCGGTGTCTCGCCGATCATCGGCGGTCGGGTGGTTCGCGGTATGGCCGACGTCTGCCTCGGCGCGATCGGCGTTCAAACGTCTGCCGCCGCTGTCGCCGCGCACTACGGATCTCGTGCTGACGGCGGTGTGCTGGACGCGTGGTTGATCGGTGAGGAAGACTCGGCCGAGAGCGCAGCCATCGACGACACCGGCATTCGTTCGGTCGTTGTGCCGCTTTGGATGAAGGATGCTGCGAGCTCCGCCGCGCTCGCTGAAGCGGCACTGTCGGCCGTGAGTATCTGACGTGCCCGAGCTGTCGAGCATCGCGTGGATTCTGCTGGCAGTTGCAGCGGTGACGGTGGGCGTCTCTAAGACCGCGGTTCCAGGAGCGAACACCATCTCCATTGCAATCTTCGCGGCAGTCTTGCCCGCGAAGGAGTCCACGGGCGCCCTGCTCATCTTGCTGATCGTGGCCGATGTCTTTGCGGTTCTGATGTATCGGCGTTCCGCGAATTGGGCGGCATTGCTTCGCCTTGCGCCCGCGGTGGGCGTGGGCCTGCTGCTCGGCGTGGGGTTCTTGTATCTCGCAAACGACCTGTGGGTGAAGCGAACCATCGGCATCATTCTGCTCGCGGTGATCGCCATCACGTTGCTGCGCCGGCGAATGCAGTCCACGGTCGCAGACGCGGCCCCTCACCGTGTTGCGGCTGCGACATATGGCACTCTCGGCGGCTTCACCACTACGGTCGCCGATGCTGGCGGTCCGGTGATGTCGATGTACTTCCTCGCGGCACGGTTTTCGGTGAAGGAGTTCCTGGGCACGGCCGCTTGGTTCTTTGCTCTGGTGAACCTCGCGAAACTGCCGTTTTCGATCAGTCTGGGGCTGGTAACACCCTCGGGACTGCTGCTTGACCTCGTGCTGGTGCCGTTGGTGGTTGTCGGAGCCCTAGGCGGCCGCTGGCTCGCCAGCCGACTGAACCAGCAGGTCTTCGAACGCCTGGTGATCGGTTTCACGATCGCGGGCGCGCTTTACTTGCTGTTGTCTCCCTGAACACTCCCCCGGGCCAGTACCGCCGCGGTGCGAGGCCCAAGTCCTAGGCGCTGCGCGAGGGCAAGATGCTCGGCCGTGTCGACATCGCGGCGAAGAGATGATTCGCCGGGCACATCGAGCGGGGCGTGGCGCATTGCAAGGTGCTTGGCGAATGAACCCTCACCAAAAGCTGTCTTCCACGTCGCCCCTGCTTGCATCGTCACCAGCGTCGAACCGGTGCCATCCGCATCCGCGACTACGCCTTTATCAGCGGATGCTGCGCTGTTGAGCGCTCGCTCTAGATCACGCGGTTGCAGCGCCGGTAGATCTGCGAGCAGCGCTGCCCGCAGCATCCCTTCGGGCACGGTTTGGATACCGAGATCGATCGCCTCATTGAGCCCGTCGGCATCGCCCTCGTCAACGAATCGCAGCCGCGGGATATCGGCAGCGTGTATGGCCAGGGTGGGGTCGTCGGTGACCACGACGATGCGCGTGACCACAGTGCAGGCGGCAACGGCCGCGATCGTATCGAGCGCGATCGCGCGAGCGAGCGCAACGCGGTCGGCGCCCGACACATCAAGGCGCGATTTGCCGTGCGTCGCAGCCTTCACCGGAATGACGACCGCCCACCCCTCGGGTGAGTGGTCGTGGGTCACGAGGCGAACCGGGCGCGCAATCTCGGCAGAATCTCAGCGCCGTACATGCGCAAGAACTCTTCTTGGTCGTGCCCAGGGTCGTGGAAGACGAGGTGACGGAATCCGAGGTCGACGTACTGGGCAATGCGCTCGACGTGCTCGTCGGGATCGGTCGAGACGATGAAGCGGGACGCGGCGCGTTCGACGGGCAATTCTGAGGCGAGCCGCTGCATCTCGATCGGGTCGTGCACGCCCATCTTCTCTTCTGGCGACAGGGCGAGCGGGGCCCAGAACCGCGTCTTCTCGAGCGCGGTGGCGTGATCGGGGTGGTATGACACCTTGACTTCCATCAGCGTGTCGATCGACCCAGCGTCGCGGTCAGCTTTCGAGAGACCGTCTTTGAGTGCGGGCAGAAGCGTCTCGGAGTAGAGGGCAGGGTCTTTGCCGCTGGTGGTGATGAACCCATCGGCGATACGACCCGCTAGGCGCGTAGCGGCCGGGCCCGCTGCGCCGATGTAGATCGGCACTTTGTTCTCAGGAGAAGGACGGTCGTAAACCGTGGCATCTTTCACCGAGTAGTACGTGCCGTCAAAGGTGACGCGCTCGTCGTCCCAAAGCTTCTCGATCAGTGTGATGGCCTCTTTCAGCCGCTGAAAGCGCTCTGGTGGCTCGGGCCACTCAAGCCCCAGCGTCACTTCGTTGAGCGCTTCGCCCGTGCCAACGCCGAGCACGATGCGACCCGGGTACATCACACCGAGAGTTGCGAAGGCCTGCGCGATGACGGCCGGGTGATAGCGGAACGTCGGGGTGAGCACCGAGGTGCCCAGCACCACTCGCGAGGTGCGCGCGCCGGCGGCGCCGAGCCAGGGGAGCGCGGCGGGCGCGTGGCCGCCGTCGTGCATCCACGGCTGAAAGTGGTCAGAGAGAAATACGGAGTCAAACCCCATCTCTTCCGCGAGAACGGTGAAGTCAACCAGCTCGCTCGGGCCGAACTGCTCGGCAGACGCTTTGTACCCGAAGCGCAGGGGAATGGTCATGATGGTCCCTTCTCTGTGCGCACATCGGCGCGTGTGTTTACATCGACGAACTCTGAGCCATCTGCGCGGGCGAGTCGCGCGCGGAACGCGTCGACCGTGCCGGGCCAAAGCAGCGTAAGCCGCCCTGAGCGTTCGTCAACGTACCAGTTGCGGCAGCCGCCGACCATCCAGGGGGTGGATGCTGCGGCCTCGGAGATCTCTTCGCTATAGGCCCGCTCGGCATCCGGATCGACTCGCAAGACCCCGGAACGAGAGCGCACCAGCCCGCGCACCGCGTAGGCGGCCTGCTCTTCGATCATGAGCACTGACGACGAGTGACCAAGAGCGGCGTTGGGGCCGTCGAGCACGAACATGTTGGGAAAACCTGCGACGACAGTCGACCCGAACGACGTCATGCCCATCGACCAGTGCTCGTCGAGGGTTTCGCCCTCTTCTCCCGTAACCAATTCCGCGTACGGCTGACTGGTCGTGGCGAAACCCGTAGCGAGCACCAGCGCGTCAGCCTCATATGACTCGCCGCTGGCTGAGACCAGAATGTTGCCGCGGATCGATGTGAGCGCGGACGCTTCGAGGGCGACCGCGTCTGAGGCGACGGCGGGATAGAACTCATCTGAGAGCAACACGCGTTTGCAGCCGAAGTCGTAGCCGGGGGTGAGCGCCTCCCGCAGTGCGGGGTCTGGCACCTGTGCTGCGAGGTGGGCCGTCGCAGTGGCCTGGGCGGCCGCGGCAGCTTCAGCATCCCCTGAGCGGGAGGCGAACCGGGCCTCGCCCTCGGCATACAGTTCCGCGCGCAGGCGAGCCAATTCTGCCGGACGAGATGCGAAGCGTGCGCGCTGATCGTCGGAGTAGGGTACCGCTCCGCGTGGCACGATCCACGCCGGCGAACGCTGAAACAGAGTGACGTGCGCCGCTGTGCGCGCGAGTTCTGGCACGAGTTGAATCGCGCTGGCTCCAGTGCCGACAACGGCGACGCGAAGGCCAGCGAGATCGGCGGAATGATCCCACCGTGAAGAGTGGAAGATCGGGCCCGCGAACGAGTCGAGGCCGTCGAGCTCGGGGATGGACGGCTCTGTCAGCCGACCGCAGGCTAGAACGAGGGCTCGCGCTGTGATTTCAGACGATTGAGTGGTGATGCGCCAAAGCTCTGCTTCAGCATCCCAGTTCGCCTGAAGCATGGCGGTGCGCAGGTGCAGACGCTCGCCGAGACCCTCGTTGAGGGCGACTGATTCGAGGTAGGCGCGAATCTCGCTGCCCTGAGCGTAAAGGCCCGACCAGTCGGGGTTGGGGTGGCTGGCGAAGCCGTAGAGATGCGCGGGCACGTCGCAGGCAACACCGGGGTAGGTGTTGTCACGCCAGGTGCCTCCGACCGAGGCGGCACGCTCGAGCATGACGAAATCGTCGATCCCCGCGCGTCGAAGCGCAATCGCCATGCCCAGCCCCGCGAAGCCAGCGCCGATGATCGCCACGTCGTGGGTGCGCGTCATCGCCCCACCTCGCGGTAGTCGGTGGTGCGTTGCCGGAACGGCCGAAACAGGCGCGCGGTCATCGCCCTCGCGTCGTGCACCGGAAGCTCTTGACCGCACTCGATGCCAGCTTCGGGCTTCACCCGGCCATCGAGCAATGTGCCGCCCAGATCGTCGCCACCCGAGCGCAACAAGACGGCAGCGATGTCGCGGCCCACTCGGGTCCATGGAATCTGAATATGGGGGATGCTGCCAGAGAGCATCAGACGAGATACGGCGACCATCGCTCGATGCTCGTCAACAGGCGCACGGCCCGTGACCAGAGAAACTCCCCCGGTGGGCCCGGGCAGAGGGATCGGCACGAACTCGTTGAAGCCTCTCGTAGCGCCTTGAATCTCACGAAGCCCGCGCAGGTGTTCGACGCGCTCGACCGCCGTTTCGACGTGGCCGTAGAACAGCACCGATGTCGATTGGAATCCGGCGCGGTGTGCAGCGGTGATTCCTTCGATCCACCGGTCGATCTCGAGGTCGCCGGGTGCCACCAGAGCACGCACGCGCTCGCTCATGACCTTCACCCCGGTGCCCGGGACCGTGTTGACCCCGGCATCCCTCAGCGCGGCGAGCGCACCGTCAAGACCCAGACCCCCGCGGTCAGCCAGGTCGAAGACGTCTTGGGGGCGATAGGCGTGCAGATGAACTTCGGGGGCCGCGTGTCGCAGCGATCGCACGAGAGCGAGGTAGTCGGCAGGGTCACTTTCGGCCGGCAGCAGACCCTGCACGCAGATTTCGGTGGCGCCGAGTTGCACGGCATCGAGGGCGATTGCTGCGGCGTCGTCAAGAGTGAAGGTTGCCGGGTCGTTCGACGCCACCGCGCGCAGTCCGCTCGAGGTGAGGTTGCGGTTGACCACGAGGCTCACCGCCTCACCCACGGTGTAGCGACGTACATCATCGGCGGTGGCCGTCAGCGCATCAAGGTCGGAGCCGGTGGCGCAAAGCAGCGTCTGCCACTCGGTGTTGTCAAGGGTCAGCGGCTCTGACGCCGCGGCCTCGGCGAGTTGGCGCACCGAGTTGCCTGACCGGGCCCGTCTCGGCTCTTGCGGCGCGGTCGCCCGAACTCCCTGCTGGGCCGCCGGGTTTTGCGCAAGCCCGGTTCGAGGATCAGCCAGCGCCGCCACCGGCTCGCGCATGGCCGGGTCGAGCCAGGTGTCGCCTTCTCGAATGAACTCGGGGTGAGCGGTCAAGCGTTCATGCAGCGCGAACCCCAACTCGGCCGTGCGCGCCGCGAGATCGTCAAGGTGCGGCCACGGGCGCTCGGGATTGACGTGATCCGCTGTGAGCGGCGACACCCCGCCCCAATCGTCAGCCCCCGCCCGCACGAGCAGGTCGAATTCCGCCGTGTCAGAGAGGTTGGGCGGCACTTGGATGCGCATGTTCGGCCCCATCACGACGCGCGCTGTCGCCACGGCAGCGACGTACTCAACAAGCGCTGCATCGGGTGCAGCCTGCATGGCGGTGCGGGGTTTGGCGCGGAAGTTCTGCACGATCACTTCTTGCACGTGGCCCTGGCGACTCCCATCGTCACGAGTGACCATATGAGCCTCGTGTGCATCGCGGATCGCAATCAACGACTCCGCCCGATCGTGCAGCGTCTCGCCGATGCCGACAAGGATGCCGGTGGTGAACGGAACCCGCTCGCGCCCCGCGTCTGCGATGACCGCCAACCGCACGGCCGGGTCTTTATCCGGAGAGCCGTAATGCACCTGCCCCGGCTCCTCGAAGAGGCGGCGCGAGGTGGTCTCGAGCATCATGCCCATCGATGGCGCGGTGGAACGCAGCTTCTTGATCTCGTCCGCGGTCATCACGCCCGGATTCAGGTGCGCGAGCATTCCGGTTTCGGCAGTGATCAGGCGAGCGATGTGACCGACGTAGTCGATGGTCGAGGCGAAACCGTGTTCGTCGAGCCAGGCACGCGCCTCAGGCCAGCGGTCTTCTGGACGATCGCCGAGCGTGAGGAGTGCTTCTTTGCAGCCGAGGGCCTGCCCCTGCCGCACAACGGCGAGAACCTGTTCCGAAGACATGAACGCTGGTTTGCTCTTCTTCAGCAGTTGGCCCGGCGTGTCGACGAAGACACAGTAGTGGCAGCGGTCACGGCACAGAGTGGTGAGCGGAACGAAGACCTTGCGTGAATAGGTGATCACTGCGGCTCTGCCCGCGTCGCGCAGCCCCTGGTCGCGAAGTGAGCTCGCGAGCTCGAGCAGCGCGTCAAGGCTGTCGCCAGTAGCGGCGAGGAGAAGTTCAGTCTCGGCGGTGCTCAGGCGCTCGCCGTTGCGCGCGCGTTTGATCGCGTTATGGAACGACGCGGGTAGCGCCTGCGGTGGTTCGAGCAGGGTCACCGAACCAGTCTTGCACCGCCTGAGGCCATCGGGTTCGCACGATCGTTGTCTTCCTGAGAGCAAAATGCCTCAAATCTTTCGCGCGACGCTGGCAGGATAGGTGCATGGTGACTCTGTTCCTTGACTCAACGCGACTCGAAGTCGTGCTGAGCGGCGCGGAGCGCCTCATGGCCTTTTACAAAGGAAACGTGGCGATCGAGCGGTCGACGATCGTTAAAGTGCAGCTGATCGACGACGCCTGGATGTGGCTTCGCGGAGTACCCAGCCCTGGAACGCATCTGCGCGGGGTGGTTGCCATGGGCACCTGGCATTCGACTGCAGCCGATGACTTTGTGGTTGTGCGTCGGCACCGCCCGGGAGTGGTCATCGACCTCGAGGGGCACCCCGAGTTTCAGCGCGTCATTCTCACCACTCGGCACGGGCTAGAGCTCGTTCAGTCGCTTCGCGTCGACGCCGGTGATGAGCGCACGGAGGTCACGGTGATCGCGGCTGAGACGGGAACAATACCGACCGTCGTCGAGAAGAAGCCCCGCGCTCGTCAACCCAAAGCGCCGATCGCTGATTCCGAGGCCTAGCCTGCAGCTCAGCTCAGCTCAGCTCAGCTCAGCTCAGCTCACGTCACGACGCCAGCTGACTAGTGCGCCGAGCGCGAGCAGCGCGGCCGCGTACCCGAGCAGAACGAGCCCGCCAGCCCACCACTCGAGGCTTTCGCCCGTGCCGCCGGGGGCTGCCATTGTCAAGATGCTGGCCCCGACGAGAGCATCGCTGGCGGCTCCCGGCAGATACTGCGTAACCGCCGTCATGCCCTCGACGAAAGCGGCCGCGGTACGCGCGATCGGCTCGATGAACTGGGTGAACACCAAAACTCCCACGATCGCACCCACCTGATTGCGCACAAGCGAGCCGACACCGATTCCCACGAACACCCACAACAGGGTGGCGATCATCATGCGGCCGATCATCGCCCACGTGTCGATCGAATCGAGCTCAGTGTCGAGGCCGTACGCGGCAAGAAGCGCGGCCGAGGGCCCCACGGTGGCGACTACTCCCAACGCTCCGTACAACACGCCCAGCGGAACACTCGCGATCAGTTTCGCCCAGAGCACGCGGCCGCGGCGCGGCACCGCGAGGAAAGTGGGGGTGAGTGTTCTGTGGCGAAACTCACCGGTGACCAGCAGCGTTCCGATCAGCAGCGGAAAGACATAGCCCAAAGAGGTCGCGGCGCTGTAGAGAACGGGCGCGATCTCGGATGCGGGCAGCTGCGGCGCTTCACCGGGGAGCGAGCCCGACGCAGATGCCGCGAAAACGAATCCGAGTGCCCCCGCGCTCGAGCCGACATAGAGCACGAACACGATCGCGAGCACCCACCACATTGAGGTGGAGAACTGCTTTGTGGTTTCGGAGCGGGTGGCCGCGATGAGACTCATCGGGTGGCCTCACCCTCGTCGTCGCGCGAGAGACGGCCCGCGTCGTCGAACGATGAGAAGAAGGCGTCAGCTTCTTCATCAGCATCGGTGCGAACGTAGTCTTCCCACGGGCGATCGTCGTCGGACGGTTCGGGTGGGTCGAGATCTGACTCGGGTTCGAGTTCAGGCTCGGGTTCGGGCGCTGACTCCCGTTCGGGTTCAGGCTCTGCCTCCCGTTCGGGTTCGGGTTCGGGGTCTGTTTCGGGCTCTGACTCCCGTTCGGTTCCGGTTCCGGTTCCGGTTCCGGGTTCGGGGTCTGCTTCGGCTTCGGCTTCGGCTTCTGGTTCGGCTTCTGGTTCTGGTTCTGGCGCTACTTCGCCTTCGGGCGCTGGTGGCGGCTCTGTGCCAGCCGAACGCTCTTCGGCTTCACCCGTCGCGACGGTTCCGTCAGCGCTCGGGTGCGTGCGAGTGCCGTTTGCCAGCTCGAGGAACACCTCTTCTAGCGCCGGGCCGCGCCGGTGCAGCGACGATAGAGCGATGCCCGCATTCGCGGCAACTTGGCCGACCTGAGAGCCATCGAGTCCAGAGACAGTCAAGCCGCTGCGCAACACGTCGAAACTCACATTCGCCGAACGCAGCGCATCTGTCAGTGCGGCACGATCGGGCGCGTCGACGACGGTCGTGTATTCCGCCGGGTCGGTGAGTTCGTCCAGTCGGCCCTGGAACACGAGCCTTCCCTGCGAGATCATCACCAGTGCATCGACGGTCTGCTGCACTTCGGCCAGCAGGTGTGACGAGACGAGCACCGTGCGCCCTTCGCGCGCGAGCTGTCGCAGAAATCCCCTGATCCACTTGATGCCCTCGGGGTCGAGGCCGTTGGTCGGCTCGTCCAATACCAGCACACCCGGATCTCCCAGCAGCGCGGTCGCCAGCCCCAGCCGCTGCCTCATACCAAGGGAATACCCTCCCGCGCTGCGCCCTGCAGCATCCGAAAGTCCGACAAGGCCGAGCACCTCATCGACACGTTTCTTGGGTAGGCCAGCCGCGCGGGCATAGACCAGCAGATGGTTTGCGCCCGAGCGTCCAGGGTGAAAACTCGATGCTTCGAGCACAGCGCCCACGGTCTGCAACGGATTCGCCAGCGACCGGTACGCACTGCCCCCGATTGTGGCGGTGCCTTCACTGGCGCGCACCAGGCCGAGCAGAATGCGCAAACTGGTGGTCTTTCCAGCCCCGTTCGGCCCGAGAAATCCGGTGACTTGTCCGGGCTCGACGCGAGCAGTCAGCCGCGAGACTGCGGCGATGGTTCCGAAACGCTTGGTGAGCCTCGAGAATTCGAGCACCTGTCCATCCGGCATGCGAACCCCCTCTTCGTCGCGAGTGCTTCACCATATCTTTGCGGAAAGTTCGCCATTCGTGCGCGAAAATGTTGTTCGACGCGTCTTCACTGTGCCATCGGCAGTCGATCCTGAACGTGCTCGCGCAAGCGACCAAGCTCCCGCGGGTAGGGTGGCGCTCGTGAGCGAAGCGTCCGAATCCACTGTGATCACCCAGACTCGAGCCGGCGTGGGGCGTCTTACCCTCAATAGGCCAAGAGCCATCAACGCCGTCGATATCGGCATGGTTCGGGCCTTGGCGAAGGTTCTCGATGACTGGGAGAGTGACACCGACGTCGAACTGATCGTGATCGACGGCGCAGGTGATCGCGGCCTGTGTGCGGGTGGTGATATTCGCGATCTGTCCGCGCGGGTGAGCTCCGGAGCGATCGACGATGCGGCCGAGTTCTTTCGCGCTGAGTACGCGCTGAACGCGCGTATTGCCGAGTACCCGAAGCCCATCGTCGCTTTCGCCGATGGAATCACGATGGGTGGAGGCGTGGGGTTGGCGGGCCATGCTCGCTTGCGCATCGTCACCGAGCGTTCGAAGCTGGCAATGCCTGAGACTCGCATCGGCTTCACTCCTGACGTAGGCGGCACGTGGCTGTTGTCTAAGGCTCCTGGGCGAATCGGCGAGTTCTTGGCCCTGACGAGTGGGGTAATGGATGCTGCTGACGCGCTGTATGCCGGGTTCGCTGACCAGCTGGTGCCCGCAGATCACTTGCACGCGCTCTACGACGCATTCGAAACCCGCGCCGATCCCGCGAGCCCCGCCGAACTGGTGTTGCTCTTTGACGAGACGGCTCCCCCCTCGAAGCTTGAAGCTGCGCGCGAGTGGATCGACGACACGTTCTCGGCTGACACCGTCGATGAGATCATCGAGCGACTGCGCGAGCGCACCGAAGATCAGGCGGCAACGACTGCCGACCTTCTGGAAGAGCTCTCGCCGACTGCGCTCACCGTGACGCTGGCGTCTGTGAGGCGAGCCCGCCAACTCGGCAGCCTGCGTGAGGCACTCGAAGCCGAATACGGACTTGTGCTCTGGTTCGCGTCGACCCAGCCAGACTTGGTCGAAGGAATCCGTGCGCAGGTCATCGACAAAGACCGCACCCCACGCTGGCAACCGGCTTCGCTCGGCGAGATTCACCCTGACATGCTCGAATCCGCCCTCAACTATCGCCCGGCCGTGGCGCTGTGGAGCTGACGTGTTCGACAGTCCCCTTTCGGCTTCCGCCTATGAAGTTCTGCAAGTACCGCCCGACTGCGACGAAGAGACGCTGCGCAAGGCCTACCGTCTGAGGCTTCGCCAAACGCATCCAGACACCGGCGGCGACTCGGCGCAGTTCATTCAGGTGCAGCGCGCCTGGGAACTGGTGGGAACTGCCGCGGCACGCCAAAGCTACGATCGGGGCCACGGTTTCGGCGAGACACCCGCCCCGGAGTGGTCGGGATGGCGCCCAACGCAGACCGAAACGCGCGATACCAGACCTCGCGCCCGTTCCTTCGGCCAGCCGGGCGGATGGCGTCGCGAGCGATACCTCACGCTGATCCGCGAGTGGGCGGGCAGAGGGGTCACTCTTACCGATCCCTACGACCCGGCTCTCGTGCGCTCGGCGCCGCACCACATCAGACGACTGCTCGCTGACGCGCTCGCCGAAGAAGCGACCGCGCGCATCGTTGGCGACCTCGGGATGGGATACACCGTCTGGCACGACGTCGACGCGTCGGGGCGTGACGCGAGACCCGACGTCAAGATCGACCACATCGTTCTCGGACCCAGCGGCCTGTACGGACTGCTGTCAGAGGACTTCGGCGGGGCGATCAAGATGCGGCGCGGCGAGATCATCGGCGACGCGGTGTCGGGAGCGCCGATCGGCGATCTGCTGGCACGTATGCGCACGGCCGCCCGCGCGGCCCGAGTGAAGTTCAGCGGTGCGATCGTTGTGCTGCCCGATGACGACGTGGTGCAGGTGATCGACGAGATAGGAAAGGTGCGGGGGCTGCCGGTGGCCGTCGTCGCCCAGTCAGGACTCTCGGCGGTGTTGCGCCGCGGAATCACCGGTGCTCGTTCGATGGGCGGCAACGAGGTTTTCGACGTGCGAACCCGACTGCAGCAGACCGTTCGGTTCGCCTGAGCTGATCAGTCAGCGAGGCCGAAGAGCTCGAGCGGGTGGGTGATTCTCCACCACGCTGTGGGCTCTTCGACGTCAGACTGCAAGACGAGCTCGACCGATGCGGAATCCAAGGGGCCGTCGACGCTTAGAGTGCCGACCGGCTCGCCCTCGATGCGCGAGTCGTCGAGCGCGTAGGTCGTGTTGACAGTGCCTGAATCCCCGTTCCACAAGATCACGGCGGCATCGTCGTTTGTGATGATGTTGACCGGCTCAGCCCAGAGCGTGTGAACCTGCCCAGCGACGGTGCCCGCGGTGACCGACGGGACGAGCTGCAGTTCTGCCTCGGTTTGGTCGTATAGCGCGCGGGAGACGTCAAGTCGCTCGTCGTTGTCAGGCTGTCCGAGAACAGCGGCGTACATCGTCACCGGTGTTTCGCCAACTGTGACGGTCTTGGCTGAGAGCAGGTTCCACGCGGTGAGCGTTCCGGTTTTGATGCCCAGCACCCCGGGATCTGAGAGTAGATCGTTGGTGTTCTCGACCAATCCGGCTCCGGGCAGTTCGACCGATTGCTTGGCGACGATTTCAGCGATGACCGGGTCGGCAAGGGCCTTCTGCGCGAGGGCGATGAGGGCCGCAGGTGTGGCGACGTTGCCCTCGTCGATTCCGGTCGGCTCGACGATTGTGATGTCTTCGAGGCCATGAAGACTGAGCCAACTGTTCGCAGCGCTCGCAAACACTGCGTCAGACGGCCATAGGTTGCTGGCGAGAATGTCTGCGTAGTTGTTCGCTGAGCCAATGAGCATGCCTTCGAGCAGCTGATACTCGGTCAGGCTGCCGTCTACGGGCACATCAAGCGCTGATTCGCCCCGGTAGCGATACTGCCAATAGTCCGCACTGTCTGCGTAGCTGAACGAGAACGAAGGCCCCTCTTCGCCGACGTTCAAGGGCATCTCGTCAAGAACAACCAGCGCGGTGACGACTTTGGTGATGCTGGCGATCGAATCGAGCTCTCCCGTTGACTCGAGCACGCCGGGGATCCCCGCGACAGCGATCGACGCGCTGCCCTCGTTCGGCCATGTCGGCGCAGCGTCGGGTGCACCGGCCGGCTGAACCTCGCTTGCGGTGATCGTCGGGGTCACGGCGTACAGCGGCCAAAGCAAGGTTGTTGCGAGGTACCCGCCGACTACCAGAAACACCGCGAGGATCGGCACGAGAACGCTCGCCCGCAGGGGTGAGCGGCGCGGCGCATCAGCCAGCAGGTCGGCGCCCACCGGAAGGTAACCAGAATTGGTTCCCGCGAGGTCAGCGGGTGGGTTGCCAGTGGCAATCGAGGACTCATCGACCCATGTGAGTGCCAGAGTCGTTGCGGCGGGCTCGGTGATTGGCGTCGATTCCACTCTGTCGAGCGCTTCGTTGGAGTGCACATCTGCGACGTCGGGCGAATCGTCGACAGCGCTTGACTCGTCGCTGGACGTCGGATCATCGAGGGGCGCCGCCAGCACATCGTCGCGGTCGAATGACAGATTCTCGAACTCGGCGGTGCGACGGGAACGCCGCGTCGGGGCCGGAGCGTCATCCACAGTCACCCGATCAAGATACCTCGCCGCTGGACGCGTATACTCATCGACACAACCACGGGAGTCCACCGAGCTGGGCTGAGAGGGAGCGAATCGCGCTTCGACCGTCGAACCTGATCTGGGTAATGCCAGCGCAGGGAGGAGAGATAGATGGCTACGTCCACGTCCACATCAGCATCCAATTCTGCATCTCGCGGAACACCGAACGCACCCGAGCGGGTCTTGAAATGGCGCGTCGTCGATATCGTCGTCGCCAGCGTGATCGGTGTCGCATCCGGCCTGATCTTCTTGGCCTGGAATGTGCTCTACCAGGGACCTTCCGCGCTGCTTGAGCCGCTGTTGCCAGGGTTGCAGGGGCTCTTGGATGGCCCCTGGCTGTTCGCCGGAGTGCTCGGCGCGCTCATCATCCGCAAACCCGGTGCCGCGCTTTACACCGAGCTTCTCGCAGCAGCGGTGTCAGCACTCACACTCGTGGGCAACACGTGGGGTGCGTTCCTCACGCTCGAGGCGGGCCTCATTCAGGGTCTGGGTGCCGAACTGATCTTCTTGGCATTCTTCTACCGGCGCTGGTCGCTGCCGGTGGCCATACTCGCAGGCATGGGCGCGGCTCTTGCTGGCGGCATCAACAATCTTGTGCTTTGGTACGCCGGTGCCGATCTGCAATTCGTTGTGGTGTACCTGATCAGCACTCTGATCTCGGGTGCAGTGATCGCGGGAGCGCTGTCGTGGGTTCTGGCCCGCGGTATCGCCGCGACCGGTGCGCTCGATCGATTCGCCTCGGGCCGCGAGACCCGCGAACGCGTCTAGCCGCATGAACGGGTCGGAGATTCGACCCGCCGCGGTGAGCGCACGCGGCTGGGGATGGCGTCATGCCAGTCGCGCCGCGTGGGCACTGCGTGATGTCTCGTTTCGCATCGAACCTGGTGAGCGCGTGCTGCTGCTCGGAGCGTCGGGTGCTGGAAAATCCACACTCATGCACGCGCTCGCCGGAGTTCTCGGTGGTGACGACGAGGGAGAGGCCGAGGGCGACCTGCTCATCGACGGCGTGCCCGCGGCGGCAGCTCGCGGTCGAGCGGGGCTCGTGTTGCAAGACCCTGACTCTCAGGTGATCTTGGCGCGGGTGGGTGACGATGTCGCCTTCGGCTGCGAGAACCTGGGTGTACCGCGTGACGAGATCTGGCAGCGCGTGGGCAGCGCCCTTGATCAGGTGGGCTTGAATGGATCGCTTGATCGCTCGACCGCGGCGCTGTCAGGCGGACAGAAGCAGCGATTGGCTCTCGCCGGAGTCCTCGCGATGCGCCCTGGGCTCGTGCTACTGGACGAACCCACAGCCAATCTCGATCCCGCTGGCGTTGCCGAGGTGCAACGCTCGGTCGCCTCGATGCTAGAGAGCTCAGACGCCACCCTCGTGGTGGTCGAGCATCGCCTCGACGTGTGGCTGCCGCTGGTGACCCGCGTGATCGTGCTGGGCGAAGCGGGGGTTGTCGCCGACGGAACCCCGGGAGAGGTGCTCAGCGCGCGTGGGCGAGAACTGGCCGCGAGCGGCGTGTGGGTTCCCGGAATCCCCCCGGCTTTTCCGCCGGCGCCCACGCATGCACCCGGACCCGCTCTGCTGTCGGCTCACGATATGACCGTCGCGCGAGTGAAAGGGCGGGCGGTCGCGTCTGACATCTCGCTCGACCTTCGCGAGGGTGAGGCCCTGGCGATCACGGGACCCAACGGCGTGGGAAAGTCGACCCTGGGGCTCACTGTCGCTGGTCTGCTTGCTCCGAGTGCAGGTCGCTTAACAGCAGGTGCACTCCTTCGGCGCGAGGCTGCCCCCTCACCCATCAAGTGGTCATCGAAGCAACTGCTCACGCGTATCGGCACCGTGTTTCAGCATCCTGAACATCAGCTTCTCGAAAAAACCGTGCGAGCAGAACTCGAAGTCGGTCCGCGCGCGCTCGGCCTGCCAGAGGGCGAGATCGCCGTGCGCGTTGACGAAGTGCTGGCCCGGTTGCGCCTCGAACAGCTCGCGCGCGCCAATCCGTACACGCTCTCGGGTGGTGAGAAGCGTCGCCTCACGGTCGCTGCAGCACTGGTGACCCGCCCCCGCGTGCTGGTGTTGGATGAACCCACATTCGGCCAGGACGCGAGAACGTGGGCCGAGCTGATCGCTCTGCTTGCGCGATTGCGCGACGAAGGCTCTGCGATCGTCACGATCACCCATGATGCCGACGTCGTCGCCGCGCTCGCGGCAACACGATTCGAGATGGCAACGGCGGTGAAGGCGCTGTGACCCTGCTCGACGCCCGCGCGCGCACGAGCGCCGTCGCTCGCATAAACCCGGTGGCAAAGCTCGGCGCCGCAATGCTCATCACGGTGCCACTCGTGCTCACCCTCGACGTTGTCTCGGCCACAGTCGCGCTGGTTCTCGAGCTGATGCTTGCGCCGTTCGCCGGGCTCGGCTGGCGCGAGTTCTGGGCACGCACATGGTTGCTGTGGGTGCTTGCACCACTGACTGGCCTCACGATTGCGCTGTATGGCCGAACCGCCGGCGAGGTGTACTTCGAGTGGTTTGCCATCACCGTGAGTGATGGATCGCTCTACCTGGCGCTGGCGACCACCCTTCGCGTGCTCGCCATCGCGCTGCCGTCAGTCGTGCTGTTCGCGAGCGTCGATCCGACCGATCTAGCTGACGGCCTCGCCCAGATACTGAAGCTTCCATCGCGGTTTGTGCTGGGCGCCCTGGCTGGCCTGCGCATGGTGGGGCTGTTCATCGACGACTGGCGGTCGCTCGAACTCGCTCGACGGGCACGCGGGGTGGCCGATCGCGGAAGGTTGCGACGGTTCTTCGGCATGGCCTTCGCTCTGCTGGTGCTGTCTATTCGCCGTGGCGCCAAACTCGCCACCGCCATGGAGGCGCGCGGCTTCGGCTCGGATATCCCCCGAACCTGGGCGCGCACATCGACGTTCGGCGGGCGTGAGTGGGCGCTGATGGCGGTAGGCCTGGCGATTGCGGTCATCGCGGTGACGGCGGCGATTGCCACCGGCGCGTGGAACTTCATTCTCGGGCCAGAGTAGACGGCGCGACACGTGCAGAGGTCGCGGTGGCGGGCGAGAGTGATGGCTGCCCGCTCCGCCTTAGGCTGCTGAATGACACCCGAGGCTCGCCGTGAAACGCAGTGCCGCGTATGGTGGGATGCAGTCGCGGCTTGCCCTCAGGGCCGCGCAGTTCGAAGGAGAACGTATGCAGCTTTCGGGTGCTTCTGCCCTCATCACCGGTGGCGCGAGTGGGCTTGGCTTTGCCACCGCGACGCGGCTCGCAGCCGCTGGCGTTGCCGTCACGATCGTTGACCTCGCCTCATCTGCGGGTGACGAAGCCGCCGCGCAGATCGGCGGTATCTTCGCCCCCGCAGATGTGACCGACGTCGAGCAGGTCGCCGCCGCGGTTGCCACCGCCTCGTCAGACGTGCCGCTTCGCATTGTCGTGAACTGCGCGGGTATCGCGCCGCCAGCGAAGGTGCTCGATCGCGAGGGAAACCCGACATCGTTGGCGGACTTCGAGCGCATCATCCGCATCAACCTGGTGGGCACCTTCAACGTCATCTCGCAGGCGTCCGCTGTCATGGCCCGCACCGAGCCGACCGCCAGCGGCGACCGCGGTGTGATTATCAACACCGCGAGCGTTGCTGCGTTCGACGGGCAGATCGGCCAGCCCGCCTACTCAGCGAGCAAGGGCGGGGTGCACGCGATGACCCTGCCGATCGCACGCGAGCTTGCGCGCTATGGCATCCGCGTGAACACGATTGCCCCCGGCATCATGGAGACCCCGATGCTGATGGGCTTGCCGCAGGCCGCTCAAGACTCGCTCGGTCAGCAGGTGCCGTACCCGCAGCGGCTTGGCCGACCTGATGAATACGCGCGCTTGGCAGCATCCATCATCGACAACGACTATCTCAACGGCGAAACGATCCGTCTCGACGGCGCAATTCGCATGGCACCGAAGTAAGGGAACTCATGAGCGATTCGATCATTGTCCACATCGCCGACGGGCTTGCCCGCGTGACGTTCAATCGCCCCGCGTACCTCAATGCCATGGGGTTCGAGATGGGCACTCGGTGGCGTGAGGTTGCACACGAGATCACGACTGACTCTTCGGTCGGCGCCGTGATCCTCGACGCTGCGGGTCCGGCGTTCTGCGCCGGCGGTGACGTGTTCGAGATGGGCACCTCGGGAGCGACTGGCGCCGACGTCACCAAGATGGCGCACACCATTCATGACGGCATTCGCACGTTCGTCGAATCTGACAAACCCATCGTCGCCGCCGTGCAGGGCGCTGTCGCTGGTGGCGGTCTCGGCCTGATGCTCACTGCCGACTACATCGTCGCCGCAGACTCGTCGAAGTTCGTGTGCAAGTACGCCAACATCGGCCTTTCGCCCGACCTCGGTGTTTCGACGTTGCTCACCCAGGCTGTCGGGCAGCGCCGTGCGCTGCAACTGGTGTTGCAAGATCGTGCGCTGAGTGCGCAAGAGGCACTCGAGTGGGGACTCGTAGCCGAGGTGCTGCCTCAAGGCGAGATCGCGTCACGCGCTGAGGCGGTTGCGCAGTTCTGGCTCGGCAACGCCACCGCAGCATTCGGCCAAGCCAAGCGTCTGGTGCGCACGAGCAGCCAACGCACATTCCGCGAGAACCTCGATGACGAAGCAGCATCGATCGGCGCGAGCTTCGACACCGAGGAATCGAAGGTGCGTGTCGCCGGTTTCGTCGCAGCGACCGCCAAGAGCGCGGCAGGAGCAACGAAGGCGAGCTCTTGATGATGGATGCTGCGGCGCCGCAGCATCGCTAGTGGGCACCGAAGAGCAGAATCACGCCGAGCACGACCATGAGGCAGCCGCCGACTGCGGTGAGAGTTTCGATTCGCTTCGGTGACTTTCCAAACCACTCGCGCGCTGCCGCGGCGGTGAGCGCCCACGCGCCATCCGAGATCAACGCGATCATGAAGAAGACCATGCCGAGTTGCGCCATTTGCCAGGGCACTGAGCCCGCGTCAACGTCGACGAACTGGGGCAACACCGCGACGAAGAACGCGAGCGACTTCGGGTTCGTGATTCCCACGACGAAACCTTCCCCCAGCTGCCGCCAGGCGGAGCGAGGGATCGTGCCGCTGATAGTCGCAGACGCAGCCCGGGTGCGGTGTCGAAACGCCTGCACCCCGAGAAAGATCAAATAGCCAGCGCCGGCCAGTTTCACAATCGTGAAGAGAACCTCTGAACGCGCGACCACGCCACCCACGCCCAAAGCCACGAGCGCGATGATCGGGAGCAGGCCGAGCAGGGTACCGAGAACGCTCAGCAGGCCGCCCCGTCTGCCGAGCGCAAGGGCACGCCCGATGGTGAACAAAACGCTGGGCCCCGGAATGACGATCAGCACGACCGACGCGAGCATAAACGCGAAGAGGCTATCGAGGGGGACCACCTAGCCACGATAGAGGCTACGGGGGAAGAAACGGCCCCACCAGCACCTCGACGACGCCGTTCTCACGCCACCAGAGACGCACCCGCTGATCATGATGACCGGTGAGGCTCGGTGGAATCGAGGCGGTCCTGCGCCACGCGTGCCGCCTACACGAGTTCCTGCCAGCCGCGTCGCCTACCCTGAAGGTATGACTGAGACCCGTCCGCCCAATCGCGGCATCCGCTCAACCGGCGCTTCCACACCCCAGGTGCGACCCGCGACCGAGGGCTGGACTCAGAAGAAGGATGCTGACGGCAAGCCGCTTCTGCAGTTCGCCTCGCCCAAGCGCGGCAAACCGCCCGTGCACCTAGCCGACCTCTCACCTGAAGATCGGGTCGCCAAAGTCAAAGAGCTCGGTCTTCCCGGCTTTCGCGCTGGCCAGCTTGAGAAGCACTATTTCACTCACTACACCTCTGACGCGTCGAAGATGAGCGACCTGCCTGCCGACAGTCGCGAGGAACTCGTTCACGGCATGTTGCCGCCGCTCCTCACCGAGGTGAAACGGCTTGAAACTGACCGAGGCGACACGATCAAATTCTTGTGGAAGCTGCACGACGGTGCCCTCGTAGAGTCCGTGCTCATGCGCTACCCCGGGCGAATCACTCTCTGTGTGTCGTCGCAGGCCGGCTGCGGCATGAACTGCCCGTTCTGTGCGACAGGGCAAGCCGGCCTTACCCGCAACATGTCAGCTGCCGAGATCGTTGAACAGATCGTGCGCGCCAATCGTCTTATCGCAGACGGTGGCCTGGGTGGCAAGAAGAGCACCGACCACAGCCTCGACCGAGTCTCGAACATCGTGTTCATGGGCATGGGAGAGCCGCTGGCCAACTACGCGCGGGTGATGCAGGCAATCCGCGTGATGACCGACAAGAAGCATGGGCTAGGGATGAGCGCGCGCGGCATCACGGTCTCGACAGTCGGCCTCGTTCCTGCCATCAACAAGCTCGCGGCCGAAGAGATTCCGGTCACGTTCGCGCTGTCACTTCACGCGCCTGACGACACCCTTCGAGACGAGCTGATCCCGGTGAACTCGAAGTGGAAAGTGGATGAGGCGCTCGACGCCGCTCGTGCCTACTTCGACAAAACCGGCCGACGCGTGTCGATCGAGTACGCGCTCATCAAAGACATGAACGATCATGCCTGGCGCGCTGACCTGCTGGCGAAGAAACTCAACGACCGAGGGCGCGGGTGGGTTCACGTGAACCCGATTCCGTTGAACCCGACCCCTGGCTCAATCTGGACGGCATCTGAGGTGCCGGTGCAGAACGAGTTCGTTCGACGGCTGAACGAAGCCGGTATTCCGACCACGCTGCGCGACACGCGGGGCAAAGAGATCGATGGCGCCTGCGGTCAGCTCGTAGCCACCGAAGACGATCAGGCCGACGCCGAGGCAACGCCCGTGTCGGTCTAGCGCTAGCCGATCGCTACGCTGGCGCCCGCGGGCAACACGAGTGACAACAGCATGACCCACACGCAGATGAAGGCCAAGATGCCGAGACTGTACTTGATCGTCGAGCGCAGAATCTCACCCTCGCGACCGATGAGCCCCACCGCGCCCGCGGCGATGGCAATCGACTGAGGCGAGACCAGCTTCGCAGCCGTGCCGCCGGCGGTGTTCGCCGCGACGAGCAGGGTCGGATCGACCCCGATCTGCTGGGCCGTGACAGCCTGCAGATGTGCGAAGAGCGTGTTGTTGTTGACCACCGAGCCGGTGATGAACACACCGAACCAACCAATGATCGGTGCGAACAGCGGGAAGATGAGGCCGACTCCGGCGAGCGCGTTGCCGATGCTGGCTGACCCGCCTGAGTAGTTGGCGATATTGGCGACGACGAGAATCAGAGCGATCAGCACGATCGGCTTCCACAGTTCACGGATCGTGCCGATGAACTGCTGACCAAGATCCTTCACGCTCAACTGCGGCGTGGTGAAGAAGGTGATCAAAATGGCGATCAGAATCGCCGTTCCCGTCGCATTGACGGGAGTGAACGCCCACGCCGCCGTCGTTGCCTCATCAGAGCCAGCGGGAACGATCACGCCGGTCACACCGGGGATCGGAACGGAGTACACGAGCCAAGCGAGCGGACCGTCTGCTGCGAACAGTGACTTGAACCACGGGATGCTCCACACGAAGATCACCGCGGTGAGAATGTAGAACGGGCTCCACGCGACAACGACATCGCCGAAGTCTTGCTTCACCGGCGTCGGGATCTCGCCGCCACCCTCGCGGTAGATGTTGCGGGGCTTCCACGAGCGGCACACCACAAAGACGATGACCATGGCGATCAAGCCAGGCAAGATGTCGGCAAGCTCAGGGCCGAGCGTCAACAGAATGCCCGCCTGCACGGCGCTGTAGCCGGCACTCACTGCAAGAGTGATCGGCCAGGTCTCACGAACACCGCGCCAGCCGTCGAGGATCATCACGAGCAAGAACGGCGTCGCCAAAGCAACCAGCTGCAACACGAGCACCATCTGGGCCGACAGCGCCATCAGCTCGACATCGCCCACCTGAGCGCCGACGATCACGGGAATACCGATGGCGCCGTAAGCGCCTGCAGCCACGTTGGCAACGAGTGACAGCATGGCCGCCTTGACCGGCTTGAAGCCGAGTTGCACCAGCAGAGCAGCACAGATCGCGATCGGCACGCCGAACCCTGCGGCGCCCTCAAGGAACGCCCCGAAGCCGAAGCTGATCAGCAGCACTTGAACGCGTTGATCGGGCGAAACCCCCGAGATGCTTGTGCGAATGATGTCGAAGCGCCCGCTGGCGACGGTGAGCTTGTAGAGCCACACCGCCATCACGATGATGTACGCGATAGGCCAGATCGCCGTGAGAATGCCGAGCAGCCCTGCGCCCGCAACAGAGGGGAGGGGCATGCCGAATGGCCAGATCGCAACGATGATCTCTAGGCCAACGGCAATGAGGGCAGCCGTGATGCCCTTCATCTTCAGCACGACGAGGCACAGCAGAAAAACCATGATCGGAATGACAGCGATCAGGGCCGACAGCCACAGTTGGCCTACCGGATCAATGGTCTGGCTCCACACCGCATCTCCCCGTTCGTTCGCCTGTGCGCAGGATCAGGGTAGTGGTTGCAAGGAACAGATTGCGAGGGCAGTGCCGGATACGCTGGAGCAATGGTCAACTATCGCTATCTCGGCAACAGCGGCTTCAAAGTCACAGAGATCACCTATGGCAACTGGGTGACGCACGCATCACAGGTCGAGAACGACGCTGCCATCGCCACGGTGCACAAGGCGCTCGATCTCGGAATCACCAGCTTTGACACTGCCGACACCTATGCGAACACGGCGGCGGAATCTATTCTCGGCGAAGCGCTCAAAGGACAGCGGCGTGAGTCGCTTGAGATCTTCACGAAGGTCTATTGGCCGACCGGGCCCAAGGGCGCGAACGACACCGGCCTGTCGCGCAAGCACATCTTCGAGAGCATCAACGGCTCACTCAACCGCCTCGGATTGGACTACGTCGACCTCTATCAGGCGCACCGATACGACTACGAGACACCGATCGAAGAGACGATGCAGGCATTCGCCGATATTGTCCGTCAGGGCAAGGCGCTCTACATCGGGGTGTCGGAGTGGACAGCTGAGCAGTTGCGCGAAGGCCACGCACTCGCGAAGCAGATGAACTTTCAGCTGGTGTCGAACCAGCCGCAGTACTCGGCGCTATGGCGCGTCATCGAGAACAAGGTCGTGCCCACGTCAGAGGGCCTTGGCATGTCGCAAATCGTGTGGTCGCCGATGGCGCAGGGAGTGCTCAGCGGCAAGTACCTTCCCGGTCAGCCTCTTCCTGCAGGGTCACGTGCTACCGACGACAAAAGCGGCGCACAGTTCATCAAGAGTTTTCTGCGCGATGAAGTGCTTGAGGCGGTGCAGAAACTCAAGCCGCTCGCCGAGCAAGCGGGTCTCACCATGCCGCAGCTCGCGATCGCTTGGGTATTGCAGAACAAGAACGTCGCGGCAGCGCTCGTGGGTGCCTCACGCCCGGAGCAACTCGAAGACTCGGTCAAGGCATCGGGCGTGACCCTCGACGCTGACCTCCTCGAAGCGATGGATGCTGCGCTTGCGCCTGTCGCCATCACCGACCCCGAAGAAACCTACTCGGTGTCGCCCAAGACCCGCGTCTGAGCCAGTGACCATCGCTGCGGCCTGAGCGTCAGGGGCGCAGCAGCACCTTGCCCGCGCGGCCCGCTTCGCCATTTGCGGTGACAGCTTTCGCGATCTCGTCGAGCGAATAGATCGCCTCGACGGGCAACGTGAGCACACCCGATGCGATGCGCTCGTTG
The DNA here is from genome assembly GCF_044596335.1 of Microbacterium sp. R86528. Lineage (NCBI taxonomy): Bacteria > Bacillati > Actinomycetota > Actinomycetes > Micrococcales > Microbacteriaceae > Microbacterium > Microbacterium sp. R86528. The sequence continues at coordinate 1,688,206 of NZ_CP138996.1, read as the reverse complement.
AGCTCGCCGAACAGCGCCTGACGCTTGTCTGCCGACAGCTTCGTGATGACCGTCGAGCCCCAGAATCCTCGCACGGTGAGATCGCGGAAGATGATGGGCCCTGAAGGCAGTTTCATCAGCGACGAGTCCATCGCCCCGAAGACCACCAGCGTGCCGCCTTCGCCGAGCAGCGTGAGCATCTTGCCGCTGGCTGAGCCGCCTACTGAGTCGACGGCCGCGATGATTGGCGCACCGCCGGTCACTTCGCGTGCCTGGTCAACCCAGTCGTCGGTGTCGGTAGCCACGACGCGGTGAATTCCCTGGGCGGCGAGTTCTGCGATGCCCGCTTCTCGGCGGACCAGGCCCAATACATTGATGCCGCGCGCGGAGGCGAGCTGAGCAACAAGACGCCCGACCGCTCCGTTCGCTGCATTCTGAACGAGCCAATCGCCTTCATTGAGGTTGAGGCTGTCGATGAGGCTGATGGCGCTGAAGGGCATCGCCACCAACTGCGCGGCCATTTCGTCGGGTACGCCATCGGGCACCGGAATGAGGCCGCTTGCGCGCGCGATCACGTATTCCGCCCACACTCCGAACGTGCCGGCGACCGCCACGCGCTGCCCGACTTCGAGGCTGTGCACACCCTCACCGATCGCATCGACGATTCCGACCGCTTCGGTGCCAGCCCGTGCTGGAAGGTCGGGAACGAAACCGTATTCCCCGCGTACAGTCCACAGATCATGGTTGTGAATAGGTGAGAGCACTACGCGCAGTCGCACTTCGCCCGATCCGGGTTCGATCTGCGGCACCTCCTCGACGGCGAGGACGTCTGCCGGGTTGCCGAACTGCTGCTGGACGATTGCGCGCATATGGAGCTCCTTAATTCGTTCTCCCGCCACTCTTTCACGCGCGCAGGCCCCGGGGCGCGAAAAAGGCGTTGTGAGCCGCCACTGGCTATTCCGACGGGGCGAGCTCCCGCCGACGCATCAATGACAGCGCCGCGAGTACTCCGATGGCGATGGCCGCCACGAGCCACCAGAGTCCTCGTACGTCAACGCCGTCGCCACTGACGATGGGGGCGACGCCGACCGGGGAGAGGTGCACCAACCATTCGGGCAAGCCGAAGATTGGCCCGAATAGGCCCAAGACAGCAGCAAGTGCAATGAAACTCCACCCGAGGGGAATCGTAAGGCGAGGCGCGAGCGTGAAGACAAGAGCAGTCGCCACGACGAACACCGACGCCGCAACTGCTTGTCCGCTTCCGGTCACCACAGCATCGCGCATCGCATTCCACGACGAGCCCTGCGAAGCGATGCCGACAGCAGCGCCCGCGAACGCGGCCCCCACAACGATCAGCACGACGGCAACCCCGACGGCCAGATACCCGGCGAGCCAGCGCACGCGAGCGACGGGCGAGGCGAGCACGATCTCGGCGGTGCCGCGAGTTTCTTCTTGTCGTGCCCGACACATCACCTGAACGCCGGCGCACGCCGCAAGCACGCCGAGCATGGTGAAGAAAGTGGTCAAAGTCGCCTGCTCGATATCGCCTGCACCAGCAATCTGGTTGATCATCTCTTGCACCGACGGATTGTCGGCGCCGATCTCTTCGACGACGGTCGCGAGTGTTGTTGCCAGAACTCCCACCAGCAATCCGCCGACTGCCCAGCCGAGCGCGCCGCCGCGCGCGAGCCGCCAGGCGAGCCCGGTCGGCGTGGCAAGCGCCGCGGTGGCTGAGGCAGGGCCGAGCCGTTCAGCGACGAAGCTCTCGCCGAGATCGCGTCTTGATGCCAGCAGGATCGCAGCCGCTGAGAGGGCGCCCCCGAGCGCAAGGCACAGCAGCAAGGGCCAAAGGAGGTCGTCAGAGAACGGGCGCACATTCTCGCCCCAGCCGAATGGTGAAAGCCAGGTGAGCCACGAGCTTTCCATGCGGGTGAGGTCGTCACTCGGGGTTCCAATGGCGTTGCCGACCCCGCAGAGCATAAAGGTCGTCAGCATTGCCCACACTGCGACCGCATTGGCGCCGCGTGATGTGCGCATCAATTGAGCGGCCATCAGCCCGACTCCGAGAAAGCTGATGCCCACGGCGCCGGCCGCTGCGCCAGCGATCAAAGATCCCAGGGCGTCCAACCCCACGGCGATGAAGGCGACCGCGGTCAGCAACGCGAGCGCGATGTTGGCGAAGAAGCCGTGAATAGCGGTCGCGAGCACCGGCCGGGTGCGGCCAGCGGGCGTAGCAGAAACCAGTTCGGCGCGCCCTTCCTCTTCATCGCCGCGGGTGTGCCGCACGGCGAGGAACAAGCTCATCATCGACGCGAGAATGGCCAGCCACGGAAAGATGAGAAAGACGATGAATGCCGCTTCGTCGGCGCCCGACGGCAATCCGCGAAATAGCAGTATGACCGGATTGGCAATGGCGGCAGCCAACAGCGCGGCGCGTTCTTGCTCGGTTGCAAACGAGCTGACAACCCCGACGTAGCCAAGGCCTGCCATCGCGGCGGTGCCAACGACCCACATCGACAGCTGTCTAGCGTCACGTCTGGCTCGCTGCGCGAGCAGTGCACCCATCATCGGGAGGCTGCTCGCACGTCGCCGGGGTGCGTGTCGGCTGTCGAACCGTAGTGACGTAGGAACAGCTCTTCCAGCGAGGGCGGAGTCACTCTGAGCCCGGCGACCTGCCACGAGGCCAAAGTGGGCAGCAGAGCGGTGATGCGATCGCTGTCGACGGTGAATGTGACGCGACCCTGGTCGGTGATCACGTTGTGCGCGTCAGCGAGAGCTGCTGCAGGTGCAGCATCCGAGCCTTCGAAAGAGACCTCGGTGCGGGTGAGATGACGCAGATCTGCGAGAGTGCCGCTTTCGACGATCCGCCCGGCGCGAATGATGCTCACCTGATCGCACAGCAGTTCGACTTCCGAGAGGATATGGCTCGACAACAGCACCGTGGCGCCTTCGGCTTTCACCCGAGCGATCTCTTGGCGAAAGACCACTTCCATCAGAGGGTCGAGGCCGCTCGTGGGCTCGTCGAGAATGTACAAATCGGCTGGTACCGCGAAAGCGGCGATCAGCGCGACCTTCTGCCGGTTTCCCTTGGAATAGGCTCGTCCCTTCTTGCGGGGGTCGAACTCGAGCATGTTCATGAGTCGTTCTTTGCTCGCGAGGTAGCGGGTGCCTTTTCGGTCGGCTCCTCGCAGTCGTGCCAGGAAGTCGATCGCTTCACCACCCGAGAGGTTCGGCCACACGCTGACGTCTCCGGGAACGTAGGCGATGCGCGTGTGCAGAGATGCTGCTTGCCGCCACGGGTCGGCGCCGAAAACGTGCACTTCGCCGCCGCTTGCGCGGGCAAGCCCGAGCAGCACGCGGATGGCGGTCGACTTGCCAGCGCCGTTCGGGCCGAGAAAGCCATGAACCTGTCCTTCGCGCACCGCGAGGTCGAGACCGTCGAGAGCACGGACCTTGCCGTAGTGCTTGGTGAGTGCGTGCGTGCGGATGAGATCGCTCATGGTCGCTGACTTTACGCCGACCGCCGAGGTTTGTGAATACATGCCCTACCACGGCGCTACAAGTATGTATACGTTAAAGCGAAAAGCATGGAAGTCTGTGGCGCGCGGTGGTACTTGTGTATACACTAAATACCAGAGTCGTCCAGCGGAGGTGAGCATGCGGGCAAGTGATCGCGCCTACGCCATTCTGCTTGACGAGATTCAGTCCGGAGTGCTTGCTCCCGGCGCAGTTCTCGCAGAAGTTGAGCAGTCCACCCGCCTCGGTGTGAGTCGAACCCCGCTGCGAGAAGCGCTCAGCCGGCTGACCACTGACGGACTCGCCGTTCAGCAGTCGCCGCGAGTCACCGTGGTGAGCGATGTGGATACCAGCGACATTCGCGAACTCTTCGAACTGCGACGTGCGCTCGAAGAGACTGCAGCTCGCTTGGCGGCCGAGCGGGGCGATGCGTCCGCTTTCGCAGAGCTTGCTCGCGCTTTCGGGCAGGCGACTCTCACTCACGGTGACGACCTCGATGCCTACTACTCGCTGATTGCGCAGTTCGACGCGCAACTCGATGCGGCCGTAGTGAACGACTACCTCACTTCAGCGCTGCGCAACGTGCGCACTCATCTGGTTCGCGTGCGCCGGCTCGCGCGCGACAACCCCGACCGGCTTGCGGCATCCGTCGCCGAGCACCGCCTGATCGCGTCTGCAATCGCGGCGCGCGACGCCGACCTGGCTGCCCACGCAACCCACGTGCACCTGCACAACGCGCTGAGCAGCATCCTGACCGCTCTCGACTCGCCAACCGGCGGGTCGCCAGCAGCATCGCCATCTACCCAAGGAGCAGCATGACCGTCAACCACCATCTTCGCGCCCACCGCAGTGACGAGAATCTCGCGCGCGAGGGTCAGCTCGCCTGGCGCATCGCCGAGATCGCCGTCGACCCCGTAGAGGTTGAGCAAGCAGTGGTCGACATGATCATCAACCGCGTGATCGACAACGCCGCGGTCGCTGCCGCTTCGATCACACGTGCCCCGGTGAGCGCTGCCCGTCAGCAAGCGCTTGATCACCCGGTGTCGGTGGGGGGCAAGGGTGCGAGCATCTTCGGCTGCAACGTGGAACGTCGTACCTCTCCCGAATGGGCGGCATGGGCAAATGGCGTGGCAGTGCGCGAGCTCGACTACCACGACACCTTCTTGGCGGCGGAGTACTCTCACCCGGGTGACAACATTCCGCCGATCGTGGCAGTAGCTCAGCACGTCGGCGCCGACGGTCATGCGCTCGTGCGAGGTCTCGCGACCGGCTATGAGATCCAGGTTGACCTGGTGAGGGCGATCTCGCTGCACAAGCACAAGATCGACCACGTCGCACACCTCGGACCATCAGCGGCCGCGGGTATCGGAACTCTGCTGGGCCTCGACACAGAGACGATCTACCAGGCCGTCGGTCAGGCGCTGCACACCACGACCGCCACGCGTCAATCGCGCAAGGGCGAGATCTCGACATGGAAGGCGCACGCCCCCGCCTTCGCCGGAAAGATGGCCGTTGAGGCTGTCGACCGCGCGATGCGCGGCGAGACTTCACCGTCGCCCATCTACGAGGGTGAAGACGGGGTCATCGCCTGGATGCTCGACGGACCCGACGCCTCGTACGAGGTGCCGTTGCCGACCGCAGGGGAGCCCAAGCGGGGCATTCTCGATACCTACACAAAAGAGCACTCTGCGGAGTACCAGGCGCAGGCGTGGATTGACCTTGCACGCAAGCTGCACAGCGAATCGCCCGCGGCGATGGACCCTGCCAACGTTGAGTCGATCGTGCTGCACACTTCGCACCACACGCACTACGTCATCGGCTCTGGCGCAAACGACCCGCAGAAGTACGACCCCACGGCATCGCGTGAGACCCTCGACCACTCGATTCCCTATATCTTCGCCGTCGCCCTTCAAGACGGCGGGTGGCACCACGTCGACTCGTATGCACCCTCGCGTGCGGGCCGCGAAGACACGGTGGCGCTGTGGCACAAGATCACCACCGCCGAAGACGCCGAATGGACACGTCGATACCACTCCGAAGACCCCAACGAGAAGGCATTCGGCGGACGCGTGGTGATCACGATGACCGACGGCACGGTGCTCGAAGACGAGATCGCGGTGGCCGACGCCCATCCGCTCGGCGCGCGGCCCTTCGTCCGCGAGGACTACATCCGCAAGTTCCGTCTGCTCGCAGAGCCGGTGCTCGAAGAAGCGGAGATCGAGCGGTTCCTCGATTTGGCCGAACGGTTGCCGGAACTCACCGTAGAAGAGGTGCGTGAACTGACCATCGTCGCAAAGCCCGGGGTGTTGGCGGCGGCCCCCGCGCCCAAGGGCCTGTTCTGATGCTGCATTCGACTGTTCCCGCGCACGAGAAGCGTCGCCTGTTCCGTGAGCGGCTGGCCTCTGGCGAGCTGCTGCGTTTTCCGGGCGCCTTCAACCCGCTGAGCGCCCGCATGATCGAACGCAAGGGTTTCGAGGGCGTCTACATCTCAGGCGCGGTGCTCTCAGCAGATCTTGGGTTGCCCGACATCGGGCTCACTACGCTGACCGAGGTCGCGGGCCGCGGGCAGCAGATCGCTCGCATGACTGATCTGCCTGCGATCATCGATGCCGACACCGGCTTCGGTGAGCCGATGAATGTCGCTCGCACGATTCAGACACTCGAAGACGCGGGGCTTGCGGGAACGCACATCGAAGACCAGATCAACCCCAAACGCTGCGGGCACCTTGACGGCAAAGCGGTGGTTGACGAAGGCACCGCCGTCAAGCGCATCCGTGCGGCGGTAGATGCGCGGCGAGACCCGAATTTCTTGATCATGGCTCGCACCGACATCGCGGCGGTCGACGGTATCGATGCCGCTATTGATCGGGCCAAGGCACTGGTGGATGCTGGCGCTGACGCGATCTTCCCCGAGGCGATGCGCAGCCTTGCCGAGTTCGAGGCGATGCGCACCGCACTTGACGTGCCGATCCTCGCCAATATGACCGAGTTCGGCAAGAGTGAGCTGTTCTCAAGCGAGCAGCTTCGCAGCGCCGGAGTCAACATCGTCATCTGGCCGGTGTCGCTGTTGCGGATCGCTATGGGCGCAGCATCCCGAGCGCTCGATACTCTGCTTGATGAGGGGCATCTCACGAACAAGCTCGACGAGATGCAGCACCGGGCCGACCTTTACGAGCTGATCGACTACGAGCAGTACAACCACTTTGACCAAGACATCTTCAACTTTGAGATTGTGAAGGACTGAGATGACCGACATTAAGAAGGGACTCGCCGGGGTCGTCGTCGACTACACGGCAGTCTCGAAAGTGAATCCCGAGACGAACTCGCTGCTTTACCGCGGGTACCCGGTGCACGAGCTGGCGGCAACGCAACCGTTCGAAGCGGTGGCCTATCTGCTGTGGAACGGTGAGTTGCCCACGGATGCTGCGCTCGCCGACCTTCGCGCGACTGAGCGCGAGAACCGCGCGCTCCCCGCCGATGTGAAGGCAGCGATCGATCTCGTTCCCCTCGACGCGCACCCGATGGACGAGGTGCGCACCGCGGCGAGCCTCATCGGCGCACGTGACCTCGCCGGCAACGGCTCGGTGCTTGAAGCCGGCGGCAGCGCCGAAGACAATCTTGAGCGCAGCGTTCGGCTGTTCGCGGTGCTTCCGGCAATCGTCGCGTACGGCCAGCGTCGTCGCCGCGGCGAAGAAATCGTCGCCCCGCGCGATGACCTCGACTACGCGGCGAACTTCTTGTGGATGACGTTTGGCGAAGAAGCCGACGAACTTGTGGTCGACGCGTTCAACCAGTCGATGATCTTGTACGCAGAGCACTCGTTCAACGCCTCGACGTTCACAGCTCGGGTGATCACCTCGACCACGAGCGATCTCTACTCGGCCGTCGTCGGCGCCATCGGCGCCCTCAAGGGCGCACTGCACGGTGGTGCCAACGAAGCCGTGCTGCACATCTTCGACGAGATCGGCTCCGCCGACAACGTCGTGGAGTGGCTGGATGCCGCGCTCGTCGAGAAGCGCAAGATCATGGGATTCGGTCACCGTGTCTACAAGCGCGGGGATTCACGTGTGCCGACGATGAAGGCCGCGCTCGACACGCTTGTGGCGCATTACGACCGCCCGGACGTCGCCGCGCTATACGACACACTCGAGAGCGAGTTTGTCTCGCGCAAGGGCATCTACCCGAACCTCGACTACCCGTCAGGCCCCGCCTACAACCTGATCGGCTTCGACACATTGACCTTCACGCCGCTGTTCGTCGCAGCGCGGGTGACGGGTTGGACCGCCCACATCATGGAGCAGGGTGCTTCGAACGCGCTGATCCGCCCATTGTCGGAGTACAACGGGCCGGACGAGCGTCACATCGAGGGGTATGTGCCGGATGCCGCGGTGGTCGAGGCTGCGGAGCGCCCGCCCGAGGCGGAGTAGCTGAGTTGGCTCCGCTGGGGGAGATAGCTGAGTTGGCCGCGTGGGGGTGAGGTAGCTGAGTTGGCCCCGCTGGGGTGAGATAGCTGAGCTGCGCGGGTGGTGGCGGCACAGCTGAGGTGGCTTCGCTGTGGCACGCACGAGCGGAGTTGCTTGGGCCGAGCTTGACTAGCTGAGTTGCCTACGCCGCGGCGAATCGCCGAGGGGACTTGGTGCGCAGGTCTATCGGATCACCGATCACGCCCGTCGCAGGGTCGGGTGGCGGATGGAGCCAATAGGTATCGCGATGCGACAGCGGATTTCGTTGTCGGGTGATTCGCCAGCGCTGGTTGTGGAGCCTGAGGTGGCAGTTTCGGCAGAGAGGGACGCCATCGTCGACGTCGGTTCGACCCCGTTCTTCCGCCCAATGGTCGATGTGGTGGTACTCCGACTGTGAAACCGGAGCGATGCAGGACGGCCACATGCATCCGCCGTCACGCTCGGCGATCGCCATGCGCTGCTTCCGTGTGAACAGTCGGCTTTCACGTCCCACGTCGAGGGGGCGACCGCACTCGTCGTGGAGGATCGACACCGAACCGGCGTCGCACAGAAGCTTCTCGATCACCCCTCCCGGCAATGCCGCGCCGCCGTCTTCGACATGTCCCACGCCTTTGACGCGGGTCGGTTCGCCATCGTGCGCAGCCGTGATCGCCGAGGCTTCGACGATCACGCGGACGCCGGGCTGGCGGTCGCCGAACGACTGCGTCGGGTCGGCTGCTGCTCCCGTGCGGAGGACGGCCATTATCGTGTCGTACTGCAGCTGTTCGTTGGAGCGCTCTTCGGCGGTGACGTCGGCCGGATCGGGTGCGGCGTCAGATTCCACGAAGCGTGGGCCACGGCGGGGACGCAGTGCTGCCTGAATCATCGCCTGCACGAAGGCGGCGGCTTCGTCGTCGAACGTGATGCGCCCGTGGTGCTGGCCGTGCTCGTCGATCCATGTGCGAAATGAGCGCGCTTCGAATCGCTCCTCGAACCGGAGCGTGACTCCAATGGGGTCGAGCCGGTCGCGCGCTGTGCGTGCGGCGTTGCGTAGCTCTTCCACCGGAAGATCGCTGGCTTCGTCGAGCAGCGTGTCGACGGCAGAAGCCCACGCGGCGGGTAGGAAGTCAGGGTCGAGGTTGGGGTATCGCTCGATGGGCGGTTCGCCGAGGCCGGTGCGGATTGCTTGGAACTGAGCCGAACTGACTCGACCTGACGCCAGTGCTTCGCGAAGGCTCGCCCGCCACGTCGAAACCTCGGGTGCGGGGGGAGTGGGGACGTCTGCGGTCGGGGCTGGTGCGGGCGGCACGAGCTCTTCGCCGGTTCGGAGGGCCTTTAATACATCGCCGCGGCTCTGTCCGGTGATCTGTTGCACGAGCGAGGTGGCGTTGCGGTGGCCCTTGCGTTGCGCGAGGCCGTCGTAGCCGTTCTCGCGGACCGAACGGCGGGCCGCTTCTGCGGTGGCTGCGGCGACGATGACGTCGAGCGCATTGCGGCTCTCTGCGGCATCCGCCAGAAGTGTAAGAAGGGCGTCGTCGTCCAGCCCGATGATCGTGATGGCGGCGTTGCCAGGCGCCGCATTCGCAACTCGCGCCGCAGCGGCAGCGAGCCGCTCGGCGGGGTTAGTTGCGGATGTCGTCATACCCACACAATATTCGGGGGGTCAGACACTGAAAGCCCTGTATGAGCGGGTTTTTCACCGGCTAGGGTAACGGGATCATAACGACTGGCGGGTATGCAATCGGCGTCGCTGTCATTCAGTTGCCGCGCCCCCATCGGGCATCTCAGCGTGCTGGCCTTGCGAGCTTCGACAGCGGGAACGCCTGTTCTCGCTTGCGCGAGCCGTCGACTCGTTCGATCGCAGCGTTTTGGTATCTCGCCGCCTCACCGCGGCGCCGCACGGTAGCCGACCCCGCTGCGAGCACGCCCGGGCGCGGGGCTGCCTCAGCGGGAAGACGGGAGGGTGAGGATCTCAGCGCCGCTGTCGGTGATCGCGATGGTGTGCTCGGTGTGGGCGGTGCGGCTGCCGGTTGCGCTGCGGAGCGTCCAGCCGTCTTCGTCGACGATGAGCTTGTCGGTATCGGCCATGATCCAGGGCTCGAGAGCGAGGAGGAGTCCGGGCCGAAGCGGGTAGCCACGGCCGGGACGCCCGGTGTTGGGTACGTGAGGATCGCCGTGCATCGTGGTTCCGATGCCGTGTCCGCCGAACTCGGTGTTGACCAGGTATCCGTCACCCTTGAGGACGGTGCCGATGGCACGTGAGATGTCGCCAACCTTCGCGCCGGGGCGGGCAGCGGCGATGCCGGCGGCGAGTGCACGCTCGGTCGCGTCGATCATCGCGAGGTCTTCCGGGCGTTGCGTCTCACCGACAGTGAAGCTGATCGCGGCGTCCGCGGCGATGCCTCCCGTCAGCACAGCGAGATCGAGCGTGAGCAGGTCGCCGTCTGCGAGGGCGTAGTCGTGCGGCATGCCGTGCAGTACCGCATCGTTGACGGCGGTGCAGATGTAGTGACCGAAGGGTCCGTTCCCGAAAGACGGGGCGTAGTCGACGTAGCACGAGACGCCGCCAGCATCCAGGATCATCTCCTTCGCCCAGGCATCGATCTCCAGCAGGTTCGTGCCGACAGTTGCGCGCGACTTCATGGCCTGCAGAACGTCGGCGACGAGCGCACCACTCACGCGGGCTTGCTCGACCTGGGCAGGGCTCAGGATCTCGATCATCGTGTTCTCCTTCAAGTGTTGGGATAACTATACCGGTCTGGAGAGTTCCGGCAGTAGTATCGGCAACGTGATGGTGCGACTTCCCCTCAGTGCTGCCGAACTCGACCGCGGCCGCAGGCTCGGAGCGGTGCTGCGCGAGACGCGGGGCGCGCGAACGATGCTCGACGTCGCGCTCGCGGCGGGAATATCACCGGAAACGCTCCGCAAGATCGAGTCGGGCCGCATCGCCACGCCGTCGTTCCAGACGGTCGCTGCGATCGCCGGCGCGGTTGGCCTCTCGCTCGACAAGTTGTGGGCCGAGGTCGAGGCGTCGACCTTGGCATGACGTTCGCCGGCGCCAGCGGCGCTACCGAGCCGGCCCGATGATATGACTTTCGACGCCATTCGAGCCAGGTGTGTAACTCAGCGGGTGTTGATGGTGACCTGGACGACGTCGCCGATCTCTTTGCCGAGCTGCTTTCGCGCTTTGGCCGGGCCATTCGTCTGCCTCTCGGGCCGGATCGCTGGGGACCCTTCGACTCAGGCCTGCCGGCGCCACCGGCCAAAACTGAACCCCCGCTCGAAGCTCTGCGGTGGGAAGATCTCAGTGAACCCTGTCGACGCCGACCTCCGGGAGCAGTGAGATGAGACCGCTCAGATACTCGATCAATGTCACGCTCGATGGCTGTTGCCATCATGAAGCAGGGCTCCCGCCGGATGCAGAGTCGATGGCGTATTGGACCGCAGAGATGGAGCGCGTCGATGCCCTGCTGTTCGGCCGCCTGACCTACGAGATGATGGAGTCCGCCTGGCGGAAGCCCTCGGCAGGCACATGGCCCGACTGGATGAGCGAGTCGGACGTGCCGTTCGCGACCGCCATCGACAAGGCCAAGAAATACGTGTTCTCTAGCAGGCTGGCCGAGGTCGACTGGAACTCCGAGCTGGTGCGCGGCGATCTGGCGCACGCGGTGCAGCAGTTGAAGCAAGAACCCGGTGAAGGGCTATGGGTGGGCGGCGTGATGCTTCCGACAGCCTTGGCGGATCTGGGCGTGATCGACGAATACGAGTTCGTCGTGCACCCCACCGTCGCCGGGCACGGGCCGACGCTGCTGGCCGGTCTGCGCGACCGCATTCAGCTGGAACTCGTGGATCGTCGGGAGTTCCGGTCAGGGGCCACCGTTTTGCGATACCGTCCCGTGCCGGGCGCAGCCTGACGCGCCGCGCGTCGGTGCCCATCTGACACCGCGCGTCGGTACCAACCTGCTGTTGCCCTCGACCGGGCGGTACGGTGAGACTCAGGATCTTCGCGCTCGCGCTGACCGTCATCCTGCTGCTCCTCGCCATCTTTCAGCTGGCACTCGCCCTCGGCGCTCCGCTCGGTCGTTTCGCCTGGGGCGGCCAGCATCGCGTGCTGCCCCCGCGGCTTCGCGTCGGGAGCGTGATCGCCATCGTGATCTACGGCGTCATCGACCTCATCGCGTGGGACCGGGTGGGTGCCGTGGACCTCTTTCCCGAGCTGTTCTCCGAGATCGCGATGTGGGTGGTGTTCGCCTACTTCGCCCTCGGCGTGGTGATGAACGCGATCTCGCGGAGCAAACCGGAGCGCTACACGATGGTTCCGATAACGCTGGTGCTCGCCGTGCTCTCGCTGTTCATCGCCATGGGGATGGGCGAACTGGCCATGTCCGCTTGACGATTCACGCAAGCGGGCATTGTTCGTTCTAGAGTCGCGGCATGCGCATCGTCATCTCGGGGACTCATGCCAGCGGAAAGAGCACCGTCGTATCTGATTTCGCGGATCGTCATCCCGAATACGCGGTGCTGCCGGATCCTTTCGAGTTGGTGGACGAGTTCTGGGATGCCACGAGTGCCGCGTCATTCGTCGCTCAGCTTGGCGTCTCGGCGGCGCGACTGCACCCGGACGAGACCGAGGGAAGCCTGATCGCCGAGCGCGGTCCCCTCGATTTCCTCGCGTATCTCCGGGCGCTGGACGACCTCGACGGCTCGACCGGCTCGCGCGAGCTCATGGAACGTCTGACCGAAGTGACACGGGAGGCGATGCAGCATGTCGATCTGCTCGTTGTCCTGCCCCTCACCCCGTGCGACGAGATCTTCGTCTCTGACGACGAGAACCTTCCGCTTCGCGAGACGATGAACGATGCTCTGCTCGATCTCATCGCCGATGAGGACGTCATCGGCCACGACCTGAACACCGTCGAGATCGTGGGCACTCGCGCCCAGCGGCTCACCGCGCTCGAGCGAACCGTGGACGTTTTCCGCTCCGCGTGACGCGGCCCACCTGCCCGGTACCCTGAAGGCATGGCCGACGACGCGACGATCATCACCACCGGCCTGCTGACCGGTGTGCTGCTGCTGGCGGCCGGCGGGCTTCTGCTCTGGGTCATCGTCGGCGCCGCCCGTGGGCAGCGCGCCGCGCGCGAAGCTGCAGCCCCATAACCTCACCCGCCCGCAGCCCGCTCCCGCGTGCGAGGATCGAACCATGCACACCGCGGTGATCGTCGACGTCGTCCGTACCCCCGCCGGTCGGGGCAAACCCGGCGGCGCGCTGAGTTCCTGGCATCCGGTCGACCTCGCGGCCACCACCTTGCGGGCACTCCTCGAGCGAAACGGACTCGAATCCACGCAGATCGACGATGTGCTGTTTGGCTGTGTCAGCCAGATCGGCGATCAGTCGATGAACGTCGGCAGGCAGGCCGTGCTCGCGGCAGGCTTTGATGAATCCGTTCCTGCCACCACCATCGACCGGCAGTGCGGGTCGAGCCAGCAGGCTGCTCACTTCGCCGCGCAGGGCGTCATTTCCGGTGCGTATGACGTCGCGATCGCGGGTGGGGTCGAGTCGATGTCGCGCGTGCCGCTCGGGTCTGCATGGGCTGACGCTTCACCGTCTCGCCTCATGCAAGAGCGCTACCCCGACGGGCTGGTGAACCAGGGGGTGTCGGCCGAGCTGATCGCGACGAAGTGGGGGTTCTCGCGCACCCAGCTCGACGAGTTCTCGGTCGAGTCTCACCGGCGCGCCGCATCCGCATGGGCCGATGGGCACTTCGCCTCGCAGGTTATACCGGTGGGTGATGTCACGATCGACGAGACGGTCCGCGCCACCACAACGGCAGACAAGCTCGCTGGCCTGCCCACAGTGTTTCGAACCGACGAGCTCGCCGCGCGCTTTCCCGAGATCGACTGGGCCATCACGCCCGGCAACTCGTCGCCACTGACTGACGCAGCATCCGCTTCGTTGATCATGAGCGAAGCGAAGGCGAAAGAACTGGGCCTCACACCACGCGCGCGCTTCCATTCATTCGCGGTTGTCGGCGACGACCCGCTGTTCATGCTCACCGGGCCGATCCCCGCGACAAAGCGGATTCTTGAGCGCAGTGGTCTCAGCATCGACGATATTGACGCCTACGAGGTCAATGAGGCGTTCGCGTCGGTGCCGCTCGCGTGGCTGCAGGAGCTTCACGCAGACCCGGCAAGGCTCAATCCCTGGGGTGGTGCGATCGCGCTGGGTCACGCCGTCGGCGCGTCGGGAACAAGACTGCTCGGCACGCTCGTTGCGCATCTTGAGGCCACTGGTGGGCGCTTCGGGCTTCAAACCATGTGCGAGGGCGGCGGCATGGCCAACGCCACCATCATCGAGCGCCTCTAGCCCCGATCTCTCGCGACGCCAACCGCCCCGGGTGACGAGGTGGGTACCCGAGTGTGACCCGATCTGGCGACGCCGGGTGAACTGGGGGTGAGATTTGGTCTCTGGCGGTCGATGACTGATTCTTCCGTGCCAGCATGCATTGAAAGTGTGAGGCAGGGTGCGGCGATGCCGACCGCGCAGAGTCACAAATCTGGATGATCGTCGGAGGGGCGAACGAATGCGCAACGTCTGGCGAATTCTCAAACGTGATGCGAGGCGACTTCTGCACGTGCCGCTGGCGATGGTGATCATCGGTGGCGCACTCATCACCCCGTCGCTGTACGCATGGTTCAACATTGCGGCGTTTTGGAATCCGTTCGACAACACAAAGAACCTCAGCGTCGCAGTCGTCAACCTCGATGAGGGGGCGTACAACGAGCTCGCCGGAGAAGTGAATGTCGGTGATCAACTCGTCGCCCAGCTCAAGGAAAATGACGACCTGGGCTGGCATTTCCTCTCGGAAGACGAGGGCATGGAATCCGTGCTCAGCGGTGAAAGCTACGCGATGTTCGTCGTTCCCGAAACGTTCTCAGCCGATCTGTTGAGCATCACATCTGGTGACTTCACGCAGCCCAAGCTGATCTACTACGTCAACGAGAAAGAGAACGGGGTCGCCCCCGAGATCACCGATACCGCGGCGACAACCCTGCAGACGCAGATCACTGACTCGTTCAACGAACAAGTGGCGCAGGCCGTCGTAACGGCGATTCAGGAGGGCGGGTCAACCGCAGAAGCCGACGCCGAGGCGGCGCAGGGCGAGATCATCGGCGACTTGCAGCAAGTCGCCGAGGTGATCGCGCAGACGCGCACCGACCTCGACGCGCTCGACGGTGAGATCGCAGACGCCAGGACAGGGATTCAAAGCAGTGTGACCGTCATCGGGGGAATCGACGGGACGCTCGCTGAGGCAAGGACGACGCTCGTCGACGTCAATAACCTCGCAGCTGAGGCGCAGGCTGAGTTGCTCCGGCTCGCCGGTGAGGCGGCGACCGGCCAAGTGATCGGGTCTACCGCAGTGGGTGAGGCGGTCGCAGGCACGCTGGAGGCCGTAGGTCGTGTGAGCGCCGCGAGCAGTTCGCTCTTGGCCGCGGTAGAGGCGCAGCAGACGATTCTCGGACAGTCCGAGGTGCTGCTGGAAGGTCTCGACTATCAACTCGAGCAGACCTCGGCCGCGCTGAGCAGCCTCGACGACAGCCTCGCCTTGCTTGAAGACGATCTGAATGTCGCGATCATCGATCTGCAGACCATTGGCAGCGCAGCGCTGTTCCAAGATCTCGCGGAGCTCACCGGGTTGAACGCTGACCAGATCGCGCAGTTCATGGCGACGCCCGTTGAAGTCGACCAGCACACAATCTTTCCGACCGCATCGTACGGCTCGCTGATGGGTGCGCTGTTCATCAACCTGTCGATGTGGATCGGCGCGTTCGTGCTCGTCGTCATCTTGAAGCTCGACGTAGACGATGAGGGCATTCCAGACGCCACCGAACGGCAGAAGTACCTGGGGCGGTTCTCGCTCTTCGCGTGCATCGTCTTGCTGCAGACGATCACGCTGAGCATCGGCAACCTGATCATCGGTGTTCAACACGTCAACGTGTTTGCGTTCGTCGTCACTCCGATGCTGATCGGGCTGGCATACCTCAGCGTGATCTACGCTCTCTCAGTCACGTTCGGATACATCGGAAAAGGACTCGCGATCATCCTCGTGATTCTGCAGATTCCAGGCGCATCCGGCATCTACCCGATCCAGCTCATGCCGGAGTTCTTCCAGTCGATGTATCCGTTCTTTCCCTTCACCTATGGCATCGACGCCATGCGCGAGGTGATCAGCGGGTTTGCCGGGTTCGCCTATTGGCGCTACCTCGGCATGTTGGCGGTGTTCGCTGCGCTGTCGTTCTTCCTCGGACTCGTGCTTCGCCCCCATGTGTCGAACGTCACGCGGCTGTTCACGAGTGAAGTACGCGACACCGAGCTCTTCGCGAGCGAGGATGGCGAACCCGCCGGCCGCGGATACCGCCTCAACCATGTGCTGCGCGCGCTCGCCGATCGCTCGGGCTACAACCAAAAGCTCAGGGAACGCTCGGTGCCGTTTGCACGGTCATACCGTGGCTATCGTCGAGCGATCGTCATCGTGGGGGTAGCGGGAATGCTCGCGCTGACAGCACTCGGATTCATCTTCCCCGACGCGAAGCTCGAGTTCATCGGCCTCTGGGTTGTGTGGCTCTTCGTCGTCTTCATCGCGCTGATCACGCTGGAGTACATCCGTTTCAGCCTTCGTCTCTCCACTGAGGTCGGCGAGATGCCCGAAGCGGGATTGCGTGAGCAACTCGCAGAACTGGAGTCGAAGCGATGAAGGGAATCTTGCTGCAGTTTCGCTCGGATGTGCGCCGCGCGACGAGTAGCGTCATGGCGGTTGTCGTGCTGTGCGGACTGATTGCCATCCCCTCGGTGTTCACGTGGTTCAACGTGGTCGGCAGCTGGGAGCCGTTCGACAACACCAAGAACCTCAAGGTTGCCGTTGCGAGCGTCGATGAGGGTTACACCAGCCCGCTGATCCCCATCCACTTGAACGTCGGAAGCCTGGTCGAATCGGCACTTCGTGAGAACGACCAGATGGACTGGATCATCACCACAGAAGAAGATGCGATTGCTGGTACCGAATCGGGTGACTACTACGCCGCGATGGTGCTGCCAAAAGACTTCAGTGAGCGGATGCTGACGTTCTACCGAGACGGCTCGGAGCAGACCCACATCGACTACTACACGAACGACAAGTCGAACCCGCTTGCGCCGCTGATCACCAGCGAGGGCGCCGACGACCTCTCTGCCAAGATCAATTCCGAGTTCACCAAGGAACTCAGCAACATTGCACTGAGCCTGGTCTCTTCGATTGTGAAGAACTTGGACAGCGCCGATTCCCAGGCCGCGTTCCTGCGCGTAGAGGCTCATCTGAGTGATGTGGCCACGCAGTTGCGGGCGGCTTCAGGCACGGCGACGATGTTCACGGGGATTCTCGAGGCGAGTATTCCGTTGGTTGAAGGTGGGGCCAGTCTTCTTCAGAAGGTCGAGTCGGAGTTCTCGGTCGCGACTGGCAAGGTGCAAGAAGGGCTCGGCGCCGCTCAGGATGCAGATGCTGCCATCACCCAGGCGACGGCCGTGCTCGCCGAGGCTTTTGCGACGGGTTCGTCTCGTCTCGGCGTCTTCTCGTCTGAGCTCGATGAAGTGTTCTCTGGGCGTGCAAGCGACGCGGCGGCCAACATCGAACTGATCGACGACATGATTTCTGAGCTCGACGATCTCATCGCTCAGCAAGTTGAGTTGCGCGACCGCCTGATCGAAGAGATCGAGTCGCCCTCGCCCGAGGAAGAGCCCCAAGCGCCCGCAGATGATGACTCGGCTGAGGAGCAATCTCAGGCTGTGGATTCAGACTCCGCCGATCTGCGCGCCGCACTGCAACTGGTCGTCGACAGCCTCAACGCCGCAATCGAGCGCGAGCAAGCTCTGCAGCTCAGTCTCGGCGAAGCAGCGGACGGCATCGCCGAGGGAAGCAGCGACATGCAGGAGTTTCACTCCGACATCGATCAACGAATCACTGCGGCGCAGTCCTCGCTCGACAATGCCAGCGCCGTCTTCGAGAACGACCTCAAGCCTGTTCTCGATGAGCTTGCCGCAACGCTCGGCGGTCTGAGCGCTGGGCTCGGGGGTATCGCCGAAGACGTCGCTGGCCTCAGCACCTCGACGAGCGGCATTTCGGGCGTGATTGAGGACGCCGCGGTGCTCAACAGCGAACTTGCGACGACAATGGACGAGACTGCGACGGAGCTTGAGCGCGTGGTGGGTCTGCTTTCTTCAGCGATCGACACGGGCGATTTCGCCGAAGTCAGCAAAGTCATCGGCTCAGACCCTGAGCTGTTGGCCAACGCGCTGTCAGACCCTGTAGGCGTCGATCGTCGGCCCCTCTACCCGATCGTGAGCTTCGGAGCCGGCATGGCGCCGCTGTACTCGACGCTCGCGCTCTGGGTCGGCGCGTTGCTGCTCAGCGTGACCTTGCGTGTTGACCCGCCGTCACGGCCTTTCGGCAGCGGTGAAGAGCTCAAGCTGCATGAGCGCTTCCTTGGTCGATACGGCCTGTTTGCTGTGCTCGGCCTGGCGCAGAGCACACTCGTGTTCTTGGGGAACATCTTGATCGTGGGCCTGCAACCCGCACATCCGTTCCTGTTCATCCTGGTCGGATGGGTGACGTCGACTGTATTCACGTTCATCATCTATACGCTCGTGGTGTCTTTCAGCGATGCCGGAAAAGCGCTGGCGGTGTTCCTGCTCGTCATTCAGGTTGCCGGCGCGGGCGGCGCTTACCCGCTCGTGCTTCTTCCTGAGTGGTTCCAGAACGTCAGTCCGTTCCTGCCAGCCACGCATGCGATCGATGCCTTCCGTGCCGCCATGGCAGGTATCTATCACGCCGACTATTGGATCTCGCTCGCTTGGCTGCTCGCATTTTTGCTCCCCATGCTGCTGCTCGGCTTGGTGTTGCGTAAGCCCCTGATCGGGGTCAACGAGAAGATGGAGAGCATGCTGCACTCGACAAAGCTCATGTAGCACGGCTGCCTCTCGGGTGCGCTAGTCGCACTTGCGTGGGTGCGTCAAGTCGCTGTGCGAAACCGCGATGACCAACAGAATGGGTTGGGGTGGTGATCGCATGATTCAACCGACGTCGAGTGTTGCGAGCTGGTGGCGGCAGCTGACCGATCGAGCGCGCCTTCTGCTTGCGGGTAAGGCGGCGCTCGCGGCGGCGATCGCCTGGGTGAGCGCGCCGTACGTGCCGTTCGCCGACGAGCAGTACTCCTACTATGCGCCACTGGGAGTGCTCGTCACCATGTACCCCACCGTGGCAGCCTCAGCAAAGTCGGGGGTGCAGGCGATTCTCGGGCTCGCACTGGGAATTGCGCTGGGCGTTTCGGGAGTGACGCTGGTGTTGTGGGGCGTGCCGGCGGTGATCGCCATGGCGCTGATCATCGGAGTCGGTGTTGCGCTGGGCGGTGTGCGCGCCCTCGGAGCTGGGCGCGAGTGGGTAGCGGTCGCAGCGCTGTTTGTGATGTTGCTCAGTGGGCGTGACGTCGATGGGTATTCGCTGTCGTACCTGATCACTATGGCGTGGGGGGTGCTCGTAGGCGTAGTCGTCAATGTCGTCATCGTTCCGCCGTTGTATCTCAAACGTGCCGACGCACAGCTTTCGGTTTTGCGTGACGCCTTGCGTGGCGCGCTGGTAGAAGTGGCTGATGAGATCGAGCAACGCTCGGTGGATGCTGCCGTGCTCGTCGCCTCTGCGGAGCGGTTGAGCGGGTTGTTGCGTGAGGTTGACTCCGAAGTGCGCAGCGCTCAGGAGAGCAGTCGGGCCAACCCGCGGGCCCGTCGGCATCGAGGCGAGCAGCGCAGCAACGACCGCCGACTCAGATCGCTCGAACGCATGGCCTTCCATGCGCAGAACCTCATCGACGTGTTGGCGCGACTGGCCGAGTCGGGGGTGGTCTTCACCGACGCAGACACCCGTCGCTACTGTGCGGCGTCAGTTCGGTCTTGCGCCGACCTGATCGCGTCGTTTGACGGGACGGAAGCTGCTGAAGAACAGCGGCAGACCGCAGAGCAGATGCTGACCGAGTATCTCGACGCCCTCGCACGCGAGGAGGGTGGGCACATCACCTACCGCTCTGACAGATGGACGGCGGGATTGTCGCTGCGACGCATCATCGACGCCTCGATGCCTTTCAGCGGTGCCGAACAGACCTGACCTTGACGGCACACGCAAAGCGGCCTCGACCCGAAGGTCGAGGCCGCAAGGCGATCAATCAGTGGATGCTACGCAACCGGCCGACGACGTGCCATCAGTGCCATCGCACCCAAGGCCAGCATCAGGGCTGCCACCAACGCGATTCCCAGCGGTAGCTGCGAACCGGTCACGGCGAGAGCGCCCGGTGCCACCACGGTGACGGCGACTTCGATGTCTTCGAAGCCGTCGGACTCGATCACCAGCGTGTGTGCGCCGAGTTCGAGGTCGGTGGGAATGCTGACAACGAACGACACGGTGCCGTCGGTGCCTGCGGCGGGAATGCCGTCCACCACGATCGGGTCGCTGTAGAGGGTGGCGCCAACCTGCTGCCCAGCCTCGAGTCCCGAGATGTCAACCATCAGCGAGCCGCCCTGTTCGACCGAGCCCGATCCGATGTCGATCGTTGCCCAGTCGGTGCCGGTCGCCGGCAGCTCCGGGTCGGTCGGGTCGGTCGGGTCGGTCGGGTCGGTCGGGTCGGTCGGATCCACCGGCTCGGTCGAGTCGGCGAGTACCGCGCGGCCCAGCGGGGCGGGGTCAACCACATCGAATTCTTCGAAGTAGGCGATTGTCGCCTGCAGGTTGACCTGACCGGTGTCGGTGCGGTCAGTTCCCTCAGCAAAGGTGAAGAAGCTGTCGCCGCCACCCGCGAGGAACGAGTTGGTCACCACGGTGAACTCGTCATCGGCCATGATCGCGACTCCGTTGAGTGACATCGAAACGATGTGCTCACCGGCGGCCGCGTCTTCGATGTATTCATAGCTGAAGCCCTCAGAGATACCCAGATGCAGCTTGGGGCGCTCGGCGCCTGGCTGCCACTGCTCTTCGAGGATCTGCTCGAGCTGCGCACCCGTGAGAGTGACGGTGACGAGTGTGTTGGCGAACGGCTGCACGTTGGCGATCTGGCGGTAGGTCAGGGTGCCGTCTTCACCGTAGAGCAGGTCATCGCGAAGCCCACCGGGGTTCATGATGCTGATCTGTGCAGGTGTGCCCGCATAGTCGTCGTTCGAGGTCGCCCAGAGGTACACATCGGCGACGGTGTTGCCGAGGGTTGACTCGACACCGCGGTCGCTACCCGATGGTGTTCCACCGCGCAGGATGTCAGCGCTGATCACGCCAGACTCAACATTCCCGAGCACGTCGGCTTCTTCTTTTGCCTCGGCCACGATTGCCGCAACGACTTCGTCTGCCGGGTAGGCGGCCGCGCCGTCAACGACGAGGGGAACCAGCGCAGTCTCGATCGAGACGAGCTCCTTGGTGTCGTTGTCAACAGTGAAGTCGAGCTTGCCCAGCGTCGTACCGTACTGGTGTGCCTGAATGACTGGGCGCTCGGCGCCTTCGCTGTCAGCAACCTCACACGTGTAGGTCTGGTGAGTGTGTCCCGAGACGATGGCGTCGATTTCGGGGGAAGCCCCGCGAATCAGCTCGCCGTACGCCGAGGCGTCAGCGGCAACCTCTGCGCATTCGCTGGTGGCTGAGCCGCTGTGGGTCAGAAGCACAATCACGTCGGCCATGTCGCCTTCGGTCAGTTCGTCTGCCACGCGGTTCGCGGCCTCGAGCTGGTCGCCGAACTCGATCGTCGCGATGCCCGTCGGGCTCACGATGTTCGCGGTGTCTTCGGTCACGGTGCCGATGAACGCTACGCGCACGCCGTCGATCGTCTCGATGGCGTACTCGTCGAGCGCGGGTTCGTTGGTTCCGATGTTGTAGACGTTTGCGCCCAAGCCCTGCGCCGTCGAGCCGAAGCGCGGCAGCACACGGTCGGTGATGTCGGCGTAGCCCTGGTCGAACTCGTGGTTACCCACGGCGCCGAGATCAAGTCCAGCGGCAACGAGTGCGTCGATGGTCGGGTTGTCTTGCGCCACGTTCGAGGTGAACGTGGACGCACCGATGTTGTCGCCGGCCGAGACGAACAGCGTGTTCGGGTTCTCGTCTTCGAAGGAGTCAACGGCACCGGCGAGCACAGCAGCACCGGCCTCGCCGCCAAAGAGGTTCTGCTCGATGCGGCCGTGGAAGTCGTTGATCGTCAACACCGTGACCTCGGTGGTCGTTGGTGCGAGCATGTCGGTGATCTCGAACAGCGTGGTCGTTCCCGACACCTCGTTGCCGACGGCGAGCAACGGTGTGCCCGTGGTCGACTCGGCAGCGGGGATGAACGCGATGCCCTCTGGGCCGAGGTCGCCAGCGGCTGCCAGATCGCCGCCATCTTCGACCGACTCCGCGAAGTCGCGGTTGTTGATGTAAGTGACGAACGTGGATGCTGCCGGGTCGGTGATGTCGTACGCGGCGATGCCGCCGACACGCTCGAAGCCGACGAACGCGTAGGTGCGGCCGCTCAGCTCGCCGATCGTGACGCTCTCAGCTTCGGGGCCCTTGTCTTCACTGCGTCCCTCGAGGTTCGACTCGGAGTGGTTCGAGTTGAAGAAATCGGGTGCGGCGGCGTAGGTGACTTCTTCAAACGAGCTACCGGAGTCCCAGACGAGGTCACCTGCGGTGGTCCAGATCGAAAATGAACGTGCTCCGAAGGCATACAGCGAGTCGTAGCATTCTGCGTCCGAGTCGAATCCGTTTTCAATCGTGACGTTCAAACGACCGAGGTCTTCGTCTTCGAGGTAGTCCGCAACGGCGCTGTCTTCACAGACCGGGCCGAACCCGTCTTCTTCGAGATCCTTGACGCGAACCGGCTCTTCGTAGTTGCCCCACTCGCGTGCGTCACCCTCGTTGGCTGTCACGAGGTAGGTCGTGTCGCCAGCGGTGTACGACGAGATCGCGTCGGGCATGTACATGCCGTACAGACCCGCGTAGGTGTCGATGTTGAACTCGGGGTTGTCTTCCGGATCGCGATCGCTCGCGTCAAGGCCGACAACGCCGTGGTCTTTGAAGCCCAAAGCCTCGACCGCGGTCACAGTGGCGGAAGCCAGGTCGACGACAGCGATCGCGTTTGCCTCTTGCAGGGTCACGTAGGCGGTGCCACCGACGACCGTTGCGTACTCGGGCTCGAGGTTGCGGCTGACGGGATAGTCATCGCCCACAGTGGGCCCGAAGACGCGCACGTCTTCGTCGAGTGCGCCGTCAGCCTCAAAAGCGTGGAAATCCGCGGTTTGCACGTCGCTCTGGGTGGGGGCAGTGAGCGTGGCCGGTACGGCAACGACGCTGACGCTTCCCTCAGGGTCAACCGCGAAGTCGTCGTCGGGTTCGCCCTCGTTCGCCGACACGACGTACGCGCCATCGGGTGAGAAGGTCACCATGTCGGGCAGAGCGCCCACGGTGACGATGCCGAGCGCGGCCGCTCCTGCATCGTCGGCGTTGGCGTCGAAGAAGAAGAGGTGGCCGGCGTCCGTCTTGGTCGGCGCCTCCATGGCGATGACGCCGAGGCCGTCTTCGCGAATAGCGACCGAGTTGGCGACTCCGGCAGAGCTGAGCGAGAAGAGCAGCTCCATCGCCTCAGGATCGGTGTAGTTGAGAACGTCGACCGAGCCAGCCTGTGCATTCACGACAAAGAGCCGGTCGCCGTAGGCCTGAACGATCTCAGCCGCCGATTCGTCGAAGATGCCCGTCTCGTAGCTGCCGATCGGAGCGAGGGAGAGTGCCGCGCCGTCCGCTGAGTCCGTGGGCGGAGTGGCAACGATTGCCGCCGAAGCAGCGGAAGCGGTCGCGACCGCGAGCGAGCAGGTGAGCGCCGCCACAGCTGTCATCGCGACAGTGCGGCGGAAGGAATACAGGGGCATCGTGATCCTCGAGTTTGATGACGGAGGCGCGCGACTGCGCCCCTGAGTAATACCTGTGCATGGTGACCAGGGGGTGAACACCGAGCAACACCCGCGTGTTGTGCGCTGCGCTTGCCGCGTCCTGGCGCATTGGGCGAACGAGAGGCAAGATCGAGGAATGACGAGCAACTACGAAACCATCCTCACCGAAACCCGTGGGCGCGTCGGATGGATCACACTCAACCGCCCCGAGGCTCTGAACGCGCTGAACGCGCAGCTGATGCACGATGTGGTTCATGCCGCCACTACGTTCGACGCGAACCCCGCAATCGGCGCGATCGTTGTGACCGGATCAGAGCGAGCCTTTGCCGCAGGCGCAGACATCAAAGAGATGGAGTCGAAGTCTGGCCTCGACATGATCATGGACGATCATTTCGGACCATGGGCGCGGTTCGCTGCGGTGCGCACCCCCGTGATCGCTGCCGTGTCTGGCTATGCGCTCGGTGGTGGTTGTGAGCTCGCGATGATGTGCGACATCGTTCTGGCAGCTGACACTGCCAAGTTCGGTCAACCCGAGATCAATCTCGGGGTCATCCCCGGTATGGGCGGCACCCAAAGACTCCTTCGCGCCGTTGGGTATGCGAAGGCGGCGGAGCTCGTCTTGACGGGAAGAATGATGGATGCCGAAGAAGCCGAACGCTGCGGCTTGGTGTCGCGGGTCGTTGCCGCATCCGATCTTCTTGAAGAAGCTGGCAAGGTCGCGGACACGATCGCCTCGAAGTCGCTGCCCTCGGTCTATGCGGCTAAGGCAGCGCTCGATGCGGCAATGGAAACCAGCCTCGCGGAAGGACTGCGGTTTGAGCGTCACGCTTTCGCACCGCTGTTTGACACTGTTGACCAGAAGGAAGGCATGGCCGCTTTCCGTGAGAAACGCGCACCCAATTTCGGAAACGCATAACCGAAGCGGCCACAACCTTCAGGTTCATGACCTGAAGTAACAACGCGTTTCGATCGAAAATTGTTGCGCGGTTAGTATCGACAGGACGAACGGAAGCGGAGCGCCATGAAGATTGTCGTCTTGGTCAAAGAGGTCCCGGATACGTATGGTGATCGCAAGCTCAGCCTTGAGACCGGCATTGCCGATCGTGAGGCGAGTGAGCGCGTCATTGACGAGATCGGCGAGCGTGCCCTTGAGGTGGCGTTGAGCTATGCCGACGCGAACGCGGGCACTGAGGTGGTTGTGTTGTCGATGACTTCTGAGGCGTCGGTGGCGACGGTGCGCAAGGGTCTCGCGATGGGTGCGGGCTCGGCAGTGCAGGTTGTTGATGAGGCGTTGCTGGGTGCTGATTTGGGGCTTACTGCTGAGGTGCTGGCTGCCGCGTTGACGCGCACGGGGTTTGATCTGGTGATTGCGGGCAATCAGTCGACGGATGGTTCGGGCGGGGTGTTGCCGGCGATGATCGCCGAGCTGCTTGATGTTCCGAACGCGACGTATCTGAGTTCGGTTCAGATTGCCGAGGGTTCGGTGACGGGTGAGCGTGCTGGTGATGGCGCGACGGCGCAGCTGAGTGCAGACTTTCCTGCGGTGATTTCGATCACCGAGGCGCTTCCTGACGCACGGTTCCCGAATTTCAAGGGCATCATGGCGGCGAAGAAGAAGCCGTTTGAGACGCTGTCGCTCGCGGATCTCGATCTCGACGCGAACGATCCTGAGGCGTCGCGGTCGATCATGACCGCTGTGAGCGAGAAGCCGCCGCGTGAAGCTGGCGTGAAGATTGTCGACGAGGGTGACGCGGGCACACAGCTCGCGGAGTTCCTCATTCAGAACCGGCTTGCATAGGTGGATGCCATGACTTTCGCTGAAGACTCAATTCTTGTTTTGCTTGACGTGACGCCCTCGGGCGAGCTCGCCAAGTCGGCTGCCGGTCTGTTGGGTGCGGCAGCCTCGGTGGGCACTCCGGTCGCGTTGGTGGTGTCGGATGCTGATGGTGTGGCCGCTGCGGCGGCTGAGCTGGGTGCCGAAGCGGTGCTTGTTGGCGCGCCGGGCGAGGGGCTGACGGTTCCGGTCGCAGACGCGCTGGCCGCAGCCGCTGACCTGGTGAAGCCTGACGCCGTGCTGGTGTCGCACTCGATCGAGGGTCGCGAGGCGGCCGGTCGGTTTGCGGCGCGCACGCGTTCGGGTATCGCGGTTGACGCGGTTGGTGTCTCGCGCGATGACATCGGTGTGGTCGCGCATCACTCGGTGTATGGCGGCGCGTACAACGTGGAGTCGGCTGTCACGTGGGGTGCCCCGGTGATCACGATTCGTCAGGGCGCTGTCGACGCACGTGCAGAAGCGGTTTCTGGCGCGGATGTTCAGAAGCTCGAGGTGACTGCTTCGGGTCGCCGCGTTGCGTCGGTGAGCAACGTTGAAGAAGCCGTGGTGTCGTCGACTCGACCCGAGCTGCGTGGTGCGGTCAAGGTTGTGTCGGGCGGGCGTGGACTCGGCTCGGGTGACAAGTTCGAACTCGTCGAGCAACTCGCTGACGCCCTCGGAGCCGCTGTCGGCGCTTCGCGCGCCGCGGTTGATGCGGGCTACGTGCCCTACGCCGCGCAGGTCGGTCAGACCGGTGTCTCGGTTTCACCGCAACTGTATGTGGCTCTTGGAATCTCTGGTGCGATTCAGCACAAGGCCGGTATGCAGACGGCGAAGACGATCGTTGCGATCAACAAAGATGGCGACGCGCCGATCTTCGAGATCGCTGACTTCGGTGTGGTGGGCGATCTGTTCACTGTTGTGCCGCAGCTGATCGACGCGCTCAACGCGAAGAAGGCGTAACGGCGCATGGCGACGTACGGTCAACAGTTGCGGCGAGGACTGCCGCGCGTGGTGGGCGGCGAACCATGGCCTGCCGCCTCTGACGCACCCGCCGCAGCCGCGGTTGCCGAGCCTGTGGCGCCGAGCGCGGCAACTGACGCACCCGCCGCCCCGGCGGCGACAAGCGTGGCGACCGAAGCACCTTCGACTGCCGCAACAGCGCCCGTTGCCGCCGCGACTGCCCCGACCGCCACGGGGGCTAGCGCAGCAGCGCCGACTGCGGGCCGCAGCGTGCGTCGTGGCCTGCCGCGCACGCCGGGCGGCGAGCCGTGGCCCCCCGCTTCGCTTGCCGCCCCTGCATCCGCCACTCTTGCAGAGCCCGCCGCGCCGAGCGGGTCTGCGCCCGGTCCCGCTGCGGGTACTGCCCAGGTGGAGCCCCCGGCTGCTGCCGCCCCCGACGCACCCGCCGCTGAGACACCCGCCCCGGCGCAACCGACCGCACCCGTCGCAGCTGCTCCTGCAGCCGCCGGCGTGGCAATCCGTCGGGGCCTGCCCCGTGTGGCTGGGGGAGAGCCGTGGCCGCCGGCGGGCTTCGCGCCGTCGGTGGCTGAGGCCGACGACGTGGCCGGTGCGCCTCGCGAAGATGCGGTCGTGGCTGCATCCGACCCGCAGCCGGGCGACGCGAAAGCCGCTGTTGCCGAGCAACCGCGCACCGCAACCGGATACGACCTCGCAGCGCCGCTTCCGTTCACCCGCACGGTGTGGGAGGGGCGCTACGCCCGCACGCGCACCGCACCGAAGCCCGAAGCGGAGCGCGTCGGACCTTTCACGAAGATTCAGTGGGCCGGTTCGGTCATCGTCGGTGGCTTCGCACTGCTGTTCGCCGCCGCAATGGCCGTGTTTGCCGTCCGGTGGCTGCTCAGCCTCGAGGGCATGCAGAGCTTCATGGCGACTTACCCGGGCGAGTACCACCTTCCCGAAGGTGCGCCGGTTGGCTTTCCGGCATGGCTGGGCTGGCAGCACTTCTTCAACGTCTTCTTGATGGTGCTGATCATCCGATCAGGTCTCACCGTTCGCACCGAGAAACGCCCGACCGCGTTCTGGACGCCGAGAAACAACTCCAAAGGCAAGATCTCTCTCACCCTCTGGTTCCACCAGTCTCTCGATATTCTGTGGCTCGTCAACGGCGTGATCTTCATCGTTCTGCTGTTCGTTTCTGGGCAGTGGATGCGCGTCATACCCACCAGCTGGGAAGTGTTCCCCAACGCCCTGTCAGCTGCACTGCAGTACGTCTCACTGGACTGGCCGACAGAGAACGGGTGGGTCAACTACAACAGCCTGCAGCAGATCGCCTACTTCGCAACGATCTTCATCGCAGCACCGCTCGCTGCAATCTCCGGCGCCCGCATGTCGAAGCTCTGGCCCGCTGATGCAAAGGGCCTCAACAAGGCGTACCCGATCGAGTGGGCACGCGCGGTGCATTTTCCGGTGATGCTCTACTTTGTCGCGTTCATCTTCGTGCACGTCGCTCTGGTGCTCTCCACCGGCGCGCTTCGCAACCTGAACCATATGTACGCCGCGCAAGGCTCGGTCGATCCGAACGCGTACGCCGACAACTGGCTCGGGTTCTGGCTCTTCGTCGCGTCACTCGTGGTGATTGCCGCAGCATGGGTCGCAGCACGCCCGCTGGTGCTCGCACCGATCGCGCGCGTGTTCGGCAAGGTCAGCGGCCGCTAGAAGCGGGTTGGCGTCGAGGTTCACCCCGGCGTGAAGCGACTTCGAGAGTCGAAGGCAACGCCCGGGGTCCGCTAGCTGTCGCGCTCGGCAACACCCGCGGCGTAGCCATCGGCGTATGCTTCGTCAGCGCCGCGGCGAAACATATCCAACTCGGCGGGGCGCACGATTGACCGAGCCCCGGGCAGATCGAGTGGGCCCACGAGGTCACTGCGCCCGCGCACGATCGCCACGGGCAACCCCGACGCCTTGCCTTTCACGAGCTCGGCTGCCGCGGCGATCTCGTCGGCGACGCACGGCTTGGTCACCACAAGAGGGCGCCCTTCGGCATCGGTCTGACCTCGAAGATCTTCAAATACGTGCACCCCTGCCGCGCCGATCGCGTGATCGGTCTGTCCGTCGCGCCAGGCGCGACCGAGCGTGTCTGTGATCAGCACGCCCACCTCGACGCCGAATCTCTCGCGCAGCTGTTGCGCGATTGCGCGCGCTGAAGCGTCGGGATCAACCGGCAACAGCAGAATCGTGCCCTCAGGGGTGTTCGACGCGTCTACGCCGGCGGCCGCCGACACGATGCCGAGCTTGTTCTCGACGATGCGCGTGATGCCAGCTGGCCCCGTGCGCCACGCCACCAGCCTGACAGTCTCTGCCGTGATCGCATCTTCGCGATCGGCGGCGACGACGAAGCGCCCCTCAGCTTTCGAGACGATCTTCGAGGTGATGACGACGATGTCGCCGTTTTCGAGCGACTCGCCGTCGGGAATCGATCCAGAACCGCTGACATCGCCCGAACCGGCGACCGCGCCGATAGCGTCGCCGATCAGCGCAGCCAGATTGGCGCCCGCATCAACTTCGGGCAGGCCAGAGAGCGCCCAAACCTGCAGCATGAAGAATCAGCGAACGAAGCGAACTTCGGTCAGCGTCTCGCCGAGGAACGGTTCGGTATGGGTGGCGCCATCGAGAGCGAAGCCGTTGCGGCTATAGAAGGTGTGCGCGCGTGGGTTGTCTTCGGCGACCCACAGGTACATCTCTTCTTCGTCACCTGCCACAGCATCGAAGAGCTTCTTGCCGGTGCCGGTGCCGTGAAACGCATCGAGCAGATAGATGAAATACAGCTCACGGAATCGCGGAGCATCCTTATCGCGCGCGGGTCCCGAGCCGGCAAAGCCGACAATCTCGCCGTCAGCGAGAGCCGCGACCATCTTGAAATCGGGTCCCTGAGCAGCCCAGTGCGTCCAGAGCTCTGCGAGGCGCTTCGGTGATACAGCCTCAAGCGCCGCCTTGCTGATGAGGTGATCGTAGGTCTCGTGCCAGCATGTTGCGTGCACTCGTCCGAGCGCTTCAGCGTCGACGTCCCGCACAGGACGGACGACGATGTCGGTCTGCGTTTCAGCTTCCATGGCCAGACTCTACGCCGGGGTGGGCAAGAGCGGAAATCGAGTGGATGCAACGTGAATATCGTGTAACGAACGGGGTGAGAACCCTGAGTTTTCAGCCGCATCCAATCGACTTCCCGCCACGCTCAGCCCAGACTCCGAGCCGAGTCACGGCTGTCGAAACCCCACAACCGAATCGCGAATTCGCGCAAGCATCACTACGATCGCTCCTCGTGAACGTGATCTGGCGAACAATGCTGACCATCTTGCGCGCGAAGACGCTGCTGCGCCGTCGCGGTCCGCTTGACCCCACGGTTGTGGGCCGCGTGAAGTTGCGCGTTCTGCCCACCGACATCGACCTGTTGCGGCACATGAACAATGGTCGGTACGCGTCATTGTTCGACCTCGGTCGCTTTGATCTGCTCATCCGCACCGGCGTCTGGGATGTCGTGAACTCTCACGCCTGGTACGCGGTAGTCGCCAGCGAGACAATTACGTTCCGCAAGTCCCTCCAACTGTGGCAGCGCTTCACCGTTGAGACGCGACTGCTCGCCCATGATGAGAAGTCGGTCTACATGGTGCATCGCGCGGTGGTGAAGGGTGAAATCTACGCAGAGATGATCGTGCGCGCACGATTCTTGCGGCGCTCAGGAGGCCTCGTGCCTCACGAGGAGCTGTTCGACGCGCTGCACCGGCCCGACACCCTGCCTCCCCTTGAGCCGTGGATGCTCGAGTGGGCCGCAGCCTCAGCGTTGCCCTCGACTCGCGCCGCGGCGCCCAGCGTCTGGAGCTAGCAAGACTCTCGCTGCGATGACCCGCACCCCGCGCAGCGGCGGACGTAGGCTGTCGACATGGCGAATGATCCTGACCGGCAAGATCCTGATCGGTCCGAACATGGCGACCAAGACGCCGACGCTCTAGAGCCGGCGGGTGCCACTGTTGACAGCGCGGTCGCGCTTGCGCGCCGATGGGTCGACGAAGCGGCAACTGCCGATGTCGACCCCGCCGCACAGCGGCTCGCCGGGGTGCTGAAAGACCCTAAAGGTCTGCCTTTCACACTCGGCTTCGTGGACGGCGTGATGCGACCGGAGTCACACTTCGCGGCAGCATCCCAACTGAACCGGATCGCGCCTTTGGTGCCCGACTTTCTGCCGTGGTATCTGCGAGGCGCCGTTCGTGCTGGCGGGGCAGTTGCCCCCGTGATCGCTACGCCGACGGTGCCAATAGCGCGGCGCGTGCTGCGCGAGATGGTCGGCCATCTCATCGTCGACGCGCGGCCCGAAAAGCTGGCCCCCGCACTCGCGCGAATTCGCGAATCGGGCGCGAGCGTCAACTTGAACCTGCTCGGTGAGGCCGTGCTGGGTGAGTCTGAAGCGAAACGTCGACTCGACGGAATTCACGAGCTTATTCGCCGTGATGATGTCGACTACGTCTCGGTGAAGGTCTCGGCGATCGTCAGCCATGTATCGATGTGGGCCTTCGACGAAGTCGTCAGCACCGTCATTGAGCGGCTGCTGCCGCTGTACCTCACCGCAGTCGACAACGGCACCTTCATCAATCTCGACATGGAGGAGTACCGCGACCTCGACCTGACCGTGGCTGTCTTCACCAGGCTGCTCGCTCATCCGCGGCTTCGGGCGATGGAAGCCGGCATCGTGCTGCAGGCATATCTGCCCGACGCGCAACCAGCCCTCGCCGCCCTCACTGAGTGGGCACGCGTGCGCGTCGACGCGGGCGGAGCACGTATCAAGGTGCGACTAGTCGAGGGCGCGAATCTCGCAATGGAGCGAGTGGATGCCGCTGTTCACGGCTGGCCACTGGCGACGTTCGATTCGAAACTCGACACCGACGCGAATTATGTGCGCTGCCTTGACTTCGCGCTGCGGCCGGAGAACACCAGCGCAGTGCGAGTCGGGGTTGCCGGCCACAACCTGTTCGACATCGCATATGCCTGGCTGCTCGCCGGCGGCCGAGAAGTGCGAGAGGCTGTCGAGTTCGAGATGCTGCTCGGTATGGCGCAGGGGCAAGTCGCTGCGATCTCACGTGACGTCGGAGCGGTGCGACTGTATGTGCCCGTAGTGAAGCCCGATGAGTTCGATGTCGCGATCAGCTACCTCGTTCGCCGCCTCGAAGAGAACGCCTCGAGCGACAACTTTCTCTCGGCAGCGTTCGACCTCGCCGATGATTCGGCCCTCTTCGATCGCGAGCGCGAGCGGTTTATCGCCTCCGTGGCGCGCGCGAACGATGAGAGCCTGCCAGTCGGAGCGCGCCGCATGCAGGATCGAGCGCGCGCTACACGTCTCACCGACACGTCAAAGCACGACAGCCCCAGTCTCTTTCGCGACACGCTCGCCGTTGATTCCGAAGCGGTGGGCGACGCGACGGTCGGTGCTGGCCTGACACAGGCAGTGCTGGGCATCGCACGATCTGCGGCCACAAATGCCGATGAAACCGTTCCCGTGGTGCCGCTCGCGGCCGAACAGCGCTTTGGCGCAGACAACTACGTCGAGACAGCGGTGTTCGCGTCCCGCCAGGGCAGCCAGACGGCAGCGGGCGCTCCGGGCTTTGTCAACACCGCCGACACCGATCCCGCGTTGCCGGCAAACCGAGCGTGGGGTCGCGAGATCATTGCCCGCATCGGCGACTCCACCGCCGGAGACGCGACGATCGCCGCCGCGCACGTCGCCGAAGCCGAGCAACTTGATCAAATCGTCGCGCACGTCAGAGAAGCCGCCGAGCAGTGGGGTTCGCTTCCCGCCGCCGACCGCGGCGCCGTGCTGCTTGCCGCCGCAAGCGCACTTGAGAGCCGCCGTGCAGAGCTCATTGAAGTGGCCGCGTCTGAAACCGGCAAGGTGCTGGCCGAAGCGGACGTCGAGATCAGCGAGGCCATCGACTTCGCTCGCTACTACGCCGCAAATGCTCGCGAGCTCGACAGCATGGGCGGCGCAGTGTTCGTGCCTGATCGGGTCACCGTTGTGACCCCGCCGTGGAACTTTCCCATCGCGATTCCCGCCGGCGGTGTGCTCGCATCACTCGCAGCCGGATCGGGAGTGGTCTTCAAACCAGCGCCGCAAGCGCGCCGCTGCGCAGCTGTCGTCGCCGAAGCGCTTTGGGAAGCGGGAGTGCCGCGAGACGTGCTGGCACTCGTCGACCTCGACGAAGACTCGCTCGGAAAGCAGCTGCTGTCGCACGCGGATGTTGATCGAGTCATTCTCACTGGGGGGTGGGAAACCGCGGCGCTATTCCGCTCCTGGCGGCGCGATCTGCCGATGCTGGCCGAAACCAGCGGCAAGAACGCGATGATCATCATGCCCAGCGCAGATATCGATCTCGCCGTGTCGGATGTGGTCAAGAGCGCTTTCGGCCACGCAGGGCAGAAATGTTCGGCGGCCTCGCTCGTGATCGTGGTCGGTTCCGTCGGTCGCTCCAAGAGATTTGCGCGCCAACTGGTGGATGCCACAAATTCCCTTCGCGTCGGGGTGCCCTCTGACCCGCGCACCGAGGTCGGGCCGCTTGTAGAGCCGCCTCACGGCAAGCTCAAGTGGGCACTGACCACCCTTGGCGCCGGAGAGAAGTGGCTTGTGGAGCCGCGAGAAGTGGCGACGAAAGACGATGCTGGTGACTATGAGGGTCGGGTCTGGTCTCCCGGCATCCGCACCGGCGTGCAACCGGGGTCGCGCTTTCACATGGAAGAGTTCTTCGGCCCGGTGCTCGGCATCATGCGTGTTTCGTCGCTCACTCGGGCCCTCGAACTGCAGAACGCCGTTGACTACGGACTGACGGCGGGCCTTCACACTCAAGACCCCGAAGATCTCGCGATGTGGTTGCGAGAGGTCGAGGCGGGCAACCTCTACGTCAACCGCGGCATCACGGGAGCGATCGTGCAACGCCAGCCATTTGGCGGGTGGAAACGTTCTTCGGTCGGTGCGGGCGCCAAAGCTGGTGGTCCAAACTATCTGCTCGGGCTCGGGTCATGGCGGGCGACATCGGGCGCGGCGACCTCGGCAACCCTGCACTTGCGCGGGCTGGACTCGCGGATTACCTCGGTGATCGAAGCAGCCCAGGCCACGCTCGACTACGAGGCTTTCGAATGGTTGCGGCGCGCTGCGCTGTCTGATGCGATCGCATGGGACCGCGAGTTCGGCCGAGTGAAAGATGTCTCGAACTTGGGTGTTGAGCGCAATCTCTTTCGCTACCGGCCGGTTCACTACGTCGATGTGCGCGCTACCGCGGATGCATCGTGGCAGGCGCTGCTGCGCATTGCGCTGGCGGGAATTCGAGCGGGCACGCGACTGACAATCAGTGCTCCGGTCGGCCTGCCAGCTGCGGTGCGCCGCGCGCTCAGCGACGAGGATGTTGTCGTTTTCGTTGAGACCCAGGAGCAGTGGCTCGAACGGATGATCGCCAAGCCGAGCAGCGACACTGACGCGTTGAGCGGCATAGCGCCGCGACCGTCCCGCGTGCGCCTGGTCGGAGCCCGAGAGACCGTTTCGGTGTTGCGGCGTGCATTGGCAGACGCAATCGAGGGTGACCCTGATGTTGCGATCTACGACAATGAGGTCACGACCGCAGGGCGCCTTGAGCTACTCACTTTTCTGCGAGAACAGTCGATCACCATCACAGCGCATCGCTTCGGCAATCCCGACGACTGGTCCGCTGACGTGATCTGATCTGCTCGGTGTCAAGAATTCTTGACACCGAGCAGATTGCCCGGTAGTTTTCTTAATGTCAAACATTCCTGACATCAAGGAGTCACTCGTGGTTTACGAAGAACGCAACGTCTGGGCGGGTCTCGGCGTCACTGCCATCGCTATGACGGTCTACGTATTCGTCGTCTTTCAGCAGGCTGCCGGCGGTCCGCTCGTCGAGGTCGACTGGTGGCCGATCATGGCGTGGACGATCGGTGCGAGCATCGCAGCATCCATTGTCGTCAGCGTCGTGTGGGGCATCTTCGCCGGAATGCGCGACCCAGACGGCGTCGGCAAGTCCGACCAGCGCGACCGCGACATCGCGCACATGGGCGGCAGAGTCGGCCAAGCGTTCATGGTCGTCGCGGGTCTCGGTGTCATCGTGCTGAGCGCGTTCGAAGCTGACTGGTTTTGGATCGCGAACACCATGTTCTTCGGCTTCGCGCTCTCGGCCTTCGTCGGCGGGGTCGCGCAAGTCATTGCGTACCGCCGGGGACTCATCTGATGGTCAAGCCCACCAAGGTCACAAATTCCATTCGCGCGCTTCGCGAGCAATCGAGTATGACTCAGGCAGACCTCGCACGCCAGATCGGGGTGACGCGCCAAACCCTGATCGCGATTGAGCAGGGCAAATACTCACCGACACTCGAGCTTGCATTCCAAATCTCGCGCGTGTTCGGCGTGGGGCTCGACGATCTGTTTCAGTACCCCGAGGCGGAGGAACAATGAACCCGTTGCCCACGACCATGTCGGCATGGTGTCAAGAGCGGTACGGCGGCCCGGAAGTTGTCGTCCAAGCCCAGATCGACGTTCCGCAGGTGGGGCGTGACGACGTGCTTGTTCGCACGCACGCCACATCGCTGAACGCGGGTGACATCTATGTCATGCGCGGTGAGCCGCTGGTCTTGCGTGTCGCCTTTGGACTTCGTCGACCGAAACAGCGTGTGCGAGGAATGGATGCTGCCGCGACAGTGGTGGCCGTCGGTGAGCGAGTGACCCAATTCAAGGTCGGTGATGAGGTGGTCGGCGAACTCGCGGGAGGGGCGCTCGCGGAGTATGCCGTGTCAACAGCCTCGCGGCTCGTGCACCGCCCGTCTGAACTCGATGTCACCGTCGCGGCGGCGTTGCCGGTCGCTGGGGGTACCGCGCTGCAGGCTGTCGATCGCGCCGGTGTCGCGACGGGGCAGCGGGTGCTGGTGATCGGGGCCTCAGGCGGGGTCGGAACCTTTGCCGTGCAACTGTGTGCCCAGCGCGGCGCGGAGGTCTGGGCGCTTTGTGGTGAGCGCAATCGCCCTCTGGTCGAGTCCCTCGGCGCGGCCGCCACCTTCGACTACAAGAAGGTGCAACCGGGGGCCACCGAGCTCGGCGAGGCTGAGTTCGACGTGGTTATCGATATCGCGGGCACAGCCAGGTTGCGCGCGCTTCAGCGTCTCGTGCGAGAGGGCGGCAAAGTCGTGCTGGTGTCGGGTCAGGGAGGACGTGTGCTGGGGCCGCTCGCGCGGTTGACAGCAGCATCCATCATCTCGGTGGGGTCAAAGCGCAAGCTGCTTCCCCTGGCAGCGACTGGAAACCAAGACACGTTGAACAGCCTGGTTGCACTAGCGACGGCGGGCTCGCTCGCACCCGTGATCGAGCACGTGTCGTCGTTCGATGAAGCCGATGCTGCGCTGGCGCGCGCCGCTGACGGTCATGTGGTCGGCAAGATCGTGGTCACCGTCACGGGTTGACTACCGTGACCCCATACGCGAGTGCTTCTTGGCATCGGGAGTTTCACGACTGTGCGACTCGGCAGCCACGGCCGGCGCGATTGCTCGCTGCACCCGTTGGCCGGTGCGCACAATAGCCCGCAACGGCACACCGATCACCAGGGCGAAGAAGCCGGCAGCCGACCTGTCGAAACTGCCCAGTACGAGCTTTCGCTCCCAGGCATCGCGAATGACGCCACCTCGGCGACGCAGCGGTGGTTTCGACGCCAGCACACCCTGGTGTCGCAGTGCAACGAGTTCGACGACGCGCGCGGCCCAGTTGTCGTCACGGGCATCATGGAGGTAGTTCTCACGGGTCCAAAGCCGATTCGGCTGCCGAAAGCGCCGGTGCACGACGTCATCATCACTCCCGTAGAGCCCGCTTCCGTCGAAGACCTCGTTGATGAGTTCGGGTGAGACGCCAAACGAGTCAAGCGCGATCACCGGAACCCCGAGCGCAATCGCCTCGATCGCCGCGGTCGAGCTGACCGTCACCAGCCCCTCTGCAGTCGAGAGGGCGCGACGCATCGGGCCAGTCGAGATGACCAGGTTCTCGGGCGCCCCACCCAGCTCGTCAATGAGGTCAGCCAGCGGCAGAGATTCCGAGTGCGTCTGGTGTTCCCCCTTCGCGCCACGGAGCTTGAGCACCACCTGTCGCGAGGGGTCCGCTTTCGCCGCCCGGATGAGCAGTGCGGCGACCTCAAGACGGTCGTGGCGCTCGAGCGGAACGATTGCCTGCGCGGCAAAGACCAGATCCGTTCCGCGCGGGTGCGGCGTGTCATCAACTCGCGCTCGTGCCGCGAACGGCAATGAGGCGAGAGCGAATCTGGAATCGAAGTTCTGGGACGACGCCAAGTGAGTGAAGCTGGCGATCTCGCGGTGGGAGTGCAACACGAACAGATCGCATTGTGCGCGAAACAGCAAGGCCTTTCGCGTCGCGGGAATCGAGATGCCGGGAAGCCCCGTGACGATCACCGGGCGCGGCTCGATGGTCGCTACCAACCGTGCGATGACCCGCGCAAGGGGCCCACGCGCCGCAACGAGCACGGCGTCGGGGGGATCACCGGTGAGCTGCTGGTGAAACGCGTCGAGCGTGAGGCGAGACACCGCGTGTGCCGGCAGACCACTGCCGGCAAGGGCGGCATGTTGTTGCCCGGCGCTGACCGCGAGAGGTGTTTCGAGCACGACGAAGCTGCTCGAGAACTGAGCGGGCGCGCCGCCTAGGAGCGCCGCGCCCCACTTGACGTATGAGTCGGTGTCGCCGACGCCGACGACCCGCATTTCAGCCTTGGTGGCGGACGCAGCCCACGTGCTCACGCCGGAACGCGGCGGAGTTTTGCCATGGGAGCAAGTTCGCCGGGGTAGACCCGCTTCACACCATCACCCAGCGCCTCTTCAATGACACGAATGTCGCGCACCAGGTGCTCAAGACCGGTCGGTTCAAGCGAGGCAGCGTGATCTGATCCCCACATCGTGCGGTCGAGTGTGATGTGGCGCTCGACGGCGACAGCACCCAGTGCCACGGCCGCCAGGGAGATCTGCAGGCCGCGCTCATGACCCGAATAGCCCACCGGAACACCGGCAAACCGATCATGCAGAGCCGGAATCATGCGCAGGTTCGCCTCGTTCGGCTCCATCGGATACGTGGACGTGGCGTGCATGAGGAGCAGGCGACCGGTTCCGAGCACATCGACTGCCGCATCGATCTCGCGGATCGTTGACATTCCGGTCGATAGGATCACCGTCTTGCCCGTGTCTCGCAGCGCACTCAACAGGGCGTGATCGGTCAGGCTGGCCGAGGCGACCTTGTGCGCGGTGACGCCTAGGTCTTCAAGAAAAGCGACGCTCGGTTCGTCCCAGGGAGATGCGAACCACTCGAGGCCGCGCAGCATGGCGTAGTCCGAGATCTCGATGTATTCGTCGCGGCCGAACTCGACGCGGCGGCGATAGTCGAGGTACGACATTGTTCCCCACGGCGTCTCCCGCGGAATGGTTCGCATGTGCTCGGGGGTCGCGAGCTCGGGCGTGCGCTTTTGGAACTTCACGGCGTCAGCGCCGGCGTTCGCGGCAACGTCGATGAGCTGCTTGGCGATCTCGACATCGCCGTTGTGGTTGAGGCCGATCTCGGCGATGACATAGACGGGGCGGCCGCTGCCGACGACACGGTTTCCGATGGTGACAGTCACGAGGTGGACCTTTCGCTGTGGATGGATGCTGACGCTTCGCGCCCGCTCAGTGTGAGATCGGCCAGCTCGCGAACCGCGCCGGATCCTCCCGTGCTCGCAAGAGTGACGCGAGCTGCCGCCAAGACCGCGGGGTGAGCGTCGCGCACGGCAACAGGCCACCCCACGATCTCAAGACAGCCGAGATCGTTGACGTCATTGCCGAGGTAGGCAACGCGAGACAAGGCGACACCCGTGGACTCTGCCCACGAGCGCAATGCCGCCGCTTTGTCATCAAGTGCCTGACGCACATCGACGTTCAGCTTGGCCGCGCGAGCCGACACGACCGGATTCTTCTCGGTCGACAGAATCACCATCGGCACGTTCGCGCGGCGCAGCAACGCCACGCCCATCCCGTCAGAGCGACTGACGCGCACCGATTCTTCGCCGCGGTCATTCACCACGACGGTGTCGTCGGTGTGCACGCCATCGAAATCGGTAGCGACGGCATCGACATCCATCGGTTCGTTTGCGTCGATGCGCGCGGCGAGCAGGCAAGCCATCTCGAGCTCAGCGAGGGTGTCGATCTCGATCGCGGTCTGCTCAGGCACTTCGATGATGCCGATGCTGCCGTAGAAGCGATGGCCTACCGCGACGAATGCGCGCGCGCGCATGACGTAGAACGCTCCGGTCTCGCGGTAGTGCGCCTCCCGATCCTGTCGCCTCGGGCGTGAGTCGACGTCGTGGCCCAGGGCCACAGCGCAGCCGCCATCGCCGCGGTGCCAGCATGAAGGCGAAACTCTCAACCGCAGAGAAGGCGACGTCGCGCCGGCGTGAGCTCACCACCCGCACAGCCTCGGCAAGCGAGGTCGAGTCGATGAATGGCGACGTGGCCTGCAGAAAGGCCAGAATCTGAACTCCGATACCGCGCGCCTCGAGTTCCGCGAGCGCGTGCAGAAGTGCACTCTCACTCGATGCCTCGTCGCCGGCGATATCGGCGGGGCGCATAACGACGTCCGCGCCCCATTCCCGTGCCACGTCAGCGATCTCGTCGTTGTCAGTAGACACGACAACACGATCGATCTCTGTGCATCGCTGCGCGGCGAGGATTGCGCGCGCGACGAGCGGGATTCCCCCGACTCGGCGAAGGTTCTTTCGCTCGATGCCCTTTGATCCGCCTCGCGCCGGAATGACTGCGACTGTTTCGCTCACGTGTTTATGCCAATCTCGGGGCCCGGGGCGCTGCTGTGCACCCTTGATCCGCTGCCGCGCAGAACGAGCGGCAGGGTCGTGTTGGTGCTGGAAGGCTGACTGAACACATCGAGAGCAGTCGGATGCCCTGCCAGGATGAGCTCGATCGGCAGCGATGTCTGCACGACTGTTACACCCGAGATGGCTCTGACAGCGTCGAGCTGGCTGGGAGTCTCACGGCGGTGGGGAAAGTACTCCACAGCGCCTGCCGCGGCGATGTGGTGGACCCAGCGGATGTAGTGCTCAATGGGCATGCGTCCGTCTACCGGGCGGGCGCTTCCGAGCACGATGCGGTTCTCACGGCGCTGTGCCGAACCCGCGCTCGAGCGCGTC
This sequence comes from Microbacterium sp. R86528, assembly GCF_044596335.1. Classification (NCBI taxonomy): domain Bacteria; kingdom Bacillati; phylum Actinomycetota; class Actinomycetes; order Micrococcales; family Microbacteriaceae; genus Microbacterium; species Microbacterium sp. R86528. The sequence continues at coordinate 1,648,258 of NZ_CP138996.1, read as the reverse complement.
CATTCGAATGAGTGATGACAAACCGAAAAGCCCAAGTTCGTGAGGGCATTCTCGCGGGCGGGCCCCAGATCGAACGCGGTGAAGATCGACGCTCGGCGATCGCGCGCGACTCGTCGCACCGTTTCAAGCGCGAAGGGACGCAGTCGAGTGGTGAGCCCGCGTTCTGCGATACCCGGGCGCGCATAGGGACGTGAGCCGGTGAGACTGTCGGCGAGCGACGTCGTGTTGGCACCGTCGTCGAGAAACGTGATCTGTCGCGGACGCAATACTGACGCGGCAAGGCGAAACTGACCGGAGAAGCCATCGCCGATGAGCCAGTGCCCATGCTGTGACAGCAGCTTCCAAGGAATTCCGAGGTACGGCGCCATCTCTCCGAACCAGGCGCGACGCGCGAGCAGCTCGTCCGCTGTCTCTGACATCTGCGCGGTGAGGCGACCAGCTACGGTCACCGCTCTGCGGTGAGCGGCACCCCACTCGGCGGCGCCGACGAGTTGCAGGGGTGACTCGACCCAAGCCAGCACTGCGTTGGTATCCATTTGTTCCTCCGGTCTCTCGACGATGCGCGATGACGGTGGCCTAGGAGAACCGATGAGGTGTCTTGTCGGCAACGAAACAGTGAACTGCTGACTTTCCCCACGTTCGTTGCCCGCTGCCGATAGAACGAGACAGGCCAACTTCCCGTGGCAGAATGATCACGGCGTGCCCGAATCGTTCCCTTCGCTGTTGCCTTGTTACTGAGTGCAATGCGTCGAAGGCCGTCGGGCCCCAGGACAGCGTCCGCCGCCCTTTCGCAAGGAGCACTCATGTCTACGCAGAACGCAGTGTCAGCGCCCGCTGTCGATACCCACGCTTCTCGAGTTCAGCAGCGTCGTACCTATCTGATGTGTCGTCCCGATCACTTCACCGTGAGCTACTCGATCAATCCGTGGATGGAACCGGCTAATCCCACTGACACTGCGCTCGCCGTCAGCCAGTGGCAGAAGCTTCACGACACGTACATCGCTCTCGGTCATGAGGTTCACCTGATTGACCCAATCGCGTCGCTGCCCGACATGGTCTACACCGCCAACGGCGGTTTCATCATCGACGGTGTTGCGTACGGGGCGAAGTTTCGTTTCGCTGAGCGGCAGCCCGAAGGCCCCGCCTTCATGGAGTGGTTCGCTGCCAATGGGTTCGCCGTTGCCGACCCGGTTGAGGTGAACGAGGGTGAGGGTGACTTCCTGCTCGTCGGTGATGTGATCCTTGCCGGAACCGGCTTTCGTTCGACCGGCGACAGCCACGGCGAGCTTGGGCGAGTCTTCGGCAAAGAGGTCATCTCACTCAACCTGGTCGACCCGCGGTTCTATCACCTCGACACCGCCATCTCGGTGCTCGACCCCGTTGAAGGGCCGAACGGTGTTGAGAAGGCGAACATCGCCTATCTGCCCGGTGCATTCGATGCCGAAGGGCAGCGCATTCTCGCCGAGCGCTTTCCCGATGCGATCAAGGTGTCAGACGACGACGGTGCGGTGTTCGGCCTGAACTCATCGAGCGACGGTCTCAATGTCATCATCTCGCCACGCGCGAAGGGCTTTGAGAAGCAGCTTCGTGAGCGCGGCTACAACCCGGTGCTCGTCGATCTGTCAGAACTCCTGCTCGGTGGGGGCGGCATCAAATGCTGCACCCTGGAACTGCGACGCTGAACGGAAACGCCATGACTACTCCCTCATTTCACACCGAGGCCCTCCGTGTGATCGACACCGCAGAGACTCACCTCGCCAACAACTACAACCCCCTCGAGGTTGTCGTTTCACGCGGCGAAGGTTCCTGGGTCACCGACATCGAGGGCAAGCGCTACCTTGATCTGCTCTCGGCCTATTCGGCGTTGAACTTCGGACATGGTCACCCGGCAATTCTTGCCGTCGCACAAGAGCAGCTGAATCGACTCACGCTCACGAGCCGAGCTTTTCACAACGACAAGCTCGGCATCTTCGCCCAGGCGCTCGCCGCTTTGTGCGGCAAAGATCTGGTGCTGCCGATGAACACCGGCGCCGAGGCTGTCGAGTCGGGCATCAAGGTTGCACGCGCGTGGGGGTATCGGGTCAAGGGCATCGCTGCGGATGCTGCAACGATTGTCGTCGCGCACGGAAACTTTCATGGCCGCACGACGACGATCGTCGGGTTCAGCGATGACGCGAGTGCGCGCGATGACTTCGGCCCGTTCGCGCCCGGTTTCGTGCAGGTTCCGTTCGCAGATGCCGCCGCCATCGAAGCCGCGATCGACGACAACACCGCGGCGGTGCTCATCGAGCCGATTCAAGGCGAGGCGGGAGTCATCATTCCTCCCGAGGGCTATCTGCGCGCGGTGCGCGAGATCTGCACCCGTCGCGGCGTGCTCATGATCGCCGATGAGATTCAGGCCGGCCTCGGCCGCGTCGGCACCACCTTCGCGTGCGATCGCGAGCAGGTCGTTCCTGACATGTATCTGCTCGGCAAGGCGCTGGGCGGCGGCATCGTTCCGCTCTCGGCCGTGGTCGCTAACCGGGATGTGCTGGGAGTGATTCAGCCGGGCCAACATGGCTCAACGTTCGGCGGGAATCCGCTTGCGGCGGCCGTTGGGCTGCGCGTGGTCGAGATGCTTGAGTCGGGCGAGTTCCAGACCCGTGCGGCCGCACTCGGCGAACATCTCGAAGCCGGCTTGAACGCCCTGATCGGCCAAGGCGTCACCGATGTACGAGTTGCGGGCCTGTGGGCGGGCATCGACATCGACCCCGCGCTGGGCACCGGTCGCGAGATCGCTGAGAAGATGCTTGCTCGCGGCGTGCTGGTCAAAGACACGCACGGCCAGACGATTCGCATTGCGCCGCCGCTGGTGATTCGCGCGACCGAGATCGACTGGGCTATCGAGCAGCTGAGAGTCGTGCTCGCAGGCTGATCAGGTGTGGTTGCCGAATGCTAGGCGACGTTGATGCTGATCTGCTGCCAACCCGTGGCTCCATCGGGCGCGGGCGGCGCGATCGCATCGGTCTGTGTCTCGCCATTGACGTTCGTGGCGCGGCAGCTGATCGTGTGGGAACCGCTCGTGGCCGTCCACGGCATGCTCCACTGCACCCAGGTGTCATCCGAGATCGCGGTAGCGAGTTTCGTTTCGACCCACTCGCCGCCATCGATTTGCACCTCGACCTTTGAGACCCCCACGTGAGGCTGCCAGGCGACACCTGCAATGACGGTCTCGCCCGCGGGCACACTCTGGTTGCGGCTCGGAACGTCGATGCGCGACTGCAGCTTGATCGGTCCTCGCTCTGTCCACCCGCGGGTAGACCAGTAGGCCTCGTCTTGTTCGAATGTGGTGACCTTCAGCTCGGTCACCCATTTGGTGGCCGAGACATAGCCGTAGAGGCCAGGAACCACCATGCGCACGGGAAATCCGTGTTCTATCGGCAACGGCTCATCGTTCATGCCGATGGCGAGAATCGAGTCGCGGTCATCGGTGAGAACGCTCAACGGGGTGGATGCGGTGAAGCCATCGATGGATTGAGAAAGCACCATGTCGGCATCCGCTGTTGGTTCTGCTCGCGCGAGCAGTTCTCGAATCGGGTAACCGAGCCATTTGGCGTTGCCGATCAGGTCGCCGCCCACCGAATTCGAGACGCACGACAGCGTCGTGTAGCTCTCTTCGAGGGGGAGCGCGATGAGCTCGTCCCAGGTGATGGTGACTTCTTGATTCACCATTCCATGGATGCGCAGACTCCACTCGGAGGTGTCGACCTGCGGAACGATCAGCGCGGTATCGATGCGGTAGAACTCTGAGTTGGGTGTGATGACCGGGGCCAGTCCGCTGATGCCGAGCTCTGCGCTCGCCGGAACCGCTGCGGCAGGAACCGCTGCGGCGGGAAGCCCAATGGCTTGGCGCACGGCAGTGACGGTGCGCGAACCTGCGCGCACTGCGGAGCCCGCGATGGTTGCGATCACGCCACCTGCGGTGGCCGCACCCGCCCAGATGAAGAAGGTGCGGCGATCGGGGTGCTGATCCGCCGTTGCCGTTGCCGTTGCCGTTGTCGGCGCCGTTGCAGGGGTGCCTTGCGAAACCCCCGACGGCGCACCGACGCGTGACGTACGTGCAGCAGGGCTGAGCAGGCGAGTGAGCAGGTGCAGCGCGAGCGCCGCGACCACGCCTGCCACCAGCGACGGCACCCAGGCAAACGGGCCAGCGTCTGCGCGGGTCATCGCTGCGACGACGCCCGTGGCGCCGAAGGCCCCTACCACCACGAGGCCCCACGGCGGAGTGCGTGACTGCAGCCAGCCCGCGAGAGCCGCGAGGGCGACGGCGACGATCGCGATTCCCGCGAACAGCGCGATCTTGTCAGCGGTGCCGAACAGAGCGATGGCCGCGTCTTTCGCCCACGAAGGCGCAGCATCCACCAGAGCATCGCCGACCACCGCGAAAGGCGACGACTCTGGGGCGATCACCCCGGCAGTCAATTCGCCGAGGCCCGCTCCGAGAGTGATCGACGCGATACCCGCGACCCAGGTCAGCGGGTAGGCGGGGCGATCCGCCGGTTGCTTGATTGCCACGTTCACAGCGTAGGTCGGCCAGTAGCGGCTCGCGGCGTGATCGGCCGATTCGTAAGGGTTTCACAAGGTTGCCTACCAGGTCAGATCGATACGTCAAGTGGAAACACATCGGCAACACCTTCGGACTAGGCTCGGCCCATGGGTGATCTCTTCGACGGTTACGGCTCGACTCTCGCGCCGCGCAAGACGCCCTCGGGTGTTCCCGCGTTCGATGAAATGTTTGGCGGTCCGGCGCAGCCGGGCGGCCCAGATCAATCACGCGAGGCCTACCGAGAGCTACATCAAGCGCTCGCGCAGATGACACAGGAAGAACTTCGAGGGCGAACTGATTCGCTCGCAAGTTCGTATCTTGCGCAGGGGGTGACGTTCGACTTCGCTGGTGAAGAGCGCCCGTTCCCCCTCGATGCGGTGCCAAGGGTTATCGCGTACGACGAGTGGAAGCGAGTCGAAGCAGGCGTGAAACAGCGCGTGCAGGCACTCGAGGCTTTTCTCGACGACGCCTATGGCCGCCAGCACTGCGTTCGCGACGACGTGTTGCCCGCCGCTCTGATCGCGTCGTCGCAGTATTTCTACCGCCAGGCCGCGGGCATCCAATCCGCCAACGGTGTGCGCATTCACGTCTCGGGTATTGATCTGATTCGAGACGAGAACGGCGAGATGCGCGTTCTCGAAGACAACGTTCGCGTTCCCTCGGGTGTCAGCTATGTCATCTCGAACCGGCGCGTGATGGCCCAGACGCTGCCCGAGTTGTTCGTCTCGATGCGGGTGCAGCCCGTGGGCGACTACCCCAACAAGCTGCTCGCCGCACTTCGTGCCTCCGCTCCCGCAGGCATCGAAGACCCGAACGTTGTCGTTCTCACCCCTGGTGTGTACAACTCGGCGTACTTCGAGCACACGCTGCTCGCCCGCTTGATGGGTGTCGAACTCGTCGAAGGCCGTGACCTGATGTGCATCGGCGGCAAGGTCTTCATGCGCACCACTCGTGGGCCCAAGCGTGTTGACGTGATCTATCGTCGCGTCGACGATGACTTCATCGACCCGTTGCAGTTCCGCGCGGATTCGATGCTCGGTGCTCCGGGCATCATGCTTGCCGCCCGCCTCGGCAATGTGACGATTGCGAACGCCGTGGGCAACGGAGTCGCTGACGACAAGCTCCTCTACACCTACGTGCCCGACCTCATTCGCTACTACCTCTCAGAAGAGCCGATTCTCAAGAACGTTGATACCTGGCGTCTTGAAGACCCGCTTGCGCTCGAAGAGGTGCTGGATCGCCTGCCTGAACTCGTCGTCAAGCCTGTGGATGGCTCGGGTGGCAAGGGGCTCGTGGTCGGGCCCGATGCGTCGCCGAAAGAGCTCGATGAGTTGCGCAAACGTTTGATCGCCGACCCGCGTGGTTGGATCGCCCAGCCAGTTGTCATGCTCTCGACCATCCCGACCCTCGTCGAAGATGGGATGCGCCCGCGTCACGCCGACCTCCGACCGTTCGCCGTCAACGACGGAGATGACGTCTGGGTTCTACCCGGTGGTCTTACCCGTGTGGCATTGCCCGAGGGGCAGTTGGTCGTCAACTCGAGCCAGGGTGGTGGCTCGAAAGACACCTGGATCGTCGGCGGCTCAGCCCCCGGAAGCGTGCAGTACGGGCAGGAAACCACTGCCCCTGACGAGGGTGCGGAACCTGCAGCAGCGACATCTGCGATTTCGATCATCTACCCGGAAGATGTGGCACAGCACACATCATCGATCCCCGTTATCTATGACGACCAGCCTGCGGTGAGTCACTCGCCCCAGGACCCGTCGCCCTCTACTTCGCATCAGCAAGAGCAGCAGCAGGAGCAGCAGCAGCAACAGCGGCTTGATGCTCCGGCAGAGAGTGGTGAATCATGCTGAGTCGCATCGCCGAAAGCCTGTTCTGGATCGGGCGCTACATTGAGCGCAGTGACGGAACAGCGCGCATCCTCGACGTGCATCTGCAGCTTCTCTTGGAAGACCCGTGGATTGACGAAGACACTGCGTGCAGGTCTCTGCTCAATGTGATGGGGTCGGCACCGCCGGAAGGTGTGCAGAAGGTGAACCGCAACGACGTGCTGCAGCGCCTCGCCGTCGACGCAGGAAATCCGGCCAGCATCGCCTACGCCCTCACTGCCTCGCGTGAGAACGCTCGCCGGGCGCGTGAGATCGTTTCGACCGACCTCTGGGAGACACTCAACACCACGAACGCACGCATGCCGCGCCGCCTTCAGATCGACCAGGTGCACGACTTCTTCAAGTGGGTACGTGAGCGCTCGGCGCTCTCGGTGGGACTCGTGGATGCGTCAACCAGCCGCGACGAATCGTGGCAGTTCTTTACGCTCGGCCGAGCCATTGAGCGCACCGACATGACCGCGCGCATGCTGTCGACTCGGTCGCTGACAGAGGTGTCGGGGCCATCGTGGACGACGATTCTTCGCTCGTGCGGTGCATACGAGGCGTATTTGCGCACGTACCGGGGAATTCCGAGCGCGCGCAACGCGGCCGAGTTCTTGTTGCTTGACCGGTTGTTCCCTCGTTCGATCATCTACTCGATTCAGCAAGCCGAGCAGTGCATGCACGCGATCGACCCTCGCAATGATCGAGTCGGGCACTCCAACACGGTGTTGCGTGCACTCGGGCAGATCCGCAATGAGCTGGAGTACCGGCCCATTTCTGAGATCCTCGACGAGGTGCCGCATCACATGCAGCGAGTGCAGACGGTCACCCGCGAAGCATCCGAAGCTGTTCGCGATCGGTTCTTCCCCACGCAAGCTCAGCCGAGCTGGATCGGAGAAATCTCATGAAACGCCTCCGCATCGAGCACGAGACCGGTTTCACCTATCAAGGTGACGTGTCAGCGTCGTACAACGAGGCGCGCATGTTGCCAAGTTCAACCGACAGCCAGTTCGTGCTCACGTCTGCGCTCGATATCGAGCCGTCGACGTCGGTCAACCAGTATGTCGACTACTTCGGCACCCGTGTGGCGTCGTTCGACGTGCTGAACCCGCACAACACGCTCACGCTCACCGCGCGTTCTCTCGTAGAGGTGCGACCCCGACCTCTCGAAGAGCCGGAGATGACGTGGGATGAGCTCAAGCGCGAAGCGTCGCGCCTGATCGAATCGGTCGAACAGCTGGATCAGACGCCGCGCACGAAGCCTCACCCTGAGGTCGCTGAAATTGCACGCTCGATCGCGTCGCAGCACGAGCGCCCGGGCGATGCCGCTCGTGCGATCGCTGTCGCAATTGGCAACGCAATGAAGTACGTGGGCGGCATCACGGGTGTGCACTCGACTGCAGTCGAAGCATGGGACGCGCGCAAGGGCGTGTGCCAAGACATCGCGCACATCACGCTCGGAGCGCTTCGCGAAGTGGGTATTCCCGCTCGCTACGTGTCTGGCTATCTGCACTCGCGACCCGAAGCGGAGATCGGTGTTCCGGTGGCGGGTGAATCCCATGCGTGGATCGAGTGGTTCGCGGGGGACTGGCAGGGTTTCGACCCGACCAACAACCTCGAGATCACTGACAGTCACGTGCTCGTCGGCCGTGGCCGCGACTACGGTGATGTGCCGCCGTTGCGCGGCGTATACGCTGGCCCCTTCAAGGGCACTCTTCACGTGAAGGTGACCATCACCCGCGAGGCGTGAAGGTGCGCGGCGGGCTAGGCGGGGGAGTCGTCAGGGTCTAGTGCCGCGACGGTGGCTTCTTCCGCCGCGTTGTCGGCGTCGAGCTGTTCTTCGGTAGTGTCGTCGCCACCCTTGGGGGAATCGTTCTCGGGGGTTCGGTTCTCATCGCGACGCTCGTCCATGCCCCCACCGTAGATTGCATTGAGTCGATGCGACAGGGGCTTGCGCGAGATCAACGAGGCGTATCTAGGAGTTGGATGCTGGCATCGCGGGCACGGCCAATCGTGTCTGCGCCAGCGCCTGACTTCATCGCGATCATTGCGCCGTCATAAAGAGCGAGGATCAGCTCGGCCTTCGACTCTTCACCGCCGACCATCTGGCTGATCTGTTCGAGCTGCATTGCGCGGTGCTTGCGCACCTGCACCATCGCAGCCTTACTCTGCGGCACCTCGACCGCAGCGCTCGCAAACGGGCAGCCATGGAAGCGTCCGAGCCGCACGTCGTCGGCGAGCTGTTCGAACATTGCGCTCAACCGACGTTGTGGAGTGGGTTCGTCTCGGTTGATCTGCTCCATCCACGCGGTGGCGGCCGTCAGGCCCAACGAAAGATACTCCGCGATGAGCTCGTCTTTGCTGCGGAAGTTGTTGTACAGCGTGGCCTTCGTCACTTGGGCTTGCGATGCCACCCGCTCGACTCCGGTGGCGTTGATGCCGTCTTCGTAGAAAAGCTCGCTCGCGGCTCGAAGCAGACGGTCGCGGGCGGGAACGCGAGGCGCTGTTGCTGTTGGCGAAGTCATGGATTTGATTGTACCGATCGGTTCAGTTATCGTCTAGCTATACCGACCGGTATGGCAAATACTTTTGGGAAATGAGTCTTCATGTCTGAGCAGAACAAGATCGCCGTTGTCATCTACGAACCCGCCTCAGGAGACATCTCCCGCGTTTACCGCGGTCTGAAAACGGCCGCTGAGTTCGTCGAGGCCGGCGACGATGTCGCCATCGTCTTCGATGGATCTGGTGTCGAGGCGCTCGCTGCCCTTACCGACACCTCCAACCCGCTGCACGCCTTGCTCACCTCGCTCAAAGACGACGTTCGCGGTGCGTGCGCCTACTGCGCTACCGGACACAAGGTCAAGGACCAGCTCGTTGCGGGTGGATGGCCGCTGCTCGATCAGGCCGCCGGCGAGGCCAGCATTCGTGACCTCGTCAACGAGGGTCGCCAGGTTCTCAACTACTGAGGCGCGTACCTGCTGTCAGGGTGAAGTGACTGAGGGGTGGATGCTGCGGCATCCACCCCTCAGTCTTTGGGTACCTCGGCGTCGTGCGAGCGGGCCAGATTGGCTGTTTGGTCTGCGCCCTGTCGCGGGCTATCGAGTTGTACCGCCTCCAACTACTCGCCCCAGTTTTTGCACATCTGCTTCCCACGCCGCTTGGCATGTTCCGTCCCACGGTTCGCTTGATGCCTTGGCGTTTTCTCTTGCGCGCTCCGGGCTCCCCATGCCGACAATGACCGAGAGTGCGCTGTACTGCGCCAGCATCCCACGCAGTATGAGTCTCTGCGCGGTGGCACCTCGTGCCGTCGCGAGTGCGGAGAGAGCGGGAAAACGAGACGGTATTGCACCTGCTTGGGATGGGCCGCCGAGGGGTGAGTAGGCAAAGAAGACCAAGCCGAGGTCTTCGGCACGGCGCACCTCGTTTGCAGAGTCGCCCGCGACGAAGCGGTTCTGAACAGCAGTCAGCCGGCAAACAGCCGACGCGTCGTCGACCTGCGTCATCGACGCGTTGGATATCCCGATCGAACCAATTTTGCCCTCGACGCGGAGCTCTTCGAGTGTGCCGAATGCGTCGACGAGATCGAGCGGCCCATCTGCGCGGTGAAGAAAATAGAGGTCGAGCCGCTCTCGACCTAGCGCGCGAAGACTGCCGTCAACATCTTTACGGAGTCGCGCTGAGGAGTTGTCGACGCCCCAGCTGTTGTCGCCGGTGCGGAAGTGCCCTCCCTTAGTCATGATGAAAGCGTCCTCGCGTCCGCGTAGCGCCGACGCGATCAGCGACTCATTGTGAAAAGGATCGTTGACTGTAGCGTAGGCGCGAGCGGAATCGAACACTCGAATGCCCGCCTCGTACGCTGCGCTCACAGTCGCGCTCGCGTTGGCGCCATCTCGAACGGCTGCGGTCGAGAATCTACCGCAGCCTTCTGCCACTTGCTGTCGAAGTTCAGGGGCGTATGTCGTTGCCATTCTTGAATTCCATTCCAGTCATTCGGGCCCGACTACCGGGGGAGTGCACCACGAGTGACGCCGCTCTTCTCGCGCATCAGAGTGATAGGCGGCTCTGTGTCGGATCCAACGAACGACCACAGCTCGTGTTGGTTGGGAAAGGGATCTTCGAAGTAGGCCAGCCACTCCTCGAGCTTCGAGTGCAGCTTGTCTTGGATTTCACCGGTCCCAGGCCGCCCTGGAAGCGAGGTGTGGCCAAAGAGGTTGTCTAGTTGATTGGGGTCATCGACTCGATGGAAGAGCGTGTCCATCCGGCGAAGAAGAACGGTGCGGCCGACGTCGGACTCGGGGTGCGGTTCGGTGCCGTCGGATCTATCGATGTTCTCAGTCGAGTAGGTCCACTCTTTCGTGTAGACGCCGCGCCAAGGTGTGGTGAAGTAAAACAGTGGAGCAGATTCCACGGCGTCATCATCGCCCTCAAGAATCTCCGCCGAGAGGTTCTTGCCGTGCACGTGCTCTGGAACCTCAAGACCCATCAGGCCCAGGAGGGTGGGCATGAGGTCGATTGTTCCGACGATCAAGTCGGAGCGCCGCGGTTCGACGCGTCCGGACGGCAGCGTAACGATCAACGGCACTCGCGCCGAGACATCTTCGGGACTCGACTTGTGCCAATGGTTGTTGAAGGCGCCAAAGGTCTCGCCGTGGTCACTCGTGTAGACCAGGATGGTGTTTTCGCGTAGCCCCTGCTCATCGAGAGCTGCCAGGATGCGGCCGACGTTAGCGTCAACTTCGCTACACAGAGCGAGGTAACCCTGCGTCATCAGACGAGTGCGCTCATTTACGGGCACTGTTGGGCGCAGCGTCAGCGCGTCGCGATCATAGATGTCCTTAAACTCTTCCGGCGCGTCGAACGACGTGTACTTCGCATCGTCTCCGCCGTTGTGGTTGTGGGGCGCGTGAAACGATACGAAGAGTGTGAAGCGTTCATCAGGTGTCTGCTCATGAATGAACTGCACGGCCTGATCGGTCTGGCCTTCAACCTCCCAGCCGCCGAAGAGGACCTTCTCATCGCCGTCCCAATAGAACGCGTTGTCGGGGTCGTAGTTGACCGCGCAGTTGTTGGACAGGAACGTGTCGTCGAATCCGTGGCGATCAGGCCCCGCGGGGATGGGGCGGTTTCTGTCGCCGCCGTACAGATGCCACTTGCCGACGTAGCCGTTTCGGTACCCAGCGTCACGAGTGACTTCGGCGAATGAGTCACCGAGGTTGGTCGCAAGACGACGATCGTTCGTGAAGCAGTTGTTCCAGAGCGGATGCTGCCCCGAGATCAGCATGCTGCGGGCGGGGGTGCATACGGGTGAGTTCGACACTGCGTGATCGAATAGCAGACCTTCTGCAGCGAGCTGATCGAGATGGGGCGTCTTCACGTCGCTGAGGCCGTACGCGCCGAGCATGTCGCGCGATTGTTGATCGGAGAAGATGAACACGAGGTTCGGTCGTTGCGGAGATGCCGCACTGGATGTGGGTGCTTGTTGTTCAGCAGTGAACCGGTTCATATGCTTGATTCTGGCATAGGAAAACCTGCGGAGACAAGCAAAGTTGTTGGTATTGCTGGAAGATACTGATCAAAATGGAAGCGAACACTCTTGGGGCTACCGCGAGAACGGGTGAGCCTGATACGCTCTCGTGAATCGGTTCATTCCGATGGATTCCCTGTCCCAAGCAAAGAAGGTTGTCACAGTGGCTACTTCACCAAAATTCCCTCGTCGGCTTCTCGCCGGCAGCGGCGCGGTTATCCTCGCCGTCTCGCTCGCCGCCTGCTCGTCCGGAGAAGAGTCGTCGGGCGACGACACCACGGACTCGTCAACGGCAAGCGGCGACATTCGTGTCGGCATGATCGCATCTCTCGTTCCTCAGTTCGAGGAATATGCTGCCGTGTTCGAAGAATCGAACCCCGATATCAACGTCACAGTTCAAGCCGTGGCTGAGTCGCCGGCTGACTACACCCAGCAACTCGCGACCGAGAACCTTAGCGGCTCCGTGCCGGACGTGCTTTTCAACACGGGTGGACTCAACCAGACCCTCGACGCCAACGGGCTGCTCTGGGACATGTCCGAGTGGCTCGATGAAGGACGCTCCGGACTGGATTCTGCGGAGTTCTCACCGAACTTCCTAGGGTTGTTCGAGGGCGAAGACGGCCGCATCACTGGTCTTCCTGTGTCTGCTGACAGCGGTGTCATTGTCTACAACATCGAGCAGTTCGAAGAATACGGCGCTGAACTCCCGTCTGAAGACTGGACGTATGACGAGATGTATGACGCTGCACGCACCATCTACGAAGGCTCGGGCGGCGACGTTTTCGGTATTGTCACACCCCTCGGTGTCGCGGAGACTCCTTTCCAGTGGTACCCAGTGATTCGTGCGTACGGAAGCGACATGTATGACACGAACGCCGGGGAGTTCGTGTTCGCGAACCCCGCCGGGCTCGAAGCGTGGACGACTTTGCTCGAGCCGTACACAGATGATTTCGGCGTCCCTTACTCGACGCTGGCAAACGACCCGGGCAAGAATCTCTTTCCGAGCGAGCAAGCCGCGATGGAAGTCGCGTCGACGGCTCGCATCGCCGCATTGCGCGAGCAGATGCAAAGCGAGTGGGATGTCGTTGCGATGCCTGTCATCGACGGCACTCGCACGACCGGTGGTGGCGCATACTCGCTGTCGATCGGCGACAAATCTGAGAACAAGAGCGCAGCATGGGAGTTCCTCGCCTGGTTCTACTCGGTTGACGGCGGTCTTGAGGTCGCGAAGGACGACGGCGTGATCCCCGCGACAACCGACGGAATTGAGAATGGCACCTGGCAGCAGAACCCGCCAGCTGTTCCGGCGAACTTCGTACCTGCTGTGCAAACCTCCATCGAGGACGCGATTCTTCAGCAGCCGTATCCCGCCGACGTCGCACCCGAGGTGTTGCCGGCGCTTCAAGAGGCGATTCAGCTGGTGATGTTGCGCGATGAATCGATTGAGTCCGCGTTCACTGCAGCTCAGGACTCGCTCAACGCGCTTCTGAAGTAATGACTGATACACGCGCTACACAGCGCATCGTCACCGGTTCGGGCGCGGGGAAATCCCCGCGCCCGGCGGGTGGCCGAGCGCGCCGACTGGACCTTCTCGCAGGCTGGGGCATGCTCACCCCCGCCGTCGTGATGTTCACCGTCTTTGTCATCATTCCGGCGATCGTAGGCATCGCCTTGAGCTTCATGCAGTGGGACTTCTTTCGTCCTCCGACTTTCGTCGGATTCGACAACTACGCCCGACTGATCGCTGATCCTGACGTATGGCAAGCGCTGGGCGTAACTATTCAGTACGTCGTGCTCGGTGTGATCCCTACGGTGCTACTCGGCTTCATGATCGCAGTGCTGATCAACGTGAACATGCCTGGTGTGCCCGTCTGGCGTGTGCTGTACTTCATTCCAGTCGTCCTGTCGGTGGCTGTTTCCGCCGTCCTTTGGTCGTTCATGTACGACCCTCGACAGGGTCCGATCGCAGCCTTGTTGCGCGCGTTTGGGCTACCGCCAGTCGATTTCCTCAACAGCGAAGCACTCGCGCTGCCGTCACTGGTGTTGATGATGGTCTGGCTCGCTCTGCCGATCGTGATCATTTTCTACCTGGCCGGGTTGCAACGAGTGCCCGAAGATATCTACTCCGCAGCAGCCTTGGACGGCGCGGGTGCATGGCGCACGCTCTGGTCAATGACCTGGCCGAATGTGATGCCGACGACTCTTGTGGTAGTCGTTCTTCAAATCATTAACTTCGTCGCCAACTCGCTCGACGTGGCGCTCATTATGACCGGTGGCGGGCCCCTTGGGGCGACCCGCAGCCTGGCACTGTACGCGTACGAACAGGCATTCAGCTTTCAGGACGTCGGTTACGCCAGCGCGCTGTCGATCTTCCAACTTCTACTCATCGTCGGAATCGTTGCTCTCGGGCGCGTTCTGGGATCGAGGGCAAACCGATGAACTCCACGAAAACCCGTTTCGGGCGCTACACGACCATTGTCGTGCTCGGCCTCATCACGGCATTCCCACTGTTGTACTTGCTGTCTGGTTCCCTCATGTCGTTCCAGGAAATTTCGCAGTATCCGCCCAAGTTGGTGCCCACTGAGCTTGTTTGGGAGAACTACGCCGAGGCGTGGCGGTATCTCACTCCACGCACGGTGCTGAACACTTTCATCTTCGTCGTGTCGGTCCTTGTCCTTCAATTGGCCATCTGCCTTCCGGCAGGATTCGCCCTCGCCAAGATGCCACTCAAATGGACCGGATTCCTTCTGGCGATGTTCGTAGTTCCGATCTTCCTGCCCGCAAACCTGACTCTTATTCCGACCTTCATCGTCACGCTCGAATTGGGTCTCATCGGCTCATTCGCAGGTCTGATTCTTCCTGTCGTCGGCCATGCCTCTCTTGGTATTTTGCTGTTTCGCCAGTTCTTCGTGACCTTCCCCGGAGGACTCATCGAGGCGGCACGGCTGGACGGCGCGGGTTGGTTCCGCACTTTCTTCTCCATTGCGTTGCCTCTGGCGAAGCCGGTGATCGCGTCTTACTCGGTCGTGACATTTCTCACCGCGTGGAATATGTACATTTGGCCCCTTGTGGCCGCTCCGGGACCCGATACCAGAGTTCTCACGCTTGCTCTCGCGCCGCTAGCGCAGGGCGAATTCAGCAATATCTCGCCATCGGTTGGATTCGCTGCGGCCGTGGTTGCCATGGTGCCAGTCCTGCTCGTCTTCGTGCTCTTCCAGCGCTGGTTCACCCGCGGAATCGTGGGCTCCGGCCTCGAGTGATCTGCGCCGCGATCGACGCGCAGGCTCGTGCAAGCGCACCGTCTTTTTTGAAAGGTATCCACGATGACCGCGGATGACAGACCCAACATCATCTTCCTGATGACCGACCAACAGCGTTGGGACGCCCTTGGCGCACACAATCCCCTCATCAAGACCCCGAACCTCGATCGTTTGATCCAGAGCGGGATTCGCTTTCCGCAGGCAACGTGCCAAGCACCAATGTGTGTGCCCAGCCGTCACTCGCTCATGACGGGGATGTACCCGTCACAGAACGGTGTGCGCTCGAACGAAGCGGCTACTCCGGGCGACGACGCGATCGCGGCGCCGGTGATCGCTGAAGCTATGCGCGACGCCGGCTATTTGACCGCAGGGTTCGGCAAGACCCACTGGGGGCGCACCCCCGACACCCCCTCGACGCGGGGATTTGAGGTGCGGGTCGTTGGCACCCGAGACCTCGGGCTGGAGGTCGGCGCTGCCGGTTGGCAAGAAGAAGAAGATCCTGACGGTCGTGCCGCGTATTTGCAGATGACGCGCGACTACGGGCCAGGGGAGGAAGAGCCCGTGGGCTACTTTGGTGCCACCTCGCCTATTCCCATGCGCAATCATCCAGACGGTTGGATCGCGGAGAAGGCTCTTGAGTGGCTCGACGGACCGGATCTCGATACTGACAAGCCGCTCTTCTTCTATCTCAGTTTCGTCAAGCCGCACGCTGGGCACAACCCGTCCGCAGAGTTCGAGGATCTGTATGACATAGACGAGATTCCCGATCTGGAGGTCCCGCCCTGGGACGAATCGCGTTACGACCATATCCGCGTGCGGGACGAGAACTCTCCGTTCCTCGGGGCCCGCAGTAAACGATGGCGTGACGCGTGGCGTGCGATGCCCCTCCGCGAACGACGCCGGGCAACACTGCGCTACTGGGCGAACTGCAGTTGGTTGGATTCGCTTTTCGGTCAGGCGCTCGACAGGCTCGCAGCGCGTGGGCGGCTCGCCAACGCACTTGTTGTTTTTGCGAGCGACCACGGTGAACTGCTCGGCGAGCGTAACTTTCAGTTCTCCAAGTATTGCCTCTACGACAGCAGCGTGCGCGTGCCGCTGGTGCTGTCGGGCTCAGCGATCGCGCCGCACCTGCGCGGGACCATCGACGAGAGGCCCGCCGCATTGGTAGACGTGTATCCCACCATCACCGAAACCGCTGGATTCGACATCCATGCTCGCGCTGTCGGAACGTCGCTGTTAAAGCGGGCTCGCCGGTCCGGTTCGTTCGCCGAAATGCACGAGCCAGCGCCCGCGTGGATGTGGCGTACCCCTCGCTACAAGCTCATCATGTTCGTCGATCCGAAAAGGGCCGGCGCGCAAGGCGAGCTGTACGATCTCGAGGCCGACCCTCGCGAGTGGCGCAACGTATTCGAGGACCCGGCCCACTTGGCCGTGCGAGCGGAACTCATGGCGGAGCTCATTGCTCATACCGCGACGAGTTTCGCAACCTTCACCCATGGTGCGCCCGGCAGCCCGCCCGTCCTTGAGCAGTCGGGTGCTCCTGTAGACCCCCAGAATGACAGCGAGATCAGCCATGAGTGACGTCGAAACGCGACAGATCATCCGTCCCCAAGACAGCCCTCGCAGCATCCACGCACTTGTCGAAGGTGTTCAGATCGAGCCGCACGGCTATTCAGGCCTCGACGGACGGCCCGCCGGTGCCGTGCGCCGTGCTCTTGAGCCGACCTTTCCTGGCGCCTTTTGGCTTAAAGACGCGCGCCCCGACCAACACGTGGGGTTCGTCGCTGACGTGGTTGTGCCTGCGGACGGCACGTATCGACTTGCTGTGCAGGCATCAGGAGCATTCCGGCTTCGTATTGACGCCGAGACCATCGTTCACGGTCCGCTACGCTACGCGCCGGCGCTCCCGGAGTATCACGAACAACAGATCGATCTGCCTGCGGGGCGTCATCGGTTCGCGCTGCACGCGCAGGCCGAGCTTCTCACGACCCGCATGTCGGCCGCGCTGCCGCCTTTCGGCTGGGTGCGCCTGATAGCCAGCGATGACGTTGAGGTGCCACTCGTGTGGCGGGGCAGGGAGTTGGAGGAGTATCACGCCACAGGCTTGCGCGTCAGCCCGCTGCTCGGCTGGGTTGAGTGGCAGGCGGTTCCTTTCACCGGCGCCTGGTGGGATGACGACCTGCACGCCGGATGGTCAGAGCCGACGGTAGTCGATCTATCGGTGCTTGGATCCGAAGCCACACGCGCGGACATTGCTCTTCCCGCTTGGCGCTCGCGCCCTCTTACACCGCACGCATCAGGAACGTATCGCGACACGTACGTGGGGTACGAGTTTGATGACATCGCCACCCAGTTTCTGCTCGCGGACGACAATCCCGATCCGCTAGATGACTTAGACGGACAGTGGTTTCGCTACGACCTGGGGCGCGTTCGAGTGGGGTCAGTCGCATTGAAGGTCGCCTCCTCCGCGAGGGCGGAGGTCACGGTAGGTTTCGCCGAAAGACTGACACCCGACGGCCGCCCCTCGCCAGTCGTCGCGCTCTCTGCAGGCCCCACGCGCATGCTCCAACACTTCACCGTCGACTCGGGCGAGACCACTATTGAACCGTTGCAGTCCTTGGGTGGCCGATACGTCGAAGTAAGGGTGAGAGGTGGTCTCGATTGTGAAGTCACCGACGCCCGCTTCATCGAAAGAGATTTTCTCGGAGTACCCACCGGCCGATTCGAGTCCGGTGACCCACTCCTTGATCGCATTTGGATGACGGGGCTCGAGACACTGCGAGCAACCGCAGAAGATAGCCTGATCGACTCGGTCCGCGAGCGCGGCGAGTGGGTCGGTGACGTGGTCTCGAGTGCGCTGCATTTGCTGAGCGCGGGGTGGGGTGATGTGCGTCTCGTGCGTCGCGCACTGCTGCATTCTGCCGCGGGGGCTCGTGACGATGGCCTGGTCTCGGGGTGCGGACCAGGGGAAGTGCTGTATCTCGGGACGTACGCTGCCCAGTGGGTCACCGCCTGCATCAACGTGGCTCGGGTTGAAGGTGACCTCTCGATTCTTCGCGAACTCGAGGAGAGCGCGAAAGCGAACATCGGCGCTCTTCTCGCGTGCGTTGATGTCGACGGAAAACATCATCTTCCTTGGTCGTTCGTCGACTGGGGCTACGGCGTCCCGAAAGACCAACCGAACCTCGCCGTTATCGCTCATGTGCATCAGGCAGTGCGCAGCTGGCGGCGCTGGCTGGAACTGCTGGACAAGCCCGAGCAGGCGGCGCGATACGCGGCAGAAGAAGAGCGACTCGCGCAAGTGCTGACGCGATGGATGGTCAACCCGGCAAACCCCTACCACTCATGGACGCTCGGCGTGCACAGCGGCATCGTTGACCCGGAAGGCGCCGCGCAGTATATCCAGGAGCACGTCTCAAGGGCTTTTCCCTTCGACTCCAAAGCGGCCCGACTTCGAGATGGGACTCAGGTGCGCCCAGGTGCTGCCACGCCGTACTTCACGAACTACTCCTTCCCCATTTTGCTTGACACCGGCCGAGGCCAAGAAGTCGCAGATATGTGGCGCACGGGCTGGGGATGGATGCTGGACCGCGGTGCCACGACGTGGTGGGAGGTCTTCGACGAGCGCTGGAGCCAATGCCACTATTGGGGTGGCGCACCGACGTGGCAGATGTCGCGTTGGGGGCTCGGTCTGCACCTTGATATCGATGACCGCGGGCCCGTCGCGGACCTGAGGGTCAACGACCTTGGACGAGAAAGGATCTCAGGACTGGCGAATCTCGCCGGAGCCGCTACCGCAGAGGTCGAGTGGGAGAAGGCCGGAGATGAGTTCATTCGTTATCGGGTGAACCTGTCGGATGCCGCTCGTGTGCGTGTGCGCGGAGAGATTCACGAACTCTCCCGCGGCGGGCACGAATTCGAGCTCCGACGCCAGGGCGGCGGCGCGCTCTACCGATGAACACCCACGGACGTGGGCAACGACGTGTGGCGCACCACGAGCTCGGGCGAATAGACGCGTCGAGCATGCTCCTCTGCGGTGCCTGCTGCGATCTCGGAGACGGTGATGTCGACGGCGGCCTGCGCCATCAGCTCGACGGGCTGTCGCACGGTGGTCAACGGCACTTGAGCGGTGGCGGCGAACTCGATGTCATCGTGACCAATGAGGCTCAGGTCGTCGGGGATTCGGATTGCGCCTGCTCTGGTGATCTCATGCATCAAGCCGATGGCCAACAGGTCGTTGGCGGCGAAGATCCCATCCGGGCGTCGCTCGGGCGGGGTCTCGAGAATCCGTGCGCCCACGCGGCGACCCTCGTCAATGGTGAGGGTGACCGTGGAAAGGTAGTCCATCCGCACTCCGGGGGATTCGGCGACGGCGCGAGTCGCACCATCCACACGCCCGCGCACCTGATGCATCGGACCACCGGCCACGAGAATGCGGTTGCGTCCCTGTTCGATAAGGTGGCGCACGGCGAGGTAACCGCCACGTTCGGCGTCCGACTGAACGACGCTGAAGTTCGGTTCGGCTTCCGAAACGCCGAGCAGGACGATCGGGGTGCCCCCAGCTTGTATGGACCGCATACGAGGTGTCACTCCGTCGATCGGCGCAAGCATGATCCCGCCGACTCGCTGCGATTCGAACAGATCGAGATAGCGGGTTTCGCGCTCAGCTCGCTGCGAACTGCCTCCGAGAAGCACCGAGAAACCTGCCTTCTCAGCGGCGTCCTCTGCGACTTCGGCGAGCGTATTGAAGAACGAGTCGTAGCTACTGAGAACGAGCAAGCCGAGCGTCCTGCTGGCGCCCGACGAAAGTTGCCGCGCGTGACTGTTCGGCACGTAGTCGAGGTCTCGCATCGCCGTATGCACACGAGCGACAAGTTCGGGCTTCACGCTCGTGCGTCCATTGAGCACGTTCGACACAGTGCCGACCGATACGCCGGCGATGCGGGCAACGTCTCTGATGTGAACTCGCCCCCGCGACATCGACCACTACCTCCCGTGATGCCCGCTACTGCATCGCTCTACGCGGGCGCACCTAATTATGTCGCGTTCGACGGCGGCTGTGCGTCTCGACAGGCCCGCTTGGCTGCAGGTTAGACACCAGACAGAGCGACCCGCCCGGCCTCGTCTATAGGAAAGAAGGAATACATGTCTTCGACAACAACCCAAATGAGCACCTTGCTCCCTCCCGCCTCGCGCCGCAAGCCGCGGATCGGGCTGGTCGCTGGGGGACTCGGAACCTATTGGCCACAGTTCCCGAACTTGTTGCCGCAGCTGCAGGAATCTGCCCGGTATGTGTCAGAACGCTTCGCGGAGATGGACGCCGAAGTCACAGACGTGGGATTCATCTCGGACGCGCAGGAGGGTGCGACCGCAGCTGAAGCCCTTCGCAGGGCCGACTGCGACCTTATCGTGCTCTTCCTCACCACATATCTGACCAGTTCGATGGTGCTACCGATCGCGCAGCGCTCGGGCGCACCCGTGCTCGTCATCGACTTGCAGCCGACCGAGAAGATGGACCACGCCTCGTTCGACACCGGTAATTGGCTGGCATATTGCGGTCAGTGCCCGGTTCCCGAGGTGGGGAATGTTTTCATGCGCGCGGGCATCCCTTTCCGGTCTGTGTCGGGATACCTGCGCCAGGAGTCTGCGTGGCGGCGCATTGAGCAGTGGATCGCGGCTGCACATGTGCGCGCGGCGCTCAGGCACGCACGTCACGGCTTGATGGGACACGTGTACCCGGGAATGCTTGATGTCTCGACCGATCTGACCTTGCTTCCGGCGACCTTCGGATCCCACGTTGAGGTGCTTGAGTTTGACGACCTACGGGTGCGTGTTGACGCGGTCACCGAGCAAGAGGTAGCCGAGCGGATGGCGCTTGCTCGTAGCATCTTCACTCTCGACGAGACTGTGGTCGAAGAAGACTTCGCCTGGGGCGCGCGAGTGTCGGTGGGGCTGGACCGGCTAGTCGAAGACTTCGATCTTGACTCACTTGCTTACTACCATCGCGGGCTCGACGGCGAACAGCACGAGCGCCTTGGCGCGGGGATGATTCTCGGCGCGTCTCTTCTCACCGCCCGTGGCATCCCGACGACCGGAGAGTATGAACTACGGACGACGCTGGCGCAGCTTGCCACCCAGGTCGTCGGCGCGGGCGGGTCATTCTGTGAGATTCAGTCGCTGAACTTCGAAGACGATGTTGTCGAGATGGGCCATGACGGACCGGCGCACCTCGCGGTGTCGGCCCGTGATCCGCTTCTTCGCGGCCTCGGTGTTTACCACGGCAAGCGTGGATGGGGTGTCTCGGTGGAATTCGACGTGCAACATGGTCCGGTGACTCTTCTTGGCCTGGGTCAGGACCGCGATGGCTCGTTGTCGTTCATCGCCTCAGAGGGCAAAGTCGTTCCGGGCCCGCTGTTGGAGATCGGAAACACCACGAGTCGCGTGGACTTCGGTCGAGACCCGGGTGAGTGGGTCGATGCGTGGTCGGCGACCGGTGTCGGGCACCACTGGAGCCTGTCGACAGGACACCGCGCCGCGACATATCGTGCAGCGGCATCCGTTCTCGGGATCGACTTTCGGCTGGTCTGACTGATGTCAGTCACTGTTGTCGCCGTGCTCACTCCGAAACACGGCAACGGCCCGGCTCCGATCGAGGCCTTTCGCGAAGTGTCGCCACCCGTTCCGCTCGGTGATGCCACGAAGGGCATCATTCGAGACGGGATCGATCGGAGATGAGTCGACTTCCATCCCGTCTTCCTGACGCAAAGACCTTCTCACGTGACAGCGCTCCGTCGTTGCGATGGGGCGTGCTTGCTCCTGGCGGAATTGCCTCCGCGTTCGTCGAGGCGTTGCATCGCTTCACCGTCCAGAGGATGGTGGCCGTCGGCTCGCGTTCTTTTCAGCGGGCTCTGGAGTTCGCGGCACGCTTTGACATTCCACACGCGGCAAGGTCTTACGAGGAGCTGGTCTCGCGCGGCGACATCGACGTGGTGTACGTAGCTTCCCCGGCGTCAGAGCACGTGAGACTCGGGTTGCTGGCGATCGCGGCGGGCAAACACGTGCTCATCGAAAAGCCGCTCGCGACCAACGCCGAGGACGCGACAACTCTTCTCGCCGCTGCGCGCAAAGCGGGCGTGCTCGCAATGGAGGCGATGTGGACCCGCTATTTGCCGCAGTCAAGCGTCATCCGCGGCCTTGTCGCCGAGGGAGTGCTCGGCGATGTCGAGATGGTCCTCGCCGATCACGGACAGGCTGTCCCACGCGACCCTTCGCGCCGACTTTGGAGGCCCGAACTCGGCGGTGGTGCCCTCGGCGACATGGGCATCTATCCGATCGCGTTCGCTTCTGAAGTCTTGGGGGCCCCGACCGAGGTCGTGGCACAGGGTTTTCTGACTTCCACCGGAGTGGATGCGTATGCGACGCTTGCTTGCACCTACGAGGGCGCGCGGCGCTCGGTACTCAGCGCCGGAATGTTGACTCGTACACCGATCACCGCGGTCGTCGCCGGCAGCGAGGCCCGTGTCGAACTTTCCGCACCTTTCTTCGCGCCCAGCTCTTTCAGGCTCTTGGACACTGCCGTCTTCGGCAGCGAGTCACGTGCGTGGAGAGACCAGACCGGACTGGCCGGCTTCGACGGACTCTCCTGGGAGGCGACAGCATTGGCTCGCTTTGTAGATGAGGGGCGGGTGGAATCGCCGCTGCACACCCACGCGGAAACAGTTTCGATTCTGGAGACAATCGACGAGGCACGCCGACAGATCCACGCGGCAAGCAAGGTCTTCGACTGAAGCGTGCGAACTTTGTGAAAGCTAAGCGTCACCGCGCGGCTCGTAACGCACCGGCGAGAACTCGCTCGCTACCGCCGCGCGAAGTGTCTCGAGCGTTGCATCTGGGCCGAACCAGCCATGAGCGCGTGCCTGCACCAGAACGTTGCCAATTGCCGTCGCTTCGACAGGTCCTGCCAGAACCGGCATTCCCGCACGGTCGGCCGTCGTCTGACACAGCAGGCGGTTGAGTGAACCACCACCCACGATGTGCACGACGTCGATGGCGCGGTCGGTGAGCGCAGCTGCGGTGTGCACTGCGTCGGCGAAGGCCTTGGCGATGCTCTCGACGATCGTGCGGGTGAAGGCCTCGCGAGTTTTCGGCACTGTCTGGCCACCCTCGCGCAATAGCTCGGCGATACGTGCGGGCATGTCGCCGGGCGCAGCGAGCCGCGGATCGTTCGCGTCGAAAGTGGGCACGTCTGTGGTCGCGAATGAGGCAGCATCCAAGAGTTCAGGAAGGTGGATGCTGCTGCCGTCCTCCTGCTCCCAGGTGCGCACGGCTTCGCTCAAGAGCCAGAGACCGGTGACGTTGTGCAGAAATCGTACGCGGCCATCGACACCGCCCTCGTTGGTGAAATTGGCGGCGCGAGCGGCGTCACTGATGACCGGGTGATCTAATTCGACACCAACCAGCCCCCAGGTGCCGCAAGAGATATACGCGGCGTTGGGCGAGGTCATCGGCACGGCAACGATCGCCGAGGCAGTGTCGTGCGAGCCCACAGCGATGACCTCGAGTGGCGCGCCGACTCGCTCTTCGGCATCGCCGCGCAACCTGCCCACGCTCGCTCCCGGTTCGACGAGAGCGGGCAGCAGCTCGGCGGAGATGTTCAGCCGTTCGAGCAGATCAGCATCCCACTCGCCGATGCGAACATTCACGAGACCCGTCGTTGACGCATTGGTGCGTTCGGCGATCTGAGCACCAGTGAGCAGGTAGGCCACAAGATCAGGAATCAGCAATGCTCGGTCAGCGCCTGCAACTTTGCTATCCGCGGCGAACTGGTACAGCGTGTTGAACGGCAGAAACTGCAGTCCGTTGCGGCGGTAGAGGTCAGCGAACGGCAGCTCGTCGTGCACTCTTTCGACCCCGACCGCGGTGCGGTCGTCGCGATAGTGGAAAGGCTCGGTCACCATTTCGCCATCGCGGAGCAGGCCGTAATCGACCGCCCATGAATCGATGCCGATGCTGGCGATGCTCGGCTCGCGACGCAACGCCTCGGTGAGGCCTGCGACGATGTGCTCGTAAAGCGCAGTGAAATCCCAGTGCAGGCCGTCAGCGCGTTGCACCGGTCCATTCGGAAAACGTGCCACTTGTTCCAGTTCGAGCGCCCCCGCACTGACGCGACCGATCATCACGCGTCCGCTGGTCGCACCAAGATCGACGGCAGCGACCGCGCCCCCCGCTGTGTGTGTCATCGCAGGAATGCCGCCGCGACACCAGAGTCGACCGGAATGTGCAGACCGGTGGTGCGGCTGAGCTCCGGACCGGTTAGCACATAGACCGCGTCGGCGACGTTCTCAGGAACGACCTCGCGCTTGAGGATCGTGCGGTTCGCGTAGTACTGGCCGAGGTCTTCTTCTTTGACACCGTAGGTTGCAGCCCGGTTGGCGCCCCATCCGGCGGCGAAGATGCCCGAGCCGCGCACCACACCGTCGGGGTTGATGCCGTTCACACGCACACCGTGCTCACCCAGTTCGACGGCAAGCAGTCGCACCTGGTGAGCCTGGTCTGCCTTCGTCGCGGAGTACGCGATGTTGTTGGGGCCGGCGAACACTGAGTTCTTCGACGAGATGTAGATGACGTCCCCGCCCATTCCCTGTTCGACGAGCGACTTGGCGGCGGCCTTGGTTACGAGGAAGGAACCCTTCGCCATCACGTCGTGCTGCAGATCCCAATCCTTCTCCGTGGTTTCGAGCAGCGGCTTTGACAGGGACAGGCCCGCATTGTTGACGACGAGGTCGATACCGCCGAACGCAAGCAATGTCTCATCGATCGCGGACTGCACACCGTCGGCGTCGGCGACATTCGCGGCGACGCCGATGGCGACATCGGTGCTGCCGAGCTCAGCAGCAGCCGCACGAGCCTTTTCGAGGTCAAGGTCTGCAATAACAACGCAAGCCCCTTCTGCGGCAAGACGGGTCGCGATCGCCTTGCCGATGCCGGATGCAGCGCCGGTGACGAAAGCAATGCGTCCCTGGTGGGTTTTCGGCTTCGGTGCGCGCAGCAGCTTGGCCTCTTCGAGAGCCCAGTACTCGATGTTGAACTTCTCAGCGTCTGAGATCGGGGTATAGGTCGACAGCGCCTCGGCGCCGCGCATGACGTTGATCGCATTCAAGTAGAACTCGCCGGCGACGCGTGCGGTCTGCTTGTTTGCTCCATACGAAAACATCCCCACCCCGGGGACGAGCACGATCAGCGGGTCGGCGCCGCGGATCGCCGGGCTCGAGTCGGTGGCGTGCGCCTCGTAGTAGGCCGTGTAGTCGGCACGGTAGGCCTCGTGCAGTTCTCTCAGGCGCGCGACGGACTCCTCGACTGACGCGTGTGCTGGCAGGTCGAGCAGCATCGGCTTCACTTTGGTGCGCAAGAAGTGGTCGGGGCAACTCGTGCCGAGTTCGGCGAGCTCGGGCGCTTTGGCTGAGGCAAGAAACTCCAGCACGCGCTCGTCGTCGGTGAAGTGTCCGACCATCGGCTTGTCGCGGCTGGCGAGCCCGCGAATCGTCGCTGCAAGGGCAGCCGCCTTAGTCAGGCGCTCAGCATCAGCGAGCGCGCCAAAACCTTCGCGGGCTGCGCCGAAGGGGTGCGACTCGCCGTGACTGTCGATGTAGGTTTGCGCGGTCTTGATGATCCACAGCGAGTTCTGCTCAGACTCCGCTGAGGTGTCGCCCCACGCCGTAATGCCGTGCCCACCGAGAATGCACCCGATCGCCTGGGGATTCTTCGCCTTGATCTCAGCGATGTCGAGGCCGAGCTGAAAGCCAGGCCGACGCCACGGCACCCAGACGACCTTGTCGCCGAAGATCTTCGATGTCAGTGCTTCGCCGTCGGCGGCGGTTGCAATGGCGATGCCCGAGTCGGGGTGCAGGTGGTCAACGTGCGCGGCATCCACGAGGCCGTGCATCGCGGTGTCGATCGAGGGAGCTGCACCACCTTTCCCATGCAGGCAGTAGTCGAACGCCGCGACCATTTCATCTTCACGATCAAGCCCGGGGTACACCTTCACCAGTGCGCGCATGCGGTCGAGGCGCAGCACGGCGAGGCCCTTCTCCTGCAGGGTGCCGAGGTCTCCGCCGGAGCCCTTCACCCACATTAGTTCGACCGGCTCGCCCGTGACCGGGTCGACGTCGGTGCCCTTGGCGGAGGTGTTGCCGCCGGCGTAGTTCGTGTTCTTGGGGTCGGAGCCGAGGCTGTTGGAACGGGCGATCAGATCAGCAGCAGTGGGGTTCGTCATTGCGATTCCTTGGATTGGCGATTGAATTTGGGGCCGAGCGGCAGGTGCGGTGGCGGTGATGAGCGCGACGCGACGCGACGCGGGCTAGGCGCCCCAGCCCGCCTGTGTTCCGCCGACGCGGTCGGCAGCGATCTGCTGCTGGTAGCCCGATGCCGCATAGGCAGCCATCGGATCGGCGGCGAGCCCCCGAGACTCACGCCACTCGGCAAGAGCTGGGCGAACATCAGTGTAGAACGCGTCCATAAGCAGCGCGTTGGCTGCCAACACGTCGTTCGACTGCTGAGCGGCGTCGAGCGCCGTGCGATCGACGAGCAATGCGCGCGCCGTCATTTCTTGCACGTTCAGCACCGAGCGGATCTGGCCGGGGATCTTGTCTTCGACGTTGTGGCACTGGTCGAGCATGAATGCCACATCGGGGTTGTTGAGTCCACCGCCGCGCACGACCTCGAGAATGATGCGGAACAGCTGGAACGGGTCGGCCGCGCCGACGATGAGGTCATCGTCGGCGTAGAAGCGGGAGTTGAAGTCGAACGAACCGAGCTTGCCGAGGCGCAACAGTTGCATGACGATGAACTCGATGTTGGTGCCGGGGGCATGGTGGCCGGTGTCGAGGCAGACCGATGCCTTCTCGCCCAAGCTGGCAACGTGCGCGTACGACGTACCCCAGTCGGGAACATCCGTGTGGTAGAAGGACGGCTCGAAGAATTTGTATTCGAGCACGAGGCGCTGTTCGTCTCCGAGGCGCGCGTAGATTTGCTGCAACGAGTTCTGCAGTCGATCCTGACGTGAGCGCATGTCGTTCTGGCCGGGGTAGTTCGAACCCTCGGCCAACCAGATCTTCAGGTCGCGTGAGCCCGTCGCATCCATGATGTCGATGCACTCGAGGTGGTGATCGATCGCCTTCTGGCGAATGCGGGGGTCATGGTGCGTCAGCGCACCCCATTTGTAGTCCTCGTCCTGAAAGGTATTCGAGTTGACGGTGCCCAGCTGTACACCGAGGTCTTCGGCATAGCTGCGCAACGACGCGTAGTCGTCGACCTTGTCCCAAGGAATGTGCAGGGCAACGCTCGGCGCCAGCGCCGTGTATTTGTTCACCTGCGCTGCATCGGCGATCTTCTCGCGGGGGTCGCGCGGGGTTCCCTCCGTGGTCCACACGCGAAAGCGGGTGCCCGAGTTGCCGAATGCCCACGAGGGCAGCTCGATGCCCTGCTTTTCAAGGGTGGAAAGGATTTCAGGGGTGAGAATGCTCACGATGCATCGCTCTCTTTCGTGGCGGCGGTTAGTTGGGTGTCAAGATTGAAGACTTCGGTGAGAGGTTGCGCTGCCTGGTCAGGGCGGCCGTCGAGGGCGACGAAGAAGTGGCCCATTTGCGATTCCCATCGGGCGGCCACGGCTGAAGCGGCGAGATACGCCTGCGCGGCTGCATCGTCGTCGGTCTCGTAGTAGCCGATGAGTCGGCCAGACTCACCGACAAAGAGTGAATAGTTTCTTCGGCCGGATGCCGCGATCTCAGCGAGCATCTCGGGCCAGACCGGAGTATGGCGGGCGATGTATTCGTCAAGCAGTTCCGGCTTCACCTGTAATTCGAAGCAGTGCCGCGTTGCGCTCGATCGCGCGAAGTTCGACGGTGTGACGGGGCTCGTCATCGAGGCATCCTTAGCTGGGAGATAATGAATCGTTTCAAGGATACGTCACACCGGGATCGTTTGACAAGATGAAGATGCTCACCTCTTGATCAGGGAGAAAAACATGGCAGTCAGCGTCAAAGACGTCGCAGCGCTGGCACGCGTCTCGGTGGGAACGGTGTCGAACGTTCTCAATCAGCCTGACAAGGTGGCCCCGGCGACGGTCAGCCGGGTGCAGGCGGCGATTGACGAACTCGGTTTCGTGCGCAATGACGCCGCTCGACAACTGCGCGCCGGTCGCAGCCGCAGCATCGGCCTTGTTGTGCTCGACGTGCGCAACCCCTTCTTCACTGACATCGCGCGCGGTGCAGAACAGCGAGCGGCCGAGAACAATCTGTCGGTGCTGCTTGGCAACAGTGACGATGATGCTTCACGTGAGGCCAGCTACCTCGACCTGTTCGAGCAGCAGCGCGTTCACGGAGTGCTCATCAGCCCGGTGGACGACCCGACCGAGCGACTGGAACGCCTGCGCGAGCACGGCATCACCGCCGTGCTCGTCGACCGGCCCAGTGACGGCAGCGGCTTCTCATCGGTATCGGTAGACGACGTTTCGGGCGGCTACATGGCAGTGCGACACTTGCTCGACACCGGGCGACGACGGATCGCGTTCATCGGTGGTCCCGACAGCGTGCGTCAGGTGGCCGACCGACTCACCGGCGCAAAGCGGGCGATTGCGGAACAGCCCGATGCTTCTCTTGAACTGGTGCCCACCACGGCGCTCACCGTGCTCGCGGGGCGGGCGGCCGGCGAGTCTCTGCGCGAGCGTGCTTCAGATGAACGGCCCGATGCCGTCTTCGCCGCGAATGACCTTCTTGCCGTGGGCGTGCTGCAGGCGCTGGTCATGCTGGGTGAAGTCAGCGTTCCCGAAGACATTGCCATCATCGGATACGACGATATTGATTTCTCATCAGCAGCGGTCGTGCCGCTATCGTCGATTCGACAGCCAAGTGAGCTCATCGGCCTGCGAGCTGTCGAGCTGCTCATCGCCGAAGTCAGCGGCGCCGGCGTCACCGAGCAGATTGTCTTTCAGCCAGAACTCGTCGTGCGTGACTCCACACGGCCGCGAGCCTGAACCCTTCGATCGATCCGAGGTACCGCAACATGTCAACGCGCTCAGCACTTATCGTCCGTGGTGGATGGGAGGGACACCATCCCGTCGAAGCAACGAATCTTTTCATCCCGTTTCTCGAGAGCAATGGGTTTGAGGTCAGCATCGAAGACTCCACCGCCGTCTATGCCGATGACGAGGTGATGGCAGACACGGACCTTATTGTGCAGTCGGTCACGATGTCTGAGATCAGCGCAGACGAGTCCGCGGGTCTGCGCAAAGCCGTTGCTGCCGGCACCGGCATGGCCGGCTGGCATGGCGGCATCGCCGACTCGTTCCGAGCGGACACCGGCTATCTGCAGCTCATCGGAGGGCAGTTCGCCGCCCACCCGAGCAAGCACCCTGACGATGTCGTCGGCGGCTTAGAAGAAGATGCATATCTGCCGCACGTCATTGAGATCAGCGACCTCGGGCGTCAGCATCCGATCACCGCAGGCCTCGATGACTTCTCGCTCACCACCGAGCAGTACTGGGTGCTGAGCGACGACCTCAATGACGTGCTGGCGACCACCACCCACCCGGCGCAACCGTGGCAGGAGTGGCATCGCCCCCACGTGTCGCCGGCGGTGTGGACGCGACAGTGGGGTTCAGGTCGCATCATGGTGGCGACACCGGGCCACAACGTCGAGGTTCTCGAGAACCCGAACGTACGAACCATCATTGAACGGGGGATGCTGTGGGCCAGCCGCACCGCATAGGAATCATCGGACTAGGGGTCATCTCGGCTGCATATCTCGATACACTGCGTGATGCTCCGGCCATCGTGATCACCGCGGTCGCCGACCTCAACGAAGAGCGCGCCGCAGACGTGGCGGCGACGCTGCCGACGGCGACAGCGATGAAGGTCGCTGAACTGCTCGCCAGTGATCAGGTCGATACGGTGCTCAACTTGACGATCCCCGCCGCGCACGCCGAGATTGCGCTCGGCGCTATCGCAGCGGGCAAGAACGTCTTCACAGAGAAGCCTCTCGCCGTCACCATGGATGAAGCCCGCGCGATCATCGATGCCGCGCAGGCCGCCGGTGTGCATGTGGGATCGGCGCCCGACACCGTGCTCGGCACAGGAACCCAGACCGCGCGTGCGGCAATCGACGCCGGACTCATCGGTCGCCCGATGGCGGCAACCGCCACGATGGTCACGCCAGGTCACGAGGCATGGCATCCACATCCCGATTTCTACTACCTGCCCGGCGGCGGGCCGTTGCTTGATATGGGCCCCTACTATGTGGCGGCGCTCATTCACCTGCTGGGCCCCGTGCAATCGGTGATCGGTGCCGCGAGCAAGCTGCGTGATCAACGCACGATCGCCACCGGTCCCCGCGCCGGCGAGACTGTTGCCGTCTCGGTCTACACCCACGTCTCGGGAGTGCTGGAGCACCAGAGCGGAGTGCTCACGACGATTACGACCAGCTTCGATTCGCGCGCGACGACGGCCGCCCACCTCGAGGTGCACGGTGATGTCGTCTCTCTTGTGGCGCCCGACCCCAATCAGTTCTCAGGCGAAGTGCTCGTCAATGACCCCGAGACGCAACGGTGGAATCCGCTCGCCGCCTCGGCGGGCTACGTGGATGCGGCGCGCGGCGCCGGTCTGCTCGACTTCGTAGCCGCGATCGCCGAGGGGCGCGAGCCTCGCGCGAACGGCGCCGTTGCGCTGCATTCGCTCGACGTGATGACAGCGCTGCTGCGATCCGCTGATATTGGTGCGCGCGTCGAGGTGTCGTCGAGCGTCGAGCGACCAGAAGTTGTGCCGCTGACTGAGAAGTCGGAGTGGAGAGGCGACACCAGTAGCGTGTGAGCATGACACGCAACTGGGCGGGAACGCACGACTACGCCGCCGCTCACATCATCTCGACCTCAACCGAAGCTGAGGTGCGCCGGGTTTTGGCGGCGACGACAGGGCCGGTGCACGCCCTCGGCACCCGCCATTCCTTCACCGACCTACCCGACACCACGGGGACTCTGCTTGACCTGTCCGGGCTGAGCGGAGACTTCTCGCTGAGGGCCGGCGCCGTTCGTGTCGCTGCGGGGACCCGCTATGGTGTGCTCGCTTCCTGGCTCGATGAGCAGGGCTTGGCGCTGCACAACCTCGGTTCGCTGCCGCATATCTCAGTGGCTGGTGCAACAGCCACGGGAACGCACGGCTCAGGTGACGGCAACGGCGTTCTGACGACTGCTGTGCGCAGCATCCGTTTCATCACCTTCGACGGCGACGTGCGCGAAGTGCGTCGGGGTGAACCGGAGTTCGCAGCTCTTGCTGTCGGTGTCGGCGCGTTCGGAGTCGTCGTATCGCTGGAGCTCGAGACCCAGGCGAACTATCGCATGCGCCAAGACATCTACACCGGGGTCTCTTGGGGCGCCGCTCTCGACGCCCTCGACGACCTGACCGGCGCCGGCTACAGCGTTTCGGTGTTTACCCGGTGGCTCGGCAAGTCAGTCGGCGCGGTTTGGGTGAAGACTCGACTCGCCACCGACGGCGACCCTGTCGCGGGCGCTTTGCTCGACGGGGTGCTGGATGCTGAGGCTGCGCCACTCGGCGAGCTGGCCGACGTTACCGAGATCGGGGGCGTTCCAGGGCCATGGATGCTGCGTCTGCCCCACTTTCGGCTCGATGGCACTCCCTCGTTCGGCGATGAGATTCAGAGCGAGTACTTCGTCGCTCGCGAGGATGCTGCCGCGGCGCTCGCCGCAGTTCGTGAGCTAGGACCGCTCATCGAGCCGCTGCTGTTCGTGAGCGAACTGCGCACCATGTCGGCCGACGAGTTGTGGCTGAGCCCCGCGTTCGGCAGGGACAGCCTCGCGATTCATTTCACGTGGCGCAACGAGCCACGAGCCGTGCACGAAGTCTTGACGAAGATCGAAGCGGCGCTCGCTCCATTTGGCGCGCGCCCGCACTGGGGCAAACTGCACGGGCTCACTCGAGCAGATGTCGAAAGAGTGCATCCGCGCCTCGCTGACGCGCGCGCAGTCTTTCAGCGTTGCGATCCTGAAGAGCGTTTCGTCAACGATCATCTTGTTCGCGTCGGTGTGCGCTAGCTTCGCTCGCGCTCCGCGCGCAGGTCTGCTTCGGTGGGCAGGGGGATCGGTGTCGTCTGCGCCATCTGGTCGCTGAATTGCTCGGGAGTCACGACACTCAGCGGACGAGTCTCATCGATCGTGAGACGGAATCGCTTCTTGTCATGGCGGTGAAGCCTGCCCGACACCAGCAGCCAGGTCGCGCCGATCACGAAGGCGCCCAGCGCCGACCCTGCGCCCAGCAGGATGGCCATGCGGGGGCCGAAGGTGTCGGCGACCCAGCCCACGACCGGCGCGCCGACCGGCGTGCCACCCAGCAGGATGGCCATGTACAGCGCCAGCACCCGACCGCGAAGAGCAGGGTCGGTGGTGGTCTGCACATAGCCGTTCGCGGTGGTGAGCATGGTGACGACCGCGAAGCCGGTGAACATCAGCGTGACCGCATACAGCCAATACGAGGGCATGAAAGCTGACACGGTGGCGGCCGTCGCAAACAGCAGCGTCGCCCCGATCACCACTCTGATGCGTGCCTTGTCGCGGCGGGCCGCAAGAAGCGCGCCGAAGAGAGAGCCGATCGCGAGAATCGAGCTGAGCAGACCATAGCCGTCAGCGTCTTGGCCGAACTCGATCGCCATCGTCGACGCGAAGATCGGAAAGTTCATGCCGAAGGCGCCGATGAGAAACACCATCGAGAAGGTCACGATCAAGTCGGGACGATGTGCCACATAGCGAAAGCCGTCGGCTAGGCGCCCAGCGCCGTTGGCTCTCGAGCGTGGGATCAGCTCGTCGGAGCGAATCAACAGCAAGGCGCCGAGCATCGCGAGGAAGGTCACCGCATTGACCACAAACACCCAACCTGTGCCCACCGCGACGATGACGACACCCGCGACCGCCGGGCCGATCATGCGCGCGCCGTTGAATGAGGCAGCGTTGAGGGCTACCGCGTTCGATGCGTTCTCGCGCGTCACAAGATCCGACACGAACGCCTGACGCGCTGGGTTGTCGAACGCAGCAATGACGCCAAGACCGAGCGCGAACGCGTACATCATGGGCAAGGTCATCGCGTCGTTCAGCAGCAAGATGCCGATCGCGAGTCCGAGCAGCAGCAAGAGGCCTTGCGTCACGAACAGCAGATGGCGGCGGTCAAAGCGGTCAGCCACGAAGCCGGTGACGCCGACGAGCACGAGGGGTGGGGCGAACTGCAAGCCCATCGTTATGCCCATCGCGCCGGCATCGTTTGCAGTCAATTCAGTCAGCACTACCCAGCTGATCGCGGTCGCTTGCATCCATGCACCGGTATTCGATACCAGTGCGCCGATGAACCAGACGCGGTAGTTGAAGACGGAGAACGAGCGGAACATCGCCGGAGCCTTGCGGGGGATGACGCCGGTAGTCGGCGGGCGCGTCACCGATCCACCATCCGCTGCATCAGCACCGCGGCCGCGGCGAGCACATCGCGCTGGGTCGCGTCTAGATCATCGAGCGCCTCTTCGACCCAGGCATCTCGGCGGCGTGCGGTCTCTTTGACAACAGCACGGCCTTCATCAGTGAGCGAGATGACCACCTTGCGGCCGTCAGACTCGTCAGCGTTGCGTGAGAGGTACCCAGACGTCTCGAGGCAGTTCACTGTGCGATTCATTGCGGGTGGCGAGATTCGTTCGCGCTCGGCGAGCTCGCTGAGCGCGTGATCGCCAAAGGTCCACAAGACCGCCAGCACGGCAAACTGCCCGTCACTCATCGAGTCGACTGCCCGCTGGGTGCGCATGCGCCTTGCAAGTCGGAATGTCGCGATACGCAGGTTCGACGCTTCGGACGTGAGGTCGCCGGAGGCAGGGGCGTCAGGAGGAGATTCGTTTGTCATCGGTTTACTTAACATAGGTCATTACCCATGTTAAGTAAACTCACTCGTTGCTCTGGCTCTCGGTCGTCTCGGTGGTTTTCACCTCATCGTCTTCGGGGCGCTTGGTTGAACCGAGCGAGATTGTCGCTAGCAGGCCGACGGTGAGAAATCCGGCGGCGGTGAACGCGCTCAACTGGGTGCCCAAGGAAAATGCGGCTGCCGCATCTTCGCCGATCTCTTCGGTGTCAGGATCTTCTTCGAGACCGGCTATCGCTGCGCCAGCGCTTTCGACGACCGTAGATACCACCGCATCGCTCTGCTCGTTTGAGATGCCGCGATCGTCGAGCTTGGCCGCAAGCGAGTTCGCGGTGGTGGTGAACAGCACGGTACCCAAGATCGCGATGCCGAGCGCTGCGCCGACCTGGCGCGCGGTGGACTGTGTGCCCGAGCCCTGACCTGACAGTTCTAGAGGCACGTCTTGCAACACCACACCCGTGAGCTGTGCGGTCGCCAGCCCGACGCCGAAGCCATAGACGAAGAGCGCGGGCACAAGCCAGCCCCACGCGGCATCCGGTGCGACAATCAGCCCGATCCAGACAATGCCGAGGATCTCGGCGAGAATTCCGCCACGCACGACGATCACCGGGCGCACGCGTCCACTCAGCGCGCCGGCAAAGCCGCTCGCCACGAACGAGCCGCCGGCCAGCGCGAGCAGGATGAAGCCCGTCTGCAGCGCGTCGAAGCCGAGCACGAACTGCAGCCAAAGTGGCAGTGAGAGAATGATGCCGAACTCGCCAAGCGACACTACGAGGGCGGCTATATTCCCGTTTCGGAATGATCCGATCGAGAAGAGCGACAGTTCGAGGAGCGTCGAGCGGCCAGCGCGTGCTCGGCGCACCTCCCATGCGAGAAAGCCGACGAGCGAGAATGCTGCGATCGCGAACGCGATTGGCACCGGTGAGAGCTCGAACGGCCATTCCACATCGCCGAAGCTGATCGTTTCGCTGGTCGTCCACCAGCCGTAGGTGCGACCTTCGATAAGCCCGAACACGAGGGTTCCGAACAGCAGTACCGAGAGAGCTGCGCCAACGACGTCGAGTTTCACCTTGGTCGCCGAGCGCGACTCGATGACCGTGATCAGCACCCCGATGATGATCACGATTCCGAGCGGAATGTTGATGCCGAATGCCCACCGCCACGAGAAATAGGTCGTGAGCCAGCCGCCGAGCAGTGGCCCGACGGCAGCCATGCCGCCGATCGTCGAACCCCACACGGCAAAGGCGATGCCACGCTCTTTGCCTCTGAAGGTGGCGTTGATGAGTGAGAGTGTGGTGGGCAGAATCATCGCCCCGCCGACACCCTGGATCAGCCGCGCGAAGATCAGCAGCTCTCCCGTAGGGGCGAGGGCCGCCAGCACCGACGAAGCGGCAAAGATCACCACGCCGATGATCAGCATCCGTCTGCGCCCAATGCGATCGGCGAGGCTGCCGAACAAGAGAAGGAGCGCGGCGAACACGAGGGTGTAGGCCTCTTGCACCCACTGCACCTGTGTCGAGGTGATGTCGAGGTCTTCGACGATCGACGGGATCGCGACGTTCACGATCGTCGAATCAACGATGATCAGCGAAACGGCGATGCTGATGAAGACGAGGCCGTACCAGCGGCGAGGATTTGCGTGCGTCACAATTCGCTAGCTTATCTAGCAATATTTGCTCACGCTAGTCAGAGCAATGGTGTTTAGACTTCTCGTCATGCCTGAGTTCATTGATGCGCACGGCATCGCGATCGTTTACGACGTCTACCCCGCCGCGACCGAACCGCGCGCTGTTGTGCAGCTTCTTCATGGCGTCGGCGAGCATGCCGGGCGCTATCACGGGGTGATCAACGATCTCGTGGCCAACGGCTACACCGTGTATGTCAATGATCACCGCGGTCACGGGCGCACTGGCATGAAGCAGCATGGCGGCGATGCATCCAAGCTCGGCCGCCTCGGTGTCGGCGGACTGCCCGCGACACTCGCCAGTGTGTGGCAGTTCACTCAGCTCATTCGCGATGAGAACCCTTCGCTTCCGCTCGTGATCCTTGGTCACTCGTGGGGGTCGTTCATGGCGCAGATGCTCATCAATCAGCATCCGGAGGCATACGACGCTCTCGTGCTCAGTGGTTCTGCGCTGCGCACTCCCACCGCGCTCAACGGCGGCGACCTGAACGCTCGGTGGAAGGCCAGAGATGCCCTGGGCACCGAATGGCTGTCTGCCGACCTGCGTGTGGGCCAGGACTTCATCGACGACCCGCTCACCACCAGCACACCGCTGCTCAAACTGTTCGGTGTTGTGGATGCCGCCCGACTGTATGGGCGCCCGCGCAAAGACCTGGGATACGACATTCCCGCGCTGCTGATGGTGGGCCGCGAAGATTCGGTCGGCGGGCCCAAGAGCGTGCATAAACTCGCCGCGGAATACCGCGAACGTTCGGGACTCACTGACGTCACCACCCTGGTCTACCCCGATGCGCGCCACGAGATCTTCAATGACTTCGCCAAGGGAGACGTGAACGCTGACCTGATCGCGTGGCTCAACAAGCGATTCGTTTCACGCGACTGATGTCCGCGTAGCGGCTGAGCCGCCCGGGCATCGTTAAGCTGAATTCATGCACGGTGAATATAAAGTCCCGGGCGGCAAACTCGTCGTCGTCGATCTGGAAGTGCGCGACGGCCGCATCGTTGACTTTCGGCTGGCCGGCGACTTCTTTCTCGAACCCGATGACGCTCTTGCAGACATCGATGCTGCAGTCAGCGGGCTGAGCTCGGAATCCGACGTGACGACCATCGCGGCCGCGGTGCGTGCCGCCTTGCCCGAAGGGGCGCAACTGCTGGGCTTCACGCCCGAATCTGTGGGAACGGCGGTACGTCGCGCGCTGGTCACGGCGCCGGGCTGGAGCGACTTCGACTGGGAAGTTGTGCATGACAAGCCGGTATCGCCGCGAATGAACCTCGCGCTTGACGAGGTGCTCACCACTCGCGTGGGTGCGGGCCTGCGCAAACCAACGCTGCGCATCTGGGAATGGAACGAGAACGCGGTGGTGATCGGATCGTTCCAGTCGTTGCGCAACGAGGTCGACCCCGAAGGCGCAACGCGGCACGGATTCGATGTGGTTCGCCGCATCTCTGGCGGTGGGGCGATGCTCATGGCGGCAAACGCCATCGTCACCTACTCGCTGTATGTGCCCGCCGCCCTCGTACAGGGCCTGACCTTCGCCGACTCCTACGCCTTTCTCGACGACTGGGTGTTGCAAGCACTGCGATCGCTCGGCATCG
The DNA here is from genome assembly GCF_044596335.1 of Microbacterium sp. R86528. NCBI lineage: Bacteria > Bacillati > Actinomycetota > Actinomycetes > Micrococcales > Microbacteriaceae > Microbacterium > Microbacterium sp. R86528. The sequence continues at coordinate 1,610,782 of NZ_CP138996.1, read as the reverse complement.
AAGCCACATACCAGCCCCTCAACGACATCGCCTCGCCCCAGGGCAAGATCGGCGGTGCCGCGCAGAAACGCCTCGCCAACGGGGGAGTGCTGCACCACGCCACGCTCAGCTACGACATGGATGGTCAGATGATGACCGAAGTGCTGCGCATCGGTCGCGAGAAGCTGAGCGACAAGGGAACCACTTCAGCAGCGAAGCGGGTTGACCCGCTTCGCCGACAGAGTGGATTGCCGCGCGTCGCCATCATCGAGCGCTTCATCGAAACGTTCACTCGCCTCTATGCTGCTGCGCCGGGATCGATCACCGACGAGGAGTACGCCGAAGCCGAAGCGCTGGTTGAGTCGAAGTTCTCAACCGACGCATGGCTGCGACGGGTGCCGTGAGCGAGTCGACGTCACCCCCCGAGCGTGGCGCGGTCAAGATCTATCACGGTGAGAACCTCGCGGTGATCCGTGAGCTACCCGATGCAGCTTTCACGCTGATCTACCTCGACCCTCCGTTCAACACCGGCCGGCAGCAGTCGCGAGCGGTCGAGACGGCGCGCTCAGCCCTCGCGGCTGCCGAGCACACTCCGCCGCGAGACGAGCCCGCCATCGTGCGCAGAGGATTCCACGGTCGTGAGTACGAGCGACTGCGCGGCGACCTTCGCACCTACGACGACACCTTCGACGACTACTGGAGCTTTCTCGAGCCGCGCCTGATCGAAGCATGGCGGTTGCTCGCCGACGACGGCACCCTTTACGTGCACCTTGACTACCGCGAGGTGCATTACGCGAAGGTGATGCTCGACGCGCTCTTCGGCCGCGAGAGATTTCTCAACGAGCTCATTTGGGCGTACGACTACGGGGCGAAAACCCGCAAGCGCTGGCCAACGAAGCACGACACGATCTTGGTGTACGTCAAAGACCGGTCGCGCTACTGGTTCAATTCCGACGAAGTTGACCGCGAGCCGTATATGGCGCCTGGACTGGTCACGGCCGAGAAAGCGGCACGAGGAAAGCTCCCCACCGACGTGTGGTGGCACACCATCGTTCCCACCACTGGGCGTGAGAAAACCGGCTATCCAACGCAGAAACCCGAGGGTATCCTGCGGCGAATCGTGCAGGCATCGACCAGGCCCGGCGACAGCGTGCTCGACTTTTTCGCAGGTAGCGGTACGACCGGAGCGGTCGCGTCGGCGCTGGGGCGAGACGCCGTGCTCGTCGATGAGAACCCTGACGCGGTTGAGGTGATGCGTCGTCGAATGCCGCATGCAGTCGTCACAGATGAGAGCGCTCCCGATATGCTGGCGCGATGCGATTCGGAACCTTCATCCCCCAGGGCTGGCGCCTAGATCTCGTCGATATTGAACCTGCTGACCAATGGCGGGTTATGGCGACCGTCGCGGCTCGCGCCGATGAAGGACCATGGGAATCCCTCTGGGTCTACGACCATTTCCACACCGTTCCGGTAGCGACCGAGCAAGCCACGCACGAGGCGTGGACGCTGATGGCAGCATTCGCGGCGTCAACCCGACGCATCCGACTGGGGCAGATGTGCACCTGCATGGCGTATCGGAATCCCGCATACCTCGCGAAGGTTGCGGCAACCGTTGACATCATCTCGGGCGGCCGCACCGAGATGGGCATTGGTGCGGGGTGGTACGAGCACGAGTGGAAAGCCTACGGCTATGGATTTCCGCCGATTTCTGAACGGCTGGGGATGCTGCGCGAAGGCGTTGACATCATGTCGCAGGCGTGGGCAACAGGTCGGGCATCGCTCGATGGCAAGTACTACCAGGTGAAAGATGCAATCGTGCAGCCGACGCCGCTGCAGGCGAACGGTGTGCCTCTGTGGATCGCGGGCGGCGGCGAGAAAGTGACGCTCAAGATCGCCGCGCAGTACGCCCAGTACACGAACTTCACGGGCACGCTTGAGGAGTTCGATCACAAGAGCGAAGTTCTGCGCGGCCATTGTGAGGCGATCGGCCGGGACTTTTCGACGATCACGCGCTCCTCGAACTTCAACACCATCGTCGGCGCCACCGAGGCCGATGCGTTGGAACGTCTCGCCGCTGTGAAAGAACGCATGCTGCCGCACGTTGGCGAAGAGCGCGCGAACGACATCGAGCGTCAATACCTCGACTCCCCGGGATTCGGCGCGGTAGAGCAGGTCATCGAGCGTCTCGCCGAGCGAGAGCGCCGGGGCCTCGGCTATGCGATTCACTATTTTCCCGAAGCGGCCTACGACACCACTGGCATTCAGCTGTTCGAGCGCGAGGTCATCGGCGCGCTGGCGTGACGATGCCGCGGCGGTGAGCCGCGCGTTAGGGCTTTCGCGTGTCGCCTTTGCGCTCGGCGGCCAGACGCGTTCGCACGTCTCGCGTTGTGGACCCGCGGCCTCGCAGCATGTAGACGCCGGTGGTTGCAAGCGCAACCGGAATCAGGATCGCGGCGACGAGATAGCCGGCAGCCTGAGTGTCGCTGTACGCTCCCAGGCCGATCGGAACCCACATCGCGGCCATCGCGAGCACGAGGTAGCCCATCCATCCGGTGCCGAACGGAGCCGCGAAGCGGCGGCGTGCTGGGCGCTTGTCGCCTGACCACCGCGAACCATCCCAGTACTTTGATCCGCCCGTGCGGGTGTCTGCATACCAACCAGGGATCGTAGGGACGGGCTCGATCATCTTCTCCTCGTTTCGGCTCAGGTGAACGCCGCGGGCTCACCCTAGCGCGCGTGCCGCCCAGAATCGGAGGCGGTGATGCCGGACCCGAGATGGGGCATCATGAATTCTTGCTGCCCGCGCTGGCCAGCGCACCCAGCAGCTGCTCGATGATGTCAGCCATATCGATGTCGGGTTCGAGGAGCCATTGCAGCTGCAGACCGTCGGCGACTGCCTGCAGGATTCGAGCGAACGTCTCTGGGTCGAGGTGTTGAGTGACGCCGTCCAGCGTGGGGTTGTCAGCAGCCGCGTCGGCGACGCCCTCACGCAGCCCGCGGCTGCGCGTGAGAAAGTAGTCGTGTGCGGGATGGCTGGGGTCGGTCGCTTCGACAGAGAGACGCGCGTACAACTGCACCAGGCCAGGAACCTCGGCGTTGTGTTTCATCACTTCGATGAATCCGTCGCGGATGTCACCCGCACCACTGTCGGTTGCTTCGTGGCTGTACGTCGCCACATCGACGGCGTCGCGCTTGCGCAGAATTTCGACGAAGAGTTCTTCCTTGGAGTCGAAATAGTGAAGCAGACCGGCCTGGCTGAGCCCCACCGAATCGGCAATCACTTTCACAGACGCACCGCGGTAGCCCTCGCGAGCGATCACCTCTAGAGCGCTCTGAAGAATCTCTTCTCGCTTCGCGATGCCTTTTGCATAAGAGCCGCGGGGGGCTGCAGTTCGTTCTGCCATACATGAAGTAAACCCGATGACGCTTGTATCTCAAAACCAAATGACATAAGGTTTTGACATGCTCGGTGGAGAGCACAGGAAAAAACAGGCAAAGGAGCCCAATGAACGACGAGATCTCAGTCGCGGATCTGACCCTTGAAGAGAAGGCGTCGCTCACGAGCGGGTCGACCTTCTGGAACACCCAAGCGGTGGAGCGCGCTGGCGTTCCGGCCGTCATGGTGACCGATGGCCCCCACGGTCTTCGCAAGCAGCGCGAAGGCGGCGACCACCTGGGTATGGGTGACAGCGTGCTCGCTACCTGCTTCCCGCCCGCTGTCGGGCTCGGCTCGTCGTGGGATGTCGACCTTGTTGAGCGTGTCGGCGAGGCGCTCGGCACCGAAACCTCGATCGAGAACGTTGCGGTTCTGCTCGGACCGGGCATCAACATCAAGCGCTCCCCCTTGTGTGGCCGCAACTTCGAGTACGTCTCTGAAGACCCCATCGTCTCAGGGGTGATCGGTGCGGCGCTGGTTCGCGGCATTCAGTCGATGGGTGTTGGCACATCGCTCAAGCACTTCGCCGCGAACAACCAAGAAGATGACCGCATGCGCGCGTCGAGCGATGTTGACGAGCGTCCGCTGCGCGAGATCTATCTGCGAGGCTTCCAGCGCGTCGTCGAAGACGCCCAGCCGTGGACGGTCATGTGCTCGTACAACCGCATCAACGGCGTATACGCCTCGGAAGACCCGTGGCTGCTGACAAAGGTGCTGCGGGATGAGTGGGGCTTTGAGGGCCTCGTCGTTTCGGACTGGGGTGCGGTCAACGACCGCGTACCGGGGCTCGCAGCAGGTATGGATCTCGAAATGCCCGCCAATGGCGGTGTCACCGATGCTCAGATCGTCGCTGCGGTTCATGACGGCTCACTGGCTGAGAGTGTCGTCGACGTCGCGGCAGGCCGAGTGCTCGACCTCGTCGCCAAGTCGCAGGCGGGCGCGGGTGCGGCTAGCGGTCCGCTCGATGTTGAGGCGCATCACGCTCTGGCGCGTGAGGCCGCGGGTCGCTCGATCGTGCTGCTCAAGAACGACGACGCCGTGCTGCCGCTGAGCAAGGATTCGAACCTCGCCGTCATCGGCGCCTTCGCCGAGACCGCGCGCTACCAGGGTGCGGGTTCGTCGATGATCACGCCGACCAAACTCGACAACGCGCTCGATGAGATTCGCGCGCTTTCACACGCCGAGGTCGTATACGCCGCGGGCTTCAGCACCGCGGTCGACGTTTCGAGCGAACAGGCCGCAGCGCTGCGTGAAGAGGCCGTTGCCGCGGCATCCGCCGCCGACGTCGCCGTCGTGTTCGCGGGTCTGCCCGCACGACTCGAGTCAGAGGGGTATGACCGCGATGACCTAGATCTGCCCGCGGATCAGCTCGCACTGATCAATGCGGTGGTCGCCGCTAACCCGCAGACGGTAGTCGTGCTGTCGAACGGCGGCGTCGTGGCATTGCCGTTCGCTGATGCGGTGCCCGCGATTCTTGAGGGCTGGCTGCTCGGCCAGGCTGGTGGCGGCGCCACCGCCGATGTGCTGTTCGGCGACGTCAACCCGTCGGCCAAGCTGACCGAGACGATCCCGCACCGTCTCGAGGACACCCCGGCGTATCTCGATTTCCCCGGCGACTTCTCGCACGTTCGCTACAGCGAGGGCCTCTTCGTGGGCTACCGCTGGTACGACGCGCGCCGCTTCGACGTCGCCTACCCGTTCGGACACGGTCTCTCGTACACGACGTTCGAGTATGGGGATGCGACGGCGGCGGTCACGGCAGATGGCGACATCGAAGTGCGGGTGAGCGTCACCAACACCGGCGAGCGCGATGGGCGCGAGGTCGTGCAGGTTTACACCGGCCTTCCCGCGGGAGCCGTGCAGCGACCGGAACGCGAACTGAAGGCGTTTGCTGTGCTGAGCCTTGCCGCGGGCGAGAGCCAGCAAGCAGTCATCACGGTGCGCCGCCAAGACCTCGCCTATTGGGACATTCGCGTCGACCAGTGGATTGTCGAGGGCGGCGAATACGTCGTCGACGTGGCAGCGTCGAGCCGCGACATTCGCTCAACGGCGACGGTCACGCTGGAGGGCGACCCGGTCAGCTTGCCGCTGACGCGCACGACTTCGCTCAGCGAGGCGTTCGCGCACCCGGTCGCGGGGCCCATCTTGCAGGCCACGATGGCTCAGATGATGGGCGGCATGGAGGGTGCGTCCTCGGTTATGCCCGAGGGGGTAGACATGATGAAGATGATCGGCTCATTCCCGATCGGTCGCCTCGGAATGATGATGTCGATGGCCGGTGGTGAGGCAGACCCCTCGATGATCGATGGACTCATCGCGGCGGCCAACGCCCCGCAGTAGTCTTCACGGCACGAACGCCCCGATGCGAACGCTCGCACCGGGGCGTTCGTGCGTGTAGCGACTTCTCGGCCTCCGCTCGCGGCGGCCGACGCGCGAAGCTGCCGCTACGCTGGGCCGCGTGGACCCCGTCATAACGACACTCATCGTTCTCGTGATCGCGATCATCGCGTTCGTGAGCAACCGGGTGCCGTTGGAGATCGTCGCGGTCGGCGTTGCTCTCGCGCTGTGGGCAACGGGCATCCTCACGCTGCCCGAGGCACTATCAGGGTTCGGCGATCCCACCGTCATCTTCATCGCGACACTCTTCATCGTGAGCGAGTCCCTTGATTCTTCGGGGGTGATGGCCTGGGCCGGCCAATGGGTGATCGGACGAGCCGGAACGAAGCGCAGCAAGATCGTCGTCGTGATCAGTCTTCTGGTAGCCGTGGTTTCGGCGTTCATCAGCATCAACGGTGCCGTCGCCGCGCTGTTGCCTCTCGTTGTCGTTGTGGCTGCGCGGGCAGGGATCGCAGCATCCAAACTGCTCATTCCCCTTGCCTTTGCCGCGTCGGCGGGCTCGATGCTTACGCTCACGGGCACACCCGTCAACATCGTCGTGTCAGACCTTGCCGCATCGAGTGGTGGTCGAGCATTCGGCTACTTCGAGTTTGCGCTCGTCGGCATTCCGCTGCTGATGGGCACCATCGCTATCGTGCTGTTGCTCGGGCCACGGCTGCTGCCCGATCGCCCGGCGGTCGCCGTGCCGGTCGATCTTGTGCGTCACGCCCGACTGCTGCGCAGCCACTATGAAGTGACTCTCGACACCGCAGCGATCATCAATGCAACCGATGGCGTGAGCGAGATTGTGGTGCCTCCTCGTTCGCCGTTGATCGGTCAGCGGGTGGCGCCCGGAATGGCGGTGCCCGGCGAGGCACTGGTCGTGCTGGCGGTGCGGCGCGGAGACGACGTCATCAAAGACAAAGAGGTCGTCGTGCGCGCTGGGGATGCGTTGCTGATGCAGGGCACCTGGGATGAACTCGTGCGCAATTCAGAACAGCCAGGGGTTCTCAGCGTTGACCCACCGCGTGCGCTGCGCCGCTCGGTGCCGCTGGGCAGAGGTGCGCGCCGTGCTCTGCTGGTTCTTGCTGGCATGGTGCTGCTTCTTGCGACAGGTTGGGTGCCGCCAGCAGTGGCGGGCCTGCTCGCGGTGGGCATGCTGATCCTTACCCGCACCATCACGTTTCCCCAGGCATATCGCTCGGTGTCTTGGACCACGGTTGTGCTGATCGCCGGCATGATGCCACTTGCTGCCGCCGTCACGGTCACCGGCACGGCTGACCTCGTCGCTGACTCGCTCATCAGCTGGCTGGGCGGGGCCAACCCGTACCTGTCGCTGCTGGTGCTGTGTCTGCTGACTCTCGCGCTCGGTCAGCTGATCAGCAATATGGCGACGGTGCTGATCGTTGCGCCGATCGCGGTCGCGCTGGCGGGCATTCTCGACCTGTCGGTCATGCCCTACATGATGGCGCTCACGGTCGCGGGCGCGGCTGCGTTCTTCACGCCCATCGCCACCCCCGCGAACCTGATGGTGATGGAACCCGGCGGCTACCGCTTTGGTGACTACTGGAAGCTAGGGCTTCCACTCGCCATCTTCTTCATCGCGATGGCTGTGCTCTATGTGCCACTGATCTGGCCCTTCTAGCTGCTGTCTTCGCCTGTCGTCGGGTTCCACGCCTCACACGCGCTTTCGTAGTCACGCATCGAGAGATCTGCGTATGCCCGTGACCACGCCACGATTGCTGCGCTCGCCGACTCGGGGTTGCCGATATAGCCGACGACACGCCCCGCGGTGAAGCTCTGCGCGTGCGACCTGCCGAGCACGGCTGCGCAGCCGAGCACGTAGTCGTGAAACGCCTCGTACGAGAGCCCTTCAAGCTCGATGGAGCCTTTCATATCGTGAAACTGCCGCACGTAGTAGTCGCGATTCGGTCCGCCGAGATAGCCGAGGAACGGGTCGGAGACGGCCTGCAGAATGCGCTGCAGGCCGACGACGCGAAAGCCGTGCCCATGCGTCGCGACACCTCGGGTGAGGCGTTCGGGTTGCTTCATCAGGCCGTGCAGGCTCAGCACCGATTCGCCCGCCTCTTTGATCTGCAAGACGATCGCGTCATCGTCGGCGCCCACGAGAAGTTGCAGATAGCACCGTGTGCCGACGCTCCCCACGCCGACAACGCGGCGCGCGAGGTCTCGGGGAAGATACTGCGACAGCACGATGTCGATGTCGATCGGCACGCTTTCGCGGTACTGCCGAAACAGATAGCCGACTTCGTGGTCGGAGTGCGCGCTGCCTCCAGCAGCCTGTGCGTCGTCAAGACTGATTCGCTTCATCGTGGGTGGCTGATCGCGAAACCTCAGCGTGCCGTCTTCGGCGTGTTCGGTCAGTCGCTCCAGCGCCCGCGATCCGGTTCGCCGCTCGGCTGACGCAATGGCTGCCTTCGCCGCACGTTTGCCCTGTTTGCTCATGTGCTGGTTGGCGAACTCGCTGTTGAGGTGCATGAAATAGCGTTCCAGCGCACTCATGCTGTTGCTCGCGCGCAGCGAGCTGACGTAGGCGCGCACCGCGGCGTCTGCCGTGACTGTGATGAGTTGGTCGTCGTAGTTTGCGTGCCGGCCACCGATGACCACGCTCGTCACCAATCGCTTCACGTCCCATTCCCACGGCGCGATCGCTGCTTCGTCGAAATCGTTGAGATCGAATACCAGTCGCCGTTCGGGGGAGGCATAGAAACCAAAGTTGGTGATGTGCGCGTCTCCGCAGGCAGCAACCGGAATGTTCGAGCTGGGAGCATTGGCGAGGTCGGCGGCCATCAGAGCTGCCGTCCCCCGATAGAACGCGAAGGGGTTCGCGAGCATTCGTTGCATGCGCAGCGGAACGAGCTCTGCGACGCGATCAGCGTTCTGCTCACGAAGGTGGGCGACTGCGTCACGGCGGGGCAGATCAGTCAAGACGCCGAGCGATCGCCGTGGCACAGCTTTGCGCTGCTTTTGACCGAGTGCGCGAGCGTCAGCGCGCGAGACGATCGGCAGATCCCATGCGGGACGAAGATCATGAACGGCCATGATCAGATCATGGCCGACAACCGGTGGTTCCGCCACGCCTCGCCGAGAGGTCGACTACGAAAAGTCAGCGGCCACAGCGTTTCGGTGGTACTCGAAGATCATGCTCGTGCGGGTGGATGCGACACTCGCCCGCGCAGAAAGGTGATCGACGACGAAGCGACGCACCCCCGACGAGTCTTGTACCGCGATGTGCACCAAGAAGTCGTCGGTGCCGCCCACGAAAAAGAGTTGGATGACATCGGGGAGGCCTCGCACCTCGTCGGCAAACAGCCGAATGTTCTCTTGCCGAGCGCCAGGGCGAAGCGTCACGCCGATCATCGCCTGCAGCCCGCGACCGAGTGCCGCGTAATTCTGTGCCGCGTGTACTCCGGTGATGAGCTTTCTGTCGATCAACGCGCGCACGCGCGTGTGTGCGGTAGACGGCGCGATGTTGAGCGATGAAGCGATGTGGGCGATGGTCGCACGCCCGTCGGCTGACAAGATCTCGATGATCTGTTGATCTAGCTCGGTGAGCTCGGCAGGCATAGCGAAGATCCTTCATGCAGGGGCCTCGCGGTAGAGGCCGCAGTGACTATTCATTGGAGAAAAGACCTATTTGCCGATGAATCTATCAAGGTATGACGCACTAGCGAATGAATCTGGAAATGTGGGCCCTCTCAACACAATGAAAGAGTGCCCCATGCGTATTGGCGTCCCCACCGAGATCAAGAACAACGAGAATCGCGTCGGAATGACCCCCGCCGGAGTAGACACGCTCGTGCAGGCAGGCCATGAGCTGATCATTCAATCCGGTGCGGGGCTCGGCAGCAACATCACCGACGAGAGTTTTCGCCGCGCGGGGGCCGAGATTGTGACCACCGCAGACGAGACATGGGCGCGCGCCGAAATGGTGGTGAAGGTGAAAGAACCCATCGCCGCCGAGTACGCCCGACTGCGCTCAGATCTGACGCTCTTCACATACCTGCACCTGGCCGCAGACCGCCCGCTCACCGAGGCGCTGATGGCCGCGGGAACAACCGCGATCGCATATGAAACGGTGCAGACGCCCGACCGCGCGCTGCCGCTGCTCGCGCCGATGAGCGAGGTCGCCGGGCGCCTCTCGATCGTGGTCGGCTCACACGCGTTGCTGAAGGCGCAGGGCGGTCGCGGGATGCTCATGGGTGGCGTTCCCGGTACCCCGAAAGCCAAGGTGCTGGTGATCGGCGGCGGCGTTGCGGGAGAGCACGCTGCGGCAAACGCGCTGGGTCTGGGAGCAGACGTCGCAATCGTTGATGTGTCTCTGCCTCGCCTGCGTCAACTGGAGACTCGTTTTGCGGGCGCTGTGCAGACCCGAGCCTCAACCCGATACGAGATAGCCGAACAGCTCGCTGACGCTGACCTGGTGATCGGATCGGTACTCATCCCAGGGGCTGCTGCCCCCAAACTCGTTACGAAAGAGATGGTCGAAGCGATGAAGCCGGGTTCGGTTCTGGTCGATATCGCTATCGATCAGGGTGGATGCTTCGAAGGCTCGCGCCCGACAACGCACGATGACCCGACGTTCGCCGTGCACGACTCGCTGTACTACTGCGTCGCGAATATGCCTGGAGCCGTACCGCACACCTCAACCCGCGCGCTCAGCAACGCCACACTGCCTTACATCGCGTCGATCGCGAATCTGGGATGGGATGCCGCGGCCGAGGGCAACCCCGCGCTCGCCTCGGGGCTGAACGTTCGAGACGGTGTCGTGACCAACGCAGGTGTGAAAGCCGCACTCAGCCTGTAGAGACGATAAACGCGCGGGATCGCATGAGTAGTGCGATCCCGCGCGTGTGCCGTTGCGTGCGGCTACAGCTGGTTGGAGGCTTCGGTGAGGACGCTGCGGAGGATCTGTTCGATCTCGGTGAACTCGGCTGGTCCGATCGTCAGCGGGGGAGCGAGTTGGATGACGGGGTCGCCGCGGTCGTCGGCGCGGCAGTAGAGGCCAGCGTCGAACAGTGCCTTCGAAAGGAACCCACGCAGCAGTCGTTCGGCTTCGTCGTCGTTGAAGGTCTCTTTGGTCGACTTGTCTTTGACGAGTTCGATTCCGAAGAAGTACCCGTCGCCGCGAACATCGCCGACGATGGGAAGATCGGTGAGCTTCTCGAGTTCAGACCGGAAGATGGGCGAGTTCTCTTTCACACGTGCGAGCAGTCCCTCTTCTTCGAAGATGTCGAGGTTCTCGAGCGCGACGGCGGCAGAGACGGGGTGTCCGCCGAACGTGTAGCCGTGGTAGAACGCGGTGTCTCCGTGAGCGAACGGTTCGTAGATCTTGTCGCTGACGACGGTTCCACCCAGGGGGGAGTAACCGCTGGTGACAGCCTTCGCGAAAGTGATCATGTCGGGCTTATAGCCATATGCGTCGCAAGCGAACATGTGGCCTACGCGGCCGAATGCGCAGATGACCTCGTCAGAGACGAGCAGCACGTCATACTTGTCGCAGATCTCTCGTACCCGCTGAAAGTAGCCGGGGGGAGGGGGGAAACAGCCACCTGAGTTCTGCACCGGCTCGAGGAAGACCGCGGCGACAGTGTCGGGGCCCTCGAACTGGATCATCTCCTCGATGCGGTCGGCCGCCCAGACACCGAACTCCTCGAGGCTTTCGGTGGGGCCGCCCATTTCAGCCGCGCGGTAGAAGTTCGTATTCGGCACGCGAAACCCGCCGGGAGTGACCGGTTCGAACATCGACTTCATCGCGGGGATGCCGGTGATCGCCAGCGCGCCTTGCGGGGTGCCGTGGTACGCGACCGCGCGAGAGATGACCTTGTGCTTGGTCGGCTGCCCCTGAAGCTTCCAGTAGTACTTCGCAAGCTTGAACGCCGTCTCGACGGCTTCGCCGCCGCCGGTCGAGAAGAAGACCTTGTTCAAATCTCCTGGCGCATAGCTGGCGATGCGATCGGCGAGCTCAATGGCCGCGGGGTGCGCGTACGACCAGATCGGAAAAAACGCGAGCTGTTCAGCCTGCTTTGCCGCGGCCTGCGCGAGGCGCTTGCGGCCGTGGCCCGCGGCGACGACAAACAGCCCAGAGAGACCGTCGATGTATTTTTTGCCCTGTGAGTCCCAGATGTGGTGGCCTTCACCCTTGGTGATGATGGGCACTCCTGGCCCCTCTGTCATCACCGACTGGCGCGCGAAGTGCATCCACAGATGGTCTTTCGCCATCTCCTGCAGTTCAGTTTCGGTGCGCGCGGCGCGCTCGGACGATGTCGACATGGAAACTCCGCTCTAGGCCTTCTGATCGACATTACTCGCGAGACGCTCCGCCGAACCACGGCGGTTCGTCCGATTCAGCGGCCGCGAGCGCCGGACCGTCCGGAGCAGATGCGGGCGAAGGATACGTCCCCAGTTTTTCGCATCCTGCGCCCGCAGGATCAACCGGCGCCTCATGGCCCTGCTGCGGATCACATCCACTCTGTCTGAGCCGCCCGGTCCGCGCTATAGACCTAGGTCTATAGCCGCAACAAGACTGCGCGAAGATAGTGGTCACAACGGTGAAAGCGAGAGGCATGCGAGCGCAGCAACGGCAAGCAGCGCCGCGCGTTGCGCGTGCAGCATCCTTCGTTCGAGCTCTGTGGCTGATTGGCCTGATCGGCCTTTTCGGGGGGCTCATCGAGCTGGTACTGGTATTCCCAGGCGCTGAGTATCCCGGCGTGATGGTGCTCTACACCGCGGTGTTCTGGGTGTACCTCGCGGCGGGCCTGGTCGCCTGGTACCGCCGGCCCAGCAACCCGATGGCTGCCCTGATCCTGGCGGGTGCTCTGGTCGTGTACCTGTCAAACCTGGGCAACGCGTCGCAGCCGATACTGGTGGGGATCGGGTCAGTATTCGCCACCACGATCTTGGCGGTGATCGTTCACCTGCTGCTCGCCTTTCCCTCTGGGCGACTTGGGAACAACGTTGCTCGTGGGGTTGTCGCCGGCGCCTACTTCGTCGCGGTAGTGCTGCAGACGCCGCTGTACCTCGCGACGTCTGAGACGGTGCTCGAGACGGCCATCACTACGCAGCGCGTGTGCGGCTTCGCGGTGATGGGAGCAACGTCGTTGATGCTCGCATTGCGCGTGCGTGCGGCTGACCCCGCGCACCGCAGGGTGCTCTTGCCGCTGTTCTCCTACGGGATGTTCGTGGTGCTGGGCGTCCCGTTCGCGTCGCTGCTGTTCGACGCGTTTGCCCCGCCGACGCGCGAAGTGGTGCAACTCGTATTGCTGATGGGCCTCCCCGTCGCTTTTGTATTCGGGATGCTGCGCGGTGGTTTCACGCACACCGGTGAGCTCACCGACCTGGGGGCGTGGCTGAGCGTCGATGTGGCGACAGGATCGCTCCAAGACGCGCTGGCGCTGACTCTCGGCGATGACACCGTGCGCCTTGGGCTCCGCGGCGGCGCCCCAGGCGAGTTCGTTGATGAGACTGGCGCGGCAATGAACGTCGCCGCGCGAGCATCCGGCCGCGAAGTTGTTGAAGTGACGGTGGCGGGGGCGAGCATCGCCGTCATCGAATATGACTCCCGCATGAACGGCAACGCCGAGCACGTGCGCCGGGCGGGTCAGGTGCTCGCCGTCGCGCTGGATCGCACGCGGCTGTCAGCAGAACTTCTCAGCAGCCAGCGCAAGTTGCGCGAGTCCCGAACTCGCATCGTTGATGCGGCCGATCACGAACGACTGCGCATCGCTCAAGACTTGCACGATGGATTGCAGGTGCAATTGGTGCTGCTGGCCCTTGAAGCCCAACAGATCGCGGGCATTGCTGACTCCTCGCCAGCGACCAAGGCTGCCGCGACCACACTGCGAAAGCGCATCGACTCGGCGGCAGCTGATCTTCGGCGACTCGTGCACGACGTCTTGCCCCTTACTCTGACAGAGCGAGGCCTGAGCGATGCGGTCGAAGACCTGGTTGACCGCATGCCGATCCCGACCACCTTCGAGGTGCACCCGCCCGATCTGCACCTGTCAGAGCCGGTGAGCAACACCGCATACTTTGTCGTCGCTGAAGCTTTGGCCAATACCGTCAAGCATGCTGATGCAAGCTCGGCGCGGGTGACGCTTGTTCAGACTGCGCACGCACTGCACATTGACGTTACCGACAGTGGGCGCGGCGGTGCGATTGTTGCGGGTCGTGGGTTGCGGGGGCTTGCTGACCGCGTCGATGCGCTCGGTGGAACCATAGACCTGCGTTCACCCGATCGTGCAGGACTGACCCTTTCGGTGGAGTTGCCATGCGAGTCGTGATTGCAGAAGATGAAGCGCTGCTGAGGCAGGGTCTCGACCTGGTCTTGGCGCAGGATGGCTTCGACGTGGTAGCGGTCGTTGCCGACGCCGTGCAGCTTGACGCTGCCGTCGTTCAGCATGAGCCCGAACTGGTCGTCACCGACATTCGCATGCCACCGACGTTCACTGACGAGGGGCTTGCCGCCGCGGTGCGCATCAGGAAGCGCTGGCCCCAGACCGCGGTCGTGGTGCTCTCGCAGCATGTGCAACGTCGCTACGCCGAAGAGCTTCTCGGCGATGGGCGCGGAGGGGTGGGCTACCTGCTGAAACAGCGGATCGCCGATGTCGAAACCTTTACTCAGGATCTCTGGCGGGTCGCCGCCGGAGGCACCGCTCTCGATCCTGATGTGGTCGAGATCTTGGTTTCTCGTGCGCGGATGCTCGGAGGCGGCGTCGAGCGCCTCACGCAGCGGCAGCGAGAGGTGCTCGCGCTGATGGCCGAGGGTCGCAGCAACACCTGGATTGCTGCGAGCCTAGGCTGCTCAGATAAAGCAGTGGTGCAGCACACCTCTCGCATCTACGACGCCCTCGGGCTTCCTGTCGATGCCGATGATCACCGTCGGGTGCTTGCGGTGCTGCACTATCTCACTGAGTGATCCGCCTCACTGAGTGGTCCGCGCGGATCGACCGGCTCGGTCCGACAGTCAGCAGTGGCAGTTAGCGCTGCTGAGCAGGATATTTTGTGGCGCCTTCCCCCAAATATCCGGATCTTCGCGCTGCCGGGGGTAGTCAGGGTGAGAAATCCGGCAATTAAATCTTGACAAACAACAAACAGGGTCTCTACTCTCGCAAGAGTAGAGAACCGTCGCGACGAGGTGGCGGTTGTGCAATCCGAGCAAGGTCGCATAGTTGCGACGCGCCGAGAGGATTCCCGTGTACAAAGCAGTACGAAGCGGCCGATCGAAAGCCCTCGCGCTTTTGACCAGCGCCGCAATCGCCCTCCCCCTGACCATGATGTCGGTCGCGCCCGCACAGGCCGATGAGGTGACACTCGTGGGCGTAGGTGATGCGCTCACCGCCGCCGTCGAGGAAACGCCCGAATTCAGTGCGCTCCTCTTCACCAAGACCGCCGCCTTCCGGCACGGGAATATCCCGACGGCGGTTGCGGCGGTCGAGCAACTTGGAGTCGAGCACAATTTCACCGTTGAGGCCACCGAAGACGCGGCGGCCTTCACCGATGAGAACCTCGAGCAGTACGACGTCGTCATATGGCTCTCCACGACCGGAGACGTTCTCGACACGACCCAACAGGCCGCTTTCGAGCGCTACATTCAGGCGGGCGGTGGCTACGCGGGCATTCACGCGGCAAGCGACACCGAGTATGGCTGGGAGTGGTACGAGGGTCTCGTCGGCGCATACTTCGAAGGCCACCCCGCACAGCAGAATGGGGTCATCGAGGTCGAAGACCACGCGCACGAATCCACCTCTCACCTCGGAGACACCTGGGCGCGCTTCGATGAGTGGTACGACTTCCAGACCAACCCGCGCGACGACGTGCACGTGCTGCTCTCGCTGGACGAGTCGTCTTACAACAACGGTGGCATGGGAGATGATCACCCCATCGCGTGGTGCAACGTCTACGACGGCGGTCGATCCTGGTACACCGCCGGCGGTCACACCGACGCAGCCTTCGCGGAGCCGGACTTCCTCACGCACGTGCTCGAGGGCGTGCGCACCGCGGCCGGTGTCGTCGACTCAGACTGCAGCGCATCGCAGTCTGACAGCTATGAGCTGGTGACCCTTGCGGACGACACCGGAAACC
Organism: Microbacterium sp. R86528; assembly: GCF_044596335.1. Taxonomy (NCBI): domain Bacteria; kingdom Bacillati; phylum Actinomycetota; class Actinomycetes; order Micrococcales; family Microbacteriaceae; genus Microbacterium; species Microbacterium sp. R86528. The sequence continues at coordinate 1,594,887 of NZ_CP138996.1, read as the reverse complement.
CGATGTCACTTGAGATCGCAGACGACGGCACCGTGTTCTACGTCGAGCGCAACGGTCGCATTCAGCGGATTGACGCCGACACTCAGCAGCGCACCACAGCGCTGACCCTGAGCGTGACTCTCGGCAACGAAGATGGCCTGCTCGGCGCGGTGCTCGACCCCGACTTCGCCGAGAACGGCTGGATGTACGTCTACTGGTCGCCGTCTTCGGTGTCGGCAGAAGATGGCCCGCACAACCGTATCTCGCGCTTCACCTATGACGGTGCGATCGACGCTTTCGATCCCACCTCGGAGCAGACGCTGCTGAAGATCACGACGCAGCGCGACGAATGCTGCCACGCCGGTGGCGACATGGTCTTCGATCTCGACGGCAACCTCGTGCTGGCGACGGGCGACAACACCAACCCATTCGCTTCGAACGGCTTCTCGCCCATTGATGAGCGCGACGGGCGCTCGGCGTGGGATGCCCAGCGCACCTCGGGAAACACCAACGATCTTCGAGGCAAGGTCATCCGCATCACCCCGCAAGACAATGGAACCTACACGATTCCGGCGGGGAACCTGTTCGATGAGGCCGCTGATACCAACGATCAGACTCGCCCCGAGGTCTATGCGATGGGTTTCCGCAACCCGTTCCGCATCGGACTGGACCCCTTCAGCGGCAACATTCTCGTCGCTGACTATGGCCCCGACTCGGGCAGTTCGAACGCCAGCCGCGGGCCAGCTGCAACGACGGAATGGAACATTGTCGATGAGCCCGGCAACTATGGCTGGCCGTACTGCACCGGTGAGACCTGCTACATCGACTACGACTTTGAGACATCTACGTCTGGCGAACGGTTCGACCCCAACGCGCTCGTCAACGACAGCCCGGGCAACACTGGCCTCAGTGAGCTGCCCCCGGTGATCACCCCTGAGTACTGGGGTGTGCGCAACGCCAACGACAACCCGTTCCCCGAGATTGGCGCGGCCGGCTACACCGGTGCTCCCATGGGCGGACCGGTTTACGCCTACGATCCTGAGCTCGACTCCGACACGAAGTGGCCCGAGTACTGGGATGGCAAAGCATTCTTCGGCGACTGGAACCTCGGTGAGGCTTTCAGCATCACGATGAATGAAGACACCGCCGAAGCGCCGCTGCACTCCGAAATCGTCGGGGTCACGCGGATGCTTCCCGGGATCCTCGATCCTGACCACGGGTTCTATCGCGTCATGGACGCACAATGGGGACCCGACGGCTCGCTATACGTGATCGACTGGGGCCAGGGATTCGGCGGCAACAACTCGAGCTCGGGCGTGTACCGAATCGACTATGTCAAGGGCAACCCGTCGCCGATCGCTCGCGCAACGGCCGACAAGACAAACGGGTCGGAAGAGACGCTCACCGTGCAGTTCTCGTCGGAAGGCTCACGCCACCCCTCAGGTGAAGCGATCACATACCTCTGGGACTTTGGTGACGGAAGCGCCACGACTGACGAGCAGAACCCGCAGCACACCTACACCGGCTACGGCGAGTACACCGCGTCGCTGACAGTGTCGGATGCTGAAGGCCAGTCTGCGATCGCTTCGATCAACCTCGTGGTCGGGAACGTTGAACCGACGGTGAACATCGTGTTCCCCGAGAACGGCGGATTCTTCGAATGGGGCGACGAAGTCGCGTACCAGGTCGTCGTTGACGATCCTGACGGCAGTGGCGAGATCGACTGCTCGCAGATCGAAGTGCTGCCGGCACTGGGGCACGACTCTCACCAGCACCCGATGGGCCAGCTCAGCGGCTGTGAGGGAAGCATCCCGACAGGTCGCGATGGTGGCCACGGCATCACCGAGAAACTGTTCTGGGTCGTCGACGTGCGCTACACCGACGACGGTGGCGCAGCGAATGTTCCGCTGACCGGGTATGGCACCAACCTGCTGACGCCCAAGTACCTCGAGGCTGAGTTCTTCGCAGATACCGCAAACCTCGACGGCAGCGACGGTGTTCGTACCGAGACGACCGAAGATACCGGCGGCGGAATGAACCTTTCCTACGTCGATGTCGGCGACTGGTGGTCGTACGAGCCGATCAACTTCAAGGGCATTGACTCCGTGCGCGCACGGTTGGCTATTCCCAACGGTTCGGGCAGCATCTCGATGCGCTGGAACGCCCCTGATGGCGAAGAGCTCGCGACGATTCCGTTCACTTCGACAGGCGGATGGCAGAGCTACCGCTACTTCGACGTCGACCTTGAAGACCTGCCGACTGAGACGGGCACGCTGTACTTCGTGCTCACAGCAGGCAAGGTGAATGTCAACTACTTCGAGTGGGTGGGCGCTGGGGTTGACGCCAATGGTCTGCCCGTCATCACCCTTGACGCAGATCAGACCACCGGCAGTTCGCCGCTGACCGTCAATGCGACGGCTTCAGCGATTGACCCTGAAGGTGGTGAGGTCACGCTCGAGTGGAACGCAGGACTCGGCGACGGTTTCTTCGAAGGTGACGGCGAGCAGCAGTTCGTCTACACGCAGGCCGGACAGTACGTTCTGACCGTTCGGGCAACCGACGACACGGGGGCCACCAGCGAAGAGTCGGTGACGATCACCGTTGAGCAGCCTGCCGTGGGCGTATGTTTCTCGGGCCGCTCGGATGACTTCCTCGGTGAAGCGCTCGACACGGACCGGTGGGACAGCAACGTTCGCCTCAACCAGGAAGCGGTTGTTGAAGACGGGCACTTGGTCATCCCCGCGACGAAGACCGATATCAACGGGGCAGGCGGAGACGCATCGAACATCATCCTGCAGGAGCTGCCTGACGGCGCTTGGCAGGCGACCGCCAAGGTCACCTTCGAGGCTACGGCGCAGTACCAGCAGGCTGGCCTGATCGTCTACGGCGACGATGACAACTACGCGAAGATGGTGCTTCAAGCCCGAAACACCACCGGCACGCGCATCTTCCAGTTCATTCGGGAAGAGGCGGGCGTGACCAACGAGGTCGCAGCGTCCAACACAGGCAACCTTGGTGCGGCGTTCCCCGAGACCTACTTCGTGCGGTTCACGAGTGACGGCACCAGCCTTAACGCGTGGTACTCGGCAGACGGCATCGACTTCACGATGATGTCGCAGACGAAGCAGTTGGCGGGCATCGAGAATCCGCGCATCGGCCTCGCCGCGTTTGCAAACTCGAACTCGCCACGCGAGGTCGTCGACGCACACTTCGACTGGTTCCACATCACCCCCGACGACACCGCAAGCGCAGCCACACCGAACGACGAGTTCGACGGCGACGCACTTGACACGTGCCGCTGGACAGTGGTGGATCCGGAGCCCGAGGGGTTCCGAGTCTCGGATGGACACCTGGAGATCGACACCACGCCGGAAGACATCTACACCAGCGCAACCGGCGCGCCGAACTTCATCGTGCAGGATCAGCCGGGTGAGGAATGGACGGTTGAGACGAAGGTTGATGCTTCGGCACTCGACCGCCGGTATCAGCAGGCAGGATTGATCGTCCTCGGCGATGACGACAACTACGTCAAGATCGACCTCGTGTCGACCAACGCTGGTGGTTCGGCAGTCGTGCGCAATCTAGAGATGCGAAGCGAGATCGGCGGCGCGATTCAGACCCCGCAGGCTACTGTCACCGGCTTGTCCACTGACGGAAACGTGTGGCTTCGACTCTCGAAGGCAGGCGACACGTTCAGCGGCTCGTACAGCACCGACGGAGACACCTGGATCGAGATGTCAAATGTCATGACCAACGCTCCCGCAGCGGAAGGACAGGTCGGCGTATACGCGCTGGGCAACTCCAGCCAGGGGACAGTGTCGCGCACTGCACGCTTCGACTACTTCCACGTAGTCGAGGATGCTGCGATCGACCCGCTGGAGATCAGTTCGACGCTCGCGCCGGCTGAGGCTGGCGGCGCTGACGGATGGTACACCGGGCCCGTGACGGTTGAAGTATCTGTCACTGGCGGCGGCGAGAGCAGCGTCTACCGCGAGGTGAACGTCAACGGCTCGGGCTGGGTGGAATACACCGCTCCCATCGAGGTCACGGATGACGGCGAGCACACCGTCGAATACCGCGCATCGAGCCCCGAAGTCGACCCGGTCGACGATGAGGTCTCGTTCAAGATCGACGCGACGTCTCCCGAGATCGAAGCGTCAACGGATCTTGATGCGCAACCGCGCACTATCGGTCTCGTTGCTGAAGATGCCACCAGCGGCATCGCCTCGATCCAATACCGCCTCGACGATGGCGAATGGATCGAGTATGACGCAGTCGTGGAACTCAGCGATGACGCGCAGACGATCACCTACCGCGCCACGGACGAGGCTGGAAACACCTCAGACGAGGGCTCGATCGAGGTGCCAGAGGTCGCCGAGGTTGATACTGAGCGTCCGGTGGTGGTGTTGGTGTCGCCTTCGACGGCTGGTCCGTTCCAGGAGTTGTCGGTGAAGGTGGATGCGACCGATAACGCGGGGCTGCATCGTGTTGTCGCGAACATCTATAAGGATGGGTTGCTGGTGAAGAGCACGCAGTCTGTGGCGGATGGGGCGACGGAGTTCTCGCACTCGGCGACGGTGTCTTTGCCGGATGGTTCGTATTCGATGAAGTACAACGCGTCGGATGTGGCGGGGAATGTCTCGTCGACGGGTGTGGTGTCGTTCACGATTGATGCCACGGTGCCGACGGTGACGGTGAAGTCTGGTGATGCGTTCACGATCGGTGATGCGGCTTCGGGGTATGAGAAGTTGAGCCTGAAGTTGTTTGATGCGGGTCTGGTTGATCGGGTGGAGATCAACGGGACGGTGAAGGATCTCACTAACGCGAAGTGGTCGGATGTGAACGGTATTGTTCCGGGCGCGTTTGGTGCGGTGTTGGGTGAGAACACTGTGGTGGTGTTCGATGTGGCGGGCAACACCACCGAGTTGATGTTCACTCTGGTGGAGCCTGCTCCGGCAGCGCCGGTGTGGGATGCGAGCGTGGTCTACAACACCGGTGACGAAGTCACGTATAACGGGGCCACGTATGTGGCGCAGTGGTGGACGCGCAACAGTGAGCCGGGTACGTCAACGACGGGTTCGTGGATGCAACAGGGTGACCTGGTGCCGGCAGCAGGCACGGGTGTTCGTGAGTGGACCGCATCGTGGGTGTACACCGGCGGTGAGGTTGTTGCTCACAACGGTCACGTCTGGAAAGCGAAGTGGTGGACCCGCAACGCAACTCCCGGCGCGAGCGTCTGGCAAGACCTCGGCAGCTACTAACACCTGAACGCAGCGTATAGCCGGGTCGCATTATGCGACCCGGCTATACGCGTCAAAGAACCTATGGAGGACAGTCGATGACTCTATCCCTTTTCACACGACGCATCGCTCTTGTGCTGATCGCGGTGTTGATCATAGCAATCGCGGTGCTCCCCACCCGCGCTGCAGCCCACGGCGGGCCCTACGAGCTCAAGGTGTCTCATGATGGAGCTGGGGGCTTCACGGTATCTGCGCGTTACACGCGCGACGCGCATGTTGTCGAGGCCATCATGGACGCCGTGGTGACGGCCGTGGCTGCCGACGGTACGACGGTGGGGCCGGTATCACTCGTGTCATCCAGCGAAGGCATCGGGCGGTGGGTCACTCCTGAGCCAATCCTCGAAGAGGGCGAGTGGACCGTGACGGCAAAGACGACCACTCCCCAAGTGGCGCATGCCGTGATCGAGGTCAACGTCGAACCGCTGGCGGCACCGATTGGCGCCGAGCCGGCGGACGTCGAGACGAGTGCTCCTGTCGTCGAAGCCTCAGACAGTGCCGACGGCGCCGGCAACAACGCCCTGCTCATCATCTCGGTTCTCGGCGGCCTGCTGGTCGCTGGAGTCGCCGCTGTGCTGTTAATGGTGCGGGTGCGGCGGCGTCACTGAGAGCCGACCGCGCCCTGTTCAAACGGCCTGTAGCAAGTACGAGAAAGCGGCGCCGGTTGCGAGATGACTCTCGCAACCGGCGCCGCTTTCGTCGGCGCGAACCTATTCTCGAGCGCCCCGTGCTGCGAAGCGCTGCTGCAGCAGCACCGCCACGACGATGATGATGCCCTTCGCTACCGCCTGCACCGAAGACGACAGGTTGTTCTGAACGAACACGTTCGACAATGTGGCGAAGATGAGAACGCCGAACACCGTGCCGACGATGGTTCCGCGGCCGCCGATCAGCAGTGTTCCACCCACAACGACCGCAGCGATCGCGTCGAGTTCATAGAGCGTGCCATGGGTCGAGGTGCCAGCGGTCGTGCGTCCGAGGATCATGACCGCGGCGATGCCGGCGCTCAGACCCGCAATCGCATACAGCCATACGGTGTGACGCTTGACATTGATTCCTGCCAAACGCGCCGCCTCGCGGTTTCCTCCGATTGCCACCGTGCGCCGCCCGAAGGTGGTGCGGTTGAGAACAAGCCAACCCGCGAGCGCGACCAGCGCGAACATCCAGATGAGAATGTCGACGCCGAGGAAGTCAGCGTTCATGAAGTCGATGAAGTCACGGGAGTCAACAGTGAGCGTACGACGTTCCGCGAGAATCTCGGCGAGGCCGCGGGCGGCCACCAGCATGGCGAGCGTCGCCATGAACGCGACGACGTTGCCATAGGCGATCACCACTCCGTTGATGATGCCGGCAACGATGCCCACCGCGATAGCGACGACGACCATGAGGATCCAATGCGTCTGATCGACGAAGTGCTGCATCACGTCGAGGGTCGCCACCACCGAGGCCAAACCCATCACCGAGCCCACCGACAGATCGATGCCTCCCGAGATGATCACAAAGGTCATTCCGATGCTGATCACTCCGATGATGGAGGCTTGTCGAAGGATGACAAGAATGTTGTTCACGCTTGTGAAGCTGTCTCCTGCGGTGATTGCTCCCGTGACGAAGATGAGCGCGAGCGCCACGATCAGGCCGATGTTGCGGCCGGTGGAGCTTCCCAGCACCTTTCGCCAGATCGGTGTGTCCTCGGTTGTGGTGACCGTGGTGGTGGTCGCCGGGTCGGTGGACTCCACGCCCGGGGGTGTCTGCTGACTCACGCGGCAGTTCCTTTCATAACAAGGTCGAGCACTCCGTGCTCGTCGATTTGTGAAGCGGGGATCGTGTCGAGCACGCGCCCTTCGGCGACGACGAGCACGTTGTCGGCCAAGCCGAGCACCTCGTCGATCTCGCTCGAGATGACAACGATGGCGTTGCCTGCGGCTGCGAGGCGACGGATGAGTGCGTAGATCTCGGTGCGCGCACCCACGTCAACACCCCGGGTCGGTTCATCCAGCAGCAGCACTTCGGTGCCGTGGACGAGCCAGCGCGCCAACAAGATCTTCTGCTGGTTTCCACCCGACAGCGTGATCGCAGCGCGATCGGGGTCAGCGGGGCGCAAATCAAGCGCTTCGATCTGTTCGCGCGCCACGTTGCGTTCGGAATTTTCTCGCAGCCATCCGTTCTTGGCGAACCGGCTGATTGACGACAGCGTCACGTTGACATAGATGGGCTGTTCGAGCACAAGCCCCTGGCTCTTTCGCTCTTCGGGCGAGAGCCCGATTCCCGCGTTGACCGCGGCTACGACCGAACCGCGTCGAAGCTGCTTGCCTCCCACATGCACTGTTCCGGATGTCGCTCGCCGGGCCCCGTAGATGGTCTCGACAATCTCGGAGCGGCCTGATCCCACGAGCCCGGCGAGGCCGACGATCTCACCCGCTCGGACGCTGAATGACACATCTTCGAAGCATCCTTCGAGCGCGAGGTCGCGCACTTCCAGCACCACGGGCGCGTCAGCGGCGATCGGGGTGGCAGGGGGGAACACGTTCTCTACCGTGCGGCCGGTCATCAACCGGATGAGCTCTGTTGTGGGGGTATCTCCGACCGGCAATGATGTCGCTGTGGTTCGTCCGTCTTTGATGACTGTGATGCGGTCACCGATCTCGCGAATCTCTTCTAGCCGGTGCGTGATGTACACCACCGCGATTCCGGCGGAGGTCAGTTCGCGAACGACGCTGAAGAGATTCTGTACCTCCTCGCTGTCAAGCACCGCTGAAGGTTCGTCCATGATGATGAGCTTCACATCGTGAGAGAGCGCGCGCGCCATGCTGACGATCTGCTTGTTGGCCGCGCTCAGCGTTCCCACTTCGGTGTTGGGCGATAGTGAGCTGTGCCCGAGCCGCTTCATCAGCTCTTTGGCCAGCCGGTTGGCTTGGGCGCGCTTAGTGAACCCCGCGCGCTGCAGCTCGTGCCCCAGGAAGATGTTCTCCGCCACGGTCAGCCCGTCGACGACATCGAGCTCCTGGTACATCGTGGCGATGCCAAGGCCGAGAGCGTCGAGTGGAGACTCGATCTGCGTCTCTTTTCCCAGCCAGATGATCTCGCCGCTGGAAGGCTGATGCACGCCTGCCAGCGTCTTGATGATTGTGGACTTGCCCGCACCGTTCTGGCCGAGAATGCAATGCACTTCGCCAGCGCGTACTTCCAGGTCTACATGTTTCAGAGCGCGCACGCCTGCGAAGGACTTCGACAGCCCTCGGACGTTGAGGACTACCTCGTGGTCGACTTTGATCATTCCCGCAACATAACAGATTGGGGGCACATCCGCACCCGTTTCTTCGGGTTGTTGCCGCGTCGTTACGCGGATTGCGCGCAAACACGCGGCGGCGGAAAAACGCTAGACATGGCAACTGAAGTGATGTTATGTTGTGGCGAACGCCAATTCGAGTGAACCGTTCCCGACGGATCGCCGGCGACACAGCACCACACTCATGCAACATTGCATCACCTCAAAGGAGAGATTCATGGCAATCAAGAGTTCCCTCGCGCGACGAATGGTTTGGGGCGCCACAGCCTCGGTAGCGGCGATCGCTTTGCTGGCCGGCTGCACCGGTTCCACGGCCGAAGACGAGTCAGTCGTAGACCAGGGCACCACTACCGAAGAAAATGCTGAGGCCGGCGAGACCGTCACCATCGGCTTCTCGGGTCCGGCTGCCGACCACGGCTGGCTCGGCGCCATCAACTCTGGCGCCATCGCCGCAGCCGACAGCTACTCCGATGTAGAGCTGCAGCTCGCAGAAGGCACCAACGATGTGACGGCTCAGATTGCCGCTGTCGAAACGTTCATCAACGATGGCGTCGACGCAATCGTGCTGCTGCCCAGCGATGGCGCGGCGCTGACCGAGGTGGCCATCAAGGCGATGCACGCCGGTATTCCGGTGATCAACGTCGACCGTGAGTTCTCGAGTCCCTTCGCCGCTCGCACCACCGTGCTCGGCGACAACTACGGAATGGGAGTCAGCGCTGGCACCTACATCTGTGAGCAGCTCGGGGACGACCCCGACGCAATCGTTGCTGAAATCGCTGGCATCGACTCCCTGCCCCTGACCCAGGATCGCTCCGAAGGATTCGCAGCGGCTCTTGATGACTGCGGCCTTGAAGTCTCGGCTCGCGTTGCCGCAGACTTCACGGTTCAGGGTGGCGAAACTGTGACCTCTCAGCTGCTGTCGGCCAACCCCGAGATCGATGCCATCTGGAACCACGATGATGACCAGGGCATCGGCGTCCTCGCCGCGATCAACTCGGCAGGTCGTGACGAGTTCTTCATGGTCGGTGGTGCCGGCTCGCGCGACGCGATGGAACTCATCGAAGCCGATGACTCGGTCCTCAAGGCCACCATCATCTACCCCTCCACTCAGGCTGCTGACGGTATCGCCCTTGCGCGTCTGATCGCACAGGGCAAGACGATGAGCGATCTGATCACGCCGAGCGTGCCAAACCGCATCGTGCTCGACGCACCGGTCGTTACGAAGGAGAATGTCGACCAGTACATCGATCTCGCGTTCGCTTCCTGACCCGACGATAGTGGGGGCCGCGGTCAACGCGGCCCCCACTATGCTGGGCACTCGCCCAGTGCGATGAAACCCCAATACTCGATGGAGAGAAACGTGACTGAGAGACTTCGCGTCGCCATGATTGGCTACGGCTTCATGGGCGCCGCCCACTCCCAGGGGTGGCGAGTGGCGCCCCGATTCTTCGATCTGCCAGCGCAGCCCGAGATGGCCGTTCTGGTTGGGCGCAACGCTCAGGCCGCCCAGGCTGCCGCAGACAAGTGGGGGTGGAACGAGGCTGCCAGCGACTGGCGTGAGGTCATCACCCGCGACGATATCGACATCATTGATATCGTCACCCCGGGCGATTCGCACGCCGAGATCGCCATTGCCGCGCTCGATGCGGGCAAACACGTGATGTGCGAGAAACCGCTCGCCAACACCGTCGAGGAAGCGCTGGCGATGCGAGATGCCGCCGAGCGCGCCGCCGCGAAGGGCGTTCGGTCGATGGTCGGGTTCACCTATCGGCGCGTTCCTGCGACCACGTTCGCGCGCCAGCTTGTTGCAGACGGGCGGTTGGGAGATATTCGCCAGGTGCGGGCCGCCTATCGCCAAGACTGGCTGATGGATGCCGACGGGCCCATGACGTGGCGCCTGCAGAAAGACCGCGCCGGTTCCGGATCCCTCGGCGACATCGGGGCCCACGCAGTCGATCTCGCTGAGTACATCACGGGACTGAATGTGGAGAAGGTGTCGGGCCTGCTCGAGACCATCGTCACCGAACGGCCCCTGCTGGGCGAAGGCATCGGGCTGTCGGGCACCGCATCGACCGAGCGCGGCACCGTTGACGTCGACGACGTCGCCGTGTTCTCGGGGCGTTTCGCAGCTCCCGAGGGTGGCTTCTCTGCGGTTGGCAGCTTCGAGGCAACCCGTTTCGCCACCGGCCGCAAGAACTCGCTCACCATCGAAGTCTCTGGGTCGCTGGGCGCACTGGCTTTCGACCTCGAGCGCCTTAATGAGCTTGAGTTCTATGACGCGACCTTGCCCTCCACAGAGCAGGGTTTCCGCACGATTCTCGTCACTGAGAGCGAACACCCATATCTTGCGCCATGGTGGCCAGCCGGGCATATGCTCGGCTACGAGCACGGCTTCTCGCACCAGGTCGTCGACTTCGTGACAGCCGTTCACGATGGCGTGTCACCGTCGCCGTCGTTCGACGATGGACTTCACGTTCAGCACGTTCTTGACGCCGTGACGCGCAGCTCTGATGACTCCGGCCGTTGGACTTCCGTCGGCTGACCGCCGGCTACTCTCCTGTCACTGATTCGACGACGAAAGGCAAGCGACATGGCTCGACCGATTACTCTTCTTACCGCGCAATGGGCGGATCTTCCCTTCGAGGAGGTGGCTCGACTCGCTGGCGAGTGGGGTTACGACGGCCTCGAGATCGCGTGCTGGGGAGATCATCTTGATCCTTCGCGGTGGGATGATGACGAATACGTCCAGGGCAAGCTCGACACGCTCGCGCGAAACGGGCTTTCGGTGTACGCACTGGCCAACCACCTCCAGGGGCAAGCGGTCTGCGACGATCCGATTGATCAGCGCCACCGCGACATCCTGTCGGATGAAGTCTGGGGGGACGGCGACCCAGAAGGCGTTCGTCAGCGCGCAGCCGAGCAGATGAAGAACACCGCGAGGCTCGCCGCCAAGCTCGGAGCGAAGATTGTCACGGGTTTCACCGGATCGTCGATCTGGAAGTGCGTGGCGATGTTCCCACCCGCGTCTGATGCGATGATCGACGCCGGATACCAGGACTTCGCCGATCGGTGGAACCCCATTCTCGATGTGTTCGACGAGGTGGGAGTGCGATTCGCGCACGAGGTGCACCCGTCTGAAATCGCGTACGACTATTGGACGACTGTTCGCGCGCTCGAGGCGATCGGTCACCGGGAAGCATTCGGCCTCAACTGGGACCCCTCCCACATGGTTTGGCAGCAGATCGACCCCGTGGCCTTCCTCTGGGACTTCCGCGACAAGATCATCCACGTGCACTGCAAAGACACCAAGGTTCGCCTGAGCAACGGTCGCAACGGGCGACTTTCTTCGCACTTGCCGTGGGCCGACCCGAGGCGTGGGTGGGACTTCATCTCGACCGGGCACGGAGACGTGCCGTGGGAGGACTCCTTCCGCATGCTGAACGCGATCGGATACGAGGGCCCGCTTTCGGTTGAGTGGGAGGATGCTGGCATGGATCGACTGGTCGGAGCGCCAGAAGCACTCTCATTCATGCGCCGACTCTCGACGTACGTGCCTTCGGAAGCTGCTTTCGACGCAGCCTTCTCGCAAGCCTGACTTCGGTTCATCAGACAGTGCCCGAGCGTGATGCGGTGCATGAGGAGGGCAAAGTTCCCTCCGGCACCGCATCACGCACGATGGTCGACGAGATCCGGCGCCAGAACCTGCGGCAAGTGCTCCTTCTCGCGCACCGCTCTGGACCCCTCTCTCGCGCGGAGCTCACTCGTGCAACCGGTCTCAATCGCTCCACGATCGGCGGTCTGGTAGCAGAGCTTCAGGAGCGCGGACTGGTGCACGCGCACGCCGCCACACCGACCCGCAAAGTGGGACGTCCGAGCGCCGCGGTGTCTGCGTCGACACAGACCGTTGCGATCGCGGTCAACCCCGAAGTAGACACGATCGACGTGGCGCTCGTGTCGCTTGGCGGGCGCGTGGTGCATCGCGTGCGCTACGCAAACGACCACATCCCGACTCCTGCTGAGTTCGTGAACATCGTCGGCGCGATCATCGAGGGCATGCGGCCCGACCAGCTGGGATTGCGCTCGGTGGGCGTCGGCCTGGCAATTCCCGGCCTCGTGCGAGAAGCTGACGGGCGGGTGCTATTGGCACCACACCTCGACTGGCGCGACGTGCCCGTCGCCGCGATGCTCGAGGCGAAGATCGGTCTACCCGTGGTAGGGGCCAACGATGCAAACTGCGGCATCTTGGCTGAGGTGGCCTTCGGTGCGGCGAGCGGCACGGGCGTGATCGTCTACCTGAACGGCGGCGCGAGCGGCATCGGCAGCGGCATCGTCATCGACGGGCAGCTGATTCGCGGCAGTGGCGGGCACGCGGGAGAGTTCGGGCATACGCTCGTCAATTCGATGGGTTCGAGCTGCCACTGCGGTGCCGTGGGATGTCTCGAAACCGAAGTTCGACTGGACCGCCTTATCGCTGCCGCTGGCGCCAGACCCTCCACCGCAGCCGAGATGAACGCGCTCGTCTCTGACGCGTGGCACCATCCACAATCGGCGTGCGGGCGTGAGCTTCACCGCCAGCTTCCGTATCTCGCGACAGCGTTTCGCACCATCATCAATGCACTGAACCCGGTTCAACTGGTGCTCGGTGGATACCTGGCGGCGATTCTTCTTGCCGCGGGCGAGACGGCGCTGACCGACCGGATCGGTCCGTCATTGCCCGGGGCGCGCGAAGAGGTGAGTCTCGCGGCGACGCAACTTGGCGATGGGCTGTTGCTGATCGGTGCGGCGGAGTTGGTGTTCGCACCGCTCGTCGACGACCCCGCCAGTCAGCAGCGCGTGGACGGGGCGATTGCGTCGGACCTTGAGAGTCGGCCGGCTCTAAAGCTCTGAAGCTAGCGCGGCGGGGTCAGACAGCAAAGGTGCAAAGGCAGCTTCGGCAGCGCCGATGAGCAGACGATCCTCGCCGAGACCAGCAACTCTGAGCTCGAAATCGTCTCCGATCTCGTTCATCGCGTGGGAGCGCACCAACGTCGCCAGTCCCACGGTGTCGGTCGAAGCCAGCGTAGCCAGGAACCCGCCCAAGACGACCACTTGCGGGTCGAGCACGTTCACCGCGTTCGCCAGCGCGGTAGCCAGAATACGGCGTTGTCTTGCAATCTCATCGCCGGCCGCGTCGCCGATGGCGTGCGTGAGCACGTGTGCAAGCGTGGGTTCATCGGCGCTGCTGAGGCCGGCAACACTGAGCAGGCGGGCACGACTGACCTCGTCTTCGAGCACTCCGTTGGGTGCCCTTCGGTCGGCGTCGGCCAGAATGCCCGGTCGGTTCTGGCCGAACTCGCCCGCGTAGCCGCTCGCGCCGCGTACGGGCAGTCCGTGCACAACGATCCCACCACCGATACCACTCGCGCCGCCGTTGAGATATACGACGTGAGCCACGCCCTTGGCAGCGCCGAAGAGGTGTTCCGCGACGAGACCGAGGGTCGCGTCGTTGTCGATCACGGTCGGCAACTGTGTGAGCTCGCCGACGATATCGCGCAACGGCACGTCATGCCAGCCCAGGTGGGGCGCGTTTCTGACAAGTCCGTCATGGCTGCGAACGAGGCCTGGTACGGCGATGCCGATGCCGACGATTCGTGCGTCGGCGAGCGGCCCGGCCTTCCACAGCTCGATCTGCTCGTTGATCATGCGCGCGGTGGCTTCGGGTGTGGGTGCTCCTGCGACTTCGATACGCTCGCGAGCGATCACCACGCCGTTGAGCGCTACCGCACCAAAGGTCACAGCGTCGATCTCGGGGTTGACGGCGATCGCCATCCAGTTTCCGCGCGTACGCACGACGAGTGACGGACGACCCACGCGATGAGCACCCGTGGGTGCTTGCTCCTCCACCACGCCGCGGCGGCTCAGCTCGCCTACGAGGTCGGCGATGGTCGACCGATTGAGGCCGGTAGCTTCGGTCAACCGCGACCGCGAGGTCGGTCCCTCACGGTGCAGCAGTCGCACTAAATGCGCGAGATTCTGTCGGCGTACTTCCTCGCCGTTCAGCCCGATCTCGCTCATGATCTCACCATAGATGAACCGGCTGGGAGGATTTGTCGTTTGACTCGCGAATCTGGGGTTCGTACGATAGGTTGTATCGAACAACTTATTACGTTCAATGAGGAGCACCCATGAATCACCCCACTCGCGCCGACAGGTTCTCCTTCGGTCTATGGACGGTCGGCTACAACGGAACCGATCCCTTCGGCGGTCCCACGCGCCCAGCGCTTGATGTCGTGCACGCCGTCGAGAAACTGTCGGAGCTAGGTGCCTATGGTTTGACTTTCCACGACGACGACCTCTTCGCGTTCGGCTCAACCGACTCGGAGCGTCAAAAGCAGATCGATCGCCTCAAGGGAGCTCTCGCCGACACCGGCCTGGTTGTGCCGATGGTCACGACGAACCTGTTCTCGGCGCCGGTCTTCAAGGACGGTGGCTTCACTTCGAACGATCGCGACGTTCGCCGCTTCGCCCTGCGCAAGGTGCTTCGTCAGCTTGACCTCGGAGCCGAGCTGGGCGCCAAGACATTCGTGATGTGGGGAGGTCGTGAAGGCGCAGAGTACGACTCTGCGAAAGACGTCCGCCAGGCGCTGGAGCGCTACCGCGAAGCCGTCAACTTTCTCGGTGACTACGTCACCGAGAAGGGATACGACATTCGCTTCGCCATCGAGCCCAAGCCCAACGAGCCGCGCGGAGACATCCTGCTGCCGACCCTGGGACACGCGCTGGCTTTCATCGACTCGCTTGAGCGTCCCGAGCTCGTTGGCCTCAACCCCGAAGTCGGTCACGAACAGATGGCGGGACTCAACTTCGCGGCGGGCATCGCCCAGGCGCTCTATCACGGCAAGCTTTTCCACATCGATCTCAACGGTCAGCGCGGCATCAAGTATGACCAGGACCTCGTGTTCGGTCATGGTGACCTCTACAACGCGTTCGCCCTCGTGGATCTGCTTGAGCATGGCGGTCCTGACGGCGGACCGGCCTACGACGGACCGCGCCACTTCGACTACAAGCCCAGCCGCACCGAAGACGAGAAGGGTGTGTGGGAATCTGCAGCCGCGAACATGCGGATGTATCTTTTGCTCAAGGAACGGGCAGACGCCTTCCGCGCCGACCCCGAGGTGCAAGAAGCGCTGGAGGCAGCCAAGGTGTACGAGCTCTCTGTGCCGACTCTTGGCGAGGGTGAAACCTACGACGATTTCGTCGCGGATCGCTCCGCCTACGAAGACTTCAACGCAGACGAGTATGTCGGCGGCAAGGGCTTTGGCTTCGTGCGCCTGCAACAGCTCGCTGCAGAGCACCTGCTCGGCGCGCGCTAGCGGCACAACCAGGGCCTCGCACGCGCTACCGAAGTGAAAGAGAGAGCCATGGCGCTCGTATTGGGAGTAGATTCGTCGACCCAGTCCTGCAAGGTGCTTGTGACCGACACCGTGACGGGCGAGATCGTGCGCCACGGACGGGCTTCGCACCCTGACGGCACCGAGGTCGATCCATCAGCCTGGTGGGAGGCGCTCGGCTCGGCTGTCGCGGATGCGGGCGGTCTGGACGACATCGCCGCATGGTCGGTGGGCGGACAACAGCACGGCATGGTTGTTCTTGACCACGAGGGAAACGTCATCCGGCCTGCTCTGCTGTGGAATGACACGAGATCGGCAGACGCCGCTCGCGATCTGATCGCTGAATTTGGTGCCGACGCCCTGGCCCAACGCACCGGGTTGGTGCCGGTGGCGTCGTTCACCATCACGAAGCTGCGCTGGCTGCGTGATCATGAACCCGAGAACGCCGCCCGAGTGGCCGCCATCGCCTTGCCGCACGACTGGCTCACGTGGCGACTGCGAGGATACGGCCCGGCGGCGGAGTCAGAACTCGGCCCGGTGCTCGAAGAGCTTGTCACCGATCGCTCGGACGCCTCAGGAACCGGATATTGGAACCCGGTCACCGACGGATACGATCGCGAACTGTTGACGGCAGCGCTCGGACGCGACGCCGTGCTTCCTCGGGTGCTCGGCCCGAAAGAGTTCGTGGTGGATGCCGCGGGACGCCGGGTGGCTCCCGGCGCGGGAGACAACGCGGGCGCAGCGCTCGGTCTCGGCGCGGGCGTGGGCGACGTCATCGTATCGATCGGCACGAGCGGCACCGTCTTTGCGGTGAGCGAGCAACGCACGATCGATGCCACGGGCACCGTCGCGGGCTTCGCCGATTGCACCGGACACTTCTTGCCCCTCGTCGCAACGTTGAACGCGGCGCGCGTGCTGGATGCGATCGGTCGGCTGCTCGCCGTTGATCACGCTGAGCTCAGCCGGCTGGCTCTGCAGGCAGAGCCGGGCGCTGGCGGCTTGGCGCTCGTACCGTATTTCGAGGGGGAGCGGACTCCGAATCTTCCCGATGCGACAGCGCAGCTTTCTGGTATGACGCTGGCATCAACCACCCGCGAGAACCTCGCCCGCGCGGCCGTTGAGGGAATGCTCACGGGCCTGGCTGGCGGCTTGAATGCCCTGCGTGCACTCGGCGTGCCACTTGAACGCGCGCTTCTTGTCGGCGGAGGCGCACAGTCGGAGGCGGTACGGCAGATCGCACCGCTCGTGCTGGGCCTCGAAGTCGAGGTGCCCGATCCCGGCGAGTATGTCGCACTTGGTGCTGCGCGGCAGGCGGCCAACGTGTTGGCGTCCAGCTGAGACGCGCACCTTCTTGCGAGGCAGTTCGAGGCACAATAGGGCCATGTCATCCGACAGCGGCCTCGATGACGTCGCCGCAGAACTCTACGCGTTGCGGCCTGACCAGTTCACCGCTGAGCGAAACGCTCGCGCGCAGACGGCTCCGAGGGCGCTTGCGCGAGCAATCAAGGGGCTTCGCAAGCCCACGGTGGCCGCGTGGGCCGTCAATCTGCTCGTCGGAGCCGGCCAGCTCGATGAAGCGTTGGCACTCGCCACCGCCCTTCGAGAAGCTCAAGATGATCTGGATG
Organism: Microbacterium sp. R86528; assembly: GCF_044596335.1. NCBI lineage: Bacteria > Bacillati > Actinomycetota > Actinomycetes > Micrococcales > Microbacteriaceae > Microbacterium > Microbacterium sp. R86528. Next base: position 1,577,330 of record NZ_CP138996.1, on the reverse strand, counting down.
CCGCCGAGCTTGCGCTGCTCGCTCCGCAGCGCCGTGCGCTGGTGGCTGCTCTGGCCCGCAGCGCGGTCAATCTGGCTCAGCAACAGGGAGTTTCGGTAAGCCCTGCTGCTCTTGCCGACATCGAGAAGACCATCAACGCCGCAGTTTTGGACGCCTCCGCCGCAGCTGCTGTGAGCACCGCGCGATTGGTCACGCCTCTTGAAGCAGGCGGCGCAGCACCCTCAGTCGATTCGGTGGGTGGTTCACTTCCCGGCACCGCGCCAGCAGCGTCGGCGGTCGTCGATGACCTCGCCGAGCGACGCGCGCGCAAAGCAGCAGAGAAAGCGGCACGAGATGCCGACCGGGTCGCGAACGAGGCCGCGCGAGCGCTCGGCCAGATTGGCGCGCGACGGGTTGAAGCGCGCCAGCGCGCCGATCATGTTCGCGAGCGAATCGACGACCTGCGTGCAGATATCGCGAAGCGGGAAGCAGAGGCCGGCCTGATCGCAAAGACGATCGAAGAGCTGGAGCACGAGTATGCGGCCGCCGCCGAAACCGCTCTCACCTCGAAGCGCATCGCAGACCGAGCCCGAGCGTCCCTCGACGATCTGTAGTCGACTCACAGCGCTCTCGTAAGCGCATTGCCTAGCGTTGCACCATGCCGATTCCCTCGACGCTGCCGCAGATTCCTCCTGAATCAGACGAGATCACCGTTTCGCCTGCTGCCCTGCGAAGCCTGCGCGACGACCTGCAGCGTTTTTTGCTCGAGTACCGTTTCGGGCTGCAGGAGATCGAGACGAAGATCAGCATTCTGCGCGACGAGTTTCAGCTGATGCATGACTACAACCCGATCGAACACGTCTCAAGCCGCGTGAAGTCTGCCGACAGCTTGGTCGAGAAGGTTGCCCGCAAGGGCATCGAAGCTGACTTCGACAGCATCCGTGATCATGTGCATGACGTGGCCGGGGTACGAATCACCTGCGCGTTCGTGGCTGACGTATACCGTCTGTTCGATCTGCTGACGGCGCAAGACGACATCCGATTGCTCTCGGTGAAGGACTACATCGCTGTGCCCAAGCCGAACGGATACAAGAGCCTGCACGCAATCGTCGAGGTGCCCGTTTTCTTGTCGACGGGGCGCATTGACGTGCCGGTCGAAGTGCAGTTTCGTACTATCGCGATGGACTTCTGGGCGAGTCTCGAGCACAAGATCTATTACAAATACGACAGCAACGTGCCCCAAGAACTTCTCGATAACCTGCGAGACGCTGCCACCACTGCCGCGGAACTCGACAACCGCATGGAGGGGCTCCATCATGAGATTCGAGGTGGTGGCATGCCGGCAGCGACCGAGGAGCCGCCGCCGATGACTTCTCCGCTTCGGATGTCGGCCCGCGCGACCCGCGTCTGAAAAACCGCTCGTACGCAAGCGCGCAGCGCACTCACCGGTACGCTGAACGGCGTGAATGACGTCGATACCTCGTTTGTGGTCGTAACCTTTCTTGCGGTCATGGCGCCCCTGATGGCACGAGGCCTGGGGCGGTGGGTGCGCATTCCATTGGTCGTTTTCGAACTGCTGCTCGGCATCCTGATGGGGCCGAGCCTGCTGGGCTGGATTCAGGAATCTGAGCTGATCTCGGCGCTGAGCAATTTCGGTCTCGCCATGCTCTTCTTCGTCGCGGGTACCGAAATACAGGCGGGAACTCTGCGTGGCAGAACGGGCCGAATGGCATGGCTGGGTTGGATTATGAGCCTTGCTGTGGGTTTCGGTCTTGGATGGGTTCTGATGCCCGGTGAGGGCGCGATGATCGTCGCGATCGCGCTGTCGACCACTGCGCTGGGCACACTACTGCCGATTCTGCGTGATGCTGGTGAGCTCAAGACGCCGTTTGGTATGGCGGCAAGCGCTCTCGGAACTGTCGGTGAGTTCGGCCCGCTGATCGCGATCTCCATTTTTCTCGGCGGCAGGGAGCCCGGGCTCTCGACCGTCGTTCTGCTCGGCTTCGCCATCATTGCGGCTCTCGCCGTGTGGTGGGCGATGAGGGTGCCGCAGGGCAGACTGCACGAGTTCGTGAGCTCGTCGCTGCACACATCCGGCCAGTTCGCAGTCAGGACGGTGCTGTTGATCCTCAGCGCCATGGTCGCACTGAGCATCGCACTAGACATCGACATGCTTCTCGGAGCCTTTACCGCGGGCGTGCTGTGGCGCCTCATCATGCGCGAAGCGAGTGAATCAGACCGCCATGCCGTGGAAAGCAAGATCGAGGGACTGGCCTTCGGCTTCCTGGTGCCCATCTTCTTCATCTACACAGGGGTCACGTTCGATCTGGAAGCGCTGATCGACGACCCCACACTCGCCCTGCTCGTGCCGGTCGCGCTGCTGGTGCTGTTTGCTATTCGCGGCCTGCCGTCGATGCTGGTGGCACCGAAGGGCGCCAAGTTCTCTGAGCGACTCTCGATCGCCCTGATGGGAGCGACAGGGTTGCCGATCATCGTCGCTGTCACGGCCATCGGCGTCGATGCCGAGATCTTGTCAAGCGGCGCAGCGTCGGTGCTCGTCGGCGCTGGCATGCTCTCTGTGCTGCTGTTCCCTCTTATCGCGATGACGATGCACGGCGACCGAGTGTCGCGCGACGCCGATGCCCCTGTTGAGAACGAAGCCTGAGAGCAGACGCGGTGAGTGCGACACCTGATGAGCTGCTCACCGGTGCACGCCGGGCTCTGATCGATGCTCCCAAGGAGGCTCTCGGCGAGATCGTCGTGCCGCGACGCATACTGGGTATCGCGCGCGCCCCCAAGGTCATCGCACGCGGAACCGCGTGGCACTTGGGGGTGCTGCTTCTGACCGACGATGCACTGCTGGCTACCGGCGAGATCGTGCGCTCACGCCACGACGCCCCCCGCGGCTACACAGCGGAGTCTCAGCGGCACCGCTCGGAGCTTGCTGCGGCCGCCTACCGCGGTGGATTCAGCGAGGGCACGCCGGTGCATCTCGGGTGGAGTGCGCTAGAACTCAACGCACCGACGGCTGAATCAGCATCCTCAATTCTCGCGCTGGTCGACGGCGTCATCAGCGTGCGATGGAATCCGCGCGGCGGGTGGATGCCACTGCACAGATACCTCGACGAAAGGGTCGATCTGCTGATCAACCCGCCGGGCGGAGCGACGTAGCGCGCGAATGCCACGCTCCACTCGGAGTGTCAAGCGGGTGGCATGCGGCCAGCGGCGTTTGTACGGTGTAGTCATGGAGAGTTCGGCGAAAGACCTTGTGCGGCAGATTTCCGTTATCAGCGCTGCTGTTTTCATGATCATCGCGGCCATGGTCGGGGTCGGCGTTTTCGGGGGCACCCCGGTGCAAGAGCTGCAAGACGGCGCGCTCGCCGCTGATGCGACGTATCTTGCTCCGGCGAGCTCCGCGTTCTCAATCTGGACGGCCGTGTACGTCGGTCTGTTCGCCTACACGGTGTGGCAGGCGCTGCCCTCGCAACGAGCGAATGAGCGCCAGCGAGTTCTCGGCTGGTGGATCGCTCTGACGATGGTGCTCAACGGAGTGTGGTTGGTGCTCGCCCAATTCACCACTCTTGTGCTCACCGTGATCGGAATCGTGGCGCTGCTGGCCGCGCTCGCGGTGACGTTTCGACGGGCGATTGTCTTGTCGCCTTCGACGGGTTGGGTGGATCGCATCCTGATCGATGGCGTCACCGGATTGCACCTGGGCTGGGTCACGCTCGCCACGGTCGCCAATGTCACCGCCTGGCTGACGGTGAACCTTCCGGCGAGTTGGGAAGACCACGCCGTGGTGTGGGGTATGACTGTTCTGGCCGTCGTCGCGGTGATCGGGGTGGCGATCTCATGGGCGGGCAAGCGCCTTGCACCGTCGCTCGCTCTGGCCTGGGGGCTTTCCTGGCTTGCGGTCGCCCGCATCACAGATCAGCCCGAAAGCCTCGCGATCGGCTACACCGCCGCGGTGGTTGCCGCAGTGATTCTCGTGGTGGGCATCGCGTTCACTGTTCGGGGTCTGCGAGAGCCGCGCTCGGTCCAAACTGCTTAGCGAAGGTTCGCAGCAAGCGCACCGGTTCGGTGATCGACGCTGACAGCACCCGTGCCGCGATTTCATCGAAGGCGCTGGCATCGAAGTAGCCATCATCGCGATATACGGCCATGCGTTCCGTGAATGCCTTTGACGTTGGCTCTGGGTGAAACTGTGTGGTGTACAGGCGTTCGCCGACGCGGTAGGCCTGTACAGGGCATGCGTCGTTCTGTGCCAACAGAACCGCCCCGCCTGGAGCCGCTGACGTGCCTTCTTTGTGCGCGGTGAGAGCGGTGAAGCGATTCGCCAGCCCGCCGAACACGGGGTCGGTTCGGCCTTCTGCGGTCAACTCGACAGAGACAGGTCCGGTGTCTTCAGGAAAAGCGCGAGTCACGTCGCCGCCCAACATGCGGGTGACGACACCTATGCCGTAGCAGGTGAACAAGGCGGCAGGGCCATCACCGGCGGCGGTATGAGCGGCGAGGTGCTCGAGGTCTTTCTCGAGCCGTAGCTGCACTTCGGTTTTCGTCGGCTCGGGATCAGCGACATTGAACGGGCTGCCACCGACGACAAAGCCGCTGTAGCGATCGAAGATGTCGTGCGAAAACGGAGTGCGCACCAGGTCATGCTGGTGAAGCTGCGAGGGAGCAAGTTGCATAGCGCTGCGAAAGGATTCGTATTCGGCGGCAGCGGCTCCCTGCTGCGGCCGGACACACACATACAGCAACGGCGCGGACGTCATGGGGGCCAGTCTAAAACGTCGAAGACCAATCCGTTTGCGCGTCATGTATCACGATGCCTCTTCCATGCTCATGCAAGGTGTGGACACAATGGGCGCTATGACACATCCCGACGTGCCCGTCGACGCCGCCGAGCCAGCGAGGTGGGAGCGTGCTGCGTCACTCTTTCTGCGGTGGCGCGGCGGTGACACGCGAGCGATGGACGAGCTGGTTCGGCTGATGACGCCGACCCTGTGGCACGTGGCGCGCGCATATGGGCTCGACTTCGCACTTGCTCAAGACGTCGTGCAGACAACGTGGATGACTCTGGTGCGCCGGCACGAATCGATCATGGATGCCCGCGCCGTCTCGGGATGGCTGACCATGTGCGCGCGTCGGGAGGCGTGGCGAGTCGGCAAACAGCACAGACAGGCCGACGCGACCGAGTCAGCCGCTCTTGAAACACAGCTTCCGGTTCACGAATCCGCCGAACACGATGCGGTAGCCGCAGACGAATCTCGCCGACTGTGGTCTGCCGTGACGATGCTCAACGAGCGCTGTCAGCGACTGTTGCGCGTGGTCGCCTTCGAAGAACGACCTGACTACGCACGAATCGCCGAAGACTTGGCTATGCCCGTGGGCTCGATTGGCCCCACGCGCCAACGCTGCCTCGGCAAACTCCGCGCCCTGCTTGAGGGTGCCGGATGGGAAGGAGCCCGTGATGGCCGCTGAAAGCTTCGGAGTGGATGCTGCACTCTTTGCGCGCTTGCGTGTGCTGTGGGCTGAGCACGACCCTATGCCGGCGGAGCTGATCGATCAGATGGTCGCCGCTGTTGCGTCGTCAGATCTGTCGCGTGAGTATGCGATGTTGACCCTGGTCGAAGGATCGCGCGCCGCCGTGCGCAGCGACACCGACACGGCGACGCTGCAGTTCAGCGATGGCGTCACCAGCGTGCTCGTGCACGTCAGCACGACCGAGAACGGTGGGCGCCGGGTTGACGGCTGGGTGGATGGCGCGGTGAAAACCATTCTGCTGGTGCAGAAAGACCGCCAGTGGGAGGCCGACCCGGGCGAGCAGGGTCGGTTTGCCTTCGGTGAAGTGCCGGCAGGGCTCTGTCATCTTCGCCTCGTCGTCGAGAGCGATCACAGCCACGATTACCGCACACCCCAGTTCGAGGTGTGACCCTACGGCAAGGAGAGCGCGATGGCACGACCGATCGACCAAGATGGCGAAGGCGACCACAAAGTGGAGCACGAGAGCGGAGCAAGCTGGCAGCGGCGAGAAGAGGCGATCAAACCCCTCGGAGTGGTGCTGAATCCGTCGGCTGACTCGGGCGACAAAGACGTGTTTCCCACGGTTTATGTTCCCGATCGCCTCTTGGTCGCTGCGGGTCGGGATCCCAAAGAAGTGGCCGAAGCACTCGGCGCGGTGATGAGTGACACCGGGGTGGAATTCGTGCCGCGGCTCGGTGTCGTGAGTTTTGCGCGGACCGCGCGCCGGCGTGCTGCGACGGACCAGCCCGCCGTAACCCGACTGGCGATTGTGGCGACCGGCAGCGCCGAAGCTCCCGATGCTTGGACGGTGCTGCGTGCCGCGGCGGCGGCGGGCGTAGACCTGAGCGGCGTGAGCCTTGACCACCTGCTTACCGTGGGCCCCATCGGCATGAACCCCTTCACGTCAACGAACCCGTTTACCTCGACGAACCCGTTCACGTCGACGAACCCGTTTACCTCGACGAATCCGTTCACGTCGACGAACCCGTTTACCTCGACGAATCCGGCCAGCACGGGGCTTGGCAGTTATTCGCTGCCCGGATACGGCGGGCGTCAGCCGGTCGCCTGGGTAGGGCAGCGCCCAGCACGTGCACGCTCGCGAAAAATCGCTCGCCCAACCGTCATGGTGCTCGACACCGGGTGCGGTGAGCACGACTGGTTCGAGGGCGGCGTCGTTGAGCGCCGGGTCGAGGTAGACGGCGTGGCCGTGGGAAAGACGGCTGCCGCCGATGACCCAGAGGTGAACGCCGACCTCGTCGGCCCCCTCGACGGTCAGATCGATCCGATCTCGGGCCACGGCACCTTCATTGCGGGAATCATCCTGCAGGCGTGCCCCGAAGCAACCATTCTCACCCCGCGCATCGCTGACAGTCTCGGACGCGTGATCGAGTCCGATCTCATTGACGCACTCGATCAAGTCGCCGAACTGGTACTGCGCGATGCCCAAGGCATCGCGGGAGGTCGCCGAATTGACGTGCTCAGCCTGTCGTTGGGGTATTACCACGAGACGCCCGACGACGTGCTGTTCAGCGATGGTCTGCGCGCGCTGCTGCTGGAGATCAACGCCGCGGGCTGTGCGGTGATCTGCAGCGCGGGCAATGACGCGACGGATCGTCCCATGTTCCCTGCGGCGTTTCCCGGCGAAACCGGGCTGGCGCCGCTCGTATCGGTCGGCGCATGCAACCCGAATAGGCGCACCGTTTCGCTGTTCAGCAACACCGCGAAGTGGGTCGACCTCTATGCGCGCGGCGCTGCGGTCATCTCGACATTCCCTGCTTTCAACGGCGGCGCGCAAGCGGTCACACGGCGAGACGCACACGGTCAGGAGCGGGAGTGCATCGATCCCGATGACTTCACGGGCGGGTTCGCCGTGTGGAGCGGCACTTCGTTCGCGGCACCGCTCGTGGCCGGAGCCTTGGCAGCTCGCCTCGACGCGATCGCGAGCACTTCGGGCTGGTCTGCGGATGCCACGGATCGCGCTGCGTTCGCCACGAAGACCATTGACGCGATAGCGGCGGAGAAGCCCTTGTAGATTCAACCTATGGGACTGAGCGCAACGCAGCTCTACACGCGCGGCGTCGAACACGGCAACGCGGGTCGCAACGCGGCAGCCCGCCGTGACCTGCGCCTCGCGCAGGCGCGCACCGTCGACCCCGACCTGCGCGCCAGGATCGCGGGAACTCTCGCCTACATTGCTTCGCGCACCGGCGATCCAGCAACCGCTGAGGCGTTGTGTCGCGAAGCAATGGACGACACCGGTGTGGGTGGTGAGACGCGGGCTATTCTCTTTGGTCAACTCGGCGTGCTCGCGTTGATGCGCGGCGAGAACAGTGAGGCGCGCGAGCTGCTCACCCAGGCGCTGGATGGCGTCGTCAACGTCACTCTCGAAGATCGTGCCCGCGCCGGACGCATGCACATCAACCGCAGCGTGGCGGCGATGCTCGGGGGCGACCTCACAATGGCCCGACACGATCTGAACCACGCGGCCGCGATCTTCGCTGACCTCGGCGAGCCGGTCGAGCGGGCGAAAGCGCTGCACAACCTCGGCTACGTCGAACTTCTCGCAGGAGACCTCATCGCCGCGCTTGCGCATATGGAGGCTGCTCGACCGACCTTTGAGCAGGAGTCGCCGGCGGCGGCGGCGCAATCGGATCTCGATCGTGCCGAGGTGCTGCGTGATGCCGGACTCACGACCGAAGCAGAGCAGCTACTGGCGAGAGTTGCTCGAGTGTTCGGTGCCCACCGCATGCGTCAAGCTCGCGCAGAAGCAGAACTCGGCTTGGCCAGATCGCGGCTCTTGCACGACCCGCGAGATGCGATGCGCCTGGCTCGCGCCGCGGCGAGGCGCTTTCATTCACTGGGAAGCCACACGTGGGCCCTGCGTGCCGAAGCCACCGAGGTGCGCGCTGCGCTCGCAGATGACGTCTATGGCGCCACCGGCGAGCGCCGAGTCGTTTCTCACCGCGCTACCGCGATGGCGCGCGTTCCTGCTCTTGTGGGAGGGCTGCAACGAGCGGGGCTTAACTCTGCGGCAACGGCGGTGAAACTCGCCGCACAACTGCGCTCTGACGACGGCGCCGTCGTGCCACCGGGCGCGCGGCGCGCGATCCGCGTGCCGCGAGACTCGTCGCTGGCAACCGTTCTGCTGGCCGAACAGGCGCGCGCTCGTCGCGCGGAAAGCGATGGCGATGCGGCTGCGGTGCGTCGCTACTGCGCCCGCGGCCTCGACGAACTCGTGCGCCGTCAAGCGGCTTTCGGAAGCCTCGACCTGCGCACGTCTGCGGCCGTGCATGCCACGCCATTGATGGTGGCGGGCTTGCGCGCTGCGGTGGCTTCGAGACGAGCGGACGTTCTGTTCGACTGGTCTGAACGTGCACGCCACCTCAATCAGAGCGTTGTGCCGCTGCGTCCACCGCCCGATGCCGCACTCGCCGCAGACCTGGCAGAACTCCGTCAGATTCGGCAGGATGCACTCGGCGACAGCTGGCTTGCCGACCCCCGGGCCGAGGTGCTGCGCGACCGCGTGCGCGAACGTCAATGGCGTGACACCCGCGGCATTGAGATCGAACAGCGCGCGACGCTGAGCGCCGTGCGGGCTGGACTCGATGGTGACACCGCGTTGCTGTCATATGTGTGGAGCGGCGACGATGTGCTCTGTGTCGTGGTCACTGCGACACGCACGCGCGTCATCGATGTGGCGAGTTGGCCGACGGTGAGCGCGCTGATGGCCGGTTTGCGAGCCGATCTCGACGTTTCAGCGTCGATGGTCTCCGGACCGATGGCGCGCATTGTTCGCAGGTCTCTAGACGAGCGTCTTGCCGCACTGTCCAAGGCGCTGCTTGACGTGCCCGCAGCGTGGGCTCGCGCGCGTCGCCTTGTGATCACGGCGCCCGGCGTGCTCAATGGCATTCCCTGGGGGATGCTTCCCGGAATGCGCGGGCGCGTGTTCACTCTTGCGACCTCAGCCACCAGCTGGGTGACCCGTCGCGGCGGCGCCGTTCGCTCGGGGGTCGGTTTCGTCGCGGGACCCCGAGTGCCGCGAGCGCGCGAAGAGGTGAATAGATCGGCTGCTTTCCGTCCCGCCGCGCATCTCGTCACGGGCGAAGCGGCAACCGTAGACGCGGTGACTGAGCTTGCAGGTCGATCGGGCACGCTTCACGTGGCCGCCCACGGTCGGCACGCGGTCGACAACCCCATGTTCTCGGGCCTCGAGCTCGCCAATGGCACCTTGTTCGGCTACGACATCGACCTCATTCCCCGGGTGCCCGACGTTGTGGTGCTCTCAGCCTGCGAGGTTGGCCGCTCGTCGGTGCGCTGGGGGGAAGAGGCGATCGGGATGACACGAATCTGGCTGCACGCGGGAGCCCGATGTGTGATCGCCGCACCGGTCATGGTCGCCGACGACGAGGCGTGTGAGCTGCTCGGCGCTATGCACGAGCAGCTCGCCGCAGGCTCGCAGCCCTCGGACGCGCTCGCCGCAGCATCCGAACAGACAGGAATCATCGCGCCGTTTCAAGTGCATGGCGCTGGATTTTGAGAAACTTCAAAAAAGCTTCGCCCGCGATGTATCACCGCGCTTCTGTCGTGCTCTTGATCATCGGAACGGGTGGCCACCAAACGGGCTGGGGGTTGTGACCAACGCGAAGACGTTTTCGGGCACGCATGGGGGCGTGGTCTTCGCACCCGAACCACGGGGGATGTCGCAGAGACCCAGGTTGGCGACATCCCCCGCTACGCGCGCGACGACTGAGCCGTGCGTCCGCGCACGATGCCGATGAAGGCGTTGATGGCGGGGTTGTCGGAGTCAGCGAGCCACGCGACGCCCACGGGCGAGGCAGGCCCGTCGCTCAGCACACGGTAGGCGGTGTCTTTGCGGCGATTCGCCCGTGCGATCGACATCGGAACGATGACGATGCCGACACCGGCGGCCACGGTTTGGATCGCCTCTTCGATGTCGGCAGGTGCTGCGAAACGCGGCGCCACCGCACCAGGAACGTCGAGGTCGAGCACATCGTCATCGGGCACGATGAGCACCTCGCCGCTCAAATCCTCGAGCGACAGTTGTTCCGCTGCCGTCAGGTGAGAGTCGATAGATGCGATGACGACCGGGTCTTCTTCGTAGAGCTCGATGACATGAAGCCGGTCTTTGCTGATCGGCAGGCGCACGATCGCCGCGTCTACCTCGCCGCTGGCCAGCGCCTGATACTGATCTGCTACGGAAAGGTGCACGAGATGAAGCGGGGTTCGAGGCATGCGGGAGTTCCACACGTCAATCCATTTTCCGGGCGTAGCGCCGGGAATGACTCCGAGCGTGAAGCGCGGCGGCAGATCCACCACGGGGGGCGCAATCTCGATGGCAGTTTTGGGTTTGCTCGGGCGAGGTGATTTCGGCGATCCTGCGCGACTAGTGGGCTTGCCTTGCCGCCGGGGTGCGGCATCGCGCCCGCTCTTGCGCGGGCGTCCGCGCGACCCGCCGCCCTTAACCATGACGCCAAGCGTAGCCGTGGCGCTAGGGTTCGAAGATGCTCGCCATCATTGCTACCGTCTTCGCCGCGCTCGCCGCGCTGCTTCACGTCTACATCTTTGTGATGGAGAGTGTGCAGTGGACGCAGCCGCGGGTGTGGAAGATCTTCGGAATTCGTTCTCAGGATGCCGCGGAGATCACCAAGCCGATGGCCTACAACCAGGGTTTTTACAATCTGTTCCTGGCGATCGGCGTGATTCTAGGCCTCGCGCTGTTCTGGGCGGGCGGTCCAGATACCACGGCCGATGTCGCAGGCCGCACGCTCGTGCTGTTCAGCCTGGGGTCGATGGCCGCGGCGGCAATGGTTTTGATCACCACGGGAGCGAAGTACCTGCGCCCGGCGCTCATTCAGGGAACTTTTCCGCTCGTCGGTTTCGTCGTGTTCCTCTTCGCCTAGAACACGCACGCGCCCCATTGACCGGAGCCGATTGCACGCGCATCAGTTTCGGCTCGTGCGAAGAGCTCAGCATGCAGATCGTTCGGTCGCACGACGAGGGAACGCGCATCACCGGCCGCCATCAACTCATAGTTGACGAAATCGCCTGACTCGTTCCACAGGTACATAAGGGCGCGGTCGTAGCGGTCGTACCATTCCTGGTCGGGCGCCACCCAGACGATAGAGCCCTCGGGCAGCAGCGCGCTGAGGTGATCGGTCGCCTCTTGTGACCAGCACTCCGGTTCGGGTCGCAGCTCGGGGGTGTCGATCCCAATCAGCCGCACCGAGACGCGTTCAGAAGTGGGCATTACGTCGTTGGCGTGAGTTGCCCGTGCCTTGACGGTGTCACCGTCGATGACGTATTCCACGGTCATGGCGAAGGCGTCGTCGGGACGCTCTGGGACGCCGCCCGCCGAGGTTTCGGCTCTTGAGTCGTCGTTCGAATCGGCGGTACCCAGGTTGTCGATCACGGGTGGCAACGCGAAGAAAGCCAGCGTCAAGACGATGCCGACGCCCACGGCAGCCACGCCCCATCGCGCTTGTCGCCCGGAACGATTGGTCACTGCGACAGGCTAGCGGCAACCCCCGACCGTCTGTTGCTAGGCGGCGAGGCGGAGTCCCCGCTGGTCGGTGGCGACACGCTCGCCATCGCTGATGGTCTCATCGTCGCCAATCAGCGATCCAATCGCCACGCGTGCACCCGTTCCCACTTGAGTGCGCACGCCGATTTTGGCGCCCGCACCGATCGCGGCACCTGAGCCGATATGAGCGTGCGGCTCAATGCGTGCTTCTGGTCCGATCACAGCATCTGTCTCAACCCACACGCCGCGACCCACATGGGCTCCCGCGGCGATCTGAACTCCGGGTTCGACATACGCTCCAGCTTCAACCACGGCGCTCGGGTGCACTTTCGCCCCGTGCGCGATCAGCCCTCGACCGTTGACGTGCTTGCGGTAGCGCAGTGTTTCGCCAAGATCGTTCTCGATGTCGATGTAGTTCTTACCCACGAGCCCCTCCTACGGCAATTTGCCGACTATCGACACCAACGACTCGGTGGGATCATTCATTCCCATACCCAGATGTTTGTGTCTCAGGAGTGATTCGTAGCCTGAAGCGAAGCGGATTGCTTCGCGTTCAGTTCACATATTCGTCAGCCTGCGACAGGGCACGGTCGATGATGCCGAGACCGCGCACCAGGTCGTCTTCGTCGATCACCAGCGGCGGCGCAACGTGCACTCGGTTGAAATGCACGAACGGCCACAGCCCGTCTCTCTTGCAGGCCGCTGCGACGGCTGACACGGGTGCGGCGTCGGCGCCTGCGGCGTTGAACGGAACGAGCGGTTCGCGGGTCTCACGGTCTTTGACCAGCTCGATAGCCCAAAACATGCCGATCCCGCGCACATCACCCACCGAAGGGTGACGCGATGCGATTTCATGCAGGCGCGGCGCGATCACGCGTGAGCCGAGATCGCGCACACGCTCGAGAATTCCGTCGCGATCGAACACTTCGAATGTCGCCAGGCCCGCTGCGCATGCCAGCGGATGACCCGAGTAGGTCAGACCGCCCGGGAACATCACGGTATCGAAGTGCGCGGCAATTCGCTCTGAGATCACGACGCCGCCGAGAGGCACATAACCGGAGTTGATTCCCTTTGCGAAGGTGATCAGATCGGGAACGACGTCGAACTCTTGGAACGCAAACCACTGACCGATGCGCCCGAACCCGACCATGACTTCGTCGGCAATGTACATGATGCCGTAGCGGTCGCATAGCTCGCGCACACCGTTGAGATAGCCGGGCGGCGGGATGAGCACGCCGTTGGTTCCGACGACCGTTTCGATGATGATCGCCGCGATTGTCGACGCACCCTCCAACACAATGGTCTGCTCAAGGTGTTCCAGGGCCCGTTGCGCCTCTTCTTCGGGTGAGGATGAGTGAAACGGTGAGCGGTAGGTGTACGGACCGAAGAACTTGGCCACCGACCCGTCACCGGGCTCGTTCGCCCACCGCCGGGGGTCGCCAGTGAGCGAAATCGCCGTCGAGGTGTTGCCGTGATAGCTGCGGTACATCGACAGCACCTTGCGCTTGCCTGTCACCAGTCGAGCCATGCGCACGGCATTCTCGTTCGCGTCTGCGCCGCCATTCGTGAAGAACACCTTCTCGAAGCCGTCTGGAGCGACCTCTGTGACGCGCCGAGCCAGCTCGCCACGAACATCATTGGCCATGGCAGGTGCGATCGTCGCGAGGCGACCGGCCTGCTCTTGTATGGCGGCGACCAGGTCAGGATGCTGATGGCCCAGGTTCAGATTGACCAGCTGCGAGCCGAAGTCAAGAAACGAGTTGCCCTGGTAGTCCCAGAATGTCGCTCCGCTTCCCCCGGCAACGGGCATGGGATCAATAAGCGCCTGTGCGCTCCACGAGTGGAACACATGTGCGCGATCATCAGCGCGTACCCGCGCTTCAGTGTCGAGATCGATCGAAACGTCAGTCATCGGTGTGTCCTTTCGGGTGCGCAGCGCTGAGGCTCAGTGGTTGCTCGGGAAGCCCAGGTTGACCTGGGTGGGGGTGTGGTCGGGCCAACGCGTCGTGACAGCCTTCGACCGGGTGTAGAAGTGGATCGACTCGGGGCCGTAGATGTGCGAGTCGCCGAACAGCGAGTTCTTCCACCCGCCGAACGAATACGCACCGACGGGCACCGGGATCGGAACATTGATGCCGACCATTCCGACCTCGATGTCGACCTCGAACTGGCGGGCGGTGCCGCCGTCGCGGGTGAACATCGCAACACCGTTCGCGAACTGGTTCGCGTTGATCAGCTCGACAGCCTCGGCATAGCTTTCGACGCGGACCACCGACAGCACCGGGCCGAAGATCTCATCGTCGTAGACGTTCATACCGGGCTTGACGTGGTCGATGAGGCTCACTCCGGTGAAGAAGCCGTCGCCGTCGAACTCCTGCTGAGTGCCGTCGACGACCACGGTCGCGCCCTCGCCCGCAGCGCCCGTCACGTACGACTCGACCTTGTCGCGGTGTTCGCGCGTGATGAGAGGTCCCATCTCAGACGCCGAATCGGTGCCATCGCCGATGATGAGCGACTTCATGCGGGAGGCGACCTTCTCGACGAGTGCGTCTGCGACGTCGTTGCCGACCGTGACAAGCACCGAGACAGCCATGCAGCGCTCGCCGGCCGAGCCGTAGGCGGCAGAAACCGCCGCGTCGGCAGCGCCGTCGAGATCAGCATCCGGCATAACGACCATGTGGTTCTTAGCACCGCCGAGTGCCTGCACGCGCTTACCCTGCTCACTGGAGCGCTGGTAGATGGAACGCGCAATCGGCGTGGAGCCGACGAAGCTCACGGCGCGCACATCGGGCGAGTCGATGATCGTGTCAACGGCAACCTTGTCGCCGTGCACGACGTTCAGAACTCCCGCGGGCAGTCCTGCTTCTTCGAACAGCTTCGCGAGGAAGATCGATGCGCTCGGGTCTTTCTCGCTGGGCTTGAGTACGACCGTATTGCCGCACGCGATTGCCGAGGCTGTCATCCACAACGGCACCATGACCGGAAAGTTGAACGGTGTGATGGCGCCGACGACGCCGACGGGCTGCTTGGTCGAATGAATATCGACTCCGCGGGCCACTTGCTCGCTGCGCTCGCCTTTGAGCAGGTGCACAAGCCCCGCGGCGAACTCCACGTTCTCGAGGCCGCGGCTGATCTCGCCCTTTGCGTCTGAAAGCACCTTGCCGTGCTCACTGGTGAGAATCGCGGCCAGTTCATCTTGGCGCTCAATCAACAGCGAACGCAGCCGGAAGAACACGTCTGCGCGTTTGATCAGACCGGTGGCGCGCCAGCCCGGAAGTGCGGCCTTTGCCGCGGCGATCGCTTCAGTGACCTCGTCGACGCTGGCGAATGCCACCTCGTGCTGGACGGCTCCGGTGGCGGGGTTGTAGACATTGCCGGTGCGCTCGGCCGCGCCCGTTGCCTGACCGTTGATGTGGTGCTGGATGAGGCTCATGAGATCTCCTTGCGCTGGTCGGACAAATCGACCGGGCATCATCTATGGTGGATTTGTCCCAGTTTGTCAGAGGAATAGAGGCGGCAAGAGTGGCCGAACGTCGCGAAGATCACTCCATTCGCACGGATCGTCCGACAGGTCGCTCCGCAAGTGAGACTCTTCCCACCGTGCGCGACGTGCTCGCTCTTGACGTGCTCGCACAGGGCGTGCCCGAGGTTCTCGTCGGCGATAGCGCCCTCGAGAAGCGGGTTCGCTGGGTCTACGCCTCTGACAGCGGTGACGTGGCACGATTGCTCAACGGCGGTGAACTGCTGTTGTCAACAGGATCATCGTGGCCGACCGATCCCGCCGACATGCGTCGGTTCATCGATGCGCTCGCCGACGCTGAAATCGCCGGGCTCGTGCTCGAGCTTGGCGCCCACTATCGCTACACGCCCGCCGTGGTGGCGCAGGCCGCCGAGGCACGCGGCCTGGCGCTCATCGTTCTTCACCGTGAAGTGAAGTTCGTGGCGGTCACCGAAAGCGTCCACAGCGTGATCATCACCGGGCAGCACGACGCGCTCCGAGCGCGAGACGAGGTGCGAGAGCGGTTTACTTCGCTCGTGCTGCGCGGCTCACCGGCCGACTTCATTGTGAAGCAACTGGCGCAGACGCTGAGCGCGCCGATCGTGCTCGAGAACCTCGCGCACGAGGTCGTTGCGGCAGAAGTGCCGCCCGCGATGGAGGAAGAGCTCTTCGTCGAGTGGGAGCTTCAGTCGAGGGCGGCGCAACGTCGCGCCGAGCATCGGTCGCAGCGCGGCGCTGCCCCGACGCTCGACGATTGGCTGGTGGTGCCGATCGAGGCGCGTGGAATTCGCTGGGGGAGCCTCATCGCACTTCCTGGGCCCGAGCATGCCGCTGGTCGATCCGCAGTCTTAGAGCAGGGTGCCATCGCTCTCGCGGTTGGCCGTCTGGCAGACGGTGACTCTGATGAGTGGGGGCGCATCGGACGGCGCCGACTCATCGATGGGTTGCTCACTGGAAGGTTCGCAGGCGCGAGAGGCGCAGCCGCGAGGCTTGAGGCCGCCGGACTGCCGGTGCACTCCGCGTCGGTGCATGGGGTCGTTTTCTCGGGAGCGCCAGTCACTCCTGAGAGGGTGGATGCTGCAGCCCGCGCGGTGGGCGGCAAGGTGCTCATGGGCTCGGCCCCCGAGGGTGCGGCTGGTCCCGCTGCGCTCATGCTGCTTTCTCTGCCTTTAGGCGCTGTGTTCGATGATGAGACCGCCCGCACCTTCGCGAGGGAAGCGGCAGACTCGCCGGCTGACGCTGAAAGACTCGTTGTCTCGATCGGGCGCGCAGCGGCAGGCCTTGATGATGCGCTGTCGTCGCTGCACGACGCGGTCGATCTGTCGCGGGGTCGTCGTCGGCGCGCGCTGAAAGGGCTGCAACTTCGCCGCGCGGACGACCGACCGCTCGTGCATCTGGTCACGTCGCTCCGCGACGACCGGCGCGTGCTCGAACACGGTGAGCGCATGTTGGCACCGTTGATCGACTACGACCTCGCGCGCGGCGGTGATCTGCTCGATGTTCTCGAAGCTATGCTCGCGCACCCGGGTAACCGCACGGCCGCGGCATCCGCCTCTCATCTATCCCGTTCGGTCTTCTACCAGCGCATCGCGCTCATCGAAGAACTCCTCGGTCTCGACCTCGATGACGGCGAGACGCAGACCGCACTGCACCTGGCGTTGCTGATTCGACGAAGCGCTGGGCGCTGAGACGGCGTCTAGCTGGCGAAATAGATCTTGCGCAGGGGTTCGCGAACAGTCCACACTGTCTTCATCCCCGCTGTCAGCCTGACCACCGACCCCGGCGCCAGCTCGATCGCCGGCAGCTCGGGATCGACAACCTCTAGCGTTGCTGCTCCGGCAATCACCACGAAGGTTTCGTCGACTTCCACGTCGCTCATCGCGCCGATCGACATCTCCCACACGCCGATCTCGAGCGCGTCCGATTCATCGATCGTGGCATAGCCGGTCGTGGGCATGCCGGCAACGACCTGCTCGAGCGGCACTGCTTCGTGGGTGAGCAACAGCGTCGCGGCATCGGCCAAAAGGCCAGCGGTCACTGAGCTCATGAGTCGAATCCCAGGCCCAGCGAGTCAAGCGTCTTCAGCAACAGGTTGCGCTTGCCGTTGTTGTGGTCGGCGCGGTTGAGTGACCAGCGAGTCGCGTTGATGCCGATAGCGGCAGCAGGCTCTGGCGGGAACGGCAACGGGCGCTTGCGCACCATTTCAAGCTCGGTGCGTTCAGTCTTCTCGCCCGAGAGCAGATCGAGCATGACATCGCCCGCGAACCTCGTTGCGGTGACTCCCAATCCGGTGAAACCGGCGGCGTACGCCACACGACCGCGACGAGCGGTGCCGAAGAAGGCGCAGAACTGTGTGGACGTATCGATCGCGCCCGCCCACTTGTGAGTGAACTTCACCTCTTCGAGCTGGGGGAAGGTCGTGTAGAAGTGGCTAGCGAGCGACTGCCAGGTTTCGGGTCGGTTCTCATACTGCGAGCGCACCTTGCGGCCGTAGTGGTAGACCGCGTCGTAGCCGCCGAACAAGATCCGATTGTCTTTGCTCATGCGGTAGTAATGGAACTGGTTCGCAAGGTCACCGATTCCCTGGCGGTCATTCCATCCGATCGCCTGCAGCTGCTCACTCGACAGAGGTTCCGTCATGAGTACGTAGTCGTACACCGGCACCGTCATCAGTCGAGCGCGCTTGAGCAGTGCAGGAAAGACGTTGGTGGCAAGCGCCACCTGCGATGCCACGATGCGGCCGCCAGCGGTCACCACGGCGATCGAGTCCGCGGCGTCGTCGAGCGACCTGACGGGCGACGACTCGTAGATGACGACGCCTGCTTCTTCTGCAGCGCGCGCGAGTCCGCTGGCCAGTTTTCCGGGGTGCACGAGCGCGGTCGTGCGGGTCTCCCACACCGCGCCCAGATACGTCGGTGATGCGACAGACGCCTGCACTCGCGTTTCGTCGAGCCGTACGAGAGACTCGTCGCCGCGCGAGCGCGCGTCTTGTTCCCATTCGTCGAGCCACTCGAGCTGGTGCGGCTCGGTCGCCACCGACAGCGCACCGACACGTTCCCAATCGGCATCAATGCCGTGCGAGGCGATGTCTTCGCCCATTCCGTCGAGGTTTGCAAGCCCCATTTCATCGAGCTGATCGATCTCGTCAGGCCAACGAGTCACTCCGTTCTCGCGACCGTGCGTGAGACTAGCTTCGCAAAAACCGCCGTTGCGGCCAGAAGCTGCCCAGCCGGCAGTGCGCGCTTCGACGACCACCACACGCTTTGACGGGTCGCGACGCTTGGCGAGCAGCGCAGTCCACAGCCCGGTGTAGCCGGCGCCGACGATCGCGAGGTCGGCGTGAACGACCCCCGATAGTGACGGGCGGGCGGGGGTGGCAGGCAGATCATCGAGCCAGAACACGCTGTGCTGCGTGTCTGCAAGGCCACGCTGGATTGCCGCGGCCGGTGGCCGACGTCGTTCGAAGACAGTCGTTCCCACGGGTATCACCCTTTCAGGGGTTTCGTTCATTCAATCTTCGTGTCATGGCGGTGTGCCCGCCACATCTTGGTGTCGCGAGTCCGGCCGCGCTCGTACGAGTTGTCCGAGCAGTCGCCATGGCGAAGGCGGCTATGCGTCGGAGGCCGCGTACACGCGCTCACCTTCGACAAAGGTCTGCAGCACTCTGGTGTGCCCGATCTCGTCGCTGGGCGCATCGAAGGGATCGCGATCGAGCACGGCGAGGTCTGCGTACTTGCCGACTTCGATGGTGCCGGCGTCAGCATCGAGATGGTTCACCCAGGCCGATCCGGCGGTGTACGCAGTGAGCGACGTTGCCAAGTCGATGGCTTGTTCTGGAAGGAACGGCTCGTAGTCGCCTTCTTCATAGCCGGGACCAGCCAGGCGGTTGACGGCCGTGTGGATGGCGGCAAGGGGATCCGGCGATGAAACGGACCAGTCGCTGCCCGCTGCCAGCACGGCGCCTGAGCGCAGCAGATCGCCGAACGGATACTGCCAGGCGCTGCGGGTGGCGCCGAGGAACGGCAGGGTGAGATCCACCATCTGCGGTTCAAGCGTTGCCCACAGCGACTGCATGTTGGCGGCCACATCGAGGCGCCGAAAGCGTGGGATGTCTTCGGGATGCACGACCTGTATGTGTGCGATGTGGTGTCGGTTGTGGCCGCGGCCGTTGCGGTTTATCGAGTGTTCGACAGCATCCAAGCATTCGCGCACGGCGCGGTCTCCGATGGCGTGAAAGTGAACTTGAAAGCCGGCGGCATCGAGCAACGGCACCGCTTCGTTGAGGATCTCGGGCGCTACAAACGAAATCCCGGAGTTGTCGGTGAAGTGGCCGTGGCCGTCGCAGTAAGGCTCGATCATGGCGGCGGTGAAGTTCTCGGCGACCCCGTCTTGCATCACCTTGATGCTGGTCGCCGCGAAGCGGCCGGCGCGAAAGCGTTCGCGTCGCTCGATGAGAGACGGAATCTGCTCGAGGCCTTTGGTCCGGTCCCACCAGAGCGCGCCGATCACCCGGGCAGTCAGAGTGCCGTCGGCGGCAGCTTTCATATACGCCGGCGCTGGATCACCGGCGTCACCATAGCTGCCTACGATCGCATCTTGCCACGCAGTGATGCCGTACGAATGCAGGTATCGCTGACCGACGAGAAGCGCTTCAGTGAGGCGATCAAGTGGCTCTTCGGGCAACAGGCGATTCACCAGACCCATGGCGCCTTCGTGGAGTGTGCCGGTGGGGGTGCCATCGGGGGCGCGCTCGATTCGCCCGTCCGAAGGATCCGGCGTATCGCGATCGATGCCTGCAAGTCGCAGCGCTGCCGAGTTCACCCAGGCGCCGTGACCATCGCGGTTCGGCAGAAACGCGGGACGATCGGCGACTGCAGAGTCGAGAGCGGTGGCCGTCGGCGTGCCACCCGCAAAGGCCGACATCTGCCACCCTCCGCCCAGAACCCACTCGTCGTCGGGGTTCGCCGCCGCGAAGCGAGAGATCGCGTCGAGGTAATCGGGGGCAGTGCTGTAGCCGGCCAGATCGCAACGCAGCATGTCGAGGCCACCCCACACCGGATGCACGTGCGCATCTTGAAAGCCCGGTGTCAGCATGCGCCCAGAGAGGTCGACTACCTCGGTCTTCGTGCCGATCAGTTCTCGCACTTCGTCGCCGCCGACGGCGATGATCCGCCCTCCTGAAACGGCAACCGAGTGTGCGCGTGAGCGAACGGCGTCAGCCGTGAACACAGCACCACCGGTGAAGACAAGCTCTGCGGAGGGCATGGGGATCCTTCTGATGGAACGAATGCGGACAGACGCTGGAGTGGATGCTGCGCCACGGCGAAGCATCCACTCCCAGAATCAGCCGCCGGTCATGGTGCGGGCGATCTCGGTAGCCGAATCGCCTGCGCGCTTGAGCACGAGCGCGACGAGCGCGAGTGCCACGAGGGTGAGCAGCAACATGATCGTCGATACCGCAGCGATCTCAGGGCGAAGGCCCGATCTCACCGCGCTCAGTACATACACCGGCCACGGCGTTGAGCCTGAGACCTGCACGAACGCCGCCACGATGGTGTTGTCGAGGCTCAGCGTGAACGCCAGCAGGAAGCCGGCGAGCACCGCGGGCATCGCCAGCGCGAGGGTGACTTTGCGGAAGGTCGTGAACGGCTTGGCGTACAAGTCGCTCGAGGCCTCTTCGAGGTTGGCGTCTTGGCCGATCAACCGTGCGCGCACGATGTACGAGACCACCGCCGTCGCGAACAGCGAAGACCCGACCGACAGGCGCACCAGGCCGTTGTTGAACATTCCGATGCCCATGTCTTGGCCAAGCCAGACGAACCACGGCAGCAGGGCAACGGCATCGACGATTTCGGGGGTGACCGAGACCATGAGCAGCAAGCCAAGGAACCACCAGGTCCATTTGCCCGGGTGGCGAGCCATCGCGATGCCGGCAAGCGTGCCGAGCGCGGTCGCGATCACAGCGGCGAACAGTGCGGTCTGCAACGAGACGACGACGGCACTCTGAATCGCTGGCTTCACCAGGATCGTGGCGAAGGCGTCGAAGCCGAAGCCGTCCCACGATACGAGCAGGCGCCCGGTGTTGAACGAGTAGATGACGATCACAATGATCGGCGCGAACAAGAAGAGCATCACGAGCACGCCCCACACGTTGAACGCGATGTCTGACCAGGTTCTCTTCAACTTGCGCTCACGAGGGGCGCCGGGAGCCTGCTGCGCGCGCAGCATGGTCTCAGTAACTGTCTGGGTCACGTCAGCACCTCCGTGCGCTCGGCAGGGGCAGCATCCGTCTTCTCGTCATCAACCGGGCCGAGCACCAACCGCGTGCGGTGGCGGTACGGCAGCGTGACCAGCCAGATGAGAGCGGCGCCCGCGGCGATCGTCAGTGTGATGACGAGCATCAACAGCACAGCCATGGCTGAGCCGAGCGCCCAGTTCTGCGCGGTTTGGAACTGACTCGCGACGAGCTGTCCGATCATGTTGCCTTTGGCCCCACCCAGCACCGTCGCCGTGATGTAGTCGCCCATCAGCGGGATGAACACCAGCAGCACGCCCGCGATGATTCCGGGCTGGGCGAGTGGAAGTGTGACGCGCGCGAACGTGCTCACCTTGCCCGCACCGAGATCTTTCGACGCCTCTCGCAGCGCCGGTCCGACGCGGTCGAAAGCGACGAACAGCGGCAGAATCATCAATGGCAGGTAGTTGTAGACCACACCGATGACCACCGCCGTTCGGGTATAGAGCAGATCAAGCGGGCCGTCGAGCAACCCCGCCGCCTGGAGGCCCGAAGACATCCAGCCTTCCGGTGACAGGATGATCTGCCAACCGATCGTGCGGACGAGAAAGTTCGTCCAGAACGGCACCAGCACCAGTGCGATGAGCAATCCACGCCGTGACGGCTTCACTTTGAACGCCATCCAGTACGCCACCGGCGCACCGATCAGAAAGCACAGCACTGTTCCGACGACGCCCACCCACAGGGTGTTGATGAACGTCGCCAAGAACGTCGGAGTCAGCGCTTCGACATAGCGATCGAACGACAGGATGTCATTCGCGTGGGTGCCGAAGATGCCTGGTTTGTAGCCGAAACTGAACCAGATGACCATCCCCACGGGGGCCACGAAGAAGACGAGGAACCACGCCCACGCAGGAACCGCGAGCGCGGCACCGGAGGTTTTACGCACCAGCGGCGGCCTTCATTTCGTTCCAGATCTCCACACGAACCGTCTGCGAGTCGTTGAGCACCTGTTCCTTCATGGTGGCGAGCTGCTCGTCGCTGAAGAAGATGAAGTCGGTCAGCTCGATGCCGCCGTCGATCGCTTCTTGTTCCATGTCTTTTCCGCCGACGTTGTAGCCGATGTAGTCAAGGTTCAAGAAGAGGTTCTCGGGGGTCATCGAGTCGTTGATGAACGCGTGGGCAGCCTCGGGGTTCGGCGCACCTTCGGCGATCGCCCAGTTGTCCATCCACAGCTCGGTGATCGGGCCAGGAAGAACCCACTGCCAGCGGTCGGGTTCGCTTGATTCCATCAGGCCCAGTCGAGCGTCGCCGTTCCACGCCTGCATGAGCGCTTGAGTGCCCTGCGGGATCGCGTTGGTGCCCGGGTACGAATCGAACGCCGAGATGTGGGGTGCGATGGTGTTCACGAGGTACTCGCGGCACGCCTCGAGCTGTTCGGGATCTTCGGTGTTCCAGTCAGTGTCGTTCGCCCAGAAATAGGCGCCAACGACACCGGCCGGGTCATCAGACATCGCTGTCTTTCCGCTGGCCTCGTTCTGCGCAGCGTCGAAGAAGTCGCCCCATGTCGTCAGCTCGCGGGTGATGATGTTCTTGTCGTAGACGAAGCCCGTGGTTCCCCAGGCCTTGCAGATCGAGTAGTCGTTGTTCGGATCCCACGCGCGGCCGAGGTAGGCCGGGTCCATGTTGGAGATGTTGGGCAGCAGGTCTTTGTTGAACTTCGTCAGCAGACCGTTCTCGATCATCTGTGGAATGAACACGCCCGTGGGCACGACGATGTCGTAGCCAGACGTACCCTTCGCGGCGATCAGCTTGGCGATGAGCTCTTCGTTCGACGAGTATGAGTCGAGCGTGACTGTTGGGCCCAGGTTGGCAGTGAACGACGCGATCACGTCAGGGGAGTCGTAGTCGCCCCAGGTGTACACCGACAGGCTCGATTCGAGTTCGCCGCCGGTCGCCTGGGTCGATGGGGTGCTGTCGCCGCTCGGGGAGCAGGCGGCGAGCACTGCTGCGCCGCCGGTGATCGCCGCAACGCTGAGAAAGCGTCGGCGCGAGATCTCGCGCGCGATCGTGGGCACGGCTTCTTGCGGGGCAAGAATGCGGAGCGGGTTGCTGGATTCGGTCATCAGAGACTCCTGGTTCGGGTTTGGCGCCGGTGGCTGGTGTGGCGACGGATCAGGCTGTAGGTGGAGCGACGTAGCCGCCCTCGGCGGCGGAGTCATCGGCGGGGAAGAGCAGAACGTGGCGGGCTTCCCAGGTGCAAAGAACCGAGTCGCCGATGCGAAGAGAGGGAGCGTCGGGTGTGGGACGGCGCACGACCAGGCTCTGGTCATCACCGAGGCTCACCAGGAACTGCATCGTGTCACCGAGGTGCGAGACGCCGAGAAGCTTGCCGCGCGCGGTGTTCGCATCGTCGGTGCTGCCAGCGGTGATGCCGTCCTTCTCGATCTTGATGAACTCGGGTCGCACAGCGGCCTCGCCCTGCGAAGCATCTGCCAACGACGCTGTCGCGCCGCGCACCAGCGCGTGAGCAGAGGTCACAGCAGCACCAGATTCGGTCACGCTGCCGCGAAAGAAGTTCTGCTGCCCGACGAAGGCGGCGACGTAGGCGGAGGCGGGGTGCGCATACACGGTGTCTGAGTCTGCGAGCTGCTCGATGCGGCCCGCGCGCATGATGGCGATGCGGTCACTCATCGACAGCGCTTCGCCCTGATCGTGCGTGACGAAGACAAACGTGATGCCGAGGCGCGCCTGGAGCAGCTTCAGCTCCATCTGCATCTCTTCACGCAACTGACGGTCGAGTGCGCCGAGCGGCTCATCGAGCAGCAGCACGGCGGGGCGGTTCACGAGCGCGCGAGCGAGCGCGATGCGCTGCTGCTGGCCACCCGAGAGCTGAGTGGGGCGGCGGTCGCCGAACGTGCGCATCTGCACCATGTCGAGAGCCGCGGTCACGCGCTCGCGCACATCGGACTTGGAGGTGCGTCGCTGGTGCAGCCCATAGGCGACGTTCTCGGCCACCGAGAGATGCGGGAACAGCGCGTAGGCCTGAAACACCGTGTTGACATCGCGGCGGTACGGCGGCGCGTTGAGCACCGAGGCTCCTGAGATGAGGATGTCGCCGGCATTGGGCGTTTCGAAGCCGGCGATCATGCGCAGGGTGGTCGTCTTGCCGCAACCCGAGGGGCCGAGGAAAGAGATGAACTCGCCAGGCTCAATGGTCAACGAGAGGTTGTCGACGGCGGTCTGATCGCCGTACCGCTTCGTGATGCCCTCAAGGCGGACGCCGCCGCGGCCGTCAGCCGCGCCAGAGTTTGTCGTTGCGGTCGAGTCCGCATCGGTCACCGTTGTCACCTGGTGGAGTCCTTCGGGTCGAGGGCTGCGCAACGCTGCGAAGCCGGTGTGATGTTTTGAGAATTACATATCGCCGAGCACGGGCGTGCAACGCACAGCGACGCGAACCGGACGATTAGGGACGAGAGGCGACGATGCCAAACACTATGTCCGGAGTTATGTAACAGGCAGAAAAACGCGGGTTTCGTAAGGGTAGCGGTCGGTGCGCATCACGGCAATGTCCGCTGGTGCTTACAGAACGTCCGTATCGATAACGATTTGGGTCAGCGCCCTCGCACGCTGCTGTCTCTCTCGGGCTGACAGCGCGGACACCAGAACACCAGGCGTTCGCTCGTCGCGGCGGCGCCCAAGGCGCCGCGCCGAAGGGTCTGGCCGCAGCGTCGGCACGGCTTTCCTTCGCGCCGGTAGACCCACGTGGTCTGACCGGGGCGGTTGTCTCCGGTGAAGGTGCGGTCTCGACGATCACGGTTCGCTCGGATCATGCGCGCGCCCAGATCTATGATCGCGGCGACGTCGGTCAACTGCGCTGGCGTCTCAGGATGCACACCGCGCACGAAGAGAATCTCGTTCACGTACTCGTTTCCGAAGCCAGCGATGTTTCGCTGATCTTGCAACGCCACGTGGATGCTGCGTGTGTCGGCCCCCAACCGAGTTGCCGCATCTGTCGGGTCCCAATCTGCGCTCAGCGGATCAGATCCGAGATAGTCGACGAGAGTGTGCTCGTCGCGTGCAGGAACGAGAGAGATATCGGCGAGGTCGAATCCGACACTCTCCCACCTCGTCGCATCGCTTGCGGTGACTCCGATCACCGCGCGAGCGGTGTAGCCAGGCTTTCGCCAGCGATCACCGCGCCCATAGACGTGCCACTGGCCCTCCATCTTCAGATGCGAATGCAAGGTGAAGTCGCCGATGCGATGCAGGATGTGTTTGCCACGAGCGGCAACCCCATGCACAACCTCACCGCGCAGATCGGCGGTCGCGGCTTGCGGCACGCGAAGCTCGAAGCGGGTTACCGTGCCGCCGGCGAGCGCGTCGTTGAGGCGCCGCGCGGTTCGAAAGACGGTATCGCCCTCAGGCACGAACGCTCGCCTTTCGCAGCGTCAGCCCCTTGGGAGATTCGACGAATCCGGCCGCCCGAAGCGCGCGTCCGACCGGCGTCGTGTAGACGAAGACGCCGTTCACCTGCTCGATGGTGAGGGTGTCGAGCCGGTGCCGCTTGCTGGTTTCGGCAAGGCCGGCGGCGGCCGCGGCCAGCCTCGCGTCGTCATCGACGAATGCCAGCGCTGACTTGCCGCCGCGTTCGAGATAGAGCGTCAGTTCGCCATCGACGAGCACGACCAGTGCCCCCGCTTTGCGACCGGGACGGTGTGCGACGCCTTCGAGCGCGGGCCACCCCAGGGCCGCGCCGTAGGGGTTGGCAGGGTCGGTTGCCGCGAGCGTCACCGCCCGCAGGGGCGGGGTATCGGGCACCGAGGCGAACTCGCGGAGTCGGTCGACCGTGGCGGACGCAGCGAACTGCGCGGCGCCGAGCTTCTCCACCACGTAGCCACGGCGGCAATGGCCGGCATCTTCGAACCCTGCGAGCACGCGATAGGTCTGCGCGAACCCGCCGGGAACGCCCTCGGCCTGCACCGAGCCGCGGGTCACGACTCCGTAGCGGTCGAGCAACAGGCTCGCGGCAGCGGTAGCGCGAAGA
This sequence comes from Microbacterium sp. R86528, assembly GCF_044596335.1. Classification (NCBI taxonomy): domain Bacteria; kingdom Bacillati; phylum Actinomycetota; class Actinomycetes; order Micrococcales; family Microbacteriaceae; genus Microbacterium; species Microbacterium sp. R86528. The sequence goes on along the minus strand of NZ_CP138996.1, from coordinate 1,550,506 downwards.
GTGGGATCGATTTCGGCAGGCGGCAGCAGCGACCAACGACCGCCGACCGAGGGTGAACGCGCGGGAACTGACGAGGCAACGGTGCGTGCTGCGGCCCCTCGATACATGCGAGCTCGCGGAGCCTTGCGCGCCACGCGGTGCGCCTGCGAGCCGCCGCTGACGAGCGTGCGCACGGGCGCAAAGGTGTCGTTGGTGACTCGGCCCGACCAGGTGAGACGCCAAAGGGCCTCAACGAGGGATTTTTCGTTCTCGGCGCCGGTGAGCGCGCGAAGCTGCGCGGCGAAGTAGGCCCCGCCACCGTCGAGCGTTGCGAGCAGCTGGGCGTCGAGGCTTCCGGGCGCTACCTCGTCTTCGGCGATCGGCAATGACAGGCTGACGGTGTCTGCCGGGTGCAACGCGATCCATCCGTCACGCCCGGCGAGGCTGCCGTGTCCCGACCAGACGATCTCGCCGGTTGAGCTGAGTTCGTCGAGCATGCTCGGACTGTAATCAGACACGCGTGCGGGCAGGATCAGCGACTCCCACGCGCTCGCCGGGATGGGCACACCTGCAAGCTGATCGATGACGGTCGCGACGCCGTCGATGCCCTCGAGCGGGCGAGCAACGTGTTGCCACACCGGCAGAAAGCGCGCGAACGCGTCTTGGGGCACCGGTTCGACGCTGCCGCGAATCGCCGCGAGTGAGCGCATGCGCAGCCGGCGCAGCACTTCGGTATCGCACCACTCCAGGTCTTCACCGCGGGCGCCGGTGCCTTCCGGCAAGAAGTAGCCGCTGGTGACCCGGCCTTGCGAATCGAGTCGTTGCAGCGTCAGCCGCGCAACGGCGATGCCGATGCCGAAGCGCTGAGCGACAGCATCTGAGGTGAAAGGGGCGTGAGTGCGAGAAAAGCGCGCAACGAGGTCGCCCAATGGGTCGGCGAGGGGCTCAAGGAAGGCGTTCGGGATGCCGACCGGCAGCGCGACTCCCACGGCATCGCGCAGCCGGCCGGCGTCTTCGATCGCGGCTACCCGGCGCACCCCCGCGATCGTCACTTCGATAGCGCGGCGAGCCTCTACGAGCGCGGCTAGATGCGACGCCGCCGCAGCAGCGTCTGCGGCGATCGTCGGGTCGTCGGCGGCTTGCAGTCGTGCCGCGACCTCGGCAGCGTCGAGCGGGCCGAGCACGCGCAACAGATCGGCAACCCCCTCGACCCCCTTAGCGCGGCGGTCGGCGTCGAGCCGCTGCGCTTCGCACTCGAACTGTGCGATGACCTCAGGATCGAGCAGCTCGCGCATCTCGATCTTGCCGAGAAGTTCGCTGAGCAACGCGGGATCGACGGCCAGTGCTGCTGCCCGGCGCTCGGCGAGAGGCGAGTCGCCCTCGTACATGAATGCGCCGACGTAGCCGAACAGCAGATCGCGCGCGAACGGCGACGGTTGCGCGGGAGCGGTCTCGACCAGGCGGATGCGGCGATCGGCGATCGAGCGGGAGACCCGCAGCAGAGCGGGCACGTCGTAAACGTCTTGCAGCACCTCGCGCAGCGTCTCGAGGATGATCGGGAAGGTCGGGTGACGGCGGGCGACTTCGAGCAATTGCGCCGATCGCTGGCGCTGCTGCCACAGCGGGCTGCGCTTGCCGGGGTTCAAACGGGGCATGAGCAGTGCGCGTGCTGCGCACTCACGAAAGCGCGAGGCGAACAGCGCTGAGCCGCCCACCTCTTCGGTGACGATCTGGTCGAGCTCATCCGCGTCGAAGATGAAGAGATCTGCGCCCGGCGGCTCGGCCGCAGCATCCGGAATTCTGGCAATGATGCCGTCGTCACTGGCTACCGCCGAGCCTTCGACGCCAAGGCGCTCACGAATGCGGGCATTCACGGCCAACGCCCACGGCGCATGCACCTTCATGCCGTAAGGGGAATGCAGGATCACACGCCAGTCGCCGACCTCGTCTCTGCCTCGTTCGACCGTGAGTTGGCGATCGGTGGGCAGCGTGCCGGTAGCCTCGCGCTGCTCGGTGAGATACGCGAGCAGATTGTCGCGGGCGTAGTCGTCGAGACCCGCAGCGCGCAGTCGCTGTTCTGCCTGCTCGGGCTGCGCCGCCGACAGTTCGCGCGAGAACTTTCCGAGGGCTTCGCCCAGTTCTGCGGGTCGGCCGAGACCATCACCATGCCAGAAGGGCACTTTGCCGGGCTGGCCGAAAGCCGGTGTGACGTTGACCCGGTCGTGGGTGATCTCGACGATGCGCCAGCTTGTGGTTCCGAGGGTGAAGACGTCATTGACGCGCGACTCGTAGACCATCTCTTCGTCGAGTTCTCCGACCCGAGCGTTCTGCGATTCGCCCGCGATGAAGACGCCGAACAAGCCGCGGTCTGGGATCGTGCCGCCGCTGGTGACGGCGATTCGCTGCGAGCCCGGCCGACCGGTCAGAGTGCCCGCGTCGCGATCCCAGATGAGACGGGGGCGAAGCTCTGCGAACTCATCGGAGGGAAAGCGGCCCGCGAGCAAATCGAGGGTCGCTTCATATGCTGATCGAGGCAGCGAGCGAAACGGTGCGCTGCGCTTGAGGGTTTCAAACCAACGCTCGACGTCGATTGCACCGAGCGCTGAGGCAGCAACGGTCTGCTGAGCGAGAATATCGAGCGGGTTCTGTGGCACCTTGATCGCCTCGATCTGGCCAGCCAACATGCGCTCGGTGACGATCGCGGTGTGAAGAACATCGCCGCGGTGCTTGGGAAACAGTGCGGCGCGGCTCACTTCACCCACTTGGTGGCCGGCGCGACCGATGCGCTGCAGCCCTGATGCGGCGCTTGGCGGTGCCTCGACCTGAATCACAAGGTCGACGGCGCCCATATCGATTCCGAGCTCGAGGCTGCTGGTGGCAACCACACAACGCAGCGTGCCTGATTTCAGTTCGTCTTCAACCTGCGCGCGCTGCTCCTTCGACACCGAACCATGGTGGGCTTTTGCGAGCACCGGATCGGCACCGCTGGTGGCTCCTGCCTGCGCCATCATCGCCGCGGGTGGCGCTTTCAGCTGCGCAGGTTCAGCACCGAGCCGCTCGGAGTAGATCTCATTGAGTCGTCCGGTGAGTCGCTCTGCCAACCGTCGGGAGTTGCAGAAGACGATGGTCGATCGGTGCTGCACGATGCGATCGACGATCGCCTCTTCGACGTGGGGCCACACCGAGCCGGTGATCTCGGTCGAGCTGTCGCTGTGGGGTCCGCGAGAACCGTCGGCGAACCAGTCTTCATCGATCGCAGGTTCTTCGTCAGGCGTTGCTGGCGTTGGAGGCGTCGCTGTTGGCGCGCTCGCATAGGCGCTCGGTGCTGCGGGCGGGTTCATCATGTCGTCGATCGGCACGACCACGTGCATATCGAACGCTTTGGTCGCGCGGGGCGCGACGATCTCGACGGGGAGTGCGCCACCCAAGAACCGGGCAACCTCGTCGATCGGCCGCACCGTGGCCGACAGACCGATTCGCTGTGCGGGCTTCGAGGTGGGCTCGAGCGTGGCGCGCAGGTCATCGAGCCGTTCGAGGCTCACCGCGAGGTGCGCGCCGCGCTTGGTGGCGGCAACGGCATGCACCTCATCGATGATCACCGTGTGAACGTCGCGAAGTGTTTCACCAGCCTGGCTGGTGAGCATGAGGTACAACGACTCGGGGGTGGTGATGAGAATGTCGGGCGGCGCCGACACGAGTTTGCGGCGGTCGCTCGAGGTGGTGTCTCCCGACCGCACGCCCACGGTCACCTCGGGCAGGGCGACTCCGAGTCTGCGTGCAGACTGCGCGATGCCGATCAGCGGAGAGCGCAGGTTGCGTTCGACATCGACGCCCAGGGCTTTCAGCGGCGAAATATAGAGGATGCGCGTGGTCGAGGCCGGGGTGCCACGCTTGCGCTTCGACGCCGCCGCGGCCGCGGGTTCAGGCAGCTTCTTCTCTCGGAACACCCGGTCGATCGCCCAGAGAAAGGCCGAGAGGGTTTTTCCCGACCCAGTCGGGGCCACGACAAGCGCGTGTTTTCCTGCTGAGATCGCGTCCCACGCGCCCAGCTGCGCGTTCGTGGCGCCCTCGAAGGCGCCACGAAACCAGTCCTGCGTGGCAGGACCGAATCGCTCAAGCACATCGGCCACCACTCCATCTTGGTGCGTACCGGCGACACTGGCGCTTTCAATGGTCGGCTATTGACACGGCGCGGACGCGCACCCACTACTTCACGCACAGCCCCACTGGCACCAAGCCATTCGGAGCGGGCTAGCTGTTGCGCTCTGCGAGACGCTCGCGCTGCTTGTCGATGAAGACGCGCAGATCGGCCAGTTCTGCCTCCGACACGCTGTGTGCCATGTCTTGATAAACGCGGCCACTCAGCTCGACTCGCTCGGGCAGCCACTGGGTCGTGTGCAAGACGAGTGCAGCAGGAATCACCTCGTCATGAGAGCCGCGTCCCCAGAACACCGGCGGCTTGAGCTCTGCGAGCTCTTCGTCTTTGGGGAGCGCACCGGGCGTCACATAGCCACTGAGATTGACGACGTAGTCGATGCGTTCGGGAGCGAGTCGCAGCGATTGCAGCGACACCGCGGCGCCCTGCGAAAAGCCCAGCAGTCCAATGGATGCTGCGCCTTGCGCGTGCTCATCGAGCCACGCCAGCACGGCTTCGGCTGCGGCGGTGATGCCGGCAGCATCCCGAGTATCGAGTCCTTCAATCGGGTACCACGAACGCCCGGGAGCTGGCCACGGCGGTGTCAGTGGTGCAGCGAGTGCCGCGACGACAAGATCTTGCGGAAAGTACGTGCGCAGCGCGAACAGGTCATGCTCATCGGAACCGTACCCGTGCAGCACCACAAGAAGATCATGGCCCTTCAGGTCGTTGCGCTCGGCAGACCAAAGCACGGCCTCGGCATCAAGAATCAGTGACTCAGGCATCTTCTTATCCTGCCATCGTGCACCGCCCAGCCCGATGCGGTCAGATGCGAACCGGCAGGGTCATCAGAATGCCGATGCCGACGATGGCTACGACGATCGCCATGCCCAGGAAGGCTCGACCGATCCAGGTCTTCACATCGCGTTGCGACATCGCGGTGAGGAACAGCACGAGGGCGAACAGCACGGTAAGCAGTGAATAATTGTCGCCGCGCTGATTGTTCTCTAGCGCCTCGGTGAACTTCTGGTCTGCTCTGGCTGAGAGATCCGCTGCTTCGAGTGCGGCTGGCAACACATACGCGTCGGTGGCGAATGGCCCGTTCTCTGCCATGCCGTCGGCTTGCCAGGCATCGAAGGCGACCGCGAACTCAGGCGCGAACCGCTCTTCGATGTAGTCGGCCAGCTGATCGTTGCCGTCAGCGACCGCAACGACCCACTGGCTGTAGATGGTGAGGTCGAACTGGCGCTGGTCACGCGCTTCGCCCTCAGCAGCCACCGACTGGATTCGCGCAGAAGATGCCTCGCTGAATGCGATGGACATCTCGCCGCCCCACTTCGAAGATTCGAAACCACACCACGCGGTGAGAACAGCTGTTATGGAGAGCACGAAGACGGCAACGACATCTTGAATAATGCTGATGCGGCTCTGGTGCTGGTCGGTTTCGGTCATGGCGAGGCCTTTCTGCGCTGAGATGAGAATACTTACTTCTGCGCATCCCGTCGGCCAGTCGGGCATCGACGCGCCCGAGAGGGTATACAGGAAGCATGTCCGTTCGCACTCCAGACCCAGAGCCCACCGGAGACGAGCCATTCGGCCAGAGCGCGGGAAGCTCCAACCCGGGCTGGCTGAGCGAAGTCGAATTAGCCGAAGCCCGGCGCCGCATGCCCATGCTGTACGTCGAAGGCGTGCCGGTGCGAGTTGATGGCATGGGTCAGGTCACCGAGATCGGGATTCTGCTGCGAGCTACTCCAATGGGGGAGATGACCCGCACGATCGTGTCGGGTCGAGTTCGCTACGGCGAAACTGTGCGCGACGCGCTGTTTCGCCACCTCGAGAACGACCTCGGACCCATGGCCTTTCCGCTGCTTCCCCCGCAACCGAGCCCGTTCACCGTCGCCGAGTACTTTCCCATCCCCGGCGTCAGCGCGTTTCACGACGACCGCCAGCACGCGGTGTCGCTTGCCTTCGTCGTGCCGGTCTCTGGCACGTGCGAGCCTCGGCAGGATGCGCTCGAAGTGACGTGGATGACGCCCGAGGAAGCAGCGACCGACGCGCTCGCCGACGAGATGGAAGGCGGCCGCGGAACACTCATTCGGCTAGCCCTCGCGAGCGTCGGTGCACTTCGCTGAAACAGCGTGCGCATCCTTGCGCAAGAGCGGTGTTTCGCCGCTGTGAATATCAGTTGAATCCGTGCTCATTCACATAGTGAGCCCGGGTAGTGTCGGGGTACCGACGCGCAGTTCTTCCGCTGCGCCTACCTCCGTGAAAGAGGCGCCATGGCTGATCGTGCCGATTCTGACAGCTCGAACGTCGATGAGAACGCGAAGTCGTTCGACGAACTGATCGTCGCGCCGATGCGCACGGCGAACGCGCCGACGTTCACGACCGCGTTCCGCGGCTATGACAAAGACGAAGTCGACACCAATGTCGCCGAACTCAACGAGCGACTGCGCGTGCAGGCCGAGCAGGTTGAGGTGCTCAAAGAGCGCCAGCGCCGTGCCGGGGCGATGAACGCGCAGAGCGAATCTGAGATTGAACGCTTGCAAACAGAATTGGATGCGGCGAACGAAGACAACCGCACGGTTGCAGAGCGCACCAAGCAAGAGGCCGACGACGCCGCCGCTGAGATTCGCGACCGCGTAGAGCAGCTTGAAGCCGAGCTGGCCGCCGCCCGAGCCCAGGTCACGGATTTTGAGAACCGCATCCAAGCGCTGAGCGATGAACTCGTGTCTGCGCCCGAAGACACCTCGAATCGGCACCAGTTCGAAGAAGTTCTGCGTGTGGCCGAAGACCAGGCCAGCGTGCTGCTGCGCAATGCGACCGTGCAGGGCGAGCGTCTGATCGCCGCCGCCCGCGAAGAGATTGAAAACCGCCAGAAAGAGACCAAAGCTGAGGCCGAGGCGCTCCTCTCGCACGCGCACCACGACGCTCAGCAGGTGCGGTTGCGCATCGACACCGAGTTCACCGCACACCAGACGCGCATAGAGCGAGAAGCCGCTCGTGCGGCCGAACAGGTATCGCAGGCCGAGCAAGAGGCGGCCGTGATTCGCACCGAGGCGGAAAAGGGTGCGGCTGCGTTGCGCTCGATGGTGGCTCGAGAGACCGCCGAGGCTCGAGCGGAAGCCGAAGACGCGGTGCGTGAGTTGCGGGTGCGTGCCCTTGAATTCGAAGAGTCATTGACCCGCCGCCAAGACGACGCGCAGCAGGAGTTTCTGCTGCTGCACAATCAAGCGGTGGCCCACGCTGATCGCATCACCCAAGACGCCAATGAACAGGTCGCCGCATCGCTGGAACACTCTCAGCGCGTCGCCTTGAAGGCTGACGATTTTGAACGACTGATGCGTGCGCAGGCTCAGCAGATCGAAGCTGATGCGCAAGTGCGTGCCCACGCGACGCTTGAGCGAGCGCACACGAAGGCTCAGAGCATCATCGACACCGTGACGGAGCACTCGCAGTCGGTGCTTCGCGACGCAGAAGATCGCACGCGCCAGCTGCGCTGGCAGCAGCACCAGCTGACGAGCTTCATGTCAGAGGTGAAAGAGCTGATTCGCCCGGAGGGAGCCTTCGGTGGCGCCGGCGACTCAGGGCCCGTGACTGACGAGTCGGCCGCCGAGAGCGCCGACCGCGCCGAGCGGACCGACGCCGAGCAAACCGACGCCGAGCAAACCGGCGCCGACCAGGCCGAGAGCGACGGCGAAGACGCGCAGCCCGAGGTCGTCGAGAACGAAGAGCACACCGAGGTGGAAGCCACCGAAGTGCACGGCGAAGACGACGAAGCCAGCGACGACGGCGACGAAGCCAGCGACGACGAAGACGACGAAGACGACGAAGCCAGCGACGACGGCGACGACGAAGAGGCGCGGCCGGCTAGCTAGTCGTTTCGCGGGCGATCGCGGCGATGAACGCGTCGATGTCGTCTTCGGTGGTGTCGAACGAGCACATCCAGCGCACTTCGTTGCGCGCAGCATCCCAGTCATAGAAACGGAACGACTCACGCAGGCGGTCGGCCACTCCCTCGGGAAGCGTCGCGAACACGCCGTTGGCCTGTGTCTGCTGGGTGAAAGCGACCCCGCGGATCGTGCCGTCGGCGAGTCCCGCTTCGACTCCAGAGCGCAGCCGCTGTGCCATGGCGTTCGAGTGTGCGGCGTTGCGAAGCCACAGGTCGCCCTCGAGCAACGCAATCAGCTGTGCCGACACGAATCGCATTTTGCTGGAGAGTTGCATGTTGAGCTTGCGCAGAAACAGCAGGCCCTCTGAGGCTGCCGGGTCAAGCACGACAACTGCCTCACCGAGCATGGCGCCGTTCTTGGTGCCGCCGAAGCTCAGCACGTCGACACCGGCATCGCGGGTGAACTCACGCACCCCGACCCCGAGCGCGGCTGCCGCGTTTGCGATGCGAGCACCGTCCATGTGCAGACGCATTCCGCGGGTGTGGGCGTGATCGGCGATGGTGCGCACTTCGTCGGGCGTGTACAGGGTGCCCAGCTCGCTCGACTGGGTAATCGATACAACGAGTGGTTGCGCACGGTGCTCGTCGCCCCAACCCCAAGCCTCACGGTCGATGAGATCGGTAGTGAGCTTGCCGTCGTCGGTCGGCACGGTCAGCAGTTTGATGCCGGCGACACGCTCGGGGGCGCCGCCCTCGTCGACGTTGATGTGAGCGGTGGATGCAGCAATGACCGCGCCCCAGCGGGGGAGCATCGACTGCAGTCCGATGACGTTCGCGCCGGTGCCGTTGAACACCGGGAACGCCTCGACGCCCTTGCCGAAGTGCTGCGTGAAGACGTCTTGCAGTCGTGCGGTGTAAACGTCTTCGCCGTAGGCGACCTGATGCCCCTGGTTCGCCGCGGTGATAGCGGCAAGCACCTCAGGGTGGATGCCGGAGTAGTTGTCGGAAGCGAATCCGCGGATGTTGGTGTCGTGGAGCGTGCTCACAAAGGTCCAATCTAGTGCTGATGATGCCTAATTCAGTCGGGGCGTACGAGTGCCGCAGCGCGAACTCGCGCGCCCTTGGGGCTGCGCCTCGGCTGGCCTTGCGCGCAGATCAAGTCAGGTGCGCGGAAGGGTGATGACGGTGTCGTTGATGTCGGCAGCGGGTGAGTCGAACAGCGAGACGACGGCATCGGCGAGGCCTTCTTCGAGGCCGGCGAGTGATTTGACCCTGAAGATCACCGATGCTGCGCTCAGGGGCACCTGCGCATCTCGTGCCGTCTTGGCGAACCCCTGTGCAACGGCGCGCGCCCATGCCTCGCTCGCGGCTTTGACGGCGGCGTAGTTTGCTCCGCCCGCGAGTGGTCGTGCCGTGGCAGTTGACGACACGATCGCAAGGCGACCGGCCGACGACGTGCGAAGGCTGTTGTCGAATGCCCGGCTCACATGGCGAAGTGCGGTGAGGCCAGCCTCGAGGAATCGATAGTCTGCGTCGTGCTGCCCCTCGAGGCCGCCGCCGCCGCGCCAGCCGCCGACGAGATTGACCACGCCGTCGATCGGGCCCACGCGCGCAGCCATAGCCATCACGGCTGCTTCGTCGGTGAGATCGCACGCCTCGGTCGAGACCCCCGGAATGTCGGTGGCCATCTGATCGAGCCGAGCCTGATCACGCCCGACAACGATCACAAGAGCACCGCCGCGAAGCAGGGCGCGCGACACCGCACGCCCTGCTTCGCTCGTGCCGCCAGCGATGACGACCGTGCGACCGGCCACCGCGGATTCAGGCATCCGACGCTCGGATGCCCTCGGTGGACTCGATCACCGGTCGCATCTTCTTCTCAAGAGCTTCGAAGAACATCGACAGCGGAAACTCATCGTCAAGCACCTGATCGGTGTAACCCTTGGGCGCGCCCGCGAGCACGTCGATGGGCAGTCCTCGAGCCCACGCAGAAGCAGGGTGTGGTGTGAGCGTGGTGCTGACCAGCTCGTACGCGGCGAGCCAATGGGCCACCTTCGGGCGGTCGATCGACTTCCAGTACAGCTCGTCGATCGCGTCGCCGAGCGCGACCACCGCGGCGGGGATCTCTGCCCAATCGAAGGTCAGCGCGGTGTCGGTCCAGTGCAGCACGTCGCGCTGATGAAGCCAGGCGAAGAGCAGCTGACCGCCGACAGCGTCGTAGTTGCGCACGCGAGTGCCGGTGATCGCGAAGCGGAAGATGCGGTCGAAGATGACGGCGTACTGCACGAGCACCGCCTGCTCAAGCGTCTCGGCTTCGGCAGCATCCAGCTCTTCGCCCGCCTCAACCCGTGCCCGCAATCGCTGGGTGATTGCGACGCACTCGCGGAACGCCGTCAGGTCGCAGCGCAACTCTTCGAGCGAGTACAGAAAGTACGGCATGCGCTGTTTGATCATGAACGGATCGAACGGCAGGTCGCCGCGCATGTGGGTGCGGTCGTGGATGATGTCCCACATCACGAAAGTGCGTTCGGTCAGCTGCTGATCGTCGAGCATGCGGGCGGCGTCTGCGGGCAAGTCGAGCTTCGTGATGTCAGCGGCAGCTCGCACTACGCGGCGGTAGCGTGCGGCCTCGCGGTCTTGGAAGATCGCTCCCCACGTGAACGTGGGAATCTCGCGCATCGCGACGGTTTCAGGAAACAGCACCGCCGAGTTGGTGTCATAGCCGGGCGTGAAGTCGATCAGACGCAGCGAGACGAACAGACGGTTGGTGTATTCGGTTTCGAGCTGCGCGATGAACTCGGGCCAGATGACCTCAACCAGCAGCGCCTCGACGAAGCGGTTGCGCGAGCCGTTCTGGGTGTACATCGGAAAGACGACCAGGTGTTGCAGGCCGTCGATGCGATGCTGCTGTGGTTGAAACGCGTTGAGCGAGTCGAGAAAGTCGGGTACGCCGAAGCCTTCTCGTGCCCAGCGGTCGAAGTCGACGATGGATGCTGCCAGGTACGCGGCATCGTGCTCGAACGACGGTGCCAGTGTGGCGATAGCCGAAGTGATGGCGCTGACGTGCTCGTGTGCGGCGGGGTGGTGCGCAGCATCCGGAATCGAACCGTCTTGGGTTTGCAGCGACTGCAGCGCGGTGGCGGCTTGCTTGAGGCTCTTCCACGCGGTGCTGCTTTCGATGGCGTCTTCGACGACCTCGGGTTCGCCGACGATTTCTTGCGTGGTGAGCGCGGTGATGCTGGGCATGCTGAACCTCCGTTCGTCTGAGTTGGGGGAAGTCTACGGGAAGTTATCTCGCCGCAACACCTTTTAGCAGGAAAGTATCCGGCCATGCCTGGTACTCTCAACTCATGACGTCGATCGAACGCCCGGGCGCATCCCGTCTCGAAGATCAGACCGACCTGCGCATTGTGCGAGAGGTGTCGAGTAACGGCCGTGCCACGCTTGCGGAGCTTTCGGAGGCGACCGGTTTGTCGACGTCGGCGGTGCAGGCGCGGCTGCGGCGGTTGGAATCCCGCGGAGTGATCACCGGCTATCGCGCGACGGTCGACGCCGAGGCGGTCGGGCGGCCGCTGTCGGCATTCATTGAGATCACGCCGCTTGATCCGGCACAGCCCGACAACGCGCCCGAGCTGCTTGAGCACCTGTCGGCCATCGAGGCGTGCCACTCGACGGCGGGTGACGCGAGCTACATGCTGTTCGTGCGGGTGCCGACTCCCCGCGACCTCGAGGTGCTGATTCGCGATATCCGCGTCGCCGCGTCGGTGAACACGCGCACCACCGTGGTGCTGCAGACCTTCTACGAGAACCGCCCCATCCTGGCGGAATAGCGGGCCGCGCCGCGCGCGAACGCAACCCTCCGCCCACGCAAACAGCGGGCCGGGCGCCCCGAAGGTGCCCAGCCCGCCGAAGGGATGCTGCTACTGGCCGCCCTCGGTGAGGGTGACCTCGATCGGGGTGAAGTCGGCACCCTCGACGTCGACACCGTCAGCGGCAAGCGCCTCGAGCGCCGCTTCGATGTAAGTGTTGTCGTATGCCGATGCCGGGGGCTCAGCGGTGATCAGGTTGAGACCGTCCTGGTTGGTGGCGGCAAGTGCGCCGGCAACCGTCTGGTCCCACGCGGCCGAGTCGATGACGCCGATGCCGGCGGCAGCGGGCCAGATCAGCTTGTTGGTCTCGTTGGTCTGCCACAGCTGGTGCGTCGGGCCGACCGGGAAGGCGGCTTCTGCGTTCGAGGCGACGTCCCAGACGAGGGATGCCGCGTCTTCGGTGTTGTCGCGGGCGTAGACCCATCCCTTGACGACAGCCTTCAAGAAGCGCTCGGCTGCGTCGGCGTATGCCGGGTCGCTTTCGAGACGCTCGGTGTCAGCCCAGATGGCGTCCTGCAACATGGCGCCCGCGGTGTCTTCATACGACACGATCGACAGGTCGTCCATCGTGTAGAGCTCGCCGGTATCGGGGTCAACCGTCTCGAGCACCTGAGCGAGCTCGTTGTAGGTCATCGCCTGCGCAGCATCCACATCTCCGTCAAGAAGAGCGTTCATCGAGAAGTCCTGCGTCGTGATCGACACGCTCTGCGAGTCGAGTCCTTCGTCGGCCATCGCCGCGAAGATCTCCCACTCGTTGCCGAAGCCCCACGAGCCGATGCGCTTGCCCTCGAAGTCAGCGACCGACGTGATGTCGTCGTCTGCCCACGACACCTGGAGCGTGCCCGAGCGCTGGAAGATCTGCGCGATGTTGGTCAGCTCGACACCGGTGGCTTCGATGGTTCCGAGAACCTTCGGCACCCACGCGACGGCGAAGTCGACGTCACCTGCGATGAGAGCATCCTGCGGCACGATGTCACCACCCGAGGGGATGATCTCGACCGAGTCGAAACCCTCTTCTTCGAAGTAGCCGAGCTCTTGGGCCGCGTAATAACCGGCGAACTGTGCCTGCGGCAACCACTGCAGCTGCAGCGAGAGGTCGGTGATCGGCTCGAAGTCACCCGAATCGGTGGAGTCGGTCGACTCGGAGGTTGATGCACTGCACGCCGATAGCGCGAGAACGGTTGCTGTTGCTGCTGAAGCGAGCAGGAGCCCGCGCCGTTTGCTGTGTCGCATGGTGTTTCCCTTCGTGATGGTGGGTGGTGCAGGGTGTACCGCTGTTTCCGGGTTACCCCGGGATCCGCCTAGCCGTCAGGCGCTCGAGCAGCACCGTGGCCAGGAAGAAGATGAGGCCGATCACAATGCCGGCAAACACGTAGGCCCACGCGAGTGCGGCATTGCCGCTTTTGGCCATGGTGGCGATCGCGGTGCCGATACCGTCAGCGGGGCCGCCGAAGTACTCGGCGACGAGAGCCGAGATGACGGCGAGCGAGCTCGCGATGCGAATGCCGATGGTCAGATACGGCAGTGACGTCGGCAGGGTGAGTTTGCGAAACGACTGCGATCCGCTCGCCGCGTACGCGCGAAACAGGTCGCGCTGCACGGGCCGGGCCTGCCGCAGTCCGCGCAGCATGTTCAGATACACCGGCACGAACGCCGCGATGCCGGCGATGGCCTGGCGGCCGAACTGGCTGGACGCTCCGAACATCGTGTTGAACAGGGGAGTGAGGGCAACAATGGGCACCACCGCGATCGCCGCAACTACAGGGGCCGCCATCGCATCGATCGGGCGCGCCCACGCGGCAATGCCCGCCGCGATGATGGCCAGGATGCTGCCGCACACCAGTCCGACGAGCGCGTTGCCGCCGGTGATGATCGCGTCTTCGAAGATGATGCCCCAGTGTGTGATGAGCGCGTCGACGATCGCTGTGGGGCTGGGGAGCATGCGCGGGGTCACCTGAGCGACTTCGACCAGCAGCTGCCAGAGGACGAGCACGAGCACGCCGAAGGTGATGGGCGCTGCGATGCGCAGCACCTGATCTCGCGTGCGCATCGGCGCTTGCTGCATGCTCACCGTTCGTTCGCCCGTTCAGTGGGTGCGCCGTGCAGCGCTTCGCGCACCGCGGTGACTCGTTCGAAGAATTCGGGTGCTTCGCGCAGCGACTCGGTGCGCGCTTCACCGAGAGGCACGTCGACGATCTCGGCGATGCGACCGGGTCGCGCCGACATGACGACGACACGCTCAGAGAGGAACACCGCCTCGGGAATGGAGTGCGTGACGAAGACGACGGCGGCGCCGGTGTCGGCGGCAATTCGGGCAAGCTCCGTCTGCATGCGCTCGCGTGTCATCTCGTCGAGTGCGCCAAAGGGCTCGTCCATCAGCAGCAACTTCGCGTCTTCAGCGAGCGCACGCGCAATCGCAACGCGCTGCTGCATTCCGCCAGAGAGCTGGTCGGGGTAGTGCTCGGTGAAGTCCGAGAGTCCGACCATTGCGGCAAGCTCTGCCACGCGCGCCTTGCGCTTTGCCGGAGCGATTCCATGCAATTCGAGGGGCAGCGCCATGTTCGCTTCCACTGTGCGCCAGGGCAGCAGACCCGCCTGCTGAAACGCGATGCCGTAGTCCTGATCGAGCCGGGCGCGAGCGGCTGGCTTTCCGAACACTTCGATGGTGCCCGCGGTCGGCTGGTCGAGGTCGGCGATCAGGCGCATCAGCGTCGACTTGCCGCATCCAGACGGGCCAATGAGCGAAATGAACTCACCCGCTGCCACATCGAGGTCGACCCCGGCGAGAGCGTGGACAGTGGCGGTCTTGGTGGCGAACTCACGTGTGACGCCCGCGACGTGAACGGCTGGTGCGGTAGCGATGGGGGAGGTCATGTGGTGGCTTCTCCTCTGCGGTATGGCGTCAGGCTCGCGCCGAGCAGGGCGACGGAGCCGGCGGCGATGAGTCCGAGAAGGACGGCGCCGAAAATGGGTGCCCACGGAATCGCGGGATCGCTCGAGGCTTGACCGGCGAACTGAATGAGCATGCGGCCAAGGCCGCCGCGCATACCGATCGAGACCTCTGCGACCACGGTGCCGACGACCGCGTTGGCAGCGGCAAGACGCAGAGCGGGCAACAGATAGGGAACGGACGCGGGCAGGCGCAGTGACGTCAATGTCGCGCGATAGCCCGCGCCGTAGCTGCGCATCAGGTCGACGTGAATCGCGTCGGGTGAGGTCAAGCCGCGCAGGGCACCGATCGCGACGGGGAAGAATGCCAGGTACGAGGCGATCACCGCGATCGAGAGCCATTGCGGCCACGGAAAACCGCCGCGATCGATCTGGGTGCCGATGCTCGCCACCAGCGGTGCGAAGGCGATGAGCGGCACGGTCTGCGACACGATGATCCAGGGCAGCAGCCCCCATTCCGCCAGGCGCCAGCGCTGCATGACGAGCGCGAGCGCGAGGCCGACCACGACCCCCATCAGCCAGCCGACCGCCGCGATTCCCAAGGTCACGAGGGCCGCGCCCGCGACGGCGAACCACAACGGCGGGGTATCGGTGCCGCCGGTGGGCTCAAACAGGCGTTCCCACATCGTCCAGATGTGGGGCATCGCCCGGTCATGGGTGCGGGGAAGAATGCGCAGACCGCTCTGGTCATCACCCGCGACCCCGAAGATGATCACACCGTCGTCGGGGCCGAGCCACTTGTAGAGCTCCCAGATCGCCATGACGGCGATGATGCCGAGCGCCCCCCATGCCCACCTCGACGCCGGAAAGGAACGCCTGGGCTTCGCCGGGCGCGCGATCGCGGTCGCGGATTCGGCGAGAACCGCGGTATCGCCCGGTGGGCCCGCCGTCATGCCTTGGCCGTCACGTGGCTCGAAAGAGCCGGAATCACGGTTTCGCCGTAGACCCGCATGGTCTCTTCTTTGTTGTCGTGCTGCAGATAGCCCGCGAATTGGGTGACTCCGAGCGCTTTGAGCTGCTCGAGCTTCGCGATGTGCTCTTCGGCGGTGCCGAGAATGCAGAAGCGGTCGATGATCTCGTCTGGCACGAAGTCGGTGTGCTCGTTGCCTGATTTGCCGTGCGAGTTGTAGTCATAGCCGGTGCGCCCGGCGATGTAGTTCGTCAGCGCTTCGGGAACGTCGCCGTGCATGCCGTACTTCGCGACGATGTCAGCGACGTGATTGCCGACCATTCCGCCGAACCAGCGGCACTGCTCGCGCATATGCTCGACGTCGTCGCCGATGTACATCGGGGCGGCCACGCAGAAGGCGATCGATTCGGGGTCACGCCCGGCGGCAGCCGCGGCATCTTTGACTGTCTTGATCATCCACGCCGCGATGTCGACGTCTGCCAATTGCAGAATGAAGCCGTCGCCGACTTCACCGGTGAGCTTGAGCGCCATCGGTCCGTACGCGGCGACCCACACCTCAAGCTCGGAACCGCGGCTCCACGGAAACTGCAGCGTTGCGCCCTTGTATTCCACGGAGCGAGAGTTGGCCAGCTCGCGAATGACGTGAATCGACTCACGCAGCTCGCTCATGGTGACCGGCTTGCCGTTGGTGACGCGAACGGCCGAGTCGCCGCGGCCGATGCCGCACACCGTGCGGTTGCCGTACATCTCGTTGAGGGTGGCGAAGATCGATGCCGTGACGGTCCAGTCACGCGTGGCGGGGTTCGTGACGAATGGGCCGACGGTGACGCGGTTCGTCTCGGCGAGGATTGCCGAGTAGATCACGTAGGGCTCCTGCCAGAGCAGGTGCGAGTCGAACGTCCAGACGTGGCTGAATCCGTGTGCTTCGGCGAGCTTCGCCAACTGCACGGTGCGTGCAGCGGGCGGGTTGGTTTGGAGGACGACTCCGAAATCCATGGTGTGTTCCTTAAAGGTCTGCAATGCGGATGCTGCGAGTGCCGCCGTGACGTGCACCGCTGGTCGAGTAGCGCCGAAGCGCGGTGGTGACGCGGTTTACGTCAGATACTGCGACAAGCCCCGCTTGAGGAACTGTCCATCGCCCTTCTGCCCCAGGTACTGGCCATCGTTGACGACGACCTTGCCTCGCGAGATGACCGTGTCGACGTGACCGTCGACCTCATAGCCCTCCCACGCGGAGTGATCCATGTTCATGTGGTGCGTCTTGCCGTAGCCGATCGAGGTGTGACCGTTCGGGTCGTAGACGACCACATCGCCGTCGGCGCCGGGGGCGATGACACCCTTCTTGCCGTACAGGCCGAACATGCGCGCGGGCGTGGTGGAGGTGAGTTCCACCCAGCGCTCGAGTGTGATCTTGCCGGTGACAACGCCCTGATACATCAGGTCCATGCGGTGCTCCACCGAGCCGATGCCGTTGGGGATCTTGCGAAAGTCGCCGAGCCCGAGCTCTTTCTGATCCTTCATGCAGAACGGGCAGTGGTCGGTGGAGACCATCTGCAGGTCGTTCGTGCGCAGCGCCTGCCACATGGCGTCTTGATGCCCCTCTTCGTGTGAGCGAAGCGGGGTCGAACAGACGAACTTGGCGCCCTCGAAGTGTCCGTACTTGTCGCTCGTAGCGCCGAGCTGGTCTTCCAATGACATGTACAGATACTGCGGGCAGGTCTCGGCGAAGACGTTTTGCCCGGCATCGCGAGCCCACGCCACCTGGCCGACCGCTTGTTTCGCGCTCACGTGCACGATGTACAGCGGCGCGCCGGTGAGTTTGGCCAGCATGATGGCGCGGTGGGTGGCTTCCTCTTCCATCTCCCAGGCGCGCGCGACCCCGTGGTAGAACGGGTCGGACTTGCCCTGTTCAATGAGCTGAGCGGCGAGCACGTCGATGGCTGGGCCATTCTCGGCGTGCATCATCGTCATCATGCCGGTGTCGCGAGACAGCTGCATGGCCTTGAGGATCTGCGCGTCGTCGGAGTAGAACACTCCGGGGTAGGCCATGAAGAGCTTGAAGCTCGAGATGCCTTCGTCGACGAGTGAGCGCATCGCCAGCAGCGACTCGTCGTTGACATCGCCGACGATCTGGTGAAAGCCGTAGTCGATCGCGCAGTTGCCCGCGGCCTTGTCGTGCCACGCGGCAAGCCCGTCTTGGATCTTCTGCCCGTACGTCTGAACGGCGAAGTCGATGATGCTCGTCGTGCCGCCCCACGCCGCAGCGCGGGTGCCGCTTTCGAAGGTGTCTGATGCCTCAGTGCCGCCAAACGGCAGCTGCATGTGCGTGTGTGCGTCGATGCCGCCGGGGATCACGTACTTTCCGGTGGCGTCGACGACCGTGTCGACCACCGCAGAAATATCGGTGCCGAGCAGGGCTGAGCCCGGCTGCAGCACCGCGATGATCTTCTCGCCGTCGATCAGAACGTCAGCGTCTCCGCGACCTGTCGCCGAAACGACCGTGCCGCCCTTGATGAGTGTGGTTGCCATGGTGTCTGCTCCCTTGTCTACAGCGCGCTGATCTCGCCGTAGCCGTCAGGTCGACGATCACGGTAGAACTGCCAGTCGTCGCGCATCTGGCGTACGAGGTCCATCTCAAGATCGCGAATGAGCAGCTCTTCGTGCTCACCCGAACCGAGCTCTCCGACGTAGTTGCCGCGAGGATCAACGATCTGGCTCTTGCCATAGAAGTTGACGGCCTCGTCGCCATACTCGTTGTCTTCGAGTCCTACGCGGTTGGGCGCGAGTACGAAGTAGCCGTTCGCGACCGCAGCTGCGGGCTGCTCGACTTCCCACAGGCGGTTGGATAGACCGGGCTTTGTTGCGTTCGGGTTGAACGCCAGGTGGGCACCGTTGAGTCCGAGCATGCGCCATGCCTCTGGAAAGTGGCGGTCGTAGCAGATGATCACGCCGACCTTGCCGACAGCGGTGTCGAAGACGGGGTAGCCGAGGTTGCCGGGCTTGAAGTAGAACTTCTCGTAGAACTTCTCCACCTGTGGAATGTGCTGCTTGCGATAGCTGCCAAGCACGGTGCCGTCAGCATCCACCACGACGGCTGTGTTGTAGTACACGCCGGTCTGCTGCTCTTCATAGATCGGCAACACCATCACCATGTTGAGCTCTTCAGCGAGGGCTGCGAAGCGGGTGACGGTCGGGCCATCGATGGGCTCGGCGTAGTCGTAGTACTTCTTGTCTTGGGTGATGCCGAAGTAGGGCCCGTAGAAGAGCTCTTGAAAGCAGATGACCTGTGCGCCTTGGGCGGCGGCATCCCGAGCGAACTGCTCGTGTTTGTCGAGCATCGACTGTTTGTCGCCAGTCCACTTTGTCTGCGTAATTGCCGCACGTACCGTCGTCATTGCGTCTCCGTCCATGCTCGAGCGAGCATTTGTATCTGCCGCCGAGAGGGAGGGTCGGGATTGCCTCTCTGCTACCCCGATCAAACAGCCCCCACATTTCACTGTGGTTTCGGCCTGTGTCGTGACAGTAAAGCCTGCAAGCAGGGCAGGGCAAGACCCCGGGTGTGATCGATACTCGAACGGATGCTGCGCCCGAAGACTCAATCCCGGGGGATGCTCACCGCGCTCGCCGCCGCCCCGGGCAAACGATCAGTCCTGTGGTGTGGGCGCCGGATCGTGAGCCCAGCTTGGTGCGAGGGCGCGAATGCGCGCGGCGCGCCACTGCCACGTTGCCCACAGCACCGGCCAAAGCAGAGGCGCAGACGCCCCGCCGATAACGAGGCGATCGCGCCACAGCGTTTTGGATGGATCGCCCGGAGCGGGCGAGATCGCCATCTGGTGATCCCACACATCGAGCGAGGCAAGAGGACCGGTGAGGGGAATGCCGGTGTCGCGGAAGATCCGCACCCGGCCCGCAGGCTCATCGACGAAGCGCTCGCTCACGCTGATGAACTGGCGGCCCATGGGAATCTCGCCGAAGGCGGCGAGTTGCACGGCAACGTCGGCGCCCGGTTCCCACGTCGTGGGGAGTCCCTGAGGCTCAAGCGGCGACATGTCGACCACGGGGCCATACAGTTCAGCCACCGCGCGCGGGGAGTGCAGCGCGCGCCATGCGGCATCTGCATCGCAATCGATGACGAGCTTGAGCATGATCCGCATGCGTCCAGTGTTGCACTTCGTTCACTGTCTTCGATCGCACGCACGCGACAGATTAGGCTCGGTAGGTGCAAGAGTCTGAGACGCCGGGGGCCGCTTGCGAGAGCTCCTTCTTCGATCAACATCGCTACCAGGTGCGGTTTGAGTGGGGTGTTGAGGGGCTCGCGCACCTCGACCCGGCGGATGTCGTCATCGTGGTCGACGTGTTGCGTTTCTCGACCACGACTACGCGCGCCATTGAGGCTGGTGACACCGTCTCGCTCTCCGCAGCCCGTGCCAACGCACTGCATGGTGTCGCGGTGGCGGATTTGGCAGCGGCAACCGGTGCCCTTGTCATTCTGGGCTGCCTTCGGAACGCATCGTCGGTCGCGCGCGAGGTCGCCGACGAACAGCTTCGTCGAGGGGCGCGCACGAGCATTGCGGTCATCGCCGCGGGTGAGCGAGTTGCTGGCGAGACCGGCTTGCGGTTCGCGGTCGAAGATCACCTCGGAGCAGGTGCGATCATCGGTGCGCTCACCGACCTGGGTCTTGACCATACGTCGCCCGAGGCGGCATGCGCAGCAGAGGCGTTCCGAGGCATGCGCGGGGCGACGCGGCACCTTCTTTCGGCATCGGGGTCAGGTCAGCAGCTCATCGCAGGGGGTTCGCGGGGCGACGTACTCGCCGCTGCTGACGTCGATGCGTCTACCGCGGTGCCCGTGTTGCGTGAGGGCGTTTTTGTCGGCGGCTCGGTTGCCGACTAGCGGGGTATTTGCGCCGCCAGCCGGGTTGCGGGCGTGATCTCTCGACGCGCCCACGCGAACAGGTAGCGCTCGTCGTATCGCGGCGCGCACTTCACGCACGACGCGGCTCTGGTGGGCTTGCGGTGGCGATACGCGACGTGCCCTGCCGGACAGGTGCCCACCCATGGCGCCAGATCGGTCGCCGTTTCGCCGTTGTGCGTGGTGCCGCCCACATAGCCCAGATCGCGCGCGACTCGCTTCCACGCGGCACCATGCCCGGCGCTCGGGCCGGCGAGCGCGTGAGCGACCTCGTGCAGCAGCGTCTGGTGATTGGTGTCGTCGTCGTAGCGCGCCGTGAGGTAGCGAGACAGGGTGATGCGTTTTCGCGTGTAATCGCAGAGCCCTGCTCGCCGTTTCGCATTGTCGAAACTGAACGACCACGAGTCATCCAGGTGAAGGGCAATCAGCGCCTCAGCCCAGTGGCGCACACGGTTTAGATCCGACATGGGGTGAGACTAGAACATACCTACGACACTCAGCGGGCGACCGGTGCGTGCGGGCGTCGAATCAGCTGGCGACCGACTCAGCGGCGCGGCGACGCTCTACCGTGTCGATGGCGAGCAAGGTCGATTCGAGTTGATCGTCGGGGGCGCCAGCGTCCTGGCGCAAGAAGAGCGCCCGCTTGAAGTCGTGGCGTGCCGACTCGAGGCTTCCCTCGTCGAAGTGCACCTTGCCGCGGTGCTGATACGCGAAGGCGGCGATGCCTGCCCACCCGTGCCCCTCAGCTTCTTCTGCGCAGGTGCCGAGCTCTTGTTCGGCAGCGGCATAGGCGCCGCGCACCTGCTGCACCGAGGCGTGCAGAATGCGTGCCCTCAGCAGATCTTTGCGCGTTCCGGCCATGCGAGCCACGCGAACAGACTGCTCAGAGATCACGAGAGCGTCGTCTGCTCGACCGAGAACCTTCAACAGCCACACTCGCTCGAGAAGAGCGGGCAGCGAGCGCTGCTCGCCGATTTCGTCAAGGCGTTCCTGGCACTGAGCGGGGTTGACCTTCTCGCGCAGGGTTTCTGGGTCGTACCCGAGGATGTAACTCACCCTGACCTCCTTTGCAGTGCTGTGAATCGCCATTCAAGTGTGACCCGTGGGTCACAAATTGCCGGCTCGGCACGCCGATCTGCAGCATCCGATCATCGTTCGAACAGCGTCGATGAGGGCTTCGGTGAGTCGGTCGCATCACCGTCAGCGGCAATGCGTGCACCCCGGGCGAACTCCTCGACCTCGCGTCCCTCGGCGACCTTGGCAGGATGCGGGCCCGCAGCCATGAGTCGTGGCAGCCACGCGGTGGGCAGCGCTGCGTGCGAGGCGGCAACAACGAGGTTTCCGAATCGGCGCCCCTTAAGGGTCTGCACCTCGGCGAGGATGATCACGTGTTCGAGCACGCGCGACACCGTCGCGACCTGACGCCGAGCGAACGCCAGACCGGCACCATCGGCGATGTTTATGAGCAGCACTCCGTCGGGCGCAAGAAAGCGTGCGGCCTCGGTGTAGAACTCCACGGTCGTCAGGTGCGCGGGCGTCTGCGCCCCCGAGTACACGTCAGACACCACCAGGTGTGCCGCGCCGATCATGCCCGCAGGCAGTCGCCCGAGCCCTTCACGCGCGTCGCCGATGCGTACGCGAATTGACGCGCCGCGGGGAAGGGGAAGGTTCTCACGCACGAGATCCCACAGAGCGGGCTCTAGTTCGATGACCTGCTGGCGTGACCCCGGCCGAGTGGTCTCGATGTAGCGCGGAATCGTCAGCGCGCCGGCGCCGAGGTGCACCGCGGTGATGGGCTGGCGCGGCATGCGCAGCTGATCGATCACGGCGCCCATGCGAGCGACATATTCGAAGTGCAGGTGTGTCGGGTCGTCAAGGTCAACGTGCGATTGTGGAGTGCCATTGACATCGAGTTCCCACCCGCCGGCGTATTGCGAAGGAATCACCCGTGCGATGGTGCCGTCGAGCAGCCGCGCCTCTGGCGGAGGAGGGGCGTTGTTTCTCGAACGGGCCATGACTCAACGGTAGCTGTGGCGTGCTCGCCCGCCACGCGCCTGACCCCGCTAGCGTGGAGGCATGATCGCGATCGACCTCAACGCCGACCTGGGTGAGACGGTCGACGGTCGACCGACCGCCGATGATGAGTCGATGTTCGCTGTCATCTCGAGCGCCAACATCGCCTGCGGGGGGCATGCCGGCGACACCGCATCGATGCGCGAAGCTGTCGAACGTGCCGCACGATTCGGGGTTGCTGTCGGCGCGCACCCCTCATTCCCTGACCGCGCCAACTTCGGGCGCAGCGCTCTGATCATCGAGCCCGCAGCGCTCGCCGCAAGTGTGGCGGCACAGCTGGCCGCGCTCGTCGCGGCGGGCGCCGAGATTCGCTACGTCAAACCGCACGGGGCCCTCTATCACGCGGTCATCTCCGACAGGGAAGTGGCGGATGCTGTCGCTCGCGCGATCAGCGACCTGTCATCCACGCTCGGGCGTGCCCTGCCTGTGCTCGGTCTCGACGGTGAGATTCGCGGCGCTGCAGAAGCAGCGGGACTTCCGTTCGTGCGTGAAGCCTTTCTTGACCGCGGGTACCGCGCCGACGGCTCGCTGGTGCCGCGCGGGGAGCCAGGGGCGCTGCTTGACGATCCCGTGCACGTCGCGGCTCGCGCGGTGAGACTAGCTCGCGAGGGTGTTGTCGAGACGGCAGGTGGCACGCTCATCGACGCAGACGCGGCATCGCTCTGCGTTCACGGCGATTCGCCGGCGGCGGTCGAGATGGCGCGTGCGGTGAGGGCGGCGCTTGACGCTGACGGCCTGGCAGTGCGTGCGCCATGGTGAGCGGGCCATGGTGACTGGGCCATGGTGACCGCGCGCGCCCTGCCGATGGGCGAGAGCGCTTTTCTGCTCGAAGTCTCGACGCTCGACGAGGTGCTCGCCACGCACGCGTCGCTCGCCGCCTCGCGCCCCGAGGGTGTCATCGACCTCGTGCCCGCGGCACGCACGGTGCTCGTGCGCGTAGACCCGCGCGTGCTGAGTGTTGCCGCCGCACGCGCGTGGGCGCTCGAGAGCGCCCAAGCGGCAGACACTGCCGCCGAAAAACGGGGCGAGCTGCAGCAGATTGACATCGTCTACAACGGCGCTGACCTCGCCGGCACCGCCATGCTGCTCGGTGTCACGGTGGAGCGGTTGATCGATGATCATCTGAGCGCCGAGTGGCGGGTGGCGTTCACCGGCTTCGCCCCGGGTTTTGGCTACCTGGTGAGTGCTGATTGGCCCCACGACGTGGCGCGCCTCGATGCGCCGCGCACCCGGGTGCCGGTAGGGGCTGTCGGGTTGGCAGGCGGTTTCTCGGGAGCGTATCCGCGTGAGACTCCCGGGGGGTGGCGGCTCATCGGCACCACCGATGCGCCGCTGTTCGCGCCCGAGGCCGAGCGCCCTGCGCTGCTTGCTCCCGGCATGCGCGTGCGCTTTCGCAGGGTCGACGATCTCGCGGGGGATGTTCTCAACCCTCCTGCGGGTGTCGCCACCGCGCGCGTCGACGATCCCGGCGCGGCCATTCGAATCGTTGAATCGGGATTGCTCGCAACCCTGCAGGATCTGGGGCGGCCGGGCGCGGCTTCTCTCGGCGTAGCCCCTTCAGGGGCGCTGGATCGCCGCGCCTTGCGCACCGCCAATCGGCTGCTCGGAAACGCCGAGACTGCCGCCGCGATCGAGGTCACGATGGGCGGGTTTCGCGCGACTGCCCATCGTGACCTGTGGATCGCGCTCACCGGCGCATCGGGCTCGGTGACACTCGACGGTCACCCCGTCGACCCCTATCGACCTGTGCAGTGGCGCCGTGGTCAGGAGCTATTTCTCGACTGGTTCACGCGCGGCGCGCGCGCCTATCTCGCCGTTCGTGGCGGCTGGGCTGGCCCCACCATTCTGGGTTCACGCTCGAGCGACGTGCTCGCTGGCCTGGGGCGACCGCCGCTGCGCGCCTCGCAACAGATGACAGTGAGCGAAGAGCATGCCGGCCCGATTCCGCCCGTCGACCTGAGCCCATGGGATGCGCCGCACGACGGCGACCTCGACATCGAGCTTGCGGAGGGGCCGCGCGCTGAGTGGTTCGGGGCGAGCGCACACGCTGCGTTCTTTGACACGGTGTGGACGGTGTCGAACAACGCCGACCGAGTCGGCATCCGCCTCGACGGACCCCCGCTCGAGCGGGAGCACGCCGGTGAGCTGCCGAGCGAGGGGATGGTGCCGGGCGCGATTCAGGTGCCGCCGAGCGGGCAGCCGACGGTGCTGATGGCTGACGGTCCGGTGACCGGCGGCTACCCGGTTATCGCTGTGGTGACGGATGCTGCGCTCTCGCTGCTCGGCCAAGCGCGGCCAGGCACCCGGATGCGGTTTCGGCATGCGCCGCACTGAGCCGCGATAATCCGGGGTTTTCGCGGCCGAAGGCGCGTCTTGCGCGCAGTTATACCGCAGCATCCCACCCTCGTCAAGAATCCGGCTGGACATGGCGCGTCTTCCCGCCTATAGTTGGTAGTTGCGCTCTTGGAATCCCCCTGCCCTCATATGGTGGTCGGCTGTGTCTGCGCGCCCCCCGCTTGATTTTCGGATCTGTTGCGGAGTGGGGCGAGTTGATTTTGGGGAAACAGAGCCTTCACCTGACGACAAGGAAACGAGCCCTTACCCGGGCCCACGGAGGTAATCCCCTTGGCTGCTGCGCGTAACGCATCCACCACCACCCTCAAGAACGGCCGCGGAGTATCGCGGCTTTCGTTCGCCAAGATCTCCGACACGCTGACGGTCCCTGACCTGCTCGCGTTGCAGACTGAGTCATTCGACTGGCTCGTCGGCAACGAAGCATGGACCGAACGTGTCGCGGAGGCCAAGCAGGCGGGACGCACCGACGTTCCCGAGATCAGCGGTCTGGAGGAGATCTTCGAGGAGATCTCGCCAATCGAGGATCTGAGCGAGACGATGCAACTCTCGTTCACCAACCCCTACCTTGAGCCCGAGAAATACTCGATCGAAGAGTGCAAGGAGCGCGGCAAGACGTACGCCGCCCCCCTCTACGTCGAGGCCGAGTTCATGAATCACCAGACCGGTGAGATCAAGACTCAGACCGTCTTCATGGGTGACTTCCCCCTGCAGACCGGCAAGGGCACATTCATCATCAACGGCACCGAGCGTGTCGTCGTCTCGCAGCTGGTGCGTTCGCCCGGTGTGTACTTCGACAAGACGCCCGACAAGACGAGTGACAAAGACATCGTCTCGGCACGCGTCATCCCCAGCCGTGGTGCATGGCTTGAGTTCGAGATCGACAAGCGCGACCAGGTCGGTGTTCGTATCGACCGCAAGCGCAAGCAGTCGGTCACCGTCTTCCTCAAGGCTCTCGGCCTGACCACCGAAGACATCCTCGCCGAGTTCGCTGGCTTCGACTCGATCGAAGAGACGCTGTCGAAAGACACCATCCTCACGAAGGAAGATGCGCTTCGCGACATCTACCGCAAGCTTCGTCCGGGCGAGCAGGTTGCTGCCGAGGCTGCGCGCGCGCTCCTTGACAACTTCTACTTCAACTCGAAGCGCTACGACCTGGCAAAGGTTGGTCGCTACAAGATCAACCACAAGCTGGGCATCGACAAGCAGCTGAGCGACTCGGTTCTGAGCGTCGAAGACATCGTCGCCACGATCAAGTACATGGTTCGCCTGCACCGCGGTGACTTCGCGTATGACGGCATTCGCAGCGGCAAGCCCGCCGAGATCCGTCTGGCTACCGACGACATCGACAACTTCGGCAACCGCCGTATTCGCGCCGTCGGCGAGCTCATCCAGAACCAGGTTCGCACCGGTCTTTCGCGCATGGAGCGCGTTGTGCGTGAGCGCATGACCACGCAGGACATCGAAGCGATCACCCCGCAGACCCTGATCAACGTGCGCCCCGTCGTCGCGGCGATCAAGGAATTCTTCGGCACCTCGCAGCTGTCGCAGTTCATGGACCAGAACAACCCGCTCGCGGGTCTGACGCACAAGCGTCGCCTTTCGGCGCTCGGGCCCGGCGGTCTGTCACGTGAGCGTGCCGGCGTTGAGGTTCGTGACGTTCACCCCTCGCACTACGGCCGTATGTGCCCGATCGAGACGCCTGAAGGCCCGAACATCGGTCTGATCGGCTCACTCGCATCGTTCGCGCGCATCAACTCGTTCGGTTTCATCGAGACGCCGTACCGCAAGGTCATTGACGGCAAGGTCAGCGAGCAGATCGACTACCTCACCGCCAGCGAAGAGAGCGACTTCATCGTTGCTCAGGCCGGTGTCGAGCTCAAGGCTGACGGCGCATTCGTCGACGAGCGTGTGCTTGCTCGTCGCGGTCAGGGTGGCGAGGTCGACCTCTTCCACGCGAGCGAGATCGGCTACATGGACGTCTCGCCGCGCCAGATGGTGTCGGTTGCTACGTCGCTGATCCCCTTCCTCGAGCACGACGATGCGAACCGCGCACTCATGGGCGCCAACATGCAGCGTCAGGCTGTGCCGCTGCTTCGCAGCGAGTCGCCTGTCGTCGGAACCGGTATGGAGGGCTACGCAGCCATCGATGCTGGTGACGTCATCACCGCTGAGAAGGCCGGTGTGGTCATGGAGGTGTCGGCAGACGTCGTCACCGTTCAGCTCGACGAGGGCGGCACGCAGGAGTACTACCTGCGCAAGTTCGACCGCTCCAACCAGGGCACCAGCTACAACCAGCGTGTGATCGTCTCTGCAGGCGACCGCGTTGATGTTGGCGAAGTTCTTGCCGATGGTCCCGCGACAGAGAATGGCGAGCTCGCGCTCGGCAAGAACCTGCTCGTGGCGTTCATGACGTGGGAAGGTCACAACTTCGAGGACGCGATCATCCTCAGCCAGAACCTCGTGAAAGACGACACCCTCTCTTCGATTCACATCGAGGAGTACGAGGTTGACGCCCGCGACACGAAGCTCGGCAAGGAAGAGATCACTCGCGACCTGCCTAACGTCAGCCCCGACCTGCTGAAGGACCTCGACGAGCGAGGCATCATCCGCATCGGTGCCGAGGTTCGCCCCGGCGACATCCTCGTCGGCAAGGTCACGCCCAAGGGTGAGACCGAGCTCAGCGCCGAGGAGCGTCTGCTCCGTGCCATCTTCAACGAGAAGAGCCGCGAAGTTCGCGACACCTCGCTGAAGGTTCCTCACGGCGAGCAGGGCACGATCATCGCCGTCAAGGAGTTCAACGCTGAAGACGGTGACGACGAGCTCGGCTCGGGTGTCAACCGCCGCGTTGTCGTCTACATCGCCCAGAAGCGCAAGATCACCGAAGGTGACAAGCTCGCTGGTCGTCACGGCAACAAGGGTGTCATCGCCAAGATCCTTCCGATCGAGGACATGCCCTTCCTGCCCGACGGCACACCCGTCGACGTCGTTCTCAACCCGCTCGGTATTCCGGGTCGAATGAACTTCGGCCAGGTGCTCGAACTTCACCTCGGCTGGATCGCCAAGCAGGGCTGGAAGGTCGAAGGCAACCCCGAGTGGGCGGCCAAGCTGCCAGAAGAGGCTCGCGAAGCTGCACCGAACACGAAGGTCGCCACTCCGGTGTTCGACGGCGCGTTCGAGCAGGAAATCGCCGGTCTTTTGGACTCGACCACGCTTACGCGTGACGGCGAGCGTCTGGTCGACTCCTCGGGTAAGACGATGCTGTTCGACGGCCGCTCCGGCGACCCGTTCCCGGCACCCGTCTCGGTGGGTTACATGTACATCCTGAAGCTGCACCACCTTGTCGACGACAAGATCCACGCACGCTCGACGGGCCCGTACTCGATGATCACCCAGCAGCCGCTCGGTGGTAAGGCTCAGTTCGGCGGACAGCGCTTCGGTGAGATGGAAGTGTGGGCGCTTGAGGCCTACGGTGCCGCATACGCGCTGCAGGAGCTCCTCACGATCAAGTCCGACGACATCCTCGGCCGCGTCAAGGTGTACGAGGCCATCGTCAAGGGCGAGAACATTCAGGAGCCCGGCATTCCCGAGTCCTTCAAGGTTCTCCTCAAGGAGATGCAGTCGCTGTGCTTGAACGTTGAAGCACTTTCGGCAGACGGCACCCCTGTCAACCTGCGCGACACCGACGACGAGGCCTTCCGCGCTGCGGAAGAGCTCGGCATCAACATCTCGAGCCGCTTCGAATCCTCGTCAATCGACGAGATCTGATCCGGCCAGGCAACGAACGAATTTCCGACACAGGAGAACTAGTGCTCGAATCAAACTCTTTCGACCAGCTTCGCATTGGCCTGGCCACCGCCGACGACATTCGTCGTTGGTCATTCGGTGAGGTCAAGAAGCCCGAAACAATCAACTACCGCACGCTCAAGCCCGAGAAGGACGGTCTCTTCGGAGAGCAGATCTTCGGACCCTCGCGTGACTGGGAGTGCGCGTGTGGCAAGTACAAGCGCGTGCGCTTCAAGGGAATCGTCTGCGAGCGCTGCGGCGTCGAGGTCACCAAGTCCTCGGTTCGTCGTGAGCGCATGGGCCACATTGAGCTCGCGGCTCCCGTCACCCACATCTGGTACTTCAAGGGCGTTCCCTCGCGCTTGGGATACCTGCTCGACATGGCGCCGAAGGACCTCGAGAAGGTCATCTACTTCGCCGCGTACATGGTCATCTCGGTCGACGAAGACGCTCGTCACCGCGACCTGGCCACGCAAGAGAACAACATTCGCCTTGAGCTGAAGACTCTCGGTGAGCGTCGCGACTCACGCGTTGCCAACCGTCTGCAGAAGCTGGAAGAGGAGCTTGCTGCTCTCGAAGCCGAAGGCGCCAAGGCTGACCAGAAGAAGAAGCTCAAGGATGCTGCCGAGAAAGAGATGGCAGCAACCCGCAAGAACTTCGACGAGCAGATCATTCGTCTCGAGAAGGTGTGGGAAGACTTCCGCACCCTCGAGGTCGGCCAGCTCAAGGGTGAAGACGAGATCTTCCACGAGCTTCAGGACCGTTTCGGTCAGTACTTCGAAGCTCACATGGGTGCGGAGTCGATCAAGCGTCGCCTGTTGACGTTCGATCTCGCTGCCGAAGCCGACAGCCTGCACCTGCAGATCTCTGAGGGCAAGGGCCAGCGCAAGATCCGTGCGATCAAGCGTCTGAAGGTCGTCAACTCGTTCCTGTCGACCGGTGCTTCGCCCGCGTCGATGGTGCTCGATGTCGTTCCGGTCATTCCGCCGGAGCTGCGCCCGATGGTTCAGCTCGACGGTGGCCGCTTCGCAACAAGCGACCTCAACGACCTGTACCGCCGTGTGATCAACCGCAACAACCGTCTTCGTCGTCTGATTGACCTCGGTGCCCCCGAGATCATCGTCAACAACGAGAAGCGCATGCTGCAGGAGGCCGTCGACGCACTGTTCGACAACGGTCGCCGCGGCCGCCCCGTTACCGGTACCGGCAACCGTGCCCTCAAGTCCCTCAGCGACATGCTGAAGGGTAAGCAGGGTCGATTCCGCCAGAACCTGCTCGGAAAGCGCGTTGACTACTCGGGCCGTTCGGTCATCATCGTCGGTCCCCAGCTGAAGCTGCACCAGTGTGGTCTGCCCAAGCAGATGGCTCTCGAGCTGTTCAAGCCGTTCGTGATCAAGCGTCTTATCGACCTTGGCCACTCGCAGAACATCAAGGCAGCCAAGCGTGCCGTCGAGCGCACGCGCCCCGAGGTGTGGGACGTTCTCGAAGAGATCATCCGCGAGCGTCCGGTGCTGCTCAACCGTGCACCTACGCTTCACCGTCTCGGCATCCAGGCGTTCGAGCCTCAGCTCGTTGAGGGCAAGGCAATCCAGCTTCACCCGCTCGTATGCGCAGCGTTCAACGCTGACTTCGACGGTGACCAGATGGCCGTGCACCTGCCGCTGTCGGTCGAGGCTCAGGCTGAAGCGCGCATTCTGATGCTCGCGTCGAACAACATCCTCAAGCCCTCTGACGGCCGTCCGGTCACCCTGCCTTCGCAGGACATGATCATCGGTCTTCACCACTTGACCACGGTCAAGGAAGGCGCAGCGGGAGAGGGGCGTGCATTCGGGTCGGTCAGCGAGGCGATCATGGCTAAGGACGAGGGTTCCCTCGACCTGCAGGCCAAGGTGCGCATTCGCGTTCCGGGCCTCACGTTCCTCGAGGGCGAAGCGCCCGAGGGCTACGAGAAGCACGGCCTGCTTGACGCATCACTTGGTCAGGCGATCTTCAACGACACCCTTCCCAAGGGCTACCCGTTCGTTCGCGAGCAGGCAGACAAGGGCAAGCTGTCGCAGATCGTCAACAAGCTCGCCGAGGAATACCCCAAGGTTGAGGTTGCTGCATCGCTCGACCGCATCAAGGACGCCGGCTTCTACTGGGCTACGCGTTCGGGTGTGACCGTTGCACTCAGCGACATCCTCACCCCGCCGAACAAGGCTGAGATCGTTGGCGGCTACGAGAAGCAGGCCGCGAAGGTTCAGGGTCAGTTCGAGAAGGGCCTCACGACAGACGCCGAGCGTCGTCAGGAGCTCATCAAGATCTGGACCGAGGCCACCGACGAGGTTCAGAAGGCGATGCGCGCCAACTTCCCGGCAGACAACACCATCAACCGCATGGTGTCGTCGGGTGCTCGTGGTAACTGGCTCCAGATCCGCAACATCGCGGGTATGCGAGGCTTGGTGAACAACCCGAAGGGTGAGATCATTCCTCGCCCGATCATCTCGTCGTACCGCGAGGGCCTGTCGGTTGCGGAGTACTTCATCGCAACCCACGGTGCTCGTAAGGGTCTGGCTGACACCGCCCTGCGTACGGCTGACTCGGGCTACCTCACGCGTCGTCTCGTCGATGTGTCGCAGGACGTCATCATTCGCGAAGAAGACTGTGGCACCCGCAAGGGCCTCGACTTCACGATCGCTGAAGTCGTTGATGGCGCGCTCGTCAAGGATGCCAACGTCGAGAACTCGGTGTTCGCACGTACGCTCGCCGCTGACGTGGTCGATGGCAAGGGCGAGGTTCTCGCCGCTGCTGGCGACGACGTGGGTGACGTTCTCATCAACAAGCTCGTCGAGGGTGGTATCGAGACCATCAAGGTGCGCTCGGTGCTCACCTGTGACTCGGCCGTCGGTGTGTGCGCGCGCTGCTACGGTCGTTCACTCGCGACCGGCAAGATCGTCGACATCGGTGAGGCCGTAGGCATCATCGCTGCGCAGTCGATCGGTGAGCCCGGAACCCAGCTGACGATGCGTACCTTCCACACCGGTGGTTCGGCGTCGGCAGATGACATCACCCAGGGTCTTCCCCGTGTGCAAGAGCTCTTCGAGGCGCGTACCCCCAAGGGCGCGTCGCCCATTGCCGAGTCCGCCGGTCGCATCACGATCGACGAGACCGACAAGGCGAAGAAGGTCATCCTCACGCCCGACAACGGCGACGAGCCGCACGTCTACCCCGTGCTCAAGCGCGCAACCCTCCTCGTTGAGGACGGCGACCGCGTTGAGGTCGGCCAGCCCCTTCTGGTCGGCACGCTCGACCCCAAGGAGGTCATGCGTGTCATGGGTGCCCGCGAGGTGCAGCAGTACCTCGTGAACGGTGTGCAGGGTGTCTACCGCTCGCAGGGTGTGCCGATTCACGACAAGCACATCGAGGTCATCGTTCGCCAGATGCTGCGCAAGGTCACCGTGGTCGACCACGGCGAGACCACGTTGCTGCCGGGTGAGCTTGTTGACTTCAAGCGCTACCAGATGATCAACCGCGAAGCGGTCGGTTCAGGCAAGCGTCCGGCTTCGGGTCGCCCCGAGCTCATGGGTATCACGAAGGCGTCGCTTGCGACCGAATCGTGGCTCTCGGCCGCATCGTTCCAGGAGACCACGCGAGTGCTCACCCAGGCAGCGATGGACGGCAAGAGCGACCCGTTGATGGGCCTCAAAGAGAACGTCATCATCGGAAAGCTCATTCCTGCCGGAACGGGACTCACCAAGTACCGCAACGTCACGGTCGAGGCAACCGAAGAAGCAAAGAGCGAGCGTTACCCGCACCGCATCTTCGCTTCCGACGGCGCGTACACCGATGCTGACCTGAGCTATGTCGATTTCGACAGCTTCACGACCGACGACTTCACGAGCTACAACTAGTCAACGTCTGAAGTGAGCGAAGTGCCCCGGGCCTCCCGGGGCACTTCGTCGTTTTCGCGGCCACTTGGGCACCCGATGCCGTGCCGTGGCAGGACATTCGCGAGATGCGATTAGCGTGGAGCTTGGAGGCATGACGATGGCACGAGTCGGTGGGCGCAACGCCTGGCTTGCCGTGCCCATCGGCTTGATCTGTGCGGCGATCGTGGCAGCCCTGGTCTGGCTTGCAGCGCCAATGACTCCCATTCTCAGCCAGTGGGGCGGCGACATGCTTCGCGAGGCCTCGACGGCAGAACCTGTGCCGTCCGAACAGCCCAGCCCGACCGAGCTGGCGGCGGAAGAAGGTGACTTCGACTGTCGCGCGATGTACCCCGACTCGTTGTGGGCAGTGATGGCGTGGCAGGCCGGTGCCTTGCTCTCGCAGACAACAGCCGCACCTGCCAGCGAAGCCACCGCGCTCACCGATGCCCTGCAGCCTGTCGTTCGGGTCACGTGCGACTGGAGGTGGCACGAGGGTCATACCGTGGTGTCAACCCTCTCGCGAGTGGGCGAAGACGCCGTCGCTATCGCCGAGGCGTCGCTCGAGGGCGAAGGCTTCACCTGCGCCGAGGTCGATGCGGGCGTGAACTGCACACGAACCAGCGGTGACGTGCGCGAGACGCAGACGGTACGCGATGGCTGGTGGCTCTCAAGCGTCGAGTCGGCGTGGCATCCTGAATCGTATGGCTCGCGTCTCAGTGCTTTCGTGTGGGGCGAGGCGGAACCAGCCGAATAGCGGCGAGAGGCGGGGCTATTCGTAGATGCTGGCGACGAGCGCGTCGGTGTAGCCACTCGGGGCAAGGTTCGAATAGCGAGTATCGATCAGCACGCCATCGCGCCAGAACACCGTTCGACCGTCGATGACCGGGTAAGTGGCGTTCTCCCATGTCTTCTCGCACCGCGTGCCGCCGCTCGGGGTGTAGCACGTGAAGTCTTGATCATCGACGAGCTCGTTGAGCATGTCGAGTGCGGGGCCACGTGACATATACGAGATCGTGGTGGTGAGATTTGTCGTGTCGGCCGCGGGGTCTGCCCAGATGCAGATCAAGCTGCCGTCGGGTTGCGACCCTGAGGCGCCGAAGGCGGGGTCGTTCAGCGGAACGCCATCGAGCTCCTGAGCCACCGCTGGCGTGAGCAGTCCGCCGCAGTCCTCAGGGATCTCAGCCTGCGCTTCTGCGGTGGCACTCGGCGTCGCATCCGGTGTGATGGTGGCTATCGGAGTGGGGCTCGGCACCAGCGTCGCGGTCGCCGAGTCGGTGGGTGAGGGGGTGGACTGAGACTCCGACGCGCACCCGGCGAAAACGGCCACGATGGCCAGAATGGATGCTGCCAGCGCGACCCGCGGCGAGGAGTGTCGTCCCATGCGGCAACCCTAATCGTCTTTGCCGACAGTCAGCGAGGACTCTCAGCGCACTTGCGGTGACAAAAAACACCGCGACGCGCCCACGCTCATCCACGGCACGCCTAAGGGAAACATTGCTTGCAGGACGTTATTGTCGGCAAGGCGGGGAAGAGCCCTGCGTGAGGAGTGCCTTCGATGAGTGATCCCAAGTCTTCATACGGCGAGCCGGTAGACGAACCGACGTCTGTCGACGATGTCGTCGGGCGCGCCAACGAGGGTCTTGCCGACGCGGAAGCCGCTCGCGGCGACGCCGTGAACGACGAGACCAGTGCCCCCGAACAAGCCCCGGCCTACGACGGCTCGCCGTCAGCCGCTGACGAGGTGCCGGCGCACGAAGCGCCGATCGACCCGGACGCCAATGTCGAAAAGGCGTGGGCGCAAGAGTATTCGTCGCTTGGCGGCGACCCGATCGCCGAGGCGGCGCCCGTTGCCGATGCGCCAGAGAGTGCGGTTTCGGCTGACGCCACGAATGGTGCCCCGGCCGCATCGGAGCCGGTAACCACGGCGTATGCGCCATCTGACGACGCCGTCACCACCGCCTACGCGCCCGCAGACGCCCCCACGCAAGTTGCCCCCGTCACGCCCAGCGAGCCAGCGATTGAATACGCAGCCCCCGCCGCGACGGCCTACGCGCAGCAGCCAATCTTCGTTCAGGCCCCCGACGCACCTCACCCTCGAGGCAATCGTGCCGCTGCCGGTGCGATCGGCCTGCTGGCAGCGATCGCGTTCGGAGTGCTGTATCTCGGGGCGTGGCTCGGCTTCGGCGCGATCACCGGAGCGGTGACCATTGACAACGTCGGTACGGCCGCGTTGGAGGCACTGGCTACCTGGTCGCTCTGGGTTCCCATCGTCGTCTTCTACGTCGCGTTCTGGCTGCTGGGAGCGATCATCAATCGCGGACGTTGGGGAGCGTGGGTCATCTTCGGCCTGCTCGTCGGCGTCGCATCCTATGCTGGCCACATTCTCGGCGCACTCTTCCAGGCGCCGTTTTGGACTCTCACCGCAAGCGAGGGTGCCGCGCTGGCGGAATCCGAGCTGCTTGCCCCGCTCGCCATCGCAGCGTTCGTGATCGGACGCGAGCTCACCATCTGGTTCGGTGCCTGGGTTGCCGCCCGCGGCAAGCGAGTAACCGAGCTCAACGTCGAGGCCCAGCGCGAGTACGAGCGCACGCTCGAGGCGGGCCCGCAGCTCACTCAGCAATAGCCCCGGCAACACACATGACGTCTGAACGCGGCGGTCAGGGCGGTTCCAACCGCTCGACCGCCGCGTTGGTGTTTGCGTCGATGGGCTACGTCGCGCTGGTGATCTTCGGCCTCGGCATGACGAGCCTGGTGCTCGACCAAGACGTCATCGCGGTGACAGGTCTCGGACAGGCGCCCGCTATCGTGGGGCTCTTGGCGTCGCTGGCAGCGTTTGCCCTCGTGCTGTGGGGAGCAGTCCGTCGAGAGCGCCCCTCGTATTGGGCGTCTGCGACGACAGCGGCGACGGCGTACGTTACCTACGTTGTCGTGCTCTGGCTGACGGCGCTCGTCACCAGCTCAGATGTCGCACGCGCGACGAGCGCGGCCACGTCGATTGCGACGACGTGGTTTGGTGCGGTGATCGCGGCTTCAGCGTTCGTGTGCGCATGGGCGGGTGTTGCGCTGGTGCGCACGCAGGCCTCGCAGCCTCGCTGGCCGTGGGAAGAAGAAGAGCGCGACGACGAAGAATAGTGCCGCGCAGAGGGCACGTCACCACCCATTTCGGCGATGCGGCGCTACCGTGGGGAGGGTGGAGCGGTCAATCGAGACCCAGGTGAGCCAGGCAGTCGACGCCTGGCTGCTTTGGCTGCCTCGATGGGAACCGGCAACGCATCGCGGCCGCGTCGCTCCGTGCCGGCGTTGCTTCGGGTCGCCGGTGCTGTCTGCGGCGGGACTGGGCGCAGATGTGCCGCACGGAGTGCAGCATGGGCTTTCGACGCGGATCAAGACAATCGTCGATCGCGCGGTTGCGGAGTACACCTCGGTGAACCTGCCGATGCTTCAGGCAGAGCTCGACCAGCAAGCCACGCGCAACAGAGCGCGCAGCTATCGGCCCGCCGAGGGACTCGAACCAGAGTTCGAAGGCCTGCCGCTGGATCCCGACCCGGTGCCAGGAGCGCCCTTCTTGTTCACGATCTCAGGCCTGGCCGAAGAGGTCGACTCAGCGGTGCCCGATCTTCCCCCGTTGAGCGCCGAGGCGAAGGCCGCGTTGCGTCAAGAAGTGGGCCTGGCTGACGACTACGCGAACATGGTCGGACGCGAAATCTGCGCGGTGATGTTGCACCATCGCCTTCGCATCCAAACCGCCATTCAGGAGTTCGTCGAGCCGCAGATCGAGGCGATGCTCGAAGAACTAACGCGGTCACTCGATGCCCCGTTCGACCCGAATGATCCGCTGAACGGCTGATCTCAGCATCCACTGTGTCTGATGGCTTTACACAGCCGAATCAAGAGGGTCAGGAACCCTCGGCGGAATTTGTTAGCATGACCGAGTTTGCGGTGCTTATGCAGCGCTCAGACATCACGAAGCGAACAGCGGAAACAGCGGGGGTTGGCGCATGGCAAGTCGTCTTCCTTCAGCGCCCCCGATCCTGCCTGGCCTCGCCTACATTCGGCCGCTCGGCTCGGGCGGATTCGCCGACGTGTTCTTGTACGAGCAGGACATGCCTCGACGAAGCGTTGCGGTGAAGGTGCTGCCGAGCGACGTGCGCGATGCAGACCTGCGTCGTATGTTCAATGCCGAAGCCGATGTGCTGGCCCGTCTGTCTGCGCACCCGTCGATCGTCACCGTCTACCAGGCGAGCATCTCTGCGGATGGCCGCCCCTACATCGTGATGGAGTACTGCCCGGGCTCACTCGCGCAGCGCTACCGACTGGAACGCATTCCGGTCGAGGAAGTGCTGGTCACGGGCGTTCGCATGGCCAGTGCGCTGGAATCGGCGCACCGTGCCGGTCTCGTGCACCGCGATGTGAAGCCCAGCAACATTCTCATCACGACCTTCGGCACCCCCGTGCTCGCGGACTTCGGCATCTCGTCGTCGTTGCTGAGCCGGAGCGCTGATGAGATGCTGGCGATGTCTATTCCTTGGAGCGCACCCGAGGTGATCTCGGAGTCGACCGCTGGCACCATCTCGAGCGAAGTGTGGAGCCTCGGCGCAACGGTCTATTCACTGCTGGCTGGCCACAGCCCATTCGAGCGCCGTGAGCGCGGCCAGAACACCAAAGAGCTGTTGCGTCGCCGCATCGCGCGAGCGAGCTACACCGAGATATCGCGCGATGATGTGCCCGCCTCGCTTCAGGCGGCGCTGGCCAAAGCAATGTCTCGAGACCCCGAGCGCAGGTACGCTTCTGCGCTCGACTTTGCGAACGCCTTGCGAATCGTGCAGGCCGAGATGGACCTCTCGCCCACGCCCGTTGAGGTTCCCAATGCAGAGTGGTCGCCCGCTTCTGCGCCGGTCGATTTCGCTGACGCTGAGCTGCGGGGCCCGGCGCGGTCGCGAATTGAGCGAGACGTGACACGCAAGCCCCGCGGCGAAACGGGCATGTCAATGCTGGCCCGTGATGAAGACACCGAGTTCTCGGCACCGTCAGGCTCATCGCGCCCACGCTGGCACTGGCTCGCGGGCGGTGTCGTGGGCGCCGTCGTCGCGGTCGCCATCGGCGTCGTCGCCACCCTGCTTGCAACAGGCGCACTCTGATGCGCCGCAGCACGACCGCGGGCATCATCGCCGCATCGGCGGTCGCGGCGGTGGTCATCGGCATCAGCGTGGTGTGGCCAGGTTTGGATGCGCAGGACACCCCCGAGGTCGACAACGCAGTGTGGGCATTGCAAACCGGCGAGGGGCGACGCTATGCGCGGGTGAACACCGCCATTGACGAGCTCGACACGGTGCGCGACATCAGCAACCCGGATCGCGTGGTGCAGACAGCAGACGCGGCCTATCTGTTCAGCGATAGCCTGAGCAGAGTCACACGAATCGACGAAGCGCAGCCGGTTGACCTCGATGAGACGGCGCTCGCGAGTGCCACTCCAACTCCGGCGGGCACCGTCGCCGTCGTCACGGCCGGTGACTATGTCGCCTACCGCACCGATGCGGGCAGCGTTTTCTTCGGCATGCTCTCAAGCGGCACCACGAGCCAACTCGACCCGCTATCAGACGACGAGAATGCCCAGCAATACGCGGCTGATGCGATCGCGATCGATGAGCGTGGCCGGCTGTTCGCGTATTCTCGCGCCGACGCGGCGGTGCTGACCTATGACATCCCCTCCGATGATGTGCGAGCGCGCGACGAGTTGACTGCCGAGGGGCTAGGCACCCCGACGATCACGGCGGCTGGCGATCAGTGGGCATTGGTTGACGTTGAAGACGGCGAAGTGTGGCTGGGCGACGGCGGGCGCGCGGTTGTCGCCACGACGGGAACCGTTGTCGTTTCTGCTCCAGATGCTGAGGCCGACGCCATCTATGTGGCCGACGAGACATCGCTCATCGCCGTGCCGACCGACGGATCAGAGGTGACCACGCTGGTGGGCGACGGCACCACAGTGAGGGGCGTGCCCGCCGCTCCCGTCAGCAGAGACGGTGCGCTGTACGCTGCCTGGCTCGGGCAGGCCGATACCGGGGGTGTGCTGTGGACTCGCGGCGCGGGCGACGTATTGCTCGACTACGGCGGCGAGAGCCTGCCCGATCAGCGTCGGCCAGTTTTGGTGCTGGGTGAGAGCACGGCCATCCTCAACGACACTCGCTCGGGTTGGGCGTGGAACGTGCCCACCGGCGAACTGCTGGCTTCGAGCCAGGATTGGTCGCTCGACGACCGCACAGATCCAGAAGCCGTGCCCAGCGACGAAGAACGCGAGGTGGTGCTCGAGCCGAAGCCGCCCATCGCCGAGCCGGATGCGTTCGGCGTGCGTGCCGATCAGTTGGTGACGCTCCCCGTGCTGATGAACGACCATGATCCGAACGAAGATGTGCTGACGATCGTTCCCGATTCGGTCACCGGGCTCGATGAGGCTTTCGGCACGGTTCGCATCACCGACGATGGCCAGCGGCTGGCTGTCTTCGTCGCCCCCGGAGCGAGCGGCAGTGCCGAGTTCGCCTACGCGGTGCAGGACGGCACGGCAACAGACGGACTTCGCTCGAAGTCGACATCCGTCATACTCACCGTGCACAGCGAGAGCGAGAACGCTGCGCCGCAGTGGTGCGGTGTTGAGGGCTGCTTGCTCGAGTGGCCTCAGCCCGAAGTTGCCCGCGGCGGCACGGTGACTGTGCCGGTGCTGCCGGGCTGGGTCGACCCCGACGGCGATCCGCTGCTGCTGCTCGCCGTACACAACCCCACGCAGATCGGCAGCGTTGCGGCCACGCCAGCGGGCGAAGTGGTCTACCAGCACAGCGACAGCGGTGGCGGCAGTGAAGAGCTCATTGAGCTCACGGTGACCGTGGCCGACACCGCCGGCGAGCAGACCGAACGCCCGCTTGCCATCAGAGTCTCTTCGCAGCCACAACTCACCGTGCAGTCGTTTTCGACCATCGACCTTGCTGGCGGACGTACCACGATCGATGTCGCTGGGCACGTCACCGGCACCACGGGTGCGCTGTCGCTCGAATCGGTGCGGGTGCTCGATGACGCGAGCGCGACAGCCACCGCCGTGGGCGGCACGACGCGGTTCGACTTCACTGCGACTGATCCTGGAACGTACCGCGTTGACTTCACCGTGACCGATGGCCTGAGCGATGAGACCGGCACGGCGCTCATCACACTGGTGCCCGCTGACGCCCCGGCACAGCTGTCGACGTCACCCGTCGTTGCATTCGTATACCCCCAAGAAGACGCCACTTTGGACGTATTCACCGCGGTGTCCAATCCCACGCGGCGCGTGTTGCTGCTGAGCGATGCGATCGCCACGGCAGAGCCGGGTGCACAGCTGTCGGTGGATGCTGTCGGGCAGAACAACCTTCGCATTTCAGGCACGACAGCAACCGGCGCGGCAGGCCGCCTCGGCACGGTGTCATACGTGGTGAGCGATGGAACCGAAGATTCCGGCGCACGGATCGAAGGCGAAGCGACGGTCTATCTGCTGCCGCCGGCACCTGAACTAGCGCCCATTGCCGTGGACGATTCTGTCGTCGTGCGGGCGGGTGGCCAGATAGACATCCCGGTGCTCGAGAACGATATCGCCCCTTCGGGCGGTGCACCCACGCTGAATCCTGCTTCGGTGGTGTCGTCGGCGTCTGATGCGCTCGCTTTCGCTTCGGCAGACACCCTGCGGTATCTGGCGCCCACGACGCCCGGCGACTACACGATCGACTATGAGGCCTACTCAACGGGAGCGCCCTCGCTTGCAGACAGCGCAACCGTGCGTGTGCGTGTGCTTTCGGCCGACACCAACCGCGCGCCAGTGCCCGAGACCCTTGAAGGTCGGGTGCTGAGCGGCCAGAGTGTGGCGATTGACTTCGACGACTTCGGCATGGACCCAGACGGCGATACCGTCACGCTGGAACGAATCGTGACCCAGCCTGAGCGAGGCGCGGCGACGGTAGCCGCTGACGGGCGCTCGATTCTCTACAGCAGCGTGCCGGGGGATCGCGGGCAGGCGACGTTCCGCTATCAGGTGGTAGATGAATTCGGCGAGCAAGCCGAGGCAATAGCGCGCGTCGGCGTGCTCGACGCTCAATCGAACCCGAGCCCGGTTACCTTCTCGGACTACGTGCAGGTGCAGGTGGGTGAAGCCAATCAGATCAGGATCAGCCCTCTCGCCAACGACATCGACCCGACCAACGGCTCACTCACGCTGACCGCGGTGCGCCCCGATCTTCCCGAACAGTTCGCCGATGGCACCGATAACCCTGAGTACGAGCGCCTCGCTGGCCTCATCGAGTCGATGGATGACTCGACGATCGTGATCAATGCGGGCGCTGACACCGGCACGAAGTCGTTCCTGTACGACCTCGAATCCGACTCCGGCAACACCGCGCGCGGACTCATCGTGGTGAGAGTCGTGCGCGACAGGGTTCCCGATTTTCCTATCGTGGACGACACCGTGTTGACCGTGGAAACTCGCGACGAGTTTGTGTCTGGAGTGGATGTTCTCGACGGCAAGGTTGCGTGGTCGGGGGGCGCTGTCGGTGATCTTGAGCTGTCACTGTGGCAAGACCCGACCGATGTCGAGGTCGAGGGGCGGATGCTGAGTGGTGACCTTCCCGCACAGAGCCGCCTCATCCCCTTCGCCGTCACGGGAGAGGGCGCGTCGGGCGAGGTGACGACGTACGCGTTCCTGCGCGTGCCAGGCGATGAGGATTTGGCGCTCGCGCTGCGCGCAGGCATGCCCGCGCTCGAGGTGACCGAGCTGGAGTCGGTCACCTTCGATATGGCGGAACTGGTCGCGATTCCTCGCGGCACAACGATGCAGGTGGGCAGCTCCGTGACCGTGTCAGGCGCGCGCAGCGAAGCGAGCTGTGCCCGAGACGGCGCGACGAGCGTCACCTATGTGGCAGGAGCGAGCGCGCCGTGGACTGACGCTTGCGTGGTTCCCGTGCGCCTTGAAGGACAAGAGGATTGGACGTACCTCTCTGTTCCGCTCGCCATTCAGGCTCTTGACCCTCAGCCGGTGCTCAGGGCCGGCTCGATGACGGTCGGACCGGGCGAGACCGCCAGTTTCGATCTTCGCGATCTGACGACATGGCAGCTGCGTGAAGACTGGAACAGCATCGAGTATTCGGTGGACTACTCGGGTGCGTCATTCATGGTGACCCAGAGCGGGTCAGAGGTCATCGTCACGGGTCGAGATGCCGCGGTGCCCGGCGCCGAAGAGGCTGCG
Organism: Microbacterium sp. R86528; assembly: GCF_044596335.1. Lineage (NCBI taxonomy): Bacteria > Bacillati > Actinomycetota > Actinomycetes > Micrococcales > Microbacteriaceae > Microbacterium > Microbacterium sp. R86528. The sequence continues at coordinate 1,508,488 of NZ_CP138996.1, read as the reverse complement.
GTCGTCGCAGTTGTGAGCCACCCGGCGGTGAGCGCAGTGCGGCTCATCATGCGCGTCGGCGCGGCGCCGTCGACGCTTCCGCAGGGCGGATCGATCACCCAACAGTGCTCGCAGTCGAATGGCTCCTCGTGCACGTTCGACGTCATCGGGGCATCCGGCGAGGTCAATCCACTGCCGGGCACACCGCTCGAGGTCGTCGCGGTGCGCGGCACTGGGGCGTGTGTGGGGGTGAGTTTCGCCGTGGCAGGGCCGACCTCGGTCACCGCGAGCTGGACGGATGAGGCGCCGGGCGCCACCTGTGCGGCGAGGTTCTCTGTGAGCGACGCGCAGCAGCGGGTGACGAGCGCGCAACGCGACGGCCGAATACTGCTCGACCTTCTCGGCTATCCCAAAGCTCCCGCCAGCGTCGTGCAGAGCGCATACGACAGTGGCAGTGTCACGCTGCGCGTCGACCCCGGCGACGCTCGTTCCGCGTATCCGGCTTTGACCGGCTTCATCGTGCGTGTCGACGGCGAAACGGTCGCGCGGTGCGCGGCAAACGGAGCGTGTGGTGCTATCCCCGCCCAGAGCGGCCAGAAGCGCACCTATGTCGTGACAGCCGTGAGCGATGTGGGCGAGTCGAAGTCGAGTGTGCGAATCGTTGCGTGGGCGTATGACCCGCCAGCGGCACCGACAAAGGTCGCAGCGACTCCGGTGATCACCTCGGGCGAGGGGGGAGTGGTATCGCTGGTGATCGATGGCATCGACGCCGACCAGACCGGCAGCCTCGAGATCACGAGTGCCGCCGGTGAAACGGTGCGCGTGCCCGTGGTGCGAAACCAGTCCACGATCGAGGTGGGCTCGTATCGAGTGGGCACCAATGTGGCCACGCCCGTGACCGTCACCCCGTACTCTCGGTTCGAGATTCCTAACGGCCTACCTGGCGATCCCTCCGGGGCGTCAGCCAGAGTGACGACAAATGGCATCGGCGCGCCGCGCAATGTGCAGCTCTCGTTGACGGCCACTTCTCACTCAGACGGTACGGCCAGCGTCGAGGCGCGGGTGTCGGCAACGGCGAACGGCACCGGTTCGACGTTGCGGTACGGCGTCGTTCGACAGGGTGAGCCCTGCACGGTCAGCACCGCCGGACCGGTCGTCGTCTTCGAGGGCTTGGCGACCGGCGACGCGTACTCTTTCACCGCGTGTGTGGAGTCGTATCGCAGTGACACCTCATTTGGGCGAAGCGAAGCGCAGCAGACTGTGCGCGCGTACCAGAACCGCACCGCGCCGCAGAACTGGACTTTCGTCGTTGACGCGACCCCCAATGTCGCCGGCCAGCGCGCCGAGTGGATTATTCGCAACCAGCCGACGACCACCGAAGACCTTCCCCGCCGCACTCACGCCGAATTCAGTGGCGGTCCCGCCACGAGCGTCTTCGGTCAAGATCCGGGAATGCGGGTGAGATACGTGCACGACGATTGGCAAGACTGGTCAACACCGTGGGCAGCGGTCAGTCCGCGCGCGGGCAGCGCTCCCTATCAGCTGCAGGTGAGCTGGAACATCTCCACGTGTGTGGGTGGAGCCGAGCTGGCGACCAGCTGGCAGTCGTCGAAGGCGCCCGACGGCTCGGGGGCCAACGTGACCTTCGGCAACAGCGCAGTGCGCTACTACGACGCCTCCGGCGCGCTGCTCGCCCATCCGGCGAACACGTGGACGGTTCCGGTGGGCGCAGTGCTGGTCGAGGGCGTCAGCGTATCGGCGGGCTGGAGTGCGCAAGGGTGGGGGCTTTCCCCCGCGTCGAGCACGCTTTCGGCTACGTGCGACCCCAACCTGCCGATCACACCCGAACCGACACCCTGAAGACGTGCGGCACCTATGACGAAGGAATCACAATGACGCTCACCCAAGAGCAAGCGACCTGGTTTGCGCAGACGTTCGATCAGATCGCCGACAACGTCGAGCGCGCGGTATTGGGCAAACGCCACGTGGTGGAGCTCGTGCTCACCGCGATGCTCAGCGACGGTCATGTGCTTCTCGAAGACGTTCCAGGCACCGGAAAGACATCGCTGGCTCGAGCGGTCGCCCAGTCGGTGAAGGGAACGAATACACGCATCCAGTTCACCCCCGACCTCCTGCCCAGCGACATCACCGGCGTGAGTGTCTATGACCAGAAACAGGGCGTGTTCGAGTTTCACTCCGGGCCGATCTTCGCGAACATCGTGCTCGCGGACGAGATCAACCGCGCCAGTCCCAAGACGCAGGCCGCGCTGCTGGAAGTCATGGAAGAAGGCAGCGTCACGATCGACGGTGTCTCGCGTCAAGTTGGCGTGCCGTTCCTGGTGCTTGCCACCCAGAACCCGGTGGAGCAAGCCGGCACCTATCGCCTGCCTGAGGCCCAGCTTGACCGTTTCATGATGCGCACCTCGCTCGGCTACCCCGACCATGCCGCGACGGTTCGCATTCTCGACGGAGCTGCCGTGGCAACCGATCAGCTCCCCCCGATCATCGCGCCCGAAGTCCTTGTCGGCATGGCTGATCTCGCTGCGTTGGCGTATGTCGATTCGCTTGTGCTGGATTACATAGCTCGACTCGTCGAGGCAACGCGCAACGCCGACGAGGTGCGCTTGGGCGTGAGCATTCGCGGCGCGCTCGCACTCACGAAGGCATCACGCTCGAGGGCGGTGTCGCAGGGGCGCACATACGTGACCCCCGACGACGTGAAGTCTCTCGCCGTGCCGGTGCTCTCGCACCGACTGATTCTGCATCCCGAAGCCGAATTCGACGGGGTCACTCAAGAAGCCGTGATCTCGCAAGTGCTTCTCGACGTGGTGCCACCCAGCAAACACGAGTCTGCATGAGCACGACCGAGTCGCGCCTCACCCGCACATCCGCTGCCACCAGCGCCGGGGGAGCGACCCATGTCACGTCGACGTCGGTGACGTCGTCGGGGCGCGGCCGCGCGTTGGTGCGCGTGGTGGTGTGGTGGTCTCGGTTCTGGCGCAACACGGGAGTGGCCGTTCGCCGCGCCGCGCAGTGGAGTGCGCGAACCGTGCGGCCCGCCGGCGTGGTTGTGGCTGTTGCAGCATCCATAGGTCTTGTGCTCGGCATCGCTTTCGGTTGGGTTGAGTGGATGGTCGCCGGCGTGATCGCGCTGGTGCTGCTGCTGGCCAGCATTCCGTTTCTCTTCGGCGGGCGTTCTTACCAGGTCGACCTGAAACTGCAGCACGAGCGCATTGTTGCCGGCAACGGGCTGATGGGCGAGATTCTGGTGCGCAACGACGGCAAGCGAACGGCGCTGCCCGGCCGGGTCGACATTCCCGTAGGCGCAGGCTTGGTGGAGTTCGGCGTGCCGCTGCTCAGACCGGGGCACTCGGTCGGGCAGCCCCTAGAGATTCCCGGGATGCGTCGAGGAATCGTGACAGTGGGCCCGGTCACAACAGTGCGCAACGACCCGGTCGGCCTGCTGCGGCGTGAACACGCATTCCGTGACGTGCATGAGGTCTTCGTGCACCCCCGCACGGTGACCCTCCCGTCGACGAGCGCAGGATTGATCCGCGACCTGGAAGGCAGCGCCACCAAGCGGGTGGTCGATGCAGACATCACCTTCCATGCCATTCGCGAGTATGTTCCCGGCGACTCGCGCCGCCAAATCCACTGGCGTTCAACGGCCAAGACCGGCCGCCTCATGGTGCGCCAATACGAAGAGTCTCGTCGCTCGCGCATGGCGATCGTGTTGGCGTCAGCGCAACAGGAGTTCGCAGACGCCGACGAGTTCGAGCTTGCCGTGGAATGCGCGGCATCGCTGGGGCTGCGTGCAGTGCGCGACGCTCGCGATGTGGTGATCGCAACCGGTTCTGAGGTGCCGCGTGCGGTGCGCGGTCGCCTGCGCTCGATTGCCCGCATTCCCGCTGCTTCGCCGCGTGTGCTGCTCGACGGCTTCAGCGGGGTGGAACGGATTGAGAACGCGTCGTCGCTTGCAGATACCTGCCGCCTCGCAGCGGAATCGGGCGCCCAGCTTTCGGTTGCGGTGATCGTTGCCGGCTCGTCGGTTCCGCTGGTACGGCTGCAACAGGCGGCGCTTGCGTTCTCGATCGACACCGCGGTGATCGCGGTGCGTTGCGACGAGCGCGCGCACCCGCGAGTTCAGCCCATCTCGGGCGTCACCGTGCTCACTGTGGGCACACTCGACGACCTGGCAGGACTGCTGTTGCGGGGTGCGACCGAATGAAGGCTCTTCGAGACGATGCTGCGCCGCGCACGCCGTGGGTCACGCGGCGCGTCGTGGCGGGATTGCTGTTCGCTCTGGCAACCGTGCTGATCTCGGCTGTGGCTGCGTGGCCCATCTACCGTTCGACGCAGTTCGTTCTGCTGGTGGCTGTGGCGCTCGCCGCTGCCACCCTGATCGCGGCGGTATCGTGGCGCCAGCAGTGGCGCGGCTGGCTGGTCACGGCGGTGCTGGTCGCCGCTCTGCTCGTACTGGGAGTGACACTCGCGGTTCCTGCGCAGCTGGGCGCGCCCTCGGGGTGGGGTGAGAGCCTAGCCGAGGTGGTGGCGGGGTTCTTCTTCGCCTGGAAAGATCTGGTCACCGTCGAATTGCCCGTCGGCTCGTATCGCAACCTGCTGGTGCCGGCACTGGTGTTGTTCCTCGTGGGGACGTGCGTGCTCTTGCGGCTGTCGTGGCGGCCGGACCGCCTGGCGTATCTGGCGGTTCCGCTGGCTATCGCGATGGCGTCTTTCGGACTGTTCTTCGGGCGCACCTCGGTGAGCATGCCGCTGCAACTCGGCCCGGTGGTGCTGTACGCGCCCGTCGAGACCGCGAGTGGTGCGGGCATTCTGGTGGTGTGTCTGGCGTGGCTCGCATGGCGCACGAGCGACGAGCGTGTGCGCGCGCTGCAACGGGCAGCCGACTCCAGTGGCATTCGCACACCGCGCCGTTTCTCGCAGGCAGATCGACGCCGCGCTTCGCTGGGGGCGGGCATGGTTGCCGTGGCGGTGCTGATTGGCATTGTCGTGGTGCCGCTGAGTACCCACGACGCTGATCGCCAGGTGCTGCGCTCGTCTGTCGGGCCCGACATCGATTTGGCTCAGGCGGCGAGTCCGCTGTCAGAGTATCGCGCCCTGTTCGCCGACGAACGAGCCACCGACATCATCTTCACGGTGACGTCTGACGGAGCGCTGCCCGCAAGAGTTCGCATCGCCACTCTCGACGCATATGACGGAGAGGTGTATCGAAGCGGTGGTGCGCAGCAATCGGCTGAAGCTGCGCAGTTTGTGCGCCTGCCATCGACGATTGATGCTGGCGAGGGCGCTCAGGTCGAGGCAGAGATCACAATCGGCGCTCTCGGCGGAATCTGGATGCCCACCTTGAGCGGACTCGAAGCGGTCGAGTTCGCCGGCGCTCGAAGCGCTGATCTCGCAGACAGCTTCTACTACAGCGTGGATGCGGCAGCAGGAGTGCAGACCGCTGGCGGCGGTCTCAGCGCGGGCGACACCTATACGGTCCGGGCGGTCGAGAAGCCGACGCCCGCACTCGCTGAGATCGAAGCGGCGGGCGCGGTCAACGACGGTGCAGCCGTTCCGGAGAATCTGACGAGGTGGGTCGAAGAACACGCGCAAGGCACCGAAGGTGCCGCGCTGCAATCGCTCATCACGCTGCTGCGCGAGCGGGGTTATCTGAGTCACGGGTTGGGTCTCGCCGACGAGGAAGAACCCGCCTGGGCGAGTGAGCTGGTTGACTACACCGTTCAGCCCAGCGCTTCTGGTCACTCACTCGCACGAATCGATACGCTTTTCGAGCGGCTGCTCGAACGAGAGAACGACCCGCGTGCGCAGCAGACGGGCAACTACGTCGCAGCGATCGGTGATGACGAACAGTTTGCAGTAGCCGCGGCGTTGATCGCGCGTGAGCTCGGGTTCTCTTCGCGTGTCGTCATGGGTGTGCGGATCGGTGACGCGCCCGCTGGACTAGCGGCGTGCGATAACGGCAACTGCGAAGCGCAGGACGTATCGGTGTGGACCGAGGTAGCGGCGGCTGACGGCGAATGGGTGCCCATCGACGTCACGCCACAGCACGCCAACACGCCCAGCCTCGATGTGACCGAACTGCGCGACCCCGAGAACGTGACCGAAGTTCGCCCCGACGCCGCCGAACCGGTGCTGCCCCCAGATCCCGTGCAACAAGACGCCGCCCTGCCCGATGACGACGGTGATTCGAACGGCGTCGATCTGGCCTGGCTCTGGGCAGCCCTGCGGGTTGTGGCAATTATCCTGCTGGTGCTGTTGATCGTTCTCGGCCCCTTCCTGGTGGTGGTCGCGGCCAAAGCAGTGCGGCGCCGTACACGTCGACGTGCCGCCACGCCCGCCGATCGTGTCGCGGGTGCGTGGGAGGAATACGTGGATGCAGCGGTTGATGCTCGTTTCGAAGCGCCCGCAAGACTCACCCGCCGCGAGCTCGCCGTCGCATTCGGCGCCCCCGAGGCTGTGCGTATCGCCGACGCCGCAGACCGCGCGGTATTCTCAGGAACGGCGGTCACCGACAGCGATGTCGAAGCGGTCTGGTCGCAGGTCGCGCGGCAGAGCGCTGCGCTTCGCGCTGATCTTTCTGCTGTCCGCCGACTGGCGGCATCCGTATCGTTGAGATCGTTCATTCGTCGGCTCGAGCCCAACAGGGGCACTCGCTCCCCGAACGTTCAGAAGGGACGGCGCGCCTCGCCCGCGCGCTCCACGCTATGACCCTCGAAGCATTCACGCTCGGGCTCTTCGGCCCGATTCCGCTCGTTGCCGCGATCGGCATTTACGTGTGGACGGCCCTCGCTCTGGGTGCCGTGTTTCGCAAGTCTGGTAACCACGCCTGGAAGGCATGGGTGCCGTTCTACAATCAGGCAGTCCTGTTTCGACTCGGCCACCTCTCGCCCTGGCTGCTGCTGCTCTGGCTTGTGCCGGTGCTCGGCTGGGCGGCGGTGTGGATCGCGCAGGTGCTTGCGTGCCACCGCATCAATCTTGCTTTCGGTGTGAACGCTGCGATGACGGCGCTGGCGGCGCTGCTGTTCCCGGTGTGGGCATCAGTGGTTGGCTTTGGCAGTGCTCGCTGGCTCGGAGCGAGTGAGCGTCGAGCGCTCGACCCCAGCGTGCCGCGACCCGCATACGCGCGACAGAGTTATGTGGATCATGAAGAACTATCCACTCAGCCCAGTTCAGTTGACAAATCCGTCACGGATGCGCACAGTTCAGTAGACTCACCACCTCCTACCCTCAGCTGGGCGCCCGAACCAGAGGACGCCAAGGAAGAACCTATGATCGACGACGAATCCGACTGGGAAGACGTTCATTCAACCTCTGACGCACCGGCTCCCATGCCGGCGATGAAGTTTGCGCCAACAGATCCCGCGAGCATTCCCGATGGTGTTCTGCGGGGTCGAGGGGGAGCGATCCTGCCCACGGGCGAGACCACCGATCAATCCACCCACCCGCCGGTTACCCGGGTGCCAGCGGCAACGGCCGACGCAGAGCGTGACCCTTGGGCGCCGAGCGATCCTGAGGCCTTCCCCGAGACATCGGGACCGGTCTCGGCGGTCGTGGGAGCGCCCGAAGCAGGCACGCCCCGCTCAGCACGCACCTCGGTGTCGTCGTTTCACACCCGCCCCGAGATTCCCGAAGATGTACTCGACGAGACGATCATCGCGCGCCGCAGGCGAACGAACTGGTCGCTGGTGCTGCCGACGGGTGAGCCGGTCGCGCTCGGCTCCACGACGGTGCTGCTGGGTCGGCGTCCCGCCGCCGACCCAGACCATCCGACGGCCCAGCTCGTCTCGGTCGACGATGGCACCGTTTCAAAGACCCACGCCCGGCTCGAGTTGAAGAACGATCGCTGGTACATCACCGACCTTGCCTCCACGAACGGTGTGGTGTTCGCCACGCTGGTCGGGCCCGAGATCGAAGCGACTCCGGGCGAAGAGACGGAGGCAGGCGACCGTTTTATGCTCGGCGATGCTGAGGTGCGGTTGGTGCGGACTGATCGGTGAGCGGATTCGACGACCCCGCTGAGCTTCCTGACGACGGCCCCGCTGAGCTTCTTGACGAGAGCACACTGCCCTCACGCCGTCAGAGCGCCAACGAACAACCCGCCCCGGCTGAGACCGCCGTCAGCGCGCGCCGCAGATCGGGCGCTGAAACGTCGCCGAGCATCGATCCCGATGACGGGTCGACGATCGTTGTGCGGCGGGGCGCGCGTCAGACCGCGCCGACCACCGGTTTTGCTGCCGAGCAGTCGAAGCTCACACCGACTGCGCAGCGCGAAGAAGCCGCACGCACCCTCAAAGCGCGCTCGAACGATGTGCAGATCTACGCCGTGCGAAATGCTCCCCCCGCCCGCATCGAACGGGCGGCTCCGGCCGCCCGCAGCGAGCATCGGCCGGTAGACGGCAACGCCGTCAGGCGGGCCGTCGGGCGCCGGCGTATGCGCGCAGCAATCGTGATCGTCGCAGCATCCCTCGGACTCGTGCTCGCCATTGCCGCTCTCACCGCACTGCTCTCGCTCAACGCTTGACCCTCGTTTGCCGCGACAGCCGATCCCGCGTATCATTGACCGGGTGTGTGCTAGTGCACGCCGTCTGCCGTGCCTCGGTGCGGACTCGGTGTGTCGCAACACACTTCAGGGAGAGGCCTGCGAACAGGTCGCCCCCACGGCATACCCACCACACAAATCGCGATGACTTTTGTTGCGCCGGTGGGTTTGTGGTGAAACCACGAAGCTGTCACCGTGCAGCACCTGTGCGGAACCAACAACACCGTGCAGCACCTGTGCGGAACTAAAGAACCGTGCAGCACAACAAGGAGAGAACGTGCCAACCATTCAGCAGTTGGTTCGCAAGGGTCGCTCGCCCAAGGTCACCAAGACCAAAGCGCCAGCACTTAAGTCGAACCCCCAGCAGGCAGGCGTCTGCACTCGCGTGTACACGACCACGCCTAAGAAGCCGAACTCGGCGATGCGCAAGGTCGCTCGTGTCAAGCTTCGCAACGGCACCGAGGTCACCGCGTACATTCCGGGTGAGGGTCACAACCTTCAGGAGCACTCGTTGGTGCTCGTCCGTGGTGGTCGTGTTAAGGACCTTCCCGGTGTTCGCTACAAGATCGTCCGCGGTGCACTTGACACCCAGGCAGTCAAGAACCGTAAGCAGGCTCGTAGCCGCTACGGCGCAAAGAAGGGTTGAGTTAGATGCCTCGTAAAGGACCAGCCCCGAAGCGCCCCGTCGTCAACGACCCGGTATACGGCGCACCTATCGTCACCCAGCTCGTCAACAAGATTCTTGTTGACGGCAAGAAGTCCATCGCCGAATCGATCGTGTACACCGCCCTTCGTGGCGTTGAGGCGAAGAACGGCCAGGACGCAGTCTCGACCCTCAAGAAGGCACTCGACAACGTGCGCCCCACCCTTGAGGTCAAGAGCCGCCGCGTTGGTGGCTCGACCTACCAGGTGCCGATTGAGGTCAAGCCTCACCGCGCCAACACGCTCGCTCTTCGCTGGCTCGTGAGCTACGCCAAGGGCCGTCGTGAAAAGACAATGACTGAGCGCCTCCAGAACGAGATTCTGGATGCCTCGAACGGCCTGGGTGCCGCGGTCAAGCGCCGCGAAGACACTCACAAGATGGCTGAGTCGAACCGCGCCTTCGCGCACTACCGCTGGTAAACAGCGGCGGTGGCGACTTCGCTGCTCACGCAGCGAAGTCGCCACCTCCCACACACGTCTGATCGACATAATCGATTTACCTGGATTCCAAAAGTAAGGAACACCCCGTGGCACAAGAAGTGCTCACCGACCTCACCAAGGTCCGCAACATCGGCATCATGGCGCACATCGATGCCGGCAAGACGACGACAACCGAGCGCATCCTGTTCTACACGGGTGTCAACCACAAGATCGGTGAAACGCACGATGGTGCGGCGACCACCGACTGGATGGAGCAGGAGCAGGAGCGTGGCATCACGATCACCTCCGCTGCTGTGACGTGCTTCTGGGACAAGAACCAGGTCAACATCATCGACACCCCCGGTCACGTTGACTTCACGGTCGAGGTGGAGCGTTCGCTCCGCGTGCTCGACGGTGCTGTTGCCGTCTTCGACGGCAAGGAGGGCGTCGAGCCCCAGTCCGAGACCGTGTGGCGTCAGGCTGACAAGTACGACGTTCCTCGCATCTGCTTCGTCAACAAGATGGACAAGCTCGGCGCGGACTTCTACTTCACCGTCGACACCATCATCAACAAGCTCAAGGCCAAGCCGCTCGTTCTGCAGCTGCCCATCGGCTCTGAGAGCGACTTCATCGGGGTCGTCGACCTCATTGAAATGCGCGCACTCGTGTGGCCCGGTGACTCAAAGGGTGACGTCACCATGGGCGCCAAGTACGAAGTTCAGGAGATTCCTGCTGACCTCGCCGACAAGGCTGCCGAATACCGCGAAATGCTGCTCGAGACGGTCGCCGAGTCCGACGAGGCGCTTCTTGAGAAGCACTTCAGCGGCGAAGGCCTGACAGTTGCCGAGATCAAGGGCGCCATCCGCAAGATGACGATCAACTCGGAGCTGTACCCCGTGCTTTGTGGCTCGGCGTTCAAGAACCGCGGCGTTCAGCCCATGCTTGACGCTGTTGTCGACTTCCTTCCCTCGCCCCTGGACGTGGCCGCTATCGAAGCGCACGACCCCAAGGACGAAGAGATCGTCATTCCCCGTCACGCTGACCGCGAAGAGCCGTTCGCGGCGCTCGCGTTCAAGATCGTGACGCACCCGTTCTTCGGTCGTTTGACCTACATCCGCGTCTACTCGGGTCACCTCGACTCGGGTGCCCAGGTGATCAACTCCACCAAGGGCAAGAAGGAGCGCATCGGAAAGATCTTCCAGATGCACGCCAACAAAGAGATGCCGGTTGATGCGGTTACCGCAGGTCACATCTACGCGGTTATCGGCCTCAAGGACACCACCACGGGTGACACTCTCTGCGACTCGCAGCACCAGGTTGTGCTTGAGTCGATGACGTTCCCCGAGCCGGTTATCGAGGTTGCCATCGAGCCCAAGACCAAGGCTGACCAGGAGAAGCTGGGTCTTGCGATCCAGAAGCTCGCCGAAGAAGACCCGACGTTCCGCGTCGAGCAGAACGGCGAGACCGGTCAGACCGTCATCAAGGGAATGGGTGAGCTTCACCTCGACATCCTCGTTGACCGCATGAAGCGCGAGTTCCGCGTCGAGGCCAACGTGGGCAAGCCCCAGGTCGCGTACCGCGAGACCATCAAGCGTGCCGTTGAGCGTCACGACTACACGCACAAGAAGCAGACCGGTGGTTCGGGTCAGTTCGCCAAGATCCAGTTTGCGATCGAGCCGCTCGAAGTCACCCCCGACAAGATCTACGAATTTGTCAACAAGGTGACCGGTGGTCGTATCCCGCGCGAGTACATCGCTCCGGTCGACCAGGGCTTCCAGGACGCCATGAACGTCGGCGTGCTCGCCGGCTACCCGATGGTGGGCGTGAAGGCCACCCTGATGGATGGTGCTTCGCACGATGTTGACTCGTCTGAAATGGCGTTCAAGATCGCTGGCTCGATCGGTTTCAAGGAAGCGATCCGCAAGGCGCAGCCCATCATCCTCGAGCCGATCATGGCCGTCGAGGTGCGTACTCCTGAGGAGTACATGGGCGACGTCATCGGCGACCTGAACTCGCGTCGTGGACAGATCCAGTCGATGGAAGACGCTGCCGGCGTCAAGGTGGTTCGCGCGAGCGTTCCGCTTTCCGAGATGTTCGGATACATTGGCGACTTGCGCTCGAAGACTTCGGGCCGTGCCGTCTACTCGATGGAATTCGACAGCTACGCCGAGGTTCCCAAGGCCGTCGCTGAAGAGATCGTCCAGAAAAAGGGCGAGTAATACTTCGGATGCCACACCCCGAGCAGCAGCGGAGGGTGTGGCATCCGGTCACAACTGCATATTGTGTGTGGAAGCTTGGTCGAAGGTGGCGTGAGCAGACACACAGTTTCATCTAACGCGTCTCTACTAAGGTGGAGACAATCCCTCGTAGAGAGCCGGTCGCAAACCAGCGCCCGGAACTTCTACACGACAGTCCTGAGGAGGACCCAGTGGCTAAGGCCAAGTTCGAGCGGACCAAGCCGCACGTAAACATCGGAACGATCGGTCACGTTGACCACGGTAAGACCACGCTTACCGCTGCCATCTCGAAGGTGCTCGCCGACAAGTACCCGTCGGCCACCAACGTGCAGCGCGACTTCTCGTCGATTGACTCGGCTCCTGAAGAGCGTCAGCGCGGCATCACGATCAACATCTCGCACGTCGAGTACGAGACCCCCAAGCGTCACTACGCACACGTTGACGCCCCGGGTCACGCCGACTACATCAAGAACATGATCACCGGTGCTGCCCAGATGGACGGCGCAATCCTCGTGGTTGCAGCGACCGACGGCCCGATGGCACAGACTCGCGAGCACGTTCTGCTCGCTAAGCAGGTTGGCGTTCCCTACCTGCTCGTCGCACTCAACAAGAGCGACATGGTCGACGACGAAGAGATCCTTGAGCTCGTTGAGCTCGAGGTTCGCGAACTTCTTTCGTCGCAGGACTTCGACGGTGACAACGCACCTGTCGTCCAGGTCTCGGGCCTCAAGGCTCTCGAGGGTGACGAGAAGTGGGTTGAGAAGATCGTCGAGCTCATGGACGCCGTTGACGAGTCGATCCCCGACCCGGTACGCGACAAGGACAAGCCGTTCCTGATGCCCGTTGAGGACGTCTTCACGATCACCGGTCGTGGAACCGTTGTCACGGGTCGCGCCGAGCGTGGCACCCTTGCTATCAACTCCGAGGTTGAGATCGTCGGCATCCGCCCGACGCAGAAGACCATCGTGACCGGTATCGAGATGTTCCACAAGCAGCTCGACGAGGCATGGGCCGGCGAGAACTGTGGTCTGCTTCTTCGCGGCACCAAGCGTGACGACGTTGAGCGTGGCCAGGTTGTTGTCAAGCCCGGCTCGGTTACCCCTCACACCAACTTCGAGGGCACCGCGTACATCCTTTCCAAGGAAGAGGGCGGCCGTCACAACCCGTTCTTCACGAACTACCGCCCGCAGTTCTACTTCCGCACCACCGACGTCACCGGCGTCATCACGTTGCCCGAGGGCACCGAGATGGTCATGCCCGGCGACACCACCGACATGTCGGTTGAGCTGATTCAGCCCATCGCCATGGAAGAGGGCCTCGGCTACGCGATTCGTGAGGGTGGCCGCACCGTCGGCGCCGGCACGGTCACGAAGGTGCTCAAGTAGCATCTGCCGCTTCAAGAGAGGCCCCCGGGGATTCCCGGGGGCCTTTTTGTGTGCGCAAGAATCGCCCAGGATTGGCCGGAGGTGCTGTTGCTGGTCTGCGAACGCCGCCACAATGGCTGTGACGGGCCGCACCGCGCGCCGGGAGGGAAGACAACTATGGGTTTCGGAGATCTCGTAAATCAGGGCAAAGGCCTCTACGAGCAGAACAAAGAGCACGTCGATGGGTTTGTGAAGTCTGAACAAGCAGAAGACATCAGCGACAGCCTGTTGGACGGAGCATCGAGTGCAGCCAAGAAGGTGGCGCCCGAGTCTCACCATGGCACCGTCGACGATGTGCGCGGCAAGATCGACAAGTCGGTAGGCGACGAGTAGTCAGTCTCACTAGCCCCGGGTGCTGCTGCCCGGGGCTTTGTCGTGCGATCGAGCAGCACACGAATCATCTCGATAACAACTAGCTCAGTTTTTGCTCAGTTCCACCATCACGTTGTCGGTTTCGATTGCCGCGCCGCTCCGCGCCGGGTTACGTTCGAGGTGGGACGAGACGTCCGCGACGATCAGCTTGGGGAAGCGTGATGACTGCGGAAGCTCGAACTGGGGAGTCCCAAAACTGGGGGACACCTGTCGTTGATGACAGAGGTGAAAAGCGGTGTTTGGCGTGCGCAATTTTGGGGAAAGCGGCCAGTCGGTAACGCGACGTAGTTTGCGAGCGAAGCGGGAGAATCAGCGAAAGCTGGTGACGCGTCACCGCTGGTATGCAGGCGGCATCGCAACGATTCTGTCGGCGGCACTGGTCTTTACGGGCATGACACCCGCGCTGGCTGAAGACGCGACACCGACAATGGCCCCGACACCCACAGCGACCAGCGAGGCGACTCCTGCGGCGACTCCCACCGCCACGCCCACGCCCACCCCCGCGACGAAGGCAACGGAAGAGGCGCTCGTTCCCGGCAATGCCGACGAGACCGAGATCCAACCGCTTGCGCTGATCGCCGAAGACTGCACCTCGAACTGCGCCGAGCTCACGCTCAGGGTCGTCGTTTCAGGCGGCAGCGCCACAGCCGCAGACTGGTCGCTGCTGGCCGTGCGCGACAACAACGCTGGCGATGAATACGCGTTCACGTCGGGCCAGAAGCGCGACGTGCCACGCAACTCCACGTACGCGCTCTCGGCCACGCCCGCTGGCGGTGTCACGGACGGCTATGAAACAGCGTTCAGTTGCACGACCAGCAACAACAACATCGACACCACCGGACTGCCCAACCCCTCGGTGGAGTTTCCCCAAAGCGACAACAGGTCTGCCACATGCACATTCACGCAGACAAAAGCAGAGCCTGGCGTGATCACAGTGCAAAAGGGCGGGTTTCGTACCGGCGACCAGGCGGTAGCGGGTCTCGGGGGAGCCACGTTCGAGATATACAGCGGTGGCACGAACAGCGCCCCTGACACAGCGCCTGCCAATCTGGTCGGCAGCTGCGAGACGGCTCCCGCAACCGGACGCTGCTCGGTAGACGTTCCTTCGGGGCAGCGCTACTGGATCGTTGAGAAGACCGCTCCAACAGGTTGGGCGCCCATCTCTGAGCTGAGCGCTGGGGATCCGGCATCCAACATCGCCTACAGCTTCCGTACCGCAGAGATCGGTTCGGGCTCCAACACCACCTACCCGCAGGTCGGCACGGGCGACGGTGCGAAAACGTCCTCGGGCTACTGGGCAGACATCTTCGACAACCCGGAAGCGCTGCAGGCTTGTGGCATCCGTGTCGGACTGCTGATCGATCTTTCGAATTCGATCAGTTCTGACGAGCTTCTGGAGCTGAAGACTGCCGCGAACGGCTTTGTGGATGCGCTCGAAGGCACGCCCTCGACACTCGCGCTGTGGACGTTCGCGACGAGCGCGCCGGCGCTCGGAGCAGACAACGGAGCACTTGGGTTGACGTCGGTCGCGACGGGTGCTGGCGCGACCACCGTGCGAAACAAGATCGACGGACTCACCCGTCCCGGTGGCGAGAACGGTGGCACGAACTGGGATCAGGGACTTTGGCAGGTCGCTGAAGACGCTGCGAATCAGGTTGACGTGCTGCTGATGCTTACCGATGGCACTCCGACCTTCTATGGTCCTAGCGCTGACGGCCCTGGCGACTACTCACGATTCCGCGAGGTTGAGAGTGCTGTCTTCTCGTCGAACGCGGTGAAGGATCTAGGCACACGGGTGATTCCGGTCGGCATCGGTGTCGACGCGGTAGCCAACATTCAGGCGATCTCAGGTCCGACTGCCGATAGCGACTACTTCCTTGTCGACAACTATGAAGCACTCGCCCTCTTCTTGGAAAACCTCGCGAAGGGGCAATGCGAGAGCACGATCAACGTGACAAAGCTGACGATTCCCGTGGGCGGAGACACTTCTGACGCCGTCGCAACGCCAGGGTGGGCTTTCGATGCGGAAAGCGCCAACACGGTGACCCCGGGCAGCGGCGTGACGAACGATTCTGGAGCAATCAGTTTCAAGGTTGACGCTCTGGCGGCTGGCCAGTCCGCCGAGGTCACGATCACAGAAGAAGACCGCACCGGGTACTCGCTGGTGCAGCAGAACGGCAAGAACGCTGTCTGTGAGAATGACCGCGGAAATGCGGTGAGCGTCACCAACGACGGCGCCTTCGGCTTCAAGGCCGACGCGACGGGCGGACAGATCGTTACGTGCACGGTGTACAACCAGGCGCCAAACCCGCAGGTCAAGTTGCAAGTCGTCAAGAAATGGGTGATCAACGGCGAGAACTACGACAATGATGACTCCAGCCGTCCCTTTGGCTCAGCGACACTGAAGCTCGATGGCAGCAATGCCGTCTTCGGAAACCAATACACCTACAACACGGGCGACACTGTCGCGATCACCGAGACGGTGACGGGCCTTCCGGCGTTCTGCACCAACGTGGCTACTGGCACTGGGCCACACACCATGACCGTAGACCCGAACCCGAATGTCGTGACAATCACGAACACAGTGACGTGCACCACGCAACTGCAGCTGTCGAAGAAGGTGCTGGGCGACGCGAGCCCTAGCTCGTGGACGCTCACGGGTACCGGTCCCGAGAGCGCATTGAGCGGGCCGACCGGCTCGGCGCCCACATCGCTCACAGATGTCACTCCCGGCGCTCGTTACGTGCTCGCAGAAAACGGCGGTAGCCCGTTGTACACGCAGGAGGTTGTCGACGGGGCCAATCCCGTCGATGGCTCGACAGGGTCATGGCACTGCTACATCCTCAACGAAGACGGCACTCGCGGCAGCGAAGGTGCGGGCGGACTCAACGGCTGGGTCGAGGTGCAGTTGGGCCAACACGTCGACTGTGAAGCAATCAATGAAACAGCCACGCTCGTATTGCGCAAGCACGTCGTCAACGACAACGGTGGCGACCTTTCTGCAAACGCTTGGCAGCTGACTGCAGACCCCGGCGACACCGTGACGGGACTGACGCCCACGACAGTCGATGGCAATGAGAACATGGTTCCCGCGAACACCATCGCGGTGCGACCGAACCATGACTACACGATTTCGGAATCGACATCGGAGGGCTACGAGCAGGTCAAACTCCAGCAGTTGATCGGCGGCGTATGGACCGATGTCGATGGCTGGACCGTGAGTGTTCCCGAGCGGTCAACGGTGAACTATCGAATCGTCAACGACGATATCGCGCCCACACTCACGCTCGTCAAACGGGTCGACAACAAGAACGGACTGGGTACCCAGCTGGCGACCGATTGGACGCTGACAGCTGCCGAGAACGGCGAGACCGCGGTCATCGACGCAACGGGAACTACTTCCGACGGCGGCGTCACCGCAACGACTGCTACGGTCGCCGTCGAAGCCGGCGTGGCCTATGAGCTGTCAGAAGCGGGCCCCGACGGTTACGACGCCAGCGAGTGGGTGTGCGACGGCGGAACATTTGCCGATGGCGCAGCGACGCTCGGGCTGGGCGAGGACGCCGTGTGCACGATCACCAACACCGCGAAGGAAGCGACGGGATACCACGAGAAAGAGGTCGTGAGTACGACTCAGGCGGCAGACGGCACATGGACGGTCGTCTACGACGTCACCGTGTACAACACATCTGAGGCGTCCACCCTCATCTACGATCTGGATGACACCCTTCGTTTCGGGTCGGGGATCGTGGTGACGAGCGCAAGCTGGGTCGGCCCCGCCGGTGGGGGTGCTGTGGACTTTGAGTCAGAGTGGGAGACGTCACTTGCCGCAAACGCGTCACTTCCGCAGAACGATGAAGGCAACGCGCAAGCGGTCTACACCGTAACGGCAACGGCGACGATCGCCGAGTTCCCTGCGGGCAACGACTCCTGGCAGTCATGTTCAGACCCAGTAGGCGACACTGATGGCGGCTTCCTTAATGAAGCTTCGCTGACGATCGGCGACTCTGAAAACGACGAATACGCCTGCTCGGAGCCTTCGTTCCCCACCATCGTGAAGACGGGGCAACAATCCGTCCAGGATGGAACTACGGGCGAGTGGACTGTGTCATGGGAGATTCTGGTTGCCAACCCGGGCGAAGTGCCGGTTGAAGCGTCTGTAACTGACGTGCTTCCTGAGGCTCCCGATGACTGGACGCTGACGGGGGGCGAGTGGACGGTGCTCAACGGCGCTGATACTCCGGCAGTGAACTTGTCGCTAGCTCCCAGCGCTTCGCCTCAGCTGATCTGGGAGTCGACGGACGGGGACTCCTTGATTCCCGCGGGCGAGACCTACACCTTCGTGGTGTCGGGAAAGCTGACGGCATCAGCACAGGCGACATCAATCGGCTCGTGTGACCCCCAAACCGGCACTGGCGGGCTGATCAATACGGTCACCGTCAGTTCCGGTGAGGCGACTGCGAGTGACACCGGGTGCGTCGAGACCGAAACCGTTCCCGCCACTGCGTCGAAGTCAGTACACAGCACTGAGCAGCTCGCCGACGGCACCTGGTCGATCACCTATCTCGTCACAGTTGAGAACGAGACCGATCTGGTCGCGACCTACGATCTGGCCGACGCGCCGTTGCTCGACGGCACGCTCATCGTGCCTGGCGCTGCCCGATGGGCGACCAGTGATAACGCTGGGGTGCCGACGAGCGCATGGACGAGCTTCGATGCGGCTAGCGGCACGGATCTCGCCACAGACAAAGTGCTGGTCGCGGGAGGCGTCGACTACTACGTCGTGGAGCTGAACGCGGAAGTCACCGAAGCCGCCTGGGAAGACGGCGCCATCACGATGTGCGCTGCCGAAGGCTCGCTCGAAGAAGGCGGATTCCTGAACTCGGTGACGCTGACCTCCAACGGAGAGAGCGACACAGCCGACGCGTGCTCGACCCCGGCGCTTCCGACAGTGGAGAAGACGGGCGTGAGCGCGATGCAGAACCCCGAGAACCCAGATGCATGGATCGTCACCTATGAAGTGACGGTGACCCCCAGCGGGTACGACACGTTCTACACGCTGAACGACGAGCCCGGATTTGCCAATGGTCTGAGCCTCGGCACGGGGACAGCCCAACGCGCAGGTGACGACACTGTGTACCCGATCACCGCGGGAGCTTCGTTCCCACCCGAGCCGGTGGCTCTTGGTGCAGCTGCTGAGCACAAGTGGACAGTGACGTGGAACGCCACAGTCACCGCGGACGTGCCCGCTTCAGACCGCGTGTGCAACAGCGATATCGGCGCGGGCAAGGGTCTGTACAACCACGTTGACCTTCTCGTCGGCGACAGCGTCGTTGACGAGAGCGATGCATGCATTCCGGTCACAGAGCGCGTGTATCCCTCGATCGACAAGACGGTGACGTCGAGTCAGCAGGATGCCGAGACCGGCAAATGGACCATCACATACAGCGTCGTCGCGACGCTGCCCGCCGACGGCGAATTGAACCCAGAGGGTCTTTCTGCCAGGTACGGCTTGAGCGACGAGCTCATGTTCGGCGGAGATATCTCGGTTGACAGTGCAACCTGGCGATTCGAAGATGGCGACGAGAATCCGTTTGCCGCAGACGGCACCGCGGTGCTCGCGGTTGCGAAGACCATACCGGCCGGCGCAACGCACACCTACACGGTGACCGTGGTGGCGGATGTTGCCGCTGAAGCTATCGAAGCTGGCACGACAGTGTGCTATCCGGATAGCTCAGATCCCGCAGGCGGCTTCTTGAACACGGCGACTCTGTCGACGATTGGTCAGACGACCATGGTCGACGCGTGCGCCGAGCCGGTCTTCCCTGAGATCTACAAGATCGGAAGCACCAGCACCCAGAACGAGAACGGTTCTTGGAACATCTCGTATGACGTGACGGTGAGCTATCCGCAAACGGATGCAGATCCGCTGCCCTCGCCGGTAGGTTTCACTCTCACCGACGAGCCCGTGCTTCCGGCCGGTGTCACGCTTGCTGACGGCGCGTCGTGGACAGCAACGGCGACCGACGGTGGTCCGCTCGACAACGCCACCTGGAACGGAGAGGGCACCTGGACGCTCGTAGAAGCGGGCGAACTGATTGTCGATGGCGATCAATTCCCCTCGTACACCTACGAGGTGAGCGCCGTCGTCGACGTGGTTACGTCTGACGAGCAGGTGCTTGAAGCCTGCGGCGATGTCTATGAGCACGGCATCGTGATCTGGAACGACGCGACCGTGACATCGGGTGCCTATAAAGACACCGACGACGGCTGCACGGTCGTTCACGTTGACGACGTGGGCATCGTGAAGACATCTGAGCTGCCTGAAGGCGAAACCTCGGTCGCACCCGGTGATGTGTTCGACTACGTGCTCACAGTCACGAACTACGGCACGCGAACCGCCTACGGTCTGCAGGTCACCGATGACGACCTCAATGACCGTCTCGAGATCGTCGGCTTGGACGTGGAGGGTGCCGGCTGGAGCCCGAGCCCCGGCTATGAAGGCAACGTCGTTGACCTCACGCTCGACGCCTTGGGAGTCGGCGAGTCAGCCACGATCACTCTGACGGTCGAGTTCCTTCCTTACGAAGTTGCGTCGCCGTTGCCGTACGTCATTCATGGCGAAGCGACGCCCACGGTGCCGACACCGCTCGAGTCGCTCGACAACACGGCGTGTGTGCAGCTGACCGGTCAGGTTGAAGACGAGCAGTTCAACGGCCCCGACAACAACGAGTCGAACAACTGTGACGATGAGAACATCCCGACACGAGACGTCGTGGCGTCTGTTTACACGAGCTGCTTGAACGACGCTGCGTTGCTGGGGTGGACCGTATCGAAGTCGGAGCTGCTCGTTTCAGAGCCGATCGACTTCGTGTGGATGCCGACCAATGGCGATGTGACTCCGGAAACATCGCCCTCGCAGGTCGCGATGACTCAGCCGGGCGGCACGGCAACCTGGTCAGACGAGATTCCGTGGCCGGGTGCGGAGTTCAATCCCGCGGGCATTTCAATCGACTACCCGGGATGGCGCGCCATCGAGCGATCTGATCTCGCCGGCGACGGGCAGTACTACCTGCCCGGAACGACGACGATCATGACGCCCGAAGAACAGGCCCAGAACGTGTTCAACGGATTGATTCTCGACCCGAGCGAGCTTGACTTCGCCTGGCGAGGACTGACCACGGGCACGTTCAGCGTGAACCCCGAAGTGACGTTCACCACCGAGTACCCGACGGCAACGCCCGAGTGCGCAGTGGCTCGTCACACCGAGGTGGAGGTGGACAAGACCGCCAGTGTTGACAAGAGTGAGCCCGGCGAGTCGTTCACGTACGACATCGCGGTAGCGAACGTCAGTACCGACTCGGCAGCGGAGGGCGTTGTGGTGACCGACTCGATCCCCGCAGACCTGAAGATCACTGATGTGAGCTGGCCAGGCGAAGACGACGACACGACCTTCCCATACTGGGAGACGTGTGAAGTCTCGGGTGCTGACAGCGCTGGCTACGGCGGTTCGCTCGAATGTGTGCTCACGGGGCCACTGCAGCCACTGGGCAGCGACAACGGCGGGCCGACGACCGCGCCGACGATCACGCTGACCGCTCTGGTCAACGCGTCGTCGACCGCGAGCGTCATCACCAACGTCGCCGTTGTGGACTACTACACCTTCGGCGACCCTGAGGACTCAGGACGTGACAGCGACGATGCGATCGTGCTGCTGTCGGCGCTGCCGGTGACAGGTGGTGGCCCGTTGGCCGCGATCGTGATGTTGGGCTTGTTGGCTGTGTTCGGCGGGGGTGTGACGGTTCTGGTGATTCGCCGTCGCCGCAACGCAAAGCTGCTGCTCTAATCGCGTGGAAGGAGCGTCGTCCCCGCGGTCGCTCCTTCCGCCCCGCGCCATGTGCGCAAAAACTCCCCTCGTGGCCGGCCGCGAGGGGAGTTTCTTCCGTGTCGATCGCGCGTCTGATCGCGCGCAAAACGCGCATCCTCAGAGCCATCAG
Source organism: Microbacterium sp. R86528 (assembly GCF_044596335.1). Taxonomy (NCBI): domain Bacteria; kingdom Bacillati; phylum Actinomycetota; class Actinomycetes; order Micrococcales; family Microbacteriaceae; genus Microbacterium; species Microbacterium sp. R86528. The sequence goes on along the minus strand of NZ_CP138996.1, from coordinate 1,486,794 downwards.
CGGCATAGCCTCAGCTTCGGCCAAGCATTGACTTGATCAGCACTTTTGTGTGGTGAGCGCAGGAGGTTCTCTGGCTATCGTTGGCCGCGAACACTTGTTCACACGGCGACCCGAATCGTCGTGGAATCAGATGGGATGCCGCTGTGGCATGGGGATGCTGCAGCGAAAAAGCGACCCGTCGAGCCTGGTGCTTCGTGCACCGTCTGGGGAGGTCATCGTGCGATATTTGCGCACCGCGCTCGCAACCACACTTGCGTGCGCACTCGTTCTCGGTTCAAGCGCGGGTATCGCGACCGCCGCGTCTGCAGACCAGGGCGCGCAGCAAAGACAGACGACCTTCGTGTCGTCGGGCGCCGGCGCCGCGAATCCGATCCAGCACCTGTCCTGCGATGAGATCACCGTCGACTATCGTCGCAGCCTGGTGAACGGCGATCACATCAACCTGGAGTACCGCGCGAGCGGCGAAGCATCCACCACCCAAGTGAATGCCTACGTCGACCGGAACATCGCCGGGGGGTACAACACCCTCGGCCTGCGTTTCTCGAATGGCACCACGCGCCCGCTCACCGAAGTCGAAGTTGTCTCGGGCGTGATCACCTTCGACTACCCGGCATACATCGGCACGGTCACGGGCTTCACCGTGACCTTCGTGCAGACGAACTCGACCGACACCTGGCCGCTGCTCGAGTGCGAGCCCCCGACACCGACCCCGACCCCGACACCGACCCCAACCCCAACCCCGACCCCGACACCGACCCAAACCCCGACCCCGACCCCGACCCCGACCCCAACACCAACCCCGACTCCGACTCCGACTCCAACACCGACCCCCACCCCAAAACCGACGCCGACCCCGACCCCGACGCCGACCCCGACCCCGACACCGACGCCGACACCGACACCGACACCGACACCGACGCCGACTTTCGTCGATCTGGGCATCGAGAAGACCCACTCCGACCTCGGTGAACAAGACTCCGTCGAGTACGGCACCGAATTCAGCTACTTCCTCACCGTGACCAATTACGGCACGGCTGCAGTTGCCGACGGCGTCGTCACCGACGAGGTTCCCGAAGCTCTGATCGTGCAGTCGGTCATCGTGCCTGAGGGCTGGTCGTCTGAGGTTGACGGCAACCTGGTGACCGTTTCAGACGTCGCCCTCGCAACGCTGGCCAGTGGCACAGTCGAGGTGAAGGTGAAGGTCAGCGCCTCTCCCGACTACACCGCGGCGCAGGTCGATACCGGCGACGCTGATCCCGCACCTGCGCTCGCCCTATCGGGCACGCTGACGAATGAGGCCTGTGTTGATGCGCCGTTCGACGCGAACCCCGACAACGACTGCGACTCCGTCGACATCACTCGCGACGAACTTGTCGCCAACGTCTACGCGCGGTGCATCAATGACGCCCCATACCTCTACTACTCAGTCGAGACGAGCGATTCGCTCGTCGGGCAGCCGATTACGATGACCTGGTCACCTGATGCGCAGCCCGCGGTGCCCGCGTCTGAGACCAAGACGCTCGTATCGGGAGATTCTGGGCGCATCGCATGGCCGGGCGCCGCCTTCGCGAGCAACGGTGACAGCATCCAATGGCCTGGCTATCGTCCGCTCGCCGAGCAGGACTACAACAGCGATGGATCGCTCGCGGTGGATGCGTCTCTGGTCTACAACGGCCTCGTGCTCGATACCGAATACGAAACCTATCCGTGGCGGGGGTCGTCCACAGTCACGTTCACGGTGAACCCCACCCTCGTCGTCACTACGAGCTATCCGGCCGCGACGCCGAACTGCGCGGTTGAGCGAAGCGCCGACCTGCGGATCACCAAAACCGCGAGCGTCAATACCGTCGTCGCCGGCGACACCTTCGACTACTCGCTCGCAGTGCAGAACGTCAGTGTGAACTCGACAGCACAGCCGGTGGTGATCACCGACGTCATTCCCGCGAGCATCCGCGTAGATCAGGTCACCACAGATGCCACGGCCTTTCCCCGGTGGGAAGACTGCGCGGTGACCGGTGCTGACGCCGACGGATTCGGCGGAGTGCTCGAGTGCAGTCTGCTCGGCGCACTCGCGATCGGATCCGCAGCCCCTGACATCACTCTTGGTGTCACCGTTGCCAGTGATGTGACCGACAGCACCATCAGCAATACCGCAGAGGTCTGCTGGGGCGGTGCCGACGATGCAGGAGAGATCGCAGCCTGCAACGACGACAGCGCAACGGTTGCCGTCGCGCAGCCGCTCGCGGTCACAGGCGGCCAAACGCCGGCGATGATCGGCTTCGGTGCGATCGCTGCGCTGCTCGTGGGACTATCACTGCTGGCCTTGTCGAAGCCCCGTCGCCGCGTACCCGCGAGCGGCTAACTGGGAGTGGGCTGAGCAAGCAAGAATCCGACACGCCCGAGTTTGCGACACGCCCGGGCTGCACGTAGACTAGTGAGGTTCCACATTCCGGCGGGCCCTTTTGGGTGTGCGCTCGGATCACTACCAGGGCAGTGCATAGGCGGCGCCGACTTTTAGAAGGCGCAGGGTCCTAGGCCGCGGGTAGTTAGAACATCCAAACCAAAACCCACCCAGAAATGGGCAGCGCGTTCGCGTGCGCAGACTTTGGTTCCGGATGCTGAAGCATCCGGATTGACATGAGAACAGTGGTGCAGCAAAACCAGTGAGAACTGGTGGAAGTGCCCATGGCGCAACAGCGTCACCGGGCGTCCAATGCCCCCGGCACCCCGGGTAGGTAAGACGCGTTAGAGAGAGAGACAGACAATGGCGGGACAGAAAATCCGCATTCGCCTGAAGTCGTACGACCACGCCGGTCTTGATTCATCGGCGCGCAAGATCGTCGACACCGTGACCCGTGCGGGCGCGACGGTAGTAGGCCCCGTGCCGCTGCCGACCGAGAAGAACGTCGTGTGCGTTATCCGGTCGCCCCACAAGTACAAGGACAGCCGCGAGCACTTCGAGATGCGCACCCACAAGCGCCTGATCGACATCATCGACCCGACGCCCAAGGCTGTCGACTCGCTTATGCGTCTCGACCTGCCGGCAGACGTCAACATCGAGATCAAGCTCTGAGGTTCGACATGGCTGACATCAACAACAAGATTTCCAAGGGTCTGCTGGGCACCAAGCTCGGTATGACTCAGGTTTGGGACGAGAGCGGCAAGCTCATCCCCGTGACTGTGATCGAAGTGGCCCCCAACGTGGTCACCCAGGTTCGCACGCCCGAGAAGGACGGCTACCAGGCTGTTCAGATCGCGTACGGCCAGATCGATCCCCGCAAGGTCAACAAGCCCCTGACGGCTCACTTTGAGGCTGCAGGCGTGACCCCCCGTCGCCACGTCACCGAAATCCGCACCGCGGACGCCGGCGACTACTCCCTCGGCCAGGAGCTCACCGTTGACGGTGTGTTCGAGGCCGGCCAGCTGGTCGACGTTGTCGGCACCAGCAAGGGCAAGGGCACCGCGGGTGTTATGAAGCGTCACAACTTCAAGGGCATGGGCGCCTCGCACGGTGCTCACCGCAACCACCGCAAGCCTGGCTCGATCGGCGCATCGTCGACCCCGAGCCGCGTTTTCAAGGGCATGCGCATGGCCGGCCGTATGGGTGGCGAGCGCGTGACCGTTATGAACCTCAAGGTGCACGGCATCGACGTCGAGAAGGGTCTGCTGCTCGTCAAGGGCGCCGTCCCCGGCGCTCGTGGCCGCATCGTTTACGTCCGCAACGCAGTGAAGGGGGCTTGAGCACATGACTGACTCGACTCTCGCGCTCGACGTGCTGAAGGCAGATGGCAAGAAGGTTGGCTCGGTTGAGCTTCCCGCCGAAGTCTTCGACGTCAAGACGAACATTCCGCTGATCCACCAGGTCGTTGTCGCGCAGCTCGCGGCAGCTCGCCAGGGAACCCACTCGACCAAGCGTCGCGGTGAGGTCTCGGGTGCAGGTCGCAAGCCCTTCAAGCAGAAGGGCACCGGTAACGCCCGTCAGGGCTCGATCCGTGCGCCTCACATGACCGGTGGTGGCATCGTCCACGGCCCGAAGCCGCGCAACTACTCGCAGCGCACCCCCAAGAAGATGATCGCTGCTGCCCTTCTGGGTGCCATCAGCGACCGTGCTCGTGGTGGACGCCTGCACATCGTTGACTCCTTCGAGATCGACGGTGCGCCGTCGACCAAGGCCGCCGCAACCGTGCTTACCGGCTTCGGTGCTGTCAAGAACGTGCTCGTGGTCATCGACCGCGCAGACGAGCTGACCGTGAAGAGCGTGCGCAACCTTGCGTACGTGCACGTGCTGACGTCTGACCAGCTCAACGCATACGACGTGCTCGTCTCAGACGACATCGTCTTCACCAAGGCCGCTTACGACGCATTCGTTGCTTCGAAGGCTGGCGCTTCCGAGGAGGTCTCGGCATGACCGCCGTGAACAAGGACCCACGCGACATCATCCTGAAGCCGGTCGTTTCAGAGAAGAGCTACGGTCTCATCGACGAAGGCAAGTACACGTTCCTCGTGGACCCGCGTGCCTCCAAGACTGAGATCAAGCTTGCTATCGAGAAGATCTTCGACGTCAAGGTTGCAGCGGTCAACACGCTCAACCGCGTCGGCAAGGCCCGTCGCACCCGCTTCGGCACGGGAAAGCGCAAGGACACCAAGCGCGCCATCGTGACCCTGAAGTCGGGCACCATTGACATCTTCACGGCTGTCGGCTGACGGTCGGAATAGAGGACTAGAGATATGGCTATTCGCAAGTACAAGCCCACGACCCCGGGTCGCCGCGGCTCGTCGGTGGCCGACTTCGCCGAGATCACACGATCGACGCCTGAGAAGTCGCTCCTCCGCCCGCTGTCAAAGACCGGTGGTCGCAACAACCAGGGTCGCATCACGACCCGTCACATCGGTGGTGGCCACAAGCGCCAGTACCGCGTGATCGACTTCCGTCGCAACGACAAAGACGGCGTCAACGCCAAGGTCGCTCACATCGAGTACGACCCCAACCGCACCGCGCGCATTGCGCTCCTGCACTACTTCGACGGCGAGAAGCGATACATCATCGCGCCGAACAAGCTGGCTCAGGGCGACATCGTAGAGTCGGGCGCTGGCGCTGACATCAAGCCCGGCAACAACCTGCCGCTGCGCAACATCCCTACCGGTACCGTGATCCACGCGATCGAACTCCGCCCCGGCGGCGGTGCCAAGATGGCTCGTTCGGCTGGTACCTCGGTTCGCCTCGTAGCGAAAGAGGGCCCCTACGCTCAGCTGCGTCTCCCCTCGGGCGAGATCCGCAACGTTGATGCACGCTGCCGCGCGACGATCGGCGAGGTCGGCAACGCCGAGCAGTCGAACATCAACTGGGGCAAGGCCGGTCGCAACCGCTGGAAGGGCATCCGTCCGACCGTTCGTGGTGTTGCAATGAACCCCGTCGACCACCCGCACGGTGGTGGTGAGGGTAAGACCTCCGGTGGTCGTCACCCTGTTACGCCGTGGGGCCAGGCCGAAGGCCGCACCCGCCACGCGAACAAGGAAAGCGACAAGTACATCGTTCGCCGTCGCAACGCCGGCAAGAAGCGCAAGTAGGAGTAGAGGAAGATGCCACGCAAGCTTAAGAAGGGCCCCTTCGTCGACGAGCACCTGCTTCGCAAGGTTGTCTCGCAGAACGAATCCGGCTCGAAGAACGTCATCAAGACCTGGTCACGCCGCTCGATGATCGTCCCCGCAATGCTGGGTCACACGATCGCCGTGCACGACGGCCGCAAGCACATCCCCGTGTTTGTGTCCGAGACCATGGTCGGCCACAAATTGGGCGAATTCGCGCCCACCCGCACCTTCCGCGGCCACGTGAAGGACGACAAGAAGGGCCGTCGCCGCTAACGCGGGGACGATAGAGGAGAGAGAAATGGTGGAGTCCATCGCACGCGTGCGACACATCCGCGTGACCCCTCAGAAGGCTCGTCGTGTCGTTGCGCTCGTAAAGGGCAAGCAGGCTCAGGAGGCTTTGGCCATCCTGAAGTTCGCTCCCCAGTCCGCGAGTGAGCCGATTTACAAGCTGGTCGAAGCTGCTATCGCGAACGCTCGCGTCAAGGCAGACAAGGACGGCGAGTACCTCGCTGAGGCAGACCTCTACATTGCTAACGCATACGTAGACGAGGGCACGACGCTCAAGCGTTTCCGCCCCCGTGCACAGGGTCGCGCCTTCCAGATCAAGAAGCGCACCAGCCACATCACTGTTGTGCTGTCGACCCCCGAGGTTGCTGAGGCAGCCCCCGTCCAGACCAAGAAGGCGAGCAAGTAATGGGCCAGAAGGTAAACCCGTACGGCTTCCGCCTGGGAATCACCACCGACCACGTGTCGCGTTGGTTCTCGGACTCGACGAAGCCGGGTCAGCGTTACGCAGACTACGTAGCTGAGGACATCAAGATCCGCAAGCTGCTGCAGACCCAGCTCGACCGAGCCGGCGTCAGCAACATCGAAATCGAGCGCACCCGTGACCGCGTTCGCGTCGACATTCACACCGCCCGCCCGGGCATCGTGATCGGTCGCCGTGGCGCCGAGGCTGAGCGCATCCGCGCTGACCTCGAGAAGCTCTCGGGCAAGCAGATCCAGCTGAACATCCTCGAGGTCAAGAACCCCGAGGCTGACGCACAGCTCGTTGCACAGGGAATCGCCGAGCAGCTTTCTGCTCGTGTCGCCTTCCGTCGCGCAATGCGCAAGGGCCTGCAGGGCGCTCAGCGCGCTGGCGCCAAGGGTATTCGTATTCAGGTCTCCGGCCGCCTCGGCGGCGCCGAGATGAGCCGTTCGGAGTTCTACCGCGAAGGTCGTGTGCCCCTGCACACGCTCCGCGCGAACATCGACTACGGCTTCTACGAGGCAAAGACCACCTTCGGCCGCATCGGCGTGAAGGTTTGGATCTACAAGGGCGACCTCACCAACAAGGAACTCGCTCGCGAGCAGGCAAACGCTCCGAAGGCACCCCGTGGTCGCGATGACCGCGGTGGCGACCGTCGTCGCGCCCCTCGCACCGAGGCCCCCGTCGCAGAAGGAGCGTCAGCCTGATGCTTATTCCCCGTAAGGTCAAGTACCGCAAGCAGCACCACCCCGGCCGTTCCGGCCAGGCAAGTGGTGGCACCAAGGTCAGCTTTGGTGAGTACGGTATCCAGGCCCTCACCCCGGCATACGTGACCAACCGTCAGATCGAGTCCGCTCGTATCGCGATGACGCGTCACATCAAGCGTGGTGGAAAGGTGTGGATCAACATCTACCCCGACCGTCCGCTTACCAAGAAGCCTGCTGAAACCCGCATGGGTTCCGGTAAGGGTTCGCCGGAATGGTGGGTCGCAAACGTCAAGCCGGGTCGCGTTCTCTTCGAGGTCGCTGGCGTCGATGAGACACTCGCTCGCGAGGCTCTGACCCGTGCAATTCACAAGCTGCCCCTTAAGGCACGCATCATCAAGCGCGAGGAGGGCGACGCGTAATGGCGATCGGCACCAAGACGCTCGCACCGAGCGAGCTCGATACGTTCGAAGACCAGCGCCTCGTTGAGGAGCTGCGCAAGGCCAAGGAAGAGCTGTTCAACCTGCGCTTCCAATCGGCCACCGGCCAGCTCGAGAGCCACGGTCGCATTCGTGCGGTCAAGCGCGACATCGCGCGGCTCTACACCGTGATCCACGAGCGCGAGCTCGGCATTCGTGCCACGCCCGCTCCTGTTGAGGTTGCGACGAAGGCGAAGAAGACGAAGGCCAAGAAGGCGGATGCCGCTGACAAGGCCGTGAAGGAAGAGGCCGAGTAATGGCTGAGACCACTGAGAAGAAGGCCCCTGCCAAGAAGGCGGCGGCTAAGAAGCCTGCCGCTGCCAAGGCAGCCGAGGTCGAGACCCCCACGGTCGCTGCTGCAGGTCACGAGAGCAGCGAGCACGATGTGCGCGACGCTGAGGCTCGCGGCTACCGCAAGTCGCGTCGTGGCCTCGTCACCAGCGACAAGATGGACAAGACCATCGTTGTTGAGGTTGAAGACCGCGTGAAGCACCCGCTTTACGGCAAGGTCATCCGCCGCACCTCGAAGGTCAAGGTTCACGATGAGGCCAACTCGGCTGGCATCGGCGACCTCGTCCTGATCAACGAGACCCGTCCGCTCAGCGCTACGAAGCGCTGGCGCCTGGTCGAGATCCTCGAGAAGGCCAAGTAAGCCCTCGGCTTACTTGGAACCCAAGGAGTAACAAGTGATTCAGCAGGAATCCCGCATCAAGGTTGCCGATAACACCGGCGCCAAGGTCTTGCTCACGATCCGCGTGCTTGGTGGCTCGCAGCGTCGGTACGCCGGCATTGGAGACATCATCGTCGCAACGGTCAAGGACGCAATTCCGGGCGGAAACGTCAAGAAGGGCGACGTCGTCAAGGCGGTTGTCGTCCGTACCGTTAAAGAGACCCGTCGTCCCGACGGCTCCTACATCAAGTTCGACGAGAACGCCGCCGTCATCCTGAAGACCGACGGGGAGCCTCGCGGCACCCGCATCTTCGGACCGGTCGGTCGCGAGCTTCGTGACAAGAAGTTCATGAAGATCGTCTCGCTCGCCCCGGAGGTCATTTGATCATGGCGAACATTAAAAAGGGCGACCTGGTTCAGGTCATCACCGGTAAGAAGCAGGACAAGGGCGGCGACCGAGGCAAGCAGGGCAAAGTCCTGGATGTCTTGATCGAGCAGAACCGCGTGATTGTGGAGGGCGTGAACTACGTCACCAAGCACAACCGCGTGGGTCAGTCCCAGCGAGGCACCAAGACGGGCGGCATCGAAACGATGGAAGCCCCGATCCACATTTCCAACGTCGCAGTCGTAGACCCCTCGACCAAGAAGCCGACCCGTGTCGGTCACCGCGTCGAGGAGCAGACGAAGGACGGCGTGAAGCGCACCGTTCGGGTTCGCTACGCAAAGACGTCAGGTAAGGACCTCTGATGACCACCACCGCTGCCGCGCCGGCTGGCAAGATCCAGCCGCGCCTGAAGCAGAAGTACAAGTCCGAGATTCAGCAGGCAATGCAGGAAGAGTTCGGTTACACGAACGTCATGCAGATCCCTGGCCTGGTCAAGGTAGTCGTTAACACCGGTGTCGGCGAGGCAGCTCGCGACTCCAAGGTGATCGACGGTGCGGTCGAAGACCTCACCAAGATCACCGGTCAGAAGCCGGTCGTCACGAAGGCTCGCAAGTCCATCGCACAGTTCAAGCTGCGTGAAGGTCAGGCCATCGGCGCACACGTCACCCTCCGTGGTGACCGTGCGTGGGAATTCGTCGACCGTCTTGTCAACCTCGCTCTGCCCCGTATCCGCGACTTCCGCGGGCTCTCGGGCAAGCAGTTCGACGGCACCGGAAACTACACCTTCGGTCTTCAGGAGCAGTCAGTGTTCCACGAGATCGACCAGGACAAGATCGACCGTGTCCGCGGATTCGACATCACGATCGTGACGTCGGCGAAGACGGATGACGAGGGTCGCGCACTTCTGCGTCACCTCGGCTTCCCGTTCCGCTCCGAGGACGCACAGGCCTAGTCATACCCCGGTCCCTCACCTCGCTCAGGCGCGGTGAGGGACCACCCCACCACAGGTCGACGTCTGCGAAACAGGCGGCGAAACCTGGTGAACAAAGGAAACAATCCACATGACAATGACAGACCCGGTCGCAGACATGCTGACCCGTCTGCGCAACGCGAACTCGGCGCACCACGAATCTGTGTCGCTGCCGAGCTCCAAGCTCAAGACTCACATTGCAGAAATCCTCGAGCGCGAGGGCTACATCGGCAGCTGGGAGACCAGCGACGCACGCGTCGGTCAGACCCTCACGCTGACGCTGAAGTACGGCCCGAACCGCGAGCGGTCGATCGCCGGCATCAAGCGCGTCTCGAAGCCCGGCCTCCGTGTATACGCGAAGTCGAACGAGATCCCCACGGTTCTCGGTGGCCTCGGCGTTGCCATCCTTTCCACCTCCTCCGGTCTTCTCACTGACCGTCAGGCCGAGCAGAAAGGTGTAGGTGGGGAAGTCCTCGCCTACGTTTGGTGACCTGATATGTCGCGTATTGGACGTCTTCCCATCGACATTCCCGCCGGCGTGACCATTGAGGTCGTAGGCCAGGATGTCGCAGTAAAGGGCCCGAAGGGTGAGCTCAACCTCACCGTTGCGAACCCCATCCGTGTCAAGCTCGAAGAGGGACAGATCGTTGTCTCTCGCCCCGATGACGAGCGCGAATCGCGTTCGCTTCACGGCTTGACCCGCACGCTCATCAACAACAACATCATCGGCGTCACCCAGGGTTACACCAAGGGCCTCGAGGTTGTTGGTACGGGTTACCGCGTTGCTCAGAAGGGCAGCTCGGTCGAGTTCGCTCTTGGCTTCTCGCACCCCGTGCTGATCGAGCCACCCGCAGGCATCACCCTCACGGTTGAAGGCAACAACAAGCTCACCGTGAGCGGCATCGACAAGCAGGCCGTCGGTGAGGCAGCTGCCAACATCCGCAAGATCCGCAAGCCTGAGCCCTACAAGGGCAAGGGTGTGCGCTACGCCGGCGAAGTTGTACGGCGCAAGGCCGGAAAGGCTGGTAAGTAATCATGGCTGTGAAGTCGAAGTCAGTCGCACGTTCGCGTCGCCACGCCCGCCTTCGCAAGAAGGTCGTCGGCACCGCCGTGCGTCCCCGCCTGGTCGTAAACCGTTCCGCGCGTCACGTATTCGTGCAGCTTGTAGACGACAGCCAGGGCCACACCGTGGCCTCGGCGTCGACGCTTGAAGCCGATCTTCGTGATTTCGAGGGCGACAAGACCGCCAAGGCTCGCAAGGTTGGCGAACTCGTCGCCGAGCGCGCCAAGGCTGCTGGCGTCTCTGACGCCGTTTTCGACCGCGGTGGCAACCGCTACGCGGGACGTGTCGCGGCAATCGCCGACGGCGCCCGCGAGGGAGGTCTGAACCTGTGAGCGAAGCAACGAATAACAACAAGGTGGAGTCCGAAGTGACCGAGCAGGAAAAAACTGCCGCCGCTGAAGCACCTGCCGCTGCCGAGGCTACGGCTGTTGCCGAGGCACCGGCCGAGCGTGAGCGCGAGCCGCGTCGCGGTGGCCGTGAGCGCAACCAGAACCAGCGTGACCGTGGCGGTCGCGACGACAAGAGCCAGTTCCTGGAGCGCGTCGTTACGATCAACCGTGTGTCGAAGGTCGTCAAGGGTGGTCGTCGCTTCAGCTTCACCGCACTCGTCGTCGTCGGTGACGGTAACGGTTTGGTCGGTGTCGGCTACGGCAAGGCACGCGAAGTTCCCCTGGCGATCGCCAAGGGTGTTGAAGAGGCCAAGCGCAACTTCTTCCGCGTTCCCCGCGTCGGTGTGACCATTCCTCACCCCGTCCAGGGTGAAGCTGCTGCCGGTGTGGTGCTCTTGCGCCCCGCGTCGGGTGGTACCGGTGTTATCGCCGGTGGTCCCGTGCGTGCCGTGCTTGAGTGCGCTGGTATTCACGACGTGCTGTCGAAGTCGCTCGGTTCATCGAACACGATCAACATCGTCCACGCGACGGTTGCAGCCCTGAAGCAGCTTGAGGAGCCTCGTGCGGTTGCCGCGCGTCGTGGCCTCGAGTTCGACCAGGTTGCTCCTGCGCGTCTCGTCCGTGCCGAGGCTGACGCCGCGGCCGCTGCGAAGGTAGGTGCCTGATGGCCGCGCGTCTCAAGGTCACACAGATCAAGTCCAAGGTGAGCGAGAAGCAGTACCAGCGTGACACGCTGCGTTCGCTCGGGTTGAAGCGGATCAACGACTCTGTCGTTCGTCCCGACGACGCGCAGACGCGCGGTTACGTCAACACCGTCGCACACCTCGTCAAGGTTGAGGAGATCGACTAATGGCTGACAAGGCTGAAAAGAACGACGCCGTCGAAGCAGAGGCCAAGAAGGCTCCTGCAAAGAAGGCTCCCGCGAAGAAGGCTCCCGCGAAGAAGAAGGCTGCTCCGAAGGCAGATGCTCCGGCATCGCGCCCCGGTGTGCTGAAGGTTCACCACCTGCGTCCCGTACCGGGCTCGAACACGGCGAAGACCCGTGTCGGCCGTGGTGAGGGCTCGAAGGGTAAGACGGCAGGCCGTGGTACCAAGGGTCAGAAGGCTCGTTACCAGGTCAAGGCCGGCTTCGAGGGTGGGCAGATGCCTCTGCACATGCGCACCCCGAAGCTCCGTGGCTTCAAGAACCCGTTCCGCGTCGAGTACCAGGTTGTGAACCTGGAAAAGCTCGCGGAGCTCTACCCGAGTGGTGGCTCTGTCACCATCAGCGACCTGGTCGCCAAGGGTGCGGTTCGCAAGAACGAGAAGGTCAAGGTGCTTGGCACCGGCGACATCTCGGTGAAGCTCGAAGTGTCGGTCGACAAGGTCTCGGGTTCTGCCGAGCAGAAGATCGTCGCCGCAGGCGGTACCGTCAAGTAGCACTCACAATGGGGGCCGGAGCAATGCTCCGGCCCCCATTGGGTTACCCTGAATGCTGGTCGTCGTTTGCGCGACCGGCATCCCTTCTTGGAGGAATCCTTTTGTTCAGCGCCATTGCGCGGGTCTTCCGCACACCTGATCTACGTCGGAAGATCGGTTTCACGTTGGCGATTATCGCCTTGTACCGTCTCGGCGCACACGTGCCAGCTCCGTTCGTGGACTTCCCGAACGTGCAGTCCTGCCTCGATCAGTCGGCAGGCACAGACGGTCTGCTCTCGCTCGTCAACCTGTTCTCAGGTGGCGCGCTGCTGCAGCTGTCGATCTTCGCGCTCGGCGTCATGCCGTACATCACGGCGACGATCATCACCCAGCTTCTGCGCGTGGTCATTCCGCACTTTGAGACTCTCCACAAGGAGGGCCAGGCGGGCCAGGCCAAGCTCACTCAGTACACCCGTTACCTGACGATCGCTCTTGCACTGCTGCAGTCGACGACGCTGGTCACGGTAGCCCGCAGCGGACAGCTGTTCGGTGTCACCGGCATTCCCGAGTGCGAGCAGCTCCTCACCAACGACGTGTGGTGGGCACAGCTGCTCATGATCATCACGCTGACCGCCGGTACCGGCCTCATCATGTGGTTCGCCGAGCTCGTCACCGAGCGCGGCATCGGCAACGGCATGTCGCTGTTGATCTTCACCTCGATCGCCGCATCGTTCCCCTCGTCGCTCTGGGCCATCTGGCAGACACGCGGCTTCGAGGTGTTCCTGCTCGTGCTGGCCGTCGGTGTCGTCGTGATCGCGCTCGTCGTGTTCGTTGAGCAGTCGCAGCGTCGCGTTCCCGTGCAGTACGCCAAGCGCATGGTGGGCCGCCGCACCTACGGCGGTACCAACACGTACATTCCGATCAAGGTCAACATGGCCGGTGTGGTGCCCGTCATCTTCGCCTCGTCGCTGTTGTACATCCCCGCCCTGATCGCGCAGTTCAACCAGCCGCAGGCTGGCGAAGAAGTGCCGGCGTGGGTCGCGTGGATCCAGCTCTACCTCGTGACGGGCGACCACCCGTTCTACATGGCGCTGTACTTCTTCCTGATCGTGGGCTTCACGTACTTCTACGTCGCCATCACGTTCAACCCGGTCGAGGTTGCAGACAACATGAAGAAGTACGGCGGCTTCATTCCCGGCATCCGTGCTGGTCGACCGACTGCCGAATACCTCGACTACGTGCTTACCCGCATCACGCTCCCGGGCTCGATCTACCTCGGTCTGATCGCGCTCATTCCGCTCATCGCACTGGTGACGGTGGGTGCCAACCAGAACTTCCCGTTCGGTGGCGCATCGATCCTCATCATCGTCGGTGTCGGTCTTGAGACCGTGAAGCAGATCGACGCTCAGCTTCAGCAACGCCACTACGAAGGGCTGCTCCGATGACCCGTCTTCTGATCGTTGGCCCGCAGGGCTCAGGAAAGGGCACCCAGGGTGTGCGCATCGCCGAGGAGTTCGGTGTTCCTGCTATCTCCACCGGCGACATGTTCCGCGCCGCGGTCTCAGGCGATTCCGAACTCGGCCAGCAGGTCAAGTCGATCATCGAAGCCGGCGACCTGGTTCCCGACGAGGTCACCAGTGCGGTCGTTCGCGATCGTCTTTCGCAGGCGGATGCTGCGGGTGGCTTTCTGCTCGACGGCTACCCTCGCAACGTGGGCCAGGTTGCGCACCTCGACGAGTTTCTCGAGGATCGTGACGAGGCGCTCGACGCCGTGATCGAGCTGAGCGTGCCGCGCGAAGAGAGCATCGCTCGTCTGACGCTGCGTGCGCAGGAGCAGGGCCGCACCGACGACACCGAAGAAGTCATCGCGAACCGTCTTGCCATCTACGAGCGCGAGACCGCGCCGATCCTGGGCGTCTACCACGCACGTGGCATCGTCGACAAGATCGATGGCGTGGGCTCGCTTGACGAGATCGCCGCGCGCATCGTCGCTGCCCTTGAAGCGCGCGGTCTCACGCGCACCGCTGGCGTCTGATTCTCTGTGGCGTTTCGGCGATCCATCTATAAGACCCCCGCGCAGATGCGGGCGATGGTCGAACCGGGCCTGATCACCGCGGCTGCGCTAGAGGCGGCGCGCTCGCTCGCGGCTCCCGGGGTGACGACTCTCGAATTGGATGCTGCAGCATCCGCCGTCATCACTGGGCGAGGCGCGAAGTCGAACTTCCAGATGGTGCGCGGCTACCGCCACTCGATCTGCACCTCGGTGAACGAGCAGGTTGTTCACGGCATCCCCGGCGACCGAGTGCTCGAGGCGGGCGACATTCTGTCGGTTGACGCTGGCGCCGAGTTCAAGGGCTGGAACGGTGACTCGGCATTCTCGATCGTGATCCCCGATCCAACGCGGCCCGAGGTGGTCGCCGAGCGACAGCTGCTCTCTGACGTCACGCAGGGGTCGCTCTGGGCCGGTATTGCGGCGATGGCGTCTGCGGGCTATATCGCCGACATCGGCGCCGCCATTCAGGACTACATCGAAGCGAACGCTCCCGAGGGCGGTTACGGCATTCTGCGTGACTATGTCGGTCACGGCATCGGCCGCAAAATGCACGAGTCGCCGTCGGTGTTCAACTATCGGGTGAGCGATCCCGGAGCCGAGGTTCGCCCCGGTCTGGTGCTCGCGATTGAGCCGATGGTCGTCATCGGCGATCAAGAGACGCTCATCGAAGACGACGACTGGACCGTTTCGACGGTCGACGGCACCGCTGGTGCTCACTGGGAACACAGCATCGCGCTGCACGATGATGGCATATGGGTGCTCACGGCGCCCGACGGGGGAGCGGCCGGTCTCGCACCGTTCGGCATCACTCCCCAACCGATCGCATAGCAATCACAAGGAGTAACGGTGGCCAAGCAAGCACGAAAGACGAACTGGTTCGCGATCTGGATCAGCGTGGGCATCCTGATCGCCATCGGACTGCTGGCATGGCTGGTCGTCGCGATGAACAACCAAGCCAGCGCTCCGGGTGAACAGCCTGTCGCGGCGAACATCGAGACCGATACCGGTGCGATCCTCGTCGGTGACGCAGAGAACCGCTTGGACACCTACGTCGACTTCATGTGCCCGGTCTGCGGTCAGTTCGAATTGAGCTACGGTCCGTCGATCGAAACGCTCGTTGACGAAGGCACCGCGACCCTCGGCATCCACCCGATCTCGATCCTTGACCGTGCGTCGCAGGGCACCGAGTTCTCGACCCGCTCTGCCAACGCCATGTACTGCGTCGCCGTCGCCGACGCCGATGCGGCACTGCCGTTCATGCAGACGATGTTCACGAACCAGCCCGACGAGGGAACCACGGGGCTGACCGACGCAGACATGCTGTCGATCGCAGAGCTGGTCGGCGTCACCGGCATCGACTCATGCGTCAACGACGGCACGTATATGAAGTACGTTGCCGAGATCACCGAGCTGACTCCGATTCAGCCAGGATCGACCGGCATCGGCACGCCCACCGTGGCGGTCAACGGCGAAGCGATCTCGAACTCTGATCTGCCAGCACCCGACGAACTGGCCTCGCTCTTCAACTAGCGAGACCGAAGCTCGGGGCAGCGACACGCCCGAGTTGCCGCGAGGGCACATATCACCTATGATTGCTCTTTGGTGCGTTGCGCCTTCATTGGCGTGTCGAGGCACCAAAACCCCCATTCACCGCAGACCGACCGGTCTGCTGAAGCGATAGCGAGTATATGGCGAAGAAAGACGGCGTCATCGAGATCGAAGGCGTGATCTCCGAGGCTCTGCCCAACGCGATGTTCCGCGTTGAGCTCAGCAACGGGCACAAGGTTCTCGCAACGATCTCAGGCAAGATGCGGCAGAACTACATCCGCATCATCCCCGAAGACCGCGTGGTTGTGGAGCTTAGCCCCTACGACCTCACCCGCGGTCGCATCGTCTACCGCTACCGCTAGTCCGGTCGAGAAGTAACGGCTGTGTGCCGGGCTATGCCTGCGCGCAGCACGAAGACAGCGATAAGGAAAGAACCATGAAGGTCAACCCCTCAGTCAAGCCCATCTGTGACCACTGCAAGGTCATCCGCCGCCACGGCCGCGTGATGGTCATCTGCAAGTCGAACCCGCGTCACAAGCAGCGCCAGGGCTGAGTTTCACAACTCACAGTTTTACAACTTCACACGAAACGGCAGCGTCAGAACCCGTGAAAACGGGGGACACCTCGGGCTGGAGGCCCGGGCACCGACTCTGCTCCACACCTCCACCAACTCCTAGGAGATTCGCATGGCACGTCTTGCCGGCGTTGACATCCCGCGCGACAAGCGCGTGGTGATCGCCCTTACGTACATCTACGGTGTCGGCCGTACCCGCTCGGACGAGATTCTCGCCGCTACGGGCATCGACGAGAACATCCGTGTCAAGGACCTGAGCGACGAGCAGCTCGTTCAGCTTCGTGACTTCATCGAAGGCACTTACAAGGTAGAGGGCGACCTTCGCCGTGAGGTTGCCGCCGACATCCGCCGCAAGGTCGAGATCGGTTCATACGAGGGAATCCGCCACCGCCGCGGTCTCCCCGTGCGCGGTCAGCGCACCAAGACGAACGCACGTACCCGCAAGGGTCCGAAGCGCACCGTCGCCGGCAAGAAGAAGGCGCGCTAGGCCACCGCCGGCGTCACGGATTTAGGAGACTACGAACATGGCACAGGCCAAAACCGCAGCGCGCAAGCCGCGCCGCAAGGATAAGAAGAACATCGCGTTGGGCCAGGCCCACATCAAGTCGACGTTCAACAACACGATCGTTTCGATCACCGACCCCTCGGGCGCAGTCATCAGCTGGGCATCTTCGGGTGGCGTGGGCTTCAAGGGCTCGCGTAAGTCGACCCCGTACGCCGCCGGTATGGCTGCCGAGTCGGCAGCACGCCAGGCTCAGGAGCACGGTGTCAAGAAGGTCGACGTTTTCGTCAAGGGACCCGGCTCAGGCCGCGAGACCGCGATCCGTTCACTTCAGGCCGCTGGCCTCGAGGTCGGCTCGATCAACGACGTCACGCCCCAGGCTCACAACGGCTGCCGTCCGCCGAAGCGTCGCCGCGTCTGACTTTTGCAGCCGGGCCCCCTCAGGAAACTGGGGCGGGCTCGGCTACAGCAGGTTTACCGGGATGGTGCTTGGCAGCATCCCAAGAATAAAACTCAACACCTCATTCACCGCACGTGTCATATAGCGGTCACGTGATCGAAAGGAACACATAGTGCTCATTGCACAGCGTCCCACTCTTACCGAGGAGAAGATCGGGGAGTTCCGCAGTCGCTTCATCATCGAGCCGCTGGAGCCTGGCTTCGGCTACACGATCGGAAACGCCCTGCGTCGCAGCCTGCTTTCATCGATCCCCGGTGCAGCAGTAACGTCGATTCGCATCGACGGCGTTCTCCACGAGTTCAGCACCATTCCTGGTGTTAAAGAAGACGTCACCGAAATCATCTTGAACATCAAGCAGCTCGTTGTTTCGAGCGAGCGCGATGAGCCCATCACCGCTTACCTTCGTAAGACCGGTGCTGGCGAGGTTACGGCCGCCGACATCTCCGCTCCCGCGGGTGTTGAGGTTCACAACCCCGAGCTCGTCATCGCGACGCTCAACGACACCGCGAAGTTCGAGCTTGAACTCACCATCGAGCGTGGCCGTGGCTACGTGTCGGCGACCCAGAACCGCAACGAGTACGCAGAGGTCGGTCAGATTCCGATCGACTCGATCTACTCGCCCGTGCTCAAGGTCACCTACCGCGTCGAGGCAACTCGTGCCGGTGAGCGCACTGACTTCGACAAGCTCGTGCTTGACGTTGAGTCGAAGGCATCGATCGACCCTCGCGACGCAGTCGCGTCGGCTGGTCGCACGCTGACCGAACTCTTCGGCCTGGCTCGCGAGCTCAACGTCGAGGCTGAGGGCATCGAGATCGGCCCCGCGCCGGTTGAAGCTGTTCTCTCGAACGAGCTGTCGATGCCGATCGAAGACCTCGATCTGTCGGTTCGCTCGTACAACTGCCTCAAGCGCGAGGGCATCAACACCGTTTCGGAGCTTGTCGCCCTTTCGGAGACGCAGCTCATGAACATCCGCAACTTCGGTCAGAAGTCGGTTGACGAGGTGCGCGACAAGCTCATCTCGCTCGGCCTCTCGCTGAAGGACTCGGTTCCCGGGTTCGACGGTGCACACTTCTACGGCGGATACGAAGACGAGACCACCGTCTGAGCTGTGTCCGATGTTCGCACCGGCTTGAAGCCCGGCGCGACCCCGAATCGACCTTCACACTGGAGTAATTGACAATGCCTAAGCCCACTAAGGGTCCCCGCCTCGGAGGCGGCCCCGCACACGAGCGTTTGATGCTGGCAAACCTTGCCGCAGCGCTCTTCACACACAAGTCGATCAAGACGACCGAGACCAAGGCCAAGCGTCTTCGTCCGTACGCTGAGCGACTGATCACGTTCGCCAAGCGTGGCGACCTTCACGCACGCCGTCGCGTGCTGTCGGTCATCGGTGACAAAGAAGTTGTGCACGTTCTCTTCACCGAGATCGCACCGCTCGTCGCCGAGCGCGAGGGTGGCTACACCCGCATCACCAAGGTCGGCAACCGTAAGGGCGACAACGCTCCGATGGCTGTCATCGAGCTCGTACTCGAGCCGGTAACCCCGAAGAAGTCGAACAAGAAGGCTGCCGCCAAGGCTGCTGACGAGGCTCCTGCTGAAGAGGTTGTCGAAGAGACCGCAGCTGACGAGACTGCAGCTGACGACAGTGCCGCTGAGGCGGGCGCCGAGTCGCAGGCCGAAGGAGAAGCCGCTGAGGCTGCAGCCGAAGACGCTGTTGAAGCTCCTGCAGAGGAGAAAGCCGAGTAATCGGTTGCCGGGTTCTGCCCGGCAGGTCGCAGCATCCATTTGCTCGACCAACCTTGCACCGCGAGACCCGCGTGCTCCTTCGGGAGGCGCGGGTCTCGTTTGCGTTAACTGTTCTAGAGCGCAGGTGCGCGTCGCGCGTAGGGTGATGGTGTGACTGAGTCGATGGATGCTGCTGGGGCTGGGGCTGGGGCTGGGGCCGGTGCTTTGCCGCTGGCTGATCGTGTGCGGGCGGTGTGTGGTGATGTGCCAGCCGCGCAGCTGCCATCGCATGCCGATGTGGCTATGTGGCGGCATCCGACCGTTGACGATATCGACGGAATGCACCAGGCGCAGCGCGCGGCCGATCTGGCAGACCACCCCTCGTGGACGACGCCGCGCGAAGATATTGCGGATTCGTTCGACCTGCCCGAGATCGACCCGGAACGCGACATGGTTGTCGCACTCGGCGACGATGGGGCGGTGATCGCGCTGGGAACGACCATGCGGCATCCCGATTCTTCTGAGCGTGTGAAGGTGTACATGACGGGGGCCGTGCATCCGCACTGGCGTCGTCGCGGCATCGGCACGGCGCTCGCTAAGTGGCAGCACGCGCGGGCGCTTGAGCACCTGGTGTCGATCGACACGACTCTGCCCGGCGAGATCGACATGTATGCCGGTGAGGGCAGCGGCGCGGTCGTCATCGCGGAGCGCTATGGGCTGAAGACGGCGCGGTGGTTCATGAGCATGGTGCGCGACATGTCGATCGAGATTCCCGAGCTTGAGGTGCGCGACGGCATCGAGTTCGTCGCATACAGCGCCGACCGGGCCGAAGAGGCACGCCTCGCACGCAACGATGCCTTTCGCGATCACTGGGGCAGTTTGCCGTCGCAACCCGAGCGGTGGAAGCAGTTCGTCGGCGGCCCGTTCATTCGCCCAGACCTGTCGACTCTCGCCCTTGCGGATGGCCGCATCGTGGGGTTCTGCCTCGCGTCGGTCAACGAAGAAGACTGGGTGACGCTCGGCGCCAGCAACTCCTACATCGACCTGATCGGGGTGGTGCGGGATCATCGCGGCAAGGGGCTCGCGCCGCGAGTGATTGCCCGCACGCTGGCGGCGATCCGGGCAGCAGGGCTCGAAAAGGCGGTGCTCGACGTCGACACCGACAGCCCGACCGGCGCCAACACCCTGTATGAACGCCTAGGCTTCGTAGCCACCGAGCGCGAGCAGGCGTTGACTCGCGAGTTCTGAGCTGGCGCGGGCGCGCGGTGCGGGGGCAACTGTCTACATGGGTGAAAGCTATCGTTCAGCTAGGAGCCACCTGAACGCAGGCTGAGCTCGGGAGGCTGGGAGTCCGACATCCCCCGACGTGTGTGCGGCCGGATACGGCGTGCGCGCGGCTGATATGAAGGTTCCCCCAAATGCCTCGAAATCGAACGCGCTTCGCGATGGCCGCCACTGGCGTCGTCGTCTGCGCAAGTCTTGCGCTTCCTCTTCTACCTGCTTCTGCGGCGACCGCTCCTGCCGCGGTCGACCTCGCGGCCGCATCCACCGACAGCAGCGGAACCTTGCCACTGCTCAGCGACCCGTTCCTGCAACTGCCTGGCGCAGATGACGTATACGTCGTTTGGAATACCGAGTACGCCGGTACGGCCAACGTCACCTTGATCGGATCGGGCGTTGCAGCACTCACCGATGCCGAGGCGCGGGCGGCCGCGACCGGCACGCCATTCCCGAACGTGACTGCGTTCGCTGCGGCAACTGCCGCATACTCACGCATGGCTGAAGACAGCTCATCGCGTCTCGTCGACGCCCCGGCCGCCGAAGAGGGCATCGTCGCTCGCGACGTGTGGCGCCACGAGGCGCACGTCACCGGCCTCACGCCCGGTGAGACCGTGGCATACCGAGTTGTTTCGGTCGACGGTGCCGACATGGCAGTGTCTGGCACCTTCAGCCTCGCGCCCGCCCCGCAGGCTGGCGACGATCTGCGCGTGCTGCTGACCAGCGACCACCAGGCCATGGCGAACACAGCCGCCAACCTGCAGATGGCGGCCAAGACGATCGGCGACATCGACGCGGTGTTCCTCGCCGGCGATCTCGTCAACCACCCCGACCGTGCGTCCGAGTGGTTCGATGACACCCGCGGCAGCGCCTTCTTCGCAGCTCTGCAGGGCAACGGCGGTCGCTTCGACAACAACGGTGTGCAGGAGTACTACGGTGGCGAGATCGTGCAGAACGCACCGCTGTATCCCGCCGTCGGAAACCACGAGGTGCAGGGCCGTATCGACGGCATGACCAGCATCGGCACCAGCTTCAACTCGCCGGTGCCGGTTTCGGTCGCCGAAGCGGAGTACGAGAAAGTCGCCACCGAGGTCAACCCGTCTGCCGACCCCGAAGTGAAAGCGCAGTGGATCGAAGACAACTCGTTCAGCACGACCACCTATGAAGAGGTGTTCACGCTTCCTGAAGACTCACCGGGTGGCGAAACCTACTACGCAGTCTCGTTCGGTGACATCCGCCTCATCTCGCTGTACTCCACGCGAATCTGGCGCGGCACCACGGCTCAAGCAGATGCTGAAACACGCACCTCGAGCTCTCGCTACCAAGAGAGTGCGGCCAGCCTCGACGATCCGCTCATGCAGGGTTATGGCGAGCATGTCTTCGAGTCGTTGGCTGTGGGCTCAGAGCAGTATGACTGGCTGGCCGACGAGCTCGCCAGCGATGAGTACACCGACGCACGTTTTCGCATCGTGATGCTGCACGAGAGCCCCCAGGGTCTCGGCGACAACGTCATGCCCCAGTTCGGCGACCCGGTGCGCATCGAAGAGACCAACGACGCTGGCGAGGTCATCGGCGTGCGGTACGAGTATCCGACTGAGAACAACATGCTGCTGAACGACTTGAGCCCGTTGATGGAAGGCGCAGGCGTCGATCTGGTGCACAACGGTCACTCGCACCTGTGGAACCGCTTCGTCTCCGAAAACGGTGTCAACTACCTCGAAACCTCGAACACCGGCAACTCGTACGGTGCCTACCACGAGCTGAGCGGCCGCACCCGGCCGCTGCCGCCCGAGCCTTGGGATGCGTCAAACTACCTGTCGCAGGGCAACCCCGGCGGCCTTGAGCCGGTTGTTCCCAACGTCGCACCGTTCACTACCGAGGATGGCACCGCGCAACCCTTCGTGCAGAGCAACGACCTCGCCGTCTTCGCGATGCTCGACACCGGCGCCAACGAGGTCGTCTCGTACGCGTATGACGTGCGCACGCCCGAGGTTGACCCGTGGGTTATCGACCGCTTCGAGCTTGGACGTCTGGCGGACGAGACCGATGGTGGGACCGATGGTGGGACCGATGGTGGCACTGATGGTGGCACTGATGGTGGCACTGATGGTGGCACTGATGGTGGCACTGATGGTGGCACTGACGGCGGTACCGATGGTGGCACTGATGGCGGCACCGATGGTGGCACTGATGGCGGCACCGATGGCGGTGCGAGCGTGGCGATCTCGGCATCGACGGTCGCTGCCGGCGGATCTCTGACAGTTTCGGGCGAAGGGTTCGCGGCCGGCGAGTCGGTGTCAGTTGAGCTGCACTCCACGCCGGTGACGCTCGCGACGGCCACAGCGAGCGCGAGCGGCATGCTCGAGCTGACGGTGACCATTCCGGCAGACACCGAGGCCGGAGAGCACCAGATCGTGCTGACTAGCGCATCGGGGCTTGAGGCATCGGCGCCGATCACGGTGACTGCGGTGACCGATGGCGCGCTTGCTGTGACTGGTTCCGACGCTGCGCCGATCGTCGGGCTGAGCGTTCTCGCGCTGCTGGCCGCCGGTATCGGCGCCGCGGTGTTGTGGATGCGACGCCGCGCAGCACAGAGCTGATCTCGGAACGCCAGGCCCCGCATGCCTTCGGGCGTGTGGGGCCTGGCGTTCGCCGTTCACGGCCTGCTGTGCAGTGCGGTCAGACCCGACCCGCTGCGTCGAGACATGAGCTGGTGCGTGAAACGAGTGGTGGTGCGCCTTGTTTCGGGCACGAGGGCTTGTTTCGAGGGTGGGGCGGGCGGCCAGCGCGCACAGCGCAGCGGGCGGGCGGGCGGCTAGCCCAGCGGGGCGCGCGAAAGGGGCACCGGGGCGGGCGCCGGGCCGGCGTAGGGCGTGTCGCCCGCGAGCCACGTCATGATGCGCATCTGCAGGTCACGCTGAGCCTCGACCCGCGCCAGGCGCTCAGCCTCAACCTGCTCGATGACGCCAGCCACCGTGTCGGCGAAGACGCGTCCGCCCGGCTCGCCGGGGTGGATCTGGTCACCCGCCAGCATCCCCGTCTTGTCTTCAATCGCACTCGACCAGTCGGCAACCATCACGTTCGGACGTTCCTCCGCGACCTTCGCGAGGTCGGCGTTGACGCCCGGTATCCAGTCACGTGGAGCGAACGCGTTCACGAGAATCACGTGCCGATCGGGGCCAGCGATATCGAGCATCTCGTCGAGCGAACCGGCGTCGATAGGTCCGTTAGTGCCCAGCGCGAGCACCACGTAGTCGCGCAACTTGTGCTGCTTCGCCAGCTTCTGCAGAATTCCCGGCCCCGCCCACGTCGACCGCGACACCGCGGCGTCGATGTCGATGCCCGGCAGCCGCTCCAGCAGAGCGGGCGCCGAGGCCAGCATGACCGAGTCGCCTACGGCCGTGACGTTCGCGCCGTCGATCACCGGTTCAGCGGGATCAGACGTTGTGGTGGCGGATGCTGCTTCTCCCGACCCAGCAGCCCCTGCCCCGCCAGTGCCTGCTCCGCCAGCACCTGACGCACTGGAACCTGACGCGCCAGCAGAAACGGTCGCCGCAGCGTCGGCGGAACCAACGCCGCCACTCGCGCCCGCCAGCGAACTTGCGCTCTCTGTTGCCCGTCCACCGGACTGCGCCATGCGCTGCGAGGCATCGGGCATCGCTCCGCTCGGCCCAGGCGCCGGCGCGGACGACCCAGACGGGCCCATCGCGCTCGTGAGAGTGCCGTCGCTCGGGCGGTCCACCTCGGCACTAGAAGCACCAGCCCCCGAAGCACCCGCCCCCGAAGCCCCGGCCGCGGCGTCCTGCGCGGCTTTCAGCGCGGCGGCGCCGGCCTGCACGTACTCCTCAGCGCTCGAGCCCTGCGGCGCGGCTGCGATCGCCGCCGAGGTGCCGCCAAGCGCGATGCACACCGCAGCGGTAGCGCCGAGCGCGCGCATGCGCGAACGAGAGCTGGTGCCGAACGCCCGGCGCATGCGTGCCAACGCTCCGCGATACCCGAGCACCCGTATCGGCATCTCGATGTAGCGGTACGACAGTGCCGAGACGACGAGCGTGACGCCCAGCACCCACACGCTGATCCACAGTGGCACCCCGGCGCTCAGTCCCGTGCCCTGCGCCGCAGCGACGGCCAGCACGAGCAGCGGCCAGTGCCACAGATAGATGCCGTACGAACGGGCGCCGATCCATCGCAGCGGCGCGGCGTCGAGCCGGGGCCCCACCCACGATCGCGGCCACGCCCCAGCAATCACCACCGCGACGCTGCACAGGCTCGCGGCAAGAAGCGTTCCGGGAAAGGTCACCAGGTCTTCGGTCGGCGCCATCATCGCCAGCGCGACGATGCCCGCAAGCCCCAGAATCGCAGCCGCTGACGTCACGCCCAGCGCCCAGTTGGTGCGGGCCCACGCAGCATCCATTCGCCTCAACTGCGCCATGGCGAATGCGGCGGCGATTCCGATCAGCAGACCGAACGCGTGCGTATCGGTGCCGAAGTAGGCGCGGGTGAGCTCGCCTGCGCCAGACGACACCATGACGCCCATCCAGACCGCAGACGCGGCCGCCAGAACGAGCGCCATGCCCACGCGCGCCCACGTGCGCGGCAGCAGCAGAAACAGCGGCAGCACGAGGGGCCAGAGCAGGTAGAACTGCTCCTCGACGGCGAGCGACCAGAAGTTGCGAAAGAGTTCGGGGGTGGATGCTGCGAAGTATCCGCTGTCGCCGGCGAGCGATATCCAGTTGTAGCTGAAGGTCGCGGCTCCGAGCACCTGCGCGCCGAGGCGGGTGAGCACGTCGCCGCCGACCATCCACGCGAGGGTGGAACAGACCGTCACGACGACCGCGAGCGCTGGCAGCAGGCGTCGCGCGCGACGTTGCCAGAACGGCACGAGCGCGATCTTTCCGCTGCGCGAATGTTCTCGCAGCAGCAGACTGGTGATCAAGAAACCGCTGATCACGAAGAAAACGTCTACCCCGATGAACCCGCCAGGCAGGGCATCGGGGGGAAACAGGTGATACACCACCACCAGAATCACCGCGATCGCACGTAGCCCATCGAGCCCGGCGAACCGAGTAGGGGAGTGCGCGGGCGCGTGAGTAAACATGGAACTTTCGGTGATGACGGGCGAGCGCGAAACGTGGCAGAAAGCGCGGTCAAGTCTACGTCGCGCGCCTGAGGTTTGACCTTGGAATAGACCGCGAACTCGCACCGCATAGCCGCCGCGGCATAGCCTGGAGTAATGTCATCGCAGCTGTCTGACCGCATTAGTGCGCCTGAAACCGCTCCTGTCGCCCCCCATGAGGCCATCGCGGTGTGGCGATCGCCCACCCGTGACGATATCGACGCCATTCACGCGGTGGTGGCCGCGGCCGATCAGGTTGATCATCCGACGTGGGTGACGACCCGCGGATCGATCGCTGACCTGTTCGATATGCCCCACGTCAGCGCTGACGATGCGCTCGTGGGCGAGAATGCCGACGGACAGATCGTCGTGGTCGCAGCGGTCGTGCGCGAACAAGACGTCACCGTCGAGGTGCAGGTCTCGCTGCGCGGTGCGGTGCTGCCCGAGTATCGGCGCCGTGGCATCGGCACCAGCGTCGGTGCGTGGCAGTACGCGCGTGCCCTGCAGGTGCTGGCCGAAGTCGACGTTGAGGTAGAGGGCGTCATCGAGCAGTACGTGCACGAGGGCAACCCCGGTGCTGAGAAGATCGCCCTCGCGAACGGCCTCGCCGGCGAGCGGTGGTTCGTGGTGATGGAACGTGACCTCTCGGGCCCCGTCGAACAGCTCGACGTCGACGCCCATGTCACCCTGCAGGCGCTCACGCCCGACCGTGACAACGAAGCGCGACTTGCGCGCAACGACGCGTTTCGCGACCACTGGGGCAGCGTTCCCTACAGCCGCGAGACCTGGGGCAAGCTCACCGGTGGCGATAACTTTCGTCACGACCTGTGCACCGTCGCCGATGTTGACGGCCGCGTTGCGGCGTTCTGCCTCGTCAGCGTCAACGAAGCGAACTGGGTGCACCGCGGTGCGCGCTATGGCTACATCGAATACGTCGGTGTGGTGCGCGACCACCGCGGGCAGGGTCTTGCGCCGCGCGTGCTCACCAGCACGCTGGCATCGATGCGCGCAGCGGGTCTCGAGAAGGCACAGCTCGACGTCGACACCGCCAGCCCCACCGGCGCAAACTCGCTGTACTCGAGCCTGGGCTTCGTCGAGCGCGAGCGCGAGCAGGTGTTCACCCGCCGCTTCTGAGCGAGCGCTGCTCGATAGGATTGTCTGATGCGCATTCGGCTCGACATCGCCTACGACGGCACGCATTTTCGCGGCTGGGCCGTGCAGCCGGTGCTTCGCACGGTGCAGGGCACGCTTGAGTCTGCGCTCTCTCTCGTGCTGGGCGGCGAGCCGCGCCTGGTGGTCGCCGGTCGCACCGACGCGGGTGTGCACGCGACCGGTCAGGTCGCGCACATCGATCTTGACGAAGACCAGCAGCGTCGTCTGCGCAATGTGCGCGGTAGGGGAGTGAAGAACGCGACGGATGCTGAATCTCTCACCGACTACGCCGTGGGCGCGCTCGCCGCGCGGCTGACCGGTGCCGGCGGTGCCTACCCCGACGTGGTGGTGCGCCGCACCTCGCTCGCGCCCGAAGGCTTCGACGCTCGCTTCTCAGCGGTGTGGCGTCGGTACGAGTACCGCATCGCCGACCGCGTTGCCGGCTACAACCCGATGGAGCGGCTGCGCACCACGAGCGTTCGATCGACTCTTGACGTCGAGAAGATGGATGCTGCAGCGAGCAGCCTGATCGGCCTGCACGATTGGGCGGCGTACTGCCGGCCGAAAGAGCGGGCGACGACGATTCGCACGCTGCTCGAGTTCGACTGGCATCGCGATGAGCATGGCATTCTGATCGCCAACGTCAAGGCCGATGCGTTCTGCCACTCGATGGTGCGCGCCCTGGTGGGTGCCTGCGCTGCCGTGGGCGACGGGCGCCTCGATGTGGCAGATGTCGCCGAGATTCGCGATGAGCTGCAGCGGGTTCCCGAGACGAAGGTGCTCGCCGCGCGGGGACTTACGCTCACCGCGGTGGGCTACCCGAGCGACGAGCTGCTCGCCCTGCGCGCTGAGCAGACCCGGCGTCGCCGCAGCGACGAGCAGTGAGTATCGAGCAGTAGCAGCACCGGGTATCGAGCAGTGACGCGGCCGGGTATCGAGCTGTTCGCTATGAGTGTGCGCAGAGGTAGGACACAAGTCACCGCAGCGACACCCGACAGGAATATGCTGGCACCACCATGAAGGTCATCTCGTACAACCTGCGCAAGCACCAGGCCGCTGGAGAACTTCCCCGCCTGGTGGAGCAACACGAAGCCGACGTGCTGTGCCTGCAAGAGGCCGACACCACCGACATCCCTGACACGATCAACGGTCTCAGGCTCGCTGACTCGACACAGCGGAACCGGCTCGGGCTCGCGGTCTACTACCGCGAGAGCACTTTTCGCGCCGTTGACGTGCGCGCACTCGCGCTCAAGAAGTCACTGCACGACCGGGTGTTGAAGCCCGCAGAGGAACGTCTGCTCGGCGTGCGGCTGTATGACATCGACCACGGCCACGAAGTGATCGTCGCGTCGTTTCACGCGGCGCCGCTCACCGCGCTCAACTCGCTGCGGCGCCACCAGATCCGCACCGCTCTCACCGAACTGCAGCACCTGGGCGACGGCCTTCCCGCGCTCATGGTCGGCGACTACAACTACCCGGTCTTCAAAGAGAACCTGGGCCAGACGATTCGCGAGCACGGCTATGAGCTGAACCTCAGCGACTCACGCACGTATACGCGCTACAAGTTCTTCCGTGGTCACTACGACTTCGCCACATCAGTGGGCTTCGAGATCGACCGCGTGCGCACCCTGCCCCAGGGCTTGAGCGATCACCTGCCGATTCTGGTGACGGCACGCGTGCACGACACCACGGCGACGGCAGCAACCGCGGCGCCCGCAGAAGCTCCCGTTATCGCTGCGCCCGTAACCTAAGCGCCAGCAACCTAGGCGCCAACAACCTAGGCGCCAGCAAACTAGGCGCCAACCTGAGCGCCTATGAGCGAGGGCTGAGGTTCAGTCGTCGCTCTGGCGGCGACGGACCAGGGCGGTTATGCCGACCGCAGCGCCCGCGAGCACGAGGGCTCCGCCGCCGATCCACAAGCCGGTCAACGTGCCGCTGTCGAAACCGGTGACCGGTAGGCCGTCGGTGCCGGTGGTGACTGTCACGCTGGCGGTGGCGCCAGCAGATGTCGCCGAGACTGCGGCGATGTTGTAGATGCCCGAGGCATTCGTGGGAAGCGTGATGGTGACCGCGGGCAATGCGCCAGAGTCATCTGAGGTGACCTGGCCGCTCGCGGTGGTGACCGCTGTGCGCACCATGCCGATGCTGGCACCCGCGCCGTTTTCGCCGGTCACAGTGATCGTCACTGACTCGTTCGGCGAGAACGTGGCGCCGTTGCAGCCGAACTGAAAGCCCCCGCCTGCCTGCACTGTGCTGGTTGCAGTCGTGCATGACTCAGCGGGAGGGTAGATCGTCGATGCTTGGGCGGCCAGAGGCGCCGCAACCACCAGCGAAGCAGCGAGCATCGCTGCCGCGGATAGGCGGGCGATGCGAGGTGCGAGTGTCGTGGTCATAACACGCGCAAGTCTACGCGCAGAAATCTGCTTCGGAGTACGCGTCGCCAATCGTGGGAGTCTGTCTGACCAGGAGTTCTGCTCCGGTGGGCACCGTCGAGCGCGCGGTCACGGTGGCGGTGAAAGACTCGCCCGACGCGAGGTCCGTCGAAAACGACAACACGCGACGGCCGTCGTGGCTGGCTCCGCCGAAACCCTTCTCATTTGTGCTGACAGCATCCATCAGTTCGAAGTGTTCGGGAACGTAGAGATATCCGACCGTGCGGGCAATGCCTGCCGGCACCCCGAACGAGCCTCCGCCGGTGATGTAGTCGGGCAGTGAGGCGGCATCTGCCGGTGCATTGTTCGTGACGGTCAGCGTCATCGTGGCGGTGCCCGAGGCCAAGCCCGACTCGTCGAGCGTGCAGGAATCCCACTGCACGGCAACGTCGGTGTCGAGGTAGTAGTCCATCTTCGAGCCGGTGCCGTCGTTGACGTACGCACCAAAGGTGGTGGTGACCTCGTCGGTGATGGGCAGTCCGCCCGCCAGGGTGGTTTCGGCGATGAGAGTCTGCTCGGATTCGACGGCGCTCCACATGAGCAGACGGTTCTCGCTGCCAGCCTTGGTGAGCGCGGCAACCAGCTCGACCGGGTCGGAGCTGCCGTCTGAGAGTGCCTCGAAAACACTTGCGGCCGCGAGGGCGAAGAACGCGTCTTGCTCGGCAGGCACGGTGTAGCGAAGGTAGACGTCGTTGAGCAGCAGCTGCACGGCGTTCTCGCTCGTGAGCACATCGCCGGTGGGCAGCTCAATCGGCCCGGTCGCCTCAAGCAGATATGACAGGGCCACCGGGTCAAGGGCGATCACGCCATCCACCTCGTCGCCGTTGTGCTCGAGGGCCCACATCTGACGGGCAAGCTCACCCGAGATGCTGAAGTCGGCCACCTGGGTGACGTTCTGAATCCACTTGCCGGGATGGTCGGTGTAGATCGCCAACACATCGTCGTCGAGGGGAAGCACCGATTCTTCGTATTTGGGGTAATCGCTCGAAGACTCTTGCCCAGCCAGACTCATCTCGCCGTCGTCGGTGTGGATGAGGGCCATCGCACCGGGAATGCCCCCGAGCGAACGCCACTCGGCGTTGTTTTGAAACAGCACGAGGTAGTCGCGCGCGTCATCAGCGCCAAGCATCGAGGGCAGCAGCACCGTGGCGCGCGCGAGTGCGCTGGTCGCCTCGGTGGCTTCGGTGAGCACGTCGGCGACCTGCGTGACCGCGTCGCCGACGGGGGCGAGCAGCGGGGCGGTGTCGATGTTGTCGATGGATGCTGATGCCGCCGCAATACCCGCCGCGCTGATCGTGGCCGGTGCTTGCAGTTCTTCGAACAGCGCCAAGTCGATGCGTCCGTTCTCGGCACGCAGCGCGTCGAGTTCGAACGAGGAGGCCACTTCGGTCAGCGGGGTGAGCGAGGTGTTGACCACCTGGTTGGCGGCCGCGGCGACGGTAGATACTGCTTCGAGCTGCGGTCCCACCCACGGCAGCGACTCAGCGAGCTGCCAAATCGGGTCTGATGTCAACGACTCGGCTGCGCGGGTGTCGACCGAGATCTCGTCGATCGCCGTTGTCGCAGCCGCCGGGTCGGTCAGGTCATCGCGAACCGAGCTCGCTTCGGCCTGCACATCGCTGAGGTGGGTGTAGGCGAGCAGACCGCGAACGCCGACCCACGCGGTCATGGCGATAGCCGCGATCAGCACGGCGCCGAGCACCCAGGCGAAGGTGCGGCCCGCGACGCGGAAAGCAGTGGAGTTAGTCATAGGTCCGTGGGGAAGCTCGGGCGTGGGGCTCCAGTGCGCAGCCACCTCACAGCAAACAGTGAAGGCCAGGCTATCGAGAATTGCCGTACGTCTGCTGGTAGGCCGCGGAGTACACTCACTTCAACATGCGCGGCAATGTCGCAGCGCGCCAGGGGAGCGCGAAGGACAGCTTTGGTGCACGAGAATTCGACCACGGTCGCAGACACGACGGATGCTGCGGCGCCCATCACTGCTGTGCCCGCGGTCGATTCAGCGCCTCAACCCGGAAGCATCCCGCCGCCGCCGCCGCCCCCGCCCGCTCAGCCGTTGCCGGTAGCCCATACGCCCCCGCCGACTCCACCGCCCGGATACCTCTTGGTGCCCCCGCGCCCACCCCTTGCGTTGGCGCCCGAATGGCGCCCGAGGGCACCGCGAACCCGCCCCGCTCGTAATAGCTCCCCCGGGATCCCGCGCGACCCACGGGCCTCGCTCGTGCGCGACCCACGCGCCTGGCTTGTCGCCTATGGGGTGCTCCTCGCACTGATCGCGTTCTGGCCGACGCCGGTGGACCGCAACGCTGCCGGCCTGCTGCACGCGATCAGCGCCGCGATTCCGTGGCTGAGCTACAACCTGATCGAGTTCACCGCGAACATTGCGCTGTTTGTGCCGCTGGGAGCCCTGGGAGCCATGCTGTTGAGGCGCCGCCCGTGGCTGGTCATCGTCATCGCCCTCGGCGTCACGATCGTGATCGAGTCGGTGCAGGCGCTGCTGCTCGCCCAACGCACACCGAGCGGCCTCGACATCATCGCCAACACGCTCGGCGCGGCTGTGGGGCTGGCGATCGTATTGCTCGTGCGTCGCCGCCGCGAGAGCTGAGCCCGCGCTACGCCTGCGGCTACCCCTACCCCTACCCCTACGCCTGCGGCTGGGCCTGCGGCTGGGCCTGCGGTTGGGGCTGCACTCGCGACGCGGCGGGGTCGGGTTCGTCCCACAGCTCGACGCACTGCACGATCCAGAAGGCGCCGAACAGTGCGAGAGCGACGGTCTCAGCGATCAGCGCCACCGGAAAGTCGATGCGCTCGACATAGCCGTTCAGCTCGGCGTATACATACACGCCGAGCACGAGAACCAGCATGAAGGCGATCAGAATGTACGCAGCTTTGAACGTGCGCCGCGGCGGCGCACCAAGCCTCGGGAACGCTCCCCGCACAGCCACCGCGGCGAACAGTGAGAAGAACGCGACCGTTGCAATGGCGTGGCCCTGATCAAGCACGAAGTCGCGAAAGAAGATCCAGCCGATGGCGAGCGTCAACAGGACGATGATCGCGAAGGTCAGCGAAACCGACACGGCGCCCAGCGACACCTGCCGTCGCCGCGCCAGGATCAGCACCAGAATCACCGTCAGCACACCCATCACCAGGTAGGTGATGACGCCCGCCGCGGCTATCGCCTCGTATTCGGGCGGAAAGCACCGGAACTCGCACGGCACCACAATGCGCGCGATATTGCCCGGGCCGAGCGTCGTCGGAATGAAGGCGATCAGCGGGGCGAACAGCGCGGCCGCGTCGAGCAGAGCGCGCTCGACTCCGCGCCCAGACAGGGCAAAGAGGGCGAGGGATGCTGCAATCAGTGCACCGACGAACGCGTCACGCGCGGGCGTGAAGTAATAGTTGCTGAGCGACGGCAGCAGACCGACCTGCGTCGCTGAGATGCCCACGGAGACGAACAACGCGATGATCGTTCCCGCGATGCCGATGCGCAGATACCGGTAGGTGCGCATCAGCGACGTGGTGGGAGTCGCAGTTGCCATGCGGCTACGTTAGACCCCCGCGGGCATGGTGCGGCGCTCTTTTCTAGGTGTGGTAACTGGGTTTTCTAGGTGCGGTAGCCGGGATTTCTGGGTGTGGTAACTGGGTTTTCTAGGTGCGGTAGCTGGGCGCAGCATCCGACTCGTTTGAAATCTCTTCGCGGGCTGAAACTGCCTGTTCGCGGCGCCATGCGCGCCATGAGATGACCACCGCTGCCGCCCAGATCACCGCGATGGTGCTGAGCGTCCAGGCGACGACGAACCCCGGGGCCTCGAGCACGATCAGCAGCGTGCGGACGTTGGTGAAGATGATGATTCCGCCGACGAGTGAGCCGAGCAGGCGCGGGGGCAGTTTGCGCACCAGCCAGGCGGCGATCGGTGCAGCGATCACGCCGCCGATGAGGAGCGCGGCCACCCACGCGAAGTCGAAACCCTGGGTGCCGAGCGCGAGCAGAAAACCCACGCTTGCGGCGAGCGAGACGAGAAACTCGCTCGTGTCGATGGAGCCGATGACTTTGCGGGGTTCGATGCGTCCGCTGGCGAGCAGTGCGGGAGTGCCCACCGGACCCCAGCCGCCACCTCCGGTGGCGTCGAGGAATCCACCCGCGAGGCCAATCGGTGCGAGAAAGCGCAGCCGCAGTGGCTTCGAGCGGTCGACGCGCGGGAGTGAGCGAAACGTGAAGCGAATGAGGATGTAGATGCCGAGGCTCAGCAGAATGAGGCTCATCAACGGACGCGCCGCGTCGGTCGACAGGTTCGACAGCACGGTGGCTCCGGCGAAGGCGCCGATGGCTCCGGGAATGCCGATGCGCAACACGACCTTCCAGTCGACGTTGCCGAATCGCCAGTGCGAGAACCCCGAAGCCAGCGTCGTGCCGATCTCGGCGAGGTGCACTGACGCACTCGCCGCGGCGGGGTTCGCACCGATGGCAAGAAGCAGGGTGGTCGAGGTGACGCCGTAGGCCATACCCAGTGCTCCGTCGACGAGCTGCGCGCCGAGGCCCACGAGGGCGAGGAGTACGAGAGTGTGCATGGCCACCTATTCCGGCTAATTCCGACTGGATAGGTAGGTAATCAATCAGAGCCCGCGGGATGCCGCAATAAACGTGTCGCAATGTGTCGGGGGCAAGTCGGTCGCGGCCGTCAGGTGCAGCGGGCGGCCGCGGCGCGCGCAGCGGCGTTCAGGCGCTTAGCGCCCGCTGATCCAAGACGACGGGTCGTCGGCGAGCGCGCGAACTTCGGCGGGCAGGTCACCCGTCGCGAGCTGCTCGAGTGAGGTGTCGTCGAGCACGCGGCGCACGCTCGCGCGCAGCGCGACCCACAGCGTCACGAGGTCGCTATCGGCGGCGGGGTACTCGAGCTCGCTCGGTCGCTCGTCGCGCACGAACACCAGGGGGCCATCGACGGCTCGAATGACGTCGGCGACCGAGATCTCGCCGGCGGGTGCTGCCAGCCGGTATCCGCCACCCGCACCGCGTCGACTCTCGACGATGCCCGCTTTGCGCAGCGCCGACAAAATGCCCTCAAGAAAGCTCGCCGGAATGCCCTGTTCGCTGGCGATGCGCTCGCCGGAGATGCGTTGTGGGGGTACCTGCTTAGCCGAAACCCGCTCACCCGGCACCCGCGGGCCAGACCCCTGTTCGTCCGAACCACGCTCGTCGAGCGAGCCGCGCGCGAGAAAGACTGCTGCGCGAACGGCGTAGTCAGCTCGTGCCGAGATGCGCATAGAGTCCTTCGGTTGCGGTAGACGCAGTCAATAGTCGCGTGGCCAGCAGCTCGAGAAACGGTTGCTCGCGTTGATGGTTCGGATGCCTTCCATTCTGCCCGGCAAGCAGGATGTTCGAGGCCACAGACAAAACGAACGTCCCGCCCCCGATTGCTTGGGGACGGGACGTTCGTTGGGGAGGCGGCTAGCGCTGGGGAGGCGTGCTAGCCGACGTCGTGTCCTGCACGCTGACGACGAATCATCAGTGCGCCGACACCAACGGCGATCAGGATCGAGGCAAGAGCTGCCCAGCCCATCACGATGCCGGTGTCAAGACCCGTCACGGGCAGTGACGACACCGACGAACCATCCGACGCCGTTGCGCCGTCGGTGTCAGTGTCAGTGTCGGTGTCGGTCGAACCCGAATCGGTGCCTGAACCCGAGTCGGTGCCCGAGTCAGGGTCAACCGGGTCAGTCGGGTCGGTCGGGTCGACCGGGTCAGTCGGGTCGACAGGGTCAGTCGGGTCGACAGGCTCTTCTTCGATCGCCACGGTGAACGCGGAGGTCGATTCGGATCCTGAGCCGTAGCCGGCGGCGACGAACTCGTGCTCGCCCAGCTCGGCGTCGTCAGGAACAATGGCCGTGAACGATACCGAGCCGTCGTTCGAGACGACCGAGCCCAGGTCAACCGGGTCGGAGTACATCGTCAACGACACCGACTCGCCGGTGCGGAAGCCGCTGCCGGTCACCGTGACGGTGTCGCCGGGAGCCGCCGAAGCGGGGCTGACGGTCAGCGTGCCGGGTGCTCCGGTCGCTTCGAGGCAGGGGTCGCCCTGCACGCCAACCTCGGGCACCGGGGTGCCGTCGGTGACGCCGTCATCTTCGCGAAGCGTGATCCATGCGAACGAGTCGCCGATCGTGACGCCACCAGCGGTGGTTGCCACGTTCGCCGTGTAGTTCGTGGTCGCGCTGCTGCTCTCTTCGGTGTCTCCGGTGTAGGGAACTTCAACCGCGGTGCAGGTCTCGCCGGGAGCGAAGGTGACCTGCTGCACGACACCGGCGATCTTCGCGGAAGCGAAGCTGACGGCACTGAAGTACATGGTCGAGGTCTCTTCTGCGGGGCGCGACAGGTAGATCGGCACCTGCAGCGTTGACGGGCCAGCACCCTCATCGACGATCACGTCGCCAACCGAGACAACTGGTCGAGTCGATACCTCGGCGGTGCCGATGCTCGCGGGCTCAAGCAGAGCCAGGTCGCTCAGCATGACGCCACCGTCTTCGTCGGGAGCGATGAAACGCACCTGGCGAACGTCGGTGAGGTCGATGCCGGTGAAGTCGCCGACAGGAATGGTGATCTGCTGCAGCAGCACCTTGCGCAGCGGGTTGCCGCTGCCCGGAAGCACCGTGAGCGCGTCGCCGTACTCTGAAGCAACAACCGATGCCTTCGCACCTGAACCGTCGACCAGCTGGATCGTGATCTCGGTGCTGGTGGCTACGGTTTCGTCGGGCGAGATGCGCAGCGAGAGGTTCTCGAATGCGGTTGCGTCAACCGAACCGCCGGGCACCGTCACACCGAGCTCTGCCGGGTTCGACGAGCTGGTGTAGGTGAAGTGCATCGCGGTGGTCGACGGCACGCCAGGCGTCTTCGGGTTCGACGACGTGCGTGTCACGCTGCCCGCGTTGCCCCAGTCAGGAGCCTGCGCGAAGCCGAGCTCGTTGATGCAGTAAGGCAGCACTCCGGGTACCGGTGTTGACGAGATGCCCTCACAGGTGACGTAGGTGCCACTGCCGCGCAGGTCATAGGTCGTTCCCGGCACATCGAAGTTGTCGATGTCGAAACGAGTGGATGCTGGCTGGGTTGCGCTCACACGGATGTCAGCGAAGTCGAGGTCAGCCGGCTTCGCGTCGGTGCCATCGAACATCGGCAAGAACTCGTCAGCGCCACCGAGGGTGAGGCGGAAGAACGCAGCCATGTAGGCGTTGCCCACGGCGTACTGCTCTGCAGCATCCAATCGAGTGTCTGAGACGGTCGAGCCGCAGGTCGCGTCAGTCTGCGAGCGGTCGTAAATGCCCCAGTCATCGCTCACGTTGTAGGGGTACAGGCCCGGGGTCCAGATGGTGTTGAAGTAGTTGTGGTTGGTGCCCATGATCAGCACCGATGAACGAAGCACGTCGTCGTCGTACGAGTGACGCGAGTCGTTGATGTACTTCTGGCCCATCTGGTCTTCGACGTCGCCATCGCAGTAGGGAAGCAGGGTCGCGGTGATGACTCCGGGTACCGCGATGCGGCTGTAGGAGGTCGGCGCGATCGGGAGCACGGAGTTGATGCCGAAGGGCTCGTCTTGCTCAGCGTTCAGCACCGCTGCGCGCATGATTCCTTCGCCGCCGCGCGAGTGGCCCATGAGGCCCACGTTGTCGAGGTCGAGGCGGCCCGCGAGCGATGCCGAGACGGGAACAACAGCGTCGTCGGGGGAGACGAACGTGCCCGCGTTGGCGTCACGCAACAGGTCGAGGTGGTCGATGACGAGCTGGCCACGAGCAAGGGCACCGGTGTCGTCAGAGAGCGAACCGTCGAGCGCGTTGACCGCGTTGGCCGAAACCGACACAACCGCGTAGCCCTGGCTGGCGAGGATCTCTGCGGCGTCGTTGTAGCCGAGGTAGCTGGGGATCTCGTCTTGGTCTTCACCACACGGCCAGGCGAGCGGGTTGCGCGTGCCGTTGGCGCAGGTGGAGTGGCGACCGTGGAGGAAGACAACCACGGGCAGTTCGCCAGTAGCGCCCTCGGGCATGAACACGGCGGCGCGCATTTCGCCGAGACGGTCGAAGCCCGAAAGCTCTACAGCTTCGTCGCCGAGGTCGTAGTCGAGGCGCTCGACCGCATAGTCACCCATGGCGCTCGGGTCTGCGGCCAGTTCGGGTACCTCAGCGGCGAGCGGAGCGAGCAGCGACTTCATCGCGAAAGTATCGACGTCGACATCGACTGATTCGCTTGGGTTGCCCTGCCCTGCCCAGCCCTGCAGCACGTCGTCGGTGCTGACGACTTCGGGGTCGGCGGTGGTTGCCGAGAGCGTGAGGCCGTCGAGGGACTCGGTGGCAAACCCGAGGTCGAGGTCGTCGGCCCACAGGGTGGGGACGTCGGCCGTGATCTCGAGCGGCTCGTCGAGGGTTTTGACTACTTCGTAGCCACCGGCGACTTCGGTGATCGTCCAGTCGTCGCCTTCGGCGACGACGCCGGTCTCTGCCGCAGACGCGGGCAGGGCGACGAACATGGATGCAACGGTTGTACAGGCGGCAGCGGCAAGGACCGCTTTGGTTATTCGCGTGCGAAACACAGTTCTCCTGGGGGGAGGGATGGGAAGGGGGAGTGGAGCAAACCGACGTCTCGCCCGCCCAGTGCCAGCGGCGGTGAGCCTACGCTGGCTCGTCCAAGCTAGCGGCGCAAATGGTTCTCATCACGAGTGGAAACAAAATAGAAACGTTTCGCAACGATTGTGAAACGCACCCGGAATTACGGGTGGGATGCGCTTTCCGCCATGACGCTCGTGCCCTGCCGAGAATTACGCTGGTGAGGCGCGAAATTCGCCGCAGCGCGCGAATGAATCGATACAGCAGAACCCCTCTGCAACACCCGTGCACGCTGCGCCAGCCCGAACGGCTCAGCAGAAACGGCTCAGCGCGAGCTGGAAGCGACTCCGCGCCAGCCCGAACGACTCACCCCGACGACTCACCAACCGACGACCCTGCGCCCGCTAGAACGGTGCGGTGCCTTCGTCGCTCGGGCGGAACGCCACCACGCGGCGCTCGGGGTAGACGTCATACTCCCGCCCGGTGGGCGAGGTCCACTGCAGCGCGCCGCCACTGTCGGCGATCTGGGTGACCGTCCAGCCGCCATGATGCTTGACGCGATGATGCCCTCGGCAGATCGGACTCAGGTTGTCGAGTGAGGTGCCGCCGCCGTCTTCCCATGCGACCGTATGGTCGATTTCGCATCTGGCGGCGGTGAGTCCGCACCCCGGTGCCATGCATCTGTCGGCTCGCCACCTGACCAACCGCCTCAACGAAGCGGGTGGTCGGTATTGATCTCGCCCGACCGAGAGAACCATTCCGGTCTCTGGGTGGGTGAGCACCCGCATCCACCCGCCGTCTCCACCGCACAGCTGCTTCGCCCGCTCGAGTGGGATAGGCCCGATGCCCTCGACCTCGGCCGGTGCGAGCCCGGCGGCTGCGCGAGCGTCTTCGTCGTCGACCAGCAACGCGAGCGCGGGCACAGTCACCGTGACGTTCGCTCGAATGCCCCGCGTGACCGGTGAGCCATCAGTGACCTCGCCGTCAATGAGCAGGTCGCACAACACGTCGGACCGCAACTGATCAAGGGTGCGGTGTTCGCCCTCTGCCTCGAGCATCGCCTTGGCCATCGCGGTTGCGCGCCCGTATGCGGCGTGAACCTCAACGGCAGGAGCCAGAATTGCCAGCCAGGCCATGCCGTCATCGCCCGGCGACACGTACGCACGCCGTTGCTCAAGGGCTTCTTCGTGTCGCTGCGGCAACGTGACCGACCGCGCAACCTCAACCAGCCGGTTCACCTTGCGACGAAACGTTCCCACGGGCTCGGCCTCGGCGAGGGTGATCGCCCGCGGCAGCAGGTCATCGCGCAACTCGGGCTCTGCCTTGTCGACGGCGTCAACCAGAATCTCGGCGTGCTGCTGCGTCATGCGCGCTGCGCGCATCGAGTCGAGCACCGTCGGGTAACGCACTACGACCGCATCGGCGAGATGCAACAGGTTGCTGGCTGCCGTTTCGGTGACGCGCAATGCGGCAGCGAGTTCAAGCCGAATGCCACGCTCGACGACGTCGGTGAGTTCGCGGCCGTGCCGCGCAGCATCCGCCAATGAAACCTGATGCACTGTGACGAGAGCTTCGAGCTGAGCTGCCGCGATCTGCGTGATCTGCTGGGCGAAGCCGACCACGTCGTCGATGCCATCCGCAGCGCGCTCGGCGTCTTCGGGAGTGGGGCTCGAACTGTCGATCGACATAGCTAAAGACTAGAACATACCTACGACACTCGGCCTGGTGGCGTGGTCGCTGTGGACAGGAGCTCAAAGAGCCGAGTTGGGGAGGATAGCGCACCCCCAAGCGCTGTCAAGTGGCTTGGAATCGGCTCGCCATCGGCCTTGACTGGAGGCATGCCTACAGTCAGCGACTTCATCATCGATCGAGTGCAGGAATGGGGTGTCTCGCGGGTCTTCGGTTACCCCGGTGACGGCATCGGAGAGTTCGACGGGGCCCTCGGGCGCGCCGAGAAAGCGGGCGAGGGGCTGGAGTACATCCGCCCCACGCACGAAGAGCTCTGCTCACTCATGGCCACCGCGCATGCCAAGTTCACCGGAGAGGTGGGCGTGTGCATCGCCACCTCGAGCCCCGGGGCATTCCACCTGATGAACGGTCTTTATGACGCGCAGATGGACAACCAGCCCGTCGTTGCCATCGTCGGCCAGCAGGGTCTCGCCTCGGCCGGCACTGCCACACTGCAAGAGAACAACCTCGAGCGGGTGTTCGCCGACGTTGCCGCCTACGTGCAGACGGTGACCACTCCGCAACAGGCGCAGGTCGTCGTCGACACCGCGTTTCGAACCGCGATCGCGCGGCGCCAGCCCACGGTCATCGTGCTGCCCCACGACGTGCAGGCGCTTGACGCCGAGGCTCCGCAACCTGAGCACTGGGTCTCGCGCTCGAGCGCGAAGCCCGCATCTATCGAGATCACACCACCCGCAGATGAGATCGCACGCATGGCGAAGATCATCAACGAGGGTGAGCGTGTGACGTTCTTCGTGGGCGCGGGCGCGCAGGGCGCCACCGCAGAGGTGCTCGAGGCCGCCCGACTGGCGGGTGCCGGCATCATCACCGCGCTTCGCGGCAAAGACGTGATCAGCTCCGATGTTGCCCATCACACGCAGCAACTCGGGCTGCTGGGTTCGCTGCCGAGCCTGCATCAGATGCAGCGATGCGACACGCTCGTGATGCTCGGCACGAACTACCCCTACGGCGAGTTCATGCCCGAGACCGGCCAGGCGCGCGCGGTGCAGGTCGATCTGCGTCCCGAGCACCTGGGCACGCGGTACCCCACCGAACTCAACCTCTGGGGTGATGTCGCCTCGACCCTGCGCGCCGTGATTCCGCAGCTCACCGAGAAGACCGACCTGTCATGGCAAGAGAAGGTCGCCGAAGAGATGGTCGGCTGGGAGCGCGAGATGCAGGCGCAGGCGATGGTGGACTACTCCGACGGGGTGAACCCACGCCGGGTGTTTTACGAACTCAACGAGCGCCTGCCGCACGGCGCGATTGTCACGGCCGACGCGGGCACCTCGGCCGATTGGTATGGCCACCACATTCGGCTGCGCGAGGGCATGCGCGGAGATCTGTCGGGCCGCCTCGCCACGATGATGGCGGCGATGCCCTACGCGCTCGCCGCGAAGTTCGCCTACTCTGACCGCACCGTGGTGTGCACGATCGGCGACGGCGCCTTTCAGATGCTCGGCATGAACGAACTGATCACGATCAAGAAGTACATGCAGCAGTGGCAATCGCCGCAGCTGATCATCGTCGTGTTGCACAACGACGACCTTGCGCAGGTGTCGTGGGAGATGCGCACTGAAGACGCCAACCCGCTGTGGGAGGGCTCGCAGAACGTCGAGTCGGTCGACTATGCCGGCTGGGCCGAACTGGTCGGGTTTCAGGGCATTCGGGTGAAGAGCGACGATGAGGCCGCGACCGCGATGGAAGCGGCTCTCGCGCACCGCGGCGTCACGCTCATCGACGCCTACGTCAGCAAGAACGTTCCGCCGCTGCCGCCCCACATCACCGCGGAGTTCGCGAAGAATACCGGCATGGCGCTGCTGAAAGGCGACCCGTCGGCGGTGAACGTGATCCGCGATTCGGCTGAAGCGCTCGCCACCCAGACGGCGGAGCGGGTCAAAGGCGCACTGCATATTGGCGACCGATGACGGCGCGACAGGTCACGCTGCGCGACGGCCGCAGCCTGGGAATGTCAGATCTCGGCGACCCCGTCGCTCGGCGACTGGTGCTGCTGTGTCACCCCTCGCCCGGCGCGAGCGAGTTCGACCCCGATCCGCTCGTCACTACGCAGTGGGGAGTGCGCGTGATCGCGCCCGAGCGGCCGGGGTATGGCGCGAGCGACCCGTGGCGTCGCGATGCCGATGCCTCGTTCGCCCGTCACGCCGACGATATCTCGAGCTATCTGCACGGCGTCGAACGGCAGGCAGCGATGCTCGAAGGCGTCGACTACGGCTCGATCGGAGTGGTGGGATGGGGTGCCGGCGGTCTTGTGGCGCTCGCGCTGGCGGCGCAGCATCCTGAGCTTGTCGATCGGGCGGTGCTGGTTGATACGCCCGCTCCCGAGCATTTTCCTGACGAGGTGTCGGCCGATGAGCCGTTCACGCCGTCGATGTTGGGAATCTCAGAGAGCGAGCCCAGTTGGACCGCGGCGAGCAGTCGTGTTGAGCGGATGCTGACACTCGCCGCGCGGCAGGGCGGTGCCGGCGTTCGTGGTGATCAGCTCGCATTCGACCAGCGCGACTGGCTGGCTCGGCTCGACCGCGTGCGCGCCGAGACCCTGCTCGTGTATGGCGAGGATCACCCGGAGGTGAGCACCGACATCGACGGGCGCTGGTTTCGCCAACGGCTGCTCGACGCTCGCACGGTGCGAGCCGAGGGTGCGGGGCTTGCGATCGCGACGCACTGGCGCAAGATTCTTGCGCACGTCGCACCGCAACACGGAGACGTGCCGCGTTCGCTGCGGGGGCGCCGCCGAAAGGCGCGCTCCGCTACGCTCACCGCATGACCACTTCTGCGCCTGGATCCACACCGCCTTCTGCGAACGACGCCGCTTTCAGCGAGCAGACGGCTGCATCTCAGCCTGCTACGCGAGGGCGCTCAGGGCTCGGGCTGGCCGCCGTGATCGTCGCCGCGGTTGCGCTCTCGCCCGCTGTGCTGCTGGTGTTGATCTCGCTGATTCCGGGAATGAACGCGGTGCTGTGGCTGCTGATCGTCGTGCTGCCCGTTGTCGGGCTGCTCGGGTTGGTGGCGCTGATTCTCGGCATCATCGCCCTGGTGAAAGCACGCCCCGGCGTCTCGAAGACGCTGCCCATTGTCGGCACCGCACTCGGCGCGTTCGCCGTGCTCGCACCGGTGAGCCTGGTGTTCGGGTGGTGGGCTTAGGCGCCGATCACGTCGATCGTGGTGGTGGGCGTTCGAATCGGAAACCGCACCGTCGCGATCGTGCCGCGCTCTTCGGGTGATTCGAGCGAGACCGTGCCGCCATTGCGGTGCACGAGCTCTGCCGCGATCGCGAGACCCAAGCCGGTGCCGGGGGTGTTGTTGCGCTCAGCGTCGGGTGCGCGATAGAACCGCTCGAACACGTGCGCCAGCGCTTCTGCGGGAATGCCCGACCCGGTGTCGGTGACCTTGATCACGGTCGCGGCATCTGCGACGAACGATTCGATGGTGACCTGGCCGCCGTCGGGCGTGAACTTGATGCCGTTCGACACCAGGTTGCCGATCGCACGAGCAAGATCGCTGCGCACGCTCGTCACGCTGCCGTCGAGGGCGCCGACCTGCAGTGCCACGCCGCGGTTCGCGGCGAATGGCGACTGAATGCGCACGACGTCTTGAACGATCTCAGCGATCTGCACCTGCTCGCTGATGCCCTTCTCATAGGGCGCCTGCGCAGCACGGCTCAGTGACAACAGGCCCTCGACGAGCTCGATAAGACGGTCGGCGTTGCGGGCGATGATGTCGACCCACTCGCGTTCGGTGCCGCGCAGCTCGGTGGAATCTTGCAGCATCTCGGTGTAGCCGGCGACACTCACGATGGGGGTGCGCAGCTCGTGGCTGGTGGTCGCGACGAAGTCTTCGCGCTGGCGTTCGAGCTCGATCTTCGCCGCGAGCACGGCGCTTCGCTCGCGCTCGGCGGCGAGCTGTTCATCGGCTGCCCGCACGGCTTCGCTGACGTCAACGATCTGCACTGCGATGCGGCTGCCGTCACCATCGACCGCATTGGCGACGACGTTGATCGTCTCTCGACCCGCAATGCGTTGAAACGACACCACGTCGCCGCACTCGAGTGCTGCCTTCGCCTGGTCGGCCAGCTCGCCCTGCCAGCGGCTGTCGGCACTCACCTCGTCGGCGAGCACCGCGGCGGCAGCGCGGTTCGTCCAGCGCACGACCCACTCGTCGTCGACCACGTCGGCGAGCACCAGGGCTACCTGTGAGTCGACGAAGCCCGACGACAGCAACTGCGAGGCATTCTGGGCCGCGCGGCCGGCGAGAATCACCTCGGTGCGCCCGCCCGCCAACAACAGGGTGAACGCGGCCAGCACGAGCAAGAACGTCACGATGACGGCCGCCTGCTCGTCGGGATGCAACGAGTCGTCTACGAAGGGACCGAAGCCGGCCACACTGACCAAGATGACGATGATCGACGTGGTCAGCACCTGCGCGATCGCGATGCTCGCAGGAAAGCGGAACGCCGCCCACGAAAGAAATGCCAGCGGAACGAAGGCGAGGGGCAGCTGATTCTCGACGCCGAAAACAATCACGAGCGACAGCAACAGCAGCACTGATTGCAGCGCCACTTCGCCCCATGGAGCTCTCTCGCTGGTGAGAGGGGGGAGCACGGCGAACGGGGCGATCATCATGATCGCCGCCGA
The DNA here is from genome assembly GCF_044596335.1 of Microbacterium sp. R86528. Taxonomy (NCBI): domain Bacteria; kingdom Bacillati; phylum Actinomycetota; class Actinomycetes; order Micrococcales; family Microbacteriaceae; genus Microbacterium; species Microbacterium sp. R86528. The sequence continues at coordinate 1,442,593 of NZ_CP138996.1, read as the reverse complement.
GTGCGACATCGCTGCATGGAGTCCGCTGGTGACGAATGATCCGCCGTCGAACGTCATGATGGCGAGGCCCGCGAGCACTCCGATCACGCAGCCGCCGACAACAGCAGCGATGATGAATCGCAGTGCATCTGAGACCGTGCGCAGCACGAACCGCCGGCGCCCTAGTTCGAGGATATATACGAACATTCCGGCTTCGGCGGCGTTGCCGATGCCGAAGACGAGAGAGATGTCGATGTCGCGGCCGCCGACCATATTGGCGAGTACCGTCGACACGAATATGAGGGTGATTGCACCCCAACGACGGTGGCGCGGATTGGCGAGCACGAACGCTGCCGAGAAGCCGGCGGCGGGCCACCACACCGCGATGTTGGTGCCCTCGGGGCGCAGATAAACGCCCAGGGTAGCGAGCCCGAAAACGGTGAGCGCGGCGCCCACCCAGATCCACCAAGAGGTGACCCAACCGGGGCCCTCGCCACCATCAAGCCGTTGCGATGGCAAGAGCGGTTGCATGATGCGACCGTAGTGCGGGAGTGGCTACTGTCGCAAAACGGGCTCAAGGTCGTATGATTACGCTACCCACTCTCCCCGAGGAAGGACCTCCATGGCCGCTATTCTCGTGGTTGAGGATGACCCCGATGTCGCCGGGCTCATTCAGATGAAGCTCTCACTCTCAGGTCACGATGTTCACGTGGCCGTTGACGGTGAGTTCGGGTTGCAAGCCGCCGCTGAACGACTGCCAGATCTGATCATTCTCGATTGGATGATGCCGCGAAAGAACGGGCTCGAAGTGTGCCTCGAATTGCGCGCAACAGAGCGGTACGCGCAGACGAAGATTCTCATGCTGACCGCGCGTTCTGAAGACATCGATCGTCAACGGGCGATGGATGCTGGCGCTGACGATTACTTCACGAAGCCGTTCTCGCCGCGTGCGCTCGCCGCCCGCGTCGATTCGCTCATCGCTGCCTGATCGCACAGTTAGCACCGGCCTCACCTCGCCCAGCCGCACAATTGACGCGGTCGAACGACTAGCCCAGTCCCACGACTAGCCCAGCCGCACAGTTGGCCCGGTCCCATGACTAGCCCGGTCCTATGACTAGCCCAGTCCTACGACGAACACGGCTCCGTCGACTGCGTCGCCGGTGACGGCGTTGCCGCTCAGCGTGATCAGGGCGGTGAGCCGGTCGACGTCGATGAGTATGCGCGCCTCGGTGTCGTCAGCGATGACCTCGAGAAAGTCGCGGACGAAGGTGTTGGGAATCGCGTCGATGATCTTGTCGAGCGCGACGGGAGTGGTTGCCTGCCAGCTGGGGCCGCCGATCCACCAGTTGTTCGCATCGAAGTCATCAGCGTTGTGGCCCTGACCGATGCACGTGGTGATGGGGTCGTTGTTGAAGCTGCCGCCCTGTGGGGTGAGGTCGCCGCACACCGCGAAGTTCAACTCAGACGGGCTGGCGGTTCCGTTCTGCGTGCCCGCACCGATCATGGCGCCGCTCGCGATTTCGCCGGTGAACCAGTCGGCGACGTCAGATGAGGCATTGCGGCCAGCGGTCGCGTTGATGCTCATGTTGTTCATCGCCAGGTTGTCGAGACCCGCGTTCCACAGCAGCCCGTCGTAGTCGGTGGTGGAGTGAAGCCCCGCCCACAGCTGACCAGAAGTGATCGAGTAGTCGTCGGTGTCGGTGCACGAGTCGGCGCAGCTGAACTCCCACGACGAGGGCGAGTTGAGCACGAGCGGCACGCCGGCTGGAACCTTCGCGTCGATTGCGTGAGTGATGGCCGTGGTCTGTGCGTTGGTGAGCACGCCGGCTGAGTTGAGCTTTTCGACCACGCTGTCGAGCGCGGTTTGCAGTTCGGTGTTGACGACGGTGAGCTGCTCGAAGCTGTAGAACGAGAGAAAGTTCGAGTGTGTGCCGCCCGAGTCGACGGCGAACGTGTCTGACGAAATGTCGGGATTGATGCACGCCACCGCACTCGCGCCCATCGCCCCGACCTCGTTGGGGTTGATGTAGCAGATCTCGCCGTCGTGAGTCTGGTAATCGCTGCCGCCGACCCACCAGTTGTTGTCGATGCCCCATTCGCCCTGACCGAAACAGGTGGAGGTGCTGGCGGCACCGAAGGCGGTGAAGTTGAGGTCGCCGCAGAACGCGTAGTGCAGCTCGTCTGGTTCGTCGCCGTCAGATGACAGGGTGTGCACCGTCTTCTGGTTCGTGTTCGTCGAGAAGTATGTTGCCGGAGTGGTTGAGCTGTCGTGGGTGGCACTCACGTCGAACTGCAGCTGATCTGAGTTGTTCCACGAGGTGCCCTGCCAGTCGAACGAGTCGCCGCTGCCGACCGAGTAGCTCTCGTAGTCGAAAGTAAGGGTGCCGACGCTCGAGTTGAGGTACACCGAGTCGTCGTGCGAGATCGCAAGCTCAGGGTCGACATCACTGTCGCTATCGGAACCGCCAGTAGCACCGGAGCCCCCACTGCCACTCGACGAACCGCTTCCACTACTACTGCCGCTCGAAGTACCGCCGCCACCCGTAGCAGTGCCGGCACCAGTGTCGCCCGACGCCTCGCCCGGCACCGCGTACGGCGCAGTGTAAGGCGCCGCATACGGAGCACTGTAAGGGGCGCTGTACGGCGCAGGAGCAGCCTCGGGATAGGTCGATGCGTCATTGGCCGCACCGTCGGTTTCATCGCTTTCAGCGCCGTCGGCCTGCGTGGTGTCGTCGTCACTCGGCGCGGGCGTAGCCGTCGCTGTCGCGGCGGCGCCGGTGTCGGTCGGTTCGGGGGCGCTTTCGGCCTCTGGAGTGGCAACAGTGCAACCGGCGAGCAGCAATACGGCAGCCGCCGCGACGGCGACGGCGCGCGTGCGCCTAGAGAGTGTCGTGGTCTGCATAAGAACCCCAGGTTCGTCGGCCAGCGATCATCGATGGTGTCGGCGTCAGCGCCGGGAATGCGCCGTTGTCGAGCGTTCGTTTCAGGCTATCGATCATGTGAGCGGCGGTCGCAATTTGTGAGGTGACAGTTGGGCGTCAGCATCCTATGAATCCCATGAACGACCACTGGCTGGGTGGGCACTCCCGCTTACTGCCAGGAGGCGAGGGGGATGCGGTCGATGGACGTCTGGGGTGCGTCGGGCTGCTGGCGTGTGCGGAGCAGGCGGGCGACGATCAGTCCGGCGACGATGGCGGTGCCTCCGGCGACAACGGCGGTGATCAGCTGCCACCACTCTTGGGCGGCGCCGCCGACGGTTGCGCCGAGCACGGCGAGAATGAGCAGTCCGGTGGGGCCGACGAGCTTGTCGGGGCGGTCGGCGGCCAGTGCGATGAACACGCCCACTGCGGCTACGAGGGCAAGGCAGAGCCCGACGGTAGCGATGCCTGAAGCGGTGACGTGCATCAGGGAGAGCAGTTCGAAATTGTTCAGCATGTGGCGGGATTCCTTGGTGACGTCTTGAGGGGTCTACTGAAGAGACGTCGAACCAAGTGATTCATTACGCGACTTGCCGAAATCAACCGGGTGAAGTTTTCACCCGGTTGATTCAGTAGCGCGGTGCCGCTGTGTGCACCGCGCGGATTGGTGGTGAAGGTTAGGGGCGGCCCATGCCGTAGTAGGTGAAGCCGGCGTCGCGGTAGGCGGCGGCGTCAAGGCAGTTGCGGCCGTCGACGATGACTTTGTTGGCGACGAGTTCGCCGACGTGGGCGGGGGTGAGTTCGCGGCGGTATTCGTCCCACTCGGTGACGACGATGACGACCTCGGCGCCCTGCAGGGCGTTGTCGCGTCCTTCGACGTAGGTGAGTTGGGGGTGCACGCGGGAGGCGTTTTCGATCGCGGCGGGGTCGGTGACGGTGACCTTGGCGCCGAGGCCGTGCAGGCGCACGGCGACGTCGAGGGCGGGCGAGTCGCGGATGTCGTCGCTGTGGGGTTTGAAGGCTGCGCCGAGCACGGTGATCTTCTTGTCGTAGACCGTGCCGCCGGCGGCGGTGACGGCGAGTTCGACGGCGCGTTCGCGGCGGCGCAGGTTGATGGCGTCTACTTCGCGGAGGAAGCCGACGGATTCGCCGCGGCCGAGTTCTTCGGCGCGTGCGGCGAAGGCGCGGATGTCTTTGGGTAGGCAGCCGCCGCCGAAGCCGATGCCGGCGCCGAGGAAGCGGCGGCCGATGCGGGCGTCGTGGCCGATGGCGTCGGCGAGTTGGGTGACGTCGGCTCCGGTGACCTCGGCGATTTCGGCCATGGCGTTGATGAACGAGATCTTGGTGGCGAGGAACGCGTTGGCTGAGACCTTGACCAGTTCGGCGGTGGCGAGGTCGGTGACGATGAAGGGGGTGCCCTTGGCGACCGCGGGGTGGTAGACCTCGCGCAGTACGTCGGTGGCGGTGGTACCGGCGTCGGTTGCGGGCACGCCGACGACGAGGCGGTCGGGGTCGATGGTGTCTTGCACGGCCCAGCCTTCGCGCAGGAACTCGGGGTTCCACACGAGGGTGGCGCCGGTGGCCTCGACGCGGGGGGTGAGGCTTGCGGCGGTGCCGACGGGCACGGTCGACTTGCCAGCGACGATGTCGCCTTCAGAGAGGTAGGGCACGAGGCCGTCGACGGCGGCGTTGACGTAGGTCATGTCGGCCGCGTAGCCGTCTTTTTGCTGCGGGGTGCCGACGCCGATGAAGTGCACTTTGGCGCCGGATGCTGCAGCCATGTCGGTCGTGAACGTGAGGCGCCCTGATTCGATGCCCGCGGTGAGGATCTCTTGCAGTCCGGGCTCGAAGAACGGCGCGACACCCTTGGAGAGTGAGGCGACCTTGCGCTCGTCAACGTCAATACCGACAACCTCGTGACCGATCGATGCCATCGCTGCCGCGTGAACGGCTCCGAGGTATCCGCAGCCGATAACCGAAAGACGCATGAAGCTCCAAAACTAAGGGGAGGGGCAAGTCGTGTGGCATCAATCGTATTCGCTATATACCAGGTTGATTTGCACACGAGTGGTCGGCACCGAATTCAACCGGCCGAACGCAGCCACGGGGGTTCGTCGTCGGGGTCGCAGGCGGTGGACCAGCCTTCGAGCTGAGTCGGTGTTGTGGGGTCAGCGTCGAGCGGTGCGTCAGCGTCGAGTGGGGCGTCAGTGTCAAGTGGGCGGTCGGGTGCATCGTCATGTGAAGCATTGGCGTCGAGCGGATGGTCCAGCGCATCGGCGAACCCGGGCGATTCACCCGAATGGTCATCGGGATGAACGTGGTCGTCTGGAGGTGATGGTGAGAACATCACTCCGGGTGGTTTGTCGGTGTAGATGCGGCCGGCGGGCGAGGTCCATTCGAGTACTCCGCCGGCATGCTGCACCACCCGCCAGGGTGTGGCGTGTTTCAGGGTGTGATGCCTCCGACACAGGTGAGCGAGGTTTCGCGCTTCGGTTGCTCCGCCGAGGGCCGCATCGATGGTGTGATCGATGTCGCATCGCACGGCCGCGGTGCGACACCCGGGAAAGCGGCAGTGCTGGTCGCGGGCACGCAAGTGGCGTTTGAGCGCATCGCTTGGGCGGTAGCGGTCGACGGTGAGCACTTCGCGAGTGATGGGGTGGGTGAATACGCGATCCCATCCGGAGGCGCCGCCAGCAAGTGTTCGCGCCGTCTCGGGATCGACGGGGCCGAACCCGGCGAGATCGGCGGGGATGTTTGCCGTGCCCGCGAGGGTTGCGGCAGGAACGGTCACCTGCACGACCGCGCGGATCGCGCCGAGCGTGCCGTCACCATCAGCTTCGTTGGGCTCAGCCGCGGGCACAGAGGTCAGCAGCATGTCGGCGAGAAGGTCTGCGCGAATCTGATCGATGGTGCGCACGTCGCGATCGGCGGCACCCGTCGCGCCGTCAAGCTCTGCGCCAGCGCGCGAGGCGTCAGGCGAGGTGTCGGATGGTGAATCGGCAGCGGGCGAGGCGCCAGGCGAGGCGTCGGTGGGCGAGGCGTCGGATGGGGCATTGGCGTCGGGGGAGGGCGCAGCATCCCGAACATTCTTGATCAGGCGTGCTTGTTGCGTGATGCGGTCGAAAATGCCGTGCGCGAGAATTCCCGGAAGGCGCGCCTCGAGTTGGGCCATGCCGTCGGGGAGCGCAAACACTCGCACCGAGCGCTCTTCGCGGGCGTCGAGGTGGCGTTCGTTGAGGGTGCGTGGTTGGGCTGTCTCGGCGAGGGCATCGGCAAAGCGGCGCAGACGCCCGGCGGTCTCGACTTCGGCGATCTTGACTACGTCGTGGTCGAACTGGGCTCGTGCTTCGGCGCCTTCGAGGGGTGCGCCCGCGTTGAGGATCGTGTTGACATGGCTGCGCGAGATGCGTCCCTCGTGCAGGGCGGTGAAGGTTTCTGGGTAGTCGTCGACGAGACTCATCGCGTCGTTGATCTGTGCTTGGGCCGTGCGGTCGGCGACGTGCATGGCGGTGCCGAACTCCGCGGCGATAGAGCGGATCGGCATTTCGCGTTCGAGGGTTGCGCGAGCAGACAATCGCGCCGAGCGGGCTGCTCCGATGTGGCCCGCCTGGGCGAGTGCGGCGGCTTCGATGGCCTGGTGCTGGGCAATCAGTCGGCGCGATTCGGTGACCGTGTCGAGCAGCTCGGTCAAGATCGCGGTCTCGCGAATCTCGAGCTCTATGTCGTTGTTGGTCATGCCTCTATTGTCGCTCATACCTCCGACATTGACAGTTGCGTGATCAGCATCTGTTAGAAACTATGAACGAGAGGATGCTGGGCAATTGCGCCGCTTTTGCTTGCAGGCTCAGGATTGTCTGCGGCTCTGCGCAGGTTGCCGATGCGGCCGATTTCGCGGGCTTAGGCTCGCTTTATCACTTTCGACGAGCTCCACATAAACGAACAGACCTGCTTCATGGATACCCTTTCTGCCCTCGCCCTGCTTCTGGGTGTTCCCGCGCTGTTGAGCGTGATCGCGCTCTGGCGCATTCGTCGCAACCCCCGCTGAGCGCGTTCGCCGACCCAACGAAAATTCGCCGACCCCACGAAAAAGGGCGTAAAAGAACCGGGGTGGTGCGGTGTTCAGTTGCCTGCTCGAAGGCGTAGGTGAGACCCAGCAGGGTTCCTTCGCTGAAGTCGCGCCCGAGGAATTCGAGGTTGACGCCGGCGCCGGTGGTGGTGTCGTCGGCTTCGACTGCCTGACCCATCGGCACGGTGACCGCCAACCAATGCTGCGAGGCTCTTCCTCCGGCGAGGATTCTGACGAATGACTTCTCCGCAATGGATCTAGTCGCCTTCATGCTCCTCCAGTCTTGGATACCAAATCCCGCGTTCTGATACGCGGCGAGCCCCGACCTCTGGCGTTCGTGGTGCGAAGCGTTGTTCTACCGAGTTTTTCTAAGGCTGGCTCGTGCCGCGATCGTCGCATTGGCCTCGCCGTTCACGCATCGAGGGCTTGTCCGATGGGTCGTTATGACCTCCCGCCTACGCGATTCCTTGAACTCCTCATCGGCGTCGTAGTGGGATTTCTTTTGGTGAGGTGGCGCAGGATCGGGATGCCTGCCTATCCACTAGCAGCGCTTGCGATATCCCGCGCTATGATCGCGGGTATGGATTGGGTAATTGCCGGACTCAGCGTCGTCGCGACTGTGGTCGTCTTCCGCTGGTGCGTGCAATCCGTCCCCACCGTCTGTGACATTCGCGGCCACGTCCCCAACGAGGTAGCCGGAATCGCTGACGCCGAGTGGGATCACGCGATCAAGTGACCACGCTGGCAGTCGCAGTTGCCTGGCTCGCAATCTGTTTCGCCCTGGTGCTCGGGCGCTCCTGGACTCTGCTCGCCGGATTCGCTGTGCTTTGCGGGTTCGCGCAGATGCCTTTGATTTCGCTATTCGAGTCGAACGCGGTTCAGTTCATCGATGACATCCCCGCGGCGGTTCTCATCCTTGTCGGCGTGGCTCGCCTCCTATCCAGCCGAGAGCGGCGCGACCACCTCGCCCTCACTGTTGTCGCCATCACACTGATGGTTGTGGCCTACGCTTTCGTGCGGTCCCCAGACCTGGTAGTTGGTGTCGCACAGGCCCGGCAGGTGCTCCTGCCGTTCGCTCTTGCCGTTGCGGGGTTCGCTCTTCGGGACATGATTCATTGGCGAAAGCTGTGGAACGTGGTGCTCGTTGTGGCTGTGCTTACGGCCATCTGGATGATCTTTGAGGAGATTCAACAGGCGCCGCTTGTTAGCCCAGTCTGGTACTACCTTGAGACAGTGGGCGGCACTCAAGTGTCCATGCGAAATGATCTCCCGCCCGCTTATTACGCCGATGTCGCGGGAGGCGTGGTGTTCCGCCCCGGTGGACCATTCATGAATCCACCCGTGGCGGGCTTCATTCTTGGAGCGGGTGCATACGCAGCCATGCGCAATACGCTTGGCTTCGCGCGTATCTCCCTGTTGCTGATCATCGCGGTTGCTCTTGCCTTCGCAACCGCTCGCGCGGGCATCGTTATCTTCACCGTGGTCACGGTGGTATTCCTGGCGTGGAACAAGCTGGGGAAGTTCGCGGCGGTGATCATCTCCGGAGCGTTTGGTGGCTATGCTCTGTCCATTTTCATCGAGCAAGGGAACACAGCGAGCCATACCGAGGGCCTCTTGAGCGGCGTGATGACGGCGCTCCGGGCGCCGCTCGGCGTCGGGTTCGGCGTGACCGGCTACCAAGCTTCCCTTGCGGGCGCGGAGGTCGGTGCCGGATCGGAGTCGCTGCTCGGCCTGTATTTCGCGTGGCTGGGTCTGCCAGCGCTGTTGGCAGTCATCGCGGTAGCGTTCGGGCTCATACGCGGGTTGACGAGGGTCCCGCGGGGAGAGTCGCTCGATATCTGGGTCGCGATCGCGATGATTACGACGGCGGCGGTTTCCGAGTCGGCGTCCTCCGCCGCGTCTACGACCGCACTATGGCTCGCGGTCGGGTACGCGCTCGCCCGTTGTGGAAAGATCGCTCAGCCCGCTCCGAACGACGTCCGTGCCAAACGTGGGAGTCTGGCAGCCCACTGAGGGTGGGATGCTCACCGCTCGTCGGATTGACGCTCTTCGCATGGCCGTTACCGCGGTGACGTAGCAGAGCTCCGACTGATGTCCGAAGAAGGCCAGACAACAGCCGATCGGTGCGTAGGAAACGCAAATGCTGACGTGTGCCGCGCGGCATGCGTGCTGGGCATGGGCGCTAGCCTCGCGCGAGACTCATTAGCTCCAACAGTCCAGTTCGACCACCGAGTCATCTTGAAGGGCGTCACCGGTTGCGAACATGCTCAGCGTTGCCTATTTTTTGCGGCATTTCGCCAACTGCGCGCGGAGACAATGCGCGAGATGTTCCCCGCCGTGGTTCCCGCCATTCGCGTACGCTCGCGACCGAGCGCGATGGCAACCGCTCGCAGGACGCTCTGCGTGAACGCACACAAACGTATTCTTGCTCGCCGCCCCACCCGCCCATCCGAAGGCGGCGGAGCTCTGTGGGAAGAACTCCGCCGCCGTTACGCTCGCGGCTTCGCCCTGGATCTTCTGCGAGTTGTAGTTCGTCGCTGTTGCCGTTTACTCGGAGCAGAAGGTCTTGTCCGCTGTCGCATGCGCCGATGAACCGTAGCTCGATCCGCCTCGCCTCCGACGGCACGGTCAACGTCGCAGACACAGGCCAGGAGCCGACGCTGATCGCTTTGCACGATCGAGGTGACGGCGCAGTTCAACGTGTGACGGAACAGTGCAGGCGTGGCCCCTAGCTTTCAATAGCAGGCGGGATGCGGGAGGGGCAACATTGCTGACGACTGCACGGTGTCACAGCATCGGTTGGCAGCGCAGCGGACGTGGCGTAGGGCCCGAGCGCGCCGGTCGTCCTTTCTGCCGTGCCCAACGGAAAAGGGCGGAAGCCCGCGGAGCCCTACTCCGCAAACTTCCGCCCTGACTAACCGGGGGATCAGTCGACCAGTGCTCCGTAAAGAACCGGGGTGGTGCGGTATTCAGTTGCCTGCTCGAAGGCGTAGGTGATGCCCAGCAGGGTTCCTTCGCTGAAGTCGCGCCCGAGGAACTCGAGGTTGACGCCGGCGCCGGTGGTGGTGTCGTCGGCTTCGATGGCCTGACCCATCGGCACGGTGACCGAAGGCATGCCCGTGTTGGGGCTCAGGCGCAGGTTGGTGCTCTGCGTGCGGTAGGGGTTTCCGCTCGGGTACACCAGGGTGTCGAGGTCGTAGTCGTCCATCATGTCGTGCACGAGCACCTTGCCGGCAGCGAGCTGCAGGGTGTGCGAGCCTTCTTCTCCGGCCCATGCGTCGTACGTTTCTTCGGTGACCGCGGCGCGACTCTCGTAGGTGCCCTGACGCGAGACCACGAAGTTGCCGGTTTCGACGATCTCTTCGATGGTGCGTGCTGTTACCTCGGGTGCGAGGTAGGCGTCAACGTACTCTTCGAGGTCGTGACGGAACTCGTTCGTGCTTCCCGAACCTTCGCCGAGAACGTCGCCGAAGCCTTCAGGAGCTTCAACCTCGACGACCGTGGCGCCAGCTGCTTCGAACGTGGCCACTGCGTCTGCCCAGAGGCGAAGCGTGGTGGTGTTCGAGCCGAGCATCGATGCGACGTATCCGATGCGAACGCCCTCAAGCGAGTCAGCATCCAGATAAGAGGTGTATGACTCGGGCACAAGACCGGCCTGGGTCGAGGTGATCGGGTCACCCGCGTCGACGCCAACAACAGCGTCGAGGGCTACGGCTGCGTCAAGAACGCTGCGAGCCATGGGGCCACCGGTGTCTTGCGACAGTGCGAGCGGAACGATTCCGTCGCGGCTGGCAAGACCGACCGTCGGACGAACGCCGACGAGCTGGTTGTATGACGAGGGAACACGGATCGAGCCACCGGTGTCGGTGCCGAAGCCGATGCCGGCGAGGTTGGCGGCGATTGCCGCACCCGTGCCACCACTCGAACCACCCGCGGTCTGCGTGGTGTTGTAGGGGCTGGCGATGTAGAGCGATTCGCCGACGGGCTGGAACGCCGAGAACTGCGACGTGAAGCCGTAGGCGAACTCGTCAAGACTGGCCTTGGCGAGAATGATCGCGCCGTCTGCGCGCAGACCCTCGACCATGGTGGCGTCGGTAGCGGTCTGGTTGAGGTTCCAGCAGCCACAACCGGCCGTGGTGACCATGTCGTAGGTGTTGTAGTTGTCTTTCAGCGCGATCGGCACACCGAGCAGCATGCTGGTCATGCCGTCGGCGGCGCGCACGGCGTCGGCCTCAGCGGCAGCGGCAAGTGCGGCGTCGCTGACGGTGATGATCGAGTTGAGCGGGCGACCGCCTTCTTGATCGTCAACCAGAGCGGTGTCGTAGAAGTCGATGCGATCCATGTATTCCTGCGTGATCTCGACCGAGGTCGTGACGCCGGCATTCATGGCGGCCTGCATGTCGATGGTCGACGCTTCGATCAGGTCGAACTCGCCGTCGTCATAGATCATGCGCTGGGCCAGGCCCGCGACGTCGCTGACGGTGATGTCGCCCGATGCGTCGAGGTCGATGACCGAAACGCTCGACCACGCGGCGTCATCTGCCGTGGTGCCAAGAGCGTCGGCGGCAACACCGAGGTCGTCGGTGGTGACCTGTGCGTCACCGGTGAGGTCGAGCTCGGTGTAGAACGGTGCGAGCATCGACGCGGTGGTCGGCTCAACTGTGTCGAGTGCGACGGCGGGAGTTGCCACTGCGCCAGCGGCGACTGTTCCCAGTACCGCGATGGTGGCGATGGCTCGCTTGGTGTTGGTCACCGGGAGTCTCCTTTGTGGACGAGCGAACGCTGATGTAGAAGGAACGGTGGCGGTCATGACTTCACCGCCTTGCGACGCAGCACGAGCACGGCGCCTGCGGCGAGTGCAACGAACGCGATGATGCCGAGAACGACCCAGACGGTTGCGTCTGAACCGGTGACAGCGAGGTCGCCGTCGGTGCTCGACGCGTCGGTCGAGTCAGAGATGTCGGTTGCGTCATCGGTGGGCGTGGCGGTTGCCGAGGCTGAAGCCGAAGCAGTGGGGGTTGCCGTCGGGGTGGTTGCGACTGCGTCGATGGTGGTGGTGACCGAGTCGACGTCGCTCAGCAACGTCGTGTCGCCAGCTGAGCCGACGAGCGTGAGGCTGCTGATGGCGATGTCTGCCGAGCCATCGGTCAATGCGGTGAAGCTGAAGCTGACGAGCGTCTGACCAGCTTCGAGACCCGGTGAGGTGCCGAGGCGGGTGCTGGTGAAGGTCACTTCGTCGGTGCCTTCGGTGACGGAGTCGAAGCCGCCATCGGGGAACGTGGAGGAGTCAGCGTCGAACTCGAGCAGGGTCGAGTCGTAAGAGACAGTGACGTCGTAGGCGAACAGGTCAGAGGTGGCTGAAGCGTCAATGCTGACCTCAACCGTGTCGCCGGCGGTGACCGACGAAGGCGCCGTGATGGCGACGTCGCCAGCCTCGGCGGCGTTTGCCGCGGGTGCCAGGGCGAGCGATCCGCCGAGCATTGCGGCGATCGCAGCCAGAGTCGCTAGCGCACGGCCGCGGGGGCGGCGTGCTCGCGATGTGGGTGTGAGCTGGGGCATGGGGGTGCCGGTTCCTTTCAGGGGAGACGGACCGCCAGCGCGAATGCCGTCGGCACCCACGCACCGACGCGTCCAAAGGGAGTGACGCCAACCTTTCACGGGTCAGATTTCGCAGATGTCTCGGATCGTTTCGAGTTTGTTTCGCACGCCTCGCAATAGCCGATCAAACACCAGAAAAAACATCAGAGGAATTGTGGATGCTGCTGAATGCGCGACCTGACGAACGCCAGATGATCGCTCGTGCGAGTGCAGAGGGCGCTCAGCTAACGATGGCCAGCAGCGGTCGCGAACGCACGGCTACTTCACTGGGTATGAGACTTCGCCATCGGGCGCGGACGCTACCTAGCAGCCGGACAAGGAAGGGCCTCTCCCGCGCGACGCTCCGACTCTAAGCGTGTGTGTTGCGGATGTAGTTTTCGAGCTGTGTGGCCTGTGCGGCGGGGGTGAAGCCGGTTGTGGTGAGTTTTTCGATCGCGAGTGTGCTGTTGGTGGGGCGGGGTGCGACCGCAGCGGTGGCGTTCGCGAAGTATTCAGCCGTGGTGGTTCCGGAGACTCTCTCGGGGTCGTGACCGGCAGCAGCGAAAGTCATGCGTGCGATGTCTGCCCAAGAAGCGGGTTCACCAGACGCGGTGAGGTTGTATGTCCCGTAGGGGGCGTTGGTGTTGATGAGGTGTTGGATGCCGGTGGCAAGGTCGGTGGTGAAGGTGAGGCGGCCGGTTTGGTCGTTGACGACGGCGGGGTTGATGCCGCGTTCGGCGAGTCGGAGCATGGTGCGTACGAAGTTTTTGCCTTCGCCGATGACCCATGAGGTGCGCAGGATGTAGTGGCGGGGCACGGTGGTGACGATCGCGTCGCCGGCGGCTTTCGTTTGTCCGTAGATGCCGAGGGGGCTGATCGGGTCAGTTTCGAGGTAGGCGCCGGTTTTGGTGCCGTCGAAGACGTAGTCGCTGGACACGTGTACGAGGGTGATGTCGTGTGCGGTGGCGATGCGGGCAAGCGAAGCAACGGCGGTCACGTTGACGTTCCACGCGGCTGCGCGTCCTTCGGGTGTTTCGGCGGTATCAACGGCGGTGTATGCGGCGGCGTTGATGATGGTGCCGTAATCGCGCCAGTGTTTCGCGGTGGCCAGGTCAGGATCGGTGAGATCTAGTGTGTGGCGGGTGGCGTATTCGACGTTGCTGTCGCCGAGCACGTCACGCAGCGCACGGCCGAGTTGGCCGTCTGCGCCGAGAACGAGTGTTTTGCGTGGTGGCATCGGCACCACAGCGTCCAAGCGGGGGTGGGCGAGGTCTTTCGCGGAGATCTCTACTTCGCTGAGCGGGATGGGCCAATCGATCGCGGCGGTCTCGTCAGCAAGGTTCAAGAAGGTGTAGCTCGCCGCGGGGGACCAGTGATCGTTCACCAAGTACACGTACGCGGTGTCTGCGGCGAGGGTTTGGTAGGCGTTGCCGACACCGCGGGGAACGAAGATCGCCCGGGACGGGTCGATCTCGGTCGTATACACGGCACCGAACGAGGGGCCCTCGCGCAGATCCACCCACGCGCCGAAGATCCGGCCGGTCGCGACCGACACCCATTTGTCCCACGGTTCGGCATGAATGCCGCGCGTGGTGCCGACGGCGTCGTTGAACGAAATGTTGTTTTGCACCGGGCCGAAATCAGGCAACCCGGCAGCGACCATCTTCTCGCGTTGCCAGTTCTCTTTGAACCACCCACGCGCATCACCATGCACGGGCAGATCCCACACCACCAACCCCGGAATCGCCGTCGTGGTCGCCGCGAGCGGCTTGCTGAACACGATCGCGGACTCGTCGGTCACGGTCACTGACCCTTCGATGCGTAAAACGCTTCGGTCGCGTCTTTCGCGGGAGCCCACCACGCCTCGTTATCGCGATACCACTGGATGGTCGCGGCGATCCCTGACTCAAAATCGCTGTACTGCGGCATCCACCCCAACTCATCACGCAACCGTGCTGAATCGATCGCGTAACGCATGTCATGACCGGGACGGTCCGTGACGTGATCGTACGCGTCGGCAGGTTGACCCATCGTCGACAAGATCAGCTCAACAACATCCTTGTTGTTCTTCTCACCATCCGCACCGATCAGATACGTCTCACCCATCACACCGCGATCCAAAATCGTCAACACCGCACTGGAATGATCATCCGCGTGAATCCAATCACGCACGTTCTCACCCGCACCATACAGTTTCGGGCGAATCCCGCGGATCACGTTCGTGATCTGACGCGGAATGAACTTCTCCACATGCTGATACGGACCATAGTTGTTCGAACAGTTCGAGATCGTCGCCTTCACACCAAACGAACGCACCCACGCCCGCACCAACAAATCCGAACCCGCCTTCGTCGACGAATACGGTGACGACGGGTTATACGGCGTCGACTCGGTGAAACGCTCCGGATCGTCCAACTCCAAATCCCCATACACCTCATCGGTCGAGATGTGATGAAAACGCCGGTCATGCTTACGCGCAGCCTCAAGCAACGTGTAAGTGCCGATGATGTTCGTATCCAAAAACGGACGCGGGTTATCCAAAGAATTGTCGTTATGCGACTCCGCAGCGTAATGCACCACCGCATCCACCTCAGCGAACAACCCGTCTACCAACCCGGCATCCGTGATGTCACCCTTCACGAACCGCACCCGGTCCTCAGGCAACCCAGCCAGGGACTGCACATTGCCCGCATACGTCAACTTATCCAGCACCGTGACATGGTCATCCGTGTGCTCAACCAAATGATGCACAAAGTTCGAACCAATGAACCCGGCACCGCCGGTAACGAGCAACTTACGCATCAGAGCCCGCGCTCCAAAATCTCGAGCAAATACGCGCCGTAGCCACTCTTGACCAGTTTTTCGCCGCGTTCTCGCAACTCGCCATCGGTGAGGAATCCTTGACGCCACGCGATCTCTTCGGGACTGCCGATCTTTAAACCAGTGCGCCGCTCGACGGTGCGCACGTACTCGCCGGCATCAGTCATTTGATCGAACGTCCCCGTGTCTAGCCACGCGGTCCCCCGTGGCAGCACCTCGACCTGTAGCGCGCCTCTTTCGAGGTAGGCCGAGTTGATATCGGTAATCTCGTATTCTCCGCGCGCGCTCGGGGCAAGCCCACGAGCGATCTCAACAACGTCATTGTCATAGAAGTACAGCCCGGGCACCGCGTAGTTGCTTTTCGGCGCGGATGGCTTCTCTTCCAGTGATACCGCTCGTCCTGCATCGTCGAACTCAACCACCCCGTAGGCTGTCGGCTCCCCGACCCAGTAGGCGAAGATCGCGCCGCCTTCAACATTCTCGTAGCGCTTTAGTTGAGAACCGAGACCTGGGCCGTAGAGAAGGTTGTCTCCAAGAACCAGTGCAACTTTGTCATCGCCAATGAAGTCGGCACCGATTGTGAACGCTTGCGCTAGGCCATCGGGCGAAGGCTGCTGTGCGAACGAGAGGTTCACACCAAACTGGGATCCGTCGCCCAACAGGCGCTCGAAAGATGGAGCGTCATGCGGGGTAGTGATCACCAAGATGTCGCGAATGCCCGCGAGCATCAATGTAGACAGAGGGTAGTAGATCATCGGCTTGTCATACACCGGCACTAGTTGCTTGGACACTCCCAGCGTGATGGGATGCAGCCTCGTGCCGGAACCGCCCGCAAGAATGATGCCTTTCAAGATTCTCCTTCTACCCAATGTGGCTCTTGAGCGATCGCCGACTGATTCGAATTCACCACGCGCAAGATACTGGTCCGTTGTCGAACCACGAGGCTTCAATGTTAGCGATGGCGGAAGACTGTCGACGCCAATGGAGTCAACCGAGACGGCATGCTTGCTGACCCCCACGGGAAAAGGCGCTTTGTGGCACTCCCAGGGCGAACGGATACTGCCAACTGTCCTGAAAGCCAGACATTGCAGTAGGAGCCATCAGAAAGAACGGCAGTTCGGCAACACGTTTGCGGGTACCAGCCCATATGCGACGAGGTCGCAACAAAGCACCCCCGGCGCGAGGTATGGCATTCCGGCCGACCCTGTCGCGGCGGACACAATGAATATGGCTAGAGTGGCAGAAAAGTAGATCCAGGTTTATGGGATTATTTCCACGTACCAAACTGCAGCCTCGTGGGAAACCCAGCCGTCTTGCCGTCGCTTCATTCGGGTACGACCGGTTCTACCGTCAATATCGTTTTTGGCATTCACCTCACGCATGCTCGAGGTTCGGACTCCGACTAGTTGCTCGCGACAGCTCCCAATATTGCGTCGGCGCCAAGTACCAGTCCACAAACGATCGTGGTTGACACGAGTGGCAGCATGACCATCCGTAGGTTGACCACTTCTCTAAGCCCCAACATCATGACCGACATCGAGAGAAGTTCGCGGAAGAGAGCAATCCAAACCGCGGCGGCAAGCGAATACTGGACCGCCCAGCCCACACCGATTGACAGCGCAAGTCCTGCGAGGCGCGGTGCGGTTGCCCATCTCATTCGCTCGTAGTACAGGAGCGCGGGAATCAAGCAATAGCAACAGAGGGAAGGTAGCGCTGTTGCACTCATGAGTGGTACAACTGCGAGCATAGTGTTCCACTCTTCGCCCAGTATGAGGGGGGCGATGAACCTAGCGGCTACCCAAACCACACCGACGGAGGCCGCACTCATCGCTAGGGCGTGTGGCATTGCGCCCATGATGACGGCGCGAATCTCGGCTGGGCTCTTTTGCCGAGCGTCGATCGTGCGGGACTGAATGACGCTGAGAGTGCTTGTTGACAGTGAGTCGGTGATGCTGCGGGATAGAGACCACCCGAGGTTGAAGGCGCCGAGCGCGGCTGGTCCGCCGAAGAATCCAACAGCCAGTCGGTCTAGCATGTACTGCCCTTGCATGCTGACGATAAACGTGCCCGCGGATCTGAATTGGCTAAAGTAATTTGCACCACTTGCTTTTTCCACCGCATTCACGCCGAGGACGGAATGAGCGATTCGGTGCACGCCGACCGCGAAGATGGCTTCAGTAAGGACGAGTTGGATCACCGAACCGAGCGCATTGTGCAGGGTCAGTACGAGCGGGAACCCTACCAACAGCGAGAACGCCGCCGCGGACCCGGACAGCAGCGACACCTGTTTCCACATGCCAGCCCGCTGAAGGCGGGCGAGCGGGACAACGGTCTGCCCCATGATTGCAGGAAGCACCAGTAGCGGCGTGAGGGTTGCGACGTCTGCGATTGGCGCGCCCCAAAGCCAGACCACGACGAGCACGATAAGCATGAATAGGGTGCCGCCGTACCCGTACCAAATTCGGTACTTCCTTAGGAACTCAATCCCGTCACCTGTAGCAACCGCTGACGTGGCTATCCGCTTCGCCGCCCCATCTGTTACCGCTTGTAGCACGGTATAGCCCGTCATAGCGGCGGCATAATATCCAACTGTCGTCGGGTCGCTTGTCGCGGCAAACGCGAGCATCAACAATGCAGTACCCGCGCGCGGTGCCATCCGCTCCATGAACGCCCAGATCAGGGTGATCATTGTTCTACTCTCCGATACGAGGCTGCCTGGATGCGCCAACGATGTCGTTGAGGTACTCGAGTCCGCTGGACCGCATGGCCTCGATCTTGTCTCTCACCATCTCGTAGCGGAGAGGCTCTAGCTGAGCGTAGCCGACTGAGTCTGGCATGAAAGCGCGTTCAAGCAATCCAGTCTGCGTCAGCAGTTCGTTTAGGCGCTGGGCAGTTTCCGGTTCCGTTGCTACTGCAAACTCACGCTCGAAGAGAAGCGAAAATACCGTGGCATGGAAAGAGTTGCTCACGACGAAACTGGATTCCGCTATGTACGAAATGAAAGCCCCCGGAGACAAGTTACTGGGGCGGGTAACTGGAAACGGCCACTGGGAGGGATCCAGGGAGAGATCGATGACCACGTATGACTGCTTTAGAAGCAGGCCCTGAACCAATCGCGCGACGACCGGAATCGTCGCTTTCGTCCGGACCGCGTAAATGACGATGTACGGGCGCTGCGGCCGATCAATCTGCGATCGATAGCGTGAAAAGTCGTCAGCGGTCATCAGGAGCACCGGATCTGCGACTATATCGATAGGTTTTTGGGAGATTACCCCAATTTCGGCCTTCAGATCAGATTCTCGCAATGAGACGGAATCCATGTTTCTGGTGAGGTTCTCGAGGTGTTGGCGGTGAAGAGCGACGTCTAGCTCGCAGGGGCTTGCTGCGTAGCTCGCTCGGTAAGTGTCTGATCGCCCAAATGCCAAGAAGTAGACGGGATCCACACCACCAGTGTTTCCGGGATTCCAGATTTGGTCGCTTCCTGATACGTACAAGTCTGCGGCCGGGGGATCGCTACGCAGCGCGCGGAGGGACGTGTAGCGTCGTGTCAAGGGGAGATGCTCAGTAACGTAGCGGGTGAAGAGATCGTCCCGCGTTCTCCGAGCTTCGTGGTCGCGCCACTGAAGGATAGACCGAAGGCCGCGAGACAGAGCGCGTTTGGCGGATGACACAATCCCGTGGCCGGTCGCGCGAGAACCGCGGTACTTCCACCATCCGCTCGCAATAGGGTCAGGGAAGACCGCGTACTGCTGGGCGTGCCCTCGCGGGCGATAGTCAATTGTGCGCACCGAGCACCCGAGTGCTTGCAGGCGGTCTTGAAGCGCCAATGCTTGAAGTACGGCGCCGTGATTGTGTGCGAAATGAAAATTTACTATCGCTACCGTGGTGGTGTCGTCGGTGCTATTCATGAAGTTTCTCGACTCTGCCCTTGCTGGGCTCTCTCGTCTCGAGACGCGTGCACGGTAGTGATCGCCTCAACACTCGCGCGCTTGGACAAGGGCACGGTTGCGCCCTGTGAAACTCGGCCTACCGCGATAAAGGTGACGAAGCATTCGGATGGCGGCACTAGGAGCAGATCTCTCACAGCCTTCTCATGCTTTCTCCAGAGCATGGCGGTAAGAGCACATGTACCTAGACCTTCGTCTTCGAGAGCGTAGATCAATGACATAGCGAAGAGCGCGCCATCGACGTACGGCTGGTTGCGTTCAGTCGCCTCAACATATGAAGAGGCGTCGCCGGTGATCAGAATCAGCATCGGAGGGCGCGGGTATCCGCCCAATCCCGCCTGGATTCGCAAGATCGAATCGATAATCTGCGGGTCCGTTACCAGATGAACACGCGCTGACTGTCTGTTGCAGGCGGATGGCGCGAGCGAAGCGATTCCGATCGCTTCGCGTACGTCGTCGTAGCTAACGGGTGCATCACTGAACTCACGGATGCTCACCCGCCTTGAAGCGACGTCGCGGAACGAGGCGGTGTGGGCTTCGTGCTTCGGCAGCGCCCTCACGCCACCTCCTTGAGGCGCGTCCATGATCTCTCGTTGAACTGCTCTAGAGAACTGGTTGAGTCTTGGGCTCACGTCAACCGCAAGTGCGCTGTGTCTGTCGAAGTAAGCTCTCATGGTTTCGCACGCTGCGACGAAAAACTCGTCCTGCACGTCGAGCCCGCGAACATGCCAATCGTTCATGGATCGGGCAAGCAAACCAATCGCACGCTCCCCGAAGCCAGGGCGAAAGTCGCGACGAGAGAGACCCTTCTCGACTGAGTGTGTGTAGTACATCACCAGCGCACGCAAATTTTGATCGCTCTGCGAATATCCCGCAGGAGCAGCGTAGCGCTGGTATCGGTGGTGATCCGCCCAGGCCAAGCCGAGCGCTCTCATACGGTGGACGCCCCTTCGAGCGGTCGCATATCCGCGCTGTCGAAAAGTGTGTTGTCGTGACATGCCTGATTCCTGTGCAGTAGCGGTCGTAGATTGTGCTCATATCGCCGAATGCCGACGGAGAATGTGGTCAGTTCCCGAGCGGCCCATGATTCGCCCAGGCTGCCCAATCCGCAATCGCGCGATCGTGCCACGATGACGCGATCTGCGCCATGGGCGCACGGCCCGTTTCAAGAGCGAATCGGACTGCGCTAGTCCACGGTTGCCCGGGGGCCACGAGCAACCGTGAAGTCTTGCCAAGGAGAGGATCCAGACTCGTATTTGTTGGACCGACGATCGGGGTACAGCTTTCGAGGGCTCGAATTGCGATACCGCTTTGGTAAAAGCGACGGTACGGAATCACTATGCAGTCGGCAGTGTCGATGAGCACGTCCAGCTCAGACTCGCTCACAAACTCGTCACGAACATTCCAGCCCTCAATCGGCGGCCAGCCGCGGCCGATCGCCTCGTAGCGCACATTCTCGAGTGGCAGAGCTGCGATTGATCGCATCGCATCTAGGTCGCGGTCAGGCTTGAATTGGCCAAGGACGCGAACAACCCGCTCCCCGCGGGTTGGGGGGTGGCTTGATCGGTTGGGCTCCAGCATGGGGTGCGGCAGGAGTACAGAGGACTTGCGCAGGCGAACGTCCGAAATGTCTGAGACAGCTTGTTCGGAGTGCAAGATAATCTGGCCAGGTACGCCCAGAACCCGCGCAAGACGCTGAGCGGTCGGCCCGTATCCTAGAGAGCGTACGAGTGGCACGGTGTCGTGAACGACGAGTGACAGCGAGCACCGTCGCACCATGAGGGCTGCAAGGGCTATATCTAGAAAACCAGCTATCGGCCAGGTCACAATAATCCGGCCGCCACTTTTCCTGGCACGCCGTGCGGAGCGAGCGAGGATCTTCGAGTACGACACGAGCCAAGCAACCTTGCCGCGCCCGCTTGCGGACGGTTCATCTATCGAAATCGATTCGACTCTACAACCCGCCCGTGCAAGCACCTCAGCAAGTTCCCTCGTGTAGTGATGGAGCGCCGCGCCGAGGGGGTTGACTAGATAGATGTCGCGTTCGGCGACTGCTTGCGCACCTTGCAAGCTACCCGACTCCCGGAATTTCCGCATGAGACGACTCACCGGCGCGCAAGAAGTTCGCCGAGGGACTCGTCATACTTAGCGTTGACCGAATCCCACGTATAAGTTCCGACTCGTCTAGCTAATGCATTCTGGGCGGCCTCTGTTTGCGAAGTCTGGCTAGCCAGCATGCCCAATAGCGAGCCGGCAATGTCGGCAGCGACTGGTTGGGCGTAGGTGCCCCCGGCTCCCAGGACCTCACGATTGTATATCGTGTCTCGCGCGACGATAGGTGCAGCGCAGGCCATAGCTTGAACCAACGCAGGATTCGTCCCGCCGACGCTATGCCCATGAAAGTAGGCTCCCGAGTGTTGCCAGAGGCTGTTAAGTCGGCGATCGTCACTGACGTGTCCCAACCAGTGAACACGAGGCTTTCGTGAAGCCAACTTTTGTACCTGGTCGTCCAGATCACCGCCGTACCCAGTTGAACCCACAATGACAACGTCGTGGGTTTCGCTGATCGCGTCAGCGGCGTCGAGGAACTCCGGCACAGTGTTCTCAGGAACGAATCTCGCTACCATAAGCGCGTATGAACGGTGAACGAGACCAGGTTCGACGGGGAGTGCCTCCTCCGGTACCTCGCCACCGTACGGGATGAATACTCCATCGCGGCTAAAGTCAACGGCCCACCTTCTCGCAATTTCCTCGGAATCGAACACAAGTCGGTCGCCATGTCGCGCGGTCCACGTCGCGCCTGTGCGAAAGACCCACTTCGCTACGCGGCCCCACTTTTCCCGATCCCACTCAATCCCGTCTACATTGACGAGCGTTGGGATTCCCGCTCTCTTCAGTATCGGCAGCCAATAGCCATTTGCAACATTCATGACGAGTGCAACGTCCGGTTTTGCCCGAGCCGCATGTAGTGCAGCTGTTAGCCCATAGGAAAGGGTGCTGATTGACTTGCGCTCAAAGCCTTTTGTCGTGACGACGTGCACGCGTTCGTCGCGGGTTGGATCGGACTTGTTCGTCGCACCCGGCCTGCTGTAGACCGTTACATCCCAACCCTGATCGACAAGATATGGGGCGAGCTTTCGAACTGCCGTCTCGAACCCGCCGTAGTAGCTAGGGTATCCGCGGGTTCCAATTATGGCGACAGAGGGCATTGATTGAGTCCTTGGTGAGAGAGTGCGCGGAAGCGGTGGAGGGCTGTGATTACTAGTGCGCGGCCGAGCCGGGCAAGAAAACAGCGCGAGCGGTCTTGATGAGAATGGCGATGTCACCTAGCAGGGACCAATTCTCGACGTACGAAAGATCCAGCCGTACCGAGTCATCCCAGGAAAGACTCGACCGGCCACCTACCTGCCAGGCCCCTGTCACGCCAGGCTTGACAAGAAACCTGCGGTGGACGTGGTCTGCGTACAGAGCGACTTCCGAGATCAGCGGGGGTCGAGGACCAACCAAGGACATCGAGCCGCCGACTACATTGAAAAGCTGCGGTAGCTCGTCCAGGCTGAAACGGCGCATGATGCGGCCGATTGAGGTAACGCGGGGATCGTCGCGGATCTTGAAAAGCACCTCGTTGCCAGCATCACGCTTGCCCTGCAAATCCGTCAGCATGGCTTCGGCATCGACAACCATCGAGCGAAACTTGAGCATAGTGAACTCTTTGCCGCGCAAGCCGACTCGTTTTTGTCTGAAGAGAATAGGCCCCGGCCCAGACAACCGCACGAGCAGCGCGAGCACCAAGAGAATCGGACTGATCAGTATGACGCCCACTAGCGATGCGATCACATCGACCCCGCGCTTAAGGAATCGCTGTCCCCCGCTAAAGCGCGGGGTCTCCACGTGCATCAGTGGCAGCCCCGAGACAGGGCGAATATGGATCCTTGGCCCCGCAATGTCGATGATACTCGGAGCTAACACGAGGTGCTGCTTGCCCCCTTCGAGCCCCCAAGAGATCTGTTTCACTTTCTGGGGCGGCAAGTCATCGGTACTAGTGATTGCGACGGTGTCAGCATTTGTCACAGCCATGGCTTGCTCAATAGCATCGACGTTGCCCATGATGGGAACTTCGGTGCCTGGGATGGTAGCAGCGACTATTCCGCTAGGCACACACGCCCCGACGACATGATAGCCGGCGCTAACGTTGCGGTGGAGTTCGGTTGCGATGAACGCTATAGAGGACTCTGAGCCGACGAGAAGCACCCGGGCGGAGTAGCCACCCATAGTTCGATGCGCGATAAGCCACTGGCGCCATAGCCAGCGCTCGAGAATCAGGACCAGTACCCCGACCGGCAACGCGATGAGAAGGTAGCCGCGCGCGATGTCGACCTGGAACAAGAATGCGAAGATCGCGAGAAACCCGAACAGGCGGAAACTGCCGGTTGCTACTCGCACGTACTCTGCGCTTCCCGCGCCGATGACGCGATAGTCGCGAGAGTCAGTGAACCGCAAGGCCCCGTGCCAGAGCAGTACGAGAACCGAGGAGACGATCCAGTAGGACAGTTCGGTGATGCGAACGTCACTACGCATGGCCAGGTCGGCGTTTCCCATACCGAACCAGGCGATCTGCGTTCCAAAGACCACCCAGACGAGAACTAGCAGGTCAGATATGTACAGGCGTAGCGCGTATCGCTTGCGCCAATCGCGCGCGGGAGCTGCAGTTGCATGGACGGTCGCGCCAGTCGGCGCACGGTCCACGGCACCAGTCTGCGACTTATCCGCTGAGAGCGACGTCGGTGTCGCGTCGATATTTAGATTCGACGTCACTTGTATTGCTCCTGTAGATCATGGCCCCGAAAAGAGATTAGCAGGCGGGGGGAGACGCTCTTGACCAGATCGGGAGGCATTTCGGGGCCGCGTTTCGGGAATGTTAAGTTGCTCGAAACGGACTGTTTCCAGAGAGCGTGACCCATCGCGACAGATGCTGCGTGACGCGCTATGGGCGTACTAGCCGACATTGACGGGTGAGTCTCCTGACCACAGTGTGTAACCCTCGGGTGAGTCGATGGTTAGCGCGGTCGGGATAGCAATATCTACGCCCGCGACGCACTGGCTCGGTTCGGTAGCGATGCCTTCGGCTGAGAAGTTTGTCACCGTCAAGCCGTCGCATGATTCAGTCACGTGCGCTACTGCGATGGAGCCTGATGAGGCGGCGATGGTGACGGCATAGTTCGCGTCGACGGCGAGCCAGTCATCTGGACCGGTCTCGCTTGGCCGGACGGCGCTATGCACGTAAACCGCGCCATCACAGATCAGCGCGGTGTTTCCGTCAGTCGTGCGCAACCCGCGAGGCTCGTCGCACGGTGCCTCGACCTCCACACCCGCGAGGACGATGACGCCAGAGTCGTTCGGTGAGATGTAGGTCGCGCTGGCCAGTGCTTCGGGATAGGGCTCCCAGAACTCGCCCTGAGTGAAGGTGCGGAGCGCCTGTGGCTCGCAGCCGGCGCCCACGAGGGCAACGGCTTCAGCCTGGCCGTCGGCGAATGGCTCGAGAGAGAGGAGCTGACCGATCTCGCGATAGGTCGGAGTGACATCGACCCAGGTCACTCCGACGTCGGTCGAGCGCTCGATGACCGGGGCGGTCGTTCCGCACTCACCAGCGACACCGCGCCACATCACACCGGAATCGACGGCGAGAAAGCGTTCTTCGGCGGGCGCGAACACCGGCACGGTTTGCGCCGTGGCGGAGGGAGGCGCCGTCGCGGCGTCAGCATTTACCCCGAGAGTGAACGTCGGCACCGGGTTGACGAGCGCCGTCGTGGGCTCTGGTTTGGACTGCGTCAGCGCCATCATCGCAAGCGCCGCAACGCCGATGGTGAGCACGATGACCGCGACAATCGCCGTGACCTGCGCGGCGCGGCTTCGGTGGTGCGTGCGCGCAGGCATCAGCCTTCTGCGCGACTCGCGGCGCGCGTGGGGGTTTCGCCCGTGTTGCTAGCAGGGGGAGCCTGGACAGGCGTGGAACCCTTCTTGCCCTTGGCTTTCTTCTCGGGCTTCTGGTCGGTGTAGCCGTACCCGTACCCGTAGCCGTAGGAGTAGTAGGAGTCAGGCCCGCGGGTCGGCACCATTGACAGCACGACACCGGCGATCTTTGCGTCGACCGTGTCGAGCGCGTCGACGGCGCCCGAGAGCTGGTGGGTCGTGGTCGAACCGGCAGACACCACGACGATTGCGCCGCTGGTTGCGCGGGCAAGGATTGCGCCGTCGGTCACCGGGAGCAGCGGGGGAGCGTCGCACAGCACAACATCGAAGTCGCGCTCAAGCACTTCGAGCAGCGTCTTCATCTGCGTCGAACCAAGCAGCTCGCTTGGGTTCGGCGGAATCTTGCCCGCAGGTAGCACAAACATGCTGCGCCCACCCCACGGCAGCATGACATCGCCGACGCGCGCGCGACCGATCAGTACGTCAGTAAGACCCGCACCACCCTCGATGCCGAGGTATTCAGCGACCTTGGGCTTGCGCAGATCGGCGTCGATCAGAGCCACGCGCTTGCCTGCATCGGCGAGTGCGATCGCGAGGTTGATCGCGGTGGTCGATTTGCCCTCACTTGGCAGGCTTGAGGTGACGACAAAGCTTGAGCGCCCTCCCATGTCGAGAAACTGCAAGTTGGTGCGCAGGGCGCGGAACGACTCGGCCCGCGGGCTCAGCGGGTCGGCATGCACAATCAGCGGTCGCGTCTTCGCCTTGGGATCGAATGCGACTGCACCGATGATCGGCGTATCAGTGACTGTTGCCACATCACGCGATGAGCGGATGCGGGTGTCGAGCACTGCGCGCAAAACGGCGATACCCACACCGACGGCGAGACCAACCAAGAAGCCGAGCGCGAGGTTGAGCGGCACGTTTGGGCTCGACGGCGAAAGCGGCGGAATCGCGTCTTCGACACGAGTCAGGCTTACTGGGCTGGTGTCGCTGCCCGCGGGGGTCTCGATCGACTCAACCGCGCTCGTCAGGCTGGCGCCGAGAGCGTTCGCGATGTCGGCGGCCTGTATGGGATCAGCATCCGTCACCGTGATCGTGATCAGGCTGGTGTTCAGCGGGGTCGAGGCCGAAACCTGACCAGAAAGCTGGGCGGCAGTCACATCAAGGCCGAGCTCAGCGATCACCGGGTTCATCACGATCGGCGTGGTGACGAGGTTGGTGTACGTCGTCACGCGCGACTCGGTGAAGCTAGAGCCTTGCTGCAGTTCGCTGATCGTGACGCCACCCTGTGACGACACGAACACCGTGCTCTGCGCTTCGTAGAGAGGAGTGCGGGTGAGTGAATACGCGGCAGCGGCACCGACCCCCACCAGGGTTGCCACAACGATCAGCAACCAGCTCTTGCGCAGAATGCGCAGGTAGTCAGAGAGTTCCATGGTGCCTTTCGGTGCCGGTAAGTCTGGGGACTATCTTGCCACGACAGAATTCGGTGCCAGAGCCACGGTGATCGCATCGACCACGGAGTCGATCGCTGGAACCAGCTGGTCGGCCGACAATTCGTAGGTCTTCCACGAGCGGCGGTAGGGATCGATCACGTCGTCGTCGGCAGGATCGTCGGGCGGAAAGGCCAGACCCCGTTGCCCAGCAACGTGCGCGGCCATCGCGCGAACGCGGTCGGACGCGGCCGGGCCGGCGGCGTCGGCAGCGGCGCGAATCTGCTCGGGCGTCGTCGATGCGTAGAGTCGCGCGAACTCACGCACGGTGAAGGTTGATCGCAGTCGCGACGGTGCCAGTTCGGCGATATCGCGGCGGTGTTCGCGGGTCATCGCGAGAATCAGGTCGGGGGAGATGAGGTGCTGTTCGGTGAGGAAGCGCGAGCGGTGCGCGGCAGCATCCACTTCGGGAACACCACGCTCTGTTGCAAGGCGCTGCGCCTCGGCGGTCATCTCGGCCGCTGAAAGGCCCCGCGTGCCGGCGCTCGTGACTTGCGGCGAAAAATCGGCGAGCCGGGTGCGCAGCAGTTGCTCTGCCAGGGGGGAGCGGCAGATGTTTCCCGTACAGACCGTCAAGATCTCAAACACGGCGGAACCTTTCGAAGATCGGTAGGTTGGGCGGGTGCCAGATCACTCTATCGACGTCGAGCAGCCCCTCACGCGCGCAGAACTGCGCGCGCAGGGAGGCGCTGCCGAGGCGGAAGCCGCGGCAATGGGCGGCGACTACCGCAGGGCGGCACGCACCGACTGGCGCGAAGGTGGGCGTTCGGTGCGCCGCTGGCGCGAAACCACGCTCGCCGTGGCGTTTCTGTCGTTGGGATTCTTCGCGCTCGGTGCCGCTGCCATCGACACCCTTGTCGACGCGCCGTGGGCGCCGCTCGCATCGGGCGTGCTGCTGTGGGTAGGCATGGCCGTGCCGATCGTGTGGACATTCAGTCGATCGCGGCCGGCGGGGCTGCTGCGCTTTCGTGCGGTCGATCTGCTGTATGCGGTGGTGCTGGGGGTTGCGCTGCGCGTGGTGGCTGGGTGGATCGAAGTGGCGCTCGGCGGCAGCGGGGCTTTTCCGCGCTATACGACCCTTGACGGGTCGCTGGGCAGCCAGTGGCTGGTGACCGATCTGCTGGGCCCGGTGCTCGTTGCGCCGTTGCTCGAAGAGTTCTTCTTTCGCGCGGTGCTGCTGGTGAGCGTCTACACGGTGTTGCGAAGGCCGGTCGGTCGGGTCGCCGCCGGGGTGACCGCCGTGATCGTGAGCAGCGCTGTGTTCATGCTCGTGCATGCGTTCACCGCGCAGCTGGGCACCGGCGTGATTTTGTCGATCGGACTCGTCGGACTGGTGTGTTCGCTGCTCGTAATGCTGACCGGACGCATCTGGGGCGCGGTGCTCGTTCACCTGGTGTTCAACGCGAGTTTCGTGGTTCTCGCGCTCGTGGGCACTTTCTGGACGTGATCTGCATATTCGCGTAGATTCGCGGTTGCGAGCCAAACCCCAAAACGTAACAATCTAGAAACCTTGGCGATTCGCTTTAGTCAGGGGTTTCTCTGTACAGTTGCACAGGAGATCCCCAAGGTCTTGATAGCAGCAGTCAACCCGCGCCGCACCCGGTTTTGCTGATCATTTGGAGCACACATACATGAAAAAATCACTCACCGCCCTGGCAATCGCCGGCGCCCTCGTCTTCTCTGGCGCAGCCGCAACCTCGGCTGCCGCTTACACCCCCGTTGGCCCCTCGGCCCCGGGAATCATCTCAGTCGGCTCTCCCGTCACCTTCACCTTTGACGGCCTGGCTGACTTCAACGGACAGACCCTGACCTTCGTCTTGACGGGTGAGAACGCCAGCGGTGCCACGCTCGCGTCGATGGTCTTCACCTCGACGACGTCGGCTGGTGTCGCCAAGACCGTCGTTGACGGCTCGGTCGACGTCACCGTCACCGTTGCAAGCGAAGGCTCGTACACCCTCACCGGCTATGACGCAGACGGCAACGCTGTTGCAGCCGCGTCGTTCGCTACTTCTGGCGTCGGAACCGACGGCTCAGAGCTGCCCGCAACCGGTGACGAAGACGCGCTGCCCGCAACGGGTGGCGACGCACCGCTCGGCGCTCTCTGGCTCGGCGCTGGCGCACTCGGCCTCGGCGGCATCGCCGTCGCAGCCGGTGTTGCACGTCGCCGTTCGGCTTCGCAGGTCTGAACATAACGAACCACCGAGAAACCCCGGGCACCCAGGTGCCCGGGGTTTCTCGCGTTCGTGCGGGTACTGCTGAGGCGGCGCACGCTGCGTATGCGCGACCGGCTCTCGCCCTGGCGATCGCCGTGGCCGGGTTCACGCTGACGGCGGCGCTGATCGCGTGGTGGCCGTCAGTGCGGCTGCGATGGCAGGTTGATGCCTCTCTTATAGCGATCGCCGACGTTGTTGTGCTGAGTGCGCCGATGATCGCGGCCGCGGTGCTCGCGGGGCGCGTTGCAGCATCCACCCTCTTGTCTGCTCTTGGCCTGCGCCAGTGGCGCGCGCTCGACCTCGTTATCGGCGCCGCGATCGCGTTGGCCGCGCGCGCGGCGGTAGAAATCGTGGCGCCGACCGTGCCCGGCTCATCGGGGTTCTTCAGCGCCGGGCCACTCGGCGCGCCCGTCAACGTGTTCGCTATTGTCGTTGCGCTGACGACAGCCGTGCTGATCTCGCCCGTGGTTGAAGAGGTCTTCTTTCGCGGCCTGCTGCAACGATCGCTCGGCGACCTGCTCGGGTCGCGCGGCGTGATCGCTGGTGTTGTGGTGGTTGCCGTCTCGACCGTCAGCTTCGTCGCGATTCACGCGATCGGGCCGATTGTCGCCGGCGCGACGATGCCGGTTGGAACACTCGTCGGCACCGCGGCGGTGGGAATCGGGTGCGCCACACTCGTGTTCGTCACCGGGCGACTGGGCGGAGCGCTGTGCGCGCACATACTCTTCAATACGCTCGGCGTGGCCATGCTGCTCGCCTGAGCGGCCGGCTCGTCAACGCGCCAGACCGTTGCACGTCTACTATGGCCAAGAGAAAGATCCCGGCTGTGACCCCCAAACCTCCCCACCGATCAAGGGCCCGCATATGACTCGCACGACCCGCGCCACCGTTCGAACCACCGCTGTGCTGGCGGCGCTCACGCTCGGACTGACCGGATGCAGCTCGTTCACCCCGCCCTGGTCTGAACCCACCGCCACGCCCACACCGACACCCACGGCAACAGCCGAGCAGCCGGTGCCGAACGATCTTTCTTCAGGCTCGACCGCGCGTGAAATGGTTGCCGGCCCGCTTGACGTCAGCATCGACTACTGGTCAACGCTGTCGATGGATCAGTGGAATGCGGGCGTGCTCAAGCCGGTGTCGGTGTCGCTCACGACAGAGATCACCCCCGACGACGGCCAGTCGGTGTATCTGCAGCGTGCCACCATGATCGCCACGCCCGCATCGGCCACCGAAACCTTCGACCCGCTCAGCGCACAGATCGACTCGGCCACGACCAGCCCCGGCTATCTCGTGATCGACCCCTACAGCTATACGCAGACCTTCATGGTCGGTGCGGTGCCCGAGGGCGCCACCTATGTGACCCTGCAGTTCACGTATGAGTTCTTGGTGCAGTCGACGCCGACCTCAAGCGACTATGCGAAGCAAACCGCCTCAGAGACGCTCACCGTCGCTATCGCGCCGTAGCGGGTGGCTGTATCGCAATCGTCGTCGTAGCGGGTGCCTGTCGGCTGTCGCGCGGGGGCAGGCGCACCCACCGGTCGCCACCCTGACCCTGCGCCTCGAGCACGGCGTCGTGAGCGAGCGCAGTGAGTTCGTCGTAGGTGTCTGTGCCGACCACCACCGGCACAATGCCAGCGCTGGCAGAGACACGCACGTTGGCGACGCCCGAGGCTTCTTCAGACAGCCGGTTGATCACCAGGCGCACGCGCTCGCGGGTCGACGCGGCCGACTCTGCCACCAGAATCTGCACCCGACCGGGCACCACGCGGCTGAGGTCAGCCTCGGCGCGCACCTCTTGGATGATGATCGTCTCGAAGGTCGAGACGAGTGCGCGGAATGACCAGCCGTTGCTCGCATCGCGCAGATCGTCAAGATCGTCAAGACACAGTTCGATGAAGGTCCAGTCGCTTTCGTCTCTGTGCCTGGCACGAGCCAACCGTTCACGCGCCACGCCCCGCATGAGCGGTTGGGGCATGAATGCGTCGAGCGCCTCGAGAGTGTCAAGCGCCCCAGGGCGCCGATTGGCGTAGAAGAGCAGCGTGACGGTCGCCGTGATGATGAACATCGTCCAGATCATCATGCTGACACGGGTGAATACGACGTCGCCCAGCTCGACGAGAGTGTTGCCCGTCACCAGCGGAAGCACGAAGCCGACAGTGGCAAGGAAAAAGACCAGCCCGCACGCCGCGACGAGAGGCGGAGTATAGAGCGAACCGCGGGTGTCGCCGCTCATCGCTTCGATGGCGAGCACGGCGAGCGCGATTCCGGTGGCGAAGAACGCCGTGCGGAAGGCGAATGCGCCGAACTCAGAGCCGGCGGTCGCCATCAGTACCGCGAAGGTCACAAGGGCTTGCGCGGGGCCCGCCCACGAATAAGCGCGTTTTCGATGCAGTGCGCGCAAACCCGACCACAACAGCAGCGGCATGCCACAGCCGAAGGCCTGGCCCATGGGCAAGACGACAGTATCGAGACCCAGAGCAGTGCCCGCGTACGAGGCATAGACGCCGAGCAGAGAGAAGAACAGCCCGAGCGTCCACAGCATGGTGGGGCGGCCAGAGCGACCGACCAGACCGAGCCAGGTCATCAGGATCACGCACGTCGTGACCACGGTGGTCTGCGCGATGGCAAATTCGCCAGAATTAAGCACTTTGCACACCTGCCTCAGTGGTTGCCGGTGCTGGTTTCAGTGATGCGGTCATCGTTGTGCCGCGCATGGGCTCACTCTCGATCGACAGGCTGCCGCCGTGCTGCTCAATCAGCGACTTGACGATGCCCATGCCCAAACCGGTGCCCTGTACTTCGCTCGTGACGGCTCCCGGCGCCCGGTAGTAGGGGTCGTAGATGCGGTCGACCTCTTCGGCGGTCATGCCCGAACCGGTATCGCTGATGCTCAGCAGCACCTCGTCGTCGGTGGTGGTCACGTAGAGCATCACCTTGCCGCCCTTCGGGGTGTACTTGATGGCGTTGCTCAGCAGGTTGTCGACCAACTGACGCAAGCGGAAGGCATCACCCAGCACGAAGGTCGTGGCGTGCGGGTACCACTCGACAGCGACCGCTTTCGACCCCGCCATCGGCTCGAACGAATCGACCGATTGCGTGACGACCTTCGACAGGTCGGTGGGCACCATCACCAACTCGTCTTTCTGCGCAGAGGCACCCGACTGCAGAATGGCCTCAGACAGCGTCAGCATGCGCTGGCCCGCCATGCTGATCTCGTTGATCTGCTTGTGCGCACGCGCTGGCAGGTCTTCGTCATCGAGCAGAATCTCTGAGAACCCGAGAACCGTGGTGAGTGGGTTGCGCAGTTCATGTGAGATGCGCGCCGTCAGCGTCTGTCGCAGGTTCTCGGCGCGCAGCATCGCGGTGATGTCGTGAGCGATCAGCAGGGCACCGTGTCGGGTGTCTGAGCCGTCATCGCTCGGCACCGAGCGCGCCGTGAGCGAGAGGGCGTGCCACACGCCTGACGCGGTGAACAGCCAGGTGCGGGCATCGTCGAACTGCTCGCCGCGCATCGCACGCTGCAGCGGACGGTTCGCCGCCGGCACGGGCGCACCCCGCAGCGCGTCGTATTCGACCGACGAGGGCGGGGCCGTCAGGTCGGAGGCACGAATGCCGTACAGCGAGCGGTAGGTGTCATTGAACTCGTCGACTTCGCCGTTAGCCGAGATTCGTGCGATGCCCACGTCGATGGTCTCGAGCATCTGTGAGGCATTGCGTTCTTGCCGCTTCGCGCGCGCCAGTGCGTCGTTGAGCTTGCTTGCCTCTCGCACCAGCAGCCTCTTGAACGCTCTGGTCTGCTGCGCCGCGAGGCGGGTGCTGATCGCGATGAACGTGAGCGTGAGGGTGATAACGCTCACCCGCAGCGTGGCATCGGCCGTGCCGGGGGAGCCGATCTCGCTCATCACGACGGTGATGGCGATCACGCCGAGGGCCGAGCCGATTGCGACGAATCCGTAGTGCGTCGCGATCCAGATCACCGGAAAAGCCCACAGGTAGGCGAGGTCGATCGTGGTCTGCGCCGACATCGTGCCTACGGCGATGATGTCGAGAAACGGAATGCTGAGCGCTGCCCACGAGGGCAGCAGACCCCACGGCACGATGAGCGCCAGCGCGGTGATGATCACCATCGCCGAGACGCCCACCGAGAACGTCCACTCGCCCATCGTCTCGGGTTCAACGGCTTGCACGAGCAGCACGATGACGACCACCACGACAGCGAGCAGCAGCTGCGACAGCCAGATGGAGTTGGTGCGTGACTCAAGACGCCGAATTTCTGCCACTATCGCGCTCTCTCAGAAGACATGGCGCGACGAGTGATGGCTCGTGACTGCCGGGCGAAGCGCCGCAACTCTGCAGACGACGAAAAGACCGCGCGCTCGACCACGAGCTCGGGTGGTCGTGTGGGGGCGGTGGGCGGCATCATCTCAGCGTAGGACTTCTGCAGCCGCTCTCTGATCACATCAACATCGAGTGTGGTGCCGCCGAAGTGCAAGACGACGAGCGTGTTCGGTGCCACTCGGCCGATGATCGCGCCCGAGGGCATGACCTCGAGCGTCGCGGTCGTCGCCGCGTGGGTGATGGCCAGCGCCCAGGGGCGGCCGAAAGCGGTGCGGTGCAGTTGGGCGTCAGGAATAGAGATGCCGATGGTGGTGACGGTCGGGCTCATCGCCAGCAGCGCCTCCATCCAATCCGTCAAGGCGCGCGTGTTGACGATGCGCGTTGCGTCGTCGGGGTTCACACCGCGAACGATGAGAATCATGCCCGCGGCCGAGACCGCGACCGTGATCGCAGCGACGATCGTCGCGGGCCCTTGCGTGAGCAGCAACTGCACGTAGAAGTCATCGTTGCCGACGTAGAGCGGCACGATGAGGCGGGCGGCGCAGTACACGCCGTAGACCGTGACCGTGATGCCCACCAGCAGTGCGCCAAGTCGCGGCAGGTGTTCTCGACCCTGATAGCAAGCCGTCGCCGCGATGAGGCTGAACGTCGACAGCGCGACCAGCTTGACGTAATAGCTGGCGTCGACCGAGACATAGACCGTCAGCGCACCGACGCCCAGCGAGACCAGCAGAAACCACATCGCCCAGGTGTGTGTCTTTGCGGTGGCGCGGCGCATGGCGGCGGCGAGCAGCCCGACCGAAAGCGGCATCGTCACGTCGGCAATCACGAGCGGCAGCAGATTCTGCGAGTTCTCGTCTGCCATGGCGTAGGCGAGCGTTGACAGCGTCGCCGACGTGCCGGCGAGCAGAGCGAGCGTGGAAACGCTGACCCACGATGAGCCGACGGGGCGGGCGCCACGCTCAGAAATGACCACCAGCGCCACCGCGGCGCAACAAGCCGCAGTGAGTGCGATCGTGTAGATCGTGACCATCGACGCCCCCGCGCGGTCTCAATTGGCGCCTGACCCGAAGCGCCTTGAGGAAACCTTGGGGGTTTGTTGGGGGCGTATCGGCGAAAAACGAATGCTACGTGCACGTCAGCATAGCAAGATCGTGGTCAGCGGCAATTTCTGCCGCGACACACTTTTCTGAACAGCTGGCTTCCCCAAGGCGCTGGCTTCTCTAACCGAAAGATCACGTCATGACTGACAACATCACCACGAATGCGGTTGCTCCGAAGAACGAGTTGGCGTTGCGTTCACGATCGAGCTCACGTCACAAGGCGACACCGCCGCCGCCGCCGGTCGAAGAAGACGATCACGCTTTTCCCGAAGACTTCGAATCAGTCTTCGATCACGCGTCGACGCAGCGCTCGACCATTGGCTGCGTGATTCCCGCGTACAACGAAGAAGAGTCAATCGCCGAGGTGATCGAAGGCCTGCTGGCGCAGACCCGCGTGCCCGACGTGATCCACGTGGTGGTCAACAACACCAGCGACCGCACGGTTGCCATCGCGGCTAAGTATGCGGGGCCCCACGAGGTCTCGACGCCGCTCGGTGAGCAGTTCACCGAGGTGTTCGTGCACGACATCGGAAAGAACCCCGACAAGAAGGTCGGTGCGCTCAACTACGGCTACGCGCTCGTCGAGGGTTACGACTACCTGCTCGGTGTCGACGGTGACACCATCGCCGAGATCCACGCGGTAGAAAACCTCGAGACCGAGATCATCGCAGACACCCGCATCGGCGGCATCTCGGCGATCTACAGCATCGACAACTCGAAGTTCAAAGGCCTCGCGTCGTTTCTGATCACCGGGCAGCGCTCGCAGTTCGCCGCGTTCAACCTGCAGAACCTGCTGCGCGGCCGCAACATGGCCGTTCTCGGCGGTCAGTTCTCGCTGTTCGCCACCCAAGCGCTGCGCGAGGTCATGGTCGAGAACCGCCAGTCGACACCGTGGGTGAAAGACAGTGAGGTCGAAGACTCGCTGCTCTCGCTGCAGATCAAGAGCGCGGGCTACCTCACGAAGATCAGCCCCGTGTCGCGCGCCGACGTGGGTGGCATGACCACGCTTCGCGGCCTCGACGCCCAGCAGGTGAAGTGGACGTACGGCGCAATCGAGCTGATGTGGCCGGGGCAGCGCGGCGACACCAAGGGACAGCCATTCCACCCCAACCTGCGCATTCGCTGGTTCGAGAACCTCGGCATGCTCACGAACATCTTCGTTCGCTTCGCGTTCGCGCTGCTGCTCGCTGGCTCGCTCTCACTGAACGCCTTCGTCTTCTCGCCAATCTGGCTGATTCCGGTGATCGTCGCGATTCTGCTCAACCTGCGCATGGCGATGACCATGTATTCGCGCACCTACAAAGACATACTCTTCGCGCTGCTGTTCGTGCCGGCCGAGATGTATATGTGGATCAGAATGGCGCACTTCATTCGCGCATGGACCAGGTTCTTGTCAAAGAAGAAGGTCGACAACTGGGCCATGCAGGCCAAGGCTGAGAAGGGCTCGGGCGGACTCGGGCACTGGATGCCGCTGTTCATCGCCATCGCCGTGCTGGCCGCCGTCGCCGCGGTGTGGATGATGCTCGGCCCGGCTGCGCAGTCGACCCTGCTATGGATCGGCTGGCCGATCGTCGGAGTAGTCACGGTGCTGCAGACGCTGCAGATGTTCCTGCGCCTGATCCGCCGCCAGCACGGCTACAAGGTCTAAGCGCCCAGTTGGCCGTCGCGCTGCGGTGATGCCTGTTCGGCCGTGAGCCGATAACCGACGCCCCGCACGGTCTCGATGTATCGAGGCTGTGTGGGGCTGTCGCCGATTTTGCGCCGCAGGTTGGTCATATGCGCTTCGATGGCGCGCTTATCAGCATCCCCCACGAAATACGACGTGACATAGGACTCACCGCGCAACAGCAGCGTGAGATCTGCTTTGCTGCGCACGCGGCGACGCGAATGAAGCAAAGCAGCCAGTAGATCGAACTCGGTGCGGGTGAGATCGATCTCTCGGTTGTCGATCAGGACGATGCGGCTATCGACGTCGAGCTGCAGATTGCGGTGCGTGAGCCAATCGCCCTCGGCCAGATGTGCGCCGTTGGCGTCAGCTGCTGGCGACTCATCGCCCTCCCACACGGCATCGGAGGAGTCTTCGGCAATCACCCACTCCGCGTTCTCGTTCGCCACCGGCGCGGCGGGTCGTGTGGGCGCTGGGGGTGCGGTCGGCGCAGTGCGTGGCGTGGGGAAAGACGGGCCAGCCGTCTCCTGGGTGCGAATCGACGGCGGCTGCACCGCAAGCGTCGCCCGCGGGCGACGCATGAGAGCCTCAACACGCGCGCGAAACTCACGTGGACGGAACGGCTTGATCAGGTACTCGTCAGCGCCAGCGGTGAGACCCATGACGATGTCGGCCTCGTCGCCAAGGCCCGAGATCATGATGATGTGCGTTTCGCTCTGCTCGCGAATGCGGCGGGCAGCCTCGATGCCGTCCATGCCGGGCATGTTCACGTCGAGCGTTGTGATCATCGGCTTGTACGAGAGCACGGCACGAATGCCGTCGATGCCGTTACCGACTGAGACGGTTGAGAACCCTGCGGCTTCGAGCACCTCACTCAATAGGTGGCGCAAGCCGGGATCATCTTCGATGATCACAGCTGTGCGTGTTTCTGAAGGAACTTCAGTCATTCGCGGGGGTCCTATCTCACCGTGGGGATCGGCAGAGTTTTCGAGAAACATGACAGTTGTTCGAGGTTGAATTGTTGCACAGACCAGGAACTGTCTGGGGCGTCATCATGGAACTACCTGGCGAGTCAGCTCGACGGCGGCTGCCGGCCACCAGTCTCCGGCGGCCGGGCCGCCGTTGCACGTGCCGTCGCTTTCGCCAGGGGGCTTCACCCACAGATTGGTGTCGACGACGTCGTCGCCGTAAGTCGCAGGCGCCTCGCCGATGAGCCGGCGGGGAGGGTTGCACCACGCGCCGGTCGATCCCGCTCCGCTTCGCGAGGTATCGACCACAGCGTGTGCGCCATCTAAGAGCGCCGACAATTCTGCGGCGTAGCGCACCTCGTCATCGAGGCTGTTGTAGTTGGAGACGTTCGTGGCGAACCCGCGCACGCCATCACTGCCGATCTGACTGATCATGGCTGCCATCTCAGACGCCGGCAGCCAATTGGAATGGCCCCCGTCGACATAGAGCCATACGTTCTCGCCGATGAGAACGTCGGTCGCGCCACTCAGCTGCTCGATGCGCTCGGCAACATTGCCACACTCGGGCGCGAGAGCCAGCGAATCGGGCTCGAGCACGATGATCGTCTTCACCTCGGGAGAGTCAGCCAGCGCGAGCGCGATCTGCTCGGTCCACAGTGCGTAGTCTTCGGGGTCGAGGCCGCCCGCCGAGTACTGACCGCAATCGCGCTCGGGCAAACCGTAGATGACCAGGGTGGCGGCAGCATCCGCCCGCTTTGCCTCGCCGAGTAGCTCTGAGGTGAGCTCGCGCACCGACTCGAGCGGATAGCTCTCGGGCGTGAGCCAGATCGCAGTGGGCACATCGGCAAGATAGGTGGCAGCCGCCACCGCATCAGGATCGCTCTCGAGCATCGACGCAGTTCGCGCTTTGCTGTCTTCGTCGACCAGCAGCGCTTCGCCCGGCGACGGTGGTGCGGGCTCAGTCAAGTTGGCCACGCTGATGCCCAATCCGATCAGCATCACGAGCACAGCGGCGATCACCGCGCCGATGATGATGCTCACGCGCGGGCGTCGCTCGCGTCGCGGTTTGGCCGTGGCGTGCATATAGCGTAAGCTCTCCCTTTGGTGCCTTTGTCATGCTGGCTAGGTGCCGCGAACGTGAGCCCTCCACTGGTGCGTTTACCCTCGTGCTTCGAGCGTAAACCCCCCGGAGTGGGATTCACGAACCTCTCCGTTCGATCAAGAAAGCAGCACTACTGTGACGCGCACTTATACCCCCAAGGCTGGCGAGATCCAGCGCGAATGGCTCATCATTGATGCACAGGACATCATTCTGGGCCGTCTCGCATCGCACGCCGCCACGCTTCTGCGTGGAAAGCACAAGCCCACCTTCGCAAACCACGTTGACACGGGTGACTTCGTCATCATCATCAACGCTGAGAAGGTCGCCATGTCGGGCCAGAAGCTCGAGCAGAAGAAGGCGTACCGCCACTCGGGTTACCCGGGCGGCCTCTCGTCGGTCACCTACGGTGAGCTTCTCGAGAAGAACCCGGTTCGCGCTGTGGAGAAGGCCGTTCGCGGCATGCTCCCCAAGAACAGCATCGGGCGCCAGCAGCTGACGAAGCTGAAGGTCTACCGCGGTGCTGAGCACCCTCACGCGGCTCAGCTGCCCAAGACGTACACCCTCGACCAGGTCGCCCAGTAAGCGCCGAAGACTGACTAAGGACTAACTCGTGGCGAAGATCGAAGAAACCACCGAAACCAACTACTCGACCGAGACCCCGGTTGACGAAACTGCCGAAGCAGCTGCAGCACGCCCCGTGCTCAGCGTTCCCGGTGCAGCCGTCGGCCGTCGCAAGCAGGCCATTGCCCGCGTGCGCATCGTTCCCGGCTCGGGCACCATCACCGTCAACGGGCGCACGCTCGAAGACTACTTTCCGAACAAGCTCCACCAGCAGCTGATCAACGACCCGTTCACGGTTCTGCAGCTCGGCGGCGCGTACGACGTGATCGCACGCATCTCGGGTGGTGGCCCCTCGGGTCAGGCCGGCGCACTGCGTCTTGGCATCGCCCGTTCGCTCAACGGAGTTGACGAAGAGAACAACCGCGCCACCCTCAAGAAGGCTGGCTTCCTCTCGCGTGACGCACGCGTCAAGGAGCGCAAGAAGGCTGGACTCAAGAAGGCGCGTAAGGCTCCTCAGTACTCGAAGCGCTAAGCGCTCGATGCCGCTGTTTGGCACGGACGGCGTGCGGGGGCTGGCCAACGGCCCCCTCACCGCCGAACTCGCGCTTTCCCTGGCCCAGGCGACTGCTGTCGTGCTGGGCCAGGGTCGTTCCGCCGACGCACGTCGCGCTGAAGGCAAACGCCTCACCGCCGTCGTCGCGCGCGACCCCCGCATTTCGGGCGAATTCATCTCTGCCGCAGTCGAAGCAGGGCTCGCCTCATCAGGTGTCGATGTGTTGGATGCTGGTGTCTTGCCGACCCCTGCCGCCGCGTACCTGATCGCAGACATCGACGCCGACTTCGGTGTGATGGTCTCTGCCTCGCACAACCCCGCCCCCGACAACGGGATCAAGATCTTTGCCCGCGGCGGTGTGAAGCTCCCCGACGTGGTTGAGCAGCGCATCGAAGCCGCCATGGGCGGCGACAAACTGCAGCCCACCGGCGCCGCAGTCGGACGCATTCGTCGCTTCGCTGACGCAGAAGACCGCTACGTCGTGCACCTGCTCGCATCGCTGCCACACAGCCTCGACGGGCTGCACGTCGTGCTTGACTGCGCGCACGGCGCCGCATCGGGAGTGTCACCCGAAACCTTCCGCGACGCAGGCGCCCGCGTGACCGTGATCGGTGCTGACCCCGACGGCCTCAACATCAACGACGGTGTCGGATCGACCTATTTGAATGTGCTCTCAGAAGCCGTCGTTGCCGCGGGAGCCGATGTCGGCATCGCCCACGACGGCGACGCCGACCGCTGCCTGGCCGTTGACGCTGCCGGCAACGTGGTCGACGGCGACCAGATCATGGCAATTCTCGCTGTCGCGATGAAAGAGCGCGGCGCGCTTGTCGAAGACACGCTCGTCACCACGGTGATGAGCAACCTCGGATTGCATCGCGCCATGCAGGCCCACGGCATTCGTGTCGAGACGACCGCGGTCGGTGACCGCTATGTGCTCGAGCGCATGAACGAAGGTGGCTACTCGCTGGGCGGCGAGCAGTCTGGGCACGTCATCATGAGCGAGTTCGCCACCACCGGCGACGGCCTGCTGACCGGGCTTCACCTGGTCGCAGAGATGGCCCGCACCGGCAAGACGATGGCAGAGCTCGCCTCGGTCATGACGGTGTTTCCGCAGGTGCTCATCAATGTGCGCGACGTCGACCGCGACGGAGTGAAGACAGATGAGGTCGTGCAAGACGCCGTAGCGCAAGCCACGGCACGCCTCGGGCTGACCGGCCGCGTGCTGTTGCGCGCTTCGGGCACCGAGCCACTGGTGCGCGTGATGGTCGAAGCAGAATCGGCTGAGGTTGCCGCCGAAATCGCCGAGGGCCTCGCCGCTATCGTGGCGGACCGACTCGCGCTGTAGGTCGGTCGCGCTGTGCGGCGCTGGTCGCTGTAGGTCGCTCGCGCTGTTGAGCGCTGGTCGCTGGGGGCGGGTGCTCTTTGGCCATGACTTGACGCTGTTGGGTTGTACGCCGTTCGGCGCGCGCTCGTGTCGGCGGTGTCGAGTAGCAACGACGAAGGGCACGCTCTCAGTAGAGAGCGTGCCCTTCGACTATCGCGTCAGACTATGCGCGGCGCTTGCGAGAGGTCACGAGCATCGAGCCGCCGGCGAACAGGCCGACCGCTGCCAGCGCGCCAAACGGCACCAGCCAGGCGTTGTCACTGCCCGTGGCGGGCAAAACGCCGCTGGTGGGCGTCGGCGTTGCGGTGGGCGTCACCGATGACGTCGGTGTCGGTGTGACCGTCGGGCTCACCGTCGGAGTCGGCGTGACCGTCGGGCTCACCGTCGGAGTCGGAGTCGGAGTCGGAGTCGGAGTCGGCGTGGGTGTCGGCGTCGGCGTGGGAGTCGGTGTTGGCGTCGGTGAGGGTGTCGGGCATCCGATCACGGTGATCGCCGGATTGGGGTAGGACACCAGACCAGAGGTCCACTCGGGCTCACCCTGCGGAGTTGTCGAGGCGTACGCGATTGCGCTCGCCAGGGGGAGGTCGTCGCAGTCGTAGCCCTGCAGGGTGGTGGAGTAGGTCCACGTCTCACCCGGGTAGTAGGTGCGCGGGCCGAAGTCGTAGGGAGTGCCATCGGGGGCATTCACCGTTGCCCAGCCATAGACAGTCACGTCAGAGGTGTTCTGGGTGTTTACCGTGACGTCAACCGAACCCGAGTTGGAGAAGTCAAGTCGCACGGTGGCAACACCGCTGACCTCGTCAATACCGGCTGCGAGAGCCGGAGCGGCGATAAGTGCGCCGACGCCAAGCGCAAGAGCGGCCGTTGCGGCAACGTATTTGACCCGAGTTTTCATGCGATCTCCCCAAAGATGATGACGGAGAAATCGTGATGGCTTGCAGGACTGCGCGGCAGGGCG
Organism: Microbacterium sp. R86528; assembly: GCF_044596335.1. NCBI lineage: Bacteria > Bacillati > Actinomycetota > Actinomycetes > Micrococcales > Microbacteriaceae > Microbacterium > Microbacterium sp. R86528. The sequence goes on along the minus strand of NZ_CP138996.1, from coordinate 1,400,974 downwards.
CATCACGACGGCGACAGCGCCCTCTCCTGCCCACCACGCTAGCAGATAGCGGCACAGCAACTCGACGAAGGGCGCTGCGGAGGCAGTCGAGCGAACTTTAGCCCCTCGACCGGCGCGCACGAATCGCTTTGGCGCGGGTTTGTCCAAGGTTTCGCTCAGTTTGAGCACAATGCTCAGTAAAGATGGGGTGCAGGCGAACAATACAGTGTTTCGCTCGGTATTTTGGTTTGCATTCTGAGCAATTTGGCAAGTATTCTGCTCTGGTGGCAGTTCCAGGCCACCGGGGCGGGGGCGGGTCAGTCATGCAGCATGCAGCAGGCGACCGCGTTCACAACAGGATCGCTCGTGCCCGAACACGAGCGATCCGTTTCTATTCAGAGTGAACTAAGGGGATTTGCGTGAGCAATCAACGCGAGCAACAGACTTCAGCGATACGCAAGGTCGTCGCCACGAGCGCGGCTGCCGCGCTCGCGCTTACCGGCGTCGTGGCATCTGCTGCGCCCGCGCTCGCAGCGACCGGCGCCATCAGCGGTGTCGCATATCGCGACTTCAACGGAAACGGCGTGCGCGACATTGGCGCTCCCGAAGACGGCGAACAGACTGACGTCGGCATCGCAGGCGTCAGCGTCGTCGCTTACGACGTTTATGGCACCCAGCTCGGTGACACCGTCATCACTGATGATGCTGGTGAATACACGCTCGACACCTCAGCGGTCGCCGACGGCACCGCCGTGCGGGTTGAGTTCACCGAGCTGCCCGAGGGCTACGCTGCATCGTTCGCTGGTGACGACAACGGCACCACGGTGCAGATGACAGTGGCCGGCGCCGAAGACGTCGACCTGATGATCAACCACCCCGACGACTTCGCACAGGCGAACGCCCCCACATTCACCGCGATTCAGACCGCGGGCCTTTCCAGCGGCCAGACCTCAGGCGACGCGGCGATCGTCGGCTTGCCCTGGGGGGCGGCCAACAACAACGCTCCGAGCTACCCCGACCGCACGACGGTCGCCACCATCGGGCAAGTGGGATCAGTGTGGGGCTTGGCCTTTGACCAGACCGCGAACGAACTGTATGCCTCAGCGACATACAAGCGCCAGGCAGGTCTCGGACCGCTGGGTATTGACGGCATCTACAAGATGACGAACATCCTCACCGAATCGGGCGAGATGACCGGCGCCACCACGGTGGAAAACTGGCTCGAGCTTGCCGACCTCGGCATTGACGTAGGTGCCGTGTCGAGCGACAGCGATCGTGGCCTAGGGGAATCGAATCTGCCCAGCGCAGACGTCGACGCGTTCGCAAACGCTGGAAAGGTGGGCATTGGTGGCATCACCGTCGCCCCTGACAACAACAGCCTCGTGATCGTCAACCTTTACGATCGCGACCTCTATGTCTTGGATATCACCGACGGGTCGACTCCGACTTCGGCAGTTGCTGTGGACTTCTCGTCCGTTCTTGACGACGACCAGCGTCCCTGGGCGATTTCGTCCTATCGTGGCGACATCTATGTGGGGTACGTCGACACCACCGGCGACGCGCTCGGTCAGTCTGCAGCCGAAGCCGAGCTCAACGCGTATGTCGTGAAAGCGCCATTTGAAGACGTCGTCGCCGGAACCGCCACGTGGAGCAACGTGCTGACCGCTGACCTTGGGTACACCAAGGGCAACGTGGCAACGGGCTGGGGAGGCGGCGGCAGTTGGCCGACCACCGAGCCGCAGATCATGCGGTGGAACACCTGGACAGACCAGTGGACATGGGACGGAACGACGAACCCGACCGCTGACGCTTCAGTAGGGCTCACGAGCAACTGGGGCAACGTGCAGCTCTACCCGCAGGCTGTTCTGACCGGGCTGGCATTCGACACTGAAGGCTATCTCTCGCTCGGTTTCACGGACCGTACTGCGATCCAAAGTGGCAACCGCAACTATCCGGCCATCGATGGCGTTACCGGCCAGTACTTCGAGACGTTGGCGAGCGGTGACTTGTTGATCGCAGCACCAGAAGACGACGGAACCTTCACGCTCGAGGATGACGGATTCGTGGGCGACCGCGAATCCGTCACGCCTGACTCGAACACCGAAGGGCCGTCAGGTGACGACACCCGCGAGTTCTTCAACGACGGCCAAAACCTCGGTGCAGCCTCTTCGATCCACAAGGACGCTGCTCTCGGCGCTGTCGTTACCTACCCAGGTGTTGCTGAGGTGCAATCGACGATGTATGACCCGCTGGACGGCATCCGCCTGGCCGGCGTCACGTGGTTCGATGCGATTGACGGCAGCGCCGACCGCGGATACGAGCACACCGAAGACACCGCCTCAACGCGGACATCGAGCACATTCCAGAAGGGTGGCGGTCTTGGTGGACTCGCCATCGCTCTGCTGCCGCCGCCCGCTGAAATCGGCGACCGTGTGTGGTTTGACGCCGACCAGAACGGCCGCCAAGACGCTGACGAGCCCTCGATCGCCGGCGCTCCGGTATCGCTCTACCTCGCAGACGCCAACGGCAACCCGACCGGCGACGCGCTCTCGAGCACAACGACCGATGAGTTCGGCGAGTACTACTTCAACAGCGCACTGTGGGCAGACCGCTTCACCGACCCGGCAGCAGACCTCGTGGTCGTGTTCGGTCAATTGGACGCTGATGCTGACGTGGACTTCGTCTGGGGCGACGTGCCCGAGATCGACGCGATCACCGGGCTGACCTGGAGCGACCTGACGTTCACCGATCAGAGCACCGACGTCGCCACGACGTTGAACGACTCGAACGCCGACACCACGACCGGTGAAGCGCCGGTCAGCGTGCTGGGTGCAGGCATGAACGATCACACGATCGACGCCGGATTCGTCTCTGACGTGACGATCGGTGTCGCCAAGGAGCTTTCGGAAGACAGCGCTGCGGCAGCATCCGGTCAGACATTCGAGATCTCAGTGACCGTCGAGGACTTCCGCGGCGACGCACTGCCAGACAGCCCGTATGTGTTCGACCTTGCCGCCGATGGCTCGGATGAATTCAACATTCCGGCATTCGGAACCATCACGAAGGTCACCGAGACCAACGGTGCCGAGTTCGACTTCGCGGTGAGCCCCACCCTGCCCGCGGCGGGCGTCGATGGTCTCGACATCACGGTTACCAACACGATCACCACGTACGCCGTGGGTGACTATGTGTGGATTGACGAAGATCGCGACGGTCTGCAGGATGACGGCGAGGCGCCGCTTGCCGGCGTTGCCGTTCGCCTGCTCGATGGCGAGGGCAACCCCGTGCTCGATGCCGATGACGAACCCGTTGTCACCACGACCGACGCCGACGGTTTCTACCTGTTCGACGACCTCATGGCCGGCGACTACCAGGTGGAGTTCGCGCTGACCGAAGAGCAGTCGCAGAGCTACATCTTCACGCAGCCTGCCGCGGACGGCATCGCCGAGAACTCCGACGCGACGCCCACCGAAGCCAGCCGCTTCGTCGGCCGCAGTGACGTCTTCACGCTCGACGCTGACAACGAGCAGCTCGTGGCGTCGGACGACTACACCACCGCAACTGTGAACGCGACGGCTGGAATCGACCCGACGTGGGATGCCGGTGTGATCACCCGCACCTACGCCGTCGGTGACGTCGTATGGCTCGACAACGACCGCGATGGGTCACAGGGCGAGAGCGAAGCGCCGGTTGCCGGCGTGTCGGTTGCACTGCTTGACGGCGAAGGCGAGCCCGTGCTCGGCGCCGACGGCGAACCGCTGATCGCGGTCACCGACGACGACGGTCGCTACCTCTTCGACGAGCTTGAAGCGGGCGAGTACCAGGTGCAGTTCACGCTGACTGAACAGCAAGAGCAGACCTACCGCTTCACCACTCAAGACGCCGACGGCGTTGCCGACAGCGACAACAGCGACCCTGTGGTGAGCACCGGCCGCACCGCGCCGTTCACGCTGGGCCCCGACAGCACCCTGGTGCCTGCCGCGTCGTACGAGTTCGGTGACGTTCTTGCCACTGAGGGTATTGACCCGACGTGGGATGCGGGGTTGTTCTCGAAGACGTATGCCGTGGGTGATTACGTGTGGATTGATGAGAACCGTGATGGTGTGCAGGATGCTGATGAGCTGGTGCTCGAAGGTGTCACGGTCAACCTGTATGGCGTAGGCACTGAGGTGCTTGCCACGACGACCACCGACGAGAACGGTCTGTATCTGTTCGACGCGCTGGCGCCGGGTAGTTACCGGGTGGAGTTCGTGCTGACGAGTGATCAGGCTGCGATCTATACGTTCACCACTGATGTGGCGGGCGATGACGTAGCCGCAGACTCGAACGCGAATGACACGGCGGGTGCCGACTTTGGCTTCAGCACGTTGTTCACGCTCGGTGACGACAACGAGCAGCTGGTTGCCAGTGCTGCGTATGTCGATGCTGATCTCATCGCCACCGAGGGTATCGACCCGACGTGGGATGCGGGTGTGGTGCGCAAGAAGGTCTCGGTCGGCGACTACGTGTGGCTCGACGCTGACGGCGACGGCGTGCAGGGAACCAGCGACGCGGAGACCCCGATCGAGGGCGTCAAGCTCGTGCTGACCGGTCCTGACGGCAACCCTGTCGTCGACATCGACGGCAACGAGGTTGCGCCGGTGTTCACTGACGAGAACGGTTTCTATGAGTTCGTGAACCTGCCGGCATTGCCTGAGGGCGAGTCATACACGGTCACGATCGATCAGGACGACGCATCCACGATCGAGGCATTGACTGAGCTTCGCCCCGTACCGGCTGGTGCTGGTGACGATTCGGCGCTTGATTCGAGCACGTGGACCGAAGACTCGGGCGATCTGGTCAACAACGGTGATCGTGACAGCACGCTCGATTTCGGTTTCATGCCTCGCACCTATGCGATCGGTGATGTGGTGTGGATTGATGAGAACCGTGATGGTGCGCAGAGCGATGGTGAGCTGCCTCTTGCGGGTGTGACGGTGACGTTGCTTGATGCGATCGGCATGCCTGTCGAGGGTGTGGACCCGGTTGTGACTGACGAGAACGGTCTGTACCTGTTCGACGAGCTGGCTCCGGGCGAGTACCGCGTCGAGTTCACGCTGACCGACGACCAGAAGGCGCTCTACACGTTCACTGAACGTGAAGCAGCAGTCGGTGGCGTGGAAGGCGACTCGAACGCTGACGCAGAAGGACGCTCGTCGACCATCACCCTGGGTGAGGGTTCGGACGCACTCGACCCGCAGTACGGTGACCAGGAATTCGTCGCTACCGAGGGTGTTGACCCGACGTGGGATGCCGGTGTGATTCGCAAGAAGGTCTCAGTAGGTGACTACGTGTGGCTGGATGCTGACCGCGACGGCGTGCAGGGAAGCAGCCCACTCGAAACCCCCATTGAGGGTGTGAAGCTGGTGCTGACCGGTCCTGACGGCAACCCTGTTGTCGATATCGACGGCAACGAGGTTGCGCCGGTGTTCACCGACGAGAACGGTTTCTATGAGTTCGTGAACCTGCCGGCGCTGCCTGAGGGTGAGTCATACACAGTCACGATCGATCAGGAAGACGCATCCACCATCGAGGCGTTGACCGAGCTTCGCCCGGCACCGGCTGGTGCTGGCGATTCGGCCACGGACTCGAGTGACTGGACGGCAGCTTCGGGCGACCTCACCGACAACGGCGACCACGATGGCACGCTCGATTTCGGTTTCATGCCCCGTACCTACGCGATCGGTGACATCGTATGGATCGATGCCGATAAGGATGGCGAACAAGACAGCAACGAGCACACCCTTGATGGGGTGGGCGTGACGTTGTACAACTCCGAGGGCACGGTAGTGGCAACCACCACGACCGATGACAACGGGTTGTACATGTTCGACAACCTGATGGCTGGTGAGTACACGGTGAAGTTCACGCTGACCGATGCTCAGCAGAAGATCTACGCGTTCACCACGCAGGGCACCGGATCGGCAACGGACTCCGATGCTGATATCTCTTCGGGGCTGACTGCCACGATCGTGCTCGGTGAGGGCAACACCTCGCTGACGCTCGATTACGCAGCAGGTACCGTGATGGCCACCGAGGGTATCGACCCGACGTGGGATGCCGGAGTGATCGTGCTCGACGTCGCAGAAACGCCCGACACCCCGACGATCGGCGAACTGCCGCTGACAGGTTCAACGTTCGCAGCGTGGGGCCCGATCGCGCTGGCGCTGTCGATCCTGCTGTTCCTCGTCGGTGGATGGATGCTGCTGCTTCGCCGCCGCACCCACACCGCCTAGCCGGTGACAGCCGAGAGGCCGTGACGCAAAACCGGGCCCGTGCATCATGCACGGGCCCGGTTTGCTGTTGGTGCGGCGTGGTTCGTGTCTGGGAAAGTGCGCGAATGCTCGGCGAGTTCGCGCAGCTTGGCCCACATGAGTGGGTGGATGCTGCGCAAGGGCGGGGCTCGCGGGGCGGCGGCGCCTCGTTGGCTAGGAGAAGAGAGTCGCGCCGAGCGGGGTTCTCGCGTCGTAGCCCGGGAGGATCGCGAAGGCGCCGCCCGCGGTGGCGTGCATATAGACGAAGAGGTCGTCGATCTCTTCCATGCGCACCATTGTTTTGGCGAACGCGTCGGTGTTGATCGAGTAGCTCAAGAACACGTGGCCGACGTCATCGGCGGAGTTGACGTAGTTGTAGCTGCGGCGCAGCATCAGCAGGCTGCCGGTGAACGAAGGGTGCGCGGCGCGGGCGTGTGCGCGTGCGGGCACGAGAAAGTCGCCCTCGGGTGACTTCGACAGCAGGTTGATGTCGTCGTCACGCTCGCCGCCCGACAGCGGCACCCCCGTAGCGCGCTCGCGGCCCATCACAGCGTCTTGCTCGCTCAGCCCGAGGGCAGCGAACGCTGCGGTATCGAGCTCAAAATGTCGGGCAACACAGATAGTGCCACCGGCGAGCGGGCCAGACGAGATCCACACATCAGACGCGAGGTCTTCTGGGGTTCGCGGCACGGTGATGCCGTCAAAGTAGCCGAACGGGTTGCGGCTCACGCCGTCGCCCGCGGCGGCGTAGCCGCGGAAGCTCAGTTGCGACCAGGCGAGCGTGACGCCGCCGAGCGCTTCGGTCATCGCGCGAAGTGACGCGTCGAGCACGCCCGGGTCGGTCGCGTTCACACTGATGAACACGTCACCGCTGAGCGCGGCCTCGGGCAGGGCATCATCGCCAGAGAACATCGGGATGGCAACGAGCTCAGCCGTTGACGGGTCGTCGCTGAGCTCAAGTGGTCGAGCGCCGAGACCGATCGTGATCGTCAGGTCGCCGGGGCCGTCGGGCGTCACCGTGTCATCGCCCGGAGGGGTGCAGAGTGTGAGAATGCGCAACCCAGCGTTCGCCAGTGCTGCGCCGATCGCCTCGTGGGCTGCGGCGTCGTCTGCCGCGGCGTCAATCACGTCAAGAAAGCCGACGGCAATCAGCGCGTGAGCCTGGCGCACCGCAGGTCGGGTAACGCCTGCTTGTTCTGGGCCGGCAGCATCTACGGGTTGGCCCTCGGGCGCCGCAGTTGCGGTCGCGACCGGAGCAGGTGTTGTCGAGTCAGCGAGGGCTCGCGTTGCGGCGACGCCCGCTGCCGCGCCCACGCCGATGCTGGCAATGCCGCCGAACAGCGCGGCGCGGCGCGAGATGCCGGTGCTCTGTTCTGGCTCGTCGGGCTGTGCGGTGCCCGAGGTGTCGCCGGTCATTCGGCGACTCCGAGGCGGGTGCCGTCAGGCGCGTCAAAGTCGACCGTGCTCCACGACGCGCCCACGCGCACCTCGGCGCGCCACATCGTGCCTTCTTCATCAACCCACAGGCGCAAACCCGACTCATCAGCGCTCGGCAACTCAGATACCGCGTCATCGCTGGGGGGAGCCACGAACACCGACACCTCGATGCCGTCGACGGCATCGTTGCGCAACCAGAGTGCTCCCGACTGCTGCACGAGCAGCGGGTTGTCGGGGCGATCGCTGCCCAGGGCGAGCGTCGTTGCGAGCACGGCGTCGAGAGCGCTCGTTGAGATGTCGACGGGGCGCGCACCCCACGACAGGTCGGCTTCTGCCTCGGCAAGCGTCGGCGCCGGCAACGGCGGGAACTCGCCGGCGGCCAGATCAGCGCCGGTTGCGGCGGTGGTCTCGTGGTTCCAAACGACCACACCGGATTCACCGCTGTCGCTCGCCACTGCCGCGTAGCCCTCACCCGAGACCCAGTCGACCCAGCCGGTGATTGCGAGCTGCTGACCTGACTCTTCGACGGAGGTCTGAAACGGACGACTGGTGTCGTCGTAGTTGCGAAAGCGGGTGATCGCGAGAATCTGCGCCTGCTCGGTGGTGACACCGATCGCGGTCGCCGTAGGCGCGTTGCCCTCGCCCGAGGCGGTGCATGCCGCAAGCGACATGCATAGCGATGCCGTAAGCGCCGCGGCGAGAATTCGACGTCGGATGCTCATCGGGTTCCGATCCGATCGGCGAACAGATCGGCGCTGGGAACGGGGTAGGTGGTGATGTCTGGCATCACGATCTCGTCGGGCAGCATCCCCGCCGCTGAAGAGAACTGTGGCTGGTCTACGGGGGCCGCGACCTTCAAGAAGCTGACCCCCTGCGGCGCTTCGACCTGCGGGAGGTCGGCGGTGGTGGCTGCCGGGTCATCACCTTCGCTGCACGCAGTCGCTGCCTCGAGCAACGCTGCGGGCAACGCGGTGAACGTCTCATCGATGCACGTGCCGGTGGCAGGTGCACGTTCGGCAGAGACATTTGCGACGTCGACGCCGTTGTTCGCAAACTGCGTCAGTTGCAGGGTCAAACCGATCGTGGCGAGGTCTTCGGTATTCGAGATCAACAGCCCCGCGCGCGGGTTGCCGGTGACGCGGTTGTTGATGAAGAGGTCGTCAACGCCGCCCGAGACGCCGATGCCGATGCCAAAACCGCCGTCGGCTTGCGAGGGGGAGTCGGCCGAGACGTTGTCGCTGACCAGGTTGCCTGCCACTTCGTTGTCGCGTTGTGGGCTGAACGCCTCAACGTAGTTCGACAGGAACGTCATGCCGACACGGTTGCCTGAGAAGCGGTTGCCGACGACCGTGAGTCCCGAAGCGTTGGCGTTCTCGAAGCCCACCGCGTTGCGCTCGGCCACATTGCCCTCGACGAGAATGTTGCAGGTTTCGCACTGGCCGACATAGAAACCGCTGTCGGCCGAACCCGAAGCGTATGAATCACTGATCACACCGTGCTGTGCATTGAAGGCATAGATGCCATAGAGGCCGTTGTTGTGTGCGGTGACGCCCTGGATAGCAAATCGCTGCAGGGGCGGAAAGGCATCGGGGTCAAACGGCTCGTAGGCGCCGGCGCCGTGGGCGGCAGGGCCTGCTTCGTCGTGCAGTCCGGTGACGAGCACGCCGTAGAAGGTGGCGCCCGTGACGGTGAGGTTCTCGATGCGCACGCCGTCGGCGATGCCGACCACGCCATAGGGGCGTAGCCCTTCACCGTCGATGATCGTCGCGTTGCGGTCGGCTCCGCGAACGGTGACGTCTGGGGTTGAGACGAGAAGTTGCTCGGTCCAGACACCTGCGCCGATTTCGATGGTTCCGCCCTCGGCGACGAGCTCAGACGCTTCGGCGAGCGTTTCAGCGTCACCGGGCACCTGCACCAGGTCGAGAGCGGTGGGGGTCTCGGGTGCGGGCGTCGCAGCGCAGCCCGCGGTGACCGTCAGAAACGCGGTGACCACGAGCGCCAGAGAGGCCAATCGGCGTCGTACCCGCATGGGGGCAAGTCTATCGGGTGAGTGTGGCGCGGCACTTGGCGCTAGGCGCTAGGCGCCCACGGCGTTCCACGACAGCGACTCGATGTAGCGCAGCAGCACTCCTTCACGCAGCGCCCACGGGCACACCTCGAGCTCGTCGATGTCCATCGCCTTCATCGCCTGGTGCACCACAACGGCAGCCGCAACGATCTGGAACGTGCGGTCGGGAGTGATGCCCGGCAGCTCTTGTCGCGCTTCGGCGGGAATGCGGGCGAGGCGGGGAATCCATGCTTTGAGCGCCTGGCGGGGCAACACCATGCGGTCGATACCCGACCATCCGGGCATCGGGTAGCCAGCCAGTTTCGCCAGCGAGCGGATCGCCTTGCTCGTGCCGACCACGTGGTCGGGGCGGGGGAGCGACGCGAAGCGCTCGGCCACCGGCGCAAGAGTGGATGCCGCGTGCTGCCGCAGTGCGTCGATCTGATCGTCGCTCGGGGGATCGTTCGGCAGAAACTGCACGGTCGTGCGCCCGGCGCCCAGCGGCACCGACTCGGCGAGGTCGGGCAGCTCATCGCCGCCGCCGGCCAGTTCGAGCGAACCGCCGCCGATGTCGAACAGCAGAATCTGGCCCGCGGCCCAACCGAACCAGCGGCGTACCGCCAAGAAGGTATAGCGCGCCTCGGTCTCGCCGCCGAGCACCTGCAGCTGCTGACCGAGCGCCTCTTCAATGCGCGCGATCACCGCCGCACCGTTCGTCGCATCACGCACAGCCGAAGTCGCCGTCGCGAGCAGCTCGTCGACCCTCTCGACGGCAGCGGTCTCGCGCGCTTGGCCGACGGCGGCGACCAGAGCCTGAACACCCTCTTCGCTGATCGAGCCATCCGCTTCGAGGTAGCGCATCAGCCGCAACACGGTGCGCTGGCTCGTGGTCGCCAATGGGCGCCCCCCGGGCCTCACATCGGCGACGAGCAGGTGGACGGTATTCGAACCGATGTCGAGAACTCCCAAGCGCACGGCTTCAGGGTAGCGCGTGGGGGGTTATACGATGAGCGGGATGTCCATTGACGCAGCATCCACCACCTCTGCCGCGCACTCTCTCTATCGCGAGATCGACCGCGGTGAGTGGGCGCGCCTGGCCGGCGGGCTTTCGCAGCCCCTCGCCGAAACCGAGGTCGTGCAGATTCGAGGCATCGGTGACCGCCTCGACATGGCCGAGGTCAGCGAAGTGTATCTGCCGCTGTCGCGCCTGCTGTCGCTCTATGCCGAGACGACCAAGCGCCTGGGCGCCGAAACCAGTGCGTTTCTGAGCGAGCCCGATTCGACCACTCCTTTCGTGGTGGGTGTGGCCGGATCGGTCGCTGTCGGCAAGTCGACGATCGCCCGTCTGCTGCGCGAACTGATGAGCCGCTGGCCGGGAACACCCAGGGTCGAACTCGTCACGACCGACGGCTTCTTGTACCCGAACGCCGAACTCGAGCGCCGCGGCATCATGGACCGCAAGGGCTTTCCTGAGTCATACGATCGCCGCGCGCTGGTGGATTTTCTCACGCGCGTGAAGAGCGGCGACCCCGAGGTGCACGCGCCGTTCTACTCGCATATGCGCTACGACATCGTTCCCGAAGCGCGCGTCACGATGCGTCGCCCCGACGTGGTGATTGTCGAGGGGTTGAACGTGCTGCAGCCGCCGCCGTCTCCGAACGAGGTTGCCGTGAGCGACCTGTTCGACTTTTCGATCTATGTGGATGCTGACACCGACAACGTCGCCGGATGGTTCGCCGACCGCTTCTTGGCGTTGCGCCGCGGCGCATTCAGCAACCCGAACTCGTTCTTCAACGTATTCGCCGAGCTGAGCGACGAAGAGGCGCTCGAGATGGCAATGGGGTTCTGGAACGACATCAACCTGCCGAACCTGGTCGAAAACGTCGCCCCCACCAAACACCGCGCCACGCTGGTCTTGCAGAAGGGGCAAAACCACGCGGTGGAGCGCGTGCTGCTGCGCAAGGTTTAGCAGCATCCATTCGTTCAGACCCCTCGCATACCCTCGCGCCTACCATTGGGTGCATGTGTGGAATCGTCGGATACGTGGGCCCGCGCCAGAGCCAGCCCATTCTTATTGCGGGACTGTCGCGACTCGAGTACCGCGGATATGACTCCGCTGGCGTAGCGGTCATCGACGGCGAAGGTGACCTGGGAATGCGCAAGCGCTCGGGCAAGCTCGCCGTGCTGCGTGACGACCTCGCCGCCCACCCGCTCGCCGATGGCACGACCGGAATCGGCCACACGCGCTGGGCGACGCACGGCAGTCCCACCGACGAGAACGCGCACCCGCACCTTGCCGACGACGATGAGCTCGCGGTCATCCACAACGGCATCATCGAGAACTTCGCTGAGATCAAAGCCGAGCTCGTGTCTGAGGGCTACACCTTTCGCAGCGAGACCGACACCGAAGCAGCCGCCGTGCTGCTGGGCCGTGAGTACCGCAACAGCGGCAACGACCTGGTGGCGGCTTTTCGCGCGGTGGCAGCACGCCTCGAAGGCGCCTTCACCCTGCTCGCGATGCACAAGAGCCAGCCCGGACTCGTTGTCGGCGCTCGCCGCAACTCGCCCCTGGTGATCGGCCTCGGTGAGGGCGAGAACTTCTTGGCCTCAGACGTCGCAGCCTTCGTCGAGCACACCCGCAACGCGCTGGCGATCGGGCAAGACCAGATCGTCGCGATCACCCCGACGAGCGTTTCGGTCACCGATTTCAACGGAAACCCGGTCGAGGTCGAACCGTTTGAAGTGCTGTGGGATGCTGGCGCCGCCGACAAAGGCGGATGGTCATCGTTCATGGCCAAAGAGGTGTCAGAAGAGCCCGAAGCTGTGGCCAACACGCTGCGCGGTCGCTCGCACGACGGTGTCGTCACGATTCCCGAGCTCGAAGGACTCGACGATCTGTTCGCCGGCATCAACCGCGTGATCATCGTTGCCTGTGGCACCGCCTCATACGCCGGCATGACGGCGAAATATGCGTTCGAGCAGTGGACTCGCATTCCGGTCGAGGTCGAACTCGCGCACGAGTTTCGCTACCGCGACCCCGTGATCGGACCGAGCACGCTCGTCGTGTCGATCAGCCAGTCGGGCGAGACGATGGACACGCTCATGGCGGTCAAGTTCGCCCGCGAGGGCGGCGCGAAGACCGTGTCGATCTGCAACACGCAGGGCGCCACGATTCCGCGCGAGTCAGATGCGATCGTCTACACCCACGCAGGCCCCGAGGTCGCTGTCGCTTCAACGAAGGCGTTCGTCGCCCAGATCACGGCGCTGTATCTGCTCGCGCTTCACGTATCGCAGGTGCGCGGTTCGCAGTCGAAGCTGGCGATTGCCGACGCACTGCGCGAGCTCGAAGCGATCCCCGCGAAGATCTCGCAGATTCTCGAACGCGAGCAGGCTCACATCGAACAGTTCGCCGGGTGGATGGCTGACACGCGTTCGGTGCTGTTCCTGGGGCGTCACGTCGGCTACCCGATTGCACTCGAGGGTGCACTGAAGCTGAAAGAGATCTCGTACATTCACGCCGAGGGCTTTGCTGCGGGTGAGCTCAAGCACGGACCGATCGCGCTCATCGAGCCCGGCCAGCCGGTGTTCGTCATCGTGCCGTCGCCGCGCGAGTCAGCTGAGATGCACAAGAAGGTCGTCTCGAGCATTCAAGAGATTCGTGCGCGCGGCGCGCGGGTGATCGTCGTTGCCGAAGAGGGAGACGCCGCGGTGCTTCCCTACGCCGACGAGGTGCTGCGCATTCCGCTGGCCGGTCGGTTGTATGAGCCTCTGCTGGCGGTCGTGCCCCTGCACATCTTTGCAATGGGTCTCGCGACGGCGAAGGGGCTCGACGTCGACCAGCCGCGCAACCTCGCGAAGTCTGTCACCGTCGAGTAGCGAGCGCCGCGGGCGCGCGGGCGCGCGGGCGCGGGAGCACGACGCCGGGCACGTAGCGCGCAGGCGCCGCGAGCGCGGCACTGTGGGAGCGCGGCGCGGCGGAAGCGCAATCGGTCAGGTGGCGTTCAGCATTCGTTCACTGACACGAAGCCTTGCGGCATTCAAAGGCTCTAACTTCAGGCTGTTCCCCCACGACCTGAAAGTTCTTGATGATTGTCGCGCCTGCTCGCCTTCGCCCGTCCGTTCTCGTTGCTGCGTCTGCAGTACTCGCGCTAGGAGTCGGGCTACTCGCGCCGACCACGGCCACCGCTGCTGAAATCGCTGAGGCGCCGGCTCTGCTCGTAACAGAAATCGTTCCCGACAACGTCGGATACGACGACTTTGAGTATTTCGAAGTGCACAACACCACCGATGATGCGATTGCTCTCGACACCGCGGGCATCACATTCGCATACGTCTACGGCGACACCGATGACCGAGACCGCGACGTTGCGCTCAGCGTTCCCGCGGGCACCGTGATCGATGCCCACGAGACGGTCGTGTTCTGGCTGAACTACACCACATCAACGGTCGACAGCTTCGCTCGTTCAGCGGAAGAGTTTCGCGAACACTTCGAAGCCACGCAGCCTGATTTCGACTACGACGTCGTGCGTGTCGAAGGCCAAGGGGGCATGGCGAACAGCGGAGATCGCGGAATTCGCGTCAGCGACGAAAGCGCCGAGATCAGCCGCTCGATCTACCCGGCGGGATCGGTGTCAACCGACCTCGGTGCCAGCTTTCGGGTGACCACATCGAGCACGAGCATGGACATGCTCGAAGCGACGACCGCCCCAACCCCCGGCGTTCTGGCGGAGAACACCCTGGTGGTCGCAGAGCCAGAAGCGCCCGGCGAAACGCTTCCACTCGATGCAAGAGAACTACTGATCACAGAGTTCGCGCCGAACAACGTGGGCGCTGACGCATACGAATACGTCGAGATCGTAAACACCACCGATCGCGACATTGATCTGGCTGAATCAGACGTCACTTTCATCTACGACTACCTCTCTGGCGAAAAAGCACTCGACTACCCGGCTGACAGCACCGTGCCCGCCGGTGGTACGGCCGTGCTGTGGTCGCAGTACTCGCCCAACACCGATGGCCTCAGCGACGCAGACTTTCGGGCGTTTTACGCCACCGCTGACGACTACACGATCATTCCGATCACCGGTCAAGCAGGTTTCGCGAACACCGCCGACCGTGGGCTGCGCATCGAATCTGGCGACACCGTTGTGTCGGTCGCGCACTACGCCGGCTCTGAGGTGGGCAACGGGCTTGGTGTCGACTACCGGTTGCCCACGCGCACGGCCGACGTGACCATGGCTGTGCTGCGCGCACTTGCCGACCCAACGCCGGGAACAGTGAGCGCTGAAGCGTTTGTCGCGCAGCCGTTCGTCGCCACGCCCGATCCCGACCTGGTGACCTCGCCGCTACAGGTGACTGAGATCGCACCTGACACCGCAAACGTCTCTGGCTCAGACGCCTACGAATTCATTGAGGTGTACAACTCGACAAGCGCGCCGATCGACTTTCGCGACTACACGCTGAAGTACCTCTACCCGTTGGCTGACCTGACAAACTCTGCGACCGCACTCTGGCCGGCCACGAATCGGAATGCCATCATCGAGCCCGGCAAAGCAATCGTCTTCTGGGTGAAGAACGGCGCGAACGACGCGCTCACCGCAGACGACTTCAACGCCCACTTCTCGAGCAACCTCGTCGCCGACAGCACGCTGTTCGAAATCGAATCCGCAGGAATGGCGAACACCGCTGCTCGCGGCATTGAGATCGTCACCAACACGGGGTTCAGCGTGAACCGCGCCTACTACAACCTCGGTGGTGTCGACGACACTACGCCCGACATGCCCGTGCAATACGCAGTGAACGCCGCCGACACCACGCTTCAGACCAAGCTCGGCACTGCGGTCGCAACACCGGGATCGATCTACCCTGAGCAGGTCGAGGCAGGGTTGATGATCGTTGCACCAGACGCTGTGCTGCCGGCGATCGTCGATGCCACAGAAACCGAGATCACGCCCGGCGAAGACTTCGCCATGGCCTTCACCGCGAGTGACGACGTGCAGGTGAAAACGTTCATTCTGTCGGTGCGCAACAACCTCGAAGAGCGCTATACAGACGTCGAGCTGCTGGCCGACGGTGACCACTACAGCCACGCAATCAACGCCGTCGACCTCACCGGCAAGAAGTGGTTCGAGTACTACGTCACTGTGCGCGACGGATCCAATGAGGTCGTCACCGACGTGCAACGCGCCACCGTGATCGGCGCAGACACCGCGGCGTTGCGCCTCAACCTCGAAGATGGCGCGTGGGTCAACGGAGTGGTCGACGTGGTTGCTGGCACAGATCAGCATCCATCGAATGTCGAACTGCGCGTCGATGATGTCGCGGTCGAGAGCGTCGACCAGCTCGAAACTGAGCCCGTCTTCGCGTTCGAAGCGAGCGGTGTCGATACGTTCTTCCGCAATGGCGTGCGTATCGGAGACGACGTGCTGCGCATATTCGACGACGGAATCTATTCGGGCTGGGAGACGATCTCGACTCCCGTGCCGCTGTCGTACTTGGCAGGAACAGATCAAGTCACCCTCAGCGTGTGGGCAGGCACCAAAGCTGCCCCAGAGATCAACCTCGACGAGAACAACGACGATTTCACCATTCGCAATCTGCGGTTGATTCTGCCCGACGGGCGGGCGCTGTATCCCGCAGGGTACGAGGACGCCACCGCGATTCTCGCGATGGGCGACAGCACCGGAAAACTCGACTTCTACGACGCCGAGTTCACCATTCCTGCCGATGCGAACACCGCAGCAGGCTACAGCTGGGACACCGCGGCTGCAGCCGACGGCACCCACGTTGTACAGGCCAGCACTGAAGGGCTTGTGGCGGCAGCATCCGTTCTCGTTGACAACACTGAACCGTCGATCGTGACCGACCTTGTCGAGGGAACCCGCTACCAAGGCGAGTTCGTGATCGACGCGACCGCGACAGATGAAGGCTCAGGCCTCGAATCGATGACGGCGAGCCTCGACGGCAAGGCAATCGAATTGCCATTCGCCACCTCGTCAATCACGCTGAGCGATGGCGATCACACCGTTGTGTTCTCAGCGAAGGATGCTGTGGGCAACACGACTGAGTTGTCAGTCGCATTCACCACTCCGGTAGAAGAGCCCGGCAACGAGTTGATCTCGCCCGAAGACGGCGCGATCGCGACCGAGGGCGAAGACATCACCCTGACCGCGCGAGCAACTGACCCGACCGGCGATGCGCTCACCGTGACCTTCGCCGAGGCGTACCGCCTCTCACTGGGAGAGCAAATCGACGTGACCACGGGCACCGTGACCACTGCCGACACTCTTGAACGAGCCGAAGGGCGAGCGCTGACCGCTGCGGAGATCGAGCAGATCGGCCGAATCGACGAGGTATCGCTGAGCGAAGCGAGTGACACCGCGTTCCCGTATCAAATGTTCGAGGTGACCGTGCCAGCTGAGGCTGGCACGGACTCACGGGTTCGGCTGCGCTGGGATGGTTCGGCCAACTCCGAGGCGAAGGTGCTGCTCTACGGCCTTGGCACCGATGGTGACTGGCATGAGCTTGATCGAGCGCTGACGACCGACGGCGCCGAGACGTCGTTCACGCTGAACGCGCTGGTCGACTCGGCAGACTATGTCATCGACGGCGCCGTGACGGCGCTGGTGCAGCACTCCGAAGGCTTCGCTGGCACCGATCTCTCGAGCCGGGAGTCGGTCATCGAGCCCAACAACGTTGAAGACACCCCGCGGTCGGAGTATGACTTCACGCTCGCGTGGGAATCAGACACGCAGTACTACAACGAAGAGTTTCACCAGCACCAAACCGCAATTCACGACTACCTGTTGCAAGAGCGCACCGACTTGAACCTGCAGTACCTGTTTCACACCGGCGACATCGTGGATGACTATGACCAGCTGTGGCAGTGGGACTATGCCGTGCCCGAGTACGACAAGCTCGACGCGGCAGAACTGCCCTACGGCGTGCTCGCCGGAAACCACGACGTGGGACACAAGGAGATCGACTACACCAACTACGGCACTTTCTTCGGTGACGAACGCTTCGCCAGCAACCCGTGGTTTGGCGGCAGCTATGAGAACAACCGTGGTCACTACGATCTGATGACCGTCGGAGGCATCGACTTCTTGATGCTCTACGTGGGCTGGGGACCAGGTGACGCCGAGATCGCGTGGATGAACGAGATTCTCGCGCAGTACCCCGAACGAATCGCCATGATCAACCTGCACGAGTACATGTTGACCACCGGCGGGCTCGGACCGATTCCGCAACAGATCTATGACGAGGTCGTCGCGGCCAATGCCAACGTGCGAACCGTGTTCTCTGGCCACTATCACGATGCCTTCACTCGCATCGACGCTTTTGATGACGACGGCGATGGCACCGACGACCGCCAGGTGTATCAGATTCTGTTCGACTACCAGGGCTTGCCCGAGGGCGGCCAGGGCTACCTGAGACTGATGCACTTCGACAACGTGGGCGAGCAGATCATCTCTCGCACCTACACACCGTCGTACGACGACTACAACTCAGACGACCCTTCGCTGGAGCTGCAGCACCAGGACTTCACCATCTCGTATGAGGCACTCGGGATCGTGCCTCAGCAAAAGGTGTTGGCCACTGACGCATTCAGTGCTGAGGTGCTGGCATCTGCAGCCATTTCGACTGTCGAAAACGTCGAAAGCGGCACTGAAGTGAGTGCCCAATGGCAACCCGGGCTCGGTGTGCACGGCTGGTACGTGACCTCGTTTGACCCGTACGGCGCGACCGCCGACTCAGAGGTTCGCGTGCTCACCGTCGAAGAAGCCAGCACGGTTGATCCCGGCGACGGCGACGGCGATGGTGATGGCGAGGGCGATTCGGGGGAAGACAACGGATCAGGCGACGGCTCGGGTGATGGTGGTGCCGGCAACGGCGGCCCCGCGACGCCTTCGCTGCCCGTGCCGCTCGATGAGCTCGACCCCGCACTTGAGGGAGCGATCTCGACGACGTTACTGCGGGTCGGCGAAGCGTTCACCGTGCAGACGAACGACAGCAACGCAGGGGCCTGGGCGCAGCTTTGGCTGCACTCGACGCCGACTGCGCTCGGTGGGTGGACGCAGGTTGCGGACGACGGCAGAATTTGGGGCGTCGTTCCCTCGACGGTCGAGCCCGGCGTTCACACGCTCGTCGTGCAAACCGAAGAAGGAGTTCTGGGATGGGCGTCGGTGCAGATTGAAGCTGCGACCACCGAGGCGCCCGTCACCGAGATTCCCTCGAGCGGGGTCGGCAGCCCGGCTGCAAACGACGCAGATGACGCCGACGCCGGGGCGCTGCCCGCAACCGGCGCAACCACAGCCTGGATGTCAGGCGCTGCCGCTGCGGCAAGCCTGATGCTGGCGTTGGGAGTCATGCTGCTGCTGGTTCGGCGGCGGCGCGTAGCGCACGGAGGCTGAGTGCTGTCACGAACTGCCGCTCGCGCGCTCGCGCGGCGGCAGTTCGTGACACCTGGTTGAGCCGCGGGTGTGAGTTGAGGTCGCAGCTGGCCGGTTCGATGGGAAGGGTGCTGCGGTGCCGCGAGTGCCGCGCGCTGCGGGTAGCTCGCGCAGGCGCCGCGCGCTGCGGGTAGCTCGCGCGGGCGCCGCGCGCCGGACGCCGCGATAGTCTGGCTCGTGCCGCGACCGCGGCGCGAGAGGAGCACAGGGTGATCGTCGGAATCGGCGTCGACCTCGTCGACATCGCGCGCTTCGAGCAGACGATTGAGCGCACTCCACGCCTGCTCGAACGCCTCTTCTCGCCAGCGGAACGCGTGCTCAAGCACCGCTCGCTCGCCGGACGCTACGCCGCCAAAGAGGCCCTCATCAAAGCGCTCGGCGGTTCAGACGGTGTCTACTGGAGCGAGATCGAAGTGACTCCCGAAGAGTCGGGGCGCCCGTGGTTCACCCTCAGCGGCTCGACCGCTGATGTGGTGGTGGAGCGGGGGATCAGCAGCATCCACCTGTCGATGTCTCACGACGGCGGTTTCGCGACCGCCTACGTGATTGCCGAGAGTGCGGAGAGCACTGCATGAGCCGACTGCCTGCTGGCGTGATGCGCGAAGCGATCATCGACGTCGATGCGATCGAAGACAACGTGCGACACCTGCGCCGACTTACCGAATCTGAACTCATCGCCGTCGTCAAAGCCGATGGCTACGGCCACGGTGCCGTGCGCGCGGCTGTCGCAGCGCTCGCCGGAGGTGCCTCTCGACTGGGAGTAGCCGACATCGCCGAGGCCCTCGCGCTGCGCCGTGCCGGCATCGACGCGCCGATCATGGCGTGGCTGCACGCGCCGGGAACCTCGTTTGTCGAAGCAGCGTCGGTCAACATCGAGATCGGCGTATCGAGCTTCGAACAGCTGCTGCAGGCGGCTGAAGCATCGACCGCGGGTCGAGCAGTCGCCGTGCACCTGAAGCTCGACACCGGACTTTCGCGCAACGGCATCGCGCCCGACGAGTACCGGGTGGTGTTCGCCGAGGCCGCGCGGCTGCAGCGCCTCGGGCGTCTGAACGTCGTCGGACTGTTCAGCCACCTCTCGAATGCCTCGCCCGACGAAGACCGAGCGCAGCTCGCGCGCTTTCACGAAGGTGTGGCCGCGGCCGCGCTGGTCGGTGTGAACCCGCACCTGCTACACATTGCCGCCACCGCAGCGGCCATCGACCTGCCAGAAGCGCGCCTCGGCTGCGTGCGCGTCGGCGTGGGCATCTATGGTCTTTCGCCGTTCGACGACCGCAGTTCGGCTGACCTCGGGCTTCGACCCGCCATGACGCTGCGCGCAGCCGTGGCGGCAACGCGGCGCGTCTCGGCGGGAGCCGGAGTGTCGTATGGCTTCGACTACCGCACCGCGGCAGACACCACACTCGCGCTCGTGCCCCTCGGCTACGCCGATGGTGTGCCGCGCCAGGCGTCGGGCGCCGGCACCGTCACCATCGGCGGCCAGCGGTTCACCGTAGCGGGGCGGATCGCGATGGACCAGTTCATCGTCGATGTGGGAGATCACGCCGTTGCGGTGGGCGACGAAGTCACGCTGTTCGGCGACCCGACGCTGGGCGCACCCGCCGCCGATGACTGGGCGCGCGCAGCGTCGACCATCAACTACGACATCGTCACCCGCATCGGCCCCCGCGTCGCGCGCAAGCAGGTGTCGACGTGAGTGGCAGCATCCATTCGTTGAAAAGGGCATGAGCATGGCAGGACTTGACCCGCTTGTCGGCACGCGCGAGATCGTCTCGCCGGGCGATATGGAAGCGCTGGGCGAAGAGATCGGGCGGATGCTGCGCCCCGGCGAACTGGTGGTGCTCACCGGTCCTCTCGGCGCAGGCAAGACCACGCTCACCCGCGGCATCGGTGCCGGTCTTGGAGTGCGCGGGCCGGTGCAGTCGCCGACATTCGTGATCGCACGCACCCATCCCTCGCTCGTCGGGGGAGCCCCCCTCGTGCACGTCGACGCCTATCGGCTGGGCTCGGGTGCTGAGATGGACGACCTCGACATCGACTTTGACAAGTCGGTGGTGATCGTCGAGTGGGGCAGAGGAATGGTCGAGGGCCTTCGCGACGAGTGGTGGGAGATCGAACTTGACCGCGAATGGCACGGGCGCGGTGTCGACACCGCATGCGGCACGTACTCGCGCGCCACCGAAGCGCTCGACGCAGACAGCCCGCGAATCGCCACGATCAGCCGGCGACCCTAGCGCACCAGCCCGAAACTCGGCGTGCCCCTCAGACTGGGGAGCTGAGGGGCACGCGGTCCCCGCGCAAGAAAGTGCGGGGCGCAATGACATCGTCGCATGGGGGTTGACGAGTCACTTCGGTCAATTCTAGCGAGCCATGTGGGCCGTGTCTGTCCCCCATTCTGGGGACAAATAGGATTTTTTTTGAGTTTTATCGACTGTTGTGATGACTCATCGATGCGAGCACGGCGTCGGGGCGCTCGATATTGGCGAAGTGGCCGGCGTCAGGCACGCGCACCTCGTGAAAGTCGCGGATCAGCTCGGTGAGCTGCGCAGCATCGCGCTCGCCGGCGAACACATCACGTGAACCGCGAACCGATCGCACCGGGCAGACGATTGCCGTCCAGGTGCGCATTTCATATTCGGCAGCGATCCGCGCCGCGTGAGCGAACGATGCGGGGCGCACCTCTTCGGGGAACGCCGCAATCACGGAGTCGTCAACGTTCGAGGCGAACAGCGGTGCGGTGAACGCCCGCATCAGCCCGGCGCGGTCAACGCCACGCACGACGGCGCGACCGGCGGCATCCCAGGCGCTCAGCAGGCGCATCACGGCCAGCATTCCCGCGAAGCCCGGCAATGCGAGCCCGCCGCGAACCGGGTGACGGATCGCGTCAATCACGCCGATACCGCTGGCCGAGATCAGTGTCACCTCGCGGGTCTGCTCGCTGAACCGTGCCGCGATGTCGAGCGCGATGAAGCCGCCGAGCGAATGACCGACGAGCGACCACTGCGAGTACCCGAGCGCAGCCGCGACCTCGACGATCGCATCAGACAGCTGCTCGACGTCGGCGATTCTGCGAGCGTCACCGCTCTCGCCCCACCCGGGCAGATCGATCAGTATCGCGTTGGTGAGGGGGCTCTCGCCGCGATCGGATGCCGCCAGCAGCGGCGTCCAGGTGGTCCACGAACCGGCCGCACCGTGCAGAAAGATGGCCGCCACCGCTTCGGCTGCAGGCGTTGAATCTACGCCGGTCTCGCGCCCGGTGCGCACCACGATGTTTCCCACGCTCGTCGGCACGACCAGACGGCGCAGCCCCAGCTGTGCGGCATCGGTGTGCAGGGGATAGGGCGTTGACGCCCGAAGGTGCGTTGCGCGACGGGCGCGCGTCGATGAGGTGCTCACGAGTGTTATTCGGTGCCGACGGCAGATCGGATCGAGTTTCTCGAGAGCGCCAGTAACCTGGGGGAATGATTCTGGCAATCGACACCTCTCTCGGCACAGCCGTCGCGGTCGTCGAGCCCGACGGTGTTGTTGCCGCTCACGCCGCGAGCGCTGATTCCCGCGGGCATGCTGAAGTGATCGGCATGCTCATCGAATCGGTTTTGCACGAGGCCTCTGCCACCCCAGCAGACTTTTCATATGTCGCTGCGGGCATGGGGCCGGGGCCTTTCACTGGGCTGCGGGTCGGCATTGCCGCCGCGCGCACGTTCGCCCTGGGGCGGGGCATTCCCGTCGTTGCGGTGCCGAGTCACGACGCGGTCGCGCTCGAACTGCTGCTGCACGACGCCCTGACCGGCGGTTTCGAAGAGGCGGCCGACGAAGCTTTCGCAGTGGTCACCGACGCCCGCCGACGCGAGTTCGCTTACACCGTCTATCGCGGCCTTGACAGTGACGGGCTTCCGATCCGCCTCGCCGAGCCAGCTCTCGCACCCCGCGACGACCTCGACGACATTCTCGCCGCGCAGGGAATCATCCGGCGTGATGCCGAATCGATTCCCGCCGGATTGCTTGGCCTGGCGGCATCCCGAGCATTGGCCGCTGGTCGTGAGCTCACCTCGGCCGACGCCCTCTACCTGCGCTCACCCGACGTGACTCTTCCCCATGGGCCGAAGAAGGTCACCCCGGCTCACGAGGGGCGGCGGTCATGACACTGCGCGGCGCAACGACCGGTGATCTCGACGCGATCATGGCGCTCGAGCGCGCATCGTTCCCCTCGGACGCGTGGTCTGAAGCGATGATGGCAGAAGAGCTCTCATCGCCGCACGGCTGGTACATCGTCGACGAAGAAGACGACGCGCTTGTCGCCTATGCCGGACTCAGAGCCGCGAAAGGGGCGAAGGATGCTGATGTGCAGACGATCACCGTCGCCGAGTCGGCTCGGGGTCGAGGCCTGGGCCGAGTGATTCTGCGTGCGCTGCTCGACGAGGCAATGCGCCGCGACGCACACGACGTGTTTCTCGAGGTGCGCGCTGACAACCCGGTCGCCCAGGCCCTGTATGTGTCGGAAGGGTTCGTCGAACTCGGCAGACGCCCCCGCTACTATCAGCCAGACGATGTCGACGCCGTCGTGATGAAACTCGATCTGCGCGCCCGTCGCAGCGCGGACGTCACCAGTGACGCGGGAGCACACGCATGAACCGCACCGAACCACTCGTGCTCGGCATTGAGACGAGCTGCGACGAGACCGGCATCGGCATCGTGCGGGGACGCACTCTGTTGAGCAACACGATCGCCAGCTCTATGGACGAACACGCCCGCTACGGCGGCGTCGTGCCCGAAGTCGCGGCACGTGCGCACCTGGAAGCCCTGCAACCGTCGATCGAAGCCGCACTGGCAGAGGCAGATGTTGCGCTGGCCGACATCGACGCTGTCGCGGTGACCTCGGGGCCGGGCCTTGCGGGCGCCCTCATGGTGGGGGTCGGCGCAGCCAAGGCGCTCGCCGTTTCGCTCGAAAAACCGCTGTACGCCGTCAACCACCTCGTCGGGCACATTGCGGCAGACATTCTCGATGCGGATGCTGAGCCGCTCGAGTACCCCACGGTCGCCCTGCTGGTGTCGGGCGGTCACACCTCGTTGCTGCTCGTGCGGGATCTGACCAGCGACGTCGAGATGCTCGGCGAAACCATGGACGACGCCGCGGGCGAAGCATTCGACAAGGTCGCCCGGTTGCTGGGCCTGCCGTACCCCGGCGGGCCGCAGATCGACCGCGCCGCGCTTGAGGGTGACCCGAAGGCAATCCCATTTCCGCGCGGACTCTCGCGGGCCTCCGACATGGCTGCCCACCGCTACGACTTCTCGTTCTCAGGGCTGAAGACCGCCGTCGCTCGCTGGGTGGAGCAGCGCCAGGCCGCCGGCCAAGAAGTGCCGGTCGCCGACGTTGCCGCGTCGTTCCGCGAAGCGGTTGTCGACGTTCTGGTCACAAAAGCGCTGAACGCCTGTCGCGACTACGACGTGCCGCGACTGTTGCTCGGTGGCGGAGTCATCGCCAACAAGCGTCTGCGCGACGTCGCTCTCGAACGCGGCGAAGCAGCCGGTGTCACCGTTCGCATTCCACCGCTCTCGCTGTGCACCGACAACGGCGCAATGATCGCTGCCCTCGCCGCAGAGCTCATCATGTCGGGCCATGAACCCTCTACGCTCGCCTTCGGCGCCGACTCCACTCTTCCCGTCACTGAGATTCACGTTGCGCCGTCATGAGTGACAACGGCCGGTTCGAGGCGGCGGAATCACAGCCCCCGGCCGCGGATGCAGCGGGTGCAGGCTCGGGCGTGGGTGCTGTGCCGTCTGACGTGGCGGGCTCGCAGTCGCTCGCGGCGCACCTCGAAGCACCGTCACCCGATGTCGCCGAAGCAGGAGCCGCATCGAGCATGCCCGGGGCGCATCGCGGCGGGTTCTCCCGCCTGCCCACTGCCCCTACCGATATTCAGTCGCAGACCGCACCCGCCGAGCCGGGCACCGAAACCAATCCGGTTCCGTTCGCGCAGTGGGTGATGCCCCCGCCCGCGGAGCCGTATCGGGGCTTGGCCGCGTGGGCCTTGGCTTTCTCGATCATGGGACTGATCGTCTCGATGTTCGTCGGCTGGGGCTTTCCGATCGGTGTCGTCGGCATCGTGTCGGCGATCATGGCGCTGTTTCGGCCGCTTGAACCCCGCGCCGTTGCGATCTGGGCGTTGGCGCTGGGCATTCTGTCGGTGCTCTACAGCGTCGGCTGGTTGATCTTCGCGGCATACGTTGCGAACATCTGGGGCTGACGACGGTACCTAGGCAGCAGCGACCCGATCCGCGAGAATGGCGACGCGCTTGTTGCCGATGCGCGCGAGGATCAGCGTTGCCGACGCATCGCCTCGCAAGGTCAGCGTGCGCCGGAACGCGGCTGGATCGACATCGACGCCCCGCTTCTTGATCTCGAGCGTGCCGATGTTCTGCGTGCGCAGCGCTGAATTGAGTGCCTTCGTTTTGATCGGCAGAACTTCGCGCACGCGAAAGGACTGCACGAAGGGACTGGTCACAGCGGCATCGGAGGTCAGGTAGGCGATGTGCTCGTCGAGCATTCCCGCGTCGAGCGAACGTGCCACGTCGCCGATCAGGCGCGCGCGGATCACCGCACCATCGGGCTCGTGCACGAATGCGCCGAGCTCGCGGGCGGGTTCGTCTTCAGCATCTGCCCCGCTCGTCATCTCATGTGCCGAGTCGCCCCGCATCACCAGTGCTGAGCGGCGCACGCCCTCGCGGGCAAGCGCACCCGACCACAGCACCAACTCGAGGGTGGAACCGTCTGCGCTCACCCACTGCGCTTCGACGTCGTCGGGAATCAACGTGCGATCAAGGCCAGGCCCCAGCTTCACGCCGACGGGCAGACGAGTCGCGAGGTCGAACACCCAGTCGAGCGACGGCGACCAGTCTTCGGGCCGAGTGCGCGAGGTTTCGCTGTGGCCGGCGGTGCGGCGTGCGGGGTCGAGCCAGGCAGCATCCACTTCTTTGAGATCACACGATTCCGCTGAGCCGTGGCGAACGGTCACGGCATCGCCGAACGGGGCGAGGTTGTACGCGGCGACGGCGGCCGTGATCTCGTCCATGTCGACGGCATCGACGCGCAGACCGAGAGCGGCAAGGCCGAGGGCGTCGCCGCCGATTCCGCAGCCGAGGTCGGCGACCCGGGTCATGCCCGCATCGCGAAACCGCGCCGCATGACGGCCAGCGATCGCGAGGCGCGTGGCCTGTTCAAGGCCCGCTCGAGTGAACAGCATTCGCGAAGCGAACTCGCCGAACTTGGCCTGTGCTTTTACTCGCAGGTGTGCCTGTGACACGACAGCCGACACCAGGTCGGGGGAGTGACCTGCCTTGCGCAGCTGCGACACCGCGCGAAGCGCCTCGTCAGACGATGACACCTCGCCCACCTCATCGAGCAGTCGCAGGCCCTCGGGCGTGAGCAGGGCAGTCAGCTCGGCGATTTCCATCGGCCCAGCCTACGGCGCGCGCGCCGGTTGACAGCGTTGCGACCAGCCGCTGTTCCCGGCGGCAACCCCGGGGTGCCCCACCGAATCCCCTAGTGATTGGGGGGAGGGTGGGGGGAATTTCCCCGATGCCGGTCAATGAGGCGCAGCCATAACGTGAGTCTCGATACCGGCAATAGGGCCATAGGCCCACTCACAGATAGGGATCAGACCATGGCCAACGACAACACCCTCACCGTCGACGACTCGTTCAACGACGACAACTCGATCGACGTTGAGACCGAAATCGACACCGATGTCGACATCGAAGACTCGGGCAATGACAACTCAGACAACTCGACAGACCTGGACCTCGACGTCGAGGACTCGCTGAACGACAACTCGAACAACCTTGACATCGAAGACTCGGGAAACACCGACAACTCGAACGAGGCCGACGACTCGTTCAACTCTGAAGTTGAGACCGAGGTTGACGACTCGTTCAACTCTGAAGTTGAGGTTGATGACTCGTTCAACACCGACAACTCGAACGAGGCTGACGACTCGTTCAACACCGACAACTCGAACGAAGCCGAAGACTCCTTCAACGACAACTCGACTGATGTCGACCTCGAGGTTGAGATCGAAGACTCGCTGAACGACAACTCGAACAACTCGACGAACGTGGGGATCGCTGACTCGGGCAACGACAACTCGGTCAACACCGACAACTCGAACGAGGCTGACGACTCGTTCAACACCGACAACTCGAACGAAGCCGAAGACTCCTTCAACGACAACTCTGAGGTTGAGACCGAGATCGACGACTCCTACAACTCTGAGATCGAAGACTCATACAACGACAACTCTGAGGTTGAGACGGAAGACTCCCACAACGACAACTCCACCGATGTGGATCTTGACGTTGACGTGGATGACTCGTTCAACGACGACCACTCGACGAACACCGACCTCGAGGTTGATGTCGACATCGACGGCTCGTTCAACACGCAGACGTTGAACGACAACTCGATCAGCACCGGCATGCGGCAGTACCAGACGGGCTTCCGTGACCTGAACATCAGCGGTGCAGCCGGCGGCGGCGCAGCTGGAGTGATGGGTGCCAGCGGCATGGGCGCGTCGTTCGTCGACAACCGCACCACAATCACCGACCAGTCGGTGAACCAGAACATCTGGAGCGGTGGCGGCGACGTGGGTCAGACGATCAGCAACAGCGCGGTCGTGGCCTCGGGTGACGAAGCGATGGCTGCCGGCGACGACATTCGGATCGACAACTCGATGAACATGCGCATTGAGGACTCGTTCAACCCGGTGCAGGTCGAGATGAACGATGCGTTCAACAACGACACGCGCTTCGAGGTCGACGTCGAGCTTGACGACTCGTTCAACACCGACAACTCGAACAACCTCGATGCTCGGTTCGAAGATGCCTTCAACACCGACAACTCCACGGAGTTCGACACCGAGATCGAGGTCGAAGACTCGTTCAACACCGACACGTCGACTGAGATCGAAGACTCGTTCCAGCAAGACAACTCGGCAGAGTGGGACACCGACGTCGACGTAGACGACTCGTTCAACGACTACGAGAACAACGGACTGATCGACAGCGAAGTAGAAGTCGAACTCGAGTTCTGATGTTCACGCGAGTGCACCCGATCGAAGCGACGGTCGGGTGCACTCGCACACCCCTTATGCGGCGGGGCTCACAGCCGTAAACTGACCAGCACATCGCAAGGAAGCGGATAAGACGATGGCACACACACCAGATCGAGACGGGGCAGGCTCGCCCACCCCGATTGATGCTGCGAGCGGCGACTCGTTCGGCCAGTATGTGGATGCCTCGTTTGATGAGATCGCAGACGGTTATCGTCTGATGACCTCGTTCGCCGAAGAGATTGAGAACGTCACAGCGTCTGACTGGGACCTCGATGCCGATGAACTCTGGGGTGGCGTCGAGGACCCGGCAGATTTCGGTCCCGAGCCCGGCGGTTCAGCCTTCGACTTTGAGATGTAGCTCGATTTCTGATGCAACAGGGGCACGGCTGCCGTGTCGGGCGAGGGAGCTGAAGTTTTTTTGACACACGCAACGAGCAACACCGCATCATCCGCTGGATCGCTCACACGTGCGGCGGATGCTTCTGCGCCAGGCACCGGCGTCGCTCTCGTTGACCAGGTGGCGCGCGTGCGCCAGCTCGCCGAGCAATCGGGGCGCAACGACCTCGCAAAGCGACTCGTGCACACCAGAGCGCGGCTGCTCGACCCGCACATTCGAGTGATCGTCGTCGGTGAGTTCAAACAGGGCAAGAGCAAGCTGGTCAACGCCCTGGTGAACGCGCCGGCGTGCCCGGTTGACGACGACATCGCCACTACCGTGCCCACCACCGTCGGCTATGCGTCTGAACCATCGGCGACGGTGTTGGTGCAAGCAGAGGGAGACAGCGCAGGCAACGAGGCGCACCGCGAACCGATCTCGCTCGACGAACTGGCTGAACACATCACCGGCCAAGCCAGCGAAGAGAATCATCGGCGCATCGTCTCGGCCGAAGTGCTGCTGCCTCGCGAGCTGCTGCGCAGCGGACTGCGCCTCGTCGATTCGCCGGGCGTCGGCGGGCTCGACTCGGCGAATGCGATCGCGACGCTCTCAGCGCTGTCTACGGCTCACGCCGTCATTCTCGTCTCAGACGCATCTCAGGAGTACACCGAGCCCGAGATGCAGTTTCTGCGTCACGCGATGCGCGTGTCACCGAACGTCGCCGCGGTGCTGGCCAAGACCGACCTCTATCCCGAGTGGCGCCAAATAGAGCGCATCGATCGCGGTCATCTGCAACAGATCGGCGACGTGCCCATGTTTGCCGTCTCAAGTGACCTGAGACTGCTCGCCGCTGAAGAGCGGGACCGCGAACTCAACGAGGAATCGGGTTTTCCCGCCTTGGTCACCCACCTGCGCAGCGAGATCATCGAGCGCGCCGAGGTGATTCACGAGCGCAGTGCCGTGCACGATCTGGTCTCGGTGCTCGATCAACTCACGATCGCGCTGCGCTCCGAACTGTCAGCGCTCGCCGACCCCTCTGACACACCTCGGCTCATCGCGCAACTCGAAGAAGCCAAGAGCCGCGCCGACGAGTTTCGGGGCCGCTCCGCGCGCTGGCAGCTCACCCTGACCGATGGGATCACCGACCTCATCGCCGACATGGAACATGACCTGCGCGATCGGCTGCGCAAGGTGCAGCGCGAGGCAGAAGCATCCATCGACGAGAGCGACCCTGGTCCGATCTGGGACCAAACCACCGAGTGGCTCAACCAGCGCATCTCGGCGGCCGTCTCAGAAACGTTCGTGTGGACCGACGAGCGCGCACGCTGGTTGTCGGAACAGGTTGCGGAGATGTTCCTCGAGGGCGAGCAGAGCATTCCCGCAATCGACGTAGCCGACGCCAGTGGCGTGCTTGATCCGGTCGATGCGATCGGCAATCTGGATGCTGGGCAGATGGGCGCGGCCGAGAAGATCTTCATCGGGGTTCGCGGCTCGTACGGCGGTGTGCTGATGGTCGGACTCGCGACGGGGCTGGTGGGACTTCCGCTGATCAACCCGCTCTCGTTGCTCGCGGGTGTGTTGGTGGGGCGTCGCGCCTACCGAGAAGACATGAGTTCAAGGTTGCTGCGTCGTCAGCACGAAGCGAAGAACCTGGTTCGGCGCCACGTTGACGAGGTGATCTTTCAAGCGGGAAAGCAGCTCAAAGACCGCTTGCGGCTCGTGCAACGCGCCGCACGTGATCATTTCGGGCCGATGGCCGATGAGCTGCACCGGTCATTCGCCGAAGCCGTCGCCGCCGCGAAGCGTTCGGCCGGCGCCGACACGGCGCAACGCGAACAGCGCATGACCCAACTGCGCACGCAGCTTGGGCAGCTGCAGAGCGTGCGGGCGCAGATTCCCGGCATCGCCGCGGCGCGGGTGCCTGAGGCGGTCACCTCATGAGAGAGCCCGCGCTCGACGACGCCCGACGTGTCTCTCGGCGAGCGCTCGATCTCTACGCCGACGACCCGCTCGTCGCGGAAGCGCTCGCGTCATATGATCAGCGCTTGCAGGGGCCGCTGCGGGTCGCTCTTGCGGGCATCGTCAAAGCGGGCAAGTCGACACTGCTCAACGCTCTGCTCGGCGAATCGATCGCCGCCACTGACGCGGGGGAGTGCACGCGGGTTGTGACCTGGTATCGCCGCGCTGAGACGCCCACGATCACCTTGCACCCGCACGTCGGGCCGCCACGCCGATTGCCGTTTCGCCGAGAAGACGGGCGGGTGGTGCTGAGCCTCGACGGAATGAGCGCCGATGACGTGGCCTGGATCGACGTCGGGTGGCCGTCAGAGAGCCTGCGCTCACTCGTGGTGATCGACACCCCGGGAATCGCCTCACTCTCGGCAGAGGTCTCAGAGCGCTCAACGAGCTTTCTCACGAAGAACACCAGCGCATCAGCGGCAGACGCGGTGATCTACCTGATGCGGCATCTGCACGAATCTGACCGCAAGTTTCTCGAAGCCTTCAGAGACACCGCCGTGGGTGAATCGCTGACGGTCAACGCGGTGGCCGTGCTATCGCGCACGGATGAGATCGGCTCAGCGCGAATCGACTCGTTGCTCTCGGCGGCGAAGGTTGCTGACCGGTACGGCCAAGACGGCGATCTGCACTCGTTGGTGCTGGATGTGCTGCCAGTCGCGGGTCTGTTGGCGGAGGCGGCGCGAACGCTGCGCGAGAAGGAATTTCGTGCACTCGTGCAGATCTCTGACATGGAGCGACGCGAGCGGGAACGCTTGTTGATGTCGGCGGATCGTTTCGTGCGACCCAACGACTCCACGTCGCTCAGCCCGAAAGAGCGCAAAGAGCTGCTGTCGCGGTTTGGCCTGTTCGGGGTAAGGCTTTCGTCGGCCCTGATTCGCGGCGGTGCCCGCACGTCAACCGAGCTTGCCGATCAGCTGGTGCAGCAGAGTGGACTGAACGCCCTGCAGAGCTTCATTCGCACGCAGTTTCGGGCTCGAGCTGCCACCCTTAAAGTGCACGGAGTTCTTCCGGGACTCGAGAGCATCATTCGCGAGAACCCACGCGAGGGGAGTGCTGAGCTGCTCATCGAGATCGAGCGCATCATCGTGACGACGCACTCGTTGCGTGAGCTGTCGGCGCTGTCGCGCACCCGCGCCGGGGGCTACCGGCTGCCCGAGGCAGACCTCGCCGAAGCCGAGCGCATCGTCGGCGGCCATGGCGCCGAAGTTGTCGATCGCCTGGCGATTGCCGGCGCGTCAGGTGAGGCTTCGACAGCAGATATCGACGCGCTGCTGGCCAAGTGGCATGGCATCGCCGAGTCGCCGCTCACGGAACGTGCGGCCGTTGAGCTGTGCCGCACCGTGATTCGCAGCCTTGAGCAGATCGCGTCAGTCGAGCGAGCCAGGTCCGTCGGCGCCCAGGCGAACCACATCGCGCTTCCGCGCTGACCATCGCATCGCGCCGGGCACGACGCTGAACAACAGGGCGAGCAACACGAGAGCGCACTGTGCGACAACGAGATAGCGCAGCGGCTGTGCTTGTTCACCGGTGATCACCAGTTCGATGCCGAGTGAGAAGGTGGCAACCTGCACGCAGAACGTCAGCAGCTGCCACCACCTCACGTTGGGCTTTCGCGCCATGAACGAGACCAACAGGGTGATCTGAACGAGTATCACCGCCACCATGAGGGCGAACATCGACCAGTAGATGATGTCAGCCGCCGCGGTGTACGTGCGATCGTCTCGATCGGCGTCGACGGTGCGAGCCAGATCGGCGATGAGCGGCAGCTGTGTCTCGCGAATGATGAATGAGTACACCACCGCCGAGCCGCCGACGATGAAGCTCAGAATCCAGAACAGCTGGCTCACGCGCACCGAGAAGGGCGGCGTGAGCTTGGCAAGGATCGGAGGGGCGTTCTCGCTCTCGAGGGAGGGACGTGCGGGCGGTTCTGGTCGAGACATGATTTCCGTCACGGCGGTTACTGCTCCCCAGTCATGTCTTCTTCGTAGAGACCGTCATCTTCGACCATGCCGCCATCGCCAGCATCCCAATCAGATTCTTCGACCACGGGCTCGACATACTCGACCACCGGCTCGACATACTCAGCGACAGGTTCGACGTATTCGGCGACGGGTTCGGTCGCAGCAGGCTCGGCGGCTGCCTGAGCCGCGGCGGCTTCGGCGCCGGCCGCTTCGGTCTCGGCAACCGGAGCCGTCGCTGCGCCGTCTTCGTAGGCTTGCGTAGCGCTGTCGACCGCATCAGACACCTGACCGGCAGCATCTTCTGGCAGCCCCTCGAGAAGCGCTTCGTCGAGCACTGCCTGGTCAACAGGCGTGTCGGCACCGTCCGCCGTGGCAGCGTCGTCACCCTCAGCGGGCGTCAGATCTGCCGCATCAGGATCGCCAGCGAGTTCAGCGGCCGCTTCGGGAGAAAGCGGCGTGGCCGTGTCTCCGGTCGGAAAGACGCCATTCTGCGGCGCATTCGTGTTGGTGCCGCCAACGACACCGATGTCGTCGCCGGCTGCCAGAGCCGCATCACCCGACGCGACACCCGCAACCTGGTCGAAGACCTGATCGACGTCGCCGCCCTCGGTCCAGATGTTCTGGTTGGTGGACTGGTCGACGATCGTGGCGCGGTTGTCGAGCCAGGTGAAGGTCTGCGCCATGTTGGAGTATTCGCGAACGATCTCGTTGTGGTGCGTTGAGGCAGGCGGAATGATCGGCTTGACGGCCACCTCGGGGCGGTCGTAGACGACGGGGGCGGCCGCGCGAATTGCGCTGACATCGACGCAGTCAAGGCCGTTGCTGGCGAGAGTGCCCTCGGGGTCTTGCTCGAACTGTGCCAGGGCATCAGGGTCGCGCAGCAGGCTCAATATGAAGTCGATAATCGCGTTGGCGACTGTGGCTAGCGGTGTACTCATTCGTCGACTCCTCCACGTGCGGTGTTATCAGGGTAAGCAGGTAGGACCCTGCCGGCATCGGGGAAATCTCCGATACCAATAGGGGGTGAGTAAGGGGTCATGCGGCACCATCCTCAAGAATGATCCGCAGCTTCGACAGCAGCTCGGAGCGAGACGTGGCATTCACGCGTCGACGGATGTGTGCGATGTGGTGTTCTGCGGTGCGAGGTGAGATGAAGATCGCCTCACCGATCTCGGCATAGGTCTTGCCCTGGATGACCAGCTCCGCGACTTCGCGTTCGCGTTCGCTGAGCACTTCATCGGTCGAGACGTCTGCGGCGGAACTCGCGGGTGCTGGCGATTCAGCACGCGGCGTTTCTCGCGGATGCAGCTCACGTGCACACGCGAGCAGGCGCGCGATGACCTTTCGGTCGTCGGATCGCCCCGCGCCATGGCCCGCGAGACGGGCGCCGTCCCACGCGAGACCTACCGACGCCAGACCGTGAGCGGCTACCTCGACTGCTTCAGGGTCGACATGCCCTGAGAGCACCGCCGTCCACACTCGACCCGCTTGCGCCATCATGGCGGCCAGACGGTTATGGGCGGCGGCAGTCACCAGCGCTTTCGCGTGAGGAGCCAGATCGGCAGGCCGATTCAGCAGGATGCCGCGCTGGATTCCGGCCCAGTGCAACGGCGCGCTCCACAGTGGCGGATCACCGAGATCGGCAACAATGCGCAGGCCGTTGTCGAAGGCGCGCTGCGCCCAGGCGATATCGCCGACGCGTGCCGCCGAGATGATGAGCTCGCCCAACGGCAAGAGGGTGTACAGGTCTGGTTCAGTGCGCTGCAGACGCGCCTTCACCGATTGCCACGCGCTCGCAAGCCCCGCAGAGTCTTCGTGGCGGCGCGCCAAGCCGACGGTTATCGCCGCGGCAAGCGCGTCGTCTCGTGGCGACAGCGTGTGGTCATTGGCGGTCGCGCGAGCCAATGCCTCGCGGGCGTCTGCGGGTCGTTCGCGCTGCAACGAGACCCAGGCGCACCACAGGTACAAGTGCGGCTGTTGGCGAGGGCCGCCCTGCTGGTCACGGATTGCATCGTGCACGACCGAGTGCGCAGCCGTCAGGTCGCCGACGCCGATTGCGGTGATCGCAGCGATAACGGCGGGCAACTCGGGTATCGGTGTCGAAGTGCGCGAGGCGGTGTACAGCTCTGAGGCTCGCGGCAGCTCGGTCAGCGCCGTCGTGGGAGCGTCATTGGTGAGCGTCGAGCGCAACCCACGCTCGAGCAGGTTCATCGTGATGGCGATTGTGGATGGCGCGGCGGCAGACTCAGGCTGCGCGTTGGTGTTGGTGTTGGTGGTGGTGTCGGTGCTGGTTTCAGTGCGGTGCGGCTGCGCTGAGAGGCGTCCGCTGCCGGCGGCTGCGAGAAACGCATGGGTGCGGCTGATCTCGTCGGTGAGCGCGAACGCGCGGTAGGTCTGATCGGCGAGCGGCATCATTCCGCGTTCCACCCACGATGACGCGGCGACATCAGCAACGAGCTGGCGTTGCGGGCAGTCAGAGGGGAACTCGCGACCATCGAGCAGCGTGCCGACGTCATCGAGCCGGCCAGCCGCCCACGCCGCGTAGACCCTGCCCGGCAGTGTTTCGGCATCGTCGGCGCCGCAGGCAAGCGCGCGGTCGTACAGCGCGGCGGCAAGATCGGGGTCGCTAGAGATGGTGCCGAGCGCGCGGGAAGCAAGCGCTTTCGCGAGTTCAGCGTCACGCACGCCCTCGAAGCCGACGGCGAGACCGGGATCGGGTACGTAGTCGATCGCGCCAGTTCGCACCAGCTCGACGAGCCGATGTGCTGGCATGCGCCGCCGCGCCGCCGCGGCCACCAAAGGGGCGAGCAGTCCGTTGCGAAGCAGCAAGCCTTCGGCGCAGCCATAAGCGATCAGTTCGGGCGGCACCTCAGCGGCACCTCCGACGGCCAGGTCTTCAATCAGTCGGCTGAGCTCTGGGCTGACCAGGTCGAGCATGTGGGAAATTCGAAGCTCGATCGCGCGGTCGATTTCGTCGTGGTCTTCGCCGCCGCGACACGCGACACTCTCGTGTGCGGTTATGCAGGCGTGCGCAAGCCACGCTATTGCGCCGGTGTCGTGAATGACACGGTCTTCGCACCTCGCGGTGCCAGCGAGGCTTGCACGCACATCGCCAGGCATGGCGTCAGACAGCAACACTGTTTGCCCGGAGTGCTCGAGGCTGCGAACCAGCTCGGTGAGCTCTGCCGATGCGGGCCACGAACGGGCAGCGACAACGAGTGCAGAATCAGGATCTTCGGCGCGCGCAACCAGCTCACGCAACACCTCGTCGCCGAGCAGATGTGCATCGTCGACGAGAAGAACGTCAGCTGGGGGGATCGTGCCAATGTTCGTGTCGGCGCGCAGCCGCATGCTTGATCGCCCCCGCGCTGCGAGAAGTGAACGCACGCGCCGCAACGCGACAGACTTGCCAGACCCGGCGTTGCCCGAGAGCACGCCGCGCACTGCCGTCTCTTCGTCGACGGCGGTCAGAGCCACGATCGCTCGTTCGACGGAGGCAAACCGCAAACTCGTCGAAAGCACCGCCGTCGGTGCCGCCGGTGCGATGGTGCTCATCGCAGAACCTCGCAGGTGATGGCGCGCACGTCACTCACCGCCGGTGGGAGCGGGGGTTGACTCTGGTGCGGCGGCGGTCGGTGTGGCCGACGGCGTGGGATCTGGCTCAGGTTCGGGGGTCGGAGCAGGTTCCGGATCGGGGCTGGGTGCCGGTGCGGGGGTGGTCGGTGCCGACGTAGGCGACGGAGCGGGCACCGGGTCGGGTGCTGACGTCGGTTCTGGAGCGGGTTCCGGTGCGGGTGTGGTTGGTGATGGCGCCGTGGTCGGTGACGGAGTCGGCGGTGCGGGCGCCGTGGTCGGTTGGGGAGCCGGGGCGGCAGTCGGTTGCGACGGCGTCGCGGGTGACGAGGTTGACGGAGACGATGTCGACGGCGACGAAGACGACGAGGATGACGATGGCGAAGTGCTCGAACCCGAAGACGCCGCCCCCGTGGGGGAGGGAGACGAGGGCGACGACTTGGGAGAACTGGACTTCGCGGGGGCCGTGGGTTGAAGTTCTGGAATCTGAGCGCTGGAGTTCGTGGTGCGCGGCGTCACGCGCGACGTCGGCGTCGTGCTGGTGACCGGCGCGTCGTTCGACTGCGGAGTGCGGGCTCGCGGCGGCCGCGCTGGTGAATCGGCGCTGGTGTCTGATTTCGCCTCGGCGCTGTCTTCGCTGCCTTCGCTGTCGGTGTCACTCGCATCGTCGCCCTCGAGCGACGCCGCACCGGCACTGCTGGCGAGCTGCAGGCCGAGCCACTGTGGCAGCGACTCGGTCGATGTGTTTCTATCTGCCAGATCCGCGCTGCCGAGGCCGGTCGCGCTCACCACGACCATCGAGCTCGCAAGCAACAGCGAACCCGCGGCAATACTCACTGTGGCAGGAAGCCGCCTGAGCCAGCCGTACCCGGCGGGCTCTGCGACAGCGGGCTCCGCGGTGGCGGATTCGCTCGCGCCGGCCGGCGCAGCATCCATTCCGGTTGATACCATCGCGCCCGACGAGATCAGCGCTGCCTCTGCCGAGATCTCGGCGAGCGAGCGGTGCTCTGCCAATGCGCGGGCAGCGCCCAGAGCGACGATTGCTTTCGGGTCGGTGTCGATGGCGATGGGTCGGTCGAACTGCTCAGAGAGCATTTGTGCGATGCGTGGAATGCGCGAAGAGCCGCCCGTCAGCAGAACCGCGTCAAGGTCGTCGGCTGCGAGCTGTGCGGTTTCAAGCGCATTCGCAAGAGTGTCGGCGGTGCGAGAGATTCCCGCGTCGATCATGTCTTCGAACTCGGCGCGGGTGATGCGCACGGTCGACGGGGACTGCCCGACGAGCACTGGCACGACGGCTTCAGAGTCGAACGAGAGTGCTTCTTTCGCCTCAATGCACTCTCGGCGCAACGCCGCTAGCGCGATACGGGCATCGGCGTTGCTTGAGAGCTCAGCACTCGACAAAGCCGCCGCCGCAATCACATGGCGCAACACAAGGTCGTCAAAGTCGGCGCCGCCGAAATCTGAGATGCCGCCGGGCTCGCCCACCAGGCGAACTTTGCCGCTTGGTTCCTTGCGCAAGATCGCAAGGTCGAATGTTCCGCCGCCGAGGTCGTAGACGGCGATCGCACGGCCCGTGTCGAGGGGAGAGGTCGACTCATAGTGATGAGCCGCCGCTTCGGGCTCGCTGATGAGCAGAATGTCGGCGGTGATCTCGCGACCCAGAGCGGTCGCCACGAGCTCCGAGCGGTATTCTCCCCACGTCGCCGGCACTGTCACACAGATCGCGGTGGGGTGGCTTCCTTCTCGTTCGGCCACAGCGTCAACGACCCATGCGACCGTGCGGGCGTAGAGATCTTCGGGAGCGAATCGCTCGCCACCGGCGACGATCGGCACATCGTCGCCGATGCGCCGTTTGAACTCGCGGATCAGCCGTTCTGGCTGCACCAGGCCGCGTCGTTCGGCGGCTTCGCCAAAGAGCAACTCACTATCAGTGACAAAGATCGCACTGGGCGCGCTGTCAGAATTGCGGCCGAGCGGAAATGATCTCGTGCGAACTTCTTGATCACCCTTGCAAACGGGCGCAATCGAAGCTGCTGTCCTGCTGGTACCTACATCAACGCCGAGTAGATAACCTTTGGTGCTCATGGTCCTCTCCCCCAGAGATCGGACGTGGGACTCCCCCCAACGCCTTTTCTACCACTTCGTTGTGCGCTTGACCAGGGTGGTCGAGCTTCTGCACGGTAGGAGTGTGATATTCGCCCACTGATACATCTCGCAAGACATTGATGTCGGTGGGGGAGTCGAAAGAGAGGGGCCAAGAGTTGGCACTCGCGTTGCAAGAGTGCCAACGGTTCCCTAGACTTACCGTTAGCACTCTCAGTGTGTGGGTGCTAACGACTCTTTAGTCTCAAGGAAAGAAGAGGTAGACCGTGTCGGTTTCCATTAAGCCGCTCGAAGACCGCATCGTCATCAAGCAGGTCGAGGCCGAGCAGACCACTTCCAGCGGTCTGGTCATCCCCGACACCGCCAAGGAGAAGCCCCAGGAGGGCGAGGTCATGGCAGTGGGCCCGGGCCGCATCGACGACAACGGCAACCGCGTCCCGATGGACGTAGCCGTTGGTGACCGTGTCATCTACAGCAAGTACGGTGGCACCGAGGTCAAGTTCGGCGGAGACGAGTTCATCGTTCTGTCGGCTCGCGACGTTCTCGCAGTCGTCGTTCGCTAACTTCTCGCCTCGCGAGATCAGAGGGTCGGATGCTTCGGCATCCGGCCCTTTTGCGTGCGCGTGGTGCGGGGATACTCGCCACAACGCGCCGGGCGGCCGGGGTGGCGAAGCGGCCGGGGTGGCGAAGCGGCAGGGGTGGCGGAGCGGCCGGGGTAGCGGAGTGGCCGGGGTAGCGGAGCGGGCGGGGTGGCGAAACGGCCGGGGGTTTTGCCGACGCGCCGCGCTGCGGCATCCAATTGCCCGGATTCGGGTAAACCCCCGGCCGGTTTGTGCGGCGGCGGGGCGGCCGGCGAACGCGAGGGGCCGGCACACGCGACGGGCCGGCGAAACGGCCGGGGTGAGACACGTCCGGGCTAACGAAACGGCGGGGGTAGCGACAGGTTCGGGGTAGCAAGCGGGCGGGCTGGCGAAGCGACCGGGCTGGCGAAACGGCCGGGGGTTTTGCCGACGCGCCGCGTTGCGGTATCCAATTGTCTGGATTCGGGCAAACCCCCGGCCGTCTTGTGCGGCGGCGGGGCGGCGAAGCAAACGCGAGGGGCAGGCGAAGCCGCTGCCATCGAAACGTCCCGGGTGGCGGAGCGGCCGGGGTGAGGACATGACCGGGCAGCGAAACGACCGGGGCTGAGACACGCCCCGGCTAGCGAAACAGCGGGGGTAGCGACAGGTCGGGGTGGCGAAGCGGTAGGGGCACGTCCCGTGGTGGTGGAACGGCCGGGGGTTCTGGCGACGCGCCGTGTTGCGGCATCCAATCGCCTAGGTTCGGGCAAACCCCCGGCCGTTTTGTGCGGCGGCGGGCCATCCGGCCGGGGGTGAAGCGGCATTGGGCCCGGCGGAGCAGCAACGGCGCATAGGCTGACCCAGTGACACCTGATCCCGCCCGCGAACGCAGCCTCGGCGGGCTGTACGGCGTCTCGGCCTACCTGCTGTGGGGGCTGCTGCCGCTCTACTTTCTGCTGCTCGTTCCGACGGGGCCGTTTGAACTCGTCGCGTGGCGGGTCGCACTGTCGCTCGCCTTCTGCGCCTTGCTGATCGCGGTCACTCGCCGATGGTCGATGCTGTGGGCAATCATGCGGCAACCGCGGCTCATGGCTTTGACCGCGCTCGCCGGTGTGCTCATCTTCGTCAACTGGCAGGTGTTCATCATCGGAGCCTTGACCAACCACGTGATCGAGACGAGCCTCGGCTACTTCATCAACCCGATCTTCACCGTACTGCTCGGTGTGCTGGTGCTGCACGAGAGGCTGCGCATCACACAATGGATAGCCATCGGCATCGTCGCCCTCGCCGTCGTTGTGATTGTCGTCGGCTATGGCACCGTGCCGTGGATCGCGTTGCTGCTCACGGTGTCGTTCGGCTGCTATGGCTTCGTCAAGAAGAAGATCGGCCCCTCAGTGGATGCTGTCAGTGGCCTCACGCTCGAGACGATGTGGCTGATGCCCGTTGCCATCGTCATGCTCGCCGTCGTCGCGGCAACCGGCGGTTGGACGATGGGGGCATACGGCTGGGAGCACGCCGCGCTGCTGAGCCTCGCCGGCGTCGTCACCGCAGTACCGCTGCTGCTCTTCGCCAGCGCCACACGTCGGGTGCCGCTCTCAGTGATCGGGCTGCTTCAGTTCATCACACCGATCATGCAGTTCTTGACCGGATGGCTGCTGCTGGGCGAGCCCATGCCGCTCGAGAGATGGATCGGGTTCGGCCTGGTGTGGCTCGCCCTCACGCTGCTCACCATTGACTCATTCGCTGCCGGCCAGCGCTCGCGGCGGCGGCCCGCTGCCGCGCCGGTGGGAGAAGTGATCTGACGCAGGCTCAGCGCACGAGGCGGGCGATCGCCTGCGACGCTTCGGTGATCTTCGCGTCGGCTTCGGCGCCGCCGACTTTGGCAGCATCCACTACACAATGCCGCAGGTGATCTTCTAGCAAGCCCAGCGCGACGGCTTCAAGAGCGCTCGTCATCGCACTCACCTGCGTGAGGATGTCGATGCAGTACTTCTCGTCATCGATCATCTTGTGAATGCCGCGGGCTTGACCCTCGATGCGCTTCAGCCGGTTGAGGTACTTGTCTTTGTCAGTGATGTAGCCGTGGTGAGCATGGGCTTCGGCGGACGTCTGCGTATCGGTCATCATGCAGTCCTTTTCTCAGGGTCTGTCAGGGCGCGGCTGCGAAATGAACGCAGCCGCAAGCTGTTGCCCACGACGAACACGCTCGAGAGAGCC
Organism: Microbacterium sp. R86528; assembly: GCF_044596335.1. NCBI lineage: Bacteria > Bacillati > Actinomycetota > Actinomycetes > Micrococcales > Microbacteriaceae > Microbacterium > Microbacterium sp. R86528. The sequence continues at coordinate 1,359,850 of NZ_CP138996.1, read as the reverse complement.
ATCGCGGCTCCGGCGATCATCGGGTTGAGCAGGCCGAGCGCCGCCAGCGGAATCGCGGCCACGTTGTAGGCGAAGGCCCAGAACAGGTTGACCTTGATCGTGCCGAGCGTCGAGCGTGACAGCCGAATCGCGTCGGCTGCGCTTCGCAGATCGCCGCGAACCAGAGTGATGTCAGACGCTTCGATCGCCGCGTCGGTGCCGGTTCCCATCGCGAGCCCCAGATCTGCCTGAGCGAGCGCGGCAGCATCGTTGACTCCGTCGCCGACCATCGCCACCACATGCCCCTCGGCCTGCAGCGACTTGACCACGTCGACCTTGTCTTGGGGCAGCACTTCAGCGGTGATGCGGTCGATCCCCACCTGGTCGGCCACGCTTTGCGCCACGGCCGCATTGTCGCCGGTCAGCAGCACCGGGGTGAGGCCGAGCGCCTTCAGCTGCGAGATCGCCTCGCGGCTCGTGGGCTTGAGCTGGTCGGCGACCGTCAGCATCCCTCGCGCTTCACCGTCCCACCCGACGAGTACGGCAGTCTTGCCGTTGGCTTCTGCAGACCGCTTCGCCTCGGCGAGATCCGCGGGAATCTGCATCGACCAGTCGGCCAGCAGCGCGGCAGTGCCGACGATAACCGCGTGCGAGTCGACGACACCCGAGACGCCCTTGCCGGCCGCGCTGTGGAACGACTCGACGCCGGGCAGAACTCCGGTCTCGTCTTCGGCTGCGCGGGCGATGGCGCGAGCGATCGGGTGCTCTGATGCGTTCTCGAGAGCACCCGCGAAGCGCAACAGTTCACTTCGAGTGGATGCTGCGCCCTCACCCGCCAGCACGACATCATCGAGCGCCATGCGGCCCGACGTCACCGTGCCGGTCTTGTCGAGCACGATGGTGTCGACGCGGCGAGTTGATTCGAGGATCTCGGGGCCCTTGATGAGGATGCCCAACTGCGCACCGCGACCAGTGCCCACCAGCAACGCGGTCGGCGTCGCCAGGCCCAGCGCACACGGGCAAGCGATGATCAGCACGGCGACTGCGGCGGTGATCGCCATCGAGGCAGAGAAGCCGAGCAGCATCCATGTGGCAAACGTGCCGGCCGCAATTACGAGCACGATCGGAACGAAGACACCCGAGATGCGGTCGGCGAGGCGCTGCACGTCTGCCTTGCCCGACTGCGCCTGTTCGACGAGCCGAGCCATCTGTGCGAGTTGGGTGTCATTGCCCACGCGCGTTGCGCGAACGACAATTCGACCACCGGCGTTGACCGTTGCGCCGACCACCGCATCGCCAGGGGTGACCTCGACCGGCATCGATTCGCCGGTGACCATCGACGCGTCCACAGCCGAGGTGCCGGCAGAAACGACGCCATCGGTGGCGATCTTCTCACCGGGTCGCACGACGAACTCATCGCCGACGCGCACCTCCGCAATCGGGATGCGCACTTCGCGCTGCGCGCCATCGGCCGCCGTGCGCAGCACTGCAGCATCCTTCGCCCCGATATCGAGCAGAGCGCGAAGCGCGGAACCCGCGCGCCGCTTGGAGCGCACTTCGAAGTACCGACCCGCGAGCAAGAACATGGTGACGCCGGCGGCAACTTCGAGGTAGATGTCGCCCGCCCCGTCGGAGGGCTGAATCGTCCACTCGAAGGTGTGGGTCATGCCCGGCATGCCGGCGTCGCCGAAGAAGAGGGCATAGAGCGACCACAAGAATGCCGCCGAGACGCCAATCGATACGAGGGTGTCCATCGTGGCCGCGCCGTGTCGCAGATTGATCCACGCGGCTCGGTGGAAGGGCCATGCGGCCCACACGACGACGGGTGCGGCGAGCGCCAGTGATGCCCACTGCCAGTACGTGAACTGCAGCGCCGGAATCATCGCCAGAGCGATCACGGGCACGGCGAGCACCACCGATCCGATCAGCCGCTGGCGCAGACTCTCAAGCTCCTCGTCGCGCGGCGTCTCATCGGGGTTCACGGGCGCAGCAGGAAGCGTCGCGCTGTAGCCGGTCTGTTCGACCGTGGCGATTAGCGCCTGCGGGTCGAGGGCACTGTCAGCGGTGACCACCGCCTTCTCGGTTGCGAAGTTCACCGAGGCGGTCACGCCGTCGATGCGATTGAGCTTCTTCTCGATGCGGTTGGCGCATGAGGCGCACGTCATTCCGCCGATCTCAAGCTCGACACGGGTCAGGGGAGCACTTGACGGGCTCGACATCAGCTGCGCGCGGCTTCGTAGCCCGCCTCGTCTACGGCGGCGATCACGGCAGCGTCATCTACGGGCGCGGAAGATTCAACAGTCAGGATGCCGCTGGCCGCGGTGACCTCAACGGCCTGAACTCCAGCCACCTTGGCCACTTCTTCACGAACCGCTGCTTCGCAATGACCGCAGGTCATGCCGGTCACGCTGTACTCAGTCGTTGTCATTGGGGACTCCTTTCGCACGTGGTTACCCTAGGGGGGTATCTACGTCTGTCAACACTACGCGCGTAGCGGGCATTCCCTGCCGAAAGGTGAAAATTCCATTTGATCTCGGCGTTGTAACGATTGGCACGCGAAACACATCGTTAACGAAAGGCAACATTGCGGAAGCCTTAGCGCGGCTAGGTTTGACTGCACTGGGTGTGCGCCCGAGTCGCGCCCGAGTCAAACACAGCAAGGAGCAACATGAGCGTCTTCATTCGTTCGCGTGCCGGCAAGGTCCTCGGCGGCATCGCCGCGGTCGGCGTCAGCGCCCTCTTCCTGGCAGGCTGCTCGAGCAGCGCGGAAGAGACCACAGACCCGGCGACTCCCTCAGAGTCGCTGAGCCTCAAGATCGGTACGGCACTGCCCCAGACCGGCAACCTCGCCTTCCTCGGCCCGCCCGAAGAAGCAGGTGTCGCATACGCGATGTCGGAAATCAACATGTCGACCGAAGACACCGGTCTCGACCTGGACGTCGTCTACGGTGACTCCGGTGACCTCGACAACAAGGCATACGAGGTTGAGATCCCGCGTCTGCTCGGTGAGAACGTCTCGGCGATCCTCGGTGCAGCATCTTCGGGTGTCTCGCTTCAGTTCATCGACCAGGTCACCGGCGCTGGCGTAATCCAGTTCTCGCCTGCCAACACGTCAGACGCGTTCACCACGTACGACGACGGCGGCCTGTACTTCCGCACCGCGCCTTCGGACGTTCTGCAGGGCGAGGTTCTCGGTAACCTCATCGCTGAAGACGGACACCAGACGCTCGGCATGATCGTGCTGAACGACTCGTACGGCACCGGACTCGCCAAGTACGTCACCGAGGCTTTCGAAGCCGCCGGCGGCGAGGTTGTCGCGCAGCCCACCTACAACACGGGTGACACCACGTTCGACGCTCAGATCTCTGAGGTTCTCGCAGCCGACCCCGACGCGATCGCGCTGATCACGTTCGAAGAGGTCAAGACGATGCTCCCGAGCGTCATCGCTGACTTCCCGGCTGAAGACCTCTACTTCGTCGATGGCAACCTGGCCAACTTCGGCGACGAGCTGCCCGAGGGGTCACTCACCGGCGCGAAGGGCACCCTGCCCGGTCTGACGATCGACACGCTCGGTGACTTCACCAGCGCGCTCGACACGTTCCTGACCGACGAGGGTGGCGAGCCGCTCACCGAGTACAGCTACGCGGCAGAGTCCTACGACGCCACCATCCTGCTGGCACTTGCCAGCCTGGCTGCAGGTTCGACCGACTCCGCAGCGATCGCCGAGAAGCTCATCGAAGTTTCTGGTGGTTCGGGAGACGGCGAAACGTGCACCAGCTTCGCTGAGTGTGCAGAGATCATCGTCGGAGGCGGCGTTGCTGACTACGATGGCGTTTCTGGCCCGATCACGTTCGATGAGGCCGGCGACCCGACCCAGGCATCGATCGGTATCTACCAGTTCGGTGACGACAACAACTACGCAGGCTACGAGGGCTAATACCCCCTCGCAGGCTGAAGGGCCCCGAGTCTTCGGACTCGGGGCCCTTTGTCGTGCGGCGCGCTGTTGGACGGGCAAAGCAATGGGGTGGGATGCCGCAGCATCCCACCCCAAAAAAACGTCGGCTCAGGCGCCCAGGGTTCCGAGGTACAACTCGGTGACCTTCGCGTCGTGCAATAGTTCGCGCCCACTGCCCGTGTAGGCGTCGCGACCCTGGTCGAGCACATAGGCACGGTCACAGATCTGCAGGCAGCGGCGAGCGTTCTGCTCGACCATGATGCAGGTCACGCCTGCCTTGTTGATCTCAGACACGCGGATGAACGCTTCGTCCTGGCGGACGGGAGACAACCCGGCGGAGGGCTCGTCAAGCAGGAGAACCTTCGGATCCATCATGAGCGCGCGGCCCATCGCCACCATCTGGCGCTCGCCACCCGAGAGCGACCCGGCGCGCTGTTTGAGACGCTGACCCAGCTCGGCGAAGATTCCGGTTACGAACTCAAGGCGCTCATCGTAGATCTTGGGGTTCTGGTACAACCCCATCTGAAGGTTCTCTTCGATCGTCAGGCTGGGAAACACGTTGTTTGTCTGCGGAATGAAGCCCACTCCGCGCGAGACCAGCTGGTTCGCCCGCAGGTGCGTGATGTCTTGGCCATCAAGCAACACCTCGCCGCTGCGGATGTTGACCTGCCCGAACATCGCCTTCAGCAGCGTGGACTTGCCCGCGCCGTTGGGGCCGATGATGCCGATCAGCTCGCCCTGGTTCGCGACCAGGTTGCAGCCGTTGAGAATGTTGACACCCGGAAGATAGCCCGCGTGCACATCTTTGATGAGTACAACAGGGGTTTCGGTGGCGGTCGTGCTCACTTCGAGTCCTCCTGGTTGTGAGAGCTGGACGGTTCGGCGGGCTTTGCCGCTGCGCCTTCCTCTTCAGCAATGCCGTCGGCCACCAGAGCGTCAGCGCTTGCTGACGCCGAGGCCTCGGGGCTCGCGGAGGGATCAGCATCCTGAATGTCGATACGACCAGTGACCACACCCAGATCGAGCTCTTGGTGGGCTCCGAGGTAGGCGTCGATCACCGCGGGGTTCTTCATCACCTCGTGCGGGTCGCCTTCGGCGACCACGCGGCCTTCGGCCATCACGACCACCCAGTCGGCGATGTGTCGAACCATGTGCATGTCGTGCTCGACGAACAGCACGGTCATGCCGTCGTCCTTGAGGTTCAAGATGTGATCGAGCAGCGACTGCGTCAGCGCCGGATTCACACCAGCCATCGGCTCGTCGAGCATGACCAGCGTGGGCACCGTCATGAGAGCGCGCGCCATTTCGAGAAGCTTGCGCTGCCCGCCCGAGAGCGATGCGGCAAAATCGTCTGCCTTCGCGTCGAGTTTGAATCGCTGCAGCAGTTCCATGGCCTGGTCTTCAAGCTCGTCGTCTTGCTTGCGCCACAGAGCCGGGATCAGGCTCGCCCAGAACTTCTCACCCTTCTGGTTCTTCGCACCGAGCTTCATGTTCTCCATGACGGTGAGAAGGCCCAGAGCCTTGGTGAGCTGGAAGGTGCGCACCAGACCCATGCGAGCGACCTTGTAGGCCGCGACGCCAGAGAGGTCGTGGCCGTCGTAGCTCCACTTGCCCTCGTTGGGCTGGTCGAAACCCGTGAGCAGGTTGAACAGCGTGGTTTTGCCCGCACCGTTCGGACCGATCAGAGCCGTGATCGCGCCACGGGGAATCTCGAGATGATCTACGTCGACAGCGTGCACGCCGCCGAACGAGCGGCGAACGTTGTCGGCGATGATGATCGGATCGACCTTGGCGCAGCCGGGAGCGGCCTCGCCAACGTGCAGGCCCGTGGTTTTCGCGCGGGCGACAGGGGCAGTCATCGTGCTTTCAGTGGGAGCGCTGTCTTCGCTTGGTCCACCTGGCATCTGATCACTTGACAAAGGTCAGCTCCTTCTTGTTGCCGAGGATGCCCTGCGGCATGAAGATCACCAGGAGCATGAGCGCTATACCCACCAGGATGTAGCGCACCGTACTTGCCTGAATCTCGGTCATGAACGGAAGGTAGCCCGCCTTGACCATTGCCGGAAGAACGTTGCTGAGGAACGTCTGCAGCGCCCAGAAGATCAGCGACCCGAGAACCGGCCCGAAGACCGTCGCGGCGCCACCGAGCAGAAGCGCGGTCCAGATGAAGAACGTCAGCGAGGTGACGTACACGCCGGGGCTGACCGCTCGTTCGAGCGAGATGATGATGCCACCCGCCGCGGCGAGCATGCCACCCAGAACCAGCGACTGCAGCTTGTAGGCGAAGACGTTCTTGCCGAGCGAGCGCACGGCGTCTTCGTCTTCACGGATGCCGCGGAGTGCACGACCCCAAGGGCTGCGAACCAGCAGCCACACGATCAGCACACCGATCGCGAGCGTGATGATGCCGACGATGCGCACCCACCAAGCGGTGCCGTTGTATTCCCAGGGGCCGAAGCCGTAGGTCTTCGTCGGGTCGAGCGGGTTGAAGTCCTGGAAGCTGCCCTGGTACCCGCTGAGACCGTCGGCAGAGCCGGTGACGTCATCGAACGCGGTAGTGAGGAACAGCAGCCTGACAACCTCGGCCGCTGCAATCGTGACGATCGCCAGATAGTCACCGCGTAGTCGGAGGGTGGGTATACCCAGAATCAACGCGAAGACACCCGAGGCGATGAGTCCGGTCAGTGCCGCGAGCCACCAGGGGAACGCGAACATGAGGCTCGTGATTGCGAAGCCGTAGGCGCCGACGGCCATGAAGCCGGCGATGCCCATGTTGATAAGGCCGGTGTAACCGAAGTGCATCGCCAGTCCCAGCGCGGCAAGGGCGTACCCGAGCGTGGCAGGGCTGATGATCGATGACGCGGTGTTCGAGAGAATCTGTATCCAGTCCATGAATCGCCCTTAGCCTATTCTCTCGCTGCGACCCAGGATGCCCTGTGGTCGGAACAGCAGAATCACAATGAGGATGAGGAGCGCGCTCGCGTACTTGAGATCGGCGGGAATCCAGAGGCTTGACGTCTCTACCAGGATTCCGACGATCAGTGCGCCAACCAGCGCGCCGTAGGCGGTGCCGAGGCCACCCAGAACCACCGCGGCGAACATGAGCAGCAGCAGCTGGGCTCCCATGTCCCACTTGATGCCGGGGCGGTAGTAGGCGAACAAGATTCCCGCGAGGCCGGCGAGCGATCCAGCGACGATCCAAACCACGCGAACCACGTGGTCGACGTCAATGCCAGAGGCTGCCGCGAGCGACGGGTTGTCTGAGATGGCGCGCGTTGCCTTGCCGAGCCGCGAACGGTTCAACCAGAGAGCGAAGATCACGATCACCACGATCGAGATGGCGATAGACACCATGTCGATGACGCTCATCGAGACGGAACCGAACAGGTCGAATCTCGGTGCATTGCCTCCGGGCAGCTGAACTGTGCCGCCGCCGATCATGTACTGGAAGATGTAGCGAAGCGCGAGCGACAGGCCAATGCTGACGATCATCAGCTGCACTACGCCGACCCTTCGTCTTCGCAGGGGTCTCCATATGATCATGTCGAGCACGAGGCCGAACACACCGCTCAGCACGATCGCGAGCGGATAGCCGAGCCACCAGGGCAGCGCCAAACTGGCTGGCCCCACGATCAAAAAGCCCGCTATCGCGCCGAAGGTGACCATCTCGCCGTGCGCGAAGTTGGAAATACCGGTCGTGCCGTACACGAGGGTCAGACCAACCGCGCCGAGAGCGAGCATCAGTCCGAACGAGACACCCTGCACGAGGCGTTGCACCAACTGGTCGAAGAAGCTGGTGACGTTTCGTTCACCCTCGCCGATGAAGAAGTTGACGCTGAGACGGCCACCCTGCCCCATCTCGGCTTCTTTGATGTTCGGGGTGTCGCTCTCTTCGTCGACAACCGCGATGCCTTCGGGCAGCGTGTTCTCGTCGAGCGTGACGGTGTAGACCTCGCCGCGCTCGGGAACTTGGGCGCTCCATTGGCCGTTCTCATCGGTTTCGACTTCTTGAAGACCGCCAGGGCCGTCAACAGTCAGCACGATCCCTTCGAGTGGCTCGCCGTCGAGCTGCACGTTTCCGCTGATTCGATATGGATCGTCTTCCGCCGCCAGCGCGGGCGCTGAGGTGACGAAAATGCCACAAAAGACAATGAATAAAGCTATGAGTGCAGATATGGCGCGGATGCGACTTAGACGCGATCCGGCCTCAATCGTTGGCCTCACTGAACCTCCCAGTCCGGCTCATGCATGCCGACGCTCGGGTCGCTTCGGCCATGAATGACGACGCTACGACCCTAATGTGTCCTGAGTGTTTCGTGCACGCACCTTTCGAGAACCTTGCCAAATCGTGATGAGACCTTGAATAAGTTCACGAGCGCAGGAATAATCGCGCGTTCGCACGGTTTATGATCGGTACTGGCGCGCAGAGGCGCAACCGGCACTCGCCGACACCCTCGATATTGCGCCAACGAGCGCGGGAGAACCTATGGAGCACAACGACCCGTTCGGTTTCGTCGGATTGACCTATGACGATGTCTTGCTCCTGCCGGGGCACACTGACGTCATTCCCAGCGAAGCGGATACGTCGTCGCGTGTGACTCGCCGGATCACCGTGGCCACACCGCTTATCTCGAGTGCCATGGATACCGTCACTGAGACCCGCATGGCGATCGCTGTTGCTCGCGAAGGCGGACTCGGAATCATCCACCGCAACGTGTCGATTGCCGACCAGGCGTCGATGGTTGACCGCGTGAAGCGCAGCGAGTCTGGCATGATCACCGACCCCATCACAACAACGCCAGAGACGACGATCGAAGAAGTCGACAACCTGTGCGCCACCTACCGCATCTCGGGGCTGCCGGTCATCGACGATGACGGCATTCTCGTGGGCATCGTCACCAACCGCGACATGCGATTCGTCTCGGGATTTGAACGACAGACAACGCTCGTCAAAGACGTGATGACCACTGAGGGTCTCATCACGGCCAAGGTTGGTATCGGCGCGAACGATGTGCTTGCGACCTTTGCCAAGCACCGGGTCGAGAAGCTTCCGCTCATCGACGACGACGGCAAGCTCGCCGGTCTGATCACGATCAAAGACTTCGACAAGAGCGAGAAGTACCCGCTTGCCACGAAAGACGAGCAAGGACGCCTTCGCGTTGGTGCCGCCATCGGGTTCTTCGGCGACGCGTGGGAGCGTGCCGAAGCGCTGCGTGATGTCGGGGTAGACGTACTGGTCGTTGACACCGCAAACGGTCAGTCAGCAGGAGTCATCGATCTGGTGACGCGGCTGAAGGCAGACTCGAGCTTCGAGCACATCGATGTGATCGGCGGCAACGTCGCGACGCGCGAGGGCGCTCAAGCACTCATCGATGCGGGCGTTGACGCGGTCAAGGTCGGGGTTGGCCCGGGATCGATCTGCACGACGCGCGTTGTTGCAGGCGTGGGTGTGCCCCAGGTCACCGCCGTCTACGAAGCGTTCCTCGCCGCGCGGGAGGCCGGAATTCCGGTCATCGCCGATGGCGGATTGCAGTACTCGGGCGACATCGCCAAGGCGATCGTTGCGGGCGCCGATTCCGTCATGATCGGCTCGCTGTTCGCTGGCACCGATGAAAGCCCCGGCGAAGTGGTCTTCGTAGGGGGAAAGCAGTTCAAGCAGTACCGAGGCATGGGGTCGCTCGGCGCGATGCAGACTCGCGGTCAGAAGACCTCGTATTCGAAAGACCGCTATTTTCAAGCGGATGTGCCCAACGACGACAAGCTGATTCCTGAGGGCATTGAAGGTCAGGTCGCCTACCGCGGCCCGGTGTCGGCTGTCGCCTATCAGCTCGTCGGTGGGCTTCGTCAGTCGATGTTCTACGTGGGCGCTCGCACCATCGAAGAGCTCAAGGCGAAGGGCAAGTTCGTGCGCATCACCGCTGCCGGGCTCAAAGAGTCGCACCCGCATGACGTGCAGATCGTCGTAGAGGCGCCCAACTACCGCAAATAGCGGATGGTGGGGGCCCAAGAGGTAGCAGATGTCGGCCCCCGGGCGTATCGTCTGCCGCATGTGCCGGAACATCCACACCCTTCACAACTTCGAGCCCGCCGCGACGGACGAAGAAGTGCACGCCGCCGCGCTGCAGTACGTGAGAAAGATCGCGGGAACCTCGAAGCCCAGTCAGGCCAACCAAGAGGCGTTCGACAAGGCGGTGCACGAGATCGCGCACATCACACAGCATCTGCTCGATGACCTCGTGACAAATGCGCCACCGAAGAATCGCGAAGAAGAAGCGGCGAAGGCCCGCGCGCGGGCGGTGGCGTCGGGTCGCTACTCGGCCGCGTAGCGCCAGTGGCTGCAGCATCCATCGTCTGGTGGTCTGTGTTTTTGAGGAGCCGACTAGGCTGAGAGGGTGAGCATGGAGATCGAAATCGGCCGCGCTAAGCGCGCGCGACGCGCATTCACCTTCGACGACATCGCGGTGGTGCCCTCGCGGCGCACGCGAAACCCCGAAGACGTATCGACCGCGTGGTCGATCGATGCGTTCCAATTCGACATTCCCGTGATGGGCGCGCCGATGGACTCGGTAGTGAGCCCGCAGACCGCCATCATGCTCGGTCAGCTCGGTGGGCTCGGGGTGCTCGACCTCGAAGGACTGTGGACGCGCTACGACGACCCCACGCCGTTCCTCAGCGAGATCGCTGCGCTCGATAAGGCTGCGGCGACACGTCGCATGCAGGAGCTCTACGCCGAGCCGATCAAACCCGAGCTCGTGCGCGACCGACTGGCCGAGATTCGGGCCGCGGGCGTCACCGTTGCCGGTTCGCTCACCCCGCAGCGCACGCAGGACCTATACGAAACCGTGGTCGCCGCTGGGGTCGACCTGTTCGTGATCCGTGGCACGACAGTGTCAGCCGAGCATGTCTCATCGGTCGACGAGCCATTGAACCTCAAGAAGTTCATCTACGACCTCGATGTTCCGGTGATCGTCGGCGGGGCCGCGACCTACACCGCAGCCCTTCACCTGATGCGCACTGGCGCGGCGGGTGTGCTCGTCGGATTCGGCGGAGGCGCAGCATCCACCACTCGCGTGACCCTCGGCCTGCATGCGCCGATGGCGTCCGCGGTGGCTGACGTCGCTGGTGCTCGTCGCGACTATCTCGATGAATCGGGCGGGCGCTACGTGCACGTCATCGCCGATGGCGGCGTGGGAACTTCTGGCGACATCGTCAAGGCCCTCGCCATGGGCGCAGACGCGGTCATGCTCGGCGTTGCGCTCGCTCGGGCTACGGATGCTCCCGGCCAGGGCTACCACTGGGGACCAGAAGCTCACCACGCACAGCTGCCGCGCGGTCGCCGAGTGGCAGTGGACCAGGTGGGCACGCTCGAAGAGGTGCTGTATGGGCCGGCTCCCGTCGCCGACGGCACCGCAAACCTCATCGGCGCGCTTCGCAAGTCGATGGCCACGACCGGGTATTCCGACCTCAAGGAGTTCCAGCGCGTCGAGGTCGTCGTCGCGCCCTACGCCAACCGGTGAGTCCGGTGAACGGTGACCCCGCGGCGGGTGCTGGTGGTGCGGATGCTGGTGGTGCGGACGCTGGTTTGGGCGGCCCGGGTAGTGCTGGCGTAGACGCTGGTTCGGGGCGTTCGGATGCTGGTGCAGACGCAGGTTTGAGCGGCCCCGGTAGTGCTGGCGTAGACGCTGGTGCGGGTTCCGTTGACGGTGACTTGAGCGGTTCCGCTTCGACGAGCGCAGAACCAGCAGCAGTGCCAAGCGGCCTTCCCATCCCGGAGGTCTTTCCGCCGACTCTGCGTGAGGTCATGCTGCGGCGGGAGTGGCTGGGTCTGCTCGCACTGTGCCTCATCGTGGCGGGAGTTTTCGCGTGGCTCGGCCAATGGCAGCTCGATCGGGCGATTGATACGAATCCTCCGCCGGCGGGTGCGACCGAAGAGATCTTGCCGCTCGACGAGGTTGCGGGCCCAGGGGAGTATCTGCCAGAACCGCTCGTTGGGCAGCGAGTCGAAACGCAGGGCGTGTGGGTGCCCGGCGACTTTCTGATCATCTCGTCGCGTTTCAACGATGGCGCGGAAGGCTATTGGGTCACCGGGCAGTTGCGGCTGGCCAACACTGATGTGGCCACTTCGGTTGCGGTGGCGATTGGCTGGGCTGCCAGCGAAGAAGAAGCACTCGCGGCGGCGGAAGAGCTCGAAGAGGATGCCGCGGTGCCCGCCTCATACGTCATCACGGGACGGCTGATTTCAGATGAAACGCCCGCGTTGCCCCCGCACGACGGCGATCCGCAAGCAATGTCATCGCTGTCGACGGCCGCACTGCTAAGTCAGTGGCACGACCTTGAAGGCCTCGACGTCTATCGCCAGTACATCGCATCTGTCGAGCCGCTCGCTGGGCTGGTAGCGATTTCGTCGCCTGCGCCAGAGCTGGCCAACCCGATCAACTGGCTGAACATCTTCTATGCCGCGGAGTGGGCGATCTTCGGCGGCTTCGCCTTCTACCTCTGGTATCGCCTCGCGAAGGACCAGTGGGAGAAAGAGGTCGAAGACCTCGAAGACGCCGCCGCTGCAGTTGCTGGGTGACGCGAGCGTTTGCTCGATCGAGGTAGCAGCGAGGCGACAGGTGAGATGGCTCACAGGTGAACGCGCGGGAGCGCTTGAGTAGACGCGCGGCGACCGCGAGCTGTCGCTTTGAGCAGGTCGCAGGCTCGGGTTTAACAGCGGGATAAGCCTGCACAAACAGACGCTTTTTGCCTGGATGCCTCGACAGAATCTCCTATGGGCCTGCCGTGTGGCGGGCTTGCGCTCTGTGCGCTGACTGAGCCGCCCCCGAAGCGGCTCCCTCGAAAGGTGATCCCGCGTGCCTCGATTCGCTCGTGCCGGACTTCTCACGGCAGGCGCTCTCGCCGTGACCGTCGGACTTAGCAGTATGGGTGGAGGAGTTGCCGTCGCCACGGGCGGCGGTCTCGCCCCACCAGCTGTCGACCCGGCAACCGTCCATATGCCGACCGCTGTTCCCGACCGCGTCATCTTGACGCCTACTGCCACACCGTCCGTCAGCCAGTCAGTGACATGGCGCACGTCGGATTCGGTAACTTCGCCGCAAGTGCAGTGGGCGCTCAGCGGTCCCACCGTAGTCAGCGATGCAGCGACGATGGGCGCGGCATCCACCGTGGAGTTTGATGCCAATCTCGGCTATCGAGTGGCCCATCACACGGCGACTGTGGACGGCTTGAACCCGGAAGAAACCTACGTGTACCGGGTCGGAGATGGCGAGACGTGGAGCGAATGGCTTGAGTTCACCACCGCCGCAGAGAAGTCGGGCGGCTTCAGTTTTCTCGTGCAGGGCGATGCTCAAAACGACAACAAGGCGTACACCTCACGGGCGTTCCGTGCTGCCTTCGAGGCGCGGCCGTACGCCCGTGCTGTTGTTCACGCGGGTGACTTGATTGACACCGAGACTAGCGATTCCGAGTGGGGTGAGTGGCACGAAGCAGCGGCATTCTCCAACCAGTACCTCAACGTGATCGCGTCTACAGGCAATCACGAGTACTACCCAGGGCCGGATCTATCGCGTTACTGGGGCGCGCAATTCGAGTACCCCATGAACGGGCCCGCGGGGGAGGACACTCTTGCCGAGACCGTCTATTACGTCGACTACCAGGGTGTACGGTTCATCAGTCTGGACAGCACCCAGGCGATGCGAACTGACTCGCGCGAGGCGCAGACCCAGTGGTTGCAGGGAGTGCTCGCCGACAACCCGAACGATTGGACAGTGGTCAGTTTCCACCACCCGATCTTCTCGGTGACAAGCGGTCGCGACAACGCGGCGCTGCGCGAAGCATGGCTGCCCGTGTTCGAAGAGCACGACGTAGACCTCGTCGTGCAAGGGCATGACCACGCCTACGGTCGCGGAAACCTCGTCGCCAACGAATCAGGTCTTCCCGAGGGCGCCGATGCGGCAACCAGCCACGTCGGCCCGGCGTATCTCGTCAGCGTCGCAGGCCCCAAGATGTACATCCCGGACCCCGCCGAGGACAACAACTGGACCGCAAATGATGCGAACCTGCGCGTCGTCGGCCGCGATGTACAGCTGTTCCAGACCGTTGACGTGACCGAAGACGGACGGATGCACGTCGAAGCACGCACCGTCGACGGTGCCTTGTTTGACGCGTTCACGATTACCAAAGATGCCGCGGGTGAAAAGCTCGTCACGGACGACGTGCTGTGGGCGGGCGGCCCGGGCTCGAGCCGAGACGGTGTCGCGCCGCCGGCTCTTCCCGGGGACCCTGATACCGACCCTGGCACGGATCCGGGCACCGATCCTGGTACGGATCCTGGTACGGATCCTGGTACGGATCCGGGCACCGATCCTGGCACGGATCCGGGCACGGATCCGGGTACCGACCCTGGTACGGACCCTGGCACCGATATCGGCTCGGAATCACCGACGCTCTCGCTCAGCGACAACAGCATCGCGCCGGGTGGTTCGCTGTCGATCACGGCGGCAGGATTCCTCGGTGGCGAACGAGTCGCAATCGAGCTTCACTCCACCCCCGTGACGCTCGCGCTGTCAACAGCCTCTGAGTCCGGCGCCGTGCAGGCGACCGTGACGATTCCCGCAGATGCAGAGGCAGGGGAGCACTCGATCGTGCTGCGAGGGCTGGAATCTGGGCGCACAGTGAGCGTCGACATCATCGTGACGAAATCTGAGACGGCGACCGCCCCGCTTGCCGCAACTGGAACCGAGCTTCCAATCGGTTTGATCGCGCTGGGCGGCCTACTTACCGCTGGCGGTGCCGTGCTCATCACTCGTACCCTCACTCGTACCCGAAAGGTCTCCTAACATGTCTCGCCTTCGTAACTCCCAACGTGTGTTGGCGGCAGGCGTCACGATCGGCATGCTGGCTGGAGCTGGAGCACTAGTTGCGCCGGCTTCGGCGAGTGCCGCGTCGCTGCCGGCTGCAGAGCGCTACGCACCATCGCGCATCCCCGACCGCATTACCCTCACCCCGGGCACGGACCCTACGACTCAACAGCTGATCTCTTGGCGAAGCTCAACGGATGTCGAAGAGGCCGTCGTCGAGTACCGCACTTTCACGGCTGAGTCCTACCCAGGAGGAGTGCTTCGTGTGGTTGCGCAGCAACGCGCTGAGCAGGCCACGGACCTTGGCTACACGCAGGCCATTCACACGGCCGAACTGTCGGAACTTGCACCGGGCGCGTCTTACATGTACCGCGTCGGTGACGGCACGAACTTCAGCGAATGGCAAGACTTCGAGACCTCGTCTGCCACCAATGATGCGTTCTCGTTCGTCTATCTGGGAGATATCCAGAACGGCATTCTCAGTGATGCATCGCGGGTCATTCGAAACGCATATCGCGATCGGCCAAACGCTGATCTAGTGCTGCAGATCGGCGACCTGGTGAATGATGCGGAATCAGAAGAGCAGTGGGGTGAACTCTACGACGCCTTCTCGTACACTCTCGGCACTCAAAACATTCTCACTACTCCTGGAAACCATGAGTACGAAGGAGGGCTGTCCACCCAGTGGCAGAACCAGTTCACCTACCCCGATAACGGCCCCACTGGCGAGGGTGACGTATATGACGAGCTCGAGGGCTCCGTCTACTACACCGATCATCAGGGAGTTCGATTCGTCGCTCTCAACAGCAATATTGTCGACACCGAAGGATTGAGTGTTCAGGCTGCGTGGCTTGACGAGGCGCTGACAAACAACCCCAACCAATGGACCGTTGTGTACTTTCACCACCCCGTGTACTCGCTCGATGAGGGTCGAAACAACCTCGGCATCCGGCAGGCTTGGGGGCCGATTCTCGAAGAGCACAACGTCGACCTAGTGCTGACGGGGCATGACCACGCGTACGGCAGGGGCAATCTCTTCGCAAACGAGGAGAATCTGCCTGTCGGGGCAGACCCGGAACTAAGCCACACAGGCCCGGTGTATGTCTCTTCGAGCGTCGGGTCTAAGTTCTATGAAGCGGGTCCCCGTCACTGGAATGAGAATGATGGCCACTTGAGACGACTTGCCAGCGGAATGCAGACGTATCAGGTAGTCGACATCGCAGACGGAGTGTTGCGGTTCGAATCACGCACCGCGGACGGCAAGTTCTTCGACGGGTTCACGATCGACAAGACAGGCGAGCAGAAGTTGGTCGTCGATGGTGTCGAACCGCAGGTCATCGACCCGGGAACACCGGCGCCCTGTCTCGGTTGTGAGCCCAACCCGGACCCAGATCCAGGAACAGGCGATCCAGACGAAGAAGGCCCTTCGGCCGACTTTGCGTACGAGCGAACGGCCGACCTCTCATCGGTCAACCGCTCGAACGCCGCATTGCCGGCGGGCGTCGCGTATCACGAGGGCCGCGATGTGCTCTACCTCGGTGACCAGAACGGCAAGACCATCTTCGAGATGGACCCAGACACCGACGAAGTGCTTCGCACCATGACGTTGCCGGAGAACATCCGCGACATCGGCATCGATGAGACAAACGAGCTCATCTATGTTGGGCAGCAGAACCGAAACTGGCTCGTCGCATCCATCGCTGACGACACGTTCGGGGAGATCGTGCGTGGGTCTTACCCCATTATCGAATCGAATCGTTCAATCGACGTCGATCCTGTGAACGACTATGTGTATGTCGCCGTACCCGCGCGCGGCGTTGAGGTCTTCCGAGCGTCGACCGGCGAGTCGCTGGGCGTAATCAATGGTACGGCTGACGCATACTATGTCGCTGCTGATCCAGAAACGGGAATCGTCGTCACCACGAAGTTCCAGAGCGTTGCAGGAAATCCTGACGTCCACGCTTTTGACGCGGTGAACGGCTTCTCGCTTCTGTGGAGCAGGGAAGTGCGAGCAGGCGCTCGACAGGTCGATATCGATAGCACCAACGAGTTGCTCTACGTGGGCTACACCGGCACCAGCGAAACAAGCGGCGGATTCTCAGTGCACGAGCTGAAGAGCGGCCGCCTGCTGGCTGACGCGGTCGGCCCCGAGCATGGCAAAGATGGGTACGGCATCGCGATCGACGAACAACAGCAACGCGTGTTCGTGGCGAACCGCGACTTCCGTCTGAACCCGCCTGGAGAGGAGCTGGAAGCGATCGCTGTCACCGTCAGCACACGCGTGACGAATCCCACGGATCCCACGGATCCCACGGATCCCACCGATCCCACCGATCCCACCGATCCGACCGATCCGACGGACCCGACGGACCCGACCGACCCGACCGACCCAACGGAGCCTTGGGTCGCGCGAGCGTTGGGCGCGATTGTTACCGAGCCCACTGACCCGGAGATTCGTCCGGTCGGTTCGGCCATCGATCCAGAAACGGGGTTCGTGTATCTAGCTGATGAGATGAGGCCAGCCCGAGTGCACGTCATCGACCCTGCGAACGATCAGGTTGTGCGAACCATATCGGTTCCCACAATTGACCCCGTCGACGACGGACTGCGCGATCTCGCATACGACCCGGGCGCGGGACTGCTGTATGTCGCGTTCGGCAGCAACTGGGTAGTTGTCGATGCGGTGACAGCTGAACGAGTGGCCGGACCGTTCGCCTTCTCTGGCGGAGTGCGAGGCATGGACGTCGACTTCGAGTCAGGTCGGGTCTTTGCCGCAGTGCGTGCTGGTGGATTCGATGTCGCGGACGCTGTCACGGGCGAGCTGCTTCAGTCGGTCGCGGGCCCCGCGGACTCTGGTCCGTGGCGCTCACACGGGGTGGCGTATGACGAGGTCAACGATCTCATCTACCTCAGCAACAGCGACGCGGGTGGGTCTACCGAGGGAATACGCGTGTACCGGGGCAGCGACTACGCGCTCATCGATCAGCTCGACTACGCCGATGCGGACTTCCGCTCCATAGCGGTCGATGCAGGTGCGGGTGTAGTGGTCGTTGGCCATCAGGACATTGCCTATGACGACTCAGGTGCGAGCATCTACGCCGCGGCGGATCTGTCACTGGTGAAGCGGCTGAATCAGTACGAGTATGGCAACAAGGTCTACGGGGTGTCGATTGACACCGACAGAGATCTGCTCTACGTCTCTGCTCGTGATCGGTACCCGGCAGGGGTCATTCAAGTGACGCTGCCGAGCGCCGAGTAACGTCACAGCAAAGGTGCCCTTCCACGGACTCGGGGAAGGGCACCTTTGGTGTCGGAGTGGGGGGGGTCGGGCTAGAGGATCTGGCCGATGGGCTCGCGCTTTTCGGCTTGAAAGCGGTCTTCGGTGCGGCCGCGGGCCCAGTATCCCGACAGCGAGACCTGCTCGCGAGGGAGCGCCCGCTCATCGAACAGCGCGCGGCGCAGCGCCTTCATCGACTCGCGCTCACCGTGCACGAATGCGTCAACCCGACCTTCGCGCCACTCAAGCGACCGCACCGCGTCGGCCAGGCACTCGACCTCGTGGGCCGCGTTGGTGATCCAGCGCACGTTCACTCCCGCTGGCGCAGCCAGCTCGAGCGCGGCATCATCAGCATCCACTTCGATGATGGCCTCACCGATCGCGTCAGCAGGCAACGACTCAAGTGCGGCAGCGATTGCGGGCACCGCCGATAGATCGCCCACGAAGAGGTGCCAATCAGCGTCGACGTTCGGAGTGAACCCACCGCCCGGGCCAATGAAGCTGATCTTCTCGCCGACTTCCACATTTGATGCCCAAGGGCCAGCAAGCCCCTCGTCGCCGTGCACGACGAAGTCCACCTCGAGTGTTCCCGCCTCGGCGTTCACCCGCCGCACCGTGTAAGTGCGGGTGACGGGATGCGACTCGGGCTCGGGCGTTGTGAACTTGAACTTGAGGTACTTGTCGGTTTCTACGCGGTCGTGAAACTGATCGAAGCCGTCACCCCCGAGGGTGATTCGCACGAGGTAGGGCGAAAGCCGCTGGGTCTCGATGACCACAAGTTCGATCGACGGTCGCGGAGCGCGGGGACTGGTACGAGATGCAAGAGCCATTGCCTCCACGTTACCCGCCAGTCCTGGGCGAAGGATGCTTCAGATTGCGCCATCAGCGAAGGCGCGCTGTTGCAGGGCCGCAACAACGCGAGACGGGTGCTCGCGCACCGCGCCTCGAATGCAGCATCCACCCGAGGCGAGCCCCAACACGCACGCGGGTAGACTGGACCGCATGCCCCGTGCCCCGAAACTCGCTTCTTTCCCGGCGATTCGCGGAGCCCTGAAGTTCTATCAGGTGTGCTCCGTCATCACGGGTGTCGGTCTGCTGCTGCTCTGCGCCGAGATGGTGCTGAAGTACACGCCCCTTCGCGTTGAGCTTTTCCTAGGCGGATCAGGCGGATTCTTGTGGTTCGCGCCGGTTGTCGAAGGCGTCGACGGCCTCGTCTCGACGGGTGACGGTCTCAACCTCTCGCTGGGCATTCTGGTCGTACACGGCTGGTTCTATGTCGTCTACCTGTTCGCCTGCTTCCGCATGTGGAGTCTGATGCGCTGGAACATCGTGCGCCTCGCCACACTCGCCGCGGGTGGCGTGATTCCCTTCCTCTCGTTCTTCATGGAGGCCAGAGTCGGCCGCGAAGTGAAGACCTACCTCGACGAGCGTGAGGCTGCTGAGCACCACACTCGTTCCGAGCACTCCTCTCTTACCCACGCCATCCCGACGGAGAACAAGCGTTGACACAGCAGACTGAAACCGAACAGCGGCCCGTTCTTGTCGTCGACTTCGGCGCGCAGTACGCCCAACTGATCGCACGTCGCGTGCGCGAAGCGGGCGTCTACAGCGAAATCGTGCCGCACACGGCGACAGCGGCAGAATTCGCCGCGAAGAACCCGGTCGGCATCATTTTGTCGGGCGGACCGTCGTCGGTCTATGAAGAAGGCGCCCCCTCGCTCGACGCTGGTGTCTTCGAGCTCGGCGTTCCCACGCTCGGTATTTGCTATGGCTTTCAGGTCATGGCACAGGCTCTCGGCGGAGTGGTTTCGCAGACCGGCCTTCGCGAGTATGGGGCGACGGATGCTGTCGTCTCGGGCGACGGCGGAATCTTGCTCGCCGGTCAGCCTGGCACGCAGAACGTGTGGATGAGCCACGGCGACCAGGTCTCGAAAGCCCCCGAGGGGTTTGAGGTTCTCGCATCGACCTCGGCCACCCAGGTTGCAGCCTTCGGCAATGACGTGAAGCGCTTCTATGGTGTGCAGTGGCATCCCGAGGTGAAGCACTCCGACCACGGGCAGGCCGTGCTGGAAAACTTCTTGCACCGCGCAGCGGGGCTTCCTGCCGACTGGAACAGCGGCAACGTCATCGCCGAGCAGGTCGCAAAGATTCGCGAACAGGTCGGCACCGGCCGTGTGATCTGCGGGTTGTCGGGCGGCGTCGATTCGGCGGTCGCAGCCGCGATCGTTCACGAAGCTGTCGGTGACCAGCTGGTCTGCATCTTCGTTGACCACGGGCTGCTGCGAAAGGACGAGCGCGAACAGGTCGAGCAGGACTATGTCGCATCCACCGGTGTGCGGCTCGTCACCATCGACGCCCGCGAGCAGTTCTTGAATGCACTTGCCGGCGTCAGTGACCCCGAGCAGAAGCGCAAGATCATCGGGCGCGAGTTCATTCGCTCGTTCGAAGCGGCAGAGAAGGCACTGATCGCTGAGGCTGCCGCCGACGGTGAGCCGATCCGCTTCTTGGTGCAGGGAACGCTGTACCCCGACGTCGTCGAGTCTGGCGGCGGAACCGGAACGGCGAACATCAAGAGCCACCACAACGTGGGTGGGTTGCCTGAAGACCTCCAGTTCGAGTTGGTAGAGCCGCTGCGCACTCTGTTCAAAGATGAGGTGCGGGCGATCGGTCGCGAGCTCGGTCTTCCTGAGGTGATCGTCGGGCGTCAGCCGTTTCCGGGGCCAGGTCTTGGCATCCGGATCGTCGGTGAGGTTACCGCTGACCGTCTCGCGATTCTGCAGGATGCCGACGCGATCGCCCGCGAAGAGCTGACCAAGGCAGGCCTCGACAACGAGATCTGGCAGTGCCCGGTCGTGTTGCTTGCCGACGTGCGCTCGGTCGGCGTGCAGGGAGACGGTCGCACCTACGGGCACCCGATCGTGCTTCGCCCGGTGTCGAGCGAAGACGCGATGACCGCCGACTGGACGCGCCTGCCTTACGACGTGCTGTCGAAGATTTCCAATCGCATCACCAACGAGGTGCGCGACATCAACCGCGTCGTGCTCGACGTCACGTCGAAGCCGCCGGGAACCATCGAGTGGGAGTAGTCGCGCGGTAGCGCGACGTGCGCGGCGTTGTGCTCGTGCGCGGCGTTGTGCTCGTGCGCGGCGTTTGCGTGGGTCGTGCTTGCGCGGGGTTGACGGGGGTGTGCAACACCCGAGGGTGTAGGCGACAGTAGCGCGACGTGCGGATGTTGCACGACCGACGTGTGCGGTGTCGCGCGACGTGTGCGGCGCTGCGAGTGCCTCACGCTGCTCGACCGAGCGCGCCGGGTCATGGTCTGTGCGCGGTCGCAGCCGACGCGCGCGCAGCGCCAGCCGTGCGTGTGTCGCGGGGTAGCGGACGACCGAACGGCCGGGGCGTGCGGCGCTTTGTGGTCACGGACGACCGAATGGCCGGGGGTTTACGCGGCGCGCCGCCGCCCGGGTCGAATGTCGGTGTTTCGGGTGAAATGCCCGGCCGTTTCGCGTGGGTAGCTGGCGCGGGTTGGTGTGCGGTGGTGCTCGCGAGGGGGCGTTGCCGTGTCTTGTGTCTGGGCAGGTGTGGAACGGCCGGGGGATTGCGTGACACGCCGTGGGAACGGGCCGCTTGGTGGTGTTCTTTCGAAATGCCCGGCCGTATTGCGTCGCCGATGTGCCGCGCGACCGGTGTGCCTGCGGGCGGGTGGGTGTGCGGTGCCGCTCGCGCGAATGGGTGTGTGGTGGTGCTCGCGAAGGGGTGTTGCCGTGTCTTGTGTCTGGGGGAGGTGTGGAACGGCCGGGGGATTGCGTGACACGCCGTGGGAACGGGCCGTTTGGCGGCGTTCTTTTGAAATGCCCGGCCGTTTTGCGTGGCCGATGTGCCGCGCGACCGGTGTGCCTGCGGGCGGGTGGGTGTGCGGTGCCGCTCGCGCGAATGGGTGTGCGGTGGTGCTCGCGAAGGGGCGTTGCCGTGTCTTGTGTCTGGGCAGGTGCCGAACGGCCGGGGGATTGCGTGACACGCCGTGGGAACGGGCCGCTTGGTGGTGTTCTTTCGAAATGCCCGGCCGTTTTGCGTGAGCAGCTGACGCGGGTTGGTGTGTGGTGGTGCTCTCGCGAGGGGGTGTGCGGTGGTGCTCTCGCGAGGGGGTGTGCGGTGGTGCTCTCGCGACGGGGTGTGCGGTGGTGCTCGCGAAGGGGTGTTGCCGTGTCTTGTGTCTGGGGGAGGTGTGGAACGGCCGGGGGATTGCGTGACACGCCGTGGGAACGGGCCGTTTGGCGGCGTTCTTTTGAAATGCCCGGCCGTTTTGCGTGGCCGGCGCGCTTGTGTGCGGGTCGCGAGACCGAGACCGGACCCAGACCGCGCGGCGAAGCATGGCGCCGGGTTTCGCCCGCGCGGGTGATGCTACGCACGGGGTGTCGGCCGCGCCGGGTGATGCTACGCACGGGGTGTCGGCCGCGCCGGGTGATGCTACGCACCGGGTGTCGCCCGCGCCAGGTATTGCTGCGCGCGGGGTGCAGGCAGCGCGGGGCGAACAGGCAAGATGGAAGCGTGACCGCAATCGCTGACGCTGCCTACCTTGTGCTTTCGAGCAGGCTCGTGCCCGGACTCGACGGTGGGTATACCGTGGCGACGCTGGCGCGCGCTCGTTCGATTCAGGATGCTGGCGCTACCGCCCCGCTGCTGTTGACGCTCGACCCGGCAGCGCCATCGGCGCATGCCGAACACCGCCGGGTTTTTGCCGATCGCGGTGAGATCGCATCGGTGGACCGGATGCGCAACCTTTTCGACGACGCACTCGCCGACCCGTTGTGGTTGCGAGCGGCAGCGGTGTCGGGCGAACCTGCCATTGGTGTGGAATATCGTGAGATCGCGGGTGAAAATACCGGCCCCGTGCTCTCGATTCCCGTGATCGCCGGTGACCCCGACTGGCATCTGACCGACGCCGCGGTGGTGGTCCACGGATACGGAGTGATTCCCGGCGGTTTTGGTGCGCTCTATCTCACTTGGCTACAACACGTCGTGGCCGGGTTGCGCGCAGAAGACCCAGAACGAATCGTGGTGGTCGTTTGCGAGTCGCGACAACTAGGGGAGCTGATCGCCGGGTGGAGCGACCCGCACGTGCGCATCATCCACACGGTGCACAACTCGCACCTAGAGCCGCCGTATGAAGACCCCAACGGTGCGATAAACGGCCTGTGGACCCGCTGGTTTGACGTGATCAATCGTTTCGACGCCGTACTGTGGCCGACCGCGGCGCAGCGCGCAGACGTTGAAGCACGGTTCGGCGCTCGCGACACGTTCGCGGTCGTGCCGAACCCCGTCGAGCAGATGCACAGCCACGGCGCTGGTGCGCACGTGGAGCCCGGCGTTGGCGCCAATGCGCATCGCGGCACGACCGCAAACGCGGAGCACGGCGCTGGTGCGGATGCGGAGAACGGCACGACCGTACACGCGGAGCACGGCGCTAGTGCGCACGTGGAGCACGGCGTTGGCAGGACCGCGAATGGGGTGGATGCGGAGAACGGCACGAACGCACCCGCGGAGCGCGGCGCTGGTGCGCACGCGGAGCACGGCGCTGGTGCGGATGCGGAGAACGGCACGACCGTACACGCGGAGCACGGCGCTGGTGCGGATGCGGAGAACGGCACGACCGTACACGCGGAGCACGGCGCTAGTGCGCACGTGGAGCACGGCGTTGGCCGGACCGCGAATGTGGGGCACCGTGCTGGGGTGGATGCGGAGAACGGCGCGAACGCACACGCGGAGCACGGCGCTGGTTCGAGCGCTGCTGACTTGCTCCAACCCCGCGCTGGCGAGATCGATCCGCGCACCGCTGCCACTGACCTGCAACGAGGCGCCACCGATCCGCACCGAGTAGTGATGCTCGGCCGCATAGCGGCGCAGAAGCGGGTTGACCTCGCGGTTCATGCATGGGCTCGGGTGATTGTCGAGGTGCCCGACGCGCACCTCGACATCTACGGCGATGGCCCGCTGCGAGAGCAGATCGTCAAGCTGATCGACGAGCTTGGCCTGGCAGCATCCATCACTCTCCACGGACACGTTGACGATCGCGACGCTGCTTTCTCGCGTGCCGCGCTGATGCTCGTCTCGACGGCATATGAGGGACAGGGGCTGTCGATTGCCGAAGCGCTCGTTCGGGGGCTTCCCGTGGTCTCGTTCGACGTTCGCTACGGTCCGCGCGAGACGATCGGCGATGCGGGAGTGCTGGTGCCGCCCGGCGACGTGGCAGCACTCGCTGACGCCGTCATCGCATTGCTGAGCGACGACGAGCGCCGCAGGACTCTGGCCGTTCGTGCAATCGAGGAGGGTCGACGGTTGGCGCCGGAAGCCGTGACTCGTGCGCTGGTCCCCGTGCTGGAGCGCGTGCTCGCGACGCCCTCGCGGCGCGCACCCTGACGACCCTGGTGACGCGCGGAATGAGGCTCTCGCGTCGCGCTGACTGAGGCTCTCGTGTCGCCTCAACTGCGACTGCTGCGCCTCGCTGGCTGAGGCTCTCGTGTCGCGTTGACTGCGAGTGCTGCGGCTCGCTCGCTGATGACCCTCGTGTCGCGTTAGCTACGACTGCTGCGGCGCGCTGACTGACGACCCTCGCCGCGCCCATGCAGCCCGCATCAGCGAGCCCGATACAAACGACGAACGGCCGCCCAGAAGCTGGACGGCCGTTCGTATGCGGTGCTAGATCAGTTGCTGCCGCGGATGATCGCGATCATGCGAAGCATCTCGACGTAAAGCCACACGACGGTGACCATGATGCCGAAGCCACCCATCCAGCCGTACTGGCGGGGTGCGCCGTTGCGAACACCGCGCTGAATCGAGTCGAAGTCGAGTACCAGCGAGTATGCCGCCATGATGACCACGAAGACGCCGATGATGACACCCCACGGAATGCCGAGGATGAAGCTGGGCTCGCTGCGAAGGCCGAAGGCGCTGTCGGTGGCACCGAAGAACATCATGCCCAGGTTGACGAGCGAGAAGACCAGGTAGCCGATCATCGCGATCATGAAGACCTTGGTGGCCTTCTTCGACGCGCGGATCTTGCCGCTGGCGAAGAGCGCCAGGGTGACACCGACAACCGAGAAGGTTGCGAGCGACGCCTGAACGACGATGCCGGGGAAGAGCATTTCGAAGTACGCCGAGATCCCACCGACGAAGAGACCCTCAAGAGCGGCGTACGCGAAGATCGCGCCGGGGCGGATCTTCTTGCGCGAGCCGAAGATGACGACCATCGACATCACGAAGCCACCGAGACCGCCGATGACCCACGGGAGCACCGAAGGGTTCGGGTTCTGTGCGGTGACGGGGGCCATCGTCCAGATCCAGCCGACAACGGCCGTCATGAGCAGAACAGCGAAAAGGCCAACCGTCTTGGCGACAGTGTCTTCGACGGACATGCGCTGGGTCTCGATCGATCCAGCGGAGGGGGCTGCGTACATGCCCTCCATGTGAGCCTGGGCTGCAGCGTTCGTGCCCGCGTGCTGCGTCGCAGCGAACTGAGTCTGGATGCCGAGGTTAGCGGCGCTCGAGCCGCCCGGGTAAGTCTTCACAGCGTTCTTGTCTTGGAACGCTGGGTCATTGAATGCGGGGTTGTTGAGGGCCACTGCTCTCACACTCCAAAGTTGTGGGATAGACGCCAAAAAGGTGCTGAAGTCAACGATATCGGACTATGGCGTGTGTATCACCCGTATGGCTGGGAGTGCGCTATGAGCGCACAGCCAGCATCAGACCGGGGCTGCGCGCCAGCTAGCCTTGACGGGTGCCTCGCCGCAACCCGCTCGTGATCGGACACCGCGGCGCGCCCGGATACCGCCCCGAGCACTCCCGCTCGTCGTATGACCTTGCCCTCGCGATGGGGGTGGATGCTGTTGAACCCGACGTGGTGCTCTCTCGTGACGGGGTGCTGGTGGTGCGGCACGAGAACGAGATATCGGGCACAACCGACGTCGCCGACCGCGCCGAGTTCGCTGACCGGCGCACGACGAAGAGCATTGACGGGGTGGCGCTGACAGGTTGGTTCACCGAAGACTTCACCTGGAATGAACTCTCAACCCTGCGCTGCCGGGAGCGGCTCGCCGAGATTCGCCCCGCCAGCGCCACCTTTGATGATTCGCAACCAGTGCTCCGCCTGCGCGATGTGCTCGACCTGGTGCGCGCTGGCTCGCGCGAGCATGGGCGCCGCATCGGGGTGGTGCTCGAGGTGAAACATGCCACCTACTTCGCATCGCTGGGGTGGAATATGGGCGAGGTTGTCGCAGCAGAACTCGCCGACGCTGGCTGGGCAAGTGGAGAGTTGCCCCTCACCATCGAGTCGTTTGAGTCGACGGTGTTGTTCGACCTGCAGCGGCGGGGCGTCGCGGCATCCTTCATATATCTGCTCGAATCATCTGGCCGACCGTTCGACCTGGCGTCGACCGAGGGAAAGTCTGCGATCACCTATCAGCAGACTGCCGCACCCGAGGGACTCGATGCGCTCGCCGGCCGGGTTGACGGCATCAGCGTCGACAAGCGCATGATTCTGGCGCCCGACAAACTCGGGCGACTGAGCGGCCCGACAAATGTTGTCAGCGACGCGCACGCGCGTGGCTTGCTCGTGTTCACGTGGACTTGCCGACCCGAGAACAAATTTCTCGCGCGTTCGGTGCGCACCAAGGGCGGGCCTGCCGACTTTGGAGACTATGAAGCTGAGTGGGCGATGATTCGGGATGCTGACATCGACGGTGTCTTCGTAGATCATCCTGATCTGGGAGTTTCGTTCTTTCGTCGTTGAGCCGTAGGTCGACGTTTTCCGCTCGTTCACCTGCCCTCGCCACGATGGGGGCATGTTTCGCAAGACGTTTGCTGGTCTCTTGGCCGCGATAGGTGCCGGTCGGCGCCGTCAGCGTCGCTCGACCTGGCGCCCGGCGAGCATCCAACCCGACGCGTAAAGCTTGTTGCGCTGTGCCATTCGCGCCCACTCGTCTTAGGGTGAGACGGTGACGATTCCAGGCATAGTGGCCCACAGCATCAGGCGCTCGTTCGGCGAGGTGGCCGCGGTGCGCAACGTCTCGCTCGAGGTGCACCCGGGACGGGTAACGGGCCTTGTGGGCCCCAACGGCTCTGGCAAGACGACGTTGATGTTGATGTTGTCTTCGCTGCTGGCGCCCGACGCGGGAGAGATTCGCATCGAGGGCATGGACCCCATCGCGGACCCCCAGGGAGTCAGGGCCATTCTGGGTTGGATGCCCGACGCACTCGGCGCCTGGAACTCGCTGAACTGCACCGAGACGCTCGAAGTGACGGCGCGACTGTATGGCATGACGAAAGAGCAAGCCACAACACGAGCAGAAGCGCTGCTGACCGAAGTCGGCCTCGACGACCTTGCTACCGCCCCGGCGCGCGTGCTGTCGCGCGGCCAGAAGCAACGGCTCGGATTAGCCCGCGCCCTGGTGCACAACCCGCGGGTGATGCTGCTCGATGAACCAGCGTCGGGTCTCGACCCGCAGGCGCGTATCGACCTGCGGGTGCTGTTGCGTCGCTTCGCTGCCGAGGGGCGAACCATCCTGGTGTCGAGCCACGTTCTCGCCGAGCTTGAAGAGGTCGTCGACGACGCGGTGTTCATGCTCGAAGGCGAAACGGTCGACTCGCGCCGGGTTGCCGCTGCCGCGAAGCGTGCTCGCACCTGGCGGGTGCGCCTCGCCGACGTTGAGGCCGGCGTAGCGCGGGACCGCATCGCTGCAGCGCTTGACGCCGACCCCGCCATGGTGGTGACAGAGCGCAAGGACGTGCTTGTTTCCTTCATCTCTGATGATGCCGCGGCAGGGGCATTGCGGCGATTGGTCGAAGCCGGACTGCCGGTGGCAGAGTTCGCAGCTGCTCAGGGCAGCCTCGAGCACACCTTCTTGGACTTGGGCAAAGGGGTGCCACCCGCGCAAGGGGCAGCATCCACCGATTCTGGTGAGGAGCGCTCGTCATGAATGCTGCCCGACTCGGCACGATTATTCGCCTGGAACTGATTCAACGCACGCGCAGCGTCGCCTGGTATGTCTTGCTCGGCATATTCGCCGCAGTGCTGCTGATTGTCACACTGCTGTCGTTCGTCGCTCTGGCGTGGGCGCCCGAGCCGGGCCAGTGGATCTTCTCGACAATCGTCTACATCACGCTGCTTCTGGTCGTGCTCGTCTCACCGACGCTGAGTGGCAACGCCATCAATGGCGATCGGGATGCTGCCGTGCTTGCCCCCGTTCAAGTGACGCTCGCAACCACCGGCGAGATTCTGATCGGCAAGTTCTTAGCGGCGTGGGTTGCCGGCCTCGCGTTCGTGCTGGTCTCGGTGCCGTTCTTGATCATCGCCACCCTGATAGGCGAGTCGCACCCGCTGACCGTTATGGTGTCGCTCGCGGTGATGATTCTCGAAATCGGCGTGGTCGCGGCAATCGGCGTCGGGCTCAGCGGCATTCTGGCGCGGCCGCTGTTCTCGGTCGCGGCGACCTATCTCGTCGTCGCTGCGCTCACCGTGGGAACCCTCATCGCGTTCAGCCTGGTGGGATTCGCGGTGCAGTCCGAGGCCACCAACTCGAGTCGTTACGCCGAATACCCGCAGCCTGACGGCGACGAGTTTCCCTGCTATCCCGGCGAAGTGCCCAGCGAGGCATACCCGTGCAACCCTGACATCGGGGAAGTCTGTTCGGAGTGGGAAACTTACACCTACAGCGTGCCGCGCTTTGACCGCGTGTGGTGGATGCTGGCGGCGAACCCATTCGTGATCCTTGCCGATGCGACGCCGACGACGTTCAACGCGCAGGGCTACCCAGAAGACCTCTTCGGTCAGGTCAAGCTCGGAGTGCGTTCGGCGCAGCAACCGCCAGAGCTCGAACATGTCTGGGATGGGTGTGCGCCCTATCAAGACGAGTATTACCCCACGCCCGAAGAGACCATCGAGGGCAGCACGCCGAGCTGGTTTGTCGGGTTGTCATTGCAGATGCTGCTGGCCGCCGCGCTGCTGTGGTGGGCCTGGGCGCGCACGCGCACACCCGCGCGCAAGCTGCCGCCAGGCACGCGCATCGCGTAGTTCGCGAGCCGCCGCGCCGTGTCGCAGGTGCCTGCGCAACGCTCTCGCAGCTGTAATCAGACCGGAAGCCGCGGAACTGCGGCGATAAGCGTGCGGGCGTAGTCGCTCTCGGGATCGCTCAGCACCTTAGCCGTTGCGCCCTGTTCGACGATGCGACCGCCGCGCAGCACTGCGGTGCGCTCACACACGGCAGCTACCGCGCTGAGGTCGTGCGAAACCATGACGAGCGCGAGGCCGGTTTCTGCGCGCAAGCTGGCGAGCAGATCGATCACCTGCACGCGGGTGGTCAGGTCGAGCGCCGACACCGGCTCATCTGCCAACAGCACACGCGGGCGTGACACGATCGCGCGCGCAATGGCGATGCGCTGGCGTTGCCCACCCGAGAATTCGTGGGGGTATCGCCGCTGCGCGTCGGCGTCGAGGCCGACAGACGAGAGTGCCGTCGTCACGGCGTCTCGCGCCGCATCGCCCGAAGAGATGCGCAGCGAGCGCAGCGGTTCGCTCACGATCCGGTCGACGCGCTGGCGCGGATCGAGCGACGAGTAAGGGTCTTGAAACACCGGCTGCACGCTGCGCCGAAACTGGTGCATGAGGCGACGGTTGCGCCGATCTAGTGACTCGCCATCGAAGATGACTCGTCCGGTATTGGGGGAGTCGAGGCCGAGGAGCAGTCGCAGCGCTGTCGACTTTCCGGCGCCGGACTCTCCCACAAGACCGACCGCCTCTCCCGGGGCTATGGCGAGCGAGACGTCATCGAGCACCGGTGTCTTCGCGTACGAGAAGCCGACCGATTGCAGAGCGAGCAGGGTCATTGCGTTGCCTCCCCGGTTGTTGAGCGAGGCACGTCAAGAGCGGCGTCGAGATAGCGCGCACTGTCGACGAGCGCACGGGTGTAGGGATGCTGAGGCGCGCGAAGCAGCTGAGTGACCGCACCCTCTTCGACCACCACACCCTGCCGCAGCACGAGCGCCTGTTCGACCATGCGCGACACGACAGCAAGGTCATGGCTGATGAACAGCAGCGCCATCCCACGCTCTGCCACCAGTCGCTCAAGCAGCGTCAGCACGCCGTCTTGCACAGTGACGTCGAGAGCCGTTGTCGGTTCGTCGGCGATCAGCAGCCTCGGGTTCGCCGCGAGGGCGATCGCGATCGCGACACGCTGGCGTTGCCCGCCCGAGAGTTCGTGTGGGTACGAGCGAGCGATGCGCGGGTCTTCCAATGCCACATCGGCGAGGCCTTGGGTAACTGCCGCGCGCAGAGCATCACCGCGAAGACCCAGGTGCCGCCGCAGCGGCTCGGCGATCTGCTTGCCGACACGCATGAGCGGGTTGAGCGCAGTGAGCGGCTCTTGAAACACGATGCTCGCCACCGAACCGCGCAGGCCACGAACAGCAGCATCCGAAGTGCCGACGAACTCGTGACCGTCAAGAATGACCGAACCCCATGCCGTCACCGCGTCAGGCAACAGTCCTAGCGCCGCAAGCGCGGTCATCGACTTGCCCGAGCCTGACTCGCCGACCAGGCCGAGGCGCTCGCCGGCGCTGACGGTGAACGACACATCGTCGACGAGCGTCGTAGACCCGGCGCGCAGGGTGAGGTGACTGACCTTCAGCAAGCTCATCGACTTCGCCTCCTCGTCGGGTCGGTGAAGTCGCGCAGACCGTCGGCGAGAAAGTTGACGCCAAGCACGAGCACAATCACCGCGATGCCGGGCGCGATCGCGCCCACTGGGGCGGTGAGCACGGTGCCCTGGGCTTCTTGCAGCATGCGCCCCCAAGACGCGTTGGGCGGCGGCGCCCCCAAGCCCAAGTACGAAAGACTCGCCTCGGCGAGCACCGCGACACCGAACTGCAGCGCGAGGCTCACGGCGAGCGTAGGGGCGATGTTCGGCAGAATGTGGTGCCACACGATTCCGCTCGTGCGGGTGCCGCTGGTGCGCGCGGCGGTGACGTACTGCTCCTGTAGAACACGACGCGCCAGAATGCGGGTGAGGCGAGCGATCACCGCTGACATCGCCAGGCCGATGGCCAGTATGGCTGAGCCGAGCGACGGACCCTGCACGGCGACGACCAGCATCGCCAGCAAGAGCACCGGAAAAGCGATCACGACATCAAGGCCAGCCGAGAACGCATCGTCAAGCCACGGCCTAGCGAACGCTGAAGCGAGGCCGAGCGCGGTGCCGAGCACTGCCGCAATGAGCACTGCACCCGCACCGACAGTGAGGGCAATGCGAGCGCCGACCATGAGCTGCGAGAGCAGGTCTCGGCCCAGACGGTCGGTGCCGAGCAGATGCTCGGCACTGGGTGCGCTGAGCCTGCCGCCGCTGATGTCGGTGAGCGAGTAGGGCAGCCAGAACAGCGATATCGCCGCCATCACGACGACGATTGCTGTGAAGACGATGCCGATCATCAGCGTTGGTCTGCGCCGACGCCGAGATGGCGCGGCGGTGGGCACTTCGATCGCGGCGGTCAACGCTGGCCCGCAATGCTCGCGCGCAGCCGAGGATCGACCACGCGTTGCACGATGTCGGCGGCGAAGCCAACCAAGACGACGAAGAGGGTGCTGATCACCAGCACGCCCTGAATGTTCGCGAAGTCGTGCTGTTCGATTCCGGTGAGAAGCATGCTGCCCAGACCGGGAAGTGTGAAGACACTCTCGACAACGACTGCACCCAGAAGCGTGGTCGACAGTTCGATGCCGAGCACCGCGATCACCGGCACAGAACCGTTGCGCACACCGTGCCTCAACAGCGCCTCGTTCATGCTTGCCCCGCCGGCGCGGGCGGTGCGCAGGTAGTCGCTGCCCAATACGTCGATGGTGGCCGAGCGCACGTACCGTGCCAGAGAGGCACTCATCACGATGGCAATCGTGATGATCGGGAGCGCGAGTGAGCGCAGCGCATCGGCGGGGTCTTCCCAGTCGTCTCGCGGGAACCCGCCAGATGGCAGCCAGCCGAGCTGGAGTGCGAAGATCCACACCAGCAGCACACCCACCCAGAACACCGGTACAGCGACGCCCAGCTGCGAGAACCCAGAAAGCGCGACGCCGTACCAACGGTCGGCTTTCACCGCGGCGGTGATGCCGATCACGAGTGCCAGCACGAGCGCAAGAGCGAAGGACATCAGGGTGAGGGGAATCGTGACTCCCAGGCGGGCGGTGATCTCTGGACCGACCTCGCGCGAACTGATGTATGACTCGCCCAGGTCGCCGCGCAGCAGCTGACCGGCCCACGTGGCGAACTGCTGCCAGACCGGTTGGTCTGAGCCGACCTGTGCGCGCGCTGCGGCGATCTGCTCGGGTGTCGCGTCGATCGACAGGAGCGCGTTTGCGGGGTCGCCGGGCAGCAGTCGAAGCAGCACGAAGATGACGACCATCGCCACCACGAGCGAGAGCACGAGGAAAGCTGATCGGCGAAGCAGGTAGGCGCGCATAAGGAAGAGGAGTTGGGGTGGGCAGCGTGTGGGCTGCCCACCCCGACACTAGCTAGGAAGTGACGATGTCGTAGACGTAGAACTGCGAGTTCAAGCCATTGACCGGGTAGCCACTCAAATCGCTGTCGGCGACGACGATCTGCGGGTAGAGGTAGAGCCACACGCTGGCGGCGTCTTCGGCGATCTGACGGTTGACCTGCATCAGCAGCTCGGTCTGGCCGAGCATCGTCTCAGACTGCTCAGCTTCAGCAACCCACTGCTGCACATCGGCGTTGTCATAGCCCCAGTAGAAGTCGGGGTTGCCATACCAGACGACATCGCGGTCGTTCACGTGCTCTTGCAGGGTCGCGTCGAAATCGCGCTCCTGGAAGATCTTCGTGTACCACTCGTCGGCGCTGATCGTGTTGATCTCTACGGTGATGCCGACCTCTGCCAGCTGTGACTGCAAGAACTCCGCGACGACCGGGTGCGGGTCGTAGTTGGGAGTGTCGAGCGTGAAGGTGAAGCCGTCTTCGTAACCCGCTTCGGCGAGCAATTCGGCCGAGAGCTCGGGGTCGTAG
Source organism: Microbacterium sp. R86528 (assembly GCF_044596335.1). Lineage (NCBI taxonomy): Bacteria > Bacillati > Actinomycetota > Actinomycetes > Micrococcales > Microbacteriaceae > Microbacterium > Microbacterium sp. R86528. The sequence continues at coordinate 1,326,724 of NZ_CP138996.1, read as the reverse complement.
GGGTTCACGTCGGTCAAGTCGAGGTACCAGGGGTCGGTCGGGGGCACCATCGAGCCGATGAGCGTGCCGTAGTCACCCCACACTGCACTGAGCAGCTGTTCGGTATCGATCGCCGAGTAGACAGCCTTGCGCACCAGAGCGTCATCGAACGGTGCCACGCGGTCGTTGAATGCGAGCAGCTCCTTGGTGGTGGAGGTGCCCTCGCTCACCGTGAAGTCAGAGTTGTCTTCGAACTGGGCGAGTGCGTCAGGGCTTTGAATGCTGGTGACGATGTCGACCTCGCCGGTGAGCAAGGCGTTGTTCTCGGCAGTGGCGTCGGTGAAATAGGTGAAAACGACCTCGGCGTTCGAGGCGGGCTCGCCGGCATAGTCGTCCCAACGATCGAGCGTCAGCGTCGAGCCCTGTCGCCACTCATCGAGGGTGTAGGGGCCGGTGCCATCGGCAGCATCCACACTCGCTTCAGGACCGACGATCCACACATAGGTGAGGTTGTACAGGAACGAGATCGAACGCTCTGACAGCGTGAACACGACAGTCTGATCGTCGGGGGTGGTGATCTCGCTGATCGGGCCGAAGCTCGACTTGCGGGCAGACTGCGAGTCTTCAGCGATGACAGCTTCAACGCTCGACTTCACGTCAGCCGAGGTGAGCTCAGCGCCAGAGTGGAAGGTCACGCCATCGCGCAGGGTGACCGTGTAGGTGAGGCCGTCGTCGCTGACTTCGACGCTGTCGGCCAGCAGAGGCTCGGTTTCGCCACCGTCGGTGAGCTTGTAGAGGCCTTCGTAGACGTTGCCGTTGAGCGCCTCGGTCACACCCTGGCCGCCGCCCTGGGTGTTGCTGAGGTTCTGCGGCTCGTAGAGCGAACCGACGAAGATGGTGGCGTCATCAGAAGCGGCGTCGGTGGTGCCGCCAGACGAGCTGCAACCGGCCAGCACGATGGCTGACACGGCGAGGGCAGACACAGAAAGCAGAGATTTTTTCATGCGGGTACTCCAGTAGTGGTGCGGGGGAGGTCGAAATGCGTGATCGATCAGGCGGTGTAGATGTCGAAGTCGTCACCGAAGACGACGTTCTTCTCGCCCGCGCGAATCGGGAAGGGGAACCGATTGGATGCTGGGGGCAGCGGGCAGTTGAACTGTGCCGAGAAGCCGCATGGCGGCACGAACGCACGGTTGAAGTCGAGCTCGACAAACCCGGTGTCGCCCGCAGGACGGTCAACGAACAGAAAACGTCCGGGCGCGTAGGTCTCGGAGCCGTTGGTTGCATCACCGAAGACCAGCAACAGTTTTCCACCATCGTCGAAGGCGGCGACGGTGAACTGCTCGCCAGCGATCTCTACGGTGATGTCGCCCGGAACGACAAGTTCGCGGGTGCTGCCGTTGTCGCGAATGTGCTCGAACGGCACGGTGCGTTCGCCCGAGACGGGAACGAACTCGCCGCTGATCACCCAGGCCTCGTCGTACTCAAACGTGTCGATGCGCTCGAACGCATGGATCGCCGGCGAATCAGCATCCCAACGACGAAGCCCGTGCTCGATCTCACCGCTCTCGAGCGAGGTGCGCTTGAGCTCGGTGACTGTCACGGTGGCTGCCGAAGCGGCTCGTTCTGCGGCGAGATCGGGCTTTGCGCCAGTCCAGCGGGTTTCGATAAGCGCCAGGTTTCCGGTCGGAGCGGTGACCGCGCGTGCGCGCTGTTCGCGCCAGGCGGAGTGAGAGGTGGCAGGCATGGTGAAAGCAATCTATTGGTGGGCGGGGTGGACGGCGCAGCGACCATCACGCAAGCAAAGGCGCTGGGCAAGGCGCGTATTCCCGAGCAATGAAATCTTTCGTCACATAAGGCGACAGCGCGGCCCTTGCAATGCGAGCGCAGAACCAATCCCAGCTGCCGATGACCGCCTCTCGGCCTCACATGCGAGTGTTAGCGTGATGCCATGCCTACCCCCGAGGAGTCCGCAGCTGCGCGCAAGCAACGCGCAGAAGAGGTGATGAAGGCAGTGGCCGACGGCGCAAACGTGAGCGACGAGACTCTCAAACTGTCGAACGAGTTCACCGACGAATGGACGAGTCGTATCGTCGCCCGACTGAAGCGCACTTTTCGGCGCTAGGTTCGCGCTCGCTTCGAGGCCGCCCTGGCTTGGCGGTGTCACGACGCTACCTTCATGTTGATCGCATGATGCCCTCGTTGGTGTGCGCCCGTAGGGTCAGAACCACACCGCACGGCTACATATGAGGAGCTTTTCGATGACCGCCAGCGAGCTGGACCAATATGGGCCCGTCGACTACCTGATTATTGAGTTTCCGGAAGGCAGCTCAAGCTTCAACGGAGAGATGGCAGACGAGCTCGTCAAGCTCGTTGAAGCAGGAACGATACGCGTCGTAGACATGCTGGTGCTGACCAAAGATGAAAACGGCGAGATTGACGCCGTCGAGCTGTCGGATATTGAGAACCTCGGGCCGCTGGTGCAGATCGAGGCGGAGCTTGCAGAACTCCTGGCCGCTGACGACGTTGCCCACTTGGCAGCGGCAATGGATCCAGGAACTGTCGCTGGCGTGCTCGTTTACGAGAACCTTTGGGCTGCACCGTTCGCATCGGCTGCACGTCGCGCGGGCGGACAGCTCATCGCTGACGGCCGTATTCCTATCCAAGCCATCATTGCTTCGATCGAAGCAGACACCCTCGAGACAGCAGGAGAATGACATGCTCAGAGCCGCACGAGTAGGACGTCGTCCAGTTATCGGCGCACCCGTCGCCAAAGCCGCCGTTGTCGGCGCTGCAATCAAGCCGGGCCCGGCGCCCGTTGCCAAGGCTGCCGTTGTCGGCGCCGCGGTGACCCCCCGCCGACGTCGCCGCTTTTAGTAGGCGGCCGTAGTAGGTCAGCGAGGTAGCAAGAGGGCTAGGGCGGCGAGGCTCTAGCCCTCTTCGCGAGCGGGCGAGATCGCCGACCAGCCGCGCCTACTCCTCGCCATGGGCGCGCGTGATCGCATCCTCGACGGCGGACTCGGTCACGACTCCGATGCGTGCCGTTCGACGATCTCCGCGATGTCGGAGGGGAACCGGTGCACCTCTTGCGGCCAGTCCAGCGAGACGGCCAGCCGTCCGGCCCAGTACCGCGCGGCTTCATCGTCGGCGACCTCCACGACGGTGAAGCCGCCGAGGTGCTCCTTGGACTCGACGAACGGCCCATCGGTGAAGACCGCCTTCCCGTCCTTGCTCACGACGCTGAAAACCGCCGTCGAGGCATCGATCCCTCCATCCGCATAGAGGAAGACACCGGACTCTTTCATCTCCTCGAGCAGTGCAGACGAGGCCTCGCTCTTGCTGCGCAGCTGGTCGGGGGTGTGCGCGGGCACCCACTCATCGTTGAATGCGATCAGATACTTCGGCAATGTTCTCTCCTCATCGGAACGAGAGCCATGTCGCGGCTCTTCGGCTCACCTAACGGACAGACCATACCGCCAGTCGCGCAAAATCTGATCTTAACCCCAGCCGAAGCGTGCTCACTCGCCTCCGACGGCGCGACCCTCAATCAAGTTGCGAGTGAAGCGGAGGACGTCCTCTCGCAATGGCGGGTGCGCACCTTCGAGCGGGTGCTCACGCTCGGCGGTCTCGAACAACTGCTCGAGTGTGGTCTGCACGAGTTGCTCTGGTCGGCGTACCCCCCAAGTTTGCATCTCCGCTATCAGGTCGTCTTGAGTGACTTCCGAGTGACGGTACTTCTTGTTGACTGCCAGCGCCATCTTCCCGTCTGAATCGCGGTGGTGTGCCATGGGCACAACGTCATACGCGGGCGCGAGCGTCACATCGCCGGAGGCAGGGTGAAGCAGTCCCAAGTTCTTCGTGTGCATGTCGAGGTCGCCGACCGCTACGGCGAGTGTCGTCATTTGAGCGAGCTTGTCGATGTCGCTGGTGGTCGCGTACCGGTAGAGAGTGTCTGCGACGCGGCGCAGGCTCACGACGCCGCCAATCTCCTGGTACTTCTGGTTGCCGGCCGCACCGAGCGCCTGGTTGAAGTCTTCTTGATGCACCCGCAATCCGTGAGCGCGATCAAACCGCTCGACCACCAATGCTGGCAGTCCGTCAAACTCCTCAACCCGGGTGTCGAAACGCGCGAGGTCTAGTCCGCGAGCGATGCGGGCACCATACTCTTCGTCGAAGATGACCGTCGGCTTCTTCTCGATCTGTGGCTTGAGGATGTGAGTCGATGGGTATCCGCCAAGGGCCTGATGCCAGGCATCGCTGGCCCACGCCAGGACGATCTTGGGCTGTATACCCCCGAGCGACGATTTCCCTGCGCCCGGTGCGTTAGCAAGCGGCGCACCAAGCGGATCTTGAAGAAGCTCCCGAATTCGGCGTGCGTCTACCGGGAGGATGTCTGGCGTTCGTGGCTCTGTAGGGTCATCCAGGTCCCAAATTTGCAGGGCGCCGGCGACATCGCGTCCATACCTGGCCAAGAAAGTTGGCACGTCGCCACGTCGTATCGCGCTCTGCGCGAGCATGTAGTCCAGCTGGTCACCCTCTGGCAACAGTTCGGCGAACCAATTTCGACGGCGTCCCGCGTGCTGACGCGAAACCGTCTTTGTCAGGGGCATAAGGACAGAAAGAACCCGACTATTCACGCCGAAGGCTGCGGTTGCGTCGCCTGTCGCAACGAAGTCGAACGTCCGAGCGTCCACACCTTCCAGGTGGCCAACGTTCACGCCGTATAGATCCAAGGCGAGCTTCATTCGGCACTCCCGTTATCCCACTTCGCGCTGAGCTCGACTCCTGTGGCTCGAAGCATGTCGAAGACCTTGCGCATGTAGATGGTGGGTTTCCCCGATTCGATCTCGCTCACGGAGCGCTGCGAGATGCCGAGCTCTCGGGCTAGGGCATTCTGCGAGAGTCCGCGTTCGAGTCTCGCTTGCTGGAGAGCAAGGCCGATGTCTCCCGGCGATCGAAGTGTCGTTGTTTGAGTACCCACGCGGCGAACCTCCTATTACATTTTCCGGATAGTATTTCGCTATTACATTTTCCGGATAGCGCTACTATATTACGATTTCCGGATAAGGGAAGGCTATTACGAATTCGTAATAGCCGTGCCTCGAGTCAGTCGATCGAGGATCCCGCCCGACGTCTACAGAGTCGGCCTTCGGCAATGCTGTCGACAAGCCCGGGGCCGCCGCGGATGCCGACGCGGCACGCCGACGAGTGAAGGGCTGGGCTCGAGTACGCGGCTGCCACAGGAAGGTTCGAAGTTGCAGCGCTCGGCCTCGCTGCTTCTGCACAAGCGTGCCCACAAAAAGTGTGGGCAAAATGTGGCAAATCGCCTTTTCAAACCTCCGCGGGGAAGTCGGAAATACCCTTTGACCCCAGAATATGTCGCCCGCGCTGATGGACGCGACGGCGGGAGTCGAACCCGCACCGCTTCCGGGTATGAACCGGAGCCCGGGACCACCCGGATCGCCGCGATAACTCCACGCTACGACGGAACGCGCCGCCGTGGGGATGAATGACGTGGGATTTCGGAATGCGACGATCTGTGACGTCGTCTCGCGCCGCGAATGGGTGCGCAAGTCGGCCTGACACAGACCGTTATGCTTCATCCATGGCAACGGCGACAAGACGCGGGATCTTCGCCGCGGTCGCAGTCGTCGTTCTTCTCGTTCTAGGTCTCGGAGTGAGCAGCGTTGTCGCTGATGAACTGGGGATTCGCACAGAGCCGTCCGCGCAGATGCAACCTGCCGCTCCGGTTGTGGCGACCGCAGCTGAGCCTGTCGACCCGCCGAAGTTGACCCTCGTCGATGCGCCGGATTCGTCGCGCGTTGCCGCTGCTACTGCCTATTTGATGGATGCTACGGCAGCCGTCGAAACTGAGGGATCAGCATCCGTCGCCTTCGATGTTGTCGACGATGGTGACCTCGATGACGACTCTTACACGCTCACCGGGTCGGACACGGAGCTGACCATCGACGCAGCGAGCCCCGCGGGAGCCGCGCGCGGTCTTTATGACATGGCGGCGGCGGTGCGAACCGGCAAGCCGATCACCGCCGCCCTCGGCGAAGAGATGAGGTGGCGGCTTCCGTTGCGCATGGTCGATTCCGGCTCAGTGGGCATTGAGGCCAACCCGGAAGAGTGGGAATCTGGCACCAACTATTCCCACGTGGGCGGTTCATACCAAGACGCTCTTATTCCGGAAGCGCCATATGTCGACCAAGACCTGCTCGACGAGTATTACGCCGAGTGGGATGCACACCTGAGACACGTCGTGGCTCTTGGCTACAACGGCATGACGTGGGGGCGTTTTATCGAGTACGTCACTATGCAGACTGCTCCGTATGGCCCGGTGTATGACGATGACGATTCACACGTCGAGCGTGCTCTCGCGCTGCGTGAGGCTTTCACCCCGTTCTGGGAACGTGCCGAAGAGCTTGGCGTGAAGCTATTCCTCTCGACCGACATGCTTTCGTTGACACCCGAGCTGGCCGACTACTTCGATGAGCACTACGGCGGCACCGACGCCGAGAACCCAGCCATGTGGGATGTGTACACCGCTGCACTCGACGAGATGTACCAAGCGGTGCCCGCCCTCGAAGGCGTGCTCATTCGCATCGGTGAGGCGGGCGCGATCTATGACGCCGAGGGCTGGGACTACTATTCCGAGCTCGGCGTGACGAACGTCGACGAAGCGCGCACGATGCTCACCGCCTTCACCGACCACGCAGAGACGCGCGGTAAAGAAGTGATCTTTCGCACCTGGTCCGTCGGCATCGGCGAAGTCGGCGATATGCACACCGATGTCGACTCGTACGAGAAGCTACTCGGTGGCCTCGATTCGCCGGCGCTGATCGTGTCGACCAAGTACGTGCTCGGCGACTTCTACAGCTGGCTGCCGCTCAACAACACGCTTGAGCAGGGCGAGCAACGCCGCATCGTCGAGTTTCAGAGCCGTCGCGAGTTCGAAAACTACGGCGCATTCCCAAACGACCTCGGGCCGCAGTTTCAATGGGCGATGCAGCAGCTGCTCGAAGCCAACCCGAAGATCGAGGGCGTGTGGGTCTGGGCGCAGGGTGGCGGTCCGCTGCGCGCGGGCCCGATGACGCTCTACGGCAAGGCGGGCTTCTGGGAGCTGTATGAGCTCAATACGCTGCTGGGCGCGGCGATTGCTCGCGACCCTGGCACTGACGTCGCTGAGGTCACCGCGGACTGGGCGTATGAGTACTTCAGCCATGATCCCGCGACCATCACAGCGATCAGCGAAGCGATGACACATTCGCGAGATGCCATCGAGCAGGGGCTCTACATTGAGCCGTTCGCCGACCAGCGAGGCTTCGCCATCGGCCTCGAGCCCCCACCCATGATGTGGATCTTCGAGTGGGACATCCTCACCGGTGACACCGCGGTGCTCGACGTCATGTACTCCATCGTGCGCGACAGCGAAGTCGGAATCGATGGAGCGATCGTGCTCGGCGAGCAAGCAGTTCTCGCTGTCGAGCAGATGCGCGAGATCGTGGCCGCCACGGTTCCTGCTTCTTGGCATGACCCTGCCATGCACTCTGACCTTGTCGACACCCTCGACTATGAGAGCAACACGCTCCAGATGCTCGCGGCATATCGCGCTATGTTCCTGCATCAGGCCGAGTGGCACGACACTCTCTCTCAAGAGTCGTACGACGCCTGGGTCAGCGATCGCGCTCAGTTCACCGCGCTCGCCGATCAGCACCTCGCCCTATACGAGGGAAACATCGACTACCCGTCTTACAACGTGACGCCGGCGCAACTCGGTGTCGAGCGCGGCGAGCGTGACCCGGCTATGGCGTGGACTGCGCGCATCCTGCTTCTGCTCGCGTTGCTTTGGGTATTCATCGGCATTCTTGCCGCTCGCACGCGGCTTGTTCGGCGCCCCGGAGCGGCGGCGGCTCGTGCCTCGTGGCTGGCGTCGACCAGGCCCTGGCGAGCGCGTGAGTCGACCCTCGGCATGTTGCCGCTTGACCGCTGGCTGATGATCGGGGTTCCGGCCGCACTGCTCGTGGCCACGCGTCTGGTGCAGACCTCGTTCCTGTCGTGGACGCACCCCGCGATCGTGCTCGGCGCGTGGCTGGTTTTTGCGCTGGTGGTGCGGATTCTCGTCGGCAGGCGTTCACCGTGGCCGGTGATGGCGGCCGTCGGCGGCGCGATCGTGTTCCGCTGCGCGCTCACGCTGTTCGCGCTGTCATTCAGCGGGCCCGGTGGCTACTGGTTCACATTCTGGACCGATCCCACGTTGCGCACCGTGTACATCTGCATCGCGTTCGCGCTGTTCGGCTGGGTATTCATCGCTGGCGGCTGGGCGCTGGTCGCTCAGATCGGAGCACGTCGTGCCACCGGCGCAGTCGTAGCCGCCATGGGTGCCGGACTGATGATTCCCGCGTCGGTGGTTGCCTTCGTCGGCGTCGAGACGGCATTGACCGTCTGGAACGACGAACTTGGGCTGCTGCCCTGGGCGCTGTCTCGCATTCTCGGCATCACAACGTTCCTTGAGATCCCTCTCGACTCCGCATGGTGGGTCGCCGGAATCGGCGCGGGATTGTTCGCCGTCGGGTTGCTGCTGTCGATTCATCGCCGTGAAGGGCGCCAGACGCCTAGTAGATAGCGCGCGGGTCAAGCCGAAGCAAGCTCGAAGTGACGTTTTCGGACCTCCAGCGGCGTAGGAAAGTGGTATGTCCCGATGCCATCGCGTCGGGACACACCACTTGGCTGCCTACACCTGCGCTCGGCGGCGCATCACAGTCAACAGAACAGCTCCGGCAATGATCACTGACATTGCCATTGCACCGATGGTCCAAAAGACTGTGGCATCTGTACCCGTGACAGCGAGGTCGTCTGAGCTGTCGGCGGCTGGGTCGGCCTGGGCTGCGTCATCTGGCGACTCGCCAGCATCGGCAGGATCCGAAGGATCGGTCGGTGTGACCGGTTCGCTCGGGTCGACCGGAGCCTCCGGATCGACAGGCTCAGTCGCTGGTTCTGCGATCGCGAAGTTCACGATCGTCGGAAGCGCCGCTCGGCTTCCCAACGACTGGGTGAGCGTGACAGAGTGTTCGCCAGCGGTCAGACCGGAAGTCACTTCAATCTGCCAGCTGCCATCGGCCTCAACCACGGTCGAAGCACCGCTGAGATCGCCCGCTGACCGTACTGACATTCCCGAACTCACCACCAATTCGGCGACTGTCACGTCGGCTCCCGGGAAACCCGTTCCCGCAAAGAGCACTGAGTCAACGTCCGCCTGAAGCATGCCTTCTGGAGCAGTGCCGACGGTCAGGTCGCTAAGGTCAGCGCGCTGTGTCAGCCATTCCTCAGGAGTCGTCGGGCGATCGATGATGCGGGTCTCGCCGATACATCCGTTCCAGCCACCGGTGGCCGCATCATCGACCCAGTCCGCACCGAGAATCCACGGCATGTCTGAGTTGAATGCCATGCCCGCGGTGTCGGTGGCGTTGCGCAGCACAGGTGCGCCGTCGACGTACATCGTCGTGGACATCGTCGCTGGGTCATTCACGAGCGCCACGTGTGCCCATGAACCGGTAAGGATCTCGCCCGACCAGTTGGTTTTGTCGCCCTTAGGGGTGTCGGCCGGGATGCTGGTGAACTGGAACTCGCGCAAGTTCGAGATACCAAGCGCGGTTGGTGACGAGGTGTAATCCCACCGCGACCACGGCACGCCTTCGATTGGGTGACCGTGGCCGCGGGTGAAACCTGGGTCGATACTCACGACATGCCCGTGCGCAGCGCCGAACTCGAGCAACTCGTTCGCTGGAGTGACGAAAACTACCGGGGAGTGATCTTCACCGGTGTGCGACCTACCGTGGTGGGCGGCTAGTAGCCTGCGCGCATCGAATCGCTCGGCACGATCTCTTTGCCGAGCGGCACGAGCGACACCGGCACCATCTTGAAGCTCGCGATGCCCAGCGGAATGCCGATGATCGTGATGCACATGGCGATTCCGGTGGTGATGTGTCCGAGAGCGAGCCACCAGCCCGCGAGGATGATCCACACCACGTTGCCCAAGAACGAGCCAACGCCAGCGGTCGGCTTCGACACGACGGTCTGTCCGAATGGCCAGAGCGCATACACGCCGATGCGGAACGATGCGATGCCCCACGGAATGGTCAGGATCAGAATGCAGAGCACCACGCCCGCGAGCATGTAGCCGAGGAACATCCAGAAACCCGACAGAACGAGCCAGATGACATTGAGGAGTGTGCGCACGGGTCGATTCTCTCAGGAAAACCCTGTGTGTTCAGTGGCGGTGCGGGAAGCGCCAACCGTCAGGCCGCGGGCGTGGGCAGTGTCAGGGCAGGCACCTAGACTTGTCGGGTTATGACCGACGCCTCTGCGGCCGCCTCTCGCGCGGCATCTGTTCCTGTCGTTGTCGACCCCTCGGCCGGCGCCTCGGGCGGTCGTCGAGACGACGATTTGCTTGCCGGGCTGAATGATCCTCAGCGTGAAGCGGTCACCTATCGCGGGCCTGCCCTGCTGATCGTCGCCGGTGCCGGTTCGGGTAAGACCAGCGTGCTCACGCGCCGGGTGGCATCGCTTCTCTACAGCCGTGAGGCCTGGCCCAGCCAGATTCTGGCGATCACCTTCACCAATAAGGCCGCTGGCGAGATGCGTGAACGAGTCGAACAGCTGGTGGGCGATTCGGCCCGTGGCATGTGGATTTCGACCTTCCACTCGGCATGCGTGCGCATTCTGCGCCGTGAGGCTGAGCAGTTCGGTTTCACGAAGGCCTTCACGATCTACGACTCGGGCGATTCGCGGGCTCTGCTCAAGCGGTTGGTCAAAGAACACGAGGCCGACGCCTACGGGTTGACTCCCGCAGCCACACAGTCGCGTATCTCGAAGCTCAAGAATGAATTGGCGGATGCTGATTCTTATGCGCGACAAGCGAATATGAGCGATCCCGCCGAGCGCATCTTCATCGAGGTCTTCGCCGCGTACCAGCGCGAGCTGCAGAAGGCGAATGCCTTCGACTTCGACGATCTCATCGGTCAGGTTGTCTATCTGTTTCGCGCTTTTCCGCACGTGGCAGATGTCTATCGTCGGCGGTTTCGGCACATTCTGGTTGACGAGTATCAAGACACCAACCACGCGCAGTACGCCCTGATTCACGAGCTGACGCGACCGGTCGGCTCTGATGCTGCGCCCACCGAGCACTCCAGCGGCATGATGATCTTCGAGCCAGAACCAGCCGCGAGCCCCGACACGGCGGGCGCATCGCTCACTGTCGTGGGCGACTCTGACCAGTCGATCTATGCGTTCCGTGGCGCTGATATTCGCAACATCAGCGAATTCGAACGTGACTACCCGGGCGCCAAGGTCGTGCTTCTCGAGCAGAACTATCGCTCCACCCAGAACATTCTCTCGGCGGCGAACGCCGTCATCGGCCACAACTTCGATCGAAAAGACAAGAAGCTGTGGACCGACGTCGGTGAGGGTGAGAAGATCATCGGCTTCACCGGCTATTCGCAGCATGACGAGGCGCAGTTCATCGCCGACGAGATTGATCGCATCCACCGCGCCGGTGTGGACTATTCCGAGATTGCCGTGTTCTATCGCACGAATTCGCAGTCACGTGCGATTGAAGAGATCTTCATCCGTTCGGCGTTGCCGTACAAGATCATGGGCGGCACGAAGTTCTACGACCGCGCTGAGATCAAAGACGCGATGGCGTATCTGGTTGCCGTGGCAAACCCCGCTGACGAGATGGCGATGCGGCGTATCATCAACCGACCTCGGCGCGGTATCGGCGACGTCACGGTCGAGACCATCGCGAGGTTCGCGGCAGAACAGCAGATCACGTTCCGCGACGCCCTCGCCAATTCCGCCTCTCTCGGTGTAGGACCGAAGATTCAGAAGGCGATCGCACATCTCGACGAGGTGCTGGCCGAAGCCGCCGCGCTCATGCTTCCCGCCTCGGGCGAACTTGCCCCGCCGACGGCAGTGGCCGCCGGGTTGCAACTCTTGCTCGCAAAGAGCGGCTATACCGATGCGCTGCGTGCCACGAAAGACGCGCAAGACGAGGCGCGTGTTGAAAACCTCGACGAGCTCGTGGCGGTGGCGCGTGAATTCGCACGCAACAACCCCGAGGGCACTGTGATCGACTTCCTCTCTGAGGTTGCGCTCGTCGCCGACACCGATGACCTCGAAGACGCGTCGGGCACGGTGTCGCTCATGACGCTGCACACCGCCAAGGGGTTGGAATACGACGCCGTGTTCGTCACGGGCGTCGAAGAAGACCTCATTCCGCACCGCATCTCGGCAGGTGAGCCGGGCGGGCCGCAAGAGGAACGCCGCCTCTTCTATGTCGGCATCACGCGTGCGCGCAAGCGTCTGTATTTGTCGCTCGCGATGACGAGGGCACAGTTCGGTGAAGTGACCGTAGCGATGCCAAGCCGTTTTCTGCAAGAGATTCCGGCTGAACTGCTGCACTGGCGCCAGTCACCAGGCGACGTGAACTCGCGCGGCGGAACGCAGTCTCGCGCACTCAACGCCCGTCGCCCCGGTGGCGGCTTCGGCGGTTCGGGCGGCGGTGGCGGCCGCTATGGCGACGACCTCGTGCCGTTGCCGAAACGTTCACCCAGCCCGGGCATCGAGAAGTTCGCCAACCGCATTCCCGCGAAGGTGCGAGACAACGGCGATATGGTGCTCGGCTCGGGTGACCGCATTCGCCACGAAGACTTCGGTGAGGGTCGCGTCGACGCCGTCACGGGTGAGGGCGCCAAGCGCGTCGCGCACGTGCGATTCGACAAGGCCGGACCCAAGAAACTGCTGATCAAGATCGCACCAATCGAAAAGCTGTAGCGCCCGGCCGCACCACCATGCTCGTCACACGAAGACGTCAGGATCGCAAGCGCAGTGCGAACTCGTTGTCGTGCGCGTAGGCTCAAACTATGGCACTCTTCTCGCGCCGTCCCAAGGACTCCGCTGACCAGACCAATGCTGAACCCGAAGTGAATGGCGTCGAAGACGCGAATAGTTCAGCCGAAGAACCAGCAACAGGTGAAGCGACCGACGCACCCGAAGCGGGTGCAGAGGCAGCCGCCGCTGGCACCGATGCCTCCGGCGACGAGGTGAGCACAGACATCGGTGAGCCCACCGCATCGGTCGGTATTTCTATGTCTTCGTTCGGTGGATTCGGTGCTACCAAGGCTGCCGCGCCTGCTGAACAAGATGCCGCCGCCGCGCAGCCGCAGGCCGCACCACGCCCGTCTGCGCCCGAAACCGCACCGCCGCCAAACGAGTCGATTCCGGGGTTGCGCGACAATGTTCTCGTTCGCGCCGCGCTCGCTCAGGTCAGTGCACCAGCCACCGCCACCGAAGTTCTCAACGTCGTACGGCAGATGCTTCAAGGACACCTCTACCTGCGTGTGAAAGGCGATGCCCGCGCGCTCATCGCTGAAGGCAAGCCGCTGCCGCTCGCAATGGCCACCATCGGTGAGAAGAACTACGCCCTCGCATACAGCAGCGGTGCGGCGCTCCAAGAAAGCGTGCGCGCCGATGGCGACACCGCGACGTCGGCGATGGGTCAGCCAGTGCTGGGCGTCATTCGGCACGTGCTGTCGGGCACCTATGCGGGTGTGATCATCGACCATGCCTCGGGTCAGGCGCGTGTCACCCTGCCTCGCGAGCTGCTCGAGAAGGTCACTGCGCAGATGGACCCCAAGCTCGCGCTCAAAACTCTGCTGGCCGCTGAGCGCACCGACGAGACGGGTGCTGCGGTCGTGGCAGCGCTCGGCGAGGCGCCGCTGTGGGTTGCGATCGGCACGACGGCAGACGATCGACCCGGCGTTGCCGAGGGGCGTTCTGAGGATGGCTCGCGCTACCTCGAGGTGTACTCGCACCCGCTCGAGGTTGCCGCCGTGGGCCGTGGAGACAAGTCAGCGAAGATCACGACAGCACAGTTGGCCAAAGCGATTCAGGGTGACCAAGGTCTCTCAGGAATCGTTGTGGACCCGGCGGGGCCGTGGATTCGCGTGACACGAGACGAGCTCGCGCCGTTGCTGACCGTCGAGGACTGACCGAATATCACTCACACCCGGTCGAGCATCGGCCCTAAAGTCGAGACATGGCTTCCGAGCGAACGACGTTGACAATCGCCGGGCCCGACGGTGACCGCAAAGTGGGGTTGTCGAGCCCGAATCGAGTGCTGTGGCCCGAACTCGGCATCACCAAACACGAGCTCGCTGAGTATCTCATCGCCGTCAGCGAGCCCTTCCTCAGCGCCAACGGCAACCGGCCGGTGTCGTTGGAGCGGTTTCCTGGCGGTGTCGATGGCGAGCGTTTCTACTCGAAGAATCCTCCCAAGGGTGCCCCAGACTTCATCGAGTCGGTGACGGTCAAATACAACAGCGGCCGAAGGCACCCGCAGTTAGTGCTCACCGAAACGGCGGCGGTCGTCTGGGCTGCGCAGATGAACACGATTGTCTTTCATCCTTGGGCATCGCTGGCCACGAACACCGACAACCCGGTGGAATTGCGCATCGATCTCGATCCCCAACCCGGAACTGACTTCTCGGATGCGGCAGCGGTGGCTCCTGCGCTGCGCGAGGTGCTGGCCGAGGCGGGCCTCGATGCCTTCGTCAAGACGAGCGGCAACCGCGGCATCCACATTTTCTGCCCCATCGAGCCCAGCCACGAGTTTCTCGACGTTCGCCACGCGGTAATCGCGGCCGGCCGCGAACTCGAGCGCCGAATGCCCGACAAAGTCACCATGAACTGGTGGAAAGAAGAGCGAGGCGAGCGAGTCTTCGTCGACTTCAACCAAGCCAACCGCGACCGCACGATGGCGGGCGCATACAGCCCGCGGGCGCTGGCGGGGGCAACCGTGTCAACACCATTGAGCTGGGATGAGCTTTTCGACATCGACCCGGCGAGCTTGACCGTGCGCTCGGTGCCGGCGCGTCTCGCAGAGGTCGGTGACCCTTGGGCCGCGATGCCAGCGAACCCTGGGCGCATCGACACTCTGCTGGAGTGGTGGCAGCGCGATCTCGATGACGGCCTGGGCGAGTTGGCCTTTCCCCCGGAGTTTCCGAAGATGCCCGGCGAACCCCCGCGGGTGCAACCTAGCCGAGCAAAGAAAGCTGACGGCTGAACGCGGCGACGCGGTGCTCAGTAGAGCACATCGCCCAGATCGTAGGCGGCAACGCGGTCCAGCTGCTCGTAGGTGCACGAGCGGGCGTCGCGATCCGGACGCCACCGCTCGAACTGCACGGTGTGCCTGAACCGGCGGCCCTCTAGCTGGTCGTAGCGCACTTCGAGCACTCGCTCCGGCCGTAGCTGCACGAAGGTGACATCTTTCGAGCCACTGAATCGCGAACGATCGGTTGCTCCTTTCGCTGCCTCACCCTCAGCATCCCGATCAACCAACGGCTCAAGCTCATCGATCAGCTCGAGCCGGCGCTTGTCGCTGAAGGCAGAGACCCCACCCACCGGCACCAGCGTGCCGTCTTCGTCGTAGAGGCCCACCAACAGCGACCCCACGCCCCGACCAGACTTGTGCACCCGGTATCCGAATGCGACGACGTCGGCTGTGCGGTGGTGCTTGATCTTCAGCATGGTGCGCTTGCCCGGGGCGTATGGCAGGGTGAGTGGTTTCGCGATCACCCCGTCAAGGCCTGCGCCCTCGAACTGCTCAAGCCACTGCGTCGCGATAGCGGGGTTGTCGGTGGTGCGAGTGACATGCAGCGGGTGGGGCACGGCACCGAGCAGATCCACAAGCTGGCTTCGGCGCGCGGTGAAGGGCTCGTTCTGCAGGTCGCGGTCACCCCGCGCGAGAAGGTCAAAGGCGATGAACATAGCGGGCGTCTCTTCGCTCAACCTGGTGATGCGCGACGCTGCGGGATGGATGCGCTGACTCAGCGACTCCCAATCGAGCTTCTGCGATCCAGCGGCACCGATCGGCACGACGATCTCGCCATCGATCAGACACGGTTCTGGCAGAATCTGCGAGAGAGCGCCCACGAGCTCGGGAAAGTAGCGCGTCAGCGGCTTTGCGCCGCGGCTGGCGATCTCAACGGTCTCGCCGTCCCACGAGATGAGGGCCCGAAACCCATCCCACTTCGGCTCGAAGCTCAACCCGCCGGGGGTCTTCGCGGGATCAGGAATAGCCGGTACCGCCTTCGCGAGCATCGGTGCGGGAATCTCGTATGGCATGAGACCATCTTGTCGTTCCGCGCCGTTGCGCAACAGGTTCGGTTCGTCGACCTACGTGGCTATTCGATCTTTCTTGCGCGCCCAGCGTGCCGGCAGATGCGGGCCATCCCACACTTGCACGACGCCCCACGCCGCCGCGGTGATGGGCACGGCGAGAATCGCGCCGAGGATGCCGCCGACCACGGTGCCGACCGTCAGAGCCACCAGAATCACGAAGGCGTGCAACTTCATGGTGCGGCCCATCAGCACCGGTTGCAAGAAATTGCCTTCGAGCTGGTTCACCAGCACGACAACTCCGATCACGAAGAGCGCGTTGACCCAGCCGTTCGAGACCAGGGCCACGAGGGCTGCCAGGGTGCCGGCCAGCGTGGCGCCGACGAACGGGATGAAGGCGAGCACGAAGACCAAGACAGCCAGGGGGAGCGCCAGCGGAACCTGCAAGATGAGCAAGCCGATCAGAATACCGATGGAGTCGGCCAGGGCAACGGTTGCCGTGCCTCGCACGTACGAGCCCAGCACGGTCACGGTCTTGTCGCCGATGCGGCGAGCTCGCTGGTAGTTCGTGCCGCGGAATGGACGAAGGATGAACTCCCACATGATGCCGCCGTCCTTCAAGAAGAAGAACAGAATCGTCACCATCAGAATGAAGCCGGTGGCGAAGCTCGCCACCGCGCTCACGCCCGCGATGGCACCGGAGCCAAACTGCGCGCTGGTGACGAAGTCGAGCACAGTGGCAGTCCACTCGTCGATCTGTTCGGCAGTGAGGAATTCGAACGGGAGAGTCTGCACCCAGGCGAGCACGTCTTGGAAGCCCGCCTGAGCCTGCTCAGAGAGTTCGTCCCACTGATCGCGCACGGCCCAGACGATCAACCAGCCGAGCAGACCGAGCACGATCACGATGCTCAGCATCGTCAAGATCGTTGCGGGAAGCCGCGGCATTCCGCGTCGAGTGAGAAACGCCATGAGGGGCGCGAACGCGCTGGCAAGAATCAGTGAAAGTGCGAGCGGGATGGTCACAAGAGTGACCTGCTGCAAGCCGATCACAATCGCAGCCACGACGACGACGACAACGATGATCTGCAGCGCGCGAACGCTGAGCCGACCGAAACCGTCGGTCCACAGGCTCCACGGAACATGCGTCGCCTTCGGCTCGACGTCCCCCAACTCCCCCGGGGGTGCGTCGGACTCAAGACGAACGGTCTTTGGTGTACGGCGGAAGAGGCCCATAGAGCGAGAGTAATGCGCGAGAAGAGGATCTGCAGAGTGTGGTCAGCGGTCGGGGTAGCCGTGTACTCTGGCGCTGCATTTGCTGCCGATCCAGCGCTGTCGCATGCTAAAGTGACGAAACCGACCAGCCGGTATGTCGCAAGGAGGCGCCACCGCTATGCAGAGTTCCCCCAAGCCTGGGCTCGAAACCGTTCGCCGATTCGAAGGCACGGTCAGCGTGATCACCGGCGCAAGTCGTGGCATCGGTCTCGCGATCGCACAACGGCTGGTCGATGAGGGCGGCTCGGTGGTCATCACCGGGCGCAAACAGGACTCACTCGACGCTGCTGTCGCACAGCTAGGGGACGCCGCTGTGGGAATCGCCGGACGAGTCGACGACGCCGAACACCGCGCCGATGTCTTCGCCCATGTGACTCAAAAACACGGTCGGCTCGACCACCTCGTCAACAACGCGGGAATCAACCCGGTCTATGGCCCCATTGTCGATGTGGATGCTGCGGCTGCCCGCAAGATTCTCGAGGTGAACGTCATCGCTGGGCTCGAATGGACGCGGGCGGCAGTGACCGGCGGGCTCTCGAAGTCAGTGGTCAACCTCGCTTCGGTAGCGGGACTCGGCGCGAGCCCCGGCATTGCGTTCTACGGAATCTCGAAGGCGGCCGTCATCAATATGACTATGCAGCTCGCATTTGAGCTCGCCCCGGCAATTCGCGTGAACGCGGTGGCTCCTGCAGTCATCAAGACAGACTTCGCTCGGGCGCTCTATGAAGGTCGAGAAGCAGAGGCATCCGCCGCGTACCCGTTGGGTCGCTTGGGCGAGACCGCCGATGTCGCAGGGCCGGTGGCGTTTCTGCTCTCCGACGATGCGGCGTGGATCACCGGTCACACCTTGCCGATTGACGGCGGCGCGGGCATTCGTCCGTTCTTGTGATCCGTGAAACGGGTGAAAGATGAGGGTATGAAGGATTCCCATGTCGCGGTCGACGTCAAGCGCGCCGCCGTCGACCTCTTTTCCACTCGCGGGTATGCGAACACGAGCGTTCAGCAGATTGTCGAGGCCGCCGGCGTCACCAAGGGCGCGATGTATCACTACTTTGAGTCGAAAGATGATCTGCTGTTCGGCATCTACGATTCACTGCTCTCGATGCAGAAGGCTCGCCTCGACGAGATCATCGCCCGCGAGGGTCTTGTTGAAGACGTGCTTCGGGCCGTCTGCATCGATGTGATCGAGTCTTCGATCGACCACTTGGCTGAAGCAACAGTCTTCTTTCGTAGCGTGCACATGCTATCGACCGAGCGTCAACGTGAGGTCACGCTGCGCCGACGCGAGTATCACGACGAATTCGCGGGTCTTATCGCGCGTGGCCAGGCAGAGGGGCGCTACCGCACCGACATTCCGCTCGCGGTGCTCGCGGCCCATTTCTTCAGCGACGTGCACTACCTTTCGCAGTGGTATTCGCCCGATGGTGCAGAAAGCAAGTCGCTGGTCGCGCGCGAGCTGACAGATCTATTTCTCGCCAGCCTGAGTCCGGCTGCGACCTAGCGCACTCGGCACCCGGCGACGGCGTCCGCAACCGGCGACCGCGTTCAGCGGCGCAGTTCGTTTCGGCCGAGGGTCGCGAGATGCACCTCGTCGGGTCCGTCAGCGATGCGCAACGAGCGAATCCCGGCATACAGTTCGGCCAGGGGAGTATCTGAAGAGACGCCCGCTCCACCGTGCACTTGAATGGCGCGGTCGATGATCGTCTGCACAGCGACGGGAACAGCGATCTTGATCGACTGAATCTCGGTCATCGCTTTGCGATTGCCGACGGTGTCCATGAGCCACGCAGTCTTGAGCACAAGCAGCCGCAGCGCTTCGAGTTGAATGCGTGATTCGGCCGCCCACTCGCGCACCACACCCTGCTCGGCGAGAGAACGCCCGAACGCATGCCGTTCGTTGGCGCGGCGGGTCATCAGCGAAAGTGCTCGCTCGCCCATGCCAAGCGCCCTCATGCAGTGGTGGATGCGGCCGGGTCCAAGCCGCGCCTGTGCGATAGCGAACCCGCCGCCCTCTTCGCCGATGATGTTGCCAGCCGGCACCCTCACGTCGTCGAACGCCACCTCGGCGTGTCCACCATGATCGCGATCGTCGTAGCCGAAGACGGAGAGCGGCCTCACGATGCGCACCCCGGGTGTGTCTCTGGGAACGAGGATCATCGACTGCTGTCGGTGGCGGTCAGCATCCGGATCTGTCTTTCCCATCACGATGAAGATCGCAGCGTCAGGGTTCATCGCCCCCGTCGACCACCATTTGCGGCCCGAGATCACATACGAGTCGCCGTCGCGGCGAATGCGGGTGCCGATGTTCGTTGCGTCTGAAGAGGCGACATCGGGCTCGGTCATGCAGAACGACGAGCGGATCTCGGCGCGCAATAGCGGCGCGAGCCACTGCTGCTTCTGAGCGTCGGTGCCGAACTGGCTCAGCACTTCCATGTTGCCGGTGTCGGGAGCTGCGCAGTTGAAAGCGGCGGGCGCAAGCTGCGGGCTCCACCCGGTCACCTCTGCAACCGGTGCGTACTGCAGGTTGGTCAAGCCGGCAGCCCCCGTCGCTGCCGGATCGCCCGGCAGGAACAGGTTCCACAGCCCCTCAGCGCGAGCTTTCTGCTGCAGATCGCGCACGATCGGGCGGGTAGACCATTCCTGTGGGCTTGCCGCGAGCTGTTCTTTGAGGGTCAGCTCGGCGGGGATCACGTGTTGATCGACGAATGCGCGGGCTCTGGCGGTGATCTCTTCGGTAAGAGCGTCGGGCGCGAAGTCCATCAGCGAACCTCCAGTCCTTTGGATGCGAGTGGTGCCACGAGCGCGCCGATGCGGTCGAAGCCTTCGCCGACGGTGTCGCCGGCTTGGTAGCGAAAGTGGATGCCCTCAAGAATCACGGCGAGCTTGTATGCCGCGAAAGCGCGGTACCAGCGAAGATCGGGAATGCCGATGCCGGCCCGCGCCGCGTAGACCTCGACGAGCTCCTCGAACGAGGGGTAGCCCGCAGCGCTATCGACTGCGCTGGGCACAGTGCCGCCGGTATCGGGCAGATCGGCAATCTCCCAGTAGAGCGCGAAGATGCCCAGATCGACGAACGGGTCGCCGAGCGTGGCCATCTCCCAGTCGAGGATGACTGAGATGCGTGGAGCGTCACCCTCGCCGACGACGAGGGCGTTGTCGAGGCGATAGTCGCCATGAACGATCGACGCGCGGGTGGCAACGGGGATGTCGGTGGCGAGCGAGGCCTGCAATGCATCGAGCTCGGCGGTGCCTCGTGATCGGGATGCAGCGAGCTGCCGTCGCCAGGTCGAAAGCTGACGCTGAAGGTACCCATCCGGCCGGCCGAAGTCGCCGAGGCCGACAGATGTCGGATCGACAGCGTGCAGGTCGGCGAGATCACCGATGAGCTCGATGCTGAGCGAGCGAAGACCCGCGGGGGAGTAGTTGGCGTTCTGTGCGGGGTGCGCGAGCACTCGACCAGGCGCGCGCTGCATGACGAAGAACGTGGTGCTCGTCACGAGATGTTCGTCGGTGTCGTCGACGACGTCGATCGCCGTCGGGACGGGAACAGCGGTGCCGGCGAGGGCAGAGATCACCCGATGTTCGCGGCGCATATCGTGAGCGCTCGAGAGCACGTGGCCGAGTGGCGGGCGTCGCACGATCAGGGGGATGGCCGCGCCCTCAACCGCGTACGTGAGATTGCTGCGACCGCCCGCGATGACGGTGGCGGTGAGTTCGTCGCCCGCGAGGTCGGGGTGCGTTTTGGCCAGCCACGCGGCAAACCCCGACACGTTCAGTCCAGGAACCTCGGTCATGTGCGACTGCCTCTCTTGCATCCCGACGCTGGGTGCCCGCACAAGCATACCGGATGGTCGGTTTGCGAACCAGGAGTGAGGACCGGGTCGCGCACGAGCGCGCAGGCGCTACGCGGCGGGATCGCGCAGCCGACGGCAACGCTCTACTCGGCGTCGAGCTGCTCTCGCAGGCGACGTGCGACCTCGGCCGTGGGCATCGTGCGCGGAAAGGTCGCGACGACGAGATCATCCGGCGCGCTGGCGTCTGTGTCGGCGACGCCAAATCGCAGCATGGCGTCGTCGAGTGCTCGGCGCAGCACCGACACCGGCACATGTTTGTCGCCGCGAAGAAGCTGGCGCAGCACGTGGTTGTGAATGGCAGTGACTAGCGCCGCGAACCCCACAGCGTCAAGGGGGTCGATTCCCGGCAGCGCATTGCGCAGATACTGATCGAACAGCCGTTCGTACCGCACTATCGTCACGATCTCGCGCTCACGAAGTGCCGGCACTTCTCGCACTACTGTGTAGCGACGCCGCGCGAGCTCGGGGTCGGCGGCGAAATGCTGGTAAACCCGCAGCGACGCTTCTCGCACCGCGACCCACGGGTTGTCGTGCTTGCCGGCAAGAAAAGCGCGCAACTGGTCGAGAACCACCTCGTGATCGGCGAAGATCACGTCGTCTTTGCCGCCGAACTGTCTGAAGAAGGTCGACCGAGAGACCCCAGCGGCCGCGGCGATCTGCTCGACCGAGGTCTGGTCGAAGCCTTGGGTTGCGAACAACTCCAGTGCCGCCGCGACAACGGGTGTGCGTGCGGCAGATGAAGTGGATGGTTCGCTCATGGCAGTTGAGCCTACCGATCGGGTGGCGAACCGCGGCGCAACACCCGTCGTCATGAGCACTTCCTCAGCGGTAGTAGGCTTGGGTGTCGGTTGAGATTTCTCTCGACATCAAGACGTTTTTGCGTCACCCACCACCACATCGCCCCCAGCGAAGGAATGCACTGTGGATCTGTACGAGTACCAGGCACGAGACCTTTTCGAGAAGTACGAGGTGCCGGTTCTCGCCGGTATCGTCGCGGATACGCCGGAGGAGGTGCGGGCAGCGGCCGAGAAGATCGGCGGAGTTGTCGTCGTCAAGGCGCAGGTCAAGGCCGGCGGCCGCGGCAAGGCCGGTGGCGTGAAGGTCGCCAAGACCCCCGATGAAGCCTATGAAGCCGCACAAGCGATCTTTGGCCTCGACATCAAGGGCCACGTCGTCAAGCGAGTAATGGTCGCTCAGGGCGCCCGCATCGCCAAGGAGTACTACTTCTCGGTGTTGCTTGATCGAGCGAACCGCTCTTACCTGTCGCTGTGCAGCGTCGAGGGCGGCGTTGAGATCGAAGTTCTCGCCGTCGAGCGTCCGGAGGCGCTTGCTCGCATCGAGGTGAACCCGAATGCGGGGATCGACAAGCAGAAGGCCGTCGAAATCGCCGAGGCCGCAGGCTTCGACACTGACCTCGTTGACAAGGTCAGCGACGTCTTCGTCAAGCTCTACAACGTCTACAAGGGCGAAGACGCCACGCTCGTCGAGGTCAACCCCCTCGTGCTGACCGAAGAGGGCGAAGTCATCGCACTCGACGGCAAGGTATCGATCGACGAGAACGCTGGCTTCCGGCACTCCGAGCACGAAGCCCTCGAAGACAAAGATGCTGCTGACCCCCTCGAGGCGAAGGCTAAGGCGAACGACCTCAACTACGTCAAGCTCGACGGCGAAGTCGGAGTTATCGGCAACGGAGCAGGCCTCGTGATGTCGACTCTCGACGTTGTCGCATATGCCGGCGAGAAGCACGGCGGCGTGAAGCCCGCCAACTTCCTCGACATCGGCGGCGGCGCATCGGCGGCAGTCATGGCTGCCGGTCTTGACGTCATTCTCGGCGACCCGCAGGTAAAGAGCGTTTTCGTCAACGTCTTCGGTGGCATCACCGCATGTGACGCTGTCGCCAACGGTATTGTCGGCGCCCTCGAGACGCTCGGCGACGCCGCATCGAAGCCCCTGGTTGTGCGCCTCGACGGCAACAAGGTTGAAGAGGGTCGCGCGATCCTCAGCAACGCCAACCACCCCCTCGTCACCCTGGCTTCGACCATGGATGAGGGTGCCGACAAGGCCGCCGAACTGGCCCACGCCTGATCGCCCGCGAGAAACAAGGACTGTAGAGAAATGTCGATCTTCCTCAACAAGGACTCCAAGGTCATCGTCCAGGGCATCACCGGCGGCGAAGGCACCAAGCACACGGCACTCATGCTGAAGGCGGGCACCAACGTCGTCGGCGGAGTGAACGCGCGCAAGGCAGGCACCACGGTGTCGCACATCGCAGCCGACGGCTCGAGCGTCGAACTTCCGGTGTTCGCCTCTGTCGCCGAGGCGATGGCGGCGACAGGTGCCGACGTATCGATCGCGTTCGTGCCCCCGGCCTTCACCAAAGACGCGATGGTCGAGGCTATTGACGCCGAGATCGGTCTGCTCGTGGTCATTACCGAAGGCGTTCCCGTCGGTGACACCGCTGAGGCATGGGCGTACGCGCAGAGCAAGGGCAACACGACCCGCATCATCGGGCCGAACTGCCCCGGCATCATCACCCCCGGTGAGTCGCTCGTAGGCATCACCCCGGCCAACATCGCCGGCACCGGCCCGATCGGCCTCGTGTCGAAGTCGGGCACCCTGACCTACCAGATGATGTACGAACTGCGCGAGATCGGCTTCTCGACCGCAATCGGCATCGGCGGCGATCCGGTTATCGGCACCACGCACATCGACGCACTCGCTGCGTTCGAGGCCGACCCCGACACCAAGGCCATCGTCATGATCGGTGAGATCGGTGGCGACGCCGAAGAGCGTGCCGCTGACTTCATCAAGGCGAACGTCACCAAGCCTGTCGTCGGCTACGTCGCTGGCTTCACCGCCCCCGAGGGCAAGACCATGGGCCACGCTGGCGCCATCGTGTCTGGCTCAGCGGGAACTGCGCAGGCGAAGAAAGAAGCGCTGGAAGCTGCGGGCGTCAAGGTCGGCAAGACGCCGTCTGAGACCGCCGACCTCATGCGCGAAATCATCGCGGGTCTCTAGCCGCAAACAGAAAGAGGGGTGGATGCGGCGGCATCCGCCCCTCTTTTCTGTTGAGGCAGCCGCTGCGACCCTCGTCGCAACTAACATGAAGACATGCCGCTGACCGGAGAATACAAGCCGTCCACATCTGAATGGGCTCGCACCCAGGCCGAGAAATTCGAAGCATCGGGTGGCACAGAAGCCAACACCATGCGTGGTGTGCCCATCATCGTTCTGACCACCGTCGGTGCCAAGAGCGGTGCACTGCGTAAGACCGCGCTGATGCGCGTTGAGCATGAGGGTCAGTACGCCGTGGTCGCCTCGATGGGCGGGGCGCCCAAAGAGCCGGCATGGGGCGGAAACATGCGCAAGCAACCGCATGTAGAACTGCAAGACGGCGCTGATCGCCGGGACTACACAGCGCGAGAGCTCGAGGGCGATGAGCGTTCGCTGTGGTGGCAGCGCGCTACTGCGGTCTGGCCTGACTACGACGAGTACCAGGCGAAGACGGATCGACAGATTGCTGTCTTCGTGCTCGAGCCGCGCGACGCGTAGTCGGTCTAGATGATCCCCATCGCGGATTCGATCGGGCCGCGGGCGAAGTAGACCACAAAACCGGCCGCCACGATCCATAGCAAGGGGTGCACGCGCTTGGCCTTGCCGGCGAAGGTCTGCAGGACCACCCCGGCGATGAACCCGGCGCCGATGCCGTTCGCAATCGAATAGGTGAATGGCATCACAGAAATCGTGAGAAAGACGGGAATGGTCACCGTCATGTCGGTGAGATCGACGTGACGAATCTGACTCATCATCATCGCCCCGACCAGCACGAGAGCTGCGGCCGCGATCTCTGAGGGCACCATGGCGGTCAACGGGGTGAAGAACATGGCAAGCAGGAAAAGCCCGCCCGTTACAAGACTGGCAAGCCCGGTACGTGCTCCTTCGCCGATTCCCGCTCCAGACTCGATGAACACGGTGTTCGAACTCGATGAGGTGGCGCCACCGGCGACGGCGCCGACTCCCTCGACGATGAGGGCTGCCCGCAGGCGGGGAAAGTTGCCCTTTGCGTCGGCGAGTTCGGCTTCGCGTGAGAGTCCGGTGAAAGTGCCCATCGCGTCGAAGAAGTTCGTGAACAGCAGGGTGAAGACGAGCATGACCGCCGCGAGCGCGCCGATACGGCTGAACGCCCCCACGATGTCGAACTGACCGATCAGGCTCAGGTCGGGCAGCGCGATCAACTGTGACGGCAGTTCGGGAACGGTGAGACCCCAGCCGCCGGGGTTGACGGCGCCGTCGGCACCGAACTTGGGCCCGATGTTCCAGATTGCTTCGACAATCACCGACAACACGGTGCCGGTAGCGAGACCGATTAGCAGCGCTCCTCGCACCTTGAGGGCAAGGAGTACCCCGGATAGCAGGAGAGTCACAATGAACAACAGGGTGGGGACGGTCGCGACCGACCCGTCGATCCCCAGTCCGACCGGGGGAGAGGCCACGCCGGTTGATGTCACAAAGCCCGCATCGACGAACCCGATGAAGGCGATGAACAGGCCAATGCCCACGGTGATGGCTGTCTTCAGCTGCATGGGCACCGCGTTGAAGATCAGGGTTCGAAGGCCGGTAGCCGCGAGGAGCACAATCAGCAGTCCGTTGACGACAACCAGGCCCATGGCCTCGGGCCACGTCACTTGCCCGACGACCGACACCGCCAGAAACGAGTTGATGCCGAGCCCCGCAGCGAACGCGAAGGGCAGCCGAGCGACCAGGCTGAACAGAATGGTCATTGCTCCGGCAGTGAACGCGGTGACTGCGGCCACCTGGGTGAATTCAAGGCTGTTGCCGTCGACGTCGGGGCTGCCCGAGAGAATTATCGGGTTGAGCACGACGATGTACGCCATCGCGACGAAGGTGACCAGCCCGCCGCGCATCTCGTTTGAGACGCGCGAGCCACGTGCACTGATCTCAAAGAATCGATCCAGACCACCCTTTGCAGGTGTGGCTTCTTCGACGGGGACGGGCGACGCGGTGTTGCTCATTGTGTGGACCTCCGAAGATGACCATAGCGGCAGAGGTAGGGTCGTTGAGGCATGAATCGACTGATCGTCCTCCTCCTCGCCGCCGTTGATGCCACCATCGCGGTGGCCGTTGGCATTGCGGCGATACTGGCACCGCTCACGGTGCTGTGGGTCGTGGCCCTACCGGGTGCCGACTGGGCAGCGCTTTGGCCTGCGACCGCGTCGATCTGGCAGTTCGCGATGCTGGCACCGCTCAGCATCCAACTGCCTGCTGAGTACTTGACTGCCACCGGCATCGATGCTGCAGCAGCCTCGTTCACCCTGTCGCTCGCACCGCTCGCCTTTGCCGCCTTCGTTGTGGTCTTCGCTGTCCGCTCGGGAGTGCGCGCATCGAACGCAGAAGCGTGGATCACCGGTGTCAGCAGTGGCAGCGTTGCCGTTGCCGCGCTCGCCAGCGTGATCGCACTGACGTCGGTGAATGACACTGCCGGTGTCGAGGTATGGCAGGCAGTGCTGTTTCCTACGCTGCTGTTCGCGCTGCCCGCTGTTGCTGGCGCGATCGCGACAGAGTGGCGCGACGCCGGCAACGGTGCGATTGCATCAGTGCGCGAATCGTGTGCGCGCAGCGGCGAAGAGTGGGCGCAGGTTCCCGGCCTGATCGTGCGCGGCACCGCGGTCGTTATCGTGGGTTTGGTCGGCGCCGGAGCGGTGCTGACCGCTGTCGCACTGACTCTTCGAGCGGGCGAGATCGTCGCCCTTTACCAGTCAAGCAACGTCGACGCTCTGGGCGCAGTCATGCTGACTCTCGCGCAGTTCGCGTATCTGCCGACGCTGATCGTCTGGGCGATCGCCTTCATCGCGGGTCCCGGCATCACCCTCGGCGTGGGCTTTGTCGTCGCGCCAGCGGGAGTGACGTCGGGAATCGTGCCCGGGGTCCCGCTCTTCGGGGTGCTGCCCGACGAGGTCTCGGGCTGGCTGCTGCTACTGGCTCTGATCCCGGTCGGGTTCGGTGTCTTTGCCGGATGGCTCGCGCGGTCTCGGCTGGTCGTGGCGCACGACAGCTTCAATCATGCGGGGGAACCTTCGCGTGAGCAGATGGGCCCGCGGTTGGCGATCGCTGGCGGTATTGCGGTGCTGTCGGCGGCTAGCTGCGCAGCACTGGCGGCGGCGGCGTCGGGATCATTCGGGCCGGGCGCTCTGGCTCAGCTTGGTCCCGAAGTCGGGCCCGTTGCCCTTGCGATCGGACTGGAGGTCGCGCTGGGTGTGAGCATTCTGCTGTTGTCACCTCGCCGCGAAGCCACCGATGACCTGCCCTGGAATGAAGCGCAACTCACCGCGCCGCTAGACTGAAGCCGTGCTCACGGTCGCCGTTCTTATCTCGGGCACAGGGTCGAACCTTCGCGCCCTGCTCGATGAAGCCGCCGACCCCGATTTTCCCGCAAGAGTGGTTGCTGTCGGCGCCGACCGCGAGGCGCCAGGTTTCGCACATGCCGAGGCGTACGGCATTCCGACGTTCTTCGTACCGTGGGTGCAGTTTGACTCACGCGAAGCGTGGGGAAGAGAGCTCGGTGAGCAGCTCAAGGTCTGGCAGCCTGATCTTGTTGTGCTGAGCGGGCTCATGCGCTTGCTGCCGTCTTCGTTGGTGGATGAATGGTCGCCACGCATCATCAACACCCACCCGGCATACCTTCCCGAGTTTCCCGGTGCCCACGGCGTGCGCGATGCCTTGGCAGCGGAAGTATCGCAGACCGGAGCCAGCGTGATCGTCGTTGACAACGGCGTCGATTCGGGACCGATTCTCGCGCAGGAACGTGTTCCCGTTCTTCGTGGCGATGATGAGCACGCGCTGCACGAACGCATCAAGCCTGTTGAGCGCCGACTGCTGATTGATGTTGTTCGTCGTGTGGCCACCGGTGACCTAGATCTCGCCACCGCTTCGACCAACCACTCCTGATTTCCACTCGTCAACCCTGAGGAGACCTATATGGCCGGCCCGAGCCACGACCCAGCCCTTTACCGCCACCGTGATGCCGTGCGTATCTCTCGCGCACTGGTCTCGGTCAGTGACAAGACGAACCTTCTTCCCCTCGCAAAGGCGCTCGCTGAGGCGGGGGTAGAGATCGTCTCGACCGGCTCGACCGCCGCGACCATTCGCGAGGCTGGCTACGACGTGACCGACGTCGCGAGTGTCACGGGCTTTCCCGAGTCGCTGGGCGGAAGGGTGAAGACACTGCACCCGGCTGTGCACGCGGGGCTGCTGGCAGACCTGCGCCTCGAAGACCATGAAGCGCAGCTGAACGAGCTGGGCATCGCGCCGTTCGAGCTGGTGGTCGTCAATCTGTACCCGTTCGTTGAGACCGTGCGCTCGGGCGCGCAGGGCGACGACGTTGTTGAGCAGATTGACATCGGCGGGCCCGCGATGGTGCGTGCCTCGGCCAAGAACTTCGCGAACGTGGCCATCGTGGTCTCGCCCGAGTCGTACCCCGCGATCATCGAGGCAGTGTCGGCGGGCGGCACCACGCTCACGCAGCGCCGCGACCTTGCTGCGCGTGCTTTCTCGCACACGGCCGAATACGACAGTGCCGTTTCAACGTGGTTCGCCGAAGAGACGCTCGAAGGCGAAGGTCTTCCCCAGCACCTCACCATCAAGGCCGAACGGCTCGAGACCCTTCGCTACGGCGAAAACTCTCACCAGCGCGCCGCGATCTACTCGCGCGTGGGTGGCCACGGCATCGCCCAGGCCACGCAGTTGCAGGGCAAGAGCATGTCGTACAACAACTACGTCGATGCAGATGCCGCCCTTCGCGCCGCATTCGACATGGTCAAGCCCGCCGTCGCGATCATCAAGCACGCGAACCCCTGTGGCATCGCGGTATCGGCCCCGAACGCTCTCGACCCGATCGCCAGCGCGCACCTTCGCGCCCACGAGTGCGACCCGGTATCGGCTTTCGGCGGCGTCATCGCGGCGAACCGAACGGTGACGTTGAAAATGGCAGAGAATCTGCGTGACATCTTCACCGAGGTGATTGTTGCGCCAGACTTCGCGCCTGAAGCACTCGAGGTGTTCAAGCTCAAAAAGAACCTGCGCGTGTTGCAGCTGCCCACGGACTGGCAGCAGGAGCGCATGGATGTGCGCCTGGTTTCTGGTGGCCTGCTGCTGCAAGACGCAGACCGCTTTCCCGACGACATCGAATCGGTTGCCAAAGACTGGGAGCTCGTCTCGGGCGAACGGCCATCCGAAGAAGACATGACCAACCTCATCTTCGCGTGGAAGTCGTGCCGTGCGGTCAAGTCGAACGCCATCGTGCTCGCCCACGGTTCGGCCACCGTCGGAATCGGCATGGGTCAGGTGAATCGTGTCGACTCGTGTCGCCTGGCCGTCGAGCGAGCGGGTGAGCGTGCGGCGGGCTCGGTTGCAGCATCCGACGCTTTCTTCCCCTTCGCCGATGGCCCCCAGGTGCTTATCGACGCCGGCATCAAGACGATCATTCAGCCGGGCGGATCTGTTCGTGATGCAGAGGTAGTGGATGCCGCGAAGGCGGCCGGTGTGACGATGTTCTTCACCGGAGAGCGTCACTTCTTCCACTGATCCATCACGGCGCGGTTGCGCGGCCGCGCGCCAGACTCGCGCAACCGCAATGTCCGATTTCCGCGAGTGCACGCGGCGTGCTCGTGTCAGGCTAGACACGTGAGCATCCCGAGCATGACGTTTGATGAGCGGTACCGCGCGATTGACGCGCGCGATACTCGCTTCGACGGGCAGTTCGTCACGGCGGTGAGTTCGACCGGCATCTACTGCCGCCCGAGTTGCCCGGCGCGCACGCCGAAGCCGTCAAACGTGTCGTTCTATCCCACCAGCGCGGCGGCCCATGAGGCCGGATATCGGGCTTGCAAGCGCTGCCTCCCCGAAGCAGCGCCGGGCTCGCCACAGTGGAATCTGCGAGGCGATACTGCCGGGCGTGCGATGCGGCTCATCGCGGACGGGGTGGTGGAGCGTGAGGGGGTGCCCGGTCTCGCAAACCGCCTCGGCTATTCGTCACGCCACCTCACCCGGCTGCTGACGACAGAGCTCGGCGCCGGCCCGCTTGCTCTTGCCCGCGCGCACCGCGCTCACACGGCCCGGTTGCTGCTGGTCGGCACTGATCTGCCTACCGCTGACGTTGCGTTTTCTGCGGGATTTGCGAGCGTGCGGCAGTTCAACGACACCGTGCGTGAGGTGTTCGGCATGACGCCCAGCGAGTTGCGCGCTCGGCGCTCGCGTCGGCAGACTGCCGCACAAGAGATGGCGCCCGGCACCATTGATCTTGCGCTGGCACACCGGGGACCGCTCGATTCAAGCGGAATCTTCGCGTGGATGTCGGCGCGCGCGGTGCGTGGCGTTGAGACATCAACGGCCACTTCCTTCTCACGCACGCTGCGGCTTGCGTCAGGGCCCGCGTGGTTTGAGATTCGCGTCGATTCAGAGCAGCGAGTGCGCCTGCGCGCGAGAGTCACGCAGCTCAAGGATCTGCCGGTGATCGTCACGCGCGCCCGTCGCCTGTGCGACCTGGATGCTGACCCGATCGCGATTGATGCCGCATTGGCGCAGCATCCCGAACTCACTACCGCGGTCTCGCGAGTGCCCGGCATTCGTGTTCCGGGAGCGGCGGATCCGCACGAGATGCTGATCCGGGCGATGATCGGACAACAGATCACGGTGGCTGCCGCAACCACCGCGTTGACAGCACTCACCTACGCGTTGGGAGAACGCATCGATGACGGGTTTGGGAACACTCGGCTGTTTCCCACGATGGCGGCGATCGCCGAACACGGGCACGAGGTGCTGCGCGGGCCGGCGGCCCGGATTCGTGCCGTTACCGGGGCGGCGGCCGCACTCGCCGATGGCACGCTCACGCTCACCACGGGTGATGACGGCGCTGACCAGCGCGCAGCGTTGCTCGCGATGCCGGGCATCGGACCGTGGACAGCCGACTACGTGCGCATGCGCGTATTGGGCGATCCCGATGTGACGCTACCCGGAGACGTTGCTGTTCGAGCGGGCGCTGCCGCGTGTGGCATTCCTGCCGAGCCAAAGCCGTTCGAGGCCTGGGCTGCGCGAACGGCGCCCTGGCGCAGCTATCTGACCGCGCATCTCTGGCGCAACGCCCCGCTGCGTCCCACACGCAAAAAGCCGAACCTTCAACCGCAATTGATCAAGGAGTCCGCATGACTACCGCAACCCGGCAGACGATCGACACTCCAGATGGACCGTTCACGATCATCGCGGATGCTGACGCGGCGGTCATCGCTTCGGGCTGGACCGCTGACGTCGAAGCTCTTCTCGCGCGGCTCGCGCCATCGGCTCGACCAACGGAGCTGGTCGAGGGAGAAACGGATGCTGCATCGGCCGTCGCCGCGTACTACGGCGGTGACCTCACTGCCATCGAATCGGTTGCGGTGTCGCAGACCGGCACCGATATGCAGCGCGCTGGCTGGGCGGCGCTTCGCGAGATCACCCCGGGGCAGCCGTTGACCTATGCGGAGTTCGCCGCCGCGCTCGGCAGCCCGAGCGCGGTGCGAGCGGCAGCATCCATCTGTGCCAAGAATGCTCCCGCCTTGTTTGTGCCCTGTCACCGTGTGCTTCGCACCGGGGGAGCGCTCGGCGGGTTCGCGTGGGGTGTGCAGGTCAAGCAGGCCCTTCTCGATCGTGAAAGCGGCCGCTCGCTGGTCGGCTAGGGGCGACCGTATGCCTCGAGCCAGCGCAGCCAGACTTCGCTGATCGTCGGATATGCGGGCACCGCGTGCCACAGGCGAGAGATGGGAACCTCGCCCACGATGGCGACCGTTGCGGAGTGCAGCAACTCGGCGACGTCGGCACCGACGAACGTTGCGCCGATGATCACGCCGCGGTCTTCGTCAACGATCGCTCGCGCCATCCCCTCGTAGTTGTCGGAGTACGTGCTGGCGCCGGCCACCCACGCCAGGTTGTAGTCGAGAACACGAATGCTGCGCCCGGCCTTTCGCGCGGCGGCTTCGGTCAGGCCGACCGAAGCGACTTCAGGATCGCTGAAGGTCACCTGGGGAACGTGGGAGTGATCTGCTGTTGCGACATGAGCGCCCCACGGTTGATCGTCTACCGATTCGCCCTGCGCTCTCGCTGCGATGACATCTCCTGCAGCCCTCGCCTGGTACTTGCCCTGGTGGGTGAGCAGTGCTCGGTGGTTCACATCGCCGACGGCATAGAGCCAATCGGTGCCGTGAACCAGCATTGTGTCGTCGACGCTCAACCAGTCGCCAGCGGTGAGGCCGATGTTCTCCAAACCGAGGTCGCCAGTGCGAGGAGTGCGGCCAGTTGCGACGAGAACCTGCTCTGCGCTCACCGCGCTGCCATCAGAAAGCGTCAGCGTCGCGGAATCGCCCTCGCGCACGGCGGCGGTAGCAGAGACGCCTGCGCGAACGGTGACGCCCATTTTCTTGAGGGACGCTTCAACCATCTCGCCTGCAAACGGTTCCATGCCGCCGAGCAGTTCAGATCGAACGATCATCGTAACCGCGGTCCCGAGGCTGGCGTAGGCGGTTGCCATCTCAACCGCGACCACTCCGCCGCCGATCACCGCCAGCGAGTTCGGAATCTGCTGAGCGCTCGTCGCCTCGCGGCTCGTCCACGGCTCGATCTCTTTCAACCCCGGAACATCGGGCAACAGCGCCGCTGATCCGGTAGAAACCGCGACGGCGTATCGCGCGACCAGAGCGGTGACGGTGCCGTCGTCGGCAGTCACCCGCACGCGCTTTTCGCCAGTGAATTCAGCGTGTCCGCGTACGAGATCGATGCCCGCGCCGTCGAGCCACTTCACTTGCGAAGAGTCGTCCCACTCGTGGGTCATCGCGTCGCGTCGCCGCAACACACCTGCCGCATCGAGGGCTCCGGTGACGGCCTGTTTCGCGCCGTCGAGGTCGCTCACCGCGCGCAGGGCTGCCGCGCTTCGCAGCAGTGCCTTCGACGGCATGCACGCCCAGTACGAGCACTCACCGCCGACAAGTTCCGCTTCAACGATCACGGTTCGCAACCCGCGCTCCACCGCGCGTCCCGCGACGTTCTCGCCCACCGCGCCTGCTCCGATAACGATGAGGTCGTACTCGAGTTCACCCATCTCTTCACCGTATGCCCACAGCGCACTGTCGTGGCGAAAAATCAGACCTTGCTTTCGTGGAGCTCTCGGGCCTACTCTGGAGGGCTGTCGCGTTCGCGCGCAGCCCCGTCCACGCCCACCCTCAGGAGGATGTCATGAACCAGGTCGCTATTTTCGCGAAGACCGCAGCCATCCTCGGTGCGCCCGGACTGCTGACGCCGCGTCGTCGTCGGTAGCTCACCCCTCGATCCGGCACTCACCGCCCGGCGCTCACCGCCGGTCAACTGAGCGTTCTTCTCTCGCAACGTCCGTTGCGCCATCGCGCTCTGGCCGAAACTCGGTCAGCACGCATCGCATTCGTCATCTCAGCTCCCACAAGGATCATGGCTACCACCCCAGAAACACCCCGGCCCCACCTCTCAACTGCGAGGGCACTGGGCAGGCTCCTGCCCTTCGCCCGACCTGTGCTGCCACGCCTCGCGCTTGGTGCGCTCAGCGCGTTGGCAGCCAGCCTGCTCGCGCTGACCATTCCTCTCGTTCTCGAAGTGATCGTGGGCGGCCCCATCGCTTCGGGCAACCTCACCGCAATCGCGTGGGGCGCTGCAGCGGTGCTGGCTCTCGGCCTCGCCGAAGCGCTGATGGTGTGGTTGCGCCGCTGGTTCGTCTTGGGGCCGGCGACAATGGTCGAATACGAGATACGCCACACGTTCTACCAGCGCCTGCAGCGGTTGCCCGTCGCGTTCCACGACCGGTGGCAGTCAGGCCAGCTGCTCAGCCGCATGATGCAAGACATCAGCATGCTGCGTCGATGGATGGCGTTCGGGCTCGTCTTGCTCGTCGTGAACGTGCTGACCATCGCCGTCGGCACGCTGCTGCTCTTTCGCTGGCACTGGCTGCTCGGCACCATCTTCCTCATCACGTCTGCACCGCTGTGGTACACGGGCTACCGATTCGAGAAGAAGTACGGCACGCTCGCCCGCCAGAGTCAGGACCAAGCGGGCGACCTTGCGACTTCGGTCGAAGAGAGTGTGCACGGAATTCGGGTGCTCAAGGCGTTCGGCCGCGGTTCGCATGCACTGCAGAAGTTCGCCGCACAGGCCGAGACCCTGCGCGAGACCGAGATCAACAAGGCGCGCGCGGTGGGTTCCATCTGGTTCTGGCTGGTGCTGCTGCCTGACATCGCCTTCGCGCTGTGCCTCGGCGCAGGCGTGTATCTGGTCGCGCTCGACCAGCTGGGCGTCGACGAGCTGATCGCGTTCTTCGCGATGGCGACCGTGCTGCGGTGGCCCATGGAGTCCATCGGCTTCTTGTTCTCGTTTCTCCTAGACGCGCGCACCGCGACCGATCGCATCTTCGAGGTGTTCGACGAAGAGAACACCATCGAAGACCCCGCAGAGCCTCAGACGATCGCATCGCCGCGCGGCGAGCTCGTGTTCGAGGGCGCGCGCTTTCGGTATCAGGATGCTGCTGCCCACGAGCGCGATCTGCTCGACGGCATCGATCTGGCATTGCGACCGGGTGAGACCATGGCGCTGGTGGGTCTTACCGGAAGCGGCAAGACCACGCTCACCACGTTGCCCACGCGACTGTATGACGTGACGGGTGGGCGTGTGACGCTCGACGGCGTTGACGTGCGCGACCTCACGCTGAAAGAGCTGCGCACCCACATCGGAATGGCGTTCGAAGACGCGACGCTGTTCTCGCAGACCGTGCGTGAGAACGTGCTGCTGGGTCGAGAAGACCTGGTGCCCGGCAGCGACGACGCAGAGGCTGTGCTGCGCGAAGCGCTCGGCGTCGCGCAGGCGACGTTCGTCGACGACCTGCCGAACGGCGTCGACACGGTCATCGGCGAAGAGGGCATGAGCTTGTCGGGCGGGCAGCGACAGCGGCTCGCGCTCGCGCGTGCCGTCGCGGCACGCCCCGCAGTGCTGGTGCTCGACGACCCGCTGTCGGCGCTCGATGTCGACACCGAGGCCCTCGTCGAAGATGCGCTGCGAGAGGTGCTCAAAGACACGACCGCGCTGGTGGTCGCTCACCGTCCGTCCACGGTTACGCTGGCCGATCGAGTCGCCCTGCTCGAAGCCGGGCGCGTCACGGCGATCGGGCCGCACAGCGAACTGCTGCGCACGAATGCGCACTACCGGCACGTGATCTCGAGTCTCGAAGACGACGAAACCCGCATGCGGGAGAGGGAGGTGAACCTGTGAGCACCACGGTCACCGGAACCAGCGGCGAAGACCGCTCCGACTACACGCGCGAAGAGAGCAAAGCGATCCGCAGACGCTCGCTGCGGCTACTCGGGTCGCTTCTCGGCCCCGTCAAGGCGCAGCTGTGGCTCGCCGGCATCGTGCTGGTCGTCTCGACCGCATTGCGTGTCGCTGGCCCCGCTCTGATCGCCTACGGCATCAACACCGCGCTACCCGCGGCGGTCGACCGCATGGACTGGCTGCCCACCATCGGTGTGGTGGCGGTGTACCTATTCACCGCCCTCGGCGGCGCCGGCCTCATCGGCTGGTATGTCGTCGTCACCGCCCGGCTGACGCAGGCGATCATGCTCGATCTGCGCAAGCGCATCTTCTTGCACACGCAGCGGCTCAGCCTCGAGTTTCACGAGTCATACACGTCGGGTCGCATCATCTCGCGACAGACGAGCGACCTCGACACGATCCGCGAGTTGCTCGACGGCGGTCTCAACGAGCTGGTCTCCGGGGTGCTCTACGGCCTGTTCACCCTGATCGCACTGCTGCTGATCGACCCGCAGTCGGGGCTCATTCTGCTGGCCATGGGCATTCCACTGTTCTTCTTGATGCGCTGGTTCTATCTTCGCTCGCAGGCTGTGTATCGCGAGTCGCGCGTTGTCAGTGCTCAGGTGATCGTCAAGTTCGTCGAGACGATGACAGGCATCCGTGCGGTCAAGGCATTCCGCAAGGAAGAGCGCAACGACGGTGAGTTCGGCACGCTGTCGCTGCGATACCGCGACGTCAACATCCGCTCGATCCGTCTGTTCGGCACGTTCGAGCCGGGTCTCATGGCCATCGCATCAATCACGCTGGCCATCATCGTCTTCTGGGGTGGTGTTCGCGTCGTCGAGGGGACGCTTCTGCTGGGAACCCTGCTGTCGGCCGTGCTGTACGTGCGCAACTTCTTCGCTCCGCTGCAAGAGGTGGCCTTCTTCTTGAACAGCTACCAATCGGCCACGGCTGCTCTCGAGAAGGTGTCGGGCGTCCTCGAAGAGGAACCGACCGTTCCCGACCCTGGCGAACCGGTCAACCTGTGGACCGCACGCGGCAACGTTCGGTTCGACGACGTGCTGTTCGGCTACTCAGAAGACCGGGTGATCCTGCCGGACTTCTCGCTCGACATCCCGGCAGGGCAGACGATTGCGCTGGTCGGCACGACCGGGGCCGGTAAATCGACGCTCGCCAAATTGGTCTCGCGCTTCTACGACCCCACGCGCGGCGCCGTGTCACTCGACGGTGTAGATCTGCGCGCGATGCACCCGAAGGATCTGCGACGTGCGATCGTGATGGTGACGCAAGAGGCTTACCTGTTCAGTGGCACGGTCGCCGACAACATCGCCCTCGGAAAGCCCGATGCCACGCTCGACGAGATCAAGCGCGCAGCCCGTGCGGTAGGCGCCGAATCGTTCATCGAAGCGTTGCCTGACGGCTATGCCACTGACGTGAACAAGCGCGGCGGCCGCGTCTCTGCGGGCCAGCGCCAGCTGATCTCGTTCGCGAGGGCCTTCCTCGCCGACCCAGCGGTGTTGATTCTCGACGAGGCAACGGCATCACTCGACATGCCAAGCGAGCGGCTGATTCAAGACGCATTGCAGACGCTCCTGGCTGACCGCACGGCGATCATCATCGCCCACCGGCTTTCGACCGTCGCGATCGCCGACCGTGTGCTCGTGATGGAGCACGGTCGCATCATCGAGGATGACACTCCGGCGGCATTGATCGCGGGTGAGGGAAAATTCGCCCAGCTACACGCTGCGTGGCAAGACACACTGGTCTAGACGGAGGGCGACGAGGTCTCGGTGGGGGAGGGGAATCCGAGACCCCGCCGCCGGTCTGAGTGCGCCGAGTCCGTTAGAGGCGAATCTCTGCGATGACCTCACCGTACTCGGTCTCGCCCACGGGCGTGAAGCCCACGCGCTCGAAGAACGCGGCGGGGCCACCCTCGCCGGCTTCGTAGATCACATAGACGCATTCCATGCCGCGACTGCGCGCTTCGTCGAGCAGTGACGAAACCGCAAAGCTGCCCACACCCTGGCGCTGATCGTCTGCGTCGACGTTGATGCGCCACAGCACCGAGCGGAAGTGCTTCTCGGGCTCTTCTTCATCGAAGTTCGCGCTGACGAATCCGACGACCTCGTCGCCGGAGAGCACTACGCGTTGCCATGTCGATTGAGGATTGACCACCGTGGCAGCGATGCCATAGCTGACCGGTGCGAGGAACTGCTCCTGCCCCGGCTTGAGGGACAGGTTGTTGACCGCGACGATAGTGGAGGCGGACAGCTCGACCAGACGAAGTTCTGACATATCTACACGGTACCCGTGATCGTCAAGTTGCGGCAGAGAAAACGTCTGGGGTTAACACGAACTTCACGTGCAGAGATATCTTGACGTCGAGATACTTTGCGCTCTGCGATAGGCTGGATGCTGACTTGTGAACGGAGAGCCACGCATGAACGACTCGACCATTATCTACACCCACACCGACGAGGCGCCAGCATTAGCTACCGCCTCGTTTTTGCCGATTATCGAGGCCTTCGCGGGGCAGGCGGGCGTTGCTGTCGAAACGCGTGACATCTCGCTAGCCGGTCGTATTCTGGCGGCGTTTCCGCAGCGCCTTTCGCCCGAGCAGCAGGTAGGAGATTCGCTCGCTGAACTGGGTGGCCTCGCCACCGTGCCCGAGGCGAACATCATCAAGCTGCCCAACATCTCAGCATCCATCCCGCAGCTCAAGGCGACGATCGCCGAACTGCAGGCGCAGGGCTTTGACGTTCCGAATTACCCCGACGAGGCAACCTCGATCGAAGACAAAGATGTGCGTGCTCGTTACGACCGCATCAAGGGATCGGCCGTGAACCCGGTTCTGCGCGAGGGAAACAGCGACCGTCGTGCGCCGCTGTCGGTCAAGAACTACGCACGCAAGCACCCGCACCGCAACAAGGCATTCTCTGAGGGATCAAAGACACGCGTCGCGACGATGCGCGCCGGTGATTTCAAGAGCAATGAGAAGTCGTGGATTGCCGCACACGATGACGTTCTGACCATTCAGCATGTCGACGCTGATGGCACGGTGACGGTGCTGAAGAACGACCTCAAGGTGCTGCCGCGCGAGATCATCGACGCGACGTTCCTCTCGGCCGATGCGCTCGACGCATTCCTGGCCGAAACGCTTGAGCTCGCACAGCGTGACGACGTGCTTTACTCCGTACACCTCAAGGCGACGATGATGAAGGTCAGCGACCCGATCATCTTCGGCCACGTGGTGAAGGCGTACTTCGCCGACGTCTTCGAGCAGTACGGCGACGCGATCGCCGCGGCGGGCCTCACCCCCAACAACGGACTCGGATCGATTCTGTCAGGGTTGTCCGCTGTCGAGAACGGCGACGCGATTTCGAAGGCGTTCATCGAAGGTCTCGCGAGCGGTCCCCGTCTTTCGTACGTCAACTCTGACAAGGGAACGACGAACCTGCACGTGCCCTCTGACGTGATTGTCGACGCATCGATGCCTGCCCTGGTGCGCAACGGCGGCAAGATGTGGGGCGTCGACGGCGGCGAAGACGACACCCTCGCGGTCATTCCTGACTCTTCATATGCGGGTGTCTATCAAGCTGTCATCGAAGACGTGATCGCCCACGGCCCGCTCGATCCCGCCACCATCGGCACTGTTCCCAACGTGGGGCTGATGGCACAGGCTGCCGAGGAGTACGGCAGCCACGACAAGACGTTCGAAATTGCGAGCCCCGGAGTCGTTCAGGTTCTCGATGGCGACGGTGTCGTCATTCTTGAGCATGACGTCTCGACGGGCGACATCTGGCGTGCGACGCAGACCAAGCACATTCCCGTGATGGACTGGGTGAAGCTCGCCGTCACCCGTGCTCATGCGACGGGAGTGCCCGCGGTGTTCTGGCTCGATGTCAACCGCGCACACGACGCGCAGCTGATCGCCAAGGTTCACCAAGGCATTGCGCTGCTAGACACCGACGGCATCGAGATCAAGATTCTCGCTCCCGCCGAAGCGACGCTCTACACGCTCGATCGCCTGCGCAAGGGCGAAGACACCATCTCGGTGACCGGAAACGTGCTGCGTGACTACCTCACCGACCTGTTCCCGATTCTTGAGGTCGGCACCAGCGCCAAGATGCTCTCGATCGTTCCGTTGCTTGCTGGCGGCGGTCTCTTCGAGACGGGCGCGGGCGGCTCGGCGCCCAAGCACGTGCAGCAGCTGG
Organism: Microbacterium sp. R86528; assembly: GCF_044596335.1. NCBI lineage: Bacteria > Bacillati > Actinomycetota > Actinomycetes > Micrococcales > Microbacteriaceae > Microbacterium > Microbacterium sp. R86528. The sequence goes on along the minus strand of NZ_CP138996.1, from coordinate 1,286,853 downwards.
TCGAGCAGAACTACCTGCGGTGGGACTCGCTCGGCGAGTTCTTCGCGTTGGCCGCTTCGCTCGAGCACCTCGCCACATTCACCGACAACAGTCGCGCCAAAGTTCTCGCCGACACGCTCGACGCCGCGACGGGCACGTTCCTTGAGAACGACAAGTCGCCGGGTCGAGCGCTGGGAACCATCGACAACCGCGGCAGCCACTTCTACCTCGCCCTCTACTGGGCGCAAGAACTGGCTGCACAGACCGACGATGCCGACCTGGCCGCTGCCTTCGCGCCGGTTGCCGAGACGCTGGCCGCTGATGAAGACAAGATCGTGGCCGAACTTATCGCCGTGCAGGGCTCGCCCGCCGAGATCGGCGGCTACTACCGCCCCAACAGCGATCTCGTGACTGCCGTGATGCGCCCTTCGGCGACGTTCAATTCGGTGATTGACGCCCTCGCGTAGACCTTGCGATAGCAAAGGCGGTGTGGATGCAGCAGCATCCACACCGCCTTTCTTTATCAGCTACTCGTGTGCGACTGCCACCCAGGCGCGACCCGGGCCGGTGACGCTGACGGTGTCGACGTCACCCGAGACGAAGGCGGCATCGCCGCGACCGATAGTGGTTGTCGATCCAGATGGATCGGTTACGGTGATCTCGTCGCTGTCGGCGAGAATGATCGACGGGCCCTCGAGAGCGACCTCTGCGCTGGTGCCGCTCGGCGAGACAAGCGCGAGCGAGAACGGTGCAGGGGGCGAATAGAGCGTCACGGGGCCGGTCTCAACCGGCACGAGCAGATCTGCCGGGGCCTGTTCGAATGAGAGCAGACTCCGCAGCTCCGCGGTGTCGATGTGCTTAGGTGTGAGGCCACCGCGCACGACGTTGTCGCTCGCGGTCATCAGCTCGATGCCGAGTCCTGAAAGATACGCGTGCAGCAGCCCCGCCGGCGCATAGAGTCCCTCGCCGCGCTTCAGGCACACACGGTTCATCAGCATCGCGACGACGATGCCGGGGTCGCCGGCATAGTGCGTGCTGATCTCGCGTGCCGTTGCGAAGGTGTCGGCTATGGGGGAGTCAGCGGCAGTCGGAGCGGATGCGAGTTGAGTGACGGCAGCGACGCACGCGCCGACCTCGGTGGATCCGGCAAGCAGCCAATCCAGGGCGACGGCGATGTTGGTCGGGTCGCTGAGCAGGTCAAGCAGCGGAGCAAGAGCAGGCTCGGTCGCCGCACTCAGGGCGTCGACGATCTGCGCAACCTCGGCTGCTGGTCGGAATCCGCAGAGCGCGTCGAACCGTTCGCTGACGGCCACGATGATTTCGGGCTTCGGGTAGGGATCCTTGTAATTGCGGGCAGGATCAGATAGCGCGATGCCCTGCTCTTGTTCACGGGCGAACCCTGCTTTGGCTTGTTCGGGGGTCGGGTGCACCTGCAACGACAGCGGACTGGCTGCTGCGAGCACTTTGAGCAGAATCGGCAGATCGCGGCGCTCTGCGCTGAGTGCATCGCCAAGCAAGCTGGGGGTGGAATCAATCCACTCCGCGAGCGTTTCGTAAGCATCTTGGGCGGGAGGAACCGTGGCGGTTGCCTGGGTGGGGGAGCCGGGGTGTGTGCCGAACCACAGTTCCGCTTCTGGATCGCCGCTGGGGGTGGTGCCTCGAAACTCGGCGATTGCCTCGAGAGATCCCCAGGCATAGTTGCGGGGCGCGTTCGTCAGCTGGATGTACATCGGATCCTGTTCTACCCGGCGAACGGGTGTCAAACGTTGCCGTGCGAGCACCAGGTTCAGTGCTTAGGCGTGTACCCACACCTCGGTGCCGGTCGGTGCCCAATCGTATACATACTTGGCCACGTCGACAGGCATGTTCACGCAGCCATGGCTCATGGGAGTGCCGAAGTTGTTGTGCCAGTAGGTTCCGTGAAAGCCCTGGTCTCCGTTGAAATACATGACCCACGGAACGTCTTCGGTGCAGTACTCGGCGCCGTCGAAGCAACCCATATCTTGAATGGGCACGTGAGCGAAGATGCGGTAGCTGCCCGTGTGCGTGACCGTTTCACCCGGAAGCCCAGACGAGATCGGCCACGAGTTGACAACACTGTCGTTCTCGAAAAGGTAGGTCGTCTGCGCGCCGAGATCAACTTCGATGCGACGCTCGGTGGCAGCTGTGGTGAAGTCCGTCGTTTCGACAGGGAGCTCGTACACCGCTTCGCCCGCGGCAAGCTGCGCGGCGAAGGCTGCTGCGATGCCAGAGGTGTCGCCCAGCTCGCGTCCGCTCACTCCAGCAGTGATTTCACGCAAGACGCCACCGCCAGAATCGGTGATGACCACCGCGTTGACGGCGTCACGGTTGATCTGTTCGGGAAGTGTGTCGACGATGGCTTGGATCGCCTCGGCGTTTGCGCTGATGTCGAAGCCGCCGGGAACGGGGGCAACAGTCAGCAGCTCTGCGGTGTCAGCCCGGCTGAATGGCACGACGCGCTCATCGCCGATGTAGAAACCCGCGCGCGATAGGACCGCGTTGAGAGACTCTGCCGTTGCCTCGGCCACCTCAGTCGTGGTCTCTGCGCTCACGGGCGCCGCGCTGATCTCAATCTCGGCGCTTTCCTCGCCAGCGAGGAAAGCCTCCTCAAGCGCAGCGACTACAGCGGCAGGGCCCACACCGGTGCCGTCAACGGCGGGGGTAGCTACGTAGGCCTTTGAATCAGCGTCATATGCGATCGTCGCGTTGGTCGGGTCTGCATAGAGTCCGGGGAGCGCCGCACGCAAGGTCGATGACGCGGCAGCCTCGTCGACGACGATGGTGGCGTCTGCCGATTCCGAGAACCAGGCGGTGACATTCCACAGTGGGTTTTCGGCATATGCCTGATCGGCAAGAGCGCGAGCGTCGACCGATGCGCCGAGATCGGCTCCGGTGACAACCGCATCTGCGCCCTCGCCGGTGAGAATGACGGTGGTGTCGCTCAATTGCTGTTGAATCGCGTCTGCAGCGGCGCCCACGGTGAGAAAACCGACGGGTACGCCCGCCACGGCGGTGCCGGGAGCGATCAGCACGAGAGAGGTTGCGACAAGTGAGACGGCGGCCGCCGCGGCGCCCACGCCGATCCACAGCCCTGCACGGCGCTTCTTCTTGGGCTCCGCGGGAGCCCATTCGTAGACCGGAGTATCTTCGCTTGCGGGCGCGTCGGAATTCTCACCCGGCGAGGTCTCATCAGAACCTGGTTTGGTTGCGAGATCCGTCACGTGGCACCCCCGTACAGTCAGCGACGTTTGTACCTATGGTAAGGGACGCATGCGTGTGAATGTCCCGTGCAACGTCTGGGAACAAGCAAGTGTATGAAATGGCCTCCGATCAGGGAGTGCAGAGAGCTTGAAACTCTGCGATCGTGGCCTGATAGTCACCGCCGAGCTGGTCAAGCTCTTCGAGGCTCTCGGTGTCGCCGTTCAGAATGTCGTTCATCGACTCGCCGATTTGACGGAAGAGCGTCTCAAGCGAAGGCACGAGCGCTGCCACCTCGTCGTTGGTCACGGCGGGGGTGAGTTCGGCAAGCTGATCGGCGGCGGCCTGCATCGCGTCAGCAACAGCGCTCGGGTCATCTTCGCTCGCGACATCGAAGTCGTCAGTGGCCGAGGTGATGGTGTCTTGAACCAGAGCGCAGGCGTCGTCTGTGGACTGGCCTTCGTCGCCCTGAGCGTCGACCCAGTCGCTCGTCGAACCGTTCGAATTGGTGGATGCTGCCGAGTCAGCTTCTTCGGGTGTTGCGGTGCACGCCGTGGCGCCGAACACGAGGCTTGTGGCTACCGCCAGCACTGCGAAGCGCCGGGCGAGGGAGAGCGTACGCATGCGTCCACCCTACGATCTGTCGAGCTCGCGCGGAATGTAACAGTTTTGTAAATACGCCACACAAAATCGAGATGAGGGTTGCGGTAGTTTTGTTCGTAAGGTTCACTAACAAACATGTCAACCGAAGCGCATGGCAATTCCACTCTGGATTCGCCGCAGCACCCGCTCAGCGCACGTTCTCGCGCTTTCGTTCCCGGTCGCGCACTGCGCCAAGGAGCGAAGGTGCTGCCAGAGCACGCACGCGGGCACAACCGTTCGCTGCTTCTGCAGACCTTGTTTCATCAGGGAGCAATGAGCCGAGCCGATCTCTCACGTGAGACGGGCCTGACTCGCGTCACCATCTCAGATCTCATCGCCGAATTGATTTCCGACGGGTTTGTCGCCGAAATCGGCATGCGCGAGGCATCCGGCCCGGGCAAACCAGCGATGCTGGTTGATCTTGACCGTGCGGGCCATCGCATCGTCGGCATCGACCTGTCTGGAAGCGACGTGATCATCGGCGCGGTGCTCACGCTTGACGGTGACGTCGTCGTTCGCAGCGAGGTTGCCCTGCCATCCGCCGAGGCCGTTGTCGACACTGTGATCGAACTCGCTCGTTCGCTTGTCGCTGATTCACACGCTCCCGTGCTCGGCGTAGGTGTAGGCGCGCCGGGTGTCGTCGACGGCCGCGGCGTAGTCCTCGCCGCCCCCAACTTCGGCTGGGTGGGATTCGACCTCGAGGGCTCGCTTCAAGAAGCTCTCGGGCTTTCCGTTCTCGTTGCCAACGATGCGAATGCCGCAGTGCTCGCCGAGTACACCTTCGGCGGATCGGGTGCCGACGTGCTGTTGGTGAAAGTCGGTCGCGGTGTGGGCTCCGGCCTGCTCTCAGGCGGGCAGCCCATGCGCGGCGCACACTTCGCTGCGGGCGAGATCGGCCACGTCACTGTCGGCACCGATGGTGGGCCGGCCTGCGTGTGCGGCAAGATCGGCTGCCTCGAAGCGTGGCTATCAGTGCCCGCCCTCACGGCGCGACTAGACGCAGCGGGCACCGACGCCGAACGTGAGGGCGTGCTGCGTGATGCGGGGGAGAGGCTCGGTATTGCTCTGGCTCCTGTTGTCGGGGCGCTCGACGTATCAGAGATCGTTCTCTCTGGTCCCCCTGAACTTCTTGACGGTCCGCTTGCGGAACAAGCCGTCGAGACCCTCCGCGCACGAACTCTCGCCCAGTTCCATGACGGGGTGCGTGTGCGGATGACGGAGCAGGGCCAGGACATCGTCCTGCGCGGTGCTGCCGTCATGGTCCTGTCTGGACAACTCGGGGTGTCATAGCACGAGGCCCCAAAATCCCCCCCCCGGATGGGTCACCCGACCCTCCCGGAATCCACCAAGGAAACGAAGGAACACACCCATGAACAAGAAGCTCGGAGCCATTGCGCTCGTAGGCGCTTCGGCCGTCGTTCTCGCCGGTTGCTCCGGCGGCACCGCTGCCGCCCCTGAAGAGCCGTCCACTGGCGAAGTGACGGTTTGGCTGGTCGGCACCGACACGCCTCAGACTGCTCGTGACTACCTGGTCGACACGTTCGCCGAAGAAAACGATGGCTGGACCATCAACATCGAAGAAAAGACGTGGGCAGACGTTTCTGACACGTACACCGCAGCGCTGTCGTCGAATGACGCACCGGATGTCGTCGAGGTCGGCAACACCCAGGCGCTCGGATTCGCAGACGCTGGTCTGTTCGCAGACCTGAGCGACATCGAGGGTGAACTCGGAGACATGGTGCAGGGGCTGGTTGACGCTGGCACCTACGACGGCTCGCTGTACGCAGCGCCCTACTATGCCGGCGGACGCATCGTCTTCTACACGCCTCAGATCGTAGGTGACACGCTGCCTGCCACGCTCGATGAGTACGTTGCACAGGGCACCGCCATCACCACAGACACCGTCTCGGGCATCTTCGCGCCGGGCAAAGACTGGTACAACGCGCTTCCCTACGTCTGGGCGAACGGCGGCGAGATTGCTGTTCAAGACGGTGATGTCTGGGACGCACAGTTCTCGAGCCCCGAGAGCATCACGGGCCTCGAAATGCTGCAGGACGTCTACGAGAACGCATCCGTTGCGCCGGTTGACGGCAACGAGCGTCTCGGAAACATCGCGTTCTGTGCGGGTGAGGTCGGATTCCTCTCGAGCCCCGCGTGGGCAGAGGGCAACCTCACCGGCGCATGGCCGTGGGGTGACGAGGCTGCTGGTGAAGAGGTTTCCGAAGGTTGCCCCGACACCTACGCATCTGACCTTTCTGCATTCGCGCTCCCGGGCATGACCGCTGGTGAAACCGCTCCGATCTTCGCGGGCGGATCAAACCTCGGTGTCGCGTACAAGAGCGATTCGCCTGAAAAGGCGAAGGCCGCTCTGGCCATCATGCTGTCGGACGGCTACCAGGAGCTCCTGGCTGCGCAGGGGCTCGTTCCCGGACTGCTCTCGGCTGCTTCGGCGCTGCCTGACACCGCTTCAGCGAAGGCGCAGGGTGAGGCTCTTGCAAACTCGAAGGGCACGCCGGCAAGCCCCCAGTGGTCTGAGGTTGAAGCAGCGCAGCTCATCCCCGACGCGCTCGTGAAGATCGCACAGGGTGGCGATGTCGCGGCTATTGCGGCCGAGCTCGACACCGCTATCGAGGCAATCCTCAACGACTAGTCACGTCTCGTGACACGGGGCCCCGGCTTACGGGCCGGAGCCCCGTGTCAGGACCGATCCCTCGGTCAGGAGCAGAAGCGCGATCACGCGAAAGCTGAGCTTGACCTGGAGAGCGGTCTTGTACCAACCACCTATCCCACCGAGCACGTTTCGACGTGCCCAGAGACATCCGTAGAGAGGAGGCGAACATGAGTGAAACTCAGACCGCGGTCCGTGCAGTGAAGCCCGGTGCGAAGCCTGAGAGCGGCCGAGAGAAGTTTCGCGCACGTCGCGAAGCGCGAGGTGCATGGAGCCTGCTTGCCCCATCGCTCATCATCCTTGGCGTGATGGTTGGCTACCCTGCTGTGCTGATGGTGATCCAGTCGTTCAGCGACTACACCGTCAAGAACAAGGTGCAGGGCACCCTGCCCAACTTCGTCTGGTTCGAGAACTACGTCGACCTGTTCACCAAGAGTGACTTTCCCGCCGTGCTGGTGCGCAGTCTCGCTCTGATGGTCGTGTTGACCGTGCTGATCGTTGTCATGGGCACGCTGGTGGCGGTTCTGATGACGCGACTGAGCCGTGGCTGGCGCATTCTGGTGTCGGTCGGGCTGCTGCTTGCATGGGCGATGCCGCCGCTGACGGCAACCGTCGTGTGGGGCTGGATTTTCGACACGCAGTACGGCGTCGTCAACTGGGCTCTCAACACGATCACCGGCACCAGCGACTGGACGAACCACTCGTGGCTGCTCAACCCGCTCTCGTTCTTCTTCGTGTTGACCATCATCGTCGTGTGGCAGGGCATTCCCTTCGTGGCGTTCACCACCTACGCCGGCTTGGGTCAGGTTCCCAGTGAGGTGCTCGAAGCAGCATCCCTCGACGGAGCCAACGGCTTCAAGCGATTCCGGCTCGTCGTATTTCCATACATCCGAAGCATCATGACCGTGGTTCTGGTGCTGCAGATCATTTGGAACCTGCGCATCTTCACGCAGGTCTACGCGCTGCAGACACGTGGTGGCATCGCCGCCGAGACCAACGTGCTCGGAACATACCTGTTCCGCCAGGGCGTGGGCGAGTTCGGCGCAACCGCGGCCATCGGTGTCGTGATGGTCATTCTGCTGCTCACCCTCTCATGGGGCTATGTGCGCACCACCTTGAAGGAGGAAGAGCTGTGAGTACTCAAGTCACTGCTGGCACCCAGCTCGGCACGATCGGGGTCGACGACCTCGTCGGCGAAGTAGGCAACACCAAGACGCCCAAGCGTCGCTCAATCGACGCCCGTCGCCCCTCTGGCAAGCGCATTGCGTACCGCACCGGCCTCAACATCGCCGCGGCGATCGTCTTCGCCATGTCGGTGTTCCCCATCTACTGGATGGTGAACATGTCGCTCACGCCGAACAACGAGATTGTTTCGCGTACGCCGAGCTTTTTGCCCTTCAACCTCACGGTCAACAACTACATCACCGCGTGGACGCGTGAGGCAGCACCCGGGCAAACGGACTTTCCCCACGCGTTGATGACGTCAGTCACCGTCACCGCTGGTGTGCTGATCGTCACCCTGTTGTTCGCATTCCTCGCGTCGATCGCGGTCGCACGCTTCCACTTCAAGGGGCGCCGCGGGTTCATCGTCTCGGTGCTCATCATCCAGATGATCCCCGGCGAGGCCATGATGTTCACGATTTACGGGATGATCGATGACTGGCGGCTGATGAACACGATGCTCGGACTTGGCATCGTCTATGTGGCGATGGTCATTCCCTTCACGATCTGGACGCTGCGCGGCTTTGTCGCCGGCGTGCCCGCAGACCTTGAAGAGGCCGCGATGATTGATGGGTGCACCAAATCGCAAGCATTCTGGAAGGTCACCTTCCCGCTGCTGGCCCCCGGCCTCGTATCGACAGGAATCTTCGCTTTCATTCAGTCGTGGAACGAGTTCACAATGGCGCTGCTGCTCATGAAGGGCTATAACCTCACCCTGCCGACGTGGTTGAACGCATTCCAGTCCTCAAGCGTCGGCGGACAGGTGGACTGGGGCGCCATCATGGCAGGTTCAACAATGATCGCGATTCCTGTTGTCATCTTCTTCCTGTTCGTGCAGGGGCGCATGACCGGTGGTCTCGTCGCTGGAGCGGTCAAGGGCTGATGCACGCACGACTATTCGCCACCTCCCGTCGGGAGGGCGGCAAATGAGGGTTGGGCTTGACGTCGGCGGAACGAAAACCGATGCGGTCGCAATTGACGATGCTGGCACTGTGGTGTCGCGGGTGCGGATCGCCACCGGATGGGGCCCAGACGCTGTTGTAGCGACAGTCTTCGAAGCGGTGCGAGCTTTGCGCGGACAGATGGATGCTGCATGGCCTGAGTTTCGGTCGGTAGGCATCGGCATTCCCGGTCAAGTGGTTCCCGGCACGACTCGTGTGACCCATGCGGTCAACCTCGGGGTCGATGAACTCGACTTGGCGGCTGCGGTGTCGCCCACCCTGGGCGTGCCAGTGCACGTTGAGAACGACGTGAAGGCTGCGTCACTGGGCGGTTATGCTCTGCACGGCGCGACGGGCCGCATGGGCTATCTCAATCTCGGCACGGGCATCGCGGCGGGAATCGTAGAAGACGGTGTGCTCATGCGTGGTCGTCACGGCACCGCTGGCGAGGTTGGCCACATCTCGGTCGATCCGAACGGCCCGCTGTGCCGTTGCGGGCAGCGCGGCTGCATCGAAGCTCTCGCCGGCGGCCGCTCAATCGCCGAGCGATGGGGTCGAGTGTCGGCACTTCCCGTGCTCGACGTATTCGATGCCGCTGACGCCGGCGATCCTCTCGCGACCGAGCTTCGCAACGACCTCGCGGCGGGGGCCGCAGCGGCCGTGCGAGTGCTCGTGCTCACCGTTGATGTCGACACCGTGGTACTGGGCGGTGGGGTTACCAACCTCGGCACGCGGTTGCTGAACGACATCGCCGCAGACCTCGACGCAAGCGCGACTGCGTCGCCGTTCATGCGTTCGCTCTCGCTGTCGGCTCGAGTGTCGCTGCTGCCCGCCGGTTCACCCGCGGCCGCACTCGGCGCTGCGCTGCTCGGTGACGCCCGAAACACAGAAGGAGTTCTTGCTCATGGCTGAGGTCATCATCGTCAATGACAAGGCAGCTGGCGGCGAGATCGTCGCCCGTGAGATTGCGCGCCTGGTACGCAGCAATCCCGAAACCGTCTTGGGACTGGCCACCGGCTCAACGCCCCTGCCCGTATACGAAGCGCTGACCAAGCATCTCGATGGCGTTGATGTGTCGCAGGTACGCGGGTTCGCTCTCGATGAGTACGTCGGTATCGCCGCGGGCCACCCCGAGAGCTACCGCGCGGTCATCACCCGCGAGGTTGTCGAACCCCTCGGTTTAGACGCCGCGCGCATTCACACGCCCGACGGTTCAACCGATGGGATCGAGCACGCGGGCGAAGACTACGAGCGCGCCATCGAAGCATCAGGCGGCGTCGATCTTCAGATTCTCGGAATCGGCACTGACGGACACATCGGCTTCAACGAGCCCGGTTCGTCGTTCGCCTCGGCCACCCGGGTCAAGACGCTGACCGCACAGACGCGTGAAGACAACGCACGCTTCTTCGCCTCGGTAGATGAAGTGCCGCGACACTGCATCACCCAGGGGCTCGGCACGATTCTTCGCGCCAAACACCTGGTGCTGCTCGCTTTCGGCGGCGGCAAAGCCAAGGCTGTCGCCGCCGCCGTTGAAGGTGCGCTCACCGCATCTGTTCCCGGTTCGGCCATCCAGCTGCATCCACACGTCACTGTGGTGGTTGACGAAGCTGCGGCATCCGAGCTCTCGAACGCGGACTACTACCGGTACACCTTTGCGAACAAGCCCGCCTGGCAGGGGATCTAGTTCGCTCGGCGCAATCGGGCGAAACGGCCGGGTCTTTGGTTGCGAAACGGCCGGGCCTTTGGTTGCGAGACGGCCAAACCCGCGTCGCGCACGGCGTGTCGCTGGAACGCCCGGCCGTTTTGACGGGGCGCACGGCGTTTCGCTGGAACGCCCGGCCGTTTCGCTGGGGCGCGCGGCCGTTTCGCTGGGGCGCGCGGCGTTCGCTGGAACGCGCGGCGTTCGCTGGGGCGCGCGTGTTCGCTTTCGCTTGGCGCAATCGGGCGAAACGGCCGGGTCTTTGGTTGCGAAATGGCCGGGCCTTTGGTTGCAAGACGGCCAAACCCGCGTCGCGCACGGCGTGTCGCTGGAACGCCCGGCCGTTTTGACGGAACGCGCGGCGTTTCGCCGGAATGCCCGGCCGTGTGCCGGGGCGCGGCGTTCGCTGGAACGCGCGGCGTTCGCTGGGGCGCGCGTGTTCGCTTTCGCTTGGCGCAATCGGGCGAAACGGCCGGGTTTTTGGTTGCGAAATGGCCGGGCCTTTGGTTGCAAGACGGCCAAACCCGCGTCGCGCACGGCGTGTCGCTGGAACGCCCGGCCGTTTTGACGGAACGCGCGGCGTTTCGCCGGAATTCCCGGCGTGTCGCTGGAACGCCCGGCCGTTTTGACGGAACGCGCGGCGTTTCGCCGGAATGCCCGGCCGTGTGCTGGGGCGCACGGCGTTTCGCTGGAACGCCCGGCCGTTTTGCTGGGGAAGTCGTCAGCGCCAGGCGAAGCGGATGAGCTGGTTGCGGCTCAGCGGAGCGAGGGGAGTGTCGGCAACCTCGTGCTCGCGAACCCATCGCAGCTCGGCGATTTCTGCGCTGGCTGCGGCGTTGACCCCCTGCACTTTCACGGCGAATGCTTGCGCAACGACGGAGTGCCCGGGTTCGTTGGCGGCGATGTCGGTGAAGGTGCCCAGTGCTTCGACATTCGCGGCGTCGACAGTGATTCCTGTCTCTTCTTGCAACTCGCGAAGGCCCGTCTCTAGCGCAGTCTCGCCGGGGTCAGGTTTTCCGCCTGGCTGTTGAAAGACGGATGCTCCAGCTTTGCGAACGACGAGAGCCCGCCCATGCTCGTCGCTGACGACCATGGCACTCACGTGTACGACCCGGTGGGGCCCGCTGCTTTCGGTGCTTCGGGTGTCGTCGATCACGGGGCGAATACTTTGCCGGGATTGAGAATGCCCTGCGGGTCGAACACTCGAGTGAGCTGGCGCTGCAGCTCCCACTGGTCGTCGCCAATCTCGTCGGCAAGCCAACGCCGCTTGAGTACGCCGATACCGTGCTCGCCCGTGAGCGTGCCACCCAGCTTCAGCGCGGCGGTGAACAGCTCGTCGGCTGCCTCCCAGATGTATTCCGGCACATCGACGATCCCCGCAACATTCGGTTTGGCGTCGAAGATGAAGTTCGGGTGCAGGTTGCCATCGCCAGCATGAGCCACGGTGGGAATCACGACACCGCGTTCGCGTTCGATGCGCGCGATCTCGTCGAACATCGCCGGCATGGCGCTGCGCGGCACCGAGACATCCTCGATGAGAGTCGTGCCCAGTCGCTCCATCGCGGGGTGCATCGACCGGCGGATGGCCAGCAGGCGCTCGCCCTCCTCAGCGTCGTGTGACACTGCGACGGTGCCGCCCGCTGCGCGCAGTATCGCCGCGATCGCTTCGGCATCGGCAACCGCGGCGACGCCGTCGGTTTGAATCGTCAGTTGGGCTACCCCCGGCGCAGGAGCGCCGAGGTCGAGCAGATCGTGCACGGCGGCAAGCGAGGCAGCATCCATCAGCTCCATAATGGCTGGCTGCACTCCCGAAGCGGTGACGGCTGCCGATGCCACGGCCGCAGCTCTGACGTTCACGAAAGTCGCCGCGAGAGTGCACACCTGGCCAGGTATCGTGCGCCTCAGTTTCAACGTCGCGCCGACGATGACGCCGAGAGTGCCCTCTGAGCCGATCATCAGCGATGTCAGATCCAGTCCCGTGACGCCCTTGACAGTACGGTGTCCGAGTCGAAGCAGGCGTCCGTCAGCGAGCACGACGTCGACGCCCAGCACCGCATCTCGAACCACGCCGTACTTTGCGCAGAGCAGCCCGCCCGCTCCGGTCGCAATGTTGCCGCCGACGGTTGAGATCGCTCGACTAGCAGGGTCGGGTGCCCACCACATGCCGTGTTCGGCGAGCGCCGTGTTGAGGTCGGCGTTTAGGATGCCTGGCTCTACAACGGCGACGAGGTCGTCGGGGCGCACTTCGAGAATGCGATCCATGGTGCGAACAGACAGCGCGATCTCACCTTCGCCGGCGTTCGCGCCGCCGGCCAGGCCGGTACGTGCGCCCTGCGTGACCACAGGAGTGCCGGTCGCCGAGGCGATGCGCAGCGTTTCTTGAACGTCTGAAACACTGCGCGCGTGCACGAGGGCGAGGGGGAGTCCGTGCGCGGCGTGGCCTGATTTGTCTGCGCGTGCCGACTCTCGTGCTGTCTCAGTGATGTCGACGGCATCGCCAAGGGCGGCGATGAGCTGGTTGACGACCGCCGCGCTCATGCGAAGCGGCGCCGGCCCGCCAAGACTCCGACCGTGACGGCCACGATGCCGAAGCCCAAGCCGACCCAGGCGAAGTCCATGCTCCACCAGGCGAGAGTCGCCGAGGCGTAGACGAGGATCTCGACGAGCGCCCGAATGAACGGGTGCACGAGGAAGACTGCTCGCGGTGACACGAACAGCGCCCACACCACGATGGCCAGCGCGGGCGCGCCGATACCGGCGACGATGTTCCAGGGGAAGGACCACGAAGCGAAACCCCAGATCGCGAGCGTTGCGAAGGCGGCAAGCTCGGTCAGAAAGGCAAGAATGTCAATCGCTGCGAGTGGCGCGCGGGTTCCCGGCGCGGGCTGCGCGGCAGACTCGGAGGCAACGGACTCAGGCATGGTTTCCAGTCTAGGAGGTTCTCTCGACTGCTGTTGCGGGGCGCCGGACGGTTGTGGTTAGGCGCGAATCGCCGCAATAAGGTCTCGCAGGCTGACGATATCGCCGAGGCTGACCGAGTTTGACGCTCCCACCTCGTCGCCGGCGACGTAGCTCACAACGACGCTCGAGTTGGCCAGCAGCTGGGCGAGACTCGGTCGAATGGTGACGGTGGCGCTGCCATCGGCGTCGAGCACGAGGTCGCCCAGAGACGAACCTGCGAACGAGACTCGCGCCGTCGCATCAGGCTCACCCGTGACGGGAATCTGCAATGTGAGGCGCGTGCCGTTGAAGCTCGCCGTTGCAGCGCCCACTGACGGAGTGCCATCCGGCAGCGTGGACTCGTCCTCGCCGGTCCCGGGGTCAGGTGTTGGCGTCGGCTCTGGTGTCGGTGTCGGTGTCGGTGTCGGTGTTGGCGTCGGCTCGGGTGTTGGTTCGGGTGTCGGCGCTGGCGTGGGTTCGGGCGTCGGCGTCGGCGTCGGCTCGGGTGTGGGTTCAGGCGTCGGCTCGGGCTCAGGCGTCGGCGCGGGTGTCGGCTCCGGCGATGGAGTGACCATGGGCGGCGCGGCGGGCACCATCGTCTCAGGCGCGATAGCTTCTGGCGTCACTGGTTCAGTGTCGAGCACCGGCGCACCGTCCGGAGGTGCGGTATCGGGTGACGCTGCGTCTGGCGTGGTCGATTCTTCGGTTTCGACCGGCGGGTCAGGAACCGTTGGTGCCAGCTCATCGAGCGGCTCAGTTGCGGCTGCCTCCGGGGCGTCTTCGTCAGACAGCGTGATGGACGGCAATCCGCCGGCAGCCTGTTGCTCTTGCTGGGCTGCCGACGATGCCGCGTTGGTGGAATCTGCGAGCTGCGGCAACGCGATAGCGGCGGTCATGGCGGCGGCCGCGACGACCACGCTGGCAGCCACCAGACCGACCGCTCCGCCGACGCTCGAGAACGCACCAGCGCTCGCCGCCGCTCCAGCCGCCCCGCTCGTGCTGGAGCCGCCCGCGGTGGCGGAGCCCGCGGTGGTGGAGCCCGCGGTGGCGGAGCCTGCGGTGGCGGAGCCTGCGGCGCTACCCGCCACAGACATCGGGGCGCCCGCGCTCACTGCGCCCTCGATGACCGAAGAGGGCATTGCAGCCAGCGCGAGCACCGGAACTCCGGCGCCCTGCAAAGAGGCCAGGTAGCCAGCAGTGCCGGCAACGCCGACAGTCAACGGCAGCAGCACCAGCGCCAAGCGGTTGCCGACGTCTTGCGCCTCGCCTGCGACGATCGCACATCGAGGGCAGTCTTCTAGGTGCTTGTCGATCTTGGATCGATCCCGGATGCCGACATTGTTGCGGGCGTAGGCGCCGAGGCGCTCAATCGTCCATTGGCAGTCGGATCCGTCGGCGACCGACTGCAGGTGCGCTTGAATCCACGCCTCGCGAAGCCCTTCTCGAGCGCGGAAGGTCAATTGCGCGACAGCGGTCGCCTTCATGCCGAGCAACGGAGCGATCTCGGCAGGCTTCATCTGCTCGATCTCGGAGTACCAGAGCACTTCTTGCCAGCGGGAGGGCAGACTGCGAAAAGCGCGATGAGTGAGCCCGCGGTCTAACGCCTCTGAGGTGGCCTGTTCGGTGCTCGCCGGATCTTCGACCAGCTCCAGAGTGTCGAGGGCGGTCTCGCGATTCGAGCGGCCCCACGCAGCGGCGGTGTTTCGAATGCTGGTGAAAAGGTAAGCGCGAAAAGACCCGCTCGGGCCGCCCCCCGCGATGATCGACTTGTAGATGCGCGTATATGCCTCTTGCACGAGGTCATCGGCGTCGGTGCCCGGTGAGATGTTGCGCGCGACGGTGATGCCGGAACGATAGTGGCGTCTCCAGAGTTCACCGAACGCATCGGTATCACCCGAGCGGGCGCGCAACACGAGATCCGCGTCGGCCATTGCGGCTGCTCCGCGGGGTCTGATTGCTTCGTCTTCGGGCACTGATATCTCCGGTCGTCGGGGGGACGCTGCGTTATGTCTGTTCGACCAAGAGACGGTGAATACGGCGTCGTATCACGCAACCTTTCCATTCTTACGGCTATTGCTCAGTTTCGCCAGGCGGGTGAGCAACGGGAGCATCCAGATTGTTTTTTCCAAAGTCGCGTAATAAAACGGCTGTTACGTCGTCTCATATGTCAGGAGAAGGTTGTTCGGTACCCGGGGGTACACCCGAGCAGCCGATGGTGAGATCAGAAACTCGGGGGAGGGACTGAGCTCACCGCCACTCCGGGGGGTCGGCGGCCGTCGCGTTGGGGATGCGGCGGCCGCTCCGACGTCAACGAATAACCTCTTGCGCGGCGACCCAGACTCGCCTGACCGTCAGATCAGTATCGAGCAGCACCGCGTCACCTCTAGCGCCCGTCTCGAGGTGGCCGAGGTCCGGTCGCCCGATGCTCCGTGCTGGAGTAGAGGTCAGGGCTCGGATCGCCTCGACGACGGGCACGCCGGCATCGACGGTGCGCCGAAGGGCTTCATCTTGGGTGAGAGTCGACCCCGCAATCGCACCGTCGCTCGCGAGACGAGCAACACCGGCTGAGACTTCTACCTGAAGACCGCCGAGGTCGTAGCATCCATCACCGACGCCGGTGGCTGCCATCGCGTCCGTCACGAGCGCCACTCGGCCAGGGGCTGCCGAGAACACGACCGCGATCAAGCTCAGATCGACGTGAACCCCGTCGGCGATGATCTCAAGTGTCACGCGAGGGTCGCGAAGAGCAGCGACGATCGGGCCGGGTGCGCGATGATGAATGCCACGCATCGCGTTGAACGTGTGGGTCATCAGGGTTGCCCCGGCGTCGTAAGCCCGCTGTGCGGTGGCGTAGTCAGCATCGGTGTGTCCGATCGAAACAGCCACCCCAGCCTCGATGAACTGCTGGATCGCATCGTCAGCGCCGGGCAGCTCGGGTGCGAGCGTCACCTGGCGGATCGTCCCGCGTCCCGCTTTCAGGAGCCGTTCGATGGATGCTGCATCGGGCGCCCGCAGGAGCTCAAGCGTGTGCGCCCCTTTGTGAGCCGGATCGAGGAATGGTCCTTCAAGATGCGAGCCGAGAATCGACGAATCACGTTCTGCCAGATCTGCGATGATGCCAACGCGGGTGACCAGATCGTCGATCGAGGTTGTCACCAAAGAAATCAGGGCGGCGGTGGTGCCGTGCTCGCGGTGCACAGCGCGCCCGGTGGCGATCGCATCCGCGCCACCGTCATAGCTTGCGCCGCCGGCTCCATGGCCGTGGATATCGATGAACCCGGGTGAGAGGATGCATCCCGAACCGTCGACCACTTCTCGCGCGGTCGGGTAGCTGGTGCCTTCGCCCCGCGACGAGACGCGGCCGTCGTCGAAGAGCACCCAGGCGTTGTCGATCTCGGTGCCACCGTCGATGAGGCGCACCGAATGGATCAGTGTGCTCATTCCTGGGACCAGTCGATCTCTTCAGATGCCGAGAATCGAATGCCCTGGCTTTTCCACAGTGGACCCAAGCGGCCGACCCGCGCACGGAACGAGTCCCATGTTCGCAGTTTGCTGTGGCCAGTGGGCGGCGACCACGCGGCTTCGGCGGCCGCCGCGATGCGGGGGAAAGCGAGCGCGTCGATAGCGTCGAGGTCGCGCACCGTTTCGGTCCACAGGGGTGCTTCAACGCCGAGAATGTCTGCGTCGGTGATGCCAGCGATGACTGTCGCAGGCTCCCACGAGTAGGCCCGTTCTACGCTTGTTGCGCCATTGGCCCAGGTGAGTCCGAGCGGGGCGTCGGCGGTCGGCTTCATATCAAGGTAGATCGCGTCGGCAGGAGAGAGGATCAGCTGTCCGCCGTTGCGTACGAACGCGCGCGCCTTGTCATCCATGCCGTCGATCGGGGTTACAAAGCCCCAGTACTGGCCCACCGTGCTGTCGTGCAGACCTGCGGCGGCGCCAGCTTCGTGCCATGCGACGGGAATCTTGTCGAGGTCAGCGATGAGTTCGCTGGCTCGTCGTATGAACTCGGCAAAGTCTGCAGGCTCGGTGCCGAGCGCTTCGTCGCCGCCGAGGTGCAGGTATGGCCCTGGCGTCATGCCGGCGAGTTCGCCGAAGACATCCGCCAGAAAGTCGTAGGTCTTCTCATCGTGAATCTTGAGCGACGAGAACCCGACCGCTAAGCCGTCATAGGGGGTGCCGCTCTGTGGGAGCGAGCCACCATACTCGTGCACGACTTCGTGAATGTGCTCGCTCAGCACAGGTTCTTCGACGAGCTCGGGGTACGCGAGCCCTACAGCGTGAGTGTGCCCCGGCACATCGACTTCGGGCACGACCGTCATGTGGCGCGACGCTGCATAGTCGACGATCTCTCGGTAGTCGGACTTCGTGAAGAATCCGCCGGGGTGCCCGCCCACCGAAGTGCCGCTGGCCATGGCGGTCAGCTCAGGGCGCGAGTGCAACTCGATGCGCCAGCCCTGGTCATCGGTGAGATGAAGGTGAAGCACGTTGAACTTGAGGCTGACGGCGCGATCAATGTACGCCTTAACCGTCTCGACGCTGTGGAAGTGACGCGCAACGTCGAGCATCACACCTCGGTATGCGAAGCGAGGGGCATCTTCGATCAGCACGGAGGGAATGCTGAACTCGCCGTCGCGGCCCTGCACGAGTTGAGACAGGGTGTGGATGCTGTAGAAAAGCCCCGCTTCGTCGCTCGCCGTCGCTTCGATGCCGTTGTCTCTGACCCGCAACCGGTACGACTCAGCAGGTAGCCCCGGAGTCAATGAGAAGTCGATGTGCACAGGGTTTGGCGCGAACGCGTCTGGCGCCTGGCGGTGCCGGAGAGCAACAGGCATGGCAACCCCGGTTCGGCGAACCAGCAGCGTCGCCGCCAGCGCGGTGGCATCCGGATCGCCTGTCAGGACGGTCGAGCCACTGAACGTGAATGGCGGATCACCTTCGGCAATTTCGATCGTGGAGGGGGCGGGGACGACGGACGGAATCGGCACGATGGCTCCAAGCTTGCTGACCGAGGAGGGCTGCCACATCACGGTGATCGGAGCATGAAGGCGAGTCCGCTAGTTTCATGTAAAGCCCCCTAACAAAATGTTGACGCAAGCCTACCAGGGCGCTCCCGGCGAAGCGAGAGACCGCCGGGAGCCGCGGCGGCGAGAGAGCGAAAGGCGCCTACGCAGAGCCACGCCAGACAATCGGGCACTCGAGTTGGCGCCCTTCGGATTCATCGCTGACGCCGCGCAACTGTCTCAGTACTGATTCGGCGGCTGCGCGGCCGAGTTCGGTTGCTGGCTGGTGCACAGTTGACAACGGGGGATCGCACCTCATTGCCCACGAGCTGTCATCAAAGCCCACAATTCCCACATCGTCGGGGATGCGACGGCCTTCGCTTTGGAGCACGTCCATGGCCCCCGCGGCGACAGCATCGCTCGAGGCGAATATGCCATCGACGTCAGGGCATCGCGCGAGCAGGGTGCGCATGCCCCGTTGGCCGTCGGAGTAGGAATACAGGGGCACGCGCTCGACAAGCTCCGCGTCGAAGCGACCGCCCACCGCGTCAACGAAACCTGCCAGTCGATCAGCGCCTGAGTCTCGGTCGAGCGCGGCGGCGATCATGCCGACACGTCGGCGGCCGGTAGCGAGAAGGCGGTTCGTTATCCTTCGAGCTGAATCCCGGTTGTCAATCGCCACTGACGCAGCGCTGCCAATGTCGCGCGGGCGGCCGACGAAGGTCGCGGGGAGATCTAGCCTCGCAACTGCTTCGGTGATGGGGTCGCCCACACGGGCAGAAACGATGATGACGCCGTCGATGAGGCCACCGCTGAGGTATCTCGCCAGCCGGTCGACGTCTCGAGGAGTGTCCGCGATGAGGGTCGACATCTGGTAGTCGGCTTCGGAGAGCGCTGCATTCGCACCCATCAGAATTGACCCAATGTTCGGGTCTTCGACGAAGAGTGAATGGGGCTCATGCACGATGAGCCCGATCGCTTGGGAGCGTTGCAGGACCAAGCTACGCGCCGCACGGTTTGGGATGAACCCGACCTTGGCGATAGCGGCGTCGATAGCGGTCCGCGCGTCTTCAGAAACGTATGGCTGCCCGTTCAGTACCCGGCTTACCGTGCCGCGGGAAACGCCCGCCTCAAGAGCGACATCTTTTACGGTTGCCCGCCGGCGACGATTCCTTGCCTCCACGCTGCTCATCGTATGTGCACGCGCACAGTGTTTGCGAATTTGTTGACAAGTCCTCGGTCACATGTAAGTCTGTACACGTTCACAGACCCTCGATGCAGAGGAAAGCTTTACGGATCTGTGCACGTTCACAGATCCGAGGAGACCATGACCGACCTGTCGCGCCGCAACTTCGAACACGACGGCATCGCGTTTGGCTGTGACTACAACCCTGAGCAGTGGGATCCCGAAACGTGGGACGAAGATATTGCGCTCATGGGAGACGCGGGCGTCGATCTAGTCGCGATCAACATATTCGGTTGGTCTCACGTTGAGCCTCGCGCTGGAGACTTTGACTTCGCGCGCTTGGACGACGTGATCGGTCGCTTGCATGCCGCGGGCATCAGAGTGAATCTGGGTACAGGAACGGCCTCGCCGCCGGCGTGGCTCACGACCGCTCACCCAGAAATTCTGCCAATGGCCGCAGACGGGACGCGACGTTATCACGGCGGCAGACAGGCATGGTGCCCCAGCTCACCAGACTTTCGCCGGGCTGCACTTGGTCTGGTGACGGCAGTAGCGAACCACTATGCGCAACACCCCGCGGTCGCGCTGTGGCACGTGTCAAATGAACTTGGGTGCCACAACGCTCTTTGTTACTGCGATGAAAGCGCGATCGCCTTCCGGCGTTGGCTGCAGGACAAATACGGCACCCTCGAGTCGCTCAACGCAGCCTGGGGTACGGCGTTTTGGAGCCAGACCTACGGGGCGTGGAGCGAAGTGCACACGCCGCGCGCGACACTGTCCACATGCAACCCCGGTCAGGAGCTCGATTTTCACCGCTTCAGCTCTGACGAATTGCTCGACCATTACAGAGCCGAGGCTGAAGTTCTGCGCACGCTCACCGACATCCCGGTGACGACCAACTTCATGGTTGCCGCGCATATCGAGAACATGGATTACTGGTCGTGGGCGGGCGATGTCGACATCGTCGCGAATGATCACTATCTTGACCAGCGCTTGGCCGCCCCCGCCATGGAGCTCGCATTCGCTGCGGACCTCTCGCGTGGACTCGCTCAAGGCGCCCCGTGGCTTCTGATGGAACACTCCACGGGCGCGGTGAACTGGCAACCGCTGAATCTCGCGAAAATGCCAGGCGAGATGACAAGAAATTCACTTACACACGTCGCTCGCGGCGCAGATGGCGTGTGCTTCTTTCAGTGGCGCGCATCGGTGCAGGGGAGTGAGAAGTTTCACTCGGCAATGTTGCCGCACGCGGGCGTAGACACCGACCTGTGGCGTGAAATGACCGCGCTCGGAGCCACGATCCATCAGCTCGAAGAAGTTGCCGGAACGCGCGTGGAAGCGCACGCCGCCATCATCTTCTCTTGGGAGTCATGGTGGGCGACCCAGACCGAGTCAAGGCCGAGCCAATCGCTTGGCTATCTCGACCAAATTCACGCGGCATACTCCGCAATACGCGCGCTCGGCATCACGGTCGATATTGTCCCGCCCGGAGCATGCCTGTCGCCGTACCGGATGGTCGTCGTTCCTGGCCTACATCTTGTGGGCGCGAGTGATGCAAAAGTGATCACCGATTGGATCGCGGATGGCGGTATCGCGCTCATCACCTTCTATAGCGGCACCGTCGACGAGAACGATCGCGTGTTCACTGGTGGATACACGGGCCCCTTTCGTGAAGCCCTAGGTATTCGCATCGAAGAATTTGCGCCCGTGGAGCCTGGCGAAGTGCTCACGTTGTCAGATGGAAAACGTTCGCGGCTGTGGTCAGAGCGCGGTCGTGCAATCACGGCCCTCACCCACGCAGAGTTTTCTGACGGTCCGTCGAATGGGCATCCCGCCATCACCAGCAACGCGTGGGGGAGCGGCACTGCGTGGTACGTGGCGACACAACTGGAGCCTGCGGGCTACCAGAACGTGATGGCTGAAATGGCCGCAGCGGCGAACGTTCGCCCGGCGGCAGTCGCCAATGGAGACTTCTCACAACTTGAGGTCGTCAGGCGGGTTGGCGCCGACCACTCGTATCTATTCGTCATCAACCACGCCGACGAGGCGATCGCTGTGCAGAGCCAAGGAAACGAAATCATCACGGGCAGCCCGGTCGTCGGTCACATCGATGTACCCGCCGGGGCGGTTCGCATCATCAGAGAGGGGGCGGCTGTATGACCGCCACAGAGTTGCTCGTTACGCGAGGCAACAAGAGGTCGACGCCTCGTTTACCACGACCGAAGATTCAGCATCGCGGCTCCATCGCGTTGTTCATGGCTCCCTTCAGCGTCTTGTTCACGCTTTTCTACTTGATTCCGATCGGCTATGCCATCTGGCAGTCGTTGCTGGTCGTCGAGCGCGATGGAACCTACGGCGAACCGCGGCAGGTGTTCGGCGGACTCACCCAATATCTCCTGGTGTTCGAGAACGGTCCGTTCTGGGAATCAGTGGGGCGGGTGTTGCTCTTCGGCATTGTGCAAGTGCCGGTCATGCTTGGTCTCGCGTTGCTGTTCGCGTTGCTCCTTGATTCGCCAGTACTGAAGGGAAAGCGGTTCTTTCGGCTCGCATTCTTCGCACCGTATGCCGTGCCGGGGGTCATTGCGGCGATCATGTGGGGGTTCCTCTACTCGCCCAATCTCTCGCCTTTCACCGATGTCACTCGCAGCATCGATTTTCTTTCACCCGAGCTCGTGTTGTGGTCGATCGCGAACGTAGTGACGTGGGTCTTCGTGGGTTACAACATGCTCATCATCTACTCGTCGCTGCTGGCCATTCCGAGCGAAGTCTACGAAGCAGCTCGGCTGGACGGTGCCGGTCAGGTGCGCATCGCGTGGTCTATCAAGATCCCTATGATCACTCCTGCCATTGTGCTCACCGCAGTCTTCTCGATCATCGGCACCTTGCAGCTGCTCGCTGAACCCCAAGTGTTCCGGTCATTCAGCTCGGCCGTGTCAAGCACGTTCACACCGAACATGACCGTGTACGCCACTAGCGCGATCCCCAATGTCAACCTCGCGGCAGCCTTCTCAGTGGTGCTTGCCGTCGCAACGTGTGTGCTGTCGTTCACGTTCCTTCGACTCACGCAGCGAAAGGCAGAACGATGAGCATGCTGACTCGCACGCGTGGCGCTACCGCCGACGATCTCTCCCCCCGCGGGCCACGCGAGAGTGTGGTGTCGCGCACCGTAGCACTGGTCGTCATGGCCGTGTTCACGCTGTACTTCTTGGTACCCATCTGGTGGCTGTTCATCGCAGCAACCAAAGATCGTGGTGAACTGCTCACCACGAATGCACTGTGGTTCGCCGACTGGAACTTCGTGCAAAACGTGCAAGACCTCTTTGCTTATGGAGACGGAATCTACCTCCGGTGGCTGGTGAACTCTGCCGGGTATGCAGGCATCGGCGCGCTATTGGCTACCGTCTTCGCCGGCATGTGCGGTTACGCTCTCGCGAAGTATCAGTTTCGCGGTCGCGAAGCCTACTTCAACGTGGTGTTGGGTGGCGTGCTCGTGCCCGCAACCGCGCTCGCGCTGCCGCTGTTCTTGATCTTCAGCCAGGTCAATCTGACGAACACGTTCTGGGCAGTGCTGCTGCCGAGCATCGTCAGCCCATTCGGGGTGTACCTCAGCCGCATTTATGCGGGGGCAAGTGTTCCCGACGAACTCATCGAAGCCAGCCGGCTTGACGGCGCGGGCGAGGTTCGTACGTTCTTTACAGTATCGATCCGTCTCATGATGCCCGCTTTGATCACCGTGTTCCTCTTTCAGTTTGTTGCAATTTGGAACAACTTCTTTCTGCCGCTGATCATGCTCCGCAGTGAAGAACTGTTCCCCGTCACATATGGCCTCTACGCGTGGAACACGCAGCTCAATCAGATTCCTGAGCTGCGCACCTACGTTCTTGTCGGGTCCTTCATCTCGATCATCCCGCTCATCATCACTTTCCTCTTTCTTCAGCGCTTCTGGCGCAACGGACTCGGCACCGGCTCCGTGAAGTAAGTCCCCGCCGTCGGTGTTCAACCGACGCTCAGCAGCAAGTCCCTCCACCACACAACGAAGTAAGGAAGATCATGCAGATAACCAAGAGAGCAGTCGTCACCGGCGTCGCCTTGCTCAGCGCGATGACGCTGGCAGGGTGCGGCGCCAGTAGCACAGGCGACTCCGACGGCACCGCCGCAGGCGCCACGGCGTGCGAGCCCGCGGGCAGCGATGTGACGCTCGAATTCACGTCGTGGATCCCGGGCATCGAGGAGACCGTCGCCACCTGGAATGCGGAGAACCCCGATATTCAGGTAGAGGTTCAGACAGGCCCCAACGGCAACTCTGGTACCTACCAGAGCTTCTTCAGCCAGCTCGAAGCAGGCAACGCACCCGATCTCGGTCAGATCGAGTACGACGCCCTATCGAGCTTCCGCGTACAGGATGGCCTCGAAAACCTCGCGGGCTGTGAAGATGTTGTCGCGGCCGAGGCTGAGTTCATTCCGTGGACCTGGGGTCAGGTAACGCTGGGCAGCGAAGACGGCGTCTACGGCATTCCGCAGGACTCCGGGCCGATGGCGTTGTTCTACCGCTCCGACCTGTTCGAAGAGAACGAGATTCCTGTTCCTACGACCTGGGACGAGTACAAAGAAGCGGCTCAAACGATCCGTGATCTTGGTGGCTACATCACCAACTTCTCCACAGCTGACATCAACCAGTTCGCTGGATTCGTGTGGCAGGCAAACGGCGACTGGTTCAGCAACGACGGCGACGCGTGGACAGTTGACCTTACCGCCGACGAGTCAGCCGTGGTCGCTGAATACTGGCAGGAGCTTCTTGACGAAGATCTTGTCTCGACCTACCCGGCATGGACCGAAGAGTGGAACAACGCCTACAACTCTGGCGAAGTTTGGAGCTGGAACTCCGCGGTTTGGGGCGCAAACTCCATCGCGAGTGGCGCACCCGACACCGCCGGAAACTGGTCAGTCGCTGCAGCACCGCAGTGGGAAGCTGGCGGCGAAAGCTCCGGAAACTGGGGCGGCTCGTCTGTCGCTGTGTTCAAAGGAACCGACCACCTCTACGAGGCGACCAAGTTTGCACTCTGGCTCAACACCTCCGACGAGGCGTTGACCGCGCTCAATGAGTCGGCAAACATCTACCCGGCAACGACTGCGGGTCTTGACCTGCCCTCGCTTCAGGAAGGCGTGGAGTTCTACGGCGGACAGAAGATCTACGACGTCTTCGCTGATGCAGCCGCTCAGGTCAACCCCGACTTCGTCTGGGGGCCGACCATGACGCAGACGTACGCCGATGTGTCCGACGGTTTTCAGCAGGCGGTGACCGGTCAGGGCACTCTCTTCGACGCTTTGGAATCGGCACAAGCTTCGACAATCTCGACGCTTGAGGCTCAGTCCATTCCGGTGGCAGAGTAGGCGAATAGTGATTCACCACCTTCGTGCCGCGGGCGTCAGTGTTCTCCTCGACTCTCGCGGCACGGAGGTGCCCGCCCTTCTTCACTGGGGTGAAGATCTGGGCGAGATTTCAGACGCTGATTGTGTTTCATACGCTGAGGCATCGCTGCCAGCAACGGCGCCCAGCTCCATCGACCGGCCTTTCCGGCAACACCTGGTGGCATCTCTCAGCAACGGATGGAGCGGGATGCCCTCGCTCACCGTCGCGGGGGGCGCACCCACGCTGCATCACCAGGGCACTATTCGACGCGACGACACTCTTGAGATCGTGGTCGCGAGCGGCGATGCTCGCATCGATCTGAAGCTCACGCTCACCCGCGACGGCGTATTGCTGGTTGAACAACGAATAACGAATGCCGGGAATCAAAGCCTACGATTGCGCGACAGCGCGATCGTGTTGCCCATTTCTGCTAACGCAACGGAAGTTCTCGACTTCGCAGGCAACTGGACCCACGAGCGTGCGCCTCAACGTATTCGTCCGGGCCGAGGCGTCTGGTCACGTGAATCGCGCCATGGTCGGGGCGGCCATGACGACGCGTTCCTCATGATGGCGGGCACGGCGGGATTCGACTTTCGGCATGGTCAGATTTGGTCAACGCACGTTGCCTGGAGCGGCGACACACGCCAGTGGTATGAGCGCTCGCCCCTTGGCTCGACCACGCTCGGAGCAGGCGAGCGTTTTTCGGAAGTGACCATCGCACCAGGCGCGCAATACAGCGCTCCTCAGGTAGTCGCGACATATTCCGATGCGGGCATCGACGGGCTTTCCGACCGCCTACACCAGTACGTTCGCCGCTGGGCGGGTGCGCGCGGCGCCCGGCCGCTCACCCTCAACACATGGGAGGCCGTGTACTTCGACCAGTCGATCGAACGTCTCGAGCCGCTCGTCGAAGCTGCCGCATTGGTGGGTATCGAGCGCTTTGTGCTTGACGACGGTTGGTTTCACGGGCGCACAGACGACAAGCGCGCATTGGGCGATTGGACCGTGGACGCTGCGCGCTGGCCTGACGGTCTCGGGCCGTTGACTGATCGCGTAATCGCCGCGGGAATGCAATTCGGGCTGTGGGTGGAACCGGAAATGGTCAGCCTCGACTCTGATCTTGCCAGAGAACACCCGGAGTGGTTACTCACCAATGACGTCGCACTTACCTGGCGCTGGCAACACGTGCTTGACCTTTCCCTGATTGAGGTGCGCGACTACCTCTTCACGCGCCTGCACGCATTGCTTTGCGAGTATCCGATTTCCTATCTCAAATGGGATCACAACCGCGACTTGCTTGTCGACAACACCAGAGATCAAGTCGCAGGGCTGTACTCCTTGCTCGATGAAATACGTGCAGCTCATCCACGCGTAGAAATTGAGTCATGTGCATCAGGCGGCGGCCGCGTCGACCTCGGCATTCTTCGTCGTGTCGACCGGTTTTGGCCCAGCGACTCGAACGACCCACTCGAGCGCCAGCGCATTCAGCGGTGGACTGGCGTGCTGATTCCGCCGGAGTTCTTGGGATCGCACGTGGGCGACGCGCGCGCACACACCACCGGCCGAGTTTCTGAGCTTTCCTTTCGCCTTGCGACAGCACTCTTCGCCCACGCAGGAATCGAAGCTGACCTGACCAGAATCTCCGATGTTGACCGCTCGGCACTCGCCCGTTGGGCTGAGATTTACAAGGAGCATCGCCATCTTCTGCACTCCGGCCGCGCGGTGCGGACAGACGAGGCGGACGATTCGGTCCTCGTTCATGGCATAGTCAGCCGCGACCAGCGCGAAGCGCTCTATTCGTACGCGGCGATGGCGGGCTTCGGGGCGGCGCTAGCGCCCACGATGAAGTGCGCCGGTCTCGATGCCTCGCGGCGATACCGAGTAGAAGTCGTCGATTTCGGAGTCACACCCACGAGCATCCAAGATGCCCCGCCGCAATGGCTTGGGGCGGGAACAACCCTTCCAGGCAGTGTGCTTCTCGCTGGCGGTCTTGCGATGCCGCTACTCGCGCCGGGAAATGCGATCGTGCTGTCGGTTCGCGCCGTGTGACTGCACGGTCGGATTGCTAGGGTGCGCGCCGCCGCCATCCGTTATGCTCAAAGAGTCGCGACTGGCGTTCAGGTGGGCACCCACCGGGGAGCGGCTGACAATGGCATTCGACCGTACGCCTGGGCCGATGTGGACTTCCGCTATCCGAAACGCCGTGTCAGGAGATCGCTATGACCGATCAGTATTTCAACGCCCCTCTCTCCGAGGTAGACCCCGAGATCGCTGAGGTTCTTGAAAAGGAGCTCAACCGTCAGCGCGGCTATCTGGAGATGATCGCATCTGAGAATTTCGTGCCCGTGTCGGTGCTGCAGTCGCAGGGCTCGGTACTGACGAACAAGTACGCCGAGGGCTACCCCGGCCGCCGCTACTACGGTGGCTGCGAAGAGGTTGACGTCGCTGAAGAACTTGCGATTTCGCGCGCGAAGTCGCTGTTCGGTTCTGAGTTTGCCAACGTTCAACCGCACTCCGGCGCATCGGCCAACGCCGCGGTGCTTCACGCCATTGCACGCCCCGGCGACACGCTGCTCGGGCTTTCGCTCGACCATGGCGGTCACCTCACCCACGGCATGAAGATCAACTTCTCGGGTCGACTGTTCAACATCGTTGCCTATGGCGTCGACGCTGAGACCAGTGAAATCGACATGGTCGAGGTTCGTCGCCTGGCCGTCGAGCACAAGCCCAAAGTCATCATCGCTGGCTGGTCGGCGTACCCGCGACAGCTTGACTTCGCGAAGTTCCGTGAGATCGCCGACGAGGTGGGCGCGCTGCTCTGGGTAGACATGGCGCACTTTGCCGGACTGGTCGCTGCCGGACTGCACCCGAACCCGGTTCCCCACGCGCACGTGGTCTCTTCGACCGTGCACAAGACCATCGGCGGTCCCCGCTCTGGTTTCATCCTGACAAACGATGCCGACATCGCGAAGAAGATCAACACTGCGGTCTTCCCCGGTCAGCAGGGCGGTCCGCTCATGCACGTGATCGCGGCGAAGGCGACCGCGTTCAAACTGGCTGCGACCCCCGAGTTCAAAGAGCGCCAAGAGCGAGTCCTGCGCGGCGCACATATTCTTGCCGAGCGCCTTTCGCAACAAGATGTGAAGGATGCTGGCATCGCGGTGCGCTCTGGCGGTACTGATGTGCATCTTGTGCTCGTCGACCTTCGTGACGCTGAGATCGACGGAAAGCAGGCCGAAGACCTGTTGCATGAGATCCAGATCACCGTCAACCGCAACGCGGTGCCCAACGACCCACGGCCGCCGATGGTCACGTCGGGGCTGCGTATCGGAACGCCCGCGCTTGCAACGCGCGGCTTTGACGACGCGGAGTTCACCGAGGTCGCCGACGTCATTGCGCTGGCGCTCCTGCCGGGCGCTGACGTCGATTCGCTGCGCGCACGCGTGGCGAAGCTCACCGAGGCTTTCCCGCTCTACCCGGGCCTTGAGCAGTAAGGCACCGCGGGCATGACTGCACTCAAACTCGATGGGCGCGCAGCAGCCGCGGCGATCAACGAAGAGCTTCGCGAGCGCGTTGCGGCGTTGAAAGCGCGGGGCATCGTCCCGGGCATCGCCACGGTGCTGGTGGGCGCTGATCCGGCATCTCAGCTGTACGTCGGCATGAAGCACCGCCAGTCTGAAGCGATCGGAATGAACTCGATCCAGCGTGAGCTTTCAGCCGATGCCACCCAGTCCGACGTCGAGGCGCTGATTGACGAGCTCAACGACGACCCAGGCTGCCACGGGTACATCGTTCAGCTGCCGCTTCCCAAGCACATCGATACCGATGCCATCTTGGAGCGAATCGATCCTGCGAAGGATGCTGACGGTCTGCATCCCACAAACCTGGGCAGGCTCGTTCTGAACGTGAATTCGCCGATCACCTCGCCGCTGCCGTGCACGCCGCGGGGCGTGATCGAACTGCTGTTGCGCAACGACTATGACCTCCATGGCAAGCACGTCGTCGTCGTGGGTCGTGGCGTCACGATCGGCCGTTCGATCGGGCTGCTGCTGACTCGTCGCGAGATCAACGCGACCGTGACGCTCACACACACCGGAACGACTGATCTGGCACATCACCTGCAACAAGCTGATGTCATCGTCGCCGCGGCGGGCGTTAAGCACATCGTGCAGGCGGCGCACGTCAAGCAGGGTGCGGCAGTGCTCGATGTCGGTGTCACCCGCGAGATAGACCCTGAGAGCGGCAAATCGAAGGTGTTCGGAGACGTGCATCCCGATGTTGCAGAGGTCGCGGGCTTCGTCTCGCCGAACCCCGGCGGCGTGGGCCCGATGACGGTTGCTCTGCTGATGACCAACGTCGTCGAAGCAGCGGAGCGAATGGCCGGTTAGCAGAAACGCTTGTCGAGGGGGTGCCGCGCGGGTCGCAGCATCCCCTCGCACGTCTCAGCTCTTGCCGAGGTCGTCGAGCATCTTTCGCTGCTCGGGAGTGAGGCCGTCGTGCAGTTCTTGGTGCGCGGCGGCGGTATCGACGCGCGTGGTGGCCGGGGCAGCTTCAGCGACACCGGGCTTTGGCCCCATTGCGCGGTCATAGATGGCGCCGGCTTGTTCTTCGAACTTCTTGTTGACGCGCGAGTAGATCCACCAGCCGATCGTGATGAGAACCGGGGGGAGCACCCACGCCCAGAACCAACTGCCGCCCGCGTTCACGTTAGACAGCAGCATGACGATCACCCAGATGATCGCTGCCACGGCGAGCACGATCAACGCTTGAACAAAGCCTTCGGCCACACGCGTGCGCTGTGCTGCAGACTTGGCCGCTGATTTGGCGAACATCTTCAGCACGAACGGCTTCACGAGAATTTCGGCGAGCACCATGATGACGGCGGCCCAGAAGACGTGGAAGCCCACCTTTGCGGGCGTGAGCAGGCCGATGACCAACAGCACGGCGATGTTGTAGACATACAGCGCCGCAAAGCGCACGACCCAAGCTTTCATACGCCTAGATTGTCATGGCTTCGGCGGCCACGCACCTTGGGCTAGGAGATGGACACGAGTTTGTCGAGGTCGTCGGTGGGCAGTTCGTCTGCGGTGGCCATGACATCGAGACTCACGAGGTTGGTGCGTCCCGACATGATGTTGAGAAATGCCGTGTCGGCAGCATCGCGGCCGGTCGCAATACGCACGAGCGATGATCTCGGTGCGAGCGTGGTGGCATCGACGACGCACCAGGCGCCGTCGACCCACGCCTCGGCGACAGCGTGGAAGTCCATGGGGTCGAGCCCAGGCGCATATACGGCCGCCAGTCGCGTAGGGATTCCCTTCGACCGCAACAGCGCGACCGTCAAGTGTGCGAAGTCGCGGCAGACGCCCTGACGAGATAGCAGAGTGCGCACCGCTCCATCGGTCGGCAAGCTGGAGCCGCTCACGTAGGCCAGATGTGTACCCACCCACGACGACACCGCTTTGAGCAGCTTGGCGGGGTCATCGATGCCCTCGAACTCGGCAAACGCCGTCGCGGCGAGTGCGTCAGACTCCGCGTAGCGGCTGGGCCGTGAGTAGACGAGCAGGTCGGTATCGGTGGGCTCATCGGCTGCCCCAGCACCCGAGATCTCGGCGTGGTAATTCATCTCAAGGCGACCCGCACCTGGTCGCACTCGCTTCAATCGAGTGCCCGACACATCAGCGAGTTCCTCGCTGTCGATAGCGGTGCCGTCGACGGTGACCTCGAAGCTTTCAGTCACCGGCTGGTAATGGTCTGAGACGGCGACTGCGAAGACGAGATCGGCGGCTTCGGTGACATCGAGCACAATGCGGCTGGTGACTTCCCTATTCATGCGGCAAGCATCCCACGGACTCACCGTCACCGTGTCTCGGTTGCGTAACTGCGCCGAGTGTGGTTGGCGAGATCGGCCGCGTGACGCCAGCTAGTACGACGCTCGCTTCTCGGCAGATGCCGCTGGCGTCCATCGAAGCGCCAACGATTCTGAAGCGCGAGCCAGCAGCGAGACGTCGGCGGCGACGGCGATAAAGTCCGCGCCCGCATCGACGTACGCCTGTGCCTGTTTTTCGGCGAAAGCATTCACTCCCACCGGCTTGCCCACAGCACGCACCGCAGCAAATGTCGATATGACGGCGGCAACGACATCAGGGTGAGTCTGCCGGCCGAGCAACCCCATAGATGCGGCGAGATCACTCGGACCAACGAACACTCCGTCAACGCCATCTACGGCAGCGATCTCGGCCGCCGCATCCACCCCTGCCGAAGTCTCGATCTGCACAAAGAGCGACACATGATCATCGGCATTCTCGAGATAGTCGTCGACACGATTCCAGCGCGCCGAGCGTGCCAGCGCGGATCCCACGCCGCGCTTGCCGCGAGGCGGATATCGCACCGCGGCAACTGCAGCGTGCGCTTCGGCGGCCGAAGAGATCATCGGCACGAGCAGGTTCTGTGCGCCAAGGTCAAGCACCTGCTTGATGGTCACCGCATCGAGGCTCGCGACACGCACCACGGGTGTGATCGGATAGGCAGCGACTGCGTGCAGGATGGCGAGCGTGGAGCCCAGATCGAGGGGGGAGTGCTCGCCGTCGATCAGCAACCAGTCCATGCCCGAGCCCGCGCAGATCTCGGCCGACACCGGCGAGGCCGAGCACACCCAGATGCCCGCGAGCGGGTGGTCGGCGTTCGCTAGAGCTTCGCGGAACGTAGGGGCTGGTCGAAGCGGCATGTCAGTCCTGTCTTTGGCAGAGGCAAACGATGATCAGACGAATCTGCACGTGATGGTGCCCATCGGGCCGTAATCGCACAGCACGCTGTCGCCACGCTTCACCCACATCGGGCGGGTGAACGAACCGGCGAGGATTATCTCGCCAGCCTCAAGTCGCGCGCCGTGCTGGTGCAACTTGTTCGCCAGCCATGCGACGCCCGCAGCGGGATGATTGAGAACGCCCGCGGCCACGCCGGTCTCTTCGATCGTCTCATTGCGGTAGAGAAGCGCCGACACCCAGCGCAGATCGATCTGATCGGGGCGCATGGGGATGCCGCCGAGCACCATGCCGCCGTACGCGGCGTTGTCGCTGATGGTGTCGACGATCGTGCGACCCTCAAGCTCAATGTGAGAGTTGAGCACCTCGAGCGCGGGCGTCACATATTCCGTCGCGCGCAGCACGTCGAAGAGGGTGCAGTGCGGTCCGGTGAGGGCTTCTTTCAGCACGAACGCCAGCTCTACTTCGATTCGCACGTTCGAGAAGTCGTCGTAGGGAATCACGGAACCGTTCGCCCACACGGTGTCGTCGAACATCACACCGTAGTCCGGTTCGCTGATGCCCGTAGCCTGCTGCATCGCCTTCGAAGTGAGACCGATCTTGCGCCCGACGAGGCGGCGCCCCGAGGCGATCTGCTGATCGCGCCACACCCCTTGGATGGCATACGAATCGTCGATTGTCGCATCGGGGTATCGCGAGGTGATGCGTGGCATCACGGTGCGCGAGTCGGCGGCATCGGCGAGCTCGATCGCGAGCGCGGCGATCTGGTCAGCTGTCAGCATGTGGTCTCCTGGCTTCGACGTTACAGCTGGTGGCCGAGCTTGTACTCGCCCTGTTTGTACTCGGGCATGGAGTCTTCATCAGGACGCGTGTAGCTGAAGCCATCGGCGCCGATCGTGACGGCCATCTCGCTGCTATCGGTGCGTGCCACCACGGGCTGTGGATTGCCATCGAGATCGAGCACCAGCGATGCTTCGGTGTACCAGCTCGGAACGACGGGGTTGCCCCACCAATCGCGACGCTGGTTGTCGTGCACGTCCCAGGTGATGACGGGGTTGTCGGGGTCGCCGGTGTAGTAGTCCTGCGTGTAGATCTCTACCCGGTGTCCGTCAGGATCGCGCAGATAGAGGTAGAACGCGTTCGACACACCGTGGCGGCCGGGTCCACGCTCGATCGCGTCGGAGCGACGCAGGGCGCCCAATTTGTCGCAGATGGCGAGAATGTTGTGCTTTTCGTGCGTCGCGAAGGCGACGTGGTGCATGCGAGGGCCATCGCCGCCGGTCATGGCGGTGTCGTGCACGGTGGGCTTGCGTCGCATCCATGCCGCATAGACGGTTCCCTCGTCATCCTGGATGTCTTCGGTGACGCGAAAGCCGAGATCCTGCATGAACTTCACTGCCCGGGGTACGTCCGGGGTGACCTGGTTGAAGTGGTCGAGACGCACCAGCTCTCCCGGGGTGTGCAGGTCATACCGCCACGAGAGCCGCTCCACATGCTCGGTCTGGTAGAAGAACTCGTACGGAAATCCGAGCGGATCGGTCACGCGCACCGAGTCGCCGATGCCGCTTACGAAGCCTTGCTCGCGACGTTCGATGCGGCATCCCAGTTCTGAATAGAACGCGACTGCCTTGTCGAGGTCTTCTGGGGCGCGCACGCGGTATGAGAATGCGGCGACGGCGGCGATGTCGCCCTTTCGCAGAATGAGATTGTGGTGAATGAACTCTTCCGTGGAGCGCAGGTAGACCGCTGAGTCGTCTTCTTCGGTGACATAGAGCCCGAGCACATCGACGTAGAACTCGCGAGAGGCGGCGAGGTCAGTGACGATGAGCTCCATGTAAGCGCATCGCAGAATGTCGGGCGGCGAGGCCGCGGGGGTCGCCACCGGGTTGGCCGAGTGGATCGGCGCCTCTTGCGAGACATAGAAGCCGGAGGAGGTGAGGGTCTTGTCGGTCATATCAGCGTCCTTGCGTGAGAAAACGAGAAGGGGAGGGATGCTGCGGCGGGATGAGTCGGCGCAGCATCCGGTTTTTGCGGCTTAGCCTTTGCCGAAGGTCGGGTTGTGCACTTTGCCGAGGGTGATGTGCACCGCTTGCTGGTCGGTGTAGAAGTCGATGGAGCGGTACCCGCCTTCGTGCCCGAGGCCCGACGCCTTTACTCCGCCGAACGGGGTGCGCAGGTCGCGCACGTTGTTCGAGTTCAGCCACACCATGCCCGCTTCCACCGACTGCGAGAAGTTGTGAGCCCGCTTCAGGTCGTTGGTCCAGATATAGGCGGCCAGCCCGTACTTGGTGTTGTTGGCCAGCGCGAGCGCCTCTTCATCGGTATCGAATGGCGTGATCGCGACGACGGGCCCGAAGATCTCCTCTTGGAAGATTCGCGCGTCGGGGGAGACATCGGCGAACACCGTCGGTGACACGAAGTTGCCTTCGTCAAAGCCGGCAGCGCGCCCGCCGCCGGCGACGAGGCGTGCCTCACCCTTGCCGATCTCGATGTAACTCATCACCTTGTCGTAGTGCTCGGGGTGAACCAGCGCGCCGACTTCGGTTGCGGGGTCATGCGGATAGCCCACGACAACGCGCTTTGCCTGGGCGGCATAGCGTTCGACGAACTCGTCGTAGATCTCGCGCTGCACAATGATGCGGCTGCCAGCAGTGCAGCGCTCGCCGTTCAGAGAAAACACTCCGAAGATCGTCGCGTCAATGGCCGCGTCGAGATCAGCGTCGGCGAAGACTACTGCGGGGCTCTTGCCGCCGAGCTCCATCGACAGACCCTTGAGATATGGCGCCGCGTTGCCGAAGATCAGCTGCCCCGTGCTGCTTTCACCGGTGAACGAGATGAGCGGAACGTCAGGGTGCTTCACGAGCGCATCGCCAGCGTCTTCGCCAAGGCCATTGACAAGGTTGAAGACTCCCTGGGGCAGGCCCGCTTCTTCGAAGATGCCGGCCCACAGCGATGCCGAGAGCGGGGTGAACTCGGCTGGCTTCAACACAACGGTGTTGCCGGTGGCGAGAGCGGGCCCGAGCTTCCATGACTCCAGCATGAAGGGGGTGTTCCACGGGGTGATGAGGCCCGCGACACCGATCGGTTTGCGGTTCACGTAGTTGATCTGGCGGCCGGGCACCTTGTAGGTATCATCGGCCTGCGCCACGATCAGGTCGGCGAAGAAGCGAAAGTTCTCCGCTGCGCGACGAGCTTGGCCGAGCGCCTGCGTGATGGGCAAGCCCGAGTCGAAGCTCTCGAGCTCGGCCAGACGGGCGTCGCGCGCTTCAACGAGGTCGGCGATGCGGTGCAAGACACGACTGCGCTCGCGGGGCAGCATGCGTGGCCAGGGCCCCTCGTCGAACGCACGGCGTGCGGCAGCGACCGCAAGGTCGATGTCGCTCTTTTTTCCCGCCGCCGCGCGCAGGTAGGGCTGGTTCGATACCGGGTCGAGTACTTCAAAGGTGTCGCCGTCGACAGAGTCGACAAACTCGCCGTCAATGTAGTGCTGAATGCGGGTGGGAAGATCCGCGGGCACATAGCGCGCTGCGTCGTGCGCTGTCGTGGTGTCAGTCATGATTTCCTCCGGGGGAGATGGTTAGAAGGCCGGCAGGCCGAGGGTCTCGTCGGGATGCTCGTGGATCATGTAGGCATCGAGGGTCGCCGATCGGTGACGACGGGCGGCCTTCTCGATCTCGCCGAGCGGTGCGCTGTTCTCGATGAGCTGCAGGATGTTCTCGTGCTCGCGCACCGACTCGGCAGCGCGACCGGGCACAAAGCTGAAGGTGGAATCACGCAAGTGCCCGAGTCGGCCCCACTCTGCTTCGACCAGCTCAAGCAGCCGGGGGTTCGCGCAGGTGGCGAAGAGCGTGGCGTGAAACTCTTGGTTCAGTCGGGTGAAGGCGCGCGGATCGAAGTGGTCGAGCGTCTCGACCATCAGATCGTTGATGTCTCGTGCGCGACGGATGTCGTCCACCGTGAGGCGACGTGCGGCTAAGGCAGTGGCGGCGCCTTCGAGGATGCTGAGCGATTGCATGCTGAAGCGATACTGAGTGTCGTCAACCATCGATACGCGTGCACCGACATTGCGTTCGAAGGTGACCAGTCCCTCAGCTTCAAGCTGACGGATCGCCTCGCGCACCGGAACGACACTCATATCGAGCTCGCTGGCGATGCTGCCCAACACGAGTCGGTAGCCGGGAGTGAACTCCTGGCTCGAGATGCGCTCCTTGACCCAGTGGTAGGCCAGCTGGGATTTGCTCTTGGTGGATGCCGCGTTCATTGCGGCTCCTCGGTGTGAGCAGCTTCAAAGCGTGCCCGCCACTCAGCGTTCATCGGGAACAGGCCATCGAGTGGGTTGCCCTCCGCGACCCGTTCGGCAATCCACGCGTCTTCGCCTTCCTGCGTGAGGGCGGCATCCACGACCTCTTCGACGAGGCTTGGGGGAATCACGATGACGCCATCGCGGTCGCCCACGATCACATCGCCAGGCTGCACCGTGGTGCCGCCGCAGCCGATGGTGACATCGAGATCCCACGGCACATGGCGCCGACCCAACACCGCCGGGTGCGCTCCCGCGGTGTATACCGGGATGCCCACCGCGGTCACTGCGTCGGCATCACGCACGCCGCCATCGGTGATGATGCCCGCGGCGCCGCGCGCGTGCGCACGGATCGCCAGGATGTCTCCTAGCGTGCCTGACCCGGTCTCGCCGCGCGCCTCGATAACGATGACTTCGCCGTCGCCAACAGAGTCGAACGCGCGTTTCTGAGCGTTATAGCTACCGCCGTGCGATGCAAACAGGTCTTCGCGGTGAGGAACGAAGCGAAGCGTCTTCGCGGTGCCCACCAGTTTGGCTTCGGGGTGCAGGGGGCGCACGCCATCGATGGTGACGTTGTTCAACCCACGCTTGCGCAGCTGAGCAGACAACCCGGCGACCGGCACGCGATGGAGTTTCTCGCGCAATTCGGCTGTGAGTGCTGGAGCCGGCGCAACCTCCGCGACGCCCGCAGCCTCGGCGGAGCCCCACGCTTCGACGCGTTGCTTTTCATCGACCGAGGGCAGCGAACCGAGAGATTCATCAAATGCAGTCTCGCCCTGCACTACTCGGGTCACGAGTCGCCCCGAGCTTGCGCCGGCCGCGTCGACACTCACCTCGACGATGTCGCCTGGTACGACCACCGACGAGCCTGCCGGAGTGCCAGCCAGAATCACATCACCCGGCTCGAGAGTGAAATGCTGCGAGAGATCGGCGATGATCTGCGTCAGCGGAAAGATGAGGCCCGCAGTCGTATCGTCCTGAGCCAGCTCGCCGTTCACCCACGTGCGTACGCGCACGGCTTCGGGGTCGACATCGCGGGCATCGATCAGCTGTGGTCCGATCGGGGTGTAGCCGTCGCCACCCTTCGATCGAACGTTGGAACCCTTGTCGTTTGCGCGCAGGTCGTAGAGCCCAAAGTCGTTGGCTGCGGTGATCGCAGCGATGTGGTTCCATGCCTCGGCGGTGCTGACATGACGAGCCGCGGTTCCGATGATGAGCGCTACCTCGCCCTCGAAAGCGAGCAGCTCGGTGCCCGCAGGGCGCTCGATCGTGCTTCCTGAGGCGGCGACGGAACTCGATGCCTTGAAGAAGTAGGACGGCGAAGCGGGTGTGCGGCCGCGCTGATCTGCTCGGGAGCTATAGCTCAGGTGGACGGCGATGATCTTGCCCGGCCGCTGGGGGAGCGCGGCGAAACGGGCATCGTCGGATGTGGGCTCGGACGGTGTGGTTTCGTTCATGAGCTCCCTCGCTCTTGCGTGATATCTGAAATCGTATATGATCGACGGCAGGCGAGCAAGTGCTCATTCTTGACCGCCCACACCGCTGGTTCGAATGACGAAGGAGTCACCGTACGATGTCCGCTTCACCCTCCGCGCCACAGGGCTTCACCCCCACGGGCACCATTGCCACATCAGCCGACAGGCGACGCGTGGTGTTCGCGACAGTCGTCGGAACCACCGTCGAGTGGTACGACTTCTTCATCTATGCCGCGGCCGCTGGTCTGGTCTTCAGCCAGATCTTCTTTGAACCACTCGGCGCGCAGGCGGCATTGCTGCTCTCGTTCGCCACCGTGGGCCTGAGCTTCTTGTTTCGCCCGCTCGGTGCCTTCCTTGCGGGTCACTTCGGCGACAAGTACGGCCGCCGTGTCGTGCTTGTCTTCACGCTGGTGTTGATGGGCGGAGCGACCACTCTGGTTGGTCTGCTGCCTACATACGCTCAGATTGGTGTCGCGGCACCGATCCTGCTCGTGACCCTGCGCATCCTGCAGGGAATCTCGGCCGGTGGCGAGTGGGGCGGCGCGGTGCTGATGGCCGTCGAGCACGCCCCGAAGGCCAAGCGCGGAATGTTCGGCGCCTCGCCGCAGATCGGCGTGCCGATCGGTCTGCTGCTCGCATCGGGAATCATGGCGCTGATGGCCGTGATCGCTCCGGGTGACGCGTTTATCGAGTGGGGTTGGCGCGTGCCGTTCCTGCTGTCGTTCATTCTGATCATCGTGGGCTACTGGGTGCGTCGTCACGTCGAGGAGAGCCCGGTGTTCACCGAGCTCGCCGAGCGCAAAGAGAAGACACGCATGCCCATCGTGCAGCTGTTCAAGAAGCACACCCTTCTCGTGATCATCGCGGCGCTGGTCTTCGCCGGTAACAACGCGGTCGGCTACATGACGACCGGTGGATACATTCAGAACTACGCAACAAACCCCGACGGACCGGTTGGGCTCGAGCGCGGACCTGTACTGTGGGCGGTTGCTGCCTCGGCAGTCACCTGGTTGATCTCCACGTTCTTCGCCGGCTGGATCTCCGACAGACTGGGCCGACGCAACACCTACATCATCGGGTGGATTCTGCAGCTTGCGGGTGTCTTCCTGCTGTTCCCGCTTGTCAATGCCGGCAACATCATGTCGTTGTTCTTCGGGCTGGCGATTCTCACCGTGGGCCTTGGTTTCACCTATGGACCGCAGGCAGCGTTGTACTCAGAGCTGTTCCCTGCATCGATCCGATTCTCGGGTGTCTCGATCTCGTACGCCCTTGGTGCAATCCTCGGTGGAGCATTCGCTCCGACCATTGCCACTGCTCTCGTGCAGGCAACAGGATCGACCGACTCGGTGACGTGGTATCTCGCTGGGATGACCTGCATCGGGCTCGCGGCAACCCTGCTGCTGCGTGACCGTTCGGGCATTTCGCTCGGTCCGGATCACGAAGCTGAGCAGACCAAGAGCCCGATATACGGGATGTCGCGGGCGTAGCCCCCGGCACCCGAGTCAAGTCGACCGAAGAAGGCAGCATGCAGTTTCACCACCACGGGTATGTGTCAGGCGATCCGCGCCTCCAGCCGGCCGCGGCGATCGGCACCGATCGCCCCGACCAGCTGCCGACCGAGATCGACGTACTCATCGTGGGCTCCGGCCCCGCGGGCATGCTGCTCGCAGCCCAGATGTCGCACTTTCCGTCCGTCTCGACGCGCATTATCGAGCGTCGAGACGGGCGGTTGCCGCTCGGCCAGGCTGATGGGATCCAACCGCGCAGCGTGGAGACGTTCCAGGCCTTCGGATTCGCCGAGCGCATCGTGGCCGAGGCGTACAACATCGCCTACATGAACTTCTGGGGGCCCGACCCCGAGAATCCACAGAACATCGTTCGCACCTCGCGTACCCCGGACTACGCCTACTCGATCAGCGAGTTTCCTCACCTGATCGTCAACCAGGCGCGGGTTCTCGACTACTTCGCAGAAGCAGCGGCGCAGGGTCCTGGGCGCATCGTGCCCGACTATGGCCTCGAGTTCGTCTCGCTCACCCGTCACGACGGCGAGGAGTACCCTCTCGAGGTGCGTGTGCGCTCTACCGCGGGTGAGCGAGAGGGCGAGGAGCACACCGTTCGGTGCAAGTACGTTGTCGGCTGTGACGGCGCTCGCAGTGGCGTGCGCGAGGCGATCGGTCGAAAGCACACCGGCAACAGCGCGGCGCATGCCTGGGGTGTGATGGATGTGCTGGTGAATACGGACTTTCCCGATTGGCGTACGAAATGCGCGATCAACTCTGCCGCGGGGAACATTCTCCACATTCCGCGAGAGGGCGGATACCTCAGCCGCATGTACATCGACTTGGGTGAGGTCGCAGCAGATGATGACCATCGCGTGCGCCAGACTCCGATTGAAGACGTCATAAGCAAGGCCAATGCGATTCTGCACCCGTACTCGATTGATGTGAAGCAGGTCGCGTGGCACAGCGTCTATGAGGTTGGCCACCGGGTAACCGACAAGTTCGACGATGTGCCGATGGGAGATGACCGCTCGCCGCGCGTGTTCCTGGCAGGTGACGCCTGCCACACGCACAGTGCGAAGGCCGGGCAGGGCATGAATGTGTCAATGCAAGATGGCTTCAACCTCGGGTGGAAGCTCGGCTCGGTGCTTACCGGGCGCAGCCCCGAGACTCTGCTGTCGACCTATTCCGCGGAGCGGCAACCGGTCGCGCAGCAGCTGATCGACTTCGACAAAGAGTGGTCATCGCTCATGGCGCGCAAGCCAGAAGAGATCACCGACCCGCAAGACCTCGCCACGCACTACCTCGCTACGGCGGAGTTTCCATCGGGGTTCATGACCCAGTACGGGCCGTCGGCAATCGTGATGGATGCTGCGCACCAGCATCTGGCTGAGGGGTTCCCTCTCGGCAAGCGCTTCAAGTCGGCACGGGTGTCGCTCGTGTGCGACGGCAATGCGATTCATCTCGGCCATCACGCCACCGCCGATGGTCGTTGGCGCATCTATGCGTTCGCCGATGCGCCAGCCGCGGGGGAGAGCTCTCAGCTCTCGCGCTGGGCGGAGTGGGTTGCGACCGCGCCCGAGTCTCCGCTGAAGACGTTCACGCCTGCGCACGGCGATGTCGACGCGATCTTTGACATCAAGGTCGTCTATCAGCAGCCGCCCGCTGCGGTCGACTGGAATGCCGTACCCGAACTGTTTCGCCCGTGCACGGGTCCACTCGGCCTCACCGATTGGGAGAAAGTCTTCGCAGCCGGAAAAACCGACTGGAACGACGCAGACATCTTTGCCGAGCGCGAACTGTCGCGAGACGGCGTCGTCGTGGTCGTGCGCCCTGATCAATACGTCTCAGCGGTTCTTCCGCTGAGCGATCCTGCCGCACTCGCAGACTTCTTCGCGCCGGTCTTCGAGGGATGAATCCCCGCGATCAGGAGTTCACTCGGATGATCTCCTGCTGGTAGGGCGCGATCACGTCGCCTGAGATTCGACAGTCGAGCACGAGGAATCGTCGGGATGCCTCGGGCTCCGCCGACCACGTGGCGAGCCTTTCCAGGTCGGCCATCGTGCGCACCACAACGCCCTCGGCGCCGACGCCGGCGGCCAGTGCCGCGAAATCAACCTCTGGGATCATCATCGGCTCGCGGGCAAGGCCCTTCAATCCGTAGAGGTTGATCTCGGCCCCGTACGCGGCGTCGTTCCACACCACGGCGATTCCGCGACCAGCAGCAACGCGCACGGCCGATTCGAGGTCAGCAAGCGCCATCAGGCCGCCGCCGTCGCCCGTGGTCAAAACGATCGTCGACTCGGGCCTGGCGAGAGCTGCACCGGGCACAGACGGCCAGCCGAGGCCGATCGATTGAAATGCGGTGCCGATCATCATCAGGCGGTCGGGCGAGGCCACCGGCCAGTACATGTTCGCCCAGCCGATGAAGTGGCCACCGTCAGACACGACGACACGGTCCTGCGGAAGAAGTTCACCAATGCGGTTGGCCACGGTGCGGGGATCCAGGCGGCCGTCAGCGGCAACCGAGTCGCCCTGTTCGTAAGCCCGCAACGCGGCGATATCGATCGATTCGCGCCAACCACTCGGCTCAGACTTGGCCTCGATGAGTTCGGTCACGAGTGTTTCAGCGACGCTGGCAGCATCCGCCCGAACAAACCCGGCAACGTGCGGATGGGTCGCTGTCGGCGCCACATCAACTTGGAAGACGCGTGTGCCGGGAGCGAATAGGTCGCCGAAGCGCATGGTGAACTGATTGAGCGACGCACCAAACACCACAGCGACGTCGG
This sequence comes from Microbacterium sp. R86528, assembly GCF_044596335.1. Classification (NCBI taxonomy): domain Bacteria; kingdom Bacillati; phylum Actinomycetota; class Actinomycetes; order Micrococcales; family Microbacteriaceae; genus Microbacterium; species Microbacterium sp. R86528. The sequence continues at coordinate 1,245,118 of NZ_CP138996.1, read as the reverse complement.
CTTCGCGCACGAGTTCCATCGCACCCTCAGCGCCGAAACCTCCGGTGACTCCGAGATCGAACTCGGGCCGCGGAAAGATGCCGCGGCCCAGCGCGGTAGAAGCGGTCACAGCCCCAGTGACGTCGGCGAGGTGTCCGAGAGCGTCTCGGGCACCTGAGATCCACGCGCCGCGGCCCGCGAGCAGGAACGGGCGGCTCGCGGTAGCCAGCGCATCAGCGAGTTCGCGTACCGAGGCTTCAGCAAACGCTCCGCGCGGGGCAAGGGGCGTAGGCACGCGAGGCTCGGGAGCGGCGGGAACGGGGCCGGCGTCGAGGGCGGCAACGTCGTAGGGGATCGCGAGAACGGTGGGAACGCGGTAGGTCAGCGCGTGCTCGATGGCGATCACAGTCGTGGCGGCGGCATCGGCGCGCCCCACCGTGTAGGTGCGCGCGCCGACGGCAGATGCCATTGCGATCTGGTCAACATCCCACGCGCGCGGGCCTGAGGTCGGTTCATCGCCGACGACCAGCACCAGGGGGACGTGAGCCTGCACCGCTTCGGCGAGTGCGGTCAGCGTGTTGGTGAAGCCTGCACCGTACGTAGCGGTGGCCGCAGCCAGTCGCCCCGACGCTCGACAGAACGCGTCTGCCGCAACAACGCCGCCGGCTTCATGGCGCACGGCGGTGAACTGCGCTCGAGTCGATCGCTCCAGTGCGTCGAGAAAGTAGGCGTTGCCGTTGCCCATCACACCGAAGACATGGTCGACGTGGCGGCCGAGGGTGAGAGCGACGTGCGCAGAAACGGTGGTCATAGGGACAGCGGGCATGACAAAGCCTTTCGAGACGACGGAGCAGAGATTCCGTATGTGTCTCGCGTTCGCTTTCAAGCGTCGGCTGCGTGCCCCTTTTCCGAGCACCGGCGGGGGAATACACCGCTGGACACTTTGAGTATATGCGCGCGAGCCGATGCGTGTCGCTGGCATGATCGAAGAATGAAGACGATTCAGTTGCGACGCTATGCCCTTGTTGACGGAGAGTACGACGCATTCGTCGCCTGGTGGCAGGGTTGCATGCCCGAGGTTCGCCCCGCGGCGGGCTTCACCATCGAGTTCGCCTACGGACTGCGCGAATCGAACGAGTTCGTGTGGGCGGTGAGCATCGAGGGAACCAAAGAAGAGTTCCTCGCGCTCGAAGAGGTGTACGTCGCTTCCGCAGCTCGAGCGGCGGCATTCGAGGGCGTTCCGCAGCGAATCGCCCACTACGACATTGCGCTCGTTTCTGAGTCGTACTAGTGGCCTCCGCAGAGGCGAACGGGTAGCGCCATCTGTACATCACGTATATCGGGGTGAGTGCGCAATCCCGGCAGAATGGGACCGTAGGCGACCGCCGTTCGCTGCGGCATCCGATTGATGAAGGGGTCTCGAATGACTGACAACCGTGAAACCGATCTGCTGGCAGCCGTTCCCGACTCGCTGTTCATCGGCGGAGACTGGCGGCCAGCCGCTAGTGGCAACACACTCGAGGTCGTTGACCCGGCGACGGGCCTCGTCGTCAAAGAGATCGCCGATGCCGGTGTCGACGACGGCAAGGCGGCCATGGATGCTGCTGCCGATGCCTTCCCAGCGTGGGCGGCGACACCCGCGCGAGAGCGCGGCGAGATTCTGCGTCGTGCGTTCGACCTGCTGCAGGAGCGCAAAGAGGACTTCGCCCTTCTCATGACCATCGAGATGGGCAAACCGCTGGCAGAAGCCCGAGGTGAAGTGGCCTACGGCGGCGAGTTCCTGCGTTGGTTCAGCGAAGAGGCAGCGCGGGTGCAGGGCAGGTACGCTGCAAACCCCGAAGGCACTGGTCGCATGATTGTGACGCAGCATCCGGTCGGGCCGTGCTTCCTCATCACGCCGTGGAACTTTCCGCTGGCCATGGCTACCCGCAAGATCGCGCCGGCGCTCGCGGCAGGCTGCACGGTCGTGATCAAACCGGCCGAGCTGACACCGCTGACGACCCTTTACTTTGTGAAGCTGCTCGAAGATGCCGGTCTGCCCAAGGGGGTTGTCAACGTCTTCACGACCTCGACATCGGGCGCTGTTTCGGAGCCCATCATTCGCGACCCGCGGTTGCGCAAACTGTCGTTCACCGGTTCGACGGGTGTCGGTCAGAAGCTGCTCGAACAAGCTGCCCATGGGGTGCTTCGCACCTCGATGGAACTTGGTGGCAATGCACCGTTCGTGGTGTTCGACGACGCCGATCTCGACAAAGCGGTAGAGGGCGCGATGCTCGCCAAGTTCCGCAATATCGGTCAAGCCTGCACTGCGGCAAACCGCTTCATCGTCCACCGTTCCGTTGCCGAAGAGTTCGCGCGACGTGTCACCGAACGAGTCGAAGGTTTCGCAATCGGCCGAGGTACTGAAGAGGGCGTCACCATTGGTCCGCTGATCGATGACCGCGCGGTCGCAAAGGCGAAATCGCTCGTTGAAGACGCCGTCTCACGCGGCGCACAGCTCAAGACCGGCGGCAAGGCAGTCGACGGCCCGGGCACCTTCTATGAGCCGACCGTTGTGACAGATGTGCAGCCCGGCAGCGACATTCTGCGTGAAGAGATCTTTGGGCCGGTGCTGGCGATTGTGCCTTTCGACACCGAAGATGAAGCCGTGAGCATCGCGAACGACACGGAGTACGGCTTGGTGTCGTACGTCTTCACCGAAAGCCTGTCGCGTGGACAGCGCATGATCGACAAGCTCGAGACCGGCATGATGGGCCTCAACGTCGGCGTGGTGTCGAATGCCGCAGCGCCCTTCGGGGGCTGGAAGATGTCAGGCCTCGGGCGCGAGGGCGGGGCCGAAGGCATTCACGAATACTTGCAGACCAAGTACACGCTGACACCCAACCCGCACGCCTAGCTGTGCACGTCTGACGCAGGCGCACCGCGTTCGCCGCGGTGCGCCTGCGAGGACTGCCGTCGTCAGCCGAGGACGACGACGAACCCGAGGATCGCACTCGCGATCGTGAGCACTGTCAGCACCAGCGTCGGGGCAACCTTCTCGTGGCGGCGTGCATGCGTGACCGTAGCCCCGATCATGAGAATCGCGAGCGCGGTGGCAGCGATCGGCGTAAGGATGGGCGCAATGCCGGTGAGAAGCGGCAGGATGAGTCCGACCGCGCCGAGCACTTCTGCGACGCCAATCAGACGAATTGCGGTCGGGCTGAAGCCGTCGACCCATTCCATGCCGCCGCTGGCACGCAGAGCGTCTTTTGAGCGCAGCGCCTTCATGGCGCCGGCCGCGAGAAATGCGAGGGCGAGTATGCCGTTCAGAATCCACAGTGCAATGATCAAGAAGTTCCCCTTGAGTAGGTCGGTTACGATAAGTAAGTAACCTCATCATGAGTCATTGATGACGGTGTTGCAAAAGGCACACGAGTGTAAGTGAGGAACACGTCATGACGTTGAACGACCCGATCGAGGTAACCCAGACGGCATATGAGAATTCCTGTGGGCGAGCGAGCGATCCGGAGGTGGGAGGTCGGGCCATCCGCGAGGTGCTCGACCGGGTGGGTGACAAATGGTCGCTGCTGCTGATCGCGACACTGCGCGGCGGACGGCTGCGCTTCAGCGAGCTGCAGCGGCACATCCCCGGGATCTCGCAGCGCATGTTGACCCGCACGCTGCGACAGCTCGAGCGAGACGGGCTGATCAGTCGCACCGTGCACGCAGAAGTTCCCCCGCGCGTCGAGTACGAACACACTCAGCTCGGCGGCACGTTCATCGCCATCGCGGAAGCCGTCGGTCAGTGGGCCATTGAGAACCATGCCGCGGTTGAAGCCGCGCGCGCCGCCTACGACGAGCGCGGCTAGCGGCCTTTGGTCACGCGTGACGGTCGAGGAACGAATAGACCTCGTTGTCGTCTACGCCGGGAAACGTCCCGCGGGGCAGCGGCGAGAACATCTGCATATGTACGCGGGCACTTGGCCACGCCTTGCCCGCCCAGCGTTCGGTGACTTCGGCCGGGGGCCGACGGCAACAGGTCTCATCGGGACAGTGCGAGGTCGCGCGCTTCTGGGTTTCGCGTCCGCGAAACCAGCGAGCATCGTCGAACGGCACGCCGACGGTGATCGAGAACTCCCCGTCAGAGGTAGAGCCGGTCTGCGTCGAGCACCAGAACGTGCCGGCGGGGGTATCGGTGTACTGGTAGTGCTCGGTGGTGCGGTTCTGCTCGGCGAAGGCAGCCCGTGCTGAGAACCTCTTGCACGCGATCTGACCGTCGACCGCACCCGTCACATCGGTGGGCAGGGGCAGATCGTCGTTTTCGTAGACACGCGAGATAGCTCCCGAGCCATCCACCCGCAGAAAATGAAGACGGATGCCGAGGTGAACCGTCGCGAGGTTGGTGAGTCGCATAGCGGCTGCTTCGTGCGTCACGCCGAACGCGTCACGAAAGTCCTCGACGGCGAGGTTGCGGTCTTTCTTCGCCTGCGAGAGAAAAGCGCCCGATGCTGTTTCAGGCATCAAACAACATGCGGCGTAGTAGTTGATCTCGAGGCGCTGCTGAAGAAAATCGGCGTAGTCGCTCGGCCTGGTGTGACCGAGCAGTCGGTGGGCCATCGCCTGCAGAGCCATTGAGCGAAGTCCGTGACCACCGGGGATGGATGCTGGTGGCAGGTAAATGCGACCGTTCTCCAAATCCGTGACGGAGCGCGCGGAGTGAGGAAGATCGCTCGCGTAGATGAGTTCGAAGCCGAGCTGCTGAGCCATGACGCTCACGGTGCGGTGGGTCAGTGCACCAGAGACATGACCGGCCGCCTTGAGCTGCTTTTCAGCGAGTTTCTCGATATCGGGAAGGTAATTGTCAACCGCACGCATCTTGTGGCGCAGGTCTGTATTTGCTCGACGTGCTTCTTCGGGGGTCGCAATCGCTTCGCTCTCGCGGCGCTGCAGCTCGCGATGCAGGCCGAGCACCGACTCGATGGTCTCGTCGCTCGTGCTCTTGGTGATCCTGACCGGCGGAATGCCGAGCTGACGAAAGACGGTGCTCGACTGCGCCCGCTCCAATTCGATCTCGAGTGCTGCTCGGCGATTCGGAGGCTCGGTCGAAAGCAGCTCGGTGACGTCGACTCCGGTGGCACCGGCGATGGACTGCAGCAGCGAGAGCTTCGGCTCGCGCTTGCCGTTCTCAATGAGGCTCAGCTGGCTGCCTGCCACTCCCACAAGAGCCCCCAGCTCGTCGAGGGTGTACCCCCGCGACACGCGCTGGTGCCGGATGCGATGGCCAAGAGTGGACAACTCGATTGCGCTAGGTGCCATTCCTTCAGAATAGCGAAAGAAATCAAGTTCTTGACGCCATATTTCTTAGAAATTCCCATTGATTCTGGCGCAGTCTTGAGGAACAGAACCGATTTGCTACGCAGAGGAGCGCAACCATGGCAATCGCAGACATCGTCCCGCAGACCACCAGGCCGACCATGAAGACCGTGCCGACATTCGGTGAGATGCCCGCGGTGTATGGCGAGGGGATGGCAGATCTCGTCGCCTGGGTAGACAAGGTCGCGGCGTTGACCACGCCAGACCGAGTGCACTGGGTCGACGGATCGCGTGCCGAGAACGATGCCCTCTTGCGCGAGATGGTCGACGAGGGCAAGATCATCAAGCTCAACCCGGAATGGCGACCAGGCTCGTACCTCGCGCGCTCTCACCCGAGCGACGTTGCTCGCACGGAGGCGCGTACTTTCATCGCCTCGCAACGCGAGACCGACGCTGGCCCGACGAACAACTGGGCTGAGCCCGAAGAGATTCGCGCCACGATCAACCCGCTGTTTGAAGGATCGATGCGTGGCCGCACCATGTACGTCGTGCCGTTCTCGATGGGTGCGGTCGGGGGCCCGCTCTCGCACATTGGCGTTCAGATCACAGACAGCGCGTACGCCGTAGCCTCAATCGGCATCATGACCCGTGTCGGCACCGATGTGCTGCGTCAGATTGCAGACGGCGCGCCCTGGGTCAAGACGGTTCACTCGGTGGGCGCTCCGCTGGCGCCGGGCGAACAAGATGTCGCATGGCCCTGCAATGACGAGAAGTACATCGTGCACTTTCCCGACACGCTCGAGGTGTGGTCGTTTGGCTCTGGCTACGGCGGAAACGCCATTCTTGCCAAGAAGTGCTTCGCATTGCGCATCGCCTCGGTGATCGGCCGCAACGAGGGCTGGCTGGCCGAGCACATGCTGCTGATCCGCGTCATCTCGCCCGAAGGCAAGGCGTACCACGTGGCCGCTGCCTTCCCCTCGGCCTGTGGCAAGACCAATCTCGCGATGCTTCGCCCCACGATTCCCGGCTGGCGTGTAGAAACCATCGGTGATGACATCGCGTGGCTGCGCCCGGGCGACGACGGACGTCTGTGGGCGATCAACCCGGAGGCTGGGTTCTTCGGCGTCGCTCCCGGAACTGGGGAGTCAACCAACGTCGCTGCGGTCGAGACGCTCTGGGGCAACACCATCTTCACCAACGTTGCCTTGCGTCCTGACGGTGATGTCTGGTGGGAAGGGCTCACAGATACCCCGCCGGCCAAGCTCACCGACTGGGAAGGCAAGCCGTGGACGCCAGATTCGGGACGCCCTGCCGCGCACCCCAACTCACGCTTCACCGTTCGCGCATCACAGTGCCCGCAGATCGCCGCCGATTGGGATGCTCCTGAGGGCGTGCCGCTTGACGTGATCCTCTTCGGTGGGCGCCGAGCGACCAACGTTCCGCTCGTCGTCGAGGCAACCGACTGGACGCACGGAGTCTTCATGGGCTCTAACATCTCTTCCGAGCGCACTGCCGCAGCCGAGGGCACCGTCGGCGAGCTTCGCCGCGACCCGTTCGCCATGCTTCCGTTCTGCGGCTACAACTTGGCCGACTACTTCGGGCACTGGCTGCGCATCGGTCAGAAGCTGCGCTTCGATCGCGCCCCGCGCATCTTCCAGGTCAACTGGTTCCGCAAGGGCGATGATGGACGCTTCCTGTGGCCGGGTTTCGGCGACAACGCCCGCGTGATCGACTGGATCATTCGCCGCGTGGAAGGCTCGGTCGGCGCGGTGGACAGCCCGGTCGGTCGACTGCCCAAGACCGACGAGCTGAACTTGGACGGTGTCGAAATCTCGGACGCCGACCTTGAGGCACTGTTCTCGATTGACCGCGACTCGTGGATGCGGGAGTCTGAGCTGACCGAAGATTTCTACCGCACCTTCGACGGACGAGTGCCGGCGCCGTTGTGGGCCGAGCTTTCGGCACTGCGCTACCGCCTGCAACGCGCCTAGCCGGGGCGCGCCCGCCGGTCACACCAGCAGCTGGTGCTTGGCGAGATCTCGGTAGAGCGGGGTAGAGGCGATCAGCTCGGAGTGAGTGCCCTGCCCGACGACCTTGCCGCGATCAAGCACCACAATGAGGTCGCTGTCGACGACGGTTGACAGCCGATGCGCGATGACGATGAGCGTGCGCCCCGCAGCGACCGCATCGATGGCTTCGCGCATGCGCTGTTCGTTGAGCCCGTCAAGCGATGATGTCGATTCGTCGAGCAGCAGGATGGGCGGAGCCGCGAGCAGCGCGCGCGCAATCGCGAGTCGCTGACGCTCGCCACCCGAAAGCTTGACGCCCGATTCCCCCACCGGGGCTTCGAGTCCAAGGGCGCTTCGATCGAGAACGTCTCCAAGATTGACCGCGCGCATCACCCGTTCACACTCGTCGTCAGACGCGTGTGGCGAGGCGAGGCGAAGATTCTCGCCAAGCGTGCCAGCGAGCGTGGGTGCATCTTGTTCGACATAGCCCAGCTGCGCGCGAAGAGCATCGCGCTCAAGGGTGCGCACATCTTCACCCGCCAGCAGAATCGCGCCTGAAGTGGGGTCGTAGAAGCGCTCGATGAGCGAGAGCGTTGTGCTTTTGCCAGCACCGGAAGGGCCGACGAGTGCGACACGCGCGCCCCGCGGCACCGAGAACGAAACGCCCTGCAGCACACTCTCGGTTTCGTCTGTTCTGGAGTTCGCCGTTTCGTCGCCAACGGTGACCGCGGACGCCTCGACGTGCACGCTTTCGAGCAGTGCACGTGCTTCGGCTTCGGCCTTGCGCCGGGCTTCGACCACGGTTTCGGGGTAGGCGAAGTGCACGTCGCGAAATTCAATAGCCGCCATATCGGCGCTAGTCGGGACAGCCTCTGAACGCACGGTCGCAGCCAGCTGCGCATCTTGCTGCGTCTCCGTGGGCAGGTCGAGAACCTCCTGGATGCGCCCGAGCGCGCCCAAAGCCTGATTCACCGAGGTGATCGCACCGAAGAATGTTGCGAGCGGCTGGATCAAGAAGAAGAGGAACATCACGAACGTCACGAGGCTCGCGATAGTGATGGCGCCGGATGCCACCCGGAACCCGCCCACGCCGAGCACAGCGAGAAGTGAAAGTTGCAGAGCCACGCCAGCGATCGGCACGACGAGGGCCGAGGCTTTCGCCACTTTCACTCCGGCGTCATAGGCATCGGTGGCCGTTTCGGTAATCGCGGCCTGCTCGCGAGCGGCTGCACCAGCCGCACGTATCGTGCGAATTGAACCGACCGCTCGCTCAACACCCGAAGCTAGCTCACCGACCTTGGCCTGCTGCACTTCGGTCGCACGGCGAATGCCGCCGCTGATGACCGTCACGATGCCGACCGAGACGCCGATGACGACCACGATGAGCAGCAACAGCAGCGGGTCGATCACCGCCATGGCGATCAGCGCGCCGACGAAGATCAGGCCGTTGCCGACGGCGTCGGCAAGGCCTTGCGTCAGCACGGCGTAAAGGAGCGTGGTGTCGGTTCCGACGCGCGACACCAGATCGCCGGTTCGGCGCGAGTCGAACTCACTGATCGGCAGGTGAAGAATCCGCGAGATGAGGCGACGTCGACTTGAGAGCACCACGGCGGTTCCGGTGCGCTGAAGCAGATAGTGCTGATAGCCCGAGATCAGCGATGCCACGACCACGAGTGCCGCAATGACCCAGGCGAGCGAGCCGAGCGGGTCGCCAGCCTGCACCAGAGAGATGACCTGCCCGACCAGGAGCGGCTGCGCGAGCGTCGCGATGGCCCCGAGCACGCTGAGGATCGCAACCACGATCAGAACACCGCGGTGTTCGAACAGAAACGGCAGCAGCTGTCTGAAGCTGGCGCGAGGCCCTTCTTGCTTGCGGCGTCGACCACGCGGCGGGCGGGCAGTCGTGGCGGGGGTAGCGGGGGAAGACACGGCGGAACCTACTTTGTGAGACGGGACTATATAGAACCGTACTTCTACTGTGCGGCTTGTTTGCTATTCGTGTCGTGTGCGGCCGCGCCGGGCTCGGTGATCTGCATCTGTGGCAGTCGAGCGACAGCGAGCCAGCAGGGCAAGACCACCATGCACAGAATCGGCAGCAGCGTGGCATCTCCGACGACGACGGCGGCGATGAACAGCGAAAGCCATCCGTCTCTCACCACCACGAGGCAGATCCCGAGCACACCAGCGCCGATCGCTACCGTCAGCGAAATACTGGGGAAGATGGCGTAGGCGAGCACACCGACGGCCACTCCGATGAACACCGTGGGAAACACCCGTCCGCCGCGGAAGCCCGCTGCGCCTGCGATCAGAAGCGCGGCGAGTTTGATCACGACGATCATTCCAACCTGCCATGCTTCGACATCGTCGGCCGCTGCTGCCAGCTGTGCCATCTGATCCACGCCCTTGAAGAGGGTGACCTCGCCACCGAGCGCTCCGAGCGCACCCAGCAGCACCCCGGCGACCGTCAGCGGTATGACCGGGCCGCGCCACCGGTGAAACAGCCGGTGCACGTGTGGAAACAGCAACAGCAGGCACAAACCTGCGCCCATTGCGGCGGCAGCCACCGCCAACGCGACACCGAGATCAGCGAACACCGCGGGGGTGTATTCGGGGAGGGTAAGCGACATCGTGTGGCCGCTGAAGACCATCATCACCAGTGAACCCGACGCCGCAGATACCAGCGGAAGGAACAGGCGATCCCACAACAGCGCTTTGGAGGCTGTGGCCGCCGCCACTGAGGTCGCCAGAAGCGCAGCGCCCAGGGGAGATCCGAAGAGTGCGCCGAAGGTGCCGGTAACCACCATGAGGATGATCAGCTTGGTGGGAACAGCCGGGATGACCTTCTTGCAGACCCAGACGGCAAGAGCAACATTCAAGGTGATGATCGGCGCCTCAGGGCCCAGACTCACACCCGTGGCAAGAGTGATGATGGCGGCCAGGGCAAGGCCCGGGAGAGTGATGAGCGGAACGGCGGGAGGAAAGAACGACTCGGTCGCGGGATCGGGGCCTGCGTGCCCCGGGGCGAACCGCACGATCAGACCGGTGGCGAAGCCAGCCAACGTCAGCACGACGAGAATCCACCACGGTGCGTATTGGTCGAATCCGATAAGAGCCGGAAGCCCGTCCCACAGCAGGTTCTCCAACGCCTCCGCGATGAGGTCAAGCACTATGAGCCCGAGGGCGCTGGCGATGCCGATGAGCAGCGCTGGCCCCGACAATATCAAGAGCCGACGCGTGGGCGACGGGTCTGCGGGTACTGCCTGAATATGGCTACGCCCGAACTCCGTGGTCGGCCCAGCGTGGTCTGGATCGTTCGCTGTCATGTGCAGCCTTCCCTCTGATCTGCTTGCCAAGCCTCATGGCAAGGATAGAAGGAGCTCTGCGATGCGGTGTTCGAGCGATCAGCGCCAGATCGTGGCGATCGCCGCATTGGCTGCGGTCAGAATGCCGATCGACCAGAAGATGCCAGGGGGTACCGAGCCGGACTTGCGCTGACGGCCGGAACCGATGCCCAGCAGTGCACCGATGACGATAAGAATGACGAGCTTGGTGCCGATCTTCGCGTAGTTGAGGTCGTAGTCGATTCCCCAGGGTGCGGCAAGCGCGAGGCCTGCCACAGCGGCGAGCGCCAAGCCCCAGCTCATCAGTCGGGTGATTCCCCGGTGGCCGTTGACCGCCTCTACGGCCCATGCTCCGAAGAGCACAGCAAAACCAATCAGGTGAACGAACAAGACGATGTGGCGCAGGGTCTCCATAATCGTCAACCTAGGCGCAAACGCGCGCTCGCGCTAGCAAGGCCGTCCTCACCTCAGCGAGTGGCTCGAAGCTCGCGCAGCAACACGGCGGTGCGCACCGCAGCATCCGCCGCTTCGAAGCCTTTGTCTTCCTTCGATCCTTCGAGACCCGCGCGGTCGATTCCCTGGGCTTCGTCGTCGAGTGTGAGCACACCGAAGCCGACCGGCTTGCCGGCGTCGAGGGCGACCCGGGTGAGGCCATCGGTTGCGGCGGACGATACGAATTCGAAGTGCGGAGTGCCACCGCGAATGATCACGCCGAGCGCGACGACGGCATCGGCGCCGGCGTCAAGCGCGGTCTTCGCGGCGACCGGAAGCTCGAATGAGCCGGGAACGCGAACCAGCCGCCACGTCGCCGCGTATTGCTTCAGGGCGCGCTCCGCGCCGGCGATCAGTCCGTCGGTGATCACGTCATGCCATGTGCCGGCGATGACCGCGACGTTCAGGCCCGTGGCGTCGACGTGACCGCTGGGCGTGGGTGCTCCGGTACCGCTCATCGTTGGGCTCCTTCGTGCATTTTCGCGACCGCATCTGCCAGGTCGTCGGAATTGATGATGTGCCCCATGCGGTCTCGCTTGGTGGCGATGTACTGGTGGTTGTTGGGGCCTACTCCGACGAGAAGCGGAACCTGCTCGACGATGTCGAGGCCGAAGCCGCGAAGCTGGGTCACTTTGTCGATGTTGTTGGTGAGCAGTCGGATGCTGTCAATCCCCAGGTCAGCAAGAATTCCTGCCGCAGCGGCATAGTCGCGGGCATCTGCCGGCAGCCCTAGCGCGAGGTTTGCGTCGACGGTATCGAGTCCGCGCTCTTGCAGGCTGTAGGCACGCAGCTTGTTGATCAGCCCGATGCCGCGGCCCTCATGCCCGCGCATATAGATGACGACGCCGCCCTGCGTGGCGATAGCGTCAAGCGCAGCATCCAGCTGTGGACCACATTCGCATTTGAGCGAGTCGAAGGCCTCGCCCGTGAGGCACTCGGAGTGCACGCGCACGAGAGGCGGCTCAGAGCCGATCTCACCAGCGACAACCGCGACGTGGTCGGTGCCGGTCACGCGATCTTTGTAAGCCAAGAAACGAAACTCCCCGTGCGCGGTCGGCACATTCGCCTCGGCGCGAAGGCTGACCCGGCGACGATGCGCTGGCTGGACGGCCGCATCCAGAGGCTCGATCTCGTTCAAATACGCGATCAGCTGCTCGATGGTGATCACGTGAACGCCATCGCGCTCTCCGAGATCCATCAGGCCGGGCAGTCGCATCATCGAGCCATCTTCGTCAACGACCTCGGCGATCGCACCGACCGGCTGAAGGCCGGCAAGGCGCATCAGCTCGACGGCGGCTTCGGTGTGTCCTCCGCGCTCGCGCACCCCACCATCGACCGCACGCAGTGGCAGCACGTGCCCGGGGCGGATCACGCTGGTCGGCCCGGAATCCGGGTTGGCAAGCACGTTGAGCGTGTGGGAGCGATCGGAAGCACTGATGCCGGTGGTGACGCCCTGCGCAGCATCCACACTCACGGTGTAGGCGGTGCCGCGGGCGTCTTCGTTCGCCTCAACCATGGGCGGCAGATTGAGCCGATCTGCCCAGTCCGCGGGCATCGGCGCGCAGATGAAGCCGCTCGACCAGCGAACGGTCCATGCAATCCACTGGGGAGTGGCGAGTTCGGCCGAGATGATGACGTCACCCTCGTTCTCCCGGTTCTCATCGTCAGCGACGATGACGGGTCGGCCGGCAGCGAGGGCTGCTAGCGCCTCAGGGATCGTGGCAAGGCTCATCGCGAGCCTCCTTCCGTGTTTGCGGCCGATGCCGCAGAAGAAAAAGCGAGTAGGCGCTGTACATGACGCGCCAGAATGTCTGTTTCGAGATTGACGCTTTCGCCCAGCTGGCGCGTGCCGAGCGTGGTGGCGACAAGCGTTTCGGGGATCAACGAGACCTCAAACCATTGGGCGCTATCGGCCGCGTCGCTCACCGCGCTGACGGTGAGCGAGACGCCATCGACAGCGATGGACCCCTTGTCGACGACTAAAGGGGCGAGTTGAGGAGCGAGCGAAATGCGAATGACCTGCCACTGCGCACCGGGGCGCACTTCGAGAACTTCGCCGGTGCCGTCGATGTGGCCTTGCACGATGTGTCCGCCCAGGCGTCCGTGTGCCGCGGTTGCTCGTTCGATGTTGACCGCGCGACCCGCGCAGACGCCCGCCAGGGTCGACATATCGAGGGTCTGTTGCATGACGTCGGCGGTGAACCAGTCCTCGCCCTGATCCACAACCGTGAGACACACTCCGCTTACCGAAATCGAGTCGCCGTGCTCGGCGTCTGAGATCGCTTTGGGCGCCTGCACGGTTACGCGTACGCCGTCGCCCGACGGTGCCACGGCAGTGACGCGACCGATCTCTTCAACTATTCCGGTGAACATCAGTTCTCGCTTTCGCCGGTGGGATGGGCGATGACCAGCAGATCATCACCGAGGTTCTCAATGGATGCGACGGCAAGTCGCCGTGCCTGCGAAATCGTGGCGACGCCGATGTCGTCGACTGCGAGGCGATCGCCGCCGAGCAGCACGGGGGCGACATAGGCGAGTACTTCGTCGGCGAGCCCTTCGCGCAGGAACGCGCTCGCGAGCGTCGGGCCGCCCTCTACGAACACACGGTGAACACCACGACGAGCGAGGGCGTCGAGCGCCTCAGCCGGGTTGGCATACTGCTCGAAGGAGTGCGGATGCCGACGCAGGGCCGCGGCGTCGGGAACGGCGCGCGAGCCGATCACCACCGGCAGTGGCTGGTGCCCGAACAGCTCACCGCTCTCGTCTCGTGCGGTCAGGGCGGGATCATCGGCCAGCACGGTACCGGTGCCCGCGACAATCGCATCCGTCTGGGAGCGGCGACGGTGCACATCGGCTCTCGCCGCGGGTCCTGTGATCCACTTGCTCGTACCGTCGGCGGCTGCGGCACGCCCGTCGAGGCTCTGCGCCCACTTGACGGTGACGTGTGGCCGGCCGAGTCGTTGCACGGTGAGCCAGGAATCGAGCAGCTGCGCAGCATCCTCTTCCAAAACGCGTGCGTCGACGTCGATGCCCGCGTCGCGAAGACGTTGCGCGCCGCCGGCCGAGTGTTCGCCCGGGTCTGCGACGGCATAGACCACGCGCGCGATGCCCGCGGCGATGAGGGCCTCAGAGCAGGGGCCGGTGTGGCCGGTGTGGTTGCAGGGCTCGAGAGTCACAACCGCGGTCGCTCCGCGAGCGGCATCCGCCGCGAGTTTCGACAGCGCATCGACCTCGGCGTGTGCGGTGCCGATGCCGCGATGCCAGCCGTCAGCGAGTATCTCGCCGCCGGGCGAGAGGATGACGGCGCCGACCTGCGGGTTTACTCCACGCGGGCCGTTGAGGGCGATAGCCAGCGCGCGGCGCATTGCGCCGCGCTCGATGTCGGTGACCGCCATCTCGTTCGTCCTTACCCTCGGTTCTCCGGGGTTGCAGACGCAACGGTGCAGGTCGCACCGCCATGCTTCCTCTCATCCGGACTAGCGACGAATTCTCGTCACATCACCGTCGGTTCTGGAATTTCACCAGATCAACCGCAGCGGCACCTAAGAGATGCTGGTGCTTTGGTTCGCGGACTGTCACCGCCGGTTCGGATTCTCACCGACCCCGGAGCATGCTAATGCTCACAAGTCTACCCAACGCCGCGCCAAAGGTTTCATTCCCGGTCAGTGGCTTGCGCTGGCCTGACGGCTCTCGAGCACCGTGAGCTAACGCGGTGTGCCTCGCACGAGTGTGGCCGCCGTGGGTTCGTCGATGACGAGGTCTGTCACGGCGCCGGCGCGCAGTGCCGCCCGAAGTGGCACGACCTTGGCGTCGCCTGACACGACGCACACACGTCGATCGATCGCCTGCAGCTGCCGCGGCGTGGGGCCCGTCGCCCGCTTGTTGATCGCGATGTCTTCCCATGATCCGTCTTCACGCAAGAAGACGGTGCAGACGTCGCCGACGACCCCATCGGCAGCGAGCGCCGCTTGGTCGGTCGATTCGAGGTATCCCGAGATGTAGACGCGAGAGGGCACAGGGGCAGCCAGTGCCCCAACGCCGAAGACGGCAATATCTGCGCGAGCTTGAACGCTCAGCACATGCCGCACGCTCCGTTCGCGCCACATCAGATCGCGCGTCTCGGCCAGATCGAAGAAAGCCGGGACGGGAAAGTGCTGGGGACTCGCGTCGAAAGCTTGGGCGAACTGGGTGACGAGTTCTGATCCGTGCGCAAGCCCCGAGGTCGATGTGTTGGTCGCTCCGTTGAGCTGCACGACCGTCGCCTCGCGGAGCGGGGTGTGGGTGAGGTGGGCTGAGACGGCGGCCACCGTGGTTCCCCACGCGAGTCCAAGCGTCATGCCGTGGGTGAACCAGCTCTGCGTCAGCTGGGCGGCGTAGCGGGCGACATTGTCGAGGCGGCTGTCTTCGGTGAGCGCCGTGCGAACCGGCACCACGTGCGCACGCACGCGAAACAGCGACGACACCTGGCTGGCGATGGCGCCACCTGCCCCGGGCGGGCGCACTTGCACTTGCACCACGCCGCGGTCGCGCGCGAGCTTGAGCAGCCTGCTCACCCCGGAGCGAGAGATGCCGAGGTGGCGGCCGATCGACTCCATGGTCTCGTCTTGCAGGTAGTACAAGGTCGCTGCCTCGTGCATCATTTCGTCACGATCGTCCACTCGAACTCCTCACCTGCTGCACGTTTGTGCACCACTATTGCGCATACGTGCCGACGCACGCAAAGTAGAGATCGGGCCGCTATTGAGGCCCCCCGCCACATCGGACGGGTCGAGCACAACGCGCAGGAGGAACTGTGACGAACGCGATCACCGACCAGACCAGAGCCGAGGCCCTCGCCGCTATGAGCGACGACGCGGGGCTCGACATCCTTGTGATTGGTGGCGGCGTTACCGGCGCGGGCGTCGCACTCGATGCCGCAACCCGAGGACTGCGAACGGGCATCATCGAGGCACAGGACTGGGCGAGCGGAACATCGAGCCGGTCGAGCAAACTCGTGCACGGCGGCTTGCGCTATCTGCAGATGCTCGACTTCTCGCTCGTACACGAAGCCCTGACTGAACGTGATCTGCTCATCAAAGAGATCGCGCCGCACCTCGTCGAACGTGTTCCGTTCCTCTATCCGGTGGTCAAACACTGGGAGCGGCCCATCGTGGGTGCGGGAATCGCGCTCTACGACGTGCTCGCGACAATCGGCAGCCGCAAGGGACGCGCCATGCCGTTTCACAAGCACCTGTCGAAGAAGGCGCTGCACCGCGCCTTTCCCGATCTGAGCGCCGACTCGGCTCTTGGCGCGATTCAGTATTGGGATGCTTCGGTCGACGACGCCCGCCTCGTGCTCACGCTCGTGCGCACCGCCGTCGATTACGGCGCACTGGCGGCGCCGCGCACGCAGCTGATCGAACTGACCAAGTCCGATGCTGGCCAGGTCAACGGCGCGGTCGTTCTGGACCTTGAGACCGGCACTGAGCACACCATCAAGGCCGCTCGCGTCATCAACGCCACCGGAGTGTGGACGGAAGACACCGAAGCGCTCGCCGGCACCGAGGGCGGGCTCAAGGTGCTCGCGTCGAAGGGCATTCACATTGTCGTGCCCCGCGAACGGATTCGCGGCAGCGTAGGACTCATTCTGCAGACTGAGAAGTCGGTGCTGTTCGTCATCCCGTGGTCGCGGTACTGGGTAATCGGCACGACCGACACACCATACGAGCGCGACCCCGTGCACCCCGTCGCGACGGCGTCCGACATCGACTACGTCATCGACCACGCGAACGCCGTATTGGCAGAACCCATTTCACGCGATGACGTGATCGGCACCTGGGCGGGGCTTCGTCCGCTGCTGCAGCCGGGCACCAAAGAGGGAACGTCGTCGGCGAAGGTGTCGAGAGAACATACCGTCGCCTCGCCCGCGCCCGGACTTGTCGTGATTGCCGGTGGCAAGCTCACGACTTATCGGGTGATGGCGAAAGATGCGGTTGACTTCGCGCTCGGCAACCGCGCCACGACGCTGCCATCGATCACAGATCGCATTCCCTTGCTCGGAGCCGTCGGGCTTGATGCGATGAGACGTCAGGCGCCTCGGCTCAAAGAGCGCTTCGGGTGGTCTTCGGTGATGATTCACCACCTGTTGCACCGGTATGGGTCGGGCATACGCGACCTGA
The DNA here is from genome assembly GCF_044596335.1 of Microbacterium sp. R86528. Lineage (NCBI taxonomy): Bacteria > Bacillati > Actinomycetota > Actinomycetes > Micrococcales > Microbacteriaceae > Microbacterium > Microbacterium sp. R86528. The sequence continues at coordinate 1,227,847 of NZ_CP138996.1, read as the reverse complement.
TCGACGCGATCGAGTTGAAGCCCGATCTGGCCGCTCCGCTCGAGCATGCGCCGGCATACCTGCGTGCCGAGATCCATTTCGCAGCGACCCACGAACAGGTGCTCCACCTGGAAGACGTGATGCTGCATCGCACCCGCCTCACGTACGAAGTGGCTGACGCCGGGCGAGCAGCCCTCGATGAGATCGCCGCAATCGTCGGAGAGGTCGCGGGGTGGGATGACGCGAAGATCGCCGCAGAGAAGGCGTCGTACATCGCCCGCTGTGAAGCAACAGATGCTGCCGCGCGCACCACCACCGACGCCGAAGCAGAAGCGGAACGACTCGCCGCGGGCGATATCGCCCCGCTCCAGCCACTCACGGTTCACGCACAGTCATAACCTGCCCGGTGCGGATCAACGCCTTCCCGGTGGGGGAGACGTTGATCCGCACCAAACCCTGGTGGCGCGCCAGTGTCACCATCACAATGAAGTGAAGAGAGGTCTTTTGTGAGCACCATATTCATGTCCGAGTTTGTGGGTACCGCACTACTCATCCTGCTCGGTGGCGGCGTCGTCGCCAACGTCGTGCTGAAAGGCACGAAGGGCTTCGGCGGCGGATGGCTGTTGATCAACTTCGGTTGGGGTCTCGGTGTGTTCGTCGGTGTGTATGCGGCATTCAAATCCGGCGCGCATATCAATCCCGCTGTGACGGTGGGTCTCTGGGCCAGCGGCAACGACTTCTTCGCGGGCAATCCCGAGCTTGGACTCGCTGCGATTCCCGCCACACCGCTGAACGCGCTCATCTACATCGTGGCGCAGGTGCTCGGCGCGATGGCGGGTGCGGTGCTGGTCTATCTCGTCTACAAGCAGCACTTCGATGCCGAAGACGACGCCGGCGCAAAACTCGCAGTGTTCTCGACCGGCCCGGCCATCCGTTCGTACGGATGGAACCTCCTCACCGAGATCGTCGGCACTTTCGTGCTCGTGTTCACCGTCATCGCGTTCGGCAGTACGCCATCCGGACTCGGGCCTCTCGCCGTTGCGCTATTGGTGGTCGGCATCGGCGCGAGCCTCGGTGGCCCGACCGGCTATGCGATCAACCCAGCCCGCGATCTCGGACCGCGAATCATCCATGCCGTGTTGCCGATCAAGGGCAAGGGCACCTCAGACTGGGGCTATTCGTGGGTGCCGATCGTCGGCCCCCTCGTGGGAGGTGTGATCGGCGGCATCGCTGGCGCCGCTCTCGTCGCCTGATCTGTCGATCTGAACCAACGACTCCTTCATCCCCACAGAACATCCCACCCGCACAATTACTCCACCCCACACAACGCAGTGAAAGGAAACATCGTGGCCGACTACGTACTCTCCATCGACCAGGGAACCACCAGTTCTCGCGCGATCATCTTCGACAAGACAGGAAACATCGTCGCTTCCGGGCAGAAGGAGCACGAGCAGATCTTTCCCAAAGCAGGCTGGGTCGAGCACGACCCGGCTGAGATCTGGACCAACGTTCGCGATGTGGTCGGCTCCGCGCTAGGAAAGGCGAGCCTGCAGTCGACCGATATTGCCGCGGTGGGCATCACCAACCAGCGTGAGACCGCGGTGGTTTGGGACAAGAACACCGGCAAGGCCGTCTACAACGCCATCGTCTGGCAAGACACTCGCACGCAGAAGATCTGTGATCGCCTCGGCGGCGATGAAGGCGCCGACAAGTACAAGGCGAAGGTCGGCCTGCCGCTCGCGACCTACTTCGCGGGCCCGAAGGTCACCTGGATCCTCGAGAACGTCGACGGCGCAAAAGAATCAGCCGAAGCCGGTGACCTGCTCATGGGAACGATCGACACGTGGGTGTTGTGGAACATGACCGGCGGCACGCAAGGCGGAGTGCACATCACCGATGTCACGAACGCGTCGCGCACCCTGCTGATGAACCTCGATACGCTCACCTGGAACGAGGATATCGCCGCTGACATGGGAATTCCGCTGTCGATGCTTCCCGAGATCCGGTCGTCGTCCGAGGTCTACGGCGAAGGCCGCCCCAAGGGAATGCTGCCCAAGGTGCCGATCGCGGGCATTCTCGGCGACCAGCAGGCTGCCACGTTCGGGCAGGCGTGTTTCGAAGTCGGCATGGCCAAGAACACGTACGGCACCGGCAATTTCATGTTGCTCAACACCGGCACCGAGATCGTACCGAGCGAGAACGGTCTGCTCACCACCGTTTGCTACAAGATCGGCGACCAGCCCGCAGTGTACGCACTAGAGGGATCAATCGCGGTGTCAGGATCGCTCGTGCAGTGGCTGCGTGACAACCTCAAGGTGATCTCTGCGGCGCCCGAAATCGAGAAGCTCGCCGCGACGGTCGAAGACAACGGCGGGGCGTACTTCGTGCCGGCGTTCTCTGGTCTGTTCGCACCGCACTGGCGCAGCGACGCTCGCGGTGCCCTTGTGGGCCTCACCCGGTTCGTCAACATCGGCCACATCGCCCGCGCCTCGCTCGAGGCCACAGCGTTTCAATCGGCCGAAGTGCTTGAAGCGATGAACGCCGATTCGGGGGTGAACCTCACCGAGCTCAAGGTAGACGGCGGCATGGTAGCCAACGACGTGCTCATGCAGTTTCAGGCAGACCTTCTCGGCGTCGACGTCGTGCGCCCGAAGGTCGCCGAGACCACCGCGTTGGGCGCCGCCTACGCTGCGGGTATCGCTGTCGGTTTCTGGCAGGGTGAGCAGGATGTCATCGACAACTGGGTCGAAGACAAGCGCTGGACTCCGGCGATGGACGACGCGGAGCGAGGACGACTGCTGCGCAACTGGAAAAAGGCCGTCACCAAGACCTTGGACTGGGTCGACGACGATGTGGAGTAAACCGCCCCGTGCGGGGCGCTGCGCTACTTGAGCAGTCGCGAGAGTCTGCGGTCAGCGAGCACTTTGCCGCCGGTCTGGCAGGTCGCGCAGTATTCCAGTGAGTTGTCGGCGAAGAAAACACTGCGAACGGTGTCACCGCACTCGGGGCAGCTTTCGCCGCGGCGCCCGTGCACGCGCATTCCGCGCCGCTTGGCATCTTTGAGCGCGGCGGGAGGCTTGGTGGATGCTGCCGCGACGGCCTCGGTGAGGGTGGCGGTGAGCGCGGCGAACAGATTGTCGATCTCGTCATCGCCGAGATTGGTGGCAAGCGCATACGGTGACATCTTCGCCACGTGCAGAATCTCGTCGGAATAGGCGTTGCCGATCCCCGCGATGATCGACTGGTCGCGCAGCACGCCTTTGATCTGGGTGCGGCGGCCCGCCACGATCTGTGCGAGCGTGGCGCGGGTGAAACGGGCATCGAGCGGATCGGGACCCAACCGCTCGATGCCCGCGACATCGACAGAGCTGCGAGCGACGTAGAACGCCAGAGATTTTTTAGTGCCAGCTTCGGTGAGATCGAATCCTGAGCCGTCAGAAAGCGCAATGCGCAGCGCGATCGGCGTCTTGCCAGGACGAATGATGGTTTGGGGGAGCGTGTCGTACCAGCGCAGCCAGCCCGCCTTGGCGAGGTGGAAGATGAGGTGCGGGGCTGCATCCGGAGTCTGCGTGTGCACGTCAATGAACTTGCCGTGACGCTCAACGCCCGTAATCGTGGCACCGATGAGAGTTTCGATTGGTGGATCGAAGGTCTTGAGCGCAGCGATGTTCGCCACCGCCACGCTTGTCACGCTCACGCCGACAATGCGGCTCTGCAGAAAGGCAACGAGCCCCTGAACTTCCGGCATCTCCGGCATGTGCCCATTTTGGCACGCTGGCGGATCGTACGGGCAGCTAGTCCTCGAGAACAGGCCATGCCTTGGGGGCACGGTCATCGCTCGACAACAAGCCTGCAACCCAGCCGTCGTCTCGGCCCCGAGGGCTCGCCAGGGCTTGGCGCAGCATCCCCTCGAACTGAAAACCCAGTCCTCGTGCCGTCTTGGCCGAAGCGATGTTGCCAACCACCGCGCGCCACTCGATGCGCTTGAGGCTGACAGCATCAGAGAAGCCGAAGTCAATGACCGCGCGCGCCGCTTCGGTGAGAATGCCTTTGCCGCGCGACGACGGTGACATCCAGAAGCCGATCTCGCCAGATCCCGCTCGCACCATGCGGTACATGCCGATCACTCCCGCGAGCATGCCTTCATGGTGAATAGCCCAGGTGTACTCGCTGTCGGCGAGCCACCACTCAGCGGTCTTGGCGACGAAGTCCTCGGCGTCGGAGCGAGCATACGGGCTCGGCACGGTCGTCCATCGTGGAATCTCGGGGTCTTGACAGGCTTGGTAGATCGCCTCGATATCGGCTTCGGTCGGCGCGGCGAGTGTGAGGCGCGGGGTGCGCAGCACGACGGGTTGCATTCGGATACTTTACGTGAGCGGTGGCGTGAGGCCGCTACTTGCGGCGGAGCAGGCCGACTTTGTCGTAGACGTCGCCAAGAGTCTTATTCGCGACGGTCTCGGCTTTGGTCGCGTTGTGCGCCAGCACGCGGTCGAGTTCTGCGGGATCGTCAAGCAGTTCGAGGGCTCGTTCGCGCACGGGGCCGAACTCGTTCACCACGACCTCGGCGAGACCCTTCTTGAAGTCGCCATAGCCGCGACCGGCATATTCGTCTTCGATCGCGGGGATCTGGCGACCCGAAAGCGCCGCATAGATGACGAGCAGGTTCGACACACCGGGCTTGTTCTCTCGGTCGTATCGAACCGAACCCTCGCTGTCGGTGACAGCGCGCATGACCTTCTTCGCGCTCTTCGCCGGGTCGTCAAGCAGCCAGAGCACACCCGCGTCGGACTCGGCAGACTTCGACATCTTGGCCGTGGGGTTCTGCAGATCATAGATGCGGGCGGTGTCTTGCTGGATCACGGGAGTCGGCACGCGAAATGTCTGGCCGTAGCGGCTGTTGAAACGCTCTGCGATATCGCGCGTGAGCTCGACGTGCTGCTTCTGGTCGTCACCGACCGGGACGAGGTCAGTCTGGTAAAGCAGAATGTCGGCAGCCATCAGCACCGGGTAGGTGAACAGGCCCACCGAGGTGACATCGCTGCCGTAGCGTGTCGACTTGTCTTTGAACTGGGTCATGCGGCCGGCTTCACCGAAACCGGTCACGGTCGAAAGCACCCACGCGAGCTCTGCGTGGGCCGAAACGTGCGACTGCACGTAGAGGGTCGACTTCGAGGGCTCGATGCCAGCGGCGATGTACTGCGCGGCCGTGCGGCGCGTCTTCTCGCGCAGCTCGGCCGGATCGTTGGGGGTGGTGAGGGCGTGCAGATCGACAACCGAGAAGAACGCGTCGTAGGACTGCTGCATATCGCGCCACTGCATGAGCGCGCCGATGTAGTTGCCGACCTGCAAAGAGTCGGCAGAGGGCTGCATTCCGGAATAGAGGCGCGGTTTGTTCACCCGTCAATCCTACGGGCGATGGATGCTGCGCCCGCACGAGCGAAGCGGGCGCGGGGGGTCGTCGCGTGGGCTGTCAGCCAGCGGTGGTTCCGAGTGCGTAGTCGACGATCACTGGTGAGTGGTCGCTCCAGCGGGTGTCCCAGGAGTCGGCTCGCACGACGGTGTAGTTGGAGGCGCGCTCCGCGAGCGGCGCGGTCGCCAGGTGGTAGTCGATGCGCCAGCCCGTGTCGTTGTCGAAGGCACGCCCGCGCATCGACCAGAACGTGTACGGACCATCAACCTCACCGTGGTGGCGTCTCCCGATATCAACCCACCCCATGCCGACTCCCACGGTGCCGTCGGCGCAGCTGACCGGTTCACCCAACTCGCCCAGCATTCGATCGAGGTAGGCGCGCTCACGCGGAAGGAAGCCTGCCTTCTTGCTGTTGGCCTTCCAGTTTCGAATGTCGAGTTCGCGATGGCCGACGTTGATGTCACCAGTGACGACGGTCAGCGGCGTTTCGGCTGCGATCTGCGGCATCCGTTCTTGCATCGCGTCAAGAAAGCCCCACTTCGCATCTTGCTTTGCGGTGCCGACCTCGCCACTGTGCACGTAGGCGCTGATGACGGTGAGCGTCTCTCCGTCAATGTCGAACGAAGCCTCAACCCAGCGGCCAGTGGCGTCGACGGGTTCGGGAGCCAGTACCTTTCGCACGCTCGCAGCTGGCAGACGTGACGCGATGGCGACGCCGGCGCGACCTTTGGCGAGCGCTTCGTCGTTCACGATCTCCCAACCCGGGAGCGCCAGGCGCAGCTCAGCTTCTGGGGCGCGAACTTCTTGCAGCGTGAGGATGTCGACGTCGGCGTTCTCGAGCCATTCGAGCATGCCCTTTCGGGCGGCGGCGCGAACACCATTGACGTTGACTGAGGCAATACGAACTCGACGAGACACGCCCGCTAGCCTAACCGGCGGCATCGACACCCGACGGTGGCGCCTATTCGAACAGTGTTCCGGGCTTGCCCGCGACAGGCGGAGCTGAGGCCTCGACTTCGGAGAGCTCCCGTCGTGCCGCTCGGATGGCACGTTCGGCCGAGGGCTTGCGGTACCAGGGCGCGGCGTCGAGTGCGCTCACCGCGGTGCGCACGCGTACGTGGGCGGCAACGAGCAGTGCTTCGTGCTCAGCGCGCGCGCGGTCTTCAGCGGTCTGCGGCACCAGAGCGACGTTTCGATCTGCGGTGGCCACCGCGACCCACGCGGCCGCCACCAGAATCACGATGCCGTTCAGCCGGAACCACAGCAGCAGACCGATGAAAATAGCGAAGGTCGCGAGCAACGGATTCGACGGCGTGTAGCCGAGCAGCAGGCCGGCGCCGAGAAGCAGCACCGTGAGTGCAGCGCCGCCGACGAGGGCGCCGGGCCATGCTCTGCGCCAACGCAGTGTCGTGCCGGTGAGGTATTTGAACATGGCCGCGAGAGCGGCCGAGTTGATGGCAAAAGAGACCAAAGCAGCTGCGACGCGCGCAATGCCGTTGTACAGCGGAGAGTTCGTGCTCCAGTCAGCCATGGAGAAGACCAGACCCAAGCCCCACGTGGCTGCCTGGCTTGCGACCGCTCCAGCGACGAGCGCGGCACCGAACACGACGGCGCCGAGAAGGTCACGGGCTTTCAGCGCGAAGTAGTTTCGACGATCGGGATCGAGTCCGAAGATGTCCCGAACCGCGCGTCGGGAAAATGTGACCCAGCCGATCGCGGTCCAGATGACGGTACCCAGCGCGATCAAGCCGGTGACGCCGAGTACGCCGGCCGTCTGGGCGGCGATTTCTTGTACCTGATCGGGGGTCACAATGCCGCCGGTGGGTGCGATCAGTCCCGGAATGTAGCCGTTGATCAAGTCGATCATGGCTTGGACTGACTCTGGGCTGCCACCGAGCCAGATTCCCGCGATAGCGAAGGCCACGTAAATCGCCGCGAAGATCGCGAACAGGGCTTGGTAACTCACACCGGCGGCGAGAAGAAAGCCATTTCGCTGCAGAAAGTGGCGCCACACGCGCACCGGAAACCACGCGAGAGTTTGCTGCGTCAGCCTCGTTGCTCGCGAGATCGGCTCATCAAACCTCACCCGCAGCGATGCTTGAGTTGCCTCCCACCGCGCGCGCAGCGTCTCTTCTTCGCGCGCCGCTGCTTCGGCAATCGACCGTTTGGCGTTATGGTCGTCGGCAGCCACTCTTTTGCTCACCACGTCAGAGTACCGAGCGATTCGCATCGGCGAGACGCAAACGCCCCGCAACCTGCGTCGACAGGACCTCAGGCCTTGCCGCGGAGCACAGCCTGCTTTACCTCAGCGATAGCCTTGGTCACTTCAATGCCGCGCGGGCATGCCTCGGTGCAGTTGAAGGTGGTGCGGCAGCGCCATACGCCCTCTTTGTCATTGAGGATGTCGAGTCGCACATCGCCAGCATCGTCGCGCGAGTCGAAGATGAAGCGGTGGGCGTTGACGATAGCGGCGGGGCCGAAGTACTGCCCGTCGGTCCAGAACACCGGGCACGATGAGGTGCACGCGGCGCAGAGGATGCACTTGGTGGTGTCGTCGAAGATCTCGCGATCCGCGATCGTCTGCACCCGCTCCTTGCCCTTTTCGGGCGTCGAGTTGGCGATGAGGAACGGCTGCACCTCGCGGAATGACGCGAAGAACGGCTCCATATCGACGACGAGGTCCTTCTCCAACGGCAAGCCCTTGATGGCCTCCACGTAGATGGGCTTCGAGATGTCGAGGTCTTTGATGAGCGTCTTGCACGCGAGACGGTTGCGACCGTTGATGCGCATCGCGTCAGAGCCGCAGATGCCGTGAGCGCACGAGCGACGGAACGTGAGCGAGCCGTCGACTTCCCACTTGATCTTGTGCAGCGCATCGAGCACGCGGTCTGTGGCGTACAGCTCGACGTCGTAGTCAACCCAGCGCGGCTCTTCGTCCACCTCGGGGTCGAAGCGTCGGATGATGAAGGTGATCAGAAACGACTGGATGCCGGTGTCTGCCGGAGTCTCAGACTCTTGCGCCGAAGTTTCGGGCGCATCGACTGCCGCGAGCGACGTCATCAGTACTTCCTCTCCATCGGCTGGTAGCGGGTAACCACGACGGGTTTCCAGTCCAAACGAATATGGTCTTCGGGGTGCGATGACTGCGCATCGCCCGACAGGTACGCCATCGTGTGCTGCATGTAGTTCTCGTCGTCGCGCTTGGGGTAGTCGTCGCGCATATGTCCGCCGCGGCTCTCTTTGCGGTTGCGGGCGGTCACGCAGACGACCTCGGCGATGTCGAGCAGGAAGCCAAGTTCGACAGCTTCGAGCAGGTCGGTGTTGAAGCGCTTGCCCTTGTCATCGACGTGGATGTTCTTGAAGCGCTCGCGCAGTTCTTGAATCACCGTCATCACTTCGCCGAGTGACTCGTCGGTGCGGAACACCTGGGCTTTGCGGTCCATCTCGTCTTGCAGCGTCTTGCGAAGCACGGCGATGCGTTCGGTGCCTTGGTTGTTGCGCAAGCCCTCGATGAGAGTGCGCACCTCTTTTGCCGGGTCTTCGGGCAGGTCGACGAACTCAGCCGTCTGAACGTATTCCACGGCGTTCTTGCCCGCGCGCTTGCCGAACACGTTGATGTCGAGCAGCGAGTTGGTGCCGAGGCGGTTGGAGCCGTGCACCGAGACGCACGCGCACTCACCGGCGGCGTACAGACCCGGGACGATGGTGGTGTTGTTGCTCAGCACCTGGGCGTCGTTGTTCGTCGGGATGCCGCCCATCGCGTAGTGCGCGGTCGGCATGACGGGCACGGGCTCGACGACAGGGTCGACGCCGAGATAGGTGCGCGCAAACTCGGTGATGTCGGGGAGCTTGGTTTCGAGCACCTCGGCACCGAGGTGGGTGCAGTCGAGAAAGACGTAGTCCTTGTGTGGGCCGCCGCCGCGGCCTTCGGCGACCTCTTGCACCATGCAGCGGCTGACGATGTCGCGCGGTGCGAGGTCTTTGATGGTGGGGGCGTAGCGCTCCATGAAGCGCTCGCCTGAGGCGTTGCGCAGAATGGCACCTTCACCTCGGGCACCCTCGGTCAACAAGATGCCGAGTCCGGCGAGCCCGGTCGGGTGGAACTGGAAGAACTCCATGTCTTCGAGCGGCAAGCCCTTGCGCCACAGAATGCCGACGCCGTCGCCGGTGAGGGTGTGAGCGTTCGAGGTGGTCTTGAAGATCTTGCCGAAACCGCCGGTGGCGAAGATGATCGCCTTGGACTGGAAGACGTGCAATTCTCCGGTGGCGAGCTCATAGGCGACGACTCCCGCGACCTCTTTCGAGCCGTCTGCTTTATCCACGGTGAGCACATCGAGCACGTAGAACTCGTTGAAGAAGTTGATGCCGAGCTTGACGCAGTTCTGGAACAGCGTCTGCAGAATCATGTGGCCGGTGCGGTCAGCCGCGTAGCACGCGCGACGAACCGGCGTCTTGCCATGATCTGCGGTGTGACCGCCGAAGCGGCGCTGGTCGATCTTCCCCTCGGGCGTGCGGTTGAACGGCAGGCCCATGTTCTCGAGGTCGATGACCGCATCGATCGCCTCTTTCGCGAGGATCTCGGCAGCATCCTGGTCGACGAGGTAGTCGCCACCCTTGACGGTGTCGAACGTGTGCCACTCCCATGAGTCTTCTTCAACGTTGGCGAGCGCCGCGGCCATGCCGCCCTGCGCCGCGCCCGTGTGCGAGCGGGTGGGGTACAGCTTGCTGATGACAGCGGTCTTCGCGCCGGGCCCAGCCTCGATAGCCGCGCGCATGCCAGCTCCGCCAGCACCCACGATCACAATGTCGAACTGGTGATAATGGACGCCGTCTTTGACGTAGCTGTCGATCGTTTCGGTAGTCACTCTTGGCGCTCTCGGTTTCTTGATTTCTCGTCGGGGGAGCGGGCGCCTACGCGCACTGCTCCAGCAGCCAGTCGGCGCTCGTGTCGCTGAGGCCGAGGCACGGGTCGAAGGTGAACACGACCAGCGTGCCGAGCACGATGAGGAATCCGGCGGAAAGCCAGAGGGCCCAAATCAGCACGCGGCGCGTGGTCTCAGTGGCGACGTAGTCGTTGACGATCGTGCGCATGCCGTTGGCGCCATGAATGAGCGCCAACCAGAGCATGAGAACGTCCCACCACTGCCAGAACGGTGAGGCGAGCTTTCCCGCCACAAACGCGAAGTCGATGCCGTGGATGCCTTCGCCGAGCATCAGGTTGACGAAAAGGTGGCCGAAGATCAGCACGACCAGCACGACGCCCGAGACGCGCATGTAGATCCAGCCCGCTTTCTCGAGGTTCGGGCCCTTGCGGCGAACGGCGGCTTGCGGTGCGCGTGGGTCAGCGATTGCTGTACTCATCAGTGGCCCCCCGCCATCTCAGAGAACACGTTGATCAGGTGGCGCGGTGTGAAACCAGCCATCGTCACGACCCAGAGGCCGAGAACACCCCACCAGAGCTGGCGCTGATGGCGGGTTGCCCAGGTCCATGAGTCAACCGCGATGATGCGCAACCCGTTGTACGCGTGGTAGGCGATGGCGCCAACGAGGGCGACCTCGCCGACGCCCATCAGCGGGTTCTTGTACGTGCCGATGACCGCGTTGTAGGCCTCAGGCGACACGCGAATCAGCGCGGTGTCCAACACGTGGACAAGCAAGAAGAAGAAGATAGCGATGCCGGTGATGCGGTGAAGCACCCATGACCACATTCCTTCGTTCCCGCGATACAGCGTGCCGCGGGGCGCCTTGGAAGTGGTTTCGGATACCGACGGTATGACGCGTGCTGGTGCAGACACGGTCGTCCTCCCTGGATCGAAACATGGTGGGGGCGAAGTTCGATGCCCCGAAGGGTGGTTCCAATTGAAACCTGGCGTCACACGGGCGCTTGTTCAATACTATTGCCCGCTTCGCGTACCGGGCGACGAAGGCCTGCCTAACTTCGCTTGTCTTGACATCGAGACAAATGTCGCCATTCTTCTGCGGTGTGCACGAGCACGTGATCTGCCCCCGTTACCCTGGGGCCATGGCCACGGCGATTGATGACTTTTATGCAGTGATTCCAGCGGGCGGCATCGGCAGTCGGCTGTGGCCGCTGTCTCGAGCGGATGCACCGAAGTTCTTGCACGATCTGACCGGTTCGGGTCACACGCTGCTGCGCGACACGTGGAATCGCCTTGAGCCACTCGCCGGCGAGGGGCGCATCGCCGTAGTCACGGGTCGCGCGCATCGCGCGGCCGTCGAGAACGAGCTGCCCGGCATCCCCGACATGAACGTGATTCTCGAGTCGGAGCCCCGCGACTCGACGGCGGCGATCGGACTTGCGGCGGCGATTCTCGTGCGCCGTGAACCTGAGGTCATCATCGGCTCGTTTGCTGCAGACCACGTTATTCGCGTTCCTCATCTGTTCGAGTGGGCAGTGCGTCAAGCGGTAGAGACCGCGCGCAAGGGCTACATCTGCACCATCGGCATCCAGCCCTCTGAACCGTCGGTGGGATTCGGATACATCAGAAAGAGCGGAGAGCTCGTCATCGACGGCGCCCCTGAAGCGGCGCTGGTGGGCAGTTTCGTTGAGAAGCCCGACCTGGACACCGCGAAGGCCTACTTTGCCGATCGCTCGTATCTGTGGAACGCGGGCATGTTCATCTCGCGAGCTGATGTGCTGCTTGCCGAGATCGCCGAACAAGAGCCCGAACTGCACGCAAGCCTTTTGGAACTTGCCGCCGCATGGGACGACCGCGAAGCTCGTGGGCCCGCCGTCGATCGAATCTGGCCGACCATCAAGAAGATCGCGATCGACTACTCGGTGGCAGAGCCGGCGGCAGCCAAAGGTCACCTCGCGGTGATCCCGGGCCACTTCGACTGGGACGACGTCGGCGATTTCGCCAGCCTCGCGAAGCTCAATTCTCACGGCCGCAAGAACGATCTCGCAATTCTCGGCGAGAACGCCCGCGTGCTCTCAGACGCGGCCAGCGGCATCGTGGTCAGCCAGACGAGCCGTGTGATCAGCTTGGTAGGCGTGCGCGACATCGTTGTTGTCGATACCCCCGACGCGCTGCTGGTCACCACGAGCGAGCATGCGCAGCGTGTCAAGGGAGTTGTCGACGCTCTGAAGCTCACCGGGCGCGGAGACGTGCTCTGACCCGCAACGATCGCTCGACATTGCGTCCAAGGACCTGAGACATTGCGTCTTTGTAACCATTCGCCAGTTCGCGGCCTTCGCGTCACATAGTCGGCGTCATACGGGGTAACTTTTCTCCAGCACCCGCGAGGTACGCGGGTCATTGCACGTGGAGGCTGAGTTGACCACCATTTCGACCCGTAAGCGTTTGCTCGGCGGCCTGATCGGCGCCGGCATGATCGTCGCACTCGCAGGCTGCTCTGAAGCACCGCCCGAGGAAACCGCCGCCCCCGAAGAAAGCGGCATCACCGCGATCGACGGTTTCAAGCCCTGCATGGTTTCTGACGCAGGTGGATTCGACGACAAGTCGTTCAACCAGCTCGGCTTCGAGGGACTGACGGCTGCCTCTGACGCACTGGGCGTGGAGCCCGTCACCGTTCAGTCCGACTCTGAGTCCGACTTCGCACCCAACCTGACCGCTCTGATCGACCAGAACTGCACGGTCATCATCACGGTCGGCTTTGCGCTCGCCTCGGCAGCCGGCGAGTCGGCAGTGGCGAACCCCGATGTCGAGTACGTCTCGATCGATGACGTCGTCGACAACGACTTCGACGGCGAAACCGACGCTCCGAACATCAAGCCCATCGTTTTCGACACCTCGCAGGCCGCGTTCCTTGCGGGCTACGCCGCGGCGTCGTACTCGACCGCCGAGAAGGTCGGCACCTTCGGCGGAATGAACTTCCCGACCGTCTCGATCTTCATGGACGGCTTCAAGCAGGGCGTGGAGTACTACAACGAGGCAAACGACGCCTCGGTTGAGGTTCTCGGCTGGGACGGCACCGACGGTGTCTTCACCGGTGGCTTCGCCGCCAACCAAGACGCCATCAACGCAGCCCAGGGTCTTGTCGACCAGGGTGTTGACGTGCTGCTGCCCGTCGGCGGTCCCATCTACCAGAGCGCCGCTTCGGTGATCCGCGACTCGGGTCGCGAAATCGCGCTCGTGGGTGTTGACGCTGACCTGTACGAGACCGACCCGACCGTCGCCGACCTGCTGCTGACCTCGATCCTCAAGGGCATCGACGTCGGTGTTGAAGACGCAGTTCTGGCCGCCGGCCAGGGCGAGTTCGACGCGGCGCCGTTTGTCGGCACGCTCGAAAACGACGGTGTCGGCCTCGCGCCGTTCCACGATTTCGAAGACAAGGTCTCACCTGAACTGCAGGCTGAGCTCGACGAAATCGCCGCAGGAATCGTCGACGGATCGATTCCGGTCGCGTCGTACCTGGCTAGCTGACCTATTCAGTGACGCGTGTGGGGAGGCCGGGTTCCCGGTCTCCCCACACGCGTGTTCATTTTGGCGCTGCATTGGCAGACCTCGGGCTTGGCTCGTGTGTTGACGCAGCGTCCTCAGTAGGATCTGAAACATGAAGCTCGAACTCCGCGGCATCACCAAGCGGTTCGGCAGTCTCGTCGCCAACGATCACATCGATCTTGTGGTTGCGCCCGGTGAGATTCACTGCCTGCTCGGTGAGAACGGTGCCGGCAAGTCGACCCTGATGAACGTGCTCTACGGCCTCTATCGCGCCGACGAGGGCGTGATTCTGCTCGAAGACAAGGTACAGAATTTCCAAGGGCCCGGTGACGCCATGCGCGCCGGCATCGGCATGGTGCATCAGCACTTCATGCTGATTCCTGTTTTCACGGTCGCCGAGAACGTGATGCTGGGGCACGAGTCGACGAAGGCCGGTGGCATTCTTGATTTGGAAGCCGCCCGCACCCGGGTGCGAGAGATCTCGGCCCGCTTCGGGTTCGACGTCGATCCCGACGCTCTGGTGGAAGATCTTCCCGTCGGAGTGCAGCAGCGGGTTGAGATCATCAAGGCGCTGTCTCGCGACGCCAAGGTGCTCGTGTTCGATGAGCCCACGGCAGTTCTCACACCCCAGGAGACTGACGAGTTGATGGAGATCATGCGCCAGCTGAAAGATGCGGGCACATCGATCGTGTTCATCACCCACAAACTTCGCGAAGTGCGAGAAGTCGCCGACCGCATCACTGTGATCCGCCTCGGGAAGGTGGTGGGCGAAGCATCGCCCACCGCGACGAATGCCGAGCTCGCCGAACTCATGGTGGGGCGCGCTGTTGAGCTGACCGTGCACAAAGGCGAACCGGCTATGGGCGAGCGGTCGCTCGTGGTCAACAACCTTCGTGTGGTCGACGCGAAAGACCAGATTGTCGTCGACAACGTCAGCTTCGATGTGCGTGCCGGTGAAATCGTCGCAATCGCGGGAGTGCAGGGCAACGGCCAAACCGAGCTGACAGAAGCGCTCGTGGGCTTGCAAGAGCGCGTGAGCGGATCGATCACCCTCAATGGTGAGGAACTCGTGGGCGCGTCGGTGCGAAGCATCCTTGATGAAGGAGTGGGTTTCGTCCCTGAAGACCGCAAGGAAGACGGGCTGGTCGGCAAGATGACGATCGCCGAGAACCTGGTGCTTGATCGCACCACTGGCCCGCCGTTCGTCAAGCGTGCCGGACTTCGGCTGGGGTACATCGCCGATTTTGCTCAAGAGAAGTTCACCGAGTTCGATGTGCGCGCGCCGGGTATCGACGCGGCTGTCGGCACGCTCTCGGGCGGAAACCAGCAGAAAGTCGTGCTGGCTCGTGAGCTCAGTCGCGACCTCTCGCTGTTTGTCGCAGCGCAGCCCACTCGAGGCGTCGACGTCGGCTCGATCGAGTTCATTCACAAGCGCATCGTTGAGACGCGTGACTCGGGTATTCCAGTCATCGTCGTGTCGACCGAGCTTGACGAAGTCACCGCCCTCGCTGACCGCATCATCGTGATGTATCGAGGCAGAATCATTGGCATTGTGCCAGGAGACACCGCGCGAGGAACGCTTGGCCTGATGATGGCTGGCGAAGCCCCAACCGGGGAGGAAGCGGCATGAGCGTCGACCTGACCGCCGGGGGAACACAACCAGATCCCCCCATCGAAGCGCGCAAGTCCACCACGCCTGAGACGGCCGAGCCCTCGAAGTGGCATCAGACATTTCTGAAGATCACCCAGGGCAACGCGCTCATCTCTGTGCTCGCGGTGATCCTGGCGCTCTTGGTCGGCGGCATCATGATCGCATTCACCGACCCGACTGTGCAGGCAGCCTCGAGGTACTTCTTCGCTCGGCCTGGTGACTTGATCGTCGCAGTGTGGCAATCGGTCACCGGCGCATACATCGCGCTCTTCCAAGGCTCGATCTACAACTTCGGCGCACCGACATTTGCTCGCGCGATTCGACCGCTGACAGAGACGCTCACCTTCGCCACCCCGCTGATCGCCGCGGGGCTCGGTGTGGCTCTCGCCTTCCGCGTCGGAATGTTCAACATCGGTGGCCGCGGCCAGATGCTCATGGCATCGGCAGCTGCCGGCTGGGTCGCCTTCTCGCTTGATCTGCCGTGGGGCATCCACATGATCGTGGCGCTGGTGGCTGGATTGGCTGCTGGTGCACTGTGGGCGGGTATCGCCGGTTTGCTGAAGGCTCGCACCGGAGCACACGAAGTCATCGTGACGATCATGCTGAACTACATCGCGTTCTATTTCGTCTCGTGGATGCTGCGCACCCCGGGCCTGCTGCAGGCACCGGGCTCGAACAACCCGAAGACACCAGCGATGGCTGACACGGCAGTGTTCCCGCTGCTGCTGGGTGACCAGTACAACCTGCATTTCGGCTTCGTCTTGACGATTCTCGCCACGATTCTGGTGTGGTGGATCATCTCGCGCTCGAGCCTTGGCTTCAAGTTCCGGGCGGTGGGTGAGAACCCACACGCGGCCCGTGTTGCCGGCATCAACGTGAAGAGCATGTACGTCTACGCCATGCTCATCGCGGGTGCGCTGGTTGGTCTCGCGGGAGTGAGCCAGGTGCTCGGCACCATCACGACCGGTTTCTCTGCCGACATCGACGCGGGCATCGGCTTCGATGCGATCACCGTTGCGTTGCTCGGCCGATCCACCCCGTGGGGAACCTTCGCTGCGGGCATTCTGTTCGGCGCGTTCAAGGCCGGTGGCTTCGCAATGCAGGCTGGCGAGGGCGTGCCGATCGAGATCGTGACTGTTGTGCAAGCGCTGATCGTTCTGTTCATTGCGGCGCCGCCTCTGGTGCGCACGATCTTCTTCTTGCCCTCGCCCGAGCGTGACCAGCGCAAGCGAGACAAGGCACGAGCCAAAGAACTGAAGGCCGAGATGATGGGTGTGACGAAGTGACCGCGGCTACCGAAGGCGCGATGGCTACCCAGGCGCTTGAAAAGGCGGAAGTTCGCAGCTGGAAGGCGCCGATTGCGCTCGCCGTGTTCGCCGCACTGTACACGCTGATGATCGCCGTAGCACCGCGTGAGGGCAGCACGACCTTCCGGTTGTCGACAGCTGCGGATCCGGTGCAGCTGGGTGAGATCACAGTGCCGGTGACCCTGACGGTGTGGGTGGTGTGCGCGCTCCTGGTGGTGCTCACTGCGCTGGCTGCGCTGCTGGTTCAGCGCGCAGGCAAGACCCCGCTTTGGCTTCTCGCCGCGTACATCATCATCATGATCTACGGCTTTCTGGCGTGGGCGGCAGCCGGTGCCACGATTCCGGTAACCGGCTTGCTCGCTGGCGCGGTAGCGCTCGCCATTCCGCTCATCTACGGTGCTTTGACGGGTGTGATCGGCGAGCGGGTGGGCGTGGTGAACATCGCCATCGAAGGTCAGTTGCTTGCGGGTGCTTTCACCGCCGCCGTGGTCGCCTCTCTCACCCGCAGCCCCGTGCTCGGCCTGATCGCCGCCATGGTGGCCGGCATGCTCGTTGCGTTCGTGCTCGCCGCGTTCGCGATCAAGTACCTCGTCGAGCAGGTCATCGTCGGTGTGGTGCTGAACGTTCTTGTCGTCGGGCTTACGAGCTTCTTCTACTCGCAGGTGCTGCAACCCAACGCGGCGCTGCTCAATTCACCCCCGCGCTTCGACCGCATCAACATTCCGCTTCTCAGCGACATCCCCGTGATCGGGCCGGTGTTCTTTCGCCAGACGATCATCGTCTACCTGATGTACATCGCTGTGGCGGTCGTGTGGTTCGGGATGACACGCACCCGTTGGGGCTTGCGCCTGCGGGCAGTGGGAGAACACCCTCAGGCCGCAGACACCGTGGGAATCCGTGTGAACCCCACCCGCTTCTGGAACGTGCTGCTCGCCGGTGCAATCGCAGGTCTCGGCGGGACGGTGTTCACCATCGGAAACGGCATCGCCTTCAACAAAGAGATGACGGCTGGCGCGGGCTTCATTGCGCTCGCCGCCGTGATCTTCGGTCAGTGGGATCCGATCAAGGCGACCCTCGCGGCGCTGCTGTTCGGATTCGCGTCAAGTCTGCAGAACACGCTCAGCGTGATTGGCTCACCTGTGCCCAGCGAATTCATGTTGATGTTGCCCTACGTGGTGACGATCTTCGTTGTGGCCGGAGTTGTGGGTCGTTCTCGAGGGCCAGCGGCTGCTGGCCAGCCATATGTGAAGGGTTGAGGGATGAACGCCATCGACTGGGACGAGCTGCGCGCCGCAGCAACGGAAGCCATGGAGCACGCGTACGCGCC
Source organism: Microbacterium sp. R86528 (assembly GCF_044596335.1). Lineage (NCBI taxonomy): Bacteria > Bacillati > Actinomycetota > Actinomycetes > Micrococcales > Microbacteriaceae > Microbacterium > Microbacterium sp. R86528. Next base: position 1,209,747 of record NZ_CP138996.1, on the reverse strand, counting down.
ATACTCGCACTACAAGGTCGGCGCGGCAGCTCTCGTCTCTGACGGACGAGTGGTGACTGGGTGCAACGTCGAGAATGCCTCATATGGGGTCGGCCTGTGCGCGGAATGCGCGCTGGTGGGTGATCTGCACATGTCGGGCGGAGGCGAGCTGGTTGCCTTTGTCTGCGTGAACGGCAACGGCGAGACGATCATGCCGTGCGGGCGCTGCCGTCAGCTGCTCTACGAATTCGCTCTTCCGGGAATGCTGCTTGAAACGGTCTCGGGCATTCGCACCATCGACGAAGTGCTACCCGACGCCTTCGGTCCGCGCGACCTCGAGCAGGCTGCACGATGACGGCCGTGGAGGCATTCGATGCCGTTGACGTGATTCGCATGAAGCGAGACGGCGGAGCGGTCAGCGAACCGGCATTGCGCTGGATGGTCGACGCCTACACTCGCGGCTACGTCGCCGATTCGCAGATGGCATCGTTTGCGATGGCCGTGTTGCTCAACGGCATGGAGCGCGACGAGATTCGCGTGATGACCGACGCGATGATCGCTTCAGGTGAGCGGATGAGCTTCGCCGGCCTCGGCAAGGTGACCGTCGACAAGCACTCCACCGGGGGAGTGGGAGACAAGATCACGCTGCCATTGGCGCCCCTGGTGGCGGCCTTCGGTGTTGCGGTCCCGCAGCTTTCGGGCCGTGGCCTCGGCCACACTGGCGGCACGCTCGACAAGCTCGAGGCTATTCCTGGTTGGCGCGCTGCGCTGTCGAACGACGAGATGTTCGCTCAGCTGCGAGACGTGGGCGCGGTGATCTGCGCCGCGGGCTCTGGCCTCGCACCCGCCGACAAGAAGCTCTACGCGCTGCGTGACGTCACCGGAACCGTCGAGGCGATTCCGTTGATTGCATCCAGCATCATGTCGAAGAAGATCGCCGAGGGCACCGATTCGCTGGTCCTCGACGTGAAGTTCGGGTCGGGCGCGTTCATGCGCGACGTCGACAAGGCGCGCGAGCTGGCGAGAACGATGGTGGCACTCGGCACCGATTCCGGGGTGTCAACCACTGCGCTGCTCACCGACATGAACACCCCGCTCGGGCTGGCGATCGGCAACGCCAACGAGGTGCGCGAGTCGGTCGAGGTGCTCGCCGGTGGCGGTCCCGCCGACGTCGTCGAGCTGACCATCGCGTTGGCGCGTGAAATGCTTGCGCTTGCTGGTCGCCCCGATGCGGATGTTGAAGCCGCCCTCGCCGATGGACGTGCCATGGACGCGTGGCGCCAGATGATTCGTGCGCAAGATGGTGACCCAGACGCAGCTCTGCCTGCCCCCAACGAGACCCACACGGTCACCGCTGCGCAGGCGGGATATGTCACGCGTCTTGAAGCGCTGCCGTTCGGCATCGCAGCCTGGCGACTGGGCGCTGGTCGTGCGCGAGCACAAGACCCTGTACTGCACGCAGCGGGTATCGATCTGCACGTGAAACCGGGCGATCGCATTGAAATCGGACAACCATTGTTCACCTTGCTCGGGCAAGATGGAACACGCTTCGAACGTGCTCTTGATGCAGTTGAGGGTGCGTGGGAGATTGGTGCCGAGGCGCCAGCATCCACTCCGCTCGTTCTCGAGCGCATCACGGCCTGATTGATTCCCCCACCTCCACCCTTTTATCTCTCGAGGAGATCCACATGGCCATTGATCAGCACGGCGACGCCGTACTCGAGGGGCTGTCGATTCGCTCACTGCCGAAGGTGTCGCTTCATGACCACCTAGACGGTGGAGTGCGCCCCGCCACGATCATCGAGTTGGCCGATGAAATCGACCTGGAAGTGCCCGAAGACGACGCCGATGAACTCGCTGACTGGTTTGCAGACAAGAGTGATTCGGGTTCGCTTGTCGAGTATCTGAAGACGTTCGATCTCACCACCGCCGTCATGCAGACCCGCGAGGGGCTGACGCGCGTTGCCCGCGAGTTTGTTGAAGATCTCGCCGCCGACGGCGTGATCTATGGCGAAGTGCGCTGGGCGCCGGAGCAGCATCTTGGCCGTGGGCTATCGCTTGAAGAGGTTGTTGAAGCGGTGCAAGAGGGCATCGAAGAGGGCGAGGATGCTGCCGAGCAGGCAGGCCAAGACATCCGCGTCGGTCAGCTCATCACGGCCATGCGCCACACCGATCGGTCGCTCGAGATCGCACGCCTCGCGGTCGATTGGCGCGAACGCGGAGCGGTCGGTTTCGACATCGCTGGCCCCGAAGACGGTTTTCCGCCCTCCAAGCACAGAGCAGCGTTCGACTATCTCGCCTCGCAGTTCTTTCCGACCACGGTTCACGCGGGCGAAGCGGCAGGTCTCGACTCGATCCGCTCGGCCCTGATCGACGGCCGTGCACTGCGACTGGGGCACGGGGTGCGCATCGCTGAAGATCTCGACGTGGTTTCGCGCGCCGGTGAAGACGTGCTGGTGCAGTTCGGCGACCTTGCTCGATGGGTGCGCGACCGTGAGATTCCCCTCGAGCTCTCACCGTCGTCCAACCTGCAGACCGGCGCGGTCGCCGCGTGGGGCGACACGCTCGAAGATCACCCGTTCGACCTGCTCTACCAGCTGGGCTTCTCAGTGACGGTGAACGTCGACAACCGCACAATGAGCCGCACCTCGCTCACTCGTGAGCTGGCGCTGCTCGTCGAGACCTTCGACTACAGCCTCGACGACCTTGAGGCGTTCCAGCTCAACGCCGCCGCCGCCGCCTTCTTGCCGACTGAAGAGCGTGAAGAGCTCATCGAGCTGATCGCAGACGGATTCGAGCGCTGAGTCAGCGCACGGCCACGCCGGGGTGAGTCTCGAGGTACGCCTCGAACACCTCGGCGCTGGTCATCGACGGGGTGAAGCCGAAATCACGTTTGAGTGACGCATTGTCGAGCACGGGGCGATACTGCAGAAACACGACCTTCTCGGGGCCGTGCACGGTGAGTCGAAGCGTCTGGCCCACGCGCAGAGCAAGGGCGAGCGCCCACGCAGGAATGCTCAGCAACCGTTTGCCCAGACGGTCGGCAATCTGTTGAACGGTCAGTCGCCCGTCGCCAGCGACGTTGTAGATGCCTGCGGGCCCGTCGGTAGCCGCGCGCGCCATAGCGGCGGCGACATCGTCAACCCAGATGAACACAAACGGCGACGCTGATCCCTTGATGGCAAGCAGCCGCTTCGAGTCCCAGAGTTGAGTGATCTGGTTCTGCACGGTCGGTCCGAGGATCGTGCCAATCCGAAAGACTACCTGCTCGAGCTCGGGATGCGTCTCGCGGTATGCGCCGAGCAGCTGCTCCACCAATCGCTTGTGCTTTGAATAAGGAAAGGCGTCATTGCCACGCAGCTGGTCGGTTTCGGCGAGCCACTGCGGGTTGTCGCGGTGGTAGCCGTACGCGGCTCCCGAAGACGACACCACGATGCGTTTCACCCCGGCAGCTACGCAGGCTTCGAGAACATTGCGCGAGCCATCGACATCGACGCGGTACTCCATGTCGTGGTCACGACCGGGGCTGACGATCGCCGCGAGGTGCACGACAACGTCAATGTCGTGGCGTTGCAGCAAGGGGGCGACCGAGCCCTCCCGGGTGACGTCGCAATCGTCGTAGACGACCGAGTCGATGGGGTGCTCGGGGCGGCGTACGTCGCCGGCGACGACCAATGCAACGGCGGGATGTGCGACCAGTGCCGCAGCGACGTGCGAACCGAGAAACCCCGCACCGCCCGTGATGAGAACACGCGCGCCGCTCATGCCGCACCCTCAGCGTTGGAGTCACTGCCGGTCGCGCTCAGAGCATGGCGGCTCGCGTCGCCCTTGGCTGAGCCCGTGCGGCGCTTCGTGTTGACCGCCCACAGGCTGGCGACGATGAGCCCCGCAATGATGTCCCAGATTCCCCACCAGCCAGCAACGATTGCCATGCCGCCGAGACCGCCGAAGAAGGCGAAGATCAGACCGAGTCCCAGCCCGGCGTTTCGAATGCCGACTTCGAACGTCATCGCCTTGCGCTCCCGGGTGCCGAGGCCGCCAGCGACAGCGGTGCCGTAGCCGATGGCAAGGGCGACGGCGTCGTGAATTGCGACGACGACCAGAATGATGCCGAGGAAGGCGACGAAGTAGGTCCAGTTGCCGATCAGTGCGGCGACGATGAAGCCGACGAGTGCGAGCAGCGAGAACCACTTCACGAACGGCTGCACTGTGCGGGAGAACTTCGGGAATCTGTTGCGGATCACGAGGCCGAGCACGAACGGCAACCCGATGATCAAGAAGATGTCGAGCAGCATCTGCCACGGGTTGATCGCCACCGTCTCGAGCAGAGTGCTCGCCGTGGGATGCAGCGAACCCCAGAACGCGATCGACAGCGGCAGCATGAAGATGTAGATGACGTTGCCCACCGCTGTCATCGACACGGAGAGAGCCACGTTGCCCCCCGAGCGGTGAGTCAGCACTTGTGAGACGTTCCCCGGCGGGCAGCATGCGACCAGCAGCATCCCGAGCGCCATTGACGGTGTGACCGGAAGAATGAGCGTCAGGCCGAAAGTGACGGCCGGCAGAATCACAAGCTGAGCGAGGATCGCGACCACAAAGGTCTTGGGCTTCTTGAGCACGATCTTGAAGTCGTCGACCGTGGTGTCGAGCGCGATGCCGAACATCACCAGCCCCAACACCACGTTCAACAGCAGCAGTGAGCCCGGGTTGAAGTTCAGCAGGACGTCGTCAGGATTCATGCCTTGACTCGCTTCGGCTGCACCTTGACGAGCGGAGTGCGGGTGCCGTGATCGTCTGGCGCGCGAAGGGCGGAAACTGCCGAGCGCACCGCGCCGCGATAGGCATCTTTGTTTACGTAGAACGACATACGCTCAAGGCCCAGATACTTATAGCCGCCGGTGAGATCCGGCCACGGCTCGGTCGTCACCCGCGCGCGGAAGTGCTCGGCACGCTCGGGCGCGTCTTCGCACGCACGCAGATACTCGGCGATGAGCTCAGCCTGCTCGTACCGCCCCTGCCACCCGATGCCGGAGGCCTCGATCATGCCCATGACGTAGAGACCGTTGAACGATGGGGGGAACACGTTGAGGAACAGCTTGGGCGACCACCCTGTCCAGTTCAGTGCCTCGCGAGCGACAAACGGGTAGTCGAGGGTGTAGCCGGTGGCAAGCAGGATCAGGTCATACTCACCGCTGGATCCGTCGCGAAAGTGCACGGTGCTGCCGTCGAAGCGGTCGATGTCGGCGCGGATCTGAAGGTCGCCCTGGCCCAGGTGGTTGAGGATCAACGTGTTCACGATGGGATGCGACTCGTAGATCTTGTAGTCGGGCTTGGGAAAGCCGAAGTTCACCGGATCGCCGGTGAACGCGCGCAGTACTCGCTTGTCAACGAACTGCTTGATGCGTGCCGGGAGCGGCTTGCCCTGGTTGAGAGTGTCGGCCGGCTTTCCGAAAAGGTAGCGAGGCACGAAGTAATAGCCGCGTCTGACGCTCATTTCGACGGATGCTGCGTGGTGCACACCGTCGACCGCGATATCGCAGCCGGAATTGCCCGCGCCGATGATCAGCACGCGCTTTCCGGCGAGCTGGTTGGCGCTCTTGTACGCGCTGGTGTGCATGATCTCGCCGGAAAAATCGCCCTTGAAGGCGGGGACGTGAGGCTCCGCGAGTGTGCCGTTGGCGAGGATCACGCCGGTGTAGCGCTCGGCGATCGCACCGTCAGGCGTGTCAGCGCGCAGCATCCATCGTCCGTCGTCTTCTCTTTCGACGGCGGTGACCTTCGTCTCGAAGCGGAAGTGCTCGGTGAGGTTGAAGTGGTTGGCGAAGTCGCGAAAATACTGCACCAGTGTGCGGTGGCTCGGGTAGTCAGCAGTGGAGTTCATCGGAAACTCTTTGAACTCGGTGGTGGTCCGCGATGAGATCAGATGAGCCGATTCGTACATCGTGGAGCGAGGGTTCTCAATGTCCCAGAGGCCGCCAACGCTCTTGGAGGCCTCGTAGGCGTCGAAAGCGATACCCGCTTTCTGTAGCGCACGGGCGGCAGAAAGGCCCGAGGGTCCTGCGCCGATGATGGCGTAGCGGTGCTCCATATGTCCTCTTTCGCACGACAGTGTGACGGTGGCGGTGTCCGCCAGCGAACAATGCTAAGGGTTAGTTGGTATTAACTGAAATTCGCGAGGCGTTCGATTGCTGTACTAGAAAACCAGAGCGAGGATGCCTCGCGCTAGCACCACTGTCGCACCGACCCACGCAATGCTGAGCATTCCGAGCCGCGCGATGCGCGGCGAAACAAAGCGCGTGAGCAAGGTGCCGATGATGATTCCTAAGACTGTTGCGCCGATGAGCGACCAGACATCGCCGACGGGCGACGTCGGCAGACCACGCAGCAGCACCGACACCACGCTGAATACGGCAAAGATCACCTGCACGCTCGCGGCGAAGTTGCGCTGCTCCCACTTGTTTCCCACAGCGTAGGCAGCGAGCGGCGGCCCGGACAGGCCACTGGCGACATGCATGAAACCTGCCGCCGAGCCCGCTACGACGGCACCAGTCTTACCCTGCAGCGACGCGGCGAGAAGGGGAATCCAGCCGGCAACGAGCGCGAAGTATGCCATTGCTGCAATGAGAAGCAGCAGTGCGGCCTCTGGCAGCGCGTTCACGAGCATCGCACCGAACGGGGCGGCGATGAGACCGGGCCAGATGAGCCACCAGGCGCGCTTCCATTCCACCTGGCGCCATACCAGCGGAATAGCCGCGAGCGAGGCGATGAGTGCAAGCAGCACCCCGATGGTGATGCCTTCGAGCGGTCCGTAGAGCAAGACGATCGGGCCGACCAGCACCAGCACGAAGCCGAGCCCAGTGATGCGCTGGATGACGGCGGCGATGAAGGCCGCAAGAAGGGCGAATACCAAAGTCACGGGGGGAGAGTCTACGTGCAGGGGTGGTGACGCTCGAATCTCTTCGAAACGCGTCGTTGGCTAGTTCACCGTTTCGTCAGCGAACGCAGTCAGCCACTCGGTGATCTCGTCGCGCATATCGTCGTCAGAGATCGATGCGATGCCGTCGCCTGCTTGCGGGCCGTAGTCGCCGAAGGATGCATGGTTTGCTCCTGCGATTTCGTACATCGTCGCATCCTGCGGCAACAGCGATCGAGCGTCATCGACTTTCTCGGGTGTCGAAAGGCCGTCTTCGCTGCCACTGAGGCTGAGCACGCTCAACTCAGATTGCGCGAGATCTGCCGCGCAATAGGAGCCGAACAGCGCCAGCGCGTCGGCGTCAGACGCGAGCATGCAGGCACGCACACCACCCAAAGAGTGCCCGCCAACCGCCCAGGCGTCGACCTCGGGTGCGAGCTCAGTAAACGCAGAGAGTGGACGCAGATCGAAAAAGGCGAGGTTGAGCCACGGCTTGGTGATGACGACGGTGATGCCCTCTTCTTCGACGACTCCCGACATCTTGAAAGCGTAGGCGGCTGCTTCCACCTTCGCGCCCGGAATATAGACAAGCCCTAGCTCTGCGTTGCCTTCGGCGGGTGCCATGATGATGGCCGAATCGGTGTCGGTGAATGTGACCGCGGGGTTGGCCTTCACCGCGGCCAGCGGCTGTGGCTCGGCTTGATAGACGCCAACTTGGCTCCAGATAACCAGGCCGACGATGCCGGCCACGACCAGCGCACCGAACGATGCGAGCACCCACCAGAAGACTCGCCGCCCTCGGGGACGGCGAGTCTTGCTGACGTTCACGTTCTCGTTGGGGTCTGGCGCGCTCACATAGTGAGCGTAGCCCCGCCGTCAGCCGGCGAGGGCAGCTTGGCGTGCGGCGACTACAGTCTCGATCTTCGAGAACAATGGATGCTGCGGATCAAGGCCAGTGGTCGTTGCGGTGAAGGAAGCCGCATCGTGTTGTCGGATCATCTGCTGCAGTTCTACGGACTGCGCGTCTTCGGCATCGTCGAACTCGAGTGCCGCGCCGATGGCAGAGACGAGCGCGTCGACGCTGAGCCCGCGTTCGGCGGCTTCAGCAGCTGGACCGACGAAGCGCTCGTGCCGCGAGATCTTGCGCAGCGGCTGCCGGCCCACACGCCACACCGTGTCTGGCAGTTCGGTGTTGCGAAAGCGCTGCAGGATCTTGGCGCGGTAATCGGCCTGAGCGTCGGGATCGAGCCCGTGCTTGGCCACAAGCAGCGATGACGTTTCTTCGAGCACAGCAGCTACGTGGTCGGCGATAGACGGTTCCGCGAGTGCTCCGGCGATGGTGTCGATGCCTGCCTGCGCGCCGAAGTACGCCGTCGTTGCGTGTCCGGTGTTCACCGTGAAGAGCTTGCGCTCGATGTATGGTCCCAGCTCGTCGACGAAATGTGCGCCGGGAATGTCAGGCAGGTTGCCGTCGAAGGGCGGGCTCTCGATCGCCCACTCGAAGAACGGCTCAACGGTGACGTCGACGCCAGCACCTTCCGGTTGCCCAGGAACGATGCGGTCAACCGCAGTGTTCGCGAACACGGCCCGAGACTCGAGCGATGCCCAGTCCTCGCCAGCAAGCTCGCGGATCTGTTCACGGAGCAGATCCGTGGCATTGATCGCGTTTTCGCAGGCCATGATCTGCAACGCGGGCAACCCGGGGTCTCGCTGCGACAGGCCCTGCACGATGTGGGGGGCGACGAACTTCAGAATTGTCGGACCGACAGCGGTCGTGACGATCTCGGCGGTGGCGATCTCAGCGACGACCTGTTCAGGATGCTCAGCGCTGTTGATCGCGTGAAAACCAGTCACGACGGTATCTGTGCCGCCCTCGCCCACTTCGTGGACGGTGTAGGAATCGGCAGCGTTGATCGCGTCGACCAGCGAGGCGGCGACGTCGGAGAAGACGAGATCGTAGCCACCCTGGTGAAGCAGCAAGCCGACGAAGCCACGCCCGATGTTGCCGGCGCCGAAGTGGACGGCTTTCATCAGACCCCTGCCTCCGAGACGAGAGCGAACAGCTCTTCGGCGGTCGCAACAGCCTTCAGCTTGGCGACTTCGTCTTCGTCCGAGAACAGAATGGCGATCTTCGAGAGAATCTCAAGGTGCTCGTCGCCCTTGCCTGCGATGCCCACAACGAACACAACGGGCTCCCCGCCCCAGTCGACGCCACCGTCGTAGCGCACAACTGACAGAGCCGACTCGAGAATCGCTTCTTTGGTCTCGTTGGTGCCGTGCGGAATCGCAAGTTCCATGCCCATGTAGGTCGAGACTGTCTGCTCGCGCTGTTGCATCGCGTCGAAGTAAGCGCTGGTCACCGAGCCGACCGCTTCGAGGATGTCGGCGGCTTCTTTCATCGCCTCTTCGCGGGTTGCGCTGCCCGAGTGAATGCGAACCTGACCGATGCTGAGTACTTCACGTGCCATTTCTTTGCCTTTCGATGTGAGTAAAAGCGCCGCAGGACCGGAGGCGTCGCGCCGTCCAGCCCTGCGGCGGTCTCGTGGTCCGCTGCTAGGCGGTGGGGTGCTGGTCGCGCACGATCGCCACGACCTCGTCGTACTTGGGCGAGTTCATGAAGTTGTCCACCGATACATGAATTGCATCCGGTGCCTGCTTCTTGGCCCGATCAGTGAGCTGGTTCTGAGTGATGATCAGGTCGGCAGAGCCGTCGAGATTCGCAATCGCCTTGTTGACGACGGTCACATCTTCGACACCGAGCTTCTTGATCTTGTTGCGCAGCACGCTGGCACCCATGGCCGACGACCCCATCCCGGCATCGCAAGCGAACACGATGTTCTTGATCTGCGTGGTCGTCAGTGCCCCACCGCTGGCAAGGCCAGCAGTCTCCGCTTCGGTCTCGAGCATGTCCACTGCCTGTTCGGCATCGCGCACCGCGGTGCGGTCGTTGCCGTCAGATGCGCGCAGCGCATCCATGGCTGCCGACGACTTGCCCTTGTTCGCTTCGGTCTGCGCGATAGCAGCGCCGAACGTGTCAGCCTCTGCGAGGAGGTCACGCTTGCGCGAGGCGCGCAGGATGATGCCGGCGACGAGGAAGGTGACGAGCGCGGCCAGTGCGACCGACAAGTACACCACCATCAGGTTGCCGAAACCAGGTCCGATTGCTGCTGCGGTGACGGCGATGATGCTGCCAGGCGCCGCGGGGAAGGCGAGACCGCCACCGAGGAGCATGTTGGTTGCGACACCGGTGGCTCCACCGGCGATCAGAGCGAGAATCGTCAGCGGCTTGCTGAGTGCGTACGGGAAGTAGATCTCGTGAATACCACCGAAGAACTGGATGATGATCGCACCCGGAGCCGACGCCTTTGCAGCGCCGACGCCGAAGAATGTGAACGCCAGCAGCAGACCGAGGCCGGGGCCAGGGTTCGCTTCGATGAGGAACAGGATCGACTTGCCGGTCTCTGCGGCCTGCTCGATGCCGAGCGGGGTGAATACGCCGTGGTTGATGGCGTTGTTCAAGAACAGCACCTTGGCAGGCTCCACGATGATCGACAGCAGGGGCAGCAGGTTCAGCGACACAAGCCATGCGACCGCAGCACCGAGAACGGTGCTGATGCCGAGCATCAGCGGACCGAAGACGAAGAAGCCGACGATGGCGAGAATCATGCCCAAGATTCCAGCCGAGAAGTTGTTGATCAGCATTTCGAAGCCGGGCTTGATCTTGCCGTCCCACAGCTTGTCCATCTGCTTGGTGATCCAACCCGCAATCGGGCCCATGATCATCGCGCCGAGGAACATCGGGATGTCGGTACCCACGATGACACCCATGACGGCGATCGTGGCGACCACGCCGCCGCGTTCGCCGTAGACCATGCGGCCAGCGGTGTTCGCGATCAGTAGCGGAAGCAGGTAGATCACCATCGGGCCGACTAGACCGACGTAAGTGAAGATGTTGCCACCGTCGCTCTCAGAGAGCGAGAGCATCGCGCCTTCCCAGCCGATGGTACCGGCATCGCCGCCACCGCCGATCATCTCGGAGACGGGGTACCAGTGCCAGCCGAAGGGGCTAGCGGCACCGAAGAATCCCGCCGGAATGAAGAGCATCGTGATGAAGCCCCACGCGATGAAGGCTGCGATGTTGGGCATGATCATGCCCGAGAGGAACGTGCCGAAGCGTTGAACTCCGACTCGCGCCTTATTCAACCCGCTCGAAGCGGGTGCTGACGTCGTCGTCATGGCTGTGTCTCCTTTTTGGGTGCCGCGGCTTGCTGTGCCGCGATTCGGGCGCCATCCGCACTGTCGGCGGTTAGCGCGGCTTCGGCGATTGCTCGGGCATCGTCGAAGTTGTACTGAAGCAGGGTGGCGCGCACATCAGCGAGCGCTGTGGGTGCCATCGACAGGCTGGTCGCGCCGAGTCCGACGAGCACCACTGCGAGTAGCGGATCTGCAGCTGCTTCGCCGCAGATGCCGACGGGCTTGCCGGTGGTCTGACCGGCGGTGCCCACCTCACGGATGAGTCTCAGAACCGCGGGGTGCCACGGGTCTTGGAACCCGGCCGTCGATCCCAAGAGGCGATCGGCGGCCATGGTGTACTGCGTGAGGTCGTTGGTGCCGATCGACGCGAAGTCGCTGACAGCGAGCACCCGGTCGGCGAGCAGCGCGGTCGCGGGGACCTCGACCATCACGCCGGCGGTCTTGATGCCATAGTCTCGCGCGATCTCGGTGAAGTACGACGCTTCTTCGACGGTGGCCACCATAGGCGCCATCACCCAGAGGTCGGCAGCTGTTGCCGCGTCTGCCTGGGCCAGCGCGGTCAGCTGCTCGCGCAGAATGTCTTCGCTCGCGCGAAGCGCACGAATGCCGCGCACACCAAGAGCTGGGTTTTCTTCGTGGCTGTCGTTGAGGAAAGCGAGAGGTTTGTCGGCGCCAGCGTCAAGAACTCGAACGACAACTTTCTTGCCCGGAAAAGCCTCGAGCAGCTCAGTGTACGAGGCGCGCTGCTCTTCGACAGTGGGTGCCTGCGAAGAACTCAGGAACAAGAACTCGGTGCGAAACAGTCCAACCCCCTCGGCTCCGAGAGCCACCGCGTCAGCGGCGCCGGCAGGGTTTCCCAGGTTGGCCAGCAGCGGCACCGGAGTGCCGTCGCTCAGGGCGCCGTCGGTGATGGGAGCGGATGCAGCTTCGGCGCGGTCGGCTGCGCGATTGGCGGCTCGCTTGAGGTCTGCGTCGGACGGCTGTGTGGTCACAACGCCAGCGGCCGCATCGACGATGACCGTTTCGCCCTCGACGAGCGAGCCCGCTTGCACCGCACCTACTACGGCGACGATCGACTTCTCTCGAGCGAGGATTGCCGTGTGAGAGGTGGGGCCCCCGTCGGTAGTGATGAGCGCCAGCACCTTGTCAAGGTCGAGAAGAGCAGTGTCGGCCGGTGCGAGGTCTTTTGCCACGAGGACGAACGGGTAGCCGGGATCGGGAACACCCGGGGCGGGCACGCCCCGCAAGTGTGCTATCACACGCTGGGCGACATCGTCGAGGTCAGCGGCGCGCTCGCCGAGATAGCCGCCAACGGCGGTCAACTGATCGCGAAAAGCCGCGAAAGCGTCGAAGACTGCCCACTCGCCGGTCTTGCCCTGAGCGAGTCGGGCGGTGATTTCATCGGCGAGCATGGGGTCTTCAGCCATCATTGCCTGCGCTTCGAGCACGTCTTGCGCCGCGCCACCCGCTTGAGCACCGCGCTGTTCGAGCTCACGCGCAACCACCGCTACAGCGTCGGCGACTCGCGCGGCTTCTTCGGTTTGCGACGACGTGCTCGGCGCATCGCTGGGAGCGGGCAATGGCTCGGCCATGCGCGCGACCGGGCCCTGTGCGACGCCCAGGCCGATTCCTACACCACGGATCTCTGTCATGGCGCTCATGCCTCGTCGTGATCGGTCGTGAGCAGTTCGCTCAATGTGTCGAGCGTGGCTTCGGCGCCGGCACCCTCGGTCGACAGTGTCACGTAATCGCCATACTCGACCCCGAGTGCGATCACGCTGAGAATGCTCGCAGCGTTGACCGGCTGTCCGGAGCCTTTCGAAATGGTCACCGGCGAGCCCGCGGCCTTTGCTGCCTGGGTGAACAGCTTGGCCGGCCGTGCGTGCAACCCGTGGGATGAGCCAATCCGTACCGTTCGAGATATGGCGGACATTGGGGTGACCTCTCTGTCGTGTCGTGCGGCGTGTGTCATTCGAGTGAGCTGATGGGTTCGGGTGCGGCGGTGCTGGCGGTCGGCGTGACTTCCTGCGAAACGCCGACCGCGTCGCGAACGAGCTGGAGCGTTCGCGTGCCATCGTGATCCGTGTAGATATCGGTCGGCAACAGCACCACCGTCGTTCCACGGGATTCCGCCGCGCGCCGAATGTGCTCGAGCACTGACGCGAGGTGGTTTCCCACGAGAACGACGTCTGCGGCATCGAGGTCGATGGGGAGCGACTGCTCGGTGCCAGCGGAGGCTGTCCATGCGAATCCGTGGTCTTGCGCAGCGTGCCGCAGACGCTGCGCCACAAACGTGCTTGACGCACCTGCCCCACACACCACGAGAATCTTCATCGACTCGCCTCCTGATAATCATTCTGGTGAGCCAAGCGCAACGCGACAACCAATCATTTTTCCGCAGGGGCGGAAACGCACTGCGGAGGGCTGTGCATGGTTGACTGGAGTTGGCCGCGCGTCCGCCCATGCGCTGGACGCAGTCGAAGGAGAATCGAATGACCCGAGCGCGACAGGATCGGGTGCTCAGCCTGCTCGTCCGCGAGGGCGACTGGGTCACTGCCGCGACCTTAGCCGATGTGCTCGGCGTCACTCCGCGAAGCGTGCGCTCTTATGTGACAGCAATCAATGCACGCGTTGAAGGCATCGCGGTTGAATCTGGCCCGCTCGGCTATCGGCCAGGGCCGCACGTCGCCGATGCGCAGCAGGCCGGCGGAGATGCCGGTACCCCGCGTGATCGACTGCACACCGTCATTCGCGAACTCTTGGATTCGGCCGATGGGCTCGACGTGTACGAGATGTCAGATGAGCTTCATGTGAGTTCGGCGACTCTCGATGCAGACCTGGCTCGAGTGCGGGGCCTGCTTGGCGGAACGGAGCTCACGCTCGAGCGTTCCGCATCTCGTGCTCGGCTCGTAGGAAGCGAATCAGCGCAGCGACGCTTGCTGAGCAAACTTGTGCATGACGAGATGGATGCAGGCTCGTTTGACCTCGCCGCGCTTCGACGAACCCTGGGCGACAACGCCGCCGGGGCCGATACCCTCGCTCTGTTCAAGACCGACCTGGTCGCGAGTCTCGGAGCAGCGGGATGGTTCGTCAACGAGTTCGGCATCGCCGACGTCGTCACTCATTTCGCCATCGCGGCAGATCGCGTCTCGCGCGGTCGATCGCTAGACGCCGTTGCAGCGACACCGACGTCAGACCAGCAAGAGGTTGCCGCCGTCATCTCCAATCTCGCAGAGAAGCATCTCGGCGTGCGATTGGGCGACGGCGACCTGCAGCATCTCGCGAGGCTCGTCTTGACGAGGGTTGTCGCACCCGGCTCACGCCCTCCGAGTGGCGAGCCGGCAGCATCCATCGACCAGCGGGTTGAACACGCGGTGCGCGAAGTGGTGCAGCAAGCGGCATCGGAGTTTCTCGTCGATATCGCCCACGACGACTTCATCGAGCGGCTCGCGTTGCACACCGAGAACCTGCTGCATCGATCGAAGGAGCAGGCGTGGTCACGTAACCCGCTCACTCGCTCGCTGAAATCCACGTTTCCGATGATCTTCGAAGTCGCGGTGTATATCGCCAACGGTGTGCACGAACGCCTCGGAATTCCCCTGTTCGATGACGAAGTGGCCTACATCGCCATGCATATTGGCGGTCGTCTGGAGCGGATGCGACTCGCTGATCAGCACCTTACGGCGACGATCGTCTGCCCGGGTTTCTTCGAATTGCACGAACTATTGCGCTCGAGCGTCGATCGCTCACTCGGCCAGACCATCGAGGTGGTCGGCGTCGAGACGCGCGTTGACCCCGACTGGGCCGCCATGGGCACCGACCTGGTGCTGACGACAATCGATCCGCCGATATCGGCAGATCGAATCGTGCGCATCCAGCCCTTCCTGACCGAGTCTGACGTCGAACACGTGCAGGCAGCGGTCGCCCGAATCAGGCGCACGAAACGCCTTGCGCGGTTGCGGTCTGAGATCGAGGGTTACTTCGTTCCCTCTGCGTTCGTCAGGGGGGTGGATGCTGCCCCCGGCGCCGAGGGAGTCATTCGCGAACTCGGCGACAAGCTCGTCAGCGAAGGCGTGATCGACAACGACTACGTTGAGCGTGCGATTGACCGCGAGCGGCTGTCTTCCACCGCATTTACGGATGCGCTTGCCGTGCCGCACGCACTAGGAATGACAGCGACGCGTACGGCGATCGCGATCGGCATCGCTGATCCGTCGATGAAATGGGGTGACACGCGCGTTCAGGTGGTGGCGCTCGTGGCCTTCTCTGAATCCGACCGCGAAGCATTCCAGACCGTTTTCGAGCAGCTGGTAGAAGTCTTCAGCGAGCGAGACAGCGTTCAGCGGATTCTTCGGCGTGCTTCTGACTTCAGCGGGTTTCTCGACGAACTTGTCGCCGTCATCGACGGCTAGCACTCAGCTGCGAAGTAGTCGTTGTTGAAGTCCCAAGCGCACGGTGGCCCACTCTCCCGGCAGAATTGAGAACACGACCGTGTCACGAAGTGTGCCGTCGGGGCCGAGGCGATGGTTGCGCAGCACACCGTCTTGCTTCGCCCCGAGGCGGGCGATGGCTGCACGTGACTGAGAGTTGTGCCAATGAGTTCGAAACTCGACCGCGATCACGTCGCACGTTTCAAAGGCATGGGTGAGCAACAACAGCTTGCACGCAGTGTTCACCGCGGTGCGCTGGGAACCAACGCCGATCCAGGTATGGCCGATTTCGACGTGACGGTTCGCGGTGTCGATATTGCAGAACGTGGTCACGCCCACCACTGCGTTCGTATCAAGTCGTCTCACCGCCCATGCGTTCATGTTCCCGTTCGCCTGCCACTGCAGCCGTTGGGCGATGTCAGCCGTCATTGAGTCGGCGGTAGGAACCGTGGTGTACCAGGCGTGCTCTAGACCCGCTGCTGCTCGCGCCAGGTCATCGGCGTGAGCATAATCGAGCGGCTCGAGCCGCACGTACTCGTTCTCCAACACGGTGGGAGTGGTGAGCAACATGTGATGAGCCTACGACCGCGCACCGGTCAATCGTGCGCTAGAGCTCGTCGTCGTTCATGACGGCCTCGACTGTTTGAGCCACCACGGCAGGGTCGGCTGAATCGAATTGCGACGCAGCGCGGGCGGCGGCGATTGCGCGCTTGCCGGCAGGGAGCCATATCGCCGCGCCGACCACGATGAAGGTGATGATCCCCGAAGCGACCAACAGCGTTTCGATCGACACAACGTCTGCGAGCGGGCCGAACACGACCATCCCGAGCGGCATGGCAACGGCCATCACGATGCCCAAGAATCCGAAGACGCGACCCTGGCGCTCGGGCTCGACGGTTTCTTGCAGCAGCGTCATCGACGGAGTTGCAAAGAACGGCACGGCGAGTCCTACCAAGAACATGAATGCGAAGAACACCCAGATATTGGGGGACAGGCCCAGCCCGATGGCGAGGATGCCGAAGACCAGCGAAGAACCAACGATGAGGCCGATGCGACTGCGTTTGGCGAAGAATGACGCTACCAGGATTCCGCCCAGCATCATGCCCACGCTGAAAGCGACTTCGAGCACGGCAAGGTTGATGACATCTTGCTCCTCGCCTGCCGGGAACGAGCGCACGAGCATGAGGGGGGTGAGGTTGGACGGCGCCACGGTGAGCACAAAGATGATCGCGAACAGCACCAGCACCCAGCGGACGAACGCGTGGTGAGCGACGTAGCGAACGCCGTCGGCGAGATCTGCGAAGTAACCGGTGTGCGTGTCGGCGGCTCGACGAATGGTGGGCACTGGGATGAACGCCAGAATCCCCACACCGATCACGGCGGTGGCGACATCGACGAAGAAGATCGGTATGAGCGATGCTGCCGAGCCGCCTGCTTCAGCTGAAGCCCAGGCATAGATCGCGCCCGCCGCTGCCGGCGCTAGCAATGCCATGGCGCTCTGGATCGAACCATTGATGCCGTTCACCCGAATGAGGTTGCGTTTCGGAGTGATCTGGGGGATCAACGCCGAGACGGCGGGCATTTGGATACCGGCACCAGCCGAGCGGATCGCGAGTGCAGCGTAGATGAGCCACACGTCGTCGTACCCGGTCATCATGATGAGGGCGAGCGCAAGGGTCGTCAGCGCGATGGCCGAATCGGCACCCATGATCAGGAACTTGCGATTGTGTCGGTCAGCCCATACGCCGCCGAAGATCGAGACGACGGCCTGCGGGAGAAAGCCGAACACCGCGGCGAGCATCATGATCCACCCCGACTGGTAGGTGATCGTCAGGTACCAAAACACCGCGAACTGCACGACCATCGAACCGAACAGGCTGACTGTCTGCCCGCTCAGGAACAGAACGACCTTTTTGAGCCAGTGGGGTGGATCGTGTTCCGCGCTCACGCCGTGGCTGGCGGCGGGGTCGGGCGAGGCTTCGTCTCTTGGGCCGTCGACCATGACTTCTCCTCGCTCAGGGATCAGCGCGCACGGCTGCCTGCCAGCGACACGCGTGAGATCGCGACGCTGACATTATCACGGCGTTCAGACACCGCTGGCTGAGGGAATCAGCTCAGCTTGCCGAAGAGCTTTCGCACACTCTTCGCAACCGCAGCGACGCGCTCATTCGCGGCATCCTGCGAGTCGGCACGCACGTCGAGGTAGGCCTTCAGCTTGGGCTCGGTGCCACTCGGGCGCACAATCACTCTTGATCCATCATCGAGCCAGAATCGCAATACGTCGCCACTGGGGAGCGAATCCACTCCGGTGAGCAGATCATCGACTCGAACCACTCCGGTTCCAGCGATTTTGCTTGGATGCTCGGCGCGCAGGGCCGACATGATGCGAGCGATCGTCGACACGTCGTCGACGCGGATTGACACTTGGTCGCTGGCGAACCACCCGAAAGTCTCGCCAAACTCGGTGAGCAGATCAGCAGTACTCCTGCCTTCGCCGCGAGCCTCGGCGGCCATGCCCAGCATTGCCACCGCCGCCGAGATGCCGTCCTTGTCACGCACAGTGCCGGGATTCACGAGGTAGCCGAGTGCCTCTTCGTAGCCGTAGATCATGCCCGGAGCGCGCGAGATCCATTTGAAGCCGGTCAGCGTCGTGTGAAAGTCGAGTTGGTAGTGCTCGGCTACAGCGCCGAGGGCCGGTGAAGAGACAAGCGAACATGCCAGCGACTCGCCCTCGGCACCGCTTGCATGCTTGGCGGCGCGCCAGCCGAGCAGCAGCCCGATCTCGTTGCCGCTGAGACGTCGCCAACGGCTCTGAGCGGTCGGATCGGGAATAGCCACCGCGAGCCGATCGGCGTCGGGGTCGTTCGCGATAATGAGTTCGGCCTCTGAGTCGCGCGCCGCTTCGAACGCAAGATCCATCGCGCCGGGCTCCTCAGGGTTCGGGAACGCGACGGTAGGAAAGGTGCCGTCTGGCTCGAGCTGGGCCGGAACAGGAGTAGGGGCGGGGTAGCCAGCGGCATCGAGAACCCGAGAGAGCGTCTCCCACCCGACGCCATGCATAGCGGTGTACACCCAGCGCATCCCCTCGGCGCCGGGAGGGGCGGTTGCGACCGTTGCCGTCGCAGCAACGTAGGCGTCGATGAGTGACTCTGGCGCGGTCTCGACCGCAAGAGAGCGAGGGAGATCTCCTACGGCAGTGGTGTCGGCAACTCGCTGGATATGGGCAGCGATCTCAGCATCCGCTGGCGCCACGATCTGAGACCCGTCACTTTCGCCGCCCAGATACACCTTGTACCCGTTGTCATTCGGCGGGTTGTGACTTGCAGTCACCATTACTCCCGCGGCAGCGCCTACCGCGCGCACCGCGAAGGCGAGCACCGGAGTGGGAAGCATGCGCGGCAGCAGCATCACACGCAGGCCCGCGCCCGCGAAGATCTCTGCAGAATCTCGCGCGAACACATCGGAGTTGCGGCGTCCGTCGTAGCCGATCACAACCATGGGCGCCAGGGCGGCATCAGCATCCGTCCCTGCCTTTTCGAGGATGTACGCGGCCAGCCCCGCGGCGGCTTGGCTGACAAGCACACGGTTCATGCGGTTGCTGCCAGCGCCGAGTTCTCCGCGCAGTCCTGCGGTGCCGAATGCCAGCCGCCCATCAAAACGATCAGCAAGGTCAGCGGTGGCCGCGGCATCGCCGGACTCGACGGCGGAGATGATGCCTCGCAGTTCTGCGCGAGTCTCGCCGTCAGGGTCTTGCGCGAGCCAGGCAGCTGCGCGTTCGAGAAGTTCCGGGCCGTCGATGCTCGTCGGTTCGCCAGCCCCCGAGTCGCTCACAGCGCACCGATCACACGTGCGAGCAACGACGAGATAACGGGTTCTGCTTCACGGCCCGCATCGATGACTTCCTGATGGCTGAGTGGAGTCGTCTGGATGCCTGCGGCCATATTCGTGATCAGCGAGAACCCGAGAATCTCCATGCCGGCCTGTCGCGCCGCGATGGCTTCGAGTGCGGTTGACATGCCGACGATGTGGCCGCCGATCGTCTTCGCCATGCGCACTTCTGCGGGCGTCTCGTACTGCGGTCCGCGGAACTGGCAGTACACGCCTTCGTCGAGGCTCGCGTCGACGGTGCGTGCGAGGTCGCGTAGCCGAGTCGAATAAAGGTCGGTCAAGTCGATGAAGGTGGCGCCCTCAAGGGGAGAGTCGCCGGTGAGGTTGATGTGGTCGCTGATGAGAACCGGCTGACCGGGATTCCACGCGGGTTTGATTCCGCCAGCGCCGTTGGTCAGCACCATGGTGCGCGCGCCGGTTGCGGCCGCGGTGCGGACGCTGTGAACGACCCGGCGGACGCCGTGGCCTTCGTAATAGTGGGTGCGGGCGCCGATGACGAGCACGTGCTTGCCCTTGGGTGTCGTGACGCTGCGCAGGGTGCCGGCGTGGCCGGCAAGTGCGGGTGCGCTGAAGCCCGTCACCTCGGTGGCTGGGAACATCGCATTGGTCTCGCCGATGAGATCGGCGGCTTTCCCCCATCCACTGCCTAGGGTGAGCGCAATGTCGTGGCGCTCGATGCCGGTGAGGCGCGCGATGTCACTCGCCGCCGTCGCAGCAACCTCAAAAGGGTCGGTGTGAGGGTCGTCGAGCGGGTGGCTGAGGATGTCGGACATGCCCCCACTTTAGGAACTGTGAGCGGCCTAGGCCAGCACGACGCGCAATTGGGTGGGCATGCTGGTTCACGAGCCCTGCCCGACGGGGGAGAATAGGGGGCATGTCTTTGAGCTTCGAGCGCACACAGAGCGTCGCGATCATCGGTGGCGGCCCCGGCGGCTACGAAGCAGCACTCGCTGCTGCTCAACTGGGAGCCGAGGTGACGATTGTCGAACGGGCGGGCATCGGCGGGTCTGCGGTGATCACCGATGTGGTGCCGTCGAAGACATTGATTGCAACAGCCGATGCGATGGCATCCATCATGGGTGCCGGTGACCTCGGCGTGCAGCTGTTCGCGAAGGGCAGCGACGGCAGGCCGCTCAAGCCTGAGATTGCGATCAACCTCTCAGCGGTCAACAAGCGACTGCTCTCACTTGCTCGTCAGCAATCCGACGACATGCGGGCATCGCTCGCTGAGGCGGGTGTGCGGATCGTGTCGGGCTACGGCCGCATCGAAGACGACAACGCGGTAGTCGTTTCGACAGAGCGCGGCGGAACTGATTTCGACCGGATCGAAGCTGACACGCTCGTGGTTTCTGTGGGCGCGTCGCCGCGCGAGCTAGACAGCGCAATGCCTGACGGTGAACGGATCCTCACCTGGACTCAGCTGTATGACATGAAATCCGTTCCTGAGCATCTCATCGTCGTCGGCTCCGGCGTGACCGGCGCCGAGTTTGCCGGGGCATACATGAACCTCGGTTCGAAAGTGACGTTGGTATCGAGCCGTGACCAGGTTCTGCCGGGAGAAGACAAGGACGCAGCGGCGGTCATCGAGCGCGTGTTCAAGCGCGGTGGCATGACGCTGCTGTCGAAGTCGAGGGCAGACAAGGTCGAGCGGCAGGGCGACGGTGTTTTGGTCACGCTCAGCGACGGCCGTCAGATCGAAGGCAGTCACTGTCTGATGGCAGTCGGCTCGATCCCGAACACCGCGGGCATCGGGCTCGAAGAAGCGGGCGTTCAGATGACTTCCTCGGGTCACATCCAAGTCAACCGCGTTGCGCGCACCTCGGTGCCCAACATCTACGCCGCCGGTGACTGCACAACTTTCGTACCCCTCGCTTCGGTCGCCTCGATGCAGGGGCGCACAGCGGTGTTTCACGCCCTCGGCGACGTCGTGATCCCGCTGGAGCGGCGACGGATCACCTCGAACATCTTCACCGCGCCAGAGATCGCCACTGTCGGCTGGCAAGAGAAAGACATCGAAGACGGTCTGATCAATGCCGTCGTGCACAAGCTTCCTCTCGCGGCGAATCCGCGCGCGAAGATGATGGGCATCAAAGATGGCTTCGTCAAGCTGATTGCTCGCCAGGGCAGTGGCAGCGTGGTCGGCGGGGTCATCGTCGGCCCGCGCGCATCAGAGATGATCTATCCGGTCGCTATTGCCGTTGAACGGCGTCTGACCGTCGATCAAATGTCGAGGGTCTTCGCCGTCTACCCATCGCTTTCGGGCAGCATCACCGACGCCGCCCGTGCCATGCACGTGGTGGATCACGCGATATACGGACCGTGAGTGCGGCGGCGGACCGCCGCGACGCGTTGCGCGGTCAGCTGATCGTGAGCAGTTGGTGTCCTGCTGCCACCGTGGTGCCAGCAGCCGCGTTGATGGCGCCGATGACGCCGTCTTTGTGCGCTTGAATCGGCTGTTCCATCTTCATCGCCTCAAGGACGATGACAAGATCTCCCTTGACAACCTGTTGGCCGTCTTGAACGGCGATCTTGACGATGGTCGCCTGCATCGGAGACTTCACGGCGTCGCCGGACGCGCCAGCGGTGGCAGACTTCTCGTGTGATCGCCGCGAGGGCGGCACCGCAACCGGGCGGCCTGGCGCTGCGCTCGCCGTCACGACGCGATCAGGCAGGCTGACCTCTAGCCGCTTACCCGACACCTCCACCACAACCGTGTGCCGTGCTTCGGCGGGTTGGGGGGCCTCGAGCTCGCCGTCCCAAGCCGGAATGTCATTGACGAACTCTGTTTCGATCCAACGGGTGAACACACCGAACTGGCCAGCTTCTGCCGTGAAAGCGGGGTCGCGGACGACCTTGCGGTGAAACGGCAAGACCGTCGGCATGCCGGCTACTTCGAACTCGTCCAGTGCTCGACGTGAGCGTTCCAGCGCTTCGGCGCGGGTGCGTCCGGTGACGATGATCTTGCCGAGCAGTGAGTCGAACGCGCCGCTGACAGAATCGCCTGCGGTCACTCCTGAGTCAAGACGAATGCCGGGCCCACCGAATGTCTTGAATACATGGATGGGACCGGGCTGGGGAAG
Organism: Microbacterium sp. R86528; assembly: GCF_044596335.1. Lineage (NCBI taxonomy): Bacteria > Bacillati > Actinomycetota > Actinomycetes > Micrococcales > Microbacteriaceae > Microbacterium > Microbacterium sp. R86528. The sequence continues at coordinate 1,187,203 of NZ_CP138996.1, read as the reverse complement.
GAACCCTCGGCCGGCATCTTCGCCGTTGATGCGGAACTCGATGGAGTGTCCCTCAGCGACTGGATCGCCGTAGCCGATCTCTTCGCCCTCGGCAATGCGGAACTGCTCGCGTACGAGGTCGATGCCGGTGACCTCTTCAGAGACAGGGTGCTCCACCTGAAGTCGCGTGTTGACCTCTAGGAATGAGACGGTGCCGTCGGCGCCGATGAGGAACTCGCAAGTGCCCGCGCCCACGTAGCCGACCTCGCGCAGGATCGCCTTTGACGATTCGTAAAGCAGGGTGTTCTGTTCGTCGGTGAGGAAGGGGGCTGGCGCCTCTTCCACCAGCTTCTGGTGGCGACGCTGCAGCGAGCAGTCGCGCGTCGAGATCACGACGACTTTGCCAGCGGCATCTGCGAGGCACTGGGTTTCAACATGGCGGGGCTTGTCGAGATATTTCTCGACAAAGCACTCGCCGCGTCCAAAGGCGGTGATCGCCTCACGGGTTGCGGACTCGAACAGTTCGGGCACTTCTTCGATTTTGCGGGCAACCTTGAGGCCGCGACCGCCACCGCCATACGCGGCCTTGATCGCGATTGGAAGACCATGTTCGGCGACGAAATCCAGTACTTCGGATGCATCGGCGACAGGCCCGGGAGTGCCGGGCGCGAGCGGGGCACCCACCTTTTCGGCCACGTGGCGGGCAGTGACCTTGTCGCCGAGTGATTCGATCGCCTCGGGGGAGGGCCCGATCCACACCAGGCCAGCGGCGATCACCGCGCGGGCGAAGTAGGCGTTCTCAGCCAGAAAGCCGTAGCCAGGGTGAACGGCGTCTGCGCCAGAGCGCCGAGCGACCGAGAGGATCTTCTCTACCGAAAGGTAGGTTTCGGCGCTGGTGCTGCCGTCAAGTGCATATGCTTCGTCCGCGAGGCGGGCGTGCATGGCGTCGCGATCCTGATCGGCGTAGACGGCGACCGAGGATTTGCCCGCGTCGCGGGCGGCACGGATGACACGGACGGCGATCTCGCCGCGGTTTGCGATGAGCACCTTGGCGATCTGAGGCATGATTGCCAGCCTACCGAGGGTATGCCGCTCGTTTTTCACTGGTTCGTACAAGAAGCGGCAGATAACCTTTGCGGGTAGCTACAACTCGGCGTGTCCCTGGCGCACCGAAGGGTCAACGGTGTGCCAGAGGTCAGTCCACGACACTCCCAGCTCGCGCACGAGCGCTCGAAGGGTCGAAACCGACATGCCGACGACCGTCGAGGGGTCACCCGCGATGTGAGTGATGAACGCGCCGCCCAGACTGTCCACCGTGAACGCTCCAGCGACCTGGAGTGGCTCTCCGGTCGCGACGTAGGCGTCGATTTCGTCGTCGCTCACATCCGAGGCGAACGTGACAGCGGCTTCGGCGACCGCGTGTACTTCGTGTGGTGCCGAGTCTGGTGTGATGCGCACGACGGCGTGGCCGGAGTGCAACACGCCGGTCTGCCCGCGCATGGCAAGCCAGCGTTCGCGTGCGCGAGCAGCAAGGTGTGGTTTTCCGAGTACCTCGCCGTTCAACTCGAACATTGAGTCCCCCCCGATCACAATGCCGTCGAAGTCGGGAATGTCATCGGCCAGACGAGCGGCAACATCGGCTGCTTTGCGTCGAGCGAGAAGCAAGACGTGCTCGTCGGGGGCAAGAATGCGGCCTTCGCTCGCTTCAACGGCGGCGATCACGGCTTCTTCGTCGACGTCGGGAGCCACCGTCAGCGGTCGAATGCCGAACTGCTGCAACAGCATCAGGCGAGCAGGCGAGGTGGAAGCAAGGCATACACGCATGTGACCCACCGTAGGCTCTAGTCGTGACTGAATCGACAAAGAACGCTGGCGACCTTATCGACCTTGATGTGTCGGGCGTCGCCCACGGCGGCGTTTTCGTCGCCCGCCATGAGGGGCGAGTCATCTTCGTTCCCGACGCTCTTCCCGGCGAAAGGATTCGTGCGCGACTTGTCGACACTCGTAAGAAGTCGTTCTGGCGGGCAGAAGCGCTTGAAGTCTTGGATGCTTCGCCGCACCGCCAGCCGCACGTGTGGCGCCAGGCAGACATCGAGTTCGCCCCCGAGCAGCGCCCGGGTGGCGCTGATTTCGGTCATATTGAGCTCGCTCATCAGCGCGAGTTGAAGCTCGAGGTGCTCACCGATTCTCTGAAGCGTTTCGGGGGGCTCGACGTGCCAGCGTCGATTGTTCCCGCTACCCCCGTTCTCGATGGCGACGGTGCCGTGCGCGACGAAGAAACCCCCGATGGCACTCGGTGGCGCACTCGCGTGAGCCTGCATGTCGATGCCGACGGGCGCGTAGGGCCGTACGCGGCGCGCACCCACAGCGTTGTGCACGTCGATTCATACCCCCTCGCCACCGAAGCGATCGAGCAAGCGGCCAAAGAACTGTCGGATGGCGCACCGGGTCGCATCGATCTGATTCAGGCCGCAGACGGGCGGGTGCGCGTTGTGGCACGCCCCGATGAGCGAGCACCCCGACCCCGTTCCGGGGCCAACGCACGCGCCGTGCGCGAAGTCGTCGTCGAGAGCGTCAACGGCAAGGACTTCAAGGTCGACGCGGTCGGGTTCTGGCAAGTGCACCGGCTGGCGGCGCACTCGCTGACATTGGCGTTGCAGAACGCCCTGCGCAGCATCCAACCCGAAGGCGCAGCCATAGACCCTGACGCGCATCACTTGGACCTTTACGGCGGCGTGGGACTGTTTGCCGCGACCCTCGCAGCTCTCGGCGGAAAGTCAACTCGGGTGACCACGGTTGAATCCAGCGCGCGTGCCACTGAACATGCCGCTGCGAACCTCTCGGGACTCTCTCGCGCGCGCGCCGAAACCGGCCGGGTGGATCGCTGGCTCAAAGCCCTTCAGGCCAGCGCCACCGCCGCCGACCGCGAGCAGCTCTCGCGGGGCGTCGTGGTGCTCGATCCGCCGCGTGCGGGTGCTGGACGCGAAGTCGTGCAGCGAGTGGCCGACCTTTCGCCGGCAGCAATCGTCTATGTTGCGTGCGATCCAGTGGCACTCTCTCGTGATCTCGCCACCTTCCGTGAAGCGGGCTACGAGACCCCGCGCGTCGACGCGCTCGACCTGTTTCCGAACTCGCACCACGTTGAGGCGATTGCCACGCTCACGCGCACTGCCGCGCCTCGATAGAGTGACCGCATGACACGCGTTGCACTCATCGACGATCACGAGTCCGTGCGACTCGGGCTTGAAGCCGCCTGCGCGCGCGGTGGTACCGAGCGCGTCGTGTTCTCGGGCAGCTCTGTGCCCGAGTATCTGCGCTGGTGCGAGAGCCACACCGCCCTACCCGCCGACGTGGTGGTGTTGGATCTCACCCTGGGCGACGGCACGACGGTGACCGAGAATGTGCGCCAACTTGTCGGCGACGGGTCTCACGTCATCATCCACAGCGTGGCGGATCGCCCTGCCGCAGTTCGCGAGGCGCTGTCCGCGGGCGCCGCGGGCATTGTCAGCAAGTCGTCGCCCATTGACGACGTCACTGCGGCGATTCGCGCAGTCGCCCTGGGTGAGCTTCTCCACAACGTGGAATGGGCAAGCGCGATCGAAGGTGACATCGATTTTGCTGACGCTCAACTCTCAGCGCGCGAACGTGATGTGCTGCGCCTCTACGCCGCCGGGTTGCCGTTGAAAGCAGTGGCCGATCGTCTGGGGATCGCCTATTCGACGGCGAAAGAGAACATCACGAGAGTGCGGGTTAAATATGTCGAAGTGGGTCGCCCCGCACCGACGAAAGTCGACCTGCTGCGTCGCGCGATGGAAGACGGAATACTGATGGATTCTGAGGCCGCGAGTGGCCGCTGACACTTCATCATCGATGCTGGACGGTGCGTGGGAGCAGATTCCCTCGACACGCGAAGCGACGCAGGGGATCGGGTCGTTCACACGCACCCGTGTGGAGCGAATCATCACATTCGCCGCCGGTCTTGGGTCGCTCGTACTGGGTTTGCAGTCGTTTCTGTTCGCGATCGATTCGACAGATCAGCTTCCCCAGTGGCATTTGCCCTTGATGCTGCTGGCATTCGTCCCGCTCGCGGTGCTGATTCTCACCTGTTTGATCGGCCGAGGCATGCGGGTCGGTGGCGCCCTGTTCGCGGTGGCCTACGTCGTGCTGCTGGCTCTGTGGCCGGTAGCGACTGACGGCATCGTTCCACCGCCTACGGTGCAGCCGTGGATTTGGTTTCTTGTGAACGTTGCGACGCTGGCCGCGGTGATCGCCTTTCCGCTCCCACTCCAGATCGTCTGGACGATTCTGGTGCCGCTGATGTTCGGCGTAGTGCGCGTGATCGAGGGCGAATTCTCGCGCGAGAATTTCTTCGCCACCAGCCTTGACGTATCGTTCGCACTCATTCTTGGTGGGGTGCTGCTCGCGCTCGGATGGTTGTTTCGCTCCATGGCCGCGAATGTCGATGAGACGAGGGCGCGCGCCGTGTCGTCATACGCCGATGCTGCGGCGACCGAAGCCGTCGAGCAAGAGCGAGCCGAGCTCGCCGCCCTCATGCACGACAGCGTGCTTGCGGCATTGATCGCCGCTGAGCGCGCACACACGCCCCGCGAGCAGACACTTTCAGCGGGTATGGCGCGCGACGCCCTCACGCGCTTGGCGAACACCGAGCAGGATCCCCGCGAAGGAAGCGACGCTCCCGGAGATGCCGCGACGATCGCGCACGATCTCGAAGCTGCTGTGAGCGATCTTGGCGCCAATGTACCGGTGACACTCATTGCCGCCGAGAACCCCGAGCCGGTGCCTGGCCGCATCTGCCGAGCGCTCACTCTCGCCGCCACTCAGGGCATCGCCAACGCTCTGCAGCATGCTGACGGAGTAGGCCTGGCGGTGAGCGTGCAAGACCGCAAGGGCGAGATGCAGATCTCGGTGCATGACAACGGCGGTGGCTTTGATCTTGACAACGTCGCCAATGATCGATTGGGCATCAAGGCCTCGATCATCGCGAGGGTGGCCGCGGTCGGCGGTCGCGCGGACATCCATTCGACCGAAGAAGGAACTTCGGTTCTCATCACCTGGCGGAGGGGCGTCGCATGATCAGCGTGCGCAATGTGCTCACGACGCTCGGGCTGGCGTTCACCGTGTATCTGGCTGTGCGCGGAATGTGGTGGACGTCGACACCTGCCGAGCCGATTCTCGCGATCGCCGTGTTGGCGTTCTACCTCGCGACAGCGTTGCTCTGTATTCTGTGGATGCCTCGCTCGTCGAGCAAGCTCTCGCGCTCGGGTCGATCGATTCCTCCGAACCGGCTTCCGCTGCTGGCAAGGGTGCTTGCGCTGACCTGCGCGGGAGTGGTTCCGACTGCCGTGGCGGTGGCAGCGGGGCCTGACCTGGTGACAGCATCTTTCGCGACCTGGTACCTCGGTGGCATTGGTGCGCTGATGACGGTCGTGATGTCTCGGCACAGCCCTTGGGTTGCTTGGTTCGGGATTGCGTTGCTCGCGGCAGGATCCATTGCGTGGATGGGCGCGCCAGCGGCGCTGGGCCTGGGGCTGGTCGGCTCGATCGTCTGGGTTGCTGTCGCGCAGCTTCTCGTGCGTTCCCTGGACCGTGCCGCCCGTGACACTGATCGGCTCGCGCAGTTGCAGCGTGCAGCGTCAGCGTGGCAGACCTCGCACCTCGTGCGGCAGCGCGAGCGACGTGTGCAGGTGCAGCGGGCTCTCGCCGTTGCGGGCCCGGTGCTGGGTCGCACGGTGAAGACCGGCGGAGATCTCAGCGAGGAAGAGCGCGTGGAAGCTCGTGTGGCAGAGGGCCGGCTGCGCGATGAAATGCGCGGTCCGCGACTGATCGATGACGCTGTGCAGCAGGAGCTTGAGCGCGCACGGCGCCGGGGCGCGACCGTGACTGTGCTTGACGAGGGTGGTCTCGATGCACTTGACGAGACCGCACTGCAGGCAATTCGAGCGCAGCTCGCGACGATCCTGCACACATCGACGTCTGATCGCCTGTACGTGCGCACCTCTCGAAACGCAACGGTTGCCGTGACGGTGGTGGGCCGTTCCGCGTCTGATCAAGGCCCGAGCGACGAAGACGCTGTCGACCTCTGGCACGAGATCCTGCACGCTGACGCCACGCGTTAGAAGAGCAACGAGCTAGAGAGAAAGATGAGGGGCGGCGAAGCCGCTCGCCCCTCATCTTGAGAGCAGACAGTTACCCGAAAACCGTCTGCAAGGGCCGAACCTGGGCTTCACGCAGTGCGGTGAAGCAGGTCGGCCGAACGCAGAAGCGTTCCAGCAATTCAAGTATGACCCGGCCGCTGGGTATTTGTATGTAGGTACTTTGGGGGACAAATCGGTTCGATTTCGACCGATTCGGCGACTTCAGCCCCGCGCCCACCCCCACTCGCGGCGCAACGGCTCTCGCAGGCCACGCTGAGAGAGCGACCAGGCGCTGCGGGCGGGCTCGTCGTCGACGACTGCTGCCGCGGCTTCCGAAGTGTAAGCCTCGCTCACGACGGCCATCAACGCTGCAAGCTCAGCGTCATTCGGCGTGCCTCGAAGAATGTCGATCGTGAGACCGGTCTCGGCTGCGGCTTCGCGCTCGGTCACAGCGGAATGTTTCCGTGCTTCTTGGGGGGAAGGCTCGCGCGCTTGCCGCGAAGGGAGCGCAGCGCCTTAGCGACTGACACGCGAGTCTGCGCGGGTTCGATGATCCCATCGAGCTCGCCACGCTCGGCTGCCAAGAACGGGGATGCGACGTTGTACGTGTACTCGTTCGCAAGGCGGGTGCGCACTGCCGCGACGTCTTCACCGGCTTCTTCGGCCTTTTTGATCTCGCCGCGGTACAGAATGTTCACCGCGCCTTGCCCGCCCATGACCGCGATCTCGGCGGTGGGCCACGCCAGGTTGATGTCTGCGCCCAACTGCTTTGATCCCATGACGATGTAGGCGCCGCCGTATGCTTTGCGCAGAATCACCGTGACGAGGGGCACTGTTGCTTCCGCGTACGCGTAGAGCAGCTTTGCGCCGCGGCGAATCACGCCGGTCCATTCCTGATCGGTGCCGGGAAGGTAGCCGGGCACGTCGACGAGCGTGACGATGGGAATAGAGAACGCGTCACAGAACCTGACGAAGCGGCTTGCCTTCTCGCCCGCCTCGATATTGAGGGTGCCCGCCATCTGCGACGGCTGGTTGGCGATGATTCCAACCGAACGACCTTCGACGCGGCCGAACCCGATCACGATGTTGGGCGCGAACAGCGGCTGCACCTCAAGGAAATCTTCGGCGTCGACAATCCCGCGAATGACCGTGTGAATGTCGTAGGGCTGATTGGCAGAGTCGGGGATGATTGAGTTCAGTGCGCGATCAGCATCCGTCGTTTCGAACTCGAAACCGTTCTCATAGACGGGCAGCTCAGCCATGTTGTTGTCGGGAAGGAACCCGAGCATGGTGCGCACGTAGTCGATTGCATCGTCTTCGTCGTCGGCAAGGTAGTGCGCAACGCCCGAGCGGGTGTTGTGGGTGTAAGCGCCGCCGAGCTCTTCCATGCCGACGTCTTCGCCGGTGACGGTCTTGATGACGTCGGGTCCGGTCACGAACATCTGGCTCGTCTTGTCGACCATGATGACGAAGTCGGTGAGTGCGGGTGAGTACACGGCGCCGCCCGCGGCAGGGCCCATGATGATCGAGATCTGTGGAATCACGCCCGAGGCGCGTGTGTTGAGCCGGAAGATCTCGCCGTACTTGCCGAGCGCAACAACGCCCTCTTGAATACGGGCACCGCCGGAGTCGAGGATTCCGATGATCGGGATGCCGCTGCGCAGCGCGTATTCCATGACCTTGATGATCTTCTCGCCGGCGACCTCGCCGAGCGAACCGCCGAAGGTGGAGAAATCTTGCGAATAGACCGCGACGGTGCGTCCGTGGATCGTGCCGATTCCGGTGACGACCGAGTCGCCGTAGGGGCGCGAACGATCCATGCCGAACGCTGTTGTGCGGTGTCGCACGTACTCGTCGAGCTCGACAAAGCTGCCGGGATCGACGAGCAGCTCAACCCGCTCGCGCGCGGTGAGCTTGCCTTTGGCGTGCTGCTTGTCGTGTGCCAGCTTCTCGGCGTCTACGACCGCCTCTTGATAGCGAGCGCGGAGGTCGGCGATCTTGCCGGCGGTGGTAAAGAGGTCGGGCTGATCGGTCACGCGTTCCACACTATCGGCGGTGACGCCGGATGACTTGGAGATATTCAACAAGGGCTGGTGCATCCGGCTGTGGATGGCCTAACCCGCGAGTAGCGTGGGGGCTATGTCAGATGGCGTTTCGTCGTATCCGCGCACTGCCGCGATCAGCCCACGTGTCGAGGTGCTGCCCTTCAGCGCGTCGACCAATGCGGAGTTGGTTTCAGGGGTGATCGCGGCGCCCGGCGAGTGGCCGCACCTCGGCGTGCTGCTGACGACAGATCAGCGCGCCGGTCGCGGCCGGCGGGGTCGGCAATGGTCCGCTCCCGCGGGAACAGCATTGGCGATCTCTACTCTCGTGCGCGTGGCAGACATTCCCGCAGCGGCACGGGGGTGGGTGCCGTTGCTTGCTGGCGCCGCGATGGCGAGGGCCGTCGCAGCTCAGCTGCGGGGCAGCACTCATACCGCCGGACTCAAATGGCCGAACGACGTTCTGGTCGATGGAGCGAAGATCAGTGGCGTTCTGGCTGAAGTCGTTCTCGGCGACCCTGATTCGATCGTGGTGGGGGTCGGAGTGAACACGCTCATGGCGCGTGATGAGCTGCCCGTACCGAGCGCGACCTCTTTCGCCGTGCTTGGAGTCGACTGCGACGACGACGCGCTGGTCGCGGACTACCTGGCTGCTTTGAATGAAACTCTAGGCGCACTGGCAGCGGCTGCGGGCGATGCGGGTGCAGCCGGCATCGTGGGGCAGGTCGAGGCGCTGTGCACGACGCTCTCGCGTCAGGTCGCGGTGTCGCTGCCAGATGAATCGGTGTTGCGCGGACGAGCGCAACGGATCGCGTCAGACGGGTGTCTCGTCGTGGTGACGAGCGACGGCGCTGAGACGGCGGTGGCAGCGGGCGACGTCGTGCATGTGCGCTGACGACGTGGTGCACGAGCGCTGACGAAGTGGTGCACGAGCGCCGACGAAGTGGTGCACGAGCGCCGACGACCGGTTTCTGCTCGGTCGCGTTCGGGCGTGGCATCGGGCGGTGTCGCCGGGGGCCGCCACAATGGGAGCATGACGCAACCGGTGAGCTACGGCGGACGGCCCTACCTTCCTGCCCCTGGCGCGCCTGCGACCGCTGAGATGCGCATTGCGAAAATGCGCTCACATGCCCGGCGGCTCTTCTGGTCTGCCCTCGTGCTCATCGCGGTAGCGGGGGCCTGCGGCTACTTCTATTCGAATCTTCCAGCCGGTCTAGAAGACTGGATGCTGTTCACTGCTGCGGGCACGGTAGTGTTCTTCTTCGTTCTGGTGCCATTTCTTCACTGGCGATCGCGGCTGTACACCGTCACCACGCAACGCGTTCTTGAGCGCTCCGGGATGCTGCGCCGTCGCCGCCGCGAGTTGTCTCACGTGCGCGGCTACACGATCCAAATGAAGCGGGGACTCATTCAGCGGATGTGGGGGACCGGCACCCTGACGCTGTCAAATGGCGCCGATGCGCCGATGCGGCTGGTCAACGTGCCCAACGTGCTCCTCGTGCACGAGACACTGGTTGATCAGGTGGAAGTCAGCCAGATTCTCGCTCACCGCGATGCACAGTCAGGCCCCAGCGAGCCGCAGATTCCGCCTGTTCCCCCGCTCCCGCCGCTTCCGCCGCAGGGCTGACGCGCCTGCCCGGCGATGTCGTCGGCACGTGTGAGAGAAGATGGAGTCATGTCATTGAAAGTCGGAGTCGTCGGTGGCGGCCAACTCGCCCGAATGATGATCGCGCCTGCCGTTGAACTCGGTATCGAGATCGAGGTGCTCGCCGAGCAGGAGAGCATGTCGGCCTCGCTCGCAGCAACCCAGGTCGGCGACTATCACGATGCCGAAGTCGTGCTGAGCTTTGCACGCGACGTTGACGTCATCACCTTCGATCACGAGCACGTTCCCCAAGACGTGCTCAGCGCGCTTGTCGACGCCGGTGTGGCGGTTCACCCGGGGCCGGCCGCTCTCGGTATCGCCCAAGACAAGCTCGTCATGCGCGCACGACTGGCCGAGCTCGGCATGCCGCAACCTGATTGGGCTGCGGTTTCGGGCACCGCCGAATTGCAGGAGTTTCTCGACGCGCACGGTGGTCGAGCCGTGGTCAAGACGCCGCGTGGTGGCTATGACGGCAAGGGTGTGCGTGTCATCAGCGCGGCGACCGAAGCCGAGGACTGGTTCGCTGCACTCGCCGAAGACGCCCGTGGTGGTGCTTTGCTGGTCGAGGAACTCGTCGATTTCTCGCGCGAACTCGCGCAGCAGGTGGCCCGGCGCCCTTCCGGAGAGATTGCGGTGTATCCCGTGGCCGAAACCGTGCAGCGAGAGGGCGTGTGCGCCGAAGTCATCGCACCGGCGCCGCACGCCAGCGACCGGCTGTCATCGGTGGCGGGTGAGATCGGTCGCGCGATCGCTGAGGGGCTTGGTGTGACGGGGATGCTCGCGGTCGAGCTCTTCGAAACCACGGACGAACGGCTGCTCATCAACGAACTCGCGATGCGACCGCACAATAGCGGGCACTGGTCACAAGACGGCGCCGTGACCGGACAGTTCGAGCAGCACCTGCGGGCGGTGCTTGATCTGCCGCTCGGTGACACCTCGGCCCGTGCCGGCTGGTCAATGATGGTGAACATCCTTGGCGGCCCGCAACGTGACTCACTCGAGAGCAGGTTCGCTGCGGTGATGACTGAACACCCCGCGGCAAAGATCCACACCTACGGCAAAGAGCCGCGGCCCGGTCGCAAGGTCGGTCATGTGACAGTGAGCGGCGACGACCTTGACGACGTCGCGTATCAGGCGCGAGCCGCAGCATCCCACTTCGAAGACTGACTTGTCACGCAGGCAAGCGCGCCGTTGCGGGGTTCTTACAGTCTTGCGACCTACCCTGGACGGGTGACTGTGCCACTGCATGCTTCCGACGCCCCGCTGGTGGGCGTAGTGATGGGTTCTGACTCTGACTGGCGCGTCATGAGCGACGCCAGTCAAGCACTGACAGATTTCGGAATTCCTCACGAAGTCGAGGTGGTTTCGGCTCACCGCACTCCCGACAAGCTGCTCAGCTATGGTCGTGAGGCTCGTGGCCGCGGCCTCAAAGCGATCATCGCGGGCGCAGGCGGCGCCGCTCATCTGCCGGGCATGCTCGCGTCGCTGACGTCGCTGCCCGTGATCGGAGTGCCCGTGCAGCTGTCGACGCTCGACGGGCTCGACTCGCTGCTGAGCATCGTGCAGATGCCAGCGGGTATTCCTGTTGCGACGGTCTCGATCAACGGTGCGAAGAACGCTGGATTGTTGGCGGCGCGCATTCTCGGCGCCTCCGACGAATCGGTTGGCGACGCTGTGGAGGCCTACGCTCGCTCGCTCGAGGGGCAGGTCGAAGAGAAGAACCGGCGGCTCAAGGAGTCGTTGTGAGTGTCGCAAGCCCACCCCGTGAGAGCGTGGGAAGCTCATCGCGTCAGGGGCTGATCCAAGAGCAGCCGATGCGGTATCCCGACTCGTCGGTGCCCGCGGTCATGTCGCGTCGCGGCTGGTGGCTGGTTCTGCTCAACTTCTTGATCCCCGGCTCGGCGCAAGCTCTCGCGGGCAACCGTCGCCTCGGTCGCATCGGCCTCGGCGCAACGCTCGGCATGTGGGTTGCGCTCGTGCTGGTCGCGCTGGTCGCACTGCTGTGGCAGCAGGTGTTTTTGACGCTGGCAACGAACTGGTTCGTGCTGCTGCTCGCGCAGGCTGTCTGCGTTGCCTACGCAATTCTGTGGCTCGTGCTGACGATCGACACGCTGCGGCTCGTGCGCCTCGTGAAGGCAAAAGCCTTCGCGCGTGTCGGCATCGCCGCGCTGGCTGCAGCCCTTCTCGTGCTCTCCAGCGGAGGAGCGGTATATGCAGCCTCGGCAGCGGGCACGGCCCGCGAGACGCTGGGCGCGATCTTCGGCGCGAGTGCCGCCTCGGTGCCCCCATCAGACGGCTACTACAACATCCTGCTGCTCGGCGCTGACAGCGGTGAAGGTCGCGACTCGATGAGATTCGACAGCATTTCGGTGGTGTCGGTCAACGCCGAAACTGGGGCAACGACAATCACCGGCATCCCGCGAGATATGCCCGGCTTTCCGTTTTCGGCGGGCCCGATGCAAGATCTGTACCCCGACGGACACACCGGCTACGCCGATTCCAGCTGTGGCTGGGGCAGCGGCATCAACCAGTTGCAGACCGAGGTAGAGGTGTGCCGTGATGGTGACGCGCTTTATCCCGATGCGGCCGCCAGTGGCTCGGCGCCGGGAATCGAGGCGACGAAGGATGCTGCTGAGGGCATTCTCGGCATCGAGATTCCGTACTACGTGTTCATCGACATGCACGGCTTTGCAGCTCTTATCGATGCGCTCGGCGGCGTGACGATCACCGTCGATGAGCGGCTTCCCGAGGGGGGTGGCCCGGCCTATGAAGGTCAGCCCGCCGATGACTGGGCGATTGGCTGGATTGAGGTCGGTGAACAGCACATGGACGGCGAGACGGCGCAGTGGTACGCGCGCTCTCGCTACACGACGAGTGATTTCGACCGGATGGAACGTCAGCGCGAACTGCAGGCGGCGATGCTTGCTCAGTTCACCCCGCAGACCGTGCTGACTCGTTTCCAGGAGGTCGCTGAAGCTGGCGCCGACATCGTCGAGACCGACCTGCCTCAGTCACTTATTCCCACGCTGGCCGATCTTGCCCTCAAAGCGCAGGACCAGCCGATCAACACGATCGAGTTGACGCCCGAGGGCGGCGTTGACGAGTACGCCCCGGACTTCGATTTCATTCACGAATTGGTGAATTCGGCGTTGCACCCGCCGACACCGTCACCGGAGGGCTGATCAGATGGTCGCCACATTGCGGGTAATGCTCGACCAGGTCGTCGCGCCCACAGACCCCATTCTCGGGGAAGCATCGCGAGAGCTTGCGGCAGCGCTCGTGCGGCGTGCCCCTGAGGGCTGCGTCGTTGAAGCGATAGCTCCAGCGGGCGGAAGCGGAGACCTCGAAGACGTGTCGGGACTTGTTGGAGCGCAACGCACAGCACTTGCGCGACGCGAGCTCGCAGCGGCGCTGCAACTGGGTGTCGGCACGGGGATTGGGGGCGGCATGATCCACTCGCCGACCCTTTTCGCGCCGTTGGTGCGCCACAGTCGCACCCACGACAACGATCAAACGGTCGTCACACTGTGGGATCTGGGCCCGTGGGAGTCACCCGATGAGTACTCACGCAACACGGTTGCGTGGCACAAAGCGATGTTGAAACGGGCTGTAAAGCACGCTGACGCCGTCGTTGTGCCCACTCATGCGATTGCAGACCGGCTGGCAAGCATCGCGAAGCTCGGCAAACGCATTCGGGTGATTTCTGGCGCGGCGCCGCAGAACTACCGGGTGCCGTCCGACGAGATCGGACGGCGGCGTGTTCTGAGTCTGCCCGAAGGGTTTCTCTTGATGTCGGGTGGGCCCGGCGAATCCGCAGCTCTTGACATCGGCTTCGGTGGCATCGCTGCGTCTGGAATCGATCTTCCCGTCGTGGTTCTCGATGTGGCTGACGGCGCTGAACCGGCGATCGCGGATCTTGCCTCGGCTGCGGGGGTGCCTGAGCACCGACTGCATGTGCGCGGTTCGCTCGATGTGGCCGACCGGGCTGCCGTCTTTGGGGGAGCGCTGGCGTTCGTTGCGCCTTCCCGCAGAACGGCCTTTCCCTGGCGAGTGGTTGAAGCGCTCGCGCTCGGTGTGCCGCTGGTGGCCGTCGAGTCACCGGTGCTCAGCGAAGTCGTTGCCGACGGCGGCATCATCATCTCGGGTGCGGATGCACCGACGCTTCGCGATGGTCTGGGCGAGGCGCTGTCTACCGCCCTGGAATCAACCGATAGCGCTGACCGACTGGCCGTGATGGCGGCCGACCGGGGGCGTTCGTTCTCGTGGAACGAGGCGGCGGAGAGAGTCTGGCAGTTGCACGCGGAACTGTAGGTTCTTCATTCGGACTGGTGCACGGCTTTCACATCCGCCACAATGGCCACATGCCTACCCTGCTCGAGAGCACTCTCCCCGCGCGCGCGAAAGCTCTCGCCGCCCTCCTCACAAGTGTGCTGATCGCCGCGCTGCTCGTCGTCGCCCCGACGTCAGACGCCGAAGCGGCCGATCTGCCTGGATCGATTCTCGAGGGCGGGTACATCATCAGCGACGCTGCGTTCTTCGACGGCGATTCGATGAACGCTACGCAGATTCAAACTTTTCTGAACAGCAAGGTGAGCAATTGCGCATCGGGCTACACCTGTCTCAAGTCATACAAGGCCGACATCGCAGCCAAGTCGGCGGATAAATACTGCTCAGCGTTGAGCGCGCAGACGGGGGTGAGCGCGGCCACCATCATCAACAAGGTTGCGCTCGCTTGCGGTATCAGTCCCAAGGTATTGCTGGTGATGTTGCAAAAAGAGCAGGGCCTCGTGACGTCGACCGCTCCATCGTCAACAATGTATGGTGCCGCGATGGGGCAGTCCTGCCCCGACACCGCGGCCTGTGATCCGCGCCAAGCGGGCTTCTTCAACCAGATGTATGGCGCTGCCCGCCAGATGCAGGTGTACACACAGAATCCCTCCTGGTACAACTACAAGGCTGGCCAGATCAACACGATTCAGTGGCACCCCAACAGTTCGTGTGGCACTTCGAAGGTGTATATCCAGAATCAGGCCACCGCGAACCTCTACATTTACACGCCCTACCGAGCGAACGTCGCGGCGCTTTCAGCGGGTTGGGGCACTGGTGACACGTGCTCAACCTACGGAAACCGCAACTTCTACAACTACTACGTCGCGTGGTTTGATCCGGGCGCGTCATCGTCGACTGGCGCCCCTGCACAGACCCCAGCGTGCCAGCTGCCGCTCACCGCGGACATCTCCAGCCGAACTGGTACCGCGACCGTAAAGATCGACAACCTGAACGTGCGCTCGGCCCCCACGCTCGTTTGCACGACGGGCATCACACAGATCGATAAGGGAGCGACGGTCTCGATCACCGGACAGTATGGCGCCTGGACGCGAGCGACGCTCTCAGGAAAAACCGTATGGATCTCCTCGCAGTACCTCACGCTACCGTCGACGGACACCCCGACCGGCGGCACAGACGCTTGCGCGCAACCGTCGGAGTCGAGCGTCGTGCCAGCAAGCGGGTCAGTGTATGTCACCGTCAGCGCGTTGAACGTGCGCACAGCGCCCACCACCGCTTGCGACACCGGTCGCATACAGCTTGGCCAGGGTGACACCGCGACGCGCACCGGGGAATACGGCGTGTGGTGGCGGATCACGGTGTCGGGAAAGTCCTACTGGGCACACAGCGACTACCTGTCGACCTACGACCCGGTGACCTTCCCCTCGACTAGGATTTCTGGCGAGTCGCGGTACGACACTGCGGTGGCAGTGTCGAAGAAGGCGTATCCGTCCGGCACCGACACGCTCTTCATCGCCAGCGGTGTTGACTACCCAGACGCGCTCGGTGCTGGCGCTGCTGCGGGAGTCACCGATGCTGCTCTGCTGCTCACCGAGCCCGACCAGCTGCGTGATTCGGTTGGAAAAGAAGTTCAGCGCCTTTCCCCAGCGACGATTTACCTGATCGGAGGCGAGGACCGCATCTCTGGGGCACTCGCTCAGGCGATCGCGATCATCGCGCCGACTGCCAAGATTGAGCGGGTCGCTGGTGTCGATCGCTACGAAACCAGTCGCATGATTGCGGGGATGTTCTTCGAATCGGCAACGACCGCGTACGTTGCTACGGGGGCAAACTTCCCGGACTCTGTTGTTGCCGCAGGTCTCGGCGGCGCGTTCAACAGGCCTGTCGTTCTCGTAAACGGCGCGGCCTCATCTGCTGATCCGGTGACGGTCTTGGCTATGAAGGACTGGGGCATCACACGCGTCATTGTTGCGGGAGATGAGAAAGCCGTCAGCACAGGCATCCGCTCGGGAATAGCGAACGCAGGCATCGCGGTCGACAGCAAATACGGCGGAATTGATCGCTATGACACCGGCCGGATGTTGGTCGCAGAGGCGTACCCTCAGGGAGCTTCAGGTGCGTACCTGGCCAGTGGGGAACTGTTCCCTGACGCGCTCACGGGCGCCGTGCTCGCCGCACAGCAGGGATGGCCGTTGCTGACAACACCCAAGACGTGTATTCGATCGTCGACGAAAGACTGGCTCGTGAATGCCAACGTTAGCGGCCTCACCCTTTTGGGAGGGGAGCCAAGCCTGACAAGCGCGGTTGCCTCATCGACGCGCTGCTGAGCCCGTGCCAGCCGTCACGGTGGTCGTGGCGGCTCATTTGAGCGAGCTCCGTCAGGACTCAAGTGAGCGCGCTCGGTCTGGACTCAGGCGAGTGCGTCGTGGATGTATTGCTTGAGTTGATCCAGTTGGTCGGCGGGGGTGAAGCCGGTTGCGGTGAGTTTTTCGATCGCGAGTGTGCTGTTGGTCGGGCGGGGTGCGACTGCAGTGGTGGCGTTGGCGAAGTACTCGGCCGTGGTGGTTGCGGAGACTCTTTCGGGGTCATGTCCGGCAGCGGCGAAAGTCATGCGTGCGATGTCTGCCCAGGATGTGGGTTCGCCTGCTGCGGTGAGGTTGTATGTCCCGTAGGGGGCGTTGGTGTTGATGAGGTGTTGGATGCCGGTGGCGAGGTCGGTGGTGAAGGTGAGCCGGCCGGTTTGGTCGTTGACGACGGCGGGGTTGATGCCGCGTTCGGCGAGTCGGAGCATGGTGCGTACGAAGTTGTTGCCTTCGCCGATGACCCATGAGGTGCGCAGGATGTAGTGGCGGGGCACGGTGGTGACGATCGCGTCGCCACCGGCTTTCGTTTGTCCGTAGATGCCGAGGGGGCTGATCGGGTCAGTTTCGAGGTAGGCACCGGTTTTGGTGCCGTCGAAGACGTAGTCGCTGGACACGTGCACGAGGGTGATGTCGTGTGCGGTGGCGATGCGGGCAAGCGAAGCAACGGCGGTCACGTTGACGTTCCACGCGGCTGCGCGTCCTTCGGGGGTTTCGGCGGTATCAACGGCGGTGTATGCGGCGGCGTTGATGATGGTGCCGTAATCGCGCCAGTGTTTCGCGGTGGCCAGGTCAGGATCGGTGAGATCTAGTGTGTGGCGGGTGGCGTATTCGACGTTGCTGTCGCCGAGCACGTCACGCAGCGCACGGCCGAGTTGGCCGTCTGCGCCGAGAACGAGTGTTTTGCGTGGTGGCATCGGCACCACGGCGTCCAAGCGGGGGTGGGCGAGGTCTTTCGCGGAGATCTCTACTTCGCTGAGCGGGATGGGCCAATCGATCGCGGCGGTCTCGTCAGCAAGGTTCAAGAAGGTGTAGCTCGCCGCGGGGGACCAGTGATCGTTCACCAAGTACACGTAGGCGGTGTCTGCGGCGAGGGTTTGGTAGGCGTTGCCGACACCGCGGGGAACGAAGATCGCCCGGGACGGGTCGATCTCGGTCGTATACACGGCACCGAACGAGGGGCCCTCGCGCAGATCCACCCACGCGCCGAAGATCCGGCCGGTCGCGACCGACACCCATTTGTCCCATGGTTCGGCATGAATGCCGCGCGTGGTGCCGACGGCGTCGTTGAACGAAATGTTGTTTTGCACCGGGCCGAAATCAGGCAAACCGGCAGCGACCATCTTCTCGCGTTGCCAGTTCTCTTTGAACCACCCGCGCGCATCACCATGCACGGGCAGATCCCACACCACCAACCCCGGAATCGCCGTCGTGGTCGCCGCGAGCGGCTTGCTGAACACGATCGCGGACTCGTCGGTCACGGTCACTGCCCCTTCGATGCGTAGAACGCTTCGGTGGCATCTTTCGCGGGAGCCCACCAGGCCTCGTTATCGCGATACCACTGGATGGTCGCGGCGATCCCTGACTCAAAGTCGCTGTACTGCGGCATCCACCCCAACTCATCACGCAACCGTGCTGAATCGATCGCGTAACGCATGTCATGACCGGGACGGTCCGTGACGTGATCGTACGCGTCGGCAGGTTGACCCATCGTCGACAAGATCAGCTCAACAACATCCTTGTTGTTCTTCTCACCATCCGCACCGATCAGATACGTCTCACCCATCACACCGCGATCCAAAATCGTCAACACCGCACTGGAATGATCATCCGCGTGAATCCAATCACGCACGTTCTCACCCGCACCATACAGTTTCGGGCGAATCCCGCGGATCACGTTCGTGATCTGACGCGGAATGAACTTCTCCACATGCTGATACGGACCATAGTTGTTCGAACAGTTCGAAATCGTCGCCTTCACACCAAACGAACGCACCCACGCCCGCACCAACAAATCCGAACCCGCCTTCGTCGACGAATACGGTGACGACGGGTTATACGGCGTCGACTCGGTGAAACGCTCCGGATCGTCCAACTCCAAATCCCCATACACCTCATCGGTCGAGATGTGATGAAAACGCCGGTCATGCTTACGCGCAGCCTCAAGCAACGTGTAAGTGCCGATGATGTTCGTATCCAAAAACGGACGCGGGTTATCCAAAGAATTGTCATTATGCGACTCCGCAGCGTAATGCACCACCGCATCCACCTCAGCAAACAACCCGTCTACCAACCCGGCATCCGTGATATCGCCCTCCACGAACCGCACCCGGTCCTCAGGCAACCCAGCCAGAGACTGCACATTGCCCGCATACGTCAACTTATCCAGCACCGTGACATGGTCATCCGTGTGCTCAACCAAATGATGCACAAAGTTCGAACCAATGAACCCGGCACCGCCGGTAACGAGCAACTTACGCATGACACCAGCGTATCTGGCAAACGTGGCGTCCGCTGAGAGTGGTCCCTGCCACTTATATGGTTGATGGATGACGCATCTAGCTCCCGGCACGATGTTCGGGCGCGTCCGCCGGGGGTTACGCACCGCAGCGGAGACATTCGGCGGGTTGCCGCATTCCGCAGGCACGGTTGACAGTCCGCCGCCTGAAGTCGCTCGAGATATCGCGACTCTCTGGAGAAGCAACAGCGACCCTCGCGCGCGAGAGAAGGTGGTCGACGCGTCGTGTCCCGTGACCGTCACGATGACGACTCACGGAAGACGCACCCGAGATGTCTGGTTGGCCCTGGAGTCGATCGGGCGCGGGACCATGCGTCCGGGGCGATTGATCTTGTGGCTCGATTCGCCGCCCAAGAGGCAAAATTGGCGGCTACGTCGGTTGCAACATCGGGGCCTGGAAATTCGGTACTGCCCGCCAGGGTTCGGAGTTCACACCAAGTACTGGCCCTATCTGCTTGAATCAGCGCTCGACGTTCCGCTCGTGCTGAGTGATGACGACATCGTCTATCCCGCGACGTGGCTTGAAGGGTTGATGCGCGTGCATCTTCAGCACCCGGAGCACGTCGTCGCGTACCGGGCGCACGTCATCGGAATGAGTGACGATAGCTTTCTCCCGTACGCCACCTGGCGCTCGTGCGACGATGATGAGCCGAGCTTCGCACACTTCGCTACGTCGGTTTCAGGCCAGATTCTGCCCATTCCGCTTCAGCAAGCCCTCCTCGACCAGGGCGACGTCTTTCGCTCGCTCACTCCGTCAGCGGACGACGTTTGGCTGCATCGCACCGCCGTCATCAGCGGTTACCGCACCCGACAGGTGGCGGCTGGTCAGCAGCATTGGTGGTTTATTCCGGGCTCGCAAGTGTCGGGATTGAACGCTCTCAACGTCGGTTCGGGTGCCAACGACGTGCAGATTGCGGCAGCGCATACGACACTCTCGCGAGAGAGAATCGCTGCTGACCTGTTTGGTGGCTGACCCGCGGTAGGGGAAACTGGTTGTATGCGCGGAATCATTCTCGCGGGCGGGACTGGATCCCGGCTGCATCCCATCACCCTCGGCTCATCGAAGCAGCTGGTGCCCGTCTACGACAAGCCGATGATTTACTATCCGCTTGCCACGCTCATCTTGGCGGGAATTCGCGATGTTCTCGTCATCACGACGCCGCACGATGCAGATCAGTTTCAGCGATTGCTGGGCGATGGAAGCCAGTTCGGAATCAATATCACCTACAAGATGCAGCCCTCACCGGACGGACTTGCGCAAGCATTCATCCTCGGTGAAGAGCACATCGGCTCTGAGAGCGTCGCACTCGTGCTCGGTGACAATATCTTCTACGGTCCAGGGCTCGGAACGAGGCTAAGGCAGTACAACGAGCTCACCGGTGGGGTGGTCTTCGGCTACTGGGTAGACGATGCGACCGCGTACGGCGTCGTCGAGTTCGATCGCGGTGGCAAAGTCGTTTCGCTTGAGGAAAAGCCTGCGAAGCCAAAGAGTCACTACGCGGTCCCGGGCCTCTACTTCTATGACAATGACGTAGTGGAGATCTCGAAGCAGCTGAAGCCATCACCGCGCGGCGAGCTTGAGATCACCGATGTCAACAAGGCCTACCTTGATCGGGGCGATCTCAAGGTCGAGATTCTCCCGCGCGGAACAGCCTGGCTTGACACGGGCACGTTCGATTCGTTGAGCGAAGCGACCGAGTTCATCCGCACGGTGCAGAAGCGTCAAGGATTGTCGATCGGCTGCCCCGAAGAAGTCGCGTGGCGAATGGGCTTTTTGTCGGACGAGGAACTGCGCGCACGGGCGGAGCCACTGTTGAAGAGCGGCTACGGTCGATACCTGCTCACAGCACTTGAGCAGGGAAAACACTGACCACTGACTCTAAGATCAGTGACGACGCGCTACTTCGTGTCACGGTCGATGTGGACCATTGGTCGTCGGTTGTGGTGTCGGGGGAGGTGTCGGGGTTGTGAGTGAGGTTTCTGGGGTTTTGGCTCCGTCGGTGTTTCCTGATGGTGGTCGTCGGCTGGTTGTGTATGTCGTTTATGACCGGCGTGGCGAGGTAGAGGATTTTGTTGTTCACGCTTTGGCTGCGTTGCGTGAGCATGCGGCGCATGTGTTGGTGGTGGCGAACGGTTCGTTGAGTGCGGCGGGGCGTGAGAAGTTGGCGCCGGTGTCGGATTCGGTGTTGGTGCGTGAGAACGTCGGGTACGACATTTGGGCGCATAAAGAGGCGTTGGAGTTCGCGGGTGATCTTTCGTCGTATGACGAGATCGTGCTGGCGAACGACACTTGGTACGGTCCGGTGCGTCCGTTTGGTCCGTTGTTTGAGCGGATGGATGCCCGTGAGGTGCACTTTTGGGGCATGACCGATCATGCTGAGGAGGTGCCGAACCCGTTTACGGGTGAGGGGCGTCTGGCGTATCACTTGCAGTCGTTTTGGATTGCTGTGCGTCGTGACATGTTCTTGTCGGAGACGTGGGCATCGTACTGGCGGGATCTTCCGGCGATGCCGGACTACTTTGATGCTGTGTTGAAGCACGAGGCGGTGTTCACGGAGCATTTCACGGATCGTGGTTTCACTGCGGGTGTTGCGTTCGGGTTTGATAAGTATCCGACGACGCACCCGGCGTTGTTCAACGCGGACTTGTTGATCGAGGACGGTTGTCCGCTGTTGAAGCGCCGACCGTTGTTCCACTATCCGCCGTTCTTGGATCGTCACGCGGTGATCGGTCGGTGGACGTTGCAGACCGTGGAAAAGCACGGTTATCCGATGCCGTTGATTTGGGACAATTTGGCACGCAACGTTCCGCCACGTGTGATGAACGCGGACGCGGCGATGCTCGAGGTTCTTCCTGACGTCGATATCTCCTACGACCCCACCAAACCCTTCCGCATCGCGGCTGTCATACATATACGCGATATCGCGCAGGTTGACGAGTTGCTGGATCGATTCTGCATGCTCCCTTCTGGCGCAGATCTTTTCCTCACGACGGTCGGCATCGAAGACACTGAGTATGTGCGCGATCGGATCGCACGCCGGGATGATCTCGATGAGGCGCGCTGTGAGGTGCGCATGCTCGCGTCCGGTCATGGCCGTGATATGGCGGCATTTTTCATCGCTTGCCGAGACGTGATCGACAGCGAGCGCTATGACCTCGTCGTGAAGCTTCACTCAATGAAAAGAGCTGGACGGGACTTCAACTCGCGGCGCTACTTTCGGCGGCACCAAATCGAAAACATCGTCAGCTCAGCAGGCTATTTTGCCAACCTGCAGTCGTTGTTTCAGCGGGAGCCGGGACTCGGCGTCGTTTTTCCTCCGATGGCCCACATCGGTCGTTCATCGATGGGTCGCGGATGGGCCGGTCTTAAGCATCCGGTCTCCGAACTCTGCAAGCAGCTTGGTATCCGAGTGCCCCTCGATGATCCTTCCCCGTTGGCCCCTATCGGGGGTATGTGGGTGGCGCGCCCCGATGCGCTGGGCATCATTGCGGGGCAGCGTTGGAGCGTCTCGGACTATCCGAGTGCTCAGGCGCGAGGTCCGCGCGACCTTGCGCGAATGCAGGAGCGGCTGATTCCCTATGCCGCAGGCGAACGCGGGTACCATTGCCGCACCGTGCTGAACCTTGAGCACGCGGCGATCAGCCACACCGCGCTGGAAGACAAAGTCGACCAGATGTTCTCAACTACTCCGGGCTATCCCGTCGAACAGATCCAGTTCTTGCACCGGGCTGGTTGGGTCGGCCACGGCGGACCGATCAGTCTCTCGCGCATGTATTTGAGGATGAACCGGCCCCGTTTGAGTCGCATGCTAGAGCCGATCTTCGGCCGGGCGTGGACGTTGTTGGAACGCTACCGGCGTGTACGCGTTCGTCTTCGTGGCAAGCCGTCGGTTGTGGTGTCGGGGGAGGTGTCGGGGTTGTGAGTGAGGTTTCTGGGGTTTTGGCTCCGTCGGTGTTTCCTGATGGTGGTCGTCGGCTGGTTGTGTATGTCGTTTATGACCGGCGTGGCGAGGTAGAGGATTTTGTTGTTCACGCTTTGGCTGCGTTGCGTGAGCATGCGGCGCATGTGTTGGTGGTGGCGAACGGTTCGTTGAGTGCGGCGGGGCGTGAGAAGTTGGCGCCGGTGTCGGATTCGGTGTTGGTGCGTGAGAACGTCGGGTACGACATTTGGGCGCATAAAGAGGCGTTGGAGTTCGCGGGTGATCTTTCGTCGTATGACGAGATCGTGCTGGCGAACGACACTTGGTACGGTCCGGTGCGTCCGTTTGGTCCGTTGTTTGAGCGGATGGATGCCCGTGAGGTGCACTTTTGGGGCATGACCGATCATGCTGAGGAGGTGCCGAACCCGTTTACGGGTGAGGGGCGTCTGGCGTATCACTTGCAGTCGTTTTGGATTGCTGTGCGTCGTGACATGTTCTTGTCGGAGACGTGGGCATCGTACTGGCGGGATCTTCCGGCGATGCCGGACTACTTTGATGCTGTGTTGAAGCACGAGGCGGTGTTCACGGAGCATTTCACGGATCGTGGTTTCACTGCGGGTGTTGCGTTCGGGTTTGATAAGTATCCGACGACGCACCCGGCGTTGTTCAACGCGGACTTGTTGATCGAGGACGGTTGTCCGCTGTTGAAGCGCCGACCGTTGTTCCACTATCCGCCGTTCTTGGATCGTCACGCGGTGATCGGTCGGTGGACGTTGCAGACCGTGGAAAAGCACGGTTATCCGATGCCTTTGATTTGGGACAATTTGGCACGCAACGTTCCGCCACGTGTGATGAACGCGGACGCGGCGATGCTCGAGGTTCTTCCTGACATCGATATCTCCTACGACCCCACCAAACCCTTCCGCACGGTTGTTATCACGCACATCTACTACGTCGAGATGACGGATGAAATCCTCGATCATGTCGACACGCTTCCTGGCGGATATGACCTGGTAGTCACCACGCCCGAGGAAGAGCGAGCGGTTGCTATTCGTGAGATTCTCGACCGGCGCGACGGCGGAGCGCGATCACACGAAGTGCGAGTGGTTGAGAACGATGGCCGTGACCAAAGCGCATTTCTCGTGGGCTGCCGCGACGTATTACTCAGCGACAAGTATGACCTCGTCGTCAAACTCCACTCGAAGAAAACTCCGCAAGACGGCTTCAACGTCGGCCGCCATTTCAAGCGGCAACAGTTCGACAACCTGCTCAACAGCGAGGGCTACTCGGCCAATCTGATCGCCTTGTTTCAGAGAGAACCGGGCCTCGGCATGGCATACCCGCCAACGATTCACATCGGCTACCCGACGATGGGTCGTGGGTGGTGGTCGAATAAGCCGGGCTATGAGCGCATCGCTGAGACGCTCGGCCTCCACGTGCCGCCGGACGAGATCTCTCCACTTGCTCCGTACGGTTCGATGTTCATCGCGCGCCCGGCGGCTCTGCGATTGCTCGTTCAGCATCCCTGGAAGTACGAGGACTTCGGCGGAGCGGAGGCCTATCGTGATGGCGGGCTCGCTCACGTGCTTGAGCGGGTGCCGTCATATGCCGCTGGCGAGCTCGGATATCACACGCGTACCGTTTGTACCACTGAGTATCTCTCGATCAGCCACACTGCGTTCGATTACAACCTCGACCAGATGTCAACGACGATTCCGGGCGATACCGTCGAGCAGATACATTTTCTCAAGCGTGCAGGATACGTCGGGTCAGGAAGCTGGCGCGATTTTGTGAATATGTACGCGCGGCTGAATCCGGCTGATCGTTCGCTACCGAGGCGCGTGCTTCGCAAGGTACGCACATTGCTGAGCGGTGCTCGACGCCGCGTAGCTCGCGCAGTGCGCCACTGGCGCCATAGCTAGGAGCGGCGCTTGCGGTTGAACGGGCGCCGGACGGCAGTGGTAAGGCTTCGAACCAGGTTGGCGCCTGCACCCGCCACACCCTGGGTGCCCAACCATCGCTCCTGCCAAATCCCGACATCCACGAGCTGTTCGTGGAATGATTCTTCTAGCCGCTCGCGTTCCGTTTCGGCGCCATGCAACTGCGCACCCAGCTCTGCCAGCTCGGTGTTGAGCCTTGCGACCGTCATCTCATCGAGCGGTTCGAGGCGGGCGGATAGTTGATCGACTTCCCTCTTTGCACGTCGAAGTTCAGCGAGGAGCGGACCTGAGGAATACGGACTCGCCTTACCCTGCGCCACCTTGCGCGATGCGATTACGGGCCACTCGTGATATTCCGAACTGAAGTTGTCGATGTCGAGTTTCCGGTACGGCAAGTCGATCTGATCGAGGGCTACCAGGATCGACAGCTGGTCACGGCGTGAGTATCGCAGCACATGTTCGTACCAACGCTGCATCGCAAGATCGACCTTTTCGTCGCGCCGACGTGCCATCATGCCCGTCCACAAGGGTTTTGCTGTCAGGCAGTCTGGATGCGCATTTGAGTACGCGAGGAGCTGTTCATGCACTCGTTCACCGTTGTCGTAGTTGAGGCGCACAACCTCGTCGAACTCGTCGAGCAACTGCTCGCGATAGCTATGCTCGGCCAGGGCAAAGACCTCGTCATCATCCAACCACGCCGCAATGATATTTTCTGGCGGCTGCCGAAGGCGCACCGAAGCATCGATGCAAAGGGTGGCATCGTACTGTCGCAAGCGCTCGTGACCGAGGATCTTGAGCGCTCGAGCGCTACGTACAGTGTCGGTCGGAAAGCGGGGCTCTACAAGAACGATCTCCCAGTCATCGCTGCGCAACGAGGGGTCGTCTGTGAAGCAGAGAAAGTCTGCTGTGCTGTCGGCAGCGACGGGTTGCGCGAGAAGTCCGTCATAGTTGCCGATGAGGTAGGTATAGACGCAAGTCTTCACTCGGTCGCCTTCCATGGTGATCGGGTGCGGTTCAGGTAACCGAACTCACCCTATCGGTTCGCCCGGCCGGGTGCTTCTACGAGAGCGACACCTGTGCCTGTGCGTATAGTGTGCCCGTCTGGCGCGGGTCGAACGGCACCGCGAAGGTTGCACCCTGCCAAAGCACAGCCTGTTGAGTTCCGTTTTCGTCGGCGACTTCCGCATTGACAAAGTACTGTCCCCCAGCGAGTCCGAGGGTCGGAAGCACATATGTGACCGTCCTGGGCCCGGCGGGTGTGGCCTCGTGCGGCTCGCTCAGACGACGAGAGCCGGTACCGAAAACTTGTTGACCGTGCGGAGTGTCGATACTGAACCCGGTGTTCCACTTGGCGACGGATTGCTTGTGGTTTACATGGATCTCTATCGTGAGAGCCTCACCGGGAGCCACGGTTGTTTCACCGCTCGCGGTCCTCAGGGTGATGGCGGTGATCTCGGGCTTCATGTCCTCGACTTCGACAGCTTCTTCCGCAATCGCGTCGCGTCGCTTGCCCTCGAGCACTTCACGGTGCACCTTTGCTGCCTCATCGACGGGTCCGATGAAAACCACCTCGCCGGCGGAAAGCACGACGCCTTCGTCGCACACTTCCATCACCTGACTAGCTGAGTGGGACACGAGAATGATGGTTCGTCCTTCGCGCTGAAACTCGCGAATCTTGTCGAGGCACTTGCGTTGGAATGCCTCATCGCCGACCGCCAGAACTTCGTCAACGAGCAATATGTCAGGGTCCGTGTGGATCGCGACCGCAAAGGCAAGGCGAACGTACATACCCGACGAGTAGAACTTCACCTGCGTATCGATGAAGTCAGCAATCTCAGAGAAGGCGACGATGTCATCGAACCTGGCGTCGGTTTCTTCGCGTGAAAGTCCGAGTATCGACGCATTTAGATAGACATTGTCTCGCCCCGACAGATCAGGATGGAACCCAGCCCCCAGCTCGAGGAGCGCCGCAAGTCGGCCACGTCGAGCGATCTTTCCGGAACTTGGTTCGATGATCCCGCCGATGAGCTTCAACAGGGTGCTCTTGCCGGAGCCGTTGGGGCCCATGAGTCCTACCGTGGTTCCCGCGCGGATGCTGAACGAGACATCGTGCAGCGAGTCGAAGACCTCGCGGTGTGTGCGCCCGCGGCGACCGAAAGTGACAACGCGTTCTTTGAGCGAATTGTCTTTTCGAATGATGAAGCGTTTTGACACTCCCTCAATGGTGACAACCTCAGGGGATTGCTCGTCGGGCGAGGTTGCGGCGTCTTGGATGCTCATGTCACAGCTCCTGTGCGAAATTGCCCTGCATGCGTGTGAAGGCTCTTTGGCTGAGCCAAAGCAGCACAATGCCGATGGCTCCGACAATCAGCATGCGCAGCAAGAGGTGTGAAGGATAGTCGGTCGGTTCGCCGGCGATCCAGAAGGCCTTGTGGAAACCCAGCACGGCCAGCGTGAGCGGGCCGGTCGAATAGACCTCAATAGCCCAGGAGGGAAATCCGAACAGTGCAAAGCTGTCGCGCACCATCGTCCAGCCGTAGACGATCGGCGATGACCACATCGACAGCATAAGAAGAATCTGTGTGAGGTACTGCATATCCCGTAGGTAGACGTTCAGCGCAGACAGAAGCAGCGCAAGGGCGGTGCCATAGATGAGAACGAGAAGGACGGAAGGTAAGAAGTACAGCAAATCGATGGTGAACGGCGGTGCGCCGAGGATGACGCACGCCAGGGTGAGTACCGCGACCTGCATAGCGAATGTGAATGACCCCGAGCCGACGGAGGCGAGTGGGAAGATCTCGCGCGGAACATACACCTTCTTCACGAGGCCCGCATTGTTGACGATCGAACCCGTACCACCAGAGACGATCTCAGAGAAGAGGACGAAGATCGTGAGTCCCGAGAAAATGTACAGCGCGAAGTCTTCGATCCCGCGGGCAGCACCGAGAAACTGGCCCATCACCGTGTAGTAGACGATCAGCTGAACGATCGGGTTGATGAGGGTCCACAGCAGGCCGAGCGCACTGTCTTTATAGCGTGACTTGATATCGCGTCTCACCAGAAGACCGAGCAGGTGGCGGTGCGCGAAGATCTCTCCGATGGAACGGCCGACCCCTGGGAGTCCGGTCTTTGCCGCCGTCACGGGGATCAACGGTTCGGATGCAAGGCGCGCGTATCGCTCGCTCGGGCGTTCGCTCACGCGGTTCCTCTGTTTCTTGCGGGTGATATCAACAGCGTCACACTATACAGTCGCTCGTCTGCGACCTAGCCGAGAGCACACGTGGCGCTCCGCCTGCTCATCGCCGTCGCGCTCGGCCCCAACGCTCTCGGGCTTTGCCGAAGGTCTTGCTGAGACCTCCAGTGCGAAGGTAATAGACCAGCAGAGCCGTATCGCGCCGCGGTCCCTTGGGCATTGCGAGAATTCTGCTGAACGGATCCGATCCACCTGTGCTACGCGAGCCTTTGGCGGCGCCTCGATCAGGTGCTCGAGTCGGGTTCTCGCAGAAGTCGCGTAGGGGCGCGACCGCGCGTTCCCACGTGAAGTCCTCACGCACCTGCTGAACGTTGCTCAAGATGCTCTCGCGTCGAGCGTCGTCGAAGAGCACCTCGATAATCGCCCGCGCAAGGGCCTCAGGGTCTTGCGGGGGGACAACGGCACCGAGATCCCGATCACGAACGAGATCGGCGAAGCTGTCTCCGTCAGTGGTGATGATGGGCAGCCCTGCCCAGAGATAGTCGAGAATTCGTGTTCGAAACGAGAATCGGGTTTCGAGATGCACGGGGTGGGTGCTCACACCGACATCGGCATCCATCAAGAAATTGATGCGATCTTCATAGTCGACCCAGGTGTCGTTGAAGAACACCGATCGATCGGTGAGACCTAGCTCGTCGGCGACCTCAACAGTCTGCTGGAGCACCTGCATCTCAGGAACGTCGGGGTTGAAGTGCCGTGCACTCATGAAGAAAAGCTTGACCTCGGGGTGCGCGGCAGCCAGCAGTCCTACAGCACGCACCAATGTGACCGGATCGAACCAGTCATAGATGCCACCGCCCCAGATGAGTACTTTGTCGTCTACGGAAATGCCGGCTCTTTCGCCTTTGAGAGCATGACGAGACTGCACGGGGTCGTCGGAAGGAAGCCCGAACGGAACGATCCGCACGAAGGAATCAAACGAGGCATCGGCCGAATATGTTGCAGGGTTGATGCGCCCGGCGACGGAGAGCGCGCCGAGCCAGAGTGTTTGCTGACGTTCAGAGGCGCAGATGAATGCGTCCGCGCGGGCCAGCTGTTCGTTGAGGAGTGACACCGCTTTGAGGACTTCTTCGTTCCAGGTATCGGCGTCGCGGTGCTTGTTCTGTTCGAGCTGCTCGAGGTGGAACGGGTCGTACAGATCGGCGACGAGAATCTTGTCTGATTGAGCGATACACGGATACATGCGCATCGAGATGCCCTGCACGATGATGACGTCGGCCCATTGCTCATGCTCTCGCATCGACCGATCGTCGCCGTCATTCACATAGAACAACGCGAAGATGTCGGATTGACGATCGATCTTCGCCCACGACACGACCCGTACATCGCAGGTCGCAGCCAACTGGTCGGCCATGTTCCACACCCGGATCGCAGGGCCTGCCATGCGCGGTCCGATAATGTCACCGGTGATCAGCAGGACGCGGGTGCGGGAATGGTGATTCACTCGCCGATTCTAGCCGACAGGCAGCATCGCGATGCTATGCAGCGGGCGGAACGAGGAACGCTGGCGACCACCCTGGGTAGACTTGCCGGAGCCCGCGGCGAGAGACGCCCTTTGAGTATGTAGGAGTGCAGTGTGACTCATGCCCCCGGCGAGGATGTGGCTGATGCCTCTATAGCGACCGATGACGGCTCAGTTGAGCCAGTCATGAACAAAGCGCTCTTGCGGTGGTGGCGTCGACGTCCGGATGTGTTTGGCGCCCTTGTTGCGCTGACCGGACTGCTTGCGGTCATCGCCGTACATCTCGGGCCAGCGTTGATCGGTGTCAAGTCGTTTAGCGCTATGGATCGGCTGGCGTCAGTCGCGCCATGGTGGGACGGAGGCATGCGTCCGAGCGTGCTCAATCCGTTCTTGGGGGACAGCATCGACTCGTTGCTGCCTAGCTATATTCAGATGCACGAGCGTCTCTTCAGCGGGGAGTGGCCGCTGTGGTCATCGCTCGGCGGGCCGGGAACCGAACTCTTAGCAAGCACCAACAGTCCAGCGCTTACGTTGTCGACGATCTGGTTCTTGGTGTTGCCCACTGTCTATGCGCCCGGCTTTGTGAAGCTGGTTGAGATAGCGCTCGCCATGGGCGGCATGTACCTCTGGATGCGTCGAATTGGCATGGGTCGCGCAGCCGGCGTCGTCGCAGGAATTTTCTACTGTGGTTCTGGGTTCTTTGTCGGGTGGGCTACCTGGTCTGCGCAGTCATCCGTCGCGGCCATGATGCCCGCACTATTTTGGGCCATCGAACGATATGTGCGTCGGCGCACGTTGCGGTCTTCGCTGCCAATCGCCGGAGTGGTTGGCTTGCTCATGCTGAGCGGCTTTCCCGCAGCTGCGGGCCACGCCCTGTACGCGGGCGGCATCTACTTCATTGTGCGGATTGTGGCAGAACGAGCACGCCACAGTGTGTCTGGCAGCCTCCGCACGTTCGCTATCGGTGTAGCAGCCGTGGCCTTGGGTATAGCGCTCGCCGCGGTGCAGCTCATCCCGTTCGCAATTGGGCTATCCGATGTCGACCTGAGCGTGAGAAGCGGACAGTTTTTCTCGCAGCAGCCCATTCGATCGTTTCTCTCGGTCTTCTACCCTGAGACGTTCTTCGAGGTGGGGTTCGGCGGTGGGACGAATCCGATCGAGGCGTACGCGTTTCTCGGTATCGGAGCGGTGTTCTTCGCTCTAGTTGCGCTGCTGAGTCCACGCATGGTCGGTCAAGCGCGCGGCGTTGTGCCGTTTCTGGCTGTCGGTACAGCACTGGCCGCAGCCGTGGTATGGCAGCAAGGGTGGTGGACACTGTGGCTCGCTGATCTGCCCATTTTCTCTGGCAACAACTCCGGCCGATTGCGTGACCTGGTAATGCTGTTTGGGTCGGCGCTCGCCGGCATCGGAGTTGAGCGCGTGTTCCGACAGTCGGCACGGCCTCGTACTCGGATTCTCGTCATCGCCGCGGCGAGTACAGCCCTGCTGGGAGCACTCACAATTTGGGTGTGGCAACGCATCCCGGAGGTTACAGCCGAACATCTGTTTTGGGATGCCGCACCGGGATTCGGGATCATCGTGCTTGCGGTGGTCGCGGTCCTGGCAAGTTCGCGTGCAGCATTGCGCGCGGGTGCGTTCGCCGGCGTCGTGGTGCTTGCGGCTCTGCAGATGAGTAGCTCCGTATCGAACTATTGGCCGCTCACAGATGCGGAGGACTTCTATCCGCAGCTCCAGCTGATCAGTGAACTCGAAAGCGCGACGGAAGGCGAGAGGCTGGCGACCTCTGGCTCGTTCATGGGGTCAACCGCGTCGGCCTACGGCTTGCGGTCAGCAACCGCGCACACCTTCCAGCCGACTACGTGGCGGGAATATCTGGTCGCGCTCGATCTGGGCGCATTTGGCGAGGGCCAATCTCCGACCAATCCAAGTCTTACGTTCCCCGGGGTGGAAACCGCTGAACAAAGAGCGTTGCTCGACAGGCTGTCAGTGGCCGCTTGGACAACACCAGCCGGAGCGGAGACTCCCGGAAAGCTAGTTGACGCGTCGGGCCAGCCTCACAGCGAGGTGATATCAGACAACACCATCGTTTCTGAGGCAGGCCAGCCCCTTGTTCGCGATGTAGCCAGCGCGTCGCTTCGTGCGGTGACGTTTTCGGTTGCTGAGCAGGCGCTGGGCAACGAAGACGGCGTCAGCGTGCAGATCTCTTTGCGAAATGCGGCCGGCGAGGTGGTAGCGACCAGTGCACTCCAGCGGCAGCTATTGAACCCCGGCCCCGTTCTTGTTCCCATCGCGGCCGAGGAGCTTGCACCCTCCGCTGATGGCTTCACGGTTGAGATTCACACCAACGTAGACGTCGTATTGGTGGCAGACACGGGCGGTGAGCCCGCCTTAGCGATCACGGAACCAACCGACGATGGTTTGCTATTGAGCTTTGCCGACGCGAGCGGAACCGTATGGGAGAGACAGAATGCACTTCCGCGGGTGCGTTGGGCCTCGTCGAGCGAAGTTGTGACCGACAGTTCCGATCGGCTGGCCCGCCTGCAGGAGCCAGGCCTCGCATCCGACACGGTGGTGCTGAGTGAACAAGGTCCAACTGCTGAGGGACAGAACGCGACCGTAGAGGTCATCACTGATTCTGGCGATGAGGTGGCCGTGGAGGTGGTGGCGGAAGGCGGCGGCTATTTGGTTGTCGCGGACTGGATGCACCGGGGATGGAGTGTGTCGATCGATGGCGACGAAGCTGACGTCGTAGAGGCCGACCATGCGATGAGTGCAACCTTCGTTCCAGCCGGGACACACACCGTATCTTTCGTGTATCAAGGAGATGGACTGGTAGCGGGCGCAGCGGTCTCAGCGACAGCCTTCGTTGCGGCGGGCTCGATTCTTGTCGCTTCTCTTTACTGGAAGAGGCGAGATGGAACCTTTGAACGGTGACGAATGGCTAGCCGCCGGGCGAGAGGACAAAGCCGTCTAGTCTCTGCCTCGGCGCGATAGTATTCTGGCGTCGACGACTCCGACGCCCGCGAGACTTAGGTCAACTGCCGTGAGAAGCACGCGGCTGACTAGGACAATAGCCACGGCCGCGCCCGGGTCAACAGTTCCAGCGAGCGAAGCCGCAAGTACTACTTCGCGCACGCCAGCGCCGGCGGGCGCGACGATGAAAAGGAACCCTGCGGTCCACGCGAGTGCGTACCCGCCGATGCACTGCGCAATCGTGAGCAAAGTGAGGGGCGCGCCCATGCCGATCGCGAGCGCGGCAACGGCCATCCCTGCGGTGATCCATGCCGCAACCGACCATGCGATTGTCGCCGTCAAGCCGCGGGTCGAAATGGAAGTATCGAGAGGCTCAAGCTTGGCAAGTTTCCACGCGACTGAGATGACGCGATTCATGATCGCGGGCACGAGTAACACCAAGAGCGGTACAGCGACCCAGATGACCCAGCCCCACTGCTGAAAGAGCGGGCCAGGTGAGACTGCGAACGCGATAACGCCGACTGCTACTCCCGAAATGATGGAGACAAGAAGCGTGATCGACATCGCAGCAACTGAGTGTCGTCTCGGGATCCCGTGGGCTCGTCCGAGTTCGGCCGCTGCCGCGATGTTCCACACTCCGCCGGGGATGTACTTTCCGAGTTGGCTGATACCGAACAACGGCACCGATGAACGGAATCCCAACGGGTTGCCTAGATCGCGCACGACGGATCGCCAGGCCTCGAGCGTGAACAAAACATAGATGACGCTCGCAAGCGCTGAGAGAGCGAGTGCAACGAGTGACAGTTCAGCGAGTGCATCAGCGATCTCTGTCCAGTTGTTCCAGACGAACCAGACAATAAACACGAGAGCAACAGCCAAGAATCCCCACCGTACGGCAGGCGAGCGCAGTACCTTCAGCAGATGCTTCATGCGCGACGTGCCAATGCCGTGAGCAATGGCGCCACGACACGTGCCGCGCGGAACTGTTCGGCGGCCTCCCTCGCGCGGATGCGCGCTGCCTTGGTCTCTGCACCGGAGGATGTGAGCTTGACGAGCGCGGAGGCTAGCGCGCGGGCGTCTCCCGGTGGCGCATATATCGCACCGTCCCCCAGCAGTGCCCGCTGAGGCGGTGTGTCAGAGGTCAGAACGGCACACCCAGCTGCTGCTGCTTCATAGACCTTGTTCGGAACCACCCGCAGTGCCTTGGGTCCGGTGCCGAAAATACCGAGCCCCACGTCGTGGCCAGCGACCAGCTTGGGTAGCTCGCTTGCTTCTACCCAATCGATCCAGGTAACGCCTTGCCGATCTCCTAGCAGCGACCGAGCTTCATCCCAGTCTTGCCCTGTTCCGATCATCGTTGCCGTGAACTTAGCGCCGTCGTCGAGTGCCTGCGCAATCGCGGCGGCGATCACTGGCGCTCCCTGAAGCGGCGTGAACAGTCCGAAGAACACGACTGAGGGCAGCGGCACTAGCTCATCGTTCGAAGGCCGTGCAACGAACCATTCCTCTCGGGCTCCGACAGGAATGACCAGACTTTCAACCCCCGCGGGCAGCATTGCTTCGTGTTCGGTTGTGTCTACGAGCACGAGGTCTGAGGAACGAATTGCTGCGCTGTCGAGCCAGCGCAACATTCGCACGCGAAGACCTTCCGTGCCCCTGTCTTGAGCGGTGTCGCCAGCGAAGATCAGGTGATCGAGCACGATCGTGGAACGACGAAACACGCGTCTTGCCAGGATGACATCGAAGTGGCCGAGATACCCGACGAGGACCACCGACGGCTCGGCACCCTCGCGACGCAGTGCGCGAGCATCCTTGATCAGCGAAATCCATCGGCTCAGCAGTCGAAACCCGAAGGCAGGCAGCCGCCAGGGCTCACGTAGCATTCGGACTCGCTCTGAGGTAGTGAATCCGAGTGGTCGGTTGAGCTCGGTCACATCAACGCCGTTCGCCCGCAAGCCATCGATGATTATGCCTACCCGAGGGTGGCGTATCGAGTCATAGGTGCCGAATGCGACAATCACGCGTGGTTCTTTCGTCTTGTTGATGTGTTCATTGTCTTCTCGGCGCCGCTCTAGGGTCCGCCGACGGGGTCTAGACTCGGGTCGGCCCGCTTGTTGCGTCCAGCGCGATGATAGCTGATAGTGCAGAGGAGCTTGTCGCAGGGCACTTTGGGGGTGCTGACATCGAGATGGCAGAATTAGCGCGAGTCCGTGCTTATCAATTCACGGCTGACAGCCAGAGACTAGCAAATGACCCAGATTCTTCAGCAAGTCATTTTCCCCGACGTCGTGGACAGCGAGGTTCATCCGCTCTATGTCGATCGGCGGCCCGATCGCGTGAATATCGTCGATCGGACGTCGGTCTGTGTTGCATCTGGCACGATCGCATCTTTCGCGACCTACTTCAACGCATTTCCCGCGAGCTACTGGCGCCACTGGACGACGGTCGATCGAGTCGAACTCAGCATCCGGTGTGACGGTGTCGGTGAAGTCAGCATGCACGGCTCAGATGCCGCTGGCTCGTCTTATCTGATCGACACGCAGAACACCGTTAGCGGTCACGTTCGCTTTGCGGTCGACCTAAATTCCTTCGACGCCGGCGGTTGGCTATGGTTTGAAGCCTCAGCCACAACTGAGCTCACGATCACCGACGCGCGTTGGCAGACGGACGCAGTGCCAGTCATTCAACCACAAGCCGCACTCGGCATCACGACGTTCAACAAACCCGGCTATTGCGCGAAGACCTTGGCAGTCTTGGCAGACTCGAATGAGCTGTTCTCGGTGCTAGACCAAATCTTCGTCATTGACCAGGGCGATCAGCATCCGTCGGATGACCCGCGTTTCGCTGCCGCGGCAGCCACGCTCGATGGCCGGCTCACCGTGATCTGCCAACCCAACTTTGGCGGGTCAGGAGGCTACGCGCGCGCGATGCTCGAGACGCTCGATAGGTCGACAGCGAACTTCGTGATGCTCATGGACGACGACGTTGAGATCGAACCTGAGTCAATTCGTCGCGCCGTGGTCTTCGGCTCTTTCTGCAAAGAGCCCACGATCGTTGGCGGTCATATGTTTGATTTGCTCGATCGCACGAAGCTTTACGCGTGGGCGGAGGTCGTTGACGAAGAGCCCTTTATGTGGCGCACGCTCGACGACGAAAAGATGCCCGTGGACTTCGCGACAAACGATCTCGCCAACACGCCCTGGCTGCACGAGCGCAAGGATTCCGACTACAACGGCTGGTGGATGTCGCTGATACCAAGACAAGCAATCGAGAGCGCGGGTCTCCCTCTGCCGGCATTCATCAAATGGGATGACGCAGAATACTCGTTGCGAGCACGCAACCACGGGATCCCTACGCTTTCGCTCCCCGGTGTAGCCCTTTGGCACGTGTCTTGGGTGGGTAAAGACGACTTGATCGATTGGCAGGCCTATTTTCACGCGCGTAACCGCACCGTCGCCGCGCTACTTCATTCTGAAGCGCCTCGCGGCGGCACACTGCTTTCGCATAGTTTCCGAGTAGATCTGAAGCACTTCATGTCGATGCAGTATTACCCCGTTGATCTGCGGCATACCGCTTTGCGCGCGGTGCTCTCAGGCCCTGAACATATGCACCTCGGCCTGCCCACGGTGCTCAACTCGGCGCGATTGCTCGCCAAGAACTACTCCGAAACGCAGCCGGTGTCGGGGGACGTTCGCGGGGCTCCCCTCACGACGCGCGAGGTTGAGGCGCAGATGCCGTCCGGCATGTCGTTGCGTTTCTTTCTGTTGCGGTCGCTGGTATTGCAGTGGTTGCGTCGCCCGCGCAGCCGACCGAAATCTGACGTCGCGGAGGTGTCGATGACTGCAGCGCAAGCGCGCTGGTGGCGGCTGGCGCGCCACGACAGCGCAGTTGTGGAACTGGCAGCAACCGGTCGACAGCATGTTTACCAACGCGACCGTGCGCAGTTTCGCGAACTCATTGTCGAGAGCGTGCGTTTGCATCGGGAGTTGCGTCGGCGTTGGCCCGAACTCGTAGCTCAGTATCGAGCGTCACCGCTGACATCCGAAGGGCAGTGGCGAGCGACCCTTTTTGCACGCAGTGCGGATTCCAACGGCGAGGTGGGCGCGTCGGGCACTTCCCAGGTTTAGCGACGTCGCTGGGTTAGAATTTCGGAGATCGCGCCGTATTGCGCACCCGTTAGCCGGTGCCGAGCGCACATGATCTGAGAGGAAATCTATGCGCCTGTTCATTCAGGTTCCGTGCCTGAACGAGGAGGAGACGCTTCCGCTCGTCCTTCAGAGCATCCCGACCCAAATCGACGGGATCGATGAGATCTTCGTGCTCATCGTTGATGACGGATCCAGCGATCGCACTGTCGAGGTCGCGCGAGAGCACGGCGTAGAGCACTTTGTGTTCCACACACGCAATATGGGGCTTGCCCGATCTTTCCGAGACGGAATCGACTACGCGCTCCAGCACGGTGCCGACATCGTCGTGAACACCGACGGCGACAATCAGTATCCGCAACAGCGCATCGCTGACCTCGTGCAGCCACTCGTGCGAGGCGAGGCCGACATCGCGATCGGAGACCGGCAGACAAAGACGATTGCGCACTTCTCTCCCTTCAAGAAGATGATGCAAGCAGTGGGCAGCAACGTCGTGAATTTCGCTGCAGGCACCGATCTGCCCGACGCAGCGAGCGGGTTTCGTGCGTACTCGCGCGAGGCTCTCATTCGTTTGAACGTGGTTACTCAGTTCAGCTACTGCATGGAGACGATCATCCAGGCGGGCAACAAGCGGCTTCGCATCGCGAGCGTGCCGATCACGACCAATGCGAAAACTCGCGAGTCGCGGCTCTTCAAGAACATCTTCCAGCACATGGGTCGCTCTGGGCAGGCGATCATGCGCAGCTACATCATGTTCAAGCCACATGTGGTATTCCTGACGCTCGCTATTCTGTTCCTGATCGGCGCAGCCATTCCATTCGTGCGGTTTCTGGTGCTCACAGTTGCGGGCGTCGCCGGCGATCATATCCAGTCGCTCGTTCTAGGAAGCTCGCTGCTTGTCGGCGCACTCTTGTGCTTCGCGCTGCTCGTGATTTCTGACATGCTCCACACGAACCGCACGCTGCTGGAGGACTCGCTCGAGCGAGTCAAGCTCCTGCAGTACTCCCCAGACCGAATTGTTGACCCGACCGAGCCTCGTCCTCAAGAGCTGCTGAGTCATCCATCGACGCCGCTGATCGAGCACCCGACGAAGCTTCCTCCCAAGCCGCCGCTGCCCCCGGATGAGCTTGAGATGGCGCCCGGGCATGCTCCGTCCGATTCTGGGATGCGATAGAAGTGGATCTGCTGGTCGTTGGGTCGGGTTTTTTTGGCCTGACCGTCGCTGAACGTGCTGCCGAGGCAGGTCGAC
This sequence comes from Microbacterium sp. R86528, assembly GCF_044596335.1. Classification (NCBI taxonomy): domain Bacteria; kingdom Bacillati; phylum Actinomycetota; class Actinomycetes; order Micrococcales; family Microbacteriaceae; genus Microbacterium; species Microbacterium sp. R86528. The sequence continues at coordinate 1,149,275 of NZ_CP138996.1, read as the reverse complement.
GAGTCACCGTCATCGATCGCCGCGAGCACATCGGTGGCAACGCCTACAGTGAGAATGATCCTGAAACGGGGATCGAAGTGCACCGCTACGGTGCCCACCTGTTTCACACCTCCAACCCCACCGTGTGGGAGTATGTCAACCGCTTCACGGACTTCACCGATTACCAGCACCGTGTGTATACCAACCACGCGGGCGTCGTGTATTCCATGCCGATCAACCTCGGCACGATCAACCAGTTCTTCCGCGCAAGTCATTCGCCTGCCGAGGCGCGAGCGCTCATCCGCGAACTCGCGGGCGAATTCGATGTGAAAGCAGCGGCGAATCTCGAAGAGAAAGCGATCGCGCTGATCGGCCGGCCGCTCTACGAGGCGTTCATTCGGGACTATACGGCGAAGCAATGGCAGACCGATCCGAAGAACCTCCCTGCCTCAGTCATCAGCCGGCTACCAGTGCGGTACAACTACGACAACCGGTACTTCAACGACACGTGGGAAGGGCTGCCCCGCGACGGCTATACGGCGTGGATCGAACGGATGGCTGATCATCCCAACATCGACGTGAAGCTCGGCGTCGACTTCTTTGATTCCGCGCAGGCGCTGAACAAAGGCGCGACTGTCGGTCAAGTGCCGATCGTCTACACCGGACCAGTTGATCGCTACTTCGACTTCGCCGAGGGTGAGCTGAGCTGGCGCACTCTTGACTTCGAGACCGAGGTTCTGCAGCTCGCCGACTTTCAAGGCACGCCCGTCATGAACTACGCCGATGCTGACATTCCCTACACCCGCATCCACGAGTTCAAGCACTTTCATCCCGAGCGCGCAGACCGATATCCGACTGACAAGACCGTGATCATGCGTGAGTATTCACGGTTCGCGTCGCGGCAGGATGAACCGTACTACCCCGTGAATACGGCTGACGATCGTGCCATGCTGCTTGCGTATCGCGAACATGCTAAGGGTGAGCGCGACGTGCGCTTTGGCGGCCGGCTGGGCACGTACCAGTATCTGGACATGCACATGGCAATCGGCGCGGCGCTTTCGATGTGGCACAACGAGATTGCGTGAACGTCCACATAGACTCAGTATCGTGACCACCACTGCCGTCGGCGCCGCAGGGTCGAGCCGGCGCTACCTTCACTCGCTGTGGTTGCTCTCGGCACGCGATCTGCGCGTGCGCTACGCGACCAGCGCGCTGGGATACCTCTGGTCGGTTCTTGATCCGCTCGTGATGAGCGGCATCTACTGGTTCGTGTTCACGCAGGTGTTTCAACGGTCGGTCGGTGAAGAGCCTTACATGGTGTTTCTCATCACAGCGCTGTTGCCGTGGGTGTGGTTCAACTCCGCGGTCACCGACTTCACACGTGCCTTCAACAAAGACGCCCGGCTTGTGCGCTCAACATCGATTCCTCGCTCTATCTGGGTGACTCGGATCGTGCTGAGTAAAGGCATCGAGTTCATACTGTCGCTGCCGGTGCTCATCCTGTTCGTCCTGGTGACAGGTGCACCCGTGACATGGAACCTGCTGTGGTTTCCGGTCGGCGTTTTGCTCATGACGTCTCTGCTCGTCGGGCTGGGGCTATTGGTGGCGCCCCTCTGTGTGCTTTGGGGCGACCTTGAGCGCACGACGAAGCTCATTCTTCGAGCATTGTTCTACGCATCTCCAATCATTTACGGCGTCGCCGATCTGCCAGGCGTATTCAGCGAGCTCGCTGCGTTCAATCCGCTGTCCGGAATCTTCACCCTGTTCCGCGTCGGCTTTTTCCCCGACCAGTGGGACACACTCACGGTCGTAGTCGGGGCCATGATGAGCGTGGCGTTTCTGGGGCTGGGAATGCTCGTGTTCCGTAGTCTTGAGCGCCCGGTGTTGAAGGAATTGTGATGGATGCGTCTGAGCTTGCAATGGAAGCACGCAATTTGGGTGTGCGCTTTCGCCGAAATCGTCGCGGCCGTCGAAATCTCAAAGACCTGTTCTCCGGTTCGTCGCGTCGCTCTCGGCCAGACGAGTTCTGGGCGCTTCGCGATGTCAGCTTTTCTGTCGCCCCCGGCGAGTCGATCGGCGTCGTTGGACGCAACGGCCAGGGCAAGAGCACGCTTCTCAAGCTCGTGGCCGGCGTGCTGATTCCAGACCAAGGAAACATGATGGTGAACGGGGGAGTCGCCCCGCTCATTGAGATCACGGGCGGATTCGTCGGCGACCTCACCGTGCGTGAAAACGTGCGACTAACATCAGGCCTGCACGGCATGCCTCGCGCTGAGGTCGCCCGTCGATTCGACAGCATGATCGAATTCGCAGGGCTGGGCGACTTTCTTGACACGCCCTACAAACATCTCTCAAGCGGCATGAAGGTGCGTCTTGCTTTCGCAGTGGTCTCACAACTCGATGAGCCGATCATGCTTGTCGATGAGGTTCTGGCAGTCGGCGACAAAGCCTTTCGTGAGAAGTGTTACCGTCGCATCGACGAACTGCTCGCAGAAGGACGCACCCTCTTCTTTGTGAGTCACAGCGAACGAGATCTCAGGCGCTTCTGCACGCGAGGGCTCTACCTCGACAAAGGGCAGCTCGTGATGGACGGGCCGATCGCCGAGGTGTTGGACCGCTACAACTCAGACCAGAGCTAACCTCGGCACTTGCAAGTCAGTCCCGCTCAGCCAGCAGCAGGCACAGCAGCAAGCGGCGGCATGGGGCGCCATGAGGCGTCGTTCGCGATCTTGCGGCCGTCCCTGAGTCCGCGGAACAGATTGCTGGTGCCGCGGAAGGTGCGCTCGACGAAGACGAGCCGGATGAGCTCCTTGGCGAAGGTCAGTGCGGTGCCCAGCGCGAACAACACCGGGTTGTACACGCCCAGCGAGCGGTAATACTGCTTGATGTGCCCGCGGTTTCGCATGATGTAGTACCGGTAGGCGTTGCTTGAGGCATTCATGTGGCGAACACCCATGTCCCACTGCTTGATCTCGCGCGTTCTGCGCAAGACGAACTCGTCCACGATCACTGAGGGCGTCTTGCGCGACGCGAGCCACCCATACGTCTGGTCATCCCAGTAGATGAAGAACCTCGGGTCGGGCAGGCCGATCTGCTGCACGACTTCACGATTGATGAACATGCCCTCGAAGCATCCCGAGTTCATCGGCTTGAAGCCTGACTCATCGAAACCTGCTGGCGCGAATGGAATGGGAATACCCATGCGTTCGGCGATTCGGTACTGCCAGTAGAACTCGCTGCCGTCGTAGTCGTAGCGGCGTCCTTGAATGCTCTTGAAGCGGGGCGCCCACTTGCCCATTTTCGCCAGGCCATCGGGAATCACCTCGACGTCGTCATCCATCAGCCAGATCCACTCGGAACCGAGCTCGTAGGCGACACGCATGCCCTCGCTGAAGCCGCCGGAACCGCCCGTGTTGGTATCGAGCCGGCGGTACACAAGCTGGGTGCCCAGCCGTTCCCGGAAGCCCTCGACGACCTCTGTGGTGTCGTCGCTCGACGCGTTGTCGACGATGACGATGTGCCCCGGCTTGGGATCCATCTTCTCGACGCTCTCGAGCAGTCGGGTGAGTAGGGCTGAACGGTTGAAGGTGACAACTGCAATCGTCGACGATGCGGGATCGAAGTCAGTGGACGATTCGATTGCGGGGTTGTGGTCTGCAGTGGGCATGGCTTCAAGAGCTTACCGCGCGCCGCTGTGAACGCTGACGCAGTGGCTCAGAGTGATGCCGAACTCGCAGGAGGCAATGAGATCGTCTCGGTCTCAAGGTTCTCGCGCCACGACCTCGATTGTCCGGCTCGCACCGCGCACAAGACCAGCATGAGCCACCCGAGGCCTGTCAGAGTGAAGCTCTCGAATATCGAATCGATGAGCAGCGTCACCAAGATGAGGGGCGTCCACGCATAGACGACGGAGCGCCGCTCGCTCGCCACCATCCACGCCCTCACAAGCGCAATCCCGGCGAACGCGGCGAATAGAATCACCCCGACCCACCCCAGTTGCAGCAGAACATCGAAGTAGGCGTTGAGGCCGGTGGCGTGTGTTTCATCGAGCTGCACATTGATCGCGTTGAAGGGAAACTCGGTCTTGGCCCACGGGCCGAACCACCCCCAGCCTTCGACCGGGTGGAATCGAACGAGATCGACCATCAGATTCCATAGGTCGACGCGCAGCGAGAAGTCAGTTCCCGCGCCGAGAAACCGGATGATCGGGTGACGCGCGAAGTATCCGATCAGGAGCGCGAGCACTACCGCCGCCCCCAAGCTCAATTGCACTGCGGTTCGATGTTCTGGGCGCGTGTGCCGCACGAGCGCCAGCGCCCCCACGGCCGCGCCGGTTCCGATCGCGATCGCGAAGACCGTGGGCGAGTCGCTGAACGCAGCCAGGGTGCCAGCGAGAATCACCGAATAGAGCGACAGCCCGACTCGAACTGACTGGGTGCGGTACTCGATAAGAAAGGTGATCACCGCGAGCACGGCGACGAAGCCGAGCATGTTTCGGGTGCCGAAAATCCCTTGGATCGGACCGAGTTGCGCGAGGTTGCCTTGAACACCGATGAAGCTGAAGGGGGTGTCGAGAAGCACCCCAGAGAGCACTTCGGTCGCGAGCGACAGCGACAGCAGCACCCTCAGTACGTCGCCCAGTGCGCGCACGGTCTGAAGCGTGTCGCGAATGTGCCCGATCACCACCGCCAGCAGGGCGATTGCCGCCAACGACACCCAGTTCACGAAAGTCTGTGTGCCGTCGGTGCTCCAGTAAGTGCTGGCGAGCGCCCAGCCCAAGAACAGCAGCAGCGTGGTCGGCATGAGGCGCAGGATCGATAGTTCGCGGCGACGAGCCACCATCACCGCGATGCCAATTGCGCACAGGCCGACGATGATGGTGACGTAGGTGACCCTTCCGGCAGTGTGTTCAATCAGATACGACGCGAACACCGAGCCCAGCACGGTCAGGCTGTAAGCACGGGCGAAGCCGGGCGACGCGAGAAAATCGCCGATGGATGCTGCCCGGGGCTTCGCGCTCATTGCCGCAGGCCGACCACATCGCCGCGTTCAATAGCGGCGCGTCTCTCGGCGGGGCCTTCACCGACGAGCGGGGATTGCTTGACCTTTGACGCGAGCATCACGACCAGCATCCAACCCCACAGCATGAGGGGGTTCGATTCGGCCACTCCCTGCACGAGCAATACCGTCGCCAGCAGCGTCGGCAGCAGCGTGATCGTCGAGTATGGCCGGTTCGCCTCGAGGTCCCAGCGGGGGCGGTCGACAGCAAAGAACCAGGAGCGCCAGATGAACGCAAGATAAATGCCCGCCATCAGGATGAGTCCGATGATGCCAAGCTGCATCGACACATCTACCCACATGTTGTGCGCCTGCATCACGCTCTCACCGTGATCGATGATCCACCCATCGAAGGCGGCTTCGGTCGGCACCCATGGCGTAGAAAATCCCCATCCGATCCACGGGCGCTCGCCCGTGCGACTGAGCACGGCATCCCAAATCGCCTCGCGCCCAGTGAGGTCTGCGGTGCGGCCCAGGGCGCCGAAGATCGCATCGCGGATAACCCAGAGCCCCACAGTGCCGCCGACGGCGAGTGCGGCGTAGATGACGTAATAGCGGGTGCGCTCGCCGGGCTTCGACGCCGTGCGCATCAGCAGCACCGTGGCCAGCACAAGAAGCACGGCCGCGGCGGCCACCACGGCCGTGGCAGACCCCGCACGGACGAACATGTAGACCGAGAGCGCAAGCCACGCGATTGGCCATCCGCGACGCTGTGGGCTCATCGTGATGAGGATTGCGAAAACGATGATGGCCACCAGCGCGATGGCGCCGAGCAGATTGGCGTTTCCGACGATGCCCTGAATGCGACCGCCGTCGAACAGGTTGTTCCTTGACCAGTAGAGGATCGGGTCGACGGATTCGGTGCGGGCGACAAAGCCCGGCAGCACCGGCGCTTTGACGAAGACAGACACCCAGAGTTCGAAAACCAGCGAGAGGCCGATGACCCATTTGAGCCCTGCCCCGACTGCCCGCACCAGTTCGTGCCACGACAGCACGCTGCCGACGAACAGTGCCTGCAGGGTCGTGACGTAGAGCAGAAGCAGTGTCAACCACGTTGCCGCCGGCCACGCAGACCAGACGACAGACAGCGTGGCCCAAGCGAGGTAGGCGAGTATTCCCCATGGCAATCGCCGCCACTGCAAAGGCGGGCGCACGATCACCCACAGCACCGCTGACAACAATCCCGCGCCGAGGGTGATGACGATGCTGACCGGAAGGCCGAACGCGTTTACCCACGCTGTGCCGGCGAACGCGCTGAACAGCACAAATACGCACCACGCACGCAGCATCACGTGCCCCGTCTTCTCGCGGATGGGCGGGGCAGGTGGCGCTGACGCAGGGTGCTTGGAGTAGACGGCCATCGTGGATTCAGGGTACCGGGCGGAACTGGCTGTCGTTATCACCTTGCGACACGCCGTCGGCGCGTCGCAAACGTTCAAGAGGTGCTTGAGGCTTTAGTATCCGCGACTTGACCTTCGCGAACTACACGAGTGTAATTACTGGTAGCCGCGGACAGCGGGCACCGGGGGACCCACGGGGGGAAGAAGAGAAATGACGGCATCGCCATACAACTCAGGCGTTCCTGACGACTGGTTCGTCGATCCTGTGCAGCTCGGTGTACCTGGAGTGCGCCGGCAGATCCAGGTCGAAGAAGACAACCCCCTCTCATGGCAGACAGACGCGCTGTGCTCTCAAACCGACCCTGAGGCGTTCTTCCCCGAAAAGGGCGGCTCAACGCGCGACGCCAAGCGCGTGTGCGGCACGTGCGATGTGCGGGCGGAATGCCTCGAGTACGCACTGCAGAATGACGAGCGCTTCGGTATCTGGGGCGGTCTGAGCGAGCGCGAACGCCGCAAGCTCAAGCGCCTGGCTAGCTGAGCATCTGGATACGAATCACCCAGGTTGGCGCGTGGCGGCGCGGCCATGCGGGCATCTCGGCTTAGTCTGACCACGCTATGCCCGCCCGAGTTCACGCAGTCGTCGTTGTACGCCCTGATGGGCGCACCCCCGCAGCCCTCCACCTGCGACGAACTCTGACGGCGATCGCGGCGTTGCATCGTCCGGTCGACGCGCTGACGATAGTGCTGTGCGGTGCGGACGAAGAGCTTGATCGCATCGCGCGAGATGCAACCCCCACTCATATCCGCACGCTCTCGCTGAACACCGGCTATGCCGCAGCCGTAGCCGGCGCCATCAGTGACATCGACGAAGACGCTCTCTGGCTGTTGGCGCAGGATACGGCGCCAGAGACAGACGCCCTCACGCACCTCGTCTCGGCGCTTGAGCTCGCGCCCTCGCTGGCGTTCGTCGCGCCGAAGCTGACGCGTTGGAATGATCGCTCAGAGCTGGTGTCGATGGGCGCGACGATGACCCGGTTCGGCCGCACGGTCATGCACGCCGAAGGCCAGCTCGATCAGGGCCAGCACGACGGTCGAGAAGACATTCTTGGCGCTGACATTCGCGCGATCTTGGTGCGCACGGATGCCTGGCGCGACCTTGGTGGTCTGGATGCGGCATTGCTCGGCGCTGACCAAGGACTCGACCTCGGCGTGCGTGCGCGCCTTGCCTCCTCTCGAGTGTCGATCGTGCCACGAGCGCGTGTCGCGACTGCGGGCGACGGTGTGGCAGGCGTTCCCGCGCCCATCTCGCCTCAGCGGCGGCAGCGCGCGGCGTACATCTCCCGCACCGCGCAGCTGCACCGTCGCCTGGTCTATGCAAACCCCGTCGCCGCTGTGCTGCTGTGGTTGTCGATGCTTCCGCTCGCAGCGTGGAACACGGTGTTGCTGCTTCTGCGCAAGCAGCCTGAGCTGATCGGCCCGGAATGGTGGGCGTCGCTCACGGCGCTCGGGCGGCCTCTCGCCATCTTGCGTTCACGGCGCCGCCTCGCCGAGGCCAAGCGCGTTCCATGGTCGCAGCTGGCACCGCTTCGCGTGACGGGTTCGCAGCTGCGCGAAGTGTTCGGCACCGATGAAGCGGGAGAGTCGCCGACTGTGCCGACGCGCCGCGATCTGAGGTTCTTCACTGGCGGTGGCGCATGGCTTGTGCTGGCAGCTCTTGTCACTTCGGTGGTGGCATTCCCTGCCCTGCTTGCGTGGCCGGTGCTCGGTGGTGGCGCGTTGCAGCCGCTGCGAACAACCGTCAGCAGGCTGTGGGCAGACGCATCCTATGGTCAGCTCAGCCTGGGCTGGGACGTCGTTGCTCCCGCTGACCCTTTTTCGACGGTGGTGGCGCTGATCGGTTCCACGACCCCATGGCAACCTTCGCAGGCGATTGTGGTGTTGTGGATTCTCGCCCTGCCGCTGGCGGCTCTGGGCGGCTGGTTCATGGCCACGCGGGCGACCGAACGCTCTGTGCTGCGTATGACGGCGGGAATCGCGTGGGCGCTGGCGCCCACGTTCCTCATTGCGCTCGTCGATGGCCGGCCGACCGCTGTCATCGTGCACGTGCTGCTGCCGTGGCTGTTCGTTGCGGCGTCGGTGGCGCACCGCTCGTGGGCCGGCGCCGGCGCAGCATCCCTGATTCTCGTGGCCGTGATCGCTGCCTCGCCGTCGCTGGCGCCGGCGGTTGTGGCGCTGTGGGTGATGATGCTGCTGCTCGTGGTGGCGATGCGCGGCGGGCGAGGCGCTTCGAGGCTGGTTTGGCTGCTTGTTCCCACCGCAGTTTTTTTCGCTCCGTTGATCTGGCACGCGATTGCCACAGGCGACGGGTGGGTGCTGCTCGCCGATCCTGGCGTGGCATGGGCCGGTCCGCAGGTTGCGGCAGATGCCGCGGGGCGCTCGTTGCTCGCGGCTGGCATTCCCACGCCAGATATCGCGGGCTGGGCGACCCTGCTGCCCGAGGGCAGCGTGTGGTGGGTGCCACTGCTCGTGGTGCCACTCGCGCTCCTTGCGCTCGCCGCTCCGCTTTCGCAGCGATGGGCTTCAGGGATTGCACTGCTCGTTGTCGCAGCCGTCGGGTTGGGAACGGCATTCGCAGCCGTCGGCATTGCCGTGGTGTTCGACGAATCCGAGGTCGTCGCACTCTGGCCGGGGGCCGCGCTGAGCCTTGCCTGGCTCGGAGTGCTGGGCGGGGCGCTGGTGACGCTCGACGCGGCGCTTGCCCCGCGGCTTCGTGCCGCTCGCGCTGCGGGTGCGGTCGTCGTCTCACTCGCGATCATCGTCTTAGCGTTGCCGTCTCTCACCGCCATGGCTCGAGGCACCGCTTACCTCGACAGAGGCGATGCCTCGACGCTGCCCGCCTATATTGCAGCCGAAGGCAGAGACGACGCCAATGTCGGAACCCTGGTGCTGACTCCTCAAAGTGGCGGGGGCCTTGTCGCACAGTACGTCTGGGGCGGCAGCGAAACGCTGGGCGGCCAGTCGACGGTCATCGCAACGCAAACCACCGCGACCGAGCAAGACGAGCTGACGGGCACCCTCGCCGCAGACCTCGTCACATCGACGGATAGCGCGGCGATCGAAGAGCTCGCCGCCCAAGGCATCAGCTTCGTGCTGCTCGCCGTCGACGACGGTGACGAGACTCCTGCGGCGCGCGCTCTTCGACTATCGGCGACGACTTCGCTCAACCAGCGCGACACGTTGGAGGGTGTGGGCGAGACGGCCAAGGGCGAACTCTGGCGAGTGGTCGCAGAGGTATCGGAGCGCGCCGCACCGAGTGAAGAAACACAGACGATGACGACGATTGTCGCCATCAGCCAGCTCGCCGTCGTCGGTATCGCGGTGCTGCTGGCCATTCCGACCGCTGCGACCCGGCGAGCGGCGCGTCGAACCCCGCGCGTCGTCGGACCCTACTGGCAGGAGGGGCGATGAGCGATCGACGCCCGTTTCGACTCGCCACGTCGAGCACTCGCATGCTCGCAGGCACCCTGGTCTCTATGGCAGCGGTGGTGGCCGTAGTGACAGCGATCTCGCTACCGTGGCCAACACTCGCGCACGAACCCGTGCAGGTTGAGGCGCTTCCGGCAGCGTCGGATTCGGTGCTGGTATGCGATGGCGGTTTGGTGTCGATCGGGGTTGATGCCGCCGATGCTTCAGGGCTCGCCCTGTCAGCGACGCAGAGCGTAACCAGCGGCGTCTTGGCGGGCTCGCCCGAGCCCGTGGAGGAATCGCTCCAGTCCAACGTTTCATCGGGCGAGAACGGCCCCCTCGCCTTCACCGCTGAGCCGCAGAACCGTGTGCGCACCGACGTCGCCGCCTCAGGCTCTACGACGGTGGCCACCGAAGATCTCAGCGGCTACACGGCCTCTGCGTGTCAGCCGGCACTTCTTGAGTCGTGGCTGGTCGGAGGATCGGCGTCAACGGGCGCCGCGGATCTCGTCGTCGTCTCGAACCCGGGCGATGTCGCTGCGACGGTCGAGCTGACAGTATTCGGTGCAGACGGCATGATCACCCCGCCGGGCGGAACCGATCAGGTGCTTCCTGCCAAGACCCAGCGGGTGTTTCCCCTCGCCGGCCTGCTACTGGGCGAAGAGAGTCCTGTCGTTCGCGTGACGGCGGTGGGAACTCCGGTGCATGCATCCCTGCAGACCAGCCTCACCCGCACTCTCGTCGCGGTAGGAGTCGATCAGGTCGGCTCGATCGCGCAAGCTGCGACGCAACAGCACATCGTCGGCGTGCAGGTGGCTGCAGCCCCGGGCGAGGGCGGAACGAGCGGCAGCAGCTCGATACTTCGAGTGTTGGCGGCCAGCGACTCGGCCACAGCAACGGTGACGGTGACGCAGTCGGGCGCGATCGACCCGTACTCCGAAGCGCAGACGGTTCCTCTCAGCGAGGGCGTTCCTGTCGAAGTCGACCTCGGCGACCTCGCTGTCGGCACATACTCGGTCGCCGTCGCTGCTGACGCCCCCGTGGTCGCGGCCGTACGGCAGGCCACCGGAGAGGACGAGGGCGATGACTTCGCCTGGTACGCCTCGGCGCCGCTGATCGAGACGCCGAGCTTGTTTGCGGCGCCGACGGGGCCCACGCCCGTACTGACGCTGGTGAACGATGCCGCCGAAGACGCCACGGTCTCAGTCGGCTCGAACGATGGCGAGTTTCGGCTCGAGCTGGCCGTGCCAGCGGGATCCTCGCGGAGCACGAGCCTTGAGGCTCGCACCGTCTACCAGCTCGACCCGGGCGAGGCGAGCGTGCGTGCGGGGCTATCGATGAGCGGTGACGGTGCGCTCGCGGGCTTTCCGATTTGGGCGGCGGATGCTGCGGCTCTTCCGATCACCGTCTACCCGTAGCGCGGGCGGCTAAAAGCGGAAGCGATCCGGTCCGAGATCCCACGGATCGCGTTCGAGATACTCGGCGGACGCACGAAACACGCAGCCCTCGATCATGATCCGCTTGTGAAGGTCATCGTTGCGGTGCAGATGGCTGAGGCGCTCGATCGGCAGCCGATACAGAATGATGCGCTTCGCGTCGCGCAGCACCGTCCAGCGCGGAATACCGTGCTCGGTGCTCGCCTGCGGCATGTCAGCAACTTCGAACCGCACTTCTCGCAGTTCGGGCCACGCCGAACGCAGAAACTCCGCCGATGTGCCCACGGCCAGATCGAACCGCTCCATGCGGGTTTCGAGCGGTGGCAACGGCGGCCGAATGACAGGGCTGCGGCCAAGTCGGCCGTGGCGGCCATGACGAGACATGCGCCGCGGCTCGGGCTCAGGTTCGCGAGTGCGCCGCCACATCATGACCCCATCCTAGGCGCGAGGCGGCGCCGTCGGCGCGGCACCCCGGTGGCGCACCGCTCGCACGCTAGCGTGGTGCCAATGCGCGCGAGATTGTGTTCCAAAGTGGGTTGTGCCCGTGAGGCTGTGACGACCCTGACTTACGACTATCCCGATCAGATGGCAGCGCTGGGACCTCTCGGTCTTGAGGCGAACCCTCACGCTCACGACCTCTGCGCGATTCACACCGAGCGGCTCTCGGTTCCCAAAGGCTGGACCGTCGTGCGCCACGAGACGCTGCGCGCCTGAATCACCTCACGCGCGCGGACTGCTTCGCGCGCGCAGGTGGCTCATCGACGTCGCCAGGTGAAACAATGGGGGAATGCCGAACACCTCTGCCACCGTGGCGCCTGTCCGCCCATTTGCTTTCGAGATCGCCGATCTGGCGCTCGCCGAGGCGGGCCGCCACCAGCTGCGCCTCGCTGAAAACGAGATGCCAGGACTCATGTCGCTGCGCGAAGAGTTCGGCGCTGAGCAGCCGCTGAAGGGTGCCCGCATCGCTGGGTCGTTGCACATGACCGTGCAGACCGCGGTGCTGATCGAGACTCTGGTGGCGTTGGGTGCGCAAGTGCGCTGGGCGAGCTGCAATATCTTCTCGACTCAAGACGAGGCCGCAGCCGCCGTGGTCGTCGGCCCGCACGGCACCGTGGATGCTCCCACGGGGGTGCCGGTATTCGCGTGGAAGGGCGAAACGCTCGAAGAATACTGGCGGCTCGCCGACCGAATCTTCGACTGGAGCGACGAGGGTTTCGACGGCCCCAACCTGATCCTCGACGACGGCGGCGACGCCACGCTCTATGTGCACAAGGGCGTCGAGTTTGAAAAGGCCGGCGTGGTTCCCCAGACAGCGCCGGATGATTCAGAGGAGTACGGCATCGTGCTGGCCTCGCTGCGCGCCAGCCTCGCGAAAGACTCCCAGCGCTTCACCCGCATGGCCGAGGGGCTGATCGGTGTGACCGAAGAGACAACGACCGGCGTACACCGACTGTATGAACTGGCTGCCGCGGGATCCCTGCTTTTTCCGGCGATCAACGTGAACGATTCGGTAACCAAGTCGAAGTTCGACAACACCTACGGAATCCGCCACTCGTTGCCCGACGGACTCAACCGCGCAACCGATGTGCTCATGGGCGGCAAGGTCGTTTTCGTCGCAGGCTACGGAGACGTGGGCAAAGGCTCGGCTGAAGCGCTGCGCGGTCAGGGAGCGCGAGTGATTGTCGGCGAGGTCGACCCGATCTGTGCGTTGCAGGCAGCGATGGACGGGTTTCAGGTTGCCAAGCTCGAGTCGGTGATCGCAGACATCGACATCATCGTCACGGGTACCGGCAACACGCACGTCGTCACCGCTCAGCACCTGCTGTCGCTCAAGCACCTCGCCATCGTCGCGAACGTCGGGCACTTCGACGATGAGATCGACATGGCAGGACTGGCGGCGATCGAGGGCGCCGAGCGTGTTGAGATCAAGCCTCAGGTGCACGAGTGGCGTCTGCCGACGGGGCGCAGCGTACTCGTACTGAGCGAGGGTCGCCTGATGAACCTCGGCAACGCAACGGGTCACCCGTCGTTCGTGATGAGTGCGTCGTTTACCAACCAAGTTCTGGCCCAGATCGAACTCTTCGTGCGCCCTGAGGCCTATCCCATCGGTGTCTACACCTTGCCGAAGGCGCTTGACGAGAAGGTCGCGCGGCTGCACCTCGACGCTCTCGGGGTGGAGCTGACCACGCTCACACCGCACCAAGCTGCCTACATCGGCGTTCCGGTCGACGGTCCGTACAAGCTCGATCACTACCGCTACTGAGCGTCAGCGTTGCGGAAAGCCCCTGGGAGTTGTGGGGGCTGAGTCGAGCATCCCGACTCGCGCCGCTTCGAGCTGCAGCGCGCGCAGTTCACGGTCGTGTCTGAGCGCGCTCACGGCACGCAGGAATGTCTCGGGATCTGCCTGCGGAACGGGAGAGACGAAATTCGAAGCTTCGTCGGCGAGTGATGCCGCCAATCGCTGCCGCGCACCAGGGTCGAGCCGTTCGCAAGATGAGATGAACTGAGCGATGCGGCGCGAGAGCCGGTCAGGCAGCCGGGCGACATCGGCGAGCGTCGCCCACCCGGTAAGGGCGGCTGGCACATCAATCTGTGGCGCGGTCAACTGCGGGGTGCGGGTGCGCTCAGAGTACGTTCCCGCGAGCAGGTCGCCTAAGCGTTGCGACCGCGGCGTGAACGCCCCGACGAGGGCGGCGACAGCGCCGAAGGTCATCCACAGCTCGAGCACTCCCGCGAGTGCGCGAATGAAAGCGTGTCTGAAGCTGGCTGCGCCACCATCGGCGCGCACGATGCGACCGCCGACAGCGAGACGACCCAGGCTGCGGCCTCGAGAGACAGTCTCGATAACGGTGGGCAGCACCACCAATACGAGCACAGCCATCACGATCGACACGATCGGTATGACGGCATCCGTGATCATGCCCGCAGACGACAGCCCCGTTGCCAGCAGCACGAACAGCAGGATGATCGCCAGGCTCACAGCCATGTCGATGATGACCCCGAGTGCTCTCATGAAGAATCCGAGCGGTTGCACGTCAAGAGCGACTGCTTCGCCCGTGAGCACTTCGTCTTGATGGATCTGGACAATCGAGACGTTGGCGGCGGGCATGGGTACAGTAAATCAAATGGATCCCGATGCGCTTACAGCCGCGCGCCGGCACGAGTGGGAGCGGCTCGACGAACTCAGCCGCACCCGCCAGCTCGATGGCGCGGAGATTGACGAGCTGGTCACGCGCTATCGGTCGGCGGCCGCCGATCTTGCCGAGGTGAAAACGGCTGCGGGACGCAGCGCCGTCGGCGACCACATCTCAACGATGCTGGCCCGTGCCCGACTTCGGCTGACACGAGCGCCAGAGAACGTGCTCCGACAGATTCCGCGATTTTTCGCCCTGCAGCTTCCGGCGGCACTGTACCGGCTGCGCTGGCTGACGCTGATCATCGCCGTGTTCTTCGTCGCAGTGGTCGCAATCGTGGCCGTGTGGATCTCAGCCGACCCCGCACTGGTTGCGAGCCTCGGCGGTCGCGCACAGCTTGAGCAATACGCCGAGAATGACTTCACCGCCTATTACAGCGAGAACCCTGCGGCAGTGTTCGCAGGCACCGTGTGGACGAACAACGCGTGGATTGCGGCGCAGTGCGTGCTGTTCGGGATCACTGCTATCTGGCCCATCATGGTGCTGGTGCAAAACGCCGTGGGTGTAGGAACCGCCGCCGCCGTGCTCGCAGCCTTTGACCGAGCTGACGTGTTCGTGCTGTTCATCCTGCCCCACGGATTGCTTGAGCTGACATGTATCTTCGTCGCTGCCGCCGCGGGGCTGCAGATCTTCTGGGCATGGGTCGCGCCGGGGGCCCGACGCAGGGGGGAGGCGCTGGCGAGCGCCGGACGTTCGCTGGCGACTGTCGCGATCGGACTCGTGTTCGCGCTCGCTGTTGCGGGTCTGCTGGAAGGGTTCGTGACCGCGCAGCCGTGGCCGTGGGCGGTGAAGATCGGGATCGGAGCGACGGCGCTGGGGCTGTTCGTGTTCTACATGGTGTGGGTCGGCGGCCGCGCGCATCGGCGCGGCGAGACTGGAGACCTCGATGAGTGGCAAGCGGGAACGCCAACCCTGATTGCCGGGTAATGTTCAGCATCCGTTTGTTTTGGATCATTCAAAATAACGGTAGTGTTGAGGCATGACCTCGACCCCGGCTTCCGCCGAACTGATTCGCCACGCCGGCTTGCGCGTGACAGATTCACGACGCGCTGTGGTCGACGCCTTGGAGTCGCATCCGCATGCCAGCGCCGACGAGCTGTTTCAACAGGTCAGCGCCCGCCTGCCGCAGACGAGTCTGCAGTCGGTCTACAACGCGCTCGCCGACTTTGTCGCTGCGGGACTCGCGCGTCAGATCGAACCCGCGGGTCGCCCACGGCTGTACGAACTGCGTGTGAGTGATAACCACCATCACCTCGTCTGCTCGCAGTGCGGCAAGGTCGAAGACGTTGACTGCGTCGTCGGTGCGGCACCGTGTCTTCACCCATCCGAGACGCACGGCTTCGCCGTCGAGGCCGCAGAGGTCACCTTTTGGGGCGTCTGCCCTGACTGTGCAGCATCCCCGCTTTAAATAATCGCCCACCCGAGAGGAAGGAAAGACATGAGTCACGATCACGAGGGAGCCGAGCAAATCGGCACCAACCCGACCGATATTGATCAGGCTGTCACCCCCATCGACACCCCCGTCAACGAGCGCGAAGACGGCGAAACTCGCCCCCGCCCAAACGAAGATGCGGGCTCGTGCCCGGTCATCCACGGCGATCAGCCGCACCCCACCACGGGCTCAGCCAACCGCGTGTGGTGGCCCAACCAGCTCAACCTCAAGATCCTTGCGAAGAACCCCGCGGTCTCCAATCCGCTCGGTGAAGACTTCGACTACGCAGCGGCGTTCAACACGCTTGATCTCGCTACCGTGAAGAAAGACATCGAAGACACGCTGACCACCTCACAGGACTGGTGGCCCGCCGACTTCGGTCACTACGGCCCGCTGGCGATTCGTATGGCATGGCACAGCGCGGGAACCTACCGCGTCACCGACGGCCGCGGCGGTGGCGGTGCAGGCCAGCAACGCTTCGCGCCGCTGAACAGCTGGCCCGACAACGTGGGCCTCGACAAAGCGCGTCGCCTGCTGTGGCCAGTCAAGAAGAAGTACGGTCAGAACCTGTCGTGGGCTGACCTGATGATCCTTGCCGGCAACGTCGCGCTCGAGTCGATGGGCTTCAAGACGTTCGGCTTCGCAGGCGGACGCCCCGACGTGTGGGAGCCGGACGACGACGTGTACTGGGGTCCCGAGAGCACCTGGCTCGCCGACGAGCGCTACTCGGGGGACCGCGACCTAGAGCGTCCACTCGCCGCGGTGCAGATGGGGCTCATCTACGTCAACCCCGAAGGCCCGAACGGCAACCCTGACCCGCTGCTGTCGGCGCGCGATATTCGCGAGACGTTCAGCCGCATGGCGATGAACGACGAAGAAACCGTCGCTCTGATCGCTGGTGGTCACACCTTCGGCAAGACGCACGGCGCCGCTCCCGACACCAACCTCGAAGACAATCCTGAGGCTGCAGGCCTTGAGATGCAGGGGCTTGGCTGGAAGAACAACAACGGCACGGGCAAGGGCGACGACCAGATCACCTCGGGTCTCGAAGTGACGTGGACCTACCACCCCACCCGCTGGGACAACGAGTTCTTCCACATCCTGTTCGCGTACGAGTGGGAGCTCATGACGAGCCCCGCGGGTGCCCACCAGTGGCGTCCGAAGGACGGCGCAGGTGAGGACATGGTGCCGATGGCACACGACCCCAGCACCCGCCGCGAGCCCCGCATGCTGACGAGTGACTTGGCGCTGCGCTTTGACCCGGTGTACGGCCCGATCTCGAAGAAGTTCTCCGAAGACCCGGAGGCCTTCGCCGATGCTTTCGCACGTGCGTGGTTCAAGCTCACACACCGTGACATGGGCCCGATCGCGCGCTATCTCGGCGCCGAAGTTCCCGCAGAAGAGCTCATCTGGCAAGACCCGGTTCCAGCCGTGGACTACGAGCTCATCGATTCTGCCGACGCGGCCGCGCTCAAGGCGCAGATTCTCGGGCTCGGGCTGAGCGTGTCGCAGCTTGTCAGCACCACCTGGGCGGCGGCCTCGTCATTCCGCGGCAGCGACAAGCGCGGTGGCGTGAACGGTGCGCGCATTCGACTCGCTCCTCAGAAGGACTGGGAAGTCAACAACCCAGCCCAGTTGCAGACCGTGCTGAGCGCGCTCGAAGGCGTGCAGCAGAGCTTCAACGCTGACCGCGTCGATGGCAAGCAGGTATCGCTTGCAGATCTGCTCGTGCTCGCGGGGAATGCTGCCGTCGAGAAGGCCGCCCAGGATGGCGGTGTTGACGTGGAGGTGCCGTTCCACCCGGGCCGCACTGACGCTACGCAGGAGCAGACGGACGTGCTCTCATTCGAGTACATGGAGCCGGTGGCTGATGGATTCCGCAACTACTACGGACCCAATGCCTTCTTGCCGCAGGAACACCACCTCATTGACCGGGCGAACCTGCTCACGCTGAGCGCTCCCGAGATGACCGTGCTCGTCGGCGGACTGCGCGCCCTCGGTGCGAACTGGGATGGCTCGATCCACGGTGTGTTCACCGAGCGCGTCGGCGTGCTCACGAACGACGTGTTCGTGAACCTGCTCGATCTCGGCACCACCTGGAAGAGTGTCGACCCCGGTGCGCACGCGTTCGCGGGCACCAAGGAGGGCAGCGGCGAGATGGTCGGTATCGGCACGCGCGTCGATCTGCTGTTCGGCTCGAACTCTGAGCTGCGCGCCCTCGCCGAGGTGTACGCGAGTGACGACGCCAGCGAGAAGTTCGTGCGTGACTTCGTCGCCGCGTGGACCAAGGTCACCGAGCTCGATCGCTTCGACCTCGTCTGATCCGCACACAGCAGAACGCCCGTTCCCACTCGGTGGGAACGGGCCGTTCTGCGTGAACGCGTTACTTCACGCGGGCTTCGGCCTGCGCTTCTGGAAGCGCGGGCGACTCAAACAGTGCGCGATGCAAGAAGCCACCGAGCAGTCCACCGACCAGTGGGAAGACGATGAAGACCCACAGCTGCGCGAGGGGCAGTGCGCCACCATAGATTGCCGTCGCGATCGAGCGCGCCGGGTTCACCGACGTGTTGTCGATCGGGATAGACGCGAGGTGAATCAGCGTCAGGGTGAGGCCGATGACGAGACCCGCCATGGCGGGGGTGCCCCGCTTGCTGTTGGTGACTCCCAGAATGATGACGACGAAGATCGCGGTGAAGAGAATCTCGGCCGTGATCGCGGCGCCGAGACCGAAGCCGCCGGGCGAGCCTTCGCCGAAGCCGTTGCTGGCGAAGCCGCCGTTCTGCGCGTCGCTCAGCCAGCCGTCAGGCCCGAAGGTGCCGATCAGCACGAGCAGGGTGGTGGCTACGGCGCCACCGACAATCTGCGCGATGATGTAGGCCGGAACGTCCTTCCAGGCGAAGCGGCCGGCCGCAGCGAGACCGAAGGTCACCGCCGGGTTGAAGTGGCCGCCTGAGATGGCTCCCCACGCGTAGATGCCGGCCATGACGGTCAGACCGAACGCGAGCGATACGCCCAGGAATCCGATTCCCAGCGAGGTGCCGTTGGCTCCCGTACCGAAGTCGGAAGCGAATAACGCGGCTCCAATTGACCCGAAGACGAGCAAGAACGTGCCGAGGGCCTCGGCGACAAGCTTGTTCGCCGTGCTCGGCGTGGTAGTGGTATCCGACATGGCGGACTCCTTTCCTCGACTGGAGCATAGCGGTTCGCACAGCAAATACTCAGGTACGCGGGCAGATGTCTTTCGAAGTGCCGCGTGCACGGCCGGGGGCGCCGCGACGGCCCACTCGGTTCAGAGCCGTCCCTGCGCCTTGAGATCCAGATAGCGGTCCGCGATTCTTGGGGGCAGGCCCTCGGGCGAAGCGCTGATGGCCTCGGCCCCGGCGCGTGCGATTGCCGAGACCACGCGTGCAGCATCCAATCCCGTGCGCTCATGTGCGGCCTGGCGGTAGATGTCTTCTGCGGTAGCGCGAGCCGACAGGGCAATCTCTTCATCGCTGGCCGCCCCGACGAGCACGTGACTGCGCTGTGCCAAGCCGGGTAGCGACCCGAGAAAACCCCTTGCGGCTTCGGTCGCATCTTGAGCCGTGAGCACCACCACGAGCGACGGGCGAGAGGTGAGCGCGCGAACGGCGGCGAATGCGGCGTCCCAATCCGTATCGATCAATTGGGCTTCTACGGGTGCCATGGCGTCGACGAGCGCGGGCAGAAGCGCGGCGCCGTCGACACGGGTTACACGGGCGCGCGCGACGCGGTCGAACATCACCAGATGCACGTGATCGCCGGCGCGCGTGGCAAGCGCGGCAAGCAGCAATGCCGCCTCCATCGCGGCATCCAGGCGAACGCCATCACCCACCCTGGCCGCTGAGGTACGCCCGGTGTCGATGAGAATCACGACGTGCCGGTCTCGCTCTGGGCGCCAGGTGCGCAACATCGTGGTGCTTGAGCGCGCCGTTGCTCGCCAGTCGATAGAGCGAACGTCATCGCCGCGCACATACTCACGCAAGCTGTCGAACTCGGTGCCCTGACCGCGAACCTGCACGCTCGTGTTGCCGTCGAGTTCACGCAGCCGAGCCAAACGAGACGGCAGATGCCGCCGCGAAGTGAACGGTGGCAACACTCGAATTGCCGCGACAGAATCGAGTCGACGTTGTCTGCCCGCCAACCGGAGCGGCCCATCAGAGCGCACCACCACGAACTGCGAAGTGAGTTCCCCGCGGCGACGCGGGCGCAATGCGACGGTGATGGTGCGGCTTTCGCCCGCAGGAATCGTGAGTCGGTATCGCTCGGCGGGGGCACCGGCGGTCGGCTGCCAAGCATCGCGCAGCCGGCCGCGCAGCGCGCGCGTGGCGAGATTTGTCACAGTGACCGTGGTCACCACCGATTCGTCGAGTCGTGCTTTAGGTGGCGCGGAGCGCGACACCCTGACCCGCTCCGGGTTGGTGGCCAATGCGGCATCGGCGACGCCAAGCGCCGCACAGAGCACGATCCACCCGGCGCAGGCCGCCCACGCGCTGATGCCCGCGAGCGAGAGCAGCACGACGGGCAGCGCGCCGAGAGCGACGAGCAGCGGAAGACGGCCGGTGAGATACATGGTTTAGATCGGCACCCGCGTCTGTTGCAGCACCGAACCGAGCACCGCGTCAACCGAGACGCCCTCGAGTTCGGCGTCGGGTCGCAGGCGAATGCGGTGGCGCCACGTGGGAACCACCATCGTCTGAACGTGATCTGGTGTGATTGCGGGGTAGCCGCCGAGCCATGCCCACGCTTTTGCCGCCGACAGCAGAGCGGTTGACGCGCGCGGGCTCACCCCCAGTTGCACTGAAGGGCTTTGGCGTGTGGCCTGTGCAAGATCCACCACGTAGCCGAGCACATCGTCAGAGACCGTCACCGCTGCGGCCGCTTTGCGAGCGGCGCGAATCTCGTCGGCGCTCGCGACGGCCTGCAGTCCGGCACCGGCCAGATCGCGCGGGCTGAAGCCATCGGCGTGGCGCCGCAGCACCGCAAACTCGGCGTCGCGAGCGGGCAGATCGATGATCAGCTTGAGCAAGAACCGGTCGAGCTGCGCTTCTGGCAGGGTGTACGTGCCTTCATGCTCAACGGGGTTCTGAGTAGCGGCGACCAGAAATGGATCAGGCAGCGAACGTGTCACGCCGTCGGTAGACACTTGACGCTCTTCCATTGCTTCGAGCAGGGCAGATTGCGTTTTGGGGGGCGTGCGGTTGATCTCATCGGCGAGCACGATGTTGGTGAAGATCGGTCCCTCGCGAAATTCGAACTCACCAGCCCGAGCATCGTAGATTAACGATCCCGAGACATCACCGGGCATGAGATCCGGAGTGAACTGAATGCGCTTGGTGCCAAGACCGAGAGCGGTGCTGAACGATCGCACCAGCAGAGTCTTGGCGACTCCGGGCACTCCCTCGAGCAGCACGTGGCCGCCAGCGAGCAGGGCGATCAGCAGGCCGGTGACCGTGCCGTCTTGGCCGATAACCGCCTTGCCGACTTCAAGGCGCACGCGATTCATCGACTCGCGAAGCGCATCATCGGTGGCGGGGGTATCTGCAGACGTCGCAGTGGGGTCGCTCATGAAGAGTTCCTTTCTGGGCGGACGGCCGTGTGCACGGCGCTTTCAAGTTGGCGAAGCTGTTCACTGAGCGACACGAGCTCGGCGTCGGTGGTGGGCACGTCATCGAGGAGGATCCGGCGAACGTCGACACGATCGCTTTCGGTGATGGATGCTGCCGCGTCGGCGACATCGCGGGCGTCCGCGTGTGCGCCCATGCGCAGGGCATGCGAGAGGCGCCCGATCGCCGCGATACGCAGTTGGTCAGCCGCGTGGCTGGCATCGCGTGAGGCGGCGTACATGCGAGCGCGGCCCTCGGTGGTTTCGGAGGCGCGCACGGTGACCGGCAACCGCTCTGCGACGAGCGGACCGAAGCGGCGCCCTCGCCAAATCGCCGCTGCCAGTCCCGACACGAGCAGAAGCACGATGACCGGGCTGACCCATGGCGGAGTCAACTCGCCCAAGGTGGGATCAGTGTTGGCGAGGTCGGTGTCACCGGGGCCCGGGATGTACCAGACCAGTCGGTCGTTGCCGCCCATCAGGTTGATCGCGAGTGCTGCATTGCCGTTGTCGGCGAGGTGCTGGTTGGTGAACAGCACCTGCGCGTCGACGGCCACGGCCACGCCGTCGGCATGCGCAGCGCTCACGAGCGCCCATCCGTCGCCGACCGGGTAGCAGCTCGCGCCGCTGATCGACGGAGTGAACAGGGCGCCCGGGGCGATCGGGCCTGATCTTTCGGCGGCGCCGAAACTGCATGCCGGTGTGACCGCCTCGTCTGGGGCGTAGCCTGCCGGTGTTGATCCGTCCACCAGCAGATCGAGGGTTCGAGACCGGGGGTCTACGAGCACGATGTCGTCGGCGGCGCCCGCGATCTGCTGCAGGCGCTCGTCTGACAATCCGGGGGTGTCGAGCAGTACCAGCGTGGCGGGTGCAGCATTCAACTCGCGTTCCGCAGCGGTGTGATCTCGAACCACCTGAACATCGACGCCGTGATCACGGAGCACCTCGACGACGGCTCTCGTTCCGTTCGGGCCGCTCGAATCGGGGTCGAGCAGTCCGCTTTGCGTCCATTCGCCGATTCCCGACAGCGTTGCGCCGATCGCGCCCAGGGCGACGAGGCCGAGACCGATGGCCGTCCAACCTGCTAGTCGAGTGCGCAATGAGGTCGGCGGCGTGCCGACGGTCACGCTCACGCGAGTGCTCCATCGGCAATGGCGGGCCGGGCGGCGGCCAGCGCATCGTCGGTGGCGACTACCTGCCGGTAGAGCTCTGCTGTTCCGCGGCGGCGCAGATAGCGCACGTCGTCGAACGCGGTTGCGGCAGTTTCAAGCGCATCGGCTGAGGCAGGAAAGACGGGGGCGGCGGCACGAGCGAATGTATGGACTGTGGCGCCGGGAGGAGTGTTGACGACACCGCGTTCGATGCACCCCCGAGCGATCGCGCGGAAACGCAGCACGATGGCCTCATCCCACTCCGCGGATGTCGCTTTGGCGTGCGCGTCTCGACGAAGCTGCGCCGCAGAGCGCGCATCGCTCTCACCGAACAGTGCGGGCGGGTTTCTTCGTGCACGGCGAATTGCGCGTGGCGCGCCCCAAATGGCGAAGGCGGCAGCGATCAGAACGACGACGACGATCGCGGCGACCACGGCGGCGATCGGCCCGAACTCGCCGGGCAATTGAGGTGAGAACAGATTGGCGATGAACTCACCCACCGCCTGCGCGACACGGTCAAACAGCGTCGGCTCGGCGATGTCGTAGATCGGGTTCGACAGTTCTTCTTCTGCCCAGCGTCGCGCCGTTTCTTCGTCTGGGATCAATGGCGGAGCATCCATCGGAGCAAGGGGTGCAGCGATGGACGTCGTGAAGCGGGCTAGCTCCACGACGATTTCGGCTCGGCGGACTTGTCGCCAGACGGTGCTGAGGCGCCGGGAGCCGCCCACGTGGTGGGAGAGGTGGGCGCAGGCGAGGCGGGTGTAGCCGGGGGTGCGGCTGGTTGCGGTTGCTGAGGTGGCGCCGGGTAGGGCGGTTGCGGGGGATACGGCTGGGCGCCATCACCGGGCGCGTAGTCAGCTGGCAGGGCGTACGGGTTCACGGCGACGCGCGGTTCAACCTCGCGGCCGATGTGCTGCCGGTACGGATCTGTCAGCCCGGTTGCACCCGCATCGCGGTGCTCGATGTACGCGAGAAGGTCAAGGTCGAGACCTTCACGCCGCATACGCGCATCGATGTAGATGATGGCGGTCGCCGTGGACTGCACTACAAGCGCGACGGATTGGATCAGCAGCGTGAGGATCTGGGCGAACAGTGTGATCACCACGATGGCGATGATGGCGGAGGCATCGGGGTCGCCGGTCGGCGCGATGATCGATGTGAATGCTGAGCTGAGCAGACCGAGTGGAAAGCTGATCACCTGACTGACCGTGCCAAAGATCAGCGACACGACCAGCAAGAGACCGAGGGTGCGCCAAAACCGCCCGCGGATGAGCAGCCATGACCGTGACAGTGCCTTGCCGATGCTCTGATGCTCGATGATGATTGCCGCGGGAACCAAGAGCAGCTTGATCCCCAACCACCATGCGAGTGGGATCGTGGCGAGGGCGACAAAGATCCCCAACACCACCGCGAGAGGTACGGCGACGAGGCCGAGCGCGAAGATCGCACCGCCGAGCACCGCCAGTAGCACCAGCACCGCGACCACCATCAACGCGGTGTACGCGATAAGCCGTCCGACGACGGGTTTGATCTGCCGCCATAGTGCGCCCAGCGTGAGCTTCTCTGCGACAGCGGCGTGCGCGACCTCAGCGATGACGACCGCCTGCACAACGATGGTGAGCGCGCCCACGGCAAGTCCGAGCAGCAGGCCGGCGATAGCCGTGATCGTGATGGATCCGGCGAGAATGGCGTTGAAATCGTCTGAACCGGGAGTCACGGTGTCAAGACGAGAGAACGTCAGCCACGCCACACCTCCGACCGCCACGGTCAGCACGATGTACGCAACGGCCTGGGCAACGAGCGCGAATCCCAACAGCACTCGCGGGTTCTGGCGCAGCGCGGCGAACGAACGGCCCAGGATCGTGCCAAAAGTCAGCGGGTGCAGCGGAATGATTCCCGGTCGAGAGGCGGGCGTCCATGCGGGATAGGCGGTCATCAGTCTCTCCCCTCGGCGCAAGCTGGAAAAGCGCCACGCAGTGTCCACTATCGTCGCACAGGCATGCCTTGACCTTGCAGTTGAAATCGTTCGGTTTCTTTGCCATCGGCCCTGGTTCAGCACATGCTGACCAGTCGTCGACTACTCTGTGTGGAGCGCATGGGGACGGCGCTGTTTCTGCGGTCCCTGCCGAACGCAAAAAAGGAAGACGCGTTAGATGACTTCACGCATCCTGGTAGTCGACGATGACACCGCTCTGGCCGAGATGATCGGCATTGTGCTGCGCACAGAAGGATTCGAGCCACTCTTTTGTGCCGATGGAGCCGTTGCCGTCGATGCTTTTCGCAATGAGCGGCCCGACCTGATTCTGCTTGATCTCATGTTGCCCGGCATGGATGGTGTTGAGATCTGCACGCGAATCCGCGCGGAATCGGGCATTCCCATCATCATGCTGACCGCCCGCACCGACACCGCTGACGTGGTGAAGGGTCTCGAGTCTGGTGCGGACGACTACATCGTCAAACCCTTCAACCCGAAAGAACTGGTCGCACGCATCAAGACGCGACTGCGCCCCGGGGGTCAACCGGCGAGCGAGACGCTGCGCATCGGCGACCTCAGCGTCGACGTTGCCGCTCATGAGGTGCGGCGCGGCGACACGCCCATCGCGCTGACGCCATTGGAGTTCGAACTGCTCGTGGCACTCGCTGCTAAGCCGCAACAGGTGTTCTCACGAGAGATGCTGCTCGAGCAGGTGTGGGGCTACCACTACAAAGCTGACACGCGACTCGTGAACGTGCACGTGCAGCGGTTGCGGGCCAAAGTCGAGCTTGACCCCGACAACCCGAAAATCGTGACCACGGTTCGCGGCGTGGGCTACCGCGCCGGCGCCGTGGTCTGAGGCAGCGGTGGCTTCTGCCCACGCAGGGGGTGAAGCATCCCGCGCGCGGCTGACCGGCTGGCGCGAAATACGCTCCTGGCCCGCGAACCTCGCACGATTGTGGCGTCAGTCGCTGCGGTTCAAGACGATCCTGGTCACCCTCACGCTGACCGCGGTCGCCGTGGCGATCGCCTGTGTGTGGATGGCGCTGGCGATTCAGAACGACCTCTTCGTCTCGCGCAAAGACCAGGTGCTCGTCGATGCGCAACGGGCGACGGAAGCGTCGCAGACGACTCTGGACAGCGCAGCGGTGCAGGGCGACGTTGTTCAGATTCAGAATCTGATGACGCGCGTGCGACTCACGCTCGGTCAGCAGTCTGCCAGCGACGAGTGGGCCGTTTTTCGCATCGGCCCGTTCTCGGCGATCGCCCCGCAAGATATCGCCACCGACCCGGCACTCGAAGAGATCATCACGCCCGAGCTACGGGCGAGTGTGCGAGAAGACTCGCAGCACCAGTACTGGCAATCGGTGGCTCTACCCGCCGGTGATGACGGCTCCGTGCCAGGCATCATCGTGGGCCAACAGATTGACGTGCCAGAAGTCGGACCCTACGAGCTTTACCTTGCCTACGACCTGGCAAGTGCGCCCCAGACTCTCGGCTTCGTGCACAGTACGCTCTGGATTGTGGGCATCGGGCTGGTGCTGCTGATCGGCGGAATCGCGTGGTTCGTGCTGCGCTCCGTCACCCGTCCGATCGGCGAGGCGGCCGACACGAGCGCAATGCTCGCCGCGGGGGAGCTTGGCGTGAGACTGCCCGTGCGGGGTGAAGACGAGCTCGCCACGCTTGGGCGCTCGTTCAACGCGATGGCCGACAGCATCGAATCGCAGATCAAAGAGCTCGCAGAGCTGTCGCTGGTGCAACAGCGCTTCGTGTCAGACGTTTCACACGAGCTGCGCACCCCACTGACGACCATTCGGCTCGCGGCAGACATGATCAACGATCAGCGGTCCGAGTTCGAACCCGCCACAGCTCGTGCCGCCGAGCTGCTCAACGCGCAGGTGCAGCGCTTCGAAACGCTGCTGACCGATCTGCTTGAGATCAGCCGGTACGACGCGGGGTCTGTGCAACTCGAGCTTGAGCCGACCAGCCTGGCGGCGCTCGCCGAAGATGTGATCGAGTCGATGGCGCAATTGGCCGAACAGCACGGCACTGACGTTCGCCTGGTGGCCCCCGGTGGCTATTCACCGGTCGACATGGACCCTCGACGAGTGCGCCGAGTCGTGCGCAATCTGCTGGGCAATGCGATCGAACACGGTGAGGGGCGCCCGATCGTCGTCACCGTTGACAGCGACCAGCAGGCCGTCGCTATCGGCGTACGCGATTACGGCCTTGGAATGACGCCGACCGACGCCGAGCGAGTCTTCGACCGATTCTGGCGTGCCGACCCATCCCGCAAACGAACTATCGGCGGCACCGGGCTCGGGCTCTCGATTGCCCTCGGCGACGCGCGTCTGCACGGCGGTGAGCTGGCCGTGTGGTCAGAGCTCGGCCGCGGCACGAACTTCGTGCTGACGCTGCCACGTGCGGCGGGCAAACTCACCGCTTCTTCGCCCGTATCTGCCGACCCGGGCGATGACTCGGTTGCCGCCGTGGATGACCTCGGGCTCACCCAGCCGCTCGAGGTTCTGAGCACCGGATCGGTGCGCACAGACGCCGTCGAGCGAGCTCGCAAGCCTCACCGCAAGGGAGACAAGTCATGACGCGGTTGCGCAGCATCCTGACCCTCGTGCTGGCGATGTGCATGAGCATTGCACTCTCCGCGTGCAGCGGGTTGCCGACGAGCAGCCCCGTGCAAGAAGGCCTCGAGCCTGAAAGTGCTACCGGGGTGCAGGATTTCTCTTTCTTGCCGGATCTTCCCCAGCCGGGAGCCTCGCCCGCAGAGATCGTGGAGGGGTTCATTCGGGCCGGCTCCGGTCCGGGCGCCCTCGGGCGGTGGGACAGAGCACGGGAGTTCCTCGCCCCCGAGTTTGCTGAAGTCTGGCGCCCCGACACCGGGGTGACCATCGACAGCCCAGGAGACCGCGTCTACACGACCGACGACGACGGCAGCATCACCGTGTCGGTCGTCGCGGTGGCGACAGTCGACGACAAGGGCTCATACCAGCGCGCAGAAGTGGGCCCCACCGACTTGCCGTTCACCCTTGAGCAGCAAGAAGACGGCGAATGGCGCATCACTTCTGCTCGCGACGGCGTCGTGCTCGATCGCGACATCTTTCCCAGCGTCTTTCACGAGTACGCGGTGGCCTACTTCGATCCATCGTGGCAGTACCTCGTACCCGATGTTCGCTGGTTCCCGATCTCGAACGCGGCGACGCGGGTAGCCGATGCGCTCGTGAACAAGGCGCGAAGCACGTGGCTTGAAGATTCCGTCGTCACGGCGTTTCCTGAGAATGTGACGATGCTGGCGTCCGTGCCCGTGATTGACGGGGTGGCCGAAATCGATCTGTCAGATCAGGCCCTGGATGCCGACAGCACCGCTCTGGATCGAATGCTCACCCAGCTTGAAGCGAGTCTTGCAACGGCTGGCGCGACGTCTGTCTCGCTGACGGTGGGATCAAGTCCGATCGCTGCCGAGGCTGTCGCGACGCGCAGCACTCGCATTGCCGCCGCACCGCTGGTGCTCACTGACGACGGCTTTGGCTTTCTCTCGGGCGAATCGTTCGAGCCCATCCCAGGGCTGTCAACAGCGGTAGTGGATGCTGCGCCGACGGCCATTCAGGTTTCGGCAGACCGTCAGCTTGCCGCTGTCACTCAGGCTGATGGCGCCGTCGCTCGCGTAGGTGCCGATGGATCCAACCTCGTGATCGATGAGCGCGCCGATCTTGTGGATCCGACGATCGACCCGTTCGGTGTGGTCTGGACGGTGCCAGAAGACCGCCCGAGCGACGTTCACGCCGTGAATCGCGATGGCTCTGTCGTGACGATCGACGAAGCATGGCCAGATGCCTCAACCATCTCAGCCATGGCGATCTCGCGCGACGGAACCCGCATGGCGGCCATCGTGATGTCGGGTGAGCGTCAGATGGTGTGGGTCGCCGGCGTGACGCGAAGCGCTGACGGACAACCCGCGCGGCTGGGAGCACCAATCACAATCGGCGCTGTCGCGGGTTCAGGAGTGAATATCACCTGGCTCGATGACACGACCGTGGCGGCGCTTTCGAGCAGCGACGACACGTCGTCGGTGCTCGAGCAGGTCATCGGTGGCCCGTCTGCGGTCACCTCAGCCGCCGAAGGCATGACCTCGATCGCTGGTGGCGCAACAGCGGCGACGCTGCGCTTGCACGGCGCCGATGAGGCGGTGTACTCGAAGCGCGGCACTAACTGGGAGCAGACCGCGACCGGCGTCATCGTGCTGGCCACGCAGCAGGGCGTGCCGCAGTAGCGACGCGATTCCTCCCCGCGGTGTGCTGACGCTCGCGTCTGCACAGCAGGCGGGGATCTGCGTTACGCGTCGCGTCTGCGTCGCAGGCTGTCGCAATGCCCCTCACACTCTTCGACGATCTCGTTCGACCCGCACTCGCTCAAGCTCTCACCCTGGTGATGCCCGTGGAATGCGGCGGATGCGGTGCCGCCGACGTCAACCTCTGCGAACGATGCGTCGACGAGCTGCGCCCGCACCCGAGCCGGCGCGCGCTCGCGGGTGTCGACGGCGACGTGCCGCTGTGGAGCGGCCTTCGCTTTGAGGGCGTCGCGGCTCGCGTGATTCGCGCGGTGAAAGAGGACGGACGTACGAGCCTCATTTCGTCGCTCACGCCGGCACTGAACGCAGCCGTTGCCAAGGTGTCGCCCCCTGCTGACACGGTGGTCGTGCCGCTGCCCACCTCACGAGCGGCGTATCGCCGGCGAGGCTACCGAGTGCCAGACCGCCTCGCGGCGCGTACGACACTGCCCGTGGCTCGCTTGCTGCGCACAGCTCGGCGCACCGCCGACCAACGAGGGCTGACGATCATACAACGCCGTGAGAACGTGTCACTGAGCATGCGGGCGATGGATGCTGCTGGGCGACGTGTCATCGTCCTCGATGACGTTGTGACGACGGGCGCAACCCTCCAAGAGGCGATCCGGGCATTGCGATCAGCCGGAGCCATCGTACTGGGTGCCGCCACAGTTGCCGCGACACCGCGACAGGCTTTGAGCGAATATCAGACCTCCGCTAAGAGCGAACGACGCATTTGATACTCACAGGTGACATGTCGGTGTCGCGGGGGCTACGGTGGGGGCACAAGGCGACTGAGGTCCGCCCTTGACCCGGCGGACCGGAACATGGAGGTCAGGGATGGAAACCAGCATCGTCGGCGTTGGCGTGGGAATCACGGATCGATTTCGCGCAGTAGTCGAAGAAAAGGTAGCCCGAATTGAGCACCTCGCACCCCGCGCGCAACGCGTCGAGGTCAAGGTAACGCATCGAGCCCATCACAACGGTCGGATGGAAGACGACACCGTTGAACTCACGGTTGTGGGCAAAGGTCCAATCGTGCGGGCAGAGGCGAAAGATGGCGACAAGTTCGCGGCCCTTGATCTCTCGGTCGACAAGCTGTGCGAGCAGTTACGCAGGGCGAAGGACAAGCGCGTAGATGCGCGAAACCATCCTCGAGGCGCCAAGTTCGAAAAGGGGAGTGGCGAGATCTCCGGCCTCGATGTGCAGCCAGCCTCAGCCGAAATGCTGCGTGCAGTCGCGACGGGCGAAGTGCCCGTGCAGGCTGGCGACGAAGAAGAGCCCGACTACACACCCGTCGTCATCCGAACGAAAGAATTCCATCCTGAGTGGATGACGGTGGAAGAAGCGGTTGATCGGATGGAGCTCGTCGGACACGACTTCTTCCTGTTTGTCAACGCAAGCACCGACCACCCCAGCGTGGTCTACCGCCGCAAAGGCTGGGACTACGGAGTGATTTCCCTCACGACGCAGGCGGCGCCCGAAGCGGTGGCTTCCTGACAGTCTGAGCGAGAAACGCCCCGATCAATCGATCGGGGCGTTTCTTTTTCGTTCGCGCTCAGTCGAACATGCCGTCCAGCAGGCTTCCGATCACGAATCCGCCGAGCAAGCCGCCCATCAGGTCGCTTCCGCCGCCGCGGCGGCCGCCGCCCGGTCCTGGCGGTCCCCACTGGTCGCCACCGGACGGGCGAGAAGAATTGATGTCGCGCTGCGCGAGTTGCAAGGCTTCGCCCGCGAGGAACGCCACGCGTCGAGCGAAGGTCAGCGCTTGCTCGCGGTGATCGTCGTCGATGGTGATCGCCGTCGATGCCGAAGTCCCCAGAAAGTGATCGAGGTTTGTGCGCAATCGCTCTGCTTCAGCGAGACGGGTGCGGGCATCGGCCCCGATCCAGCCGCGGTGCCCGGCAATCACACTGCGCGCCACGGCCAGCTGCTGGTCGGCATCGTCGATGGCATGGCGAACGTGAGCCATGTCGGGAATCACTCGCGCTGCGCGCTCACGCGCGGCGCTGATGGCGGCATCCAGTTCGCTGTTCGCGTCTCTGAGGCGTGAAAGCAGAGCGAACGGGTCGGTGTTGACCCCAACTGCTGGCAGCGTCTTGAGGGCCGCTTGCAAGTTCGACATCGCTGTCGTGACGGCGGGCACCTGGGGGGCGGAGCGCGCAGCCATAAGGTCTTCTCGTGACTCTTCAACCACCGCGGCGAGTGTGGACTCGGCGCGCAGCGCTTCCACTTCGAATGTTTCCACAGCGTCGATCAGTGTCGCCGCTCGTCTCGCTGCCTCGGTAGAGGCTTCAAGGGCGAGATTGGCCTGCTCTCGCTGGCCGGCTTCACGTCGCCGCTCGGCCACCGTGGCGCTGTGCTCAGCGAACCCGAGAAGCTGGTCGGCTTCGGAGGGATTCGACTCGACCTGCTCGAGCGCTTCGGGCGCATACCGCGCAGCGAGACGCTGGACTGTCTCACGCGCGTGCGGCACGCGAGTGCGCAACCGTGCGGTGTCCGCCCGCACTCGAGCAATGATCTCGGGGGCCCGGCGCGCGCGTTCGATCGGTTCGGCCAATGCCGCTGTGCGGTCATCGAGCAGCTCTTCGGCCCACTCACACAGTTGAACAATGCGCGCGTTGCGCGTGCGCAGCTCTTCGGGAGTGTCGGGAATATCGTCGTGATTGAGCTGATGAAGATGAAACGCCTCAGACATGTGCGTACGCACCGACTCGAGTGCATCGCGCAGGTCTTTCGTCGAAGTTGGGCCTAGCTCGGCATCGGCGAAAGCCAGCTCATCGGTGGTGACGCGAATGCGTTCGTCAGTTGCGACCAGCGCAATCTGCGCGCGGCGCGCGACATCAGCATCCTGAGCATGAAGCTCTTCTTGCTCGCGTTTACGTTTGCCCCAGAATCCGGCCATAGCTTCGATCCTAAGGTCGCAAACCATGCGTCGGCTGACCATCGGTGCTGTGCACTCGGGTCAGCGGCCGTCACGCGTGCTCGAGTCGTTGATGGATGCCGGGGTCAGCATCCATCAACGACTCACGACAGTGTCAGTACTCGCGCTTCTGGCGGGGCTTGCGCTCGCCACGGCTGGGACCGCCCGAGTCGAGACGGATCTCGATGAGCTGACCCGAGATGCGCGTATCAGAGAGTCGGCTGAGCGTGTCGCTGGAAAGGTTTGCCGGCAGTTCGACCAGCGAGAAGTCAGGGCGAATCTGGATCGCGCCGAAGTCACCACGGCTGAGGCCGCCCTCGTTGGCGAGTGCACCCACGATCTGGCGCGGTTCGACCCGCTGGCGCTTGCCCACGGCGATGCGGTAGGTCGCCATATTCGGGTTGCTGGGGCGCTGACGGCGCTCGCGCTGGCCATCGCGGCTGTCGCGATCAAAGCTGCTGCGGCGGTCGCTACGGTCCGCGAAATCGCGCTTGGGGCGTTCCGCCTCGGCGTCGAGTAACAGGGGCGACTCGCCCTGGGCGACGACGGCCAGTGCGGCCGCAACGTCTACTTCAG
This sequence comes from Microbacterium sp. R86528, assembly GCF_044596335.1. Lineage (NCBI taxonomy): Bacteria > Bacillati > Actinomycetota > Actinomycetes > Micrococcales > Microbacteriaceae > Microbacterium > Microbacterium sp. R86528. The sequence continues at coordinate 1,116,787 of NZ_CP138996.1, read as the reverse complement.
GTACGTCGTGGTGGCGCACGTAGTGGGCGATGATGTCGCGGAACCGCTCAATGCGGTCGCCTTCGCCAAGCGCCGCAGTGATGCGGTCGTCGAAGCGTGACAGTCGGGTCACGTTGACTTCGTCGACGCTCGGCAGGCGCATTTCGGTGAGCTCCTGGCGGGTTGCCCGCTCGATAGCGCGCACCAGGCCACGTTCACGCGGTGTGACGAAGCTGATGGCGTCACCTGAACGACCGGCGCGTCCGGTGCGGCCGATGCGGTGCACGTAAGACTCGGTGTCAGTGGGAATGTCGAAGTTCACCACGTGCGAGATGCGCTCGACGTCGAGGCCGCGCGCAGCAACATCGGTGGCCACGAGAATATCGAGCTTGCCCGACTTCAGCTGGTTGACGGTGCGCTCGCGCACTGGCTGGGCAACGTCACCGTTGATGGCGGCCGCAGAGTATCCGCGGGCGCGAAGCTTCTCGGCGATCTCTTCGGTGACGCTCTTGGTGCGACCGAAGATGATCATGCCCTCGAAGTTCTCGACCTCGAGAATGCGCGTCAGGGCGTCCATCTTCTGCTGGAACGACACGATGAGGTAGCGCTGCGTGATCGTCGACGACGTCGTGGTCTTGGTTTTGACCGTGATCTCTTCGGGGTCGTGCAGATACTGCTTCGACATGCGGCGGATCGTCGCCGGCATGGTGGCTGAGAACAGGGCGACCTGTTTGGTCGACGGGGTGTCTGCGAGGATCGTCTCGACGTCTTCGGCGAAACCCATCTTGAGCATCTCATCGGCCTCGTCGAGTACGAGGTACTTGAGCTCTGAAAGGTCGAGGGTGCCCTTGTCGAGGTGATCCATGATGCGGCCGGGTGTTCCGACGATCACGTGCACGCCACGGCGAAGCGCTGACAGCTGCACGCCATAGCCTTGGCCGCCGTATACCGGAAGAACGTGAACGCCCTTCACGTGCGAGGCGTACTTCTCGAAGGCCTCGCACACCTGCAAGGCGAGCTCGCGAGTCGGTGCAAGCACGAGTGCCTGCGGGGTCTTCTGCGACACGTCGAGGCGGTCGAGAATGGGCAACGCGAATGCGGCTGTTTTGCCGGTTCCGGTTTGGGCAAGACCTACAACGTCACGTCCCTGAAGAAGCGTGGGAATGGTGGCAGCCTGAATAGCAGAGGGGGTCTCGTAACCGACGTCACGCAGTGCTTTGAGCACCGATTCGCCCAATCCGAGGTCAGCAAAAGTTGTCGCGGTGGGCTCGGTCTGAGCCTCGGCCTGGGGGTTCGTTTCGTCTGTAGACACAGTTAAGAGTAGTGTGCCGAGGCTGTGAAGCGACAGGGCGCCGCGCCGAGCCCGCGCTCAGCGGCTGGCATCTCTGGCAGGTCTGCCGCGTTTGGGGCGCTCTTCGGAGAGCTCGAAGGCCATCGATCGTTCAGGATGCTGCGCCAAACGCCGCTCGGCACGGTCGAGCCAGCGCAGTTCGGCTTCGGCAGTGCAGATCATCGAATCGACGACGATCGAGCGAGCGAGAGCCCGCGGGTCGTTGGTTCCGGCACCTTCAGGCTGTGTGCGCTGCAGCTCGTCGAGCTGAGCAAGCGAAACCTGCCGTTGCGCTTCGATAAGCGTTGCGACGTCGACTCCTGGCAGCGTGGCAGCGAGCGCGAGTTTTATCGCGAGCTCGTCTCGTGTTCCGCCGGTGCGACGTACCGGAGTGCCTAACCAATTGTCGACCTCTGAAGACCCCGCGTCGGTGATCTTCCAATAGACGTGACCCTGCTCGTCGAGGTCTGCCTTGGTGACAAGGCCATCGCGCTCCAGGCGGTCCAAGGTGTTGTAGATCTGCCCGACGTTCAGCGGCCAGGTTGAACCGGTGCGCCGATCGAACTCAGCGCGCAATTGGTAGCCGTAGCAAGGGCCTTGATTGAGGATGGCCATCAGACCCTGCCGCACCGACACGTGAAACGCTCCGTTCTTCGCATACTGAGTATGTAATTGCCGAGTATAGGCACGCCTGGATTTCGCGACAGTCTGATACCCAGCACACGCCAAGGTCACAGACAGATAACATGGGCAGGTATGCCTGGGCGCAGCTTCCGGGCGGCATGGGCGCCAAACGCGTCGAACCCGACAAGATGGAGACACTTCGTGGCAAACCCCCTCGAGAAACTGCTTCGTGCCGGCGAGGGCCGAATCCTTCGTCGTCTGAACCAGGTCGTCAAAGCGGTCAACGCCCTCGAAGAGGACTACGCACAGCTCACCGACGAGGAACTGCGCGGCGAATCCGCAGAACTTCGCGCACGCCATGAGGCGGGCGAGACGCTCGATCAGCTCATGCCCGAAGCGTTTGCAGCCGTTCGTGAGGCGGCCAAGCGCACCCTCGGTCAGAGAGCGTATGACGTTCAGATCATGGGTGGCGCCGCGCTTCACCTCGGCAACATCGCCGAAATGAAAACCGGCGAAGGAAAGACTCTGACGGGTGCATTCCCGGTTTACCTCAATGCGATCGCCGGCAAAGGCGTGCATGTCATCACGGTCAATGACTACCTGGCGTCGTACCAGGCAGAGCTCATGGGGCGCATCTATCGCACCCTTGGCTTGACCACCGGCACGATCGTCGCCGGACAGACGCCCGAGGTGCGTCGTGCGCAGTACGAGTGCGACATCACCTACGGCACCAACAACGAGTTCGGCTTCGACTACCTTCGCGACAATATGGCGTGGCGAAAAGAAGACCTCGTTCAACGAGGTCACTTCTTTGCGATCGTCGACGAAGTCGACTCCATCCTGATCGACGAGGCTCGCACCCCGTTGATCATTTCTGGACCCTCCTCCGGCGAGGCCAACCGCTGGTTCGTAGAGTTCGCGAAGATCGCCAAAACGCTGGATGCTGGCGTCGACTACGAGGTTGACGAGAAGAAGCGCACAATCGGTGTGCTCGAGCCCGGCATTGAAAAGGTTGAGGATTACCTCGGCATCGACAACCTGTACGAATCGGCCAACACGCCACTCATCTCCTTTCTCAACAACTCGATCAAGGCGCTCGCACTTTTCAAGCGCGACAGCGACTATGTCGTGATCAACGACGAGGTGATGATCGTCGACGAGCACACCGGCCGCATCTTGGCAGGCCGACGCTACAACGAGGGCATTCACCAGGCCATCGAGGCCAAAGAAGCGGTTCCCGTGAAGGCTGAGAATCAGACTCTCGCGACGGTGACACTGCAGAACTACTTCAGGCTGTACGACAAGCTCGCGGGTATGACCGGTACGGCAGAGACCGAAGCCGCCGAATTCATGTCGACCTACAACCTCGGTGTGGTTCCGATTCCGACCAACCGCCCGATGGTGCGCAAAGACCAGTCTGACCTCGTCTACAAGAACGAGCAGGCCAAGTTCGCCCAGGTCGTCGAAGACATCGCGGTGCGCCACGAGGGTGGTCAGCCCGTTCTCGTCGGCACGGTGAGCGTCGAGAAGAGCGAATACCTCTCACGGCTGCTCGCGAAGAAGGGCATCAAGCACGAGGTGCTCAACGCGAAGAACCACGCACGTGAGGCAGAGATCGTTGCCCGTGCGGGCCGCTTCGGCGCGGTGACGGTGGCCACCAACATGGCCGGTCGCGGTACCGACATCATGCTCGGTGGAAACGCCGAGTTCCTCGCGGTGCAAGAGCTCAAGTCAAAGGGCCTTGACCCGGTTGAGACGCCCGAAGACTACGAGGCCGAGTGGGACTCGGTCTACGAGTCGATGCGCGAGAAGGTCGCTGAAGAGAGCACCAAAGTTGTCGAAGCCGGTGGGTTGTACGTCCTCGGCACCGAGCGGCATGAATCGCGTCGAATCGACAACCAGCTGCGCGGCCGCTCTGGTCGTCAGGGCGACCCCGGCGAGAGCCGCTTCTACCTGTCGCTCACCGATGACCTGATGCGGTTGTTCCAGTCGGGCGCAGCCGAAGCGATTCTCGCGCGCACGAACTTTCCCGACGATGTCGCGATCGAGTCGGGAATGGTCTCACGGGCCATCAAGTCGGCACAGAGCCAGGTGGAGAGCCGCAACGCCGAGATCCGCAAGAACGTTCTGAAGTATGACGATGTGCTCAACCGGCAGCGCGAGGCAATCTACTCGGATCGTCGCCACATTCTTCAGGGCGACGACATCGCAGACCGCGTGCAGCACTTCATCGAAGACGCCATCAACGCGGTCATCGATGACCACACCGGGTCGGGTCACACCGAAAGCTGGGACTTCGACGCGCTGTGGACCGAACTCAAGACGCTTTATCCCGTCAGCGTGACCATCGACGAGGTTGTCGCAGAAGCCGCGGGGCGCCGGGGCGGTATCAACGCGGAGGGGCTCAAGCGCGAGATCATCTCCGACGCACGAATCGCGTACAGCGCCCGCGAAGAAACTCTTGGCGACGCGGCAACGCGTGAGCTCGAACGACGCGTGGTGCTGCAGGTGCTTGATCGCCGCTGGCGCGACCACCTCTACGAGATGGACTACCTCAAAGATGGCATTGGCCTGCGTGCCATGGCCCAGCGTGATCCCTTGATTGAGTACCAGCGCGAGGGCTTCCAGATGTTCCAGTCGATGATGGGACAGATCAAAGAAGAGTCCGTCGGCTACTTGTACAACCTCGACGTCGAAGTGCGTCGTCAAGGTGAGGGCGAAGCTCAGGTGGAGGCTAAGGGGCTCAGCGCCTCGGCACCCATCGAGGGCCAACGACTGGAGTACTCGGCCGCCAACGATGCTGGCGAAGTCGAGGTGCGCAACGAACGCGGCCAGGTGCAGCAGTCGGCGACATCGCGCATGCGTCAGGCCGCCGCGACCGCGGCGGCGCAGGGGCAGCCGCAGACGGCCCCGCCCGCTGAGGCGCCTCGTGGTGCGTTCGGTCAGAAAGCGGATGCCGGCAATGCCGCCCCGGCCGCACAGAACCGCGCACAGCGCCGCGCTGCAGACAAGAGCAAATAGAAAACGACGCACGCAGAACGCGCGTTCGCGGCAGGCTTTGCTCTGCCTCGAACGCGCGTTCTTTGTTGCGCCCGGGCGCGGCTGCCCGACGATGTCGATGGGCTCCCGCTCGACCCCGATATCCTGGTGCGATGAGTCAGCTCCGCCCCCTCGATCAGTCCCGCAAGCTCAAAGACGTGCTCTATGAGATTCGTGGGCAGGCGCTCGTTGCGGCGGATCGCCTCGAAGCCGATGGTCACACGATTTTGAAGCTCAACACGGGAAACCCCGCCACGTTCGGCTTCGAAGCACCGTTTCAGATCGTTCGTGACATGATCGACGCTGTGCCGCAGGCGCACGGCTACAGCGACAGCCGTGGCATCATGTCGGCCAGACGCGCCGTGGTCTCGCGATATGAAGAAGACCCCACCTTTCCGTCGTTCGATCCCGATGACGTGTATCTGGGCAACGGTGTATCTGAACTGATCACGATGGTCATGCAGGCGCTGCTCGATGAGGGCGACGAAGTTCTCATTCCTGCACCGGACTATCCGCTCTGGACGGCGATGACGAGCTTGGGTGGCGGAACACCCGTGCACTACGTCTGTGATGAAGAGAATGGCTGGCAGCCTGATCTCGAAGACATCCGCTCGAAGATCACTCCGCGCACCAAGGCGATCGTCGTCATCAACCCGAACAATCCAACGGGCGCGGTGTACACGCGGGAAATACTCGAGGGAATCGCCGACACTGCACGAGAGCACTCGCTGCTGGTGCTGTCAGATGAGATCTATGACCGCATTCTCTTCGACGACGCGGTGCACATTCCGATGGCATCCGTAGCGCCAGACCTTCTCGTGCTCACCTTCAACGGGCTGTCAAAGACATATCGTGTCGCCGGCTACCGATCGGGTTGGTTGGTGATCACCGGCCCGAAAGCCCACGCCGCCGGGTTCATCGAGGGCGTGACGCTACTGGCATCCACCAGGCTCTGCCCAAACGTTCCCGCACAGTTCGCGGTGCAGGCCGCTCTTTCTGGCGTGCAGTCGATTGACGCGCTGATCGCGCCCACCGGCAGGCTGCACGAGCAACGCGACGCTGCGTGGAAAACACTTGAGTCGATTCCCGGTGTCAGCTGCGTGAAACCGCAAGGAGCGCTCTACGCGTTCCCGCGATTCGATCCGAACGTGCATGAGATCCACGACGACGCGAAGTTCGTCTACGACTTCTTGATCGCAGAGCATGTGCTGCTGGTGCAGGGAACCGGTTTCAACTGGGCGAGCCCAGATCATGTGCGCATCGTGACCCTGCCCGAAGCACGTGTGTTGACCGAAGCTATCGAGCGGCTCGGCAACTTTCTCGCGTCGTACAAGCAATAGCTAGAGAAGAGCGAGCGACGTCGCTCGCCAGCGACCGTCCATGCCCTCGAGACGGGCTGCAACGGCACGAACTCGCGTCGGGATCTGCACGATCACCGTGCCCTCGACGACACCGTCGGTGGGCGCTGAACAGTGCACGCTGAGGATCTGATGAACCGGGCGCACGGCGGGAACGCCTCGGGCGCTTCGGGCTCGGGTCGCAAGATTTGTGCGAGTGACGAGCTTGCGAAACGGATCTTCGGTGAGCCAGCGTGCCAGTTGATCCACTTCGCGCACGCCCGCGAACACCTCGAGAACTCCTCGAGTGAGGTTGCGGAGGAAGACTTCTGGGTCGGGGAGCTCAACGGCTGAGGTTCGCTGTGGGGCGAAGAATTCAGAAAGCTCCAGCGCTTCATCAGAGGCGCGGTATGCGCGGGCGTGGCCCGTCGGCGGCGTTGCCATGGGGTACCTATCTCAACAGTGGGGGGTTATCCGTGAGCTAGTAGAACACTTGTGAGGCCCGTAGGAAAAGGCGAAACCCCAGGTTGTGGATAACTTCTCATCGAGTCCTAATGCATCGCCTACTCTCGGCACGTGCGTTGGGACCGCTTTTTTGCCGATCTTGAGGATCAGCTTGCCTCTGAGTGGGAGGCCGAGCGTGCGGCGCTCGACACCGAAGCCGAACGGCTGCGTCTTTCACGCGTCGCGCTCCGAGATCGCCTTGGTGCGCTGGCATCGCGCGAACGCACGACCTCGGCTCTCGCATTCGAAATGTCTGACGGGTCGACTCTGCACGCCGAGGTATCAGGCGTCGGCGCTGACTGGGTCGCGCTTGAACCGACACAGCCGCTTGCCGGTGCCGTGCTGGCTCCGCTCGAGGGCATCGTGTCTGTGCTCGTGCCCCATGTTGACGTCTTACGCAGTGCGCGCCCGGTCGCCGAGCGATCTTCACTCAGCGACCGGGTCACCTTTGGTTTTGTGCTGCGCGATCTCGTTCGGCGACGGGTTGGCGTCGGGGTGACCCTCGCTGTGGGCGTGCGTCACCTCACGGGTACGATCGACCGCGCCGGCGCGGATCACTTCGATCTCGCGCTGCACGATAGCGGGCAGCCCCGCAGAACCACCGACGTCACGGGGCATCGACTGGTGCCGTTCGCGGCGGTGTCGTGGATTCGGCTCGACGCAGACGCTCCACTGATCTAACAACAACGAGTCATTCAGATTGACGAATGATTCCGCCGCCCCAGAGCTCAGGAAAACTGGCGGTATTCGACTGCCGCCACAGCGCCATCCGGCGAGCTTCCTCGGCTTGGTCGTCGAGATAGCCACTCACACTCGCCTCTTCGATGCGCCAGCGCGGCGGCGCGCCTACCCGCATTCCGCGAATCTGACCGCTCATCACGAGCGCCATGACCTCGTCGACCGAAATGCTGAGAAGCTCGCCAACCTGGGCCGGGGCGAGCAAGCGCACCTCAGGCACGGAGTTGTCGGGCATGCCCCCATTATGGCGGCGGCCTGTGCAAGGCGCGCGGAGGGGCACGCCCCTGTGGATAACCGAAGCCGCAGATTTGCTCGGTGAGCGACTATTGACGACATGACGGTCGCAGATTCAGTTCGCTCACCACGACGCCGAGTGTGGGGCGACGCGCGATTCCTTCTCGGGATTGTGCTCATCGTCGCATCCATCGCGGGGGTCTGGCTTGTTGTCGCGACGGCTCGGCAGACGTCCCCTGCCTACGCCGCAACGCGCGCCATCGTTCCCGGAGAAGCCATTGCGGCCGGTGACTTGCGAGTAGTCGAAGTCGCGCTCGGTCAGCTGGGCGACTCGTATGTCGCCCCTGACGATTTGGCCGAGGGCGCAGTAGCCACCCGCACGATCGCCGCGGGGGAGCTGCTGCCGGCGTCTGCCGTTGCCGACCCGGTGACGGTGAGCACGACAAGCGTCGTCATCCGCACGAGCGCTGATGTTCCAGCCTCTATCGATGAAGGTGCAACCGTGGAGCTGTGGGCGGCGCCGCTTCTCGAGCGAGGCACGTACGACACCCCGCGAATTCTGGTGGCAGATGCTGTCGTTGCGGCGGTCACAAGGGACGATTCTGCTATCGGAGGCGGCTCCGCGGCACTCGAACTGGTGATCGCGCGCGCCGACGTCGCGGCAACCCTTGCCGCGATCGCCGATCAGTCTGCCCTGTCGGTGGTTTCTGCTGGAGCAGGCTCGTGAACGTGGTTGTTGCCGTTGATGGCGGTGAAGCGCTGTCGGCTGGTCTCACTCGTGAAGGCTACGAAGTCACGACGACAGCCGAAGCGCGAGCGCTCGCCGAGGTTGCTGGCGACGCTCTGTTAGGAGACGAATCCGAGAGCCTGCTGCGGGCGGTGCTGGCTGCAGACGCGGTGGTGTTAGAGGTGCGGCGAGACTCGCTGACGGCCGAAGTAGTGGCACTGTGCGATCGGGCAGCAACACGTATTCTGCCCCTCTGTGCAGATGATTCCGACGAAAGAGTCGCCGCGGTCTTCGGCCTGGAACAATCCCTCGGCGCCAATGCAACTCCGCGACTTGTCGCTGAAGCCCTCGCGGCTCAGCCGCGCAGCGTTGTGGAGACGGCCGATGCGCGTGAGGCTCCACGCGTGATCGCGGTGTGGGGCGCTCCGGGAGCGCCAGGTCGCTCTACGGTTGCCATCGAACTCGCGACGGAGCTCGCGCGAGGGGGCAAGCATGTCGCACTGGTGGATGCTGACACTCACGCGCCGTCGATCGCCTTGACGTTGGGTATCGCCGATGAGGGCCCGGGATTTGCCGCAGCATGCAGGCAGGCGGAACTCGGCGGACTCGATGAGAAGGAGCTCACGCGAATAAGCATCCCGCTTGGGCGCACCGGAGTCGACGTGCTCACCGGGCTGAACCGGCCGTCGCGATGGCCGGAACTCAGCGAGAAACGAGTGGCGAAGGCTCTCGAGCTTTGCCGCAGCTGGGCGGACTTCACCGTGGTCGACGTCTCTTCGTCACTCGAACGCGACGAAGAGATTGTCAGCGACCTCGAGGGGCCCAGGCGCAACGCCGCCACGCTCGCGGCGTTGCGTTGCGCAGACGTCGTCGTGGCCGTCGCAGGTGCTGATCCGATCGGGATCTCACGCTTTCTGCGGGCACACGCCGATCTTCGCGCGACCATTGGGGGCACGACCGTGCGGGTGGTTGCGAACAAGGTGCGGCCCGGCGCGCTGGGAATCGACGCGCGCGGACAGATTCGTCGCACCCTAGAGAGGTTCGGCGGCATCAGAGACGTGTGGTTCTTGCCACTCGACGCCAGAGCGGCGGATGCTGCTTTGCTCGCATCTCGCACAATTGCCGAGCAGTCTCCCAAGTCTCCGCTCGTGCTCGGGGTGCGGCGTTTCGTCGGCGACGTGCTTGTGCCGCCGCCTGCCACCGTTGCGGCATCGCGACGGGTCACGCGGCGTTACACCAAAACGGCAGCATGACAAACCCGCTCTAGGCTGGAGGGGTGTCGACCCTCAGTGATCTTGTCTACGCCCAAGGCCGTGCGAGCGAAGAAGACGTCGAGTGGCTGCATCGCCTCGCTGGCGACGGGCAGCTACTCGCCGACCTCGCCTTCGCAGACATCGTGCTCTGGGTGCCCACGCCCGACGATTCGTTCGTGGCGGTCGCGCACACTCGGCCCGGGGGAGCAGCGACGCTGTTCTATCGTGACATCGTCGGCGGTCGGGTTCGACCGCAGTGGAACACTCAAGTGCGCGAGGCCTTTCAGACCGGGCGCATCGTCGATTCGGCGTCGCCTGATTGGTTTGAAGAGACGCCCACTCGGGTGCGTGCAGTGCCGGTCGTACGGGCACAGGGCACAGACGCCCCGCAGACCCTTGGTGTGGTGACTCGCCACACCAACCTCGGCGAGACCCGCACGCCCTCTCGACAGCAGATCACCTTCAACGATTGTGCCGACGACCTTTTCGGCATGGTGGCATCGGGAGAGTTCCCGGATATGACCGCCCCGACTTCTCCGCGCAGAGGCGCTCCGCGCGCATCCGACGGGCTCATCCGGCTCGACGTTGACGGCATCACAACGTTCGCGAGTCCGAACGCGCTGTCGGCTTTCAACCGGCTGGGTTTCGTCGATGAGCTCGAAGGCGAATCGCTTGTCGAAGTGGTGACGACGATCCTGCCCGACAAGCGGCAGTTCGACGAGTCGTTGCCCGTCGTGGTTACCGGGCGGGCACCGTGGCGCGCAGATATGGAGTCGCGTGGCGTCACCGTGTCGTTGCGCACTATCCCGCTTCGCGATCATGGCACGCGCATCGGCGCGATCGTGCTGTGTCGCGATGTCACGGAGATACGCCACCAAGAGCAGGAACTGATCACCAAAGACGCGACGATCCGCGAGATTCACCATCGGGTCAAGAACAACCTGCAGACAGTCGCGTCATTGTTGCGGATTCAAGCTCGGCGCTCGCATTCCGAAGAGGCCCGCGAAGCGCTCACGCATGCCATGCGTCGCGTTGCCGCCATTGCGGTCGTGCACGACACGCTTTCTGAGGGGCTGGCGCAGAACGTCGAGTTCGACGAAGTCTTTGCACGTGTGCTCAAGCTGGTCGCGGAGGTCGCCGCGGCACCCAACACGCGCGCGCGCACGCGGTCGTCTGGACGGTTCGGCACCTTGCCCAGCGAATACGCTACGCCGCTAGCGCTGGCGTTGACCGAGCTTGTCACCAACGCTGTCGAGCACGGTCTTGCCGGCCAAGAGGGTGACGTCGAGATCATTGCAGCGCGCAACGAGGAGAAACTCGAAGTTCGCGTCCGCGACACCGGCTCAGGGTTGCCAGAGGGGCAGGTGGGAAACGGTCTCGGCACGCAAATCGTTCGAACGCTGATTCAAGGTGAGCTCAGCGGCACAATCGATTGGCACACGTTGACCGGCAGCGGCACCGAAGTGACTATCGAGATTCCGATGCGCTATATCGCGCAGGCATAGGGTCAGCTCGCTCGGCGAGCGCGGGCTGCGCGCCGCTTGAGAGCGCGGCGCTCGTCTTCTGACAGACCGCCCCATACGCCGGAGTCTTGACCGCTTTCGAGTGCGTACTGAAGACATACCTCGGTGACGGTGCACTTTGCGCAGACCGTTTTGGCCTTTTCAATCTGGTCGACGGCCGGGCCCGTGTTTCCTACGGGGAAAAACAGCTCGGGGTCGACAGTCAGGCAGGCCGCCTTATCGCGCCAATCCATGGTGGTGCTCCTTGATACGAGGTTGGGGTTGAGTGACGTGGGTATGGTTTCGGGTCCGATACCCTAAATGAGTGCGAGAGAATGCTCGCCCCACGTCGCTGTGGGAGCACACGGCTTTGTCAATGCTCCCATAGGCGATATCGCGAATCAAGAGATGAACGTAGGGTTTCTGTCTGGTTACCTGAGTATTCCCTTGACTCTGTGTCGGAATGTCACATGAGTGCGTGGTTTTGCGGAAGGGAATTGGCGAATGTCTACAAGCAAGCGTGAGCGCGTGGCAGCCGTTTTGGTGGGCCTCGAGGGCGTCGCGGTCGCCGGATTGGTCGCATGGCAGGTGCTGGCGCTCCTGGCAGGAGACACCGGGGTGCTGTCGACGGCCTTGGCTCTCGTCGTGCTCACCGCGGTGGGCGCCGCGGCTGTGCTGGCATTTTCGGTGGCCATTTGGCGCAATGAGTCGTGGGGTCGATCCGGCGCAATCGTCACTCAGCTGCTGATCCTTGCGGTCGCGGTTGGCGCAGCAACTGGCGAGTTCGCGCACCCGATGGCGGCAGCGGCGCTTGCACTGCCGGCAGTTGTGACGCTGGTTCTTCTGGTGCTGGCGGTTCGTGCTGCCGCCATCAGAGAACGCGGCGAGACACGCTAAACCTCGAGCGTCTTGCGCAACCGTGCGACATGGCCGGTGGCGCGAATGTTGTACAGCGCGTGACTGACGAGACCGGCCTCGTCAATGACGAATGTGGAACGGATCACACCCATGAAGGTCTTGCCGTAATTCACCTTCTCACCCCAGACGCCATACGCATCGTGAATGCTGTGGTCGGGGTCGCTGAGCAGGTCATAGGTGAGGCCATCGCGCTCGCGAAAGCGACGCAGCTTCTCGGGCTCGTCGCGCGAGATGCCGAGCAGCGTGTAGCCGGCTGCCTGCAGAGGCGCCAGGCTGTCTCGAAAGTCGCATGCTTCTGTCGTGCACCCTGGCGTCATAGCTTCGGGATAGAAGAACACGATCACGCGCCCTCCGCGCAGTGCGTCTAGCGAGACGACGGCATCATCTTGGTTCTTGAGAGCAAAGGAGGGTGCGGCAGAACCGGCTTCAAGGCGATTGGTCACCGCCCCAGACTACTTCTCTGCGAACGTCGCGAGCAGCCTTTGCAGTGAATCCAGTCGCTCCGCGCCTCGATCTCCGAGCCGTCCCTCTGCAACGGCGACCGGTAGCGCGCAGTCGGGTGCCGTTGCCAGGTGCGTGCATCCTCGGGGGCATTCGAGGGCGATCTCGGCCAGGTCGGTGAAAGCTCTCAAGATATTGGCGGTCTTGACGTGTCCGAGGCCGAACGACCGCACGCCCGGCGTGTCAATGACCCATCCGGTCTTGTCTGCGCTCTGATAGCGCAGCGACACGGTAGAGCTCGATGTGTGCCGGCCGCGACCGGTGACCTGATTCACGTGCCCTGTCGCACGGTGTGCGTCTGGGACAAGAGCGTTCACGAGCGTAGATTTACCGACGCCCGAGTGGCCGACGAACACGGTGGAATGACCGACGAGCGCCTCGCCGATTGCTTCGAGCGGCATCCCGCCTGTGCTCATGCCGCTTGTGAAGATCTGGAGGTCATCGAGCGCTTCGAAATGCCGCAGGAACGCTGTGGGATCGGCGATATCGGTCTTGGTGACAACGAGAAGCGGACGCATGCCCGCATCGAGGGCGGCGATGAGATAGCGATCCACCAGACGTGCGCGTGGTTCCGGATCCGCCGCTGCGACCACGACAAGCATCTGATCAGCATTCGCCACGATCACGCGCTCAACTTGATCTGTGTCGTCTGCGCTGCGTCGCAGCAACGACGTGCGCTCCTCGATGCCGATGATGCGTGAGAGCGTGCCCGCGTCACCGGAGCGGTCGCCTACGACTCGCGCACGGTCGCCCGTGACAATCGGCATCTTGCGCAGCTCTCGCGCGCGCGTGGCCAGCACGAGACGCTCATCGACGCCGCCTTCGTCAGCGAGCACGGTGTAGCGCCCGCGGTCTACCCCAAGCACGCGCGCGATCTGCGCGTCGGCGTGAGCGGGGCGTCGCTTGGTGCGGGGACGGTTGGCTTTGGGGTTTGGACGGACGCGAATGCTGGACTCGTCGAACTCGAGCACGTCATCGTCGTCATCATCGAGCCAGCTCACAGTGAATGCATCGCCTCGGCAGAGTCGACGCGATCGCTGTCATCGAGCATCCGCTGCCAGATGGTGGGGAACTGCGGCATGGTCTTCGCCGTTGTACCGATGTCATCGACCTCGACGCCATCCACAGCAAGGCCGATGAGAGCTCCGGTCGTCGCTAGTCGGTGGTCATGATGCGCACGCCAGCCGCCCTCGTGCAGCGGTTGAGGCACGATGCGAATGCCGTCTTCGAGCTCGTGCGCTTCTCCACCGAGCGCGCGAAGTTCTCCGACAAGCGCAGCGATGCGGTCAGTCTCATGGCCGCGAATGTGCCCGATGCCGTAGAGCGTCGTGGGGGCATCAGCGAATGCCGCCAGCGCAAAGATGGTCGGGGTCAACTCGCCAGCAGCCGAGAGATCAAGATCGACTCCATGGATGCTGCTGCCGGCGGTCACAGTCAACGCGCCGCCGCGGCGCACGACACGCGCACCCATCAGCGAAAGAATGTCCGAGAGCATCGCTCCGGGTTGAGTGGAATGAGCCGGCCAGCCGGTCACCGAAACTGACCCGCCTGCGATCATCGCGGCGGCCAGGAATGGCGCGGCGTTTGAGAGATCGGGCTCGATGGCAACATCTTTGCCGCGAATGCTGCTCGCGGGCACGATCCACTCGCCGACAGCGGGACGCTCGACGTGCACGCCGCGATGCGCGAGGGATTCAACGGTCATGTCGATGTGCGGAATGCTCGGTAGGCGATCACCGCAGTGCCGCAAATGCAATCCCACGTCGAACCGGGGAGCAGCCAGAAGCAACCCTGAGACGAACTGGCTCGAGGCGCTGGCGTCGATGGTGATCTCGCCACCACGCACGTGGCCGCGACCACGCACTGTGAACGGAAGGGTCCAGCGTGCGCCATCGTCGATGTCGACACCAACATCTCGCAGCGCGGAGATCATCGCACCCATCGGCCGGTGCAGGGCGCTCTCGTGGGCGGTGAGCGTGACATCTCCGTGCGCGAACCCCGCGAGGGCAGCCGCGAACCGCATAACAGTGCCTGCCTGACCAGAGTCGACGACGGTGTCACCACGGAACGGCTTGGCGGGAGTGACGAGAAAATCATCCCCGTACAGGCCATCGCCGCTCTCGAGTTCGATTCCCACACCGAGCGCGCGCAGCGCATCCACCATGCGGGCGGAGTCATCAGAGTGCAATGGCGCGGTGAGTCGACTCGGCGAGTCGGCGAGCGCCGCGAGAATGAGCTCTCGGTTCGTGAGGGACTTTGACCCCGGCACGGTGACAGTGGCATTCAGCGGGCCGGCAGCAGTGGGGGCTCGCCAATGACCGCTTCGTTTGGGAGCGGTCTGTGAATTGGGGGAATACCCGTCGACTGTCATCGCGTTCTACCCTACTGAACCGGTGACGCAACGCCGGCAGCACGCGAGGAAGGACATCGAGCAGGTGATTGCAACTCTTGAGAGATCTGGCGCCGAGGTGTCGGGCGACGACTTCACCAGAAACACGCAAGACATCGCCGTAGACTTGCGCCTGATGACCGAGCAAGAGGATTCAGCGGCCGCGGCCCGACGACAGTTTGAAGAGCAAGCGCTGCCCTTCATGGACCAGTTGTATGCCGCCGGTATGCGCATGACCAGAAACCCGGCCGACGCAGCCGACCTCGTTCAAGAGACCTTCGTCAAAGCGTTCGCTTCTTGGAAGTCGTTCACTCAGGGAACGAATCTCAAAGCGTGGCTGTACCGGATTCTGACCAACACGTACATCAATACCTATCGCAAGAAGCAGCGTGAGCCGTATCAGGGCACGATTGACGAGCTCGAGGACTGGCAACTCGGTGGTGCCGAGTCAACGACCGCTTCAACGACGCGATCGGCCGAAGCTGAAGCGATCGACCACATGCCGGCCTCCGTCGTCAAAGACGCGTTGCAGGCGATCCCCGAAGACTTCCGGCTCGCGGTCTACCTGGCAGACGTTGAGGGATTCGCCTACCAAGAGATCGCCGACATTATGAAGACCCCTATTGGCACAGTCATGAGCCGCCTGCATCGAGGCCGGCGAATGCTCCGTGAGCTGCTTGCCGACTATGCGAAAGAACGCGGCATCGAGTCCGCTACGAGGAGCGCGAAATGACTGATTGCGGCTGCGAAAAGGCGCGGCGTGACCTTGAGGAGTACCTCCGCAACGAGGTCTGCAAGACGCAGCACAGCGACATCACAGAGCATCTGCGGCAATGCCCCGAGTGTCGCGATGAGGCGCTTGTTGCCCGTACGCTCACCGACGTGGTTGCACGAGCGTGCAAAGAGGCTGCTCCCGAAGAGCTGCGCGACTTGGTAATGGCGAAGCTGCGCGAGGCGCAAGCGAGTCACTAGCGACCGAGGCGTGCGGCGAGTTTTCCACTACAAATGCTGAGGGTCCAAGATGCCATTGCATCTTGGACCCTCAGCATGTGACAGGCTGGCTCAGCTAATCGTCAGCGCCTTCTTCATGATCTCGGCGTGCTCCGCAGCGTGGACCTTGGGCGAACCGGTTGCCGTTGATGCGGCGGCGGCACGCGAGACGCGACTGATCGTGCGCCCCTCCATGTGCTTCACGAGCTCAAGCGCTACGAAGGGCCACGCGCCCTGGTTCTCTGGCTCGTCCTGTACCCAGACCAATTCAGCGTTCGGGTACAGCTCGACAACCTTGTTCAACTCGACCGCGGGAGTCGGGTAGAACTGCTCGAGACGCACGAGCGCGATCTCGGGGTTCGGGTTCTTCTCCAGCTCGGCCCTGAGGTCCCAGTGGATCTTGCCCGAGTGCAGCAGAACCCGCTTGACGGCGCTGCGGTCGAGGCCGCGATCGTCGTCGAGAACGGGCTCGAAAGTGCCGGTGAGGAAGTCATCAACGGGGCTGGTTGCACCGCGCAGTCGCAACATCGCTTTCGGCGTGAACACCACCATCGGGCGGCGCGGACGTGAGTACGCTTGACGACGCAACAGGTGGAAGTACGATGCCGGTGTCGACGGACGCGCAACAACCATGTTGTCTTGTGCGCACATCTGCAGATAGCGCTCAATGCGTGCGGATGAGTGGTCTGGTCCCTGGCCTTCGTAACCGTGGGGCAGAAGCAGCACGACACTCGACTGCTGGCTCCACTTCTGATCTGCTGACGAGATGAACTCATCGATGATCGACTGCGCACCGTTCGCGAAGTCACCGAACTGCGCTTCCCAGAGCACGAGAGCATCGGCGCGTTCTACCGAGTAGCCGTATTCGAAGCCCATGGCGGCGTATTCGCTGAGCAGCGAGTCATATACCCAGAAGCGTCCCTGATCGTCGTTCAGGTTCGACAGCGGAATCCATTCCTGGCCGTTTGCGCGATCGTGAAGCACCGCGTGGCGCTGCACGAAGGTTCCCCTGCGTACGTCCTGGCCGGCCAAGCGCACGTTCGTCTTCTCGAGCAGCAGCGATCCGAATGCGAGAAGCTCGCCAAACGCCCAGTCGATGTTTCCGTTGCGGCTCATATCGGCCCGCTTGTTGAGCAACTGCTGCAACTTGGTGTGAACGGTGAAGCCATCCGGCTTGTTCACGAAGGCGTCACCGATCAGCTGAACGACCTCGCGGCTGACGCCCGTGGTGTCGGGGGCGCCCACGACGGGTTCTTCAGACGCGTCGATCTCTACGACGTTCGATGTGCCGGTCTCTGCCGCATGCGTTTCTGCGAAGGCGATCTCGAGGCGGTTCTGGAAGTCACGCTTGGCTTGCTCGTACTCTTCTTCGGTGATGTCACCGCGACCGACGAGCGCTTCGGTGTAGAGGCGGCGAACCGAGCGCTTCGCTTCGATCAGATTGGTCATCAGCGGCTGGGTCATCGAAGGATCATCGCCCTCGTTGTGCCCGCGTCGGCGGTAGCAGACAAGGTCGATGACGATATCGCGGTGGAACTTCTCACGGTAAGCGAATGCGACCTGAGCTGCGCGGTTGACCGCTTCGGGGTCATCGCCATTCACATGAAGGACGGGAGCCTGGATGGTTTTTGCCACGTCCGTCGAGTAGATCGACGAACGGCCGTCTTGCGGAGTCGTCGTGAAGCCGACCTGGTTGTTGACCACCACGTGGATGGTTCCACCGGTGCGATAGCCCCGCAGCTGCGACATCTGCAGCGTCTCGACGACCACGCCCTGACCGGCGAAAGCGGCGTCGCCGTGCACGAGAATCGGCAGCCACGAGAACGTGCCGATTGGCTTGCGATCTTGCTTGGCGCGAACGATACCCTCGAGAACGCCATCGACGGTCTCAAGGTGGGAGGGGTTGGCGGCGAGGTAGACCGGAAGCTCCTTGCCTCGATCGTCAACGAACGTGCCCTCGGTGCCGAGGTGGTACTTCACGTCGCCGGAGCCGCGCTTGGAGCCGACCGCGACGGCTCCTTCGAACTCGCGGAAGACCTGTCCGTACGTCTTGCCTGCGATGTTGGTGAGCACATTCAGGCGTCCGCGGTGCGCCATGCCGATGGCCGCTCCGTCGAGGCCCGCTTCGGCTGCTCCCTGCAGAATCTCGTCGAGAAGGGGAATCAGCGATTCTCCGCCTTCGAGGCTGAACCGCTTCTGGCCGACGTACTTGGTCTGCAAGAACGTTTCGAACGCCTCAGCCTGGTTGAGCTTGTCGAGAATGCGCATCTGCTCGTCGTGCACGGGCTTCTGATACTTCACTTCCAGCAGCTCCTGGAACCAGCGACGCTGTTCAGGATCTTGAATGTGCATGTACTCGATGCCGGTCGTGCGGCAGTACGAGTCGCGCAGCACTCCCAGAATCTCGCGCAACTTCATCACGCGTCGACCACCGAAGCCGCCGGTGACGAATTCACGATCGAGATCCCAGAACGTGAGCCCGTGTTCTTCGATCTCAAGGTCGGGGTGTGTGCGCTGCATGTACTCGAGCGGATCGGTGTCGGCCATCATGTGACCGCGCACGCGGAACGAGTTGATCAGTTCCTGCACCCGAGCCTGCTTGTCGACGCGCTCTGCGAGGTCGACGTTGATGTCGGCAGCCCAGTGAATCGGGGCGTAGGGAATGCGCAGTGCCGCGAAGATGTCGTCGTAGAAACCGCGCTGACCGATGAGCAGTTCGTGAACCTTCTTGAGGAACTCGCCCGAGCCAGCGCCCTGAATCACGCGGTGATCGTAGGTGCTGGTCAGCGTGATCGTCTTGCCGATCGCCAACTCGCTGAGCGTCTTGTCGCTCGCGCCCTGGAACTCCGCCGGGTACTCAAGCGCACCTGCGCCGACGATGCAACCCTGCCCCTTCATCAAACGGGGTACCGAGTGCACGGTGCCGATTCCGCCGGGGTTTGTCAGCGAGAGCGTAGTGCCCTGGAAGTCTGCTCCGGTGAGCTTGCCGGCGCGAGCGCGAACCACGAGGTCTTCGTATGAAGCCAGGTACTCCTCGAACGACAGAGAGTCGGCGCGCTTGATGCTCGGCACCATGAGCGCGCGCGTGCCGTCAGGCTTGGGCAGGTCGATAGCGATACCCAGGTTGATGTGCGCCGGGGCGACCACCGAGGGCTTGCCGTCGATCTCGGCGTAGAAGACGTTCTGGCTCGGGAACTCTTTGAGTGCCTGAATGAGGGCCCAGCCGATGAGGTGGGTGAAGCTGATCTTGCCACCGCGGGTACGTGACATGTGGTTGTTGATCACGATGCGGTTGTCGATCATCAACTTCGCTGGCACGGTGCGCACGCTGGTGGCGGTCGGCACGGTGAGCGACTCGTCCATGTTCGATGCAAGAGCCTTGGGCATTCCGCGAAGAACGGTGACCTTGTCTTCGACGGGTTCATCTGCCACGACGGGGGCAGCCTTGGGTGCCTGTGCGGGCACCGGTTGCGGTGAAGCGGGGCGGGCGGTCGTGCGCGCTACTGGCTGGGCGCCGATCACGGGGATCGGAGCGGTGACCGGGTGCGCCTCGCTCGAAGATGGCTGCGTCGGGCTAGGGGGCGCGTCTGCCGTCACGGGGTGGTAGGCCTCAAGAACTGGCCACCAAGCCTTGTCAACGGAGTTCTTGTCGACCTTGAACTGTTCGTACAGCTCATCGACGAGCCATTCGTTGGCCCCGAACTCTCCCTCACTCGAAACTCCGACGCCCGACACCTGGCTGGACACGCTCGATTGCCTGCTTTCATCGATGAAGAATGAACCGCACGGGACGTAGTGCCCTCGCATGCGTCTGTTAAGCGTAGCCCAGTATCTGCATCAGGTATGGGTATCTGCGATGGGCTGGCTGTAAAGATCATGGGTGCGCGCGGGTACGTCAGCGGGTCAGTAGCGTTGAGGCATGGAGTTCTACGGAGAGACACCCACTGTTGATCTGACGTATTCAGATGTATTCCTCGTTCCACGACGCTCGTCGGTGACCAGTCGTCTCGACGTCGATCTGTCACCGGGCGACGGATCAACAGCCACGATTCCGCTCGTTTCGGCGAACATGAATTCCGTCACCGGCCCACGCCTTTCAGCGACACTTGCTCGAAGAGGTGGGCTTGGAGCGCTGCCCCAAGACATGGCGTTGCAAGACCTTGACGCCGCGATTCGTTGGGTGAAAGCGCAGCCCGTCATCTGGGATACCCCGCTTGTGCTGCCGCCGCATGCCACCGTCGCCGAGGCATCGCTGCTTCTTCCGGCGACCGAGGGCTATGGCATCGTCGTCGCCGACGCGGACGAGCCGATGATCACCGATGTGCTCGGCATTGTTCCTGCCAGCAGGCTGGGCACCGCGCTTCCTGACGCAAGACTGGGAGATCTTGCTCGCGGTCGTGTCATCGCCATCGACGCGCACGACATCGAGAGCGCTCGCCACGCGTTCGACGTGATCGTCGCGGCCGGCGCCGAGACGGTGTGCGTCGTCGATCACGGGCGAGTCGTCGGCACCTTGTCGAAGCGCAGCGCATTGCGCTCCACGCTCTACCGACCGGCGGTGGACTCGTCGGGTCGCCTTATCGTGGCTGCCGCGGTCGGCATCAACGGCGACGTGGCGGCGAAAGCGAAGGCGCTCGCCGCTGCCGGCGTCGATGTGCTTGTCGTCGATACCGCGCACGGGCATCAAGAGGGCATGTTGCGAGCGCTCGGCGCCGTCGCGAGTCTGGATCTGGGCATTCCGATCGCGGCGGGGAACATTGTCACTGCCGACGGCGTAGACGATCTTGCACGCGCCGGGGCCACCATTCTGAAGGTTGGGGTGGGTCCTGGAGCGATGTGCACGACGCGCATGATGACCGCGGTGGGGCGACCGCAGTTCTCTGCCGTTCTCGAGACGGCTGAAGCGGCGCGAGCTCACGGTGCACACGTGTGGGCCGACGGGGGAGTGCGCTACCCGAGAGACGTGGCGCTCGCACTCGCGGCGGGAGCAGCATCCGTCATGATCGGGTCATGGTTCGCTGGAACGATCGAGGCGCCGGGACAGCTGCAGACCGACTCCGACGGTCGCGTCTACAAAGAATCGTGGGGAATGGCGTCGACGAAGGCGGTGCACGACCGCTTCGGGCGCCTAGACCCGTATGACCTCGCCCGCAAGGAGCTCTTCGCCGAAGGCATCTCTTCGTCGAAGATCTACCTCGATCCGCAGCGGCCCGGAGTCGAGGATCTCATCGACATGATCACCTCGGGTGTTCGGTCATCGTTCACCTACGCGGGCGCTGCGAGCGTGCCGGAGTTTCGTGAACGGGCGCGGGTGGGATTGCAGTCAGCGGCGGGGTACGACGAGGGCAAGGCGCTGTCGGTCAGTTGGTGACAAACGACGAGCCGAATCGTCTGCGCCTGCTTTAGGATATGAGGACGATGGACGACCCTCCCAGTTGTAGACGCTTGCCCCACCGACCCGCCTCCGCAATGAATGGGGGTGATGCGTGATGGATTACGTCATGCTGGGCGTGGGGCTGCTGCTCACTATCGGAACCGGCCTGTTCGTCGCTTCTGAATTCGCGCTGGTCAATCTCGATCGCGCCGATCTCGAAGCTCGCCGCGACGCGGGTGAGACCCGGCTTGCGCTGACCATCAGCGCGCTGAGGATCACATCGACTCATCTTTCCAGCGCGCAGCTGGGGATCACTCTGACGACGCTGCTCACGGGTTACACGATGGAACCGGCCATCTCGAACCTGCTGACACCGGTTTTCGAAGCGTGGAACTTGCCATCAGGGCTTATCTCGCCGCTCGCCGTCATCATCGCGATCACGGTTGCCACGGTCTTCTCGATGATCATCGGTGAGCTCGTGCCCAAGAACTTCGCGCTCGCCGTGCCGCGCCAGACCGCGAAGCTTGTGATCCCGTTTCAGGTGGCATTCACCACCGTGTTCAAGCCCGCGATCGTCGTGCTCAATGGCAGTGCAAACGGCGTTCTGCGCGCGATGGGGATTGAGCCCAAGGAAGAGCTGTCGGGCGCCCGCAGCGCCGAAGAGCTCTCGAGCCTCGTGCGCAGATCAGCCCTCGCCGGTGTTCTCGAAGAAGACACCGCCTCGTTGCTCAACCGCACACTCACTTTTGCTCGCCACACCGCCGCCGACGTCATGACGCCGCGCCCCAGCATCCACGCGCTCGCCGCTGACGATTCCGCTGAAGCGGTCATTCAGCTTGCTCGGCGCACCGGCCACAGCCGCTTTCCGGTCTATGACGAATCGATGGATGACATCACCGGTGTTGTGCACCTCAAAGCAGCGGTCAGCGTGCCTCGCGAGCGTCGAAGTGACGTTCCTGCCGCTGCGCTCGCCACCGACCCGCTTCGCATTCCTGAAGCAGTGCACCTCGACGTGCTGATGTCGGAACTGCGAGCCAAGGGATACCAAATGGCGATCGTGGTCGACGAATACGGCGGCACGGCCGGTGTCGTAACTCTCGAAGACCTCGTGGAAGAGATCGTGGGTGAGGTTCTTGACGAGCACGACCGTCGGCGCGCCGGCGTCGTGCGCGCCGAAGGCAACGTCGTCTTTCCGGGCGAGCTTCGTCCCGACGAAGTGCTCGACCGCACCGGCATTCGCATTCCCGAGGGCGACGTGTATGACACCGTCGGTGGCTACATCATGAGTCTCCTCGAGCGCATTCCGCGAGTCGGTGACACCGTCGATATCGAAGACGGCCGACTCGAGGTGCTGCGCATGGATGGTCGCCGTGTCGACCGCGTGCGATTCACCGGGGTGACTCTGCAGGCCGAACCGGCCGCGGCGGAAGGAGGCGAGCGATGAGCGACTGGGCAGGAATTGCATGGCTCGTTGTCCTTCTGATCTTCAACGCCTTCTTCGTTGGTGCAGAGTTCGCCGTGATCTCGGCGCGCCGCTCGCAGATCGAGCCGCTCGCTGAGAAAGGCTCGCGTTCGGCCAAGACCGCGCTCTACGCGATGGAGCACGCCACCCTGATGCTGGCTACAAGTCAGCTCGGAATCACCATCTGCTCGCTGCTCATCTTGAACGTGTCTGAACCCGCGATTCATCATCTGCTGGCCGAGCCACTGGGCCTGACGGGGTGGGCCGAGGGCGTCGTTGATGCTGTGGCATTCTTCATCGCGCTCTTGGTGGTGTCGTACCTGCACGTGGTGTTCGGTGAAATGGTGCCGAAGAACCTCGCGTTCTCGGTGCCCGATCGTGCCGTTCTCATGTTGGCTACGCCGCTCGTGTGGTCGTCGAAGCTGTTCTACCCGGTGATCGTCACCCTGAACTGGATCGCCAACCACGTCGTGCGTCTGTTCGGGGTGGAACCCAAGAACGAAGCAGCGTCGACCTTCACGCTCGAAGAAGTCGCGACGATCGTCAATCAGTCGCGCATCGAGGGCGTGCTCGATGACTCGTCGGGAGCAGTGGCAGCTGCCGTTGAGTTCACCGACAAGAAAGCGATTCAGGTCGCGGTGCCACTCGCGCAGCTGGTCACGCTCAGCCACACCACCACGCCGCATGAAATCGAGCGGGCTGTGGCAAAGCACGGCTTCTCGCGATACGTGATCGTGGATGACGACGCAGAGCCCATCGGCTATGTGCACCTGAAAGACATCCTGCGCGCGGCGGAGGGCCGTCATGCGGTCACCGATGTGGCCACGCCGATTCCGTCGAAGCGCATTCACCATATGGTGCCGGTGCTCGAAACCACAGACCTCGAAGACGCGCTCGCGTCGATGCGTCAGGCCGGGCGTCACCTCGCTCGAGTCTGCAACGTCGACGGCGACACCACGGCGGTGCTGTTCCTCGAAGACATCATCGAAGAGCTGATCGGTGAGGTTCAAGACGCGACGAGACGGGGTCTGCGCCGATAGTCGTATCGGCGAGTTCTGCGGTGGCTTCCGTGTCGGATGGGCTCCGCGAGTAGGGTGGCGCCCATGGATCGCACATGGACCGTGACCGATGTGGCGCGCAACGTCAGGATGCCTTCTGGTGCCGACGACAAGTACTCTCGCGGCGTTGTGGGGCTTCGTACCGGATCAGAGGGCTTTCCCGGCGCAGCCGTTCTTGGTGTCGAGGCAGCGTGGCGAACGGGCGTGGGCATGGTGCGCTACCTCGGCCCGCAGTCTGCGCACTCGCTGGTGCTCTCACGGCGTCCAGAGACCGTGATCTCAGACGGTCGCGTGCAGTCATGGGTGGTGGGATCGGGAATGGATGCTGCGACGCGCGGCCGTGGCGAGACGCACGCGCTGCGCACCATCTTGTCGGGCGAGCAACCCGTGGTCGTCGATGCTGGTGCGCTCGATCTGGCTCGAGGAGCCACCACCATGGTCGTGGTGACGCCTCATGACGGCGAGCATGCTCGAATGCGCGAGGCGCTTGGTCTTCACCCGCGCAGCGATCGTGCCAGGGCCGCACACGAGACAGCGAGCGCGCTCAATGCGGTGGTGCTCCTCAAAGGCTCAGTGACCCTTGTCGCGTCGCCCGAGGGCCAGTTGATCAGGGTGGATGCGCCAACCGCCTGGCTCGCGACTGCCGGCACGGGTGATGTGCTGGCGGGCGCTGTGGGAGCTCTCGTGGCCTCAGCAGTTGCGGCAGGCGAGGTGCGAAACCTAGCCGCGCTCGCTGACATTGCCGCGAGCGCGGCCTGGCTTCACGGTCGCGCCGGCGAGGTGGCGTCATCGCAATTCGGCGGTGGCCCCATCACTGCGCTAGACGTCGCGCAAGCGCTGCCGCGCGTCGTGGCAGAAGTGCTCGCATCGCGCTGATCGCACGCGCCGCCTCGCCACGTCACCGCCAGCTGCGCACCTAGGATGGCAGGGTGTCGACGCGGGCAGGGCTATGGGTTTCGTTCGTATTGGTGCACGTCATCGTCGCGGCTCTCGGCTTTGTGTGGCCGAGTCAGCCCATGGGAGATGTCTACTTCGTCTACGAACCGTGGTCGCTGAACGCGCTCGCAGGCAGATCGATTGTCGGAATCACCGAGGCATGGGTTTATCCGCAGTGGGCCTTGCTGCCCATGGTTCTCGCGCACGCCTTCGAATGGATTGCCGGCTACGAGATCGCTTGGGCCTTGCTGGTCACCCTCGCCGACGCACTCGCCTTTGCTGTGTTGCTAGGAAACGGGCGCTCTCGCGGACGCGTCACCGCCGCTGCATTCTGGCTGGCATTCACTCTGCTGCTGGGGCCGGTGGGAATGTACCGCCTCGATGCGATCACGGTGCCGCTGGCGATCGCGGGATGCCTCTGGTTGGTCGGCAGACCTGCACTTGCTTCTACCTTGCTCGCGATCGCCACCTGGATGAAGGTGTGGCCGGCCGCCCTGCTGGCAACTGCCGTGATCGTGCTGCGAAGCCGACTGACCGTGATCGCCGGTGCGCTGGTGGTGACGGGTGCGACCATCCTCGTCATTGTGCTGGGTGGCGGCAGCTCGTTTGTGTTCGGGTTCGTCGCGGGCCAGACAGAGCGGGGTCTTCAGCTTGAGGCTCCCGTCAGCGCGTACTATCTGTGGCGGGCTGTGGCGGGAATCGAAGGTTCATTCATCTTCTACGACCCGACGATTTTGACGTTTCAGGTGACCGGTCCGCAGGTAGACACCGTCATCGCAGTGATGACTCCGCTGTTGGTGGTCGCTGCGCTGGCTGTGGCGGCGCTGGGAGCGTTCAAGGCATGGCGCGGTGCAGGTTTTGCCGCCCTCTTCGCCCCACTTGCGCTCGCGCTTGTGCTGACCTTCTGGGCGGTGAACAAGGTGGGGTCGCCGCAGTTTCTCACCTGGATCATCGCGCCGATCGCACTGGGGCTCGTGATCAATCGAAAGCGCTGGTTCGGCATTGCGATCACCGCTCTGGTCGCAGCCGGGCTCACTCAGATCGTGTATCCCTTGCTCTACGACAAGCTGCTGACTGCCGCCCCTATCGCTGCGGCTGCCCTCACTGCGCGCAATGCGCTGATGATCGCACTCCTCGTATGGTCGGTCGTACTCGTGGCGGGCGTTCCCGTGGCTGCGCAGCGCAGACTCTCTTTCTTGCCACTTCAATCCTGAACCCGGAGGTTCTCATGCTCGTTGCTTTCTCAGTCTCCCCGGCCGGAACCGGCAATGCCGACGGCTCGGTGCACGATGCGGTGGCGGCCGCCGTAGCCGTGGTGCGCGGCAGTGGCCTGCCCCACCGCACGACTTCGATGTTCACCGAGATCGAGGGGGAGTGGGACGAAGTGTTCGACGTTGTCAAGCGCGCAACCGAGGCCGTGCAGCCGTTCGGGTCACGGGTGTCGCTCGTGTTGAAAGCAGATATTCGACCCGGCTACTCGGGCGAACTCGATGGGAAAATCGATCGGTTGGAAGCCGCAATCGACGCGCATAGGAACAGCGAGAACCACTCTTAGCGGTGCGCCGAGCCGGCAAGTCGAATCGATTCGACAGTCGGCACGTTCGCGCGCTATTGTTACGCGGTGACCTCCTCGACTTCAGTTTCGAGGGGTGCGGCGATGTGGGCGCTCCTCTCTCTCGCCGTCGGCAGTTTCGGCATCGGCATGACCGAGTTCGTCGTCATGGGCTTGCTGCCAGACATCGCGGCGGATCTGCTGCCCGAGGTGTGGGCAGCCAATCCCGAGCAGGCGATCGCGCAGGCTGGTTGGCTTATCTCGCTCTACGCGCTGGGCGTCGTGATCGGCGCGCCCACGATCGCGGGAAGCGTAGCGAGGTTTCCGCGCCATCGAGTGATGATCGTATTGGCACTCGCCCTCGCCATATTCAACGCGCTGACCTTCATTCTTCCGACGTTCGAGTTGGTGGCAGCATCGCGTCTTCTGGCTGGTCTGCCGCACGGCGCCTACTTCGGAATCGGCGCGCTGGTCGCCGCTGATGTGATGGGGCCAGGAAATCGGGCAAAGGGTGTGGCGTTCGTATTGACGGGGCTCACACTCGCGAACGTCGTCGGGGTGCCGCTGGGAACATATCTAGGGCAACAGGTGGGGTGGCGCTCCGCATTCATGGTCGTCGCGGCGATCTTCGCCGCGGCGACTGTGCTCATCGGCCTCTTCGTTCCGGCGCATCCGGGTGAACCCGGCCGCACGTTCTTGCAAGAGCTCGGGGTGTTCAAAAGCGGGCAAGTGTGGCTCGCGCTCGCTGTCGGCTCCATCGGCTTTGGTGGATTCTTCGCGGTCTACAGCTACGTAGCGCCGGTGGTTACCGAAGTGACGGGCTCAGCAGAATGGGTGGTTCCTATCGTGCTGGTGCTGATGGGCATCGGCATGACCATTGGCAACCTCGTCGGCGGACACCTCGCCGACGTGTCGCTTCGACGCACGCTCATCGGCGGTTTCATCGCTCTCATCGTGGTGCTCGCGCTCTTGGCGCTGACTGCCCAGTGGCTGTGGGCGTTCGGCTTCTTCGTCTTCGCCACCGGCTTCGTGGCGGCCGGGCTCAGCCCGACGATCCAGACTCGTCTCATGGATGTGGCGGGCGACAACCAGTCGATTGCGGCGGCGCTCAACCACTCTGCGCTCAACATCGGCAACAGCATGGGCGCGCTGCTGGGTGGCGCGGTCATCGCGCTCGGCTGGGGCTATGTCGCTCCTGCGTGGGTGGGCGTCATGCTCGCGGTGGGCGGCCTCGCGGTAGCGATGCTCAGCTTGGCGTCTGATCGTCGTGTGCAGCCTGTCACGGCGTGACAGGCCCGGTACGAACTGCATCGGCTCGAGCAGGCATACGCTGAGGCTATGCCGCAATCAAAGAGGCCTGCAGATTCAACCTTCGCCGCCCTCGCGGCGACTCTAGGCGACGCGCTGCCGCGTCGACCCGAAGATGCTTCCGACCCCACCACCCCGGTTGCAGCCACGGTGGTCATGGTGCGCGATAGCGATGACGGTCCTGAAATCCTGCTGATCGAGCGGCCCGATCGCGGCTCGTTTGCCGGCGCCTGGGTGTTCCCCGGGGGCAAGCTCGACAGTGATGACCATCGAACAGACGACGATGCAGAGGAACTGCCTGCGCGCCGCGCGGCCGCGCGCGAAACGTTTGAAGAAACGGGTCTCATCGTCGATCCCGACTCGCTGATCCCGCTCTCGACCTGGGATCCGCCGCCCGGTCTTCCCCTGCGCATTCGCACGTGGTTCTTCGTCGCTCACGCGCACCAGGGCACCGTCGCACTCGCCGCCGATGAAGCCGTTGACTCCGAGTGGCTTCGGCCACTCGAAATGCTCGAGCGCCACAGCAACGGAGAGGTCACGCTCTATCCACCGACGTGGATAACTCTGCACACGCTCGCACACCACCCCGATGTGAACTCGCTCGTGGCAGCGACCCGACTGGCGGGCCCGCAACAGTTCGAAACGATGGCGCGCCTCGGCGACGACGGACCCATCATGCTGTGGCAAGAAGACGCGGAGTATCACGGCGATGCAACACCCGAAGCATCCCGAGCCCGACACCGAATCACGCTGGGCGCCTTGCCCTGGGTCTACACGCGCGAAGTGAACGAACGCTAGAGCTCAAGTAGGCGACGCAGGTGTATCGCCACGGCTGGTGTTTCAATCAAGAATCCGTCGTGCCCGAAATCGCTCGACAAGACCACGGCGCGATCGCCGTCGAGGGTGTTCGGGATGCTGCGCGCGATGCGATGCTGCCCATCGATCGGAAACAGCCGGTCGCTGTCGATTCCCAGCACGAGCGTGGTGGCGGTGACCCTGGCGAGCGCTTCTTCGACGCCGCCGCGGTCTCGACCCACATCGTGCGAGTTCATTGCTTCCACGACAGTGATATAGCTATTGGCGTCGAACCGGCGAGTGAATTTGTTTCCGTGAAAGTCGAGGTAGGACTCAACGGCGAAGCGACCACCGTGGCCTAGCGGGCTGACGCCAGACTGCCATGAGCGTTGAAAACGCTGGTTGAGCTCGGTGGGGGAGCGATAATTCAGCAGCGCCATGCGGCGGGCAAGGGCGAGCCCGCGGGTAGGTCCATCGCCGTCTGCGGCGTCGTAGTACTCGCCACCCTGAAACCGAGGATCGATACGGATGGCTTCGATCTGCACCGAGTTGAGCGCAATCTGGTCGGCGGTGTTCATCGGCGGGGCAGACAGCACCGCGAGTCGCGCGACGCGCTCCGGCATGCTGGCTGCCCACTCGAGTGCGTGCATGCCGCCCATCGATCCGCCGACGACCGCCGCCCACACGTTGACGCCGAGCTGGTCAGCGAGCTGAGCTTGCGCCGCCACCTGGTCGCGAATGGTGAGGAACGGAAAACGCGCCGCCCATTCGTAGCCAGATGGAGCGATGCTTGCGGGTCCCGTTGATCCCTGACAGCCGCCGAGCATATTGGGGGCGATGACGAACCAGCGGTCGGTATCGATGGCTGAACCGGGACCGACGATATCTTCCCACCACCCCGATGTGGCGTGGCCTGGACCAGCGGGCCCGCTAACGTGCGAGTCGCCGGTCAGCGCATGCAACACCAAAACGGCGTTGTCTCGCGCTTCGTTGAGGGTGCCCCACGTCTCGTAGGCGAGGCGAAACGACGGCAGCAATCCGCCGCTCTCGGTGTGAAACTCTCCAAACGATGCGAACTGCCGGTTTCCTGCGGGGTCACCGTCGCGCCAAGCGCCCGTGGCGGGCGGACGCCCCAACAAGAACCGTGCATCGGCCTCGGTGACGGGCGCCGACGGCACGGTGTCTTCGGAGGTCTGCCAATCCATTCGTCTATTCTCTCGTGTTCACGAGACCTCACCGAACTGTTACGAGGTGCTGGCTAGGCCTCGTGCATTAGTCCTACGAGAAGTCTTGACCACCGAGGTACTCGACGTCTGGGTCAAGGCTCGTGCCGCTGATCACGCAGGTCGTTCTCAGGCCCACGGTCTCGTCCTTTGAGAGGAAGCCGACATAGACCAACCAGCTGCCGTCGTCTTGTGACATCACACTGTCGTCGGCGTAGTCCATTGCGATGAAG
Organism: Microbacterium sp. R86528; assembly: GCF_044596335.1. Taxonomy (NCBI): domain Bacteria; kingdom Bacillati; phylum Actinomycetota; class Actinomycetes; order Micrococcales; family Microbacteriaceae; genus Microbacterium; species Microbacterium sp. R86528. Next base: position 1,086,781 of record NZ_CP138996.1, on the reverse strand, counting down.
TAATCGCTTGGCACGTCTGTCTCTGACACGGCAACGCACAGGGCCCATGCGTCGTAGGCGCTGATCGGCTGTTCCGACTCTTCGATCTCACCAAAATCGACGTCGTCGGCAACCGGCGCTTCCGGTGTGGGGGTGACGGTGACCGTCACGGTGGGTGCTGGTTGAGCATCCGCGGCGGACGCACATGCCGTGAAAAGTGCTGCTACGGCGACGAGCGCAGCGGCTGTGGTGGTGCGTCGGATCATGAGTTGATTCACTGTGGCCCCCCAGGGCGTCGTTCGCGGATTCGCTGTGACTAAACCTAGCGGAAATCAGCCCTGCGGAACGGCGCGCAGACGCGTGGGCGTGGGGCGACCGAAATGCAAGATGCCTCGACCCGTGAGGGGCCGAGGCATCTTGCATCCCTTGCACAGGGTTAGAGGCGCGCAGCCTCCGAAACCTCGCGCGCGGCGGCTAGCGCCTGCTCGAGGTCTGCCTTGAGGTCATCGATGTTCTCGAGTCCCACCGACAGGCGAACGAGACCGGGGGTGACCCCCGACGTCAGCTGCTGCTCAGGAGTGAGCTGGGAGTGGGTGGTAGACGCTGGGTGGATCACCAGCGAGCGCACGTCTCCGATGTTGGCGAGGTGGCTGAACAGGCTCAGCGAGTTGACGAATGCGCGGCCCGCCTCGACGCCGCCCTTGAGCTCGAACGAGAGCACGGCGCCGACGCCCTTGGGCGCGTACTTGTTGGCAGCGGCATACCACGGCGACGACGGAAGGCCCGAGTAGTTGACCGACGCGACATCGTCGATGTTCTCAAGCCACTCTGCGATCTCTTGAGCGTTCTGCACGTGGCGTTCAATGCGCAGCGAGAGCGTCTCGATGCCCTGGATCAGCAACCACGCGCTCATCGGAGCGATTGCTGCGCCGAGGTCACGCAGCAACTGCACGCGCGCCTTGATGATGTAGGCGAGGCCGTCGCCGACAGCGGTCGTGTAGCTGGCGCCGTGATAGCTCGGGTCGGGCTCGGTGAGGCCGGGGAACTTCTCGACGTTCTTGGACCACTCGAACGATCCGCCGTCGACGATGATGCCGCCGATCGTGGTGCCGTGGCCGCCGAGGAACTTGGTGGCCGAGTGCACGATGATGTCGGCGCCGTGCTCGAAAGGCTTGATGAGGTAGGGCGTCGCGATCGTGTTATCGACGATCAGGGGCACACCGGCCTCGTGTGCGACGTCGGCGACCTTGCGAATGTCGAGCACGTTGATCTGCGGGTTGCCGATGGTTTCGCCGAAGAACAACTTGGTGTTCGGTCGCACTGCGCGGCGCCATTCCTCAGCGTCATCTTGGTTCTCGACGAAAGTTGTCTCGATGCCCAGCTTTGCAAGCGTGTACTTGAACAGGTTGTACGTGCCGCCATAGATCGACGACGACGACACGATGTGGTCGCCAGCACCCGCGATGTTGAGCACCGCGAAAGTCTCGGCAGCCTGACCACTGGCAACCAGCAACGCCCCCGTTCCGCCCTCGAGCGCGGCGAGACGCTGCTCGACGACGTCTTGAGTCGGGTTCTGGATGCGCGTGTAGATGTTGCCGAATTCAGCGAGCGCGAAGAGATTCGCCGCGTGGTCGGTGTTGTCAAAGACGTATGAGGTCGTCTGGTAAATCGGCGTAGCGCGAGCATTGGTCACCGGGTCTGGCTGCGCGCCGGTGTGAATCTGCTTCGTCTCGAACTGCCAGTTCTCGGGTGTCGACATGGCTTACTCCTGCGGGTCTGAGCGCCGAGAGCGGTCACCCTCGAACCACACCGACAGTACGGCTGCGGTGGCAAGTTGCCAAGCAACGAGACACGCGACGTAACGTACGGCGCGCAGCGCGGCTTTGTCGTCGGTACCGTGGAGGCATGACGACCAGACGTGCAGTGGTGACCGGAGCGAGCTCAGGAATCGGTGAAGAGACGGCGCGCACGCTGCGTGCAAGCGGCTGGGACGTCGTTGCAGTGGCTCGTCGCGCCGATCGGCTCGCCGCGCTCGAGGCCGAAACCGGCGCCGTGGCATTTGCCGCAGACCTCACCAGAGCCGAAGACGTCGCCGCGCTCGCCGAATGGCTCGAGGGTTCTGGCCCGGTGCACTCGTTGGTTCACGTTGCCGGTGGCGCGCGTGGTGCTGATCGCGTCGAAGATGGCAGCGCGGCGGACTGGACCTGGATGTTTGAAGTGAACGTGCTGTCAGCTCAGCGCCTCGTTTCGGCCTTGCTGCCGCAGTTGCGCCGCGCCGCGGCATCCGATTCTCACGCCGACACACTTTTCGTGACTTCGACGGCGGCCCAGACCGCTTATGCGGGCGGTGGCGGCTACAACGCGGCAAAAGCGGGCGAGAGCATGCTCGTCAGCGCGTTGCGCCTCGAGCTGAACGGTGAGCCGATTCGCGTTGTCGAGGTGGCACCGGGAATGGTTCTGACTCCCGAGTTCACGGTGAACCGGCTCGGCGGCGATCAGGCTGCCGCGGAGCGCGTGTATGACGGGGTGGAAGCACCGCTTACGGCAGTCGACGTCGCCGACGTGATCTCATACGCGTTGAACGCGCCTGGCCATGTGAACCTCGATCTGATCACTATGCGGCCCGTGGCACAGTCAGCACAGCACCTGCTGGCGCGCGGCCCGCTGCGCCCGCGTCAGAACGACTGAGCGGATCAGAGGATCGTCGGCTGGGCGGCGACCTCGTCGCCGGGAGCCTCATCGGCAAACGCGACCTTCGGCACGAAGAACAGCAACACGGCCGCGAGAAAGCCGCCAGCGGCGCAGATCGCCCACACCGCCAGATACCCACCGAGCGAGGCGGCCGTCTGGCTGGCCACGGTGCCCACTCCGGCAGCAAGCACCACGCCGAAGATCGCCGAGGCGAATGTGCCGCCGATCGTCTTGGTGGTGTTGGTAAGCGCGGAGGAGATGCCGGTTTGACCGGCCGGCGCGGCGGCGGCGGCTGCTGCAGGAAGCGCACCGACGAGTGCGCCTGAGCCGATACCCGCGATCGAGAGGTTGAGCAGCACCTGCCAGAGTTCTTGATGGAAAGGCAAGAAGAGCGTGTAGCCGATGCCCACGAGAGCGGCTGCGGCGATCAGAATGATGCGTGGACTTGCCCGGCGCGACGTGAGCGCGAAGATGATCGCCCCGACGATGAGCGAGACGAGGTAAACCCCGATCACATTCGATCGGGCTGATGCGTCGAGGCCCAGACCATAGCCGAGAGACGAGTCGGTGCCCGCGTAGGTCGACAGCGGTCCTTGCGCCCCGAGCAGGCTGATGCCCACCAGGAAGGCAGTGATCTGCACCGGCCACATCTCGGGCCGTCGCAACACTCGAATGTCGATCGCCGGGTCTTTCTGGCGCAGTTCGAAGCGCGCAAACCAGACGAACACCAATATGCCGGCGATGAGCAACACCGCGACCCAGGCCCATGAACCAGCACCGAGTTCCAGCTCGTTGATCATGCGCATATACACGAGCGCACTCGTGATGAGCAGAAGACCCCATGCCAGAATCACGAAACCCCAGGTGTCGAGTTGGCGGCCGGGCATCGGTTTCGAATCGGGCACTGCGAACCAGATGACGAAGACCGTCGCGGTGACCGCGATGGCGGGGAAAATCAGGGTGAAGGTGAGGTCGCCACCGCTCGCGTCGAAGATGCGGCCTGCGGCAAGTGCGCCGAGAATCGCGCCGGCCTGCAGCCCGACGACCAACAGGCCAGCAGCGCGGCGCGTGATCGAAACGCCGTGGTTCTGACGACGACCGCGTTCGAAGATCAGCGCGATCTCAAGCGGCAGCCAGACCACATAGAACCCCTGCAGCGACCACGCGATCAGAAAGCTCCAGAAGTCGCCGGCAAAGGCGAGCCACCACGTTGCGGCGGCCGTGAGGATGGCCGCGGCGAGCAGCACCTTCTTGTGCCCGTACATATCGCCGAGCTTCGCCATGATCGGCACGACGAGCGCCGAGAGCAGAAGCTGAGCAGCTTCGAACCAATTGACGTCGGAGTCGTGCACGCCGAGTGCGATCACGATGTCGCTGAACAGGGGCACGTAATAGCCCTGCAGAATGCCGCTGGTGATTTCGACGAACACGAACCAGCCGATGAGACCTGCGGTGATGCCGAGTGCGGAACCACGAAGCCTGTCAGCGGCAGCAGAGGATCGAGACATCGGCTGAGCGTAGCACCGCCGCGCGCCTAGGCTAGAACCGACGGACCAACGAAAGGCACAGTCAATGTCTGAGCGCGAGACACTCACCTGGGATGGCTTCGGAGAATCCTGCCGTCAGCTGGCTCGCACCATCCTGGCCGACGGGTTCGTTCCTGATGTCGTGGTGGCGATTGCCCGTGGCGGCTTGCTGCCGGCTGGCGCGATCGCGTACGGGCTGGGTGTGAAGAACTGCGGCGCGATCAACGTCGAGTTCTACACCGGCATCGGCACTGTTTTGGACGCACCCGAGATTCTGCCACCCGAACTCGACATGACGTACCTCGGTGGAAAGCGTGTGCTGCTGGTCGATGACGTCGCCGACAGCGGACGAACTCTGGCACTCGCGGTCAGCTTGCTGACAGATCGCGGCGCGGACGTTCGGTCGACGACGATCTATACCAAGCCGACGACCATCATTCACCCTGACTACGTCTGGAAAGACACGTCGCTTTGGATCGACTTTCCATGGTCGTTCCAGGGAACCGTCGCTGAAGAAGACGCCTCCTGATCGATGGCGCTGTCGCTCGACGAACTCGCCGCTGCGGGGCTGATCGACCAGGGGTGGGCCCGGGCGCTCGCTCCGGTTGCGGGCGATCTCGCGGTGCTCGGCGATCGGCTGCGATCTGAAGTCGCTGCTGGCCGCCCCTACCTGCCGGCGGGCGACCACGTGCTTCGCGCGTTTGAACGGCCGTTGGCTGAAGTCAAGGTGCTCATCGTCGGGCAAGACCCTTACCCGACACCTGGTCATGCGATCGGGCTGTCGTTTGCGGTCGACAGAGCTGTGCGACCGTTGCCGCGCAGTCTCGGCAACATTTACACAGAACTAGAGGCTGACCTCGGAATCTCCCCGCCCGATCATGGCGATCTCTCTGCCTGGAGTGATCAGGGTGTGATGCTCTTGAACCGAGTGCTCACCGTGCGCGAGGGTGAGGCGGGCAGTCATCGCAGGTGGGGCTGGGAAGCAATCACCGAACGCGCGATCGGCGTGCTTGTTGAGCGCAACGCCCCGCTGGTCGCAGTGTTGTGGGGCAAGGATGCTGCATCGCTGCGCCCCATGCTCGGTGAAACACCGATCGTCGAATCGGCCCATCCGTCACCGCTTTCTGCCCGCCGGGGATTCTTCGGCTCGCGACCGTTCTCTCGCGTGAATGAACTGCTGATCGAGCAGGGCGCCACGCCGATCGACTGGCATATTGCCGCGTAGGCTAGAGCGCATGCTGGAAGAGGAGTACGACAAAGATCGACGCGTTCTTCCGGCACGTTTGCGCAAGAAACCCGCACCAGAGTTGCCGTTCTCGTATGAGATCAGGCCGATCGTCAAAGCCGATCTGCCCTACGTGCGCGAGATCTACAACTACTACGTCACCAACTCCGTCGTCACCTTCGACGAGAAGAAGTGGACGCTTGCCCAGTGGCGTGAAAAGCTCGAATATCTGCGCAAGCTCGACATGCCGTTTCTGGTGGCCCAATCGCCGAGTGGCCAGATTCTGGGCTACGCCTTGGTGCAGCCCATGTCGTCGAAATCGGCGTACCGGTATTCAGTAGAGAACTCGATCTATCTGGGACAGGCTGCCGCGGGAAAGGGTCTCGGTCGCGCACTGCTTGAAGCGTTGATCGATGCGTGCGAAGACAGCGGCATCCGCCAGATGGTGGCGATCGTCAGCGACCGAGGCGCCGATGCCTCGGTTGCCCTTCATGAGAAGCTCGGTTTCGTCGAGGTGGGGCGCATGGGGCGCGTCGGCCGCAAGTTCGGTCGCTGGTTGGGCACGATCTACCTGCAGAAGAGCCTGAAGTCGAAGAAGCGTTCGCGACGACGAAAGTAGTCCCGCAGCTACCGCCCGGCAGATCCATCCCACGATCGCACCGCGTCGATCAAGCGACGCCACGCTCCCGTGGCTTCAACTTCGGGCAGCACCGCCCGCTGATCGGGCGTGCCCGCGCATTGCGCGTGCACGAGCCACACAAATCGGTCTGCCCCGCGCTCGCGTATCGCGTCGCCTGCAACACGCTCTGTCTCGGGCCACGGGCATTGCTCGACCAGCGACACGAGCTCTGCGGCGTTCTCGTGTGTCGCTGTGATGTGCCAGTGGCGACTCAGCCCGGCAAACCCGCCTGTGCGGGTCACCGAGATGCTGATTTCGCTCGAGTCAATCGGCGGTTGGCTCATCGTTCATGACACCTACGCCCACCCATCCTGAGTGAACCGCGGCGGCCTCCTCTGAGTTCTCACCGTACTCCGCAGCCGCTGCGGTGAGTGTCGCCGCGGCGAAGGTCGCGAAGTCAGCCGAAGGGGCAAGAGTGTGCGCTGTCAGAGTCCGGTACCAGATGAGCCCCGCGCGTTCCCACGCATGGCCACCGAGCGCCATCGCGGTGAGGTAGAAGGCGTGATTGGGAATTCCCGAGTTGACGTGCACTCCACCGTTGTCGCTCGCTGTGACAACGAAATCGCGCATGTGCGCCGGCTGAGGATCACGGCCGAGTACATCGTCGTCGTACGCAGATCCGGGTGCTGACAGTGATCGAAGCGCATGGCCTTCGACGTGCTCGCTGAAGATGCCTTCGCCTACGAGCCAAGATGCTCGCTCGGTCTGGTGTCCGCGAGCATGCTGTTCCGCAAGCGTTCCGAACACGTCAGAAATGGACTCGTTCAGCGCTCCGGATTGTCCCTCGTAGTTGAGACCACCCTCAGTGTCGACGACCCCGTGACTCAGCTCGTGAGCAACGACAGACAGGCTGTGTGCGAAACCGACGAAGATCTCTCCGTCTCCATCGCCGAACACCATGCGCTCGCCGTTGTAGAACGCGTTGTCGTATTCGCGGCCATAGTGCACCGTCGCCAACAGGTTGCTGCCGACGCCATCGAGGCCGTTGCGGGCGAAAGCGTCCCAGAAGAAGTCGAACGTTGCTCCCAGTCGGTCGAAGGCATCGTTGACGGTGACATCTGAAGACACGGGACTCTGTTCGGTGCGCACCACCACGCCCGGCAGGATCTCGCGGCTTTGAGCGTCCGAGATCTCGCGGCGGGGTGCGGGCGCCGTCTCGGCGATAAGGCTGCCACCCTCGTCAATAGACAGCCGAAGGCGTGAGCGAGGTGAGTGCCACTCGTGAGCGATCGCCAGGGTCGAGCGCGCCGCATGTGCGGCACGGGCCCAGCCCGGTTCTTGCACGGAGGCAATGCGAGCCAGCAGATACGGCGGAACGATCGCAGCTGTCATGGCTTGAGGCTAGTGGTCGCTTCAGACCTCGGCTGGGATATTGCTGCTACTGATGCGGGTTGATAGTGGGTATCGATGCGAGCAGGCGGCGCGTATAAGACGCTCTGCGGTTCGAAGAGCACCTTCTCGGTGGGGCCCTCTTCGACGATGCGACCGTCTTTCATCACGACAACCTCGTCGCACAGGCTCTGCACCACACCGATGTCATGAGACACCATCACGATCGTCAGACTGTCGCGCACGCGCAGTTCCCCGAGCAGCTCGAGAATCTGTGCGCGCACGGTCACATCGAGTGCAGAGAGCGGCTCATCACCGATGAGCAAACGGGGTCGATGCGCAATCGCGCGTGCCAGGGCAATGCGTTGGCGTTGTCCACCCGAGAACTCATGTGGATAGCGGCTGACCATATCGCTGTCGAGACCCACCTCTTGGAGTACCTCGTTCACGCGGGCACGGTGGTCGGTGTCTATTTGCAGGGCCCACAGCGGCTCGGCGACAATGCGCCCGACGCTCATGCGCGGGTCTAGCGAGGCATAGGGGTCTTGAAACACGATGCCGGTCTGGCGACGCAACCAGTGCAGCGACCGCGCTTTCGCGCTGGCATCGACGAGCTGGCCATCGAAGTGGACTGAGCCCGCGGTCGGCTTGTCGAGTCCGAGGAGCAGACGCACGAGCGTCGATTTTCCCGATCCTGATTCGCCGATGATTCCGACAGCGGATCCTTCTCTCACATCGACATCGGCGTCTTCGAGCGCGGTCGACGTCGACGCGCGCGCGAAGAGCTTCTCAGCCGGGGTGCGATACGTGCGCGTGAGACCCCGTCCTTTCAGCAGCACATCGCTCACTGCGCACCTCCGGGACGCCACAGTGTGGCGGTGGCGTCGCGCAGCAGCGCTTGAGTGATCGGCGAGGTCGGCGTGCTCAGCAGGTCTGCAACCGGAGCGGCCTCCACCACACGGCCACATTCGAGCACCACCCCATGCGTCGCAATGCGTGAGAGCACGGCGAGGTCGTGGGTGATGAACAGCAGCGACATACCGTCGTTGGCGACCAGAGATTGAAGCAGGTCGAGTACTTCCGCCTGAATCGTGACGTCGAGGGCTGTGGTGGGTTCGTCGGCGATCAGAAGACGCGGACGGCAGGCCAGGGCCATTGCGATTGCTACCCGCTGACGCTGCCCGCCCGAAAGCTGGTGTGGGTATCTCGCCACGATAGTCTCGGGCTCGGGGAGTGCAACTCGGGATGCTTCGAGGATCGCGCGTGCTGCGGCGTCTCTCCTCGAGAGCCGTTCGTGAATGCGCACTGACTCGGCAATCTGTCGGCCCACGGTACGGATCGGGTTGAGGGCCGTTTGCGGCTCTTGGAACACCACGCCGATTTCGTCGCCGCGAATGCGGGCGAGCTCTCGGTCGGGTAGTCCCAGCAGTTCCCGGCCATTCCACTGCACGCTGCCGGTGGCATGCGCGCCGTCGGGCAGCAGACCCGCGATCGCGAGTGCCGTCATCGACTTTCCTGAGCCTGATTCCCCGATCAGGCCAACACGGGCACCGTCATCGACGCTGAACGACACGTCATCGACCACGCGCTTTCCGTCGATCTCGACGGTGAGGGAGTTCACGGCGAGACTCATGCCACGACCTCCGGCATGTGGGTGCGCGAACTGCGGGCTGGCCCCGATGTGGCGCGCAATGTCGGGTCGGTCACCTCTCGAATTCCATCGCCGAGAAGGTTTAGCCCGAGCACAGTGAAGGTGATCGCCAGGCCCGGAGCCAGCACCGCCAGGGGATACACCGTCAGATATGCCTGCAGCTCTGCCAGCAGAAGACCCCATGACGGATCGGTTACCGGCGCCCCGAAGCCGAGGTACGACAGTCCAGCCTCTGCGAGAACGGCGACGGCCATTCCCCAAGACAGCTGCACGATGAAGACCGGGGCGACGTTGGGCAGCAGATGGCGCAGCAGATTCTGCGAGGGCGTCAGCCCGTACGCCCGGCCGGCGACCACGAAATCGCTCTGCTGCACGCGTCGGAGTTCGGGTCGGGTGACTCGAGCGATGTTGACGCCGAACCCGATTCCCACCGACCAGATCACGACCCACAGCGATCCTCCCCAGACCGCAGAGATCATCATGGCGATGATGAGCACGGGAAACGCGATCAGAATGTCGACGAGCACCGCGACCGACTCGCGCAGCCAACGCACGGTGAGCGCCCCCAGCGCGGCGAGCAAGACGCCGATCACCGCGGCAATAGCGCTTGCGCCGATAGCCACGATCACCGTGGTTCGCGACCCCGCCATGATCAGGCTGAGAATGTCGCGACCTGAACCGTCTGTGCCTAAGAGATGTGGCCAGCTGGGGGAGAGCCAGCGGTTCGCGATCTCGACGCGTTGCGGATCGAACGGGGTCCACAACAAGGAGACCAGTGCGGTGATGACAACGAGCGCGACCACGATCAGTCCGAACCGGCTGGTAGACAGCCGCCACAGACGGGAGAGCCAATGTGCGCGCGCGGGGCGCTCGGCAGCATCCATCACTCCGCCTCCCGCTGTCGTGGGTCGATCACACGATGCACGATGTCGACGACAAAACCGACGATGAGCACAAAGCCGGTGAGAGCCAGCAGTTCGCCCTGTACTTTCGGCAGGTCGCGCGCACTCACGTCTGCGACGAGCATTCGGCCAATGCCGGGCAACGAGAAGAGCTGTTCGATGACGACTGCGCCGACGATGATTCCCGCGACCTGCAGACCCAGCACCGTGATGATCGACAGCCCGACCACCGGAAGTCCGTGGCGCACGAGCGCCGCGTTGCGGGTGAGACCTTTCGCCGCGGCGGTGCGGACAAAATCTTGGCCAGCTGCCTGCAACGTGGCGCTGCGCACGAAGCGCATCAACATCGCGCCTTCGATGATGCCGATGGTCAGCGCAGGCAGAATGAGGGCGCTCAGCGCCGCCCAAGGGTCTTGCCACCCGGCGCGAGGAAATCCCTGAGCCGGCAACCATCCCAGCCACACCGCAAAAACGACGACCAGCATCATTCCTGCCCACACCACGGGCACGGCGGCGATTGCTTGCGCGCCAGCACTCAGTGCCGTGCCGGCAGCGCGTCCGCGGCGCATGGCTGACAGCACGCCCAGCGGCACACTGAACAGCACCGCGATCATAAGAGCCATGATGCCGAGCGGCACCGTCACCTGGGCTTTCTCAGCAAGCTCACTTGCGACGCTCGAGCCGGTGAGCAGCGAGGTCCCCAGTTCGCCGCGAAAGATGCCACCAATCCAACTGAAGTACTGCTCGCTGAGTGAGCGGTCGAGCCCCAGCTGCTCGCGCAACGCCGCGACCTGCTCGGGAGTGCTATTCGTTCCAGCGATGAGCTGCGCAATATCTCCCGGCAGCACGCGCAGCGTCAAGAAGATCAACACACTGGCAACGAACAGCCCTACCAATAGGAGGGCGGTGCGCGTCAGCGTGTATCGGATCACCCGTTGCTCTTGCCGAGTTCGGCTACGTTCAGTCGCTCATTGACATTGGTAGAGGGCATACCCGAGATGTTAGTACCGACGGCAACGACTGAGGCCCCGGTGTAGAGCCAATCGGCGGCCGAGTCTTCTGACACAATCCGAGCGGCCTCCTGAAGCAGAGCCGCAGCTTCTTCTTCATCGGTTGCTGCAAGCGACTCAGCATACAATTCCTGCACCTCTGGGTTGTCGTAGGTGAAGTAGTAGTCCGGGTTCGCCCAGTTCTCGAAGTCTCGCGCCTCGGTGTGCAGCACGAAGCTCAGATCGTAGTCCTGGTTGACGTACACGCTGTTCAGCCACGTGGAGAAGTCGACCGACTCCACCTCTAGCGTGATGCCAACCTCGTTGAGGTCCGAGACCAGAATCTGCGGCACCGTTGTGGAGTAGAAGTTCGGGATCGTCAGCGTGAGTGTGAGGTCTTCTGCGCCGGCCTCTTCGAGGAGTGCGCGGGCCGCAGCGGGATCGTAGGGTGCAACGTCTGACAGGTCTTCGTACCCGGGATCGAGCGCCGGAATCGGCCCGTACTGCACCTCGCCCGAGGCCTGCGCTTCGATAAACGACTCGTTGTTGATTGCCTGGCGGATCGCCTGGCGAACACGCTGGTCGTCGAGCGGTTCAGCATTGCTGTTGAAGGCGAGCGTGCCTTTGTCGGTTGACTGGCCAAGCACGAGGGCGAAGTCGCCCGTCGCCTCGATCTGGTCTTTGAGGTTGGCGTCGAAGCCTGTCAGAACGTCAACTTCGCCGGCGAGCGCCGCATTGAGTGCTGCTTGGTTGTCTGGAATGTAGGCAAACACCACCTCGGCGACCTGCGCAGCATCGCCCCAGTACTCGTCATTTCGCGTGAGAGTGATGCTGTCGCCCTGGCGCCAGCTCGTCATCGAGAAGGGGCCGGTGCCGTTGGCCGCAGTTTGATAGTCGATCTCGTCGCCCTCTTTGAGGATGACGCCGGCGCGGCCGGTGAGGTTCCAGAGCAGGCTCGAATCTGGTGCGGCGAGGGTGAGGACGATGTCTTGTCCGTCAGCGGTGATCGACTCCACGTTGGCGAGACGGGCTGAGTCGGTCCATTCGGCGCTTTCTTTCCTCGTGGTCAACGTCCACACCACGTCTTCGGGTGTCAGTTCCTGGCCGTCGTGGAATGTCACCCCCTCTTGCAGGGTGAATGTGTAGGTGAGGCCGTCGGGCGAGACGGTCCAATCACTCGCGAGGGAGGGCACGATGTCTTGGTCGGGCGTGCGTGAGACGAGGCCCTGATAGACGTTGTCCATCAGCACCTGGTCGAGCGCCGAGCCCGAGGTCTGGCGAATGTCGAGGTTGCCTGGTTCGAGAACGAGGCGGATTGCGGCGGACGCTTGAGGATCAGCCTCGCCGGTTGCTGTCGGAGACGGCGCGGGGGTGCCGGAGCACGCGCTGAGCGCGAGGGCGCTGGCGGCAATCAGTGAAATGACCGCGGCAGTGGGGGTACGACGTGACATGGGGGCCTTTCTCAGCTGTGCGCATCGGGCGCGCGGGCACCGGGTTTGCAGACAAGAAACCACCGGCGCGAAAGACAAGCCTAGAGAACTTGTCGCTGCCAGAGCGTTCTGCATGCGACAAATGCAACGAAACTGTTAGCCTGCCGAAATGCGTTTTCTCATCTGATCTGCAAGTTCTCTCGGAATCTCTTCTTGCGGGTTGTGCCCAGATGGCATCGAAACAATGGATGCTCCGGGCACGCGCGCCACGAACTCCGCGAGGTTCGCTTCGCTGATGTAGCCGTGCTGACCACGCAGAAGCGAGATCGGCGCTGTGACAGCGGCTAGATCGGTCCAGCCAGTTTCGCCCAGCGAAGACGCCGTGGGCGGTGACGGTGCGGTCTGGTCTGCTGTGGTTGCGCTCGCCGCGACCATCGCGGCGGCGAGATGAGCGAAGTGGTGCTTCCATTCGACTCGCCCATCGTCGCGGATGCGCGAATTGAAGTAGACGCCACGCTCCACCTTGGCCCGCGAATCACCGCCGAAACCGAAGCTGATCGCACGATCGACGAGTTCATCTCTGCTCGCCCAGTCGGTCGGCCCAGCGAAGAACGCACTCAGCTCAGACGGACCTCCTTGAAGCGAAACCCCCGGCGTGATGTCGACGATCATCAGCTCGTGCACCAGATCGCTGCGTTCGGCGGCGAGTGCCGCAGCGGTCAAACCGCCCAGTGAGTGGCCCACCAGCAGCTGCGGCCCATCGGTCCACGCGTCTATTGCCGCGGCAACATCAGGCCACAAGGTCGCGGCGACGTAGGTTGCGTCGCCTCGCCACGATGAGTCACCGTGCCCTGGCAGATCGATTGCGAGCACAGGCAGGCCGAGCGCAACGATGGTGGTATCCCACGTGTGAGCGTTCAGGCCTGCTCCGTGCAGCAACGTCACTGCGGGGGAGGGTGATTCGCCACCAGGGGGCATATACCGAAGCGCACTCAGCGTTCGACCATCGGCGAGCTGCAGACTCACTCGCTCACCGTGCGGCGGCGCGCCGGTGATGCCGGCGGCGAGTGCCTGGTCGCTGAGAAAGGAGAACTCGTCGTTGGGTTCGTTCACTCTCATAGTCTGACTCACTCGGCACTTGTTCGCGACACGCGAGTGTGGCTCTAGCTAGGCTGGCGGCATGAGCGAAGAATCCCGGGTGCACCTATCGAGATCGGCGCCCAAGGCGTATCAGTCTCTCGCCGCGTTCTCCAAGACCGTCGGCGCGCTGGCAAGCGATGCGGCAATCGACGCGCGGCTCAAAGAGCTCGTACAGATTCATACCTCGCAGATCAACGGCTGTGCCTTCTGTGTGCGGGTTCACGTGGATAGCGCGGGTCGCGTGGGTGTCTCAGCTGACGAGATCGCTCAGATTCCAGTGTGGCGAGAGTCCGGCGTGTTCAGCGCTCGCGAGCGGGCGGGGTTGGAGCTTGCCGAAGCGTTCGCGCATATTGATCGAGGTGGCGTGCCCGATGACGTCTACAACCGGGTCGGCAGTGTCTTCACAGAGGAAGAATATGTCGCGCTGAGCTGGATTCTGGTTGCGATCAACGCCTTCAACCGCGTCGCGATCGCGGGCCGCTATCCTGTGCCGCCGATCGCAGTTGCGGCCGAGGGTGCTACTGCGAGCGAGAGCGAGTGACTTTGGTGAACGGCGCTCCGCTTGTCGCGGGTGCAATGAATTTTCGAGACACCGGCGGTCTGGCCGCGGGCTCGGGCTTCACGCGTCGAAGCATTCTGTTTCGCTCGGGAAATCTGGCGCGTCTCGAACCGGCCGGCACGCGTGCGCTCGGCGAGATGGGGCTGCGTCGCATCATCGACCTGCGTTCCGACGCCGAGGTCACACATGAGCCAAGCCGAATCGAGGGGCTTTCGCTCACGACGCAGCGTGTGCCGCTGTTCTTAGGCTCCGTCGCATCGATGTTCGCAAACGACATCAGCCTCGATGAGATGTATCAGCTGCTGCTCGATGATTCCGCGCTCGGCGTGGTGGCGGCTGTGCGTGGGATCATCTCGGATCAACCCGTGCTGGTGCATTGCACAGTCGGCAAGGATCGCACCGGTGTAGTTGTGGCACTCGCGCTTGCCGCAGCGGGCGTCGACATCGAGGCAGTCGTGAGCGACTACGCCCGCACCGAGAGCCTGCTGCCCTCGCAGCGAAACGAGTATGTCGTGGCGCAGCTGCGTCAACGTCATCCCGAGGCGCGATACATCGAAGACCTCGCAACGCGGTCGCCCGCGCCCGTGATGAGCGCGCTGCTGTCGAGGCTGAGCGAGACCCACGGATCGGCCGGCGACTATCTGCGCGCGCATGGAATCGCCGATGACGAACTCCTCGAGCTGCGCCGAGTGCTCATCGAGCCGTAGCTCCAGGTGAGGTTAGGCAACCCTTTGCTCACGCGGTATAGTGAGGGGACCATGAACTCTTCCACCGAGCACAGCGCGCGAGCATGTCGCGCATCGCGGCATACGCGAGTGCAGCACCTCATCACCGCAGATGAGTCATCGTTGGCAGAGCTAGAGGCGCTCCTGGCGACGCTGCCGATCTGTTCGACCGGACGCGTGTTCGTAGAGATTCCTGACCCGAGCTGGCAAGGCTCGATCAACGCTCCCAGCCGCATGGTGGTCACCTGGCTCGATCGCTCCCAGCGGTCGGGCGCCCCGGGAACAGGCCGTGGCTGTGCCAGCGGTGAAGCGCTGTCACGGGCCGTGACTGCATGGGCCGACGAGATGCTCTGCGAAGAAAACAACTCGACCCGCGTTCACCTGCTCGGCGGCTATCTCGGCACCGCCGACATCGTCGATCACCTGATCGAGATGGGCACAGCGGCCGACTCGATCTACAGTCCGGCGCGCTACGGCCTCACTGCTTCGCGCTAAGCAGCCGTCACCCGTTGCCGCGAGGAACGTAGTTGCCGTCTTCGAGACCTGCTTCGATCTCGAAACGATTGCGAAGCGCATTGCGCCCGGCGAACTGGTAGAGAATCGGCATCAAGATGCCGTAGCGCTCCCACTGCCGCTTGTGAACCGCTTCATGCCGCAGTACTTCATTCGTCACGGGGCGGTCGCCGGTCAGATAGCACCCACCCGCGCAGACACCACCCCGGGGGAAAGCCCACTTCGGCATGCCCTGAAACACCCACAGGCCTTCGCGGTTCTCCACCCGGCCCGTACTCCACATAGAGCCCCAGATCCATCCCACCGCGTGCCCGTAGAGATAGCCGAGTCGGCTGATCGGCGAGTCGAGAAGCACGCTAGGAATCATGCGGTCGAGGCGCCGACCGCGATCGATCGCCGATGCGGCGTGCTCGCGCCAGTCGGCAGGAGGCTGCGCGATGGGGCTCATGCGAGGCTTCCCACGAGGCGCAGAATCGAGCCGAGGTCGTTTACGGCGGCAGCGGGCGAGGCCGGAGCGAAGCCGCAGATGCTGCTGCCGACGAGTTCAACGCGCGAGCGCAGCTGAGATATCGACGCGACGACGTCGGCGACTTGTGCTCCGAATGGCACCGGAGCCGTCACGCCAGAAATCGCGGAGGGGTCGAGCACATCGAGGTCGATGTGCACGTAGACCTTCGTGGCGCCCAGGGCAGATACCGCGTCGGCGAGAGCGTCGGGCTCCGCAAGCTGAGCGGGATCGATGACGGTGATCGGCACGCTGCCGACGAAGGCCCGCTCGCTGTCGTCGTATTCGCGCACGCCCGCCATCACGACCTGCGTCGGCGAAAGCGCGTGTGCGTTCAGTCTCAGTGATTCGGTTCCCTCGCCGAGCGCTGCGCGCAGCGCCATGCCGCCGAACGCGCCAGAAGGAGAGGTTTCAGGCGTGTGGAGATCGGCGTGAGCGTCGAACCACACCAGCACGAGATCGGGATGCCGCGAAGCCACGTGCTCAATAGCCCCGACGGCAGCGCCGCAATCACCACCGATCAGCATGGTCGGGTCATCGCTTTGTGCAAGTGCTTCGCGCAGTCGGTCGCGCGTGCGCGCGATCGCGCTATGACGTCGCACCCCAGTGTCTTGCGCATCGCCGGCCTCGGACGCCACATCAATCGTCGTGCACGATGCGCGAGGCAGATCTCCCGCGATCGACTGCGCGCCGTCGATGAGCCGCATCGCGCGCGGTGAATCAGAACCTTGCCACTGCGGCACAATCATGAAACGCGTCATAGTTCCAATCCCTGCGGTGGAGTGACGAGAGGCCCCGATCCCGCGGGACCGGGGCCTCTCATGCATTACTACGGAGTGTACGGCTGGCTGGGGGCGTTGATCGCCGCCGCCGGTGGGGTGCCGCCCGTCTTGATCGCAGCTAGACGCGCCTCGACCTCGGTGAGTTCGCCGACATCTTCGAGGGCTTCAAACTGCGCATCGAGCGATGACGCAGCCAGTTCCTGCTTGCCGGCGGCAAGGGCTTCCTGGCGACGTACCTTATCTTCGAAACGACCGAGTTCGCTCGTGGGATCAAGCACATCGATCGACTTGACTGCGTCGTGCACCTTGTTCTGAGCCTCGGCCGTCTTCGCGCGTGCGAGCAGCTCAGAGCGCTTCGACTTCAGCTCTTCGAGCTTCTGCTTCATGCCGTTCAGGCCGTCTTTGAGCTTGGCAACGACCTCGGTCTGCGACGCAATCGTCGGCTCGACAGCGCGGGCTTCGTTCTCTTCGCTGATCTGGCGTTGCAGAGCGATCTTGGCAAGGTTGTCGAATTTGTCGGCATCGGCGGTGTTGCCCGCGCCGCGCAGCTCGTCAGCCTTGCGGCTGGCAGCGAGCGCTTTGTTGCCCCACTCGGCTGCGGCCTGAATGTCTTCCTGGTGGTCGCGTTCGAGCAGGCGCAGGTTGCCGATGGTCTCAGCCACGGCCGACTCTGCGTCAGCGATGCTGTTGCTGAAATCGCGCACCAGCTGATCGAGCATTTTCTGCGGGTCCTCGGCGGAGTCGAGGAGCGCGTTGACGTTTGCCTTCATGAGAGTCGAGATACGACCGAAGATGGACTGTTTCGCCATGGGATTTCCTTCCTAGTGGACTGAGAGTGAATGAATGAGGTGAAAAAGAGCGCAGCTCAGAAACGACCACCGCCTCGGCGACCCCGCGAGCCGCCGCCGCCGAAGCTGCCGGTGCTTCTGCCTCGCGAGCCGCCTCGTGAGCGCCCCATGCCGCCGTAACCACGCGATGAGCGTGCACCGCCGCCCAAAAGCGAGTTGATCACGATGCCACCGAGCATGGCTCCCATCATGTTGTTTCCGCCGCCACCTTGTCTATGGACAGAGTTGGTCTGAAAGGTGCCGACATCATTTTGGGCGAGCTGGGCGGCATGCGCCGCGAGCTGATTGGCGCGTTGGGCGTAGCCGAGAGCCTGCTCGGGATCGCTGTTGTGCAAACCCTGCGCGCGCACGAGCGAGGCACCAGCTTCGGCGAGCCGCGTGCGCGCTTCGGCACCAACGGCTCCTCGGCGTGCCGTAATGAAGTCCTCGGCTGCTGACACCTGCGCCTGTGCTTGCAGGATCTGCTCGCTCACCTGTGCGCGAGCGCGCTGCGCATTTGCCGCGGCGTCGCGCACCTGCTGCACAACCGAGTCGATTTCGTTGTTCGCAGCTTCGAGGCTTCGCATCGCCACCAGCGGGCGCTTTGCACTGTCGCCCAAACTTGCGCGAGCTGCAGCGATCTGTTGGCCGGTGGCGGCGATGACTGCGGCGACGTGCCCGTTGCTATCAGGAAGCGTCGCAGCGGTGCGCATATCGCTTTCGAGTTCGGCGATCAGCGCGACAGAGCGCTGCTCGGCGGCGGCCAAATCTGCGGTCAGCTTCTCGATGGCTTCTTCGAGAAGTGCTGCTTGGCCGATCGCTTCCTCGGCAGCGCGTATTCCCACCGCCGCTTCGCCACCGTCGCCGCGAGTGAGCGCGGCAGAAGCCGCGGCGATCTGCTCGTCGGCGAATGCGATGCGTGTGCTTGCCTGCGTGGGGTTGTCGGCGATCGTCGCGAGCGCCTCGGGTGCATAGCGCGATTGCAGCGAGGCAAGGTGCGCGGCGGCCGCGTCCAGCGCCCCGACTGCAGCGTCGCGAGACTTCTGCACCCGCGCGAGTGCGTCAGGGGCGTTCTGCTCCAGCTTGCGAAGGCTGTCGAACTCATCTGCCTTGGCATCAAGCGCCTCGTTCGCTTCGTTGCAGAGCTCGATGATGCGGGCGTTCCACGAGCGCACGTCAGCGGCAGCGTCTGGAACCTCGTCGTCGAGTTGCTGTTTCAGCGCGAATGCGTCATCGAGCTTCTGTTTAGCCTCGGCGAGTGTCTGCTCGAATGATTCCGTCGCGTCATCGCCGAACTGTGCCCTCGCGAATCCCAGTTCTTGAGCGCTCGTCTTAATTGCGTCATCGGTCTCAATCAGACTCGACGCGGCTTGTTGCTGGAGTTCTTCGATCGACACGGGCGGCTCGACGCGTGATCGAGCACCAGCGCCAGCCGGTACCGCTGCTTTTTTGCGTCGGCGCGCGAACCAGACGACGAGATAGATGATCCCGCCAACCACCACGATCCCGAGCAGCAGCGGAAAGAACCAGCCGCCGGATCCGTCTGAGGTGCCGCTCGAGCCAGTTCCGTTAACGGCTGATGTGAATCCGTCTGCGGCCGCGTCGATTGCCCCAACCCAGTTTTCGTCTGCTAGTGCGGGCTGCACATCTTCTTGCTCGATGGTGGCGAGCTGTTCGAACGAGACGGGCCCTTCGGAATCGCCTGAGATGTAGTACTGCCGTGTATCAACAGCCACGGCCATCAAATACTGCGTCGGCCCGAGTCCGTTGGCTTGTGCCGTTTCGTTCGCCCAGTCAGCAGAGTCGGAAGGATTGGTGAACTCATCGACGTAGACAACCCATAGGTCGACACCGGTGTCACTTTTCAGCTCCTCCAGCCGCGACTGGCCATCGGCAGCGTCGCCACTGGAAAGCACTCCCGCGTCGTCCAGTACGTAACCTGAGCTGAGCGGGACCGGATCGGTCGCGCTGGCTGCTCCCGCTGCCAAGGTGAGTCCAACCGCTACCGTTGCTGCCAGCATCGCTGCCCATCGCGTGCGCATCCAGGTCCCCTCCGGGCGCATCTCCTGCCCCCAAAAGTCGAGTCTATTCAGCGATGGGGGTGGCGTGGTAGCCCGGCCGCCAGTCAGCTGAGGTGCGCGCGTCGCTGGCGTCGTTGGCTTCGCGGCGCGCTATGGTTTCGCCTTCGGAGGATTGATGGACGATCGGTATGGCGCAGACGTGTTGGCGTCTGGTTGGCGCACGCGCGGGCAGCGCGAGATTCCCCGTGTGCAAGCGCAACGAGATCTCGTAGTCGAAGTGGTCGAAGACGGCTTCTGCGGTGCGGTGGTCGGTATCAGCTCGGGAATGGTCGAGCTCGAAGATCGCCGACGCAAGCGGCGACTCTTTCCGCTCGGTGGCGGATTTCTCGTCGACGGCGAACCAGTAACGCTCATCGTTCCGCAACGTGCCGCTGACCGGCCGCGCCGCACTGCGTCGGGCTCTTTTGCCGCCCCCGAAGCGCGAGCGCGCGTAGCGCGTGCCAGCCGCATTCTCGTTGAGGGTCGACACGACGCTGAACTCGTCGAAAAGGTGTGGGGCGCAGACCTGCGTGCCGAAGGCGTCGTTGTGGAGTACTTGCAGGGGATCGATTTGTTGCACGACTTGCTCGAGGCGGAGCCACCGTCAGCTGAGCGACGCTATGGCGTGCTGGTCGACCACCTCGTTCCCCACTCGAAAGAATCACGTGTCGCGCAGCAGATCGAGCGCGGAAAGCACGGTGTGCACCTGCGCATCGTCGGACACCCGTGGATCGATGTGTGGCAGTGCGTCACGCCTAAAGCGATGGGAATCGCTCGTTGGCCAGAGATCCCTCGCGGTACCGAATTCAAGGTCGGCATCTGCCGCGCGTTCGGATGGCCCGCAGAAGATCAGGCCGACATCGCCCATGCGTGGCAACGCATTCTGTCGCGGGTGAGCACCTACCGCGACCTGGAACCCGCGCTTCTTGGGCGCGTTGAAGAGCTGATCGATTTCGTGACGCAAGAGGGTAGATAGCCTAGAAGGGTGACCGACCTGCCCCCTGCCATTCCGGAACCTTCGACTTATCGTGACCGCCCGGTCTCGTTTGTGCGCCGTGGCGGACGCATGTCAGACGCGCAGGAGCGCGCGTGGGCAGAGCTGGCGGACTTCTATGTCATCGACCCGCCGCGTGATGCGGCTGCCACCAGCATCCTTCCCGGTTCGGCTTTTTCTCCCGCGGACGTCTGGGAACGAAGTGCGCGCCTGGTCGCCGAGATCGGGTCGGGCCAGGGCCACGCGATCATTCACGCTGCGACCGAGAACCCTGACACCGACTTTCTGGCGATCGAGGTCTTCCGCTCAGGTCTCGCTCGCACCATGCTCGCCGCCGAGCAGGGCGAGCTGCGTAACATCCGCCTCGTCGAGGCGAACGCTCCAGAAGTGCTCATGCATTTGATCCCTGCTGCGGCTCTTGACGAACTGTGGGTCTTCTTTCCTGACCCGTGGCACAAGAACAAGCACACCAAGCGTCGAATGGTCACTGATGAGTTTGCTGGCCAAGCGGCCGAGGCGATCACTAACGGCGGCTTGCTGCGCCTGGCAACCGACTGGGAAGACTATGCCCTGCAGATGCGCACCGTGCTTGATGCATCCGCTGATTTCGAGCGGGCCTTCGAGGGTGCGTGGGCGCCTCGATTCGAGGGGCGAGTGATCACCGCCTTCGAGCGGAAAGGTGCGCGAGTCGGGCGCGACATTCGTGACCTCGCCTACCGCCGCCGCGACCGCGCATGAGTGCGTCGTTGATCGCTAGCTCGGAACTCTGATGCCCGCCGCTGACGTGATTCTTCCGGTCCGCTCGGCTCGCTCGTGGGCGCTGCTCCCGGCGTTTCTTGTGTGTCTGGCCGCGCCCGCGTTCTTCGTGGTGCGCATTCCGTGGTTGGGCTGGCTGTTGCTTGCCGCAGGGCTCGCAGGAGCGCTCTGGCTTTCACGAGGGGATGCTGCCGCGCAACCCGCAGCTGCCGAACAGTCGGCCAGCACGGGTGCCATCAGCGTCCGCCCGCCGAGCCTGGTACGCGACCTGTCTTTGGTGGCCCTTGGGATGCTCATCGTCAGCGCAATCCCTTTGAAAGCCGAACTCGACAACTGGGCCATGGTGCGGTTCAGCCTCGTGCTCGGGGGAGCGGTCGCGGTGCCGTACCTGATCTCACGGTACGTCTTTCGAGATCATGCCACCCGGTTTCCCTGGCGCGGCGGTGGCCGATGGACGTCGTTCCAGTGGGGCTGGCTCGTGCTGGTTCTGGTGCTCGGGTGGCTGATTCTGCCGTTCTATTTCATCACTTCTGGCGTTTACCTCAACTGGCCTGTGGTCGATACTCCCGAGATGATTGCGCGCCTCTTCGTCGGAGTCGGAGCGGTGGGAATCTGGGACGAGCTGTTCTTCATCTGCACTGTTTTCGCGCTGTTGCGACGCCACTTTCCGGACTGGCAGGCCAATCTGCTGCAGATGGTGGTATTTGTGTCGTTCCTCTGGGAGCTCGGCTACCAGGCGTGGGGTCCGCTTCTGACGATTCCGTTCGCGCTGCTGCAGGCATTCATCTTCATGAAGACCCGTTCGCTCGCGTACGTCGTCACGGTGCATCTGCTGTTTGATGCTGTGGTTTTTCTCGTTCTCGTGCACGCGCACAATCCGGGAGCGCTTGACGGACTCTTTCTCGTGTGACGGTGCCCAGGCCGTGATCAGCGACCCTCGCTAGAGTGGGCCGCTGGAACCCGAACTGGTTCCCCGGACGACGGATCAGTACCCGGTGTGCGACAAGACTGGCCAGGAGCACAGTCATGTCGTGGGTCATTCTTGTTATCTCTGGTGTTCTCGAAGCCGTATGGGCGACAGCCCTCGGCAAATCTGACGGGTTCACGAAACTCTGGCCGAGCATCGTGTTCGCCATCGCGCTGGTGGCAAGCATGGGCGGACTCGCATGGGCCATGCGCGATATCTCGACGGGCACTGCCTACGCGGTGTGGGTCGGCATCGGTGCAGCGTTGACGGTTGCGTATGCGATGGTTACCGGCGATGAGGCGTTCTCGGTTGTCAAGATGCTCTTGCTTTTCGGGCTGGTGGGGTGCGTTGTAGGGCTGAAGATGGTCGGCAGCGAGTAGACGTCGCGCCGGTGATCGCACTGCCGATCGCCCATAGGAACTTCATTGACTGCGCAAAGGTCCGTGGTAGCGGCGCCCTGAATAGTGTCCCTTATGGAGATCACACAGCCCCGCGCGAATGTTGTTCGCGACGCGATGTGCGGTGTCGGCACTCTCCTTCCCGCGAAACCGATCGGGGTGGCGTTTGCGCCCGAGGTCGGGCGAGTTTTGCGTCGACGAATCACAAGGAGCACAAAATGAAAAACAAGAAGTACACGCTCACCGCAGTAGCAGGTTCGTTCTTGATCGGTGGCCTCATTCTTGCGGGATGCGCGTCGCCCGAGACTGCTACCGAAGTATCGCCGGTAGTGACTACCGAAGTGGCGACGACACCCGTTGAGGTCACCGAGTCGATCGGAGCGGTCGCCGCAGAGGTTCTCGCAGCCAACGCGAACACGACGACGGTGAACAGCGACGAGTGGAGCATGGACAGCGCGGTGCCTATCGCGCTTGACGGAACCACTGCGTCGGCAGAGGGCGAGGGGGTCGCCGTCGCTGACTCCACGGTCACCATTTCTGCGGCCGGCACCTATGTGCTGAGCGGCCAGTTCGACGGTCAAGTCGTTGTTGACACTGAGGATGAAGACGTTGTCGCTCTCGTGCTCGACGGGGCGGAGATCTCCAACTCGACGAGTGCTGCCATCAACGTCGTGAACGCAGAAGACGTCGTCGTTTCGCTGAGCGGCACCAACGTGCTCACCTCTACCGGCGACGATGAAGAAGCCAACGCCGCGCTGTTCAGCGACGCGGATCTCACGATCACGGGCGATGGTTCGCTCACAGTGAGCAGCGTGAACGACGGCATCACTAGCCACGACGATCTCGTGGTGCTGTCGGGCACCATTGATGTCACTGCGGGCGACGATGGTCTTCGAGGCAAAGACTCACTCGTCGTCGAGGGCGGCACCATCACGGTGGATGCGGCCGGCGACGCGCTGAAGTCAGACCAAGAAGAAGACGACACTCGCGGGTTCATCCACATTGCCGGCGGCACGCTCGATCTTGCGGGTGGCGATGACGGCCTGCAAGCGCAAACTGACCTCGTCATTACCGGCGGCGAGATGACAGTGGATGCTGAGGACGACGGGCTGAAATCAGAGGTCTACATCGTTGTCTCCGGGGGAGAAACCTCGGTGGTCAACTCATATGAGGGCGTCGAGTCGTACTACATCACGATCGAGGGCGGTGCCCTGGGCGTGCAGGCGAGCGACGATGGGATCAATGCCACCAGCGGAACCAGCACGACGACTGACGTCGGGGGAGTGGTGGAAGAAGACGACGGTGCAATGCTGACCGTCACCGGCGGCGAGACCATCGTCTCTGCTGAGGGCGATGGCGTCGACACGAACGGTTCTGCGCTGATCACCGGCGGCACCCTCACGGTGTTCGGATCGTCGAGCGATCGAGAAGGCGCGCTCGACGCCAACGGGTCGATCGTGGTCGACGGTGGCACTGTGCTCGCAGTCGGAACAACAGGCATGGCGGTTTCGCCCGATGCGTCATCGGCGCAGGGGTGGTTCTCGGCTTCTCTCGACCAGAGCTTCGGCGCCGGAGAGACGGTGCAGGTTCTGGATGACAGCGGTGAACTGATCGTTGAGTTCACCTCGGTGAAGACGTTCCAGTCGGTCGTTCTGTCGGATGCTGCGCTCGAGCAAGACGCAAGCTACACGATCACGGTCGGGGGCCAGAGCGCCGGAACCGCGGTAGAGGGCGTTGAAGCTGCCGGCACAATGGGCGGCGCTCCAGGGCGACCGTAGCAACGAGCGGGCCACCGCTGAAGAAGAGAAGATCGCCGTCCGAGAGCGGGCGGCGATCTTCTTGTCGCCGCGCCTTGTCGCTGTACTCTTTCAGAATGCTCGAGCCTGAGGTTCTCAAATACGCAGCATTCAGTGCACTACCCGACGGCGGCAATCCTGCCGGCGTGGTTCTGTCGGCAGGCGAATTGGATGAGCCGGCGATGCAAGGAATCGCAGCCGAGGTTGACTTCGCTGAAACGGCATTTGTCACGGGAGTGAGAGGCGACGGTGCGCTCAGAATCCGCTACTTCTCCCCGATTGCCGAGGTTCCTTTTTGCGGACACGCAACGGTAGCGACCGCCATCGCGTTCGCTGAGAGGAACGAGTCAAGCGGCAACGAGCCGATTACATTCGCGACCCCGGTAGGTGATGTGGTGATCGCGGTATCTCATGAGGAGCAGGGGATCCGGGCGGCATTCACAAGCATCCCCCCGTCAGTCCGCGAACTCACCGGCGGCGACCTCGCGGCGATCCTCCGACTCATTGGGCTCACGGCCGACGACATAGATCTTGAGCTGCCACCACGTATCGCTCACGCGGGCAACCCGCACCCGGTTCTGGTGCTCGCCGATCGTGAGACTTTCGACAAATTCACCTTCGACCCTCACGAGGCCCGCGCACTCATGGATGACCGAGGGTGGCCCGCAACGATCACCATCGCGCACCGCGTTGCGCCCGACCGGTTCGGTGCACGCAATCTGTTCCCGGTTGGACGGATCACCGAAGACCCGGCCACCGGTGCCGCGGCAGCGGCATTCGGCGCCTATCTGCGAGACCTCTCAGCAGTACCGGTGCCCAGCAGAATCATGATTGAGCAGGGCTCTCACGTCGGACGACCCGGGTTTCTCACCGTCGACATCCCGATGGCCGGCGGCATCGTCGTCTCAGGTCACGCCGTGCCCATCGATTGAGTTCCCGCCTACCTCGACTTGGGTCCGTAGCCGCCAAAATCCCGTGAGCTCCATTCATCGGCACGAAGCTTGCCTAGGTCGCGCGAGGAGATCGTGGCCCCGGTTATCGTGACGCGAGCACACCGCACTCGACTTGGTCGATCTGCCGACTGGACACTGGCCGATGTGGTCACGACCGGCGGAACTCGTTGAGCTGATCGCCCGCGCTGCGGGCCGCTGACGACGCGGCCACCCGTAGGCTGGAGCCGATGCGCGAGTTCATCCGTGGTGCGGGCCTGCTCTTTCGGGGATTCGCCCATTGGCGTCGACGCCCGGGCGCGATGGCGCTCGGCCTTATTCCGGCAGCGATCGTGGCTGTGCTGTTCGCCGCCGGTCTCGTCGCCCTCGGCTTGCTGCTACCCGGACTCACGAGCACGCTGACTCCGTTCGCAGATGGCTGGTCGCCCGTCTGGGCGACGATCATCCGCGTCACGCTCGGCACGGCGGTGTTCGGCGCGGCCCTGGCCATCGGAGCGGTGTCATTCACCGCTCTCACCCTGCTGATTGGCGAACCGTTCTACGACCGCATCTGGCGTTCTGTCGAAGCGGCCGAAGGCGAAGGGCCCCTCGAGGCGGACTATGGCTTCTGGCGCGCGGCACGTGACAGCCTCACGCTGATTGCGCGTGGAATTCTGATCGCACTGATCGCCGTGCTCATCGGGCTGGTGCCGGTCGTCGGTTCGATACTGAGCGGCGCAGTTGGCGTCACGCTTACGGGTTGGCTGCTCGCTGACGAGCTGACCTCCCGTGCGCTCACCGCACGGGGCCTGCTCGGTCCCCAGCGACGCGCGGTGCGGCGCGGTCAGCGGGCACGAGTGCTGGGCTTCGGCGTCGCCACGCAACTGTGCTTCCTCGTGCCCCTCGGGGCGGTTGCGACGATGCCGGCGGCTGTCGCCGGCTCGACACTCCTCGCACGTTCTCTCCTCGCGGAGGCAGCCGACGCACCCTGAGCGGCGCTGCGCAAACACGTGTGGCTATATTGGGCTCCATGCCTTTCGCTATCGCGCTCAGCGGACTGCTTGGCGTGCTCGCTCTGTTCCAACTTGCACTCATCTTCGGCGCCCCACTAGGCGCTTTCGCCTGGGGCGGCCAACATCGAGTGCTACCCACGCGGCTGCGGATTGGAAGCGCGGTGTCGATCGTTATCTACGCGCTGATCGTGGTCGTCGCCTGGGATTGCGTAGGTGCCGTCGACATCTTTGATGAGTCGGTTGCAGAGGTCGCGATGTGGGTGATCTTCGCCTACTTCATGCTCGGCATCGTGATGAACGCGGTTTCGCGCAGTAAACCAGAGCGCTACACGATGGTGCCGACGTGTGTTGTTCTTGCAGCGCTGTCGTACTTCATCGCCGCGGGATAAAGCGAAATCGCGGTCCGATTCGGACGAATGATCCGCCAACCCGCTGCTGCGTTGAGGAGAATCACCAACCAGCTGCTGCCGCTGTGCGCGCTGTCGTTCTCACTATCATCGTCTCGTGACCAAGAACGCGATCATCTTCCACGGCACGGGTGGCAACCCTGACGTAGCGTGGTACCCGTGGCTTGACCGTCGACTGAGCGAGCGGGGATATCGGGTGGAGCGCCCACACCACCCCGGCATCAATGTCGAGCCGATCGCCGAGCTATTGCCGAAGGTGCTCGCGGCCCACGACTTCGACGCCGACACCGTGCTCGTCGGTCACTCTGGTGGTGCCGCGCTTCTGCTCGCGGTGCTTGAGAACCTCGAGTGTGCTGTCGCCCAGACGATCCTCGTTGCCGGATATGCCACGCGGGTCAATGGGTCAGAGGAGCCAGTGCTCAAAGACACCTACGACTGGGATCGGATCGGCGCTCACGGCGGAGACCTTTACTTCATAAACTCCGTCACTGATCCGTATGGTTGCGATGCCAGCCAAGGCCGACTGCTCTTTGACCATCTCGGCGGCACTCAGATAGTTCGTGATGACGGGCATTTTGGTGACTACAACCAACCGTTCGACACCTTCGAGCTCTTGGAACGACTGATCCGCTGAGGAGTAGCAACGAGCGCTGCTCGTTGCTGAAACCAACCGGGGCGCTCAAGGATGAACGCACCCGGGCCGGCGACGAGCCAGTGAGAAGAACGTTGTCCAGGTGTTCGAGACGATAGCGAAGATGGACGAACGGTAGTGCTCTCGTCGCAGCTTCGACACGCTCGACGAGACGACGGAAAGCGCATTGCCGAGATCGTCCGTTCGGCGGCTTCCTGACGGCATCGAATCGACCCGACAGCATCGATTCGGCGCTATCGGGGCGGCTCGCCTGTAAAACGATCGTTGCGCATCTGTAAAACGAGCGTGATCACTTCGAGGAGTGATCACGCGAACAAAAAATCGCGGGTCGTGAAGAACCGCGATTCCTTGTGTCTGCTGTGCCCCCGGCGGGAATCGAACCCACGACCTTTGGTACCGGAAACCTAAACCGGCTGCGACAACCGTCTGCAGTCGCCTACAGAACCCGCGTAATTACGCGGATTTTCGGGGTACTGACTACGTGCGAATGCATTCGGATTCAGCCATATTCACGTGAAATGTTGTCAGAATGTTGTCACGGATGCCGGGGAGAGAGCGGCGGAAGTCCCTACTGAGGGCGGCGGGCGAAGACCGGGTCGAGGTAGGACGCGACGAGGGCGACCTGGTCCTCGAGTCGGCCGGCGCACTCCATACGCAGCGAGCAGGATGCCGCCTTTGAGGACGAAGTCCCTGTTGTGGACCGTCCGCGTCAGTCGCTCAAGGAACGACTCGATGAGGTGTCGGGTGAGGTACTCCTGTGTGGGCGTGGCGACACCCGATTGCGCCGATGCCGAACGAGCGATTGCCTGGAGGCGCCGGAAGGTCTCATCGCCGTCGCTCATGAGAGAACGTCCAGCGCCTGAAGAATCGGACGCTTTGCTCTCGGCAGACGCGTCGCCATCTCCATCAGGGCAGACGGTTTCCCGCCACGCCGCAGCCACTCCTTGAGGGCATCCCGGGCAAGCTCGTACCCGACGTCACCTCGCAATCGGAAAGCATCCGCGATGGACCGTTCTGCTGAGTACAGTCCGATCGTGTGGTCACTGCCAGGGATCTGCACCTGATCGCGCCCGAGGTCGAACGTGCCCCGGTCGAAAGAATGCCAGGCGATTGACGCTGCTGTAGCGGGGAGGCGGGATCCGCGCGGGATCGCCACATCGAGCGCCTTCGGAATCGCATCGGTCAGGTCGTGGTGCGCGAGCGCGGAAGTGAGACAGATCGTCGAGTCCGAGCGACGGGATGCCGCTTCGACCCAATCCCAGTCGGCCGCTGTGGCGTCGACGGGGAGGTAGATGCCTCGCCCGATGCGTTCGTAGTGACCCTCCTTGGCCGCGCGATAGAACGCGCTCCGGGACAGGCCCTCCTGCGCTATCGCGCCGGGCGTGATCGTCTTCACTGCGCCACCGCCAAACTCTTGACACGAAATGTTTACAGCTAAGCATATCTGATGACATTTCGTCCCAACCAGCGGGTGCCGCCGATCAGCTTGTTCGCTTGCTGAGAGCCTGCCTGCTGAGCCCGGTGCGCGAGGATAGTGATGCCCACGATTCTCCTTCGCGGCGCAGCTGCGCTACCAGGTGGTCGCGTTCGCGAAGGAGGGACTGCTCCTCATGATGAAGCTTCTGGAGCTCACGAGATAGAGCCTTCAGTCGCTGGAGACCGAGCAGCCTCGAATCGCGTGCACGGCCCAACCGCGACGAGGACTGACTGACTGGCGCGAGGGCGGGTTTCGCGGGTTGAATCTTTGTGCGGTCATCAAGCTCAGCAGCGGCGGGCGCGAGAGGCCGTTCTCGGTAGACACGATTCGCCGCGGGTAAGCCGAACGCGGATCCCTGCGTAGCGCTGGGGCGGCCCGAAGCCTCGTCGGGTCGGCTCACGTTGGCGTTGGTGGCCAAACCCTGCAAACCGCCATTTGTCGCAGTTTGCTTCGCCTTGCGACGCTTCGTCATGCAACAAGGTTGACATGCGATCCCAGTGTTTTCAACGCCTCCGGGGCGATCACCTTTTGGTGCCTGCGTGCATTGCTGCTTGTCTTGGAGTTGGCGACTCGCGCTCGTTCGTTGGAGAGTCCCCGTCGCTCGGTTCGATTGAGCTCGGCGCATCAGACATTGTGGCGTGCCAGTCTTTTGCGCCGGAGGGATGCGTGGGTGAGCGCGGGTGTCGGTCACCGGTGCGACTTGCCAGACCGGTGAAGAATCGAAGATCGCGACGCAGGTTCAGCGGAGGATGCCGCGTTGTCTGGCTGCGGAGACGGCTGCCGTTCGTGAGGTGACCGCGAGCTTGGTAAAGATGTGGGCGAGGTGGGATTTGACGGTGGTCTCGCTGACGAAGAGTTCTGTCGCGATGTCGGTGTTCGAGTGGCCGGCTGCCACGAGCTTGAGTACTTGCATCTCGCGACTGCTGAGGCTCGCTTGGGGGGCTCGCATGCGGTTCAGGAGTCTTGAGGCGATGACGGGCGCGAGGGCGCTTTCGCCTGCGGCGGCGGCACGGACGGCTGCTGCGAGCTCGTGGGGTGGAGCATCTTTGAGGAGGTAGCCGCTGGCGCCGGCTTCGACGGCTCCCAGGATGTCGGCATCGGAGTCGTAATTGGTGAGTACGAGAACATAGGGGGCTGCGTCGAGGGCGCGGATACGCCGTGTGGCGTCGGCTCCGGTGGTTGCGGCGTGAGCGCCGAACTGGAGATCCATCAGGACGACGTCAGGGTTGCTGTGTTCTGCGGCGGAAACCGCTTCGTCGGGTGTGGCAGCTTCTGCGATGACGTCTATGTCTCCTTCGAGGGCGAAGAGAGCCACGAGTCCCGCGCGGACGATGGGGTGGTCGTCGGCGATCAAAAGCCGGATCATGTGGTCTGCTCCAAGCTCAGCTCGATGGTCAGTTGCGTTCCTCCGCCGGGGTGTGTGTCGATGGTGAGGCTGCCACCGAGTTGTTCTGCGCGTTCGCGGGTCGCCTGGAGCCCGAACGAATCTGAGTGCCCGCGCGATTCTATGGTCGCGAGGTGGGGGTCGAAGCCTTCGCCGTCGTCGGCGATGGTGAACTGAAGTCGCTCGTGATCGGCGGCGAGAGTAATGGTCGCGGTGGTGGCATGCGCGTGCTGAATGACGTTGGCGATGGCTCCCTGCGCGATTCGTAGGAGCGCCGTCTGGACGTGCATGGGTAGATCCACCGTATCGGATACCCGCACGTTGACGAGAAGCCCTTGCGCTGCCCATTGTGAGTCTGCGAGTCTCCGCAGTGCCCCGCCGAGTCCCCGGTCGTCAAGGTCGGGTGGGGTGAGTTCGCGGATGAACCGGCGTGCATCGGCAAGATTGTTGGCTGCCGTGTCTCGGGCAAGTCGGATGTGTTCGGCGCCAGGGCGTTCGGGGTCAGCCTGTTCGGCGGCGTAGAGGAGCATCTGGATGCTGGAGAGCCCCTGCGCGACGGTGTCGTGAATTTCGCGCGCCAGCCGGGCGCGTTCGGCGAGGACTCCGGATTCGTGTTCGGTTGCGGCGAGCTGTCCTCGGGTCGCGAGCAGCTCGCCCATGAGGGTCTCGCGTTGTTCCGCCTCGCGGGCCAGAGCCTGGTAGCCGAGACCGATCAGGAGGGCGACTCCTGCGCCGATTAGTGGGCCGACGACTCCCGCGAGACTCCATCCGTTGTGGATGCCGAGCGCACAGATGGCAGTCACGGTAGCGACGACGATCGCTGCAGCGCCCCACCAGGAGCCGAGGAGATGGAGGTAGAGGAAGAACAGGGGGAACACGAGGTACGCGGCTTCGGGTGTCAGCCACAATAGGACCACCCACTCGAGCGTGAGCGCCGCCAACCACAGCAGGCGCAGGGTGCGGGCACTCTGGACTGTGGTCCTGGTCTTTATCGCCCCGACCCCGTATGTAGCGATCATCACCAGCGTGAGGACGATGACGGCGACGCTGCTCTCCGTCGGTGAGATCACCGCGCGGACGATGACCAGAACGGCGAGAGCAGCGAAAAGTACATGCAGCCCGGTGCGCAAACCCACGAATACGGGGGTGAGCGCAGTGTGGGGCATGGACCGAATCTTACGCATCGATAGGGCGACGGCATCGTCCGAAAGGATGACTTCCCCAGCCACCCTTCAGTCGGCAAAGCCTGTGCGGGCGGGCGATGAGATCGCAGGTCGAGAGAGGAAAAGTGGTACGTGTCCCCAGCTCGGGTGACCGGAAAGGAATCTCATGTTCGTCGCGCTCCGCGACCTACGCTTCGCCCGCGGCCGATTCGTCTTGATCGGGTCCGTCGTTGCCCTCATCACCGTTCTCGTCGGGTTCCTCAGCGGCCTCACCGGCGGCCTTGCCACCCAGAACATCTCCGCCGTCCTGTCGATCCCGGGAGATCGGGTTGTCTTCTCGGCGCCCACCACGGACGGCGCGGCCGCAAGCTTCTCCGACTCCACCATCACCGAACAGCAGACCACCGCCTGGGACACCGCGGCCGGCGTCACCTCGGCAGAACCGATCGGGATCAGCCAGACCCGGGCAGAGGCAGGCGACGCCCGCATCGCGATCGCCATCTTCGGCGTACAACCCGGATTCAACGCCACCGCCCCCTCCCAGGATGGTCGGGTGAGCCTGTCCGCTCCCGCAGCCAAAGACCTCGACGTCGCTATCGGCGATGACGTGACAATCGCGGGGACCACCTACACGGTCGAAACGATCGCTGGCGATGCCTGGTACAGCCACACCCCCGTTGTGGAGATGACCCTGTCCGACTGGCAGGCCTACTCGGCATCCACCGGCAACCCCGACGCTTACGCGACGGTCCTCGCCGTCACGGGGTCGCCGGACTGGGAGACTACAGACACCGCGACTTCCACCGTCTCCCAAACCGTCCTCGGGTCGTTGACCGCGCTCAGCGCGTTCCGCTCCGAGATCGGGTCGCTTCTGCTGATGGTCACCATGCTGTTCGGGATCTCCGGCCTCGTCATCGGCGCGTTCTTCACCGTCTGGACCATGCAACGCAAGGGCGACATCGCCGTGCTCAAAGCACTCGGCGCCAGCACATCCTCGCTGGTCCGGGACGCACTGGGTCAGGCGCTGATCGTTCTGCTCCTGGGGATAGGAATCGGGTTGGGACTGGTCACCCTCTTCGGCACCCTCGCCGGTACCGCCCTTCCGTTCCTCCTCAACCCCCTCACGACACTGCTGCCCGGCGCGATCATGATCACGCTCGGCCTCGCTGGAGCCGCGTTCGCGCTCCGCTCCGTGACCTCCGCCGACCCCCTCACCGCCCTCGGGAGCAACCGATGATCCGCCTCGACAACATCACCCTCACCTTCCCCGACGGCGACAATCGCGTCACCGCCGTCAACGAGGTCAGCCTCACCGCTCACCCAGGAACCGTTATCGGCATCACCGGTCCCAGCGGCTCCGGGAAATCCAGCCTCCTCGCCGTGGCGGCGACCCTCATCCGCCCCGACTCCGGGCAGGTCATCATCGACGACATCGATGCCACTCGCCTCACTCCCGGCGAAGCCACTGAGACCCGCCGCAACAAAATCGGCATCGTCTTCCAGCAGTCCAACCTCATCCCGTCCCTGACCGCGCTCGAGCAGCTGTCCGTCATGAACGAGCTCGGCGCACGCCACTCCCGCCGAAACCGTGGCAATGCGGCCAAACGAGCCGAGACACTTCTGGACGCGGTCGGACTCGCCGACCACCGAGACAAACGACCCCACCAGCTCTCGGGAGGCCAACGCCAGCGAGTGAACATCGCCCGCGCCCTGATGAACGACCCCAGCGTGCTTCTCGTTGACGAACCCACCAGTGCGCTCGACCAGGAACGCGGCGCCAGCATCATCGAGCTGATCCTGCGCCTCACCGACGAGCTGAACACCTCGACGCTGCTCGTGACCCACGACCTCGTCCACCTTCCCCGGATGCACGGCGTCGTCAACCTTGTCGACGGCAAACTCGTCGACACCGTCTCTGCCGTCGCGTAACCACCCGCCGCCCCCGGCAAAGGAATACTTCTTGGACCTTCTCTCCCCACACCCTGGGTTCTGGGCTCCCTCAACTTGTATGTGATCGCCGCTGCCCTCACGCTCGGGATCGTCGTCCCCACATACCTGCACCCGGAACGGCGGGGAACGAAGCAGCGCTACACGGGCGTTGTAGTCAGCTTGGGCATCGCCGCTATAAGCCTGGTCGCCGTGGTCGTCTTCATGGTGTGGAAGCCCTGACACCCCGCCGCGAACGCCGTGACCCCGTCGCGTAAGCGGATCGACGTGCGTACATAGCACGAGGAGAAGTTCCGGCGTACCGTAGGCGTTATGGTCGAGCGCTCCGCAGATCGCGTCACGGTGCCCGACGTCGTGGGATCGCCCTTTCACATCGGTCGCGATGTTGCGTCTGACGCCGGCGTTGTGCTGGCGAACCCCGATCCAGATGGTGCGCCAATCGCAGCGCTCACGCGCCCGGACTGTTTTACATCACGTCGCAAAGACCCGCGGCCGGCTCTACCGCCTTTCGATGGGATTCCGTCGGGGTGCAGACCGCGCCTTTCGGTGAATCTCAATCCGAGGCCGAGCGCACCGCGCCCAAGCCCCCCATCTCGGACATCGATCATGTGTCGCCGGAACGTGAGTCTTTCATTGACCTCATTGACGAGGGCACACCGAACTTTTGATGACAGTCATTCGTAAGCATCGCTCGGGGGAGTGCTGATGGGGAGCGTCTACCCCTACACAACGGCCGGCGGCGCGAAGCGTTACCGGATCAGCTACCGGCGCCCCGACCAGGCGCAGACCACCGAGCGCGGGTTCCGGACGAACCGCGATGCGGAAGCGCGTCTCGCTGAACTCGAAGTGTCGAAGAATCGCGGCGAGTACGTCGACCCGGCGAGCGCCGAGGTCACGATCGCCATGCTCGGCAAGGAGTGGCTACAGCAACGCGAGGGCGTGTTGAAGCCGTCGTCGATGCGGCCGCTGCAATCGGCGTGGTCGAAGCACGTGAAGCCGAAATGGGGCGCCCGAAAAGTCGGCGGCATCCGTCATTCGGAGGTGCAGACATGGGTTTCGACGATCCCGGGCGGATCCACGACGATCCGACGCGCGCACGGAGTGCTCGCTGGCATCCTCGACACGGCTGTCCAAGATCGTCGTCTGGTGCGCAACGTCGCCCGCGACATCTCTTTCCCGCCGAAGAGCCGCACGGCGCGCAGGCACTATCTCGATCACGCGCAGGTGCAAGCCCTCGCCGATAACGCCAGACACCCGACCCTCGTCCTGTTCCTGGCGTACACGGGCCTCCGGTGGGGTGAGGCGACCGCCCTCCGCATCCGGCACGTCGACACGCTCAGGCGGCGCGCAAAGGTGGAAGAGAACGCCGTTCTCGTCTCGGCGGAGGTCCACGTCGGGTCACCGAAGACGCACCGCTCGAGGTCCGTCCCGTACCCGGAGTTCCTCGTTCTTCCGCTCGCGCAACTCGCCGAAGGCAAGACGCCGTCGCTGCCGCCCTCGACCTGGCAAAGCGCGACGCAAATGTTGTCAGAATGTTGTCACGGCAGTGAAAAGGCGGGGCCCGAAGGCCCCGCCATCCCAGTGTTTTCTAAGTGCCCCCGGCGGGAATCGAACCCACGACCTTTGGTACCGGAAACCAACGCTCTATCCCCTGAGCTACGGAGGCGCACCGATCGAGATTACCACCCATGCGGCTTCGTCTTCGCCGGGTTAGGGCGTAACGGCCGGTTCGGCATCGCCCGGCGCATCGGCGACAACTTCGGTTGGGGCGACGATGTCGGCAAACGCCGTCATCACGCGCTCAGCAAGGTACGCGTGTCCCTCGGTTGACGGGTGATCCCGCCCGGCGCCGGTGTCGATCACATCAAGGTAGTTCGACGCAATGATCCACGACTCGGCGATCGGCGAGATGTACCACCAGCCACGCTCCGTGGCGAGCGCCGCGAGCTCTTGATCGATCTGCTCGGTTGCCGTCTCGACCGGCAGCACCTGAGGGGCGGGTCCAAGAATGACGATGGATGCGGCAGGGTACTTCGCCGCAAGCTCATCCCACGCGGCGTTGACCGCTAACCGATAGTCAACCGACTCATAGAGGCGACGGTCGTTGATTGAACCCTGCACGATGATGAGGTCGGGGGAGACAGCAGCATCCATTGCCTCGATTCGGGTGCCATATGCGGGCCCGTCGATTCCCGGCTTGAGATATCCGCTGCCACGCACACCGTCAACGCGCACCTGCCAGCCGAGGTCTGCGCCGAGTCGGTAGGCAAAACCTAACTCGGGAACGATCGCTGCGGACCCATAAACCCACGAATCGCCGAACACCAGCACGCTAGGCGAGGTCGGAAGAACAAGCGCTTCAGCGGTCGCGCCGACCGGCTGCGACTGCGCACCAGCGACCGGCGCCGACGTCTGCAACCACGGGCGCCATAGCGCCGTAGCGCACACCACAGCGAGAGCGAAACCGACCGCCATCACCGCCCACCACGGGCGTGACACCCGGGTTGCAGAATGCGATGTCATGCTTCGAGGCTACGCGACGATGAGGCGGGGCGACCCCTTGGCTTCGAGACGGAAGCGCATGCGCGACGAGTGGCCCGCCGACGCGTGGCGCCGGGCTGGTATTTCACGTGCGAGGATACTTCGATGCACCGCTTCGTCACCGCTGAACTGGACCTCGATCTGGGGGCATCCATCGACCTGATTTTCCAGATCACTGCGGCGCAGTCGATGCCCCTTTCGAGCGAACAGCTGACCTTCACCCAGGGTGACCGCGTGTACACGCCGACCGAGATCGTCGACCAGTCTGGCAGCCGTCTGCATCGCCTCACAGGCGAGGCTGGCCGACTCGAAGTGCGCTATGAAGCCGTCGTTGAAGGGCGGGCGACCCACGCCCGCACGAGCGACCTCGAAGCGATTACCTACCTGCGCCCCAGTCGTTACTGCCAGTCCGATGAAGTGTTTCAGCAGGCACGACGGCAGTTCAAAGGTCTGCAGGGCCACGAACTGATCGCCGCAGTGTCAGAGTTCGTCTTCACCAGCACGACCTATACCCCCGGACTGAGCCAGGGCACCGACAGCGCCGTGACGACGCTGATGACCGGTCAGGGCGTATGCCGTGACTACGCGCACGTCGTCATTGCGCTGCTGCGCGCCATGGACATGCCGGCGCGCTACACCGCCTGCTTCGCCCCTGGCCTCAGCCCGATGGACTTTCATGCTGTGGCGGAGGCTTACTTCGATGGTGCCTGGTACGTCATTGACGCGACCCGGCTGTCGAACCGAAACTCGCTCGTGCGCATGGCCACCGGACGCGATGCGTCAGACTGCGCTTTCTTGAGCTACCACGGTGGATTCGTCGGGCTTGAGCGCATGCGTGTCGATGCGTGGGTGTTGCCAGACGACCATGAAGATGCCGTGCGCGTGGGGGCTCCGGCCGATGTCGCCGACCCCGCCGCGGATGATTTCTTCGAACTTGTGCAGATCGCCTGAGCGATACGGCGGAGTTGAGCTCAGCCGCCACAACTAGACTGGCACGGTTATGAATCCTGATGCCCTCTCTGCCGCTCTGCTCGCCGTCATCGCCCCGCTCATCGAGGCGCGACGCCCGGGCTCGAGCGACGGTCTGACGTCGGCCGACGTTCCGCTCGAGCGTCCCAAGAACCGCGACCACGGCGATTGGGCATCGAACGCGGCGCTCAAGCTGTCAAAGGCGGTAGGGGCGAATCCTCGAGAACTCGCAGCTGAGATCGCCGAGGCGCTCGGCGCGATCGATGGCGTCGCCAGCGTCGAGGTTGCCGGGCCCGGGTTCATCAACATTCGATTGGATGCTGCCGCTGCAGGCGCCCTCGCCAAGACCATCGTCGAGGCTGGCGCTGCCTTCGGCACCAACGAGACGCAGTCCGGTCGCACCATCAACCTCGAGTTCGTCAGTGCAAACCCGACCGGTCCTCTTCACATCGGTCACACTCGATGGGCAGCTCTGGGCGATTCCATCGCTCGTCTGCTGCTCGCCAGCGGGGCCACCGTCGATCGCGAGTTCTACATCAACGACGCCGGCGCCCAGATGGAGCGTTTCGGTCACTCCGTGCTTGCGGCGGCGCAGAACAAGCCGACCCCTGAGGGCGGCTATGCCGGTGCCTATATTGACGAGCTGGCGCGCCGCGTGCTGGCCGCAGAACCGCGACTTCTCGAGTTGAGCGACGATGAGCAGCTCGAACGTGCGCGCGAGCTGGCTTACCGATTCCAACTGGCTGAAGTGCAGTCGTCACTGTTGCAGTTCAACGTTCACTTCGACGTGTGGTTCTCGGAACGCACGCTTCACGCCCCCGGTGCAACGGGCGAACCGAGTCTGGTCGACGAGGCAGTAGACCGGTTGCGCGAGCAAGGACACGTCTTCGACGACGGTGACGCGGTGTGGGTTCGCACGACCGACTTCGGTGACGACAAAGACCGTGTTATTCGCCGTTCGAATGGTGAGTACACCTACTTCGCCGCCGACGCTGCCTACTACCTCAACAAGGGCGACCGCGGCTTCGCGCACAAGATCTACCTGCTCGGTGCTGACCACCACGGCTACGTGCATCGTCTGAAAGCGCTCGCCGGTGCCGCAGGAGACGACCCCGAGAAAGACATCGAGGTGCTGATCGGTCAGCTCGTCTCGGTGAATGGTGCGCGTCTGAGCAAGCGCGCCGGCAACATCATCGAGATGGACGATCTGCGCGAATGGCTCGGCACCGACGCTCTGCGCTATTCGCTGGCACGGTATCCCGCCGATTCGCCGCTCACCCTCGATCCAGAGCTGTTGCGCAAGCGCACGAACGACAACCCGGTCTTCTACGTGCAATATGGCCACGCGCGTACGCACAATGTCGGACGAAATGCGGCAGCATCCGGCGTTGACCGCAGCGAATTCGCTCCTGAACTGCTCACTCACGAGACCGAGTCAGCGCTCCTCGGTGCGCTGCAGGAGTTCCCGCGCATCGTCGCGTTCGCCGCCGAGGTTCGCGAGCCGCATCGCGTCGCGCGATACCTCGAAGAGCTCGCAGGCCTGTACCACCGCTGGTATGACAATTGCCGAATCATTCCGCTCGGCGACGGTGAGATTGAAGCGGTGCATCGCACGCGCCTGTGGCTCAACGACGCCACCGGTCAAGTGCTGCGCAACGGACTCGACCTGCTCGGGGTTAGTGCACCAGAACGGATGTAAGAGCCGATGAGCCTGAACGATACGCAGCCGACAACGGTCATTCCTGACTGGGGTTATGCAGAGCCGCCCAAGAAGCGACGCTGGCCGTGGATCGTGATTCTGGTTCTCGTCGTGGGCGGAGCGATCGTGGCGTGGTTCGCCGCCGAGGCCGCCGCGCGCGATATCGCCGAGAAGATGATCAGCAACGGTGTGGCAGAGCAGCTCGATCTTCCCGCGGATCATGAGATCGATGTCGACATTGAGGGCACTGTGATTCCGCAGCTCATCGTGGGGCGACTCGACACCGTCGTGGTCTCATCCGACGACGTGCCGCTCGGTGATGTCGTCGCCGATGTCAGCGTGACCGCGCACGATGTACGGGTGCGTGAACCGCAGGGCATGAGCGGGGCGATGGCAACGGTCGCTCTGAACGAAGAGCAACTGCGCGGATTGATGTCGACGGTCGAAGGATTTCCCGCTGAGACAATGGGCCTTGATGACTCAACCATCACGATGAACATGGAGCTGTCGCTTCTCGGCATCGGCGTGCCGGTCGGCGCCGCCCTCACACCTTCTGCGGTCGAGGGCGAGCTCGTGCTCAGTCCCGATTCGGTGGAGGTGGCGGGCGCTGAGCTCACCGCCGACCGGTTGCGGGATCAGTTCGGAGTCGTTGCCGACGTCGTGTTGCAGGACTGGCCGGTATGCGTGGCGGAATACCTGCCGACCGGAGTCACGCTGACCAGCGCCGAGGTGAGCGGTGGCAAGCTCATCGCTGACTTCACGGTCGACAGCGCCCTGCTCACGACCGACGCACTGCAGCAGAACGGCACCTGCGAGTGACACCACGCCATCGGGCGTCACACGTCACGGGCTCGGCATACACCGTGCCGTAGACTCAGAAACTGCCCGGCGTGTGCGCCTGCCGGCCGCGGCTTCTTGCCGCCTTGGCTGTTCTGGCGGCACCGCAACCCAAGTTCCCACCGATTGGTCTTTCTGTGTCCGCCGCTTCGCCCTCTTCCGTGTCGACACGGCCGGATGCTCCCGACGACGCCAACGAACTTGTCGAGACCGTATGGCCGAGTAGCGCGACCCGCGACGAGCGTGGCGAAATCGTGCTCGGCGGCATCACAGCTTCTGCGCTGCGCGAAGAATTCGGCACCCCGCTGTGGGTCGTCGACGAAGACGCCATTCGTGCTCGCGCACGGCAGGCCTTCGCTGCATTCAACTCGGCGGCAGGGCGTCACGGCGTAGACGCCCGCGTCTACTACGCCGGCAAGGCGTTGCTGACTGCTGAGGTCGTGCGCTGGGTTACCCAAGAAGGCCTCGCCGTCGATGTGTGCACGGGGGGCGAGCTGGCTCTTGCGCTTGCCGCAGGGGCAGAACCTGCGCGCCTCGGCTTCCACGGAAACAATAAGAGCGCTCACGAGCTCGAAGCCGCTGTCGCCGCCGGAGTTGGCTCGATCGTCATCGACAGTCCGATCGAGATCGAGCGTCTCGCAGCAATTGCTGAGCGCCTTGGCATCAATCAAGCGGTGCTGATCCGTGTGAACAGCGGCGTGCACGCTGAGACTCACGACTTTCTTGCCACCGCTCACGAAGACCAGAAGTTCGGCTTCACCCTGGCGGATGCTCCAGCCGCCGTCGCGCGCATCCGCGAACTCTCTTCGCTGACCTTCATCGGCTTGCACTGCCATATCGGCTCGCAGATCTTCGGTACCGCTGGCTTTGAAGAGTCAGCCGCGCGACTCATCGAACTGCACGCCGAGCTCGCCGAAGCTGCGCCGGTGCCGGTACTCAACCTCGGCGGCGGATTCGGCATCGCCTACACCGCGTCAGACCAGCCGACCCCGATCGAAGAGCTCGCGGCAGGTATCGCCGATGCCGTCGCTCGAGAGTGCGAGGTGCGCGGCATCGCTATGCCCAACCTGGCATTCGAACCAGGCCGCACGATCGTCGGCCGCGCTGGTGTCACGCTGTATGAAGTGGGCACCACCAAGACTGTCAACCTCGAAGACGGCGCGACGCGTCTCTACGTGAGCGTTGATGGTGGCATGAGCGACAACGCGCGCCCGGCGCTGTACGGCGCGCAGTATTCGGCGCGACTCGCTTCACGCATCAGCGACGCCGACCCCGCGCTCGTGCGCGTCGTCGGCAAGCACTGTGAGTCTGGTGACATCGTGGTCGACGCGGAGTACCTGCCCGGTGACGTCGCCCCTGGCGACCTGCTCGCGGTGCCGGCCACCGGCGCCTACTGCTTCTCGCTGGCAAGCAACTACAACTTCGTTCCCCGGCCGCCCATGGTGGCGCTGCGCGGGGGAGAGGCGCGGGTAATCGTTCGCGGCGAGACGATCAACGATCTGCTCTCGCGTGATGCCGGCCTCACCGAATCTCCGATGGAAGGGATCGCATGACCGATTACCGCCGCCTCCGCGTCGCACTTCTGGGTGCTGGCTCCGTGGGCTCTCAGGTTGCTTCGTTGCTCCGACAGCACGGTGACGAACTCGCCGACCGCGCGGGAGCAACACTCGAGCTCGTTGGCATTGCCGTGCGCGACGTCAACGCACCGCGCGAAGTCGATCTGCCTCAAGAACTGCTCACCACCGACGCGAAGACGCTCATTGTCGGTGCAGACATCGTCATCGAACTGATGGGCGGCATCGAGCCCGCACGTGAGTACCTGCTCGAAGCGATCAACTCTGGTGCAGACGTCGTCACGGCCAACAAGGCGCTGCTGGCAACCCACGGGCCTGAGCTGTTCGCCGCTGCAGACCAGGTGGGCGCCCAGGTGTACTACGAGGCCGCGGCCGCCGGTGCGATCCCCATCATCCGCCCGCTGCGCGATTCGCTTGCTGGCGACAGGGTGCAGCGCATCATGGGCATCGTCAACGGCACGACGAACTACATCCTCGACCGCATGGACAAAGAGGGCGCCGAATTTGCCGACGTTCTCGCCGACGCGCAAGCTCTGGGATACGCCGAGGCTGACCCGACGGCTGATGTCGAGGGCTACGACGCGGCTCAGAAGGCCGCGATTCTGGCGAGCCTTGCGTTCCACACGACGATTCCGCTCGAGTCCGTGCACCGCGAGGGCATCACTCAGATCGATAAGTCGATGATGGATGCTGCCCGCAAAGCGGGCTACGTCATCAAGCTGCTCGCCGTGTGCGAGCGGCTGAACGACGACGCCGGCGGCGAATCCATCTCGGTACGGGTGTATCCGGCGCTCGTCGACCGTGAACACCCGCTCGCTTCGGTGCACGGTGCGAACAACGCTGTCTTCGTGCAGGCAGAGGCTGCCGGAAACCTCATGTTCTATGGCGCGGGAGCGGGCGGCGTGCAGACCGCATCGGCCGTGCTCGGCGACGTCGTTTCGGCGGCACGTCGTCATATCGCAGGCGGTGTCGGTGTCGGCGAGTCAACCCTTGCCAACCTGCCGATCGTGCCGATCGGGCACGTCACCACGCGCTATCAGATCACGCTCGAAGTGAACGATCGCCCCGGAGTGCTCGCAACGGTTGCCGGCACACTGAGCGATGGCAAAGTGTCAATCGCGACCGTCGAACAGACAGTGATCGACGCAGACGACACCGACGCGGCCACGGCGCGCTTGGTGATCGGCACGCACAAGGCACGTGAACAAGATCTCAGCGACACCGTAGACACACTCGCCGCAAGTGGCGTGGTGGCGCGGGTCGTATCGGTATTGCGGGTAGAAGGAG
Organism: Microbacterium sp. R86528; assembly: GCF_044596335.1. Classification (NCBI taxonomy): domain Bacteria; kingdom Bacillati; phylum Actinomycetota; class Actinomycetes; order Micrococcales; family Microbacteriaceae; genus Microbacterium; species Microbacterium sp. R86528. The sequence continues at coordinate 1,044,479 of NZ_CP138996.1, read as the reverse complement.
ACTGAAAATGGCACACCTTTGGCGCGGAGTTCTCCGCGAATATGCAGATCGTCTTGGCGTCACTGACGCCTCGAGTGTCGTCACCCTCGGCGAAGGTGGCACGCCGCTGCTGCCGGCGCCATCGTTGTCACGCCGCACCGGCGCCGACGTATGGGTGAAGTTCGAAGGAATGAACCCGACGGGGTCGTTCAAAGACCGCGGGATGACAGTGGCGCTCTCGCGTGCCGTCGAACACGGTGCCAAGGCGGTTATCTGCGCCTCGACGGGCAACACCTCAGCATCCGCCGCCGCGTACGCGGCGCACGCTGGAATCACCGCCGCCGTGCTGGTGCCGGAGGGCAAGATCGCCATGGGCAAGCTCAGCCAGGCGGTCGCGCACAACGGTCGTCTGATTCAAGTGCGCGGAAACTTCGACGACTGCCTCGAGATCGCACGCGAGCTTGCCGACAACTACCCCGTGCACCTCGTCAACTCGGTCAACCCCGACCGCATCGACGGCCAGAAGACGGCCGCCTACGAGGTCGTCGAGGTGCTCGGCGATGCTCCCGACTTCCACTTCATTCCGGTCGGCAACGCGGGCAACTACACCGCATACTCGCGCGGCTACACCGAAGAAGCCGAGCGCGGCGTCTCAACTCGCGTGCCGCGGATGTTCGGCTTGCAGGCCGAGGGCTCAGCGCCGTTTGTTCGTGGTGAGGTCGTGAAGAACCCCGAGACGATCGCCAGCGCGATTCGCATCGGCAACCCTGCTTCGTGGGACCTCGCGCTTGCCGCGCGTGAAGCCACCGACGGCTGGTTCGGCGCAATCGATGACGAGCGCATTCTTGCCGCGCAGAAGCTTCTCGCCTCTGAGGTCGGCATCTTTGTCGAGCCCGCATCTGCGATCAGCGTTGCCGGTCTGCTCGACCGCGCTGAAGCGGGAATCATTCCTGCCGGCTCACGCGTCGTTCTCACTGTCACCGGTCACGGCCTCAAAGACCCGCAGTGGGCGTTGCGCAACGCTGACGGCACCGACGTGACTCCCACGGTTGTTGACGCAGCTACCTCAGAGGTCGCATCGGTCCTCGATCTTCAGCCGGTCCAGGCCTCGGCGTGAACGCGGCGCTTTCGCCGGCGCCCGGGCGGAGTGTCGTCGTCAGGGTGCCGGCAACCAGCGCCAATCTTGGCCCCGGGTTTGACACTCTTGGACTAGCTCTGAGCGTGTACGACGAACTCGTGGTCACCGCCCTTGCGGAGGGCGAACTCGACATCGAGCTCACCGGCCAAGGCATCGACGACGTTCCCCGCGATGCCTCCCACTTGGTTGTGCGCACCATCGCGTATGCGTACGAGGCTGTGGGTCGGCGTATGCCCGGCCTGCGACTGGAAGCACACAACGTCATTCCGCACGGCCGAGGAATGGGCTCCTCTGGTGCGGCCGTTGTGGCCGGCTTGCTCGCAGCCAAGGGTTTGCTTGCTGGCGATGTTGAACTCGGCGACGAAACCCTGCTGCGACTTGCGACGGAACTCGAAGGCCACCCCGACAACGTTGCCCCCGCGCTGTTCGGCGGGTTGACGATCGCGTGGGTCGATGAGACCGGACCGATGCACAAGAAGCTGCTCGTACACCGTGGCGTCTCGCCGCTCGTGTTCGTTCCCGAGTTCACGATGTCGACCAGCGTGGCTCGTAGCCTGCAGCCGTTGCACGTTCCGCGTGAAGACGCCGTTTTCAATGTGTCGCGCTCGGCGCTGCTGATCGCCGCGCTCACGCAGAGCCCTGAGCTTCTGCTCGCCGCAACCGAAGACAAGCTGCACCAGAACTACCGCGCGCAGGCGATGCCCGAGACCACGCGACTCGTGTTGGAGTTGCGCGCACAGGGATTCGCGGCTGTTGTGTCTGGTGCCGGGCCGAGCGTTCTCGTTCTGGCTGACGGGCCAGGGCAGCGGCTCGCTGCCGCCGAGTTCGTGGCCACCCAGATTGACACCCCGTGGGAGGCGCTGATGCTGGCTGTCGACTTCAAGGGTGGTACAGTGAAGGAGTACGCGGAGGGTTCCACGCAAACAGCGTGACTCTGGCCTCCGTCGCAAATCTGCGAAATTTCCGCACGGCCGTCTGTTGACGAACTCTGACCATCACTTGGGTATCCGAACCCGTCTTCAGCAGGTGTCTGCCCCGCAAACATCCCGTGCGAACGTGCATATTCCAATCGTTTTGACAAGGGAGAACTCGTGGAGTCCATCTCCGAGATCCACACCACCGACAATTCAGCTGAAGAGCGCGTAGACGCACCTCAGAAGGCTGAGTCAGTGGAGACCACTACCGACGCCGCGGCATCAGCACCGGCTGAAGCGCCAGCGAAGGCGCCACGCAAGCGCGCCCCTCGACGGGCCAAGACTGCAGATGTCGAGGCAGCAGCAGCAGCTGACGCCGCAAGCGCCCAGCAGAGTGCGCCCGCTGCGGCAGCGCCTGCTGAGGCAGACAGTGCGACCACCGCGCCGGCTACCGCGGAGTCGCCAGCTGCGCCTGACTCGTCTGACGCTGCTGCTTCGGATGACGCATCGAGCGCACCGGTCAAGAAGCCCGTGCGCAAGCGTCCGACCAAGGCTGCTGCTGCGAAAGCTGCTGCGGAAAAGGCAGCCGCCGCAGAAGATGCGAACAGCGCCGCGGCTGGCAACGAAGCGCCAGTCGCTGCCGATGACGCGCCCGCGGCGGCCCAGAACGACGGCGCCGTGAAGAACGACAACGCTGCGAAGAACGACGACGCCGCGAAGAACGACGACGCCGCGAAGAACGACGACGCTGCGAAGAACGACAACTCGGCCAAGAACGACAGCGACGCGAAGAACGACGGCGACAACGCGAGCGACACCGGCGCGCAGTCTGACGGCGACGACTCAAGCGAAGGAACTCCTTCGCGTGGGCGCAACCGCAACCGCAACCGCAACCGCAACCGCAACGCACAGGGTGGCCAGAGCAACGGTCAGAACGCGCAGGGCGGTCAGCAGAACAATGGCCAGAGCGGGCAGGGCCAGCAGAACAACGGGCCGCAGTCCGACAGTGACGATGATCAGTCGCAGTCTGGTGGCCGCGGCCGTCAGCGCAACAAGCGTCGCGGCCAGCCGGGTGACGAGTTCGAAACTGAGATCAACGACGACGACGTTCTGATTCCGATCGCGGGCATTCTCGACGTTCTCGACAACTATGCATTCGTGCGCACGTCGGGCTACCTGCCCGGCAACAGCGACGTCTATGTGTCGCTCGGTCAGGTCAAGAAGTACAACCTGCGCAAGGGTGACGCTGTCGTGGGCGCGATCAAGCAGCCACGTGAAGGCGAGCAGTCGGGCCGACAGAAGTACAACGCTCTGGTGAAGGTCGACGCGGTGAACGGCTTGTCGGTTGACGATGCCGCAGCGCGCGTCGAGTTCAACGAGCTTACACCCCTGTACCCTCAGGACCGCTTGCGCCTTGAGACCGCTCCTGAGAAGCTCACGCAGCGAATCATCGACCTGGTGGCACCGATCGGCAAGGGCCAGCGCGGGCTCATCGTCGCCCCGCCCAAGGCTGGCAAGACGATCGTGCTGCAGCAGATCGCCAACGCGATCGCTACGAACAACCCCGAGGTGCACCTCATGGTCGTCCTCGTGGATGAGCGCCCCGAAGAAGTGACCGACATGCAGCGAACGGTCAAGGGCGAGGTCATCGCCTCGACCTTCGATCGTCCGGCAGAAGATCACACCACGGTCGCTGAGCTCGCCATTGAGCGGGCGAAGCGTCTCGTTGAGCTCGGTCGCGACGTCGTCGTGCTCCTCGACTCGATCACTCGCCTCGGCCGTGCCTACAACATCTCGGCTCCCGCTTCGGGCCGTGTGCTCACTGGTGGTGTCGACGCTTCCGCGCTCTACCCGCCCAAGCGGTTCTTCGGCGCTGCACGCAACATCGAAAACGGTGGATCGTTGACCATTCTGGCGACGGCACTCGTAGAGACCGGCTCGAAGATGGATGATGTCATCTTCGAAGAGTTCAAGGGCACCGGCAATAGCGAACTTCGTCTGTCCCGCCAACTCGCCGACAAGCGCATCTTCCCCGCTGTTGACGTCAACGCTTCAAGCACACGTCGCGAAGAGATGCTGCTGTCTAACGACGAGGTCAAGATCACGTGGAAGCTGCGTCGCGCCCTCGCGGGCCTTGACACCCAGCAGGCGCTCGAAGTGGTGTTGGGTAAGCTCAAAGAGACACAGTCCAACGTTGAGTTCCTGGTTCAGATGCAGAAGTCGATTCCGGCGCCAGCATCTGGCAACGGTCACGGCCACACAAACGACAACAGCATTCGCTGAGCGACGGGGGAGCACCACGTGTTCGACTCCGTAAAAACGCTGGTCGAAGAGCACCAGGCCCTTCAAACTGAGCTTTCCGATCCCGCTTTGCACGCTGATGCTCGGCGTGCGAAACGAGTCAATCGGCGTTACGCCGAACTGAGTCGCATCGTCGCCGCGCATGATGCGTGGCTTGCAGCTGCAGACGATCTTGAAGCGGCCAGGGAACTCGCGAAAGAAGACGAAGTCTTCGCCGAAGAGGTGCCGGCTCTTGAAGAGCTAGTGGAGCAGACGCAAGAGAAGCTACGACGTCTGCTCATTCCACGCGACCCCGACGACGCGCGCGACGTGATCATGGAGATCAAGGGCGGCGAAGGCGGCGCGGAAAGCGCGCTGTTCGCGGCTGACCTGTTGCGCATGTACATGCAGTACGCCGCCTCGAAGGGGTGGAAGACCGAACTGCTCGAGCGCAACGAATCCGATCTGGGCGGCTATAAAGACGTTCAGGTCGCGATCAAGGGCTCGTCGAGTGACCCCGCGCAGGGTGTGTGGGCACACCTCAAGTACGAGGGTGGCGTGCACCGCGTGCAGCGTGTGCCAGCTACCGAGTCACAGGGGCGCATCCACACCTCGACGACAGGTGTTCTCGTCTTTCCCGAGGTCGATGAGCCAGACGAGGTCGCGATCAACCCCAACGACCTGAAGATCGATGTGTTTCGGTCTTCCGGTCCGGGTGGGCAATCGGTCAATACGACCGACTCCGCCGTGCGCATCACACACCTTCCGACAGGCATTGTGGTGTCGATGCAGAACGAGAAGTCACAGCTGCAGAACCGCGAAGCGGGAATGCGCGTGCTGCGCGCGAGGATCCTGGCGAAGCAGCAAGAAGAGATCGACGCAGCAGCCTCTGACGCTCGCAAGTCCCAGATCCGTGGGATGGACCGTTCCGAGCGGATCCGCACCTACAACTTTCCCGAGAACCGCATTGCCGACCACCGAACGGGGTACAAGTCGTACAACCTCGATCAAGTGATGGACGGCGCGCTCGACCCGATCATCGAGTCCGCTGTGAGCGCTGACGAAGAAGCGCGATTGGCCGCACTCGGCTCGGAGTCTTAGGCTCCGCCTTTCTCGGCCGCTCGCTAGCGTTCACTGAAGCGTGTCGACGTTGGGCGCGCGATCTTTGCAACGCTATGCTCGCGGCATGATCATGTTTCTCATTCGCGCGCTGATTTTCGTTGCTTCGGCGGCACTGGGCATTCTGGTAGCTGACTGGGTCCTTGAGGGATTCGTCATTGACTGGAGCGATTGGTGGGGCTTTGTGCTCGCCGTGCTGATTTTCGCGGTGCTGCAGAGTGTTCTTGCGCCCTGGATCACGAAGGTTGCCCGTCGAAACGCACCTGCTCTTCTGGGCGGCATCGGAATCATTTCGACCCTCGTGGCGCTGTTGATCGTCGTGTTGCTGCCCATCGGCGGCATTCGCATCACCGACGCCCTCTCATGGGTTCTTGCTCCGGTCATCGTGTGGGCGGTTACCGCCTTGGCCACATTGCTGCTGCCGATGATCTTCATCAAAAAGAAGGTAGAAGACCGCCGCGACGCGAATTAGCCGCAGAGACGACAAAACGGCCCTGTCTTCGCCAATCGGCGAGGACAGGGCCGCTGTCGTTATTCAGATGCTGTAATCGGGTGCGGTCAGGATCGCTCGCGTGTCTTCACGCTGGCGCCGCGCGCGCGCCTTCGCCGGAATGCCGACCAGCACGCTGTCCGCAGGAGCGTCACGTGTGACCACGGCGTTCGCGCCGACGACGCAGCCGGCTCCAAGTGTGATCGGTCCGAGAACCTTGGCGCCAGCGCCCACTGCTACACCGTTGCCCAGCGTGGGGTGGCGCTTGCCGCCCTCGCGCTGGCGGCCGCCGAGCGTGACACCGTGATAGAGCATCACATCGTCACCGACTTCAGCTGTCTCGCCGATCACGACACCCATCCCATGATCGATGAAAAAGCGGCGACCGATCGTCGCGCCCGGATGGATCTCGATTCCGGTCAGCCAGCGGGTGAGCTGCGATCCCGCTCGCGCGAGAAAACGCAACCGTCGAGTCCACAAGGCATGCCAGACCCGATGCGCCCAGAGTGCGTGAAGTCCTGGGTAGAGCAGCGCAATCTCGAGCGAGCTACGCGCGGCGGGGTCGCGCAGCTTTGCGGCGTTGAGATCCTCGCGAAAGCGCGCAACGACATCTGACGAAGCCACCGCAGCGAGTCCGCGTGGTGAAGCGTTAGGCACAGCGATTATTCAGCGCTGAGGTTCTCGAAGAGCACGGTCGACAAGTAGCGCTCACCGTTCGACGGGATCACGACCACGATGTTCTTGCCCGCGGCCTCGGGGCGTGCGGCGATCTGCAGAGCCGCCCACACCGCGGCACCCGAAGAGATGCCAACGAGAATGCCGTCCTTCGTGCCTACGGCACGCGCGGTCTCGACAGCATCTGACAGCTCCACATCGATGACCTCATCGATGACGCTCTGGTCGAGGATCTCGGGAATGAAGTTGGGGCCGATGCCCTGGATCTTGTGGGGGCCTGGCGTTCCCTTGGTCAAGAGCGGCGAGTCAGCGGGCTCCACGGCGATGACCTTCGCGTTCGGCGCCTTTTCTTTCAAAACCTGTCCGACGCCGGTGATCGTGCCGCCAGTGCCAATGCCCGCGACGAAGTAGTCGACCTGACCATCGGTGTCGCGAAGAATCTCTTCGGCAGTGGTGGTGCGGTGGATAGCCGCGTTTGCCTCGTTCTCGAACTGACGAGCCAGCACCGCACCGGGGGTCTCGGCGACAATCTCGGCAGCCTTGTCGACCGCACCGCGCATGCCCAAGGCGGGCTCGGTGAGAACAAGCTCAGCGCCGTAGGCCTTGAGCAGCAGGCGACGCTCAATCGACATCGACGAGGGCATCGCGAGAATCACGCGGTAGCCGCGAGCGGCTCCGACCATTGCCAGGGCGATACCGGTGTTTCCACTGGTGCCCTCGACGATGATTCCGCCTGCCTTCAATTCGCCTGACGCTTCAGCAGCATCGACGATGGCGATGCCAAGCCGGTCTTTGACGCTCGAGGCGGGGTTGTAGAACTCCAGCTTTGCCAGCACGTTGCCTTCAACGTCTTCTGCGACGCGGTTCAGGCGAACCAATGGAGTGTTGCCAAAAGTGGAGGTGATGTCGGGATAGATACCGGGCATGTGTGAGCCTTTCACGGGTGGTAGTCGCGTGCGATGGCTAGCCTAAGGGAGCGATCCCGAAAGGGGCCTTGTATGACGATTCAATTCATTTCGCCTGGATTTGACGCCGGGCGTATTGTTTATAGCGCTTATGGCTCCCGTTCATTCCCCCCAGGCGATTTCGCCGTCACTTCGGCGCGCGTCAGCGGCGCTTCAGAGCGCCGGCATCACTGACCCCGACGTTGATGCTGAGCTGCTCGCAGCGTTCGTTCTGGGGTCGAGTCGCGGGGGAGTGCAAGCCAGCGCCGTGCGCGGCGACGATTTCACTGCAGAGCAGACCGCTCACTTTGAGCAGCTTGTCGCACGACGCCTCACCCGCGAGCCTCTTCAACACATCACGGGCTTGGCGCCGTTTCGGCACCTAGAGCTACGCGTTGGCCCAGGAGTGTTCGTGCCCCGCCCCGAGACCGAGATGGTCGCCCAGCTGGCCATTGACGCGCTCGGCGCGGTGGCGTCGCCTGCCCCTATCGCCGTTGATCTCGGCACCGGTAGTGGGGCGATCGCCTTGGCGATGGCAACGGAAGTGACGCACGCTCGCGTTTTCGCGGCAGAGAACTCGGTCGAAGCGTTCTTGTGGACGAAAGAGAATTTCGCGAGGGTGGATGCTGAAAACGCCACCCTGGCATTCATCGACCTCGCGCAGGCCTTTCCTGAACTCGATGGCACAGTTTCGGTCGTGGCATCCAATCCGCCGTATGTTCCCGACGATGCGATTCCGCGGGATCCCGAGGTGCGCTTCTTCGATCCCGAAGTAGCCCTGTACGGCGGCGCAGACGGGCTCGACGTCGTGAGAATTCTCAGCCAGGTCGGTCTGCGACTCGCGCACCCCGGCGGCACCATCGTGATCGAGCATGGCGAATGGCAGGGCGCGGGTATTCGCGAGATCCTGGCCCGTGACGGTTGGTTAGGTGCGGCAACTCACCCCGACCTCACGTTGCGTGACCGCGCCACCACCGCTTTGCGGCCGTGAACTCCCGTTCGATTCGAGCTGCGCTCAGCAGTCACAATTAGACTGTGGCCGACATGTCTGAGATCTTCGATTGCCGTGATGCGGCGCAGGTGCTCTCGGGCATGCGCCAAGCTCGCCAGGCCATTGGCCGTGGTGAACTCGTTGTCCTTCCCACCGACACCGTCTACGGGGTCGCAGCAAATGCCTTCGATGCCGCGGCAGTGCAACGGCTTCTCGACGCGAAAGGCCGCGGACGCCAGTCGCCGCCCCCGGTTCTCGTGGCGGGCGTCACCACGCTGCGCGCTCTGGTCGCCGAACTTCCAGAAGCCGTGGAGCGGCTCGTGGAAGCGTTCTGGCCGGGTGGGCTCACCATCGTGTTGCCAGCCCAGCCCTCACTCACCTGGGATCTCGGCGAGACGCGCGGCACTGTCGCGCTGCGCATGCCCGCACACCGCATTGCGCTCGAACTTCTCGAAGAGACCGGCCCGCTCGCGGTTTCGAGTGCGAACCGAACGGGCAAAGCGGCCGCGATCACGGCAGAAGAAGCGCAGGACATGCTTGCCGACAGCGTAAAGGTCTATCTCTCGGACGGCATGGCTACCACCGGAATTGCGTCGACGATTGTTGATGCGACCGGATTGATCGGCACGGACGAGAAGATCGTCAAAGTGCTGCGCGAAGGCGCGGTGAGCCGTGTGCAGCTGCGAGAGGTTCTCGGAGATCTGTTAGAGCCGGACGTCGCGTGAAGCAGTACGTCTTCACGATTCTCTTCACCGCCACGCTGGCCTTCGTTCTTTCGTGGGTCGTATGGCGCGTGAGCATCCGCTACAAGCTGTACCCAGGCATCCGTGAGCGCGACGTGCATAAGACGCCGACTCCACGGCTCGGCGGGGTGGCGATGTTTCTCGCGGTCACCGCAGCCATACTGCTCTCGTCGCAGAACCCATTCTTTGCGATCGTTTGGGCTGAACCGCAGCGCGTATGGGCGATCTTGGGCGCGACCGCGCTGATCGTATGCGTGGGACTGGCAGATGACCTGTGGGATCTGGATTGGACCATCAAGCTCGGCGCCCAGTTCCTTGCCGCTGGCATCATCGCAGGAATCGGCCAACTGCAGATTGTGTCGCTCCCTATCGGCGGCCTCGCGGTGGGCTCGAGTTGGGTGAGCTTCACCCTCACGGTGTTCTCGATAGTGATCGTGATGAACGCGGTCAACTTCATCGACGGTCTGGACGGTCTGGTCGCAGGCGTCTGCCTCATCGCAAACTCCGTGTTCTTCGCCTATTCCTACCTGCTCGTGCGCGACATCGGCGCCAGCAGTTACTTCAACCTCGCCTCATTCATCGCCGCGGTACTCATCGGAGCATGCATCGGCTTTCTTCCACTGAACTGGAGCCCGGCGAAGCTGTTCATGGGTGATTCTGGTGCGCTGATGCTCGGTCTGCTCATGGCATGCTCCGCCATCGCCATCACCGGGCTTGACCCAGCGCTGATCGGTGACAACGATCAGTTCGGACGCTCGCAACTGCTCGGTGCCTTCATTCCGATCATCTTGCCCGTCGTCGTTGTGCTCTTGCCGTTGCTTGATTTTGCGCTGGCCGTGATCCGACGTATGGCTGCCGGAAAGTCACCGTTCTCGCCAGACCGCAAACACCTGCACCACCGCATGCTCGACATGGGTCACTCCGACCGCGACGCCGTGCTGATCTTCTATGCCTGGACCGCCATCTTCAGCCTCGCCGTGCTGCTGATGTACATCGGAACGCAGCAGGAGTGGCCGGGCAACTACTTGATCGGTGTCATCTTCGGCGTCGTGGGCATCATCGCCTGCCTCGTCGTCACCTTCCTTCCCTCGCGCCGACGTGCGCCCGCGCCCGCACTGGAGAACGCCCCATGACCAATTCGCCCGTCTCAAGCACACCGATTCTGCGAACTACCCTCGTGTGGTCGGCAGCCGTCACCGCCGCTCTTGCTGTGATCGGCGCGATCATCGGCTACGTCGTAGACGGCACCACCGGAATGCTCAGCGCGCTGACCGGGGTGCTGATCGCCGCGGTGTTCCTCGCGATCACAGGCGTCAGCATCCTGATCGCGAACCGATGGTACGGCGACGACCTCTACGTGCCGATCTTCTTCGGAGTGGTCTTGGGTGGGTGGATTCTGAAATTCGTCCTCTTCTTGGTTGCCATGCTCGTGCTCAGGGATCAGCCGTGGATCAATCCGACCATCTTTGTGCTTGCCGTGATCGCGAGCGTTCTCGCCTCGCTCGTGGTCGATGTCGTAGTGCTCACTCGCATGCGTGTGCCCCACGTGAGCGATGTCTCACTGCCTACCGACCCCGATGAGGGCGACAAGGTGGACGAGAAGCCTGTGAAAGACGAACTCTCTAAGAATCAGAAGCCGTCTGCGGCGGCAGAGGGCCCGGGAGTTTGATAGGCTCAATCTGCGCCCGCCCGCTTGCCTCGCAAGTACTGCGGCGTGACGCTCATCGACCATCGTCGCAACGGTTTACGCCGGTGCCCCGAAGCTGGAGTCAGCGCTGTTTACTCATGCTGCGACCCTGATCGCCCACGCCACTGCCGACGGAGGGGCCGAATTCCACGGACCCTCGGTCAATGAGTTCTTCCCTGAAGTTCTCTTCGACGCATTCGGTGTCGTTCCGATCACGCGAATTCACCTCATCCAGTTCTTGGCGACGCTCGCCGTCGTACTGATCTTCTGGCTCGGCACGCGCCGCATGAAGGTCGTCCCGGGACGTTTCCAGAGCCTGGTAGAGATGGGCCTGGACTTCGTCCGGGTCAACATCGGTGAAGACCTCCTCGGCAAGAAAGACGCCCAGCGTTTCTTGCCCATCCTTACGACGATGTTCTTCATGATCTTGTTCATGAACATCACGGGAATCATCCCGTTCTTGAACATCGCCGGTACCAGCATCATCGCTGTGCCGCTCACGCTGGCCATCGTGAGCTACGTGACATTCATCTATGCGGGAATCAAGAAGAGCCCGAAGAACTTCTTCAAGAACGCGTTGTTCCCCAGTGGCGTGCCGTGGCCCATCTACATCATCGTCACGCCGATCGAACTCATTTCGACGTTCATCATTCGCCCCGTGACGTTGACGTTGCGATTGCTGATGAACATGATGGTCGGTCACTTGCTGCTGGTGCTGTTCTTCGCGGCTACCCAGTTCTTCGTCGTCGACCTTGGCGGTTGGTGGACGCTTCTCGGCGCCGGCAGCCTCGCCTTCGGGTTCGTCTTCACACTCTTTGAAATCCTCGTGGCCGTACTCCAGGCTTACGTCTTCGCCCTCCTCACCGCGGTCTACATTCAGCTCGCGGTAGCGGAAGAGCACTAAGCGGGTCGGCTGCACGCCGCCCATAATCGAAAGGAAACACAACCCGTGGACGCAACTACGGTTCTCGCAGAGCTCAGCGGCAACGTCGCAACGATGGGCTACGGCCTCGCCGCCATCGGCCCCGCCATCGGCGTGGGTATCGTCGTCGGCAAGACCATCGAGGGTGTTGCTCGTCAGCCCGAGCTGGCTGGTCGCCTCCAGGTCCTCATGTGGATTGGTATCGCCTTCACCGAGGCGCTCGCCTTCATCGGCATCGCGACCTACTTCATCTTCGTCTGATCCGTTGACACTCAGCCTTAAGGAGACAGGATGCTAAACGCTCTTGTCGCGTACGCCGCGGAAGAGGGTGAAGTGACTAACCCACTCATCCCCGCTTGGTACGACATCATTTGGTCGACGGTGTGCTTCGTCGTCATCCTCGTCATCTTCTGGAAGGTCGCCCTTCCCAAGATGAAGGCGCTCCTCGACGAGCGTGGCGCGGCTATCGAGGGGAACATCGCCAAGGCTGACGAAGCGCAGCGCAAGGCCGAAGCCGCTCTCGAGGAATACACCGCTCAACTCGCCGACGCACGCAAAGAAGCCGGTGAGATCCGCGACGCTGCCCGTGAGGATGGCAAGAAGATTCTCGCCGAAGCCAAGGACTCTGCGACGGCTGAAGCCAGCCGTCTCACCTCCTCCGCTCATGCACAGATCGAGGCAGAACGACAGACAGCGTTCGTCTCACTGCGCAGCGAGGTCGGCACACTGGCACTCGACCTTGCTGGTGGAGTCATTGGTGAGACACTCTCAGACGATGCGAAGGCTCAGGCTGTCGTAGACCGCTTCCTCGCTGACCTTGAGGCATCTGAGGCAGAAAAGGCATCGAAGTAATGGGGAGCGCGACCACTCAGGCCCTTGCGGCAACGACGCGGGCACTTGATGCCGCGTCGGGCGTCAACCTCGACGTTGCTCGCGAGCTCTTTGCCGCGGCCCGCGCCGCAGGAGAAACGTCACAGCTGAGCGGCGCGCTTGCCGACTCCGCAGCCCCGATCGAAGCGCGACGGGCTGTCATTGCGTCGGTGTTCTCGCCGACATCAACGGCGACAACGAGCGCCCTGCTGAACGCTGTCGTCGATCAGCGCTGGTCTTCGGCTGCCGACCTCGTTGACGGTATCGAGGAGCTGGCGATCCGCGCGGCAGCGGTAGCAGAGCCTCAGGTCGACCTCGGCGCAGAGCTGTTTCAGTTCTCGCGGACCGTCGCAGAGAACCCTGAACTGGAGCTCGCTCTTGGCAGCCGCCTCGGCGATGTTGCGGCGAAGGGTGCACTCGTGCAGAACCTCCTCGGCACACGCGCGAGCGAAGCAACGACTGTGATCCTCGCCTCGATGGTGCAAGCACCGAACGAACGGCGCGTCCGCGAGCTGATCGCTCGTGCGTCACATCTTGTTGCCGATCAGCGCGGGCGCAGCGTAGCCACTGTTTACACGGCTGCACCGCTCTCGGCCGCGCAAGCCGAACGATTGGCTGCAACGCTCTCTCAGCGCTACGGCAACGCCGTAACGCTGAACACGGTTATCGACCCGTCAGTCGTTGGCGGACTCCGCGTCCAGATCGCGGATGACGTTATCGATGCAAGCGTGTCGGCACGACTGGCGGACCTGCGTCAGCGACTCGCTAGCTAGTACAGACTTCCCGCCCGGGTGGCGGAGAGATTTTGGGGCCACGCCCCACCGAGAAATATTGATTACAAAGGGAAGACAATGGCAGAAATCTCAATCAGCCCCGACGTCATCCGTGACGCGCTGAAAGACTTCGTAGCCGCCTACGAGCCCACCGGCGCTGCGGCTACCGAGGTCGGCACCGTCATCGACACTGCAGATGGCATCGCTCACGTCGAGGGTCTCCCCGGCGTAATGGCAAACGAACTTGTTCGTTTTGCCGATGGCACCGAGGGCCTGGCCCTCAACCTCGACCAGGATGAGATCGGTGTCGTCGTGCTCGGCGACTTCTCCGGCGTTGAAGCCGGCCAGCAGGTCACGCGCACCGGCGAGGTTCTCTCTGTAGCTGTCGGCGATGGCTACCTCGGCCGCGTTGTCGACCCGCTCGGAAACGCCATTGACGGTCTCGGCGAGATCGCGACGAACGGCCGTCGTGCGCTCGAACTCCAGGCTCCTGGTGTGATGCAGCGCAAGAGCGTGCACGAGCCCATGCAGACTGGCATCAAGGCAATCGACGCCATGATCCCGATCGGCCGCGGCCAGCGTCAGCTGATCATCGGTGACCGCCAGACAGGCAAGACGGCGATCGCGATTGACACGATCATCAACCAGAAGGCCAACTGGGACTCGGGTGACACCAACAAGCAGGTGCGCTGCATCTATGTCGCTATCGGTCAGAAGGGCTCGACCATCGCTTCGGTGAAGGGCGCGCTCGAAGACGCCGGTGCGATGGAGTACACCACCATCGTCGCCGCTCCCGCGTCTGACCCTGCCGGCTTCAAGTACCTGGCTCCCTACACTGGCTCGGCCATTGGACAGCACTGGATGTATGAGGGCAAGCACGTCCTCATCATCTTCGATGACCTTTCGAAGCAGGCCGAGGCCTACCGTGCAGTATCGCTGCTGCTGCGCCGTCCGCCGGGTCGCGAAGCATACCCGGGTGACGTGTTCTACCTTCACTCCCGTCTGCTTGAGCGTTGCGCAAAGCTCTCCGACGAGCTCGGTGCGGGTTCGATGACCGGCTTGCCGATCATCGAGACAAAGGCCAACGACGTTTCGGCCTACATCCCGACGAACGTGATCTCGATCACCGACGGTCAGATCTTCCTGCAGTCCGACCTCTTCAACGCCAACCAGCGTCCCGCCGTCGACGTGGGTATCTCGGTGTCGCGTGTTGGTGGTGACGCCCAGGTGAAGTCGATCAAGAAGGTTTCGGGAACGCTCAAGCTCGAGCTCGCGCAGTACCGCTCGCTCGAAGCGTTCGCAATGTTCGCTTCCGACCTCGACGCAGCTTCGCGCCGTCAGCTTGCTCGCGGCGCCCGCTTGACGGAGCTGCTCAAGCAGCCGCAGTACTCGCCTTACCCGGTCGAGGAGCAGGTTGTTTCGATCTGGGCTGGCACGAACGGCAAGCTCGACACGATCGAGGTTGAGGACGTTCTCGACTTCGAGCGTGAACTGCTTGACTACCTACGCCGCAACACCTCGGTGCTCGACTCGCTTCGTGAGTCGAACGTCCTTGACGACGAGACCGTGGCGACGCTGAGCGCAAAGACCGATGAGTTCATCCTCGAGTTCCAGGCCGGTAAGGGCCAGGCAATCTCGAAGCCCGGCCACGAAGAGGTCGCGGCGGCTGAGGCGGATGACGTGAACCAGGAGAAGATCGTCAAGGGTCGCCGCTAAGGCGACACCGGACAGAGACAATGGGCGCACAACTCCGGGTCTACAAGCAGAAGATCACTTCTGCTCAGACGACCAAGAAGATCACGAAGGCGATGGAGCTGATTGCTGCTTCGCGCATTCAGAAGGCGATGACGCGCGTGCGCGCATCATCACCTTTTGCGCGAGCAGTGACGAGGGCCGTTTCTGCCGTGGCGACGCATTCGAACACCGATCACCCGCTCACTCACGAACGCGAGACGATCCTGCGTTCTGCCGTCGTGATTTTCACGTCGGACCGTGGG
The DNA here is from genome assembly GCF_044596335.1 of Microbacterium sp. R86528. Lineage (NCBI taxonomy): Bacteria > Bacillati > Actinomycetota > Actinomycetes > Micrococcales > Microbacteriaceae > Microbacterium > Microbacterium sp. R86528. The sequence goes on along the minus strand of NZ_CP138996.1, from coordinate 1,028,957 downwards.
CTCGCGGGCGCATTCAACTCGCAGATTCTGCGAGAGGGATTGCAGCTCGCTGAGCTGCTTCGCTCGCAGGGCAAAGAGCCGGTGTTCTACCTCGTGGGTCGCAAGGCTGTCGGCTACTTCCAATTCCGCCGCATTGCAAGCGCGGCCGAATGGACGGGCGACACTGACACCCCCCACTTCTCCACAGCGGAGGAGATCGCAGCGGTTCTGCTCGACTCCTACGATCGCGGTGGTGCTGACGGTGGCGTCGATGAGATCAACCTCGTCTACAACCGCTTTGTCAGCATGATGACGCAGTCACCCGAGACAGTTCGGTTGCTGCCACTCGAAGTCGTCGAATCAGACGAGCAGGAAACTGCACAGGTGTACCCGCTCTACGAGTTCGAGCCGGAAGCCGAAACCGTTCTAGACGCACTCTTGCCGGTGTACATCCAGAGTCGTGTCTTCAACGCTCTTCTGCAGTCGTCCGCAGCAAAGCATGCGGCAACTCAGAAGGCGATGAAGTCAGCCTCAGATAACGCCGACAAGCTCATCACCGACTACACCCGCCTGCGCAACAACGCGCGTCAGGCCGAGATCACGCAGCAGATCGCCGAAATCGTCGGCGGCGCCGACGCTCTGGCATCGGGCAAGTAGAAAGACGAAAGAGAAGAAGCCATGAGCCTCACCGAAGAGAAGACCGTGTCAACGGGCGTCGGGCGTGTTGCCCGCGTGACCGGACCCGTCGTCGACATCGAGTTCCCGCACGACTCGATCCCCGAGATCTACAACGCGCTCAAGACCACCATCACGATTGATGGTGAGTCGAACGAGATCACGCTCGAAGTTGCACAGCACCTCGGTGATGACCTCGTGCGCGCCATCTCGCTGAAGCCCACCGATGGCGTCGTTCGCGGCCAGGAAGTGCGCGACACCGGCGGCCCCATCACGGTGCCCGTTGGAGACGTCACCAAGGGCAAGGTGTTCAACGTGATCGGCGAGGTGCTCAACGCAGCCCCCGACGAGAAGATCGAGATCACCGAGCGATGGGGCATCCACCGCAAGGCGCCGAGCTTCGACCAGCTCGAGTCGAAGACCGAGATGTTCGAGACCGGCATCAAGGTCATCGACCTTCTGACGCCGTACGTGCTCGGTGGAAAGATCGGTCTGTTCGGCGGTGCTGGTGTCGGAAAGACGGTGCTCATCCAGGAGATGATCCAGCGCGTCGCACAGGACCACGGTGGTGTGTCGGTGTTCGCTGGTGTCGGTGAGCGTACCCGTGAAGGTAACGACCTCATCTTTGAAATGGAAGAAGCCGGCGTCTTCGAGAAGACCGCCCTTGTGTTCGGTCAGATGGACGAGCCGCCGGGAACGCGTCTTCGCGTTGCGCTGTCGGCGCTCACCATGGCTGAGTATTTCCGTGACGTTCAGAAGCAGGACGTGCTGTTGTTCATCGACAACATCTTCCGCTTCACCCAGGCCGGGTCTGAGGTTTCGACACTCTTGGGTCGTATGCCTTCGGCGGTGGGCTACCAGCCGAACCTCGCGGACGAGATGGGTGTGCTCCAGGAGCGCATCACGTCGACGCGTGGTCACTCGATCACCTCGCTGCAGGCGATCTACGTGCCCGCCGATGACTACACCGACCCAGCTCCTGCGACCACATTCGCTCACCTCGACGCGACAACTGAGCTCTCGCGAGAGATCGCATCGAAGGGTCTTTACCCGGCCGTCGACCCGCTCACCTCGACCAGCCGTATCTTGGACCCGCGCTACATCGGTGCTGACCACTACCGCGTGGCTACCGCTGTCAAGCAGATTCTGCAGAAGAACAAGGAGCTCCAGGAGATCATCGCGATCCTCGGTGTCGATGAGCTCTCTGAAGAAGACAAGATCGTTGTCTCGCGCGCGCGTCGCATCCAGCAGTTCTTGTCGCAGAACACCTACATGGCTAAGAAGTTCACGGGTGTCGAGGGCTCCACGGTTCCGATCAAGGAGACCATCGAGTCCTTCGACGCGATCGTCAAGGGCGACTTCGACCACGTAGCGGAGCAGGCGTTCTTCAACGTCGGCGGTATCTCTGACGTGGAAGAGCAGTGGGCGAAGATCCAGAAGGAGAATGGCTGAGATGCCGCTCCACGTAAGCCTGGTCTCCGCTGACGCAGAGGTCTGGACCGGAGAAGCTTCGCTCGTCGTCGCCAAGACGGTCGTCGGCGAGATCGGCCTCATGCCGGGTCACGAGCCGATGCTGGCGATCCTCGCCGAGGGACAGGTGCGCATCACACAGCTGTCTGGCGAGAAGATCATCGCCAATGCTCAGGATGGCTTCGTGTCGATGGAAGGCAACGAGCTCACCATCGTCGCCGGCAACGCAGCGTTGATCTCCTAGCGATCAGTCATTTCAGAACGGCCAGCCCCTGCGGGCTGGCCGTTCTGCGTCTCAGGAGAATACTCTGCATGCTGGTCCTGTTACCGCCCTCTGAAACGAAGCGCTCAGGCGGGTTCGCGCAACCGCTCGATCTTGCTCAGATGTCGTACTCATCGCTTACTCCGCAACGCGAGGCGGTGGTGCGATCGCTCGTTGCACTCTCTGACGATCCCCTCAGCGCGACGCGGGTTCTGAAGCTGGGCCCGAAGCAGATCGGTGAGATTGAAGTCAACGCCACGCTGCGAGAGTCGCCAACGATGCCGGCCGCCGATCGGTACACCGGCGTGCTCTTCGATGCGCTCGATGCTGTCTCGCTAGATGGTGCGGCACGACGATGGCTCAGTTCTCACGTTCGTATTCAGTGCGCTCCTTTCGGTCTCGTCGGCGCTCTTGAGAAGATCCCCTCCTATCGACTGGGCGCCAGCGCGTCACTGCCAGGACTGCCTTCTCTCAAGCGAGTGTGGGCCGATGCCGTCTCGGCGGCTCTCCACGAGGCGTCGCCGCGTCTGCTGCTTGACATGCGGTCTGAGGCATACGTGGCGCTAGGGCCCGTGCCTGCGACGGTTCCGTCGGTGTACGTTCGCGTCGTGAGCGATAGCGGCGAAGGAGAAGTTCGCGCGCTGAATCACTTCAACAAGCATGCAAAGGGTGCGCTTGTTCGCTTGTTGGCTACCTCGCGCCCGCGGGTTTCTACGTTGCCCGGACTCTTGCGCTGGGCATCGTCGGAGGGCGTGAACATGCGGGTGACCAATGACACCGAGGTGCTCCTGATCGTCTGATACCGGAACGTCATTCTTCAGGAATGCTTGTTGGCGAGGAACGTGAGTCGCTAGCATGTAGCACGCGGGCCGAAAGGGTCTGATTCGTATTGGGCTTCGGGCTCGAACAATCCATGGGGGAGCGCTTCACCGTGAACACCACTTATTACGACTACGACGACGCCAGCGGACTGCTGGCGTTCTACCTGGTCCTTATCCCGTTTCTGCTGATCCTCGCCCTTGCCGGCTACATCATCTTCTCAATCTTCCTGATGAAGATCTTCGAAAAGGCCGGGGTGAAGGGCAAGTGGCGTGCATGGGTGCCCGTGTACAACACCATGATCTTCAGCAAGCTGGGCGACCTGAGTCCATGGTTGATCCTGATCGCTGCCGGTGCCGCGATCTTCTTGAGCTGGATCCCCGTAATCGGCCAGCTCTTCGGCCTTGCAGCGTTCTTGGTCACGTTGCTCGCCGCTTGGCGGGTGGGACTCAAGCTGCAGAAAGAGGCAGTTTGGCTGATTCTCTACTTCTTCCTGAGCATCGTCTGGTACGGCATCAACGCGTTCGACAAGTCGCGCTGGAACACCGCGATTCCCGCAGCACCGTGGGCGAGCAACGGGTTCCTCTCTGACAAGACCGTGTGGGATGCAGTGCCCAGCCAGGTTCCCGCCGGTGGCTTCCCGCCCAACCCGACGACCACTCCTGGCGCATACCCGCCCGCAGCTGGCAACACCCCGCCCGCGGCGCCCCCGGTCTACCAGCCGCCGGCAGCACCTGCCGCTCCTCCCGCAGCGGCACCGACACCGCCGCCCGCAGCTCCGACACCTCCGCCGGCAGCAGCTCCGGAGCCACCGGCAGCGACTGAGCCCCCCGCGGCGCCTGAACCGCCCAAGGCCTGACACCTTAGCTGAAGCCCCTCGCCACGCGGTGAGGGGCTTCAGCTGTCGTGGGGGAGAGATAGCGTGGAGGCATGAGCAACTCAGTTCCCCTGCGCCGTGTCGGCGCCTCCGGTCTTCAGGTCTCGGCTGTTGGTCTCGGCTGCAACAACTTTGGGCGCCCAGGCACTCGATCAGAGTCGCTGGAAGGCACCCGTGATGTGCTTTTCGCTGCGATAGACGCTGGGGTGACCTTTCTCGATACCGCCGATATGTACGGCAAAGACCCTGGACTTTCGGAGTCGTTGATGGGGCAGGCGTTGAAGGGGCGACGCGACGAAGTCACGTTGGCCACCAAGTTCGGCCATTTCGGCCGCGACATGGGCTATCCGCCCTCGGGCGCTAAAGCCTCGCGCAGCTACATTCGACGGGCCATTGACGGGTCGTTGTCGCGGTTGCAAACGGATTGGATCGATCTCTACCAGCTTCACACGCCCGACCTTGAGACGCCCGTTGAAGAGACACTCGACGCTCTGAGTGATCTGGTGCGTGAGGGCAAGGTTCGCTACATCGGCCACTCCAATTTGTCAGGTTGGCAGATCGCCGAAGCGCACTATGCAGCGCTGCAGCGGTCGAGTGTTCCGTTCGTGTCGGCGCAGAACCACTACAGTCTGCTTGCACGTGCGGCCGAGCGCGAAGTGATTCCCGCTGTTGCCCGCTTTGAAGTGGGACTGTTTCCTTATTTCCCGCTGCACAACGGGTTGCTGACAGGCAAGTTCAGCCGCGACCACGCGCCAGAGGATTCGCGCATCGCAAGGCAGCGTCCTCACATCTGGCAAGACGCTCCCTGGGACGCCCTCGAGCAGTATCAAGCGCTGTGTGATGAATGGGGCATCACGATGCTCGAGGCGACATACGGGTGGATGCTGGCACAACCGGCGATTTCCAGCGTGATCGCCGGCGCCACCAGCCCCGAACAAGTGCGCGCGAACGCCGCGGCCGCTACCGCATGGACACCGACAAGCGACCAGCTCGAGGCGATCGACGCGTTGTTCCCGTTGCCGGAGGACCCGGGCGCGAAAACGTAGGGTTCTTGGCGCCAGATATTGGCGCGAGATATCGCCCACGGCGTACGTCCCGAGTCGCCGCATGCTCAGTGTCGGGCGTAGCGTAGCTGTGGGTGTGTGTCGCGCGAGCGGGTTGAGATCACGCTCTAGAAAGGACCGTCGTGCTCGGCAAACTTCTCGGACGCTATTTGCGTCCCGCCTGGCTGTTGATCGTCGCTGTAGTGATCTTCCAGCTTGCGCAGTCGATTGCTTCGCTGCTGTTGCCGACGCTCAATGCCGACATCATCGACAACGGTGTCGTCGTGGGCGACATCCCATACATTTGGTCGACCGGCGGCGTGATGCTGGCGATCAGTTTCGTGCAGATTATTTGCGCCATTGTCGCGGTCTATTTCGGGTCGCGATTGGCGATGGGCATCGGCCGCGATCTTCGCAACGACCTCTTTCACCGCGTTGTCGCCTTCTCACAGCGCGAAGTGGGGCAGTTCGGGCCGCCTTCGCTGATCACTCGAAACACGAACGATGTCTACCAGGTGCAGATGCTCGTGCAGGGTTCTGCGGCCCTGATGATCTCTGCGCCAATGCTGGCCATTGGCGGCGTGATCATGGCTGTCCGGCAAGACGCCGGACTCTCCTGGCTGATGGTCGTGTCGATCCCTGTTCTCCTCGTAATCGTCAGTCTTATCGTGTGGCGGATGGTGCCTGCCTTTACCCAGATGCAGAAGCGCATCGACCGGGTCAACCAGATCATGCGCGAGCAGCTCACCGGCATGCGAGTGGTGCGTGCGTTCGTGCGTGAACGTGAAGAGCGGGTACGTTTCGCCAAAGCCAGCGACGATGTGAAAGACACAGCGCTGCGGGCGGGCAACCTGATGGCGATCATGTTCCCCGCTGTCATGCTCGTGATGAACCTCTCGAGTGTCGCTGTGATCTGGTTCGGTGCCTATCAAGTGCAAAACAGCGGTGTCGAGATTGGCACGCTGTTCGCATTCCTTACCTACCTCATGCAGATCCTCATGGGTGTCATGATGGCGACGTTTATGTTTGTGATGATTCCCCGCGCCGCGGTGAGTGCTGCTCGCATCGGTGAGGTGCTCGATACTGTGCCTTCTGTGGCAGCGCCAGCGTCAGCATCCACACCCCCGCCTGTCTCAGGTCGTATCCAGTTCGAGAACGTTGATTTCTCTTACCCGGGCGCCGAAGACGCAGTGCTCAAGGGCCTTACTTTCACGGTGGAGCCTGGTACGACGACAGCCATTATCGGCTCAACGGGTGCGGGCAAGACCACGCTCATCGGACTCGTGCCTCGCTTGTTTGACGCAACGGCGGGCTCGGTGACGGTCGATGGCCTCGATGTTCGCGCGTACGACCCCGACGAACTGTGGCGCCGCGTGGGCCTGGTGCAGCAGCGCGCTTTTCTCTTTACCGGCACGGTCGCCGACAACCTTCGTTACGGCGACCCCGGTGCGACCGACGACGAATTGTGGCGAGCGCTCGATATCGCGCAGGGACGCGAGTTCGTTGACGCTCTGGCTGAGGGACTGCAAGCTCCGATCGCGCAGGGCGGATCTAACGTGTCTGGTGGACAGCGGCAGCGCTTGGCGATTGCCCGCGCACTGGTGAAGAACCCTCCGATCTATATCTTCGATGACTCCTTTTCGGCGCTCGACCTCAGAACCGATGCCGCGCTGCGACGAGCTCTCGACGAGAAGCTGCCAGGTGCGACGCGACTGGTTGTTGCTCAGCGGGTTTCGACGGTGCAGCAAGCCGACCAGATTGTCGTGCTGGATCACGGGCGAATGGTCGGAATAGGCAAACACGACGAGCTCGTTGCGACGTGCGGGACGTATCGAGAGATCGTGGAATCCCAGTTGGCAGCGGAGGCAACAGCATGAGCGGCCCGTCACGTCCGGGGCCCGGTCCTCGGGGACCAGGCGGAAACACCGCACCGGTAGTCAAGGCTCAGAACTTCGGTCCGAGCGCGAAGCGCCTGCTCGGCACGCTGCGCACAGACACGCCCAGGCTGATTGTGGTGCTGCTCTTCGCCGTGCTGTCAGTGGGACTGTCAGTGCTCGGCCCGAAGATGCTCGGCGAGGGCACCAACATCGTCTTCGCTGGCTTCGTTTCACTTCAGGTACCTGCTGATGCGACCCAAGAGCAAGTTGTGGAGGGACTCGTCGCCTCCGGGCAACAAGAGCAGGCTGACATGCTGTCGGCGATGGACTTCACGCCGGGGGCTGGTATCGACTTCGAGAAGCTCGCCGGGATTCTCGTCATCGTGTTGGCGATCTATCTGTTCTCTGCCCTCTTCGGCTGGCTGCAAGCACGCATGCTCAACGGCATCGTGCAACGCGCCATGCATCGCCTGCGTCTGCAGGTCGAAGACAAGGTGCAGCGATTGCCGTTGTCGTACTTTGATCGAGTGCAACGCGGCGACCTTTTGAGCCGGGTCACGAACGACGTCGACAACATCGGACAAACGATGCAGCAGACGGTATCGCAAGTGGTGATCTCACTGCTCACGGTCGTGGGCGTACTCGTGATGATGTTCATCATCTCCCCGCTATTGGCGGTGATCGCGCTCGTGACCATTCCGTTGACGATCGTCATCACGGTGCTCGTCGCCCGTCGCTCGCAGAAGCTGTTCGTCGCACAGTGGAAGAGCACCGGAGTGTTGAACGCGCGGGTCGAAGAGACCTATTCAGGGCACGCGATCGTCAAGGTCTTCGGTCACCAAAAAGAGGCTGAGGCGGCGTTCAGAGAAGAGAACGAAGAGCTCTACCGGGCCAGCTTCGGCGCACAGTTCATTTCTGGCATCATCATGCCCGCGATGATGTTCATCGGAAACCTCGTGTACGTCGCGATCGCCGTCGTAGGCGGGCTTCAGGTGGCAGCCGGAATCATCTCAATCGGTGACGTTCAGGCGTTCATTCAGTACTCACGTCAGTTCACGCAGCCGCTCAGCCAACTCGGCTCGATGGCAAACCTGTTGCAGTCGGGTGTAGCGAGCGCAGAGCGAGTGTTCGAGCTTCTCGACGAGCCTGAGCAGACGATGGATGCTGATCCCGCCGAGACTGCGCCGGCTGACGCGAGCCACCTTGAGTTCGCGAACGTTTCGTTCCGGTACTCGGCTGACAAACCGCTGATCGAGGGGCTGAGCCTGAAAGCAGAGCCGGGAAGCACGGTAGCGATCGTCGGCCCGACTGGAGCCGGGAAAACTACGCTGGTGAACCTCATCATGCGTTTCTACGATGCCGACAGCGGACGCATCAGTCTTGACGGCGTCGACATTCAGACGATGACGCGCGATGATCTGCGTGCCCGCACCGGTATGGTGCTGCAAGACACGTGGCTGTTCTCGGGCACGATCCGCGAGAACATCGCCTACGGTCGGCCGGGGGCGTCAGAAGCTGACATTGTGCAAGCGGCGACCGCGGCGTATGTTGACCGATTCGTGCACGCATTGCCAGATGGCTACGACACCGTGCTGGACGACGATGCGACCAACCTCAGCGTGGGCGAGCGGCAGCTGATCACGATCGCGCGCGCGTTCCTGGCGGATCCGCGCATCTTGATTCTCGATGAAGCGACCAGCTCTGTCGACACCCGCACTGAACTGCTCATCCAACGTGCGATGTCACGGCTTCGCGCTGACCGCACCGCGTTCGTGATCGCGCATCGGCTCTCGACCATCCGTGATGCTGATCTCATCTTGGTCATGGAAGAAGGCGCGATTGTCGAGCAGGGCAGCCACGATCAGCTGCTGCGCGCGCGCGGTGCGTACTGGAACCTCTACAACGCACAGTTCGAAGCACCTATGGAAGAAGAACCCGAAACCGGCGCGGTCGCAGTGGTCACCGGCGCGATCGACGCGCCGCCGGGGGATGGCGATGATGGTCTGAACCGTTCAGCTACTAGTATGTGATGACACGGCAGGCTGAATGGTCTGGAGTGAGAGAGTCTATTGGGAGGACACGGCGTGCCCGAGGTATCCGCCCATTCTGCGACGGTGAGCACTCCTGATGGCCAGGTGAAGTTGAACTGGGCTGGCGTCACCGATACCGGCCGTCGTCGCGAGATCAATCAAGACGCGTTCTTCGCTGAGTATCCGCTTTTCATCGTGGCCGACGGCATGGGCGGCCACATTGGGGGCGAGATCGCCAGCGCGAGCACAGTCGCCCGCATGCAAGCTATCGCAACGGGCGCGAAGATCACGCCCAAGGTCATCGACAAGGCGCTTGCACTCGCTGTGAAGGACATCGCTTCGCACCCTGAGACCACCGATGAGGGAACGGGAACAACGCTCACCGGCGTCTATCTCGATACCAGCGGCAGCGAGCCCCACTGGGTGACGATGAACATCGGTGATTCGCGTGTCTACGTGCTTCGCGATGGCGCCATCGTGCAGATCACCACTGATCACTCGGTCGTTCAAGAACTGATCGCGGCCGGGCGGCTCAGCCCCGAAGAAGCCGAGAGCCATCCATATGGCAACGTCATCACGCGAGCGGTAGGTCCGACTGAGGGTGCGACTCCCGACTATGTTCGCCTCGATGTCATCGATGGTGACCGCTTCGTCATCTGTTCCGACGGTCTGACCAAAGAACTCACCGACTACGGAATTCGACACTTTCTCGAAGAGAACGCTGACCCCGCCGACGCGGTCCGCGCGATGCTCGCCGCTGCTCTCGAGAACGGCGGGCGCGACAACGTGACAGTCATCGTGCTCGACGTCGCAGACGAGCGCTCCCGAGCTGCCAGCGACGACTGAGCCGACGTTCGGCTCGACGACGACTGAGCGCAACGACTGAGCCGACGTTCGGCTCGACGACTGAGCGCAACGACTCCTCCCCAAGCGCTCGCACAGCGCACGCCAGCACATGACGATTGTGCTCCCGGGGGTGTAGGGCTTTGTACGCTGAACTCGAGGAGTGCCACACACCTTCCTCGCCGAACCGATCGCTCGCGTGCCCCGTCACCTTTCTCGGGGGGTGCCTTCGTCGAGCGAAGCTCCCGAGGAGCTGCCTCACGCACCCGCGGGACACGAGGCCATCGACGAAGACGCGCTGAGGCTGCCTGCGAAGTGGACGGCACCTGCGCGACCGCCGATCCCGGTGGTGGCGTCTGTCGTCCCGCTGATGGGCGCCGTTGTGCTCTGGCTAGTCACGGGATCTCCGATGATGCTGTGGTTCGCACTGCTCGGCCCGCTGATCGCTGTCGGGTCGATGATCGATGGCAAGCGCGCAGCGCGTCGCGGGCGCCGCCAGGCAGAAGCGGATGCCGCACAGCAACGCGAACGTGTGGCCGACACCATCACCAAGTGGCAGTCTCGCGAACGTACGAAGCTCTGGGCGCGCCACCCCGATGTTGCGCTGCTGATGCGACGCGACGCTGAAATCTGGCGGGCAGCGTCGGGGCGAGACGATGCGCTCGTACTGGGCGCGGCCAGTGTGCCGAGTGGTCTGCGCGTCACCGGCGGAGACGGAGACCCGCTCTCCACGCGGCTGCGCACCGAAGCGGCGTGGATCCCGCAAGCACCTCTCGTTGTGAGAGCAAGCGGTGGCGCAGTGGCCGTTGGGCCACCCGTGCTCGCCAGCGCGGTACAGCGCGCGTGGGCCATTCAGCTGTGCGCGGCCCTCCCGCCGGGTGAGCTGCGCATCGTGGGACCGCTGCGAGGAGATCTCGAGTGGGCAGCAGAGCTGCCTCACCGCAGGTCGACGGCGGGCATGGCGCTTGCGCTCATCGGCCCTGGCGAGCAGCCACCTGTCGAAGCAGAGATCGTGCTGGCGCGCTCACTGGCAGGTGAGCCACTTCCACCGCGGTGCGCCGCAGTGCTCGAGCTGGAGACGCTCTCCCGCGCACATCTCGACCTCGCAGGGGAGCGGTTCGCAATAGAGGTAGAGGGCATTGCTCTGGAGCAGGCGAAAACGATTGCCAGCATGCTCAATCGCCGCGCTGCCGGCGCATGGGGTTTTTCGAGAGACGAGACACCGCTGTTCTTGCGGGAGCTCCCGACCCTGTCGCCGGCCGTGACCTCGAGTGGCTTGGCTGTCTCGATCGGCGCGAATGCTGGCGAAGCGGCTGTCGTCGATCTGGTCTCGGACGGTCCACATGCGGTGGTGGCGGGGGTGACAGGTTCGGGCAAGAGCGAACTGCTCATCACGTGGATAGTCGCCCTGTGCTCCAGCCGTTCGACGACGGAAGTCAACTTCCTCCTCGCCGACTTCAAAGGCGGCACCGCGTTTGACTGCCTCAAGGGCGTGCCACACGTCACGGGCGTCATCACCGACCTCGATGGCGCAGGGGCCAGACGGGCCATTCAAAGCCTGCGCGCAGAGGTGCGCTGGCGCGAGGCGGCGATCGCGAGTGTGGGCGCGCGCGACATTCTCGACCCGCGCGTGGCCCTGCCACGGCTGGTGGTGGTGGTCGACGAGTTCGCTGCGCTGCTGGGGAACCACCCAGAGTTGCATGCAGTGTTCACCGATGTCGCCGCACGCGGCCGTGCTCTTGGGATGCACCTCATCTTGGGCACGCAGCGTGCGGCTGGAGTGGTGCGCGACAGCCTGCTTGCCAATTGCCCGCTGCGTATCAGCTTGAGAGTTACGGACGGAGCGGACAGCCGCGCACTCATCGGCGTCGAAGACGCCGCCATGCTGCCCGGCGGCGTTGAGGGCCGAGGAATTGCCCTCATCCGTCGCGCGTCTGACTCCCGCCCTTGCAAGGTGAGAATCGCGCTTTCGCAGCCGAGCGATGTCGCGCTGGCGCGTGATGCCACAGCGACGCTTCCGCGGCGTCCATGGCTTCCCGCGCTTCCCACTCAGCTCACCCTGAAAGAACTGGTGCCTGGTGGCGAGAGCGCAGCAATAGCGCTCGGTCTGCTCGACGAGCCTGAACGGCAGCGTCAACGCCCCATGACGCTCGATGTGACAGATAGAGCCATTCTCGTGATCGGGGGCGCAGGAAGCGGCAAAACGAACACCCTCGAGGTGATCGCCGCCCAAGCTGAGGGTCGGCTGGTTCGAGTTCCGAGCGATCCAGAGCGCGCATGGGATGCGCTGGTCACTCTTGCTGAGGGGCGCATTGAACCCGGCACGGTGATCGTCATTGACGACCTCGACATGGTTCCCACGCGGTTCGGTGCCGAGTACGCGCATGCCGCGCTCGAGTGCGTCGAAGACCTCGTGCGCACGGCTGGCGCGCGCGGGGTTCTGGTCGCCGCGTCTGCGCAGCGGCTGGTTGGATCGGTGACCCGAATTGCTGAACTCTTTCCTCGGCGCATTCTGCTCTCGCTGCCATCGCGGGCAGAGCATCTGGCGGCCGGCGGATCACCCGAGCACTACGCGCCCGATGCCCCGGCAGGACGTGGCCGCATCGATGGCGTGATGGTTCAAATCGCAACTGTCCCAGAGCCCGAACCTGCTCCGACCGCGCCACCGAGACAAGAATGGATGCCAGCAGTCAACCTGACCGGCTACGTTGCGCGCCGCTCGCCTGCCGCTCGCAATGCCATCTCACGCTGGCAGTCAGGTGGAGTTCGAGTGGTCTCGCTCGACGACTACGTCGCGCACCCCGAAGTCACCGCCGATGCGTGCGTCATTGTTGCCGGAGAACCCGACGAATGGCAACGGCACTGGCGCATGCTGTCACAGATCCGGGGCGATCATGATCTTGTCATCGATGCTTCGTGCTCCGCAGAGTTTCGTCTGCTGACCGGGTGGCGATCGCTTCCGCCCTACATCGAACCGGGCCGCGGACGTGCCTGGTTGACGGCGTCAGGCGGTGATCCTGAGCGAATCGTTCTGCCGACTATTGACCCGCGACCACCACACCCATAACGTCAGGTTGTGGCTACATCCCCAATCGAACTTGATCACCCGCAGGGCAAAGGTCTTGCAACCGGCACGCTCGGTTTGTGGGGGTCGACTGTCATCGGTCTCGCGTCGACGGCGCCCGTGTATTCGCTGGTGGCGACGCTGGGCTGGGTCGTGCTGGCAGTGGGCGCTCAAGCGCCGATCGCGTTTGTGCTCGCATTCATTCCGATGCTGTTCATCGCATTCGCATACCGTGAGCTGAACAACGCCGTGCCAGACTGCGGAACAACGTTCACCTGGGGAACGAAAGCGTTCGGCCCGTGGGTGGGCTGGATGGGCGGCTGGGGTGTTGCCGTTGCGGGAATGGTCGTTCTCGCGAACCTCGCGCAGATCGCGGGCATCTACTTCTGGTCGCTCTTCGGCGACGGCTCCTTGGCAGACAACGCGCCGCTCGTCACCGCGACCGGGGTGGTCTTCATCGCATCGATGACGTGGGTGAGCTGGCGAGGGGTCGAGATCGGCGAGCGCATTCAGAACATCTTGCTCGGCATCCAGTACCTGGCTCTGGCGATCTTCGTGATTGCGGCCCTGTGGCAGTACTTCGACGGGTCGGCGCCCAACCCGACCCCGTTCAGCTGGGAGTGGTTCAACCCGCTGGGCTTCACCGACTGGAGCGCATTTACCGAGGCTGTGTTGCTCGCGCTATTCATCTACTGGGGCTGGGACACCTGTCTCGCCCTCAACGAAGAGACCAAAGACCCCAAGCGCATCCCGGGACGCGCGGCGCTTCTGACCACGGTCATTCTGCTGTTCACGTATGTGGGGGTGACCGTCGCAGCCATGATGTACGCGGGCCTCGGTGATGATGCCACCGGCCTGGGAAACGAAGCGATCGCTGATGACTTCTTCCTCGCGGTCAAAGACGGACTCTTGGGTCCCTTCGGGTGGGTGCTGCTGGTTGCTGTCATGATCTCTGCTGTTTCTTCAACCCAGACGACCATCCTTCCAACCGCACGGGGCACCCTGTCGATGGCCGCCTACCGGGCGTTGCCGAAGCGGTTCATGACGGTGCACCCGCGCTACAAGACCCCCTCATTCTCGACTCTCGTGATGGGCATCGTCGCGAGCCTCTACTACATCGGCATGACGCTGATCAGCGACAACATCTTGCAAGACTCGATCCTCTCGCTCGGCCTCGCAATCGCTTTCTACTACGCGATCACCGGCTACGCCAGCGTGTGGTTCTTCCGGCGAGAACTCTTCCGTTCCGGTCGCAATCTCGTCTACAAGGGTTTGCTGCCGCTACTCGGCGCGTTGATGCTCACGCTGGCGTTCGTGCAATCCGCGATCGATATGTTCGATGTCGATTACGGCTACACCGTGCTCTTCGGGGTAGGAGGAACCTTCGTTCTCGGTGTCGGCTCGCTTGCCTTCGGCGTCGTGCTCATGCTGGTGTGGTTCATGTTCTCCCACTCCAAGCCATTCTTCCGGGGCGAGAGCCTCAACGCAGACACCGAGGTGCTCGTGCCCGAGTAAAGGCGATCGGCTTGGAAGAGCCGGCGCCGGCTCCTCCTGGGGGCGTGCCTAGAAGGTGGGGCGGATGGCCCCGACACTTTGGCCGCCACCGGCAATCGACAGCGAAAGATGCGCAATGGTGTCATCGACTGCTGATTTTTCCAGAGCGCCAGAGCGCTCGAGCAGGCGCAGCGCGACTGCGGTCGCTGCGCGGCCGTTGCCATCGAGGATCTTCGCAGCCACTGTCGATCCGTCGGGCGCGACCATCACCATGACGCCCTCGGCGCCGTGTTTGGTGAACACGCCCAGCCGTTCGGTGGCGATGGTGTCTGGCAAGCCAGGGCCTTGGATCGTCCAGGGATTCTGCCGCACGGCTTGAACGAGAGCACCAGCGCTGCGGTGCAGCGCAAACGGCGACGTGACAGCAGAATTGCCCAGGCGGTGGATGGCCCGCGCTAGACCGAAAAGCGTGGTGGCGTACACCGGTGCGCCGCATCCATCGATCGCAGTGGCGGCGGCCTTCTCGCCGACGAGTCGTTCGACCACTTCGCGAATATGCGCCTGCAGGGGGTGATCCAGCTCAAGATAGCTCGCGGTGTTCCAGCCGTTCGTCGTGCACGCCAGCAGCATTGCCGCGTGCTTGCCCGAGCAGTTCATTCGGATCGACGCCTTATCGCTGTGCTCACGCACCATAGCGTCGCGCGTTGCCCGGTCACCCGGCCACGCGGCGGGGCAGGCGAGATCGTCCTCGCCCAATCCCGCCGAACCGAGAATCTCGCGAACAACGGCAACATGTCGATCGGTGCCGGCGTGACTGGCCGTTGCCAAGCCGAGGCGTTCGCCCTCAAGTGGCGCTCCGGCTGCCAAACAAGCAAGAGCCTGCAGCGGCTTCATACTTGAGCGAGGCAGCACCAGCGCGGTGGGGTCGCCGAGCTTGTGAACGATCGTGCCGTCGGGCGCGAGCACGATTGCTGCACCCGCATGTCGGGACTCGATGAACCCGCTTCGTTCGACGACGGCGAGTTCCACAGCATCGGCTACGGCAAGGGTCTGCGGCACCCCGCTAGCCTACCGCCGCGAGCGCCCGCTGTGTCGTGGCAGACTGTGCATCATGTTGGGTGAGCATCGATACTCCGTCCGAACCACCTGGACCGGCGATCGCGGGTCGGGTACATCTGGCTATCGCGATTACGACCGCTCAGTCACCCTCACCGTTCCTGGTAAACCCGAGTTGCTGGCCTCGGCTGACAAGCCGTTTCGGGGCGATGCGACCAGGTGGAATCCAGAAGACCTATTGCTTTCGGCCCTCAGCGAATGTCATCTGCTGTCGTATCTGCACGCCTGTGTGAAGAGCGGAGTAGTGGTGGTGGCCTATGAAGATACCGCGCTTGGAATCCTCGAAGAAGACGGCCGCGGAGGAGGGGCGTTTCGCGAAGTCGTGTTGCGCCCCCACGTGACGATTGAAGCGGAGTCGATGAGGGATGCTGCCACAGCCGCCCATGCGCAGGCCAACGAGTGGTGTTTCATTGCGAACTCGGTGAATTTTACGGTTCGCCACGAGGCGACTATCTCCGTTCGTGCGGAAAAGCCTGCCTGATTCTCTCAATCGGCGTGTGAGCGGGAGCCTCGTTGTAGGCGTTCGCAAGTTCCTGGCCCGACAGCGAGTGGATCGCCGCCATAATGTCATCGGTTGCCAGGCGGCGCGCGCGACCTGACGTCGACGGACCATGGTGGGCGAGCTCAAGCGGTTCGCCGAAGCGAACGGTGATGCGGTGCTTCACAGAAGGCATCTTCGCGCCCACGGGCATCACAAGATCGGTGCCCACCAGGCCGACAGGAACAACGGGAGCGCCCGTCTGCAGGGCGAGAAAAGCAACTCCGGTGCGCCCCTTATACAAGCGACCGTCGAGGGAGCGGGTGCCTTCTGGGTACAGTGCCACTGCGCGGTCTTGATCGAGCAGCCGACGTTGCTGGTCGAGGGCATCAAGGGCCGCTTTTCCTGCTCCTCGCTGCACCGGGATCGCGCCGATTGCACTGAAAAACTGGTTCGATACCCAGCCTTTGAACCCAGGCCCGTCAAAGTAGCTCGATTTGGCGAGAAAATGCACCGGGCGGGGTGCTGCAACGGGAATGGCGATCGAGTCGATAAACGACAGATGATTGCTCGCGAAAATCACCGGCCCCGACTTCGGAACGTGACTGCGGCCTTCAATGCGGGGTCGGTAGATAAGCCTCGCCAAGGGCGTGATGACCATTCGGCCCATGGCGTAGGTCGCGCCCATGCGCGTTACCTCGGCGTCAGTTTCGACTGCTTCTTCTTGTTCGGGATCGGCGGCGCTGACCGGCTCTTCGGGGGCCGACGATGCACCCGAATTCTCGGCCTCGGCGGAAGAGTCAGGAGTCACCCATCGAGGCTACATGCGATTTCATTCCTATTACGGCACGTATGTATTCAGCGGAGAGATAGAAACGTGCGAGACAATGAGGTTTCACCCCTAATTGACTATGAGGTTTATTCGTGCGTATTCGCCCGTTCGCCGCCGCGTCTGTTGCCGCACTATCCATTGTGCTGCTCGCCGGATGTACATCGACCACCGACGCTGACACCGATGCGTCGCCTTCGACCGATACCGCGACTGATTTGTGCAGCGCCGCCGTGTCTTCGGGGTCTGCCACCGACGCGCTCGTCGTTGAAGGCGAGGTTGGTGAAGAATCGACGCTGGTGTTCGACACTCCGCTCGAGGTGGACGAGCTGCAGAGCTCCGTTGTCGAGGAGGGCTCAGGCGACCCGGTTGCTGATGGCGACCTCGTCGTATACGCCCTCTCAGCGTTTGACGCCGAGACCGGCGAAAGCCTGGGAGCGTTCGGCTACGACACTTCCGCACTGCCCCAGCAGATTTCCGCAGATAACCCGCTCGGTCAGCTGCTCGGCTGCGCTACCCCGGGAACCCGCGTTGTCGCCGCATTCCCGGCAGCAGCGGACGGCACCACGACTGCCGAGGCCTACATCATCGACCTCATCGACGTTGTGCCCAGCGCTGCCTGGGGCGAGCCCCAGGACCCAGTAGACGGCATGCCGACCGTCGAGCTCGCTGAAGACGGTGCGCCAACCATCACCGTGCCCGATGCCGATGCTCCGACCGAGGTGCAGATCGAAACCCTGAAACTCGGCGACGGCGCGGTCGTTGCTGAGGGCGACACGGTGCTCGTGCACTACACCGGTGTGAAGTGGTCTGACGGGTCTGTCTTCGACTCGAGCTGGGAAAGCGGCACACCCGCATCGTTCCAGACCACGGGCGTTGTGGCGGGATTCCAGCAGGCGCTGGAGGGACAGACCGTCGGTTCCCAGGTGCTCGTAGTGATTCCACCGGAATTCGGCTACGGCGCGTCGGAAGGCCACGAGCTTCAGGACGAGACTCTCGTGTTCGTGGTTGACATTCTGGGCACGCAACCCATCCTCTAGGACATCGCTGGCTGATTAGGCTGAGGTCATGCGACGCATCCTCATCCTTGGCTCCACGGGTTCGATCGGAACGCAAGCGCTCGATGTCATTCGAGCGAATGGGGGACGGTTCGAAGTCGTGGGGCTGGCCGCGGGCTCCAAACACGCTGCCGTTCAGGCCCAAGCGGCAGAGTTCGGGGTAGAGCATGTTGCTCTCGGCGCGCTCGAAGCTGAACAGCTGGTGCGTGACGTCGAGGCCGATGTGGTGCTCAACGGCATCACCGGATCTGTGGGGCTCGGACCGACGCTGGCGGCACTCGAGTGCGGACGCACGCTTGCCTTAGCGAACAAGGAATCGTTGATCGTCGGTGGCGATCTCGTCACAGCCATCGCCGCACCGGGCCAGATCGTTCCGGTCGACTCTGAGCACTCGGCGATCGCGCAGGCGCTTCGTGCCGGTGATCATTTTGAGGTTCGACGACTCGTGCTCACGGCATCTGGCGGCCCGTTCCGTGGTCGTAGCTACGAATCGCTGGCGGCGGTGACACCCGCCGAGGCGCTTGCTCACCCGACCTGGGATATGGGGCGTGTCGTCACGACCAACTCGGCCACGCTGGTCAACAAGGGCCTCGAAGTGATCGAAGCACACCTGTTGTTCGACGTCGCCTACGGCGATATCGATGTGGTGGTGCATCCGCAGTCGATCGTTCACTCCATGGTCGAGTTCAACGACGGTTCGACGATCGCACAGGCGTCTCCGCCTGACATGCGTCTGCCGATCTCACTTGGCCTCGATTGGCCGCACCGCGTCTCGGGTGTCGGGCATCCTTTGGACTGGACGACAGCCAGTGCCTGGACCTTCGAGCCGCTGGATGAGGTGGCGTTTCCGGCAGTTCGGCTCGCCAAGAGCGTGGGGCGTGCGCGCCGCACTTTTCCCGCCGTTTTCAACGCGGCGAACGAGCAGGCGGTCGATGCGTTTCACGACGGCAAACTTCCGTTTACCGGGATCGTCGAGACCGTGCAGCGCGTGGTGGACGATCACGAGGCACCAGCGGAACTCACTCGAGATTCGCTCGCTGAGGCCGAACGCTGGGCGCGCGAGCACGCCGACGCCGCCATCGCCGCGTTCGCCACTCGGTAGCCGCGCCGAGCGGCTAGTACAGCGGGCGCGTGGGATCAGACAGTGGGGTCTCATCGGGAGGATAAGGAACCGGCCATGCCGAGTCCGGAACATCCCACCCAGCGGCTTGGAGCGCGCGGCGTGACAACTCACGCGCCGAATACGGTTGTCGCATTCCGCGCACATCGCGGTAGTCCTGGTGGCCCGGTCCAGCCCACAGGATGGCGTCGCCGTCACTGACCAGCGCGATTGCTTCGAGAATTGCGCGCTCGGGCGGCGAATACTCGCGAATATCCGCGTCTGGACGAGCCCGACGGGCGCCTTCGATGAGAGTGGCGCGTATCGAATCGGGCTCCTCGTTGCGTGGGTGATGGTCGGTGACGATCAGAATGTCACTGCCCTGCACCGCCGTTCGGCCCATGTCATACCGCTTCGTCGCGTCTCGATCGCCATCAGCGCCGAACAGCATGACAACTTTGCCGGGAGTGACACGACGCACCGCGGCAAGAGTCTTCTCGAATGCATCGGGGGAGTGCCCGAAGTCGACGTACACCGCCGGACCTGCGTCACCAGACACGCGCTGGGTGCGGCCGGGAAGGTAGGCGTCGATACGTGACTCATCGAGCGCCTCGACCAAACGTTCCCACGCGTAGCCGCCCTCAAGAATCATCACAATCGCGAGCCCCGCGTTGGCCGCCATGTGGCGACCGATGACGGGAACGGTCGTGGTGAGCGTGCGACCGTCGCGACAGGTCAACGTGAACTCGGTGCCGTCCTGTCGCTCTTCGCGGATGTCGACTATCCAGTCGGCGTTGCTCGCAGCATCCACATTCTCGGCGATAGCGGGGGTGCCGACCGAGACCGTCGGCACTTCACTGCGTGCGAGGATCTCGACGCCGGATGGCGCGTCGATGCAGACAACGGCACGGCGTGAACGATCAGAGCGAAACAGCGGAATCTTGGCTTCGAAGTACTCGCGCATATCGGCGTAGTCATCGAGATGATCATGGGTCAGATTGGTGAAGCCGGCAACGTCGAACATGATTCCATCGACGCGGCGGCGCGAAAGAGCCTGTGCACTCACCTCGACGGCGACGGCCTCGACACCTCGCTCTCGCATCAGCGCGAGCAGAGCGTGCATTTCGTAGGCCTCGGGGGTCGTCAGACGCGAAACGATTACTTCACCGGCGATATGACGCTCGGCGGTGGAAGACAAGCCCGTCGTGGCGCCTAGCTGGGCGAGGATGCCCTCGAGCAGATGAGAGACGCTTGTCTTGCCATTCGTGCCCGTGGTCGCCAACAGAATTGGCAGGTCGTTCGCCGGCCCGGTCGAGTAGACCCATGCCGACAACTCACCCAAGATGCCCCGCGGGTCTTCTACCAGCACGACGGGCAACCCTGACTGCTCTGCGATGTCGGCGCCGCTTGAATCCGTGACGACGGCAACAGCTCCTCGCGCTGCAGCCTGTGCGGCGAACTCAGCGCCATGGCGGTTTACGCCTCTGACCGCGACGAACACATCGCCGGGGCGAAGATCTGCGGTGGCGAGAGTGATGCCGCTCAGTGTGACACCCGCAACGTTTCCACGAACTTCGGTGCCGAAGTGCGCGGCAAGGTCGCTCAGCTCGTGCGTGGGAGGTGAGGCCGGGCGCAGCACCGGAGGCAGGTTCGAGGGAATGTCATTCGGCATGGCCCGTCTATTCTCTCACCCTCCCCGCCGTGATTCTGATCAAGATCACGGTGGGGAGGGCGCCCGCTTTCGGACGCTCCTCCCACCGTGTTTGTGGGTCTAGCTCTTGCTGGGGCGGGTGCGCACGATCGCTACGATCAGGCCGGCGAGGCCCGCGGCGAGACCCCCGATGCCGAGCCACAGCGCGGCGATGGCGAGCGATGAGCCAGGCTCGGTCTCGGTGCTGGCATCTTTGGCATCAGCATGATCGCTGTGCTCATCGTCAGTGTGCTCGGCGCCTTCAGCGCTCTCTTGGTCGGCCGCGTCGTCATGGTCGTGTGAGCTCTCTTGAGCCAACTCGCCGACGCTCACCACGGGTGCGGGCGAATCGAGATCGTGAGAGTCGGCGCCGTCTTCGGCTACCTCAATCCACGCATTCTCGCCTTCTTCGCAGAGCTGGGTTACCGGAAAGGCGATGTCGGTGTTGGCGGTCGCCTCTTCGAAGAGCACAGCCATGCTCATCGTTGCCTTGAGCCCGTCTTCGATGGGCGCCAGCGCGGTGTATGTCACCTGTGTGGCGATGCCGTCGCTTCCAAGTACACGCGAGATTGAGTACGCGCCGTCAATGACAGGGGCGACCGAGGTGACACCTTCGGGAATGTCGACGACGAAAGCGGTGGTCGGTGAACCATCGCAACCGTGCGACGACGAGAATGTCAGCGTTTGACTCGACCCGGCGGCGACTTCACCCGGATCGACGTGTACGTGGGCCGAAGCCATCAGCGGCGTGGCCACAACGAGGGCGATGCCGGTGGCAACGCCAGCGAGAGTCAGCGTTCGACGGCGTGCAGGAGAGTAAGAAACAGCGTTCATGAATATGTCTTTCGTCAAGAGCGCGCGAGAGCGCGCGGTGAAAACTACGGATGCAAGCAGATCCGGTGTGGATGCGGCTAGAGCGCCGCGCTGACGAAAGCTGGGGGTCCCCGGCGTGAGACATCGCTCAGCAGGGTGATTGCACGCAGCGTGGGCAACACGCGCGCTGCCGGGTGCGCACAAGGCAGGGAGTCGAGCGGAATGAGCGCGTGTGCGCGCGCGAATATCGACCGCACGCCGCGCCCGAGAGTTCGCAGCATTCGGCCGCCGAAGTAGAGCCCGGCGACGGTGACGATAGCTGCGGTGAGGTGGCCCGCGAGCATGGCAGCATCCGGAAAGATACCCGCAACGCCCGCTGACGAAAACGATCCGAGAACGTGGTGCGCGTGCGTTGAGGTTGCAGCCTCGACAGTCCCGGACGAAGCCGAGGCTCCGGAGGTCATGGCGAACGCGAGATGAAACACCATCTGGCTCGCGAGCACGGTTGCCGTCATGCGCCAGAGCGCGAGGCGTCTGCCGGCGATAGCGACAGCAACGGGCGAAAGCAGAATCGCCAGCGCGACCACAAGAAGAGGATGGGGTGCCCCGCCGCCAGACAGCGTGTGGGACGTCGCGGCGATGATCGTCGCCACCCACGCGGCTGTCGCGCCGCGCAGAGCGCGGTAGTGGCGTGCGGTCATGGCAGTCCCTCCCCGCGTAATCCTAGAACACACGCGCACGGCCAACTCGTAGGTTTGTGCGGGTAGCGTGAGCGTGTGGAAGTCATTGCGTTCATCATCGGCGTTGTTCTCATGGTCGTGGGCCTCGCCGTGTCGATCGCGTTGCACGAGATCGGCCACCTGGTGCCGGCAAAGAAGTTCGGCGTGCGGGTCGGGCAATACATGGTCGGCTTCGGGCCGACGCTGTGGTCAAAGCGCAAAGGCGAAACCGAATACGGGCTCAAGGCCATTCCGCTCGGCGGGTACATCTCGATGGCTGGTATGTATCCGCCATCGCCACACTCGGCACGCACGGGTCGCGCGGGCGGCGGGTTCTTCGCCACGATGGTGCAGGACGCCCGGGCCGCCAATGACGAAACTCTGGTCGGCGACGATGACCAGCGAGTGTTCTACAAGCTTCCCGTCTACAAACGCGTGATCATCATGCTCGGCGGGCCGTTCATGAACCTGGTGCTGGCGATCGTCTTGTTCACGATTCTGCTCTCGGGCATCGGGGTGCAAACCGCAACCACGACGATCGCTTCGGTGAGCGAGTGCATACCCGCAGATAGCACCCGCACCGAATGCGTGGACTCTGATCCGGCGGCGCCCGCGGCGCAGGCAGGACTGCAGGCGGGCGATGAGATCATCGCTATCAACGGTGCTGAGATCTCGACATTCACCGAGGTGTCGACTGCGGTTCGAGACGCCCCAGATGAACGCATCGAAGTCGTTGTGTTGCGAGACGACGCCGAATACACGATGGCGCTGACCCCCGCCGCCGTAGAACGTCAAGTGGTGGATGCTGATGGCCTCCCCGCGGTTGACGCAAACGGAGAACCCGAGGTCGCGGTCGTGGGGATCGTGGGAATCAGCCCGGTCGTTGAATTCGAGCGTCAGCCAGTGTGGAGCGGAGCCCAGACCGCGGCCACCAATGTGAGCGCGGTTGCAGGCATCATCTGGCAGCTTCCGGTCAAGGTCTGGGAAACCGGAGTTGACACTGTCACGGGCCAGGAAAGAGATCCCGACGGACCGCTGAGCGTGGTGGGCGCGAGCGTGATCGCGGGTGAAGTCGCCGCGGCGGATGCCCCAATTCTGAACCGGGTTTCTGCGCTGCTGTCGTTGCTCGCCTCACTGAACATCGCCCTGTTCGTGTTCAACCTGGTGCCGCTGCTGCCACTGGACGGCGGCCACATCGCGGTAGCGCTGTGGGACGGCGTCAAACGCGTGTGGGCAAAGCTCTTCCGGCTGGCGCCGCCCAAGCCGGTCGATGCGACAAAACTGGTGCCGGCGACGTTCGTGGTGGTAGTGGCGTTGATCGCGATGGGTGCCGTGCTGATTCTGTCTGACCTGATCAACCCGATGTCGTTGTTCTAAGCGACGCGTCTAGTCTCAGCTAGGCGGTGATTGGCTCGAGAGCCTGGGCGACCAGCCGTTCGAGGGTAGTCATGCCATCGCGCGACAGGATCGATTCGAGGTGACCCTGCACCGAGGCGAAAGCTGGCCCACGCAACGCGTACACGGCCCCGGTTGCGTCGGCCGCGATCTCAGCTTCTTGAACGACGGCGGTGCCAGGCGCCACTCGCGCGGTGAACGTGTTGTAGAAGCCGATTGAGGCGTTCACACCGAAGATGTCGACCGACTTCTGAAGACCCTGGTGCGGAGCAGCGAGCGGAGCGAGTTCGACTCCGAGCGAGTCGGCCAACACCTGGTGGCTCAAGCAGACCGCGAGAAGCGGGGAGTGATTCTCGCGCCGGCGCGCCACGATCTCGCGCACTCGCTGGATACGTGCGCTGTCCGGGTCGCGAGGATCGCCCGGTCCGGGGCCTGAGACCACCAGCTCCGCAGCATCGATCTGCTCGTTGGTGACGCTTCCCCATGGTGCAATCTGCACGCTCAGACCGAGGTGGCGCAGCTGATGAGCGAGCATAGTCGTGAAGCGGTCTTCGGCATCGATGACCAGGGCGCTATGCCCGGCGAACGGGCCGGCACCGTCGCGGCCTTGGGGGTTCAGCCAGAACGCTGCGAGTCGAGAGTTGCGTGAGGCGAGCAGCGCGCTGATGGTTGGATCGTCAGCGAGGCTTCGGGGTTGGGGGGCGGGAGCGTCCTCGTCGATCACGTCCCCGCTGGCGGCTGCGGACGCGCTGATTGGCGACCTGGCGGTGTCGAGCTCGATCGCTCCGATCGCGCCGAGAACGCCCGCCGCTTTTCCGTGCGTCTCGCCGACCTCGCCGTATGGATCGGAATGACGCACGAGCGTAGCGCCCACGGGCACCCGCAGACGCCCGTCTTCGAGGTAGGCGGTACGAATCAGAATCGGCGCATCGAGATCGTGGGTTGCTTCATCTGCGGCGGGACTCTCGCGAGGCGTGAACAGCGCAGCGACCCCAGAATAGTAGCCGCGTGCGGTTGACTCGTGGCGGGCGATGACTGTGCACGCGTTCTGCATTGGCGAACCGGTCACGGTCGGGGCGAACATCGTCTCGCGCAGAATATCGCGAGGGTCGAGCTTGCTGCGTCCTCGCAGTACATACTCGGTGTGCGTCAGTCTTGACATCACCTTCAGCTGTGGGCCTGTGATGCGCCCGCCGTCCGAGCAGACGGCGCTCATCATCTTGAGTTCTTCGTCGACGACCATGAAGAGCTCTTCGGTCTCTTTCGTCGACTCGAGAAACTCTGTCAGCGTTTCGGCGGTGGCCCCGCCGGCGGGGTGGCGGAACGTTCCCGAAATGGGGTTCATCGTCACGACGCCGCTTTGAGCGCTGACGTGGGCTTCGGGGCTGGCGCCCACCGCAACATGACCATCAGTCACGATCGCAAACGTCCAGTACGCGCCGCGCTCATGCTCGAGCAGTGCTTTGAACCAGGTGAGTGCCGCTGTTGCGGCGTCAGCATCGACGGCCGCGACAAAGTCTCGCCGAATGACGAAATTGGCGCCTTCCCCCTGCCCGATCTCCTCTGAGATCACCCGGCGCACGATGTCGGCGTAGTCGTCATCGCCGATATCGAAACCTGCGTCGGTGAGCGCGATGGCTGCCGAGGGAAGAACTTCGATGACGTCGGCACGATTGAGTGTGATGTGATCCGTCACCACGATGCAGCGCAATGGGGCGCCATCGTCGTGGCACTCGAAACCGCGTTCGCGCACCTGGCGAAACGGCACAAGCGCGAGGACTTCTCGCGGCGTGCCCTTCGCATCGACGAGAGGAACGTCGGCGAGCAGTTCGACGTCGACAACGTCGCCTAGGAGGAGTTCGACGGTGGATTCATCGCGAGAGATGAGCGCGAATGGCGTGCCGTTTGCTGCCAGCTCGCGCAGAGAAGAGGGGGTGTACCCGGTCATCGTCGGTCTTTCGTCGTGGGGGCGGCCGCCCTACGAAAAAGACCGCCCGTGGGCGGTCTGTAGTCACACATACCCACCGCCTATGCGGTGAGCCACCAGGAAGTGTGCGCGGACATGGGCCGAACTTACCACAAGCGTGCGGGTCGGCACGTTTGCCACAAATGTGCAAGACAAGGTGCGCTTCCCAGCACGCACGCCGTTGCGCGGCGTAGGCTGGGGGAGTGCCAGCCGTGAATCTTGGGATGCCTAAAGCTCCCGTAGTCCTCGCCCCCCGCCGTAAGAGCCGACAGATCAAGGTCGGCAAAGTACTGGTGGGTGGCACCGCCCCCGTGAGCGTTCAGTCGATGACGACCACGCCGACGACCAACATCAACGCCACTCTGCAGCAGATCGCCGAGCTCACCGCTTCTGGATGTGAGATCGTGCGCGTCGCGGTGCCGACTCAAGAAGACGCCGACGTGTTGCACATCATTGCCGCTAAAAGTCAGATTCCGGTGATCGCAGATATTCACTTCCAGCCGAAGTACGTGTTTCAGGCGATCGACGCCGGGTGCGCTGCGGTGCGGGTCAATCCCGGAAACATCCGCAAGTTCGACGATCAGGTCGGCCAGATTGCCGCCGCGGCCAAGGCTGCCGAAGTGTCGCTGCGTATCGGAGTGAACGCCGGCTCGTTGGACCGGCGCATTCTCGAGAAGTACGGCAAGGCGACTCCCGAGGGGCTCATGGAGAGCGCCGTGTGGGAAGCATCCCTCTTCGAGGAGCACGATTTTCACGACTTCAAGATCTCGGTCAAGCACAACGACCCGGTTGTGATGGTCAAGGCCTACCGGCTGCTCGCAGAGCGCGGTGAGTGGCCCCTCCACCTCGGTGTCACCGAGGCAGGCCCCGCGTTTCAGGGCACGATCAAGAGCGCGACCGCTTTCGGCATTCTGCTGGGAGAGGGCATCGGAGACACGATTCGTGTGTCGCTGTCGGCACCGCCCGCCGAAGAAGTCAAGGTGGGGCACCAGATTCTGCAGTCGCTGAATCTTCGCGAGCGCAAGCTCGAGATCGTTTCCTGCCCCTCGTGCGGTCGTGCCCAGGTCGACGTGTACACGCTGGCCGAAGATGTTACTGAGGGTCTCAAAGACATGACGGTGCCGCTACGTGTCGCTGTCATGGGCTGTGTCGTAAACGGTCCTGGCGAGGCGCGAGAGGCAGACCTCGGTGTTGCTTCCGGCAACGGCAAGGGCCAGATCTTCGTCAAGGGTGAGGTGATCAAGACCGTTCCTGAGTCTGAGATCGTCGCCACGCTCATCGAAGAGGCGCAGCGCATCGCCGCTGAGATGGGTCCAGAAGCCACACCAGGAACCGCGCAGGTGATCACCGCTTAATTTCATGTCTGCACCAGATCCTCTCTTTGCTGTTTCCCGCTCCACGCGTCTGTCGCCCCGACAGCGCACACTGATCGAGCAGTGGGAGCCCACCGCTGAACTGGTCGCAGACCTCAGCTGGAGGTTAGGTGGCACCACGGTGCTGCTTGCCCGAGCCGGAGACACTGAGATCGTGGTGAAGGCTGGCGAGCGCGGCGATCTCAACGTCACGCGCGAGATCGAAGGGCGCGAGCACTGGGCAGGCGTATGGGTAGAACTTGGCGTCGCGGCCAAGACGCTTCATGCTGACAGTGACGCCAACATCCTGCTTCTCGAGCATCTTCCCGGCGATCTCATCGCGGGCAGCGAAGCAGCGATTGATCCAGAGGTGCACCGACGCGCGGGCGAGCTGCTGCGAGTTTTTCACGACCAGCGTGCAATCGACCCAGCCGACAGCGACGAAGAAGAGACCCGGCGCGCCTCAGCGTGGCTGGACTCCGCACATCGCATCGATGCCGACGCGGTGCAGCGTCTGCGATATGCGCTCAGCGTGCTTCCCGGAGTCACCGCACCCCTGGTGCCGACCCATGGCGACTTTCAGCCGCGCAACTGGCTGCTCGACGACGGCGAGGTGCGCTTCGTCGATTTCGGACGGTTTGGGCACCGCGCCGCCGCGACAGATTTCGCTCGAATGGCCGCGCAGGAGTGGCTGCAGAATCCTGCCTGTGAGACGGCATTCATCGAGGGGTATGGCATCGATCCTCGCGACAACCAGGAATGGCTGATGATCCGCCTGCGTCAGGCGATCGAAACCGCGGCTTGGGCCTACCAGGCAGGCGACCCCGCCTTTGAGCAACAGGGGTTGCGCATGGTCGATGAGGTGCTCGAAGACCTCGAGCTGTAGGACCGCGCACGCGGCCGTCGCCAGGCACCGCATCCACTAGCGTTGTCGGGTGAGTGCACCTGCCGCAGACCCGATGTCGCGCCCCGTCGTCGCCGGCATCGTCACCGCGCTGGTCGGATTCACGAGTTCATTTGCTGTTGTGCTCACCGGCCTCGCGGCCGTGGGCGCCTCGCCCGCGCAGGCAGCGAGCGGCCTGCTGGCGCTGAGCCTGCTGATGGGGCTGTCGTGCATTGTTCTCGCGTGGCGTTATCGCATGCCGATCACGGTGGCGTGGTCGACTCCGGGCGCGGCGCTGCTGGCTGCGACGGGGCTTGTTGAGGGCGGCTGGTCGGCCGCCGTCGGCGCTTTCATCGTTGTCGCCGGTCTGATTCTGCTCACCGCTGTGTGGCCGCAGCTCGGTCGCCTGATTGCTCGAATTCCGCCGTCTATCGCCCAAGCCATGTTGGCCGGTGTTCTGCTGCCCCTGTGTCTGGCTCCGGTGAGCGGGGTTGTGACGAATCCGTGGGGCGTGCTGCCGGTGATCATCACTTGGCTGGTCTTCCTCCGGCTTGCGGCGCGATGGGCAGTGCCGCTCGCGTTCGTCGCAGCATCCATCGTTGTGGGGATTCACCTTGCGACCAACCAGACCGTGATCGACCCGACCACGCTGATCCCGGCGTTCGAACTCACTGTGCCGACGTTCACTGTCGGGGGCATCGTCGGTATCGCGCTTCCGCTGTTCTTGGTGACGATGGCGTCGCAGAACGTGCCAGGCGTCGCGATCATGCGCAGCTACGGGTATGAAGTTCCCTGGCGCCCCGCGATGTTCGTCACGGGAATCGGCACCGCGGTGGCTGCACCCTTCGGCGGTCACGCCATCAACCTTGCGGCCATCAGCGCTGCGCTCGCCGCCGCCCCCGAGGCTGATGCAGACGCGAAGCGTCGTTGGGTTGCGGGCGTATCGACCGGTGCGACTGCCGTGTTGCTCGGTGCGGCGTCAACGCTGTTTGTGGCTCTGGTGCTGCTGGCGCCGGCGGCCGTCATTCCCGCCGTTGCAGGTATCGCCTTGTTCAGCGCCTTTGGCTCAGCGGTGCAACAAGCCATCGACGACCCGGGTGAGCGCATGCCCGCGGTCGTTACTTTTCTCGTCGCCGCATCCGGAGTGGCGATCGCGGGCGTGAGCGCCGCATTCTGGGCGCTTGTCGTCGGGCTTGTCGTGCGTCTGGCGTTGCACGCTGGCCGCCGCGGTTGAGTCCGCACAACTAGGATGGACGATCGTGGTCACACGTCTTTCGAACTTCTTCCTCCGCACACTCCGCGAAGACCCGGCTGATGCCGAGGTCGCGTCGCACCGACTGCTCGTGCGCGCGGGCTACATTCGACGACAGGCGCCCGGCATCTTTGCGTGGTTGCCGCTCGGACTGCGCGTCAAAGCCAAGCTCGAGACCATCATCCGCGAAGAGATGGCGAATGCCGGCGCGTTCGAAGTTCATTTTCCTGCCCTGCTGCCTCGCGAGCCCTACGAGGTGACGGGCCGGTGGGAAGAGTACGGCGATGGGCTGTTCCGCCTGCAAGACCGCAAGGGCTCTGACATGCTGCTTGCGCCCACCCACGAAGAAGTCTTCACCCTGCTGGTGAAAGACCTCTACTCGTCGTACAAAGATCTGCCTCTGACGATCTTCCAGATTCAAGACAAGTATCGCGACGAAGCCCGCCCTCGCGCGGGACTGCTGCGCGGTCGTGAGTTCACAATGAAAGACGCCTACTCGTTCGATGCATCAGATGAGGGCCTCGACGCGAGCTATATGGCGCAGCGCGATGCTTACGAGCGCATCTTCCAGCGGCTCGGGCTCGAGTACGTCATCGTTCAGGCAGACGCCGGAGCCATGGGCGGCTCTCGCTCAGAAGAGTTCCTGCACCCGACCGTCGTCGGCGAAGACACGTTCGTGCGATCCGCGAACGGCTACGCGGCAAACGTCGAGGCGTTCACCACCGTGGTTCCCGACGCCATCGACTTCGAGGGACTGGGAGCGCCGGTGATCTTCGACTCGCCGAACACCCCCACGATTCAGACTCTCGTTGACCACTGCAACTCAGAGCTTTCTTCCCCGGCCGCAGGCATCGCAGGCCCTGCCACGACGGATGCAAGTGAGTGGACCGCGGCACATACCCTGAAGAACGTGGTGCTCGCGCTCACGCAGCTCGATGGAACCCGCGAGCTTGTCGTTGTCGGACTGCCCGGCGACCGCGACGTCGATGACAAACGCGTGGAAGTCGCTTTCGCCCCCGCCACCGTGGAGGCGGCGAACGAGCAAGACTTCGCCAAGCACCCGCAGCTTGTCAAGGGATATATCGGCCCCTGGTCAGAGTCGGGAGCCGTCCTGGGCGAAGAATCGATCACGGGGATCCGCTACGTTCTTGACCCGCGAGTGGTCGCTGGCACCGCGTGGGTCACCGGAGCGAACGTCGATCAGAAGCACGTGCACTCGCTGGTGGCTGGCCGTGATTTCACCGCTGACGCCGTCGTTGAGGTCGCCTCGGTGCGCGCCGGTGACCCGGCACCCGACGGCTCGGGCCCGGTAGAGCTTGCCCGTGGCATGGAGATCGGACACGTCTTCCAGCTTGGGCGCAAGTACGCTGAGGCGCTCGGGCTCAAGGTGCTCGACGTGAACGGCAAGCTCGTGACGGTGACGATGGGTTCGTACGGCATCGGCGTCACTCGCATTCTCGCGATCATCGCAGAGCTGAACAACGACGAAAAGGGTCTCATCTGGCCTGCCTCTGTCGCACCGTTTGACGTGCACGTCGTTGCCGCTGGTCGGGATCAGGTGGCTTTCGAAGTCGCT
Source organism: Microbacterium sp. R86528 (assembly GCF_044596335.1). NCBI lineage: Bacteria > Bacillati > Actinomycetota > Actinomycetes > Micrococcales > Microbacteriaceae > Microbacterium > Microbacterium sp. R86528. Next base: position 998,298 of record NZ_CP138996.1, on the reverse strand, counting down.
GATTCCCTGTCACGTGAACTCGAAGCCGCGGGCATTGACGTGCTCTATGACGACCGGCCCAAGGTATCGCCCGGCGTCAAGTTCGGCGACGCCGAACTCGTTGGCGTCCCTTACATCGTGATTGTGGGCCGCGGTGCCGCGGACGGCCAGGTCGAGCTGTGGAATCGTCACACCGGTGAACGCGAGAGCATCGCGGTGGGCGATGTGTTCGGTCGTCTGCCGCGCTAGATTGCCGATCGTTCACGCGTCGTTCGCCGAGAGGCCGTTGGTCATGACACGCTGGGTGCATGCCCGATAGCGCATCCGTTCCAGCCGACGCCACCGACGACCTACGCACGCTCATCGACGACGCGGGGATCACCCGCAACGCCGACCTGGTCGCGCGCATTCTGGCGACCGGCGTGGGCCTCGGACTCGACGAAGCCGATCGACTCGACCTCAAGATCACCTCGGCTGCGCTGACTGAGATGCGGGCGGCATTCAGCCTGTTCGCGCCGTACGCGGGCATTCCGAAGGTCACGATCTTCGGTTCAGCTCGCACGAAATCGCACGATGCGCAGTATCAGCAGGCATCAGCCGTCGCCGCTGTGCTTGCTGACCAGGGATGGATGGTCGTCACGGGAGCAGGTCCGGGAATCATGCAGGCCGCTGCCGAGGGTGCTGGCGCAGACCGGTCAATCGGCGTGTCGATTCGGCTACCCTTCGAAGACAAGCCGAACGCGATCATCGCAGGCGGTGCCAACGTCGCGATGAAGTACTTCTTCACGCGCAAGCTCATGCTGGTGAAAGAGTCGCGCGGCTTTGTCTGCGTGCCCGGCGGGTTCGGCACTCTCGACGAGATGTTCGAGCTGCTCACCTTGCAGCAGACGGGCAAGGCAGAGCCGACGCCGATCGTGCTCTTGGATGCACCTGGCGGAACGTTCTGGAAAGGGCTGGAAGCCTTCATCGACGAGCATCTCATTGCCTCGGGGGTCGTTTCGCCGAACGACTTCGACCGTGTGTTTGTAACAGATTCTGTGGATGCTGCTGCCGCCGAGATCACCGGGTTCTGGCGCAACTACGATTCGCTGCGCTGGGTGGACGGTCGGCTGGTGCTGCGGCTGAGAGCCGAGCCGACAGATGCAGAGATCGATGGGCTCAACGACTCGTTCGCCGACTTGCTGGCGGAAGGTCGTATCGAAAGAGGTGCACCACACCGTCACGAGATCACAGACGGTGACAAAGTCGAACTGCCTCGACTGGTGCTGACGCTCAATCAGTTCAAGATCGGCGCGCTGCACACGCTGATACGCGGCATCAATTCGCTTGAGACGGCGCCACAGATCGACGCCATCGACGGCTGACTCCTAGCCACGCAGCGCCTGGCTTCGCGATGCCTACGGCGTCACTCGGCGCGTGGGGCACCGTGCAGGTGGTCGCGGTGCTTGTTGGCTTGGCGCTTCTTCGTCGGCAAATCGATCGGACCGGTGACAGAGAGCGCGTCTTCCCAGACTTCCACTCCCTTGACCTCGGGCAGTCGGTCGCTCGTGAAGACGGGATCCAGTCCTGCACGCCGCTGCTGTGAGTAGTCCTTCAGCAGTTTGAACGCCACCCCCGACAGCAGAGCGATCGCGACGAGGTTGGTCAGCGCCATGAATCCCATCACACCGTCGGCGAAGGTCCACACGACGCCGGCCGAAATGAGCGCGCCCGCGAAGACCGAGACGATCGCCACAATGCGGTAGCCCAAAAGTACGGCGCGGCTCGAAGTGATGAACTCGATGTTCGACTGCCCGTAGTAGTAGTTGCCGAGGATCGAAGAGAAGGCCAACAAGAAGATGATGATGATCAGCAGCACGTTCGCCCAGTCGCCCAGGGTGCTCGTGATCGCATCCTGAGTGAGACCGATTCCCTGCGTTGCTGTGGATAGATCGGGTACCGAGACCAAGATTATGAATGCCGTAATGGAGCAGACGAGAAAGGTGTCGAAGTAGACGCCGAGCGTCTGCACGAGACCTTGCTTCACGGGGTGCGTGACCGCAGCTGACGCGCCTGCGTTGGGGGCAGAACCCAGTCCGGCCTCGTTTGAGAACATTCCGCGCCGAGCGCCGGTGAGAATGATGTAGCCGAGCGCGGCGCCAACGACCTCGTTGTAGCCGAAGGCATCGGCGAAAATCGAGCCGATGACGGCAGGAATGCGATCGACGTGCATCGCCACGATTGCAATTCCGATCAGCAGGTACAGAACGGCCATCGCGGGCACCAGAGCCTGGGTTACTGAGGCGATGCGCCGGACGCCACCGAACACGACGAGACCCATGAGCAGCGCAAGCCCCACGCCCGTTGCGGGAGCGAGCCAGTCGGCAGCGCTCCCGCCCATGCTTCCGGCGATCGTGGCTTGAATAGTGTTGGCCTGCAGCGACGAGAAGGCGATCGGAAAGCAGACGATCAGGATGATCGCGAAAACGATGCCCATCCAGCGGGCGCCGAGCCCTCGTTGCATGTAGTAGGCGGGCCCGCCACGGAACCCGTCTTTGTCGCGGGTCTTGTAGAGCTGGGCGAGCGAAGATTCAATGAAGCTGGATGCTCCGCCAATGAGCGCCATGAGCCACATCCAGAAAACGGCTCCTGGGCCGCCCAGCGCGATCGCGGTGCCCACGCCAGCGATGTTTCCCACGCCGACGCGCGACGCTGCCGAGATCGTGAACGCTTGGAACGCAGATACCGATTGAGGTTCGCCATTCGCGTCTCGTGGAGTCTTGTCTGTCAGCGTCCTGAACATCTCTGGGATCAGGCGAAACTGCACGCCTCTCGAGCGGATCGTGAAATAGAGCCCGAGCCCCACCACCACCGGCAGCACAATCCACGTCCAGAGGTTGTCGCCCCACACTGCCATCCACTCGGTCACTGCATCCATCCGCTCAGTATGGAGGCGAGATGCCGATTTTCACCAGCACGACGTGAATATTGCGCGTGTCGATATCTCTCAGGAAGCGCAGCCCTCTGATCCTGTAACGTTGTAGGGTTCCGGCGGCCCGAATGCGTCGGTAAGAGCTGAATATGGAGGCACCTGTGGACATTGATCTGGGACTGTTGAGGACCGTCGAGCGGGAGAAGGAGATTCCCTTCGAAGAACTCGTACGGATCATCGAGCAGGCGATTCTTACCGCCTACGCCAAGCACACCACTCCCGATGGTGAACTGCACGAAGGTGCGCGCGCGGTACTCGACCGCAAGACCGGCCACGTTGCTGTTTTCATTCCGCTGCTCGACGAAGAAGACGTCGTCATTGGCGAAGAAGAAAGCACACCCGAGAACTTCGGTCGCATTGCTGCTTTCGCCGCTAAGCAAGTGATCAGTCAGCGCCTGCGCGATATCGCAGATGACGCAGTGCTCGGCGAGTTCAAGGGCAAAGAGGGCGACATCGTCGCCGGCATGATCCAGCAGGGCCCCAACCCGCGTATGGTGCACGTCGATCTAGGCACCGTCGAGGCGATCCTGCCACCCGAAGAGCAGGTGCCCGGCGAGGAGTACACGCACGGTTCGCGGCTGCGCGTGTACGTCACCGGCGTGACAAAGGGCACCAAGGGTCCGCAGATCACGGTCTCTCGCACCCACCCCGGTCTGGTGCGCAAACTCTTCGCGCTCGAGGTTCCCGAAATTGCCAGCGGCGTCGTCGAGATTGTTTCGCTTGCCCGTGAGGCCGGTCACCGCAGCAAGATTGCGGTGAAGGCGAACGACCCGAGCATCAACGCGAAGGGTGCCTGCATCGGCGAGCTGGGGCGCCGCGTGCGAGCGGTGACCGAAGAGCTTGCCGGCGAGAAGATCGACATCGTCGACTACGACCCGGAGCTGGCGAAGTTCGTTGCCAACGCGCTCTCGCCCGCCAAGGTCACCTCATCGTTCATTCTGGACATGTCGAGCAAAGCGGTGCGAGCGCTCGTTCCCGACTACCAGCTGTCGCTCGCGATCGGCAAAGAAGGCCAGAACGCGCGCCTCGCGGCCAAGCTCACTGGAGCCAAGATTGACATCCAACCTGACAGCATCTTGGAAGACAGCTGACAATCGGCCGGTGGCTGTCGGGGTGTAGGATGGGACCAGTACGAACGTGTGTCGGATGCCGCACGCGTGAGTCTCGGGCTGCTCTTCTCAGAGTGGTATCAATCAACTCAACGCTCGTTGTTGACGAGCGCGCAGTGATGCCGGGACGAGGCGCGTGGGTGCATGAGACAAGCGAATGTGTGGAGGCCGCGATCCGGCGCCGCGCTTTCGTGCGTGCATTACGTGTGTCAGCGCCGCTTGACACGCAGACCATCGAGAAACGGCTGAATGGCTATGGAAACAAAGTGAACGGCTCGAAATGAGACCCGTCCGCGACTAACGGTCTGCCCTGTCTGGGGAGACCTCAGACAGGAGAATTGTGGCAAACGCCAAACCACGCGTACACGAGATCGCTTCAGAACTCGGTGTTGACAGCAAGGTGGCTCTCGCGAAGCTGAAGGAACTCGGAGAGTTCGTCAAGAGCCCCGCGTCCACCATCGAACCCCCCGTGGCGCGCAAGCTGCGCGCCGCACTCCAGGCGGACGGTGAAGCAGCATCCGCTGCCGCCGATTCAAAGCCTGCTGCGTCGGCGAAGCCAGGCGCAAAGTCTGCTGCGGCCAAGCCAGGCGCAGCCAAGCCTGGTGCTGCGACGCCGGCTAAGCCTGGTGCAGCGACCCCGGCGAAGCCGGGTGCGCGACCCGGCCCTGCCAAGCCGGCCGCGCCGGCCGAGCCGGTTGCGGCTGAACCTGCAGCTACTCCGTCGCCCGCTACTCCCTCGGCAGCTAAGCCGTCTGCTGCAAAGCCAGGCGCGCCGACTCCGGCTCCCGCCCCGGCGGCGCCCGAGGCTGCTGCTCCTGAAGCACCGTCCACCGATGGCGCGTCACCCGCTCCGCGCCCAGGCGGCGCAGCACCGCGTCCGGGCAACAACCCCTTCGCATCTGCTCAGGGCATGGGACAGCGTCCGGCAGGTCCGCGTCCGGGCAACAACCCCTTCGCATCTGCTCAGGGCATGGGTCAGCGCCCGACACCCGGCAACATTCCGCGTCCGCAGGCACCTCGTCCTGGATCCCCTCGTCCCGGAGCTCCTCGCCCCGGTGGCGGAGGTCGTCCCGGTGGCGGTCGTCCCGGTGGCGCTCCGTTCCAACAGCGTCCGGGCGGTCCTGGCCGTCCCGGCGGTGGCGGTCGTCCCGGCGGTGGCGCTCCTGGCGGTCCTCCCGCAGGTGGTTTCGCCGGACGCCCAGGTGGCGGTGGCGGCCGTGGCCGTGGTCCTGGCGGTGGCACCGCGGGTGCCTTCGGCAAGGGCGGCGGCAAGTCGAAGCAGCGCAAGTCACGTCGGGCGAAGCGCCAAGAGTTTGAGATGAGAGATGCGCCGACCGTAGGTGGCGTAAACGTTTCGCGCGGCAACGGTGAAACCATCCGCATGCGCCGCGGCGCGTCGATCTCGGACTTCGCAGACAAGATCGAGAACTTGACCGGCTACACAGTGCAGCCAGGAACGCTCGTCACCATCTTGTTCAACCTGGGTGAGATGGCGACGGCTACTGAGTCGCTCGATGAGGCCACTTTCGAGGTGCTTGGTGAAGAGCTCGGCTACAAGATTCAGATGGTCTCGCCGGAGGACGAAGATAAGGAACTCCTCGAGACGTTCGGTCTGAATCTTGACGCAGAACTGGAAGCTGAAAACGAGGAAGACCTCGAGATCCGTCCTCCAGTTGTCACTGTGATGGGTCACGTTGACCACGGTAAGACGCGTCTTCTCGACGCGATCCGAAATGCGAACGTCGTCGCGGGTGAGGCCGGCGGCATCACCCAGCACATCGGTGCGTACCAGGTCTGGACCGAACATGAGGGCATCGAGCGAGCGATCACGTTCATCGATACTCCGGGTCACGAAGCGTTCACCGCGATGCGTGCCCGTGGTGCGCAGGTCACTGACCTCGCGATCCTGGTGGTTGCAGCTGACGACGGCATCATGCCGCAGACGGTTGAGGCTCTCAACCACGCGCAGGCAGCGAACGTGCCGATCGTGGTTGCGGTCAACAAGGTCGACAAGCCAGATTCGAATCCCGCCAAGGTTCGTCAGCAGCTCACCGAATACGGTCTGGTGGCCGAGGAATACGGCGGAGACGTTATCTTCGTCGACGTCTCAGCTCGCGATGGCTTGAACATCCAGCAGCTGCTGGACGCTGTTCTGCTTACCGCCGATGCTGGCCTTGACCTCACGGCGAACCCGAATAAAGCTGCTCGTGGCGTTGCCATTGAAGCCAAGCTCGACAAGGGTCGCGGTGCTGTTGCTACCGTGCTCATCCAGTCGGGAACGCTCCGCGTGGGCGACTCGATCGTGGCTGGTACGGCATACGGCCGCGTGCGTGCCATGGCAGATGAGAACGGCGAAGCTGTTCTCGAAGCCTTCCCGTCGCGTCCGGTTGCCGTGCAGGGTCTGAACTCAGTGCCTCGCGCCGGTGACACATTCATCGTCACCGACGAAGACCGACTGGCACGCCAGATCGCTGAGAAGCGTGAAGCGGCTGAGCGCAACGCGCAGCTGGCCAAGGCTCGCAAGCGCATTTCGCTTGAAGACTTCACCCGTGCACTGCAAGAAGGCAAGGTCGAATCGCTCAACCTCATCATCAAGGGTGACGTGTCGGGTGCCGTTGAGGCGCTCGAAGAATCGTTGCTCAAGATCGAGGTCGACGACTCCGTTCAGCTGCGCATCATCCACCGCGGTGTGGGTGCGATCACCGAATCCGACGTGAACCTGGCGACGATCGACAACGCGATCATCATCGGCTTCAATGTTCGTCCCGACCCGAAGGCTCGTGAGCGCGCGCAGCGTGAAGGCGTCGACACCCGTTTCTACTCGGTCATCTACAACGCGATTGATGACGTCGAGCAGTCGCTTCAGGGCCTGCTCAAGCCAGAGTACGAAGAGGTTCAGTCCGGTGTCGCCGAGATTCGCGAGGTGTTCCGCTCCTCGAAGTTCGGCAACATCGCGGGTGTCATCGTTCGCTCCGGCACGATCACACGCAACGCGAAGGCTCGCGTCATCCGCGACGGCGTCGTCGTCGCAGATGGTCTCGCCATCGAGTCGCTGCGTCGTTTCAAGGATGACGTCACTGAAGTTCGCACGGACTTCGAAGCCGGTATCGGCCTCGGCAAGTTCAACGACATTCAGGTCGGCGACGAGGTCGAAACAACCGAAATGGTAGAAAAGCCCCGAGGCTGAACCTCGTAGCATCGGTTCAGGATGCCCCAGCAACAGCCGGGGCATCCTGAACCTTCGCGGTCACCTCAGACCGCACAGAGAGAGAGTTTGATATGGGCAGCGAACGTCAGGCGCGACTGGGTGACCGAATCCGAGTGATTCTTGCCGAGCGCCTCGAGAAGGGTCTTCGTGACCCCCGTCTTGGCTTCGTAACGATCACGGACGTGCGCGTCACGGGCGATCTTCAGCATGCATCGGTGTTCTACACCGTTTATGGTTCCGACGAAGAGCGTGCGAACTCGGCTGCAGCGTTGAAGGCCGCCACTGGCATGCTTCGCTCCGAGGTGGGAAAGCATTTGAATGTGCGACTCACGCCTTCGCTCGAGTTCATTCTCGACGCACTGCCCGATAACGCGGGCCACATTGCTGACCTGCTGCGCGAAGCGCGCGAGCGGGATGACGCGGTTACCGCAATTGCCGCTGGCGCAGCCTACGCGGGCGAAGAAGACCCCTACATCAAGCCGCGCACGTTTGACGAAGACGACGAGCTGCAAGCCACTTCTGCTGATGCTGATGCTGAAGCTGAAGCTGAAGCGGCTGACGAGTCAACACCCACCGAAAACAACTGACACCGGCTCGGCTTGGCGATGATCGTCAGCTGAGCGATCCGCCCACCGAGTGCCGATCTTCGTCATTGTCGATGCTCGTGCGCATAGCGACGTTGAGCGCCCGAGCGATATCAGCCAGCGGCAGTTCAGGTTCGCTCGTGGACTGCCCGGTTGCCCACGGCACGTGGATGAAGCCGGCCTTGCGGTCGCTGCCGCGCCTTGCCCACGTCGCTGCGCGGTAGAAGATGTGATTGCACACGAATGTGCCAGCGGTCGTTGACAACGACGAAGGAATACCCGCCGCTGAGAGCTCGTGGGCGATCGCTTTCACCGGCAACGATGAGAACACCGCTGCTGGAGCATCGGCAATCGAAGACTCGTCGATGGGCTGCGCACCGTCGTTGTCTGGAATCCTGGCGTCGACGAGGTTTACGGCGACGCGTTCAACTGAGATCGTGGAGCGACCGCCTGCGAGTCCTACGGCGATGACCACCTGCGGCTGATGCCGCGTCAAGAGCTCTTCGAATACGGATGCTGCGCCGTCGAATGTGACCGGAAGCACCGCGGTGACGAGAACCTCTGGCCCCTCCCACAGTGCGGCGGCCAGGTGTACGGCTTCGCCGCTGGGGTTGCTGGAGTCGCCCGCGAACGGCTCGAATCCTGTCATCAGTACGGTCATCACCGATCCAGCGTATGGCGACATGCGCGGTCGTGGCGCTCGATCGAAGGTGCACTCAGCGGGGGAGTTGCAGCATCCCATCAAAGACCTCGGCGAGACCGTCGGCTATGAGTGAGTCAATCGCTCGGTGACGTTGCGCAGCGTCGGGCCAGTCGGCGATGACACCCTCTAGAGCGACCACGTGGGTTGCCGCATCCCTCAGCTCTTTGAGCACCGCACCCCGCGCCTGTCGGTCGCTGCCCTCATATCGTGCCTGCTTGCGTCGGTCGTCGCCGGTATCTGGGTAGCCCGCCGCTCGCCACGCACAGATATCGGCGAGCGGACAGACCTCGCATCGCGGAGCGCGAGCGGTGCACACCACGGCACCGAGTTCCATGGCTGCGGCGTTGACGATGGCAGCTGACTCGTCGTCGGCCGGCAGGATCGACGCCATGTCGTCTAGATCGCGACGTGAGGCATTGCCCGGCTGCGAGCGTCCGCCGACAGCGCGCGCGAGCACGCGGCGAGTGTTGGTATCGACCACTGGGTGGCGCTGGCCGTAGGCGAAGACCGCAACCGCACGCGCGGTGTAGTCCCCAACCCCGCTGAGCGCGAGCAGCGCGGACACCTCGGTGGGGACCTCGCCGCCGTGCTGGTCGCGAATCTCGACCGCTGCCTGATGCAACCACAGCGCGCGGCGCGGGTAGCCGAGGTTCGCCCATTGGCGTACCGCATCGGCGGGTGAACTATCGGCGAGTGCGGTAGCAGTGGGCCAGCGCTTCAGCCACTCTTCGAGACGCGGAATCACACGGTTGACCGGCGTCTGCTGCAACATGAACTCGCTGACGAGCACGCCCCACGCCCCGAAGTCAGGATCGCGCCATGGCAACTCGCGCGCGTTTTCGCCGTACCACTCGATGAGGGGGAGCGCGGGCATCGCACCAGCCTAATCGCGCCCGACACGCACTTAGGCTAGAGGCATGCTTTTCACGATCGCGTCCGACAGCTGATGCCGACGGGAATTCTTCTCGTCGACAAATCGGGCGGTATGACCAGTCACGATGTGGTCTCTCGTGCACGCAAGGCGCTCGGCACACGCAAGATCGGCCACGCAGGCACTCTTGATCCGATGGCAACGGGGCTATTGGTGCTGGGCGTAGACGCTGCGACCAGATTGCTGACCTTCATCGTCGGCCTCGACAAGACGTACGAAGCGACGATCCGACTGGGGATGAGCACCGACACCGATGATGCCGAGGGTGAAGAAACCGCTCGCGCGCCTGAATCCGCCGTGGCCGGCATCACCGCGTCACAGACCGACGCGGGAATCGCAATGCTGACCGGGGAGATCTCGCAGGTGCCGAGCACTGTTTCGGCTATCAAGGTGAACGGCAGGCGTGCCTACGACCTGGCTCGTGCTGGCGAAGAGGTCGTGCTCAAGTCTCGCAACGTCACCGTGGCGCGCTTCGAAGTTGTCCGCGAGCATCGCGTGGCTGGGTTCATCGATCTTGACGTGATCGTCGACTGTTCAAGCGGCACCTACATTCGGGCACTGGCACGCGACCTCGGAACCTACCTCGGTGTCGGCGGTCACCTGACCGCGTTGCGGCGCACGCGAATAGGGCCTTTCGAGGTTGCAGATGCAACCGGCACCGACAACCTAGGCGACGCTGCGCTGGTCGCACCCGCAGAGGTAGCGGCGGAAGTGCTGGGCAGAATCGATGTCACCGAAGACGAAGCACGAGACCTGCGCCACGGCAAGAAGCTGAAGGGCGCGGCCTCACGCTTGGTGCGCACCCCAACCGCCGCAGTTGATCCGGCAGGTGTGCTCGTCGGCGTCGTAGAAAAGCGCGGAGATGACGTCAAGAGTGCAATGAATATGCCCAAGGAGATGCCCGCATGATCATGTGGTTCACGATCGTCCAGATCGCTATTGCTGTCGGCGGCGGGCTCTTCTCTGTGATTGCCGGTCTTGCAGGTCGCCGGCCGAGTGATTTCACCGTGGGCGCTGTTGCTCTTGTCGAGTTGCTGCTCATCGTGCAGATCGTGATCGCGATCGTCGCGCCCTTCGCAGGCAACGAGCCCACCGGCAGCTTGCTTGAATTCTGGGTCTATCTCGTCTCGGCGGCGCTGATCCCGCCGGCCAGCGTGTTCTGGGCTCTGCTCGAGCGCAGCCGTTGGAGCACCGTGATCATGGGTGTCGGCGCCTTGTCGGTAGCGGTGATGCTGTGGCGTATGCAGAGCATTTGGACGCTGCAGATAGCCTGAGCCCGTCGCGGCGGCTCATCTCGTCGCTTCCCGCTTAAGATTGATCAGTCATGACAACTCCTACCCGCCCCCGTATGACCGGAATCGGCCGTGTTCTCGTGATCGTCTACGCGATCATGGCACTCGCCGCAACGGGACGCTCGTTCGTGCAGATCGTGAGGGAGTTCGACGATGCGCCGCTGGCTTACTCCTTGTCAGCACTGGCGGCGGTGGTCTACATCGTCGCCACTTTGGCGCTCGTCTTTGCCGGCTCACGCGGCTGGTACTTGGTCGCGTGGATTGCCATCACATTCGAGATGCTCGGCGTCATCGTTGTCGGCACACTGAGTTTGGTATGGCCCGAGCTGTTCGGCCACCCCACCGTCTGGTCGTGGTTTGGGATGGGCTATGTGTTCATCCCGCTGGTTCTGCCGTTCTTCGGAATGTGGTGGCTGGTCGCACACAAACCTGCCGATCGCCCTGTATTGGCGGCGGCATGAACGTCTTTCGTGAACTGTCTGAGGTGCCGTCGAGTTTCGGCCCCTCCGTGGTGGCGATCGGAAAGTTCGACGGGGTGCACAGCGGCCACCGGGCGGTGATCGATCGAGCTCGAGTGGATGCTGCTTCGCTCGGCGCGCGAGTGGTTGCGGTCACGTTCGACCGCAACCCGCTGGCCTATCTGCGGCCAGAGCTTTGCCCGGAAGAGCTCGTCGGAGTCGATCAGAAGCTTCGCCTGTTGGCCCAGGCAGGTGTCGATGCGACGCTCATGCTGCATTTCGATGAAGACCTCGCCACTGTCGCAGCGGAGGATTTCGTTGCGCAGATCTTGGTCGAGGCGCTTGGCGCGGTGGCCGTGCTCGTCGGCAGCGACTTCAGGTTCGGCCACCTCGGCCGCGGCACGCCCGAGCTATTGCGTGCATCCGGCAAGCATCATGGTTTTGGTGTTCAGGTGATTGATGATGTGCGCGCCATCGACGCGGGTCGTCGTGTGTCATCAACTTGGATACGCGAGGCGCTCAGCGAGGGCGATGTTGAGACGGCGTCTCGACTCTTGGGCCGGCGTCACGCCGTGAGCGGCGAGGTCGTTCACGGGCAGAAGCGAGGGCGCGAGTTGGGTTTCCCCACCGCGAACCTCGCCACAGACCTCAACGGTTTCGTGCCCGCAGAGGGCGTTTATGCGGGCTGGCTCGTAGATCACGGCGCAGGCGGAACCGCTCGCAGGGTCGCTTCGGCGGACCGCAGCGTTCGATACCCGGCGGCGATCAGTATTGGCACCAACCCGACCTTCGGTGACGTCGTCGTGCGTCAAGTCGAGGCGTATGTGCTCGACGAGACGGACCTTGATCTCTACGGTCATGAGGTGTCTGTCGAGTTTGTTTCGCACATTCGCGGAATGGTCACCTTCGACGGGATTGAACCTCTGATCGCTCAGATGTCGGACGATGTCGAGCGAGTGCGCGCTCAGCTCTAGCAGACTCACGGTGATGTTCGACGCGATCAAGACGTAGACCGACGGGCCTTGCCCGCCTACGATCGAAGCGAGTGCATCGACGGCGAATCCTCATCGGTGTGCGGGGAGCATCGAGGAGGACTATGAGTGCGACAACCGCCACTGCGCGCCCGACGCGCAATATCGAATCTCTGACTGAGCGTGCGGCTGCACTGCTGGGCGGAACACCCGATGACGAAACACTGCGGCGCTACCTCAACGGCTTGTCGGGCGTCGACGCGGTAGGACTCGAGGCACGCGCTGCCGATCTCGGAACCCGCTCGATCAAGACCACCTCCAAGGTGTGGGCCCTCGACAAGATCGTCGAGTTGATCGACCTCACCACGCTCGAAGGAGCGGATACACCGGGCAAGGTCCGCTCTCTCGTCGCGAAGGCACTCAACCCTGACGCTTCGGATCAGTCCTGCCCAAGGGTTGCCGCGGTCTGTGTCTACGGTGACATGGTCCCGATAGCTATTGAAGCGCTCGGATCAGCTCACGGTGACCCTGACGACGGCGGGGTCAGCGTCGCGGCAGTAGCCACCGCCTTCCCGAGCGGACGAGCCTCGCTGGCGGTGAAACTGGCTGACACCGCTGACGCCGTGAGCAACGGCGCTGATGAGATCGACATGGTGATCGATCGAGGCGCATTCCTCTCTGGCCGCTACGGGGTAGTTTTCGAGCAGATCACGCAGGTGAAGGCCGCGTGCGTGCGCGCTGATGGTACGTCGGCCTCGCTCAAGGTCATCCTTGAAACCGGCGAGTTGCACACCTACGACAACATCAAGCGTGCTTCGTGGCTTGCAATTCTGGCAGGCGGCGACTTCATCAAAACGTCGACTGGAAAGGTGCAGCCAGCTGCGACCCTGCCGGTCACCCTGCTGATGCTCGAGGTCGTGCGCGATTGGTACCGCGCGACCGGCGAGAAGATCGGTGTGAAGCCCGCGGGCGGCATCCGAACCTCAAAAGATGCGATCAAGTACGTTGTCACCGTCGCCGAGACCGCGGGCGAGGAGTGGCTGCAGCCGCATCTGTTCCGCTTCGGCGCGTCGAGTTTGCTCAACGATGTGCTTCGTCAGCGCCAAAAGATATCGACCGGTCACTACACCGGCGCCGACTACGTGACGATCGACTGAATCGAGACACTGTGACTTTCCTCGAGTACGCTCCTGCACCCGAGTCTCGCGCCATTTTGAGCCTGCGCGACGAGTATGGACTCTTCATCGACGGGCAGTTCCGGCCCGGCACGGGGGAGAGCTTCGCGACGATCTCGCCGGCCGATGAGTCGCACATCGCCACTGTGGCAGCGGCGTCTGAGGCAGACATCGACCAGGCCGTGGCAGCAGCTCGGCGCGCGCACGATAAAGTCTGGGCCAAGATGAGCGGTCGCGACCGCGGCAAGTATCTGTTTCGAATCGCCCGACTGGTGCAAGAGCGTGCGCGCGAACTCGCCGTTGCGGAGAGCCTCGACAACGGCAAGCCGATCAAAGAGAGCCGTGATGTCGATGTGCCGCTGGTGGCGGCATGGTTCTTCTACTACGCGGGCTGGGCAGACAAGCTCGACTTCGCGGGTCTTGGGGCGAACCCGCGGTCGTTGGGTGTCGCTGCACAGGTGATCCCGTGGAACTTTCCGCTGTTGATGCTCGCGTGGAAGGTTGCCCCCGCGCTCGCCGCGGGCAATACCGTGGTGATCAAACCGGCCGAAACGACGCCCCTGACGGCACTGATCTTCGCCGAGATCCTGCAACAGGCTGACCTGCCCGCGGGCGTCGTAAACATTGTCACCGGTGCCGGATCGACCGGTGCCGCAATGGTTCGGCATCCCGACGTCAATAAGGTTGCCTTCACCGGATCCACTCCGGTCGGACGCGAGATAGCGAAGGCGGTAGCTGGCACCGACAAGAAGCTCACGCTCGAGCTCGGAGGCAAAGCAGCCAACATCATCTTCGAAGACGCCCCCATCGAGCAGGCAATTGACGGCATCGTCACGGGAATCTTCTTCAATCAGGGGCAAGTGTGCTGCGCGGGCAGTCGCTTGATCGTGCAGGAGTCGATTCATGACGAAGTCGTGGAGCGGCTGAAACGGCGGCTGTCAACCCTTCGCATGGGTGACCCATTGGACAAGAACACCGACATCGGTGCGATCAACTCGCTTGAGCAGCTCAACCGGGTGCGCGAGCTCAGCCAGATCGGTGAAGAAGAGGGCGCGCAGCGCTGGAGCGCGAACTGCGTCATCCCCGAAAAGGGATTCTGGTTCGCGCCCACGATATTCACCAATGTGCAGGCAAGCCACCGCATCGCTCGCGACGAGATCTTCGGACCCGTGCTTTCGGTGCTGACCTTCCGAACGCCAGCCGAAGCGATCGCGAAAGCCAACAACACGCCGTACGGACTCTCGGCGGGCATCTGGAGCGACAAAGGCTCGCGCATCCTGGCTGTTGCCGACAAGCTGCGTGCGGGTGTGATTTGGGCCAACACGTTCAACCGTTTTGACCCAGCGAGCCCATTCGGCGGCTACAAGGAGTCGGGCTACGGGCGCGAGGGCGGCCGGCAGGGGCTGCTCGCGTACTTGAAGGGGGCAGCATGAGCAAGCGACTGACCGTGCCGAAGACCTACAAGCTCTATATCGGCGGCAAGTTCCCCCGCAGTGAATCAGGGCGAATCTACCCGGTGACGACGGCCAAGGGTGCGTTCTTGGCGAACGCGTCGCGGGCTTCACGCAAAGACGCGAGAGATGCCGTATCTGCCGCGCAGGCAGCTGGTCGATCATGGGCAGGTGCGACACCGTACAACCGCGGTCAGGTGCTCTATCGGGTCGCCGAGATTCTCGAAGGTCGGCGGGCTCAGTTCATCGACGAGATCTCGGCGCAGACCCAAGCCTCGGCCTCGGTCGCGAGTGCAGAGGTCGACGAAGCGATCGACACGTGGGTGTGGTACGCGGGCTGGTGCGACAAGTTCGCTCAGGTCGCGGGCAATGCCAACCCCGTCGCCGGTCCGTTCTTCAACATCTCGCTGCCGGAACCGACGGGCGTTGTCGCGATCATCGCACCGCAAGAATCTGCTCTGTTGGGACTGGTATCGGCCATTGCCCCGGCGCTGGTGACGGGCAATTCGGTCGTGGCCGTGGCCTCGCAGCAGCATCCACTATCGGCGATATCTCTGTCAGAAGCGCTTGCCACAAGCGATGTGCCCGGGGGTGTGGTGAATGTGCTCACTGGTTCGCCGGCAGAGATCGCGCCGTGGTTGGCCTCGCACCCTGACGTGCACGGGCTCGATCTTGTGGGTGCGGGCGAGATCGATTGGGTCGAATTGCAGATCGCAGCGGCCGAGACGCTCACTCGAGTGCTCGGGCCAGAAAGCGCGGCAGCGGCCCCCAGCCTCCACCGCATCGCGGCGTTCACAGAGACAAAGACCGTGTGGCACACCAAGAGCCTCCTCTAAGCGGGGCGCACTAGGCCAGATCGATCCCGCTGCCCCACTTGCCTGGTTCCGCGAGTTCCCCGTAGCGAGCGTCGACACCCGATGCAGATACCGACACTGCGCACGCGAGAAGCGACAGTGTCGGGTAGCCATGCGGGCGGTTGTCGCGGATGATCGCACGGTCATCGGTGCTGTCAAGCGTGGTGGAGCTGTCCAAGATCTCCACCCACGATGTCCACCATTTCGGATCGGCACTGAGGGGTGCCGATCGAAACTGATCGAGCCACCGCGCAATGCGCGGAGTGCTCTCATCATTGATGCCGTCATGAGCGATCATGTGGGTGCCGGGCGAGAGAGCGGTCTCGGTGAGAGCTACACCGTCCCATGTGAAGACCCTGGCGATGCCATCCGCTACCGTCACGAGGTTGAACCCGTGTGTTGCCACCGGCGCCGTCGGCAACACGCCAGAAGCGGCGTCGAGCACGATGTTGCCGCGAGAGTGCAGTTCTGATTCGGGGAGCGACGCGAGGTCGGCCCTGTTCAGCAACACCGCGAATCGCGACGACGTCGCCTGCGCGGCAAGCCACGCGCCGCCTGCGCGCGCATCACGCACTCCGGCGATGCCGTGGTGAGTGTCGGGCCACCACTCACCGAGCCGGTCCCATGGGCGGTGCGGATCTTCGTCGCGAATCGCGAGCACGCGCACGGCGTCGTTCGGCTGAACGGGAACGCGAATGATGACTGTGCACACGCGTCAAGTCTCTCGTGCTTGAGCGAGGCCTGGCGTGCAATGATCGGAACGTGTTCATTGTGGTAGCAGTCACCGGAGGTATCGCCGCATACAAGAGCGTTCACCTTGTGAGACTTCTCGTGAAAGCAGGCCACGAGGTTCACGTGGTGCCGACTGATGACGCGCTGCGCTTTGTCGGCTTGCCAACGTGGCAAGGGGTGAGTCGCAATGCGGTGACAACATCAGTGCACGACGACGTCGCCAGCGTCAGGCACGTCGCACTTGGGCAGTCCGCAGACCTCGTGATCGTCGCGCCGGCGACGGCGAACAGCCTCGCGAAGATGGCTGTTGGCATCGCGGACAACCTTGTGGGCACGACGCTGCTCGCGACGCGCGCGCCAGTTGTGGTCGCGCCAGCCATGCACACCGAGATGTGGCAGCATCCGGCCACCGTGAACAACATCGAAGTTCTCCGCTCACGTGGTGTGGTCGTGGTCGGTCCAGAAACCGGCGAACTCACCGGCGGCGACAGTGGAGCGGGCCGAATGTCGGAGCCGGAGACGATCGTGGATGCTGCTCTTTCGGCGGCAGGTGCGGGGCGCGATCTCGCGGGGCTTCGAGTTCTCGTCAGCACCGGCGGCACGCGAGAACCGATCGACCCGGTGCGATTTCTCGGCAACCGCTCAAGTGGTCGTCAAGGGGTCGCGGTGGCGCTCGCCGCAGCCCAGCGAGGCGCGGCAGTCACGTTGGTCGCCGCACACACCGACGAGGGTGTGCTTGCTACGGTTTCAGGCCAGCGACACATTGCTCTTGAGCGCGTGAGTACGGCGCGTGAGCTCGAAGAGGCCATGCACACGCGTGCGGCCTTGAGCGACGTCATCGTGATGGCCGCGGCCGTAGCCGACTATCGGCCGGTGGAGGTGTCGTCGCACAAGCTGAGCAAGGAAGCCGCGGGCGACGGGGTGCGGTCTCTCGACCTCGCAGTCACCCCAGACATCTTGCGGGCGCTGGTTGCTGATCGCGCGAACGGGCAAACGATAGTCGGCTTTGCGGCCGAGACTCCGCAGAACGGAGAAACGCTCGTAGATCGGGGGCGTCGCAAAGCAGCGCGCAAGGGCGTCGACCTGCTGGCTGTGAACGAGGTGGGATGGTCGCAGGGCTTCGAAAGCGAAGCGAACGCGCTCACGATCATCGATCGCGCTGGTGCGGTGGTGAACGATGTCAGCGGCACGAAACGACAAGTGGCCGATGCCCTTTGGGACGCGATTGTGGTCACGCGCAGCCGGTGAACCCGCGGTGTGTGTGAACCGTAGACCGAGCATTGCGAGGCGGACCGCCTGACGCTCGAGTGATCGCCGTGGGTTGTTTTGCCGAGTTTCCGCTAGACTGAGCGTCGAAGCTATACCCGGCGATGTCGCTGCTCGCAGAAGTGAGTGCCCGCGGCCGTTGGTACAGGTTTCACCCTTCGCGTTCGCGACGGCGACCGTGTCGCCCGCGGAACAGACAGCACAACCGGCTCTGGCCGGTCCTCGCCGGACTTTCCGGCACTCACGCTCAGGAGGAGCATGCCGACCACGGCGTCCGCCCAGTCGTCCGCACAGCGACGCAGAAGGCCTTCATCGTCTCGTCGAGACGACGAAGCCCCGATCATCCCGATTCTCGCCCGCAAGGTGCGCGAGGTCGAAGCGAAGTCGCAGCGCGGCAAGCTCGGCCCCACGAACCGCGTGAAGTTCCAGGTGATTGCCTTCCTGGTGCGCGAAGAGCGCGCCAGAGTCAAAGCCGACGCAGACATCGCTGAAGGGTCGCGCGCTGAGCTGCTCAAGCGCCTCGACGGCGTTGCAACGATTCTCGCGAAGACCGCAGCCCGCGACACTTCGCTTATTCAGCTGTTGGAAGCAGACCAGGCCACGTCTCCGGTGGCCCGGCGCATGCGACGAGACTGGTTGATCGAATCCGGCGCCGAGTTGGCTCCCGATGAGCTCATCATCACTGATGCCAAGCCTCAATCAGCGCCCGTCGTTCCCGCCGCGCTTGCCGAGCGCCAGGTGATTCCGCCGCAGGTTGAGTCGCGCCAGATGGCGAACCCATTCCTCGCGCCAGATCTCAGCGCTCCGGCGTCGAAAGAGACGCCACGCCGTCGCCTCGACGGATGGGAGCTGATGGGTCCGCTCTACAAAGCATTTGAGATGGGCGCTGGCGGCACCAGCGCGTCGATGGATCTGCCCCCGGTGCCCGAATACGACCGTCTCTCGCCCAAGGGGCTTGAGGTCATGGTGCATCAGTCTCGATTCCTCGAGTCGGTGCGTGGCGGACACCGCACGTTCTTGCTCGCCGACGAGCCAGGTCTGGGAAAAACCGCGGAATCTGTGCTGGCAGCATCGGTGGCTGAGGCCTACCCGCTGCTGGTGGTCGTGCCGAACGTCGTCAAGATGAACTGGGCCCGCGAGGTCGAGCGTTGGACGCCGAACCGGCGGGCGACGGTCATTCAGGGCGACGGCGAAGATGTCGACGCCTTCGCCGACGTGTTCATCGTGAACTACGAGATTCTTGATCGGCACCTCGCGTGGCTGTCGTCGCTCGGGCTCAAAGGGATGGTTGTTGACGAGGCGCACTTCATCAAGAACCTCACATCTCAGCGCTCGAAGAACGTGTTGGCTCTGGCAGGTCGCATTCGCGAGCAGGTGCGCAATCCATTGCTGTTGGCGCTGACAGGCACGCCGCTGATCAACGACGTCGAGGACTTCGACGCAATCTGGCGCTTCCTCGGCTGGACTACGGGCGAAAAGCCCGGTTCGACGCTGATGGCGAAGCTCGATGAAACGGGGCTGACCCCGGCCGACAAAGCCTTCTATCCCGAAGCGCGCGACGCAGTCATCTCGATGGGGATCGTGCGCCGCAAGAAGAAGGACGTTGCCGCTGATCTGCCCGACAAGCTGATTGCCGATCTTCCCGTCGAACTCGATGATGACTTCGGTCGCTCAATCCGACAGGCTGAGCGCGAGCTCGGCGAGCGATTGGCAGCGCGCTACCGGCGCATCATCGAGGCTCGCGGCGACCGCGGTCTCGACGCCAACGAGATCGATACCGACATCGTGCGCCTCGTCGCTCAGAACGAGCTCGAGGAATCGAAGGCTGCCGGAACCGGGTCAGAGAACGTCTTCACGATGGTGCGCAAGATCGGCCAGGCGAAGGCGACCCTCGCCGCCGACTACACCGCGCAGCTGCAGCGTTCCGTGGGCAAGGTTGTCTTCTTCGCCAAGCACATCGATGTGATGGATGCTGCTGAGCAGCACTTTGCTGCCGCCGGAATCTCCTCGGTGTCGATTCGTGGTGACCAGAGCACCGCTGCGCGTCAGCAGGCGATCGATTCCTTCAACAACGATCCCGACGTGGGAATCGCGGTGTGCTCACTCACCGCCGCCGGCGTGGGACTGAACATGCAGGCAGCATCCAACGTCGTATTGGCGGAGCTTTCGTGGACAGCCGCCGAGCAGACGCAGGCCATCGACCGCGTGCACCGTATCGGGCAGGACGAACCGGTCACGGCGTGGCGCATCATCGCCGCACACACGATCGATACCAAGATCGCTGAGCTGATCGACTCGAAACAGGGGCTTGCTGCTCGTGCGCTCGATGGCGAAGCGGTCGACCCGCAGTCGAGCGACTCCGTGCAGCTTTCTGCACTCATGCACCTGGTTCGCCAGGCGCTGGGCGGCGAATAGTCCAAATGGGTGGGGCTGCGTGACCGACGCACGTCGTGTAGCCACAACTGGCGGTGAGCGCTAATGTCGGTGGAGGCAGCGTCGCCGACTCTACCCCCGACACTAGCGAGGACCACAGCATGAAGATCGGCATCCTGACCAGCGGAGGCGACTGCCCCGGACTCAATGCGGTTATTCGCGGCGTGGTGCTGAAAGCCACGACCGCCTACGATATCGAGTTCATCGGGATTCGCGATGGGTGGCGCGGTGTCGTTGACGGTGATTTCTTTCCCCTCACGCGTCACGATGTGAAGGGCCTGTCGAAGGTCGGCGGCACGATCCTCGGCACAAGCCGTACAAACCCCTACGAGGGACCTCGCGGTGGCGCTGAGAACATCGCCAAGACCCTCTACGGCCACCGCATCGATGGCATCATCGCCATCGGCGGCGAGGGCACCCTCGCCGCTGCCAATCGGCTCGCAAACGACGGCATCAACGTTCTTGGTGTTCCCAAGACGATCGACAACGATCTGCGCGCCACCGACTACTCATTCGGTTTCGACACCGCCGTGAACATCGCCACCGATGCCATGGATCGTCTGCGGACCACAGGCGACTCGCACCAGCGATGCATGGTTGCCGAGGTCATGGGGCGCCACGTCGGCTGGATCGCGCTCCACGCGGGAATGGCGGCCGGCGCGCACGCTATCTGCATCCCCGAGGTGCCCATGTCGATCGACGAGGTCGCCGACCTCGTGACGAGTGCCCACGACCGCGGCCGCGCCCCGCTTGTCGTGGTATCTGAGGGTTTCACCCTCACCGGCATGGACGAAGCCTTCAGCGATAAGGGGCTCGACGCCTTCAACCGCCCACGTCTTGGCGGAATCAGTGAAGTGCTGGCTCCCGAGATCGAGCGCATCACGGGAATCGAGACGCGTGCGACGGTCTTGGGCCACATTCAACGCGGCGGCTCACCCTCCGGGTTTGATCGCGTTCTTGCAACGCGTCTGGGACTGCACACGGCCGACGCCATCATGGACGGCGCGTGGGGGCAGATGGTCGCGATGCGCGGCACCGATATCGTTCGTGTACCGTTCGCCGAAGCTCTCGGCGAGTTGAACACCGTGCCGCGCTACCGCTACGACGAAGCTGCAGCACTGTTCGGATAGCTGATCGGCTGGGTCGCCGAGCCGTGGCGCTCACGGCCAGTGACCGTGAGCGCCCGCCCATCAACGGTCAGCGACTCCGAGTACGTCCAGCAACCACGCGAGTTCGAAAGCTCGTTCCTGCCAAGCGTTGTAACGACCGCTGACGCCACCGTGACCGGCAACCATCTCGCATTTGAGCATTGCGTCTGCGCCGACCTCGCGTAGGCGTGCAACCCACTTCGCCGGTTCGACGTACATCACGCGAGTGTCATTGAGCGAGGTCACCGCAAGAATTCGCGGGTAGTGCACTCCAGGCCGCACATTCTCATACGGTGAGTACGACTTCATGTACTCGTACACGTCGGAATTGTGCAGCGGGTCGCCCCACTCATCCCACTCGATGACGGTGAGCGGTAGCGTCGGATCGAGGATTGTGGTCAGCGCGTCGACAAACGGAACGTCAGCGAGCACGCCCGCAAACAGCTCGGGCGCCAGGTTGGCGACGGCGCCCATCAGCAGGCCACCCGCGGATCCGCCTTCGGCGACGAGCCGGTCTGCGCTGGTGTAGCCCTGGTCGATGAGGTGTCGTGCGCAGTCGACAAAGTCAGTGAACGTGTTGCGTTTAGCAAGCAACTTGCCGTCTTCATACCATTGGCGCCCCATTTCGCCGCCGCCGCGCACGTGAGCGACCGCGAAGATAACCCCTCTGTCGAGCTCCGATAGCCGCGCGATCGAGAACCCCGGGTCGATCGAGTGCTCATAGGAGCCGTAGCCGTAGAGATGAAGCGGTCGCGGCTCCGATCCCGCTTCGCCGAACGCTCGCTTCCATACCAGCGAGAGTGGAATCTGTGTTCCGTCCGCGGCCGGTGCCCACACACGTGCTTGGGCGTAGTCTTCTGGGTCGTAGCCGCCAAGCACAGGCTCACGCTTGCGCAGATAAAGCTCTCGCGATGCGATGTCCAGGTCGTACACGGTGCCCGGGGTGACGAACGAGCCATAGCCGAGGCGCAAGAGTGGGGGAGCCCACTCTGGGTTTCCGCCGCCGCCGACGGCATAGAGAGGCTCATCAAATTCAAGTTCGTCGACCGCGTTGGTCTCGTAGTTCAAAAGACCCATGCGTGCCAGGCCATCGCGCCGATAGCCGACGACACCCCAGTCGCGGAAGGTCGAGATTCCTAGAAGTCGCTGACCCGGCTTATGGGCGATCACGCGGGTACGAGAACCAGCAGGATCGGCTGCTGAAACCTGAACCAGCTCGAAGTCGAGTGCATCTTCGTTGTGGAGGATGTAGAGCACGTCTTCGCCATCGATGACGGCGTGCTCCGACTCATACTCAATGCCTTCTCGCCGTGGCCACACGACCTGAGGCTCCGAGCGCAGGTCGTTGGCATCGATGAGCCACTCCTCAGAGCTAATCGACGAGCCCAGGCCGATAACCAGATAACGGTCGCTTCGAGTGAAGCCCGCGCCGACCCAGTAGCGTTCGTCTGGTTCGTGAAACAGGGTGACATCGTCTTCTACCGGAGTGCCGAGTTCGTGCAACAGCACGGTGTCGGGCCGCCACGCGTCGTCCACCGTCGAGTACACGATGAACCGGCCGTCAGGCGAGAACCCGGCTCCCGCACTGGTGCCTGCGATCTGGTCGGGCAGCTGTGCTCCAGTGATGAGGTTGCGCACCTGAATGGTATAGCGCTCATCACCGGCGAGGTCGACGCCGAACAACATCAGTGTGCCGTCGTTTGACACCTCAAAGCTGCCGAGAGAGAAGAAGTCATGGCCTTCTGCCTCCTTGTTTCCGTCGAGCAAGATCTGCTCGCCATCTATGACGGTGTCTGGTGACAGCTCCGGCGGTGTCCAGTCGTCAGGGGAGGCGAGCGGTGCGCGACACTGAATGCCGTATTGCGATCCCTCGACGGTACGACCGTAATACCACCATTGGCCACGCCGGGTGGGTACTGACAAGTCAGTTTCAAGGGTGCGTTTTTTGATCTCATCGAAGATCGTGCCACGAAGACCTTCAAGATGCTCGCTGCGTTTTTGGGTGTACGCATTCTCGGCCTCAAGGTGTGAGATCACCTCTGCGTCATCTTTGGCTCGAAGCCACTCGTAGCGGTCTTCGACCGTGTCGCCGTGATGGCTTCGAGTGGTTGGCCGCGGAAGCGCAACGGGCGGATTGGGCACAGTGGTGTTGTTGTCAGCGGTCACGTCTCCACGCTAGCCGAGCGTCGTCGTGCAGCGGCATGAAACTGGGGTCCTGTTCTGAGTTGACCGCGAGCCCTGGCGGTGTCAGGATTCTTGATGGCCGGTTGCCGGTTGCTTAACTCTCGGTGAACTCTTCGTTCGCGCGCCGATCCCGTCGGCACCATTTCATCTCACTTATGGAAAGCGGCCGGTGGAATTCGCAACCCTCATCATTGTGCTGGTCATCGTGCTTGCGCTGTTCTTCGACTTCACGAACGGCTTTCATGACACCGCGAACGCAATGGCTACGCCCATTGCGACGGGCGCTCTAAAGCCGAAGACGGCGGTGCTTATCGCCGCTGTCCTCAACCTGGTGGGTGCGTTTCTGTCCACAGAGGTGGCGAAGACGATCTCCGGTGGAATCATTCACGAGGATCAGATCTCAGCAGCGATATTTCCAGCGATCATATTCGCGGGTCTGATCGGTGCAATCACCTGGAACATGCTGACCTGGCTCCTTGGCCTCCCGTCCTCGAGTTCTCATGCCCTATTCGGTGGGCTTATTGGAGCGACGATAGTCGGGGCAAGCGCGCAGGCGATCGACTTCGGCGTTGTCATGAGCAAGGTGATCTTGCCAGCCGTGATCGCACCTCTGACAGCGGGACTCATCGCTTTCAGCGTCACCAAGCTCGCCTACGCAATGACACGCCGGTATGACAGCAAACCGGATGGGCGCTCTGGCTTTCGCGTCGGCCAAATCTTCACCTCGTCGCTCGTCGCGTTGGCGCACGGTACCAACGACGCGCAGAAGACGATGGGAATCATCACTCTCGCGCTCATCACCG
Organism: Microbacterium sp. R86528; assembly: GCF_044596335.1. NCBI lineage: Bacteria > Bacillati > Actinomycetota > Actinomycetes > Micrococcales > Microbacteriaceae > Microbacterium > Microbacterium sp. R86528. The sequence goes on along the minus strand of NZ_CP138996.1, from coordinate 974,046 downwards.
TCGGCTGGCAGACGAGCGCGGAGCCTCAGACGTGGGTGATCTTCGCGTGTGGTGTGACGATCGCACTAGGCACGTATATGGGTGGCTGGCGCATCATTCGTACCCTCGGTAAGGGACTCACCGACGTCAAGCCCGCTCAAGGGTTCGCAGCGGAGAGCGCCACGGCCTCGACCATTCTCGCGTCCAGCGCGCTTGGGTTCGCGCTCTCAACAACACAGGTGGCCTCAGGTTCGGTAATCGGTTCTGGACTTGGCCGACGGGGTGCTCAAGTGCGTTGGGGGACGGCCGGGCGGATCATGGTCGGTTGGCTGTTCACGCTACCCGCAGCTGGCGCGGTGGGCGGGCTGGCAGCATTCGCTGTGAACTTGTGGGGGGTGTGGGGCATCGTGATCGACGCGATCCTGGCGGTTGTGGTGGTCGCCGGTCTCTTCTTGCGCTCACGTCGCGATGCGGTCACTTACAGCAACGCAATGAGCGAGGTCGCTGATTCGGGTGCTGCCGTCAAGGTCAAGAAGTCCAAAAAGGGAGCAAGCTCGTGACTATCGACTGGGTTGCCTTCCTTCAAGTTTTCGTCGCTGCGATGATCGCATCCTTGGTGCTGGTCGGCTTCTACTCCCTGGGGCTCAGGCTCCTCGTACGCGCGGGGCGCTCGCCGGTCGTGGCGCCTGCGGAGTTCACCGACGCGATCACGATCATCAGCCAGAAAGAAGCGCAGCGCGCAGAGAAAGCTGCTGCAAAAGCGGCCAAGAAGAGTCCGCTCACTGAAGCGCAGAAGCGGGTCGCGCTGGTAGCCGCGTACGCCTGCTTCGTCGTGTGCGCGGGAGCTGTCGTGTTCGGACTGCTTCTTATTCTCTTCAACCACTGAGCATCGTCGGGCCTTCGTCGTAGGCTGAAGCTGTCATGGATGCTGAAGCAACTCGATTCGGTCAATACTCGCCCGCGGTGAGAACGCTGTTGCATTTGAGCGACACGCATCTGCTGGCAGGAAACCCATTGCTGGGAGACCGGTACGACACGATGGCGAATCTCGCGAGAACGCTCGAACGTGTCGAAGAGATGCGGCTTTCGCCCGACGCCATTGTCTTCACGGGAGATCTCGCTGACCGCGGCGAACCCGAGGCCTACCGCACTCTGCGAGAGATGGTCGAGCCGGTGGCTGAGCGAATGTCGGCACCGATCGTGTGGGTGGCAGGCAATCACGATGAGCGTTCCGTGCTTCGTCGCGAGCTACTGGGCGCTGAGCCGACCCAGGCGCCCGTCGTGTCTGTGCACGACGTGGCTGGGCTGCGTGTGATTGCGCTCGACACAACGGTGCCCGGGTGGCATCACGGCGACTTCGATGACCATCAACTGCAGTGGCTGAGCGACGTGCTCTCGACTCCCGCGCGACTGGGCACTGTGCTGGCGATGCATCATCCTCCGTTGCCTTCGCACATCCCGTTCTTCGACATTCTCGAGCTTCGCGAGCAGAAGCGGCTTGCTGAGGTGGTCGAGGGAACAGACGTCCGCGCGATTCTCGCCGGCCACCTGCACTACTCGACCAGCGGCACCTTCGCCGGGATTCCGGTGAGCGTCGCGTCGGCAACCTGCTACACGATGAACCTCGCGCGCCCCGCGACTTCGGTCAACGGCATGGACGCAGGTCAGTCGTTTCACCTGGTGCATGTATACGACGAGACGATCACGCACTCGGTCGTGCCGGTGGTCGACGCCTCGACCGCTGACTTCTTTTCTGCGGATTGGGTGCGTGAAATGAGCGCGCTCACCCCACAACAGCGGCTTGAGGCCTTTTCGCGCAAGCGCCAGTAGCAAGTCCGCGATGTATAGAACGCAGCGCCCGCTGGCCGCGATGTACACGGCCGACGGGAGCCGCACGAAGGTAGGCTCGGCACAACATCACCCGCCGAATGAAACTCACGAGGATTCAGCATCATGGCAATGGACGCAACGACGCGTACCCGTACCGAAACCGACTCTCTTGGCTCCGTCGAGATCCCTGAGGACGCGTATTGGGGGGTGCACACAGCTCGCGCGCTTGAGAACTTTCCTATCTCGATGCGACCGATCTCGGTGTACAAAGATCTTGTCGCCGCGCTCGCGATGGTGAAGCAAGCCTCCGCCAGGGCGAACCGTGAGATCGGCGTGCTCAGTCCATCGAAGGCCGATCTCATCGATCGTGCCGCGCAGCTCGTCATCGACGGCCAGTTTCACGATCAGTTCGTCGTAGGGGTCGTTCAGGGCGGCGCCGGTACGTCAACCAACATGAACGCGAACGAGGTGATCACCAATATCGCGCTTGAGCTTGCGGGTCGTGAGAAGGGCGACTATGCCTATCTGTCACCTATCGATGACACCAACCGCAGCCAGTCGACCAACGATGTCTACCCGACGGCGATCAAGCTCGGTCTCAGCCTTGATCTGCTGACTCTGCTCGAAGAGCTCGACCTTCTGCGTGGCGCCTTTCTGGCTAAGGCCGTGGAGTTTCACGACGTGCTGAAGGTCGGGCGCACCCAGTTGCAGGACGCCGTGCCGATGACCCTGGGGCAGGAGTTCCACGGTTTCGCGACAACCCTGGGCGAGGACTATCACCGGCTCAGAGAGAACGCGTACCTGCTTTACGAGATCAACATGGGCGCGACGGCAATCGGCACCGGCATCACTACGCATCGAGACTACGGCGAAGCCGTGCTCCGTCATCTGCGCGAGATCTCGGGCCTCGACCTCGAGACAGCCACCGACCTCGTCGAGTCGACGAGCGATACCGGCGCATTCATGTCGTTCTCTTCGACACTCAAGCGAAATGCCATCAAGCTGTCCAAGATCTGCAACGACCTGCGACTGCTCTCGTCTGGTCCGCAGGCAGGCTTTGGCGAAATCAACCTGCCCGCCCGCCAAGCGGGCTCCAGCATCATGCCTGGAAAGGTCAATCCTGTGATCCCCGAGGTGGTCAATCAGGTTGCCTTCTCGGTCGCTGGAGCAGATCTTACGGTGACGATGGCGGTCGAAAGCGGTCAGTTGCAGCTGAACGCCTTTGAACCGATCATCGCCCACTCCATATTCCAATCGATCACGTGGATGCGTCGCGCTATGCGCACTCTTCGCGTGAACTGCGTCGACGGCATCTCGGCGAATCGCGAGCGACTGGGCGCGATGGTAGGGGCTTCGGTGGGCGTGGTTACCGCGCTGACGCCGTTCATCGGCTACGCCGCATCGGCGGCGCTCGCGAAGACTGCGCTTCTGACCGGCCGTAATGTTGGCGACCTGGTCGTCGAGGCGGGTCTGATGACTCGTGACGCGGTCGACAAGCAACTTTCACCGGCACGTCTATCTGGACTCGAAACGGCGACCGCGGCGATACCGGTCATGTTTGTGGATGAAACAGGCTTCGCCACCGTTCCTGAGGGGCGCACTGGCGCGCAGGCCTGATCGAGGCAGTGTTCTTTGCGCAGAACCGACTGAGACCGATACCGTCGTGTCGTAGTCCGTTGAAAGGAATGCCATGACCGATCCGCAGAGCCCTGATTCGACGCCTCGTCCAGCTGAGGGAGAGGCATCGGTTCCGCCAGCGCCTGCCCCGCCGGCATATGTGCAGCCGCCACCGGCCTACAACCCGGGTTCGGTTCCGCCCTACGGCGCGCAGCCAGGTTCTGGCCAGCCCTATGCGGCTGCGCCGCCGGCTGCATACGGACCCGCCGCAGGCGGTGCCGTTCCCGGAAAGACACTCGGCATCGTCGCCTTCGTGCTGTCGCTGCTGCTCTTCCAGCTGATTGCCTTGATTCTTGGAATCGTGGCACTCGTGCAGAGTAAGAAAGCCGGCGCGAAGAACGGGTTCGCGCTCGCGGCGATCATCATCAGCTCTGTGACGATGGTGCTCGGGTTGATCTTCTTGGCGATCTTCCTGGCGGTCGTGCTGCCGACGCTTGCCATGGGAGCAGAGGAGTTGTATTCATTCTGCTTGGCGAACGGCCCAGGTGTTTACGAGACGAACGGCATCGAGATCGACTGCGGCGAGATCCTCGATCAGTAGCCGATCACTCGTGACAACGGCTGCCCGCACTGCGCGGGCAGCCGTTGTGCGGTTAATCCGTGACCCGACAGTGTGTGGTCAGCGACCCGATGCCGTCGACACCGACCGTCACCGTAGAACGGTCGCGGATGAAGACTTGCGGATCGCGCGAGTAGCCTGCGCCACCCGGACTTCCCGTCGAGATCAAAGTGCCTGGAAGCAACGTCGCCGATTCTGACAGGCTTGAGACGAGGGTCGCGACCGAGCGAACCATCTGCGCGGTTGATCCGTCTTGCATCGTCTTGCCATCCAGAACCGTCCAGATGTGCAGATCTTGCGGGTCGGGAACTTCATCGGCTGTGACGACAAAGGGCCCTGTCGGCGTGAACCCGTCGAATGACTTGCACCGAGACCACTGAGCTTCGGAGTACTGGATGTTGCGCGCGGTGATGTCGTTGACCACCGTGTAACCCCACACGTGCGATAGCGCTTCTTGAGCTGAGACGTTCTTCGCGGGGCGCCCGATGATGACCCCGAGTTCGGCTTCGTAGTCCACCGCCTCGCTGAGTGAGCGTGGCCAGGTCGTGGTCGCGTCGTGGCCGGCCAGCGAATTGGGCCAGAGTACGAAAACCGTCGGCGTCGCATCGGTTTTGAGGCCAAGCTCGCTCGAGTGTGCGGCGTAGTTCAATCCGATAGCCAGAATGACCGGGGGAGTAAGGACGGCCGAGGCGAACTCGACGCCGTCCAGGCTGAAGCGATCGGAATGGGATGACGCAGCACTTCCCACGCGCTCGAGCAACTCATCGCCACCAGCGATCAGCTCTTCGAGCACACGTGGTGCCCCGTCGAAGAGCTCGTGCACGAAGATGCCTTCGCTCCCAAGCACCAGAACGAGCTGGGGGGCCGCCGCGGGGGTGGGGACGACGTGGGCGAAGCGCATGATTCAAATCTACCCGGGGGCGAAGCCAGCGAGGTTGCATGTGTCACGCGCATAGGCTGAAGGCTATGACGAGTGATCTGGGTGGCGAACGTTCGCGCCCGTCTTTGACACCGCCCGATTATCCTTCTGCGCTGGCTGGCCCGGGTCCTGGCCACCCCGCCCACATCCCGCGCCCAGAACACGCGCCGCTCGAAGTGCCGGTTGCCCCGCGTGCAGGCCGCACCGCTCCGCTGTGGATCATCGGTGTGCTGGTGCTGATTTCTGTCGCGCTCGTTGGCTACTTTCTGACCAACCTCGGCGCGGTCTCATCGATCATCGGCATGGTGCTTGCGCTGATCCCGCTGGTGGTTGTGCTCTTTGCTGTGCGGATCATCGACAAATGGGAGCCTGAACCGTTAGGGCTGTTGATCCTGGCCGTCGCGTGGGGTGCGATCGCGGCCGTGGGCATGGCGCTGGCAGCCGACTTCGTGATCACCTTGCTGATCGGATACGACGGTTCTGCACTTCGCGAGGCCTTCTCGACGGTCATCCAAGCGCCTGTGGTGGAAGAGTTTGCCAAAGGGCTCGGGGTGTTCCTGATCTTCCTCACGGCTCGCCGAGCGTTCGATGGACCCGTCGACGGCATTGTCTACGGAGCGCTCGTTGGCGCCGGCTTCGCCTTCACTGAGAACATTCAGTACTTTGCGATCAGCTTCATTGAAGGTGGTGTGGTCGATACTTCGGCTACGTTCTTCATTCGCGGCATTCTCTCGCCGTTTGCTCACGTCATGTTCACGAGCATTACCGGCTTCGCCCTTGGTCTTGCCGCGAGGCGAGGCGCCGCGCTCGGGCCGGCGGCCGGAGCCTGGGTGATCGGAATGATGGGTGCCACCGCGCTGCACGCGCTGTGGAACGGTTCCGCCATGTTCGGCGATTTCTATGGCCTTTATCTCACCCTGCAGGTGCCGTTGTTCGTCATGTTCATTCTGGGAATCATCGCCCTGCGCAAAGAAGAGACACGTCTCACACGGCGCCGCCTTGGCGAATACGCCGCGGCGGGGTGGTTCACCGAGCAAGAGGTCGACATGCTCGCTACGCCTCCGGGGCGCAAGGCAGGTCTTGAATGGGCGAAGACGCTGAGAGGCGATCGCACCGCGTTGATGGAGAGGTTCATCCGGGATGCTACGGCGCTTGCAGCTGCCCGCCAGCGTGCCCTCTCTGGACGCGATCCGCACGCTGATCAAGACGAACGCGCGCTGCTGGCGAGCACTGCCGCGTCGCGTGCGGCATTGTTTGCGCTGTGAGGTCTTGACACGGGCGCACAGGCTGGGCATCCTGGAAACAGATCAACTCAACGCTCGGGCGACACGCCGGCTATGCCGCGGCCCCGAGCGTTGAGTCTTGTTCGGGGCTGTTCGTTGATGTCAGCGACTACGCAAACCGGTGATCGCGTGCTTGGATAGACACATGACTGACGACCGCACCAAGCCCGAATTCGACGCACCCGAGGGCCCTGCCCCCACAGAACTCGTTGTTCGCGACATCATCGTCGGCGACGGCGCTGAAGCAAAGCCCGGCGACACTGTCACCGTGCACTACGCAGGAGTCGAGTACGAATCCGGAGAAGAATTCGATTCGTCCTGGAACCGCGGCGAGACAATCCAGTTTCCGCTTCGCGGCCTGATCCAGGGCTGGCAGGACGGTATCCCAGGAATGAAGGCTGGCGGACGCCGTGAACTCGTCATTCCTCCCCACCTCGCCTACGGTCCCGCAGGTGGGCACTTCTTGGGTGGCAAGACTCTCGTCTTCATCATTGACCTGATCTCGGTCGGCTGAGCCCAACACGTTTCAAAGAGAAGGGTGGATGCTGCGGCATCCACCCTTCTCTTTTCGAGTTTTTTTCATTCATGGGAATAGATGTCTTGGCGTCTTGTTGGGGCAAGGGAGCGCAAGCGCGCCACACCCCAAAACTGTGAAGGATTACCACCATGGCAGAAACAATGATCGACGTTCCCGGGTACAAAGCTGGCACCTGGGTGTTGGACCCCGCTCACAGCGAGGTGACCTTCAGCGTTCGTCACATGATGATCTCGAAGGTGCGCGGCAGCTTCGGAGTAAAGAGCGCGACGATCGTCGCGCCCGAGAACCCGCTCGAAGCCCGGGTCGAGGCGACTGTTGATGCGTCGTCGATCGACACGAACGACGAGGGTCGCGACACACACCTGCGCTCGGCTGACTTCTTCGACGTTGAGACCTACCCCACGATTGAGTTCCGTTCGACCGCTACTCGGGTCGAAGCTGGCGACCTTTTCGTTGATGGCGATCTCACCATGCACGGCGTCACCAAGCCCGTCAGCTTTGAGCTAGAGCTGGGAGGCTTCGGTGTTGACCCGTGGGGAAACTACAAAGCAGGCGCCACTGCCACGACCGTGGTCAACCGCGAAGACTTCGGCCTCACCTGGAACGCGGCGCTCGAGACCGGCGGAGTGCTCGTAGGCAAAGACATCACCATCACGCTTGACTTGCAGGGATCGCTCGAGCAGTCCTGATCGCGGTTAGGAAGCGGGTGTCGGGCGCTCGGCACCCGCTTTCTTCGTGTCGGACGGCATCGATCGAGAGCTGCCAAGTCGCAGGCGATTCTGTGCGAGCAGAATGCCGACGAACACGATCACTGCGCCGGCCGGCTCGTTCCAGGTGAAGTGTTCGCCAAGAATGAGCACGCCCAGCAGCACCCCGACAAGCGGTGTGATGTATGTGACGGTGGATGCGCGTGTGGGACCCCAGGCGCGCACGGTGTTCTGGTTCCACACGTACACCACGCCGGTTCCCAATACCCCCAACAACAGCACGCAGACGATGATCCACGGGGTCAGCTGCACTGGCGTGAGAATCAGCACCGGAGAGAGCGCGAGCATGATCGCTGCCGCGATGCCGATGTTGAGAAATGAGAACATCACCGCGCTCATGCCGGTGTTCGCAACGAAGCGGCGCATGTAGGCGAGGCTGAATCCGTAAGACGCGGTCGCGCCTAGCGCGGCAAACTGAGCCACGATGCTCTGCGACAGATCGAGGCCTTGCCAAGGTGCGATGATCACCACTACCCCAGTGATTCCGAGCGCGATGCCAGCAACTTGCGCGGGCTTGAGCTTCTCCACGCGAAGCACGAGCCCGGCCATGACGGCCGTCATGATCGGCGTGGTGGCGTTGTAAATGCTCGCCAACCCTGATGTGACATGCTGCTGCGCCCACGAGAACAGCAAGAACGGCACCACGCAGAACGTGATCGCGAGCACAAACATGTGGCCCCAGATCCGCAGAACGCGCGGAAGCGGCTCGCGGCGGATGAGAACGAACAAGCCCAGTGCGAGTGCGCCCAGCACGAGTCTTGACCACACCACCTGTGCGGGTGAGAGCCCGTCGAGGGCGACCTTCATAAAGAGGAAGCTCGACCCCCACACCAGCCCCGCGAGCACGAACTGCACCGCCACCGAGACCTGGAGTCGTGACGGGGCATCAGGCAGGGGCGTAGGGCGGGAGACGCTGGGGGTGGGCACGTGCAGACTCTAGTCGTGCGTGAGTGCGTGCTGGCGCGTGCCGCAGTGCAACGACCGAAATCCGCTGAGGTATGACTGTTCGCCGCGTGTTCGGGGATCAACTCTCGGGCTGGTAGACTCTTGAGGTTGCCGTTTGATCGGCCGCGGATAAGAGAGCTCACGCATCAGGCGATGGGCGCCGCGCAACGAACAGAGAGGGGATCACCTATGGCACTGGAAGCAGACGCTAAGAAGGCGATCATCGAAGAGTACGCGACGCACCCCGGTGACACCGGATCCCCCGAGGTGCAGGTCGCGATGCTGACGCAGCGCATCAAGGACCTCACCGAACACCTCAAGGAGCACAAGCACGACCACCACTCGCGTCGTGGTTTGTTCCTTATGGTCGGTCAGCGCCGTCGTTTGCTCGGCTACCTCCAAGACGTCGACATCAGCCGTTACCGGTCGTTGATCGAGCGTCTAGGACTGCGCCGCTAGTCGCACCAGCGTTCAATCGCCTTTTTCAAGAAGTCGTCCCACGGTGTGGGGCGACTTCTTTTTTTGCGTGATGATCGCCGGCAGCCCGCCGCTACGCGCGAACGGCAAGGGCGAAGGGCAACACGCTCTCGGCGCCTGCGGCACGAAGCAAGCGGCCGGCGACCGTCAGCGACCAGCGGCTGTCGACGAAATCGTCGACCAGCAACACGGGCCCGGGTTCGAGGGTGTGAAGGCGCTCGACGAGTTCGTTGCTGACCCTGAAGCTGCTGGCGACGCCGGCAAGGCGGTAGGCGCTATTGCCATTGCTGTTTTTCGGGCCGTCTCCGGTGAGTTCTAGAGCACCAAGCCAGGGAAGTCTGCCGATGTGCGAAATCTCTCGAGCCAGCGACGCAACGAGTCGTGGGCGCGAGCGTGACGGCATCGACGCGACAGCGATAGGTCGCGGCCCCCAATCCCACTCGGCAAGCACTCGAACAATTGCCTGGGTTAGTGCTGGCGCGATATCGCTGTCAGGCGTGCTCGGCTGCAACAGCTCGCGCAGCGGACCGCCCCAACCAAGATCGGTGAGTCTCGCGAGCGCTCGTCCCGCGGCAAGTCGCTCGCCGACGGCGATCTTTCCGCGCAGGTCGACCCCCAGCGCAGACATGCCGCTTGGCCACTGTGCCCGCGGTTCGATAAGAACCCCGACCCGGTTCAAAGCCTCGTCGGCGCTGGTGGTGGCCGATGTGGCGATCTGAGTCGGGTACCACGGCGCCGTGCAGTTGTCGCATCGGCCGCAGGGCCGGGCTGCGGGGTCGTCGAGCGAGCGCTGCAGAAACTCCATCCGGCAGGCGCTCGTGGTCTCGTAGTCTTTCATCGCCCGCTGCTCGCTGCTGCGGGCGGCGCCGATGCGGGCGTAGCGCTCCGCGTCGTAGTGCCAGGGTGTGCCAGTGGCTCGCCAGCCGGACTGCACGCGCTCGACTGCGCCATCCACATCCAGCACCTTCAGCAGCAGTTCGAGCCGACTGCGACGCAGGTTGACCCGAGACTCCAAGGCGATTGTCGAGACAGTGCCACCGTCATGCTGCAACTCATCGATCACCGCGGCGGCTTTGGCCTCGTCAGGCATCGACGAAGAAGCAAAGTACTGCCAGATGGCCTCGTCTTCGGGCCCGGGCAACAGCAGCACATCGGCGTTCTGAGTCGCACGTCCGGCGCGCCCGACCTGCTGGTAGTAGGCCACCGGCGATGACGGTGCACCGAGATGCACCACGAACCCCAGATCAGGTTTATCAAAGCCCATCCCCAGCGCACTCGTCGCGACCAGGGCTTTCACCTCGTTGGCTTTGAGCTGTTGTTCCGCAGCTTCTCGTTCAGTGGGGTCGGTTTGCCCCGTGTAAGCGAGTACCGAATAGCCCGCTTCGCGAAGAAGCCTGGCGGTGTCTGCGGCTGCGGCTACGGTCAGGGTATAGATGATGCCGCTGCCGGGGAGTGAATCGAGGTTGCTGAGCAGCCATGCCAGCCGGCTCGCCGCGTCAGGCAAGCGCAACACGCCAAGCCTGAGGGATATGCGCGCGAGCGGCCCACGAATGGTGATCACGCCGCTCGTCAGCGAGCCGAGTTGTTCTTCGACGTCGTGCACTACACGCTCGTTCGCAGTCGCGGTCGTGGCCAGAACCGGAACGCCAGCCGGCATCTGCGCGATCAGGTCGCGTAGGCGACGGTAGTCGGGTCGAAAGTCGTGTCCCCAGTCTGAGATGCAGTGCGCCTCGTCGACGACGAGCAGCCCGACGCGGGCGATGAGGGCAGGAAGCTGCTCGTCGCGAAAGCGCGGGTTGTTCAATCGCTCTGGGCTCACCAGCAGCACGTCGACTTCGTCGTTGCCCAGACGCGTGAGAACCTCGCCCCACTCGTGTGCATTGCCAGAATTGATGCTGACCGCTCGAACGCCCGCGCGCGCAGCAGCAGCTACTTGATCTCGCATGAGTGCCAGCAGGGGTGAAATGAGAATGGTCGGGCCTGCTCCGCGGCGACGCAGCAGCAGCGTCGAAATGAAGTAGACGGCCGACTTGCCCCAGCCGGTGCGCTGCACGACGAGCGCTCGCGAATGGTCACGAACGAGCGCATTGATTGCCTCGAACTGGCCCTCGTGAAAGCGAGCATCGGCGTGCCCTACGAGGGTGCGAAGAACATCGAGCGCTTCGTCGCGAACATCGCCGGTCGGCTCGCCGCTCACGATTGCTCTCGATGCGATGGCGACTCCCGCGGGCGTCGTGAGCCAGTGGGGTCAGCGCGTCGACCTTCTCGAGCGGCGAGCGACGAATCGGAGAACAGCCATGTAGGTCGGGGCTCGACGAGTGGGCGAAAGACTCTTCGAACGGGCTTGGTAGCGAGGCCCAGCGCGATGAGCACCGATGCCACGATCACAAGCGGCAGCCAGATCCAGGTCGGCTCCAGGTTTCTGAGCACTCCTGACTCTCGCAGCGGATAGAGCACGAACGAGTGCAGCAGATAGACGTACATCGTGTACTGGCCGAAGTGAGTCCACCAGGTGCTGCGCAGCGGAACGAGAACAAAGAATGCCAACGACAACACCAATGCAATGCCCATGAGCGCCAGGCGCACACCGCCCGCCCACCACTGCGTGCCGCCCATGTCAGCGTACGAGTCGTCGTAGAAGAGCCAATGCCGAAGATTCACCGCGTTCCAGAGCTCCACGAAATTCCACGCTGCCCACCCGGCGATGGCGAAAACGCCGATCGCCGTGACGTACGTCCACCATGGGCGGCGTTCGAGCAGGCGGAGTCGATCAACGATCTGGTGCTCGCTCAACCACCATCCCAAGGTGAAGAACGGCAGCAGCCCCAGAGTGCGGGCGAGTGAGAACGTGTCACCGAGGTTGGTCAGGTAGCCGGCGCCGACCGAGATCGCGATGGTCCACAGCAGCGGCCAGCGAAGCAGTGCGAGATATGGCAGCACGAGGCGGAAGATACCCAAGGCGAGCAAGAACCAGAGCGTCCATGACGGCTTGGTGATGTTGGGGTCAGCGCGGCCCTCGACGAACCATTTGGTGACCGTCCACAAGAACTCGAAAATGACGTAGGGCACCAAAATGTCAGTGATGACACGCGCCATCTGTCTCTTGGTAGGTGCGGCTGACTTTGAGAAGTAGCCGGCGATGATCGCGAAAGCGGGCATATGGAATGCGTAGACGAGCAGGTACAGTCCGAGCGCTATATCGGAGTCATAGGTCAACCGCTGAACGGCGTGCCCTAGAACCACCAGCACGATGCAGGCGAACCGGGCGTTATCCCAGAAGGGCATCCGGCGCCTCGTCGACATGGCGGTGGCGCCCGTGTGAGGCGGGGTGGTTGCCACCGGGCCGGTCGGAGAGGGGGAGTGCGCGGATTCAGTCATAGCCGAGGCCACCATATCCCGCCACACGAGTGTGCGCAGGTGCTGAAATGGAGGTGTAGCGTCAAGGCTCCCGGGGCTGGCTTCTGCCCGGTCCACGGAACGAGGGACATAGTGTCCGCTGCAAGTCCAGTCCTCGGCGTTATTGGCGCCTCCCGCAAGCCCGACGAGCGACGGGTTCCCATTCATCCGGGTCACCTTGAGAGAATCCCCGTCGAGCTGCGGCCTCGAGTCTTGCTGGAGCAAGGTTACGCGGAGCGCTTTGGCATCGGCGACGAAGCCCTACGGCCCTTTGTCGGAGCCATACTGCCGCGAAGCGAGATCATCGCGAGTTCTGACACGATCCTGTTGCCCAAGCCCCAGCTGCAAGACCTTCGCGAGCTCCGCGACGGTCAGACACTCTGGGGGTGGCCTCACCTTGTTCAAGACGAAGCCATGACGCAGCTCGCTATCGACAAAGGTTTGACGCTCATCGCGTTCGAAGCCATGCAGCACTGGGGTGCAGATGGCGCCTTCGGGCTCCACGTCTTCCACATGAACAACGAGCTCGCGGGCTACTGCTCGGTACTGCACGCGCTCGAGCTGTGTGGGTCCACAGGTGATTACGGACGAAGGCTCACCGCGGTTGTCATCGGCTTTGGCGCCACAGCGCGAGGGGCGGTAACCGCGCTGCGCGCCCACGGCGTTCACGACGTGCGTGTGCTGACCAACCGTCGCACCGCATCTGTCGCCTCGCCCATCCATTCCGCGCAGATGATCCAATTCGATCACGATGACGGGCCATATCTGAGCGAGGTCATCACTGACGAAGGTCGGCTGCCACTGGCGCCGTTCCTTGCCGAGAGTGACATCGTCGTCAACTGCACGTTGCAAGATCCGAACCAGCCACTGCTGTACCTGCGAGAGCGGGACCTCGACGCGTTCCGGACGGGAAGCTTGATTGTCGATGTGTCGTGCGACGAGGGCATGGGATTCGAATGGGCGAGACCCACAAGTTTCGCTGACCCGATGTTCACCGTGCACGGCCGCGTGAACTACTACGGAGTAGACCACAGCCCGTCACACCTATGGAACTCGGCCAGCTGGGAGATCAGCGAGGCGTTGCTGCGCTTCGTCCCGACCGTCATGAACGGCCCGCAAGCCTGGAGTCAAAGTGAGACGATCAGAAGGGCGATTGAGATTCAAGATGGGGTGATCATCAACCCCGCAATTCTCGAGTTCCAGGGTCGCGCAGCGAAGCATCCACACGCACGAGGAATATCCTGACGCAAGCCGCGTTGCATGAGATACATTCAAATGCATAGAAAATGCGAGGAGCGATCATGAGCGACGTCACATCCCAGATGCAGTTCGGCATCTTCACTGTCAGCGATATCACCGAAGATCCAACGACCGGTGCAACGCCGACCGAGCGTGACAAGATTCGTGACACCGTCACGCTCGCTAAACACGCTGAAGATGTCGGACTCGATGTGTTTGCACTCGGCGAACACCACAATCCGCCGTTCTGGTCCTCATCGCCCACCACAACACTCGCCTATATTGCGGCGCACACTCAGAACCTCGTGCTCTCTACGGCCACGACACTGATCACGACCAACGATCCTGTCAAGATCGCCGAAGACTTCGCCATGTTGCAGCACCTGTCTGACGGCCGAGTCGATCTCATGCTCGGGCGCGGCAACACCGGGCCCGTCTATCCGTGGTTTGGCAAAGACATTCGGCAGGGATTGCCGCTGGCGATCGAGAACTACAACCTGCTGCACCGGCTATGGCGCGAAGAGGTGGTGGATTGGGAAGGCAAATTTCGCACGCCACTGCAGGGTTTCACATCAACGCCCAGACCCTTGGACGGCGTTGCACCGTTCGTATGGCACGGTTCCATTCGCACCCCTGAGATTGCCGAGCAGGCGGCCTATTACGGTGACGGATTCTTCGCCAACAACATCTTCTGGCCAAAGGAGCACTACCAGCGCCTGATCGCACTGTACCGTCAGCGCTACGCCCACTACGGGCACGGTACGCCTGAACAGGCGATCGTGGGCCTCGGCGGCCAGGCGTTCATGGCGGCGAAGTCGCAAGACGCCGTGACCCAGTTCCGTCCGTACTTCGACAACGCACCGGTGTACGGACACGGTCCCTCACTCGAAGACTTCAGCGAGATGACACCGCTCACGGTCGGCTCGCCCCAGCAGGTCATTGATCGCTACGCCTCGATGCGCGAGTACTACGGCGACTACCAGCGGCAACTGTTCCTGATGGATCACGCGGGCCTTCCGCTCAAGACGGTGCTTGAGCAACTCGATATCCTCGGCGGCGAGGTTGTGCCTGCGCTGCGCAAAGAGTTCGCCAAGAATCGACCCGCCGATGTGCCAGATGCGCCGACACATGCGCAGCGCGTTGCGACGGCGAACGTCGAGGTGGCTCGATGAGCGCTCGCCGTATCGCGGTAGTGTCTGCCGGCTTGTCCAGCCCGTCCTCCACTCGCATGCTCGCCGATCGCTTGGCGGCCGCGACCATCGCGGCGCTGGGGGAGCAGAACGTAGCTGCCACCACTGATGTGTTCGAACTGCGCGACTTCGCGCACGACATCACGAACAACCTGCTGACCGGGTTCGCTCCCGCCTCGCTCGATTCGATGATCAACACCGTGGTATCAGCAGATGCCGTGATCGCGGTGACGCCCATCTTCTCAACCAGCTATTCCGGACTCTTCAAGTCGTTCATCGACGTGCTTGAACCGAATGCACTGGCGACCAAGCCCGTGCTGCTCGGTGCCAACGCCGGTACAGCTCGGCATTCACTGGCTATCGACTACGCAATTCGGCCGCTGTTCACCTACTTGCACGCCGAGCCGGTGTCGACGGGGGTGTTCGCGGCGTCGAGCGATTGGGGCACCAGCGGCGATCAGGTCGCCCCGTTGAGCGAACGGATTCAGCGCGGAGCGCGGGAGCTTGCCGGGGCTATCCTCCGCCACGAATCCACGCCGAACGCCGACCCTTTCGATCCGTCGGCCTACTTGGGTGGCGGGCAGTCGTTTGGTCAGCTGCTCGGCGGCTCGGCCGGCGAGTAGCTTCGGGTTCAGTCGAGCCCAATCAGGTGAACGCAGTGCGAACGGATGGCGTTCAGTCGCACTCCCGGTGACGTGCGGGCAAGGACTGTATGAACACTCGTGCGCGATGGCCGGTTTGAAGCACATGCACGCCAACATGGCCTCACCCTGGAGACGTGAGAGTCGCACTGCTCGCCGAATCGTTCCTGCCGCACATGAATGGCGTCACCGGGTCTGTGTTGCAGGTGCTTCGCCACCTTGCCGCAGGTGGCCACGAAACGCTCGTGATCGCGCCGCGATCAGGGGAGGTGGATGCTGATCTGCATGGCGCGCAGACGGAGCTGTTGCGATCAGTGCCGCTGCCGAGCTATCCAGAGGTGCGGGTGGTTTTCGCTCGCGCTGCACGGTTGACGAGCATCCTGCGGGCGTTCAACCCTGATGTTGTGCACCTGGCGTCGCCGTTCGTTCTTGGCTGGCAAGGCGTGGCCGCAGCCGATGCGCTCAAGATTCCCACGGTGGCTGTCTATCAGACCGACATCGTCGCGTACGCGCAAAAGTACGGGCTGCCGAAAGCGACTGCTCTCGTCAGCGGTCACGTCGCTCGACTGCACCGCCGCGCCACGCTCACGCTCGCACCGTCATCGGCCTCGCAACGGCAACTCGAGCAACTGGGCGTGGACCGCCTGCGGCGGTGGGGTCGTGGCGTCGACATCGAACGCTTCTCGCCTTCGCGGCGCAGCGAGCAATGGCGCTCTCGCGTAGCGGGGGAGCGCACGGTGGTTGGCTACGTGGGGCGTCTGGCCCCCGAGAAGCAAGTGGAAGATCTGCGTGTGCTCACCGACCTTGAAGGTATTCAGCTCGTCGTCGTAGGCGATGGCCCTTCGCGCGCCACGCTGCAGCGGATGCTTCCGCAAGCGGTATTCACCGGGCACCTGTCGGGTGCCGACTTGGGTGAAGCGATAGCGAGCTTTGACGTCTTCGTCCACACCGGCGAGAGCGAGACCTTCGGCCAGACGATTCAGGAAGCGCTCGCCAGTGGTGTGCCTGTCGTGGCTCCCGGCGTCGGAGGGCCTGCAGACCTGGTGCGATCGAGCGTTGACGGATGGCTCTACCGTCCGGGTGATCTCGACGAACTGCGAGCGCGAGTGTCTGATCTCGTCGGCGATGAGAGCAAGCGTCGGGCTTTCGCCCGAGCTGCTCACGAATCGGTTCAAGAGCGCACCTGGAGTGCTGTGTGCGCGCAGCTGGTTGAGTACTACGAAGAGGCGCGGGCGCTGCGGCCTCTTGACGATGCATTGCTCGCCCGTGCAGCGACGCGCCCGACGATCCCCGTCGTCGGTCTTGCGCCGCGATGGTCACGATACGTGGCCCTAGGGGACTCGCTTACCGAGGGGCTGTGCGATACCTCACGAGTTGAGGATGGCAGCCACCGCGGCTGGGCAGACCGACTCGCGCAATTGTTGGCCTTCAGGCGTGCCGATGCGCCTGCGTTGCACTACGCCAACCTGGCCGTACGCAGTCGCAGGGTGCGCGACCTTGCCGGTTCGCAGCTGCCGCAGGCGCTGCGGTTTCGGCCAGACCTCGTGTCCATCCTGATGGGGGGCAACGACCTGGTCAGTCACCGTACGGATCCCTGTGTGCTGGCTCGCGAACTCGAACAGGTTGTACGAGTGCTGCGAGACGAGGGTATCGATGTGCTCCTGGTGACTCCGTTTCTCCCGCGGCGTCTCACCGCGAAGCCGTTTGCCCGGCGCTTCGCGATCTACGCATCTGAGCTGCGCCGCATCGCTGCCGATACGGGCGCGATCCTGCTGGATCTGGAGTCATCGCCAGCAATTGGCGATGTGACCCACTGGGCCGAGGACCGAGTGCACTTGCGCTCGAGCGGTCACCGATTCTTGGCCTATCGCGCTGCGGAGGCACTCGGCGTGCCCGATGCCGAAGCGCTCGGAGGCCTCGACGCCGCGCTGCACGAAGACCGTGAACAGCCGACACACGGCACCTGGTTCGTTCGCGACGTGTTGCCGTGGATGTGGCGCCGAGTGCTCGGAAGAACCGCGGGCGACGGGCTGTCGGCAAAGCACGATTCCTGGACGCTCGTCGGTGGACGCGACGACGAGCGTTCGAATGCGCCGGTGAGCTAGATCCCTCTCACTCGAGCGGGATTGCTCGGCGCGACAGGATGGCGGCGAGAAAGAAGCAGACCGCGCCGATTGCGGTGCCGACGGTGGCCCAGAACGCGCTGAGCAGATCGCCGCTCGAGGGCAGCACATACGCGCCCACTGCTGAAACGCCGAAGGCAACCGCCCCGAGCGCATTGAGCCACGTTCCGTGCCACGTTCGCGCGTCCGTGTCCCAGAGCTGTCCTCGTCGCTGAGTCGCGATCAGCGCAAAGCCGCTGGCGATGAGGAAGGCCAACGAACCCCACGCGTCTGGACGCCACCCGACGCCCACCGCATCGGGCTCGCGAATAGACGCAAGCAGGGCGAGAATCGTTGAGAGGTTGAACAGCAGCGTCCCGACGAACTGCACGGCGGCACCGAACCAGTCGGCGCGATCAGCTCGGTTCATTTTCGCGTGCGGCACATGGCGGCCACTCAGGCTCAGTTGAATGAAGCCGGCGAGTGTGAAGAACACCGACCCGACCACGAACGTGACGTTCGTCGCAACGATGCCGACGGCGTCAGCGTAGAACGGGAGCGCACCGACGAAGAACAGTGCCGAACCCACCGCAAACCCCCACGCCTCGCGACGTAGACGTCTGACTGTGGTGGCGGCGCCGTTTGTCTCTGAATCCACGGGAAGCGTCACGGTGTCAATCGTATTAGCCGCTTTTGCGGCGGAACTCGCGCTTGGTCACCGCGCCGTGAGTGCCGTGCACGGCTGAGTCTCCATCGAGGTGTGACTCGCCCTCGCGCTGATGCGAGTTCTTCTTGTCCAGCGCCGCTTTGAACTTGCGCTTCATCTCATCTGACGCCGCGCCTGCCGGCTGATCCTCGGTACTCATAGACCAACCATACGGCGGCTGGCCGGATCGCGCCCAGGATAGGGGTCAAATCGCCCCTCGCTGATACCCTTAGGAAGGTTGCCCGTGTGGCATCCGCTCAATTCAATATGAGCTCCCGGAGCAGGCTGGCAGAAAGCTGGTCCCCTGTGGTGGACTCCCATCGACTGATGGTGCTCTTCTACTGGTGGCCAGCGCAGGCGGTACGCAGAAGATTCGCACGCCCATATCTGCCTGTTCCTGCTCCTTCGCATGCACTCGCGCGCCATACGGGCGCGCGAGTCAAAACAAAGAAGGAGAGACCTCTTGGAAGGTCCTGAAATCACCGCTGCTGAAGCTGTTCTCGACAACGGCCGCTTCGGCACTCGCACAGTCCGGTTCGAAACCGGACGCTTGGCACAGCAGGCGCAGGGCGCCGTTGCTGCCTACCTCGACGAGGAGACAATGCTCCTCTCGGCTACCAGCGCAGGAAAGCACCCGCGCGAAGGCTTTGACTTCTTTCCGTTGACAGTCGACGTCGAAGAGCGGTCGTACGCAGCTGGCAAGATCCCCGGCTCGTTCTTCCGTCGTGAAGGTCGCCCCTCGACCGAGGCGATTCTCGTGTGCCGTCTCATCGACCGGCCGCTGCGCCCGTCGTTCGTTTCGGGCCTTCGCAACGAAGTGCAGATCGTTGTCACCGTGCTCTCGATCGCGCCCGGCGAATTCTACGACGCCCTAGCCATCAACGCGGCGTCGTTGTCGACGCAGATCTCTGGTCTGCCGTTCTCGGGCCCCATCGCCGGTGTGCGCCTCGCGCTGATCCCCGGCCAGGGCGAGACCGCTGACCAGTGGATCGCGTTCCCCACCGTCGGCCAGCTTGAAGAAGCTGTCTTCGACCTCATTGTCGCCGGTCGCGTCGTGACCGACGCTGACGGTAACGAAGATGTCGCGATCATGATGGTCGAAGCCGAAGCAACTGAAGGTTCGTGGAACCTCATCAAGGGCGGCGCCGTCAAGCCCAATGAGCAGGTTGTCGCTGAAGGTCTCGAAGCATCGAAGCCTTTCATCAAGCAGCTCGTTGATGCCCAGAGTGCTGTCGCAAGCACCGCAGCGAAGGAGATCAAGGACTTCCCGGTCTTCCCGCCCTACCAGCAGCAGACGTACGACTTTGTTGCGGGCCGCGCCTACGACGAGCTCGTTCCGATCTACCAGATCGCCGACAAGCAGGAGCGTCAGTCCGCTGATGACGAGCTCAAGGATGCTGTCAAGGCTGAGGTTGCCGCCGCCGTTGAGTCCGGCGAACTGCCTGCCTCTGCAGCGGCTGAGTTCAGCGCTGCCTACAAGTCCGTCACGAAGACGATCGTTCGCGGTCGCATTCTTGCCGAGGGCGTCCGTATGGATGGTCGTGGTCTTGCTGACATCCGCCCGCTCGACGCGGAGGTGCAGGTCATCCCGCGCGTTCACGGTTCGGCGATCTTCCAGCGCGGCGAGACCCAGATCATGGGCGTCACCACGTTGAACATGCTCAAGATGGAGCAGCAGATCGACTCACTGTCGCCGATCACGAGCAAGCGCTACATGCACCACTACAACTTCCCGCCGTACTCGACTGGTGAGACCGGTCGAGTGGGTTCGCCGAAGCGTCGCGAGATCGGGCACGGCTTTCTTGCCGAGCGCGCCCTCGTTCCGGTTCTACCGAGCCGCGAAGAGTTCCCCTACGCGATCCGTCAGGTTTCCGAGGCTCTCGGTTCAAACGGTTCGACGTCGATGGGTTCTGTCTGCGCCTCGACGCTGTCGCTGCTGAACGCTGGTGTGCCGCTGCGCGCACCCGTCGCCGGTATCGCCATGGGTCTGGTCTCGGACGAGGTCGACGGCCAGACGCGCTACGCCGCGCTGACCGACATTCTCGGTGCCGAAGACGCTCTGGGTGACATGGACTTCAAGGTCGCAGGTACGAGTGAGTTCGTGACCGCGATCCAGCTCGACACCAAGCTCGATGGCATTCCGTCATCGGTGCTCACGGCGGCGCTCCAGCAGGCACGTGAGGCTCGCCTCACGATCCTGGGTGTGCTCAACGCCGCGATCGACACGCCTGACGAGATGGCTCCCACGGCGCCTCGCGTCATCAGCGTCCAGATCCCCGTCGACAAGATCGGTGAGCTCATCGGGCCCAAGGGCAAGACGATTAACTCGATCCAGGACGAGACGGGCGCTCAGATCTCGATCGAAGAAGACGGCACTGTCTACATCGGTGCTGTCGACGGCCCGTCGGCTGAGGCTGCTCGCGCGCAGGTCAACGCGATCGCCAACCCGACCAACCCCGAGGTCGGCGAGCAGTTCCTCGGAACGGTCGTCAAGATCGCTACGTTCGGTGCGTTCATCTCGCTCCTTCCCGGAAAAGACGGACTGCTGCACGTCAGCGAAGTCCGCAAGCTCGCCGGTGGCAAGCGTGTTGAGAACGTCGACGACGTGCTCGGTGTAGGCCAGAAGCTGCTCGTGCGCATCACGAAGATCGACGACCGCGGCAAGCTGTCGCTGGAGCCGGTTGTCGAAGAGGCCGCAGACCAGGAGGGCCGCGCTGCTGCCAGCGAGGGTCCTGAGGCACCTGCCGAGGGATAGTCCTCTCTCGCTTCGAACGCAGATGCCCGTCTCCCCACTCGGAGGCGGGCATCTGCCGTTTGCAGAAGGCGTTCAATGTGTCCTCCGTTTGGGGGACACATTTGTATTTGGCCACTGGTCTGCCTAAAAGCGTTATCGAATGTTTATAGCTATCTCGCCGTTTCATCCGAGCAAACCGGCACTAGGCCCTAGCCTCGAAGTATCGCACCGGGGGGTGTGTGTCAGTCACGAAGCCTCTTCCAGGGCCATCGTGAGGGGGTAGGGCATGGCTTTTTTTAGCGTAGGTTCGACGCTCTCGTCAGCGGGAGCACACCCTTCGCCGGCGAGCAACGCCGCCGAACATCCCTCAGCCCCCATCCCTGTTCAGGGGGCGCCGCTGGGCAGCGCACTTCGCGTGCCGTTCGGTGAGACAGGCGAAGAGATCTTCCCGCTGATTCTGGGCGGAGCTGAATTCGGGTGGAACGTCGACCTTGAGTCAAGCCACGAGATCCTCGACGCGTTTGTCGAGCGAGGCGGCAATGCGCTTCACACCGCCGACAGTTACTCCAGCGGCCGTAGCGAGCACATCATCGGCCGGTGGTTGAGCGCGCGGGGACTACGCGACGAGATGGTGTTGGGCGTGAGGGTGGGCGGTCACGCCGACAACCCTGGTCTCGGGTCGGTGAACCTGGTTCGTGCCGTCGAAGCATCCCTCACACGCTTGAACACCGACGTGATCGACGTCCTCTATCTCGATGCCGTTGCCGATTCGAAGACCCCGCTTGAAGACACCCTTGCCACCACCGAGTGGCTGGTTGAAAGCGGAAAGGTGAAGAGCATCGGGGCTGTGGGCTACACCGCAGAGCAGCTGGTGGAAGCGAGGATCCTGTCTTCGGCAGGTTTTCCGCGGCTGAAGGTGCTGGACGTGCCGTTCAATGTCTTGCGCCGCCACGAGTTCGATCCCGACCTACGTCTTGTCGCCGGCGCTCAGAACATGGCCGTAACACCGTCTCACGCGCTCGAGCACGGTTTTCTTGCTGGCCGCGCGCGCACTCGTCGCGCGGGAAGCCTTTCGGTGCGAAGCGCGCAACTTGCCGCGAACCTGAATCGTCGGGGCAGTCGCACCCTGCGCGCGCTGGACGCCGTTGGTGCCGAGCTCGGTGTGCCAGACGCGGCCATCGCCGTCGCCTGGCTGCTCGCTCAGAAACTGGTTACCGCACCGATCATCAACGCATTCGCGTCGGGGCACATCGAAGAGCTGGTTCAGGGGGTCGGCGTGCCTCTGAGCCGCGCCCATCTCGCCGATATCGCCCGCGCCGCAGACTGACAGGACGGTCGCGTCCGTGGCGTGACGTAGGGTGGAATGGTGCTCGAATCGGGCACCCGATCCCCTCAACAACGGAGTGAGTTGCGTGACGCACTATATCTACCTCGTGCGGCACGGCGAGCACCAAGACGCGGAGTACGGCCTCTCGGATGGCCCGCTGTCGGCACGTGGTCGCAGGCAGGCCGAGGCTGTTGCCGATCGTCTGTCGGGCATTCCATTCGACCGCATGTGGCATTCACCGCTTGAGCGTGCAAGCGAGACGGCTCGCGCGGTGGCAGAGCGCATGCCGTCGTTGAATCCCGAACCATCGGCGCTGCTGTTCGACTGCGTGCCCACGGGTATGACTGACGACACCCCGCCGGCCTTCGAGCCGTTCTTCGGTTCGATCACCGAAGCAGAAGTCGACGCGGGACGTGCCCAGATGGCCGATGCCGTGAGTGAATTTCTGATCCGCAAGAACGGTGAGGTGCATGATCTGCTGATCACCCACAACTTCGTCATCTCGTGGTTTGTGCGAGAGGTGTTGCAAGCTCCAGATTGGCGCTGGATGACGCTCAACCAAGCTCACTGCGGGTTGAGCGTCATCGCCCAAAAACAGGGTCGGCCCTGGACGCTGCTCTCACACAATGATCTGGCGCACCTGCCGAAGGAGCTTGAGACAGGGCTGCCCGATACCTACCCGTTCTAGCCGACGAGCGACTTGACGTACCAACGCGTTGCGTTGGGATTGTCGTTGTATGGGTCGGTGAGCATATAGCCAGCATTGGCATAGAGCGCGCCCGCTGCGGTCAGCGAGTGATGGGTATCGAGCACCAGCTCACTGGCGCCGAGGGCTTGTGCGTGGCTCTCTAGAGCGCTCAGCAGGTTTCGACCCCACCCGCGGCCGCGCGTCTCGGGACGCAGATAGAGGTGCTTCAGCTCGTAGCGAGTGCCGTTCTGCCCGCTGGGAACGCGGCGAATGCCCCCGCACCCCACGGCCCTGCCGCTCTCGTCACGCGCGATTACGAAGACCCCCGCGGGTGCGGTGAATGCATCGACCGCCGGGAACGCGATCGAGTACACGACGTTCTGGTTTGCGAAGCCCAGTTCGCGCGAGCGGAAGTACTCCTCCAGCAGTGAAAGCGCTTCCGGCGCGTCGACCGCAGATTCTTGAATCGTCACCACGCCTCCACGATATTGCACCGGGGATGCTCGTCCGGCGGCGCACTTAGGATGGAGGCCATGACGACGCGCGTGGCGATAGTAGGCGGCACCGGCAAACTCGGCGGAATAATCCGATCCGTGGTTGAGGCTGAAGACGAATTCGAGGTTTCGGCGGTGCTCACTTCGCGCTCCGACCTTTCCGAGATTGCGGGCGCCGATCTGGTGGTGGATGCTTCCACTCCCGCGGTGTCGATCGATGTGGTCCGTGCAGCGATCGATCTCGGCATCAACGTGCTCGTGGGAACTTCCGGTTGGTCCGCCGAGCGAATTGCGCAGGTGCGGCCTCTCGTCAAAGCCGCCGAGACGGGCGTCGTCTTCATCCCCAACTTCTCGCTCGGATCGGTGCTGGGCTCTGCACTCGCAGCCGCGGCAGCGCCGTTCTTTCCTTCGATTGAGATCGTCGAAGCCCACCGTGAGTCAAAGATCGATTCCCCCAGTGGCACGGCTGTGCGCACCGCCGAGATGATCGCTGCCGCGCGCACATCGGTAGGGCCGGTGGAGTCACCGCACGTTGACCAACGCGCGCGCGGACAGCAGGTGGCGAGCGTTCCGATTCACTCCCTTCGCCGACCGGGGGTTGTCGCCAAGCAAGAGACGGTTCTGTCGGGGGCAGGAGAGTCACTCACGATCGTGCACGACACCGTAGAACCGGCTCTGGCCTACGCGCCTGGCATCCGGTTGGCACTTGCCGCTGCGCGCGATGCGAGCGGAGTCACGGTCGGACTCGATAGCTTTCTTGACATCGGCATCCGCCCGCCCGGCTCGCGCAGAAGCGACGCGAAGCCCTTTGACGACGGCGGTGTCCCCGGCCAGGTGGCGCAGGCAACGAGCACATGAGCGCACGCATCGGGGTCGCCGTCATGGCGGTGCTGTTGTTGCTGTACGTACTCCTGGTGGGTCAGCGTGCGTGGCTCTTGCTCATCTCTGCAGACCCCGTCGGCATCCTGATGGGCGCAGCGCTGGTCGTGCTGCCGCTCATCGCGCTTTGGGCGCTGGGGCGTGAACTGTGGTTCGGGGTTCGTGCAGACCAACTCGGTCGTCGGTTAGAGGCAGCCGGGGCCCTCCCTGACGAACCGGTCTCTGTCCGTCCCAGTGGCCGTGTGGTGCGCGAAGACGCAGACGCGTTGTTCCCCCACTACCGCAGCGCCGTCGAGCAGAACCCCGACGACTGGGCTGGATGGTATCGCCTGGGCATCGCTTATGACGCGTCGGGTGATCGCCGTCGGGCTCGCGGTGCGATCAGACGCGCGATCATCCTCGAAGCGCGACAGCGGCGCGGCTGAGATCAGACCTATGCAGCCGGTAGCGCAGCGGCGACCGCCTCATCGACGGTGGCATGAGTGAACGTGAATCCTGACTCGCTCAGTACCTCGGGCACGACGTGAGCGTCGCTGGTGAGCAACGACTCGACGGCGTCAGAGCCCAGAGCCGCTTTCATCGCCCACACCGGTGCGGGCAGAACAAACGGACGGTTCATCCTGACCGCCAGCGCGAAACCGAGATCGTTCGCGGTGGCGCGGGTGGGCCCTGATAGGTTGACGGCGCCAGATATCTCGGAGTCGATCACGTGTCGAATCGCGCGAACTTCGTCATCGAGCGAGATCCATGGCCACGCCTGCGTCCCGCGGCCGATCTTTCCGCTCACGCCCGCCTTGGTGAGCACAATCATGGGTTTGAGCACGCCTTCGCGGTGGACAATCGGAGCGGTGCGAAGGAGCGCGACTCGCGCGGCGTCGCCGGCACCGAGTGCAGCTGTCTCCCATTCACCGCAAAGGTCGGCGAGAAACGTTTCACCTCGCCCAGCACGCTCGGTGAGGACGACTCCGGGCGCCGAGCCGTAAAAACCCACCGCGGATGCACTCAAGAAGGCAGGCGCATCCGCTCCGAGGGCTCTGATCGCCTGAGCGATAGCCCGCGTCGGCGCAATGCGCGACCACAGCAGAGTGTTGCGGTAGGAACTTGTCCACGGGACGCGTCCGATGCTGGCGCCGTTGAGGCTCACCACAGCGCTTGCCCCGGCGAGAACGTCAGGGTCGAGGCTCTCAGTATCGGTGAGCCACTGCACTTCGTCTGCGCCGGTCGCGGGTCGCCGCACGAGAGTGGTGACGTCGATGCCATCTGCTCGCAGGCTGTCGACAAGAGCGGTGCCAACCAGGCCAGAGGCTCCGGCGACAACGACTCGGGAATCGGGGCGTGCTTCAGGCAAGCGTCGCCTCGAGCGTGATCTCAATTCCTGCGAGCGCCTGCGAGACCGGGCAACCGGCTTTCGCATCTGCGGCGAAACGTTCGAAATCCTCGGCACTCAGCCCGGGGACCACGGCGTTGACGTTGAGGTGGCTGCCGGTGATTCCGGTGCCGGGAGTGAACGACACCGACGCTGTCGCGTCGATGCGTTCTGGCGGTGTGCCATTCTGACCGAGGGCGTGAGACAGCGCCATGCTGAAGCACGACGCGTGCGCGGCAGCCAGCAACTCTTCGGGGGTCGTCATCGACGTCGAGCCTTCGCTGCGCGCCTTCCAATTCACATCGAAACTGCCAAGACCCGACGACACCAAAGTGACGGCGCCTGATCCGGTTGCGAGGTCACCCTCCCAGGCGGTGGTTGCTTCGCTCGTGACTGTCATGGGTAGCCTCCTGTTTCACGCGCCGGGGGAGTCCTTACGCGTCGCGGTCAGCCTAACCGGCGACCGCGATCTGCGCGAGAGATTCCGTCGAACCAGCGCGCTGATCAGGCGTGTGGTATCTCGGCGCCGAGGCGTGACAGCTCAAGCTCCAGCACGTGGCGGCCCGGTGTTCCCCCGAAGCGTGTCTGCACGGCGCCATCGCGGTCCAGCACAAGCGTGGTGGGCGTCTGCAGTACCTGAAAGTGTCGCGCGATGTCGGGGCGGTGAGTCAAGTCGATGTCGAGGTGGCGAACTCCCACGTGGTCCGCGGCGACGTCAGCGAGAGTCTTGTGCACGCTCGGGCAACGAGCGCCTGCTTCAGTGCTGAACTGCAAGAGGGTCGCGACGTCGCCGAGCGCATCGGCGCCAAGTCGCTGAGGTTGAATCACCTCGTGGTCGATGCTTCGCCTCGGGCGCGATTGCATCCAATGCAGTACCGCCACTACGGCCGTTGTCAGCGCGAGCAAGGCGGCGATGACAATAAGGACGTCGACGAGGTTCACAACACGCAAGGGTATCCCCTTTCACGGTGATCGTCGCCACACGCCCCAAAGCCGGCGGTAAAGTGGGCGCCGTGACGTCGCCAACTCCCACTCCATACGAAGACCTCTTGCGGGATGTGCTGCAAAATGGCACCCACAAGGCAGACCGCACCGGGACGGGGACGACGAGCGCTTTCGGTCGCCAGATCCGATTCGATCTCTCGCAGGGCTTTCCGCTGATCACCACCAAGCGGGTGCACTTCAAATCGATCGCCTATGAACTGCTGTGGTTTCTGCGTGGCGAATCCAATGTGCAATGGCTCCAAGAAAACGGTGTCACCATTTGGGACGAATGGGCCGATGAGCGCGGTGAACTCGGCCCCGTTTACGGCGTGCAGTGGCGCTCATGGCCCTCACCGAACGGTGCGCAGATCGACCAGATCACAGAAGTGATCGAACAGATCCGCGTCAATCCCGACTCGCGACGCCTCATCGTCTCGGCGTGGAATCCTGCAGATATTCCCAACATGGCGCTCGCTCCGTGTCATGCGCTGTTTCAGTTCTACGTAGCCGACGGAAGGCTGTCGTGCCAGCTCTATCAACGCAGCGCAGACCTCTTCTTGGGGGTTCCCTTCAATATCGCCTCCTACGCGCTGCTCACGCTGATGGTCGCGCAGCAGACAGGACTCGAGCCGGGGGATTTCGTCTGGACTGGCGGAGACTGCCACATCTATGACAATCATCGCGAGCAAGTCCGCGAGCAGCTGAGCCGAGAGGCCTATCCTTACCCGACGCTTCGATTCGGCCGCCAGCCTGACTCCGTTTTCGACTACGCGTTCGAGGACTTTGTCGTCGAGGATTACCAGCACCATCCCGCGATCCGAGGCGCCGTGGCGGTATGAGCGTTCTCATTGGTCTGGTTTGGGCTGAAGCCGAAGGGGGCGTGATCGGCGCTGATGGCGGAATGCCGTGGCACGTTCCCGAAGATCTCGCGCACTTCAAAGCGGTGACCATCGGCGCCCCGGTGATCATGGGGCGTCGCACGTGGGAATCGCTGCCCGAAAGATTCCGTCCGTTGCGCGACCGCCGCAACATCGTGGTCACTCGAAACGAGAACTGGACAGCCACTGGCGCGGAACGCGTGAGCTCACTCGAGAGCGCGATCGCGCTGGTTGATGACTCGAGCACGGATTGGGCGTGGGTGATTGGCGGCGGAGCGTTGTTTGCCGAGAGCATGCAACACGCAACAAGGCTCGAAGTGACGCAGCTCGATCTCGCCACTGCAGGAGACACCTTCGCCCCGTCGCGGTCGGGATGGCACACGACCACCGAGGATCCTTCTGCCGGCTGGCATCTATCGTCGAGCGGGATTCGATATCGCTTTGTGACGTGTGAACGTGACGACAGGAAGAACGAATGAGCAAAACCGCTTTGATCACCGGCGCCAGCTCCGGACTCGGCGCCGAATTCGCACGCCAACTCGCTCAGCGCGGCGCAAATCTCGTTCTTGTCGCCCGCGACCATCCGGCCCTTGAATCCCTCGCGACGCGACTGCGCTCCGCCCACGGCGTGAACGTGGAGGTCATGGCGATTGACCTTCTGAAGACGCACCAGCGTGAGAAGGTCGAGCGGCGGGTCGCCGACACAGATCACCCCATCGAGATTCTGATCAACAATGCCGGTTTCGGGTTGCCGCTGGAGTTCGACAAGAACGACATCGAAGACGAGGTACGTCACCTCGACCTGCACGTCGAAGTTCCCATGCGCCTCACCCATGCGGCGCTAGGAGCCATGCTCGAGCGCGGCCACGGCCGCATCGTCAACGTTGCCAGCGTTGCGGCGTACACGCCGCGCTCCACCTACGGCGCGTGCAAGCGCTGGCTCGTGAGCTTCAGCCAGTGGGCCAACGGAGCTTACGCGCGGCGCGGCGTGACAGTCACAGCGGTGTGTCCCGGGTTCACTCACACCAACTTTCACGAACGAATGGGTCTGGCTCCCGGAAACGAGGGGGTCGCTGGGTGGATGTGGCTGGATGCTGATCGAGTCGTCGGTGATGCGCTGCGCGACGTTGCTCGAGGCAAAGCTGTGTCTGTCCCCTCGAAGCGGTACTCGCTGCTTGTCGCTCTGACGCGGTTTGTGCCAGCGGTGCTGGCTGCACGCGTGGGGGAATCGGGCAGATAGCACGCACCCGGTACTGTTGAGGGGTGGCTCATATTGGCAATCCCTTCGGTCAGGTAATGGTCGCGCTCGTCACTCCGATGACGGCGGACGGCGAGGTTGACTGGGCCGGGGTGGAAAAACACGTCGACGACGTGATCACCGCCGGTGCTGACGGCATCGTCGTCACGGGAACGACCGGCGAGACCTCGACGCTTACCGACGCAGAGAAGCTGCGGCTGGTCGAGGTCGGCAAAGATGTTGCGTCTGGGCGCGCGAAGATCATCACGGGCGGCGGTTCGAACGAGACTGCCCACGCGATAGAGCTCTATAAGGCGAGTGAGCGCGCGGGCGCTGACGGCATCATGATCGTCACCCCTTACTACAACAAGCCCACACAGGCGGGCATTCTGACCCACTTCCGGCTGGTGGCCGATGCCACCGATCTGCCCGTGATCCTTTACGACATTCCCGGTCGCACCGGTGTGCCAATCAAATACGAGACGATCCTGCGGCTGGCAAAGCACCCCAATATCGTCGCGGTGAAAGATGCGAAGGGCGACTTCAGCGAGGTGAGCCGCGTGCTCAACCAAACTGACTTGTTGTACTTCTCCGGTGACGACGCCAACGTTCTTCCGCACCTGTCGATCGGTGCGAGCGGCATGATCGGCGTAACCGCCAACATTGCCGCGCAGCCGTACCGCGAGATCGTCGACGCTGTGAACCGCGGCGACCTTGCTGCTGCGACTGCCGCGCACAAGCAGCTGGAACCGCTCGTGCGCGCAGTGATGACGCATGTTCCGGGCACGGTGTCGGCGAAATACATCCTGCACGGGCTCGGTCGGATCGCGAGCCCCCGCGTGCGCCTGCCCCTTGTCGGCCCAGAAGAGTGGGAAGCGGCGGCAATCGAAGACGAGCTTGCCCTCGTGACCAACGTCCCGAGTGTCGATTTCTCGAATTTCCGACCTGACCGCAATGCCGCCGCCGGTGGCGCTTTGCCGAAGGTGTCGGGCACCACGCGATGAAGTACTTCAGTCCGCGACACGCACTTCGCGCGCGGACCCATTGGATATTGGATGCTTCGGCATCCTGAGGAGATGACCATGCCCCGCACCGTCTACGACCCGCCCGCACTCGAGCCCGGAACGCTGCGGGTCACCCCGCTCGGCGGTCTCGGTGAGATCGGTCGCAACATGACCGTATTCGAGTTCGAGGGCAAGCTGCTCATCGTGGACTGCGGGGTGTTGTTCCCCGAAGAGCACCAGCCGGGTGTCGACCTGATCTTGCCCGACTTTGAGCCCATCAAGGGTCGCCTTGACGATATCGTCGCGGTCGTGCTGACGCACGGCCACGAAGACCACATCGGCGCCGTGCCGTACCTGCTGAAGATGAAGAAGGACATCCCACTCATCGGCTCGGGCCTTACTCTTGCCCTCATCGAGGCAAAGCTCAAAGAGCACCGGATCCGTCCCTTCACTTTGACCGTCGCCGAGGGGCAGAGCGAGAAGCTGGGACCCTTCGATCTCGAGTTCATCGCGGTCAACCACTCCATTCCCGATGCGCTCGCTGTCGCAATCCGGACCCCTGCTGGTCTCGTTCTCGCCACCGGCGACTTCAAGATGGACCAGCTGCCGCTGGACGGCCGCCTCACCGACCTGCGCGCCTTCTCGCGCCTGGGCGAAGAAGGCGTTGACCTTTTCCTCGTCGACTCGACCAACGCCGACGTTCCCGGATTCACTCCGCTTGAACGCGACATCGGCCCTGTGCTGGAGCAGGTCATCTCAAAGGCTCCGCGCCGCGTGGTGATCGCCAGTTTCTCAAGCCACGTTCACCGCGTGCAGCAGGTGCTCGACGCAGCGCATGCCCACGGGCGTCGTGTCGCGCTGCTCGGGCGGAGCATGGTGCGCAACATGACGATCGCTGCTGATCTCGGCTACCTCAAGGTTCCCGAGGGTGTGCTGATCGACTATAAAAAGGCCAAGGACCTCCCCGAAGACAAGATCGTCTACATGTCGACGGGCTCGCAGGGCGAGCCGATGGCGGTGCTCAGCCGCATGGCGAATCTCGATCACGCGATCGAGCCAGGGCCTGGCGACACGGTGATTCTGGCGTCGAGCCTTATTCCGGGCAACGAGAACGCCGTGTATCGGGTGATTGATGGTCTTACCAAGCTCGGTGCCCATGTCGTCCACAAGGGCAACGCGAAGGTTCACGTTTCCGGGCACGCTGCTGCCGGTGAGCTGCTGTACTGCTACAACATCCTCAAGCCCAAGAACGTCTTGCCGATTCACGGCGAATACCGACACCTGATCGCGAACGCCCAACTCGCTCAAGACACCGGCGTTGAATCTGACCGCACGATCATTGGCGAGAACGGCACGGTCATCGACCTCCGTGACGGCGATGCGCAGGTCGTGGGGCAGCTCGACCTCGGTTTCGTGTACGTCGATGGTTCGACCGTAGGAGAGATCACCGACGCGGATCTGAAGGATCGTCGCATCCTGGGCGAAGAAGGCTTCATCTCGGTGATCGTGGTGGTTGATGCCGCAACCGGGCGCATCATCTCGGGTCCCGAGATTCACGCGCGTGGTTTCGCAGAAGACGACAATGTGTTCGAGAGCGTCAAGCCGAAGATCGCTGCGGCGCTTGAAGAAGCCGCACGCTCAGGTGTGCGTGACTCGCACGCGCTGTCGCAGGTTGTTCGTCGCACGATCGGCAGATGGGTGAACCAGGCGCTGCGTCGACGTCCGATGATCGTGCCGCTCGTCATCGAGGCGTAGACCACCTGCTCGGCTGGGTACACTCGCGACATGTCTTCCGCTTTCGTGTTGCGACCAGCTACACAGCCGGACGGCGCGTTCCTGGGTGACATGTTGGTGGAAGCAGCAAACTGGCAGCCCGCAGGGGCACGTCCGAAGCATGAGGTGCTTACCTCAGCGGTGCAGCTGCGCTATGTCACCGGTTGGATGAGGCCGGGAGACACCGGTGTGATCGCAGAATCGAGCAGTGGTGAAGCGATCGGCGCGGCCTGGTATAGAACGTTGCCTCGCAACGAACCCGGATTCGGCTATGTCGACATTGGCGTGCCCGAGCTGATCATCGGTGTTCGTCCGATCTGGCGCGCGCGCGGCGTCGGCAGGGCCCTGCTGCGCAGCCTCACTGCCACCGCGCAGGCGGCCGGGTATGCACGGTTGAGTCTGAGCGTGGAGCGCGAGAACTACGCGACCACGTTGTATCGCTCCGAAGGTTTTGCCATGACCGACCAGGGTGCCACTCGCGTCACGATGGTCAGGCGACTGCGCTGATTCTTACCCGGCTCGCCACTGACGCGTCTTGTCGGGCGCCGCGTCGTTCCGCGGAATTGTCGGTGCCGCGGCGTAGCGTGGAGGAATGGCCAGGACTACAAGCCCGACCACCAAAGGTGGCGCGCCCGCGAAAGCATCGAACTCGCGCGCGGCGAAGCCTGCCCCCGCGCCCAAAAAGTACGTAGGTGAACCCGAGAAGCCCCCTGTTGCGGTGCGCGCTTGGCTGGGTCTCGCTCACGCCACAGGTGGACTGTTTCGGGCTTTCGGCCCTGAGTCGCTGGAGAAAGACCAACGCCGCGACGGGTTCCCGTTCCTGCTGGTGCTCCTCGCGATCGTCGGCAGCACGGTCGAGTGGTTCTTCATCGGCAATGAGGTCGCGACGACGATCAGCGCTTACACGGTAGGCGGTCTGCTCGGGCGCGAAGCGTTCATTCTGCCGGTGCTGCTCTTGCTCCTTGCCGGGTGGATGTTTCGGCATCCATCGTCGGTGCACGACAACGGTCGGCTCGGGATCGGCTTCGGCCTGCTCATACTCACGATCGCCGGTTTCTGCCACGTTGCAGGTGGTCGCCCCCAGCCGAGCGAAGGGCTTCCCGCGCTCAGCCAAGCCGGCGGATTGTTCGGGTGGATGATCGGCGAGCCACTCGCCGTGGTGCTCACTGATATCGGCGCATACATCGTTCTCAGCCTGCTCGCGTTGCTCAGCGTGCTCATCATCACCAAGACCCCGCCGAACCGCATTGGCCGACGACTTGGTGAGCTCTACACCTGGGCATTCGACGCGCAGCCAGATGAGAAGTCCGACATGAGCTCACAGGGCAAAGACGCGGTGCCTTCTGACGAAGACGACTCCGTGGACGCTTCACTGCCATGGTGGCGCCGCAATCGCACGGGTCGTGAGCAGGACGACGAGAGTGAGCTGGGCTCGCAGGATCTCACCGAACTGCTGTCCGTCGGCACGACTGACGGTGGCTTCGAGCAGGCCATCGAACCGCCCGTAGCCGCACCGGCGCCCACCGCCGCACCCGATGCCCTCACCGAGGTCTTCGACGCAACGGCGCTCGCTGGCGTGGCCGCGGGCCAGCCGTCGGGAGTGTCGCTTCGCGATGACTACGATCAAGACCCCACCGCAGATGGTGAGCTTCCTGGGGTGGCCGGCATCGGTGCGGATACACCGCGAGATGCGCCGCCATTGCCCTACCGACTGCCCTCGGTGAACGCGCTGGGCGAGGGAACACCGCCCAAGGCGCGCTCGCAGGCCAACGACGACACCGTGCGGGCCATCACCAGCGTCCTCGAGCAGTTCGGGGTGAACGCGAAGGTCACGGGGTTCTCGCGCGGGCCCACGGTTACG
The DNA here is from genome assembly GCF_044596335.1 of Microbacterium sp. R86528. Taxonomy (NCBI): domain Bacteria; kingdom Bacillati; phylum Actinomycetota; class Actinomycetes; order Micrococcales; family Microbacteriaceae; genus Microbacterium; species Microbacterium sp. R86528. Next base: position 940,573 of record NZ_CP138996.1, on the reverse strand, counting down.
CAGTACGAAATCGAAGTCGGGCACGGCGTCAAAGTCGAGCGAATCACCGCCCTTCAGAACAACTTCGCATACGCGGTCGCTTCCAACGAGGTCAGAATTCTCGCTCCTATTCCGGGCAAGAGCGCCATTGGCGTCGAGATCCCGAACGCTGATCGCGAGATCGTGACGCTCGGCGATGTGCTGCGTTCGCAGAACGCCACGCAGTCGACTCACCCCATGACGATCGGCGTCGGAAAAGATGTCGGTGGCGGGTTCGTGGTGGCGAATCTCGCGAAAATGCCTCACCTCTTGGTGGCTGGCTCCACAGGCTCGGGCAAGTCGAGCTTTGTGAACTCGATGATCACGAGTCTGCTCATGAAGGCCAAGCCGAGCGATGTGCGCATGGTGCTGATCGACCCGAAACGCGTCGAGCTGACCTCCTACGCTGGGGTGCCGCACCTCATCACACCCATCATCACAAACCCCAAGAAGGCCGCCGAAGCGCTGCAGTGGGTCGTGAAAGAGATGGACATGCGCTACGACGACCTCGCGTCGTTCGGCTACCGCCACATCGACGACTTCAACAAAGCTGTGGTCGCTGGCGAGATCAACCTGCCCGAAGGCAGCGAGCGCGTCCTGAAGCCGTACCCCTACCTGCTGGTGGTAGTCGATGAGCTCGCTGACCTCATGATGGTCGCTCCTCGTGACGTGGAAGATTCGATCGTGAGGATCACGCAGCTGGCGCGAGCAAGCGGCATCCACCTGGTGCTCGCGACTCAGCGGCCTTCCGTCGACGTGGTCACCGGTTTGATCAAGGCCAATGTGCCCTCGCGACTCGCCTTCGCTGTCACCAGCGTGACCGACTCTCGCGTCATTCTGGACCAGCCGGGCGCCGACCGCCTGATCGGCCAGGGCGACGGGCTGTTCTTGCCGATGGGTACGTCAAAGGCGATCCGCGTGCAGGGCGCATGGGTGAGCGAAGCGGAGATCGAGCGGGTCGTCAAACACGTCACACAGCAGGCGCGGCCGGAGTATCGGAATGATGTCGATGCGGTCGTGGAGAAGAAGACCATCGACGCAGACATCGGCGATGATCTTGAACTGCTGCTTGCCGCCGCAGAACTGATCGTTTCCACACAGTTCGGATCCACCTCGATGCTGCAACGCAAACTCAGGGTCGGTTTCGCGAAGGCGGGTCGGTTGATGGACCTTCTCGAAGCACGCGAGATCGTGGGACCGTCTGAAGGCTCCAAGGCGCGTGACGTGATGGTCACCGCCGAGCAGCTGCCCGAAGTTCTCGCCCGCCTCCGCGGCGACGACGCGCCCGCTCCGGCGCCCGCCCCGGCTGCCGACGGCTACGGCCCAGATGCCGTTGCCGCCCAGTATGACGGTGTGCCGGTCGTTGAAGTCGCCGACGACTCTGAAGACGCCTGGGGTCTGACGGGCCGCGACTGATCCGACCGATAGGCTCTGCACATGGCTGTTCCTCGTCAACTTCCCAACGCGATCACGATCGCGCGAATTCTCTGCGCACCGGTGTTTCTATGGATGCTGCTGGCAGATGGGGGAGCCGACGGAGCGCTGCGCTGGTGGGCGGCCGTGCTTTTCATCGTTGCTATCGCCACCGATGGCATCGACGGGTACATAGCCCGCAAGTACAACATCGTCACCGACCTCGGCAAACTTCTTGACCCAATCGCCGACAAAGTCCTCACCGGCGTTGCTTTTGTCGGTCTGTCGATTCTGCTCGAGTTGCCGTGGTGGGTGACCGTTGTCGTGCTGATCCGTGAAATCGGCATTACGGTCTATCGCTTCGTGGTCGTCAGCGACCACGTGCTGGCTGCGGCGTGGATGGGCAAGCTCAAGACAGTCGCGCAGGGTGTTGCGCTGTCACTGGCTCTGCTGCCGCTGTGGACCCTCGTGGGCGAGTGGATCTGGTGGGTGAACGGCGTCACCATGGCTATCGCGGTTGCACTGACGATTGCCAGCGGGATCGACTACATCGTGAGCGAAGTCCGCGCTTCTCGAAAGGCGAAGACCAGTTGACCCAAGGTCGGGCCGCTGAGGTGCTCGAAGCGCTCTCGAAGCGCGGATGGTCTATTGCGACTGCGGAATCGCTCACCGGCGGCTTGCTGGCCGCCGAGATCGTGGGCATCTCGGGAGCATCGACGCATATGCGTGGGGGAGTAATCGCCTACGCCACCGACGTCAAAGAAACGGTGCTCGGCGTCGATGCTCACCTCCTGAAGGAGAGCGGGCCGGTGCATCCTGATGTCGCGGAGCAGATGGCCGTGGGCGTGCGGCGTGCGCTTGACTCGGATGTTGGCCTCGCCACCACGGGGGTCGCTGGCCCCCTGGAGCAAGACGGTCACCCGGTGGGCACCGTTTACGTCGCGGTGTCGACTCCCGACGGCTGTTCCGTGGCCGCGCTCGATTTGGATGGTGACCGCGCCGAAATTCGCGCCCAGAGCGTTGATCATGCGCTTGCACTGTGTCTTTTGGCGTTGCAGGCGCCCTGAGCCTGCGCAGCTTGCGAGAATTCTGGTGCGAGACGGGAACAATTTATGTTTCGTGTCGGTTACTTTCTGCGATTCCCGCCATATGCCCAGCTCACGGGTTTAGATTGTCACCAAGAACGGTGATGTAAAGTTATCCATCCGGATGGCTCTCAGAGCCCGGGAATCAGAAGTGAGGAGGGGGCCCATGATCCTGGTTCGTCAAGAGATCGGCGAAGTCCTTCGTGACTTTCGCCAACAGAAGGGACGCACCCTCCGCCAGGTTGCGAGCCGCGCAAGCGTCGCGCTCGGTTACCTGAGTGAAGTGGAGCGTGGCCAGAAAGAAGCATCGAGCGAGATTCTCGCGTCTGTCGCAGAAGCGCTTGATGTACCCATATCCACCATCATGCGTGAGGTCGGAGATCGGCTTTCGGTGATGGAGGGTCTACAGACATTCCCTGACGTCGTACCCGATGATCTGCTCGCCGAGGTCGACGCTGAACTCTCGCTTCGCTGAACCAAACGGCTGATGCGTCGCAGTGAATTTGAGCGCGCAGTCTCAGACGAGTTCGGCGCGCGCAGTGGGCCGGTGCTCAACGACCTCGTGTTGACTTCTCTCGGCGATCGGACCGCATCTGAAGCGATGGAAGCTGGCCTGCCCCCGAAAGACATCTGGCTGGCGCTGTGCGTCGAGATGGATGTCGCCCCTGAGCGTCGTTATGGCGCGGGGCGACTTGAGCCCAAAGGGCGCTAAGAGATCCGAATGCAGTGGATGCTGCGAGCGGCGTGTCGTCGAATATCCGTTCGATACCGGCGTAGGCTCCTCCACAGAAGGTGACGGTGCAACGTCATCCACCGCGAGGGGCGTGCCGACGATCGATGTCGGAGGCCACCCGTAGCGTGAATGACGTCACATCGACACCTCATGCCTTGCCGTAGCACCCGTCTTGTGAAGGCGGATCGCGGCAGCCTACAGGCGACGGAACTCATATCTAAGGAGCACGCTATGCCCTCACCCGCTGACCGCGAGAAGGCCCTCGATTCGGCCCTCGCACAAATCGACCGGCAGTTCGGAAAGGGCTCGGTGATGCGTCTTGGCAGCGACGAGCGTGCTCCCGTCGAAGTCATTCCCACCGGCTCCGTCGCGCTGGACGTCGCTCTCGGCGTCGGCGGCCTGCCCCGCGGTCGCATCATCGAGATCTATGGTCCCGAGTCCTCCGGTAAGACGACGCTGACGCTCCACGCCATCGCCAATGCCCAGAAGGCCGGCGGTATTGCGGCATTCATCGATGCCGAGCACGCTCTCGATCCTGACTATGCGCAGAAGCTTGGCGTTGACATTGACGCCTTGCTGGTCTCGCAACCCGATACCGGAGAGCAGGCGCTTGAGATTGCCGACATGCTCGTGCGTTCCGGAGCCATTGACCTCATCGTGATCGACTCCGTGGCCGCGCTGGTGCCCAAGGCCGAGATCGAGGGTGAGATGGGTGACACTCACGTCGGACTTCAGGCTCGACTGATGTCGCAGGCCTTGCGCAAGCTCACCGGTGGCCTCAGCCAGACGAACACCACGATGATCTTCATCAACCAGCTGCGCGAGAAGATCGGTGTGTTCTTCGGGTCCCCTGAAACGACCGCTGGCGGTAAGGCCCTCAAGTTCTATGCCTCGGTGCGTCTGGACATTCGCCGAATCGAAACGTTGAAAGACGGCACCGACGCGGTCGGAAACCGCACTCGCGTCAAGATCGTCAAGAACAAGATGGCTCCGCCCTTCAAGCAGGCCGAGTTCGACATTCTCTACGGCGTCGGCATCTCGCGCGAGGGAAGTCTTATCGACTTCGGCGTTGAGCACGGCCTCGTGAAGAAATCGGGCGCGTGGTACACGTACGACGGTGAACAGCTGGGCCAGGGCAAAGAGAACGCGCGAAACTTCCTCCTCAAAAACCCCGATATTGCCGCTGACATCGAAGGCAAGATCAAGGTGAAGATGGGAATCGGGCAGCCGAAAGAGACGGAAGCCTCAAAGGCTGACGAGCTGGCGGCACGCCGCCCGGCCTGATCATGGTTCGTTTTACAGACGGCGGGGGCGACGATACAGCTGTCGCGGCTTCGGATCTCGCCCCCGTCATCGAGCTCTTCCCCGGTTCGTCGGCTTCGTCGGCTTCGCCGTCTTCGCTGGTCGACACTCGCAGCGAAGACGAGGTGTGCGAAGCAGCGGAGAACCAGCTTCTGCGAAAGTTGCGTTCACGATCTCTCTCCGTGGCTGAAGCGCGGGCCGTCCTTCGCGATCACGAGATCAGCGAACACCACGTCGAAGAGCTGATCGAGAAGTTCGAGAGGCTGAGTTACCTCGACGACACCGTCCTTGCCGAACATCTCGTGTACATGGGCGCGGAGCGCAAAGGCCAAGGTCGTGGCGCTATTGCGCAGACCCTCAGCAAGCGAGGCATCGCGCGCGACGTCGCAGAAGAGGTGCTGAGCACACTCGGCGATGACGAGGCCGAGCGTGCGTTGGAGTTCGCTCGAAGTCGCGCGTCGCGAATGTCATCGCTTGAGGACGATGTTGCCCTGCGACGACTACACGGCCAGCTGGCCAGGCGAGGATTCGGCGGCCACGTTGCGATGACCGCCGCTCGCACCGCGCTAGACGAGTTGCGACGCGCTTCCTCGGGCGTTCGATTCAGCTAGCTTCGTCGCGTCCTTTGCCTACGTTCTAGGGCAGATAGTCGCCACCGGGTGCGGGCCTCAGCCGGTACACACTCTCGGCTCGTAGAATGGCATACATCATGTCGACCCCATCAAGTTCCCCGACGTTGATCGCGCCTTCCGAGGCAGCTGTCGGCGTCGATGGCCGAACCCGCACCTATGAAGTGCGCACCTTCGGTTGCCAGATGAATGTTCACGACTCCGAGCGGCTTTCCGGCTCGCTCGACAGCGCTGGTTATGTGCGAGCAGATCCAGGCGTCGAGGCAGACGTCATCGTCATCAATACCTGCGCAGTGCGCGACAACGCGGCGGGCAAGCTCTATGGAACGCTCGGCCATTTGAAGTCCCGCAAAGACAAGCACGAGGGCATGCAGATCGCCGTTGGCGGCTGCATGGCTCAGATGGACAAAGATGCCGTGCAGACGAAAGCACCCTGGGTTGATGTGGTCTTCGGAACACACAACATGGGTTCGCTGCCGAGTCTGCTCGAACGCGCCCGCCACAACGGAGAAGCCGAATTCGAGATTCTCGAGTCGCTCGAGGTGTTCCCCTCGACTCTCCCCACCAAGCGTGAGAGCGTCTACAGCGGCTGGGTATCGATTTCCGTCGGATGCAACAACACTTGCACGTTCTGCATCGTTCCCAGCTTGCGCGGAAAAGAGAAGGATCGCCGCCCCGGCGACATTCTCAACGAGATCCGCCTGCTTGTCGAAGACGGTGCTACCGAAGTGACCCTCCTGGGGCAGAACGTCAACTCCTACGGAGTCGAGTTCGGTGATCGCCTGGCATTCGGCAAGCTGCTCCGCGCGGCAGGCGCAATTGAGGGGCTCGAGCGTATTCGTTTCACCAGCCCGCATCCTGCGGCCTTCACAGACGACGTGATCGATGCGATGGCCGAAACGCCGGCCGTGATGCCCCAGTTGCATATGCCGCTGCAGTCTGGCAGCGATCGGATTCTCAAAGCGATGCGCCGCTCCTACCGCAGCGACAAATTCCTCGGGATCCTTGATCGGGTGCGAGCCCAGATGCCTGACGCTGCCATCACCACCGACATCATCGTCGGGTTCCCCGGCGAGACCGAAGAAGACTTCAACGAGACGATGCGGGTTGTCGAAGCCTCACGCTTCACGAGCGCCTTCACCTTCCAGTACTCGATTCGTGAAGGTACTCCGGCAGCGACAATGCCCGATCAGGTTCCCAAGGAGGTCGTTCAGGAGCGCTACGAGCGTCTGCTGGCCCTGCAGGACCGCATCTCAACCGAAGAGAACCAGAAGCAGGTCGGCCGCGAGGTGCGCGTGCTGGTCTCCACATCAGATGGCAAGAAGGATGCGGCGACGCACCGTCTCACAGGTCGTGCCGAAGACAACAGGCTCGTGCACTTCGAGCTGCCCGAGGGATCGGAGCGCCCGCGGCCGGGCGACGTTGTCACCGTCGTCGTGACCCACGCGGCTCCGTACCACCTGCTGGCAGATTCACCCGATGGTGCCCCCCTGCGCATCCGCCGCACACGATCCGGCGACGCGTGGGATCGCACCCAAGCAGAGTCCTGCGGCGTGCCGTCTTCTGCATCCGCTGACGCGGCGCCCCGCGCGGTGTCGCTCGGTCTTCCCTCGCTGCGCGTGGGGGAGTGAGCGGCCTGCCGTCCGCGCCCAACGCGCTCCAGACCACCTCGGTTGCAGTGTGGGGTGTTGTCGGTGCAACAGGCACAGGCAAGACTGCGCTATCGCTGAACCTGGCTGAAGCCCTCGCGCGGGCCGGAAGGCCGGCCGAGATTGTGAACGCCGATGCGATGCAGCTGTACCGCGGAATGAATATCGGTACGGCAAAGCTCCCGCCTCACGAGCGCCGCGGAATCGCCCATCACCTCTTCGACTCGCTCGCTGTCACCGAAGAGGCTGCCGTGGCCTGGTACCAGCCGACAGCACGCGAAGCAATCACTGACATCCACGCGCGAGGTGCGGATGCGATCTTGGTTGGCGGCTCGGGGCTCTACGTTTCGAGCGTCATCTTCGATTTCCAGTTTCCCCCGCACGACGAAGCGTTACGCGCCGAACTTGAAGCCGAGTTGACGACGCACGGCCCTGGGGTGCTTTTTGCGAGACTCCGCGCGGCCGATCCCGTGACCGCCGCACGAATAGATCCCAAGAACGGCCGCCGCGTCGTGCGCGCACTCGAAGTGCTCGCTCAAGGCTCCACAACTCACGGAGCAGCCCTTCCCGAGGCTCCGGCGCTCTGGCATGAACACACGCGCCTTATCGGCGTAGCGGTGCCACGCGAAGAGCTGGTACCGCGTCTCGACGCGCGGGTCGAGGCGATGTGGCAGCACGGGATTCTCGACGAGGTGACGAAGCTTCGTGAGCAAGGGCTTGAGCAGGGGGTTACCGCGCGGCGCGCGATCGGCTACGCGCAGGCTCTTGCACAGTTGCAAGGCGAACTCACCCAGGCCGAGGCGATAGCGCAGACGCAGGCGCTCACGCGGCGCTATGCCCGCCGCCAGGTGTCATGGTTCAAACGGTACTCGCAGCTCCAGTGGGTACAGCCCGAGCACCCGGTGCAACGGCTGCTTGACGACGCGTCATAGCGAAGCCCCGCCAGATAGCGAGTAGGCGGGCGACCGGTATCCGCCCGGCGACTGCCTAGACTTGAGCCATGCCATCCATCGCGTTTACCAAAGGTCACGGCACCGGCAACGATTTCGTGATCGTCTCCGATCCCGATGGGCAACTGTCGCTGAGCGACGACCAGATTGCAGTGTTGTGTGACCGCCGATTCGGAATCGGTGCCGACGGCATTCTGCGAGTAATCCGATCTCGCGCAATCGACGAGGGTGCGGAGGCTGCAGCATCCGGAGCCGAGTGGTTCATGGACTACCGCAACGCCGATGGATCCAAGGCGGAGATGTGCGGTAACGGCATCCGCGTGTTCGTCCACTACCTGGTGCAGGCAGGGTTCGTGACGCTCGGTGCCGAACCGCTCGAGATCGGCACACGCTCGGGCGTCAAGGCCGTCACACGCGCGGACAACGGCTATGAGGTCGACCTGGGTGCGTGGACGGTCGACACCGCTGAGGTGCTCGTACGCGTTCGCGGTGGGGGAGCGCCTCGCCCCGGCCTTGGCATCGATGTCGGAAACCCACACGTCGTGGTCGCATTGCCCGACGAAGATGAACTCACTGGCATCGACCTTGCGGCGCAGCCGCAGATGCACCCAGAACCGGCGCACGGGGCGAACATCGAGTTCGTGGTGCCGGGCGATCCGCTGGTGCACAACGGCGTCGCGTCGATCACCATGCGCGTCTTTGAGCGCGGTGTCGGAGAGACTCTGAGCTGCGGCACGGGGGTGGCGTCAGCGGCGCTCGCCGTGCGGCACTGGGCGGGTCCGGCGGCGCCCGACCACTGGAGCGTCACGGTGCCCGGCGGCACCCTCGGGGTTCGCATGTCCTACGTCGGAAGCGAGCAGCATGTGCTGCTCTCGGGACCAGCGACCCTCGTGTATTCAGGTGAGGTCGCGCTCGCGTAGCGATCAGCTACGGCAACGCGATTGGTTCGCTCACCGGCGAGCCATGGTGCCTGACCTTCAGCACTCTGAAGCCTTTGGCGGTCGACGAGCGGTGCACGCTGAAGCCGGTTTCGAACGTCGCTGCGAGCCAGCGCTGCAGTGAGTCTGAGCCGAGGTTTCGCTGTACCACCAGCCAAGCATCCGATCGCTCTTCCAAGCGTGGAATCCACCGCTTCATCAGGGCGTGCAATTCGTTCTTTCCCACACGGATGGGTGGGTTCGAACGGATGGTGCGAAAAACGACGTCATCGGGAACATCGTCGGGCAGCACCGCGTTGACATTCGACAGACCGTGTTCTTGGGCGTTCTGACGAACCAGATCAAGGGCACGTTCATTCACATCCACAGCCCACACTGTGGCGTGCGGCGCTTGCATTGCGAGCGTTAGCGAGATCGGCCCCCACCCGCACCCAAGATCGAGCAGATTGCCCCCGGGCGGGGGAGGCGGGGTGTGCGAAAGCAACACCGCCGTACCGGTATCGACGTGGTCGGGACTGAAAATTCCCCCGGCTGTCGTCACGGCAACCTCGTGGCCGTCGAGCGTCACGTTGATGCGGCGAAGTTTCTCAGCACTGCCGGGTGACGCGCTGAAGTAGTGGTCACTGCCCATGGCTTCAGATCGTAGCGGAGGTAACGCTCAGTGCGGGAGGCTAGAGTTACGGATGCTACTGGAGAGGCACAACGAAAGGAACCCATGACCGATACCACCGCACCGACAGACACAGACGACACCACGATTGATCCGGTGGACCGAGTGCTGGCACGCGCCGAGGCGCGTTCGGGTGTGCGAGTGTTCGGTGGGGCGCAGGCGCTGCAAGACGACGCCACGGTCGGTCACACCTCCAACGACGGAGACCAGTGGGATCGAGAAGAACGGGCTGCACTTCGTCGCATTCCTGGCCTTTCCACCGAACTCGAAGATGTCACCGAGGTCGAGTACCGCCAGCTTCGACTCGAGAACGTCGTTCTCGTCGGGGTCCATCCCCAGGGCGACCAAGAAGACGCCGAGAACTCGTTGCGTGAACTCGCGGCGTTGGCCGAAACAGCGGGGGCTGTGGTGCTCGACGCAGTCCTTCAACGCCGGCCCCACCCCGATCCAGCGACGTATATCGGCAGCGGCAAAGCTGAAGAGCTGCGCGGCATCGTCGCGGCAGTGGGAGCTGACACCGTCATCGCCGACACGGAGCTAGCACCAAGCCAGCGTCGCGCGCTTGAAGATGTCGTCAAGGTCAAGGTGATCGACCGCACCACGGTGATTCTTGACATTTTCAGCCAGCACGCGAAGAGCCGGGAGGGCAAAGCTCAGGTCGAGCTTGCGCAGCTCGAGTACCTGCTCCCGCGTCTGCGCGGTTGGGGAGACTCGATGAGCCGCCAGGCTGGTGGCCAGGTGGGCGCCGGCGGCGCCGGTATGGGCTCTCGCGGCCCCGGCGAGACCAAGATCGAGCTCGATCGGCGTCGGATTCGAACGAAGATGGCGCAGCTTCGGCGCCAGATCCGAGATTTCGCACCGGCTCGCGATGCCAAGCGTGCTGAACGCAAGCGCAATACGATCCCTTCCGTTGCAATCGCCGGCTACACCAACGCCGGAAAATCTAGCCTGCTCAACCGCCTGACCAGCGCCGGTGTCTTGGTAGAGAACGCGCTGTTCGCGACTCTGGATGCAACAGTGCGGCGTTCTATCACCGCAGACGGGCGCATCTACACCCTCACGGACACGGTGGGATTCGTGCGCAACCTGCCGCATCAACTGGTCGAAGCATTCCGTTCAACCCTCGAAGAAGTGGGCGCATCCGATGTCATTGTGCACGTGGTCGACGGCTCGCACCCCGACCCTGCCGCTCAGCTCGCCACCGTGCGTGACGTTATCGGCGACGTCGGGGCACGTGACCTTCCCGAACTTGTCGTCTTCAATAAGGCCGACCTGATCGATGAAGACACGCGGCTGGTACTGCGTGGTCTGGAACCGAAATCGGTTTTCGTCTCGTCGCGCTCTGGCGAGGGAATCGACGAACTGCGCGCAGCAATCGAAGCCGCGCTGCCGCTACCGGCCGTCGAACTGAACCTTCTCGTTCCTTACGACAGAGGAGATTTGATCTCGGCTATTCACGAGCACGGCATGATTCTCGACCAGCGTCACGAAGAGACCGGTACCGCGATTCACGTGCGCGTGGGAAGTCACCTCGCCGCGCGGCTCGCCGAATTCGTGCAGTAGTCCGGCGCGAACCTAGTCGAGTTCGATCGGCGGAACATCGGCCGGCGCGAAGTCAAAGACAGCACCGATGAAGGCGATCTCGGCTTCGAGGGTCGCCTCGATGGTCTCGGCGCGGCGGAAGCCATGGCCTTCTCCCTCGAAGGCGAGGTAAGCGTGCGCGATACCCGCGGTGGCAAGAGCATCACGCACTGCCTCGGATTGAGACGGTGGCACCACGAGATCATCCAGTCCCTGCTCGATCAGCAGCGGCGTCGTGAACTGGTCGAGGCGCGACAGCGGCGAGCGATCGATGTACAGCTGCTCAGCTCCGGGCAGCGGTCCGACCATGCTGTCGAGATAGCGCGCTTCAAAGTCGTGAGTGTCTTCGGCGAGACGGCGCAGGTCGGCAACGCCGTATCGGCTGATCCCCGCCCCGAAGACATCTGATTGCGCGAGCGCGCACAGCACTGTCCACCCACCCGCGGATCCGCCCGCGATAGCAAGCCGATGCGGATCGGCAATGCCCGCTTCGGCGAGCCCTTGAGCGGCCGCGATCACATCCTCCACGTCTACGACGCCCCACTGCCCGAGTAGTCGTTCTCGATACTCACGCCCATAGCCCGTAGAACCGCCATAGTTCACATCGAGCACGCCGATTCCGCGGCTGGTCAAGTAGGCGATCTTTCCGGATGCTGCTCCACCCACATGGCTTGTCGGACCACCGTGCACGAACACGACGTATGGTGGTCGCTCGTTGACTGGCGCGAGCACGTTCGGGTTGGTCGGCGGAAAATCGAAGGAGTACACCGGGCCACGTGCGCCCTCAACGACGAATGGGCGCGCGCGCGGCATCCACTCTTTGACCCACGCCGGTGCGCCACCGGCAACTCGCTCGGCGCGCTCTGGCTGATCGACGTCAACGCGCCAGATGGTCGCGCTGCCGTCGGCTCCCGACGTCGAGATCAGCACTTCATGGCCTCGGGCCGCTTCGATGACCGTGTTGGCCATGACATCGATTGGCAGGGCAGTCGCGGTGCCGTCGGGGTCGATCACCACTACTTCGTCGCTGCCGTTGGTTCGAATGGCCACTATGCGGCCATCAGCCAGCACCCCAAACCAGCGCAGCCCCAGTACCCACAATCCGCCGCCGGTGTCGGCGTTCGCCGGCGCGAGCGCACGAGCAGCGGCGCCGTCTGGGCCCGGGGCGACGCGCATGAGGTTCCAACGCCCTGATTCGTCGTCGGTGTAGGTGAGTTCCGCGAGAGAGGTCCATACGGGCTGCAGGGGCGCGCTGCCGTTTCCGCCCGCAACCGTGATGAAATCGTCGAGGCTCGCCGCCAGCTGCTTCACCCGCAACTGGGTTTCGTCCCACGGCATGTGGGGGTGATCCCACGCGATCCATGCCAGCATCGTGCCGTCTGGTGACAGCGCGGGTTGCGCAACGAACGTGCTGTGGCTCGCGAGGACTGTGACAGCGCTTCCGTCGCGATCCGCAGAGGCATCCATTGAGATCTCTACGATGTCGCGCAGCGGAGTGGGTGAATCACCGTGCGTTTCACGGATTGCCAATAGCCGGCCGTGCTGCACGCTCAGTCCGCCGAAGCGATAGCCTCCCGACTCTGGCGTGAGGGCTCGCGGGTCGCCGCCCGGGCGCACGAGCCAGACACGCTGATCCGTCTTCTCTACGAACACGAGCACACCGTCTTCGCACGCCGCCCAGGCGCCACCGCCGTACTCGTGCACGCTCGAGCGAGCATTCCATGGTGCAACGAGCAACGATTCTGGGGGCGTTGTGGCCGTTCGCCGCATCACCGTCGTGCGTCCGCCTTCAGCCGCGACGGACTGCCCCCACCACACGTCATCGCCGACGTACTGGGCGCCTTCAAGGCGCGGAGATGCCGTCGAGACAGAAGCTGCGGTGAGCGGAGACGGCCAAGTGCCGTAGGCGAGCGAAGTAGTCACTCTTCCACGGTAGGCGAAAGCGAAACACGGTGACACATGCCGCGACGCACGTCATCCCGTCCGCTACCTTGGAACCATCGTCGCCTGACGTCTTCTTCCCTGGAACGCCGACGGCAATGGAGCGACAGCCGAGCCCGGCATCCGCCCGCGATGGCACAGCTCGGCGGCTTTCGCTCGGGTGTATGTCCGCGGCCGTCCGGCCCGTAATCGTCCTCTTACCCGAAGATCACCCCATGTCAATCGACCTGAGCGCACCACCCGTGCCGATATCTTTTGAGGTGTACCCGCCCCGCTCCGAGGCGGCGTGGCCGAAGCTTCATCAGACGATTCAACGACTGGCTACGGTCAACCCGCGGTTCATCTCAGTCACCTATGGCGCCGGGGGCACGACGGGTGGGCGTTCGCTCGAACTGCTGAGCCACATCCTCAATGAGACGCATGTGGAGCCGCTCGCCCACCTGACCTGCGTAGGCAGCACATACGAGACGACGAACGCCCTGATTCGCGAATTTCTCGATGCAGGAATCGGGAGCTTCCTGGCATTGCGGGGTGACCCGCCCCCGGGCGTCAGTGAAGACGATCAATTCTTGGGTGACCTCGAAAGCGCAGCGCAGCTTGTGCAGCTCATCGATCGGGTGCAGGCAGAGCGCACGCCGTATCGCGAAGAACCTGTGCCTGGCGTACCTGGTGCCGCGCGAGTCGCTCGTCGCGACAACATCGACATCGCTGTGGCAGCGTTCCCGAATGGGCACCCACGCTCGCGCTATGCCAACGAGCACATCGAGGCTCTCCTTGCAAAGCAAGCGGCGGGAGCAACTCTCGCTATTACGCAGCTGTTCTTCCACGCTGATGACTACCTCTCTTTCGTTCAACGTTCGAGAGCAGCTGGCGTGACCATTCCGATCCTGCCGGGCATCATGCCGGTTACTACGCCGGCTCGGCTGCGCCGCACCATCGAGTTGAGCGGCGAACCGATGCCCGCTGAACTGTCCGTTGCGCTCGAGGTCGAGCCGACGCCCGAAGGGCAGCAGCAGATCGGGATTGCGCATGCATCAGCTCTGGTGCGTGAGGTGCTCGCAGGCGGAGCGCCGGGGATTCACCTCTACGCGTTCAACAATCACGACACCGTGCTCGCAGTGCTTCGCGATGCCGGCGTGACCACCGACGGCTGAGTGACCAGAAAAGAGGCGGATGCTGCAGCGTCTAGGCTGCGGCATCCGCCTCCTTCGGCTTGCTACGACAGCTTCTGAGTCTGAGCGTCGCTCGGCGTGACGGTGGCCAGCTCTGCGCTCGCAGCGTCTGGCACGGTGTCGTCGAGGACCAGAGTGTCGCCCTCTCCGGCAGGATCGTCGAGGCCAGTCGGCAACGACGCCACCGCGTCATCGGGGGTTCGCTGCACCAGTGTCGCGGCGAGCCAGGCTGCAAGTGCGAGCACCACTACCAACACGATGTCGCCGATCGACAGCGGTCGCAACGCGAACACAAGCAACACAGCGAGTACGAGGATGATGGCGCGCACCAGCAGCCGCTGCTGGTACATCCACTCGCCGAATCGGCCGGTATTCATACCGCTGCGCTGCAGCGAACCGCGTGCCGAAGTCGAGAGGGTCGCGCTGAAAGCGCGGGCTCGTGCGGCGTGACGCGATCGTCCCGCCATCCAGCCTGACAAAGCGATGATGACTCCGAGGAAGGTAAGAACGACAGCCGTGTCTTGCATCGCCCCGACCACGGCGTAGAAGATTGTGCTCAGCGTGGTGCTCGGAATGCCCACGGCAGAGGCGTTGAGGTCCAGCACGGCATTTGCGCCGGCGAACCCGGCGGCGAGAAGGCCAGAGCCGATCGCAATCGCGATGCCCGTGCCCAGCACTGCGACCGAGCGATGGCGGGCAAGCGCAATGCCGATCGCGAAGAGCGCGAGGCAGATCACCGGCAGCCACCAGCCCACTGCGACAGCGATCGCATATATGGTGCCTACCAACACCAGTGCATCGCTTTGCACGATATCGATTGAGGTCGAAATCGCGGGAATCAAACTTGCGACACCGATTCCCTGGTCGATCATCTGCGACTTGAGCTCTTCGACGATGGGACCGAGCTGAATGGCGAGGGTGCCATCGTTGGCGATCGTGACGACGCCATCAGTATCGTCTGCCGTGGCGGTCGCTATCAATGCACGGTGGCTCGCTACCAGAGCCGTACGCCATACGTTCGCGAACGCGTCTGATTCGACGGCTCTCGTCACCCCGGTCTCTATCAGGCTCTCGACGCCGGATGCTGCCGGGGCACGAAGCAGATCAAGCGCGGTGAGCGCGGCAGGCGGAAGGTCGAGGGTCGCGATCCCGTCGAACAAGCTATCGGTGTAGGTCTCGACGTCGATCGAGGCATCGATGGCGGTGACCGCTTCATCGATGATCAGAGCCTGCACGCCTGGGTCATCGGCGAGTGGTGCAAAGGTGGCAACGAAAGCATCTTCGCTGACGAGTTCCACGCGCGCCCAGCTGGCCACGACCGACACCGGCACCATGAAGCCGGCGAGGATGATGCAAAAGGCCGACAGCGCAGCGCGCCACCATCCCGCTCGCGACCTGGCAGGCTTCGCCGGCCCCGTGGCAACGGGTTCTGATGATGCTGTCTTGAGAGCTGCGTTCTCTTGACGCAACTCCTCTAACTCAGCGCGTAGCTTCTCGACCTCTGATGCCATGGCGTGCCCCCTAAGAATCTTGGTGACGCCAGACTAGTGGAGGGGGTTAGACAGCGCGTAACACCGCAACCACTTTGCCGAGAACGACGGCATCGTCGCCCAAAATCGGTTCGAACGCGGAGTTGCGTGGCAGCAGCCACGTGTGGCCGTCTCGCTGACGAAAGGTTTTGACGGTTGCCTCATCGTCCAGCATGGCGGCAACGATGTCGCCATTGTCTGCAACGTTCTGCGAGCGCACGACTACCCAGTCGCCGTCGCAGATGGCGGCATCGATCATCGAGTCGCCTGAAACCTTGAGCATGAACAGCTCGCCCTTGCCGACGAGCTGACGAGGAAGAGGGAAGATCTCTTCGACGTGCTGTTCGGCGGTGATCGGCACGCCTGCCGCGATGCGCCCGACCAGCGGAACCATCGCGGCGTCACCGACAGTAGGTGCGCTGTCGGCGGGATTCTCGGTGGCGGTGCCGGGCAGGTCGATGAGCACTTCCATCGCGCGGGTCTTTCCGGCATCGCGACGCAGGTATCCGCTCAACTCCAGCTGGTTGAGCTGGTGGGTGACGCTAGAGAGCGATTTCAGGCCGACGGCGTCGCCGATTTCCCGCATGCTCGGCGGATACCCGTTGCGCGCGATCGCACGCTGGATAACTTCGAGGATCGCCATCTGCTTGTCGCTGAGGCTCTTGCGCCGACGGGTTTGCGGCTTCTCGCGCCCACTCGCATCGCTCATCTTCGGCTCCTGTCTGGTTTCTCCGGCAGCCGTGACCAGCATCGGTCTTCGAATGTCGGAGGGTCGTGGTGGGGTTCTCCTATCGAAACCGTATCCGGATTTAGCCCCCGAACGCACGAGCACATGCGCGTGTCGCGTTCGAGAGTCGCAAATCAGAAACGGCACTTGACACCCAATTAGATCGAAGATACGTTCGGAATATAGATTCACATCATGACCACTTGGTCGATCCGCTCCTGCGAATCTTCCACCAGTCGAATCTTCCTGAGTCGAGGAGACCCGCCATGACTACTATCGCCATCACAGCCTTTTCGCCGACCGCGTCAGTCTCAGCGCCGCGAACGTCGAGCCAGCCCACCAAGCTGCGGTTGACCGTGCGTGGACGGCGAGTGTTCGCTGCCATGGCGGCATTGCCGCTCGTGATCGCTTTGAGTATCGCGGTCATCAGTGGCGGTGCGGCAATGGCGTCTCGAGATTCCGGCGTGGCGTCGATCTCTTACGAGAGCGTGACCGTCGGAACCGGCGACTCGCTCTGGTCCATCGCCGAAGAGGTGGCCCCGGCGGCAGACCCGCGCGACGTGGTTGATGCCATCGTGCGGTTGAATGCCCTCGACAGTGCCAACGTTCTTGTCGGTCAGCGACTGGCGGTACCGGCTGAATACTCATCCGGCTCCTAGCCACACGGCCTACGATGGGCCGAGTGAGTGTACGTCTGGAAGATCTGCCCCTCCGCGATGATTTACGCGGCTTGACGCCCTATGGTGCACCGCAGGCGCCGTTGCCGATAGCGCTGAATGTGAACGAAAACACCCATCCCGTGCCGCAAGAGGTCGCGGACGACATCATGGACTCGATCGCGTTAGCACTGCGCGAAGTGAATCGTTATCCCGATCGCGATTTTGTCGCATTGAGAGAAGGTTTCGCGGACTATCTCGGTCACGGATTGACAGCCGAGAACATCTGGGCAGCGAACGGTTCCAACGAGGTGCTGCAGCACGTTCTCCAAGCCTTCGCTGGTCCGGGGCGCAAGACCTTCGGTTTTGCGCCGACGTATTCGATGTATCCGCTGCTCAGTCAAGCCGTCGGGGCGACTTGGCTCGCGGGCAGGCGGGAGGTGGACTATTCGATTTCGGCGACCGACGCCGCCGTTCAGGTGCGCGAGGCGCAACCTGACGTTGTCTTTCTTTGTTCGCCGAACAATCCCACGGGCACACCCGTGAGTCTCGATGTGATCGAGGCGGTGTACGAGGCGTCAACCGGCATCGTCGTGGTCGATGAGGCGTATCACGAGTTCGCGCCGCAAGGGGAGCGCTCTGCGCTTACGCTGCTCCCCGGTCGGGAGAGGCTCATCGTTTCGCGCACGATGAGCAAAGCGTTTGCTTTTGCAGGTGCTCGGGTCGGCTACCTCGCCGCTGACCCTGCCGTCGTCGATGCGTTGCGGCTGGTTCGGTTGCCTTATCACTTGAGCGCTCTTACTCAAGCAGCCGCGAGTGCGGCGCTTCGTCACGCACCGACGATGCTGCAGATGGTTGATGAGATCGTTGCGCAGCGGGATCGAATCTCAGCGACCATCGAAGCACTCGGGTATCGCCCCTACGAATCCTGGTCGAATTTCGTTCTGTTTGGCGATGTCGCTGATCCCGCAGCCCTATGGCAGTCGCTCTACGACCGTGGCGTTTTGATTCGCGACGTCGGGATCCCTCACCACCTGAGAGTTTCGGCCGGCACCGAAGAAGAGACCACCGCGTTCTTGGACGCGTTGGCGTCGATAGGATCAGCGTCATGACCGAAGCTACTTCTCGCGCCCCACGCACGGCATCCATCCGGCGCTCCACGAGCGAGTCATCCGTTGAGCTCGAACTCAACCTCGATGGGAACGGCCGCAGTCACATCGATACGACCGTGCCCTTCTTCGACCACATGCTGACGGCGTTCGCCAAGCACTCGCTCACCGATCTCACCGTGCGCGCATCAGGCGACACTGACATCGACGCACACCACACGGTCGAAGACATATCGATCGTGCTCGGGCAAGCAATTCGCCAGGCACTCGGAGACAAGTCCGGAATTTCTCGCTACGGCGATGCACTCGTTCCGCTCGACGAGGCGCTGGCGCAAGCGGTTGTCGACGTCAGCGGCCGCCCCTACCTGGTGCACACCGGCGAGCCCGTCGGATTTGAGCACCACCTCATCGGCGGCCACTTCACCGGCTCACTCGTGCGCCACACCTTCGAAGCGATCTCGTTCCAAGCGGCGTTGACCGTACACGTTCGGGTTATCTCGGGGCGTGACCCACACCACATCGCCGAAGCGGAATATAAGGCTTTCGCGCGCGCTTTTCGCCAGGCCAAGGCTCTGGACCCGCTCGTCGATGGTATTCCCAGCACGAAGGGCGCTCTGTGACTTCGAAGCCGGTGGTTGCAGTGCTCGACTACGGGTCGGGCAACGTTCACTCCGCGGTGAAAGCGCTGGACGCTGCGGGTGCAGACGCACGGCTGACGTCGGACCGTTCCCTCGTGCTCGAAGCGGACGGATTGCTTGTGCCCGGGGTCGGGGCGTTCAGCGCCGTAGCGAACGCACTTCGCGCGACCCGCAGCGACGAGCTGATCGGTCGTCGGCTCGCCGGAGGGCGTCCTGTACTTGGGATCTGCGTCGGAATGCAGGTGTTGTTCGAACACGGCGTCGAGCGAGGGGCCGACTCCGAGGGCTTAGGGGAGTGGCCCGGTGCGGTAACCGAGTTAGACGCCCCCGTGCTGCCACACATGGGGTGGAACACTGTCACTCCTGATGAGGGGACGCGGCTGTTTCGGGGCATCGAAGACGAGCGCTTCTATTTCGTGCACTCGTTTGCCGCGCAAGAGTGGACGCTCGACGTGCAACCGCCGTTTCCGAAACCCACCTTGACCTGGTGTGACTATGGGGCGCCGTTCCTTGCCGCGGTGGAGAACGGGCCGCTTTCTGCGACCCAGTTCCACCCGGAGAAGTCGGGCGATGCAGGCATCCAATTGCTCTCCAATTGGCTCGACGGGCTCAGCAGGACTACCCTCTGAAATCGTGCCGTCTGCGCAGGTAAATGCCTCCGCGATTTTCCCGCACAAGGAGCCATGAACGATTTCTCGTCAACACCCGAGTTGATCCTGTTGCCCGCTGTTGACGTTGCCGGTGGCAAAGCCGTGCGTCTTACCCAGGGGGAGGCCGGCAGCGAGACCAGCTACGGCGACCCCGTGGATGCCGCCCTCGAGTGGGCACGCAGCGGTGCCGACTGGATTCACCTGGTCGACCTCGACGCCGCATTCGGTCGCGGCACGAATACTGCGATCATCCGCAAGGTGATCAAGCAGGTCAGAGGCGTGCAGGTCGAGGTATCCGGCGGAATTCGAGACGATCGCACCCTCGAAGCGGCCCTCGAGAGCGGCGCAGCGCGCATCAACCTCGGCACGGCCGCGCTCGAAAACCCCGAGTGGGCAGCCGACGCGATCAGTCGCTACGGCGACGCGATCGCAGTGGGGCTCGATGTGCGTGGAACGACCCTCGCGGCGCGCGGCTGGACGCGCGAAGGTGGCGATCTGTGGACGGTGCTCGATCGCCTCGAAGAGGCAGGTTGCAGCCGCTACGTCGTCACCGACGTGACGAAAGACGGCACCTTGCAGGGCCCCAACATCGAGCTGCTGCGCGAGCTGACCGCTCGAACGCCCAAGCCCGTCGTGGCGTCGGGAGGCGTTTCTAGTCTCGATGACATCATCGCCCTGCGCGAGCTCGTACCGCTTGGCGTCGAAGGGGTCATTGTGGGCAAGGCCCTCTACGCGGGCGCTTTCACACTGGCCGAGGCGCTGGATGTCGCCGGGCACTGACGGTCATGACCCACTTGGCAACGATCCCCACGCGGATTCAGCCGGTGTGCCATGGGAGGGGAGGGGCTTCAGCGCCAACCCGCACTCGGGCGACGATGGTTCCGCCGATCCCGCGCTGCTGAGGGCGCTTGAGGCCTTCCATGCCGGCGTCGGCGATCAGGTAGCTGTCGTCGACGCGTATCGCGAAGCCCGATTGCTGATCCCGTTGATCGCAGAGAAGGGCGACGAGGGCATCGGCGCTCACGGGCTTGCGGTCGACAAGACGCAAGAGCTTTCCATCGTCACCGTCGCTGCTCCGGACGGCCGCCGGGTGTTGCCCGTGTTCAGCTCGGTCGAGGCGATGAAACGATGGGATGCGACGGCACGACCCGTTCCAGCGGAAGGTGTGCGCACCGCTCTGGCAGCATCCGCCGAAGACACTGACCTGATCGTGATCGACCCAGCCTCAGAAACCGAGTTTGTGTTGCGCCGCCCCGCGGTGTGGGCCATCGCACAGGGTCACCCCTGGGAGCCGAGCTTCGCCGCACCCGAAGTCTTTCTGGCGTTGCAATCGAGCATCGGCACCGAGTTGACGGTGCTTGACCTGAGCGTTGCAGCGGGGGATCCGTCCGCACGGCTGCGGGGACCCGAACTTGTTGTACGCCTGGAGCTAGTCGCCGGACTGGAGCGCGATCAGCTTGACGCGGTGCTCTCTCGCCTTGCGACTCGCTGGGCCGCCGACGATCGCATCGCGGTTCTTGTCGATTCGCTGAGCGTCAAGCTTCTTGGAGGAGCGGCTACGTAACCGGTCCGGTCCATTTTTCGCCCGGACCTTTGCCGATCGGGTCTTCAACGAGCGACGCTTCACGAAACGCCAGCTGCAGTGAGCGCAGGCCGTCGCGTAGTGAACGCGCGTGCATGTCGCTGATCTCGGGTGCCCCCGCCGTGATGAGCCCTGCCAGCGCGTTGATGAGCTTGCGCGCTTCGTCGAGGTCGCGCTGGTTGTCGGGGTCATCGGCAAGTCCGACTTTGACGGCGGCGGCGCTCATGAGATGCACCGAGGCTGTCGTGATGACCTCGACAGCGGGCACGTCGGCGATGTCTCGGGTCGCGGACGCTGCCGCGCGTTCCTGCTCTTCCCAGTGGGCGTGCCGATCATCATTGTGAGCGGCTGCCGGCGACGTGTCGGGGCCATCAATCTGGCCGTTGTTGTCTCGAATCGTGTCCACGCCACTCTCTCTGCTAAACTCATGAAGGCTCTGGAGCGTTCTGCTCCAGACTGAAAGAGGATTTCATCCCACCCGCGCTTGCCGTTCAAGGCTACCGGGTCAAGCACTCCGCCCCGACCGTCATGCGGCCGGGGTAGCCATGTGGATACATATGGGTCCGGGTGCAAGCTCGCGCAGAAGCGTCGAGTGGGTGGAGTGAACCCTCTTTCAACCACATCACAACCGTGCTGTGGTTGCCTTCACAGTACGAAGAGGAGTTCCGCATCAGCGATCCCCGCACCAATGACCGCATCCGCGTCCCAGAGGTCCGCCTCGTAGGACCCGCGGGTGAGCAGGTCGGCGTCGTCCGCATTGAGGTCGCGCTGCGCCTCGCTCAGGAGGCCGACCTCGACCTGGTCGAAGTTGCCCCCAACTCGAAGCCCCCGGTTGTCAAGATCATGGACTACGGGAAGTTCAAGTACGAGGCCGCGCAGAAAGCCAAAGAGACTCGACGCAACCAGGCGAACACGGTCCTCAAAGAGGTTCGGTTCCGTCTGAAGATCGAGGCTCACGACTACATAACCAAACTCAAGCGTGCCGAGGGCTTCTTGCAGGCTGGCGACAAGGTCAAAGCGATGATCCTGTTCCGTGGCCGTGAGCAGTCACGACCCGAGCAGGGTGTGCGTCTGCTTCGCAAGTTCGCAGAAGACGTCGCTGAGTTCGGAACGGTCGAATCGAACCCCACGATCGATGGTCGCAACATGGTCATGGTCGTCGCCCCGCACAAGAACAAGTCCGAGGTGAAGACCGAGCAGAACGCCCAGCGTGCTGCAAACAAAGAAGCGGCACGCTCTGCGCGCACCGCTTCTCCCACAGACACACCCGACTCAGCTCCCGCCGAGTAGGGCCCCACACTCCCGCGATGCGGGATCCCGACTCCCGCTCGCGCGGGAAGTGAAACGAAGGAAGAAAGAGATGCCGAAGCAGAAGACCCACTCGGGTGCCAAGAAGCGCTTCAAGGTGACCGGTAGCGGAAAGCTGATGAAGCAGCAGGCTGGTATGCGCCACAACCTCGAGGGCAAGTCGAGCCGTCGCACTCGTCGCCTCAACCAGGAGCAGGTTCTGGCTCCCGGCGACGCGAAGACCGCCAAGAAGCTCCTCGGTCTCTGAGCACCGACGCACACATTTAGGAAGTAGAAGAAATGGCTAGAGTCAAGCGGGCGGTAAACGCCCACAAGAAGCGTCGCGTCATCCTCGAGCGCGCATCCGGTTACCGCGGACAGCGTTCGCGTCTTTACCGCAAGGCGAAGGAGCAGGTCACTCACTCCCTCGTTTACGCATACCGCGACCGCCGCAAGCGCAAGGGCGACTTCCGCCGCCTCTGGATCCAGCGGATCAACGCGGCTGCACGTCAGAACGGCGTCACCTACAACCGCTTCATCCAGGGTCTCGGCCTTGCAGGTGTGCAGGTTGACCGCCGCATGCTTGCTGACCTCGCAGTCAACGATCCGGCGACCTTTGCCTCGCTGGTCGAGACCGCGAAGAGCGCACTTCCCGAGAACGTCAACGCCCCTAAGGCGTAAGTTTTCACGAAAGGCGTCCTCCCATCGGGAGGGCGCCTTTCGCATTGCCGACACCCGTGCGCGATAGGGTGATCGTGTGCTGGAAAACCCCCGTTCCCCGCGAGTGCGCGCCGTCGCAAAGCTCACCAAGCGCAGCGCGCGCCACGAGACCGGACTGTTCCTGTTGGAAGGGCCGCAGGCTGCACGAGAGGCTCTCGCATACCGACCAGAATCAGTCGTCGAGCTGTTTGCCACTCCGGCCGCCATGGAACGACACGCCGACGTTCGAGATGCCGCGCGCGACGCGGGCTTTGAGGTCGTTCTCACCACGGAGTCGGTGCTCGACGCGATGGCTGACACCGTTACCCCACAAGGCATAGTCGCAGTCGCCCGACAGTCGCCCACGTCGGTGCGCGATGTGTTTGCCGCGTCGCCCCAGCTGATTGTCATCTGCGAAGAGGTACGCGACCCCGGCAACCTGGGAACGATCATCCGCGCCGCTGACGCCGTCGGCGCCGATGCCGTCGTGCTCACGGGCCGCACGGTCGACCCGCACAACCCGAAAGTTGTGCGGGCCACAACGGGATCGCTCTTCCACCTTCCCGTCGCGGTGGGCGTCGAGCTTCCCACGGTGATAGAGCGTGCTCGTGCAGCGGGGATGCAGGTCATTGCTGCCGACGTCGGCGGAGACGACTTCCTCGCCGCGCGCGGGCGATTGGCCAGGCCGACAGCGTGGCTGTTCGGAAACGAGGCTCGCGGTCTCGAAGCCGACCATCTCGAGATGGTCGATGTGTCGCTGCGCCTGCCCATCTACGGTGCAGCAGAGTCATTGAATCTCGCCACCGCGGCCAGCGTGTGCCTTTACGAGACCGCGTTCGCCCAGCGCTCCACTGACTGAATCCTCACGTTCCACGCCTGTTACAACTCGGTAAAGGTCGCGTCCACCAGGGGTGTGTAGACCCTGGTTCACCCCTAGGGTGAACTTATGGCGACACCTGAATCTGCGGCGCCTGCGCCTCGTACATCGAATATCAACGTTCGACGAGGCGAGCCGCTCGTCGTAATCGAGCACGTCGACAAGCACTACGGTGACTTGCACGTGTTGAAAGACATCAACACCACCGTCAATCGCGGCGAGGTTGTCGTGGTGATCGGGCCTTCCGGGTCTGGCAAGTCCACGCTTTGTCGCGCGATCAACCGACTCGAGACGATCGACTCTGGTGTGATCACCATCGACGGCGCCAAGCTGCCAGAAGAAGGCAAGGCCCTCGCGCACCTGCGCGCGGATGTCGGCATGGTGTTTCAGTCTTTCAACCTCTTCGCACACAAGACGATCCTTGAGAACGTGACCCTCGGTCCGATCAAGGTCCGCAAGATGAAGAAGAAGGCCGCTGATGAAAAGGCCATGGCGATGCTTGATCGCGTCGGCATTGCCAACCAGGCGCAGAAAATGCCCGCACAGCTCTCCGGCGGCCAGCAGCAGCGCGTTGCGATCGCCCGATCACTTGCGATGGACCCGAAGCTGATTCTGATGGACGAGCCGACGAGCGCGCTCGACCCAGAAATGATCAACGAGGTGCTCGACGTCATGGTCGGCCTCGCGGCCGAAGGGATGACGATGATTGTCGTCACTCACGAGATGGGTTTTGCCAGAAAAGCAGCCGATCGTGTGCTGTTCATGGCAGATGGCGCGATCGTGGAAGAAGCGACTCCCGAAGAGTTCTTCACCAACCCCCAGAGCGAACGGGCCCAGGACTTCTTGTCGAAGATCCTCGAGCACTGAGAACGCTCAGCCGTTGCCAGCGGCTGAGAACCGAGAGGCGGACTGCGAAAGCGGTCCACAACAGCAAAGGACGAAGAGATGAAGCGATCGAGACTCCCGCTTATTGCGCTGGCGATGACCGGCGCACTCGCACTCACAGCGTGCGCGGGCGACACCAGTGATGCCGAAGACACTACGGTCGAGGCTGATACCGAAATGGTCGAATTCGAGGAAGGCACCACCATGGCCGACCTCAGCGAGGCCGGCACGATCACCATCGGCACGAAGTTCGACCAGCCGCTGTTCGGCTTGAACGGACTTGACGGCCCCGAGGGCTTCGACGTTGAGATGGGTAAGATCATCGCCGCGAACCTCGGAATCGACGAAGAGAACATCGAGTGGGTCGAAGCGGTCTCGGCAAACCGTGAGCCGTTCATCGAGAACGGTGAAGTTGACATCGTCATCGCCACGTACACGATCAACGACTCCCGCAAAGAGGTCGTCTCTTTCGCCGGCCCGTACTACATGGCTGGCCAGTCGATCCTCGTGCTCGCTGACAACGACGACATCACCAGCGAAGAAGACCTCGTCGGTCAGCCCGTCTGCTCGGTCACCGGTTCAACGCCAGCCGAGAAGCTGGCCGAGATCGGCGCAGAGCCGGTTCTCACCGACACATACACGAACTGCCTCGAACCGCTTCGCAACGGTGCCGTGGTTGCCGTCTCGACCGACAACGTGATCCTCGCGGGTCTTGCTGCCCAGAACGAGGGCGAGTTCAAGGTTGCCGGTGAGCCCTTCACCGACGAGCCCTACGGAATCGGTCTGGCGCTCGATGACACCGAGTTCCGCATGTGGATCAACGACGTTCTCGAGGCTAGCTACGCAGACGGTTCGTACGAAGCTGCGTGGGATGCCACGGCAGGAACGGTTCTGCCGTTCATCGAGCCGCCGGCAGTCGATCGCTACTGATTGATCGGATGCCTCGGCTCTGCACAGCGCAGAGCCGAGGCATCCCCCTACTGACACGCGAGAGGATCACCAGTGGATCAGTACCTGAGTCTGTGGCCTACCTTCTGGGAGGGCTTTCGAATGACCCTTCTGCTGCTCGTAGCCTCGGGGATTCTGTCGCTCCTGGCCGGCACCTTGGTTGCCGCCATGCGCATCTCGCCGGTGACAGCGCTCAACGCGTTCGCCGCTCTGTATACCGAGATCGCACGAAACACTCCGCTCACGCTGGTCTTCTTCTTCACGGCATTCGTGCTTCCGTTTCTCGGATTGCGTTGGGCATTCGTGCCGCTGGCGATTCTCGCCCTCACCTACTACACCTCCCCGTTCGTCGCAGAGGCGCTGCGCTCGGGGATCAACGGGGTTCCCGTCGGGCAGGCCGAAGCGGCGCGAAGCATTGGTCTCGGCTTCGGCCAGTCGGTGTCGCTCATCGTCTTGCCGCAAGCCTTCCGTATGACGATTCCACCGCTGATCAACGTGTTCATCGCCCTGACGAAGAACTCGTCTGTCGCAGGCGGATTCTTCGTGCTTGAACTGTTCGCCGTCACGCGTGCGCTCGCAAACTCGAACGGCAATATGGTGATTCCGATCCTGCTGACTGCGGCTGGACTGTACCTCGTGATCACGGTGCCGCTGGGCCTTGTCGCGGGTCAACTCGAGAAGCGTCTGGTGGTGCAGCGATGAGCTCTGCAAATGTTCTCTTCGACGCCCCGGGGCCGCGCGCGCGTCGGGCCTCGCTGATCGGTTCGATCATTGCCGGAGTGCTGATTCTCGGCGCTGTCGTCTGGCTCGTCTTCACGCTGGCCGCTGAGCGCCAGTCTGGTGGCATCACCCTTCCCGGCATGTTCGATTCATCGCGCTGGGAGGCATTAGCGCAGCAACGATTCTGGGAGATCGTCGGCGAAGGTGTCATGGCGACTCTTGCCGCGGCCGCCATCGCCGCGGTCGGCGCCATTGCCCTC
Organism: Microbacterium sp. R86528; assembly: GCF_044596335.1. NCBI lineage: Bacteria > Bacillati > Actinomycetota > Actinomycetes > Micrococcales > Microbacteriaceae > Microbacterium > Microbacterium sp. R86528. Next base: position 913,925 of record NZ_CP138996.1, on the reverse strand, counting down.
GGCATGGCCTTCTCGTTGATGCGAAGCTCAGAGATCGCGTGGGTTCGCATCCCGACCGCCTGGCTCATCGAATTCCTTCGCGGCATGCCCGTTCTGCTGATGATGCTGTTCATCTTGCTCGTCGCGTCGACCGGTGCATTCTGGGCTGTGGTCGTCGCCCTCGTGCTGTACAACGGCACGTTGATCGGCGAAGCGCTGCGAGCCGGCCTGGCCTCGCTTCCGCGCGGTCAACGTGAAGCCGCCCTCAGCGTCGGTATGGGCGTATTCCAGTCGAAGATCCTGGTCGAGTTTCCACAGGCGTTCCGGCAGATGCTCCCGATCATCGTGGCCCAGCTCGTCGTGCTGCTCAAAGACACCTCTCTCGGCTACATTGTCGGCTACCACGAACTCATTCGCTCGACGATGAACCAGCTGTCGGCGGCATTGGGCAACCGCTATCTGTTCACCCTGTTCGCCGTCACGCTGGTGATCTATCTCGTCATCAACCTGTCGCTGTCATGGTTCGCGCGCTGGCTGTCTCGACGCACATCATCGGGCTACGGGTCTTCGCGCAAGGCAAAGCGCGCAGCTGGCGACGTCGATCCGGATCAGGCGATCCTCGTCGCAAAGGCCAATGCGGCCGCACGCGAGTCCGAGACGAACTCAGGGCGATAGCGGTCTCGTCGGAGAGGCGCGTGAGTCTCGGTAGACTCGACTCTCGTGTCTGACGTTCCCGAAATCACTCCCGAAGCGGTTGCCGAAGCGGTGGATGCTGCACTGGCAGCGATCACCGCAGCATCCGATTCCTCCGCATTGAAGACCGCCCGCGCTGCCCACAGCGCCGACGGATCGCCGCTCGCGTTACTCAATGCCCAATTGCGTAACGTGCCCAATGAGAAAAAGGCTGAATTCGGCAAGCTCGTCGGTCAAGCCCGTGGTCGCGTGAATCAAGCGTTCGCGGCTCGAGAAGCTGAGATCGCTGAGGCTGAGACCGCCGCGAAACTCGAGGCCGAGCGAATCGACATCACCGCCCTCGCCGCTCGAAGCCGGGTTGGTGCGCGGCATCCGCTGACTCTCTTGCAGGAACAGATCGGCGATATTTTCGTCGGCATGGGGTGGGAGATTGCCGAAGGCCCCGAACTCGAACACGAGTGGTACAACTTCGATGCGCTGAATTTCGATGAAGATCACCCCGCGCGTCAGATGCAGGACACGTTCTTCGTTGACCCGGTGGCGCGTCACCTGGTGATGCGCACTCACACCAGCCCCGTGCAGGTGCGCTCGATGCTTGAGCGTGAGCTGCCAATCTTTGTGGTGTGCCCCGGCCGCGCGTACCGCACCGATGAATTCGACGCCACACACCTGCCGGTCTTCAGCCAGTTCGAGGGCCTCGTGATCGACAAGAACATCACGATGGCTCACCTCAAGGGGACCCTTGACCACATCGCCAAGGCGCTGTTCGGCGCTGAAGCGAAGACACGCTTCCGCGCAAACTTCTTTCCGTTCACCGAGCCTTCGGCGGAACTAGACCTATGGCACCCCACCTTCAAAGGGGGTGCCCGCTGGATCGAGTGGGGCGGTTGCGGCATGGTGAACCCCAACGTGCTGCGTGCGGCAGGCATCGATCCAGAGGAGTACTCGGGCTTCGCCTTCGGCATGGGGATTGAGCGGACCTTGATGTTCCGCAGCGACGTGAAAGATATGAGAGACATGGCAGAGGGCGACGTTCGCTTCAGCGAGCAGTTCGGGATGGTGGTCTGATGCGCGTTCCGCTCTCATGGCTTCGTGAATACGTCGATGTTGCGCCCGAGGCTACGCCCGAAGACGTCCTTGCTGCCTTGGTGTCCGTCGGCTTCGAAGAAGAAGACGTCTTTCGTTTCGAGCTTCACGGTCCCATCGTGGTGGGCGAGGTGCTCGAGTTCCTCGAAGAGCCGCAGAAGAACGGCAAGACCATCCGCTGGTGCCAGGTGCGCGTCGCCCCCGAGGGTGAGAACGCAGCAGATGGTGGCGAAGCAGTGCACGGCATCGTGTGCGGCGCCGGCAACTTCTTCCCCGGCGACAAGGTTGTTGTCACCCTGCCTGGGTCGGTGCTGCCTGGCCCGTTCCCCATCGCCGCTCGCAAGACCTACGGGCACATATCTGACGGCATGATTGCGTCTGCTCGCGAGCTCGGCCTCGGCGACGAACACGACGGCATTCTGCGGTTGGTCGAACTTGGGATCGATGCTCCCGCGGGAGCCGATGCGATCGCCCTTCTCGGTCTTGACGACGTCGCGGTCGATGTGAATGTCACGCCCGACCGTGGCTACGCGCTGTCGGTGCGAGGCATTGCGCGAGAGTACTCCCACGCCACGGGTGCCGCTTTTCGCGATCCGGGCCTTCGCGCCGAAGCCGAACTCGCTGCGGGAACGGGTTTCGCCGTCGCGGTGAACGATGAAGCCCCCATCCGTGGCCGCGTGGGTGCTTCCGAGTTCATTGCACGTGTTGTGCGTGATGTCGACCCGACGAAGCCGACGCCGGCCTGGATGATTGCTCGGCTGACCCTCGCGGGTATTCGCTCACTCGGAATTCTCATCGACATCACGAACTACGTGATGATCGAGCTGGGCCAGCCGATTCACGGCTATGACCTCGACACACTGCAGGGCGGCATCGTTGTCCGTCGCGCGAACGCGGGCGAGACGCTGGAAACACTCGACGGCAAGCTGCGCACGCTCGACCCCGAAGACCTGCTGATCACCGATGACTCCGGGGCCATCGGTCTTGCGGGAGTCATGGGTGGCGGTCGCACTGAAATGTCGGCATCGACGCGCAACGTGCTGATCGAGGCAGCGACGTTCGACACCGTCACGATTGCTCGCAGCGCCCGTCGCCACAAGCTTCCATCGGAAGCATCGCGACGTTTTGAACGAGGCGTGGACCCCGCGGTAGCAGCCGTGGCTGCGCGTCGTGTTGCAGACCTGATGGTCCAGTACGCCGGCGGAACGCTTGATGAGAATTTCGGGGGCTCGCTCGGCAACGACATCACGCGCACCCGCATCGCGTTGCCGCGGCTGTTCGTGAACGGACTCATCGGAGTCGACTACACCGATGAGCAGGTTGCTACTTCGCTCGCGCTGATCGGCGCTGAGGTGGCGGGTGTGGATGCTGGGTGGAGTGTGCTGACGCCGACGTGGCGCCCCGACCTCACAGACAAGTGGACACTCGCTGAGGAGGTCGCGCGGATTCAGGGCTACGAGCGCATTCCCTCGGTATTGCCGGTTCCGCCATCGGGACGGGGATTCACCCCCGCTCAGCAGGGTCGCCGTCGCGTGTCCAACGCGCTCGCCGCTGCGGGGTTCGTCGAAACGCCGTCATTCGGCTTCACAACAGCGGAGCAGAACAACCTGCACGGCTCCGCCTCGGGCGGATCAGTGCCGAGCATGAAGCTCGCCAATCCGCTTGACGGGCAGGCGCCCTTCTTGCGTCGTTCGCTGATTCCGGGGCTGTTGCAGATTGCTCACCGCAACTTGTCACGTGGATTCACCGACCTCGCTCTGTTTGAGTCCGGCTCCGTCTTCTTGCCGAAAGAGGGAGTGCAGTACGGCACTGCCTTTATTCCGCCGCTCGCTGTGAGGCCCTCTGCGTCGACGCTTGCGGAGCTCGACGAGTCGATCCCGCCGCAGCCTCGTTTTGTCGCGGTGCTGCTCGCGGGAAACATCGTGGCCAAGCAGCCCCGACAGCCCGCCGTCGGCGCTGACCTCGGCCATGCTCTCGACGCGGTGCACACCATCGCCTCGGCGGCAGGGGTGAGCATCGAAGTCACGCAGACGCAGCGCGCGGCGCTGCATCCCGGCCGCGCGGGCACGCTCACTGTAGAAGGTCGCGAAGTCGGCTACATCGGCGAGCTGCTTCCGGCGGTATCAGAGGCGGCAGACCTGCCCGGTCGCGTGGTCGTGGCGGAGCTCGATCTCGATCTGGTGATTTCGCTGGCTGGCGAGAAGGTTGTCGCCGGGTCGCTGTCTGGTTTTCCCGCTGCAACCCAAGACGTTTCGCTGGTCGTCGACTCGGGTGTTCCGGCAGCCGAGGTGCGCGCAGCCTTCACAGACGGCGCAGGGGAGTTGCTCGAGGCAATTCGCCTGGTCGATGACTATCGCGGTCAGGGCGTGGCTGAGGGTGCCAAGAGCCTGACGTTTGCGTTGCGCTTTCGCGCGAGCGATCGCACGCTCACAGCGGCCGATGCGACCGAAGCAAAACTTGCCGGTGTCGCGGCCGCCGCCGAGCGGTTCGGGGCGACGCTTCGCGAGTAGCACCAGCGAAGGGTGAACGATCCGCACCCCCGGCGTGCGGATCGTTCGCTGATTTGCGGTTGTGGAGAGATCGCGGCTATGGTCGGCGCATGCCCTCGGCCCCGCTGCGCCTCTCGACGCGTGCTCTGCGCGTCGCCCCCGCACGCCGACGCCGCAACCGCCGACTTTAGGCGACCTCGCCTTCAGTTCCCGCGTGAAACGAGCCTTCACCTCCCGCGCCGAACGAGTGAGCGTCGCCGTCTCTGGCCCATTTGCGGGCCCTTGAGCGGACTTGCGAGCCAGCCAAGGGCCAACCAGACCCTAAGGTGGAATCCATGACATATTCGGTCGCCGTCTCCGGTGCGTCCGGCTATGCGGGCGGTGAGATCCTACGGATACTCGCCGCGCATCCCGATGTTGAGATCCGCACCGTGACCGCGCACTCCAACGCAGGACAGCCGCTGATCGCGCATCAGCCGCACCTGCGCTCGCTCGCGCATCTCACACTGAGCGAGACCACCCCTGAGGTGCTCTCAGGTCACGACATCGTGTTTCTTGCGTTGCCGCACGGCCAGTCCGGCCAGTACACCGATGCACTCGGCGCGACTCCGCTCGTCATCGATGCAGGCGCAGACCATCGCCTCGAGTCGGCGGCTGCGTGGAACAGGTTCTACGGGGGCGAGTTCCATGAACCATGGAGTTATGCCGTGCCAGAACTTCTGGTAAACGGCGTGAAGCAACGCGAACGGCTGGTTGGAGCGTCTCGCATCGCCGCGCCAGGCTGCAACGCCTCCACCGTGAGCCTGAGTCTCGCGCCTGGGGTCGCAGCGGGTGTGATCGACTCGGCTGACATTGTCACCGTGCTTGCGGTAGGTCCTTCAGGGGCGGGCAAGGCTCTAAAAGCCAACCTGCTGGCGAGTGAGATTCTCGGCTCGGCAACCCCCTACGCCGTAGGCGGAACCCACCGCCATATCCCGGAGATCCAGCAAGCGCTCGCCGCCGCATCCGGTCAGGAGTCAACGAGCATTCGAATCTCCTTCACCCCCGTGCTCGTGCCCATGGCCCGTGGCATTCTCGCGACATCGACGGCACCGATCGCGCATGGCGTGAGCGATGATGACATTCGCCAGGCGTGGGAAGCAGCATATGCCGATGAGGCGTTCGTGCAGTTGCTGCCCGAGGGGCAATTCCCTCGGACGGCGGATGTCATCGGTGCGAACACCGCGTTGATCGGGTTGGCAATCGATCGAGACGCGAACCGTGTTGTCGTGGTCACCGCGGTCGACAATCTCGTCAAAGGGACAGCCGGAGCAGCAGTCCAATCCATGAACATCGCGCTGGGGCTCAGTGAAGCAACAGCGCTCTCGATGAACGGAGTCGCGCCGTGAGCGTCACCGCACCAGCAGGTTTCGAAGCAGCCGGGGTTGCTGTCGGACTGAAATCCAGCGGAGAACCCGATGTCGCCATGGTCGTCAACCGCGGCCCACTGAAGGTGGGCGCGGCTGTGTTCACGAGCAACCGCGCCAAAGCGAACCCGATCATGTGGTCGGAGCAGGTGATTCAGGATGGCGTCGTCGAGGCGATCATCCTCAACTCCGGCGGTGCGAACTGCTTTACCGGCTCTTTCGGATTCCAGACGACGCATCAGACGGCGGAAAAAGTCGCCACCGAACTCGGCGTCAGCGCGGGGGATGTTCTCGTCTGTTCCACGGGTCTGATCGGCACCGGCGACGAACTGTTTCGTTCGCGGGTACTTGAGGGTGTCTCGCAGTCCGCGGCGTCGTTGAGCGTTGACGGGGGAGTGCAGGCGTCTGAGGCGATCATGACGACCGACTCCAAGGCGAAGAGGTCAGTGGTTACTCGCGATGGCTGGTCGATCGGTGGAATGGCGAAGGGCGCCGGGATGCTGGCACCTGGGCTCGCCACGATGCTCGTCGTCATCACGACAGACGCGGTGCTTGACGCTTCCCAGGCCGACGCGCATCTTCGCGATGCGACGCGAGTGAGTTTTGATCGTTTGGATTCGGACGGCTGCATGTCGACCAACGACCAGGTCACGCTCATGGTGAGCGGTGCCAGTGGCGTCACACCGTCTGCGACAGACTTCGGTGCGGCGCTCGCCGAGGTCTGCCTCGACCTCTCGCGTCAGCTGCAGGGCGATGCCGAGGGCGCCAGCCACGACATCACCATTGAAGTCGTCAATGCGGAGTCTGAACAAGACGCGGTGGAAGTTGGCCGCTCGGTCGCCCGAAACAACCTGTTCAAGGCTGCGATCTTCGGCAATGACGCCAACTGGGGCCGTGTGCTGGCGGCCATTGGGACCACCGATGCTGCCTTCGACCCCTATGACGTCGATGTATGGATGAATGGCGTTCGCGTATGCACAGCTGGTGGCCCTGACCGACCGCGCGAAGACGTCGACCTCACTCCGCGCGCCACCCACCTTGCCATCGACCTCAAGGTGGGCAGCTCGACCGCCACCATTCTCACCAACGACCTCACTCACGACTACGTTCACGAGAACAGTGCATATTCCTCATGACTGATATTCAAGACACCGATCCCGCTGAGGCGAGCAATAAGGCCGTCACGATGATCGAATCGCTGCCCTGGCTGCGCCGCTACAGCGACCAGATCATCGTGATCAAGTACGGCGGCAACGCGATGGTGAGCGAGGAGCTGCAAGATGCTTTCGCCGCTGACATCGCCTATCTGCGATACGTCGGTGTGAAGCCGGTTGTCGTTCACGGTGGCGGGCCGCAGATCTCTTCAATGCTTGATCGCCTGGCTATTCCGAGCGAGTTCAAGGGTGGCTACCGCGTAACGAGCACTGAGGCGATCACGGTCGTTCGAATGGTGCTGACCGGGCAGATCAATCCCCAGTTGGTCAGCAAGATCAACGCGCACGGCCCGGTGGCTACCGGACTCAGCGGTGAGGATGCCGGTCTGTTCGGGGGGCGTCAGCGTGGCGTCACGATCGACGGCATCGAGCACGACCTTGGCCGTGTCGGCGATGTCGTCGAAGTCGACCCACAGCAGGTGCTCGACCAGCTGGCAGCCGGTCGGATTCCGGTGATTTCGAGCATCGCACCTGATCTCGACCACCCCGGGCACTCGCTCAACGTGAACGCCGACGCGGCAGCATCCGCTCTCGCCGTCGCTCTGGGCGCTGTCAAGCTGGTCGTGTTGACCGACGTCGCCGGCCTGTACGCAGACTGGCCGAATCGTGACTCGCTGGTGTCGCACCTCACCTCCAGCGAATTGCACGCACTGTTGCCCTCGCTGGAGTCGGGCATGATTCCGAAGATGGCGGCATGCTTGCAAGCGGTCGAAGGGGGAGTGGAGAAAGCCGCGATCATTGATGGTCGTGTTCCCCATTCGGTACTGGTGGAGATCTTCACCAGCAAAGGAATCGGAACTGAGGTGGTAGCCGGATGAGCTGGCAAGATGACGCGGGACGCGATCTCGTTCGAAGCTTCGGCCCGCGAATGGCCATGTTCACACGCGGTCAGGGCGCCTACCTCTGGGATGACCAAGGCAAGCAGTATCTCGACTTTCTCGCCGGTATCGCGGTGAACTCGCTCGGTCACGCACACCCGATCTTCGTGAACGCGATCACCGAGCAGGCGGCTACCCTCGCTCACGTCTCGAATTACTTCGCGACTGAACCGCAACTCGCCCTCGCCGCCACGCTCAAGCGCCTCGCCGGTACGGGTGATGACGGTCGTGTCTATTTCGCAAACTCGGGAGCCGAAGCGAACGAGGCTGCCTTCAAGTTGGCACGGTTGCACGGTGGTGCCGATCGCCCGCGTATTCTGGCGTTCACCAACGCATTCCACGGGCGCACGATGGGCACACTCGCGTTGACCGGTAAGCCAGCAATGCAGGAGCCCTTCCTGCCGATGGCGCCGGGGGTGGAGTTCATCGACACGACCGTTGCAGCGCTCGAGTCGGCTCTTGATGATCGCGTCGCTGCCGTCTTCGTTGAGCCGATCAAGGGCGAAGCCGGGGTGATAGATCTTCCCGAGGGTTTCCTTGCGGCTGCCCGCGCGCTCACAGAGCAGCATGGCGCGCTCCTGATCATCGATGAGATTCAGACTGGCGCTGGGCGAACGGGCGAGTGGTTTGCATTTCAGCACGACAGCATCACTCCTGATGCGATCACGGTCGCCAAAGGGATCGGCGGTGGCTTCCCCATCGGGGCGCTCATCACTTTCCCCGCGGCGAGTGACCTCTTCTACCCCGGCACGCACGGTTCGACGTTCGGCGGAAATGCGCTTGGCACGGCTGTCGCCGACGCGGTGCTGGGCGAGATCGAAGATGCCGAACTGGTGAGTAATGCGGCCGAGCGAGGTGCACAGCTGCGTGCTGCGATCGACGCGATCGAATCCGAGCTGATTGCAGGTTGTCGCGGGCGCGGACTGCTCGTGGGCATCGCGCTCGCGCAGCCTGTCGCCAAGGCGCTGGTCGAAGCTGCCCAAGTGCACGGGCTTATCATCAACGCTCCCAACGACGAGACGATTCGCCTCGTGCCCGCGCTCACCATCGGTGACGTCGAGATCGACGAATTCATTGAGCTATTCACGGCGTCACTGCGCACGGTTGAACACGCGCTGCTGATTGACACCCCGACGGAGGACACCGCATGACCCGCCACCTGTTGCGTGACGACGATCTGACCACGGCAGAGCAGTCCGAGATCCTCGATCTCGCGATCGAGTTGAAGAAGGATCGCTTCGCCGTCAAGGCCCTCGAAGGCCCACAGACTGTCGCGGTGATCTTTGACAAGTCATCGACCCGCACAAGGGTTTCGTTCGCGGTGGGAATCGCCGACCTTGGCGGATCGCCTCTGATCATCTCGACAGCCAACAGCCAGCTCGGCGGCAAAGAGACACCGGCCGATACCGCGCGGGTGCTTGAACGTCAGGTCGCGGCAATCGTGTGGCGCACCTACGCCCAGGCGGGCCTAGAGCAGATGGCACAGGGCACGACAGTTCCCGTTGTCAATGCGCTGAGCGACGACTTTCACCCTTGTCAGCTGCTGGCTGACCTGCTCACCATCCGCGAGCACAAGGGTGACCTGAAAGGCCTGACGCTCACCTTCTTCGGTGACGGCAAATCGAACATGGCGCACTCGTACATTCTGGCTTGCGTCACGGCGGGTATGCATGTGCGCGTCACATCACCGGAGTCGTACTCGCCGCGTGCGGATGTGATTGCTGACGCCGATCGTCTCGCGGTCACGACCGGTGGCTCGGTGACTCTGTACACCGACGCGAATGAAGCCGCGGCGGGAGCGGACGTCATCGTGACCGATACGTGGGTATCGATGGGCAAAGAAGAAGAGAAGCTGTCGCGACTTCGTGACCTTGGCGCCTACAAGGTAACGGGGGAGACGATGACGCTGGCGAAAGACGACGCGATCTTCATTCACTGTCTGCCGGCTGATCGCGGCTACGAGGTCGATGCCGAAGTCATCGACGGTCCGCAGAGCGTCGTCTGGGACGAAGCAGAGAACCGTCTGCACGCACAGAAGGCACTGCTCGTTTGGCTGTTGCGCCAGAAGTGACTGCCCGGCCAGGGTGGCTTGAGAGCCGTTGGATGCGGCTCAACGGTCCGAGCCGCATTGCTGGTGTCGATCTGGCTCGCGGCTTGGCGATTCTCGGCATGCTGGCGGCCCATCTACTGTGGATTCGCGAACCCCTCGCACTGACTGACCCCTTCACCTGGATCGCAATCGTCGAAGGTCGTTCATCGATCCTTTTTGCGACGCTCGCTGGTATATCGATCGCGCTGGTAACCGGCGCGCGCGTGCCGCTCGCCGGCGAGGCTCGACAACGGGCGCAGCTGCGTCTCGCTACCCGAGCCTTCGCGCTCTGGCTCCTGGGCTTGGCGCTGATCTTCACGGGAGTGCCGGTCTATGTGATCCTTCCGGCGTACGCACTTCTGTTCTTGCTTGCGACCATGCTCGTTCCGCTGCGCGCACGCTCACTTCTGTTTGTCGCTCTCGTGTTGGCCGCAGTGATGCCGTTCGTTCAGGTTGTGCTCGATGCGCTGCCGATCTGGACAACCCCCATCGGCAACGATCTCTCGCTCGCCATCGGTTGGCACTATCCCTTCACCACTTGGATCGCGTTCGTTGCGGCTGGTATGGCTGTGGCTCGAGCGGGCATCACGCGCTTGAAGGTTCAGGGGTGGATGCTGGTGGTGGGCGCCGCGTTGGCCGTCGTGGCTGCGGCGCTTGACGCCATTTCAGGCGCCAGCGGTCTGCCGACGTCGTTTTGGCAAGCGTTGTGGACGGGCGAGGCGCACTCGACCGGCCTATTGGAGGTATGGGGCTCGGGTGGCTTCGCGATGTTCGTGATCGCGCTGTGTCTGCTCGCCTGTCGCACCGTTCTCACGTGGGTGGTGTTGCCGCTGCGTGCGCTCGGAGCGATGCCGCTCACGGCGTACACCGTGCAGATTGTCGCGTGGGCGATCGCAGCGACCGTGCTGTTGGGCAGCCCTGGCGATCTGGCGGCGTTCCGCGCACTCGAGCCGTTCGTGCCGCTCACCCTCGGAACGATCGCGGGATGCACGGCATGGGCTCTATTGGTTGGCCGCGGCCCGCTGGAGTGGGCGCTCGACCGCTTGGCCAAGCTTGCCGTTCCCTCGACGCCAAACGACGCGGCGCGCAGTCGCTGAGGTGTGAGCGCGGCGGTCACCACGCACGTGCTCCCGTAGGCTGGACATGTGAGTGACAACAAGGGTGACGGTACAAACGAGGGCGCACTTTGGGGCGCCCGTTTCGCGACGGGACCGTCGCCTGAACTGGCCGAGCTGAGTCGTTCGACGCACTTCGACTGGGATCTAGCGCTCTACGACATTGCGGGTTCTCACGCCCACGCCAAGGCGCTGGCTTCGGCAGGCTACTTGAGCGAAGACGAAGAACGCACGATGCACGACGGCCTCGACACTCTCGCCGCCGGCATCACTGACGGCTCACTGTTGCCGACCCCCGCCGATGAAGACGTGCACGGGGCGCTGGAGCAAGCGCTCATCAGCGTTGTCGGTGCAGATGTCGGCGGAAAGCTTCGTGCAGGCCGCAGCCGGAACGATCAGATCGCAACCTTGGTGCGGTTGTACTTGATTGACCATTCACGCACGATAGCGCGGGAAATTTTGCGCGTCATAGACGCACTTGTCGCTCAGGCGGAGGCGCACCCCGAGGCGATCATGCCCGGCCGCACTCATCTGCAGCACGCGCAGCCAGTGCTTCTGGCTCATCACCTACAAGCCCATGCGTGGCCTCTCGTGCGCAACCTTGAGCGGCTTGTCGACTGGTCAGTGCGCGCCAGCGTGTCACCGTATGGCGGTGGCGCGCTCGCCGGATCGACGCTGGGACTTGACCCGCAACTCGTCGCATCCGAACTAGGACTTGCCCGGCCCTCTGAGAATTCTCTCGACGGCACGGCGGCGCGCGATGTGGTGGCTGAGTTTGCCTTCGTCACGGCCATGATTGGAATCGACCTGTCGCGATTCTCGGAAGAGATCATTCTGTGGAACACGCGTGAGTTCGACTTTGTCACGCTCGACGACGGCTACTCCACCGGCTCAAGCATCATGCCGCAGAAGAAGAACCCAGACATCGCCGAGTTGGCGCGAGGAAAGGCGGGTCGACTGATCGGAAACCTCACCGGTCTGCTCGCGACGCTCAAAGCGCTGCCGCTCGCCTACAACCGTGATCTGCAAGAAGACAAAGAGCCGGTCTTCGATTCGGTTCGCACGCTTGAAACGGTGCTGCCCGCCTTTGCAGGGATGGTGGCCACGCTCCGCTTCAACACCGCACGCATGGCTGAACTGGCGCCGCAAGGATTCTCCCTCGCGACAGACGTGGCCGAGTGGCTTGTGAAGCAGGGGGTTCCCTTCCGCGATGCGCATGAGATCTCGGGCCACCTCGTTCGCGTCTGCGAAGAGAACAACATCGAACTCCACGAGGTCACCGATGAGCAGCTTGCCGGAGTTTCGTCGCACTTGACCCCCGCGGTGCGTGGAGTGCTCACCATCGAAGGATCGGTCGCAAGTCGAACGGGTGTCGGTGGCACTGCGCCGGTGCGGGTTGCCGAACAGCGCTACGAGCTCGTTCAGCGGGCACAACGGGCAGCTCACTCTCTCGGCTTATAACCTGCTCAAATAAGAATGTGACTTATATTCTGGCAATATAAGGGGTATGATCGCGATATGAGCGTCGCAGTGATCGCAGACATCGTGGGCTCGCGGCGCCTTGTCGATCGGGAGGCTGCACAACGTGCGCTCGAAGAAACGATCGCGCAAGTAGAGCAGGACTATCCGGTTGCCACGCAGCCCCTGCGGCCCACAGTGGGCGATGAGCTGCAAGCGCTGTTCCCCACGGTCGAAAAGGCGCTCAGCAGCATCCTGCTGCTGCAGCTCGCTCTTCCAAGCATGATCCAGTGTCGTTTCGGAATCGGTATTGGCGAAGTCGGAACCGTCGCGTCCACGAACGGAAAACTCGCTGATGGTCCTGGCTGGTGGGCAGCGCGTGAGGCCATCGACAAGGTGCACGCGCTCGAACAGCGCACCGCGCCGACGGCCCGGGCATGGATTGTCGCAGCTCAGGGGCACCATGAAAGCGTGCACTCTTCGACCGCAATGGCAAACGCCTATCTGCTCAGCCGCGACGAAATCGTCTCGTCAATGAGTGAGCGCGCACGTCGGTTGACCTATGGCCGATGCATCAAGTCAACGCAAAGCGAGCTTGCCCGAGCTGAAGGCATTTCGCAGCCCGCCGTATCGCAAGCGCTCACGGCAGCAGGTGCCGCCGCAGTAGTTGAGGGCTTTTTTGTGCTGTCTGGATCAGTGTCGTGATCGTCGCTTCGCTCTCGTTGATTGCGGTGGGCGCCGCGGACTTGGTGCGGCAGTTCTTTCCAGCCCAAAGGCGCTGGATCGGCTATGCGATGCTCGCGCTGTTGACGATCGTTCTCGGTGCCGGCGTGGAGGGCGGAGTAGCGGCCTTTGTCGCGATCTCGGTCGCCGCGCTGTGGCCGTTGACGATGCCCGCCGATGGCACCGGTCGAGGCGGCTTCTGGCCCGTTGCCGCACTCGCCGTGCTGTGCTCAATCGCAATCGCGGCGTTCGCACCTCGGATCGGTGCCGGCTACTTCGCGGATCTTTTCATATCGAGCGGCGCATTCGAAGGCGTCGGCGTAGACCTCGCGTTGCTTGTCGTCGGAGTCGTGGTGTTCTTGCTCGAATCGAGCAACGTCATCGTACGTACCGCGCTGCGCAGCGAGGATGCCCCGCCCCGCGAAGCAGCCCAGTCCGTAGCGACCGCAGCCGCAGCGCCGACTTTGAAAGGCGGACGACTCATCGGTCCGCTCGAGCGGATACTGGTGTTCGCCCTGACGCTGGCCGGCGCCTACACCCTGCTGGCCGCGGTGCTCGCGGCGAAGGGAATCGTAAGGTTTCCTGAAATCTCCCGCGACACCGATACCGGCGGCCGCGCCGAGTACTTTCTCGTGGGCAGCCTCGTCAGCTGGGTCATCGCACTTGCGTGCGCCGCGCTGGTGTGGTGGGCGAGCGGTATCACCCCCGTCTAGTGGCGGCGGATGCAGCATCCACTCGCTGATAACCTGGCAGGCGTGTCAAATGCCCCACTGAGCACGACCGTGCCCGCCAATGATTCATCATTCGACAACGTCTGGGATGAGATCGTATGGCGTGGTCTCGTGCACGTCTCCACCGACCAAGAGGCGTTGCGCACGCTGCTAGCTGGGGATCCGATCACGTATTACTGCGGGTTCGACCCGACGGCGCCGAGCCTGCACCTGGGAAACCTCGTGCAGCTGTTGCTGTTGCGTCGGCTGCAACTTGCCGGCCACAAGCCGCTCGGCCTCGTTGGCGGATCGACCGGCCTCGTCGGCGACCCGCGGCCGTCGGCAGAGCGGACCCTCAACACGCCCGAGACAGTGGCGAAATGGGTCGGTGACCTGCGCGCACAGGTAGAACGCTTTCTCAGCTTCGATGGCGACAACGCTGCCCGCATGGTCAACAACCTTGACTGGACCGCACCACTGAGCGCCATCGATTTCTTGCGTGAAATCGGCAAGCACTACCGGGTTGGCACGATGCTTAAAAAAGACGCCGTTGCCGCTCGCCTCAACTCGGAAGCAGGCATCAGCTACACCGAGTTCAGCTATCAGATTCTGCAGGGCCTCGACTTTCTCGAGCTCTACCGTCAGTACGACTGCGTGATGCAGACCGGCGGAAGCGACCAGTGGGGCAACCTGACCAGCGGCACGGATCTCATCCATCGAGTCGAAGGCGCCTCTGCGCACGCCATCGGGACCCCGCTGATCACTAACAGCGATGGCACAAAGTTCGGCAAGAGCGAGGGCAACGCCATCTGGCTGGATGCTGAAATGTGCAGTCCGTACCGCATGTACCAGTTCTGGCTGAACACCGATGACGCCGATGTGATCTCGAGGCTGAAGGTCTTCACCTTTCTCACGCGAGCTCAAATCGAAGAGTACGAACAGCTCGTCGAGAACGAGCCATTCCGTCGCGCCGCGCAAAAGCGACTGGCGCTCGAGGTGACGGCCTTCGTGCACGGGCCGGAAGCAACTTCGGCGGCCATTGCAGCATCCGACGCGCTCTTCGGTCAAGGTGATCTCGCGGCTCTCGATGCGGCAACGTTGCAGACAGCACTTGAAGAACTGCCCAACGCGACGATTCCCGTTGATACCGGCATTCTGCAGGCCCTCGTCGATACGGGTCTCGTTGCGAGCATCTCAGAAGGGCGACGCGCAGTCGCTCAGGGCGGTGTTTCGCTCGACGGGGTAAAAGTCGCCGATGAGTCGACTGTTGTCACGGGTTCGCTGCCCGGGGGAGTCTCGGTGCTGCGTCGCGGCAAGAAGACGCTCGCTGGCGTGTTCATTGAGCGATGACTGTGGACACTGACCTCTAGCCATGCCGTTTACGCCGAGTCACGCGGTGGTCGCGTTGCCCTTCGTGCGCACGCCTCTCGTGCCCGCGGCTATCGCCATCGGCGCGATGACGCCAGATCTGCCGTTGTTCGTGCGGGGGTTCCCGCTGCATTACGGCAGAACTCACGATCTCGTGTGGCTGCCGGCCACTATGTTGCTGGCGCTCGCCTTGCTGCTGGTCTGGCGCTGCGCGCTGCGCCCCGCGGCACGCGAACTGTCACCCCGTTGGCTGGCAGTGAGGCTTCCCGCACAGTGGGACGCCGGCGCTTTGGCGGCTCTACGCGAGACGTTCTTTGTGACCGTGCGCGACGGTCGGCGTCGCACGTCTGGCGTTGGCATGCTGATGCTCGCCGTGTCGTTGGGCCTCGGCGTGCTGTCGCACGTTGTGTGGGATCTCTTCACACACGAAGGTCGCAGCGGTGTGAACGCCATTCCCGCTCTTGACGAGCAGTGGGGGCCGCTTCTCGGCTACAAGTGGTTGCAGCACGGATCGAGCTTGGTTGGCCTGATCGTCATTGCGATTTGGATGCTGCTCTGGTTGCGCCGCGCCGACGTGTCATCCGCACCTGCGCTGATGGCTCCCTGGATGCGTTGGGCATGGTGGCTTTCGCTACCTGCTGTGATGCTCGTCGCGTGGCTTGGCGGGCTGCAGCTGTGGGGACCACTCACGGCGGAATTCACCGTGGCGCATCTTGCCTACCAGGTTCTGCCTCCCGCATGTGCAATCTGGGGGATGGGCACGCTTGTGCTCGCGGTCTTGGTTCAGGTGTGGCGCCGAACCCAAGCGCGCCGATCGAGGGCAGTGCCTTGAGTTCCGCGACTTTCCGCGGAAAGTAAGCGCGACACGCCCGGGGGGTTGCTGTGATTTGCCGGATGCAGAATCCCCGCGTAAGTTATTACTTGTTCGCCCCACAGGGAAGAGCAGAGGCCGAGAGCCTCAGCCCCCTCAAGCGGAGAACAAACCTCCTTCCTTCTACTCTTTCACTTCGGTGTTTTTGTGTCTAGGATGGTGGTCTTCCCTTCGTGGACCGCGGTCGTTGATTGCTGCTGAGTTTTGCTCGGCGAGTCGATTTGACAGACGGAACGTCGGGGATAAGATAGTGAAGTTGCCCTTCTGGCGAGGCTGTGAAGCTGAGTGGGAGGTGCGTCCGATCCTTGAGAACTCAACAGCGTGCACTTGTCAAATGCCAAATAACCTCTACTCAACTTCGGTTGGGTGAGATTCCTTTGGATCAAAGTCCAATCCTTCTTCCGGAGGGGTTGGCGTATGGATTGTCAGTATTGACATCCTTTTGGTCAGTTCAAACTCGCTGCTTTCAGCCTATTCCGGTTGTTGGTAGCAAATTTCTTTTACGGAGAGTTTGATCCTGGCTCAGGATGAACGCTGGCGGCGTGCTTAACACATGCAAGTCGAACGGTGAAGCCCAGCTTGCTGGGTGGATCAGTGGCGAACGGGTGAGTAACACGTGAGCAATCTGCCCCTGACTCTGGGATAAGCGCTGGAAACGGCGTCTAATACCGGATATGAGCTACGGCCGCATGGTCGGTAGTTGGAAAGAATTTCGGTCAGGGATGAGCTCGCGGCCTATCAGCTTGTTGGTGAGGTAATGGCTCACCAAGGCGTCGACGGGTAGCCGGCCTGAGAGGGTGACCGGCCACACTGGGACTGAGACACGGCCCAGACTCCTACGGGAGGCAGCAGTGGGGAATATTGCACAATGGGCGCAAGCCTGATGCAGCAACGCCGCGTGAGGGATGACGGCCTTCGGGTTGTAAACCTCTTTTAGCGAGGAAGAAGCGAAAGTGACGGTACTCGCAGAAAAAGCGCCGGCTAACTACGTGCCAGCAGCCGCGGTAATACGTAGGGCGCAAGCGTTATCCGGAATTATTGGGCGTAAAGAGCTCGTAGGCGGTTTGTCGCGTCTGCTGTGAAAACTGGAGGCTCAACCTCCAGCCTGCAGTGGGTACGGGCAGACTAGAGTGCGGTAGGGGAGATTGGAATTCCTGGTGTAGCGGTGGAATGCGCAGATATCAGGAGGAACACCGATGGCGAAGGCAGATCTCTGGGCCGTAACTGACGCTGAGGAGCGAAAGGATGGGGAGCAAACAGGCTTAGATACCCTGGTAGTCCATCCCGTAAACGTTGGGAACTAGTTGTGGGGTCCATTCCACGGATTCCGTGACGCAGCTAACGCATTAAGTTCCCCGCCTGGGGAGTACGGCCGCAAGGCTAAAACTCAAAGGAATTGACGGGGACCCGCACAAGCGGCGGAGCATGCGGATTAATTCGATGCAACGCGAAGAACCTTACCAAGGCTTGACATATACGAGAACGGGCTAGAGATAGTCAACTCTTTGGACACTCGTAAACAGGTGGTGCATGGTTGTCGTCAGCTCGTGTCGTGAGATGTTGGGTTAAGTCCCGCAACGAGCGCAACCCTCGTTCTATGTTGCCAGCACGTAATGGTGGGAACTCATGGGATACTGCCGGGGTCAACTCGGAGGAAGGTGGGGATGACGTCAAATCATCATGCCCCTTATGTCTTGGGCTTCACGCATGCTACAATGGCCGGTACAAAGGGCTGCAATACCGTAAGGTGGAGCGAATCCCAAAAAGCCGGTCCCAGTTCGGATTGAGGTCTGCAACTCGACCTCATGAAGTCGGAGTCGCTAGTAATCGCAGATCAGCAACGCTGCGGTGAATACGTTCCCGGGTCTTGTACACACCGCCCGTCAAGTCATGAAAGTCGGTAACACCTGAAGCCGGTGGCCCAACCCTTGTGGAGGGAGCCGTCGAAGGTGGGATCGGTAATTAGGACTAAGTCGTAACAAGGTAGCCGTACCGGAAGGTGCGGCTGGATCACCTCCTTTCTAAGGAGCATCTGGCATTCTTCGGGATGTCCAGGCGCCAGATTGAGAACGTATGTTTCTCACTGGTTAGCTCATGGGTGGAACATTAGACAAGATGCCGTTCGGGACTTCCTGAACTTAGTACGCTGCTTGCAGCTGGAACGGTTTTGGTGGAAGCGCCGGCATATGCACGCTGTTGGGTCCTGAGGGACCGGATGAACTTGATGTCTTTGGATGTTGGGTTTTGACGACTCTCTGGACCTTTTGCTGTTGCCGGCTTTGGCTGGTTTCGGTGGAGGGTACCGCCCGTACTTTGAGAACTACACAGTGGACGCGAGCATCTTTGAGATGACACCTTTTGGTGTTGTCTCATGAAAGATGATCTTAAAGATCATTAGTCAATTTCAGATTCCCATGCCTTCGGGTGTGGGGTCGAGTTTTGATTCAACTCATGTGATTTCAAGTCTTTAAGAGCAAACGGTGGATGCCTTGGCATCTGGAGCCGAAGAAGGACGTAGCAATCTGCGATAAGCCTCGGGGAGTGGATAAGCACACTTTGATCCGAGGATTTCCGAATGGGGAAACCCCGCTGGGCAGCGTGCTGACCTGGTGACTCCCGCCTGAATATATAGGGCGGGTAGAGGGAACGTGGGGAAGTGAAACATCTCAGTACCCACAGGAAGAGAAAGCAACCGCGATTCCGTTAGTAGTGGCGAGCGAAACCGGAACAGGCTAAACCGAGTACGTGTGATATCCGGCAGGAGTTGCGTATTCGGGGTTGTGGGACTTTTCTGACTGGTCTGCCGATCAGTCGGCGTTACAAGAAGGTATAGACGAACAGCTTTGAATGGCTGGTCATAGAGGGTGCGAACCCCGTAGTCGAAATGCTTCTCTTGACGCGAAGAGTATCCCAAGTAGCACGGGGCCCGAGAAATCCCGTGTGAATCTGTCAGGACCACCTGATAAGCCTAAATACTCCCAGATGACCGATAGCGGACAAGTACCGTGAGGGAAAGGTGAAAAGTACCCCGGGAGGGGAGTGAAATAGTACCTGAAACCGTTTGCTTACAAACCGTTGGAGCCTCCCTAGTAGGGGTGACAGCGTGCCTTTTGAAGAATGAGCCTGCGAGTTAGCGATATGTGGCGAGGTTAACCCGTTGAGGGGTAGCCGTAGCGAAAGCGAGTCTGAATAGGGCGATTCAGTCGCATGTCCTAGACCCGAAGCGAAGTGATCTATCCATGGCCAGGTTGAAGCGACGGTAAGACGTCGTGGAGGACCGAACCCACTTAGGTTGAAAACTGAGGGGATGAGCTGTGGATAGGGGTGAAAGGCCAATCAAACTTCGTGATAGCTGGTTCTCTCCGAAATGCATTTAGGTGCAGCGTTGCGTGTTTCTTGCCGGAGGTAGAGCTACTGGATGGCCGATGGGCCCTAAAAGGTTACTGACGTCAGCCAAACTCCGAATGCCGGTAAGTGAGAGCGCAGCAGTGAGACTGTGGGGGATAAGCTTCATAGTCGAGAGGGAAACAACCCAGACCACCAACTAAGGTCCCTAAGCGCGTGCTAAGTGGGAAAGGATGTGGAGTTGCTTAGACAACCAGGAGGTTGGCTTAGAAGCAGCCACCCTTGAAAGAGTGCGTAATAGCTCACTGGTCAAGTGATTCCGCGCCGACAATGTAACGGGGCTCAAGCACGCCACCGAAGTTGTGGCATTGATATTTATTGGTAGGCCTTCGTGGTCCAGCCGTATTGATGGGTAGGAGAGCGTCGTGTGGCCAGCGAAGCGGCGGTGTGAACCAGCCGTGGAGGCTACACGAGTGAGAATGCAGGCATGAGTAGCGAAAGACGTGTGAGAAACACGTCCTCCGAAAGACCAAGGGTTCCAGGGTCAAGCTAATCTTCCCTGGGTAAGTCGGGACCTAAGGCGAGGCCGACAGGCGTAGTCGATGGACAACGGGTTGATATTCCCGTACCGGCGAAGAACCGCCCAAACCAATCCAGTAATGCTAAGCATCTGAATCCCCTAGATGGATCCCTTCGGGGTGAAGCGTGGGGCCTAGCGTGCGACCCTATGCTGGGGCGGTTAGCGTATTAACAGGTGTGACGCAGGAAGGTAGCCCAGCCCGGCGATGGTTGTCCGGGTGCAAGTGCGTAGGCCGAGTGGTAGGCAAATCCGCCACTCATTAAGGCTGAGACACGATGCGGATAATAAGTGGGTGATCCTATGCTGCCAAGAAAAGCATCGACGCGAGGTTCTAGCTGCCCGTACCCCAAACCGACTCAGGTGGTCAGGTAGAGAATACTAAGGAGATCGAGAGAATCGTGGTTAAGGAACTCGGCAAAATGCCCCCGTAACTTCGGGAGAAGGGGGGCCTTCGGCGTATAGGGACTTGCTCCCAAAAGCGTTTGGAGGCCGCAGAGACTAGTGGGTAGCGACTGTTTACTAAAAACACAGGTCCGTGCTAAGTCGCAAGACGATGTATACGGACTGACGCCTGCCCGGTGCTGGAAGGTTAAGAGGACCGGTTAGCCGCAAGGCAAAGCTGAGAATTTAAGCCCCAGTAAACGGCGGTGGTAACTATAACCATCCTAAGGTAGCGAAATTCCTTGTCGGGTAAGTTCCGACCTGCACGAATGGCGTAACGACTTCCCAACTGTCTCAACCGCGAACTCGGCGAAATTGCAATACGAGTAAAGATGCTCGTTACGCGCAGCAGGACGGAAAGACCCCGTGACCTTTACTATAGCTTGGTATTGGTGTTCGGTGTGACTTGTGTAGGATAGGTGGGAGACGTTGAAGCAGGGACGCTAGTTCTTGTGGAGTCATTGTTGAAATACCACTCTGGTCATTCTGGATATCTAACTTCGAACCGTAATCCGGTTCAGGGACAGTGCCTGGTGGGTAGTTTAACTGGGGCGGTTGCCTCCCAAAAAGTAACGGAGGCGCCCAAAGGTTCCCTCAACCTGGTTGGTAATCAGGTGTCGAGTGTAAGTGCACAAGGGAGCTTGACTGTGAGACTGACAGGTCGAGCAGGGACGAAAGTCGGGACTAGTGATCCGGCAGTGGCTTGTGGAAGCGCTGTCGCTCAACGGATAAAAGGTACCTCGGGGATAACAGGCTGATCTTGCCCAAGAGTCCATATCGACGGCATGGTTTGGCACCTCGATGTCGGCTCGTCGCATCCTGGGGCTGGAGTAGGTCCCAAGGGTTGGGCTGTTCGCCCATTAAAGCGGTACGCGAGCTGGGTTTAGAACGTCGTGAGACAGTTCGGTCCCTATCCGCTGCGCGCGCAGGAAATTTGAGAGGATCTGACCCTAGTACGAGAGGACCGGGTTGGACGAACCTCTGGTGTGTCAGTTGTTCCGCCAGGAGCACCGCTGATTAGCTACGTTCGGGATGGATAACCGCTGAAAGCATCTAAGCGGGAAGCCGGCCTCAAGATGAGATTTCCATGCCTTCGGGCGAGAGGCTCCCAGCCAGATTACTGGGTTGATAGGCCAGATGTGGAAGCGTGGTAACACGTGTAGCTGACTGGTACTAATAAGCCGATGACTTGATAACACACCGTTTAAGGTGCTGCGTCCACTGAGTGGTTCTCGATGTACGGTCGAGAACCGCATAACAATTGATTGTTATGCTGATTGAAACATCAATAGTGTTTCGGCGGCCATAGCGTGAGGGAAACGCCCGGTTACATTCCGAACCCGGAAGCTAAGCCTCACAGCGCCGATGGTACTGCAGGGGGGACCCTGTGGGAGAGTAGGACACCGCCGGACTTCTTTTAGTGAATTGGCCACCCAATGTTGGGTGGCCTTTTCGCGTTAACAATCGTTGTCCCCCACCCGGGGCTGCGGGAGGATCACGACATGCCCGACAACACCCCCCGAGACAACAACCACGACCACGACCGCGACAAGCAACACAAGTCGCACCCACCCCGCAACGGGCAACGCAAGCCGGATTCGTCCCGTAACGGCGAACGCAGGCCGTACCCGGCCCGCGACGGAGAACGCAAGCCGTACCAGCGTGATGGGGAACGCAAGCCTTACTCGTCCCGCGACGGGGAACGCAAGAGCTACCCGCCCCGTGACGGGGAACGCAAGCGTTACTCGTCCCGCGACGGGGAACGCAAGAGCTACCCGCCCCGCGATGGAGAACGCAAGCCGTACCAGCGTGATGGGGAGCGTAAGTCGTACCCGCCCCGTGACGGGCAGCGTAAGTCGTACCCGCCTCGCGACGGGGAACGTAAGAGCTACCCGCCGCGTGATGGCGAACGTAAGAGCTACCCACCTCGTGACGGGGAGCAGCGTAAGTCGTACCCACCCCGCGACGCGGAGCGCAAGCCGTACCAGCGTGATGGCGAACGCAAGCCGTACCCACCCCGTGACGGGGAACGCAAGCCGTACCAGCGTGATGGGGAACGCAAGTCGTATTCGTCCCGCGATGGGGAACGTAAGAGCTACCCGCCCCGTGATGGGGAACGCAAGCCTTACTCGTCCCGCGATGGGGAACGTAAGAGCTACCCGCCGCGTGAGGGGGGCAATCGTGGGAGCAGGCCCACCCGCGGCGGAGCAGACCGCCCCGACCGCGCCACCCGCGACGAAGAAATCCGCCCCGTCCGCCCCCACCACAACGACCCCGTCATCCCCGACGAGATCACCGCAAACGACCTGCACCCCGCCGCACGCAACGAACTGAAAACCCTCACCAAAGAAAACGCAGACTGGGTCGCCCGACACCTCGCAATGGCCGCGAACCTCATCGACACCGACCCCGAACTCGCCCACCAACACGCCATCAGCGCCGCCCGCCGCGCCGGCCGCATCGGCATCACCCGCGAAACCCTCGCCATCACCGCATACACCCTCGGCGACTACGCCCTCGCACTCCGAGAAATCCGCACCTACCGCCGCATCACCGGCCGCGACGACCTCGCAGCCCTCATGGTCGACTCAGAACGCGGCATCGGACGCCCCGACAAAGCCCTCGAAACCGGCCGCGCCATCAACCGCAACACCCTCCCCACCACCGTCCGCGTCCACCTCGCCATCGCCCTCTCAGGCGCACACCTCGACCAAAACCACCCCGAAAAAGCCCTCCGAGAACTCGACATCCCCGAACTCGACCCCACCACCGCCCACGAATACTCACCCGCCCTATTCACCGCCCGCGCCACCATCCACGAACAACTCGGCCAAACCACCCACACCCAAAAATGGGCCCACCACGCCCAACAAGCCCAACACGCCCTCAACCAACACCACAACACCCACCACCACGAAACCATCGAGATCATGTCGATCGATGACGACGAAGATGAACTTGACGTCGCACCAGATCAAGCCGCGCGCACAGAACGCTCTGCACGTTCAGCCGGCTCGGATGACCTCTCGTCAAGCGAAGTCGCGGTGGACGAAGAAGTTGCAGTGGTTGCTGGTCACGCAGACCACGAGGTAGGTGAAACGGCGCACGAGTCTGCCGGCGAGGCACACGCACAAGAAGCGCAAGATGTTGAGCTGACCGAACCTCTAGCGAACGACGATTCTGCGTCTGACATCGCCCCGGTCTTCACTCCGGATGCGACGCAGGTCTCAGTGGAAGACGAAGTCGCCGAGATCCTGATCGAAGCAGGCATCGACGAAGCCCCCGAATCATCCGGCGACTAGCAGCCGCCAATTCTGCTGCGCTGTCCAAGGAATTGAAACGCCCCGAGTGACATCTGGAGATCAGATGTCACTCGGGGCTTTCTGCGAGAGCAGGTCTCGACGACCTAGTGCTCGTGCGCGCCGGCTGCTCCTGTAACAACAACACCGGTAGGTGCCTGATCGAGTGCTTGTGTCGCAAGCACAGTCGAGTCGTGCGCATCGAAGATCACGAGATGTTCGCCGTGAAAGTCCGCGATGATGACGTTGTCGCCCGCCACGGCAATAGTGGGAAGCTCCATAGCGTGGCCTTCGGGCAAAGCGAACGGATCGATCACTTCGGTGCTCGAGATCACTTCTCCATCTGCGGTCAGCATGCTGAGCACGCCATCTGTGGTGAGCACTGCGACATCACTGCCGAGTCGTGCGACCGTGCCGATGTCTGCACCGACTGAAATGGTCGAGGTAGTTCCGCTCTCGAGATTCAGAGCGAGCAGCTGATCGGTACCCCAGTTGCCGATCATCGGTTCACCTGCGTAGAACGAGCCAACTCGGTTGTCTCCGGCGCCGTCTGGGTACGCGACGGTCGAGGTCGTGTGTTCGTCGGTATCGATGACTGCGACGAAGTCCGTGCAGCCGAACAGCGCAACGCCATCAGTTGTTGCCTCACCATGAAGGCCGGGGCAGACTTCGTCGTAGCGGGCGACTTCGGACCCGTCTATCGCGACCTGAACCACGGTGTCAGGCAGCCCGCCATCGGGCGTTTCGGTGATCAGCAGTTGGTCCTCGAGGGGCACAGCAACCCCGTGATGGGGAGCATTGGTTTCGAATAGATTCGTCTCGAATCCGCCTTCGGAGATCGTCGCTTCCGACAGCGTGGTGATGGAGCCTTCGCCATCGTCGAAGATTGCGACGAGACCGTCATCATTTCCGACCACGTGAACAGGGCTGGTGCCGTCGATGGTCTGTTCGACCAGTGTTGGCTCAACGGTGTAGTAGTGGTCGTGATCGCCATGAGGCTCGGCGTAGGTTCCGGTGTCGAGCAGGGTGGTTTGGCCGCCTTCATAGTCGACAAGGTAAACGTAGCGGCTGCCAGCTCCCGACTCGGCGCGCGAACCCTCAGCGACGTCGAAGGTGCTGAGCAAAGTTAGTTCATCGTCGTCGAACGCGAAGACTTCGACACCGGTGGCGGTAGTGACCGCGATGCGTGTTTGTAGCTGGTCTTGCTCAGTGACCGGCATTTCGTCGATCGGAGTTGCCGTTGCTGATGTGCTTGGGGTAGACGAGCACGCGGCAAGAAGGGGTAGAAGGGAAACGGTAGCGATAACAGGAATCATTCTCAGTTGCACACCAGGAAACGTAGGCTAACTGAGAATGATTGTCAATTAGAACAGACGGGCTCTCGTTGCATCCCGCCGACGCGGAGTGGGTTCCGGCATTGTGGAAGAGTAGAGGAGCACCTCCGTCTTGGGCGGCACAGCGTGCGGAAATACGCACCCGAAAGACAGAGAATCTCGATGGCACTTTTCACTCGACGTACTAGCCGAAACTCGACCCCGCTTGAGGGGGTCGACACCGTTCTCGCGGACCTCGATGGCGTCGTCTACGCGGGAGCGCGAGCGTTGCCGTACGCGGTAGAGAGCCTGAATCGGGCCCGCGATGGGCGCACCCTCGCCTACATCACTAACAACGCCTCGCGCACCGACATTTCGGTAGCGGCGCATCTCAGCGACCTGGGCTTGCAGACGGCCGCAGATGAAGTAGTAACAAGCCCGCAAGCGGCCATGCGCCTGCTCGCTTCGCTGGTGCCTCCGGGCTCCGTGATCCTCGTAGTTGGCGGCGAAGGCCTCGTGAATGAAGTTGAGAAGGCTGGGTTCGTCGTCACACGCAGCGCGGACGATGCGCCCGCTGCCGTCGTGCAGGGCTTTGCGCCCGAGGTTGGCTGGGCGCACCTGGCGGAGGCGGCATTCGCCCTGAAGCTGCCCGAAGCTGAGGGCGGCATTCCTTGGATCGCAACCAACACGGATTGGACGATCCCGCAGGCTCGTGGGATCGCGCCCGGAAACGGCACGCTGGTGTCAGCCGTGCACACCGTGATTGGTCGTCTGGCGACCGTCGCTGGCAAGCCCGAGGTGCCGATCTTCGAAGAGGCGGTGACACGCTTCGGCGCGCAGCATCCACTGTTTCTCGGTGATCGTCTCGACACTGACATCCTCGGCGCCAATCGCGCCGGCATCGCATCAGCGTTGGTGCTGACAGGAATCGATCGGCCCAAGCACCTGCTTGCTGCGCCACAAGGTTCTCAGCCGACCTACATTCTGGGCGATCTGCGAGAGCTCCACGAGCCTTACCCGAGTGTCGACGTCTCTGACGGCGTCGCGACCGTCCGTGGTGCGCGCGTCGCGATTGATGGCGCCGACGTACGCATTCTTTCGGTGGGGGAACGACCCGTCGATCTCGTTCGTGCGGGCACCGCCGCAATCTGGTCGACTGGGCGCGCCATTTTTGGGTTCCGCGTTCCAGAAGAGCTCTATGCGGATTCATTCCACAAGCCGTGACATTGAGCGCCGCTGCGCGCACACGCACGTATTCTGGGGAGCATGGACACCTCACGCGATTCGGTCTCGAGCGATTTGCTATCTGACCTTGAGGTGATCGAGGCGCAACCCCTGCCGTCTCGTTCTGCTGCCTACGACTCACTGCACGATTCGCTCGCCCGCAAGCTCGAGTCAGCCCCCACGACATCCGCGTCCGCGGGCACACCGTGACGGTGCGCCTCGATACGGCGCTTTCGGCTAGGGGGCTTGCGCGTTCGCGCACGCAGGCAGCATCCCTCATCGCTGATGGACGAGTGAGCGTGAACGGGCGAATCGCCGTCAAGGCTTCGGTCACCGTCGACGACGACGACACCATCGATGTCGCCAGCAACGACCACTACGTCAGCCGTGCCGCGCACAAGCTGCTTGCTGGCGTTGACGCCTTTCGAATTGATGCGACAGGCAGACTTGCGCTCGACATGGGTGCCTCTACTGGTGGCTTTACTCAGGTACTGCGCGAGCGTGGCGCGAGCCGGGTGATCGCGGTCGATGTCGGTCACGGGCAGTTGGCTCCCTCGATCGCCGCAGATAGTTCCGTGGTGAGCGTCGAAGGCTACAACGTGCGGTACATGACCCGCGAGAACCTGGCACAGGCAAGCGGCATCGGCGAGCAGCCGTCGCTGATAACGGGCGATCTCTCGTTCATCTCGCTCGGCCTGGTGCTGCCCGCCATCGTGGCGGTGGCAGCGCCTGCGGCTGATGTGGTTCTGCTGGTCAAACCGCAGTTTGAAGTTGGGCGAACGGCGGTCAAAGGCGGTCTCGTAACCAACCCCACGCTTCGGGCAGACGCGGTCGCACGCGTGCTGTGGTCGGCCTGGGACGCAGGACTAGGCACAGCGGGCATCGTGGCATCGCCGATAGCAGGAACCCACGGAAACTCTGAGTACGTCGCCCACCTTGTGCCGGGAGGCGGTAGCAATCCGACAGAATGGTTGGCGACAGTGAACCAACTGACGGGGAGCGCATGAACATCGCGGGATCGCACTCGGAGCGCAACATTCTGGTTGTCGCCCACGCTCAACGAGCCGACACAGTCGATGCCGCCGAACGAGTGGTCAGTGCGCTTCGCGCGGCAGGCGCGACGCCCGTGCTCGCACCTGGCGATGCTGGTCCTCTCGCAGCCGAGCGTGCAGTCTTCGCCTCAATTGCCACGCTGGGTGACGACGTCGATGTCAGAGACCTAGAGTTGGCGATCGTGCTGGGCGGCGACGGCACGATCTTGCGAGCGGCTGAACTCGTGCGCGACGGCACCGCTCCGGTGCTGGGGATCAACATGGGTCACGTGGGTTTTCTTGCCGA
The DNA here is from genome assembly GCF_044596335.1 of Microbacterium sp. R86528. Classification (NCBI taxonomy): domain Bacteria; kingdom Bacillati; phylum Actinomycetota; class Actinomycetes; order Micrococcales; family Microbacteriaceae; genus Microbacterium; species Microbacterium sp. R86528. The sequence continues at coordinate 886,306 of NZ_CP138996.1, read as the reverse complement.
AATCGAACGCGATGATATGGACGCCGCCGTGGGGCGAGTGATCGACCTCGACTATGAAGTCGAAGAGCGTCTGGCGTTGCACGTCGAGGTTCGGGATGCTGCTGACGCAGTGATCTACGAGACCTGGGCGCTCAACGAAGCAACGGTCGAAAAAGCCAGCCGCGAGCGCATGCTCGAAGTTGTGATCGGCGTCGATGGTCGCCCGCTTTCTTCTTTCGGATGCGACGGCGTTGTCGTGTCTACCCCTACAGGTTCGACGGCGTACAACTTCTCGGCGGGAGGGCCGGTGATCTGGCCGAGCGTGCAGGCGATCTCGGTCGTGCCGCTGTCAGCGCATGCACTTTTCGCTAAACCGCTCGTCGTGGGACCGGATCACACCGTGTCGATAGATGTGCTCGAGCGAACGGCAGGAGTCGGAATCCTTTGGTGCGATGGTCGTCGTTCCCACGAGTTGCCTCCTGGAGCGCGCGTGGTCGTTTGTCGGTCGGAGCGGCCGGTTCGGCTTGCGCGTCTGCACCCCACGGCGTTCACAGATCGACTCGTGCGGAAGTTTCAGCTCCCGGTGGCAGGTTGGCGTGGTCCCACGATCGCGAGCGGTGACGCACCGTGATCGAGGAGATGCGTCTTCGAGACCTTGGGGTGATCGCCGAAGCGACTCTGCCGATCGGGCCAGGGTTTACCGCGATCACCGGCGAAACCGGTGCCGGAAAGACGATGGTCGTCACGGGCCTCGGCCTGTTGATGGGTCAGCGGGCAGACTTCGGCGCCGTGCGTTCGGGCGCGACGCAGGCGACAGTCGACGGCGTCTGGCTGGTTCCTGGCGAAGGTGCGGTAGTCGAACGTGTGCGCGACGCGGGTGGTGATGTCGATCCCCTGCCCGACGGCACTGCCGAACTGCTACTCGGGCGATCGATTTCGCGCGAAGGGCGCAGTCGCGCCTCGGTTGGAGGTCGTTCGGCCCCCGCGGGCGTGCTGGCGGATCTTGCGGATGAGTTGGTGGTGGTGCACGGTCAGTCCGATCAGCTTCGCCTGCGCTCTGCCGTTGCGCAGCGCGATGCCCTCGACCGCTTTGGCGCAGACCCCTTGGCGCAGGCCTTGGGCGACTACCGCGCCGAGTATGAGGGCTACCGGGCGCTGGCAGGTGAACTCGAGCGGTTAGTCACCGAGCACGACGCGCGTGCATCCGAAGCCGAAAAGCTCCGAGCCGCGATCGCTGAAATCGAGCAGATTGCTCCTGTCGCCGGTGAAGATGCCGAGCTCACTCAGCGCGCTGCGCGTCTCGCGCACGTCGAAGAGCTTCGCGGAGCGGCGATGATCGCTCATGGCGCGCTGTCGAGTGAACCTCATCTTCCCGACGTGACCTCGCTCATCGCAGATGCTCGCCGGGCCCTGGAGCGTGCCGGTGCCACCGACCCGGCGCTTGAAGAGTTTGCCGGCCTTGCCGCTGATATCGGCTACCGCGCCAGCGACCTTGCTGCGGGGCTCGCCGGGTACCTTGCCGATCTCGATGAAGCCGGCCCGCACGAGCTCGCTGCACTCGAAGACCGCCGCGCGCTGCTGGGCGGCCTGATACGCGAGCACGGTTCGCTCGATGCTGCGATCGAACTGCTCGACTCCGGCTCAGCCCGACTTGTCGAGCTTGACGGTGACGACGATCGAATTGCGCGCCTCACCTCAGAAGTAGCCGCGGCTGAGGCAACCCTTGACGCTGCCGCGACCGCGCTTACGGCAGCACGCAAGAGCGCCGCTGTCCGACTCGGTGATGCCGTGACTGAAGAGCTGCGCGCGCTCGCTATGCCCGACGCGCGAGTCGAAGTCGACGTCACGCCGGGCGCCGAGACAGCCGCCGGTCGTGACGATGTCGCGATCCTGCTCGCCCCGCATCCTGGCGCCGATCCGCGTCCGGTGTCCCGCGGCGCATCGGGGGGCGAACTGAGCCGTGTGATGCTTGCCATCGAGGTCGTTATCGCGGGCGTCGATCCGGTTCCGACTTTCGTGTTTGACGAGGTCGACGCAGGTATCGGCGGCGCCGCGGCGATTGAAGTCGGTCGACGGCTCGCGCGCCTGGCCGAAGCATCCCAAGTCATCGCGGTCACCCACCTCGCCCAGGTCGCTGCGTTCGCCGGCAACCATCTCTCGGTGGTAAAAGAAAGCGACGGCTCGGTGACGGCGTCGAGCGTGCGACGACTCGAGGGAACCGAGCGCGAGGCTGAGATGGCGCGACTGCTTTCGGGGCTTTCATCTTCGGATGCTGCTCTTGAACATGCTCGCGAATTACTCGCCCTCGCATCCGCCGGGAATTGATCAGCTAACTCTCCAAGACGTGGGATAGGATAGAAGCCCGTGACGGACTCTTCTGCAGCGGAACCAACGAACGACACCACCAAACACATCTTTGTGACCGGAGGTGTCGTTTCTTCGTTGGGTAAAGGCCTGACGGCAGCAAGCCTCGGCAACCTGCTCACAGCCCGCGGACTGCGGGTGGTGATGCAGAAGCTCGACCCATATCTCAACGTCGATCCGGGAACAATGAACCCGTTCCAGCACGGCGAGGTCTTCGTGACCGACGACGGTGCAGAAACCGATCTCGACATAGGGCACTACGAGCGATTCCTCGACATCGAGTTGAGCCAGGCCGCCAACGTCACCACCGGTCAGATCTACTCGCAGGTGATCGCTAAGGAACGTCGTGGCGAGTACCTCGGCGACACGGTGCAGGTCATTCCTCACATCTCAGATGAGATCAAGCGCCGGATGCGTCTGCAGGCCGACGAGACGCCGAAGCCCGACGTGATCATCACCGAGATCGGCGGCACGGTCGGCGACATCGAGTCGCAGCCCTTCATCGAATCGGCGCGCCAGATTCGCCACGAACTCGGCCGCGGCAACGTCTTCTTCGTTCACGTTTCGCTGGTGCCCTACATGGGAGCATCTGGTGAGCAGAAGACCAAGCCCACCCAGCACTCCGTCGCCATGCTTCGCTCCATCGGCATTCAGCCCGATGCGCTGGTACTTCGCAGCGATCGACCCGTCACAGAGTCGAACAAGCGAAAAATTGCGCTCATGTGCGACGTCGACGAAGATGCGGTCGTCAACGCCGTCGACGTGCCCAGCATCTATGACATTCCCACCATGCTCAACAACCAGGGACTCGACGACTACATCGTTCGCTCACTCGGGCTGACCAAGGCCGGCGAAGTTGACTGGTCGCGCTGGCAGAAGGTTCTTCAAGCCGTCCACAACCCCAAGCATGACGTCACGATCGGGCTCGTCGGCAAGTACATCGACTTGCCAGACGCCTACCTGTCGATCACCGAAGCGCTGAAAGCCGGTGGCTTTGCGCAGGAGACGAAGGTCGCGATCACGTGGATTCCCTCGGATACGTGCGAAACGCCCGAGGGGGCGGCCAAAGCGCTCGGTGCCGTCGACGGCATTATCGTGCCCGGCGGCTTCGGTATTCGTGGCATCGAAGGAAAGCTCGGTGCGCTGAAGTTCGCCCGCGAACAAGGAATCCCGACGCTCGGAATCTGCCTGGGCCTGCAGTGCATGGTCATTGAGTACGCACGCAACAAGGCTGGGCTTGAAGGCGCCTCGTCAAGCGAATTCGATCCCGAAACCGAGTTTCCTGTCATTGCGACGATGGCCGAGCAGGTCGATATTCTTGCCGGCGGAGACCTGGGGGGAACAATGCGCCTGGGACTCTACGACGCGGCGCTGGCTGACGGCTCGCTCGCGGCAGAGTTGTATGGTTCGAACCGTTCGCAAGAGCGGCACCGCCACCGCTACGAGGTCAACAATCGCTTCCGCGATCAGATCGCCGAAGCAGGGATGGTGTTCTCGGGTCTGAACCCCGAACTTGATCTCGTGGAGTACGTGGAACTCCCGCGCGACGTGCACCCGTATTACATCGCCACTCAGGCACACCCTGAGCTGCGTTCGCGCCCGACCGATCCGCACCCGTTGTTTCGTGGACTGATCGGCGCGGCTCTTGACCGTCATCGCTCGAGCGAACTGTTTGACGTTGACAATGGCTGAGCTTCGCGACGATCAGCTTGAGGTCGAGGTCACTCGATCTGAAACGGTTTTCGAAGGCCGAGTGTGGAACATTCGGCGTGACGAGTTCACGTACAACGACGACACGATCGTGCGCGAGTACATGGACCATACCGGTGCTGTCGCGATTCTCGCCCTCGACGAAAACGATCGAGTGCTGTTGATCAAGCAGTACCGCCACCCGGTGCGCGCCAGGGACTGGGAGATTCCCGCAGGCTTGCTTGATATCGACGGCGAGCCCCCGCTCGAGAGCGCGAAGCGCGAGCTAGCCGAAGAAGCAGACCTCGTCGCCGATCGTTGGGATGTGCTCTCGGAGTTCTACACCACACCCGGCGGCAGCGATGAGGCAATTCGCATCTACCTTGCTCGCGATTTGCGACCTGCCGCCGAGACCTTTGCGCGCACCGAAGAAGAGGCAGACATCGAAGTGCGGTGGGTGCCGCTTGACGAGGTTGTCGCCGCAGTTCTTGATCGTCGTGTGCAGAACCCCTCGCTCGTGGTCGGGGCGATGACTGCACACGTCTCGCGGGCAGGCGGATGGACTAGTCTCGGCGCGGCGGATTCCCCTTGGGAGCGCCGCTCGCGCCCGGTGGGAGCGACGACGGCGTGAAGCTTGATCGGGCGGTGGACGCATACCTGCGGCACATCTCGATTGAACGCGGTCTTTCTGAGAATACGGCCGCGGCATATGCCCGAGACCTCGCGGTTTACCTCAACTGGTTGGCAAGCGAAGATATCGACGACTCGAGTGCGGTCACCCCAGAAGTTGTGGCGCGCTTCGCCGCGACGCGTGCCTCGATCGACCCCCCGATTGCAGCATCCAGTCTGGCTCGACTTCAGTCTTCGGTGCGAGGGCTGCACCGCTATCTCGCTCGCGAGGGCATCGAACCGACAGACCCCTCTGACCGGTTGAAGCCGCCGAAGCTGCCCAAGACGCTGCCGAAAGCTCTCACAATCGAGCAGGTGGAGAGTCTGTTGGATGCTGCTGGCCCGGCTCCGTTCACCGACAAAGGGGAAGGCGGCCTCGCGGTAGAACTCACGGCGATCCGAGATCGCGCGCTGCTTGAGATGCTCTACGCCACGGGTGCGCGAGTGTCAGAGATCATCCAGCTTGATGTTGACGATGTTTCGCACGGCGATGTTTTGCGCGTACGCGGCAAAGGCTCAAAGGAACGCATCGTTCCGATCGGCTCGTATGCGCGGGCCGCTGTCGACGCCTACCTCACGCGGGTGCGCCCCGAGCTCTCGCGGCGAGGCCGCGCCACCCCCAAACTGTTTCTCGGCGCTCGAGGTGCGCCCCTTTCTCGGCAGAGCACATGGCTGCTGATTCAGTCTGCAGCTGAGCGAGCGCAGTTGACGGCGCATGTGTCTCCGCACACGCTGCGTCACTCGTTCGCGACCCATCTGCTTCAGGGCGGCGCTGACGTGCGAGTCGTGCAAGAGCTGCTCGGTCATGCCTCGGTCGCGACGACGCAGATCTACACGCACGTGAGTGTAGACGCGCTGCGTGACGTGTACGCCACAGCGCATCCGCGCGCTCGCTGAGCGCGGTGCGCGGGGGATTCGCACCAATCTGGTGACCACTTAGTCCAACGCCGCTGAGCCGCGCTGGCCAAACCGTCTGTGGTGACTAGAATCGAGCGAACGTACGTGAAGGCAGGAGAGTCCGTGGCGGGCACCAAACAGGGCAGCAAGACAGCCCCGACCGACGACACCCCACTGGGGCCGACAGGTCGTCCCTACCGCGGATTTGCGACACCTCCGAAGCTCGATTCTCACGGTCCCGCACGCATCATCTCGTTGTGCAACCAGAAGGGCGGGGTCGGCAAGACGACCACGACCATCAACCTCGCGGCATCGTTGGCAAGCTACGGCCGCAAGGTGCTTGCGGTTGACTTCGATCCTCAGGGCGCGCTGTCGGCAGGCCTCGGCATCCAAACCCATGAGATTCCCACCATCTACGACCTGCTCGTCGATTCCAAGCGTGATCCACATGAGGTCATCGTGCCCACGCGCGTCGAGAACCTCGACATCATCCCGGCGAACATCGACCTGTCGGCGGCCGAGGTGCACCTGGTCAACGAGGTGGCCCGCGAACAGACGCTCTCGCGAGCTCTGCTAAAGATCACAGCCGAATATGACGTGATCCTCATCGACTGCCAGCCGTCGCTTGGGCTGCTCACCGTCAATGCGCTCACCGCGAGCCATGGAGTGCTGATTCCGCTCGAGTGCGAGTTCTTCGCGCTGCGCGGCGTCGCGATGCTCATAGAGACCATCGACAAGGTGCGCGACCGTCTCAACCCGTCCATCACACTCGATGGGGTGCTGGCGACGATGTATGACGCTCGAACTCTTCACTCGCGCGAGGTGCTCGAGCGTGTGGTCGACGCGTTCGGCGACGACGTTCTCGAAACGGTGATCGGCCGCACCGTGAAGTTCCCCGATGCGTCGGTGTCGGGAATGCCCATCACTGATTTCGCCCCCGAACACGCAGCCGCCCAGGCTTATTTGCGGTTGGCGCGGGAGCTGGTCTCGCGTGGCGCCGTCGCCTGACGGAGCCGATTCGGTCGACTCGCTCGCTGCTGCCGAAGCCGCGGGCTTCCGGGTTTCTCTCGGGGTCTTCGACGGTCCGTTCGATCTGCTGTTAAGCCTGATCTCGAAGCACGAACTCGACATCACCGATGTCTCACTTTCGAAGGTCACTGACGAGTTCATCTCGTATCTCAGGCAGCTCGGTCCTGACGAAGAACTCGACGAGGCCTCCGAGTTTCTTGTGATCGCAGCGACGCTGCTCGATATGAAGGTGGTCGGCCTGTTGCCGCAGGGCGAGCTCGTTGACGCTGAATCTGTTGCGCTGCTTGAAGCACGCGATCTGCTGTTCGCGCGTCTGCTGCAGTACCGGGCGTTCAAAGAAGTGTCAGCGTGGTTCGCTCGCTGTCTTCAGCGCGAGGAGAAGCGACACACTCGCGCTGTGCGCCTCGATGAGAAGTACCGCAAGGCGGTGCCCGACCTGGTCTGGACGCTGAGCGCCGAAGACTTCGGTGCACTCGCGATGCTCGCGATGACGCCGCAAGAGATTCCGCACGTCGGTCTCGACCATTTGCACGCACCGCTGGTGAGCATCCGCGAGCAGGCCGCTATCGTCGTTACGCTGCTCAAGGCGGCGGGAACATTGAACTTTCGCGAACTCGTCGTTGGCGTCACCCAGCCAGGCATCGTGGTCGCACGGTTCATCTCTGTGCTGGAGCTCTACCGCCATGCGGCGTTGTCTTTCGAACAGCTTGAACCGCTCGGCGAGCTCACCCTGCGGTGGAGTGCGCAGCGCTGGTCAGACGAAAATCTTGCGACTCTAGGAGCCGACTATGACCGATGACGATGTGACGCCAGCAGCAGTCGCCCGCCGGCTTGAAGCAATTCTGCTGGTAATCGAAGAGCCACAGTCGCTCGTGAGCCTCGCCGCGGCAGTCGCTGCACCCGTGCCTACCGTTCGGCAAGCCATCGACGACCTGGTCGCGGACTATGACGGCGCTGACGGGGGTACCGTTCGTGGTTTCGAGCTGCGGGAAGTCGGTGGCGGCTGGCGACTATACGTCCGGGAAGACTACGACGACCTTGTCAGCGAGTTCGTCAATCAGCAGGCACCGTCACGCCTATCTCAGGCCGCTCTTGAGACGCTGGCCGTGATCGCCTACAAACAACCGGTGACGCGCAGCCAAGTGGCATCCATTCGCGCTGTGAACGTCGACTCGGTCGTGCGTACCCTGGTGGCACGCGGGCTGATCACCGAACTCTTTGCCGACAGCGAGACGGGCGCCATCAACTACGGCACCACCGACGCGCTGCTGGTCAACCTCGGCATCAACTCGCTTGACGAGCTGCCCCATATTTCCCCCTTGCTCGATGACGGAGCCGATGGCTTCGCAGAGGAGATCCACCGATGAGCTTTACCGATACTCCCGCCGAGGGGGCCCCAGAGGGCGTGCGCCTGCAAAAAGTGCTCGCCAACGCGGGTGTGGCCTCACGCCGCGTCGCCGAAGAGATGATTCTCGACGGTCGCGTGCGCGTGAACGGCGAGGTCGTCACCGAGATGGGCTCACGTATCGACCCTGAATCCGATCTGGTTGACGTTGATGGCACCGCAATTCAGCTCGACCAGTCCAAGCGCTACGTCGTCTTGAACAAACCCACCGGTGTCGTCAGCTCGATGAACGATGACCGTGGGCGGCCTGACCTTCGCCGCTACACGAAAGACTGGGAAGAGCGGCTTTACAACGTCGGTCGATTGGATGCTGAAACCAGCGGCCTGCTCGTGCTCACGAACGACGGCGACCTCGCTCACGTGCTCGCCCACCCGTCGTTCGGAGTAACGAAGGTATATATCGCCAAGGTCGAAGGCAAAGTCACCCCTCAGACCATCCAGACTCTGACGCGCGGCATCGATCTTGAAGACGGGCATATCGCCGCCGACAAGGCTCGCCTGCTCTCCAGTTCCGCGGAAGGTGGTGGCTCGCTGGTCGAGTTGACGCTGCACTCAGGGCGCAACCGCATCGTGCGTCGAATGCTTGACGCCGTCGGCCACCCGGTCGTCGATCTGGTGCGTCGTCAGTTCGGTCCGCTCCACCTGGGAACACTGCCAGCAGGACGAGCCCGCGAGTTGACTAAAGTAGAGCGGGGCGCTCTGCTTACTCTCGCGCGCCGTGCGACGGATGAACCGTCGGGGGACCAGGAGACATAAGTGACCGATTCGACGGCAACGCCCGTGCGCGCCCGTAACGCTGCGCGCGTTTCAGGCACCGTGCGTATCGTTGGTGCGGGTCTGCTGGGATCAAGTATCGGTCATGCGCTGCGAAACCTCGGCGTCGATGTCGCACTTGAAGATGCTTCACCGTCACAACTGCGTCTCGCTGTTGACTACGGAGCCGGGCGCCAAGCGACAGGCGACGATGACCCGACGCTGATTGTCGTGGCTGTGCCGCCCGACGTGACCGCCGACGTCATCGAACGCGAACTTCGGCGCTACCCGAACGCCGTGGTCACTGATGTTGCGAGCGTGAAGCTCGAGCCGCTCAACGCACTGCGCAAACGTGGCGTTGATCTGACCCACTACATCGGGTCGCATCCGCTGGCTGGCCGTGAGCGCGGCGGCGCGATATCTGCTCGCGCAGACATCTTTGTCGGCCGACCCTGGGTGGTGTGCCGTGACGAAGAGACTCCGACCGCCGATCTCGCCATTGTTGAAGCCCTCGCTCTCGATGTGGGTGCCACCCCGATTGAGATGACACCCGCTGACCACGATCGTTCGGTCGCGCTGGTCTCGCACGTGCCCCAACTCGTGGCCAGTCTGCTCGCGGGGCAGTTCGTGAACGCCGCCGACGAGTCGTTGCGGCTTGCCGGTCAAGGAGTGCGCGACACGACGCGCATCGCCGCGTCTGCCCCCGAACTGTGGGTGCAGATTCTTGACGCGAACGCCGCGCCTGTCGTCGAAGTTCTGGATGCCCTGGCTAGCGATCTCACCACGGTCGCCGATGCGCTGCGCGCGCCTGAAACACCGGGCGCTCGACGCTCCGTTGCCGACACGATTCGCCGTGGCAACGATGGCGTCGGTCGGTTGCCAGGCAAGCACGGCCAAACCGGTCATTTCGAGCAGGTCGTCGTGATGGTCGACGACACCGCCGGACAGCTGGGCCGCCTGTTCGGCGAGCTCGGCGAACTAGATGTGAACGTAGAAGATTTGCGCCTTGAGCATTCTCCGGGCGCGCAGTTCGGCCTTGCCGAAATCAGCGTCGTGCCCTCAGCGGTGCGGCGTGCTGTAGATGGCCTCGAAGAGCGAGGCTGGAAGATTGCGAGCACCACCAATGACTGAATCGACGATTATCGTCGCCATCGATGGCCCCGCAGGTAGCGGCAAATCCAGCGTGTCAAAGCAGGTTGCCCGGCGACTGGGGTTTGGCTACCTCGACACGGGCGCCGCTTACCGAGCCCTTGCCTGGCATGCGCTCGAGCACGACGCCGACACCTCAGACTCAGCATCCGTCATCGACCTTGCGGGTTCTTTCGACTATGCGATCTCGCTCGACCCCGACGACTACTGGGTGCGAGTCGGTGAAACCGACGTCACCGAGGCCATCAGAGACCCCCGCGTGACTGATGCCGTCAGCGGCGTCGCTCGGGTGCCTGTCGTTCGCAAGACCGTCAATAAGATGTTCCGCCGACTCGCTGAAGACTCGGGTCGTCCCGGCGTCATCGTTGAAGGGCGTGACATCACGACGGTCGTTGCCCCCGACGCGCCGGTGCGCATTTTGCTTACCGCTGCTCCAGAGGTGCGTGCCTCACGCCGTAGCGCTGAAGTGACAACCCAAGACGCTGCGGCTGTTGCCGCCGCACTGCACAAACGCGACGCCTCTGATTCAGCGGTCGTTGACTTTCTTACTGCTGCCCCCGGAGTCGACGTTGTCGACTCGACCCACCTTGACTTCGATCAGACCGTGGACGCCGTCCTCGATCTGATCCGTACGACTGTGCCTACCGCACAGACAGGAGCGCCTCATGGCCGCTGACGACCGTTCACAAGAAGAATTCGAAACTGGTCCTGACCGACTGCTTGAGAATCTTGCCGCCCTCGATGACGAACTCGTAGAGAAGCGCTCCGCTGCCCTGCGTGTTGGCCTCGATGACTACGACCTCGAAGAGGATGACGCCGAACTGCTCGAGGGCATTGTTCGTGGCGAAGACGGTATCGAATACCTGCCGGCGCTTCCCGTCGTCGCCATCGTGGGTCGACCCAACGTAGGAAAGTCAGCGCTGGTCAACCGAATTCTCGGGCGTCGTGAGGCTGTGGTCGAAGACACCCCGGGTGTCACCCGCGACCGCGTGACGTACAAGGCTGAGTGGATGGATCGTCGATTCTCGATCGTCGACACGGGCGGCTGGGAGCCTGACGCTCGCGGCATCGACGCCTCGGTGGCTGCTCAAGCCGAGATCGCCATCGACCTGTGCGATGTCGTGATGTTCGTCGTCGACGCAATGGTCGGCGCCACCTCTACCGACGAGCACGTCGTGCGATTGCTTCGAAAGAGTGGCAAGCCCGTCTTCCTCGTTGCGAACAAGATCGATGACGCCCGCCACGAACCTGAAGCCGCCGCCCTGTGGGCGCTTGGGCTCGGCGAACCGCACCCGGTGTCAGCGATTCACGGTCGTGGCGTGGCGGATCTGCTCGACAAAGTCATGGAGAAGCTCCCCGAGATCTCCGCGGTCGCCCAGCACGAGATCGGTGGTCCTCGGCGGGTCGCGATTCTTGGCCGCCCGAACGTCGGCAAGTCGTCGCTGCTCAACAAGGCAGCCGGCGAGGAACGCGTTGTTGTCAACGAGCTTGCTGGTACCACTCGCGACCCGGTCGATGAGATCGTCGAAGTGGGCGGCAAACTCTGGCGGTTCGTCGATACCGCCGGTATTCGCCGCCGGGTCCACCTTTCCCAGGGCGCTGACTTCTACGCTTCGCTGCGCACGTCCGCTGCGCTTGAGAAGGCAGAAGTCGCCGTTGTCGTGCTCGATGTTAGCCAGCCGATCAGCGAGCAAGACATTCGCATCATCGACCTCGTGCTCGAATCAGGCCGCGCCTTGGTGCTCGCGTTCAACAAGTGGGACCTGCTCAACACCCCCGCGCTCGAAGACAGTGAACGTCGCCGGTACCTCGAGCGAGAGATCGAGCAAGACCTCGCCCACGTCGCATGGGCCCCGCGCGTCAACATCTCGGCACGAACGGGTCGACACCTCGAGAAGCTGGTGCCGGCTCTTGAAACGGCGCTTGAATCGTGGGATCGCCGCATTCCTACCGGCAAGTTCAACGCGTTCCTGTCGGAGCTCGTCGCCGAGCACCCGCACCCGCTTCGTGGTGGAAAGCAGCCGCGCATTCTGTTCGGCACGCAGGCGACGACCCGCCCGCCGACATTCGTGCTGTTCACCACGGGCTTCCTCGATCCCGGCTACCGCCGTTTCATCACGCGTCGCCTGCGTGAGGTGTACACGTTTGAAGGAACGCCCATCGTGATCAACATGCGCGTGCGCGAGAAGCGTCAGCGCTAGCCACGCTCTGCGTATCGGCCCGGTCAGCGATCTTGCTGGCCGGGCCGATTTGTTTTTTGGGGGATGCGGCTGCGACAGGCACCCCTGTTGCTTTCGCATTCGGGGCAGTACGCTGGCTATGTGGTCAGACCACAGGAAAGGTGTGCCGAAAATGAAGATCGTAGTCGTTGGTGGTGTAGCCGGAGGCGCCTCTGTCGCTGCGCGTGCGCGCAGGTTGGATGAGAGTGCAGAAATCGTCGTTCTCGAGCGAGGCGAACACGTATCGTTTGCGAACTGTGGGCTGCCGTACCACATCGGCGGTTTGATCACGGATCGCAGTCGGCTCTTGTTGCAGACGCCCGCCAGTCTTCGTGAGTCGTTGAACATCGATGTTCGAGTCGGCGCCGACGTGATTGGTATCGATCCAGCAGCCCGCACCGTTATGGTGCGCGATGTCAATACTGGGCGAGAGTACGCGGAGTCGTATGACTCGCTGGCGCTGTGCCAAGGCGCTGATCCGGCAAAGCTGCCGCTAGCGGGGGCGGACCTCCCCGGCATTTACGTTTTGCGCAACGTGCATGACATGGATGTCATCAAGGAGCGCTTGGATGCTGCCCTGACCAAAGCAGCTTCGTCACCGTCCGCCGTGCGCGCGGTCGTCATCGGTGCTGGCTATATCGGCCTCGAGATGGCTGAGAACATGCGACACCGCGGCGCGGACGTGACAGTTGTTGAGCTGTCGGACCAGATCATGCCGCCGCTCGACAAAGAAGTTTCAATTCCCGTCGAGCAGCATCTTCGCAGCCGCGGTGTAGAGCTGATTCTCTCGACTGCGGCCGTCGCGTTCACACAGAGCCGCGATGGTGGGCTCCGTGTCGAACTCAACAGCGGAAAAACGATCGACGCTGATTTGGTCATCTTGTCTGCGGGAGTGCGTCCGAACGTGTCGCTGGCGCGAGCGGCAGGTCTTGAGCTCGGCGAACGTGGCGGCATCACCGTCGATACGCACATGCGCACTTCTGATGCCCACATTTGGGCTGCCGGAGACGCCGTTGAAACCCCTCACACCGTGTTGCCGGGTGCGTGGCTGAACCCCCTCGCGGGGCCAGCGAATCGGCAGGCGCGCGTCGCTGCCGAGAATATGTGCGGGCGCGAGACTGAGTATTCGTCAACGCAGGGTACGTCCATCGTGAAGGTCTTCGACATGACCGCCGGGGGCACTGGCGCGACAGAGCGACAACTTGAGCGAGAGGGAGTCCCGTATCGCACAGTGCACCTTCATCCTTCTGGGCATGCAGGTTACTACCCCGGCACGTCGATGATGCATATGAAGGTGTTGTTCGCCCCTGACAGTGGCAAGCTGTTGGGCGCTCAGATCGCCGGTTTCGATGGAGTCGACAAGCGGCTTGATGTGCTGGCCACCGCGATTCGATTGGGCGCGACCGTGCATGACCTCGAGACTCTCGAGCTCGCGTACGCGCCGCCCTTCGGCTCTGCAAAAGACCCGGTGAATATGGCGGGCTTCGTTGCCACGAACGTGTTGAACGGCGATCTGCGCCTGTGGTACGCCAAAGACTTTCCGCAAGCAGTCGAAGGTGCCCGCATCGTCGATGTGCGAACGCCTGATGAGTACGAAATCTGGCACATTCCGGGCGCGGTGAATGTGCCGCTGGGCACCCTCCGCGAAGCATCCGAGAAGTGGGACGTCAGCGTGCCGATCCGGTTGTACTGTGCGGTCGGCTTTCGCAGCTACCTTGCCTACCGGCTTCTGGTGCAGCGAGGCTTCAACGACGTTCGTACGCTCTCGGGAGGGTCGCACACCTTCCGCTTCTGGCATGACGTCGCGCCGGTGGATGTAGACGGAAAGACGCCCGAGATCGCGTATGCCGAGGCGGCAGACATCGTCAGTGCCGCGCAAGGCAGCGGCGAGATGGTCGAACTCGATTGCACTGGCCTAGCCTGCCCGGGACCCATCATGCAGTTGGCGAAGGCAATGGATGGGCTGTCATCGGGCGGCGAAGTCATCGTGAGCGTGTCTGACCCAGGATTCGCGACCGACGGCCCAGCATGGGCTGCTTCCAAGGGTCACGAGCTGAGGTCGATGACACCGCAGGGCTCTGGATTTGTTGCTACTTTCCGCAAGCACGACTCGGCGTCTGCTGCTGTCGCGCCGGTCCAAGATCTCGACCAAGTGTCGTTCGTTGTGTTCTCGGGTGAACTAGACAAGGTGCTCGCGGCCTTCATTATTGCAAACGGTGCGCTTGCGATGGGGCAGAAGGTGTCGATGTTCTTTACCTTCTGGGGTTTGAACGCGCTCCGGCGTGAAGACCCGCCACGGCGCGAGCGCAAGTCGCTCGACAAGATGTTCGGCATGATGATGCCATCGGGCCCGGCAAAGCTCCCACTGTCAACCATGAACATGGCGGGCATGGGGCCGGCCATGATCAAGAAGGTCATGCATGAGCATTCTGTGCAGACATTGCCTGAGCTGATGAACGCCGCGCGTGACAGTGGCGCACGGCTCATTGGCTGCACGATGACGATGGACCTGCTGGGCATCGCCGAGTCAGATCTGCTCGAGGGCATCGAGCTGGGTGGTGTGGCCACGTTCCTGGGTGAAGCGCAAAAATCTGGAACGACGCTCTTCATCTGATGCTGGCTGGCGGCCGGTGACGAGCCGTTCGTGTGGAAAGCTGGACGGGTGAGGATCGAACCGCTTGTACCGGGGGAGCCGCGTCGCCCGCATGGGCCCCGCGATCCTGGTGACGCCTGGGTGGTGGCCCCCACGGGCGAGCGCTACTGGGGCCGTTTCGGCGCGGCAGGGTTGCTTGCGCTTGACGGGGACCGCGGTGTGCTTCTGCAACACCGGGTGTCGTGGAGTCACTTTGGCGGAACCTGGGCGCTGCCAGGCGGAGCGCGTCATCAGGGCGAATCAGCGATCCTCGGTGCGCTGCGCGAGTCTGAAGAAGAGGCTGGCGTTCCGGCTGTCGCGGTGCGACCGCGTTTTGTGAGTGTGTTCGATCTCGAATATTGGTCGTACGCGACTGTTGTGGCCGATGTCATTGTTCCGTTCGAGCCGGTCATCAGCGATCCTGAAAGCTACGAGCTGTCGTGGGTTGCGATCGACGACGTTGCTTCATACCCGCTGCATCCCGGATTCGAACTGTCTTGGGCAAGGCTTCGCCCCTTGTTGGCGCTGCGGCCGACCGTTGTGGTCGACGTAGCCAACGTGATGGGTGCGGTGCCCGATGGCTGGTGGCGCGACCGCGCGGGTGCCGCTCAACGGCTGGTTGGGCGTATCGGCACGCGTACCCGTGGTGGTGTACCTGGCGAATCTCTCGGATTGCCTGAACGCAAGTGGTTTCCGTCGTGGGTGGCCGTCGTTGAGGGGCAAGCGCGCGGCACAGCTGGCAACGATGAGGTGGCGGTGGTTGCCGCGGCAGCCTCTGGCGACGATCAGATTGTTGCCGAGGTGGCGCGCAGGGTCGGGATGGGTGAGGTTATCACCGTGGTTACAAGCGACCGTGAGCTTGCCACACGAGTGATCACCCTGGGCGCCTCCGTTCATGGCGCACGTTGGCTGCTAGACCAGCTTGAGATTGGCTAGACACCCTCGTAGTCGTCGTACCGGCCGCGAAGCTTCTCGATGTTTCGGCGGTCGCGCTTGGTAGGTCGGCCAGCGCCTCTGTCGCGGGTGGGAACGAACGCGGTGAGTTCACGAGGCGGCGGTGGGGGAGTCTGATCGTCGACGGATGCTGCCACTAGCGCCGCGCCGACCCGCTTCGAAATTGTCTGGCGCACCACCAGAATCTTGTCGAATCCATTGATGCGCACGCGCACCTCATCGCCCGGCCTCACCGGCTGGGCTGCTTTCGCTTTCTCGCCACCGACGCGCACATGCCCCGCGCGGCACGCTGCGGTAGCGAGCGAGCGGGTCTTATAAATGCGCACCGCCCAAAGCCAGGCGTCGACGCGCGCGGTGGCATCTGACATGCATTCAGCCTGTCATAGCGAGCGTGGGGTGAGCGCACGGTCAGCGATGATGACGCCCGCGGCGATGAGACCTTGGCCTGTGCAGTAGGTGAGCATCACGAGGGGGTCGCTCCAGGCGGGCATGGCGTCGGGTGTGAAGAGAAGAAAAGCGAGAAGGGTGTCAGAGGCCAGAAAGAAGGCCGCACCGGTCGCGATGACTGGATTGCAGCGAGACGCGGTCGCAGCTGTTGCACCGAGCACGACGCCATAGGCTCCCAGCGCCGCGACCCAGGCGCCGCCGCCAGGTTGCGCGAGCAGCGCGGGCGAGAGTATCGCGAGCGTGACGATCCACCAGAGCAGATAGATCGCCGACCAACGCGGAAATCGGCGCACCGCAAGCCGCTTCGCGAAGAGCCAGATATAGCAGAGGTGCGCCAGGCCGAAGAAAAGCAGCATGAGCGGCAGCGTGGGTGCGTCAGGAAAGAAGAAGCCAGCACCGTCGCCCAGCCAAGACAAGGCCAGAGCTGCGAAGAGCAGCGTGTAGGAGACGCCCCAAGTCGATCCGCGCCCGCCCCACAGCACCGCGATGATGAGAGCGGGCATGAGCACAAGCTTGGTCGGCGCGGCGATCTCGTCGGCGTTCAGGGTTAGCGCGACGATATGTACGAGTGAGACGAGCAGGAACGGCACGAACCCCCACCACCAGCGGGCAGGAAGCGTTGCGCTGTCAGAAACGTCGGGCTGAGTTGCAGACACAGCACTCCCTCGTGATGTTGTTCCTCGTCGTGAGGATGCCGCCCCATCGTACGCTGACAACGCGGACATATCGTGGAACGGTTCGCGAGCATCAATTCGAGCGGGTAGGATAGTGGAGTTGTCCGGATGCGAGTCTGGGTAACGGGATGTGGCGCAGCTTGGTAGCGCACTTGACTGGGGGTCAAGGGGTCGCAGGTTCAAATCCTGTCATCCCGACAGAAGGGCTGTTGGCAATACTGATTGCAAAACGGTCTGAGAACGTCGGAAAAATGAGAAGGGCTCCTGCTATTTGCAGGAGCCCTTCTCGTTTTCTTTCTGTTGTGTGGTGATTCTCGGTACGTATGTGTGTGGGCACCCTGTTCTTGGGGTGTCGGGCATGATTGTGGCGTTTTTTTGGCGCGCCGGATTTGCCTTGCGAGCGGTGGATTTGCCGGTATCGTCGCCGGCTGGTGTCAGGAGCCGGCGGCTCTAGGTCCGCATTGGTGCGAGTATGTCTGAACTTGTTGCCAGCGGGCTGGCGTCGATGTTTCGTGGCTTGCGGCCCGGGATGCTCATGTCGCCGTCACCTGTTGTGCGGGTGTAGCGGTTTGCCCAAGCGCGGTCGCGTCGTCGAAGTATTGGTACCCGCGGTGTGGTGCGGGCCTTGTCGCGTTCTTTGTCGCTAAGGAATGCGGCGATTTTGCGAATGTTGTGTGTGACCAGCAGGAGGGTGACGATTATCTGGGCGGAGGCGAGACCGCGAACTTTTCGGCGCGCGGCGGTAGCGATGTCCTCGTCGCCGGAGGCTTTGAGTTGTTGGTTCTCAGATTCGACAGAGTTGCGGGCGTGGTCGTGGAAGACTTCCCACTCTTCACTCCCGTAGTCGAATGCCTGCGGTGGAGACTGCATCTGGGTGAGGTCGAATGCTGCAGAGTGTTGCTTGCAGATTGTGTCGATGAATTCCTCTTCGAGAGTTTCCGGTTCAACGTGCGGTCGTGCCTTCTGTGCGGCGTTAAGGGCGAGCTCGCGGAGTGGGCAGGTGACCGTTGGGCTTGGGCCCATGGCGGGGCACCGCAGCATGGTCTTTCCATCGCCCTTCGCCTTCTGTTTGACGTGGAGACGAAACGCCTTCCGTTCTTCGCGTCGGGCCCGGAATGTCGCGGCATCAATCTCGTTGCTCAGGAAGTCTTTCGAGACGCTGAGGAGGGGCGCTGGGGTGTTGGGGCAGTAAACGTCACCTTCGACGAACAAGCCTCCATGCTCGCCACCTTTTACGCCCATACGGTCTACTCTGTAGTCGGTCGAGGGAGTGAAGCCAGCTTTTAGTGCCGGCTTGAGGAGGCGGAAAGGTTTACTGTTCGCGAAGTATTGCTTGTCGGCATCGGCGATGCCGGGCTTCAGACCGAGTCGCGCGGCGGATTGGAGCAGGTGCACGGCTTCTTCTGCCACTTCCATGTTCGGAATGCTGAGCGACGCTGCCACGACGAGCGTGGGGAACCGCTTGGAGCCGGGCTCTTCCGCATCGACGCGAACAGCAAGGTTTGCCTCCCAGCCCCAGTCGTAGCTTGCGAACTCACCACGCCCTGGAGTGGTCTGGTCAACCTCGCCTTTTTCGTTATCGACACGTTCCGCCTTCCCGCTTTTTACATGCCAACCGGCGAACGCATCCACGGGCCCGGGAGTGCGCTCACCCAGGCTCAGAGCAGCTTGCTCCTCGGCTACCCGATGTTTTAAGTTCTTGCGGGAGTAGCCTTTGGTGGTTGGAGTCCCGATGTAGGTCTGGTCGAACGACACATCGAGCTGATTCGAGACGCGGCGAACGTGTCGTGGCTGATTCATGAACGTCATTTGCAGGAACAGACGCGTGTACTCGTTCAAGCGTGCTTTGTACTTTTCCTCGCGGTCCGGGTCATGTGCGGCGAGGATTTCTTGAATCTGCTCGTAGGTCTTGGCGGTGTAGCGCTCTTGCGGGAATGGGTCCATGAGGTCCTTCATGCGGTGAAATGCGCGAATTGTGTTGGTGTACCAACGCCTGTTCGAGGCAACGTGGGACGCGAAGCCGGAGTATGCGTGCGGCAGGTCGAGTAAGTCGCGTGACTCCGGCGCCAATCGGTGCTGAAGAACGAGAGCAGCACGGCTGATGTGCAGTGGTGAACCTTCGTGAGCGAGCAACAGCAGCGCGGTAAGTAGTGCACGTAAGGAGATCATGACGGGGCGACCTCCTACTCCGTCGACGGCTCCGTCCTCTTTTGCCCACTTCTCGAATTGCTCCAAGATTCGGGCCTGGCGTACACGTGATTCGATGAGCGCGACGGTGGCAGGGTCGAACATCTGAAGATTGCGGCCTCTCGCCACAATCTCGTTTTCGGTAATGCCGCCCCACTGCTCGCTGTGTCCAGACTGGTAGTAGTCGACGTCTTCGGCGCTCATCGAGCCGCCTCCGCCCCGACGAGCATGCTCGTGTAGTCGCTGAGCTTGCGTGCTTGTGCGTGTTCGTAATAGCGGCCTAGGGTTTGGAAGCAATCGAGCCCAGAGGCTTCCATCAGCGCCTGTGGTGGAACGTCGTTGTTGATGTGGTGCAATATCCAGGAGTTGCGCAGCAGCGAAGGAGTGGGGCGCACTTTCGCAGGGTGGTCAGTGAGGAAGGTCTGGATGGTTCGGGGTGGATATTCTTCGAATCGGTGTCCACGGAACAGGTGCTCGTTCGTGTGCTCGCGTCCTTCGATACTTCGCAGCAGAACACGCGCCCAGGCGTGTCGGACGGGCACCAGTCGCGATTTTCCTTCGCGCACATTGATGAGCACAACGTTGTCGACGCGGATGATGTCGGTAACGCGGGTTTCGACGATTTCTGCTGCAGTGAGCCCTGCGCCACCGGCGAGGCCGAGGAGCGCGTGCGCGTTCTGACGCTTCTTCACCGTGGTGAGGGCATTCGCCCAGCTGTGCATCGTGGCGATTTGCTTCGGAGCGAACGGGGCACGTACCTTGCCGTTCGGAGCAGGGAGTGCGATGAGGTCGGCATCAGCAAGCTCGCGCCCAACCTTGACAAGTTGACGAGACACACCCCACCGGTGATGCGGGGAACGGTGCTTCAGATGAGTGCTGAGGAAGCGGTCGATGTTGTTCTGCGTATACACGACTGGGACGTTCAGCTGCGTGCCTGTTCGCGACCATGCCCAGATATGGAACTGAGCAGTCATCGTCATGAGACGGCGCGACACGTCGAACGTGTCCGGGGCCATCTCAGCGGCCGTGGTGATGGTGAACGGGCGAACCTCCGCCCATGCACCAGCCAGCGCAGCACTATTTGGCTTGTATCGAAGGATGATGCTGCAGGGGGCTTCTCGCAGTTGAGGGTGGGCCGCGCGAAGGCTTGAGAGCTCGGCGGAAATGTCTGTGAGTCGGATGTTTTGGTTCATACCGACCGTGTACGCGGCGGGACAAAAAAGCCCGCGCGTGAGGTTGCTTATCCGTCGCAGCATCGAACGCCATCGTTGTCAGCAACAGTGTCTGAGACTCAGGCCCGAGGCGGATTTGGCGCTCGCGGCGGCAGGAATCGCCTCAGGCGGTCAAGCGCTGCAAGATGCTCCAAACCGGCAATCCGGAGGAGGTCCTGTGGTGGAGTGCCCGACTGCAAATGTGTGAGCATCCACGTCGTGCGCATCCGAGCAGGACGAACATCGAGCTCGGTGGTGTGGCCGCGGTGGAGAAAATCGGTCACCTGCGCGGCTCGCACTCCTTGCCGGCCAGGTCGAAACAGCCACCCGTTCGCGTCTTGGCCGTTGGTGGCGTTTCGTATGGCGTGCTCCCACGCGGGCAGTACCGGAACCACGCGCGGGCGACCGTCCCACACCATGACATATGCACTGTTCCCCTGTAAGTCCACGTCGCCGATTCGTACGGACAGGAGCTCACGAGTGGCGAGACCGCTACCGAACCCGAGAGCGAGCAACACCCACGCGTCCTTGCGACGTGCTGCGCTGCCTTGACTGTGAGCCCAACTGCGAAGCGAGGCAATTTCCGCTGGTGTGTAGGGTGCCGTCGGCGTGGACCGCGGAATAGGAAACGGCCGATCTGCCGGAGGTGTGAGCACATCTACGATCGCAAAGAGCTTGGACCGGTAAGTCGCACGGCTGCCACGCGTATAGGAACCCATTCCGCGGTGCACGAACTCGCTCACGAGAGGGCGTCTGAAAATGCGATTCACACTCAGCTCCAGACCTTTTGACTGCCACGCCCACAACACAAACGCTGTCGCCACCGGATACAGCCCACTTGCATCACGACCAGTCATTCGCGCCGCTTTCGATACGGCTGCCACCACCACCGGCTCGAGCACATCCCAATACGGTGCCGCCTTCACCGGGGAGAAAGAGGCCGCTCCCGTTTCGCCTTGATCGCCTGATTCCTTTTCAGGATCCCGAGTTGTCATCGCGTAATCCGTCTTGGCGGCGTGCGCAGCGACGCATCGACGGCATCGATGTGTCGAACGTTTGCAGTGGCGCGGCGTGTGAACCACACCCCGGGAATACCGCGATCGATGAGCAACACCATCGGGACACCGAGCCGGCATGTCGCGACCGTCAGAAGCTTGGCGGGCGCTGCGTCAACCACCACCCGGGTAGCCGGATCTGCGGCTGCGGCCGCGGCCGCGGACGAAGCGATCACGAACCGATGGTGCAGGTCTAGCTGGTAGGTCGTGCCGTCGTCGGTGGCAACGATGAACAGCCCCTCCATCTCATCCGAGATCTGGACCAGTGCGCCTTTCACGCTCGGCATCGCGGCCCTCCCTCTGTTGCCGCAACGCTACAAACCCAGCTGGGCGGGAGTCCACCGACTCAACGACAGTGCGGGCGGCGCGCCGGGTGGCCACCACGCGAACAGGCACCGCGCATAGGTCCATGTGGACGCACCTTCAGCGCCCCGAAAGGATCCTGTGGCCATCTCAACCTCAGCAGAACTCCACGCGCAAGCCGACCTGCTCTGGCGATCTATCGCACCAGACGACGCCGAAGCCGCACGCTCCGCCGCGGCCATCGAGAGCATTCTTCTCGGGAGGCAACCCGTTCATTTCCGAGCAACGAACTGGGGCCTAAAGCTTCATAGGTACGAGGGATATTGGTTCCTGCACGGACGGACACCGCGCGAGAACACCCGAAACCGGGACACACTCCCCGCGACCGAACGGAACCTCGGCGAATGGGCGCGCTATCAGCGCCGATTCGAGGACCAACTCAACGAGTACCAGCACGCTCGCCTCGAGGTTTCTCCGGCGTTCCGCTGGGATCCTTGGTCCTCCGTGTGGCAAACAAATCTGGCTGCCTGCATCGTCCATCGAGAGCGGGCGGGCAGCCTGCCACGCCTGACTAGTGCAGATTCGGTCGAGTTTGCTCTGGCCCGCTGGCTCGGCCGCCAGTTGTACCGCCTTCAACGAGGCCACTTGGTGGCGGAGCGTGCGGAGTTGTTGCAAACATTGCTCCGATCCGAGCACGGGAGCTGGTGGCGCTGACAGAACGGCGTCACGCCGGCTGGCTTGGAAACCTCACCGACTATCGTCGCGAGGTTAGAAAACGTGATCTATGCGTTCGCGGCCGGTCACATTGTCTTGCAACCCTAGGGATATGGGGCGTCTTGCCAGTCCCTGCGGTGACACACCGCTGGGACGCGACTTTGTTGCATCTCATGCGTTACGAGACATCGAGGTTTCGAGACACCGGCTTGCCTGAAAGAATCGGGAGATGCCAGGTTTCCATCACGTCGAATTGTGGGTTGCAGATTTCGCGGAGGCGCAAGCGGAGTGGGGCTGGCTGCTGAGCAGATTAGGTTTCGCGCTCGATAGCACTTGGCCCGAAGGGCAGTCCTGGAGCGCCGGCGCAGAATATCTCACCATCACGACTTCGCCCAATCTGTCGACGCCCGTGCACGACCGTCGTCGGGCGGGAGTGAATCACTTGGCGTTTAAGGCCGAGTCTGCGTCGGAGGTCGACGCAATCATCGAAGACGCGCCCACACACGGTTGGCACCTGCTCTATCACGATCGCTATCCGCATGCGGGAGGCGAGGACCACTACGCAGGCTGGATCGAAAACTCCGCTGGGTTCAAAGCCGAGGTCGTCGCCACCGCCTCGCCGGAGTGAACCAGAGCGCATGCACAGCCCGAGGGCCGAGCCTTCGCCCGCCGCGCACTGTCGCGTATCACATGGGTTTCGAGACACCTTGGGTTACGAGACAGTTTGACGCCGCGGATCGCCCGTACACGGATCCCTGTGCGCTAAGAACGCTGCCGCGGTGGCCGACCGGCTTGCGGGGCATGGGTTCGGTTGTAACTGCTTTGTACGATGACTTCATGATGGGCAGTCAGCGCGGATCATCCTCCTCGGCCATGAGTTCTCGCAACAGTGCAGCCACAACGCTCAGCATCATTGCGCCCATTGGTGTCGCAGCCATGTTTGCTCTGGCGCTGTTTGCGCCGGAGGACTGGGCGGCATGGAGGATGTTCGGACTCGTGTCAGTCGTGCTCTGGCTCGCGTGGGCAATCTGGAGTTGGCCCAGAATTGACGTCGATGAGACGACTGTCACCGTGCGAAATGCGTTGGCGACATGGCGGATACCGCTGCACGAAATTCGCGACGTTGAAGGTGGACGCAAGTTCACGCTCACGCTCACGGGCGGCAAGAAAGTCACCGCCGCCGCTATATCCGGTGACGGGATTGCTGTAGAAGCGTGGCGCCGCACAGACGCCGCAACCCAAGGCGGTCATTTTGTTCGCAGCGCTGATGACGCACGAATCTCACAAGGCTCCCAATCAGCGGCAGCCAGCTGGGCAAAACAGTTGCGCGTCCGCGTGCGTGAGGCTCCGGACACTGCGCGAGGGCCTGTTATCCGACACACAAACTGGGTGATTGTCAGCGTGAGTTTCCTTGTGATCGCCCTGTTTATCGCGTCGATAACAATCTTTCGCTGATGTTCAGGCCGTAGTTCATACGAGGTAGCCACCGACCGCTCTGGGGCCTACTTTGCGCCCGCAAGCCGGTCCTTCAGTGCGACAGTCTGCGGCCCTCAGATCTTTGAGTGAGCGAGCGTCCCCTGAGTTGGTTGGGACAAAATGTTGCAGAGGTGCGATGACGATGAGGTTGAAGGGTCGCCGCCGTCAGGTAGCGCGCGTTGTGGATGCGATCAGAACCTGGGCGGAGGAGTCGACAGACGTGCGCGCGGTTGCCATCGCCCGATACTGGTGACGACTACGTACCGGCGGATGCTCACGGCCTGATACTGCCCCGACCGAAACGACGATGTGCCCTGCTAGTAGGCCATGCCAGCCGTTGCCAGTACGCGGCGTGAACAACAAGGTGCCCGCGGTCATTCGCTTCGGGCCCCTTTGTCTCGAGAGACACACAACCCCGGCAGGACAACCGCACACACCTCACCCCTCACCCCGCGGCACTGGGTCGACCGGCTCGGCTACTGACGTGCGGTCAGTGAGTGATTTCCAACGGGACTTGGCTCTCAAGATAATCCGTGTCCGCTACCGCAGCCAGGCGGGTCGAAAGCTTTTCCGCCGTTACCCGGGCAGAGTCACTCGGTTGGGCCTTCGCCGGCAAAGAACCCGTCCGCGACACCGTTATCGTCAGGCCCGAAGCGCGAACGATGACAGTCTGCTCGTAGTCGGCGCCGATCACTTCCATCTGTGTCGACCCAGTCGCCAGTTTGGCCGCCGTCATCTCTCCAGCAGCAGCGATTTCCTGAAGCGAGGCAGGCACTTTCGGGCGCTGAATGCTGATGTTGTATGCGTTGCCATCGTCGGCGTAGGTCGCCAGAGCGGCGTTTAGTTCTGGGAACTCTTGCACTCTTACAAGCTTGGCTCCAGCCGGAACGAGCTTGACGCTCAATTCCTTGATCGTCTCCACGAGGTCACCTTTTGATTCTGCGCGTGGCGCGCGCTGGTCAACACCCTTGACTGGAGGTACCGGCTTCATGGTGGGAGACTCCGTCGCGGTTGGGGTCGGCTTGAGGGCGTGGGTAGTCAGCGCGGCTGGTTGCAGAGCAGTTGCTGCCGCCCCACCGATCAGCCCGGCACCCAGAACCGCTGCGACCGTCAGCAGGCCAAATCGAACTGTTCGCTTCATCATGACAACCCACACGTCCACGCGCTCATGAATGCCCTCATCGTTATGTATTGCTTCTGCGGCTTAGAAAGAACGAGCCAGGTGTTTGAGTACACCTGAAACCGGGCGCCGTCTAGGCCGACGTTGTAGTACGAACCGTTCTCGTTTGTTACTCCGCTCCAACTCAGGTACTTCCGTGCTTGAGCCCATGACTTCGGCCCGACCACGCCATCCGCGGTCAGTCCATTGGCCTGCTGCATCCGGGTAGTAGCGCCGCGGGTGTTCTGCCCGAACCCGCAATCCACCCGACCTGGGGCAAAGCCCTTGGCCGCAAGTATGAACTGGAATCCTCCGACATTGGATCCGTATTTCATCCATGTGGTGCCCAGCCAGCACTCATCGTCGCCCCACGATCCCCTGACGGTGTCGGAGCAAGAGCTTGAGTTCGGGATGTTGGCCGATGCCGCTTGTGGAACGCCTAGCACCAGGCCTCCAACGGCAGCTGCGCCCAGAACCATTGCCAGGGTCTGACGTCTCCATTTCGAGATACCTCTTCTGCGCAAAGGAGCCTCCAGATCCAATCCCCAGATTTCAACCTGGAATGCATGTGTGATAACGGATATTCCTGACCGATAGGTAAGAACTACCACATGCGCTGACGCTGCGTCCAGCAACTGTCTGTGACAGTTTGGTTGGGTACCACCGTGACGGTCTGATCTGGACCCACCTTGGTGGTTGTCGGTGTGTTGTGACGGTCTGATTCGGGACCACTTGGACGGTTGTTTCAGATTTTGATGTCAGGGGCGCCGGGAGGATCGGAACGTCCGGATCTGCCCTGCAGGCCTTGCCACGAACGTGCGCGATGTCAGCCGCAGATGTCGAACGTATCTGGCAGGGTGCGATCCATGAGATGCTCACCCACTCCCGCAGCTTCGGGCTCGTGCGCACGAGCCCGATCGAGCAGAACAATGAGCGGCAGCATGGTGTGCTGATCGCGGCTGGCGTCGCCCGCGAGCACATCATTGCCGAGCGGGGTGTCTCCGGTCGGGCTGCGCGTCGTGCGGGGCGTGACGGGCTGCTCGATCTGGCCAGGCCCGAAGACGCAACAAAGTCAATGAGCTCAGTC
The DNA here is from genome assembly GCF_044596335.1 of Microbacterium sp. R86528. Taxonomy (NCBI): domain Bacteria; kingdom Bacillati; phylum Actinomycetota; class Actinomycetes; order Micrococcales; family Microbacteriaceae; genus Microbacterium; species Microbacterium sp. R86528. The sequence continues at coordinate 860,254 of NZ_CP138996.1, read as the reverse complement.
GCCTGGGAAGGCGGACCCGTGAAGTGTTCGAGCACGTCTCGGACCGGTCCGGCAGCGTGGCCACCGTGCAGTGCATCTCCTCCCTCTGTCCTCACGCTCGACGAGAGCCGCTCAGTAACCTACTGGTCGCGGTGATGGCCGCGATCAGCGAACTCGAGGTCGAGACTCTTTGTGGTCGTCGTCGCCGACGCGCAGCCGCAATACGCAGGCCTGCACGACGCAATGGAGCAGCGTTCTGGGGTGCGCAGCCCAGCCGGTCCGCTTCGGATCCGCGTTCGTCAAGGTCGTCGACGCTGAAAAGCGCCGCTACGCGTGTTCTTCGGCGAGCAGCCCACACGCATCGCCCCCCACATTTACAGCAGCGCCTGACCGAGTGGGCTCCCGAGTTGGTCGCGCACATTCTGCGAATCCTCGACTCGTATGGCGAACAGTTCGGCACTATGAAGGTCGGCGCCGAGAGCGCGAATCCCTCCGTTCTCTTGCGACACGCGCTGTCGCCTGAGAATGCGTCTACCTCCGCTATGGGCGTTGCCCCTCGCGAGCGCTCGGTGCCCCGCCATGCGATCGCGGTGGCGTAGTCGCCGTCCACTTTAGGGGCACTGCTCTGCTCCGGGTGCCTAGGTGCCTGAGATTTTTGGCGGCCCCGTGTCCTAGATCCCATGTGTTTAGAGACAGTTCGGATATGAGACAGTTTGACGCCGCGGATCGTCCGTACACGGATCCGCTCGTGCGACAGGCGGTGATTCGCAACCGGTGCTGCGGTCGCGTCAGAACTCTTCGTTGAGGACCTTGTCTGAGCCCTTCACTGCGTATGCGTCGAGGTTCGGGTCTGCGAGGATTCTCTGCGCTGAGACCTCGGAGCAGCCGACGATAAGGCTTCGCGCGTAGATGTCGTGGCCGAGGAGCCAGCGAAGATCCGAGGGCCACCAGTACATCGGCACGCGGCCAGTCGCGGTGGTCGGCAGGAGCGGAGAGTCGTCCTCATCGACCAGGTTGCCTGTGTAGAGCACCATTTCACGGTGATATGGGGAGAATTCGACGGTTGGTTCTTGTATCTCCGTGGCGTACCCGGCCCATGAGGCGAAGTAGTGCGTGCTCCGATCCGGTTGCAGTGCTTCGATGAGGTGCCGAACGAGACTGATTGGCGGGTTTCCCATTTCGGGTTCCCTCCAGAAATCAATTTGGTTGCTGGCTTTGAATTCGGGCCACTGCATCCAGGCGTGAGGCTTGAACCCGTTTCTGCTCACGGTCTCGGTCCAGGAAATGGTGGACCCGTCTCTGAGTTCAATCGGGTTGAGAATGCGAACGTACGATTCGTAGCCGGGTGGGATCACCGATGTGACCCTGTCTCCCCGCGGGTCGAGCAAGTTGGCGACGGCCTCAGCGGGACGTATGTCGACTTCGTGACGCAATGGGGGCATGTACGGAGACTACGCAGACAGGCGCGTCCGAAGGGCGGTCGCCCAGCGGACATTCCCGCACGGTCACTGGTATCTACAGGTCGAGGTGCCGGAGGGTGTCGCGTATGCCCCGCCCGTTGAAGATTCGCGCTCAGGTACCTCTTACGCAACACCAGCTCGCCGCTGCCGGCTGTCTCGAATCCCTATGTGTTTAGAGACAGTTCGGTTATGAGACAGTGTGACGCAGCAGATCGCGCGCAAGTCGATCGGTCAGCGTGCAGCAAGCTGTGGCGTGATCGCTTCAAGTTCGGTGGCCGCACGGGGCGAGGGAGGGGAGGGTCACGGCGTCGATCAGTCCGAGGATCGCGGCGAGCTGCGTCACGACGCGATAGCCGCCGCAGCGAGCCATGAGGTCCCAGAGCGGAGCGAACCGGGCTTCGAGGCCGTCCACAGTTGAGCGCCCGCCGCGTTGGGCCGCACGTGTGAGGTCGCGCAAGGTGCCCTCCATGGTGATCAACATCCGAGAGAATACCGCAGCTCGTGACGACGTGGTCGAAGATCTCGACTACACAGGGGCCCCTGTCGTAGTCCTTTCAGACCAGGACCACTGGAGCGGCTTTCAACCCGACCAGATCGACCGACTTGTCAAACGGCTCGCCTGAAACCCAGCGATGGGCCCCCGCCGGCAGAATGTCTGGCGGGGGCCCATCGTGTGACGCTGGGCGAGGTTTTGGTGGTCAGGCGAGTTCGCGTTGCTCTGCGCCGAACAGCGTGGTGCCGCTTCCCTGGCGGGCTGAGCGGATGGTGAGCCAGAGGAGGACACCGCCGGCAGTTGCGGCGACGATTCCCGCGAGTAGGCCGAGGTAGAGCGGAATTGCGCCGACGAACCCGGCGGCGAATCCGACGGTGAGGGCCCAGTCTTTGGACATCCCACCGCGCTGGAAGCTCGGCGCGGCTGCTACGGCGACGGCGATACCGATGAAGGCGGCGCTGAGAGCACCGACCGCCCATAGGCTTCCGACGCTCGGAATGATTCCGGTGCCGTCGCGAAGGATGGCGATGTTCATGGTCGTGAGGAGTGCCAGGGCAGCGAACGCGGAGGCGAGTGCAGGAACAACGGTCTGGACGCTCCACCGTCCGTCGTGGGAGGCGCGGAGGCTCCATAGGGAGAGGCTTAGCAGGAGCGGGCCGGCGAAGAGCCACAAGGGGTTGCCGATGGCGTTGTTGCCTCCGAGCGCGAGAATGTACCCGACCACGATGGCGGCGGTCCCGAGTGCAGCGGTGATGATGGGAAGGGTATGGCGGGTGCGCTCGAAGAGTCCCGCCGCGCGCATGGCCGCTTGATCCTCGGGGCTGAGTTTGGCTGCGTCGCCGGCTTCCTCGGCGCGGTCCATGTGCAGGCCGATGAGTGCGTCCCCGTGCTGCTGACGCCAGCGCCGCGGGTACCACCGCAGCATTCGTTCGACATCCTGCTCGAGAGTGGTCATGCGGTGGCCGCCTTCCCGGTTGCGTTTCGGAGTCGCTCGTGCGCGAGGCGCGCCTGCGACTCCAGCTGGTCCGCGCGTGCTTCCAAGGTCTGCGCTCCCGTAGGGGAGAGGACGTAGTAGCGGCGGGTGCGGCTCTGGACGACTTCCTCACCGTCGGGGGTGATCCACCCCTTGCTGACCATGACCTCTAGCGCCGCGTACGCGGTGGCGACAGGCAAGGACTTCTCGAGCTGCTCCTCTGCGTCGCGCAGCAGACCGTAGCCGTGGCGGCGGCCTGCTGCCAGCGAGGACAGGACCGCGAACTGCAGATCAGTGACGCTCATGCGCTCATGGTAGCAGTTCTATATTCTATCCAATTGGAATATATGGAGAAGCGGAGCTTTGGTTGATTAGAGTGATGCTGAGTTCTCGCCGAGAGTCGGCGAGTAGGGCAGATGGGGGTTGGTTTGTGATGATGAGACGACTGCGTGTTGGAGTGGTCGCTACGGCCGTTGGGGGTCTTCTTCTGGCGTCGTTGGGGGCGACGGCTGCCGCTGCAAGCGAAGACGACGGCGACGTTCTGGCCGCATTGGCGGTGACGGCTCAGACTGACGAGGCGCCTGATGTCCTCTCTGACAACGCGGACCCGGCCTCAGTGGGGGTGACCGTCCCGGGTAACTCCGCGGACCCTGTGGTGATCGATTCTGGTGCGGTCGAGATCGGGGTGACTCTTCCTGGCACGGCAGCCGATGCAGTCACAGTCGGAGGGGGCCTCGTTGGCTTTGATGGCGGGGACGGGTCGACGGCAGTGCCGGTGGTGAAGGACGACGGTTCGGTGCAGTTGATCTCCGTCATCGACGGCGCGTCGAGTCCGACGGAGTACCGCTATGAGCTGGATCTGCCCGCCGGTGCCACGCTCGAATCCGTCGACGATGGTGGCGTGGCAGTGACCGCCGCCGATGGCAGCGTTCTTTACGCGATCCTCGCTCCGTGGGCGGTGGATGCCAACGGTGCTGCGGTGACCACCACCTACACGGTCGACGGCAACGACCTCGTCCAGCATGTCGCTCACGATGCATCAAACGCCTACCCAGTTGTGGCAGACCCGTGGCTAGGCGGCACGTGGACAGAGTCGTGGGCTTGGTACACCGGTATCACGCGCATTGCGATGACGCCGACACTTTTTGCCAAGGCTGCATGCCCCGGCAACGTTGTTTGCGCGGCGGCTTGGCAGGGAGCGGCGCAAACAGAGCTTGCGAACGCCCAGGTGAACTCGACGAATAAGGCGAAGATCAACAAGTCCACTACCCGCAACCAGATCGGCTGCCACATGGTCGGCGGGGCGCTCAAGTCCCCGTGGAACCTGGAGACGAGCGCTGCCGACAAGGGGCTGGCCGGGTTCATCGCCTCCGCCTGCAACTAATGACTGGGGTGCTCATCGCCTGACGATCTGAGAGGCCCCACCGGCGAACCCGGTGGGGCCTCTTGTGCGCCCAGGCCCGGTTGAGATTGAACGAGGCTCGGCGTTCTTCGGGACGCCGACTTGCTATGCGGCGAGTATGAGTCGCGCCGTGGTGTCCGTCGCCGGTGAGAGGAACACCGGCCCGGCGAGCGACCACGAAAGCCGCAGACCGGCCCCGGCCACGGACAGCACTGCTCGGGCGCGCAGCGTGGGCAAAATCCATCGCCCTGCGATGAGTACGAGCACGGCCAAAGTGTCCAGTGCGCCGACCAAGTTGATGAATATCGCAACCACCAATATCGTCTCTCCGCCAGTCAAACAAGCGATATTGCCATCTGATGCAAAGGCATGACAATCGAATCGGTGACAATTAGCTTGCCCACCTGTTGGGTTCCAGAGTCGGTTGCCCTCAGAGTCATGCCGCGGACTCGAAGCTTACGTCTTCACCTTCGGAATCCATCTGAGTCGGCCTCCAATGCGCGTTGACGCTTGTGGTCGCCGTGTAACGCTTCCTACATCTACGGACATTTCAGAGTATGAATGGCGAACTAGACGACGAGTCAGCGCTGTGGGCGCTCTCGCGCAAAGGCGATGAGGGGTCGTTCGCCCGATTGTTCGATTTGCACCGGAACCGGGTCTACCGCCACACCGTGTGGCACCTCGGCACACGCGAAGACGCGGAGGATGCTACCGCGGGGGCATTTCTTGAGCTGTGGCGGCTTCGAAACCGTGTGGTCCTCGTCGACGGGTCCGTGCTGCCGTGGTTGCTGGTGACGGCGACTAACGTCGCACGGAACCTTGGCCGCTCTCGCCGCCGGTACCGCGCGGTGCTGGATCGGCTCCCGCGGGAAGCCCCCACAGTCGACGAGGTGGAGGCGCTCTCCGTCGCACGCCTTGACGCGCAACGGAGACTATCGACCGTAGTCCCATCGCTGCGGGCGCTGTCGTCGTCCGATCATGCACTCCTGATGCTCACCGCCGTCGAAGGCATGCCCGTCGCGACTGCCGCGACTGCGGTTGGCTTGACACCCGGCGCGGCGAGGACGCGATTGCACCGCATCAAGTCCCGTCTCCGTGACCAGCTCGGATCGATTCCTTTGGAGGTGCCCGATGAGCTCCGCTCTTGAACTCAACTCTGCGTTCGGTGCCGCTCTCCGCGGCGAGCTCGTCGACTTCGTGCGGCTACCGCCGCGGCGCAGCCGACGGTGGAAGCTTACTGCCGCGACGTTCACGGGTGTCTTGATTCTCTCGGGCGTTGGTGTCGCGACTGCCGCAATCCTTGGACTGCCCGGTGCGCCGGTTGTGGTCGCGCTGAGCGAGGAGATGACCTTCACGGGAACCGGGCCCGCTGACACGCAACTTGGGGCTGTTCCGGACAACACAACAGACCTGGCAGTCGAGTTCAAGTGCACTACGCCCGGGGCGTTCACTATCGCAGACATAGCGATCACCTGCGATGGCAGCGATATTCAGTCTGCCACCACCTTCGACCTTCCGATCGCGGCCGTGCCAGGCGGTCGCCTCACCGTTCAAGTCAACCCACCGGACGGTGGGTGGGAGTTGCGCGCGGCGTACGTCAACAAGAACACGAGCCCGTGGGCGACCAATGAGAACGGCGACACCTACGGGGCCATCAACGATTTGGGGGCTCCGGACCTCGTTGCAGTGGAAGCGACCAATGGGAAGAACGGCTATGCGTACGCAACCGACATCGCCTACGCGGACGGTGACCCGAACGCACACGGCTTTGATTCCCCGGCGGACGCGCTCGAGTGGCAGAAGGAGATGCGCGGAACGACAGTGACTATTCCCGTATTCGAGTCGGACGGCACTACTCAGATCGGTGGTTTCGATATCACCCGGTAAAAATCTCCCATGGTGTCAACGCCTCTCGCAAACCCTTCAGCGAAAGGTTTGCTTTTGGTGAATAAAAGCCTGATCAGACCTGCAAAACGTCCCTTGCGGAACTTTCGATTCCGCTGCTACCGTCCGGTGACGGGCAAATTCGTCCTCACAGATCAGCGGAAGAGGAAACGATGGAATCAGCAGTTTCACCTCAATCAGCAGCTCGGCGCCGATTGGTGCTGGTAGCACTCATCATGGCGATGTTCGGCTTCGCCACCGCGTACGCTCCCGTTGCGGCCAACGCGGGCACAGCCTCCAGTAGCTACGGCTACTACACCGACGGTGGAGTGAGCTACCGAAACCAGGCCACGATCAGCACCTCAGCCGGAAAAGCTGTCGCCGGCACAACTGTCTGGGCCACAAGCGGCTCAGTGCCCGGCGGCTGGATCGGTCTCCGCGCACGCCTGTTCAGTGGGTCAACTCTCATTCAGGAGGGCGGGACGCAATACAACGGCGGGTCGGCGACTTCCATCGGGACCGGAACGACCAGGTACTCATCAGGCACTTGGAAAAGCTATGGGGTTACCTATGGCTGGAACGGATCCGGGTACAACGCGCACTATACCTTTCAAAGCCCCAACCAGACCTCTTAGGAGCAGATCATGACGCGAATCAGCAAAATCATCCTCGCTGTCGGCGTCGCGCTCGGTGCACTCACCGTCGGATCGGTCGGGGGTGCAGCGGTCGCGCAGACCAGCGGAATACTCGCCCCGTGGGGAGTCACCACCGAAGATGGCGACGAGCAGACGATGCCGAAGCCGGACTACAACACAAACCATGCCGGGCAGACTTACGGGTCCGCTGCACTCGCACCGACCCCCGAACTCGAACCTGACCTGATTGAGGCGATGGCCACGAACGGCAAAATCGGCTACGTCATAAAGTCGGAGCTCGATATCGCTACCGGCGCAGCTGCGGTAGCCACGTTCAAGTCGCCGGAGGAAGCGCTCGCATGGCAAGAAGCACGGAGCGCGGAGCCGATCCCGGTCACTGTCTACGAGCAGGACGGGAGAACGGTCGTGGGGACATTTCTCGTAGACGGGCGTAAATAGCAAGGAGGCTTGCCTCCGGCGGCCGACTCGCGGTCGCCGGCGGCAAGCTCTCCTCTCTCCTGACACAGCAGAGCGGGACTGGTCAAAGTGCAGCAAGTTGGTCGGCATCGGAAACGCAGAGACTGACGCTGAAATCAAGGGATAAGTTCGCTCGATCCGCCCCGCGCAATACTGCGCCAACCTCACCGAAGAGCAGCGGACGCAGCTCGCCTACGACCTGGCGCACACCTCGATGTCCGACGTCGTCGACACTTCTGTCGAAGTCCTCAACACTCATGAGCGTCGGCCGATGTCACATGGCGGGGCAATTGTCCCGTATCCCATGGGTTTCGAGACGCTTGGGTTGCGAGACAGTTTGACGCGGCGAATCGTCCCTGCGCGGATCGGTCAGTGAGATGGCCCTGTGATCGAATAGCGACGCTCGATTGACGCCGTCATCCGGCCCCACTCGCTGCTTGCGACACGCTCTTAACGCGCCCGGAAAATGCACGGCCTATCGGGAGTCTTTGGCGAGGTCGACGTAAGCGGTCGAGACGAGCTGGGACGACTCGATGCCGAGAGTCGCCATGATTGACTGCGCCTCACTAGTTGCACCGTCGATGTCTGCAGGGTCGTCGATCGCCACTTCTAGTTCGATGAAGTCACCAAGGTCTTCGACGCGATCCAAATGGATGCGGGTTCGACCGGCGATAAACGCAACGCGGTGCTTACGAACTCGGCCAGCCGCCGCATAGGGGCAGCGTCCGTGGGTGGGCATGGTGCGCGTGAACACTGCGATCACGCCGGTATGAGTGAGTGCGGTCAACTATCATTGCCACGTGAATGAAAAGGCTGAGTGGGATTCCCGGGTTGAGGCGTTCTGGGAGACTTTCGATGACAGCAAGCCTCAGGACATGCTGGCCGGCATGCGAGCGCTCGTTGAAGAGCGCCCCGAGGGAGACGCACGAGCGCTGGCCGAGTGGGGCGGCGTTCATGATGCGCTCGATCTCAGCGCCCAAGCTGTCGAACCATATCGCCGTGCGCTGGACGCTGGTTTGGGGCTTGAGGAACAACACCAGGTCACGCTTCAACTCGCGAGCACGCTGCGAAACCTCGGCTTCGTCGACGAGTCGATCGGCCTGCTCGAGCAGCTCGATGCTCCCGAGCTCGGTGATGCACCTGCCGCATTCCTTGCTCTTGCGCTTCACATCGCGGGTCGGCCCAACGACGCGTTGCGGACCGCGCTGACAGCCCTTGCCCCGCATCTGCCGATGTACGGTCGCGCTGCTAGCGACTACGCCGCGGAACTGGCGCCCGACGTATAGTCCGAGGCTGTCGACGATCCGCTTGCGCGCGTGAAACACCGGCGCAGGAAGCTGAGGATAGAGTGCGGTCATGGTCCTTGTTCTCGTTACCGGCGCGGCACGCGCCAACAGCATCGCCGCCGGCGTAGTCCCACGCCTGATCGCCGACGGATGGGAAGTCGTGACCAGCGACCTCCACGCCGGAGACTACCCATGCGATCTATCAACTTCTGAGGGCCCATCCGAACTCATCAAACGGGTAACCGAAGAGCGTGGCAAACTGAGCGGCCTCGTACTCAGCCACGCCCATGACGTCGAGTCAGGCATCCTCGACACGACGGCAGCGAGCTTCGATGCCCACGTCGCAGTGAACGCCCGAGCATCCCTCCTCCTGATCGCCGCCTTCGCACGACAGGCCTCACAGAGCGGCGGAGCCATCGTGGCATTCACGAGCGATCACACAACCGGCAACCTGCCCTACGGCGCCTCCAAGGGTGCACTCGACCGGATCGTCATCTCCGCCGCGCGGGAGCTTGGACCGATCGGCATTTCCGCGAATGTGGTCAACCCCGGGCCGATCGATACGGGATGGATGGATGATGACCTGCGCGACGGCATGACTTCCCATCACCCGCTCGGCAGGATCGGCACTCCCAAAGACATTGCCGCGGTGACATCGTTCCTTCTCTCGGAGGAGGGCCGATGGGTCTCAGGCCAGCTACTCAAAACGGACGGCGGTTTCTCCGCCAGATACTGACGCCGAGTGTTCTGAGCCTGCGATGAGGGATCCCTCGGTGATCGGACTTCAAAGTTTCCGTGACCAACCAGGTCAGGTCGATCGGTTGAGTGACAGGGAGGTCGATGTCAGTGGGGTCTGGCTCATGCATCCCGTTGCCCCGCCTCCCTGTTTGACTCGATCGTCGCTCGAATCGCCCCCCTCGCCACTACCAGCCGTGAGTGCGAGGTAGACGGCTTCCTCACGTTGGAACTGTGTGCCTCGCACCCCGTCTGTTTCCCGCTTGACCCGCCCGGTTCGGATTCGCTCACCCTGCGTTACACGCGACTGAGCGTCTCGAAACCCTAGAGTTTCAGGACTTTCCAGAATCGACTGAGCAACCGCGGCGCCTCCAGCGACTTTCTACGTGATCGTGAGTCCCGTAACTATGTGTCACAAGCTAGTGCTTGGATTCGAGTACTCACCATTAGTTATGGGACACCAAGGCAGCACGTATCGGGAAGCTGATTGATACGCGCGAGTAGCAACGCGTCCGCAGTCGACGGACCGGCAAGAAGCAGACCTGCTCGTGGCCGGGGTCGGGCGCGATGACCTTTGAATGGTTCCCATAACTCCGCAGAGTCGGCGCCGCCTCGCAGATACACGATCTCAGCACACGAAATGCGAGGAGACGTCCGCGTAGTCCGCTCCGCAAGACGCTCTTGCGTCAGACGCGCGAGAGTGCGGCGATGATCGTAAGAACGGCGTCGTCGTCACCGCCGTGCTCAAGCCATTGACGAGGAGACTTCCCTGCGAGTTCGGCAACAGGCGTCGTCATCATGTGTTGGATATCTAAGGCGTGAAAGTCGGCGGGGAAGGCGGCGAGAATCGAGCGCAGTTGAGGAAGAACTCTGTTGTCGTCGGTGAGCTGCCAGGCGGGGTACGCGGGGTGATGATTGAGTGTTCCGGCGGTCATTAACTCGCCGCGTGTGCGAAGATTCTTGACCGTAGCGGTGTCTATGCCGAGGCGGTCTGCGACCTGTCGCCTGCTGAGTAGCGTCGAAGTCAACTCGGTCGTGATCGACATTTCAGATTTCGCCTCGTACCGGGCGTTATCGATGGCGGCCTGCTTGCTGAACACGCTGGCCGCTATTCCTGATGCCTGTGTGAACGCGTACTCAGATTCGGTGAGGACCACAGTTTCCGGGCGTGGTATGAGTTCCATGATGGCGTCGAGGGCGTTGGTGGTGACTTGTCGAGGCACCCCATCTTTCAACAGGGGCTCCTCGGCTTGAGCGTTGATGTCATGCTCAGATTCGTCGTCAGGAGCGCTCACGAGACTCAAGTTATCGCGAAGGTGCGGCGCCGCCCAGGGTTCGTCGTTGAGTCGGTGGATGTGCCCGAGCGACTCTAGGTGGATTCGTCGATCGGAGCGACGGTTGATAGCGGTCGGAGTGTAAGAAATTGGTTCTGTTCGCTCAATCGATGATGCCTACGTTCGTGGCGTTGGGTGCGCAGTTTGGCTGAAAGATTGTTGGTTTGACGCAAGCTCCTCCCTGGTTGCTGCCATCGGTCGCATGCGGCGGAACCAGCGAGGTTCCGGCGCTCGCGCTGGATTGGTAGGTGGAGACCGGCGGCAAGCGGAAAACTAGCGAGGAGGAACGACTGCGGTGAGCGATCCACTACACCAACGAGTAGTGGCGGTCGATCTTGACGGGGTGCTGCGCCTTCCAACTCCCAATGGTCCCGAGGAGCAGGACGACTTGTGTGCCGTGGAGCTAACAATGCGCAGGCAGGGATACCCCACATATCTGCACCGCGAACCGGAGTGGGACGAGAACGAACAGTGGACGACGACCCACTGGCTATCCAACAGCGGTGGAGCGTGGTTGCGGGATTTGCTGGCGCGCGGCATTGATGTCGTATGGGCAACGACGTGGCAGCACGCCGCGAATGAGCATTTCGCCGTTCCGCTCGGGTTGCCCGAACTGCCAATCGCGGTATCTGGCGAGGGGAGCCGGTTGCTCGGCTCATCCTCATGGAAGTCAATTCAGCTTTCCAGGCAGTTCGATCATCGACCGTTGCTGTGGGTGGATGACAACCCTGTACCCTCGCCGTCGCTGGCGCTTCCTGCTCTTCGTTTGCGGAGCGATCGAGTGTTGACGCGGTTTCACTGGATCAGGAACTGGGATATCGGAATCACTGAGCATGACGTCCGTGACATGAACGAGTGGCTTGAATTGACTCGCACCGGGCACGGACATGAGGAATTGCGGGAGCGGCGACGACGAGAGCGCGACCGGAGTCGTGCGACCTTCCGTCGAAGTAGGTGGGGGAATGAAGCTGAGTACCAACGTTGGCGCGCCATCCACGGGCGCCTCGAAATCGCGCTCGGTGTCAACCAATCGCTACCGCATGTGCTCGCCTGGTACGCCTTCGACCACCCGAATGGCCTTGACCCAGTTGAGGTTACTGAACTGGTCGTGGAGTGGGGCAATGCGGAAACCCCGCTCGCGGCCGAACTCATTCGAATCATTCGCTGTGGAAATGCCATGGGCGCGTAGACCTCTACAGCGGGTTGTCGTGGTCGGTGCGGCCTGCTCAGGATGCGGCAGCGACGACGGTGCGGTTATCCGGTAGTACAAGACTGCTCGGCGGAGCGTGGTCGAAACCTTGCTCACTTTTCGCATCGGAATCACCACAGCGTTGCACCGTGACGATTTTTGAGGGCAGCCGCGTACATACAGATCATGACAAACAACACTGTTCCTACTGCCCTGACAATCATTCACGCCGACCCCACAGTCGCTTCGGCGGCGTTCGCGAATACGCCCCCAACCCCACACCCGCTTACCCGCCGCACGGTACGGAATCGAACTTTTCTCGGCGCCGCGTACATCTCAGATATGACTAACAACACTGTTCCCACCTGCCCATCACCCATCCACGCCATCACATGGCTCCGACGCATCCCCACTGCCGAACTCAACGCCTCGGCCGTCGCTTGCCCGAAGCGCAACCACCTGCCGCAAAGAATTCTCCGTGATCCTTCACTGGATTCCACAGCCCGACGTATTTGCCTACTGGGCGTGTCTCGACAGTTCGTGATGGTTGCTCCCACGGTCCGTTCGAAATGCCGTGTACTGGCCGAGATGCCGAGCAAAGCCGTGGCTCCAATCCGCCCGCTTGGGCACGTGGCGGCATGTTCGAACTTGGCGACCTTGAAGGCGAAGCAGCAGCAACTGCTACGCTGCCCCGCATTGCCCCACAGAGACTCCGATGGCGTCCGCTCGGTGGAGCGGCTGGTGGCTGCGCACCGAGTTATGCGAGCGGTCGTGCGCCCTCAAAGTTAGCGACCAAAGGCTGCTCAACGGTGTCTATCCGAAGATGCGCTCTCCCACGCTAAAGGCAGCGTGGGAGAGGACCGTTACTCACAACAGGTACTACCAACAGCCCACAAAAGACTCGGGTAGGAATCAAATTCCTGCCCGGGTTCTTTCTGTTCTAGGGGCAATGCGACCGCAAGAGTGACCGCTGGATTCTGAGAACCCACTTAAAGCTGCTAGCTGGGGTGGCTCCGCGGTTGGCATGCGAGTCGATTGACCTCGCACCCTCCACGCCCGGCTATGGTGTAGTTCCTGCAAGCCCGAAGAACCGTTCAAAGAAGTTGCTCAACTTCTCGATGACACGCTGCTTCTTGTCGCCGTGGCCACCGTCGGCAGCGAACCGCGACACCGGGGGGGGGGGGGGGGGGGAGAGAGCTTTGGTGATCGCCGTGCCAGTTGTGCGGAGCGCGCAATCTCGAAAAACCGACGCGACAAAAGCACGCGCGGCCTCACCACGCAGTCGCTCTTCAGCGATGATCGATTCCAGCTCGGCCTAGCGCGCAGCCGCGATGAACTTCTGCCACTCTTCGTCAACGGAACCGTCGACAGATACAGAATCAACAAACGCCTCGATGAGGTCTTTCTTGTTCCGCAGGTTCGGGCCGGCGTCAACGGCACGGGAGATCTCAGCATGCACTTCTTCGTCTTCGCCATCGCCGTGCTGGCTGCGGTAGTTCTCAACGAGCATCAGGATGTAGTCGACGTTGATCTCGATCTGTTTGACGAGCTCCCTTTCAAACACGACGTCGTCGTTGATGAGTTCCTTGTCCGCGGCGGAGTCGGGGCGGAACTCGGCGTAGAGGTTGAGGTAGATGCTGCGGTAGTCGTGTTGCTGCCGATCTGTGAGCTTCTCGTGCCCAGCGAGATCGTCGAACGAGGTCAGGTTGTTCTCAAGCCGCAGAACCTGGCCGAACAGTTGAATGAACTCTTTCTGCGCCGCAGTACGGATGGTGTGGGACCGCTGTGTTGAGCGGCGCGTCGAGGCTTCTCACTGTTTCCAGGTCGCGGCAGCGTGGCGTGCTTCAACGACGACTGCGTCGATGTCCCCGGTTAGCAGCGCGTCGAGGCGGCTACGTTCCCTTTCCCGCGGGCGCACTCCGAGCCATTGCGCCCACGTCCAGGGGCTATCCACCCCAGCGCGTAGCTCAATGAGAACTGATCGGAGCCCCGGCACGAGTGCACCGTCAACGACCTGCCATGCGGGGAATACCGCGACCCGGTCAGAGGTGTTGAGCTGGAGTGCACGTAGGTCTTTCACCGCGTCCGCGAGTGCCGCGGGCTCTAACCCGAGTTCTCTTTCCATGGACCGCCGGCTGTAACACGGGCCGACTATCGTCGCCCAGGGGTTTGGCTGCGATCTTGCGCCATTCTCAGGCTCGTCAGCGCCGAGTGCGGTGGTCACGCGCCCCTCAACCAAAGTCGATGCCGACTTGCGCAGGCGTCACCTGATGTGGGTCGGATCGGCACGCGAAGCTGGCACGCTCCGACGCCCTGATTCGAGACTGTAGCCGCTCTCATTGAGTTCGGTCGGGTCATTTTTCTTGGCATCTCCGCCTATATCGTGACAACGAGCTATGTGGTCGTGAGAGTAGTTGGTTGACTTTCGCCATTGCCCATTCCCGCCAAGGCGCGTTTCACGGATGCTGTGCACTGGGCGGGCTGGCGGATGATCCCCGACGGTCACATGATCGGCCTAAGCCCCAGCACGCGCCGAACGCCTCCCGGCCTTCGGTCGGTTTACTCCGCCCGCGCCCGGGGCTCCACGGTGCCGCACTGTGACCATCCGCGCGCCTCTCCTGGCTGCTCTTGACGCTTTGCCGACATCCGACTCGTCGTCCTGCGTGCTTACAACACTCAAGATATCGCGCGCGCGGAGCCTGGCCCAGGTTTCGTCGTTGAGTCGGTCATTGTGAAGCCCATTGCTGATGGCCACGCGGTCATTTCGCCGGTCTGCCGAGGCTTCACTACCAAGCCGGGGCGAACGGCGAGAAGGATCCGGCTCGATGAGGTGCAGTGGGGGAACGCCGCCAACAATGCCGGATCTAAGCGTTCGTTCGTAGCAACGGAGGCGCGGACATTGAGGACGGAGTCCGCTGACAGCAGCGTGAGTGCCTTGGCGGGCGCGCTGGTATTGCCGGGCACGGCGTTGCGCACGAGGTCGTCGGTGCTCCGGGAGTGACGGAGCAGCGTGCCAGGACTGGCGCGCTGGTCTCCGGCCACGATGCGTCAACATTCGGCTCACGACAGTTCTAGGTCGGGATCCACTCTGTGACCTCGGAGGGGCCCCCGACCCCGCCGGGCGTGCAGAGTTCGGGCGCTTCCGGAGACGAACCGACTTCCCTGGGCATCGAAGAAGTGCGTTCCAGGAAGTGAGCGAATGAGCGGTTCGCCGTCACGTTCTCGACGCCCGAGATCGGGATACAGCAGTCGCATCTCGGCAGTTGCCGTGGTGAACAACGTCGATCCGGTTCTCGCCATCCAACGCTCAAGATGGTCCCGACGTATAAAGAGCACGTCTGGACCACAATGCTCTCGAACGCCGAAGTTGGCCGCGACGACACCGTGGCCGGCAGCGGACCACAGAAAGTCGTCGAACCGTCGAAGACCGAGGGCTCTTGCAAAGGCAGTTGACAGAACTAGGCCACGGACGTGCCGATTCTTGGACGCGTCCCAGTCGCTGCCCGTTCCGCCATATCTTGTTGACGGCATCTCAAACGGGACAGGAATGGAACTTCGATCGTGTTCGTCGAGTGGGCCAAGCGTTGGCCAGCGGCTCCCTAGCGGATGCTCACCGCGCGATGAGGGCTCCGCGCGTACGGGCTTCATTCCGGTCGTTGCCAGTTGATTGCGCGCGGCACGGAGGAGTGGCCCGTCGGTCCGACTCGACCGCTCCAGTCCCGAGTTGCTAGCACCCGTGCCCCGATCAGCGAGCATCACGCGACGATTCGACGAGCCTCACTTGCCGAATACGTTCGAGATCGCTTCTCGATGCGCTCGACGCGATTCGGCGAACGATCGAAGTCGTCGCCGAGAACGAGAACTCCGCGCTTATGGCCTCGGCCCGCGCTTTGAACAGTGGCTCGATCGGCTCGTCGGTCCTCCGGGTCACCGAAGGACTAGATTGCTGAACTGGTAGGCACGTCAGCCGCACCGGAACGGCCGTGTCGTGGGCTGCCGCTACGATCAGGGTGAAGTCATGAATCGGCTACCGCCGGTCCCCGAGTGGGGAAATCTAACAAAGGAGTTGCCATGGCAGAACCGCGTGCATTTATCAGTTTTGATTTCGATCACAACGAAGAGTCGCGGCGACTCTTTGCCGGGCAGGGCAAAGAGAATTCGCCCACGCCTTTCATCATCCAGGATTGGTCGTCTAAGTCCGCGCTGGAGGAGGACGAATGGGAGGAGAAGATCGCGGCCAAGATCTCTGCCTGCAACATGGTGATCGTGCTCGTCGGCCGATCGATGGGCAGCGCCTACGGAGTGGCGGCGGAGATCGCCATGGCGAAGGACAAGAACGTGCCAGTGTTTGGCGTGTACGTCGACAACGCGACGACGAGCAGCACACTTCCTTCCGGCCTGGCACGTAACCGTGTGATCTCGTGGACGTGGGCTGGCGTCGCCGCCGCGATCAACCAGATGATGGGCGAAGGCAAGAATGCCTAATAGGCGTCGTGCCCTAGTCATCGGAATCGACGACTACCCCGGTTCGCCGCTCTTCGGCTGTGTCAACGACGCGAAAGCGATTGCCGCGCTTCTTGAGGCGCATCATGATGGTTCGCCGAACTTCGAGGTAGTCCTTCGGACCTCTGATGTCGACTCGATCACTCGTGGGAGCCTTCGCGAGGATATCCAGCGACTGTTCGTGCCGCGTGACGCCGACGTCGCGCTCTTCTATTTCGCCGGCCATGGGACAGAAAATGATCTTGGCGGCTACATCATGACGCCCGACTTCGCGTCCGGGGACGAAGGCGTCAATCTGTCGGAGATCCTGAGTCGAGCCAACGCTTCTCCCGCCAAGGAGAGCGTGATCATTCTCGACTCGTGCATGAGTGGCGCGCTCGGGGCTTCACCGTCGGCGAATAACAATGCTGCGGCGGTGAGCGAGGGCGTCTCGATTCTTACTGCGGCGCGAGCCGGGCAGGCCGCCGCCGAAATCAATGGCAACGGCATGTTCACTGAGCTGGTGTGTGCAGCACTCGACGGCGGCGCGGCTGACGTTCTGGGGAACGTGTCGGCGCCGGCCATTTACACGTACGTCGAGGAAGCGCTCGGCGCATGGGACCAGAGGCCTCTCTTCAAAGCTCATCTCGGACAAGTCGAGTCACTCCGCAAGGCATTACCTGCGGTTTCCGTAGAAACACTGAGGCAGCTGCCGTCATGGTTCCCGGCGCCCGACCACGTGTTCCCCCTTGACCCTGAGTACGAAGACACCGAGCTGGGCCACGACCCGGCCAAGGTGGCAATCTTCAAGAAGCTCCAGAAGTGTCGTGACGCCAAGCTGATCGAAGCGGTGGATGAAGACTTCCTCTACTTCGCCGCCATGAACAGCACGGGCTGCAGCCTCACCCTGCTGGGTCAGCGCTACCGAAAGCTAGCTGCGGAGCGACGGATCTGATGGCGGGCGCGGAACGCATCGGCTTCACCGGGCACCAAGGGCTCACACCAGACACGGAGGTTCGCGTCCGTGGAGAACTCGACGCGGCAATCTCCTCCGCGTCGGGTTTGATCGGGCTGTCGTCGCTCGCGGAGGGCGCGGACCAGATCTTTGCGGAGCTCGTGCTCGAACACGGGGGGGAGCTGCAGGTTGTCGTTCCCGCGCTCGACTACGAGTCGACATTCGACGATGTGGGGCTCGCGAACTATCGACGACTCCTTTCCATGGCGGCTGCGGTCACTTGCCTCGACCACCAAGAGTCCAACGAACAGGCTTACTGGGCTGCCGGACAATACGTCGTCGAACATTCGGATCGAGTGATCGCAGTCTGGAACGGCCAACCGGCCGTAGGACTCGGAGGAACGGCTGACGTAGTGCGACACGCCGAAGAGCTCGGACGGATCGTGACGATCGTCTGGCCGCCGGGATCAGCGCGAAAGTAGGGGGTTGGCGACTTGACGGTTCGACCCAACAGGCTCTCAACGAGTCGCACCCATGCCGGCTGACGTCCCATCGATACGTCGACTTCATGCACGCCAGGCAGCAGCCGCAGGAGCGCCCACACCGCATCGTCCAAATGTTGTGACTGCGGCGCCCCGAGACGAGAGCCAAGAAACCGAATGTCGCAGCCCGGCTCTTCTGACACGCCCGACAGGAGTCGCACCCGCGACTTGGTGCTCTGTCGACGGTCGGCCGCGCGCGCAAGCAGGTCCCTACACGGGCAAATTTATTCGACTTGAGCTTTTTTCGGGCCGGGGTGCCAGCCGTCCGGTGAACTCCACTCTGCCTGGGCGCGGGTCGTGGTGAGCTCGTCGCTGCCGATCGTGGCGTCATCGCTCGTAGACGACACGAAAGTGTTCACCGCGGTTGCCACCGCTTCGCTCGATAATTCCCTGATCATCGATGCCGAATCGTGGACGACTCGCTCAGTCACCAGGGACGTAGTGTGTGTTCAAATGCCCAAAAGTTGATATCCGAGGACGTGGCTCTCTGCATAAAGTGAGCTGCGGAGATGCCAGTTGTCACCCCAGGAACGTGAGGCAGGCACTGATCCGAAACGAAGGAGAGGGCATTGAATATTGGGTATGGAGAGTCCATCTCGCGTGATGCGCAGCGGGCATGGATGAAGTCACTGCGACCGAGGACCGCGCATATCGAATTTACCTTCAATAACGGGGACGACGGTCACCCCCTGATCGCACAGCTGGCGCATCTGGAATCGATGAGGACTGTGGTGTTGGGCCGGGGAACGGCTACGAGCGGAAGCGTCCGACCGCAGTCAAACGGCGGTTCGCCTACGACCGCGACATCATTCAGGTGATCGACGGTCTCGGCGGCTTCTTCCCCGATGCGGCGAGCACTGCGCCGTGGACAGGTCTGGGAGACGTTGATGTCGTATTCCTCGACAAGCACGGCAAAGTACTTGGTGCGACAGTGACGCACGAGGGGATGATCATCACGCCGGTTGATAGCGGAATCCTTGATCACCGCAAGTGACGTTGTTGCTTGAAGCGACGTGTTTCCATGTCGAATCAACGCGCTCAACTGCTAGGTGTCGCTCGGGGAGATCGAGCGCTTCCCTTCCGCATGCTCAAGTTCGAATAGGCAGATGGCCGGGCGATGACCGCTACGCCGTCGCCCGCAAGCCGGTCCTGTTCTGTTCGGTAATCAGCCGCGGGCAAGCGGTTCAATGGCGTCAGCGAGCTCACTGATTGGTGCGCGCCCGGCGAACGTGTGCGTCGCGCCCGCGCCCAGCAGCAGCTCAACAGTCAGCACATAACCGCGGATCTCATTCTGATCCTGTGGCGAGCTCCCATACGGGTTGTCCGTCCGTCGAGCGACACGATCGAGGAGAACGTCGACGGATGCGGTGAGGAGCACGACAGCCGAGAACCGATCGTAGAAGCGAGTCTGGATCTCGACAGTGCCCACCACGAACACGGAGGATTCCGCGGCCAGCAGCGCCGCCATTCGGGGCTCGTCCCATCTTCCGTCGGATAGCACCCAACCGTCGTAATCGCTGTTCAGGGTTCGGCATCCGCGACGTTCGAGCTCGGCGAGCACCGTCGACTTACCAGCACGTGATATGCCGGTGATCAGGACGTGCGCCACAGGCGAAAGGATAGTCAACGCCGCCAGCCCACCCAGCAAGCGCGGCCCGCATGGCCGGTCGATGAGCGTGCGTATGACGGGTCCCTGGGTGAGTTTGGCGCCGCCGGCGCGCGGTGCTGGCGTCGCGAGGTCGCCCGAATAGCAGGCGCGCGCCGGTGCTCGGTAGGCGAGCGCTATTTGACGTGTAGTCGCGGGAACACTGCAGGAAAATCTCCCGCGTCTGGCAGGAAAGGCGACTAGCGGGAGGTGCCGTGATCCGCACCACAACAGGTTCTGCCAACAGCCCACAGAACGGGCTGTTGGCAAGACTGTCCGAGAAGGTCGGAAATCAGAGAAGGGCTCCTGCGAATCGCAGGAGCCCTTCTCTTTTCACTGGTTTGGCTCGCGTGGGATCATTTCTCATGCCGTCCAGACTCGAGAGCCTCCCTGCCGCACCGAGCCGTGAACCAGACCTCGATGACGACTTCAGCGCGGGCCTGAGCTCGCAACGGTGGGTTGCGAGCTATTTGCCGCAGTGGACGACCCCAGAGCGGTCGCGCGCGCACTACGACATCGTTGCTGACGGAATTGAGTTGCGGATCGACTCTGACCAGCTCGATTGGCGCATAGAAGATGCTCCGTTGCGCGTTTCGAACCTGCAGACCGGTGTCTATTCAGGGCCGGTCGGTTCCGCGCTCGGTACGCATCGCCACCGCGGCGATCTCGCCGTTCGCACCCAGACGCCACAACGTCTCCTGTTCGCACCCTCACGCGGGCGAGATGAGATCACGCTGTCTGCGAGCCGGGACCCGAACTGCATGGCCGCTGCATGGCTGGTCGGAACCGAACATCGTTCCCCGACAGAATCCGGCGAGATCTGCATCTTCGAGATCGACGCCGAAGCCATCGGAGAGGCCACCGTGGCCCGCACCGGAGTCAAAGCGCACCACGATCCGCACCTGACCACCGACATGATCGAAGTCAGCGTCCCTGTGGACGCATCCTCACCCCACACCTGGACGGTGATCTGGGGTGAGGGCGAGACCGTGATCGGATGCCAAGGCCGCCAGCTGCGGAAGATTGCTCAGGCTCCTGACTATCCGCTCTTTCTCATGATCGATCTCTTCGAGATCGGACCCCGCGAAGGCGGCTACCCCAAGTCCGCGACGATCCACAACGTGCGCGCATGGCGATGAAGCGATGAAGCAATGAAGCGATTCAGCAACAGGCTTGAGCTCGCAGAAGTCTGGCGCGTCGTCGCTACTCACTCTGCTCAGGGTGCGCGGCTAGAAGGTGTTCTGCAGTTCGCAGACGATGTCTGCGTCGATTGCCGTGCCGTCTTCAAAGGTTCCCGCAAAGCGCACTTCGACGATGTCGCGACTGCCGTCTGCGGTTCGCGGACTCTGTTCTGTCATCGTGGTGATTTCGCCCTGTGCGGTGTTGCCCACGCCGGCTGCACCCACAAGGTCGCGGAATCTAAAGCTCTCTTCATTGAGCGCGATGTAGTTCATAGAGGTGTCTTCGTGCAGGCCGGTGTTGTCGACGGCAATGATCGCGACGATGTCGCCGTCGTTGAGATCGCCCACGTCTTCGGTACCGTGACCTCGACTAATTTCGCAGTCGCCGGTGAAGTCCGGAAACTCGACACCGCCGATGTAGAGAGTGGCGTTTCCGACGTCGTCAGAGGTGTAACTGCCAGCCGCGGGCGCCGCTTCTTCGTCGTCGTCAGCAGCGCTCTCTTCTGATGACGTGGAGTCATCCGTCGTGGTGTCGTCTGCGACCGAGGTTGCCGTGTCAGAGCCGGCGGTGTCGTCGTCAGCAGTCGTCGAGCATGCCGCGAGCGTCGCGCTGAGCGCGAGAGCAACAACCGTGACCAGGGTTGTGCGAGCCCAGGTAGGGGAAATAAAGACGAAGGACGGATGCGGCATGGTCATACGTTCAAGGTTGCCTACGGGGTGAGCGCTTCGGCAATACGCCTTTCGGCGTACACGCGCGGGTAATGTGTCACAGCATGGGCCTGAGCGATTCCGATGCGCAAGCGGTTCTGCGCGTCGCAGGGAGGCTCACGCAACACCCACCTTTAGAGTTCGCGGAGGTTCTCGAGGCTCTACGCGAGTTGATTGACTGCGACAGCGCTTCCTTCAACGACATGGTGATGGCAACACGTGACTTTCGGTACGAGATGGCACCGGAGAGCGAGGTCGCGATCGCGGTGCGCCTCAAGCCTCAGTACGACAAGTACTTTCATCAGCATCCACTCAACAAAGCCGCTCAATCTACGCCGGGGCTTGGAGCAATCCGACTCTGCGACGTCGAGGGCGGCGAGAGCTTCACAGACACTGACCTATTCCGGCATTTCTACGCTCCATTCGATGTGCGCTTTCAGCTGGTGGTCGAGCTTCCCTCGCCGCCGGATGTTGTCGTCGCCTATGCGCTCAATCGCAGCGCGAGATTGGGGGAGTTCAGCGCTCGTGACGTCGCCGTCATGAACGCCCTGAGCGGCCATCTCGCCATGCACCACCGGCTCGCACTCGACGGTGAACGTGCCCGTCTTGTGGATGCCGAGATGGATCGGCACGCGTGGGCCGTAGCCTCGGTGCGTTCAGACGGCATCGTCGAAGCGTCGTCTTCCAGCGTGCTGACGGTAGGAATCCGAGTGCCTGAGAGCCTCGCTTCGATCATCGGTGAATCGGATCTGGCGTCCGGCGAGGAGTCTCGCCACGACCTGACTATCGGCACACAGCGCTGGCAGTGCATCGTGCATCCGGTACGGCTTGGCCCGACAGTGCTGCTTCTTCGCAGGCAACAAGACGGTGCCACGGACAGTGTCACGCTTATGGAAGCAGGTCTGACCCGTCGCCAAGCCGAGGTTGTGATTGCCCTCGCACGCACGGGAGGATCGAACAGCGAAATTGCCCACGAGCTGGGTATGTCAGCGTCGACCGTAAAGAAGCATCTCGAAGGTATCTTTCGCACGCTTCAGGTCACCAGCCGTGCAGCCGCAGTTCTTCGGCTCCGTGAGCTCACCGAGGCGGGATCTCACCAATCACCGGCGGGCAGCTGACCCGCAGCCCATCGATTAGTCGCGAGCGTCGCCACGCACCGAGTGCTGCTCTCCGCGCGCGGGAGGCGTGTAGCTGCATGTGTCGCCGGGGCACAGCTCAGGCTTGCGGCGAGCAAAGCGTTGTGCCAGGACGCAACCGAGACAGATGCCGAACGCCGTTTCGAGGTAGATCAGTAGCAAGCACATGCCGCAGATCACCTGAGCGATGATTGCTGGCATCCCGAGCCACCCCAGGCTAAGACAGCCCGCGAGCGACATGGCGAGCCCCAAGCTCCAGGCCAGCACCTTCGACTTGGCTTCCACCCATTCAGGCCGCTGCGGGCGCGTGATCAGAGCGCCAAGCACGAGCGTGGGAGTGAACGCTGTTCCGACAAACAAGCGCAACATCATTTCCACTACGAAGAGGATGCCGAACATGCGCATCGGCTGCAGGTCGCCGGTGGCAACACCCCACATCCATGCCGAAAACCCCAGCAGAAAGAGAATTCCCGCTGATGCGCGTACCGCGCGCTCATTGATCACTGGCATGTCGAGGCCGTCAACCCATTGGCCAATGACGGGTCGCTCGCTTCGTTCTGCTGACGTCTCCACGGTCCGATAATACTCCAGGGAGTATCACCCGGATGAGCAAGCGATGCGGGCGGCGCGCGAGCGTGGAGTTGACAAATCAGATACCCCTAGGGGTATAGTGAAGGCTATCCCATTGATACCCCTAGGGGTATAACCAGACGTGAAAAGGAATCTCATGTGCCGAGCTGTCAAATGCCAAACCTGCGGCAAAACCACTTGGGCTGGCTGCGGTCAGCACATCTCGTCGGTCAAGTCGAGCGTGCCGGCATCGCAGTGGTGCAACGGAAAGCACACACCGGCCGAGATTGAGGCCGCGAAAGCTGAGCGCGGCGGTTTCTTCGCGCGAATGTTCGGGCGCTAAGGGCCATCGAAAGGAACGACCTGATGGCAACCACGAATCTCACCCAACATTCGTTCGACGAGGTAGTGAAGAGCGATGACATCGTGTTCATCGACTTCTGGGCCGCATGGTGCGGACCGTGTCGCTCGTTCGCTCCCGTCTACGAACGAGCTTCAGAGCAAAACCCGGATCTCGTTTTCGGCAAGGTCGATACCGAAGCTGAGACGCAACTCGCTTCAGAGTTTCGCATCTCGTCAATTCCAACACTGATGGTCTTCCGGGAGGGCGTCCTGTTGTTCTCGCAGCCGGGTGCGCTCGGTCCCGCACAGCTCGATCAGCTCATTGAGGGCGCACGCGCGCTCGATATGGATGACGTGCGCAAGCAGATCGCTGAGCGCACCTCTCAATCGCCCGATTCATCAGCCACCGTCTAGACCTCAAAGGAGCACCACATGTGCGCACGAGTTACCTGCAACCAATGCGGAAAGCAAACCTGGGCCGGATGTGGCCAGCACGTCGAAGAAGCGCTGCAAGGCGTACCACAGTCTGAGCGCTGCACCTGCTCGTAAACACCCACGCCGAATCGCAACGTACCTGAAAGGCAATCATGCTGCTCGAACGCATTTATGACGAGGACCTCGCTCAGGCGAGCTATTTCATTGGATGCCAGGTGAAAGGAGAGGCAATCGTCGTCGATCCGCGCCGTGATCTCGACGTTTACCTCGAGCTGGCTGAAAAGAACGGCATGCGAATCGTCGCGGTCACCGAGACTCACATTCACGCCGACTACCTTTCAGGAACCCGCGAGCTCGCCGCCAAGACCGGCGCCCAGATGTACGTGTCTGATGAGGGTGGCCCTGACTGGACCTACGGCGCTGACTTCGACGAAGCAACTCGAATGAAGCACGGCCATCAGATCGTGTTGGGCAACATCACGGTTGAAGCCGCTCACACTCCAGGACACACGCCTGAACACATGTCGTTCCTTGTGACCGACGGTGCGCAGGCGACTGCTCCGGGCTTCATGCTCACCGGAGACTTCGTTTTCGTCGGCGACCTTGGTCGCCCCGACCTTCTTGACGAAGCCGCGGGTTTTGTCGACACGCGCTTCGGGGGAGCGAAAGACCTCTTCGCCAGTCTGCGCGATCAGTTTCTGCCCCTGCCTGACTATGTACAAGTGCTGCCCGCGCATGGTTCGGGTTCAGCATGTGGCAAGGCGCTTGGCGCAATCGCTTCGTCAACGGTCGGCTACGAACGCAATTTCTCGTGGTGGGCGAAATACCTTGAGAACAATGACGAGCAGGGGTTCGTCGACGAACTGCTCAATGGTCAGCCCGATGCCCACGCATACTTCGCGCGCATGAAGAGGCAGAACAAGCTCGGCCCTGCGGTCATGGGAACAGTCCGTGAGCTGCGTGAATACTCTGTCGAAGAGCTGACATCGGCGCTCACCGCTGACAGCGCTATCTTCGTCGATACGCGAGCCAACAGCGCGGTACACGAGGGCACCGTAGAGCGCTCACTAAACGTGCCGGGCGTAGCAAAAGCGGCGAGCTACGGCGCCTGGGTGTATGACCCAGAGCATGAGCAACGTCCGCTTGTATTGCTCGCTGATTCCCGCGAACAGGCCGAGCAGATGCGCGACCATCTCGTGCGAGTGGGCATCGACACCGTCGACGGCTACGTGCTTTCGCTGGCCGGACTTGAGCTTGTGAAGCCGGCGACCGTTGAGCCAGAGAACCTTGACTCGGTGGATGCTGCCCTGCTACTCGACGTGCGAAACCGTACTGAGTATTCCGAGGGACACCTGCCAGGCGCTGCGCAGCTATCGGGCGGTCGCCTCATGTGGCACCTCGATGAATTGCCTGAGGAAGGCACGATCGTCACCTATTGCCAGAGCGGCGTGCGCAACAGCGTTGCAGCCAGCGCACTGCGTCGTGACGGCTACGACGTGGTCGAGCTCGAGGGCAGCTATCTTGGCTGGCTCGCGGTGCCGGGCAACACCCCTGTTGCTGCATAGCGTGCCTGGTCACCGACGCTGATGGAGTCGCTAGTAGTTGTTGCGCTGCTCCTCGCCGTGCTGGTGGGAGTGTCGCTGGGTCTGCTCGGCGGTGGTGGGTCGATTCTCACCGTCCCGATCCTCACCTACGTGCTGGGCATGCCACCGAGAGAGGCCATCGCTGCGTCACTGTTCATCGTCGGAACGACGAGCGCGGTGAGCGTGATCTCTCACGCCCGAGCAGGCCGCGTGGTCTGGCGAACCGGCATCATCTTCGGCCTCGCGGGCATGGCGGGTGCCTTCGCCGGAGGACTGCTCGGAGGGTTCATTGCCGGGGTGGTGCTTCTCATCCTCTTCGCTGGGATGATGATCGTCACCGCAATCGCGATGATCAAAGGGCGCAAGCCGCGCGCAACAGGCGAGTCTGATGGTGCGCATCCGTTGCCCGTCATGCGCATCGTGATCGATGGGTTGCTGGTAGGCATCGCCACTGGGCTGGTCGGAGCCGGCGGGGGATTTCTGGTTGTTCCCGCTCTGAACCTGCTGGGTGGGCTCCCGATGGCAGTTGCTGTTGGAACGTCGTTGCTGGTCATCGCGATGAAGTCTTTCGCGGGGCTCGGCGGCTACCTGTTCTCCGTGCAGCTCGACTGGCCAGTCGTCTTGGGCTTTACCGCTGCGGCGGTCGCCGGTTCGTTCGTTGGCGTTGCACTCGCGGGCAAGATTCCCGAGCGTGCGCTTCGACGAGCATTTGGGATCTTCGTCCTGGCGATGGGTGTCTTCATCCTCGTGCAAGAGGTTCCACAGCTGTTCAAGTCGCTCGCCAGCGCGTGACCGAAATCAGATTTAGATCCAATCATCTCTACCGAAAGGAACGCTCATGCGTCGCTCTATTCCCCTTGCCATCTCGGCCGTTTTTCTCACGCTGGGTCTCGCTGCTTGTACGTCGACGACGTCGGCGAGCGACGCCACCACTGAGCTGAGTGAGGACACAATCATTCTCGATGTGCGCACGCAGGAGGAGTACGACGCGGGTCACCTTGAGGGTGCCCAGTTGCTCGACTTCAACGGCGGCGAAGTCGCGGCGGCCATTCCGACGCTAGACCCCGACGCCGAGTATCTCGTCTACTGCCGCACGGGCAACCGAGCGGGCCAAGCTATCGCGCTGATGGAAGAGGCTGGCTTCTCCGACCTCACCAACCTGGGCTCGCTCGAAGAAGCAGCCCAGACAACGAGCATCGAGATCGTCCGCTGAGCGTGGCCGGGCGATGGGCGCAGCCGATCAGGTGCGACTCGAGAGCTAGGTGAGGACCGACACCAGCGCGGGTCCTGACGCTCTCGTGGCAGCGAGGAGTGTTCACGCCGGCCCCCGAGCGTGACGTCATGCGATGCTGTTACGTGGCTTAGGGAGAACTAGATGACATTCGTGCCCCGTCAGGCAACAGCAGCGACAACGGCGATACTTGAGCAGCGCGAGGCGCTGTTCGCGAGCTCGCATGACTACGACACGGCGGTTTCAGGCTTCCACTGGCCCCAGTTGACGGAGTTCAACTTCGCACTTGAGTGGTTCGATGTCGTCGCTGGCGAGCACCCTGATCGTGCGGCGGTCACGCTGGTATCGGCCGATCTGAGCACACGATCGTGGTCATATGCCGACCTTTCTTCTCGCAGCGATCAGGTGGCTAACTGGCTGACCGAGATAGGCGTGCGCCGCGGCGACCACGTGATCGTGATGCTCGGCAACACCATCGAACTATGGGAGGTGATGCTCGCCATCACAAAGATCGGCGCGGTCGCGGTTCCCACCTCGACGCTACTATCGGCCACAGACCTTGAGTACCGTGTCGAGCACGGCGCCATTCGTGCCATCGTTACCGAGTCGAAGCTCGCACCCATTGCCGAAGCGATTGACGCGCAGGTCATTCGCGTGGGAACGGGACACGGCGCTCCCGAAGGATGGAACGCCTGGGTCGACTCCTACGACGCTCAGCCCACATTCACGCCGGATGGGCCCACGCCCGCTGGAGATGCCGCGCTGCTATATTTCACGTCAGGGACCACCTCGCAGCCCAAGCTCGTGCGCCACACCCATGTGTCCTATCCCGTGGGACATCTGTCCACTATGTGGTGGCTCGGCGTCAGACCGGGCGACATCCACCTGAATATCTCATCGCCTGGCTGGGGCAAGCACGCATGGAGCAACTTCTATGCGCCTTTTCTTGCCCAAGCCACGGTGTTTATCTTCACCTACGAGCGCTTTGACGCAGCTCAGCTGATGCACGTGATGCAAACACACGAGGTGACGACTTTCTGTGCACCCCCGACCGTCTGGCGAATGCTGATCCAAGCCGACCTCAGCCTGCTGAGCACTCCGCCGAGGGAGTTGGTGGGGGCGGGTGAACCGCTCAACCCCGAAGTAATCAGTCGTGTTCGGGCGGCGTGGGGTGCCAGCATCCGTGACGGCTACGGACAAACCGAGATGACGTGTGCGATCGGAAATGCACCAGGCCAGCCCATTAAAGACGGGTCGATGGGCAAGCCGATGCCCGGCTATCCGATCGTGCTCGCTGATCCGGTCACTGGCGAGGTGCGCGACGACGAGGGCGAGATCTGCCTCGATCTTTCCGTGCACACCCTGGGTCTTATGGACGGGTACCACAACGACCTTGCGCGCACCGCCGAGGCTTGCCGCGAAGGCCTGTACCACACCGGTGACATCGCTTCTCGGGATGCTGATGGCTATCTCACCTATGTGGGTCGAGCCGACGATGTTTTCAAGGCCTCCGACTACAAGATCTCGCCGTTCGAAGTTGAGTCGGTGCTCATGGAGCACCCGCTCGTCGTCGAAGCGGCGGTTGTGCCAAGCCCCGACGAGCTTCGTCTCGCCGTGCCGAAAGCTTACGTGCGACTCACCGACGCTGGCCGCGACCATGAGGCGGCGGCACGGAGCATTTTCGCTCACTGCCGCGAGCGCCTATCCGCCTGGCAGCGCGTGCGCATTCTCGAGTTCACTGAAGACTTGCCCAAGACCATTTCGGGCAAGATCCGGCGCGTGGAGTTGCGTGACTGGGAGGCGCAGCGTGTTGCCCAAGGCGGCGACACTGCCGATCAGCACTTCGAGCGCGACTACCGCGACTGATCATTCTTGGCGCCGCCGGGCTTGTGCCACGGGACCTTGGGCCCTGTGGCATCGCCTCTGGCTTCTCTAGCGTCGGTACTAGCGGTAACGCCGTCGCTAGCGCCAATGAGGGGAGTCGTTCGTGGACACCGTGGTGGTTGGATTCGATGGCACTGCGCCCAGCGTGAACGCCCTCGAATGGGCGGCGCACCGCGTGGCGAAACATGTCGCGCAGCTGAGAGTCGTCACGGTTGCCGTCGCCGACGATGATCCGCTGCTCGATGTTGGCGCCGGAGGCGTGCAGCAGGCGCACGCGATCGCACCATCAGCCGAGATCGTCGCGTCGCGTGTGATTGGCAAGATGCCGCAAGCGCTATTGGCTGCTGCAGCGGGCGCCACCCTTCTCGCAATCGGTGCTCACCGCCAACGTCCAGTACGGGCAGCCCTTGCTGGCTGGCCGCCACTGCATCTGGCCTCGAGGTCGCAGGGCCCGGTTGTGGTGGTGCCTGAAGACTGGTCAGATTCTGCCGGCCCGGTGCTGGTGGGAATCGATGACGATGATTCTTCAGCAAGCGCCGTGCGATTCGCCGCGGCTGAGGCTGAACGGCTCGGCCTGCGGTTGTTGCTTCTGCACGCCTGGCAGATGCCGTCCCCAACGACGGATGGGGCATTCGCCTACCTGGCATCGCCGCTGGAGCAGAAGGCCGTTCATCGCCGCATCCTCGATGACCTTCGCAGCGAGGTGCGAGCGCAGCATCCAGAACTGAATGTCGAGGGAGCCCTCGTGCAAGGAGCACCCAGCAGCGCGCTGCTCAGCGAGGCCAGGCGATGCTCGCTGATGGTGATCGGCACTCATCGCCGCAGCTTGCTTGAGGGTGCGCTGTTGGGATCGGTCGCCCAAGATACGCTGATGGGGTCACGCATTCCGGTTGGCGTAGTTCCTTCGTAGCGAAGAGCAACCCGAAGTTGGCATGGCGTGACAACACTCGTCCGACGGGAGACGCGGAATGTTCGAGAGCGGCGACACGCCCCTGCCGACGCCGCGCGAGGCTGAGCCTGAGCAGTACCGCCGCCGCATGCAGGACCTACTGCGAGCGAGCACTTCCGTAGTCGAACGGCTCGACCTTGATGTCGTGTTGCGGCGCATCGTCGAGGCGGGGATGAGGCTGGTTGACGCGAGGTACGGCGCGCTCGGCGTGATCGGTTCGGACGGAGCCCTTGAGCGTTTCATCCATGTCGGCATGAACGAACACGTGGTTGCGCAGCTGGGTCACCTGCCCACGGGCAAGGGGGTGCTTGGCGCTGTGATTACCGCCGGCGAGCCGATCCGCTTAGAGCATCTGTCATCGGACCCGCGCTCGGCTGGCGTGCCCGACCATCACCCTCAGATGGAGTCCTTCCTCGGTGTGCCAGTGAGAGTAGGTGATCAGGTCTACGGCAATCTGTATCTCACCGACGGAAAGAACGGCCCGTTCAGCGCAGACGACCAAGAACTGATCGTTGCCCTCGCTGCTACCGCCGGCATCGCAATCGAGAACGCTCGCCTCTACGATGCAGCGCGCACTCGCGAGGCCTGGCAGGCGGCTATTGCTGACGTGGTCACCGCCATGCTCGACGTCAGCGGCGAGAACGTGTTGGACGTCATCGCCGATCGAGTGGCTGCAGCAATCGAAGCCGACCTTGTGGCGGTTGCTACTCCTCACGGCGACGACGATCTCGAGCTGTCGGCGGTACACGGCCTCAACGCCGAGGCATTGCGCGGTCGGGTGTATCCCGCTGAAGGAACGTTGACCGCTCATGCGCTGAATACTCGTCGTGCCGTGAGCACCGACGCGCAACGTGGCGGCGAGATGTTTGAGTGGCAGCCGAGCCTGGGGCCCTCTGTTGCTATCCCATTGTTCGTAGGTGATGAGCCGCTGGGTGCTCTCGTCGTGTCTCGCACATCCGGAGGGCCCGGCTTCACCGCGGCCGACCTCGAGATGGCTTTCACCTTCGCCGCGCAAGCGAGCATCGCGCTCGAGGTGGTGCGCGCGCGAGACGAGCGCAGCCGCACCGCGACCGACCGCGACCGCGCCCGCATCGCCCGCGATCTGCATGACCATGTCGTACAGCGGCTGTTCGGTGCTGGTCTGTCGCTCCAGGCGGTCTCAGCGAGTGTCGATTCGGCTGCATCCGATGCCATCGAAACGCAGATTGACGTGCTCGATGCGACCATCAAAGACATTCGCACCATCATCTTCGCGCTGAGCAGAGGCGACCGAAAGGGTGCCAAGCAGTTGCGCGATCGCCTGCTCGATGTCGTTTCGGGTGTGACGGGCACGTGGACGACGCCACCTCACCTGTCGTTTGCCGGACCGGTAGACAGCCTGACGTCGTCGGCGCTCGCCGATGATGCCGTTGCGGTGCTTCGCGAGTTGCTCACTAACGTGGGCAAGCATGCGCACGCGACGGTCGTTTCGGTACGTGTCGCTCTCGTCGACGGCTGGATCGAGCTCGGAGTGCAAGACAACGGGAGAGGCATCCCTGAAGGTGAGGCTCGCAGTGGGCTGGCGAATATCGCAGACCGGGCGTTGCTGCGCGGCGGACAGTGCGAGATTGTCAGTGAGCCAGATGGTGGCACCCACGTGCGGTGGAAGGTGCCTATGGACGACCGGAGCCACGAATCATGATCCGCGTATTTCTCGTCGACGACCATGAAATCGTGCGGCGCGGTATCGCACAGCTCGTCGACACTCAGCCTGACCTCGAAGTGGTGGGCGAGGCAGGTACAGTCGCGGAGGCGCTTCGCAGAGTTGAGGCGTGCTCACCCGATGTAGCAGTGCTCGACGTGCGGCTTCCTGACGGAAACGGCGTAGATCTGTGCAGAGAGATCCGCTCTTCGCATCCAGCCGTTGCATGCTTGATCCTCACCGCGTACGACGACGACGAGGCGTTGCGCTCTGCCGTGCTTGCCGGGGCGAGCGGATATGTGTTGAAAGACATTCGCAGCGGCATGCTTGTCGAAGCGATTCGCCGCGCCGCTGCCGGAGGCACGATCCAGGCACCCGAGGTCATGCAGCGCGCGGCCCGCGGGCTGCACTCTGATCGCGAACGCCGCGATGAGAACAGCGCTCCAGCCCTGTCACTTCGGGAGAGCCAGGTGCTTTCGCTGATCGCTGAAGGGCTCACCAACCGAGAGATCGGCGCACGGTTGGGCCTTGCCGAGAAGACGGTCAAGAACTACGTCAGCGCTCTGCTCGCAAAGCTCGGCATGGAGCGGCGCACGCAAGCGGCGGTATATGGTGCGGAGCGCAAACACCAGTCCGGCTGATGCTCACGTGCTCACGTGCTCACGGGACCTTCGGCCCTTTACTCTCGGGCGATCGAGGAGTTGAGTAGGGATAGCACGGCACCAGCCGTACCCAGTCGAAGGGAGACGCCGTGGACTCCGCGATCGAGAACGTTGTCGAGCAGCTCAGCGCCGAGACATGCTGGGAATTGCTCACCCGTGCGCAGCTGGGCCGTCTTGCGCTCGCCGTTCACGGCGAGATCGACATCTTTCCGGTGAATTTCATCGTGCACGAGGGTTCGCTTCTGTTTCGCACTGCGCCGGGCACGAAGCTGTTCGAGCTGTCGGTGAATCCGCGCGTCGCGTTCGAAGTGGATGAGTTCGACGATGGTGTCGCCGCGAGCGTCGTGCTGAAGGGCGAGGCCGAACGGGTGGAGGCTCAAGACGAGGTAGATGAAGCCGACACCCTTGGCCTGAAACCGTGGATTCCCACGCTCAAGTACCGGTGGGTGCGAATCACGCCCACCTCGCTGAGCGGTCGTCGCTTCGTACGAGCACCTGAACCGGACAGATACGAAGTGATAGACGACTAAACCGGCGACATATCGTCCCATCGACAAGAAAGCCCAGCAGCACCCCGACCCACAGCAGCCACGTTCGAGGAAAGGAGCCGCACATCATGACCAGTTCCACACCCGCTCAAAGCGACGGTGCACAACAGACATCTGCGTCGGAAGTCCAGCCACGCACTGATGCACCCAACCCCTATCTCATTGAGCCGCACCACGAACCCAGTGCCGCACGCCTCGGTGTCCAAGAGATTCCCGTTGATGAATGCTGGCGGCTGTTGGAATCGGTCGGTCTTGGCAGGCTGGCGATCGTCGCCGCTGACGGGCGCCCCGACGTGTTTCCGATGAACTTTTTGGTCTACGACGGCAGCGTTGTCATCCGCACTGCTCCCGGCGGAAAACTGCAGGCGCTGCACTCGAAGCCTGCGGTGGCGTTCGAGGTAGATGGATCGGACGTGTGGCGACACTGGAGTGTCGTCATCCGCGGAGACATTGTGCGCATGGATGCTGACGAGCTGATCGAAGCGTCTGGTGCGCTGGAGCTCTTCTCGTGGAGCCCGACCGCCAAGCACAACTTTCTGCGCCTGAAGCCAGACTCTATTTCAGGTCGTCGCTTTCGCAAGCGTGGGCCCACGGCCGCCGGAGAAGTGGAACGCGAGGCCACCGGAGCGGGGGAAGACGAGCAAGCTCGTCTGCACGACGAGAAGCCATCGCCAATCCCGCACTACGCCCCGCTCGAGTGACACGTCTCGCTCGAGTGATACGTCCTGCCTAGCGTGGCGAAAGGGCAAGCGCCATCGGCATCTCAGCCGATCATTGCGCCCGCCGCGCCCGCCACGTAGGGGATCAGCCAGATCACCCACACTACAACGCTGAACCGGTGGAACGTGTGAATCTCTTTATCGCGACCGCGTAGCAAGACGATGACTGCCCACACCAGGTGGAAGGCCATCAGTGCAATCGCGATCAGGCCGCTCCACGCCATCACGGTGTCTAGAGCGCTTGCCTCAACGCCCGCGGCGCGGCGTTCGTTCGCGATGCTGCTCATCATGAGCGTGCCGGTGGTGTCGGCAGCGAGCCCGAGAGCGAAGAACGCGACGTGCCACCATTTCAGCACCTTCTGGATGCGCTCAGCCCACACCCCGATGGTGTAGAAAACGAGTGCGAGCGTGATGGTGACGATGGCGGCAGGCAGCATAGGGAACCTTTCTGGACTGCTGCGAGCCTATCGGTGCGGCGCGGCTAGTTGCCCACGGCAGATCGCGCCACGTGTGATCTCGCATGCTCGATTGCTGGTTGCAGTTCGGCGAACAGATGGTTGGGATGGCGGAGGGAGTCCACCGTTCCCAGTCGCTCGAGCACCTGCATGTGCTCGGTCCTGATGCCTTTGATCAAGACGGTCACACCACGTTGTTCCAACGTGTTGACGAGCTCGGTCAAGGTGCGGGCTCCTGTCGCATCGATCAACTGCAATTGCGAGAGGCGCAGGATCACCACCTCAATACCCTGCTGATCGCTGATGCGATCACGCAACCGCTCTGCTGCGCCGAAGAACAGCGAACCGTCAATTCGGAAGAGCCCGATTCTCTCGTCGCCCGGCATCGCAGAGCCAGGCAGCTCCTCTCGACGCACGCCGCTCGCTTCGCTGAGCGCACGCAGAGCGAAGAATGCGGCGACCACAATGCCGATGCCGACCGCAACGATGAGATCGAAGCTCACCGTAATCACCGCGGTGATGACAAACACGACGGCATCTGCTCTGGTTGAGCGCAGCACCAGGGCGATCAGTCGCGGAGACATCATGCGTGCCGCGGTCACCATGAGAACACCCGAGAGTGCGGCCAGCGGGATCGTTGCGACAACCGTTGCGGCCGCATACACGACCGCAAGCAACGCGAGTGAATGCACGAGCGCAGAGACTCTCGTGCGCGCCCCCGAGCGCACGTTGACCGCCGTGCGCGCGATAGCTCCGGTAGCAGGCATCCCACCGAAGAAACCGGAGGCGATAGACGCGAGGCCCTGCCCGACGAGTTCACGGTCGGCATTGACCGGACCGGTATCGGCCATTGACGCCGCCACACGCGCTGACAGCAGCGATTCGATCGCGGCAAGAGCGGCCACCGCGAATGCTGGGCCGATCAGGCTCAGCGTGGTCTCCACGGTGAACAGCGGCAGGGTTGGCGCTGGCAGAGAGCGCGGCAGCTCGCCGATCGTCGCGAGCGGCAACGCAAAGATGGCCGTCGCGAGTGTCACGACAACGATGGCGATGAATGATGCCGGCAGGCGGCCGCTCACCCGGCTGAGCAGCACCATGATCAGAGCCACGGCAATCACGGCGGCGACAGGTAGCAGGGCGGCAGGCCATTCAGCATCCATCACTGATTGAACCGCCGCGACCAGCGCGTTCGTGCTGTGGCCCGTGCTGGCGACCCCGACCGCAGCGGGAACCTGCTGGAGAAAAATGATGATGCCGATGCCAACGGTAAAGCCTTCGATGACTGGCCAGGGGATATAGCTCACGGTGCGGCCGAGTCGCAGAGCCCCGGCCACCAGCACGATCAACCCAGCGAGAATGCTGACGATCACCACGGCTTCGACACCGTGCAGTACGACGATAGGCGCCAGCACGACGACCATGGCGCCGGTGGGCCCAGAGACCTGCACGTTCGATCCGCCGAACACTGCCGCCACGATGCCAGCAACAATCGCGGTGATCAGTCCCGCTTCAGCGCCGACACCCGAACTGACGCCAAAAGCCAGAGCCAGAGGAAGGGCAACGATACCTACGGTGATTCCTGCGGCGACGTCACCTCGCCAGCTTCGGCGTAAACCTCGGTAGTCACCGCGACTCGGCAACAGTGCGCGCAGCGACCGTGACGAAGCGCTCATCGTGCCGGGGAGATCGAAGGGAGCGTGTCGGCAATTGCTCGCTGGTCGGCAGACGCGTGCAACAACTGGTCGAGCAGTTGGCGAGCAACCATCAGCAGATCCGCAACCTGCGGGTACGCCAAGCGGTAGTAGACCACGCTCGCGCGGCGCTCAGACACAACCAGTCCGTAGCGACGCAATACCGACAGATGCTGCGAAAGGTGCGAGGCCTCGAGTCCGGTCTGAGTGAGCATCTCTGAGACGGATGCTTCATCGGCACTCGAGAGAATCTCGAGCACGCGAATGCGATACGGATGCGCGAGCCCCTTGAAGAGATTGGCTTTGATCTCGTAGAGCGGGCGCTCATCATTGTCGAACACTGGGTGACTCCGGACCCTAGAGAATAATGAATTGATGGATTCATCATATCGCCACTGAACGATCGCGATATCGTGAAGGCGGTCAGTTCGCGCGTCAACAGGAGTCAGTCATGCCAAGCCATCGCATTCTTCGCATGTCTTTCGCGAGCATTTACGTGCTCTACGTGCAGAAGGTCGAACGCAAGGGCAAGTCCAAAGCAGATGTCGATACGGTTATCGAGTGGCTGACCGGTCACGACGACGAGAGCCTCGCTAAGGCAGTCGCAGATGAGGTCAACCTCGAGACGTTCTTCGCCGAGACGCCCGCTTTCAATCCCGACGCGTCGCTCATCACGGGTGTGATCTGCGGCTACCGTGTCGAAGACATCGAAGACCCGCTGATGCAGAAGATTCGCTACATGGACAAGCTCGTCGACGAGGTTGCACGTGGTAAGAAGATGACCTCGATCCTTCG
This sequence comes from Microbacterium sp. R86528, assembly GCF_044596335.1. NCBI lineage: Bacteria > Bacillati > Actinomycetota > Actinomycetes > Micrococcales > Microbacteriaceae > Microbacterium > Microbacterium sp. R86528. The sequence continues at coordinate 824,213 of NZ_CP138996.1, read as the reverse complement.
AACGCCTGCGGCCTGACGGGTTCGCTATAGGGCATGCACGCCCCGCGTCACCTGCCAATGCGCTGAGCAGCGCCGGTCTGCCTTGCGGCGTGCGGCCACGCACCCGACGATGGAGGGGTGACGACCCCTGACGAGACGACTGCGCCCCCGCGCCGCTGGCCGTGGATCGTCGCAGCCAGTGCCCTCGCAGCCATCGCGGTAGTGGTCTTTTCGATGTGGATGCTGCGCCCCGCCGAAACGGCAGCATCCACTCCCATCGCTACGCCAACGGCGACTCCTACACCGACTCCTACTCCTACTCCGACTCCCACCGGCTTTCCGGCCAACACGGCGACGTACGACGTGACGACGCTCGAGCAGGTGAGCGTGTTCTCGGTGCTTGAGAAACTTCCGGTGGATGATGAGCCAGCGGCATCCTTCGTGGGAGAAACCGCTCTTGCTCTCGGAATCGGCGCGCCCGTCTTCGCGGATCCTGAGGGTGAGCCCGTTGCGTATGTACCGCGGGAGTTCCCCTACGACGGCACCTTGCTTCCGGTGATCGAACGCCAGACCAATTGGGTGCACGTGCTGCTCACTGGGCGTCAGGCTACTCCGTCGACGGGCGATCCCGCCCAGGTCACCGGATGGCTGCGCATGCAAGACGTCGAGCTTGCGCCAAACGACACCGTGGTCAAAGTCGATATCTCAGACCGCACCCTCGACATCGTGACCGACGGCGAAGCGGAGCGCATCGCCAACGACTTCGCCTGGGGCACCGACGCAACGCCCACTCCACTCGGGCGCACTTTCATCATGACCACCCGTGTGGTGGAAGAGTTCTGGTACACCCGCGGGCACCCGATCGTGTATCTCGCAGTGCAATCGCCCACGCTGGATGGTTTCGGGGGAGCGGACGTTGCAATCACCGCATTCCATTACCACGACCAAAGCTCGGGCGCTATTTCCAACGGGTGCATTCGACTGGATGCAGATGCCATAGATACGCTCGCAGAGTTGCCGATCGGCACCCCGGTCGTCATTGAGCAATAACCGTCACACAAGGAACCTCATGAACCAGCGCCCCCTCGCTCGTACCGGTCGAAACGTCTCCACTATCGGCCTGGGAACTTGGCAACTAGGAGCAGACTGGGGTTCGGTGAGCGAAGAAGATGCGACCGCAGTTCTCGCAGCGTCGGCCGACGCCGGCGTGACGCTCTTCGATACCGCCGATGTCTACGGCGATGGCCGCAGCGAGTCGATCATCGGCGCGTTCCTTGCATCGCGTCCAGGGCATGGCATCACCGTCGCCACCAAGATGGGCAGGCGCATGGCGCAAGAGCCCGAGAACTACGTGCCCGAGAACTTCCGCGCGTGGACCGATCGCTCCCGCAACAACCTCGGCGTTGACACCCTCGACCTCGTGCAACTGCACTGCCCGCCCACCACGGTCATCAACAGCGACGAGACGTACGACGCGCTTGATGCACTGGTCACCGACGGTGCGATTGCTGCCTATGGCGTTTCGGTGGAAACGACTGCGCAGGCGCTCGCTGCTATTTCGCGTCCGAACGTCTCAAACGTGCAGATCATCTTCAACCCGTTCAGGTTGAAGCCGCTGGATGAGGTGCTGCCGGCGGCCGAGGCCGCAGGCGTCGCGGTTTTTGCTCGGGTTCCGCTGGCCTCGGGGCTGCTCTCAGGCAAGTACACGGCCACCACGACGTTCGCCGAGAACGACCACCGCACGTACAACCGCCACGGCGAAGCCTTCGACCGCGGCGAGACGTTCTCGGGCGTGGACTTCTCCGTGGGCCTCGAGGCAGTAGCGGAGCTGACTCGTGCTCTGCCCGACGGGGTCTCGCTTCCCGCGGCGACTCTCGCGTGGATTGCCTCACGCACTGGCGTGACATCGGTTATTCCGGGTGCACGCAACGTTTCGCAAGCGCGGGCAAACGCTGACGCGGGCGCCCTGGCCGAGGGCGAGTTTGACGTAGATCTGTTCGATTCTGTGATCCGAAACGTGTATGACCGGTTGTTGCGAGATGTGATTCACCCACAGTGGTGATACGCGGTCTTGTCTGAACTGTGCGTGCCGAGCTGTGCCCGCGCAGGGGTGTGGAGAAACAGCATGCGGGTGCGCTGGGCTGTGGTGGACTACGTGCATGATCATCGAGTTCGAGAGCGAAGTCTTTCTGTGGGATGCGCGCGCCGATGTCGCCATGCACCTCACCTCGGTCCCACCTGAACTGAGCGAAGACATTCGTGAGATTCCTCGGCCGCACCGCGGTTTCGGGGCGGTAAGAGTGATTGCGCGAGTCGGCGGTTCCGAGTGGAAGACGTCGATCTTTCCCGACAAGAGAACTGAGACCTACGTGCTACCTCTGAAAAAGGCGGTTCGCAACGCAGAAGGTCTCGTCGAGGGCGGGCCTGTTCGGGTGCGTCTTGAGGTGCTGGATGCCTAGCCGTTCGCGGGGGCACCGGGCCGATGTTGAGCGGGTCGCCGGAACGCTGCCGAGACGGGTATGACACCCGCCACTGCGATCCTGCTAATTTTCCTCACGGCAGCTGGACTCGCCGTCGGCTATCTGCTCAACGGCGTCGTTGCGCGCGTGCAGCCGTGGCTTGAGCCATCGCCAGAGCGCACTCGCCTTCGACCGGCCGCTCATATGCACGCAGGGCCGCGCCGCACCGCAGTCATGCTGCTCACACCGCTCTCATTTGTGGGCGTGACATGGTTCTTTGTTTCAGATGCTGACCCGAGCCGTGCCAATGAAGTGTGGTCCCTTGCGGTCACGATTGTTGCGTTCCTCTATTTCGCCGCCGTCTCGATCGCGCTTACGTTCATCGATCTCGCAACCCATCGTTTGCCGAATGCTCTCGTCTTGCCGTGCTATCCCGTAGGCGCTGCGCTCCTGGGCTGCGCGTCCTTGCTGGTCGGTGACTGGCAGGCAGTGCTCACTGCAGTGGCGGGGATGGTGATTCTATTCAGCTTCTACTTCATGCTCCGCTCTCTGCAGCCCAGGGGCATGGGCGGCGGTGACGTCAAACTCGCCGGCGTGATCGGAATGTATCTCGGGTGGCTGGGCTGGACCGCGCTCGCCGTCGGGGCTTTCGCCGCCTTCCTGCTTGGAGGTGCGGTCGGCGTTGCGCTCATTCTGGGTGGCCGAGCGAGTCGAACGACGGCATTGCCGTTCGGCCCATGGATGTTGGCAGGGGCCTGGGTCGGCATCGCGCTGAGCGACAGCACGCTTCTTGTCTCCTGACGCTGACTTCTGCAGGGTGCGCGACCGGTGCGTAGCGAAAGATCTCGGGGTTGCATAGCGCTGAACGACGGGTCTGTCCAACCCAGTTGTCTGGAGCGTCAGGCTCGCTATCGTGGCGGTATGAAGGAGTTCATCGCGAAAGCCATTGCTTGGGTGCTGTCGCTCAAGCTCGTACGATCGGCGTTGCTCTACGTAGAGCGACGCGGTCCCATGCTGGCAGACAGCGTCACATACCGTGCGCTGTTCAGCGTGTTCGCGGGCGTGCTGCTGGGCTTTTCGATCGCGACGATCTGGCTGGCGGGAAACCCGGTCGCGTGGCAGGCGCTCATCGATGCAGTCAACAACTTCGTTCCGGGCCTCGTCGGACCCGATGGCATCATCGAGACCGACGAAATCGACGCACCCGCCGGACTGACCGTTGCGGGAACGATTTCTCTCATCGCCCTGGTCGCGGCGGCGATCGGAGCGATTGCCACGCTGCGTTTGGCGATCCGGTCCATCGCTGACTTCGCCCAACAAGACGGGTTCTTTCTGTGGGTCATGTTGCGCAACCTGCTGCTGGCCATTGGAATCGGGCTTGCACTCGCGGCCTCGGCGGCCATCACCTTCATCGGAACTGCAGGGCTCGATCTGGTCGCAGGTTGGCTCGGCATCACCGAGAGCTCGGCATTGATGGAGTTCGGCTCGCGTGCGCTGACGCTCATCGTGGTATTCGCGATGGATGCTGCGATTATCGCGGTGCTCTTTCTCACGCTTTCCGGTGTAAAGCCGTCAGCACGTTCGCTGTGGAGCGGTGCGTTGCTTGGCGCGGTCGGCCTGACCGTATTGCAACAACTGTCATCGTTGTTCGTGGGTGGTGCATCGTCTAACCCGTTGCTCGCTTCTTTCGCATCGCTCATCGCGTTGCTGCTGTGGTTCAACCTCTCGGCACAGGTGATTCTCATCGCTTGCGCCTACATCGTCACGGGAATCGAAGAGGAGCGCGACCGGGTTCGTGCAAAGTTCGGGGCGTCGACCTTCGCTCAGCGCAGAGTGCGGCGCGCCGAGAACGAGGTGCGTTTCGCGGCCAAAGAACTGCGAATAGCCCGAGAGGCTGAGGCAGCAGAGCGCGAAGGTGACGAGGGTAAACAAGACACCCCTGAGGCAAAGTCGGGTTCATGACGACCTGGGCGACCACCTACACTGCGGCGCAGGTGCGGGCGGCGGAGGCACCACTGCTGGCTGCGGGGGTTCCCTTGATGTTGCGCGCTTCAGCCGCTCTCGCCGAGGAGCTGAGAAGAGAGCTGACTGAAGTCCACGCCCCACGAGTGCTTGTTCTCGCGGGCAGCGGCGACAACGGTGCGGATGCCTTATTCGCCGCCGCCGAACTGGTTTCGCAGAGTGCCGCCACCGTCATGGCGGATGCTGATCCCTTCGCGCCCGTGCAGACGGCCGATAGAGCGATAGCCGTCGACGTGCTGCTCGTATCCGAGCGCTTCCATGTCGCGGCCCTCACCGAGGCGGTCTCGGCAGGCGCGCGGCGGATCGACCTGGCCAGGCTGCGAGACAGCGCAGCGAGCTACGACCTCGTTGTAGACGGCATTCTCGGCATTGGGGCGGGTGCGAAATCCGCGTTGCGCGGTAGTGCGCGCGAGGCGGTGCAGGCGCTCTTGCACGCCGCACGAACCGGCGCGTTGCGCGTAGTGGCAGTAGATCTTCCGAGCGGCATTCACCCCGACACTGGCGAGGCAGACGAGGTGGTGTTGCCCGCTGCGGTCACCGTCACGTTCGGCGCAGTAAAGGCTGGACTGGCCATTGACCGCGGTCCCGAGCTGAGCGGCGATATCGTGTTCGTCGATCTCGGTCTTACGCCCGGCCTCAGAGCGGAAGCGCCGGCGGGCGAGGCTGAGATTGCGCGTGTTGTTCGGGCGTAGCGCCTCGCTGGGGCGAGACAGGTGACGGGCAAGTAAAAAATTGGACCTCGACGCCTAGAGAGCGCTGTTAACCGCGGGGGACTCGGTAGTTTCGTACTCATGCCTGATCACTTGCATCCCACACACCCGCTTGCGCTTGCGCCGGTCGCCGCGCCGCCGAGCACGGTCGATGGATTCGTGCGGGAATTTCTGTTGAACCTCAACTCCGGCCGCGGAGTCACGCTTTCGAATGCCAGCGCGACTGACAAGTATTTCGCGCTGGCACACACAGTGCGCGACTATCTCATGGCGCGCTGGCTGGAAGACCTCAGACGTCAGCGCGAAGTGCAAGACAAGGGAGTCGCGTACCTCTCCGCTGAGTATCTTCTTGGCCGCCAACTCGACAACAACCTGCTCGCTTCCGGCCTGAGCGAGATCGCCGAAGAGGCGCTCGCCGCCTGTGGCATCGATCTTGACGACCTGCGTCAGCAAGAGGTCGAACCAGGACTCGGCAATGGCGGTCTCGGTCGCCTCGCCGCCTGCTTCATCGACTCACTCGCCACGATGGGGGTTCCCAACGTCGGCTACGGCATTCGATATGAGTACGGCATCTTCCGCCAGACATTCGTCGATGGGCAGCAGGCAGAACAGCCCGACGCGTGGCTGTCGCTCGGGTCGCCGTGGGAGTTCGCACACCCTGAAGGAGCGCAGACGATCGCATTCGGTGGCCACACCGAGACCTACGACGACGAGGGAGTGCAACGATCTCGCTGGATTCCGGCATGGAACGTGCAGGCGGTGCCCTACAACTACATGGTTCCCGGCTACCAGAACGGACGCGTCAACACGCTTCGGCTTTGGAGCGCGGTGGCCACAAACTCGTTTGATCTTCGGGTGTTCAACTCGGGAGATTACGAAGAGGCAGTACGTGCCCAGACCTATGCCGAGAACATCTCGAAGGTGCTGTACCCCGAGGATTCGACCCCCCAGGGCAAAGAGCTTCGACTGCAGCAGCAGTATTTCTTTGTGGCGGCATCGATCAGAGACGTCTTCGATGTCATGCTCCCGGCTGATTTCGAACTGACCAACCTGCCAGAGCGGATCATCTTCCAGCTCAACGACACCCACCCGGTGATCGCGGTTCCCGAGTTCATGCGCGTGTTGGTCGATGAGAAGAAGATGGATTGGGATGCTGCGTGGGCAGTCACGCAGCAGTGTTTCGCGTACACATGTCACACTCTGTTGCCAGAGGCACTGGAAGTCTGGCCCGTCGAACTGCTGGGCCGGCTGCTGCCGCGACACCTCGAGATCATCTACCGCATCAACGAAGATTTTCTCGTCGCCGTCCGCGAGAAGTTCGGCGATGACGAGATGCGCATTCGCGACATGTCGATTATCGGCGAGCATCCGGTGCGCTCAGTGCGCATGGCATATCTCGCGACCGTTGCCGGCGCAAAGGTGAATGGTGTCGCTGAGCTGCACTCCCAGTTGCTGCGCGACAAGGTGCTGCCCGACTTCAACGAGTTCTACCCGGGAAAGTTCATCAACGTCACCAACGGCGTGACGCCTCGACGGTTCGTACGCCTCGCGAACCCGTCGTTGTCAGGGCTCATCACCGACGCGCTGGGAACCGGCTGGGTCACTGATCTTGAGCGGTTGCGAGAACTCGAAGCCTACGCTGAAGACCCCGAGTTTCGCACACAGTTCGCCGAGGTGAAGGCAGCCAACAAGCGCCTGCTCAGCGATGTGCTGCGCGAACGCGACGACTTCGAAGTGAGCGACGGACACATGCTCGACGTCATGGTCAAGCGGTTGCACGAGTACAAGCGTCAGATGCTGAAGGTGTTGCACATCGTCACCACGTATGAGGGGATCATCTCAGGTCGCGTCTCGGCCAGCGACGTTCAGCCGCGCACGTTCATCTTCGGTGCAAAGGCGGCGCCCGGCTACGCCATGGCGAAGCGCATCATCCACCTGATCAACGCGGTCGGCTCTGTCGTGAACAATGACTCGAGGGTTGAGGGCAAGCTCAAGGTGCTCTTCCCGCCGAATTACAACGTCACCCTGGCGGAGCGAGTTATCCCTGCCGCCGACCTGTCAGAGCAGATCTCGCTCGCGGGCAAAGAGGCATCTGGAACGGGCAACATGAAGTTTGCTCTCAATGGGGCGCTCACCATCGGCACCGATGATGGTGCCAATGTCGAGATTCGGGAGCTGGTCGGTGACGACAACTTCTTCCTGTTCGGAATGAGCGAGCCCGAGGTGGAATCGCTATGGGTGAAGGGATACAAGCCGAGTTCGTTCTACAACGCCGACAGCGGCTTGCGCCGTTCACTCGATCTGATCGCATCCGGTGCATTTTCGGGTGGGGATCGCTCAATGTTCGAGCCCATAGTGTCGAATCTGCTCTACGACGACCGCTTCATGGTGCTGGCCGACTACTCGGCCTACATCGGGGCTCAGGCCAAGGTAGACGCGGCATACGCCGACCAGGACGCCTGGACGCGTTCGGCGATCCTCAATGTGGCGCGGTGCGGATACTTCTCGTCGGATCGCTCCATGCGCGACTACATTGAGCGCATCTGGCACACCGCGCCGTCGTTCTAGTGCGCTCTGGGGCGTTCAGCGCGCGTAGCGCTGTACGAAGGCGCGCAGGATCCGGCTCGGGTGCGAGACAGATGCGGCCCGCACCGCACTGAGCGTCAGTTCAAGCTCGTCAGCCGCGAAGTAGCCGTGCTCTGCGTAGGCATGAATGCGAGTGGTGATGCCTTCGACATCGAGTTCTGGATGAAACTGCGTCGCGTACACGTTCTCGCCAACGCGGAACATCTGCACGGGGCACGTCGCCGACGAGACGAGCAGGGTTGCACTGTCGGGCAACTTCGAGATGGCCTCTTTGTGCCCCACGAACGCGCCGAAGGTAGACGGCATATCGTGCAGCAATGGGTCGGCAGCTCCGGCGTCTGTCACGCTGAGTGAGACGACGCTGATCGGCTCGGAATAGGTGCGATCAATCGTGGCTCCGAGAAATGCGCCTACCGTGCCGACGCCGTAGCAGGCGCCGAGGAATGGAAAGTCTCGCGCAACAACTTCGGTGAGCACCGTGTGAAAGTCGGCTTCCACACGGTGTTGCACAGGCGACTTCTGGTCGGGGGGATCGGACGCGTTAAACGGTCCGCCACCGACGAAGATGCCCGAAAGGTCGTCGAGGTTCAGCTCGGGCATCGGCCCCGCCTCGAGTCGCACGCGGATGAGCTGTTCGGGCGCGAGTCCGGTGTAGCGAAGGAAGAGTTCGTACTCTTCGTCAGCCGGCAGATCCTCGGCGCGGGTGGCGAGCAGAACGAAAGGTTTCACACCTGCCATTATCTCGCGACCGGGCGAGCCTGCGGCGCCAGCTCATTATCGCTCCTGATGCCGAAGTCAAGTTCGAAGACAATGGTGTTGGCCGACGCTAGGCTCGGATCATGGCTATCGCACGATTGCACGGCGGCCCGCTCGACGGGCAGATTCTTCCCCTCGACGATCCCGCTATGGAACGGCTCATCGTCCCCTACAGCGAGACGCAGGTCGTTTACGCACGAAAAGGGCAACCCGAACATACCGGTCAGGGTGATGGGCCCACCGAGTCGGCGTTCTGGTTCGTCGAGTCGCAGGACGACATCGATCCAGACCCAGATGCCCCGCGTGACCGCCGCTGATTCCACAGCAGGTGCCGCAGCGCCGCGGCGGTCTGTCGAGGTAGAGCTCAAATTCGACGCCGACACCGAAACGTCGTTGCCGAACTGGATCAGCGTGCCCGGCATCGCTTCCGTCGGCGCTGGTGAGGTGCGAGAGCTTGACGCCCGCTACCTCGACACCACCGAGTTTGCCCTCGCCTCCGCGGGCTTCGCGTTGCGTCGTCGCACGGGCGGAGGCGATGCCGGATGGCACATCAAGGGTCCGCGCGTCGGAAATGGCCGTGTCGAGTTGCACTGGCCGCTGGGCAGTGCAGGGGAGGTTCCGGCCCCGGCGCTCGAGGTGCTGGCCGACGTCACTCAAGATCCGCTATTGCCACTCGCCCGAATTCAGAACTCCCGCACCGCGTACGCACTACGCGATGCCGCCGGAGGCGTGCTCGCAGAGTTCGCCGACGATGTCGTCTCGACGCTCGATGAGCGCTCCGGGGTCGAGCGCTCGTGGCGCGAGTGGGAAGTGGAACTCGGTCCTGCCGCACCCGATGACGCCGAGTGGCGCGCAGCGTTCTTCGCTGCCGTCGAGACGGCGGTCATCTCCGCTGGCGGCAAGGCCGCAGCATCCGAATCAAAACTGGCTCGAGCTCTGGGCTACTGAAGATCCACCCAGGCGCACGAAACAGCCCCGAGACTATTCAGTCCCGGGGCTGCTTCGTTGTTGTACGAATCACATATTGATCATGTGACCGGCGAGGCCGTGGAAGGCCTCTTGCACTGCTTCAGAAAGCGTCGGGTGGGTGTGCACGTTGCGTGCACCTTCGAGAGCGGTGAGGTCCCACTTCTGGGCCAGCGTCAGCTCTGGCAGAAGCTCTGATACGTCGGGGCCAATGAGGTGACCACCAAGAAGCTCGAGGTGCTCGCCGTCGGCGATGAGCTTTACGAACCCGATCGGCTCGCCCAGGCCGTTTGCCTTGCCATTCGCCGAGAACGGAAACTTCGCTACCTTGACGTCGTAGCCTTCATCGCGGGCCTGCTGCTCGGTGAGGCCGAAAGAGGCTACCTGCGGCGAGCAGAAGGTCGCACGGGGCATCATGCGGTAGTCGCCGAGGGCCATGGTCTCGGCCTTGCCGATGGTCTCAGCGGCTACAACACCCTGCGCTTCAGCGACGTGGGCGAGCTGCAGCTTCGCTGTGACATCGCCGATCGCGTAGATGTGCGGAACAGAGGTGTGCATGTAGTCATCGATTTCGATGGCGCCGCGTTCGGTCAGCTTCACACCGGTCTTTTCGAGACCGAAACCCTCGACGTTCGGTGCGAAGCCGATCGACATGAGAACCTTCGAGGCGTCGATCGACTGAGTGTCGCCGCCCGCGTTCGGTGTGTAAGTCACCGTGACATGGCTGCCGTGGTCGGTGACCGTCTCCACCTTCGTAGAGGTGAGCAGCTCAACGCCGTACTTCTTGTACTGGCGCGCGATCTCTTTCGACACGTCTGCGTCTTCGTTCGGAAGAGCGCGGTCTAGGTACTCGATGATCGTGACCTTGACGCCGTAGTTCACCAATACGAAAGCGAACTCCATGCCGATCGCGCCAGCACCGACGACGACGATCGATTCGGGCAGATCACGCGTCATGATCTGCTCTTCGTAGGTCACGACGTTGTCGCTCAGGGTGACGCCGGGGAGCAGCCGAACTGTCGAACCAGTAGAGATGATCGCGTTATCGAAGGTGAGCTCTTCGCTCGAACCATCTGCCTTTGCGACGGTCATGCCCTTGGGGCCGGTGAACGTTCCGCGTCCTTCGTACTCGGTGACCTTGTTCTTCTTCATCAAATAGTGGATGCCCTTGACGTGGGTCTCAGACACCTTGCGGCTGCGGTCCCACGCGGTGCCAAAGTCGAACGACACGTCGCCCGACATGCCGAAGAGCTCCGCTTTGTGGTTGAAGATGTGCGCGAGGTCGGCGTTGCGAAGAAGAGCCTTGGAGGGGATGCAGCCTACGTTCAGGCACACACCGCCCCAGTACTTCTCTTCGACGATCGCAACAGAAAGACCGAGCTGAGCGCTGCGGACCGCTGCGACATAGCCGCCGGGGCCCGCGCCAAGGATGACGACGTCGTAGTGAGGCATGACTAAAACCTTATCGTTTGGTAGTGGGGTCGGAATCAGCGAGAGACTTCTTCTGGCGCGAGCGTGATACGAGCAGGTAGATGACCGCACCAACAAGACCGAGAACGACGATGCCACCGACTATCCAGGGCCACACGGTCCCCGACGCGTCGTCAGCGTCCGCCGCTTCTGCAGTAGCGGTAGCAGAAGGCTCAGCGGTGGTTGCCGCGGTCGGTTCGACGATCGGCTCTTCGGTAGCAGTCGGCTCGGGCTCGGCGGTTTCGGTGGGGATGGGCGCGGTGACCGTAAAGGCATACTCGCCAGATATCGGGTGCCCATCGCTTGAGACAACCTTCCAGAGCACTGTCACTTCACCGATCGCCTCGCCTTCAATGGGCTGGATCAGCACGTTGTCGGTGACAGCAGGATCCGCAGCGACAAGCGAGATGCCCGACGCATCGGTGACCTCAATCTCAGAGGCTCCCTCTTCTTGCGAGATCGCGTCGCTGAAGGTCAGCCTCACCTCGCTTGGCAGCACATCGAGTGTCGCGTCTGCCGCGGGTTCGGAGCCGGTGAGCTCGTCGTGCGCGTGCGCTGGCGAGGCGAACATCAGCGTTGCGAATGCCAGGAGCATGGCTGCCAGAATGGCGAGCAGGCTTCGAGAGAGCACGGTCACTGATTTCGCTGAAGTACGCATCACCTCCAGGCTACGCCTGTCGACGAGGTTGCGATTGCGTGCGTCATACTTGCTCGGTGCCCTGCCGCATCTCTCGTGGCTATGTGCTCGCCATGAATTCATGATCGCCAAGGATCTGGCCTCGTGTAGCGAGGGATCGATCGGCTAGGCTTGCACCTCAAAGGAGGACCCCGTGGAGGAATATCGCCGTCCTGACGATTCCAGTCGCCCGGTTGACGTCACGCAGACGTTTGGGCACGACTCGGATCTGTCATTTGTACCGTTCGGAAGTGAGCTGGGCGACGCTGAACTTGAAGCCATCGAGGCTCTTCCCTCCGGGGCGGCTCTGCTGATCGTTCGCTCCGGTCCTGCAGCCGGTGCTCGCTATCTGCTCGACACCGATGTGACCACCGTCGGACGCCATCCTGAAGCAGACATCTTTTTCGACGACGTCACCGTATCTCGGCGTCACGCGGAGATCACACGCACCAATACCGCCTTCGAGCTGGTTGACCAGCGTTCGCTGAACGGAACCTACGTCAATGGTGAGCGCGTCGATCGCGCGGCTCTCGTAAATGGCTCTGAAGTGCGAGTTGGAAAGTTCCGGCTCAACTTCTTCGGTTCGCCCGCTGACCTGCCACAGACACCCGAAGCCTGATGGCGGCTGCTTCTGCCCGCGAACGCGCTGCGTCGTCGGGCCTGCTCAGTATTGGGCAGGTGCTTGCGAGGCTGTCGCCAGAGTTCCCCTCGCTCACTTCGAGCAAGCTGCGCTTTCTCGAAGTGCAGGGAATCATCACCCCGCTTCGCACCGAATCTGGCTATCGAAAGTTCTCGCCGGATGACCTCGAGCGGCTGAGGCTTGCCCTCACCCTGCAACGCGATCACTACCTGCCGCTCTCGGTGATTCGGGAGTATCTGCAGGATGTGGATGCTGGGCGTGATCCGGTGACACCGGCATCCGTGCCGCCACCATCTATTGTCCCCGCGCCGCGCCGTTACCGCCGGGAAGAGCTGTTGGCGGCCTCAGGGGCCGCTCCACAGTTGCTCAATGACGCGATCAGCACCGGCGTGCTGGGGGCAGACGTCTATACGGATCAGTCTGTCGCGCTCCTGCGTGCCCTCGTGGCGCTAGACCGCCATGGAATTGAGCCGCGACACATGCGCACACTGCGTCAAAGCGCGGAACGTGACGTGTCACTGATTGAATCCGCCCTCGCGCCTCTGCTGCGACGTACTGACTCGTCATCGCGCGGCCGAGCGGGGGAGTTGGCGCCTCAGCTGGCCCAGCAGCTCGAAGAGGTGCGCGCCATTTTCGTGCGCGCGGCGCTCGAACGACTTGTGGACTGAATCATCCGACACGCCGACCGCGCAGGTCGGATGTCATTGCCGCAGGCGTCTGCCTGTTCTACCGTGGGACTAACGAAGGCGGAGGGGGAACGCGCGTGAGCGATCGCGACAATGTAGACGGTGGTGCGTTCACTGCTGACCTCCTTTTCACCGACGGGCTTCCCGAGATGGACGACGAAGTCGGCTACCGCGGTGCCGTAGCAGCACGAGCAGCCGGCATAACGTACCGCCAGCTGGACTATTGGGCACGTACCGAACTCGTAGAGCCCACCGTGCGCGGCGCTAGTGGTTCTGGATCGCAGCGTCTCTACGGATTTCGAGACATTCTTGTCCTGAAACTCGTCAAGCGCCTTCTCGACACTGGAATCTCGCTTCAGCAGATTCGTACTGCAGTGGACCAGCTTCGGGCGTCAGGAATCCGCGATCTTGCCGGTACCACGCTCATGAGCGACGGCGCATCGGTCTACCTCTGCACCTCGAACGACGAGGTCATCGACCTGGTCAGTCGCGGGCAGGGCGTGTTTGGCATCGCCGTCGGCAAAGTGCTGCGCGAAGTGGAATCCACTCTTGTGGACTTCGACCCACAACTGCCCGATGCGGCTGATGAGCTTGCCGCACGCCGCGCTGCACGCTCAGCCTGAGATACCTCTGCGATAGTGCCTGACGTACCTCTGCGGTAACAAGAGTCTCAACGCTTCATTGCCCCGACAGGTGGCGCTGAGCGAGCTACGTGGGTGTTTCGTTGGGCACCGGCACGCGCCCGGTGCGAATGATGCGGTCAAGCAGCGCATCGAAGTCAGCCGCGAGTTCCTGCGCTGAATCGCCAGGCCAGATGTGCAGCGGCTTGGCGGCGCCCTGTGCCTGTTGCAACGAGGTGCGTTCGGGCAGCTGAGGACTCAGCACCAAGGGTCCGAACATATCGCGCAGCTCTTTGATTCGGAACTGGTGTTCGATCGACTGCGGGCGAACACGGTTCACCACGATGCCCAGAGGCTGAAGGCGGGGAGAGAGGCCGCGACGGATCTCTTCGATTGCGCGAAGCGCACGGTCGGCTGCCGCAACCGAGAACAGGCCCGGTTCGGTGACGACGATCACGCGGTCGCTGGCAGCCCATGCAGTTCGGGTGAGCGCGTTGAGAGACGGGGCGCAGTCCACCAGCACCAGGTCGTAGTCGGCCTCAATGGTGGCGAGTGCTTCTTCGAGCTTCCAGACGTCTCTCACACTCGGGTGAGGGCCGTCGAAGTTGATCGCAGACGGACTGCCGATCATCACGTCGATCGTGCCAGGGTGAACCTTCGCCCAACCACTCGACGTAATCGCTTGCCGAACGACCTTGTCTTTCGGATTCGCCAACACATCGGCGATGTTCAAGCGACCTGCCACCTGAATATCCAGCCCCGTAGAGACGTCGGACTGCGGGTCGAGGTCGACGACGAGCGTACGGACACCTCGGGCGAAAGCCGCCGATGCGAGTCCGAGAGTTACGGTCGTTTTGCCGACTCCACCCTTAAGCGAGCTGACGGAGAGGACGTGCACAAGGCTCTACGTTACAGTCCTCTAGGCTGAGAACGCACTCAGGTCCGCCAGCATTGCCGCCCTCGGAGGTCGAATGTTCCGTAAGATCCTCGTCGCTAACCGTGGAGAGATCGCTATTCGCGCTTTCCGCGCTGCCTACGAATTGGGTGCGCGCACAGTCGCCGTGTATCCACACGAAGACCGAAGCTCGCTGCATCGCCTCAAGGCAGACGAGGCATATCTGATCGGTGAGGTTGGTCATCCGGTCCGCGCGTACCTGAGCGTGGATGAGATCATTCGCGTCGCGCGCGAAGCTGGCGCCGATGCCATCTATCCGGGCTATGGGTTCCTCTCAGAGAACCCTGAGCTCGCGGAGCAGGCCGCAGCTCACGGCATCGCCTTCATCGGTCCGCCGGCATCGGTGCTTGAGATGGCCGGAAACAAGGTGACCGCCAAGCACCATGCGATCGCGGCCGGTGTGCCGGTGCTTCGCTCGACCGAGGCGTCCGACGATGTCGATGCTTTGCTCGCGCAGGCCGAAGACATCGGATTTCCGCTCTTTGCGAAAGCCGTTGCCGGTGGTGGCGGCCGTGGCATGCGCCGCGTCGACACCGCTGACGAGTTGGCACCCGCGCTAGCCGAAGCGATGCGAGAGGCGGGCAGCGCGTTCGGCGACGCCCGCATGTTCCTTGAGCAGGCCGTGCAGCGTCCGCGCCACGTGGAGGTGCAGATCCTGGCAGACACCGCTGGCAACACCGTGCATCTCTTCGAGCGCGATTGTTCTGTGCAGCGTCGTCATCAGAAAGTCATCGAGATTGCGCCCGCGCCGAACCTCGAGCCCGAGGTACGTGATGCGCTGCACTCGTATGCCATCGCGTTCGCCGAGTCGATCGGCTATCAGAACGCCGGAACCGTGGAGTTCTTGCTTGAAACTGCCGGACCTCGCACTGGCGAAGTCGTCTTCATCGAGATGAACCCTCGAATTCAGGTAGAGCACACGGTGACCGAGGAAGTCACAGACGTCGACCTTGTGCAGTCTCAGATGCGTATCGCTGCCGGTCAGACCCTGCCCGAGCTCGGACTTGAACAAGATCAGATCCAGCTGCGCGGCGCGGCGCTGCAGTGCCGTATTACGACAGAGGATCCCACCCAGGGCTTCCGTCCGGACACAGGAAAGATCACCACCTACCGTTCACCGGGCGGAGCGGGTATTCGACTCGACGGTGGAACGACAGCGGCCGGCGCCCAGATCTCGCCTCACTTCGACTCGATGCTCTCGAAGCTCACATGCCGTGGTCGTGACTTCGGCGCCGCAGTGCTTCGCGCTCGGCGGGCGCTGGCGGAGTTCCGCATTCGTGGCGTGTCGACGAACATTCCGTTCTTGCAAGCAGTGCTCGACGACCCGGCATTCGTGTCGGGGGATATCGCCACGTCGTTCATCGACGAGCGCCCGCATCTGCTCAAGGGCCGCGAGTCGAAAGACCGCGGAACCAAGGTGCTCAGCTGGCTGGTTGACACGACAGTCAACAAGCCGAATGGCGACAACCCGCTTTCCATCGAGCCGCGGGTGAAGCTTCCTGAGCTCGATCTCACCGCTGCGGCTCCTGCCGGCTCGCGACAGCGGCTGCTCGAACTTGGCCCGGCAGGCTTCGCGAGATCGCTGCGTGAGCAGACCGCCCTGGCCGTAACGGAAACCACTTTCCGCGACGCGCACCAGTCGCTGCTCGCGACGCGCGTTCGCACGAAAGATCTCGCCACGGTTGCACCGTATGTCTCACGGCTCACTCCCGAGCTGCTGTCCGTCGAGGCGTGGGGCGGCGCTACCTACGATGTTGCGCTGCGATTCCTCGGTGAAGACCCGTGGGAGCGCCTTGATCGACTTCGCGCGGAGCTGCCGAACATTGCGATCCAGATGTTGCTTCGCGGTCGCAACACCGTCGGCTACACCCCGTACCCGACCGAGGTCACCGACGCCTTTGTGCAAGAGGCTGCGGCGAGCGGGATTGACATCTTCCGTATCTTCGACGCCCTCAATGACGTGGCGCAGATGCGTCCCGCCATCGATGCCGTGCTGGCATCGGGGACCGCTGTTGCCGAGGTCGCGCTCTGCTATACCGGCGACCTGCTCAATCCCGCCGAAGATCTCTACACGCTCGACTACTACCTCGGTCTTGCTGAGCAGATCGTCGACGCTGGCGCGCACGTTCTCGCGATCAAAGACATGGCAGGGCTGCTGCGGCCCGCTGCGGCATCCCGTCTCGTGAGCGCCCTTCGCGATCGTTTCGACGTGCCGGTGCATGTGCATACACACGACACTGCCGGTGGCCAGTTGGCCACCCTTCTTGCCGCGAGCGCTGCCGGAGCCGATGCAGTGGATGCTGCGGCTGCGCCGATGTCAGGCACGACGAGTCAGCCGTCACTGTCGGCGCTCGTTGCTTCTCTCGCGCACACCGAGCGCGACACCGGCATCGATCTTGATGCGGTATCGAGCCTCGAACCGTACTGGGAAGCGATGCGCCACATGTACCGTCCGTTCGAGTCGGGCTTGCCTGGTCCCACCGGTCGGGTCTACCACCACGAGATTCCCGGTGGTCAGCTGTCGAACCTGCGACAGCAGGCGATCGCCCTGGGACTCGAGGAGGACTTCGAGCTGATTGAAGACATGTATGCGGCGGCCAACAACATCTTGGGTCGCGTACCGAAGGTGACGCCCTCGTCCAAGGTGGTGGGTGACCTCGCTCTGCACCTCGCCGCTGTCAAGGCCGATCCTGCTGACTTTGCCGAGAACCCGCAGAACTACGACATCCCTGACTCGGTCGTTGGCTTCATGGCTGGCGAGCTGGGAGACCTCCCGGGCGGTTGGCCTGAGCCGTTCCGCACGAAGGTCCTGGCGGGACGCGACATCTCGATCGAAGTGAAGCCAATCAGCGAAGCCGATGGCGCCGCGCTTGGCGCAGACTCGCTCTCACGTCGTGACGCGCTCAACCGTCTGCTGTTCCCAGCTCCGACACGCGAGTTCACTGCAATGCGTGAGCTGTTCGGCGACCTCAGCGTGCTCGACACCACCGACTACCTCTACGGTCTCGTTCAAGGCTCAGAGCATGTCGTCGAGATCGAACGCGGCGTGCAGCTGTTTGTCGGGCTTGAGGCCATTGGCGAGGCTGACGACAAGGGGATGCGCACGGTGATGACCACGCTCAATGGCCAACTTCGACCCGTGTTCGCGCGGGATCGCAGCATCACCGTGGAGGCGCGGCAGGCAGAGCGTGCCGATACCTCCAAGCCGGGTCAGATCGCGGCGCCGTTCTCGGGAGTGGTGACGCTCAAGCTAGAGCCGGGCGCGACTGTTGCCGCGGGCTCTCCGGTTGCCTCCATCGAGGCGATGAAGATGGAAGCTGCGATCACCTCTCCCATCGACGGCGTCATCGAGCGGCTCGCGATCGGCTCGCCTCAGCAGGTGGAAGCGGGCGACCTTTTGGTCGTAGTGCGCCCCGCCCAGTAATCTGGAGGATGGCCCCAGATCTATACCGCCGCAGGAGAAGTGACTAGTGACGCCCGAACGCACCGAACACACGCCCGATGACGCTGAGCACGGCGTGCTGTCCGACTCTGGAAGCCTCGACACCTCGGGTCTTGGCATTCTCGGTGGCGGCACCGCTCAGGTGAACGTCGCAATGCCTGCCGCAAACGACGACGACGACTTCGTCGACGACGAGGAGAGCATTGCTAACCGCCCAGAGCAGCGATCTGCAGCCTCGGCAGAAGAGGCTGCTCGGGCCAAGGCATTCGACGCCTTCTTGTCTCAGCCGGTTGAGCCCGAGATCGCCGAGCCAGCTGCCGGCGAAACGTCGGTAGCCGCCGAGGAGACCGGCGACGTCGAAAACACTGTCGCCGATAGCGATGATGACGACCCGCGCAGCCAGATCGAAGACGCGGATGTGTTCTCGACCGAGATTGAGTCAGAACGATCAGCGCTCGTTGCCCCCGCGCCGGTCACGCTCACCTCGAAGCGTCTGGGCGAGATCGAGGCCGACCGCGAGACAGCAGATCTGCTTACCGCGGATCGATTGCTAGACCCTAGCCATGTCATTCGCTCAGAGCCTGAAGGTGCGTGGCAGCACCTCGTCTATTCGCTCTCGCTTCGCCGGATCAACCTCGGTGACAGCAAGCGCGCGAAAGCTCGCAAAGAGCTGGACCGTCGCATCGCTGCGCCGCTTGCAGGCGGCGCTCGCTTTGTTCCGGTGCTGTCGCGAAAAGGCGGTGTCGGCAAGACCACAGTGACCACGCTTTTGGGAATGGCCCTGGCCGACGCTCGTGACGATCGCGTGATCGCGATCGATGCAAACCCCGACAGGGGCACGCTCTCAGATCGTATTTCTCGCCCCGGTGGCAAGACCGTGCGAGATCTCGTGCGCATGAGCGGCGAGGTTGTGGGGTTCAACGACCTTTCAGCGATGGTCGCTCGCGATGAGACCCGTCTTGACGTGGTGGCGTCCGACGCCGATCCGAGTGTTTCAGAGGCGTTCAGCGACACCGACTATCGTGACGTGGCCAGGCTCGCTGCTCACTACTACTCGCTCGTGCTGACCGACACAGGTACCGGGATCGTGCACTCCGTGATGGAAGCGACGTTGCAAGCGGCTGATCAACTCGTCGTTGTGGCAGGTTTGAGCGTTGACGAAGCACGCTTGGCGTCAGAGACCCTGACGTGGCTCGAGACCAACGGCTATTCGTCTCAGGTGCGCAACGCAGTGGTGGTCATCAACAGCGCACGCCCCGGTTCACCGGTGGTGCAGCTCGACCAGCTGGAGTCGCACTTCAAGACGCGCGTGCGCGCGGTGTTGCGAATGCCCTACGACCCACACATCGCCGCGGGCAGCGCGATCACCTTCCGTGATCTCGAGCCCGAAACTCGGCGCGCGGCACGTGAACTCGCCGCGACTGTTGTCGAGGGCTTGCGTTCGCTCGCCTCGGCAGCGTAGTCGCTATGGCTGTTCGTGCCATCCGGGTGTTCGGCGACCCCGTTCTGAAGTCCGCGTGTGCGCCGATTGAAACCATCGACGCTGGTGTGAGAGCGCTCGTTCAAGATCTGATCGACACGGTAGAGCTGCCGGGGCGAGCTGGCGTCGCTGCTCCCCAGATCGGCGTCGGTCTTCGCGCCTTCAGCTACAACATCGATGGCGACATCGGCTACGTGCTCAATCCCGTGCTCGTTGCTGTGTCGGGAGAGCTTCAGCCGATCGGGGAAGGCTGTTTGTCAGTGCCAGGTCTCTGGCACGACACACCGCGCTATCCCTGGGCGAAAGTTGTCGGCATTGACGTCGATGGCAATGAGGTGGTGCTCGAGGGCGACGGGTTGATGGCTCAGGCGCTTCAACACGAGACCGACCACCTCGATGGCAGGCTGTATCTTGACAAGCTCGAGCCCGCGAATCGTCGAATCGCGATGCGCGAGGTTCGCGAATCCGACTGGTTCTGAGCCGCTCCACTCACGCTGCTGGCGCGCCGCAGCCGACGCACAGCACGCGCGAACAAGCCCCAGACCGCGGTTGGTCTGGGGCTTGTTCTGCTTTGCAAGCGAGCGCTACGAGAGTGAGACGTTTGTCGTGTTGACAGGCACGTCGTAAATGTCTGCGATTTCATCGGCGAAGTCATCCATGATGACGTTGCGCTTGATGCTCATCTTCGGTGTGAGGTGCCCACTGCCCTCGGTCCACTCGGTAGAAAGGATGGTGAACTTGCGGATCGACTCGGCACGCGAAACTTTGGCGTTGGCGATGTCAATTGCTCGCTGCACCTCGGCACGCACCGCGGGATCCTTCGCGGCCTGCTCGAGGCTCATATCTGCGGGCTTGCCGTTGTTACCCAACCAGGTCGGCAGCATCTCGGAATCAAGGGTGATCAGAGCACCGATGAAAGGCTTCTGGTCGCCGACGACGACAACCTGGCCTACGATCGGGTTGGCACGAATCGGGTCTTCGAGAGCCGCAGGAGCGACGTTCTTGCCGCCAGCGGTGACGATGATCTCTTTCTTGCGTCCGGTGATCGTGAGGAAGCCCTCATCGTCGAATGAGCCGATGTCGCCCGTCTTGAACCACTCGCCGTCGAACGTCTCGGCGGTGGCCTCAGGGTTCTGCCAGTACTCCTTGAAGACGTTGATGCCGCGCACCTGAATCTCGTCATCTTCGCCCAACCGAACAGCGACACCGGGAAGAACGGGACCGACAGTGCCGATCTTGGACTTCGTGGCGAGGTTGACTGTCGCCGGCGCTGTCGTCTCGGTGAGGCCATAGCCTTCGAGAATCGTCACGCCCAGGCTGTGGAAGAAGTGGCCCAGACGCGGGCCCAGGGGCGCCGAACCCGATACTGCGTGCTTGATGTTGCCGCCCATGGCTTCGCGCAGCTTGCTGTAGACGAGCTTGTCGAACAGAGCGAACTTGATCTTCAGTCCGAGCGAGATCTTCTTTCCGTCCTGCAGACGGGTCGAGTGCTCGACTGCTGCGGCGGCGGCAGCGCGGAAGATCTTGCCCTTGCCGCCGGCTTCGGCCTTCTGCTCTGCAGAGTTGTAGACCTTCTCGAAAACGCGGGGTACCGCCAGCAGATAGCTGGGCTTGAACGAGCCGAGCGCCGGCAGAAGCTGCTTGGTGTCTGGCTGGTGTCCGGTCTTGACTCCGGCTTCGACGTTCAGCAATGAGATGAAGCGCGCGAAGATGTGCGCAGTCGTGATGAAGAGCAGTGTGGATGCTCCGGGTTCAGCGACAACTTCACTCAAAGCGCGGTGCGAGTTGCGCGTGAGTTCGACGAAGTTCGAGTGCGTGAGCACGCAGCCCTTCGGGCGACCGGTCGACCCTGAGGTGTAGATCAGAGTGGCGATATCGGAACCATTGGCGATCGTGCGTCGGCGCTCGATCTCGTCATCGGTGACGTCAGTGCCCGCTGCGGTGAGGGTCTTGAGGTCATCGGTGTGCATGTTCCACACATTGCGTACGAGAGTGAGCTCGTCGCGAACGGACTCGACGCGCTCGGTGTGGTCGGGAAGCTCGGCAATGACGCCGACTGCACCCGAGTTGTTGAGAATCCAGCTGATCTGCGCGGGGGAGCTGGTTTCGTAGACGGGCACCATTACAGCACCTGCGAAGAAGAGCGCGAAATCGACCAGCGTCCACTCGTAGGTCGTGCGCGCGATGAAGCCGATCTTGTCGCCGGGCTCGATACCAGCGGCGGCGAACCCCTTTGCGAGAGCGACCACCTGCTTGTGGAACTCTGCGGTAGAGATATCGCGCCAGCCTTCGCCGTCAGGAACGGCGAACAACGCGAGGTTTGGAGTCTTCTTCAGGCGATCTACGAGCAGGTCTGTAACATTTGCCTGCGGATCGGCGGGGACAATTGCGGGAACTTCGAACTGAACCACGGCAGCTCCTTCGGTACCGGTATGAGTTTCGGGCATTGGTGCGGGTCCAAGTCTAATCGGACGGTGCCGCAGCGCATGACTATTCGCGTCGAAGCCCTAGTTGTGCCGTCGGGGAGCGTAGATAGACTTCAACTCGCCGTCGCGAGTGCGATGGCCGGAAGGGAATGCGGTGCTAAAGGTCGGTATCGACATTGGTGGAACGAAGATCGCTGGAGGGGTGGTCGACGAACACGGCCGCATTCTCGAGAAGCTGCGGGTAGACACACCGGCCGATACCGCCAACCTCGCTGATGCCGTGGGCGACATGGTTCGCCACTTCGCTGCCGCGCATGACATCAAGGCTGTGGGGGTCGCTGCCGCAGGCTTCATCGACCGCGACCGAGCGATTGTCATTCACGCGCCCAACATCGCCTGGCGCAATGAGCCGTTGAAAGCTTCGCTGGAATCGCGCATCGACATGCCGGTCTTCATCGAGAATGACGCCAATGCCGCAGGCTGGGCGGAGTTCCGCTTCGGGGCTGGACGCGACGTCAGCCACATGGTCATGCTGACAATGGGCACCGGGGTGGGCGGCGCAATCGTGATCGACGGCGAGCTTTTCCGTGGCGGACACGGCATCGGCGCTGAGCTTGGCCATACGCGTTTCGTTCGAGACGGTCTGTTGTGCGGTTGCGGACAGAACGGATGCCTCGAAAAGTATGCGTCCGGCCGCGCGCTGCAACGTGAAGCCAATTCCATTGCCGATCAGCACGAGATCGGCAGTGCACTCGCGGCGATCCGAGCTGAAAAGGGCACGATCTCTGGCCCAGCCATCTCTCGACTCGTTCTCGCGGGCGACGCGGGAGCCACCGAAGCACTGCGCCGTGTCGCGACAGCGTTGGGCGAAGCCTGCGGCGGGTTTCAGGCGGTTCTCGATCCCGAGCTGTTCGTGATCGGCGGGGGAGTTGCCCAACTTGGCGACAATCTCTTGGCGCCCGTGAAACGTGCCTACGAGACCTCGCTGCCCGGCTATGGGGACCGTCCGGTTGCCGAATTTGCGATCGCGAAACTCGTGAACGATGCCGGGCTCATCGGCGCCGCGGATCTGGCGCTGGCCGAGGGCTGATTGATGTTCTACTGGCTCATGAAGTACGTGGTCATCGGGCCACTCGTGAAGGGGATCCTGCGCCCGTGGATTGTGGGCCGCCGCAACATTCCCGCGACCGGTGGTGCGATCTTGGCCAGCAACCACCTCTCGTTCGGAGACTCGATCATCTTGCCCTTGATGATCGATCGACCAATGGCCTTCCTTGCCAAGAGCGACTACTTCACCGGAAAGGGACTCAAGGGCTGGGCGACGCGGTTCTTCTTCAAAGCGAGCGGCCAGATTCCCATCGATCGCTCGGGAGGTAAGGCCTCAGAAGCGTCGTTGAACACCGGCCTGCAAGTGCTCGGTGGCAGCCAGCTTTTGGGCATCTACCCCGAAGGCACGCGCAGCCCCGATGGCCGGCTGTACCGGGGTCGCACTGGCATCGCACGGATGGCACTTGTCGCGCGCGTTCCTGTGGTGCCGATTGTGATGGTCGACACCGATGTGATGTGGCCGATTGGCCAGCGGCTGCCGAATATCGTGCGCGTCGGGGTCGTCGTCGGCGAGCCGCTCGACTTTTCGCGCTTCTACGGAATGGAGGGCGATCGCTACATTCTGCGATCGATCACCGACGAGATCATGATCGCCCTGCAGCGGTTGGGTGAGCAGCAATACGACGATGTCTACGCCTCTACGGTGAAAGACCGACTCACTTCCCGCAGCTAGCGCTGGCCGCAACCCGCGTGAGGTGTCACGCGTCCTCCAGGACCCGCACACGCCACTAGACTGGCCTGATGCCTCAGCACCAGGACGCACTCGACCACTGGCGGACATTGCCCATCAAGCAGCAGCCACAGTGGTATGACGCTGCGGCCGTCGCAGAGGCCTCGGCCGAGCTCGCCATCCTGCCACCTCTCGTCTTCGCAGGTGAGGTCGACAATCTGCGTGATCGCTTGGCCAGCGCAGCATCCGGCAACGCATTTCTCCTGCAGGGGGGCGACTGCGCTGAAACCTTCGCTGGCGCCACGGCGGAACAGATTCGCAACCGCGTGAAGACCGTATTGCAGATGGCAGTGGTGCTCACGTACGGCGCGTCGATGCCGGTCGTGAAGATGGGACGCATGGCGGGGCAATTCGCCAAGCCGCGTTCCAGTGACACCGAGACTCGCGGTGACGTCACGTTGCCGGCGTACCGCGGCGACATCGTCAATGGCTACGACTTCACCGCTGCGTCGCGTCTTGCCGACCCGCAGCGACTGCTGAAGGGTTACCACACCGCGGCATCAACGATCAACCTGATCCGCGCGTTCACACAGGGCGGCTTTGCTGATCTGCGAGAAGTTCACTCGTGGAACCGCGGCTTTGCCCAGAACCCGGCAAACCAACAGTACGAGCGTCTCGCGACCGATATCGACCGCGCGATCAAGTTCATGGAGGCGGCCGGAGCCGACTTCGAAGAGCTGCGCCGCGTCGAGTTCTACACGGGGCACGAAGGCCTGCTGATGGACTACGAGCGCCCGCTGACGCGAATCGACTCGCGAACGAGCACGCCATACAACACTTCGGCGCACTTCCTGTGGATCGGTGAGCGCACACGCGACCTCGACGGTGCGCACGTGGACTACTTCTCGAAGATTCGCAACCCTATTGGTGTGAAACTCGGTCCGACAACGACGCCCGAAACTGCGCTCGAACTCATCGACAAGCTTGACCCAGAGCGTGAGCCTGGGCGTTTGACGTTCATCACGCGTATGGGCGCGGGCAAGATTCGCGACTCGCTGCCACCGCTGCTCGAGGCGGTCAAGGCTTCCGGCGCGACCCCGCTTTGGGTTACTGATCCCATGCATGGCAATGGCATCACCACGCCGACTGGATACAAGACGCGTCGCTTCGATGATGTCGTAGACGAGGTTCGCGGCTTCTTTGAAGCGCACCGTGCGGTGGGTACGTTCCCCGGCGGCATCCACGTCGAGCTCACCGGCGACGATGTGACCGAGTGCCTTGGTGGATCAGAGCACATCGACGAGGCAACGCTTGCTACGCGCTACGAGTCACTGTGCGACCCGCGCTTGAATCACAAGCAGTCGCTTGAGCTGGCGTTCCTCGTGGCAGAGGAACTAGAGAAGCGCTAGCGTCTGCTGTCTAGCCCTGCGCGGTCATCTCGACTTCAACGCGGGTTCCTTTGACGCGGTACTCGCCAGCGGCCGGATTCGAATTGGTCACTGAGGTGATGGCGTCAGGAAAGGCATCCCAGTAGAACCCATAGTCAACTTGGAAGCCTTCAGCTTCTAAGGTTGCGATCGCCGAGTCGCGTGTCATTCCCACCACGTTCGGTATGGGAAACAGTGGCGGGCCAGACGACACGATCAGCGTGACAGCGTCGCCCGGGCGCCACCAGCCTCCGCCCTCTCGCTCGGTCGTGGCGATCACGATGCCGGCGTCGACCGTTTCGCTCGACTGTGAGATGACGTCAGCCGCGACTTCAAGCCCCGCGTTGTCAAGGGTGGTGCGAGCGTTCGACTCCGACATTCCTTCGACCGACGGCAATGAGCCAAGCGACACCAGAAGTCTGGCGCTGTCTCCCTGGTGAGCGCTGCATCCGTCCCCACACTCGATGTCGTCACCGCCCGCTTGCGGAGTGATGACAACCCCGACTACGGCATTGTTTGCGGCTTGCGTGTAATAGGTGGCCTCGCCGACGACCTCGATGCTCTCATTCGCGAGTTCAGCTGTTACCTCGTCCCGCGATAGACCGTTCAGCACCTCGAAGCTCACCGCGGCAGGGCCGGTCGAGACAAACACCTCGACTTCGGTGTCTTGGTCGACACGTGCACCCGGCTCGGGGTCGCTGCGGATCACCCTCCCCGCCTCGATCTCGAGGCTGCTCTCATCGCGTTGCACCGCGACCAAGGTATGGGCGCTCAGCGCGGACTGAGCTTCTTCGAACGACATGTTCGCCACGTCGACGACCTGAACTTGAGATCCGGGCCCGGTGCCGAACCACCACCCGGCCCCAGCGGCGAGACCAGCCAGCAATAGAACGAGAAAGACGAGCCAGCCGCCCTTGGCTGCGCGTCGCTTTGAGGCCCGCTGCAGTCGGGTCGCATTGTCGGTCGTCTCGATCGTCGCGGTCGGCATAGTGGTGGCAGCAGGCAGCACCGCCGTGAGATCTCCCGATGCGATTCCTTCGTCCGGGGTGTATGCGGCCGTGGTAGCCCGCGCGACGACCGGCGAAATGCCAAGGTCTTGTTCGATGTCGCGTAGGCGGTCGAGCATTTCGCGGGCATCCGACGGGCGGTCATCCGGATTGCGCTCTGTCGTCCACAGCACCAGCTCGTCGAGCTGCTCTGGAACGCCCGGGTTCTTCACGCTTGGACGAGGGACGGAGTCAGTCGCGTGCTGAAACGCGATCTGCATGGGCTGTTCGCCCTTGTACGGCTGTTCGCCGGTGAGCATTTCATACAGCATGATCCCGAGCGAGTAGATGTCGCTGCGAGCATCTGCGGTGCCACGGGTCACGAGCTCGGGCGCGAGGTAGGCGATGGTTCCAAGCAGCTGTGAGCCAGTCGCTGTGTTCGCTGTCGTCGCACGCGCGAGCCCGAAGTCGCCGATCTTGATTCGGCCGTCTTCCGCGAGCAGTACGTTCTCGGGTTTCACATCCCGATGCACGATGCCTGCACGGTGCGCGGCAGCAAGCCCCGAAAGCACGGCGTCCATGATTGAGACCGCTTGCGGCAGGGTGAGCCGTTTCTGCTCGCGAAGGAGCTCTCGCAAGGTGATGCCCGGGAGGTACTCCATCACCAGGTAGGCGATATCGCCGTCCTGGCCTTGATCAAAGACATTGACGACGTGTGGATCGGCGAGCCGCGCTGCTGACCGGGCTTCTTGAATGAAGCGACTCTGAAATACCGTGTCGTCGCTCAGATGCGAGTGCATCACCTTCAGCGCGACCCGTCGTTCGAGTCTCAGGTCGGTAGCGACATAGACCGTCGCCATTCCGCCCCGCGCGATGCGCGCACGAACCCGGTATCGGCCGTCAACGAGACGGCCGATCAGCGGGTCCGTCTGCTGACTCGTGCTCACTCTGAGAGTCTACGGATGAGTAGTGAGTACTCCGCGGAGCGGCTCACCGAGCGCGGCCCATTGGCCGCGTTATCTTGCACTTTCAGCCAAGGGCAGCGAGCCAGGCGTAGGCCGGTGCCTCCCACTGGGCGTAGCGGTCTGGATATGCAGAGATCTGCACGGCCTGTGCGGCCTCGGCAAATGTCATGCTCTGCCAGCCAGGTATATCGAGCAGACCCCGGGTGTTGTACCCATTGGGATCGCTCGGCCCTCCGAAGAATGTCTTGATCGAGCGCACTGGATCGCGCACTTGGTCGGCAGTTCCCCAGCCGGTACTCGGGCGCTGTTGGAACAGACCGAGTGAGTCTCTGTCTCCCCAATCGAGGTTGCGGATCCAAGACTCTTGCATCGCAGTGCCCAGAGCGATCGCGATACCACGATCCGATACGCCGAGCTCACGTCCTACTTGAATGATCAACTTCGCGTTGGCTGTCTGCTCGGCGTCGAGGCTTGACGCCACAGCGCTGCTGCTCGTGCTCGTGCTCGTGCTCGCCGCGGGCGTAGCGGAGATAGCGGAAGCTTTTGCGGGGATCTGTATCGTTTGGCCGGGGTAGATGATCGACGACGTGCTGAGGCCGTTGGCGGTGAGTATCGCGTTGGTTGTGGAGCCGTGCCGCGAGGCGATCGCACTGATGGTGTCGCCTGCCTTGATCTCGTAGCTGCCTGCGGCGCTCGACGTCGAAGTCGAAGTCGAAGTCGAAGTCGTTGGAGTGCTGGGCTGCGGAGTCGTCGTCGCGCCCGGGATCTGTATCGTTTGGCCGGGGTAGATGATCGACGACACGCTGAGGCCGTTGGCGGTGAGTACCGCGTTGGTTGTGGAGCCGTGCCGCGAGGCGATTGCACTGATGGTGTCGCCCGGCACCACCGTGTAGGTAGTCGGTGTCGCCGCGGCAGGTTTGATGGCCGAGACCGTGACGGCAGGTATAGAGATTGCGTTCGCCGCTGGGATGGCAGGCAACGCACGAAACGAACGCTCGTCGGCGCCTACCGCAGAGGCCGCGCGCTCATCTGCATACGCGGGCGAAGCGCTCAGTGCGAGTGCGACCGCACCGGCGATGGCCGTCGGGATGCCAACGGCCATGTTGCGTGATTTGCTCCCGTTGCGGAAGCGAGTTTCGGGTGGCAAAAGCATTCCCCTATCTGCGAACTTCCAAAAACCGTGTCACGGATGTAAATGCATGTCAACTGGTGATACGCGTGTGACCAATGTGACTGGCGGGGTTTCGCTGCGAACGTGACGCACTTCGTCGTCGCCATGGTGATTGAGGTGGGATAGTGGGGGAGTGACTGCTGAAGCTTCCCCGCGCATCGAGACTGAATGGCTGACCCTTCCCGACATGGTCGAGTTGACGGGCGAGTCGTTGGGGCGTGTGAAGCGCTATCTCGATGAATCCAACATCGTCGGAACGCGCCGCAATGATGTCTTCGTCGTCCCGTCGGTCTTCTTCGTCGACTCGGCACCGCTTTCTTCGCTGCGAGGAACGATCATCGTGCTCCAAGATGCGGGCTTCAGCGACGACGAGGTCATCGATTGGCTGCTCAGCACCGAAGAGTCCATGGGACGCGCGCCGATAGAGGCGTTGACCGCGGGGCATAAGAGCGAAGTTCGACGCATCGCTCGCACCCTCGCCTGACGCGAGCGCGTTCAGTTCGCCCGACCCGCGCGTCTAAGCGGTGCGCACCGTCGCGGCGCGCGCGAGGTCGCGCAAATCGCCCACGGCGCTGTTGCCCAGTCGTGCGCCGTTGAGCGAACGCTCCGCTTCGAGCGCATACTGCGCGATGAGCTCTTCGACGCGTTCGAGTGCGCCCGAGTCGACGATCGTTCGTTGCAGAGCCGCGATCTGTTCAAGGTCGAGCGTCGGATCGCCGACCAGCTCGTTGAACAGGCGGGACATATGCGGATCCAGACCTTCTTGGGCATACGCGATCAGCACGGTGCGTTTTCCCTCGCGCAGGTCATCGCCCGACGGCTTTCCCGTGCTGCGCTCATCACCGAATACGCCCAGCACATCATCACGCAGTTGAAACGCCATTCCCAGCGGGTGGCCGAACGCCGAAAGGGCGTTCATCTGTTCTGCGTCTGCGTCTGCAAGAGCGGCACCGATGCACAGCGGTTGCAAGACGCTGTATCGGGCCGACTTTAGCGACGCGACGCGAAGCGCGCGACTGGCGTGTGTGTGCGCAGGCGCCGCGCGGAATGCCGACTCCTCAGCGACGTCGAGAAACTGGCCGAGCGTGACTTCGCGCCGCATTTTCGAGTACTGGTCTCTTGTCGCCCGTGCTCGCTCGAGCGGTACTGAATGCAGCCCTTCTTCGAAAAGGTCATCGCTCCATGCGAGCAGAAGGTCTCCGAGCAGGATTGCGCCGAAACGGCCGAAGGCTTCGGCGTCGCCTGCCCAGGCTGCCGCGCGATGCTGGGCCTCCAGGGCCCGGTGCGCTGCCGGCTGGCCACGTCGAGTGTCGGAGTTGTCGATCACGTCGTCATGCACGAGTGCAGCGGCGTGGAAGATTTCAAGGGATGCTGCGGCAGACACAACTTCGGCGGGCGGGGTGAGGCTGCTCGTCGAGGGGACATCGTGCTCAGCCACCGCGCGCCAGCCGGCAAGCGCAAACCGGCCGCGCAGTCTCTTTCCACCGCTGACCGCGCGAGCCCCAGCCTCGACCAGGAGTTGTGCTTCGGCGCCGAATTCCTCGTTTAGGCTGAGTTGCGACGCCACGAATCTTTCTACTCGCTGGGAAATTGCTTCGATCGGTTCAGGCGAGGGCTTCACAGGCCTAGCCTAGTGATTGATTGCACGCGTAGAATCAGAGCAACGAAGTCTTTTAGAGGGGGACGCATGCCACTCTCCGAACAGGAGCAGCGCCTGCTGGATGAGATGGAACGCCATCTCATGCGAAACGACGCCGATGTCGTGACCGCGCCACAGGATGGGCGTGGCCTGAGCTACCGCAACATTGTCTACGGAACAGTGCTCGTGCTGCTCGGTCTCGGCAGCCTCATCGTCGGCGTGTCTATCCAGCTGGTTGTCGTCGGCGTCATCGGGTTCGTCATCATGCTTGCTGGCGTGATCCTGGCAGTTACGCCGTCGAAGCAGAACGGATCATCTCCCACCCCGACAGAAGCGCCGCGCAAAGCCAAAGCCCCCTCGTCGTCGGCATCCTTTATGGATCGCATGAACGATCGCTGGGACAAGCGACAGGAAGACCGCTGATCTGAGCTGATCAACACCGGCCTCGGCCACAGGTAGAAGCACCGACCCTTGGGTCGGTGCTTTTTCTTTTGCCTTCGTGCTTCGCTTTTCTGCCCGTTTGGTGGCCTAGGGGAGCATTGACTCAGAAAAGAACACCAAAGTGGAGGAAAGTGGAGTAAAGTGGCGCATATCCGGAGGCTGGCGGAAGGGGGTGGTGGGTCCGATGTTGTTGGGCACGCATACTCCCAAGCTCGACGACAAGGGTCGCGTCATCCTTCCGGCAAAGTTCCGCGACGACCTCGGCGCTGGCGTGGTCGTTACCAGAGGCCAGGATCGCTGCCTCTATGTCTTCAGCACTGAAGAGTTCGAACGCGTTCATGAGCGCATTCGCGAAGCACCACTTGCCAACAAGCAAGCGAGGGACTTTCTGCGCATGTTTCTTTCGGGCGCAAGCGCCGAAAAACCCGACAGCCAGAACCGCATAACCCTCCCACCTTCGTTGCGCAGCTATGCGGGTCTTGACCGTGAGCTTGTCGTGACCGGTGTGGGGGCTCACGCCGAAATTTGGAACGCGGATGCGTGGAACAGCTACGCAGAAAGCAATGAAGACACGTACGCCGAGCTGGAACAGGAGGTGATTCCGGGACTGTTCTGATTCCGGTGGTTTCGACTCCCAGCCGCTCCCGCCCTGACACACTTCCCCGGTGTCAGGTCAGAGCGGATGGGGATCAAAGCCACCGGGTCGGTCCCTGAAGATCATGAGCCTCCGCGATATTCACACTCCCGTGCTTCTCGACCGCTGCGTCGAGCTGCTTGCTCCCGCTCTCACGCGTGAGGGAGCGGTCTTCGTCGACGCAACGCTCGGCATGGGCGGGCACTCTGAAGCATTCCTGGAACGCTTTGAGAACGTCCACCTGGTGGGATTGGACCGCGACCACGATGCTTTGCGAATTGCAGGGGAGCGGCTCGCTCGATTCAAAGACCGCGTCACTCTCGTGCACACCGTCTACGACGGCATCGCCGATGCGCTGAAGAAAGCGGGCGTGCCGGCAGCAGACGGCATTCTGTTCGATCTCGGCGTCTCATCACTGCAATTGGATGTCGCCGACCGCGGGTTCGCCTACTCGCAGGATGCGCCTCTCGATATGCGCATGGACCAATCGGCGGGCACCACCGCAGCAGACATCATCGCCACGTACGGCGAAGGAGACATGCGCCGCATCTTCGAGCGCTACGGCGAAGAGAAGCTGGCTGGACGCTACGCGCGCGCAATCATTGCGGCGCGCGCCGAAACACCCATTGAGCGCTCGGGGCAGCTCGTCGAAATCCTCATTGCAGCTACCCCCTACGCCGCTCAGCGAAGCGGTCACCCGGCGAAGCGGGTCTTTCAAGCACTGCGCATCGAGGTGAACCGCGAGCTCTCAGTGCTCGAACGCGCGATCCCCGCAGCGATGCAGACGTTACCGGTGGGCGGGCGCATGGTCGTGCTCGCATACCAGTCGCTCGAGGATCGACTGGTAAAGCGTGAGTTCGTCAAGGCAGCGGCCTCGACAACTCCTGCCGGATTGCCGGTTGAGCTTCCTGAGCATGCGGCAAAATTCAAGCTGCTTGTCAAAGGCGCAGAACTGGCAAGTGAAACAGAACGAGAGACCAATCCTCGGGCGACGCCGGTTCGTCTGCGCGCAGTCGAGCGGTTGCGGAGCGCGAAGTGAGCGCAGCCGACGGTTCGCTCGCATCATCATGGCCGGTCGCACCGGTACGCTCTCCCGCTGTCGAACCGAGAAGGCGCCTGCGCGCGGTCGAAACACCAGCGCCACGTCGGCGACCCAAGCTTCTGTACGGCGTGGTCGCGGTGCTCGGTGCTTTTCTGATCGCAGGCTCGCAGATGGTGCTGTCGATCATGACCACGCAGACCTCATACGAACTCTCGACCCTCGAGAAAACCCAGCGGGCACTCACCTACGACAAGCAGATCCTCTACGACGAGGTCGCCGGACTGAGCTCTCCGCAGTACCTCGCCGCGAACGCCGCGGCCCTCGGGATGGTCATTGACGAATCACCGAGCTACGTGCGTCTGAGCGACGGCAAGGTGCTCGGGGCCGAAGCGACCTCAAACGGGTCGACATCCATCGATGCGATCGGGCGCGGTGTCGTGCCGAACTCGCTCGTCGAGTCGACGCCGCTCGTCACCGCACCTGACGCCACCATTGAAGGAGCACCAGTGCTAGCCGCCGATCCGTCGGCAGTCTCAGACACTCCGCTTCCGGTGACCGACGGATTGCCGACCCCGAGCACACACTGAGTTCATGACCACGCAAGCTACACGCAGTCCGCGCCGACGCACCGTCGTCGCGCTTGCGGTCGTGCTGGCTGTTCTGATCGCATTCATCGTGCGATTGGTCGACATCCAAGTCGTCAATGCTGACGATCACATTGCAGACTCGATGGACCGCGCCTTCGGCAGCAGCCAGCCGCTGTATGGCAGCCGTGGTTCGATCGTTGACTCAGAGGGCGAAACGCTCGCGGGCAGCATCCTTCTTTATGACTGCCAGCTCGACCCCTTGCTCATCACCCAGATCGACGAAGACATCGTCGCGGGCGAATCGACCGCCCGCAGTTGGGACGAAGTATCAGCCGATGCAGCTGCCATCGTCGAGCTGCCAGTGGACGACGTGCGCGCGATCGTCACCGATGCCTTGACCGAGAACGCCGAATCGCGCTTCGCTTACCTCAAACAGAGCGTCACGACAGAGCAATTTCGAGATCTCGCCGATCTGGCTGTTCCGTACATCGCCTGTCTACAGCATCCAGCCCGCTCTTACCCCGATGGCGCTGTGGCCGGAAACCTGGTCGGCTTTATCGGCACCGACGGGCCGCTCGAAGGCCTAGAACTTTCTCAGAACGACTGCTTGACGCCCACCGACGGCACGCGCACCTTCTCGCAGGGCAAAGACGGCGTTGTCATTCCCGGAACGGAACGCGAGATCTCGGCGGTCGACGGTGGCACCCTGCAATTGACGATCGATCGAGATCTGCAGTGGTATCTGCAGCAGCTCATCGGTGAGCAGGTGATCGACATGCGCGCTCAAAGCGGCGCGATCATGGTGACAGAAGTTGCTACCGGAAAGATTCGCGCCGCAGCCGAATACCCGACAGTCGACCCCAACGACGTGACAGCGACTGATAGTGAAGACCGCGCGAGTCGAATCTTTCGCAGCTGGTTTGAGCCGGGATCCACTTTCAAGGGGCTCACGGCCGCGATTGTGATGGATGCTGGTGGGCAGACTCCTGCCTCCACGGTTACCGCCTCAGGCCAAGAGACATTCGCCAACGGTGCTTCAGTACGCGACTCGTTTCAGCACGAGACTTTCAATTACACGCTGACGGGGGCCCTGATCGACTCATCGAATGTGGGCATCTCAAAGTTCAGCGAAACGGTGTCAGCTGAAACTCGCTACGACTACTTGAAGGACTTCGGCATCGGCGAGGGCAGTGCGGTTGGCTTCCCCGGTGAGCAGTCTGGCTTGGTCAGGCCCGCCGCCGATTGGGACAATCAGACGCTGTACAACACGGCGTTCGGCCAGGGGCTGACAACGACCATGCCGGAGCTTGCTGGCGCGTACGGGGCGATTGCCAACGACGGCGTTCGCATGCCACTTTCGCTCGTAGAGTCATGCACTGCCGCGGATGGCACGGTCAGCACACCGGAGCTTCCTGATCCGGTTCAGATCGTGAGCGAAGAAACTGCCACTCAGACGCAGGCGATTCTCGAGAACGTCGCCATGCAGGCGCTTTATGCCGACGATGTCGAGGTGCCCGGCTATCGCATCGCCGTCAAGACGGGAACTGGCGAGAAGTCAGAGAACGGCGTCTACAAACTGGACGCGTACTACACGACAATGATCGGGTTCGCACCAGCCGACGACCCCGAGTACCTCGTGGTCGTCACCCTTGACGAGCCGCAAAAGGTAAAGTCGTCAGCGGCTAACGCGACGGCGTTCCAGAAGGCCATGACGCAGGTTCTCAAGACCTTCCGAGTGATGCCCTCAACGTCGACGCCCGAGGAGTTGCCCAAGTTCGGGTGACCCTGGCGATCTTGCCGGAGACCACATGATTGCTCTTTCCCTCGCTCACATCGCGCGCGCCATCGGCGGCGACCTTCAGCTCAGCTCTGATGACACTCCCGAGACCGTGGTCTCGGGCGCAGTCGACACTGATTCTCGGCTGATGATGCCCGGCGGCATTTTTGTCGCGAAGCCGGGTGAGACAACCGACGGACACGAGTTCGTCGACGCTGCAGTCAGTGCGGGCGCCGTTCTTGCGATCGTCGAACGGCCGGTGGCCGCATCGGTGACACAGATCGTGGTGACAGACGTCGTGCTGGCACTCGCAGACCTCGCCCGTGAAGTCGTCGCCCAGGCGCGGGCGCGTGGCGACCTCAGGGTTGTCGGCATCACGGGATCGAACGGAAAAACGACGACCAAGAACCTTCTCGCACGCATTCTCGAGGGCGAAGGCGAGACGGTTTCGCCGAAAGCGTCATTCAACAACGAGGTCGGCGCACCTCTGACGATGCTGCGTGTCACCGAGCAGACACGTTTTCTCGTGAGCGAGTTCGGGGCAAGCGCTCCGGGCGAGATCGCACGACTTGCCGGGCTGGTTACTCCCGATGCCGGAGTGGTGCTCATGGTCGGCATGGCGCACGCCGGTGGTTTCGGCGGCATCGAGGCGACCTTCCACGCAAAGTCGGAACTGGTGCGCGCGCTTCGCGCCGACGGCGTCGCACTGCTGAACATCGACGACCCGCGTGTGGCTGCAATGGCCCCGATCGCGGGTGAGGTCGGCGCCTCAGTTCGTTGGTTTGGTCGTGGCGCCGACGCTGAGGTGCGAGCAGACAACGTCGCGGTGGCGGCGGACGGAACCCGGTGCACCGTCACTGTCGATGGTGTGAGCGCCCCCCTTCATCTGCAGGTGCTCGGCGAGCACCACGTGTCTAACGCCCTGGCAGCGATTGCTGCAGCCACAGCGTGGGGCGTGTCGCTCGCTGACTGCGTCGCGCGCCTTGAAACCGTAGAGATCGCGGAACGCTGGCGCATGCAGCCCATGGGATCGCAGCGCGTGCGCATCATCAATGACGCCTACAACGCCAGCCCGGACTCGATGGCGGCTGCTCTGCGCACGCTCGCGCAGATCACCAGCGCCGACGAGCGCAAAGTCGCCGTCTTGGGGGCGATGAGCGAGCTCGGTGAGTACGCCGAAGAGGAGCACGATCGGGTGGGTCTGCTCGCAGTTCGGCTCGGTATTCAGCGCATCGTCGTGGTAGGGACGCCTGCGCGCCGCATGTTTCTCGAAGCGGTTGCACAGGGATCGTGGGATGCTGAAGCGGTGTTCTTCGAAACCGCTGATGAGGCGTACGACTACCTGGTAGGCGAATTGCGCGACGGTGACAGAGTGCTCGTGAAGTCGTCGAACTCTGCTGGACTACGTCATTTGGGCGATCGTCTGGGAGAATCCTTCTCGTGAGATCACTTCTGACGGCAGCGGCGATCTCTATGGCCTTTACCCTCTTTCTCACCCCCGTCTTCTTGCGATCGTTTCGCCGGTGGGGTTGGGGACAGGTCATCCGCACGCCCGAGAGCATCAACAACCCGAGCCACCACACGAAGCGCGGCACCCCGACGATGGGGGGAACGATCTTCATCACCGGCACGATCGTGGGCTATCTGATCGGTGCGTTCACTGGGAATAATCCGCCGACGATTTCGGGCCTGCTGGTTTTGTGGATGATGGTCGGCTTTGGGATCGTGGGCTTCATCGACGACTTCCTGAAGGTTCGGCAACAGCGCAGCCTTGGTTTGTCGGGCTGGCGAAAGATCGTTGGCCAGATTCTTGTCGTGATTCCGTTCGGCATTGTCTCCCTGAACTATCCCAATGCGCTTGGCCAGACACCCGCGTCGCCCTATATCTCCGTCTTCAGAGACGTGCCAGTGCTGTCGTTCATGGTTCTCGGACCCATTATCGGCTGGATCCTGTACCTCACATGGGTGTCGTTCATTGGCGTCGCCTGGTCGAACAGCACCAACGTGACAGACGGCCTAGATGGCCTCGCTACCGGCGTCGGGATCTTCGTTGTCGGCGCGTACAGCCTCGTGGTGTTCTGGCAGTTCAATCAGTCGTGCGCATCGGTCATCGCGGAGTTGAGTACCGGGTGCTACGCCACTCGTGACCCATTCGACTTGGCGATTGTCTCGGCCGCATTCGTGGGCGCGCTCGTCGGCTTCTTGTGGTGGAATGCTCCGAAGGCCGAGGTGTTCATGGGCGACGTCGGCTCTATGGCGATCGGTGGAGTGATCGCCGCGATGTCGATCCTCTCGCGCACCGAAGTTCTCGGCGTGATCATTGCCGGCGCATTCATCATCGGGCCCGGCTCGGTGATACTGCAGCGTCTGTACTTCAAAGCCACCCGTGGCAAGAGGCTGTTCTTGATGAGCCCGTTCCATCACCACCTCGAGATGCGCGGATGGTCTGAAATCTCCATCGTTGTGCGCATGTGGATCATCGCAGGCCTGCTCGCGGTCACCGGCATTGGGTTCTTCTACGTCGAGTGGCTCGCCAGTACATGAGTGCCCCGCGCCTCGATACGCTCACCAGTTGGCATTCTGACTGGAAAGGTCTGCGAGTAGCCGTTCTCGGGCTTTCAGTGACCGGTTTCTCGGTCGCCGACACCTTGGCCGAATTGGGCGCCACCGTGCTTGTGCTCACCGAACATGCGGCCGAGGAATACGCCACTTTGATTCCTGTCATCGGTGCCCGACTCTGGGTGGGCCCGCTTGATGCGGCGCCGCAAGAGCTGATCGACTTCGCCCCCGAAGTGGTAGTCGCTTCACCCGGGTTCTCGCCCACTCATCCGCTCATCGAATGGGCGCAGTCCTCGGATGCTGCGCTGTGGGGTGACATCGAACTGGCTTGGCGGGTGCGCGACAAGGTCGCGCGACCAGACGGCACTCCCGCGGACTGGGTTCTGATCACCGGCACCAACGGCAAGACCACCACCACGCGCCTTACGGCAAGCATGCTGGCGGCGGGCGGATTGCGCGCAGCTCCGGTGGGCAACATCGGCACTCCAGTGCTCGATGCGGTGCGTGACCCCTCGGGTTTCGACGTGCTCGTTGTAGAACTGTCGAGTCACCAGCTCTGGTACCTCGCTTTGCAGCAGGGCAGTAATCGACTGTCTCCCTATGCCGCGGCATGCCTCAACCTCGCCGATGACCACCTCGAGTGGCACGGCTCCGCTCGGGCATATCGCGATGCGAAAGCGCAAGTGTATGACCACACCCGCGTCGCCTGCGTCTACAACAAAGCCGACACCGCAACGCGCTCGATGGTAGAAGACGCGGATGTCGTCGAGGGTGCGCGCGCGATTGGATTCGATCTTGGCGTCCCGGGTCCGAGCGATCTCGGCATCGTGGACGGCATTCTGGTCGATCGCGCTTTTCACGAGGAACGCCGCACCAGTGCTTTCGAGCTGATGACGCTCGCAGACCTCGAGGTGGCAGGTCTTGCCGCTCCGCACATGGCGGCTAACATTCTTGCCGCCGCTGCGCTGGCGCGATCCCTTGACGTGCCACCGGCGGCCATTCACGACGCGGTGCAGGCATTCACGCTCGACCCTCACCGCATCCAGGTCGTCGCGCGAAGCGGTGGCGTCACATGGATCGATGACTCCAAAGCAACCAACCCGCACGCCGCGGCCTCATCGCTCGCTGCATACCCGGGCGCGGTCTGGGTAGTCGGCGGGTTGCTCAAAGGTGTCGACATCTCTGAGCTGGTGGCGACATCGGGCGCGCGCGCCAAGGCGGCAATTGTCATCGGCGTCGAGCGCGACGCTGTGGTGGCCGCGTTCGAACGACACGCCCCAACGGTGCCAGTGTTCGAGGTAGATACGACTGAGACTGAACAAGTCATGGTGCAGGTGGTTGAACTGGCAGCCGGGATTGCCCGCGACGGGGACGTTGTTCTACTTGCTCCCGCCGCAGCATCCTTCGATCAGTTCGCCTCTTACTCAGACCGAGGCCGCAGGTTTCACGCGGCTGTGACAGACAGAGTTGGAACGGGGGGCGCGGGTGACGACGACTTCGCCGCGTCCGACGGCCACTGAGAACGGTGATAGACACGGCCTTGCCGCGCGAGTTTCGCTAGGCCGCATTTTCGCGCCAGTGCCGAGCGAGTTCTTTCTGATCGCGTCGACTGCGCTGATGCTGACGATCTTCGGCCTCGTCATGATTCTGTCGGCGACGTCTGCCGTGGCGACGGCCGCAGGCGAGCCGCCGTATGACTCGGTGATGAAGCAGTTCGTCTTCGCACTGATCGGTGTGCCGCTGATGTTCGTCGCGAGCAGGCTGCCGATCAAGTTCTGGAAGCGGATCGCGTGGCCAGCCCTGATCGGTGCCACGATCTTTCAGCTGCTGGTGTTCACTCCGCTCGGTGTTTCCGCTGACGGAAACCGAAACTGGATCAACATCGGTGGGCTGCAGGCTCAGCCCTCGGAGTTCTTGAAGCTCGCACTCGCGCTGTGGATCGGCTACGTGCTGTTCCGCAAGCGCACCCTGCTGGGTTCGTGGAAGCACGTGTACATCCCGCTGGTTCCCGTGACCGTGCTCGTGATCGGAACGGTGCTTGCGGGTAAAGACCTCGGCACGGCGATGATTCTCGTGCTCGTCGCTCTCGGCGCGCTGTTCTTCTCGGGCGTGCGACTGCGCGTGTTCGTGCTGCCAGCGATTGGCGCGGTTATCGCGGTCGCCATCTTGGCGGTCACGAGCCCTGACCGCATGCGCCGGTTCATGAGCTTCTTGAACCCTGACTGCCTGGCTGACTACTACAACGACTGCTATCAGCCGCTGCACGGAGTATGGGGACTCGCCGGGGGCGGAATCTTCGGCCTGGGCCTCGGCAACTCGCGCGAAAAGTACGACTGGCTGCCCGCAGCGGCCAACGACTACATCTTCGCAATCGTCGGTGAAGAGCTGGGCTTGATCGGCTGCGCTGTCGTGCTCGGATTGTTTGCGCTGTTCGCAGTCGGAGCCTTCCACATCATCCGCAAGACCGATGACCCGTTCGTGCGCATCGTCGCGGGCGGTATCACCGTCTGGATCGTCGGGCAGGCGCTCATCAACATCGGCGTCGTGTTGCGCGTGTTCCCGGTGCTCGGTGTGCCGCTGCCGTTCTTGTCGCAGGGCGGGACGTCACTGGTCTCGGTGCTCGTGGCATCGGGTGTGTTGCTCGCGTTCGCACGCACGTTGCCGCAGAAGCGAACGGTGGCGCCGACGGCGCCCGGTCGCAATGCGCGTCAAAACGCAACCGCTTCGCGCCGCTAAACTCGGCGAGTGACGACCTATCTTCTTGCTGGCGGTGGCACCGCTGGCCACGTCAACCCTCTGCTTGCTGTGGCCGATGTGCTTCGCGAACGCGACCCGGAGGCAGAGATTCTGGTGCTCGGCACCCGCGAGGGTCTCGAAGCGCGGCTCGTACCCGAACGCGGCTACGAGCTGCTTTTCATCGAGAAGCTGCCGTTCCCCAGGCGGCCCGATAAGTCAGCGGCTGCTTTTCCCGGACGCTTCCGGCGTGCTGTCGCTGCCGTGCGCGAGTACATCTCCGAGCGCAACATTGACGTCGTCGTCGGCTTCGGAGGCTACGCCTCAGCGCCCGCGTACGTCGCAGCGCGAGGTGTGAAGGTTCCCGTGGTCATTCACGAAGCGAACGCCAAGCCTGGGCTTGCCAACGTGCTCGGTGCCAGATGGGCCGCAGGCGTAGGCGTCGCGTTTGAAGGCACAAGAATCAAGGGCGGTGAGTTCGTCGGGATGCCGCTTCGACGGGAGATCGTCGAGCTTGACCGAGACGCGCTGCGCGCAGAGGCTGCCGCGTATTTTGGCCTTGATGCGCAACAGCCGACCCTGCTGGTGTTCGGCGGCTCGCTCGGCGCACTGCGGCTGAACATTGCATTCGGCGAAGGTCACGACGGCGCGTGGCGCGATATCGTCGATGCCGGCTGGCAGCTGGTGCACGTCACGGGGGAGCGAAGCGAACTGCCCGATCCTGGCGCAGACGGTTATGCTCTGCGTCGCTATGTCGATCGCATGGACCTCGCGTTTGCTCTCGCTGACGTGATCGTCTCGCGCGCCGGCGCAGCGACGGTGAGCGAGATCAGTGCGCTCAGAATTCCCGCCGTCTATGTTCCCTACGCGGTGGGCAACGGCGAACAGGCACTCAACGCGGCGTCGGCAGTGCGCGCGGGAGCGGCCGTGATCATCGCTGACGGTGACTTCACCGGCGTTCGGGTGCGTAGTGAAATCCTGCCATTGTTGGCTGACGACGCACGCCAGAAGGCCATGGTGGATGCTGCGGCAACCGTCGGCACGCGCACTGGTGCCGAGAACGTCGTGGCGATGATTGACGCGGCGCTCGCGCAGTAGAACCGCTGCGATGTGTGAGGGGCGGCCAAGGGCTAGGTGAGCGCGGTGTCTCCACCGCGCAGAGCGGCTGTCACGAGGGTGAGCGCTTCGTCTGCGTCGAAACTCAGCGCGCGGATCTGTTCCGCGAACGCGGCCGCCGCGCGTTGCACCTGTTGGCGGCTAGGGTCGCCGGTGGCCGAGACGAATGTGCCGTTGCGTCCGCGCGTTTCGATGATTTCGGATGCTTCGAGCTCCCGGTATGCGCGCGCGACCGTTCCGGGCGCGATCCCGAGGTCTTCTGCCAGACGTCGAACCGTTGGCAGGCGTTGACCGGCAGCTAGTTCGTTCGACGCGACGGCAGCGAGCAAGCCGGCGCGCAATTGCTCGAACGGCGGTACGTGCGATTGCGGATCGATGACGATCACTTCGCTATCTCCTTTGGCACAGACAGATCAGCTTGCGGGGAGTTCAAGTATTCGGGAAAGAG
This sequence comes from Microbacterium sp. R86528, assembly GCF_044596335.1. NCBI lineage: Bacteria > Bacillati > Actinomycetota > Actinomycetes > Micrococcales > Microbacteriaceae > Microbacterium > Microbacterium sp. R86528. Next base: position 783,038 of record NZ_CP138996.1, on the reverse strand, counting down.
CGCAGGTGAGAGCCGACCCGCGCCGAGCACATACATAACCTGCAAAAGCGGAATGCCCCACCATGGAAACAGCCCAGCAAACTGTTCGAGGTCGGTTTGACCGCGAAAGATCCAAGCGTTGGTGAGTGCGGTCAGCGCAATGCCAAATGGTAGCCACGCTGTCATCGCGGCGACCATTCTGAGATTGTTGAGCGAATCTGTGCGGAAGAGATCATCCCAACCGAGCTCAAGGGTGTTGGTTGCGGGCTGCGGGCAAGCGAGAATCTGCTGTTCTGCGACTCGGCAGATCCACGTCGCCACCAATGCGAGCGCGAGACTGGCCGCCGATCCCGCGATCACTGGGATGCTGATCTCTTTCCAGAAAGCGCTGAGGCACAGCACGGTGAATGCCACACCGGCGGCGATGAGTAAGACCCGTGGCGTGTATTGACGCACGGATGACAGATAGTCCGAGACATCAAGCTCGCGCGCCCGCGCAATGCGCGCGGCCTGCGGAGCGGGCGAGAAGAGGCGTTCACGCGTGCTGGCGAGGGTTGACGTCACCGCGGTTACAACGAAGATCATGAGCACCAGGATCCAGATGAAATACGGGCTCGACTTCAGCTGAGTGAATGCAAAAAGCGTGCCGACGATTGCCACCGCGATCAACAAGCCCCACATACTCGCACGAGTTTCATTTCGCGAGCGGCGCCGAATGCTCCACCACATCTCATCCGACGTGATTGGTAGCCGAGCCCGCGTCGAAGCCTTGTACACGTGGGTGATGCCCCAGTTGGGCCTGCGCAGTGAGATGAGGACACCTATCGGTACAGCAGCGATAGCGACCAAGAAGATCGCGCTGAACACCTCCATCGACATGTAGAACTCCATGGCCCGATTGTGTCTTGCAATGTATCAATGTGTCAACACATACGAGGCAGCCTCACAGCCACATGCCAGCGCGCCGGGGGTGCAGCATCCAATCGCCAACTTAGGATTGAGAGGTCATGATCAGACCCGACCTCACCCTGCCCATCCCCGAGAACATCGAGGCCGCCCACTTCATCGGAATCGGTGGTTCCGGCATGTCGGGGCTTGCGCGCATGTTCCTTGAGCGTGGCATCAAGGTGTCGGGCTCTGACCGCGCCGACAGCAAGTACCTCCAAGAGCTCGCCGCGCTGGGCGCGACTGTCTACGTGGGTCACGAAGCGTCGAACCTCGCTGACGACGTCGACACGGTCGTGCACACGGGCGCGATCTGGCCAGAGAATCCGGAATTCGTGCTGGCCAAGCAGCGCGGATTGCACGTGATTCACCGTTCTCAGGCGCTGCATTGGTTCATTGGCGCTCGGCGACTTGTTTCGGTGGCGGGTGCCCACGGCAAGACCACGTCGACCGGCATGGTCGTTACCGCTCTTCAGGGGCTGGATGCTGATCCCACCTTCGTGAATGGTGGAGTGATCGCGCATCTCGGCGTTTCAAGCGGCAACGGATCAGGCGATCTTGTCGTCATCGAAGCCGACGAGTCAGACGGCACCTTCGTGCTGTACGACACCGCGGTCGCGCTCATCACCAATGTCGACCCCGATCACCTCGATCACTGGGGAACCCGTGAGAAGTTCTACACCGCGTTCGCCGAGTTCGCCAACAGCGCCAGCGAGGCCGTGGTCATCTCGTCTGATGACGCCGGCGCAGTGCGGGTAGCGCGGGAGATCTCACATCCCCACATGGTCACGTTCGGCCAAGCGAGCGATGCCACGTTCCGTGTGCATGACATCCGCACAGACGGCCCCGTCTCGTTCTCAATCACTCATGGCGACCAGACCGCGCACGCTCAGTTGGGCATTCCGGGAGTTCACAACGCTGTCAATGCGACCGGAGCGGTTGCCGTGCTCGTCACGCTGGGATACGACTTCGAAGCAGCCGTCGATGCTGTGCAGGCCTTCGGCGGCACGGCCAGACGCTTTGAGCTCCACGAGACCAGACGTGGGGTCAGCGTGTACGACGACTATGCGCATCACCCCACTGAGGTCGCGGCAGCGCTCTCTGGCGCTCGAACTGTCGTCGGCGAGGGGCGCATCATCGCGCTCCACCAGCCCCATACCTATTCGCGAACGCAGGACATGTTCCAGGAGTTCGCCGACGTACTCGAGTCGCTGGCCGACCACACGGTCGTGCTCGACGTCTACGGTGCGAGGGAAGACCCCGTGGCCGGCGTGACCGGAGCCCTCGTGAGCGAAGCGTTCTCGGATTCTAGCAAGGTCCACTTCGTCGCTGATTGGCAGGAGGCCGCTGACTACACGGCTTCCGTCGCTCGCGACGGGGACTACATCATCACCTTGGGATGTGGCAACGTCAACCTCATCATTCCGCAGGTGCTTGAAGCACTTGAAAGCTCTGACGCTGTGACGGGCCAGGGGGAGTAGCGGCGCATGCGCCGACCCCCGCCGTTGCCGCCGCCTCCGGCGAGACCCGCGCCGTCAGGCGAGGAAGAGTCGTTTGAGGGCGACGAGACAACGGCAGATCGCTACGGGAACCCCACTGCGCCGGTCATCGCGCTCGCGCCGCAGGCGGGGGCGGACGGCCGGGTTGCGCCGCTGCCCGCGGGCGACGACGGCAATGCTGCCTACGAGGGTGACGTGGGCATGCGCGACGTCTGGCGCGCCTCCCGTGCAAGGCGCAAAGCGTTGCGCTCCGAGGTGCGCCGTTTCACGGGTCGACAGCGGCGACGGCGCATGGTGTGGATCGGCTCGCTCGCTTCGCTGGCAGCGCTGGTGGTCGTGACGCTCGGTGCGGCGTACAGCCCACTTCTTGCGGTTGAAGACATCGTCGTCGTCGGCGCAGAGCGCCTCGACGCAGAGGAAATCTCGGAGGCGCTCTCGTCTCAGCTGAACACGCCGCTGCCACTTGTTGACGAGAGCGCCGTCAAGGCCGCGCTCGTGGCGTTTCCGCTGATCGAGTCGTACACGCTCGAGGCTCGTCCTCCGCACGAACTCGTCGTGCAGCTTGTTGAACGAACCCCGGTGGGACTGATCGAGTCGGCCGCCGGGTACACGTTGGTCGACGCAGCCGGGGTTGCGCTCGCGACCACCGAGAATCGCGAGAGTGACGAGCCGATCATCGAGGTGACAGGTGGATCTCGTTCTGACGCGTTTCACGCCGTCGGTCAGGTGATTCGATCGCTTCCCGACAGCATCCTCGAACGCGTCACCAGCGTGTCTGCGTCGTCGCCCAACGACGTTACTCTCACCTTCGGCGGCACCAATACGGATGTCGTGTGGGGGAGCGCGGAGGACTCCGCACTCAAAGCCTTCGAACTCGAAAAGATCATGCAGACGCGTCCTCCCGAAGATGTGCTCAGCTATGACGTCTCATCGCCCGCGGCAATTGTCGTGCTCTGATGTCTGATCGCTCCAATCTGGGGCGGAGATGTGACGACACGCCCACGGCCTTCCGCCGCCACGTCAACCCGCGGCATACCTTCAATTCAGGAATTGCATACCGAGCAATTCTTTAGACCTCTACTAGAGGTTGAAGGTTACCCAGGTCCGGAGGCCGGCATGAGCCAGAACCAGAACTACCTCGCCGTCATCAAGGTGGTCGGCGTTGGTGGAGGCGGCGTTAACGCCGTCAACCGAATGATCGAGCTCGGCCTGCGTGGCGTGGAGTTCATTGCGATCAACACCGATGCGCAAGCGCTGCTGATGAGCGACGCCGACGTCAAGCTCGACGTTGGCCGCGAGCTCACCCGTGGCCTCGGCGCCGGAGCCGACCCCGAGGTTGGGCGTCGTGCCGCAGAAGACCACACTGAAGAGATCGAAGAAGCGCTTCGTGGCGCTGACATGGTCTTCGTTACTGCGGGCGAGGGTGGCGGAACCGGCACCGGTGGAGCCCCCGTCGTCGCGAAGATTGCCAAGTCCATCGGCGCATTGACCATTGGTGTCGTCACCAAGCCGTTCTCGTTCGAAGGTCGTCGCCGGCAGAGCCAGGCTGAAACCGGCGTGTCGAAGCTGAAAGAAGAGGTCGACACTCTCATCGTCGTTCCGAACGACCGTCTGCTTGAGATCAGCGACCGTGGCATTTCGATGATCGAAGCTTTTGCCACTGCCGACCAGGTGCTCTTGGCCGGTGTGCAGGGCATCACCGACCTCATCACGACTCCTGGTCTGATCAACCTCGACTTCGCAGACGTGAAATCTGTGATGCAGGGCGCGGGCTCTGCCCTGATGGGCATTGGCTCGGCGCGAGGCGCGGATCGTGCAATCAAGGCAGCCGAACTGGCGGTGGAATCCCCTCTGCTCGAAGCGAGCATCGAGGGCGCGCACGGCGTGCTCCTCTCGGTGCAAGGTGGGTCGAACCTCGGCATATTCGAGATCAACGATGCGGCGCAGCTCGTCAAAGAAGCCGCGCACCCCGAGGCGAACATCATCTTCGGAACGGTGATCGACGACACCCTCGGAGATGAGGTGCGCGTCACGGTCATCGCCGCTGGCTTCGATGGCGGAGAGCCGCAGTCGCGAGTGGATCCCGTCACCACCGCTCGCGTCGCGCCAGCTCTTCCTACGGCTGCTGCTAGCGACGTTGCAGACGAGCAAGCGCCTGTCGCCGCACGCGACCCCGAGCCGGTATCGGTGAGCGCCAACGTCGAGTCGAACTATGGCTCTGCCTTCGGCGACGACGATCTCGACATTCCCGACTTTCTGAAGTGACGTGAACGCCGACTTAGGCGCTCGCCTCACCGAGATTGACGCGAGAATCGCGGATGCCGCTCGCTCGGCAGGCCGCGACCCCGCGTCAATCTCGCGCATTGTCGTGACGAAGTTCCACCCACCCGAGCTCGTTGCAGCGCTCTACGCGCTCGGCGTTCGGGATGTGGGCGAAAATCGTCAGCAGGAGTTCTCAGAGAAATCGCTTGCGCTGGCTCACCTCTCGGATCTGCGCTGGCACTTCGTTGGCCAGGCCCAGACCAACAAGGCACGAGCAATCCGATCTACGGCCGCGATGGTGCACTCGGTTGATCGCGCCAAGTTGGCCAACGCGTTCGACAGCGCAGCGGAACCTGGTTCCTCGACTCTCGATGTGCTTTTGCAAGTGAACCTCACCTCCGACACGGGCCGCGGCGGAGTCGCGCCCGAAGACCTCCTTGCCCTGGCTGAACATGTCGCAGCGAAAGACAGTCTTCGCGTACGAGGCGTCATGGCAGTCGCCCCGCTCGAAGAGCAGCCGGCGCGAGCATTCGAACGACTGCGTGGCTGCGCCGACATCGTTCGCAGCGTCGTGCCAGACGCCGAGTGGATCTCAGCCGGCATGAGCGCAGACTTCGCCGAAGCGATCGCAATGGGCGCGACACACCTGCGCATTGGCTCGGCAATCACGGGCCTTCGGCCCCAACACGGTTAACCTCAGAACAGATGAGCACTACGGAGGATGCAATGTCGAACCCGCTCAAGAAGACCATGGTCTACCTAGGTCTCGCCGACGAAGAAGCAGAGGCGTACGAAGAGCCTCAGCCGATGAGCCGCAAAAGCAGCCCGCAGAGTGTGGAAAAGTCCGCACCTGTGACGCCGCTGCACCGTCCGACGGTTGTGCGCCAGCCCACGCCGACGGCGGTGAGCGAGATTCTTACGGTGCACCCCAAGCAGTACCGCGACGCTCAGGTGATCGCTGAGAACTTCCGCGAGGGAATTCCGGTGATCATCAACCTGTCGCAGATGAGCGACGCAGACGCGCGCCGTTTGATCGACTTCGCCAGTGGACTGTCGCTGGGACTTTACGGGCGTATCGAACGCGTGACGAGCAAGGTATTCCTGCTCTCGCCCGAGAACGTTGCAGTATCGGGCGATGGATCAGTCGTACAGGCTGACCCTGACGCCGTGCCCTTCGCGCAGCAGTAGATCGTGGCAGTTCTCCAACTCATCGCATCAATTCTCAACACGCTACTGCTGCTCTATGTCTTCGTGTTGATCGCACGGCTGATCCTTGAGTGGATTCCGGTCTTCAACCGTGAGTGGCGACCCAAGGGCGCTGGTCTGGTTGCTGCTGAGATCGTGTACTCGATCACTGATCCGCCCATCAAGCTGTTTCGGCGGCTCATACCGCCGTTGCGGGTGGGAGCAGTCGCCATTGACTTTGGCTTCGCGCTCACCATGCTGCTGTGCTTCATCTTGCTGAGCGTCACGCGCGCGCTGGCAAGTGCCTGATAAGTAGTAGACCGTCGACGAACTGCTTCGACAGTCACCTGAACCCGCGGCTATGCTTGCTAGATACGGCCCCGTCAGGGAGAGTATTTCTGACATACGCCAGCGACCGGAGCGCTCGAAAGAGGAATCACCATGGCATTGACCCCCGATGACGTCGTCACCAAGCAGTTTCAGCACGTACGTTTCAAGGAAGGTTTCGACCCGGATGAGGTCGACGACTTCCTCGACGAGATCGTCGTTGAGTGGCGCAAGACTATCGCCGAGAACGAGCAGCTGAAGGCTAAGGTCGCGGAGCTCGAGTCCGGCGACGCCGCCGCAGCTCCTGCCGCAGAGTCCGCGCCTGTTGCCGCCGAGGCTGAGCCCGCCGCCGACGAGACCGAGTCAGCCCCAGCAGCCGCGCCTGCGACCGCTGCCACAGGCGGAGGTGCCGCGGCTACCGCTGGCATCATCGAGCTCGCACAGCGCCTTCACGACGAGCACGTCGCTGAGGGTGTGGCCCAGCGCGACCAGCTGATCGCTGACGCCAAGGCTCAGGCCGCGTCGATTATCGATGACGCTGAAACGCGTGGCCGTGAAGCCCGCGAGAAGCTCGAGCGCGACCGCACGGAACTCGAAGGTCGCATCACGGAGCTTCGCAGCTTCGAGCGTGACTACCGCGCACAGCTGCGTGGCTACATCGAGGGCAAGCTGCGCGACCTGGAGACCACAGCCACTTCGTCGGGTGCGACCCCGGTCTCGGCTGTCGGCCTTTAAGCCGGACTTTTGACAGTCCGTCCTCCCCTTCGACAGGCGGCGGCCGGCTCGATCATCGCGATTCTCGCGGCGATCGTGCTGGCCGCCGACCAGTTTACGAAGTATCTCGCGCTTGAGAACCTGCCCTATCAGGAGTCGGTTCACATCATCGGCGACTTCCTGATCTTCTATCTCACCAAGAATCCTGGTGCTGCCTTCTCGCTCGGCGAAGAAGTGACGTGGGTCTTCACCATCGCACTTGCCGGCGTTGCCATCACTATCGTGTGGCTCGCCGCCACACGAGTGAAGTCGAGGCTGTGGGCTGTCGGTCTTGGCTTGCTGCTCGGCGGTGTGCTCGGCAACCTCACTGATCGACTGGTGCGTGAACCGGGCTTCGGTGTTGGGCACGTGATCGATTTCATCAACACCCCCTGGATGATGCCAGCGATCTACAACGTCGCCGACATGTTCATCGTGACGATGATGATTGGCGTCGCCATCATGGTTCTCGTGGGGTTGCGATTCGATGGAACCCGCGAAGGTGCGGTCGCCAAGAACGAGTCGGCTGATGAACGTGAAGCAGACGACAATCCGGATGCAGCAGCATCCATTTCATCGGTCGACTGACGTGGAATCACGCTCGCTTCCCGTTCCCGATGGCCTCGACGGAGTTCGTGTAGACGCAGCGCTCGCAAAGATGCTGGGCTTCTCGCGCACATTTGCCGCCGAAGTCGCCGAAGCGGGCGGGGTCACGATGGACACCCGGGTGTTGGCAAAGTCGGATCGGCTTCACGGCGGATCATGGCTCGACGTGTCGTGGACGCCGAAAGAGGAGCCGCGCGTTGTGCCGGTCAACGTGCCAGACCTCGGCATCGTCTATGACGACGACGAGTTCGTTGTCGTCGATAAGCCGACCGGCGTCGCGGCTCATCCGTCTGTCGGTTGGGAGGGTCCTACCGTGCTCGGCGCGCTTGCGGGCAGCGGGTATCGCATCGCGACGACGGGGGCGGCCGAGCGCCAAGGCATCGTTCATCGCTTGGATGTCGGCACCAGCGGCCTCATGGTGGTCGCGAAGACAGAACGCGCGTACTCCGTACTCAAACAGGCGTTCAAGGAACGCACCGTCGAGAAGATCTACCACGCGGTCGTTCAAGGGCACCCTGATCCTCTTGCCGGCACCATCGATGCTCCCATCGGGCGCCACCACTCCCACTCGTGGAAGTTTGCGGTGACGCCGACCGGCAAAGACTCGGTGACTCACTACGAAACGATGGAAGCGTTTCCCGGCGCATCTCTTCTCGAGATTCATCTCGAAACCGGTCGCACTCATCAGATTCGAGTGCACATGGCTGCGCACCGCCACCCCTGCGTGGGCGATCCGCTCTACGGCGCCGACCCCACTATCGCCGCGCGCCTCGGACTCACCCGTCAGTGGCTGCACGCGCGAGAGCTGTCGTTCTCACACCCGGCGACGGGGGAGTGGATGACGTTTCGCTCAGAGTATCCCGAGGATTTGGGCCACGCACTCGAGCTGTTGCGCGATCCCGCCTGATCTCAACGACCGCCTGAGAACGAGGCAGGATCGTCTTCGGCGAGAGCGAGCGCAATCTTGCGTACGTGTGCCTGCTCCATGTCGCCGAGCTGACCGAGCGCGAACCAGCCGACTTCGGTGAGTTCGCCGTCTGCCGGGTGTGGGTCACCCGAGACCCAGTCGCAGCGGAACACGAGATCGAGATAGTCGACCTGATCACCGTTGTCATAGGTGATTCGCGGAAGCTGCTGCACGAGAGCAAGGCGAGTCGCGCGCACCACCACGCCTGCTTCTTCGCGGCACTCTCGCACCGCAGCATCGGCGGGCTCCTCGCCCGGGTCTACGATTCCCGAGACGCACTGCCATTGACCGTTGTCTGCGCGCTTGCCAATCAGCAGCTTCTCGTCTTTGAACACGACGGCGGTTACCCCTACAAGCGGGAGTGGGGAATGACCGAGCTTCTCACGAAGCGACAGGACGAAATCTGGAGTTGCCATGAGAACGAGCCTATGGGGCGCGCAACGACGACCACGTCGTGACCCGAAGGTAGTCTCGTTGAGTGGCATCCGACTCCTTCGTACATCTGCACGTACACAGTGAATACTCGATGCTCGACGGGGCAGCGCGCATCAAGCCGATGATCGATGAAGCTGTGCGCCTTGACATGCCAGCGATCGCGGTCACCGATCACGGCAACACCTTCGCCGCGTTCGAGTTCTATCGGACCGCCAAAGACGCGGGCATCAAGCCGATCATCGGCATCGAGGCCTACGTCACGCCCGGAACCCATCGCTCAGACAAGTCACGAGTCAAATGGGGCTCGCCGGAGCAAAGCCGTGACGACGTCTCGGGTGCGGGCGCATACACCCACATGACACTGCTCTCTGAATCGACCGAAGGCATGCACAACCTGTTCCGGTTGTCGTCACTTTCGTCGCTCGAGGGCTACTACTTCAAACCCCGCATGGATCGGGAAATTCTGCAGAAGTACTCCAAGGGACTCATCGCCACCACTGGCTGTCCCTCCGGTGAGGTGCAGACCAGGCTGCGACTCGGCCAATACGATGCGGCGCGGGCCGCAGCGGCAGAGTTCCAAGACATCTTCGGCAAAGAGAACTACTTCGCCGAGATCATGGACCACGGACTCGACATCGAACGTCGAATCATGAGCGATCTGCTGAAGATCTCCAAAGACCTCGATATTCCGCTGGTCGGCACCAATGACCTGCACTACACCCATCAGCACGACGCCTCTGCCCATGCCGCGTTGCTGTGTGTGCAGTCAGGGTCGACGGTCGATGACCCCAAACGCTTCAAGTTCGACGGCGATGGCTACTACGTCAAGTCTGCGGCCGAGATGCGGCAGGTCTTCCGCGACAAGCCCGAAGCCTGCGACAACACGCTCCTCATCGCCGAACGCTGTGACGTCGAATTCAACACCAGCGCGAACTACATGCCACGATTTCCGGTGCCAGAAGGCGAAACCGAGGAGTCTTGGTTCGTCAAGGAGATCGAGACTGGGCTGCACTACCGCTACCCGAGCGGAATCCCTGACGCGGTGCGCGCACAAGCAGAGTATGAGACCGGCGTCATCATCCAGATGGGTTTTCCCGGTTACTTTCTAGTCGTTGCCGACTTCATCAACTGGGCCAAGGCCAACGGTATTCGTGTCGGGCCCGGACGAGGCTCGGGTGCGGGCTCCATGGTCGCCTACGCGATGAAAATCACCGACCTAGACCCGCTGCAGCACGGCTTGATCTTCGAGCGATTCCTCAACCCCGACCGTGTCTCGATGCCTGACTTCGACGTCGACTTCGACGACCGGCGCCGCGGCGAGGTCATTCAGTACGTGACAGAAAAGTACGGTGATGAGCGCGTCGCTCAGATCGTCACCTACGGAACCATCAAGGCCAAGCAAGCTCTGAAAGATGCTGGTCGAGTGCTGGGCTTTCCCTTCAGCATGGGAGACAAGCTCACCAAGGCGATGCCTCCCGCGGTGATGGGAAAGGACATGCCGCTCGAGGGAATGTTCGACAAGAGCCACGTGAGATTCAAAGAGGCGGCTGAGTTTCGAACCCTCATTGAGACCGACCCTGAGGCCAAAACGGTCTTCGACACCGCCGTAGGGCTCGAGAACCTCAAGCGGCAGTGGGGCGTGCACGCGGCGGGGGTGATCATGTCGAGCGAGCCACTCATCGACATCATTCCGATTATGCGCCGAGAGCAAGACGGGCAGATCGTCACGCAGTTCGACTATCCGTCGTGCGAGTCGCTCGGACTGATCAAGATGGACTTCTTGGGGCTTCGAAACCTCACCATCATCAACGACGCCCTCGACAACATCGAAGCCAACCGCGGCCATCCCCTCGTGCTCGAAGACCTCACTCTCGACGACAAGGGCGCCTACGAACTGCTCTCGCGTGGAGACACGCTCGGCGTCTTCCAGCTTGATGGCGGCCCGATGCGGTCGTTGCTGCGTCTGCTCAAGCCCGACAACTTCGAAGACATCTCCGCCGTGATCGCGCTCTATCGTCCCGGGCCGATGGGGGCGAACTCGCACATCAACTACGCGCTGCGAAAGAACGGCCAGCAAGAGATCACTCCGATCCACCCCGAGTTCACCGAGTCGCTCGCCGAGATTCTCGACACCAGCTATGGCCTGATCATCTATCAAGAACAGGTGATGGCGATCGCACAGAAAGTTGCCGGCTTCAGCCTCGGACAAGCCGACATTCTGCGCCGCGCGATGGGCAAGAAAAAGAAGTCGGAGCTCGACAAGCAGTTCGAAGGCTTCGAGGCAGGCATGCACGCCAATGGCTATTCGGATGCTGCCATCAAGATGCTCTGGGACATCTTGCTGCCCTTCTCCGACTATGCGTTCAACAAAGCCCACTCGGCGGCCTACGGACTGGTCTCGTATTGGACGGCGTATCTCAAAGCCCACTACCCGGCCGAGTACATGGCAGCACTGCTGACGAGCGTCGGTGACTCTAAAGACAAGATGGCGGTATACCTCAACGAGTGCCGTCGCATGGGCATCAAAGTGCTGCCGCCAGATGTCGGCCAATCAATCCGATTCTTTGCCGCTGTCGGCGAAGACATCCGCTTCGGGCTGGGTGCGGTGCGCAACGTCGGCTCGAACGTTGTGGATGGCATCGTGTCATCGCGCGCCGACGAGAGCTTTGTGAGTTTCCACGACTTCCTCACCAAGGTTCCGATGCATGTCTCCAACAAGAGGACGATTGAATCGCTGATCAAGGCGGGGGCGTTCGACTCGCTCGGCTCCACGCGCAGAGCGCTCATGGAAATCCACGAGGATGCCACCGAAGCCGCGGTCGAGAGCAAGCGAAAAGCGGCTACGGGAGCCATCGGGTTCGATTTCGACAGCCTGTACGACGAGACCGAAGAGATTGCGCCGGCGAAGGTACCAGAGCGCCCCGAGTGGACGAAGAAAGACAAGCTCGCATTCGAGCGCGAGATGCTGGGCCTGTATGTCTCTGACCATCCGCTCGCCGGGCTCGAGGTGCCGCTCGCGAAGCATGCCTCGATCAGCATCCATGATCTTCTTGCTTCGGACGACCTGAGCGACGGTGATCAGGTGACCGTCGCGGGACTTGTCACCAGCGTGCAGCATCGGGTTGCAAAGGCGAGTGGCAACCCGTACGGCATGATCACCATCGAGGACTTCAACGGCGAAGTGACGGTGATGTTCATGGGCAAGACGTATGCCGAGTTCTCATCGATGCTGATAGCCGACTCGATCCTCGCGGTGCGCGGGCGGGTGTCGCGACGCGACGATGGCTTGAACCTCCACGCCCAGGCGGCATTCACGCCAGATCTGGGTGCATTGGATGCTTCAGGCCCCCTCACCCTCTTGGTTCCCGAGCATCGGGCCACTCAACAGCTGGTCGAAGAGCTTGCGCAAGTGCTCAACCGCCATCACGGCACCACCGAGGTCACGCTGCGACTGCATAAAGGCGGCGTTGCGAAGGTATTCGAAGTGCCGATGCCGGTTTCGGTGACGGCCGACCTCTTCGGCGAATTGAAGGGGTTGCTCGGGCCGCAGTGCCTCGGGTGATCTCATCAACACCTCATCTCGATCCGGCCACGCGCGGTTAGGATCGAACAAGACTTACGCTGCGCTCGCGCGGCAAGAAGGGAAGATTGTGACGGACGACAAGCTCGCAGAAAACTCCGATGTGGAGGCGCTGGTTTCCACCGACGCTGCGGCAGAAAGCACGGCCGACGGCGACGACGATGCCACCACGCCGGAGCATGCCCCGCAGTACGGCGTAGGGCCGTTCTCCATCCGCGAGGTTGCGCTGATGGGCGTGTGGGCGGTGGCCTTCATCGTTTCGTTCTTCTCACTCAGCACCTTGCGCTTCGATTCGGTGTGGACGTCGGGTCTGCAGTGGATTCTCACTATCGGTGTTCCGACCGCTGCGGTGTTCCTGATCGTATTGCGGCGCCTGTCGCCACTCGGCATTCGCAGAGTCGGATCGCTGGGTATCGACCAGTTCGCCTCGGTCGCATTCAGCGTGTCGAGCGTGCTGTGGGCTCAGTCAATCTGGGAGACGGTCGCGTTTGCTGGCAGCACCGGACAGTGGGTGCGCAGCTGGGTGATCTGGGTGTCATTCTTCTTGATGATGGCCGGGGTCTTCCTCACGGTGTTCGCGCCGTTCATCTCGCCGATCGACGAGGACTTCGTCGGTCGCGATCAGGTTCCCGCGCACCGCAACGCGCGTCCGATCAGGGCCATTTCGCCACGCCCGGCCCCGGTCGCAGCCCCTGTCGTTGACGATTCCGGTGCTCTTGAAGACAGCGCCGATGCGCACGAGCCAGTCGATGCCGACGCCGAGATCGCGACCGACGACAGCGTCACCGGCGCGTACTCGGCCGAGGAGATTGCAGTGGTTGATGCGGGCGAGAGCGCAGAAGCTGACGGTGCCGCGGCCGAGTCGGCCGATGCCGATGCCGACGGTGCCCCTGTTGCTGAGCCCGTGCGCCAACAGGCCTTCTGGGCACTCGCACCCGAAGAGCGAGATGTGGTCGATGAACTGGGCATGCCCCTCTTCCGCGTCGGTCCCACTGCGTGGGCGCTCGTGATTGAAGATCGTGGCGAGAGCTTCGTCGTACGTCACGAAGATGGGCGTACTGGCATTCTCAACGACGTATCGGGAGTGACCCGCGGCTAATGCTTCGCATCATCGATCTGCGCGGGCGCACTATGACGCCCGTCGAGCTGCTGGCCACCGTGCCCCGCGCGAGCGCGGCGCGAAACGATGCCCTCACTGTCGCCGCCGAGATCGTCGCTGACGTCGAGGCGCGCGGCGAGGTTTCGCTGCGCGAGCAAGCAGAGCGGTTCGATCATGTGTCAGGTCACGAGCTGCGCGTGCCCGCGTCTCATCTTGATGAGGCGCTGGCGGGGCTCGACCACGCTGTGCGCAGCGCGCTAGAGGAAGCAATTGCGCGCGTGCGGGCAGCATCCGCCGCGCAGGTTCCCCCTCCGGTGGTGACCGAACTCGGCTCAGGTGCTCGCGTCACTCAGCGGTGGCAGCCGGTGCGCAGAGTCGGACTCTATGTGCCCGGTGGTAAAGCTGTGTACCCCTCCAGCGTGGTGATGAATGTGGTACCGGCACAGGTAGCTGGTGTCACGCAGATCGCTCTCGCTTCGCCGCCCCAATCGGAGTTTGGCGGACGGGTGCACCCGGTGATTCTCGGCGCTGCACGTTTGCTCGGTGTCGAAGAGGTTTACGCCATCGGGGGAGCGGGAGCCATCGGCGCGTTTGCGCACGGGGTGCCCGAACTCGGTCTTGAGCCGGTTGATGTGGTGACGGGTCCCGGCAACAACTTCGTGGCAGCGGCAAAGCGCGCTGTCGCAGGGCTTGTCGGCACGGATTCTGAAGCCGGGGCGACCGAGATTCTGATTGTCGCTGACGATGCCGCCGACGCGCGGCTGGTAGCCGTTGATCTGATCAGTCAGGCCGAGCACGACGAACAGGCTTCTGCGGTACTGGTTACGACCTCCGTTCGTCTCGCTGAGGCAGTGCAGGCTGAGATCACAGCGCGAACCCCGGGCACTCGACACGCCGATCGCATCACGGCCGCGTGCGAAGGAGTGCAGTCCGCGATCGTGCTGGTAGACGACATCGAAACGGCGACAGCTTTCAGCAACGCCTACGCGCCCGAGCACCTTGAGCTGCACCTTGAAGACGCTCGTCCAGAAGATTTCGTTCATGCCGGCGCAGTGTTCGTCGGTCCGAATTCACCAGTCAGCCTGGGAGATTATCTCGCCGGCAGCAACCACGTGTTGCCGACAGGTGGTCAGGCTCGCTATTCGGCAGGGCTATCTGCGTCGACTTTCTTGCGTCCTCAGCAGGTCATTGAGTACGACCGCGACGCGTTGCAGGCTGTGCACGCCGCTATCGTGACACTGGCTGAGGCAGAAGCTCTTCCTGCGCACGGCGAAGCGGTGACGGCGCGGTTCGAGGCGTAGTCTGGCCCTCTTATGCATTGCCCGTTCTGCCGCCATTCCGATTCTCGCGTTATCGACTCGCGCACCAGCGACGACGGTCTGAGCATTCGTCGCCGCAGACAGTGTCCGCAGTGCGGGGGCCGGTTCACCACGGTTGAAACGGCGAGCCTCAACGTCATCAAGCGCTCCGGGGTCATTGAGCCCTTCAGCCGCGAGAAGGTCATGTCGGGCGTGCGAAAGGCGTGCCAAGGGCGTCCTGTCACCGAAGGCGATCTCGCGGTGTTGGCGCAGACGGTCGAAGAATCGATTCGTCAGACCGGCACGTCGCAGCTGGATGCGAACGAGATCGGTTTGGCAATTCTGCAACCGCTGCGCGAGCTCGACGAAGTCGCCTACCTTCGGTTCGCGAGCGTGTATCAGGCCTTTGATTCGCTTGAGGATTTCGAAGCGGCGATCGCTCAGCTTCGGTTGGACCACCCCCGTGCCCGCGGGGAACGTGCCGCAGCATCCATTCTCGAGTAGATTCCTCGCGCACGAACGGCTCAGCGCGTGCTGAGCTCCGCCTGCTAACGGCTAGCCTGGAGACGATGTATCCCTTCATCTTTCGCACCGTGTTCGCGCGTATGGACCCCGAAACGGCACATCACGCCGCAATGCTCGTCATTCGTGCGCTTGGTGTTGCACCGCTGTCATGGGCGGCCCGTCGTCTGACCGCACCTGCACCGGAACTCGCCACAACTGCGCTCGGCCTCACGTTCGATTCGCCATTCGGTGTCGCGGCGGGGTTCGACAAAGATGTGAAGGGAGCAGCGGGTCTCTACTCGCTCGGCTTCGGGCACGTCGAGGTGGGTACTCTTACCGCGATAGCGCAAGGCGGAAACCTGCGACCACGACTGTTCCGTTTGATTCCCGATCGCGCGGTGATCAACCGCATGGGTTTCAACAACAACGGCGCTGAGCGAGCTGCCGTGCGCTTGAAGAAACTTCGCAAGCGGTCGAAGCGCGCGGTGCTCGGCGTCAACATTGGCAAGAGTCGAGTGGTCGACGTCGAGAACGCGACCGCCGACTATGTGCAGAGCGCTTTGCTGTTGGCGCCGTTGGCTGACTATCTGGTGGTCAATGTCTCGTCTCCGAACACTCCGGGCCTGCGCGGATTGCAGGCAGTTCAAACGCTGCGCCCGCTGCTGAGTGCGGTGCGTGAAGCGGCCGGTTCGGTTCCGCTCTTGGTGAAGATCGCGCCTGACCTCGAAGACGACGAGGTCACCGCCGTTGCGCAGTTGGCTGTCGACCTCGGCCTGGCCGGATTGATCGCGACAAACACGACGATCGCTCGTGACGGGCTTATCTCCGACGACGCAGTGGTGCGGGCAGCAGGTGCCGGCGGCCTGTCGGGAGCACCGCTGAAAGCACGGTCGCTTGAAGTGCTGCGCCTTGTGCGTGCCGCTGTTCCCGCGGACTTCTGCGTGATATCGGCCGGGGGAGTTGAAACTGGCGCCGATGTCGAAGAACGTCTCGAAGCGGGCGCGAACCTGGTGCAGGGCTACACCGCATTCCTCTACCGCGGACCGCTGTGGGCGCGTCAGATCAATCAGGCGCTGGCAACGTAAAAGGCGCGCACTGAGAAATCAGCACGCGCCCTTCTTGGAGGACCTGGTCTATGAGACCGGGCGTCCGCCGATCTTGACCTGCGGCTTGGGTAGACGCAGGAATCGCATCTGGATGCTTCGCATTGCGGAGTACCATCCGAGACCCTTTTCCACCTTGCCTTCGCCGAACTTCTCTTTTGCGGCGCGCTTGACGCGGATCGACGTGATGACCATGTCGCCGACTACGAAGAAGATGAAGATCCAGAGCGCGACGAACGAATAGAACTGCACCTCGGTGCTCGGAATGAAGGTGGCGAAGATCACCACAACCATGGCGGGCATAACGGCCTCGCCCAGGTGGAACCCGCGGTCTACGAAGTCACGAACAAACTTGCGCTGCGGGCCCTGGTCACGCGCGGGGAGGTAGCGGGGGTCGCCGGCGGCCATGCCGACACGTGCTTTCTCACGCTGAGCGGCGAGCTCAGCCTTGGCGCGAGCTTTCGCCTCCTTGCTGTCGGGCACGAGGGGGCGCTTGCGGGCAGCCTCTTGCTCGGCACGGCTCGGGGTCGGGCGACCCTTGCCGGTCGCTGACGACTCGGCCGAAGAATCGGCCGGAACGTCGTTCGGTGCGGGGGCGGCGGGTGTCTTAGCCACGGGTGAATCCTCGATGATTGTGAACAGGTGTGGGCTTAAGATTACCCGCATGACCACTGAGCTTTCTCGAAAAGACGCTGTGCGCGCTGCCGCAGCGTCTGGAATCCCCGTCGCCCTCGCCGATCTCGGCGCTCTCGTGCGCATTCCCTCGATCGCATTTCCAGGCTTCGACCCTGGCGCTGTGGCACAGAGCGCCGAGGCAGTCGCTGAGTTGGTTCGCGGGCTCGATCTGTTCGATTCTGTGGAGATTCGCAACGCCGTCATCGCTGACACCGGCGAAGCCGGCCAGCCGGCGGTGCTGGCCACGCGTGCTGCCCGCAATGGTCGCCCGACCATCTTGCTCTATGCGCACCACGACGTTCAGCCCGTCGGTCACGAGTCGCTCTGGGAGTCGCCTCCTTTCGAGCCGACGTTGCGACAAGGACGCTTGTACGGTCGCGGCGCAGCCGATGACAAGGCCGGGATCATGGCGCACGTCGCAGCGCTACGTGCGCTGAAGCAAGCTTTGGGAAACGATTTCGATCTGGGTGTGGTGCTGTTCTTCGAGGGAGAAGAAGAGGCCGGCTCTCGTTCTTTCGCCCAGTTTCTCTCTGACAACGCTGAGGCGTTGCGTGCTGATGTCATCGTTGTTGCAGACTCTGGCAACTGGGATGCGACCACACCCGCTCTCACGGTCTCGCTGCGAGGCAACACCCGGTTCACCCTGAAGGTGCGCACGCTCGAGCACGCCTCACACTCCGGGATGTTCGGGGGCGCAGTGCCTGACGCGATGCTCGCGACAGTAAAAATGCTCTCAACGCTCTGGGACGACGACGGGGCTGTGGCCGTTCCAGGGCTTTCAGAGCGGGATGCTGAGACGCCCACCTACAGCGAAGAGACGTTGCGTGATGAGGCAGGGCTTCCCGAAGGGGTCTCGCCGATTGGACGCGGCAGCATTCTCAGCCGAATCTGGAACAAACCATCGATCACGATCACGGGGATCGATGCACCGAGCGTCGCGAACGCCTCGAACACGTTGACCCCGGAGGTGACCGTCGTGATCAGCGCGCGGGTGGCCCCCGGCCAGCCCGCACGCGAGGCGTATGCCGCCGTAGAGGCGCATCTGCGCGCCAATGCGCCTTTTGGCGCGCAGCTGGAGTTCGTCGATCAGGACTATGGCGACGCGTTCCTTGTCGACACGAGCGGCTGGGCCGTTGCGGCTGCGCGCGACGCACTTCACGAGGGCTATGGCGTTGAGCCGGTTGATATCGGCGTGGGCGGGTCGATTCCGTTCATCGCCGATCTCGTCAGGGAGTTTCCCGGCGCACAGATTCTTGTGACGGGCGTCGAAGACCCCCACGCGAAAGCGCACAGTCCCAACGAATCGTTGCATCTCGATACGTTCCGCAACGCTGTCGCGTCAGAAGCTCTCCTGCTCGAAGCGCTCGACTCTCGAGCGTGAAGAACGGACTCGTGTGGCAGCGGTTGTGATCGAATAGAGCTGTTCCAGGCTGGCTGCCAAGCAGCGGGCGTACAATCGACACATCCAGCCGCGCGAGCGGCCCGTCCGGAGGAGTGCCATGACAGACACCGCGCTGACGACCGATGCAACCACCCGCGAGCACGGCGTCTCATTGACCAACGAGGCTGCGCTGAAGGTGAAGAGCCTGCTCGGGCAGGAAGGCCGAGATGATCTGCGATTGCGAGTTGCCGTCCAGCCCGGCGGCTGCAGCGGTCTGATCTACCAGCTGTATTTCGACGAGCGCTATCTTGATGGCGATAAAACGGTTGATTTCGACGGGGTCGAAGTCATCATCGACGACATGAGCGTGCCGTATCTTGACGGTGCGACGATCGACTTCAAAGACACGATCGCGGAGCAGGGGTTCACTATCGACAACCCCAACGCCGCCGGCAGTTGCGCGTGTGGAGACAGCTTCCACTGATCGAGCAATTTTTGACAGGCCCGAAGTGCTCCGAGAGCACGTCGGGCCTGTTTTTTGTGGCGACATATCTTTGATCAAACTGGGTGGATGGCCTGAATCGCCTGGATGCTTGCCATAGACTGATCTACAGTCCTGTCCGCGAACTGGAAAGGTGCATTGTGCCCTCGAAACGCCGCCTCCGCTGGGCCGTACTCCCTGTGGGGATTGCTACGGCCGCAGTACTTGCCGGGTGCACCCCCACTGAGCTCAACGGTTACCTCCCCGGGTTCACCGAGGACGGTGTCGCCACAACGAACCGAACCGAGATGGTTTCGGGTTTGTGGGTGAACTCTTGGATCGTGCTGCTCGTTGTGGGCATCGTCACGTGGGGCCTCATGGGATGGGCGGCGATTGTATACCGCCGTCGTCGCGGGCAGTCGGGTCTTCCCGTTCAGCTTCGCTACAACATGCCGATCGAGATTTTCTACACGGTGATTCCACTGATTCTTGTGATCGGCTTCTTCGCCTTCACCGCGCGCGATCAGACGATTCTCGAGACTCAGTACGAAGATCCCGACGTCGAAATCACCGCCATTGCCAAGCAGTGGGCATGGGACTTCCAATACACCGCCGACAATGATGCCGACACGGTGTGGACCATGGGCGTGCAGGCTCAAACAGACGAGCAGGGCAATGTCCTCAATGAGCTGCCCACGCTCGTGCTTCCGGTAGACCAGGAAGTGAAGATCACTCTGCAGTCGCGCGACGTGATCCACTCCTTCTGGATCATTGACTTCTTGTACAAGAAGGACATGTACATCGGCAAGGACAACTACTGGTCCTTCACGCCGACCCGCGAAGGCGAGTACGCCGGCAAGTGTGCTGAATTGTGCGGTGAGTATCACTCGATGATGCTCTTCAACGTCAACGTCGTCAGTGAAGCCGAGTACGAGAGCTACCTGGCCTCGCTTGAAGCAGCGGGTCAAACCGGCGACATCACTGACGAATACGATCGTTTGCAGAACCTGCCGGGCACCGGCGCCAGTGAAGACGGAGAACAGTAATCATGGCGACGACACTTCCTCTTGAAGACGCCTCGGCTGGGCGCCCCACGACGCTCCCGCCCCGGCAGGCTTCGCTGATGAGTTCCTCACGCGTTGAGGAAAAAGGCAACATCATCGTCAAGTGGATCACCTCCACTGACCACAAGACCATCGGCTACATGTATCTCATCGCTTCGGTGATTTTTTTCATGCTCGGCGGTGTGATGGCGCTGCTGATTCGTGCTGAGCTGTTCGAGCCCGGGATGCAGATCATTCCGACCAAAGAGCAGTACAACCAGCTGTTCACAATGCACGGCACGATCATGCTTCTCATGTTCGCCACCCCGCTGTTTGCTGGTTTCGCCAACGCGATTCTGCCGCTGCAGATCGGTGCGCCTGACGTTGCCTTCCCGCGTTTGAACGCGTTCGCATTCTGGCTGTTCCTCTTCGGCTCGACGATTGCGGTCTCTGGCTTCCTCACACCGCAGGGAGCAGCAGGCTTCGGCTGGTTTGCCTATCAGCCGTTGGCGAATGCGTCGTTCTCGCCAGGTGTCGGCGGAAACCTGTGGATGCTCGGCCTCGGTATGAGCGGTTTCGGAACGATTCTTGGTGCCGTGAACTTCATCACCACAATCGTGACGATGCGCGCGCCGGGTATGACGATGTGGCGCATGCCGATCTTCACCTGGAACACTCTCGTCACCAGCATCCTGATCCTGATGGCGTTTCCCGTGCTGGCAGCAGCGATCCTCGCCGCCGCATCCGATCGCATTTTGGGCTCTCATATCTATGACCCGGCAAACGGTGGTGTGATTCTCTGGCAACACCTGTTCTGGTTCTTCGGTCATCCCGAGGTGTACATCATCGCGCTGCCGTTCTTCGGCATCGTCTCGGAGATCTTCCCGGCCTTCAGCCGCAAGCCGATTTTCGGATACAAGACGCTCGTTTACGCGACCATTGCCATCGCTGCACTGTCCGTAGCAGTGTGGGCGCACCACATGTACGTGACCGGCGCTGTACTGCTGCCCTTCTTCGCCCTGATGACAATGCTCATCGCGGTGCCAACGGGTGTGAAGATCTTCAACTGGATCGGCACGCTGTGGCGAGGGTCGATCACGTTTGAAACGCCGATGGTTTTCGCCCTGGGCTTCTTGGTTTCGTTCGTTTTCGGTGGCCTGACCGGTGTCATCTTGGCGTCGCCGCCGCTGACGTTCCACACCTCCGACTCGTACTTCGTTGTCGCGCACTTCCACTATGTGGTGTTCGGCACCGTCGTATTCGCGATGTTCGCTGGCTTCTACTTCTGGTGGCCCAAGTGGACCGGCAAGATGCTCAACGAGCGCATCGGCATGATCCACTTCTGGATGCTGTTCATCGGTTTCCACATGACCTTCCTCATCCAGCACTGGTTGGGCGTCGATGGCATGGTTCGCCGGTACGCTGACTACTCCGCTGCGGATGGCTGGACCTGGCAGAACCAGGTGTCGACCATCGGCGCGATCCTTCTCGGCGCATCGATGATTCCATTCCTGTTCAATGTCTGGATTACCGCACGCAAGGCGCCGAAGGTCACGGTCAACGATCCGTGGGGTTACGGAGGCTCGCTTGAGTGGGCCACGTCGTGCCCGCCGCCGCGCCACAACTTCACCTCGATTCCGCGTATTCGCAGTGAGCGTCCCGCATTCGATCTGAACCACCCGGAGGCTGCTGTGCCTGTGGGAGTCGGACCGGCGAAAGATGCTCCCGATACCCCGGTTGTTGATGTCGAGACAGGAGAGGTCAAGTAGATGCGCACCAATACGGGTCTCTGGTGGCTGCTCACGGTCTTCTTCTTTCTCGTGGCAGCGATGTACACGGTCTGGAATATCGTCGCTCATGCGGATCGTCCCTGGTACAACGCCATTGAGTGGGTCGGCACGATTGCGCTGCTCTTCACCGGCCTGATGGCGGCACTGATCGCGTTTTACATCGGTCGCGTTCACGCCGCACAGGGCGGCGAGCTGCCAGAAGACAACTTGATGGCCGATATCGACGACGGTGACCCTGAGTTGGGCGAGTTCAGCCCGTGGTCCTGGTGGCCGATTGTGCTGGCCGCCTCAGCTGCCCTGGCCATGATGGGTCTCGCGGTTGGAGCCTGGATGATGCCCATCGGTATCGCTGTGTTCGTCGTGGCGATCGTCGGCTGGGTCTACGAGTACTACCGCGGGTACTTCGCGCGCTGATCAGCTTCTGAGAAAAGGTGTGCCTCCCAACCCGGGAAGCACACCTTTTTTGCTGGCTATCTGAGCTTTGGTCGCGACTTCACAACTGTTCGGCACGAACGGCCATGACTCGCGCATCGAAGGTACGAGGCAGCGAGCCCTCGTCGTTCACCAACGGCTGACCCTCGCGACCCCAGTACTCGTAGCCACCAATCATCTCGCGCACGGAGTAGCCCAGCTTGGCGAATTCGAGAGCTCCCTTGGCGCCGGCGTTACACCCCGGGCTCCAGCAGTACACGACGACGGGAGTAGCGATGTCGATCTCGTGTGGCGCACGCTCAGCAATTTGACGGTAGGGGATGTGTACGGCCCCGGGAATCCGTCCCTGGGCCCACGCTTCGGCGCTGCGAACGTCGACGAGCACGAAGGAATCGTCACCCGACTCTTGCGCCGCATAGACGTCTGACGGGTCTGTCTCGTGGCTGAGTTTGTCGGTGAAGAAGGCCATAGCGTCTGTCATGGTTCCACGCTAGGTCGCGCAGCGGAACCGAGCCAGATTCCAAAGCGTCAGCATACGCAGGATTACTGCCGCGTTGTCGGCGCCAAGCCAAACGAATAGCCCCCGCCGCGCCCCGCAAAACGGGGGAGCGACAGGGGCTATTGCGTTAGTGCTACTTCTTGTCGTCCTTGTTCTTGTCCTTCGATTCCTGGCCAGGTTCAGGAATGATGACGTTTGACGGGTGCACCGAGGTCTCTGACTGGTGACCGTCGTCGATCGGAACGTGCGGAGCATCCGGAACACCGGCACGCTCATGAGCGCCCTGGATCTCGGCGTGCTCTTCTTCAGCGATGTGATCGAGAGCGTGGTGCTGGTGGGCGCGCGCAGCTTCGAGCTCTGTCTGCGTCATAGGCGTGAGGCGGTCTTCGAAGAACCACCGCGAGAGCGAAGCGCGAACATTCTCGGTCCAGGGGATGTTTCCCTTAGCGTTCGGTCGCACTACGAGAGGTTCGTACGCCTCGACATCGACGAGCTTGAAGAGCTCGTACTCATCCACGGGTTGGTGAACTTCGATGAACTCGCCGCCGGGAAGACGCACGATACGTCCGGACTCGTAGCCATGCAGGGCGATCTCACGGTCCTTCTTCTGGAGCGCGATGCAGATGCGCTTCGTGACGAAGTAGGCGATGATCGGGCCCAGAATGAGCAGAGCCTGCAAGGTGTGGATGACACCTTCCATCGTGAGCCAGAAGTGCGTCGCAATGATGTCTGATGACGCTGCAGCCCACAGGACCGCATAGAAGGTGACGCCAGCAGCACCGATCGCCGTACGCGTCGCCGCGTTGCGTGGTCGCTGAGCGATGTGGTGCTCACGTTTGTCTCCCGTGACCCACGCTTCGATGAACGGGTAGATGAGCACCAGCACGATGAACAAACCGAGCACAGCGAGGGGAGCGATGATGTTGAACGACCAAGTGCGCTCGAACAGCACGAACTCCCAGCCCGGGGGAACCAGGCGCAGCGCACCGTCTGCGAAGCCGATGTACCAGTCAGGCTGCGTACCAGCCGAGACAGGCGACGGGTCGTAGGGGCCGTAGTTCCAGATCGGGTTGATCGTGAACAGCGACGCCACCAAGACGATGACTCCGAACGTGATGAAGAAGAAGCCACCCATCTTCGACATGTACACGGGGACCATCGGGTAGCCCACGACGTTGTCGTTGGTGCGAGCGGGTCCGGCGAACTGCGTGTGCTTGTTGATGATCATCAACATGAGGTGGGCCGCGAGCAGCGCGACCAGGATCGCCGGCAAAAGCAGGATATGGAGCGAGTAAAGACGTCCAACGATCTCGGTTCCGGGGAACTCACCGCCGAACAGCAGGAATGAGATCCACGTTCCGACGATTGGGATGCCCTTGACCATGCCGTCGATGATTCGCAGTCCGTTGCCCGACAGCACGTCATCGGGAAGCGAGTAGCCGGTGAAGCCCTCTGCCATCGCAAGGATGAAGAGGATGAACCCGATCACCCAGTTGAGCTCGCGCGGCTTGCGGAACGCGCCGGTGAAGAAGACGCGAAGCATGTGCACGCCGATACCGGCGACGAATACAAGGGCGGCCCAGTGGTGAATCTGGCGAACGAGCAATCCGCCACGCAGGTCGAACGAGATCTCGAGGGTCGACGCCATAGCGGCCGACATCTCGATTCCTCGCATCGGCAGGTAGGCACCGTAGTAGTGCGTCTCAACCATCGATGCGTCGAAGAAGAACGTCAAGAACGTTCCCGACATCAACACAACGACGAACGCCCACAGTGCAATCTCGCCGAGCATGAACGACCAGTGGTCGGGGAAGATCTTGCGACCTAGCTCTTTGACGATGCCAGAAAGACTCGTGCGCTCATCGAGATAGTTCGCGGTGGCGCCGATGAACCGACCGCCGAGAGGCTTCTCTCGTGGTTCAGCTTCGGCCTGGTTCTGAGGCTCGGTGACGGTACTCATCAATGGCGCTCCCAGAAGCTCGGGCCTACAGGCTCGTTGAAGTCGCTCGTCGCAATGAGGTAGCCCTCATCGTCAACGGTGATCGGCAGCTGCGGCAATGCGCGCGCAGCGGGCCCGAAGATGACCTTTGCCTCGTCAGTCACGTCGAACTGCGACTGGTGGCATGGGCACAACAGGTGGTGAGTCTGCTGCTCGTACAGCGCAACAGGGCAGCCGACGTGCGTGCAGACTTTCGAGTACGCAACGATGCCGTTGTACGACCAGTCCTTGCGCTCTTCGGACTCGATCAGCTGGTCTGGCAGAAGACGCATCAGCAGAACGATCGCCTTCGCCTTCTCTTCGAGGTAGCCGTCGTGGTGCGAGAGCTCTGCGAGTTCCTGCGGAATCACGTGCACGGCCGAACCGAGGGTGAGGTCAGCGGCACGGATCGGCTCACCGGTGGGGTCGTGCGCGAGGCGCGATCCTTCTTTCCACATGGTGTGGCTGAGAAGGGCGACGGGGTTTCCGGCGTCGGGGTGCTCAGGAGAGTCGAAAGGTGCGAGACCGCGGAACAACACGATACCGGGTGCGACGGAGGCCACGAGAGCGGCGATCATCGAGTTGCGGATCACCGTGCGACGGCCGAAGCCCGACTCCTCGTTGGCTTCGTCAAACACCTGAATGGCGGCCGCGCGCGTGACGTCACGGCCACGAGTGGCGTGTCGGGGTTCGATGAACTCCTTGTCCGACATGATCGCCTTCGACCAGTGGATCGCTCCGATACCAATCGCCAGCAACGCTAGCGCGATGCCCAATCCGATGAAGAGATTGTTGTGACGGATGTCGATGATCCGGCCGCTCTCGATCGGGAAGAGCATGTAGGCAGCGATCGCCCAGATGCTCGCCGCGACCGAAACATAAAACAGCGTGTAGACCGTGCGTACGGCGCGTTTCATTGCCGCTGGGTCCTGGTCGGTCATCCGCGTGCGGTGCGGAGGCAAACCCGGGTTCTGCACTGGGTCGGTGACCGCGACCGCGAGCCCGGGGGACGGCTTCCATGAAGCCCTCTCGTGCTCGAGGGCGTCGTCCTCGTGTGCCATGCTGCTCCTCGTCAGTGCTTACGTGAATCGATAAATCAGTTGGATTTCGCCGTGATCCACACGGTGATGGCGATCAGCGAGCCGATGCCGAATATCCAGATGAACAGGCCCTCAGAGACAGGACCGAGTGAGCCGAGCGAGAACCCGCCGGCTGACTCATTGTCTTGCAGATAGAGGAGGTAGGTGATGACGTCACGCTTCTCTTCGGTAGTGAGAGTCATGTCGTTGAATACGGGCATGTTCTGCGGCCCAGTCACCATTGCCGCGTACATGTTCAGTTCGCTGGTGGTGTGAAGCGCGGGGGCGTACTTGCCCTCGGTGAGTGCGCCACCAGCGCCGGCCACGTTGTGGCACATTGCGCAGTTGATGCGGAAGAGTTCTCCACCATGCGATTCGTCGCCTTGACCGTCGAGAACCTCTGCGTCGGGAAAGCTGGGCCCAGGGGCGGCGTCCTGAATGTAGGCGCCGATTGCGGCGATCTGCTCATCGGTGAACTGCACCGGCTTCTGCGGAGCCTGCGGACCCTGCATCTGCAGCGGCATGCGTCCGGTGCTCATCTGGAAGTGAACGGAAAGCTCGCCGACTCCGTAAAGAGCGGGGCCCTCTTCCGAGCCTTGCAGGTCGAGACCGTGGCAAGTTGCGCAGTTCGCCTGGAACAGCTTCTGGCCGTCTTCAACGGTCAGCGTCGAGGCGACGGCGGTCGGTTCAGTCGAGGCCATTGCCGCCGATGCTCCGGCGTATACGCCGCCGGTGATCAGAAGGCCGATGCCAATGAGGGCAGCGGCAGCCCAAGGGCTGCGGCGGCCGGAGGAGCGGCGCGGGGTGTCACGTGCCATGTCGGGAATCAGCTCCGCTCTATTTCAGGAAGTAAATGACGGCGAACAAGGCAATCCACACCACGTCAACGAAGTGCCAGTAGTAAGACACGACGATTGCGGTGGTCATTTCCTTGCGGCCGAAGTTCTTGACGGCGTATGCGCGGCCGATCGTGAGGAGGAATGCGATGAGTCCGCCTGTCACGTGGATTGCGTGGAAGCCGGTCGTGATGTAGAACGCCGAGGCGTAGGAGTCAGCGGCGATCGGCATGCCCTCTGCGACGAGCTGTGCGTACTCCCATACCTGACCCGAGACGAAGATCGCGCCGAGGATGAAGGTGAGCCAGAACCACTCCACCATGCCCCAGCCGAGCCACCCGCGCTTCTTCGTGCTGTAGGGCTGGAAGCGCTCTGCCGCGAACACGCCCATCTGGCAGGTCACCGATGAGAGAACCAGGATGATCGTGTTTACGAGGGCGTACGGCACATTGAGTAGCTCGGTGCGCTCCGCCCACAGCTCCGGCGATGCGTTGCGAAGCGTGAAATAAATGGCGAAGAGGCCCGCGAAGAACATAACTTCGCTGCCGAGCCACACGATGGTTCCGACAGCGACCGGATCCGGCCGCTTGACGGACCGCATGGCCTGGGAGTAGGTCGCTGTAGAGGTCGTCACAGATCCATTATGTCGGATGATGAGCGATCGTATTCCCATCCGGGCTCACTGTTTTGTCTCAATGCCGTCTTAGGGCGGCCTAAGAATGCGCCGTGAGTTGCCCAGGAAGTACCGATGCACGCAAACGAGTACTCGCTCGTCATGGCGCGGATCGTGGCGGCGCAGCATCCGGATAGGCTTTGGCGTTATGGCGGAGCTCTACAACTGGTCTGAAATTCTCACCGATCTGCTGAAGGATCGTGACCTCAGCGTGTCGCAATCGACATGGGTGATGCGCAAGATCATGTCGGGTGAGGCGACGCCTTCACAGCTGGCTGGATTTCTCATCGCGCTGCGTGCGAAGGGGGAGTCCGTTGACGAGGTCGTCGGCTTCCGTGACGCGATCCTCGAAGCAGCGTTGCCGTTGCCTGTGAACTCAGCCGTGCTCGACATCGTGGGAACTGGCGGCGACCGCTTTGGCACTGTCAATATTTCTACGATGGCCGCTCTGGTAGCAGCGGCATCTGGAATTCCGGTAGTAAAGCATGGCAACCGCGCGGCGAGCTCGGCGTCGGGATCGTCAGACGTGCTGAGTGCGCTCGGCCTCGACCTCACACTTACGCCTGAGCAGGTTGCCGAGACTCTTGATCAAGCGGGCATCACGTTCGCGTTCGCATCAGCGTTCCACCCAGGTTTTCGCCACGCGGGACCAACGCGGGCCGAACTGGGTGTTCCCACCGTTTTCAACTTTCTCGGGCCGCTCTGCAACCCCGCGCGTGCTGAAGCCAACGCGGTCGGTGTCGCCCAGCTCGACCGTGTACCGCTGATCACGGGGGTCTTTCAAACTCGCGGCGCCACCGCTCTCGTCTTCCGCGGTGATGACGGTCTCGACGAATTGACGACTACCGGACACAGCCGATTGTGGGAGGTCAGTCGTGGTGACGTGCACGAGCACGACCTCGATCCTCGAGATCTCGGCATTCCGCTCTCGCAGATCGACGATCTGCTCGGGGGAGACCCCTCGCACAATGCGGATGTCGTTCGGCGTGTCTTGAGTGGCGAAACGGGAGCAGTGCGCGACATCGTGCTGCTGAATGCTGCGGCGGGAATGGTGGCGTATCGGCTGTTCCTCGACTCAGCGCAAGTGCAGCGGCCCATCGTCACGCGTCTCGGCGAGGCGCTTGCCGACGCTGCTGCTGCGATTGACAGCGGTGCTGCATCCACTGTTCTTCGCGACTGGGTGAGCGCCACTCAAGCCTTCGGCGGCCACGCGTAATTTCTCATTTCGACCTCTTCCGTCGACTGTGCCCACACCGATAGCGTGATCGGCAGGAGCGCACACCGCGCCAGCACACAGCGAAGCCACGGAGGGCGATCATGACCGAGTCAACCTCGAACTCAAATACTTCTGATTCCCAAGCCGCAGCAGTTGAGCCACCAGCCCGAAGCCTAGGCGGGGTCAAAGTCGTCGGAACCCTGGGCATTCTCGCCGGGATCTTGCTCATCGCGGTTGGTCTTACCGCGTG
This sequence comes from Microbacterium sp. R86528, assembly GCF_044596335.1. Taxonomy (NCBI): domain Bacteria; kingdom Bacillati; phylum Actinomycetota; class Actinomycetes; order Micrococcales; family Microbacteriaceae; genus Microbacterium; species Microbacterium sp. R86528. The sequence goes on along the minus strand of NZ_CP138996.1, from coordinate 754,163 downwards.
GATCATGGTGTCGTCTCAGTTGCGCGCTGAGAACATCATTGTTCCTGATGACGCCTCGGCCTTCGCTGGGCAGCAGGTAGCGGGGCCGCTCACGGCGTACGTGCAAGCCGAGACGATTCAGCACCATGCGCTCGAGGCGTCTGGGGGCCAGACCTATGCCGAGTTGCCGATGGATGACCCGACGCGCGCGACCGTGATGAACGCCTCGTTCCTTCGCGCGTCGCTGTTCACATCGGTGGTGGCGTTCGGGGTGTCGGCGTTTGCGATCGGAATCGGCATTTTGTCGATCATGTTCGGGTGGTCTTTCCGCCGCATGGCGAGCGCCCCCGTGGTTGTCAAGAAGGCGACCTTCGCACCCTGACGGAAATGAGCTGATCGGCGATGCACCCGCACGAAGCCCTCGCTGAGATTGCCGCGCTCCTCGAGCGGGAGCGGTCGTCGAAGTATCGGTCGAAGGCGTTTCGAGCGGCAGCAGACGCCATCGCTGGCCTGAGCGACGAAGAGCTGCGCGATACGGCGCGGGTGCGAAGACTCAAGGGCGTCGGAGATTCGTCTCTCGCTGTGATTCAAGAAGCCCTGCAAGGCGGTGTGCCCACGTATCTGCTCGATCTGCGCGAGCGAGTGGGGGCTGAGAAGCAATCGTCTCTCAGAAGCTTGCTGCGCGGAGACCTGCATTCGCACAGCGACTGGTCAGATGGGCTCACCCCGATCGATTTGATGGTGGATGCTGCGCGCTCCCTCGGTCATGAATACCTTGCGCTCACCGATCACTCGCCCCGGTTGCGTGTCGCGAACGGGCTCAGCCCTGAACGGCTGCGCGCGCAGATCGAGATGGTGCGCGGCCTGAGCGCTCCTGGCTTCACGCTGCTGACCGGCATCGAGGTCGACATTCTCGATCACGGCGACCTCGATCAAGAACCCGAACTGCTTGACGAACTCGATGTGGTCGTTGCATCTGCGCACTCGAAATTGCGAATGGAGCGTGCGCCGATGACTCGTCGGCTCATCGCTGCGGTCTCAGGACCGCACATCGATGTGCTCGGCCATGTGACGGGAAGGCTCGTGGAAGGCTCCCGTGGCACGCGACCGCCGTCTGCATTCGACGCGAAAGCCGTGTTCGACGCCTGCGCCGCACACGGCGTGGCGGTGGAGATCAATTCTCGACCGGAACGTCAGGACCCGCCAGATGAGTTGATCGCGCTCGCGCTGCGAGCGGGGTGTCTGTTCGCGATCGACTCTGATGCGCATGCCCCGGGACAGCTGTCGCTGGTCGACCACGGAGCGGCGAGAGCCGAAGCGGCAGGCGTGCCACCAGAGCGGATCGTCACGACCTGGCCGTTGGAGCGGCTGCTGGAGTGGACTAGACGGAACAGGTGAGCCAGCGGGGCGAGACGCCGCTGGCTCCTAGACTCGGGTGGTGAACTCCGACACTCGCTCCCGCGTCGGACGAGGGATGCCATGGCTGGTCGTGGCGGGCGTCCTGCTCGCAGCGATGAGTCTTCGCGGCCCGATCGTGGCGCCTACCGCAGTGCTGAGACTCATCGAGCAAGACTTCGGCATCGGCGCGGCCACTGCGGGATTGCTGACAACCGCGCCCGTGCTGATGTTCGCTGCCCTGACACCGCTGGCTGCGCTCGTGATTCGCAGAGCGGGTGCAGAACTCGCGCTGATGCTGTCGCTTTCGGGTGTGCTCGTGGGGACCTTCGTGCGTGCGCTGCCCGGATTTGGCTGGATGCTCGCCGGGATGTTCATCATCGGCGCCTTCATCACCGTCGGAAACGTCGTCATTCCCGTCGTGATCCGACGCGACGTGCCGCCCGACCGTGTCGCTCTGGTGACTGCGGCGTACGCCGCCACTCTGAACGTGGGATCTCTCATCACCTCGCTCGGCACCGCACCTCTGGCCGAAGTGATCGGATGGAATGCGGCGCTGCTCAGCTGGTCGGCGCTCACCGTCGCGGGCATCGCGCTCTGGGCGGTGCACATTCGCCGCTCGCGCCGTGCCTTCCGTGACGGTGACGGGCTCTCGGGCGAACCCACGCAGACGGCGGCGCTCGACACCACCCAACCTACTTCGCCCGTTCTACGAGCCAAGGTTGTGCGCGACAGCGCTGGCAACGAGCTCGACAGCGCGGCAATCACTGGTCCGTTGCCCGTCATCGGCGGAGGCCGTGATTCGCGATCACTTCTGAAGCGGCCTGTCGCCTGGTTTCTCGTCGCTTCGTTCGCGTTGCAGTGCACGATCTACTACGGGCTGACGACGTGGCTGCCATCGTTCGCGGCCGACGAACTGAATCTGGATGCTACGTCGGCGGGGGCCGTGGCATCCATCTATCAAGGCGTGGGAATCGCTGGAGCGTTTGTCGTGCCGTTGCTGAGCCGCTTCGCCCCGCGCTGGGTCGCGCCCTTCGTGATCTGTGTTTCGTGGCTGACCGTGTCGATCGGCCTGCTCGCCGCGCCACAGCTCTTGTGGGTGTGGCTTGCTGTCGGCGCGGTAGGACACGCGGGTGGCTTCGTCGTGATCTTCAGTGCACTCGTCGCCGTGTCGCGAAGCGATGGTGAGGCTGCCGGGCTGTCTGCCATGGTTCAGGGTTTCGGCTATGCCATCGGCGCCCTTGGCGGGCCGGCTATCGGTTTGCTGCACGAGCAATCTGGTGGCTGGTCGGCGCCGTTGACCCTCGTGCTCGTGCTCTCTTCGCTGTATTGCGTTGCGCTGGTCAGCGCGGTCGTCTTTGCGAGGCGTGCGACTCGCTAGCGCTTGTTCAACGCTGTTGTTATGCGCGACATTGCGGTGCCCAGCGACCACTGCTCACCAAGCGCCTGAGCGGTGTCGAGTTCGGCGGATCCGAGGGGCGCGAGGCGAGAATCGACGTCAGCGAGTTCAAGGTCGCGCACGACTTCAACGACCTTAGGGGCGACGTCAAGGTAGTCCGATGCGGCGAGGATCTTGTTGCGCACGCCCGGCGTCATGCCAATGCCCTCGGCGGCGGCGGATCGAATCCCCACGAGATTGCTGTGTGCGGCCAGGAGTGTGGCGGCGGTCTTCTCGCCGATGCCAGGCACGCCGGGCAGTCCGTCGGACGAGTCGCCGCGCATCGCCGCGAAATCGGCGTACTGCTGCGGAGTCACGCCATACTTCGTCGTGATCGTGGCGTCAGTGACGACCTCGAGATTGCTCATGCCGCGCGCGGTATAGATCACTCGCACGTCGCTAGCGTCGTCGACGAGTTGAAAGAGATCACGGTCACCGGTGACGATGTCGGCGGGAATTGTCGAGCGCGTGGCCAGGGTGCCGATGACGTCGTCGGCTTCGTGGTCGGCGATTCCGACGATCGGGATGCCGAGCGCGCCGAGAGCAGCGCGGATGAGGGGAATCTGCGCCTCGAGCGGATCGGGCACTTCTTCGACGTCAGCACCCGTTTCGACGACCTCAACGACGCGGTGCGTTTTGTAGGTCGGAATCAGGTCGACACGCCACTGCGGGCGCCAGTCGTCGTCCCAGCACGCAATGAGGTGTGTGGGTTCGTACAGCGTGATGAGTTTCGTGATGATGTCGAGAAAGCCCCGCGCGGCGTTCACCGGCGTGCCGTCGGGGGCGCGCACCGTATCGGGCACCCCGTAGAAAGCGCGAAAGTAGAGGGAAGCACTGTCAAGCAACATCATCCGGTCGGTCACGATCTCATCCTGTCACGCGGCATCGACATGTTGTGGGGCGCTGAGGGATGCGACAGCCTGGCTAGCAGCCAGGGCCGTCAGGGTCTTGATTGCAGGTTCGATCGACGAGAGCCGTGCGAGCTTCGACGATCTGCACCGAGTACGTCGGCGCTCCGGCGGTGATCGTGCCAGGTACGCGATACCAGTTGGTGCCAGTGTCGAGGCGAACTTCGGGTGCGAAGTGCACCGTGAGTGAGATGGGATAGTTGCCGGTCGTCAGGTAAGTGTGAGACGTGTCAGTGGGGCTGAACTGGGGCGCCCCGAGCGACTCCCACGAGGCGCCGCCCGTTGCTGAAGTGGTGGTGGAGCCGTCGCCGTTGTCGAACACATAGGTGGCGGGCGTGAAACGCACGACGACGTCCATGTCAAGAATTGTCGCCGCGAACTCGCTCGACTGTGCTTGAGCTACACGGTTTGTCGGTGCGCCCAGAAGACCAAAACCGAGCGGCTCACCGCTTAACGATGGAGCTGGCGGTCGAAACGACGCCAGATCTTCGAGAGTGATGTCACTAAGACTCACGATCGTGAACTGGCCGTTGCAGAGGACGTACTGCGTCGAACAGCCAATGAAGACATCTTCGTCATCTCCCGGCGCAGGGCTTTCGGGGGATTGGTTGTCGCCGCCGCCTCCCGATGAATCGGACCCACCGGAACCGCCGCCACCCGGAACCGTCTCGCTGGCCGAGATGTCGAGTTGGGTGTTGTCGTTTGAAATCACGGTACAGAGGCCAGCACTCGCCAAAGTCGGATTGCAGTCGTTGCTCAAGGGGACGTGACCGGTCAACGCTAGAGACAGCACAATGGGGGCGATGGCGAGTGTCAGCACTGATCGACCGCCACACTTTTTGAGATTGCAGGCACTTCATCCAGCTCAACAACAGTGGTTTGAAGTAGGACGGTCTCCTCGCGCCCCACGGGCGTCTGGTCCGCCCCATCAGCATCCACGATCCGGGTTGCTGAGACATCCAGGCAAACGAGGATGGACATCGAATCCCCTGGCGAATCCGCACCAGCGGTGATCCAGACAATTCGAGTGTTGCCCTCGACTCTAAGCTTGGCATCGTCGAAGGCGCGTTCAGTCTGGTTGTGAGATTCGAGCGCGTCCCCGACGAGAAAATTTGCTGGGTCCAATGCATCGACATCATCGCTCGCTACTGCGTTGAGCGCATCGACGTAGGCACGGTACGTGGCCTCGGCGGCGGCGAATGCTTCTTCATCGCTCGAGAACACCGCTGTCGGCGTCGCGTTGGGGTCAGGCTGGGCGGTGCAGCCGACCAGCACAGCTGTCAGCACCGCGCCGACGGCGGTAATGCGAGCGAGACGGTGGATCACGCCACTACGGTAGCCGCGATTGAGCGCTACTGATCGGAGTTATCCACACCCCGTATTTTGCCTCGGGGGCAGCGAATGCCGCAGTCGCTCCGAGACACAGAGCCGGCAATCATTGGGGGAAATGATCGCCGGCTCTGAGCGGATCGAACACGCCACTCTCTGCGCCCCAGGGGGAGTGAGAGCGTCGATCGACGATCCGCGTTTCGGGTATCGCGCGTCTCCGCGGGGGTTCGGTTTCGCGAGTACGACACCTACAGTGCGCGTGTGACCTGGGAGGATGCTTTGGCTGGGCCGTACGCCAGCATAGAAGCACGCCTGTGCTTGCTATACCTGCCGCTTAGGAGGGCGACGATGTCATTCGGACCAGCAGTTTCGCCAACAGGCAATGGGTTTATGGTCGTTGTGCCATCGGCGGCGTGCCCGTGTGCAAGTGGCAGCCGGTTCGCAGAATGCTGTCAGCAGCTGCACAACGGCGAGATCGCGCCTTCGCCTGAGCGATTGATGCGCTCACGGTATGCCGCCTTCGTTGTTGGGAACGAGCACTACCTTCGCGCGACATGGCACCCCCTCACAAGACCCGAAGATCTCGAGCTCGACCCGCAGCTGCGCTGGAACAAGCTCGAGATCATCGACGCAGGTGAATCAGGTGATGAAGGTTTCGTGGCGTTCCGTGCTGCTTGGCACATCGGCGACGAATCGGGGCAGCTCAGCGAGCACAGCAGGTTCCGACGCGCGTACGGCCGGTGGTACTACGTTGACGGCGATGTAGCACCCTCATAGCCCGTTGACCGTCGCGCGCGCCTATGCTCGACACATGCTTGCCACCGTTATTCACGCTACCCGAGACATCCGCGTTGAACAGGTTGCTGATCCAGCGCTGTCGACCGGAGCCGATGCGATCGTTCGCGTCGTCGCTGCCTGTGTGTGTGGATCGGATCTTTGGCCGTACCGCGGCGTGACAGAAACCAACGAGCCTCATCGAATCGGTCACGAGTTCGTGGGAATCGTCGAAGAAGTCGGCCCAGATGTTGCGAAGGTCAAAGCCGGGGATTTCGTCATCGCGCCGTTCTATGTCTGCGACAGCACCTGCGTCAACTGTCGCAACGGAGTCAGCACCTCGTGCACACAGGGCGGGTGGTGGGGCAGCGACGATCGCCTCGGCGGCTTCGCCGATGGAGCGCAAGGCGAGCGCGTGCGAGTTCCCCTTGCTGATGGCACGCTCGCCGTCGTTCCTGGCCCGGTCGGTGATGACGAGATCGCAGGGCTGCTGACCCTGAGCGACGTGATGGGCACCGGCCACCACGCTGCAGTTTCGGCGGGCGTGAGCGCCGGCGATTCGGTCGCCGTGGTCGGTGACGGTGCAGTGGGTCTCTGCGCGATCATCGCGGCCAAGCGACTTGGTGCGACCACGATCATCGCGATGTCGCGGCACCCCCAGCGTCAAGCGCTCGCTCGAGAGTTCGGCGCCACCCACATCGTCGAAGAACGAGGGGATGCTGGTGTCAAAGCTGTTCGAGCACTGACCGACGAAGTCGGAGCCGATCGGGTGCTCGAATGCGTGGGAACCAAAGAGTCGATGGACCAAGCGCTTCGCTCCACGCGGCCAGGTGGAATGGTCGGCTACGTAGGCGTGCCCAACGGTGGACCAGAGTTGCCGATCGGCGCCATGTTCGGCCGCAACGTCGGAGTGAACGGGGGAGTTGCACCCGTGCGCGGCTACATCGAAGAGTTGCTGCCTGACGTGCGTTCGGGGGCGATCCAGCCGGGCAAGGTGTTCGATCTCGTACTGCCGCTGGCAGAGGCCGCCGAGGCGTATGCCGCCATGGACGAGCGTCGTGCGACCAAGGTCATGTTGCGGCCCTAGCAGACGATCAGCTGCGGCCGGCGAGTGCGTCGTGAATGCGCCGCAGATCTTCGAGCAGCGATCCGACGAGAATCCAATGCTCCGAAGGAGCGACGATCGCAAGGGGTGCGGTGAGCGCCGGAATCGGCGAGGTGAGGTCAGAGACACCGTCCACGTTTCGTGCCTTGGCAAGCCCAAGGCGAACGTCATGCGCCGCGCGGTGCAACTGCTCTGAGATCGCCTTCACCGAAGCATCCTCCGCGATTGCGCGATCGTAGTGGTCGTAATACGCACGAGTCATGCCGATGACCTGGGTCACGATCGGGCCGTACCGATCAAGCAGCTCTTGAACGGTCGTGAGATCAGCGCGATGCCGACCAGCCCGAGGATTGAGAGTCAGCGATTCGGCACCATCTGCGATTGCGGTCTCGGCAGCATCCCTCATCGGCTTCATCAACCTCGCAGTAAGCAAGAGCTCTTCGAGGCTGGCGTTGGTCTGTTCCTGCTGAAGCGCGTCGCCAAGTCTGTCGAGGGATGCTGCCAATTCCGCTCCGAGGTTATTCACGGCGATCGCCGCGGGCGCGACCACGACAGGCGGAACAAGCGCAAGATTCACGATGACGCCAATGACCGCGCCGATGAGTGTCTCAAGAATCCGGTCGAACGCATAGCTCGGTGACGTCGTTGCCAGGGCAAGCACGAGAATCGCGCTGATCGCGATCTGATTCGCCGTGCCGGCGGTCATCTTCAGCGCCCACGCAAGTAGCAGTGCGATCACGATGGCTGTCACGACAACCCACGTCTCGTCGCCGAAGACGATCCCAAGAGTCGAGGCGATCACCACGCCTGCGATCACACCGACACTGCGTTCAATCGCTTTGGCGAGCGACTGATTGAGGCTCGGTTGCACCACAAGCAGCGCGGCGATCGCTGCGAAGACCGGGGGCTGGCCGGGGACCAGCCACCCGGCGATGATCCATGCGGCGGCCGTTGCGATCGCGGACTTTGCCACTTGAAGAAGTGGCGCACGTCGGCTCGCCCGCAGGGCACTTGTCATGCGCATGAATCCACCGTAGAGCGCGGCCGGCTGAGGCGCGTGGTCAGCCCGGTCGGTGCTGGGCTCGCCGCACGTGCACCAACGCGGCAACTGCGCGCCACCCGACCAAGAAGACCAGCAACGTGACTGACGCGACGACCACGAAGGCCATGGCTACACCCTGGTCGCTGACCGCGCGCAGCAGCATGCCGCCGGACACCGCTATCGCCCAGACCGGAAGCCCGGTGCGGAGTGGCGATGAGGGGTTCAGCCAGGCACGTGAAATGAGCCATCCGAGCGCGAGGGAGGCCAAGAACGGCCATGCCGTTTGCCACAGGCCCGACCCCCACGCGCCCAACACACCTTCGTCGTGGCTGGCGCGTCCGATAGCGGCAAAGGTGACGACCAAAGCGGCGTCGAGAGCAAACGCGCCCAGAATCGCGCGAGCGCTGATGGGCAGGCTGCCGGATTGATCGGTGCTCATGATGCAGTCGATTCTGCCCGACGGCGACCTGCCATCTTTTCAGCCGCGTGACTCAGTCCATCGCGCCTGGCGCCGAGATCAGTACCAGCCGACAGACTGCGAGTGCGACCACGCGCCACACGGCGTGCCGTAGCGACCCGAGATGTAGCCGAGTCCCCACGAGATCTGGGTGGTCGCGTTGGTCTGCCAATCGGCGCCGGCGCTGGCCATCTTGCTACCGGGCAGCGCTTGCGGAATGCCATAGGCACCGCTTGAGCCGTTGTGGGCCTGCGAGTTCCAACCTGATTCCTTGTTCCACAGCGACACGAGACACGCGAACTCTGCGTCGCTCCAGCCACGGCTCGCGACCATTCCCTTCGCAATGGCCTGAGCCTCGCCAGCGCTGGTGCTTGCGCTCGCGTACGACGGGGAAGGAACCGAGGTTGATGACGATGATGACGATGCTGACGACGATTCCTCAGCGACGGCTGCCGCGGCTTCTGCCGCCTGAGCAGCTTCGGCGGCTGCAGCTGCTTCGGCAGCAGCCTTCGCCTTGGCTTCGGCCTCTTTGCGGGCCTTCTCAGCAGCCTCTTCGGCTGCTTTCTTCGCCTTTGCCTTGTCAAATGCCTCTCGCAGCTCGCTGACCTCGGCACTCACTTCGTCAGCCTCAGTGGCGACGTCGTCGGTCAGGTCGGGAATGAGCGGAGCAGGCAGCTCGCTGGCGCCTTCGAGACGTTCAGCCGACGCTTCGAGATCCAACGTTTCGATGGAGAGTTCGGTGTCGCCCAGATCGAGATCTGACTCTTCGATCTCTGCCAAGAGCTCTTCGGCTGCGACGATTGCTGCATTCGCGTCGGTCAGTGCGGCGCGGGCATCCATCGAGATGTCATCGCTTGCATCGGGACCCAGATTGACAACCGGTTCAACTGACGTGCTGAACGACGCGAGTGCGAAGCTCGGGGTTTCGCTTGACGCCTCTACCGATGCCGCGGGGGTCGATGCGAGTCCGGCGATCGCGATGATTCCAAAAGCGGTACCCGCGGCCAGAATCGCGGTGCGACGCCGAGTGGTGCGGGCAGGGGCAGTAGAGGTATTCGAGAGCATGTAACCGAGTTCCGTATAAAGGGTCGGCGCCGATGACACGGCGCTTCACATCCCGCACAAGCGGGCACAAGAAGCCGATTCTGCCCACTCCTCCTGAACACTACCCGTGTAAACGCTGGGTGTGTGTATCGGTCGCCGCTCGCCCAGCGAGGTCTAGCCTGTTCCCAATGAGCGATGAGACACAGCAGCAGCCCCGAACCCGGAGCGGTGCCGGCGCGCTGGCCGAGACCCGTGAGATCCCGCTGCCGTCACATGCGCACCAGTGGCGGGCATTCTGGGTGTGCGTGTCGGTTGCGGCGCTGACCATCCTCGATCTCACCAAGGTGAACGTTGCGCTCCCCTCAATCGAAGACGCTTTCGGCTCAGGCTCGACGGCGCTCGGCTTTATCGTGTCGGGCTACGTGCTCGCCTTTGGGCTCGTGCTCGTGCCGATAGGACGTTTGGGAGACCAACGTTCGCGGCGCGCCCTTTTCATCGTCGGGCTCAGTCTGTTCACACTGATGAGCTTGGTGTGCGCGCTCGCGCCCACGATCGAGATTCTGCTGGTAGGCCGTCTGGTGCAAGGCATAGCTGCGGGCATACAGATGCCTCAGGTGCTGGGCATCATCCAGGAGCTCTTTCGTGGTGCAGATCGCGGGAGGGCCTTCGGGCGGTTCGGCGCGATCATCGGCATCTCGACTGCGCTCGGGCCGACGATTGGCGGACTCGCGATTGCCGTTGGCGGTGCGGCTGACGGGTGGCGCCTGATCTTCTGGATGAACGTTCCGCTCGGCCTCATCGCGATTGGGTTGGCCATTTTCTTGCTGCCGAAGCTTCACAAGCGCTCGCGCAAGCCGCTCTCGCTTGATCCGTTCGGCATCGTCTTGTTTGCCCTGGCGGTGTTGTCGCTCATGCTCCCGTTCCTGTTCACTACGGGCTCACCCGACGACAACCCGTTGCGCTGGTGGCTACTCGTCGTCTTCGTGCTCTTCGCCGCGTCGTTCATCACGTGGGAGCGGCACTATGAGGCATCCGGTCGGGCCCCGCTTATTCCGCTCAAGCTGTTCCGCATCACCTCGTATCGCAACGGCACTCTGATCGTCGCGACGTACTTCACAGCCATGCCCTCTATGTTTCTGCTCACCACGCTCTATCTGCAGGGCGGGCTAGACCTAGAGCCTGTCTACGCCGGCATGGTGACGATCGGTTTCGCGCTCGCAAGTGCGGTGACGTCTTGGATCGGGGGGAGTCTCGTCAACAAACTCGGCAGACCGCTCGTCGTCGGGGGCATCGCCACGGTGCTCGTGTCGCTGATCGGTCTTGTGGTGATCGCCCTTGTGGCCCCTCCAGAGTGGATGCCGTGGTTGATGGCGGCCACAATGACAGTGGGTGGGTTGGGCGGCGGGTTCGTTATCTCACCGAACCAGACGCTGACTCTCGCGGAGATTCCGGTGAAACAGGGCGGCGTCGCAGGATCAGTGGGCCAACTCGGGCAGCGGATCGGAACGGCGATCGGCACCGCGGTCGCGATCTCGTTGTTCTACGCCACGATCTATCGTGAGTCGGGTTCGCGGCCAGATCTCGTGGTTTTCCACGACGCATACGCCTTCGGAATGCTGTCAGCGGCTCTTTTTCTCGCGGTCGCCTTCTTGATAGGGCTCATTGATATGTCGTCGCGGCGCCGAGGTCGCCGCCCGCGTAAGCAGGCCCGCTGAGCGCTGGGCTACGTTCGGGGCACGCGCACTGAGGTGCGACCCCAGGTCTTGCCAGGATTCTGGTAGCCTGAAGTGTCATGCGTATGAGCCTTTCGCCGTGCGCGCGACACTCGCAATCAAATCCATTCGCTTCACCTCGAGGTATTTCCATGCCCGCGGCGAAGCCTGACACCCAAACCCACAAGGACAATCCACTACATGACTACCGCAACGACCGCCCCGGCCACCAAGCAGGTCGCAATCAACGACATCGGATCTGCTGAGGACTTTCTGGCCGCGGTCGAACTGACTCTTAAGTTCTTCAACGACGGCGACCTCATCGAAGGAACCGTCGTGAAGATCGACCGCGACGAGGTTCTTCTCGACGTCGGCTACAAGACCGAGGGTGTCATCCCCTCGCGTGAACTTTCCATCAAGCACGACGTCGACCCCAACGAGGTCGTCAAGGTCGGCGACGAGGTCGAAGCCCTTGTTCTTCAGAAGGAAGACAAAGAAGGCCGCCTCATCCTCTCCAAGAAGCGCGCACAGTACGAGCGTGCCTGGGGAGACGTCGAGAAGATCAAGGAGACCGACGGTGTTGTCACCGGTTCGGTCATCGAGGTCGTCAAGGGTGGACTCATCGTCGACATCGGGCTTCGTGGGTTCCTTCCCGCGTCGCTGATCGAGCTTCGTCGCGTTCGCGACCTCACGCCGTACCTCGGTCAGGAGATCGAAGCGAAGATCCTCGAGCTCGACAAGAACCGCAACAACGTTGTGCTTTCGCGTCGTGCGCTGCTGGAGCAGACGCAGTCCGAATCGCGCACCACGTTCCTCAACAACCTCCACAAGGGCCAGGTCCGCAAGGGCACCGTCTCGTCGATCGTCAACTTCGGTGCGTTCGTCGACCTCGGTGGCGTTGACGGTCTCGTTCACGTCTCGGAGCTCTCATGGAAGCACATTGAGCACGCATCTGAGGTCGTCGAGGTTGGTCAGGAAGTCACCGTCGAGATTCTTGAGGTTGACCTTGACCGCGAGCGCGTTTCGCTCTCGCTGAAGGCAACGCAGGAAGACCCGTGGCAGGTCTTTGCCCGCACCCACGCCATCGGCCAGGTTGCACCGGGCAAGGTCACCAAGCTCGTTCCGTTCGGCGCGTTCGTTCGTGTTGCCGACGGCATCGAGGGTCTCGTGCACATCTCGGAGCTTTCGGGCAAGCACGTTGAACTCGCTGAGCAGGTCGTGTCGGTCGGCGAAGAGGTCTTCGTCAAGATCATCGACATCGACCTCGAGCGTCGCCGCATCTCACTGTCGCTCAAGCAGGCCAACGAGTCGGTTGACCCCAACGGAACCGAGTTCGACCCGGCCCTGTACGGCATGGTTACGGAATACGACGAGAACGGCGAGTACAAGTACCCCGAGGGGTTCGACGCCGAGACCAACCTGTGGAAGGACGGCTTCGACGAGCAGCGTCTCGCTTGGGAAGCAGAATACGCCGCTGCCCAGGGTCGCTGGGAAGCTCACAAGGCAGCTGTTGCCAAGGCCATCGAGGCCGAAGCAGCTGCGCCCAAGGAGACCAGCACCAGCTCGGCTCCGGCCGGCTTTGCTACCGACAGCAGCTCGGCGGGAACGCTGGCTGATGACGAAGCACTCGCAGCACTTCGTGAGAAGCTCTCAGGTCGTTGATTCAAAACGCATGAGTTGAAGGGCCGGAACCGCAGGGTTCCGGCCCTTCTTCGTTCCCGATGGTGCCTGGGCAAGACAGATCTCGCGAACCGACCGCAATGCCGGTGATGAGATGGGTCGCTCGCGTTCTTGCGCGACGCACGCGATGATCTGCTGCGGCAGCTCGAGGCGGCAGGTGTCGACAGCGCAGGCTGAATCAGCTGACAGCGCAGGCTGAATCAGCTGGGGGACGGTTCCGGGTGGGTCAGGCGGTAGCCCACGCCCCGCACGGTCTCTATCCAGCGCGGGTCTGCCGGTGACTCGCCCAGCTTGCGACGAAGGTTGGCCACGTGCACTTCAATAGCGCGCGCGTCGCTTTCGCTGACATACTCCACTCCCGTGGAATTCTCCCCGCGAAGCATGAGCGCCAATTCGCTCTTGCTTCGCACTCTTCTTCCAGAAGCCAGAAGATCCGCAAGAATATCGAACTCGCTGCGCGTCAATTCGAGGTCGTCGCCGTCTCGCGTCACGACACGGGTGGATTCGTTGAGCACAAGACCTCGGTGCTCATGCACGACGCTTGAGTCGTCCGTCTTGGTCGTCGCGGACCCAGAACTCGCAGCCGCGGTGGTACTGGCGTGCTGACGAGGTCGACGCAGCATCGCATCGATTCGGGCTCGCAACTCGCGAGGCCGAAACGGCTTCGCGATGTAGTCGTCTGCACCGGCTTCAAGACCTTGAAGTGCATCGATTTCTTCGGTGCGAGCGCTCAACATCACGATGTACGTTGAAGACTCCGCCCGAATGCGCTTAGCTGCCTCGAAGCCGTCCATCCCGGGCATATTCACGTCGAGTGTGGTGACGAGCGGATTGTGTGCCCGCACAAGCTCTAGGCCGTGGGTCGCGTTCGCCGCACCGTGAACATCAAACCCGGCCTGCTCGAGCACAGCCGTCAGCAAGGCTCGAATATCGTCTTCGTCTTCGACGACGACAGCGATTCGCGCTTCGTCCACAGAAAAACCCTCCCGTTGCGGCAGGGAAAGAAGTCTTGCCGGAACCTCGGTCATGTTACCCCAGAACGCTGTTTCGAACATGCCGTGTGCGCCGTTCACTGCGAAGCTTGCTTCGAACGCGTGGTCGGGGCGACGGTATCCCCAAGATAGGTCGCCCCGCCACGCCCACGAACTCGCTCGGGTTGCAGTGCGGGTGTGCAACGCGATCTGTTGGTGACGAGTGACACCGGTGCTGTTCTGCCAATCTCGGTGGCCATCGTCCGCCTCCCCAGACACGCAGGTGCGGGTTCGTGTGGTTTTTCGGGTGTGTACGACGTTAGTGTGACTTCCTCAGGTGGGCCTCAAGAACGACTTAGGAGATGCCAAGGTTCGCCCCGGTGGCATCTCATGGCATTCTCGTTTCATGGCTATTGTGGCGCTCACCGGCGGAATCGCATCGGGAAAATCGACGATCGCACGCTTTCTCAGAGAGCGTGGCGCGATTATCGTCGATGCCGATCAGATCGTGCGAGATGTGCAACAGCCTGGGGCACCCGTGCTCACCCGAATCGCTGAAGAGTTCGGCGACGAGATGATCAATGTCGATGGGACTCTCGATCGTGCACGTCTCGGCGCGGCCGTGTTCGGCGACCCCGACGCCGTTGCGCGGCTGAACGAGATCGTGCACCCAGCGGTACGCACCGAGGCAGCTCGCCAGTTCGAGGCAGCCTTCGCCCAGAGCCCTGATGCGATCGTGGTCTACGACGTGCCCCTGCTGGCCGAGACCAGAATCGACGAGCCATGGGATCTCGTGATCGTCGCGCACGCTCCCGCCGCCATGCGGCGGCAACGACTGATCGCTCAACGAGGCATGAGCGAAGCCGCCGCTGATGCACGAATCAATTCGCAGGTGTCAGATGGCGCTCGACTCGCAATCGCCGACGTCGTTGTAGACACCACCGGCACGATGGAGGCAACCGCGGCGCAAGTCGCGCAGGTCTGGAACCAGTTGACCGCGTCGGCGTGATCACACCGGATCGACTCCGGTGTCGGTGACCACACGTACGCTTGAGTGATGCAACCTACTCGATCCGTCCGGCCATTCGAGGTCGTCAGCGAGTTTGAACCCTCAGGCGATCAGCCGGCAGCGATTGCCGATCTTGCTGGCCGCATCAACGCGGGCGAAACTGATGTCGTCTTGCTGGGCGCAACCGGTACCGGAAAGTCAGCGACGACCGCGTGGCTTGTCGAAGCGGTGCAGCGTCCCACGCTGGTGCTCGCTCACAACAAGACTCTCGCCGCGCAACTGGCCAATGAGTTTCGCGAGCTGATGCCGAACAACGCGGTGGAGTACTTCGTCAGCTACTACGACTACTACCAACCCGAGGCATACGTTCCGCAGACCGATACCTTCATCGAGAAAGACTCGTCGGTGAACGCTGAAGTTGAGCGGCTTCGCCACTCGACGACAAACTCGCTGTTGAGCCGTCGTGACGTGGTCGTGGTGAGCACCGTCTCGTGTATCTATGGACTCGGAGCGCCCGAAGAGTACATGCGCGCGATGGTCGCGTTGCAGACGGGCGAGCGCTACGACCGTGATGCGCTGATTCGCAAGTTCATCGCGATGCAGTACAACCGCAACGACGTTGATTTCTCGCGCGGCAACTTCCGTGTGCGTGGCGACACAATCGAGATCATTCCGGTGTACGAGGAGTACGCGATCCGCATTGAACTCTTCGGCGATGAGATCGAAGCGCTCTACATGCTGCACCCGCTCACGGGTGACGTGATTCAAAAGCTCGATGCCGTGCCGATTTTTCCTGCCTCTCACTACGTCGCGGGCAATGACACCGTGCAACGCGCTATCGGCACTATTGAAGAAGAACTGATCGAACGACTGGCGGATCTAGAGCGGCAGAACAAGCTGCTCGAAGCGCAGCGCCTGCGCATGCGAACGTCGTTCGATCTTGAGATGCTGCAACAGCTCGGTTTCTGCTCGGGAATTGAGAACTATTCGCGTCACATGGACGGTCGCGCGGCCGGTGAGCCACCCCATACCCTGCTGGACTTCTTTCCAGACGACTTCTTGATGGTGATCGACGAGTCGCACGCCACCGTTCCCCAGATCGGCGCCATGTACGAGGGAGACGCATCACGAAAGCGCACGCTGGTCGAGCATGGCTTCCGGTTGCCGAGCGCAATGGACAACCGACCACTGCGGTGGGACGAGTTCAAAGAGCGCGTGGGTCAAACGGTGTATCTGTCTGCCACGCCCGGCCGCTACGAGATGGGTATCGCTGACGGCGTCGTAGAACAGATCATCAGGCCGACCGGTCTTGTGGATCCCCGCATCATCATCAAACCCTCCAAGGGACAGATCGACGATCTGCTCGAAGAGATCAGAATGCGCGCGCAGCGCGATGAACGCGTACTCGTCACGACGCTCACCAAGAAGATGGCCGAAGAGCTCACTGACTTCTTGGGCGAGCATGGCGTACGGGTGCGCTACCTGCACTCCGACGTCGACACGTTGCGTCGCGTTGAGCTGCTCAGCGAGTTGCGCGCCGGGGTCTACGACGTGCTCGTCGGTATCAACCTGCTTCGTGAAGGTCTCGATCTGCCCGAGGTCTCGTTGGTGGCGATTCTGGATGCTGACAAAGAGGGGTTCTTGCGCAGCGGAACATCGTTGATTCAAACGATAGGCCGTGCCGCGCGAAACGTTTCGGGTGAGGTGCATATGTATGCCGATCGAGTCACCGACTCGATGGCGAAGGCGATCGAAGAGACAGATCGCCGGCGCGAGAAGCAGATTGCCTACAACCTTGAGCGCGGTATCGACCCCCAGCCGCTGCGCAAGAAGATCGCTGACATCACTGAAGTGCTGGCGCGCGAAGCCTCCGATACCCAAGAATTGCTATCGCGCAAGGATTCTGCCCGCGCCAAGTCGGGCAAGGGCAAGTCGCCGACGCCGCGGTTGAAACGCGAGGGAATCGCCGCGGAGGGTGCGCAACAGCTGGAAGCGACGATCGCCGACCTGAGCGATCAGATGTTAGCCGCTGCTAGTGAGTTGAAATTCGAACTCGCTGCTCGGCTGCGCGACGAGGTGCAAGATCTGAAGAAGGAATTGCGCGCGATGGAACGCGCGGGCCACGCCTGACGTTGTGCGTGTTCGCGGCGCACGTCAATGCGCGCTTGCCCTGGGGCACACCATGACGGGCTTGTCGCGTGATCGGTCGAAAGCATGCGCTGTGATGGGCGCTCCGCACAGCGGGCACGGGCGTTCAGCGCGCTGCGCTTGGCTCGGAGGCGGAGTCTTCTCATACGGCCCCACCGATGCCGGCCCGCCCATCCGAATCAACGAGGCGTTGACCCACGCATACCAGCCACCCGCTGCACGCACACGTTCGCGAAGCGACGTGGGGTTCTCAGCGGCAGCATCCGATTCGCTCATACTCGTCAGTCTACGAACGATTGGTGTGGTTTAGCACAGCACACCGAGAGCGGCGCCATCGACGCCAGTGTCGGAGGCCCCGCCTACACTTGACTGGTGCCTATTGTGCCTGTCGATATCCCCGGAAACACGAGCGGAAAGCTCAGCGTTCGCGGCGCCCGCGTTCATAACCTCAAAGACATCGATCTCGATATCCCGCGTGATTCGCTCGTCGTGTTCACCGGCCTTTCGGGGTCGGGAAAGTCGAGTCTCGCGTTCGACACGATCTTCGCCGAAGGACAACGGCGTTACGTCGAATCGCTCAGCGCCTATGCGCGACAGTTTCTCGGCCAGGTCGATCGACCAGACGTTGACTTCATCGAGGGATTGAGCCCGGCGGTTTCGATCGACCAGAAGTCGACCAACCGCAACCCGCGCTCCACTGTTGGAACGATCACCGAGATTCACGACTACATGCGACTGCTGTGGGCGCGCATCGGTATTCCGCACTGCCCGCAGTGCGGCGAAGTCATTCAGCGGCAGACCGTGCAGCAGATCGCAGACCAGCTCATGGAACTGCCTGAGCGCACGCGCTACCAAGTCGTCGCACCCGTTGTCACACAGAAGAAGGGCGAGTTCGTCGACCTCTTCAAAGAGCTCGCCGCCAAAGGATTCGCGCGCGCAGTGGTCGATGGCGATCTCATTCAGCTCGCAGAGCCCCCGACGCTCAAGAAGAGCTACAAGCACGACATCGCCGTCGTGGTCGACCGTTTGGTGGCAAGCGACGACATCTTGAGCAGGGTGACGGATTCCGTCGAGACTGCACTCAACCTCGCCGGTGGTGTGGTGCAAGTGAATTTCGTGGACGAAGAGGGGGATGCCGCGTGGCAGTCGTTCTCAGAGAAGCTTGCCTGCCCGAACGGGCATCCGCTGCAGCTCACTGAGATCGAGCCGCGCACGTTCTCATTCAACGCACCTTTCGGAGCCTGCCCCACGTGTTCAGGCTTGGGTACGCGCATGTCGGTGGATGTCGAACTGATGCTGGGAGACGAGTCGCTCTCCATCCGCGACGGTGTGCTGATTCCGTGGACGACCCAGGGCAAGGGACTGTTCCAGTACTACGAACGACTGCTCGAAGGCCTCGCTCGCGACCTCAACTTTTCGCTTGACACCCCCTGGCAAGATCTGCGCGTTGACGTGCAAGACGCTGTGCTGCGCGGCGAGAACTACAAAGTGACCGTGAAGTGGAAGAACCGCTACGGCCGCGAGATGCGCTACGCCTCTGGGTTTGAAGGCGTCGTGCCGTACATCGAACGCCAGTATCTGCAGGCCGAAAGCGACACGCAGCGCCAGCGCTGGGCTGCGTACCTGCGTGAGGTGCCGTGCTCGGATTGCGACGGCGACCGGCTCAAGCCTGAAGTGCTCGCCGTCAAGGTGCACGAGCACTCGATCGCTGAGGCATCACGCATGAGCCTCGCTGATGCGCAGGCCTACTTTGCTCAATTGGAACTGACACCTCGCGAGGCGAAGATCGGTGCCCAGGTGCTGCGCGAGATCCGCGCGCGCCTCGACTTCTTGCTTCAGGTTGGGTTGAGCTATCTCAGTCTGAGCCGCGCCGCCGGATCGCTTTCGGGTGGCGAGGCGCAGCGCATTCGATTGGCGACACAGATCGGATCGGGCCTGACGGGCGTGCTGTACGTGCTCGATGAGCCATCGATCGGTTTGCATCAACGCGACAACCGCCGCCTCATCGACACGCTCATCAAGTTGCGTGATCTGGGCAACACGCTCATCGTTGTAGAGCACGACGAAGAGACCATTCATGCAGCGGACTGGGTTGTTGACATCGGTCCGCGCGCGGGTGTCGATGGCGGTCACGTGGTGCATTCTGGGCCGTTGTCGGAGCTGCTCGAAGATCCAGAGTCGATCACGGGGGACTACCTCGCCGGCCGTCGCTCGATTCCCACGCCAAAGAAGCGGCGCAAGATCGACAAACAGCGTCAGATCTCGGTCGTCGGCGCGCGAGAGAACAACCTTCGCGACGTCACGGTGAACTTTCCTCTTGGTGTGCTCACGGCAGTGACCGGGGTGAGCGGCTCGGGCAAGTCATCGCTCGTCAACGGCATCCTCTACGAAGTGCTCGCGAACCGTCTCAACGGCGCCCGTCGAGTTGCGGGCAAGCACACTCGCGTCACTGGTCTCGACAACCTCGACAAGGTCGTGCACGTCGACCAGGCACCCATCGGACGCACGCCGCGATCGAACCCCGCCACCTACACGGGCGTTTTCGATCGGGTGCGCACATTGTTCAGTGAGACGCCAGAGGCGAAGGTGCGCGGCTACCAGCCAGGACGCTTCAGCTTCAATGTAAAGGGCGGGCGTTGTGACGCATGCTCTGGTGACGGCACGATCAAGATCGAGATGAACTTCTTGCCCGACGTTTACGTCGATTGCGAGGTGTGCCATGGCAAGCGATACAACCGTGACACTCTCTCTGTGCACTACAAGGGCAAGAACATTGCCGAAGTGCTCGAAATGCCGATTGCAGAAGCGGCCGAGTTCTTCGAACCTATCCAAGCGATTCACCGCTACTTGAAGACGCTTGTGGATGTCGGGTTGGGGTACGTGCGACTAGGTCAGTCGGCAACAACCCTGTCGGGTGGAGAAGCACAGCGAGTCAAGCTCGCGACCGAGCTGCAGCGCCGATCCAACGGTCGTAGCATCTATGTGCTCGACGAACCGACAACAGGGCTCCATTTCGAGGACGTCGCTCGGTTGCTTGAGGTCTTGAACAGCCTCGTAGACAAGGGCAATACGGTTATCGTCATCGAGCACAGCCTCGATGTCATCAAGTCAGCTGACTGGGTGATCGATCTCGGCCCCGAAGGCGGCTCCGGTGGAGGTCAGGTCGTAGCCACCGGCACGCCCGAGCAGGTCTCGCGTGTCGAAGCCAGCCACACTGGTTCGTTCTTGGCGGAGGTGCTCGGCACGGTGCCCGCCCGCAAGGCTGGCTAGCCGTGGCATCCACTGGCCGCGTTTCTCGTCCGGAACTTGCCTACAAGCCGAAGCAGGGCGAGATTCCTACGAACCCGGGTGTCTATCGGTTTCGCGATGCCGAGGGACGAGTGCTCTACGTCGGCAAGGCTAAGAATCTTCGCTCGAGACTGTCGAACTATTTTGCGCCGCTACATACTCTGCACGAGCGCACTCGGCGCATGGTCACGACGGCAGCGTCGGTTGAGTGGACTGTCGTCGATAGTGACATTGACTCGTTGCAGCTTGAATACATGTGGATCAAAGAGTTCGATCCACCGTTCAACGTGCGCTACAAAGACGACAAGTCGTATCCCTTTATGGCGATCACGCTCGCCGATGAAGCGCCGCGCGTGATCGTCACGCGCAACCGTCGCATCGCAGGGGCTCGATATTTCGGTCCGTACCCGAAGGTGTGGGCGGTGCACGACACGATCGACCTGATGATCAAAGTCTTTCCCATTCGCACCTGCAGCGATGCGTCGTACAAGAAAGCGATGGCCACCGGCCGCCCCTGTTTTCCCGGACAGATCGGTCGATGCGGCGGCCCATGCTCGGGCAAAGTGAGTGTTGAAGAACATCGTGCGATCGTCAACGATTTCATGGCGTTCATGTCTGGAGGCGACCAGAGATTCGCCAAAGAGTTGACGACTCGAATGCGCGAGTCATCAGCGGCAATGGATTATGAAGCCGCCGCGCGCTATCGCGACCGGCTGCAGGCAATAGACGCTGTGCTCAGCAAGAGCGCGCTGGTGCTCGACGACGACATCGACGTCGACCTGTTCGGTATCGCTGAAGACGAACTTGCGGCGGCGGTGCAGCACTTCGTCATCAGAGGCGGACGGGTGCGCGCGGTGCGCGCGACGACGATCGAGAAAGAACTCGACATCAGCGGCGGTGAGCTCGTCGACCAGATTCTGCAGCGCACGTACGGCACTGCTCGCGGGTCAGAGGTGCCACGCCAAGTGCTCGTGCCGGCGCTCCCCGATGATACGGGGGATCTCGAGCAGTGGCTTCAAGAGCGTCGCGGCAAAAAAGTGACCATTCAGGTCGCGCAACGCGGGCAGAAAGCTGATTTGATGCGCACCGCGGCCCTCAACGCCCGGCAGGCGCTGATGATTCACAAGACTCGCCGTACGAGTGACTACGTGGCTCGCACCCAGGGGCTCACTGACCTGCAGAATGCTCTGGGCCTCCCAGACGCCCCGCTGCGAATTGAGTGCTACGACGTCTCACACCTGAGCGGAACGAACGTCGTCGCATCGATGGTTGTGTTCGAAGACGGGTTGCCACGCAAAGATCAGTACCGCTCGTTCTCGATCGCCGAGACAACAGACGACACCGACTCCATCGGCCAGGTGCTGACGCGTCGCCTCGCTTATCTGGATCGGCCCGAGCCCGAGACGGCCGCAGAGACCGTCAATGACGACGGCACGGTCGTGACCGAGCGTAGAAAGCCTCGCTTTGCCTACCCACCGCAGCTGCTCGTCGTCGATGGCGGTCAGCCTCAAGTTGCCGCCGCGGCGCGCGCCCTGCGAAACGCCGGGCATGAAGAGATCGCCCTGTGTGGCATCGCGAAGCGTCTGGAGGAGGTCTGGCTGCCCGGTGAAGAGTATCCGGTCATCTTGCCGCGTACCTCAGAAGCCCTCTACCTGCTGCAGCGTCTGCGCGACGAGGCGCACCGATTTGCCATCACCCATCAGCGCAAACGCCGACGCCGCGACATTCAGAGCGTGCTGGCCGAGGTGCCAGGGCTCGGCGAAGCTCGCATCAAAGCACTCTTGCGTCACTTCGGTTCGGTCGCGGCGCTCAAGCGCGCCTCTGAAGAAGAGATCGTTGCGCTACCCGGAATTGGTCCGTCGCTCGCGGCGGCGATTCGCACCCATCTGACAGATGGGTAGGGTGGTTGCCATGAGGCGCGCATGACTGAAACACAGCGACAAGACGCAGGTGAAGTGCTCATTGTCACTGGCATGTCTGGCGCGGGCCGTTCAACTGCGGCCAATGCGCTTGAGGATCTCGGTTGGTATGTGGTCGACAACCTGCCGCCTCAGATGATGCGCCCCCTCATGGACCTCACCGAGCTTGCAGGTGGAGCGCTGCCACGAGTGGCGGTGGTGGTCGATGTGCGCGGTCGCGACCTCTTCGCTGAGCTGCCGGCTGCGCTCGAAGCATTGCGCGAGCGCCGCCAGACAAGAATGATGTTCCTGGATGCTTCAGACGAGGTGCTGGTGCGTCGGTTCGAGTCGGTGCGCCGCCCGCACCCGCTGCAGGGCGACGGGACCATCGTCGATGGGATCCACCGCGAGCGCGAGGTGCTCGCACCCATGCGTGAGAGCGCAGACGTCATTATCGACACGTCGTCGCACAACATTCATCAGCTTTCCACCGAGGTCGCCGAACTGTTCACCATGAAGGGTGCTGCGCGGCACACGGTCACCATTTTGAGCTTCGGCTTCAAATACGGCATGCCGCCCGACGCGGACATGGTCGCTGACATGCGGTTTCTGCCGAATCCGTTCTGGACCGAATCGTTGCGTTCGCTCACGGGCAAAGACGAAACGGTGCGTGAGTTCGTGATGGCGCAGACGGGTGCCGAAGAGTTCATCGATGCGTACGCGCAAGCGCTGCATCCGGTGCTTGACGGCTACCAGCGTGAGAACAAGCGTCATTCTGTGGTTGCGATTGGATGCACCGGCGGCAAACACCGCTCGGTCGTTATGGCTCGGCAGTTGGCCGCGCGGTTGGATTCGGTTCCCGAGGTCACGGTCCGGGTGAAGGATCGCGATCTGGGACGTGAATGAGCCATTGCGCGAGTAGGCTGGACGATCGTCCCTAAGACTGAACCGCAAGGAGATCCGTTGTCGTTGACCGCTGATGTAAAGGCTGAGCTGATTAGCGTGCGCGACCCGCGCCCGACAGCTCGGGTTGCGGAGCTCACCGCGTTGCTCCGTTTCTCTGGCGGACTGCACTCCATCGCGAATCGGGTAGCGGTCGAAGCAGAGCTGGACTCTGACCTGCTGGCACGCCGTACCGCTCGTGAGCTGGTCGAACTTTACGGTGTGCGCCCTGAATTGGTTCTCGTGCAGGGCTCTGGTGGTCGTGTAGGCAGTTCATACGCGGTCCGCGTCATCGAGGGTGGCGAAACCCTTGCTCGTCAAACGGGCCTTCTCGACCAGCGCCGACGGCCCGTGCGCGGGCTTCCCAACAAGCTCACCACCGGGTCGCGTGGCGACCTGACGGCGGTGTGGCGCGGCGCGTTTCTCGCGGCAGGCTCGCTGAGCGACCCTGGCCGCTCAGCCGCGCTCGAAATCACCTGCCCCTCATCGGAAGCTGCCATGGCACTCGTGGGCGCGGGCCACCGCATCGGTGTGGCAGCAAAAGCACGAGAGGTGCGCGCGGTGCCGCGCGTTGTCGTGCGCGAAGCTGAAGCAATTCGTGCCGCCCTGTCTGCAATGGGCGCCGAGCATGCAGCGAGTCAGTGGGACCAGCTTCGCCAGCGCCGCGAGGTTCGCGCTGGCGTGAACCGCTTGGTGAACTTCGATGATGCCAATCTGCGCCGCTCCGCACAGGCCGCGGTCGCCGCGTGCGCGCGCGTGGAGCGGGCAATGGAGATCCTGGGCGACGAAATTCCCGACCACCTGCGTGAAGCTGGAGATCTGCGCCTTGCACACCGTGACGCAAGTCTCGACGAACTAGGCCACCACGCTGACCCGCCGCTCACGAAAGACGCCGTCGCGGGTCGCATCCGCCGCCTGTTGGCGATGGCCGACAAGAAGGCCGACGCTGAAGGTCTGCCTGGTACGGAATCGGCTGTTCCCGCTGGTATCGAAGACTGATCCATCACATGTGACGAAGTATCGCAACCCCTGCCAGTCAGGCCTTGTGCGTCACTAGGATGGGACCGACACCCCGCCGCGTCCGGGAGTTTCGGCGCGGCATCGATCGGAAGAGAGAACATGGCCTCCTACACGTTGCCCGAGCTCACCTATGACTACTCCGCGCTGGCGCCTCACATCAGTGCGTCGATCATGGAGTTGCATCACTCGAAGCACCACCAGGCGTACGTAACCGGCGCAAACACCGCACTTGAGCAGCTCGCTGAAGCCCGTGAAAGCGGCAACTTCGCTTACGTCAACAAACTAGAGAAGGACCTCGCCTTCAACCTGGGCGGGCACACCAACCACTCGATTTTCTGGACCAACCTCTCGCCAAACGGTGGCGACAAGCCGACCGGTGACCTGGCGTCGGCGATCGATGACCACTTTGGCTCATTCGACAAGTTCCAAGCACACTTCACCGCGGCCGCGTTGGGCGTTCAGGGTTCAGGCTGGGCGGGCCTGTTCTGGGACTCGATCGGGGAGAACCTGATCATCCAGCAGTTCTTCGACCAGCAGTCCCAGTTCGCGGCTGGCTCCGTGCCGCTGTTGCTTCTCGACGTCTGGGAGCACGCGTATTACCTCGACTACAAGAACGTGCGAGCGGACTACGTCAAGGCGTTCTGGAACATTGCCGACTGGGGCAACGTTCAGTCGCGCTTCACCACCGCCCGTGAGAAGACTGCAGGCCTGCTGGTACTGTCGTAGCAAGCGTGGGCGTCCCGGCGGGTATGCCTGCCGGGACGCCGATGTCCATAGTCTGAATCGCACTAAACCGCGCACACGCGCACGACACATCTCAGGAGAGAATCCGTGGCTGTCAAGATCGGTATCAATGGCTTCGGCCGAATCGGACGTAACTACCTCCGCGCGGCTCTCGCGCAGGGGGCAGACATAGAAATCGTGGCGGTGAACGACCTCACCGACAACAAGTCGCTTGCGCACTTGCTCAAGTACGATTCCGTCGGCGGTCCGCTGTCGGAAGACGTTTCATACGACGAGGACTCGATCACCGTCGGTGGAAAGACAATCAAGGTTTTTGAAGAGCGCGACCCGGCCAACCTTCCGTGGGGCGAGCTGGGTGTCGACATCGTCATCGAGTCGACGGGTCGCTTCACCAAGGCAGAAGACGCCAAGAAGCACATTGCGGGTGGTGCCAAGAAGGTTCTGATCTCGGCGCCGGCCACCGGCGACGACGTGACGATCGTCATGGGCGTCAACGAGGGTGACTACAACCCCGACACCGACGTCATCATCTCGAACGCATCGTGCACCACGAACTGCCTTGCACCGCTTGCCAAGGTCTTCAACGACGCATTCGGTATCGAACGCGGCTTCATGATGACCGCTCACGCGTACACCGCTGACCAGAACCTGCAGGATGGCCCGCACGGCGACCTCCGCCGCGCACGCGGCGCAGCGATCAACATCGTTCCCGCGTCAACTGGTGCGGCGAAGGCTATCGGTCACGTGCTGCCTGAGCTCAACGGCAAGCTGAGCGGTTCTTCGTACCGCGTGCCCGTACCCACCGGCTCGATCGTCGACCTCACGATCGTCACCCCGACCGAGGGACTGACTGCCGAGCAGATCAACGCGGTCTACAAGGATGCTGCCGCATCTGGCGCTCTCGCCGGATTCCTGCAGTACACCGAAGACCCCATCGTCTCCAGTGACATTCAGGGAAATCCGCACTCGTCGATCTTCGACTCGGAGCTCACGAACGTCAGTGGCAACCTGGTCAAGGTGTCGGCCTGGTACGACAACGAATGGGGCTACTCCAACCGTCTCGTCGACCTGACCGAGTACGTTGCCGAGACGCTCTAAGCGATAACCATGCCACTGCGCACCCAGGAATCGCTCGGGTCGCTCGCAGGCAAGCGCGTCATCGTCCGTTGTGACCTCAACGTTCCCTTGCGGGACGGGGTTATCACGGACGATGGCCGCGTGCGGGCCTCTCTTCCCACGCTGAACGCTCTGATCAACCAGGGTGCTCGTTTGGTCATCTGCTCGCATCTCGGTCGCCCAGCGGGCGCGCCTGATGAGAAGTACTCTCTCGCGCCGGTGGCGCAGCGGCTCTCGGAGCTGCTGGGCAAGCCCGTCGCCTTCGCTCGCGACACCGTCGGTGAGTCCGCTCACGACGCCGTTGCGGCGCTCGAAGACGGTGAGGTTGCAGTCATCGAGAACCTGCGCTTCAACCCGGGCGAAACAGCGAAAGATGACGCTGAGCGTCGCGCCTTCGCTGAGCAGCTCGCACAGCTCGGTGACGCACTCGTTTCCGACGGCTTCGGTGTTGTGCACCGCAAGCAGGCGTCGGTTTACGATCTCGCAGAGATTCTGCCGTCTGCGGCAGGGTTGCTGATCGCCAAAGAGCTCGATGTTCTCGACCGGCTCACTGAGAAGCCCGAGGCGCCTTACACGGTGGTGCTCGGAGGATCGAAGGTCAGCGACAAGCTCGGTGTGATCGCACACCTGTTGCCGCGCGTTCAGAAGATCTGTGTCGGTGGCGGGATGATGTTCACGTTCCTCGCTGCGCAGGGCTACAAGGTCGGCAAGAGCCTTCTCGAAGAAGACCAACTCGACACCGTTCGCGGTTACATCGAGACGGCTGAGGAACTGGGCGTCGAACTCATTCTTCCGGTGGACGCGGTCGTCGCGGCCTCGTTCGGTGCAGATGCCGCACACGAGGTCGCCGCGGCAGACGAAATCGAGAACACGCCATTCGGCGCAGACGGATTGGGGCTCGATATCGGGCCGCAGACTGCCGAGCTGTTCGCTGTCGCAATTCGTGAGTCGAACACTGTCTTTTGGAACGGACCCATGGGTGTGTTCGAGATGGCAGCTTTTGCTGCTGGAACAAAGACCGTTGCCAAAGCCCTCACCGAGGTCGGTGGCCTGTCGGTCGTCGGCGGCGGCGATTCGGCGGCGGCGGTTCGTCAACTTGGCTTCTCCGATGACCAGTTCGGTCACATCTCGACGGGCGGCGGCGCAAGCCTCGAGTTCCTCGAGGGTAAGAAGCTCCCCGGACTGGAGGTCCTCGGATGGCAGTAGCAAGAACCCCGCTCATCGCGGGTAACTGGAAGATGAATCTCGACCACTTGCAGGCGGTCGCGTTCGTGCAGAAGCTGCACTGGACGTTGAAGGACGCAGCGCACGAAGACGGCTCGGTGGAGGTAGCAGTTTTCCCGCCCTTTACCGACATCCGCACGGTGCAGACGCTCATTGACGCAGACAAGATTCCGTTTGCGCTCGGCGCGCAAGACATCTCGTCACATGATTCGGGCGCATACACCGGAGAGATCTCGGGCGCGTTCCTGTCGAAGCTCTCTTGCGGCTACGTCATCATTGGTCACTCCGAACGTCGTGAGTATCACGCCGAGTCTGACGAGGTCGTTGCCGCCAAGGTTCAGGCTGCGTTGCGCCACGGCGTCGTGCCGGTGATCTGCGTCGGTGAAACAGCCGAAGACCTCGAGAAGTTCGGAGCCAGTGCGGTTCCGGCAGGGCAGCTCGAAGTGGCACTTTCTGGAGTCGCCGCGGATGCCGAGATCGTGGTTGCATACGAACCTGTATGGGCAATCGGCTCCGGTCAGGCGGCAACTCCGCAACAGGCTCAAGATGTGTGCGCCAAACTGCGCGAGGTCATCGCCAGCAAGATGGGTGCGGACGCTGCGGCGAAGACCCGCGTGCTGTACGGCGGTTCTGTGAAGTCCGCCAACATCGCGAGCTTCATGCGTGAGCCTGATGTTGACGGTGCCCTGGTGGGTGGGGCGAGTCTCGTTGCTGACGAGTTCGCCGCGATCATCCGGTTCCAAAAACACGTCGGCGTGTGACTTGTGACGAGGGATGCTGCGGGTCTTCCGTAGCATCCCTCGTCTCGTCGTATACTTGACCCTTGTGCGATCGGTGATTGATCGCCACGAAAGGCTTCAAAGACAGTGGATATCCTCGAGTTCGTCCTGCAGGTGCTCCTTGGCATCACGAGTCTCCTGCTGACCCTCCTCATCTTGCTCCACAAGGGGCGCGGTGGTGGCTTGTCTGACATGTTCGGTGGAGGAATGACTTCGTCGCTCGGCTCTTCCGGGCTCGCAGAGCGAAACCTCAACCGGTTCACGATCGTTCTTGCGCTCATCTGGTTCGTCGCGATCGTTGCGCTCGGCCTCATCACGAAATTTCAGGTCTAATGGCTACTGGCGGTAACGCAATCCGGGGCACTCGTGTAGGTGCCGGTCCGATGGGTGAGCAGGATCATGGCTTCCACGCCGATCGCGTGACGATCTCGTACTGGGACGCCCTTGGCAACGAGACGGTGCGCCATTTCGCCGCAGGAATTCCAGAAGAGGAGATTCCCGAGACGATCGACTCACCGCACTCGGGACTTCCCGCAGGTCGCGATAAGGCGAACCCGCCAGCGCTTGCGAAAGCTGAGCCGTACAAGACGCACCTCGCGTATGTGAAGGAGCGCCGTTCCGACGAAGAGGCTGACACGCTTCTCGATGACGCGCTCACGCAGCTGCGCGACCGACGCGGTCAGGTGTAGTCACCGAATCTGTGTAAGAAGAAAGCGGATGCCTAATGGCATCCGCTTTCTCTGTCTCTTGCGTCCGCGAGATCAGTACTCGCGGTCAATCAGCTCGTGTGGCACCTTCTCTGCAGCCATCTCGTCAACGAAGAAGACCGTGCGCTTGCGCCCTTTGGCGCCAGCGGCTGGAACGTTGGAGTAACTCGCCCCTGCGAGCGCGAGCCCTAGCGCCGATGCTTTGTCTGCGCCAGTGAGCACCATCCACACTCGTTTGGAATCGTTGATGACCGGCCGGGTCATCGAGACGCGCTCCGGTGGCGGCTTGGGAGAGTCGCGGACGACGACTGTTGCCGCATCGGTGATATGGATCTCGCCGCGGTCGGGAAAAAGTGAAGCGATATGGCCGTCGGGGCCTACGCCGAGGAAGCAGATATCGAACGACGGCCAAAGTCGTCCATCGCGACCGAATGACGCGAGCTCACTGGCATAGGCAGCCGCGGCATCGTCGAGGGTGCCGCCCTCATCGGCGGCTGCGATGGCGTGAATATTCTCGGCAGGAAGATCGAGACTGTCGAGCAGAGCTTCACGCGCCTGCTTCTCATTGCGGTCGGTGTCATCGCGGCTGACGAAACGCTCATCACTCCACCAAAAATGAACGAGAGACCAGTCGATCTTGCTCACTTCGGTGCTGCGCGACGCAGCGGAAAGCACGGCGGCACCCATTGAGCCGCCGGTGAGCGATACGTGGACCGTCTTGCCTTCGCCGGCACGTTTGCCGACGCGATCAAGGAATCTATCTGCCACCGATGCGGCGAGCGACGCCGGGTCTGGGCCGATGACCACAAACTTCTCGGCCCACGCTTCGACCATATTCGCCTACTCCTGTGTCTGGCCGGACGGGCCAACCACCGTCGGCGGGCCCAGCAACTTCCAACCTTCGCTGATCACTCGACCATACAGGAGGTCTGGATCGAGACGCCGCAACTCCTCGGCAAGACACTCACGCAACGTGCGTCGGGGGAAAGAAAGATCGTGAACTGGTTGGCCAGGCTGGGTCAGGATTGCCACTCCCGCACTGGGGCGCTCCAACAGCACCTCACCGCTCTCGCGAACCAGGCTGACTGACTTGATGCCGTGCGGCCACTCGGATTCGTCGAGGTAGCCCCAGTCGACTTCCACATCGAGCGCGAGACGCAGCCATGCGGCGAGCAGAGCAGTCGAGGGAGAGTCGGCGGCGCCGCGCACCCGAACCGCTGTCACCGTCTCGTATGGCGGCTGGTCGAGAATCGCCGCCAGCTGTTCTCGCCACCTGGTGAGACGGGTCCATGCCAGATCCGTATCGCCCGGAGCGTAGCGATCACCCAGCGATGACACCCACTTGGACGGATCGGACTTGGTGGCAGCATCGGTGATGCGGCGCTGGGCGATCTTGCCGATCGAGGTTTTCGACGGAAGATCGGGCGTGCGGTTCGGCCACCATACGACGACGGGAGCGTCAGGAAGCAGCAAGCCTGTCACCAAAGACTCGAGGTTGCGGTCGCCGACCTCACCCTGAACCTTCAGAGTGACAACCTCGCTCGCACCGGCATCTCCGCCAACACGGATCTGTCCGTCGAGGCGCGATTCAGCATCGCCATCGGCGATCATCAGCACGATGACGCGCATCGGGTGCTCGCGAGACGCATCGTTCGCCGCCTCGATGACCTCTTCGAGCGCGCCGTGTCGCGTGAGGATGATGAGGGTCAGAACTCGGCCAAGGGCGACAGCGCCACCCTCTTCGCGCACATTGACGAGTGCTCGGGAGATTTTACTGACGGTGGTGTCGGGCAGATCAACGATCATGGGCGCCTCCAGACGCGTCCATCGCGGGCGAGCATTTCGTCCGCGGATGCCGGACCCCAAGACCCGGGTGAGTATTGTTCGAGTGCACCATCCTGGGCTGACCAGAATTCCTCAATCGGGTCGAGAATCTTCCACGACAGCTCGACTTCTTCGTGACGGGGGAACAGCGGCGGATCACCGAGCAGCACGTCAAGAATGAGCCGTTCATAGGCCTCTGGGCTCGCCTCGGTGAACGCATGCCCGTAGCCGAAGTCCATGGTGACATCGCGCACCAGGTTTCCCGCGCCGGGAACTTTTGAGCCGAACCGGATCGTCACGCCCTCATCGGGCTGCACGCGGATGACGAGCGCGTTCTGCCCCTGGCCGGAGGTCTGACTGCGGGAGAATAGCTGCTCAGGTGAGCTCTTGAAGACGACGGCGATCTCAGTGACGCGGCGGCCGAGTCGTTTGCCGGTGCGCAGATAGAACGGAACTCCGGCCCAACGGCGGGTGTTCACCTCAAGCGTGATCGCCGCGTAGGTCTCAGTAGCGGACGCGGGATTCATGCCGTCTTCCTCGAGAAAGCCGAGCACCTTTTCGCCGCCCTGCCAACCGCCCGCATACTGTCCGCGAGCCGTGGACAGCGTGAGATCGTCGGGCAGTGTGACTGCCGCGAGTACTTTCTCCTTCTCAGCACGCAGATTCGCGGCGTCGAATGAGATCGGCTCCTCCATCGCGGTCAACGCCATGAGTTGCAGCAGGTGGTTCTGAATGACGTCACGTGCGGCGCCGATGCCGTCGTAGTAGCCGGCGCGTCCTCCGACGCCGATATCTTCGGCCATCGTGATCTGTACGTGGTCGACGTAGTTGCGGTTCCAGATCGGTTCGTACAGTTCGTTGGCGAACCGCAACGCCAGAATGTTCTGCACGGTTTCTTTGCCGAGGTAGTGGTCGATTCGGAATATGGAGTCGGCCGGAAACGCGGAGCGCAGCGCGTCGTTGAGCGATTGTGCGGTGTCGAGGTTGTGCCCGAAAGGTTTCTCGATCACCACACGGCGCCAGCGGTCGGGTTGGTCTGCAGTGTCATCCACTAGCCCAGAAGACTTCAGTTGCTCTGCGACAAGGGGAAAGTCTTTCGGAGGAATTGACAGGTAATAGGCATGATTGCCCATCGTTCCTCGTTCGACGTCAAGTTTCTCGACCGTGGTGCGCAGGCGTGCAAACGCCTCGGGATCACCGAATTCGCCGGAGACAAACCGAATGCCCTGGAGCAGCTGCTGCCAGGTTTCGTCTCGGAACTCGGTGCGCGCATGTTGGCGCACTGCGTCGTGAACAACCTCAGCGAAGTCTTGATCCTCCCAGTCGCGCCGTGCAAACCCGACTAGCGCGAACCCGGGGGGCAACAGTCCGCGGTTCGCGAGGTCGTACACCGCGGGCATGAGCTTTTTACGCGAAAGATCACCGGTAACCCCGAAAATGACCAAGGCGCTCGGGCCAGCGATGCGGTTGAGTCGGTCATCGCCGGTGTCGCGAAGCGGGTTGTTGCCTCGCGATATGTCGATTGTCATTGAGTGAAGACTCCTATTGCGCCGCTTCGAAGAGCGACAGAATTTCGAACTGCGGGTCGGTGAGTGTGAGCGTCACGACAGGGCGGCCATGCGCGGCGAGCACGCTCGCATCTCCGGCAGCTTGTGCAGCGATGAGCTGACCGAAAGTGAATGGACGCTCGGGGATCTCGAGATCGAGATCTGTCGCTTCGAGAATCTGAAGAAAGACTCCGGTCGCGGGACCACCCTTATGGAACTGTCCGGTGGAGTGGAGGAAGCGCGGGCCCCAGCCGAATGTGGTTGGCCGGCCGGAGTCGGCGGCTACCAGCTCGCGAAGACCCTGCAACTGGTGCATGGTGAGTCGGTTGACATAGGCCTGCACCGAGACGTATCCATCTGCTGGCAGTTGAGCCCACAGCGCGTCGAGCACGCCAGCGATCGTGCCAGACGATGCCAGCGCAGGGTCTGAGACTCGCACTTCGACACCATCAGCGACGAAGGCGGGTGCGGTAGCTTCCGGGCGCGCGTCGAGCAAACCGCGCGTGGCGACCTTCGCTGACTCGACGTCGGGCTGATCGAACGGATTGATCCCGAGCATCTGACCGGCGATCGCGGTGGCGTACTCCCAGACGATGAATTGCGCGCCCAACGAGCCGCTGATGACGATTTCACCCTCGTGGTGCTCGAAGAAGTGAAACTCGTTCGCCTCATCGACAATTCGAACGATCTGAAGGTCGGCGGGGCGCGACTCGACCTCGGGAGATACCGGCAGGAGCGGCACGGGCAGAATGCCGGTGCCCTTCTTGCCGGTCGACTCAGCGACCAGCTGCTCGATCCAATCCGGCAGACCCATGATATGGGTTCCGTCAGTGATCAGAGCCAGTTTGTCCCGTCGGGGGTTACCTCCGGCGATCGCGGCGGCGAGCACGAGTGCGGGGTTATCGGGGCTGTCGATCGCGACTTCGAGCAGAGACGCTTCCGCTTCGTCGAGTAGTTCGGTGATGTCTACGCCGGCGAGCCCCGTAGGCACCAGCCCGAATGCGGTCAGCGCCGAGTAGCGGCCCCCCACATTGGGGTCAGCGTTGAAGACGGTGTAGCCATCCGCGCGAGCGGCCTGATCCATCGGCGACCCCGGGTCGGTGACCACGATGATTCGCTCCACCGGATCGATACCGAGATCGCGGAAGGCTGACTCGAATACCCGCTTCGCGGAGTCTGTCTCGACAGTAGCGCCAGACTTCGAGGAAACGACCAGGGCGGTCTGCGAAAGATCGCCGCCGGCGCTTCCATCGATGGCGGCGAGCACCTGGCCGGGAGCAGTCGTGTCGACGATCACCAGCGGCACACCCGAGGTCTGAGCGATCACCTCCGGTGCCAGCGACGACCCTCCCATGCCCGCGAGCACGATACGATTCACGCCCTTGGCAACGAGGGTTTCACGAAGAGCGAGAATCTCGTCGACCAGGGGTCGCGAGACACTCACGGCATCCACCCACCCGAGCCGCTTCGTGGCTTCTTCCTCGGCGTCGGCACCCCAAAGGCTCGAATCGCCCGCGGTGATTCCCGAAGCGACGAGAGAGCCCACCAGGGTGGGCAATGTCTGTTCTACAACCGACTTCACGTGGCCGCTCAGGTGGATGGCGAAGGTCATCGGGCTGCCGCATCCTTCAGGGCCGCGTCAACGGTGCCTTGCAGATCGTGCCACGAAGCGATGAACTTCGACACGCCCTCATCTTCAAGCAACTGGGTGACGTCATCGATCACGACGCCCACCGCTGCGAGCCCATCGATAACGCTGTGCGCGTCGGCATAGTTGCCCGTGATGGTGTCTCCGCCGATCACGCCGTGGTCGAACGTTGCCTGCAGGGTCTTCTCGGGCATGGTGTTGACCGTGCCAGCCGCTACCAGCTCCGTCACGTAGAGGGTATCGGGCAGCGCGGGGTCTTTGACTCCGGTCGATGCCCACAGTGGGCGCTGGACGTTGGCGCCGAATCCTACGAGGTCTTGGGCACGTTTCTCGGCGAATTTCTGCTCGAACAGTTCGTAGGCGAGACGTGCGTTGGCGATGCCAGCCTTCGAGAGAAGAGCGGTCGCTTCGTCGGTGCCGATCGACTTGAGCCGGTTGTCGACTTCGGTATCAACGCGTGAGACGAAGAACGATGCGACCGAGTGGATGCCGGTCAGGTCGATGCCAGCGCTGTGGGCACGTTCCAGGCCCTCAAGGTATGCGTCGATGACGTCGGCGTAGCGTTCGAGGCTGAAGATCAGCGTGACGTTGACGCTGATCCCAGCAGCAATCGTTTCTGCGATGGCCGGAATGCCCGCTTTGGTCGCCGGGATTTTGATCAGCACGTTGGGGCGGTCAACTGCCTCGTATAGAGCTTTGGCCTGTGCGATCGTCTCTTCGGTGTCGTGGGCGACGACAGGGGAGACCTCAATGGATACGCGGCCGTCCACGCCGTTGCTCGCATCGTAGATCGGGCGGAAGATGTCGCATGCGTCACGCACATCAGTCGTGGTGAGGGAGAAGATCGTCTCGTCGACCGTTGCGCCCTTGCTGGCCTGAGCTGCGATGGCTTCTTCGTAGCCGATGCCGGCCGAGATTGCACCCTGGAAAATCGTCGGGTTGGTCGTCACACCGACGACGTCTCGGGTCGAGATCAGTTCGCTGAGGTTGCCCGAGGCGATGCGGTCGCGCGAGAGGTCATCGAGCCAGATGCTGACGCCCGCGTGTGAAAGGTCGGCGGTGGGGGTGGTGCTCATGCGTTCTCCTTGAGGGTTTCGCGCGCCGCTTCAACAACGGCTTCGGCGGTGATGCCGAACTTCTGGAACAGGGTCTTGTAGTCAGCCGAAGCGCCGAAGTGCTCGATTGATACCGAACGGCCGGTGTCTCCGACGATGTGGCGCCAGGTGAGGCCGATGCCAGCCTCGACCGAAACGCGCGCCTTGACAGCTGCGGGAAGCACAGACTCCCGGTAGTCCGCGTCTTGCTCGTCGAACCACTCCAGCGACGGCACTGACACGACGCGCGCACCAATGCCTTCGGCCGCTAGCGTTTCGCGTGCTTGGACTGCGAGCTGCACCTCGGAGCCGCTCGCGATGAGCAGCACGTCTGGTGCGCCGTTGGCAGCATCCACCAATACATAGGCGCCCTTGGCCACACCCGCCGTCGAAGCGAATTCGTCGCCCGAGGCGTCGCCTTCGCGCCGCGGGAACACCGGAATGTTCTGGCGGGTCAAAGCGATACCCGAGGGGCCCTCGTTGCGGCGCAAGATCTCGAGCCAGGCAGCCGCGGTTTCGTTTGCATCGGCGGGACGAACGACAGCGAAGTTGGGAATCGCGCGAAGCGTGGCGAGCTGCTCGATCGGCTGGTGCGTGGGACCGTCCTCGCCCAGCGCCACCGAGTCATGCGTCCAGACGAACACCGACGGGATGTTCATCAGCGCAGCCAGACGGACCGCGGGGCGCATGTAGTCGCTGAAGATCAAGAACGTGCCGCCGAACGCACGTGTAGGACCGTGAAGGATGATTCCGTTGACGATCGCGCCCATCGCGTGCTCGCGGATGCCGAAGTGCAGCACGCGGCCGTAGGGGTCACCAGACCATTCGCTCGTCGACCACTCGGCTGGGATGAACGACTTCGCACTCTTGATGGTGGTCAGGTTTGACTCTGCCAAGTCAGCCGAGCCGCCCCAGAGCTCAGGGAGTTCGGCAGCGAGAGCATTGATGACCGTACCTGACGCGGCACGGGTCGATACCTCCTTGCCGGCTTCGAATGCGGGCAGTGCGTCATCGATGTTCGAGGGAAGGGTCTTGGCCTCGAGCCGGTCAAGCAGCGCCTTGCGCTCGGGGTTCGACTTCGCCCACGCATCGAAAGAGTTCTGCCATTCGGCACGCGATTCAGCGGCACGGTCCTTGAGCGCGCGAGTGTGAGCAATCACATCGTCGGCGACGACAAACGACTGCTCAGGGTCGAAGCCGAGCACCTTCTTGGTTGCAGCGAGTTCATCGGCGCCGAGCGCGGAGCCGTGAATCTTGCCGGTGTTCTGCTTTCCTGGGGCAGGCCACCCGATGATCGTCTTCAGGATGATGAGCGACGGCTTGGCCGACTCGCTCTTTGCGGCCTCGATTGCCGCGTGCAGCTCGGCGACGTCTTCGACGTAGTCGCCGGTCTTCTTCCAATCAACCGTCTGCACGTGCCAGCCATAGGATTCGTAGCGAGCAGCGACGTCTTCGGTGAACGCGACGTTGGTGTCATCTTCGATCGAGATCTGGTTGGAATCGTAGATGGCGATCAAATTGCCCAGGGCCTGGTGCCCAGCGAGCGACGATGCTTCGCTGGTTACGCCCTCTTGCAGGTCGCCATCACCCGCGATGACATAGATGTTGTGGTCGAAGGGCGAGGTGCCCGCCGCAGCTTCGGGGTCGAACAATCCGCGCTCATAGCGCGCGGCGTAGGCAAAACCGACCGCCGACGCCAGGCCCTGACCCAGCGGGCCGGTGGTGATCTCGACACCGTCGGTGTGGCCGTACTCAGGGTGTCCGGGAGTCAGCGACCCCCACGTGCGCAGTGCCTTCAAATCTTCGAGTTCGAGACCGAACCCGCCCAAGTAGAGCTGCACGTACTGGGTAAGAGATGAATGGCCGACCGAAAGAATGAACCGGTCGCGTCCCAGCCAGCCGGTGTCGGTTGGGTCATGGCGCAGCACGTGCTGGTACAGCAGATATGCAGCGGGAGCGAGGCTCATCGCGGTGCCAGGGTGGCCGTTGCCCACCTTCTCGACGGCATCAGCCGCAAGAACGCGGGCGGTATCCACCGCACGCCGATCGATTTCATCCCAACGCAGTTCCGACACAAAAGGCCTTTCTCGAGGAGCGCCCGCTTTCCGCCAGATCCCAGCCCGCGTTCCGGGCAGCAAGAGGGGATGAGGCACGAGACGCGCGTGCAGTCTCAGCATAGCGAAGGGGCATGCCGAGGGCCTCATGTGACCGGTTGTGTGTCAAAGTCTTTCGCCAGGGTGCGATATCGCCCCTGGGCACCGGCGGCATTTTCACCAGATTCACACCGTCGCGGCAGTCTCGCTCGAGCAGAAGTGCACCTCGCCCAATGCCATAGACTTGACCCGGCTCACAAGATTTCGATAGCGGGGGCGATGGACATTTCGACGACGGCTTCTCAGGCGTCCGTTTCTGCACCCCAGGGGGCGAGCCAGAGCTTCGGCACGACGGTTCGCGCTTACATCGCGTTGACGAAACCTCGCGTTCTCGAACTCCTGTTGGTGACAACCGTTCCGGTGATGATCCTCGCCGCTGGCG
Organism: Microbacterium sp. R86528; assembly: GCF_044596335.1. Classification (NCBI taxonomy): domain Bacteria; kingdom Bacillati; phylum Actinomycetota; class Actinomycetes; order Micrococcales; family Microbacteriaceae; genus Microbacterium; species Microbacterium sp. R86528. The sequence goes on along the minus strand of NZ_CP138996.1, from coordinate 716,806 downwards.
GTCTTCCCGACTTGTGGCTCGTTCTTGCCACCGTGATCGGTGGATCACTGAGCGCCGGTTCTGCCGCAGCGTTCAATATGTACCTCGACCGCGACATTGACGCGCACATGAAGCGTACGGTGAACCGACCGCTCGTGACCGGCGAGGTATCGCCGCGTGCTGCGCTGATCTTCTCGTGGGTGCTCGCCATCGGCTCGACGGTCTGGCTGTGGGTTACGACGAACTGGTTGGCAGCCACGCTGTCGGCAGTGGCAATCTTCTTTTACGTCGTCATCTACACGATGATTCTCAAGCGCCGCACCGAGCAGAACATCGTTTGGGGCGGAATCGCCGGCTGCTTCCCCGTGCTCATCGGCTGGACAGCCGTCACAGGTTCTCTCGCATGGGCGCCGTTCATTCTCTTTGTGGTGGTGTTCCTTTGGACGCCGCCGCACTATTGGCCGCTGTCGATGAAGTACAAGGATCAGTACGACGACGTGCACGTTCCGATGCTCGGAGCCACCCGCAGCAGCTCGCAGGTGGGCTTGCAGGTCATTCTTTATGCCTGGGCCACGCTGGTGTGCTCGTTGCTGTTGATCCCGGTTGCAGGTATGGGCCTGGTCTACAGCGTGTCTGCGCTGGTGTTCGGCGGCTGGTTCATCTATGAATCGCACCGACTCTACAATCGGTCAGTTCGCGGTGAAGAGCCCAAGCCGATGAGGGTTTTCCATGCCTCGATCAGCTACTTGACGCTGCTGTTCATCGCTATCGCCGTCGACCCGTTGTTGCCCTTCTGAGCTCAGCGCCGCTGGCAAACAAGCAACGCCCTCCCGCATGGCGGAAGGGCGTTGCTTGTTTACACCGTGGTTCAGCTGCTCGAATCAGGTGTTCGAGGCCATGCGTTTCGACGGAAAGGCTCTTCGAGCGTTCAGCTCTTTGAGGACTCCGCGCCATTGGCCTGCTCAGCAGCTGGCTCAGCCGGCTCTGCCACGATTACCTCATCGGCGGTCTCCGCAACGACGACAGGCTCTGCCTCAGTGACAGGCTCGACAACCTCGTCAACCGATGCAGGCTCGTAGGCTGCGGGTGCGGGGGCGTCGACCGCAACTTCGTCCTGGTTGTCCCAGTCGATCGGCTCGACAACCTCGACGGGCGGGTGTGCGCGAAGGGTGGATGCTGCGGCGATCGCGAGCGCGATGAGCAGACCGAGTACGCCGACTCCGATGAGGATCGAACCGAGAAGCGCGATGGACTGGCCGACGTAGACCTCGACACCGGTCGCGGTTCCCTCGGTCAGCGTCACGGTCATGACGGCGATCTTGTCGGTCACGAGCGAGACGCCGTAAGCGAGTGAGGCAAGGGAGGCAACGATAAGTGCCCAGAACGGGATGCTGCGGACCAAAGCGGGGCGAGTGTTCATGGTGATGGGAGGACTCCTTCTAGATGGCGCGGTCGAAACCGCAGTACGGATAGCCTGACGTGGCTCACCGACGGGATGGTATGTGAATTCGATGAGTTAGCTATGAAGTGGAGCCCTCAATTTCATCACGACGACCGTCATCGCCGCGACCAGGGCGACAGCCAACGTCATGTGGATGTTGACGAGAATGATCGGCAAACCTGTGCGTGCCTGCCACAGGCCGATGGCAATCTGCAGCAGTTCCGTCGCGAGCAGCAACCCGGTCCATACCGGCATGCGCTGCGCAGATGGCATCTGCCACGCTGCGGCGAACAGCACGAGTGACAGGCCGAATGTGACGTACGCCGGCCATGAATGCACATGCTGCAACAGTTCGGCATCCAAGCCATTCCGCGCGGCTCCGCCATCTCCAGCGTGAGGTCCGGAGCCGGTCACAAGAATGCCGACCACAACCGTCACCGCGACGCCGACAGCAGTGAGATAGGCGACGATCGCGTACCAGAGCGGCACGACGCGTGTGCGTGCTCCGGGCTGCGCGTAGACGCGCACGAGCAGGACCGCTGCCAGCGAAACGAGCACCGCAGACGCGAAGTAGTGAAGACCAACGACGTAGGGATTCAGGTTCGTGAGAACCGTGATGCCGCCGATGATCGCCTGCAACGGCACATACAGCCCGATCACTAGCGACAGCCAAAACAGATCGCGGCGCTCTCGCCGCATGCGCACCACGAACAAGAACATCAGAATCGCCACGATCACGAGCACGAAGGTCAACATGCGGTTGCCGAACTCGATCACACCGTGAATGCCCATCGCCTCGGTGGCGACAAACGAATCCTCGGTGCATCGAGGCCAGGTGGGGCAGCCGAGCCCTGATCCGGTCAGGCGGACGAGCCCTCCGGTCGCGACAATGCCAATCTGCACAACGAGGGTCGTCCACGCCATCGCGACCACACGCCGATCGACGGTGTGGGGGAGCCGGGACCATAGCCGGCGAATGAGTCCCGGCTGAGGGGTTGTGGTCGTGTCGATCGACATCGAGGTGAGCCTCCTGGGCTGTTTCTTTGTGGGGCGCGCTTAGTTTTAAACGTCACACCGTGACCTGTTACACAGGTGAACCCTGTAGAATCGAGCAAGTCGGGCGGCCGCGTTCTGCGCGAAATCACCACCGACAGTCTAGGCGCGATGGCCAGCGCCGCTTGAGCAGGGCCCACCAGCGGCATCCCCCTTCGGTAACTCCATCGAAGGAGCAGGAGTGCCGGGGCGGATCACACCGCCGGGGCTCGGAGGAGAACGTGAATGTCTGATGTGCTGATCGATCGACCCGAACTCGATGGCCTGGGCCAGTACGAGTTCGGCTGGCACGATGCCGACGCCGCGGGAGCGAGCGCGACACGTGGAATCAACGACAAGGTCGTGCGAGACATTTCGGCGCTTAAGAGCGAGCCGGAATGGATGTTGAAGGCTCGGCTGAAGGGTCTTGACCTGTTTGGTCGCAAGCCGATGCCGACATGGGGAGCAGACCTCAGCGGGATCGACTTCGACAACATCAAATACTTCGTGCGCTCTACTGAGAAGCAGGCGCAAACCTGGGAAGATCTTCCCGAAGAGATTCGTGCCACATACGAAAAGCTGGGCATCCCCGAGGCAGAGCGCCAGCGCCTGGTCTCTGGTGTGGCAGCGCAGTACGAGTCTGAAGTCGTGTACCACCAGATCCGGGAGGACCTTGAAGAGCAGGGTGTCATCTTCATGGACACCGACACGGCGTTGCGCGAGCACCCCGAGTTCTTCACGGAGTACTTCGGAACGGTGATCCCCTCGGGCGACAACAAGTTCGCTGCGCTCAACACCGCTGTGTGGTCGGGCGGTTCGTTCGTCTACGTGCCTCCGGGTGTGCACGTCGACATTCCACTGCAGGCCTACTTTCGCATCAACACCGAGAACATGGGCCAGTTTGAGCGCACGCTCATCATCGCCGACGAAGGCTCGTACGTTCACTACATCGAAGGCTGCACGGCCCCGATTTACAAGAGTGACTCGCTTCACTCGGCTGTGGTTGAGATCATCGTGAAGAAGAACGCCCGCGTTCGCTACACGACGATTCAGAACTGGTCGAACAACGTCTACAACCTCGTCACCAAGCGTGCGGTCGCGCACGAAGGCGCGACGATGGAATGGGTCGACGGCAACATCGGCTCGAAGGTGACTATGAAGTACCCGTCGATCTTCCTTGTCGGCGAACATGCCAAGGGTGAGACCTTGTCGGTAGCGTTCGCCGGTCCGGGCCAGCACCAAGATGCTGGCGCCAAGATGGTGCACATGGCCCCGTACACGCAGTCGTCGATCGTCTCGAAGTCGATCGCGCGCGGCGGCGGTCGTGCCGGCTATCGCGGTGAGATCAGGGTAGATGCCAACGCCCATCACTCCGCCAACACCGTGAGATGCGACGCGTTGCTGGTTGATTCGATTTCACGCTCAGACACCTACCCGGCCATCGACATCCGTGTGGATGACGTTCAGCTCGGGCACGAGGCGACGGTTTCAAAGGTCAGCGAAGAGCAGCTTTTCTACCTGCAGTCCAGAGGCATGCCAGAAGACGAAGCGATGGCGATGATCGTCCGCGGCTTCATCGAGCCGATCGCGCGAGAATTGCCGATGGAATATGCACTTGAACTCAACAAGCTCATTGAAATGGGCATGGAAGGCAGTGTCGGCTAGATGACGGCAACAACTCAGGCGCCCGCTGTGGTGCCAGGTTCTCGCGCGCACACCGACGGGGCTGGGGCAGTCGTTCCTGTTCAGACCCGTTCCGCGCGCCCCACCTCGTACTCACCCGAAGACTTCGGCGCGCCTTCGGGGCGCGAAGTCAACTGGAAGCACACGCCGGTAGATCGAATCACAGGCGTTCTCGACTTGGCTGCTGCCTCGACCGACGCATCGGTGACGATCACAGCGCCAGACGGCGTAGAGATCACCACGAAGGCGATCGGTGAAGCCCCGCGCGGCGAGGCTTTCGTTCCCGAGGACCTGTCGGGCGCGCTTGCGTGGCAGCGTTCGAGCGAGGCATCACACGTTCGCATCCCCGCTTCGCTTGAGCTTTCGGAGCCAGTGCTGATCGACGTGACCGGTGTGACGGAACTCACCCACCAGCACCTCGTCATCGAAGCTGCCGAAAACTCGCACGCGACAGTGCTTCTGCGTCACTCCGGGCCCGCTCTGTTTGCACAGAACGTTGAGATCATCGTGCGTGACGGGGCAAACCTCAAAGTCGTCTCGGTGCAGCAATGGGATGACGAGGCTGTTCACGTCGCCGCCCATCAGGCACGTGTCGACCGCGATGCCTCATTGCGCCATGTTGTCGTCAGCTTTGGGGGCGGCGTTGTGCGAGTCAACCCGAGCTTGGAGCTTTCGGGTGCGGGATCGCACGGTGAGATGTTCGGCCTCAGCTACGCCGACGCCGGGCAGCACCTCGAGAGCCAGGTGTTCTTGCACCACAAGGGTGCCGAGACATCCGGTGACGTTCTCTACAAGGGCGCGTTGCAGGGCGAAGGCGCGCGTAGCGTCTGGATCGGTGACGTGCTCATCGGACCGGATGCGACGGGCACCGACTCCTACGAAGCGAACCGCAACCTGGTGCTCACCGATGGTGCGCGCGCGGACTCGATCCCCAACCTCGAGATCCAGACCGGCGACATCCGCGGCGCAGGGCACGCGAGCGCCACTGGCCGATTCGATGACGAGCAGCTCTTCTATCTGCAGGCACGTGGAATCAGCGAAGACGAGGCTCGTCGTCTTGTCGTGCTCGGCTTCCTGACCGAGATCGTTCAGAAGATCGGCATCGACTCGCTTGAGGCGGAATTGATTGCCGCTGTAGAGGAAGAGCTCGCCCAGGAGGGAACCCGATGACCGCGCAACGCGCCTGCGCACTCAGCGAGCTCGAACAGGATGCTGCGAAGCGCGTTGAAGTCGACGGCGTCGCCATTTCGGTGGTTCTCGATTCCAACGGCGATGTCCACGCTATTGGCGATACCTGCACCCACGGCGATGTGTCGCTGTCCGAAGGCTTTGTCGACGGCGACACGCTGGAATGCTGGGCCCACGGCTCGGCGTTCTCGCTGATCACCGGCAAGCCGCTCAATCTCCCTGCATTCGAGCCCGTACCGGTATTCGTCGTCACTATTGACGGCGACGACGTGCTCATTGACCCGAACGTGAAGAAGGAAATCTGATGTCTGTTCTTGAGATCCGCGACCTGCATGTCACGGTCGAAACGGAAGAGGGAACCACCCCCATCCTCAACGGCCTGTCGCTCACCCTGCGCAAAGGCGAAACCCACGCGATCATGGGCCCCAACGGCTCGGGCAAGTCGACACTTGCCTATACGATTGCCGGTCACCCCAAGTACACCGTCACCGGCGGTTCCATCACGCTTGACGGCGAAGATGTACTTGAGATGACGGTTGACGAGCGCGCACGCGCAGGGCTGTTCCTCGCGATGCAGTACCCCGTGGAGATTCCGGGCGTCACTGTGACGAACTTCTTGCGCACCGCAAAGACCGCTATCGACGGCGAGGCGCCAGCTATTCGCACGTGGACCAAAGAGGTCAAGCAGTCGATGAAGGATCTGCGCATGGACCCTAAGTTCGCAGCGCGCAATGTGAACGAAGGCTTCTCTGGCGGCGAAAAGAAGCGCCACGAGATTCTCCAGCTTGAGCTGCTCAAGCCCCAGTTCGCCGTCCTCGACGAGACTGATTCGGGTCTTGACGTCGACGCGCTCAAGGTCGTGTCTGAGGGCGTTAATCGTGCGAAGGAGACCACCGGCCTCGGTGTGCTGCTCATCACGCACTACACACGCATCCTTCGTTACATCCACCCAGACTTCGTGCACGTGATGGTCGCCGGTCGAATCGTCGAGGAGGGTGGGCCCGAACTGGCTGATCGCCTCGAAGATGAAGGATATGACCGCTATCTCGAGCCCGCAGTCGACACTGAGGCGTAGAGTCAACCTATGACAGCAACGCTCAGTCCCGAGAAGTTCGATGAAGTCACCGAGGCACTTAAAGACGTGATGGACCCCGAACTGGGGATCAACGTCGTCGACCTCGGTCTCATCTACGACCTCAGCTGGGACGACGAAAACGATGCTCTCGTCATTCACATGACTCTGACATCAGCTGGCTGCCCGTTGACAGACGTTCTTGAGGAGCAAACGGCTCAGTCGCTGGACGACGTCGTAGACCAATTTCGGATCAATTGGGTGTGGATGCCGCCGTGGGGACCGGAGCGCATCACCGACGACGGACGCGACATGATGCGGGCGCTCGGCTTCGCTATTTGACTTCGTATTTCGTCGTCGGTCCCCTTGGCGGGGGCCGGTCGGTAGGGTCGAGGGGTGAGCGCCATTCCCCTTGAAGCATTGCCGATCGATGAGTTGCGTCAGCGCTCCAGCACGAAATGGCGGCGATATCCGGCAGACGTGCTGCCTCTTTTCGTGGCCGAGACAGACTTCGCTCTGGCGCCTGCGATCTCGCGCGCACTCGTGCGTGCGGTCGAACGTGGCGACACCGGATACACACCACCTGAACCGGGCATTCGTGATGCCTTCGTCGGCTTTGCGCAGCGCAGATACGGGTGGAGCGTCGAGCCCGCGGGAGTGCGCTGGACGTGCGACGTCATCATGGGGGTGGTCGAACTGCTCCGCGTGGTCACGAAGCCCGGCGATCGCGTGATTGTCACCCCACCGGTGTATCCGCCGTTCTACGACACTGTCGTCGAGGCCGGCGCCGTGGTTGAAAAGGTGCCGCTGCTCCACGGCGATGCAGGCTGGCCGCTTGACCTTCCTGGTATCGAGGCCGCATTGGCTGCCGGTGCTCGTTGCGTGTTGCTGTGCAACCCGCACAACCCCACTGGCACGGTGCACTCCCAGGCGAGCCTCGCGGCGCTCGCTGATCTGGCTGAAGCCTTCGGGGCAGCCGTGATCAGCGACGAGATTCATGCTCCACTCGTGCAGTCCACGGTGACGTTCACTCCCTTCCTCAAGGCTTCGGCGGCGGCCGCACGGGTCGGGTACATCGTCACGAGCGCCAGCAAGGCCTTCAACACAGCCGGTCTCAAGTGCGCGCTGATGGTCGCCAGCGACCCGGCGACGATTGGTGTGGTGCAGGCGCTGCCCGCTGAAGTGGAGTGGCGCACCGGCTTGTTCGGGGCGATGGCAGCGGTCGCGTCGTTTTCACCCGAAAGCGACGAGTGGCTTGACTCGCTTCTCGCCCGGCTTGACGAGAATGCCCGACTGCTTGCGGACCTGCTCGCCGAGCACGTGCCCGAAGCAAAGTACGAGATTCCGGATGCTGGCTTCTTGGCGTGGGTCGATCTGTCGGCGCTCGGCTGGGGGGTGAACCCCGCCGAGAGGATCTTGCACGAGGCGAGAGTGGCATTGAATGCTGGCCCGGACTTCGGTGAGCAAGGGTCAGGGCACGTGCGCATCAACTTCGGCTGTTCACCCGACGTGCTTCGCGATGCAATCGAGCGAATCGGTGTGATGACCCGATCGTGAGCGGGGTTGTATCTGCTCGAAGCGATTCTGGTCGCTCAGCCGGTTGTCAGACCTCAGCCCGGCCGAGTCGCCAATAACCCATGAACGCGACCGCGCGACGGTCGACGCCGCAGTCTGACACGAGGTGGCGGCGCAAGGTCTTGATCGCACTGGCTTCACCGGCAAGCCAAGAATAGAGCGGTGCGCTCTTGAGCGCCGCGCCGCCTTTCGCTGTGCGCGGCACCTCCCACAGAATCTCGGTGTCAACGTCGATCTCTTCGACGTGGCCGCCTCGACCCTCAGGGGCGAGACGCGCGACGGCAGCCTCAACAGATTCGACGAGGTACTCGTGCCGACTGGATTCGGCTGTGCGCGCCTGCACACGAATGTCGAAGCCCGGATGCGAAGGCAGATAGGCGGTGTCGCCGAGCTCGGGAACCTCGAGCACCACCATGCCGCGTGCCTGGGTCGGGAGCTGCTCGAGAATCACAGCAATGGCGGGCGCGGCCGTCTCGTCGCCGGCAAGCAGAATGTGATCAGTCGTCGCGGGCGGCACGAAGTCGACACCGAAGCTGACATCGGCGTGCGCGGTGGTCGGGGCAAAGATCAGCACCTCATCACCCACCGAAGCTCGAGCGATCCAGGCGGATGCGGGCCCAAGAACGTCGTGCGCGACCATGTCGATGTCGACTTCGCGCTGAGGGTTGCGCACGGCACGCGTTGTGTAGGTGCGAAATGGCGGACGGTGATCTTCGGGCAGCGCGCGCCATGCGGAGTACCAATCGTCGCCCATCGGCATCGCATCGATGCTCGTGGTTGGGGTCGGGAACACAATCTTCACGCGCTGGTCGAAGCCCGGATCTCCGTATTGCTCCAGGTCGTCGCCGGTGAAGGTGAAGCGTCGAAAACTGGGTGTGAGTTGTGTGATTGCGCTCACGCGGGCGCGGAAGAAACGACTCGTCTCAGCTGACATTCGGGGTTCCTTTGCTATCGGTCGAGTCGGGGCGAGCGAGAATATGGTGACGTCCGCGTGGGAGCACGATAGGTGTTCCTGAGACCGGGTCGGTGATGATCTCTGACTCGATGTTGAAGACGTCACGAATCAGGCCGCTGGTCATCACCTCGCTCGGCGCGCCGTGTGCGATGACGCGACCGCCGCTGAGAGCAAACACGTAGTCGGCGTAGCGCGCAGCCATGTTCATGTCGTGCAACACCATCACGATGGTTGATCCGAGGTTGCGGTTGAGATCGGTGAGCAGATCGAGCACTTCGATCTGGTGTGCCACGTCAAGGAACGTGGTCGGCTCGTCGAGCAGCAGAATGTCGGTCTCTTGCGCGAGTGCCATGGCGATCCACACGCGCTGACGCTGCCCACCAGAGAGCTCATCGACAGGCCGGTCTGCCAGGTCTTCGACCCCCGTTGCGGCCAACGACTGCGCCACGACCTCATAGTCGTGTTCGCTCCACCGGGCGAGCAGTTTCTGATGTGGATGCCGACCTCGGCCGACGAGGTCGGTCACGACGATGCCTTCTGGAGCGACAGGGCTCTGGGGCAGGAGTCCTAGCGTGCGGGCCACCTCTTTGGAAGGGCGGGTGTGCAGATCCTTGCCGTCTAAGATCACGTGTCCGGTTTTGGGGGCGATCAGGCGTGCGAGCGCGCGCAGCAACGTCGACTTGCCGCATCCATTCGCGCCGATGATCGCTGTGATCGCACCAGCCGGAATCTCGAGATCGAGACCCTCGATGATAGTTCGATCGCCGTAGGCGAGCGTGATGCCGTCAGCACGCAGTCGATGAGATTCGGTCACAGCGAGGCTCCTGAACGGTTGGTTCTGATGAGAAGGAAGATGAGATACGGCGCGCCGAGCACGCCGGTGATCACACCCACCGGGTAGCGGTTGTCGAAGGCGAACTGGCCGACGAGGTCGGACGTGCTCACGAGAAGGGCGCCGATGAGCCCTGCGGGAACCAATAGCGATGCGCCACCACCCATCACACGGGCCGCGATCGGGCCGGCCATGAATGCGACGAAGGCAATCGGCCCCGTGGCCGCTGTAGCGAAGGCGAGCAGTGCTACCGCGGTGAGAATCAGAATGATTCGCGTGCTGCTCACCCGTACGCCCAGCCCCGCGGCAGAATCATCGCCTAACCGCAGCATGCCGAGGTTTCGCGACTGCGAAAGCAACGCCGGCACGAGGACGGCACTGGCGAGAGCAAAAGGCAACACAACCTGCCAGCTTGCACCGTTGAGGCTGCCCGTAAGCCACCGCATCGCCGCCTGAAGATCCCACGCTGGTGCCTTGGACAGAATGTAGGTGATGACACTGTCGAGCATGGCTGCGACGCCGATGCCAATGAGAATCAGGCGCGTGCCTGAGAGTCCGCCCTTGTTCGAGAGCAGATAGATCGCGATTGCGGTGGCGAGTGCGCCGCCGAGAGCAAAGACCGAAACGAGCGTCTCGCTGAGCGAAAGCACCACAATCGCGAAAACGGCTGCCACGCTCGCACCCGAACTGATGCCGATGATGTCGGGCGAAGCCAGGGGATTGCGCAACATGGTTTGAAAAGTCACCCCGGCCATGCCGAAGGCAAACCCCGCCAGAACAGCAAGAACGGACCGGGGGAGTCGCAACTCGCCGACGGTGAAGGACGCTCCCGGCACAGACTCGCCGAGGACCACACGAATCACTTCACCAGGACCATAGAACGTGTTGCCGATCATCAGGCTGATCGCAAACACTGCCGACAGCGCGGCGGTCAGGGTGATGATCACGGCGATGTTGCGGCGCGCACGGGAACGCCTTCCGGCGCGCACGACAGTGGCGTTCACAGCTCGCGCACCTTTTGGTGACGAACGATCCAGATGAAGAACGGTGCGCCGATGAGTGCGGTGATGATGCCCACCTCGATCTCGTCGGGGCGCGCGATGACACGGCCGATGACGTCAGCGGCCACCAGAAGACTTGCGCCCGCGATTGCAGAGAAGGGCAGCAACCAGCGGTGATCGGTGCCAATCAGAAGACGGCACAGGTGTGGGATGACCAGACCCACGAAAGCAATCGGGCCAGCAACCGCCGTCGCCGCACCGCACAGAATGACCGCGCCCGCCGAAGCGATGATGCGCGTTCGGGCGACGTTCTCGCCGAGGCCGCTAGCGAGGTCATCGCCGAGCGCGAGCGAGTTCATACCCCTTGCGCAGGCAAAGCAGATCAACGCGCCCGCGGCGAGCACCGGCGCTACGAGCATGATGCGATCCCAGGTTGCGCCGCCGACGCCACCGATCTGCCAGAAGCGAAATGTCTCCATGATGTCGACGCGGGGGAGGAGGATCGCGCTTGTCAGTGAGGCGAACGCAGCAGCCGTAGCAGCACCGGCAAGAGCGAGTTTGAGCGGAGTCGCACCACCGCGGCCCAGTGACCCCACCGAATAGACGAATACGGCTGCTACCGCTGACCCGGTGATCGCGAGGGCCATCGTGGGGTAGGGGCTGCTGATGCCGAAGAAGGCCAGTCCGATCACCACTGCGAGCGCCGCACCGCCCGACACTCCAAGGATGCCGGGGTCAGCCAGAGGATTGCGGGTTACCGCCTGCATCGTTGCTCCAGACACAGCGAGGGCAGCGCCGACGAGTATCGCGAGTACAGTGCGTGGGACGCGAGCGACGACTGCGGCCTCGGGCACACCGGAGGTGTCGCCACTGAGGCCACGGACTATTTCGTCGACCGTCACCCAGCGCACTCCGAAAGCCACGGAGGCCGCGCACAGCAGTGTGAGCAACACGACGCCGCCTGCAAGCCATGCCCAGCGAACCGCTGTCGAGCGCCGCGCATGGGCGGCACCCGACAGCGGTTCGGGAGCTAGCGGTGCGCTCAACCTTCCGGCGTGAGAGCCCCAGCAAGCAGAGCGAAGTAGTCGTCGATACCCCAGCTGATGGAGAGCGGGGATGGGTTGGCGGATGCAGCGAGCGGGGTTCCGTTTTCGAGCACAGCGATCTGACCGGCCGCCACCGAGGGAATCTGCGAGAGCAGCGGGTCGGCCTGAATCGCGTCGACGATCGCACCGTCCGCTTCGCCATACGTGACGAAGACGTCGACGTCATCAAAGCGTTCGGCTTGCTCAGCACTGACCGTCATGAAGAACTGGTCTGAGAGGGCTGACTCTTGATCGACGGCTGTGGGCGAGGGCAATCCCAAGTCGGTGAGAAAGCTGGCGCGGGTGTCGTGGCTGCTGTAAAAACCAATCTCGCTGAGGTCGGCTGGATTGATGTACGAGAACATCACTGTCGACTCTGCGAGTTCGGGGTAGCCAGCGAGCGCGGTCTCCACTTCGATTTGCAACTCATCGATGAGGGCATCGCCCTGTTCAGAGAGCCCGAGCGCCGCAGAGTTCATCCTGATCATGTCTTGATAGGTGGTGCCCCAGGCGAAGTCGGGGTAGGCAACGACGGGGGCGATCTTCGATAGCGTGTCGTACTCTTCCTGTGTCAGTCCGGAGTATGCCGCGAGGATGACGTCGGGGGCGGTGTCGGCGACGGCTTCGAAATCGATCCCGTCGGTCTCATCGAAGAGCACCGGCGTCTCTGCATCAAGGTCAGCAAGGGCATCTTCGACCCAAGGCAGGATGCCGTTGTCGTCGTCATCTCCCCATGTGACCTTCGCCATGCCCACGGGAACGACTCCGAGGGCAAGAGGCACTTCTTGGTTTGCCCACGCGACAGTGGCGACCCGCTCTGGTTGAGAGGGAATGACAGTCTCGCCATACACGTGCTCGACGGTCACCGGGAAATGCTCGTCAGAAGAGACGCTCGCGGCGCTCGCGGAGTCAGCAGTTGTGCTGGGGCTGGGGCTGGCGCAGGCGGTGAGCAGAAGGGTGGCAGCGGCGGTAACAGCGATTGCGGTTACGGCTGAGCGGTTGCGGGGCACGTTTCCTCCGATTAGTTAGGCAAGCCTTACATTACTTGCTGCAGCGGTCATGCGCGAACTCACTGTCGTCACTGCGAGGTGAGGCGGTGGGCTGCAGGCCGTCCGACAGATCCTCAGGCGGCGCACTCTATACTTGGGGGTCGGCTCGATCGCTCGATCACTCTGGCCATCACTCACCCCAAAGGAACGGACGTTTCGCTGTGCTCTCCGTGCACGACCTCGAAATCCGCGTAGGCGCGCGCATACTGATGTCGGACGTCTCGTTCCGCGTCTCGAACGGCGACAAGGTAGGGCTCGTCGGACGAAACGGTGCGGGCAAGACCACGCTGACGAAAGTGCTGGCCGGAGACCTGATCCCGGCAGATGGACGCGTCGACACCTCCGGAGAGCTCGGCTACCTGCCCCAAGACCCTCGCACCGGCGACCCTGAAATGCTGGCGCGTACGAGAATCCTCGATGCTCGCGGCCTTGGCACGCTTTCTCTGGGTATGCACGAAGCTTCGTTGGCGATGGGGGATGCTGACCCCGAGGTGGCCGCGCGCGCGATGCGCAAGTACAGCAACCTCACCGAGCGCTTCGAAGCACAGGGCGGTTACGCCGCCGAAGCCGAAGCCGCATCGATCGCGCACAACCTCTCGCTCCCCGATCGCATTCTCGACCAACAGCTGAAAACCCTTTCGGGCGGTCAGCGTCGCCGTATCGAGCTCGCGCGAATCCTTTTCTCGGACGCGGACTCGATGATCCTGGATGAGCCCACCAACCACCTCGACGCCGACAGCGTCGTGTGGCTGCGCGAGTTCTTGAAGGGCTACAAGGGCGGACTGATCGTGATCAGCCACGATGTCGAGCTTGTCGGCGAGACAGTCAACCGTGTCTTCTACCTTGACGCCAATCGCCAGGTCATCGATGTCTACAACATGAACTGGAAGAACTATCTGCGCCAACGTGTGGCCGACGAAGAGCGCCGCAAGAAAGAGCGAGTCAACGTAGAGAAGAAGGCCACCCAACTGCAGATGCAGGCGGCACGCTTCGGCGCAAAAGCATCTAAAGCCGCCTCCGCGCACCAGATGGTCGCGCGTGCGGAGAAGATGCTGTCGGGCCTTGACGATGTTCGCCAAGAAGAGCGCGTCGCCAAGCTCCGCTTTCCGAAGCCCGCTGCATGCGGAAAGACGCCGCTCATGGCGACGGGGCTGTCAAAATCCTACGGCTCGCTCGAAATCTTCACCGATGTCGATCTCGCGATCGACCGTGGCTCCAAAGTTGTCATTCTAGGGCTGAACGGTGCGGGAAAGACCACCCTGTTGCGAATTCTCGCTGGCGTCGATCAGCCCGATACCGGTCAGCTCGAGCCCGGTCACGGACTCAAGATCGGCTACTACGCACAGGAGCACGAGAACCTCGACGTCAATCGCTCAGTGCTTGAGAACATGATGTCTGCCGCTCCTGACATCAATGCCACCGAAGCGCGCAAGGTGCTCGGCTCATTCCTGTTCACGGGCGATGATGTGCTCAAGCCCGCGGGCGTGCTTTCTGGTGGCGAGAAGACACGACTGTCGTTGGCGACGCTGGTCGTTTCAAGCGCGAACATGCTGCTGCTTGACGAGCCGACGAACAACCTCGATCCGGCGTCGCGCGAAGAGATTCTCGGAGCACTCGCGCACTATGAGGGTGCGGTAGTGCTCGTGTCGCACGATGAGGGTGCCGTTTCGGCCCTCAACCCCGAGCGGGTGCTGATCCTGCCCGACGGCGTCGAAGATCTGTGGGGTCGCGACTACATCGACCTGATCACGCTCGCGTAGTCAGGGCCGGTAGCCGATCGCATCGATCAGGGCATCTTCGTCGTCTGAGTCGCGATCGCGCCTGCGGGAAGGTCGGGGAGTGGCAGATTTCGACGTATCGCCCGAACTATCTGCTTCGTCCTCCTCATCCTCGCGCCGGTACTGACGCTCGGTGCGAATAACGTAGCCAATGAAGACGAAGCCCATGACCGCGAACAAGATCCACTGAATCGCGTACGACAGGTGCGGTCCCGGATCTTCTGAGGGTTTGTCCAGCGCTGCGGGCGTTGTTGCCATGGCCGGATCCTCAGACGACATCAGGCCGTACACGCTGCGGTCCATCATGGCTCCCGCGTCGGCCGCAATGGTGGCAGCGACCAGGGGCACGTTGATGGTGGGCACCTGCCCCTCAGGTGCGGAGCGCCCAGATGAGGGGAGCGCTTCGCTGGGGCGCAAGCGCGCAACGACAGTCACCTCGCCGGTGGGTGTAGCGGGCACGACGTCTGGATCTGGTTGGTCTTCGCCCGGCGCAACCCAGCCGCGGTCGATGAGAATCACTCTGCCATCGTTCGTTTCGAACGGAACGAGAACTTCGAAGGCTGCGGTTCCACCGTGCGGGCGATTGCGCACGAGCAGTTCGTCGTCAGAAAGATACTGCCCCACCAGCTCGACAGGCCGCCATTCGTCTTCGGCGAGCAAATCGCTGCCCGCTGGAATCAACTCGGCCAGTGCGACCGGCGCAGCATCGTAGTTCTGCTCGACGAGCGCAAGCTGTTCCGCACGACTCTCGTTTCGCGTGAACTGCCAGTACGACAAGAATCCGCACGCGATCGCGAACACGATTGCGATAGCGATGTAGATCGTCCACCGGCCCGCACGCGGCAGGTTCTGCATGCTCACCCCGTTGCGCGACCGACTCACTTGGTCGTCTCCGTGGCTGCAGCATCCAGCGGATGGACCGACACAGGAAAGTCTCGGGCTGCGAGGTAGTCGCGCAGAAAACCCCGGTGCTCATCGCAGGCGACCCAGGTCTTCACGCGATCAGCGGCGTGAATTCGAGGATTTCGCCAATCCACGCGCCACTTCGCCGCGGCGCGGCAGCCAGCCCGCGAGCACACCGCTCGCTCAGCATCCATCTCCATCACTATCCATCGCCCCCGGGCTCAGAGCGACCAGGAGACTTGTTCTCTTCAATTCGAATCACGGTCGAATCGGCTGGTGCCGGCTTCGGGGCGGTAGCAGCCGACGGAAGTGCACGCTCGGGATTCTGCGCACTGCTGCCCAGATCTTCAGAGTTGTTCGCATTGACCACTGCAATGTATGGCAGCAAAATCGCCGCTATGCCGAACAGCCAGGTCTGCCAGCCGTAGGGAGTGATGAGAACCATCAACAGGAAACACACCATGCGGATGGCCATCATGATCAGATAGCGCCGCGAACGCGCGCTTGCATCGTCGCGCGGAGCGCGCGGCAGCGAGGTCGCAGATTGTGGCTGATGTGGTCTCTTCACGGTGCCTCCAGCCTACGCCGCGAATGGGCAGACTGGCGGTCGCAGGTAGGCTGGGGCAGTTCCGTTCGCAACCCTGGGAGTGCCACCATGTCCGCTGATCGCGTCGTCGTTGTTACCGGTGGAAACCGCGGAATCGGCAGAGCCATCGCCGAGAGGTTCGTCGCAGCGGGCTACAGGGTGGCCGTCACTGCTCGATCGGGTGAGGGCCCCGAGGGAACGCTCACTGTGCGCGCGGATGTGACGGATGCTGCCGCGGTCGACGCGGCGTTCACTGAAGTGGAATCCAAGCTCGGTCCCGTCGAGATCGTCGTTGCCAACGCGGGTGTCACCAAAGACATGCTCCTTCTTCGCATGAACGAAGACGACTTCGACAGCGTCGTCGCCACGAACCTCGGTGGCACATTTCGGGTTGTGAAGCGCGCATCGAAGGGCATGCTGCGTGCCCGCTGGGGCCGAGTGATCCTCATATCGAGTGTCGTCGGTCTATACGGCTCAGCCGGTCAGATCAACTATTCCGCTTCGAAGAGTGCCCTCGTCGGCTTCGCACGCTCACTCACTCGCGAACTCGGCGGCAGGGGGATTACCGCAAACGTCATCGCCCCGGGATTCATCGAAACGGATATGACGGCCGCTCTGCCGGAAGAGACCCAAGCCCAGTACAAGAAGACGATTCCGGCGGGTCGTTTCGCGACGCCCGATGAGGTTGCTGGTGCAGTGGTGTGGATGGCCTCAGATGATGCCGCCTACATCTCAGGTGCGGTTATTCCCGTCGATGGGGGACTGGGCATGGGCCACTAGGGCAGCAGCGCGATAACCTCGCTCAAATCTACCGCCCCGACCACCAGGTCGGCTTTTGCCCGCACGGCTGGCTTGGCGTTGAACGCGATGCCCAGTGCAGCGGCCTGCATCATGACCAGGTCGTTGGCACCATCGCCGATGGCAAAGGTGAGTTGACGTGGCACCCCCGCATGCGCGGCCCATTCGATCAGGGTGTCGGCTTTCGCCTGCGCATCGACGATCGCGCCGTCGACGGCACCTGTCAACACGCCATCGCTGACAGCGAGGCGATTCGCTCGCCAGATGTCGACGCCGAGAGCCGGCGCAATGGTGTCGAGAATCTCGTGGAAACCGCCCGAAACCACGCCCACGACGCCGCCGCGTGCGTGCACGGCGCTGATGAGCTCTTCGACGCCGGGCGTCGGCTCGATGCGCGAAAGTACGCGTTCGAACGATGACACCTGAACCCCAGCCAGCGCAGCCACGCGCGATCGAAGGCTCGCGGCGAAGTCGACCTCGCCGCGCATCGCGGCCTCGGTGGCTGCTGCGACCTCTGGTCCTCGTCCTGCTTCGTCAGCGATCAGCTCGATGACTTCGTTGCGAATGAGGGTTGAATCTGCGTCGAGCACGACGAGGAAGCGTGAAGCAAGGGCGGGCATCCTTCCACGCTAGTGCGAGCCGCGCGGCTGTGCGCACACGTCAGCGCTCGACGTGGATGCCCTTACCCACCACGGTGATCCCTGACTCGGTGATCGTAAAGCCCCGCTCAAGGTCGCGTGTGCGGTCGACGCCCACCGTAGCGCCGTCGGCGAGCACTACATTCTTGTCGAGAATGGCGCGATGTATTCGTGCGCCGGCGCCGACGCGTACCGAATCGAAGAGCACGGATTGGGTGATTGTCGACCCGCCTGCCGCGAGCGTCCAAGGACCCACGACGCTGAGTTCCAGGTGAGCACCCGAGAGCACCGACCCCAGTGACACGATCGAATCAATCGCGTTGCCAATGCGATGAACATCGTCGCGCACGAACTTCGCGGGAGGGGAGTTCACCGCTTGGGAGTGGATGGGCCACAGCATGTTGTAGAGATTGAATATCGGCAAGGTCGAGATGAGATCGCGATGTGCGTCGTAGAAAGAGTCGATCGTTCCGACGTCACGCCAGTAGTAGCGGTCGCGGTCGGTCGACCCCGGAACGTCGTTGCGCTTCATGTCATAAACGCCCGCCTCGCCTCGCTCGACGAAGTAGGGCATGATGTCACCGCCCATGTCGTGGTTAGACGTGGGAAGCTCACCATCTGCCTCAACCGCTTCGATGAGGGCGTCGGTGTCGAAGATGTAGTTGCCCATCGACGCGAGCACTTCGTGCGGCGAATCGACCAGCCCCTCAGGGTTTTCTGGCTTCTCGAGGAACTGCTTGATACGAGTGGGATCCGTCTTGTCGACGTCGATGACGCCGAACTGGTTCGCCAGTCCGATCGGTTGACGAATTCCGGCCACGGTCGCGCGCGCGCCCGACTCGATGTGCGCGGCGAGCATCTGCTGAAAGTCCATGCGGTACACGTGGTCTGCGCCGACCACGATCACGATGTCGGGCTTCTCGTCGTTGATGAGATTCAAGCTCTGCAGGATCGCATCGGCTGAGCCGGTGAACCAGCGCTTGCCGAGGCGCTGCTGCGCGGGAACAGAGGCCACGTACGAATCGAGCAAGGCCGACATTCGCCAGGTTTGAGAGATATGCCGGTCGAGACTGTGCGACTTGTACTGCGTCAAAACGACGATCTGCTGCAAGCCGGAGTTGATCAGATTCGAAATAGCGAAGTCGATCAACCGGTACTGCCCGCCAAACGGAACAGCAGGCTTTGCACGGTCTGCCGTCAGTGGCATGAGGCGCTTGCCCTCGCCGCCAGCGAGGATGATTCCGAAGACCTTCGGTGCAGGTTGCATGCCACAACCATAGAACCTGTTGGACCGGGTGTACTAGCGTTCGTCACATGCGCGTCGACATAATCACCAAGGAATACCCACCCGAGATCTATGGAGGGGCAGGAGTGCACGTCGCAGAGCTCGTGCGTGCCCTGCGAGATGGGTCTGCGGAATCTGAGGCGAACCTCGATGTGCGGGTGCACGCGTTCGGTGCTGAACGCGACGAGAGCGGCACCAAGTCCTATTCGGTGCCTGCTGGTCTCACCGCTGCGAATGCGGCCGTTCAGACGATGGGAACCGACCTGGAGATCGTGGAACAGGTTGCTGGCGCCGATGTGGTGCACAGTCACACTTGGTACGCCAACTTCGCAGGACACCTGGCGTCAATGCTTCACGGTATTCCCCACGTGGTCAGTGCGCACTCGCTCGAGCCGCTTCGCCCGTGGAAAGCCGAGCAACTGGGCGGGGGCTACGCCGTCTCGAGCTGGATTGAGAAGACTGCCTACGAGAGCGCGTCAGCTGTCATCGCCGTGAGCGATGGAATGCGCAACGACATCTTGCGCAGCTATCCCGATCTCGACCCGGCCCGTGTGCGAGTTATCTACAACGGCATTGACGTTGAGGCGTGGCACCCCACTGAGAACGCTGCCTTCTTGGCAAGCGAGGGCATCGATCCGACCAAACCCTCTGTGGTGTTTGTGGGTCGCATCACGCGACAGAAGGGACTTCCCTACCTGCTGCGCGCGGCTGAGTTGCTCCCGCCCGAGGTGCAGTTGGTCTTGTGCGCCGGTGCTCCCGACACCCCGCAGATCATGGCCGAGGTGGAAGAACTCGTGCGCGGCTTGCAAGCCAGTCGAGACGGTGTCATATGGATCGACCGACTCTTGCCGCGCCACGAACTCAGTGCCATTCTCACCGCTGCCACAACGTTTGTATGCCCCTCGGTGTACGAACCGCTGGGAATCGTAAATCTTGAGGCTATGGCCTGCGGAGCGGCAGTCGTAGGCACCGCAACCGGCGGTATCCCCGAGGTTGTCGTCGACGGTGTGACAGGTCGCCTCGTGCCGATCGAACAAGTGCAGGACGGCACTGGGACGCCCATTGACCCCGACGGCTTCGTAGCAGACCTTGCTCGGGTGCTGACGGAGGTTGTCAGCGACGTGCACAAAGCGGCGCAATACGGCGCGGCGGGACGGGCGCGTGCCACTGAGAGTTTCAGCTGGGCAAAGATTGCCGAACAGACGTCGGCGCTTTACGCCGAGGTCCGCGCAAGCGGCCGATAGGCTGGATCACATGCCGCAGGTCCTTCAGTTTTCTGACGTTGTCGTTCGCCGAAATACCCGGGAGATCATCGACCACCTCGATTGGTCGGTCAATGACGATGAGCGCTGGGTGATTCTCGGCCCGAACGGTGCGGGAAAGACCACCGCTCTGCAGCTTGCAGACACGATGCTGCACCCGACTTCGGGAACAGTGACGATTCTCGGTGAGCAGCTCGGGCGAACCGACGTGTTCGAACTGCGGCCACGAATCGGGTTCGCGTCGAGCGCGATGGCCCGCCGAATCCCGGTCGACGAAACCGTGCTGAACGTGGTGCTCACCGCCGCGTTCTCGGTGCTCGGTCGCTGGCGCGAAGATTACGAAGACATCGATGAACGACGGGCGCTTCGTGTTCTTGCCGAGTGGAAGCTCGACCACCTCGCGGATCGTCATTTCGGAACGCTGAGTGATGGCGAGCAGAAGCGAGTGCAGATTGCTCGAGCGATCATGACCGACCCTGAACTGCTGCTTCTCGATGAACCTTCGGCGAGCCTCGACCTGGGCGCACGCGAGGAACTTCTCGGATTGCTGAGCGGGTACGCGACCGCGCCGACCACGCCGGCCATGGTGATGGTCACCCACCACGTCGAAGAGATTCCGGTGGGTTTCACTCATGTTCTGCTGCTGCGTGATGGCAATTCCGTCGCGGCGGGACCGCTCAAAGAGAACCTCACGGCGGCTTCGCTGAGCGAGACTTTCGGTGTCGACATTCTGCTCACCGAATCAGACGGGCGCTACGCCGCACGAGCTGCTCTGTAGGCTTGCTGAGCCTCAGGTTCCATGACGGGCCGTAGGCCTGGTAGGATTGCTCTTTGGTGCGCCCGCACCCCAGACTTTGACCGCACTGGCAAAATCCAGGGCCCCCCTTCTCAAAGGACTTCTCATGCAGACCGACATCCACCCCGTTTACCAGGACATCGTTTTTCGCGACCTCGGTACCGGCGATACGTTCCTTACCCGCTCGACGGTGACCAGCGACAAGACCATCGACCTCGACGGCGTCGAGTACCCGGTCATCGACGTTGAAATCTCGTCGGCTTCGCACCCGTTCTACACGGGCAAGCAGCGCATCATGGACTCGGCCGGTCGCGTCGAGAAGTTCAACCAGCGCTTCAAGAACTTCGGCAAGTAATCTGCCACACGAAAAAGGCCCCGCAGTGTGCGGGGCCTTTTTCGTGCGCGTGACACGACAGCTGCAGCCGCGTGTTAGCGAATCGGCCAAGCGCCATCGACGGTGGCGTCAGGCTCGATGCGGCCGATTTTGATGAAATACTCCGTCAAGCTCAGTGCCTGAGAGCGTGCCCAGCCGACCTGCTGTGTGTGCAGTTCCGCGAGGGTGCCCGGCAGCTGCGACGCGAAACGCCCGGCGATTGCCTGAGCGACGCGTCCCGCTGCGATGGCATCTGCCGATGCGTTGTGAGCGCCATCCAGACGGACGGCGTAGTGCTGTGCGACCACCTCTAGGGTGCGCTTGCCGCGTCGGTATCGATCGAAGGCTTTGTCGACCACCAACGGATCGATCACAGGGGAGGGGTCGGTGATCGGCTCGATGCCGTGGCGCTGTGCTTCGAACTTCAACAGCGAGAAATCGTAGGGCGCGTTGTACGCGACGACGGGAATGCCGGCGTCAAGCAGGGTGCGCAGCTCTTGGACGACCTCGGCGACGACCTGGGGTGCTGGGCAACCCTCATCACGCGCGTGTTGGGTGCTGATTCCGTGGATAGCGGCTGCCCCCTCAGGAATCTCGATACCGGGATCTGCCAGCCAATCGCGGGCGCGCACGACTCTTCCGGTCGCGTCGAGCAGTCCGACGTGAGCAGTGACGATGCGATCAGTCGAAACATCGATGCCGGTTGTTTCAAGATCGAAGACACCGACGACATGTGCCCACTCCGGAACGTCGAAAAGCGCAAGCTGCTCGGGCTGACACGACTGCATGACCTTACGATATGGGCGAGCTCCGACAGTGACAGCCAGGCGCACCGCGGCGACGAGCACTCGTAGACTCAGACGGTGACCTCAGCAAATCCCTACTCGAGTCGACTAAGTGAAGTGCCGGTACGTCGACACGAGGTCTCCGTTCTCGGCGGCGACACGGCGTACTGGGTATACGGCCCCGATCAGGCCGAGACCACCATTATCGTGGTGCACGGCTTCCGGGGAGAGCATCATGGACTGGAGCCCGTGATCGCGCACCTGCCGGGAACACGCATCATCTCGCCCGACCTGCCCGGATTCGGTGAAACGGCGGCGCTGACGGGTCGCACCCACGACCTGTCGACCTATTCTGCGTGGCTCACCGAGTTCGCGGCATCGGTGGCCCCGGGCGCCGTGATCCTCGGTCACTCCTTCGGCTCGATCGTCGCTGCCGACGCAGTGGCGAAAGGGCTGGATACGCCTCGCCTCGTGCTGGTGAACCCTATCGGTGCTCCGGCGCTCGAAGGCCCGCGAGGGATCCTGACCCGAATGGCTGTCTTTTACTACTGGGCGGGTGCGAAACTGCCGCGCCCTCTCGGCGACGCGCTGCTGCGCAACGGCATCATCGTGCGGGTGATGAGCGTATCTATGGCGAAGACCAGCAACAAAGAGCTGCGACGATTCATTCACGCCCAGCACGACGCATACTTTTCGCGGTTCGGTGATCGCGAT
The DNA here is from genome assembly GCF_044596335.1 of Microbacterium sp. R86528. Classification (NCBI taxonomy): domain Bacteria; kingdom Bacillati; phylum Actinomycetota; class Actinomycetes; order Micrococcales; family Microbacteriaceae; genus Microbacterium; species Microbacterium sp. R86528. Next base: position 693,996 of record NZ_CP138996.1, on the reverse strand, counting down.
GTGCTGCACCAAGCTTTTGTCGCGTCGGTGTCAAACGATGTGCGAGCGAGCGCACCGGCGATCAAACAGCCCACGCTGCTCGTGGCAGCGGTGCGCGATGACATCACCCCAATCGAAGCAGAGCGGCATCTCGCCACGCTGTTCGCTGACAGTGAGCTCGTCGAGATCGACGATGTGGGTCACCTTATTCACTACGAGACCCCCGCAGAGGCAGCCGACGCAATCACGCGTTTTCTTGGGCCTTCCGTGCCCGGTACGCAATGACGTTCATGCGATTGCCGCAGTTTCCGGTATCGCAGTAGCGCTTCGACTGATTTTTCGAGTAGTCGATATAGACCGCATCGCAGTCGTCGGCGTCGCAGACGCGCACGCGTGAGTACTCGTCGGATCGTATGACGTCGACGAACGCCATCGCCGACTCTACGAGCATCCTCCTCGCGAGAGGGGCGTCGTCTGACGTCGCGTGGATGTGCCAGTCGTATCCCTCGTGTCTGACCAGGCGCGGCAGCGCGTTTCCATCGGCGAGCATCTGATTGATCAGCTCGACTCCGCCATCGCGGTCGGTGTTCCACAGCGCACGCAGGCGGGAGCGCACATCGCGAATGCTATCGACGGTCGTGTGTGTGTACTCAATATGCCCGGTGTAGGGGTGTTGTTCAAGGAGGGATTCGAGGTCATTCGTCGTCGTGAACATGTCGTCGCGGTCGAAGCCCGGCAGCGTGTTGACCAGGTCGACGGCCATCATCAGCGTGCGTTTCGTGTCATGAATAAATACCATCTTGACTCCTGACATTGTCGAGCAGTACTGTCACCACTGTACCTACATTTCGCTCCTGACCAACGGATGTCGCCATGACCGCTCCAACCGCGCCGATTCCCGTAATCGCATCGACCATCGCAACGGGCAATCACCGTGCGCTCGGCCTAGGAATGGCGGTGATCTCGGCCCTCGCGTTCTCAGCGAGTGGACCGGTCATGAAGCCGCTGTTCGAAGCGGGGTGGTCCCTGAGCGCCGGGCTCTCGGTGCGCATGGGGCTCGCCGGCCTGATTCTCGCGCCTGCCCTCGTCGTTGCAGTCACGCGACAGCGTCACTTTCTGCGTCGCCACGGATTCCTTATCGCCGCGTTCGGCCTCACCGCGGTGACAGGCTGTCAATTGCTGTTCTTCGCCGCGATGCAGCGGATGCCGGTCGCGGTAGCGCTGCTCATTCAATATCTCGCGCCCGTGATCTTGGTGGGCTTCGTCTGGTGGAGCACTCGTCGGGCCCCCTCAAGACTGGTGCTGGTTGGATCGGGGGTGGCGCTGGTCGGCCTCGTGCTTGTCGTCAACATTGCAGGCGCGCAGTTCGATGCGCTGGGCACCCTGATGGCGCTCGGAGCCGCGGTATGCATGTGCGCGTACTTCGTGATCTCAGAGAAGGCAGGCCCCGATCTGCCCCCGCTCGCGCTGGCATCAGGCGGACTGCTCTTCGGCGCGGTATCGATACTGTTTCTCGGCGTCAGCGGAGTGCTGCCGTTTCATGCCCCCGCCGTATCGGTCGAACTAGCGGGCGTGACGGTTGCGTGGTTTGTGCCGCTCGTGATCGTGGCGTGCATCTCGACGACTTTGGGGTATGCGCTTGGGGTCGGTGCGGTGCCGCGTATCGGATCGCGCGTTGCGTCGTTCGTGGGACTGTCTGAGGTGCTGTTCGCGCTCGGCTTCGCGTGGTTGCTGCTGGGTGAAGCGCCCGCACCGGTGCAGTTCGTGGGTGGAGGCCTGATACTTCTGGGTGTGGTGCTGGTGAGGTTGGATGCTGACGTGACCCGGCCAATAGGCGGTGGGCCAGAGAGCCCTACGCTTCCTGCTGTGCCAGCTCCATAAGCGGAGCGACCCGATGCTGGATCACTTCGCCCATCACCAGTGAGGTTTCGGTGCGCTCAACGCCCTCGATCCCGAGGATGCGCGCGTCTGTGTCGAACAAGTGTTGCGTGTCTCTGCACGAGACCCGCGCAAGCAGGTCGACCTGACCAGACAACCCGTGCGCCTGCACAATCTCGGGAATACGCTCGAGTTCCGCGGCGATGCGGGGAAGATCGGCTTGGCGCACTGTCACGCTGATAAAGGCATCGATAGGAAATCCCAGAGCCCGCGTAGATATTGAGCGCTCGTACGAAAGCAACGCGCCTGACTGTTCCAGACGCGCCATGCGGGCCTGGACTGTGTTGCGTGAAAGCCCTAGCCGGTCAGACAGTGCCACGACTGTCGCACGCGGATCGGCTGACAGTGCCTTCAGAAGTTCCAGGTCTACGCGATCGAGATTCCCCATAGTGCGCAAGATTAGCATGCGCATATCGGGCCTGATTGGCAACATGCTCAGTGTTGAAAGGGTTGCTTGAGCGAGGTGCGTCATCCACGTAGGGTCAGGGATATCGGCAAAGCCGCCGATACGCCTACGACACGGTGGCCTCACGAGGGCAACCGTAAGAGGAGGGATGACGATGACGTACACCCAGACGACAGACCCCGATACCGCAGACGACACAGAGCGCGTGCTGCGCCTGCTCGCACCCGATGGTTCACGAGTGCACGATCCCATCCTCGAGCCCTGGGCGGCGAAGCTGCCAGCCGACGTGCTGCGGGGGATGTATCGCGACATGGTGCTCACGCGTCGAATCGACACCGAGGGCGTGGCACTGCAGCGGCAGGGGCAGCTGGGGCTCTGGGCGCCGTGCCAGGGACAGGAAGCAGTCCAGATCGGCACCGCACACGCGATGAATGCCGACGACTTCGCCTTCGGCAGCTACCGCGAACTAGGGGTCATCGTTTCGCGCGGCGCACGAGCCGCTGACTTCGTGCTGTCGTGGCGCGGTGAAGAGCACTCCGCCTACAACCCTTACGACCTCAACGTCGCGACACCCCAGATCATCATCGGCGCTCAGACGCTTCATGCGGTGGGCTACGCCATGGGCATCCAGCGCGATGGCACCGATCAAGCAGCCGTGGCGTACTTCGGTGACGGCGCAACGAGCCAGGGCGACGCCAACGAGGCATTGGTGTTCGCCGCGTCGTTCGAAGCACCCGTGGTGTTCGTGTGCAGCAACAACCAGTGGGCGATCTCTGAACCCGTATCGCTGCAGTCGAAGTTCCCGCTCGCGGGCCGAGCCCCGGGGTTCGGCATTCCCAGCATGCGGGTTGATGGCAATGACGTGCTCGCATGCTTCGCGGCCATGAAGTGGGCCCTTGAGCGCGCACGTTCGGGAGCTGGTCCCTCGTACATTGAGGCCGTCACATACCGGATGGGGCCGCACACCACCTCGGATGACCCCACGCGGTATAGAACGCGCGATGAAGTCGACCTCTGGCGCAGCAGGGATCCGCTGACGCGCTTCGAGACATTTCTGCGCGCTGAAGACGTGATCGACGCTGGCTTTGTCTCTGAGGTCAACGATCAGGCCGATGCTCTCGCCCGAGAAGTACGAGAAGCAACGCTCGGCGCGCCGCGCAGAGCCCCGATTGGCGTCTTCGATCACGTCTACGACGAGCCTCACAGCGGGCTGGACGAGCAACGTGCCTGGTTTGCGTCGTACCTCGACGGCTTCGACGAACAGGAGCAGCAGCGATGAGCACTCTCACCATGGCGAAGGCCATCAATGAAGGACTGCGACGCTCGTTGGCGGACGACCCCAAAGTTGTGCTGATGGGCGAAGACATCGGCAGGTTGGGCGGGGTCTTCCGGGTAACAGATTCGCTTCAAACCGAATTCGGCCCCCAACGCGTTATCGACACCCCGCTCGCGGAGTCGGCAATCATGGGCACTGCGGTGGGACTCGCATTTCGCGGCTATCGCCCCGTTGTAGAGATTCAGTTCGACGGGTTCGTGTACCCCGCGTTCGACCAGATCGTCTGCCAGGTGGCCAAGCAGCACTACCGCACCCGAGGCAATGTGAAGATGCCGATCACCATTCGCATTCCCTGGGCCGGGGGCGTCGGGGCCGCGGAGTTTCACTCTGAGTCGCCCGAGGCGTACTTCGTGCACACTTCTGGCCTTCGCGTTGTTGCTGTCTCGAACCCTCAAGACGCCTATACGTGCCTGCGGCAGGCGATCGCCAGTGATGACCCGGTGGTGTTCTTCGAGCCGAAGCGTCTCTATCACTCCAAGGGAGAGGTAGACCTCGATGGCCAACTCGACGACGCGGCGCCAATGGGGCTTGCGAGGGTGGCCAGAGTGGGAAGCGACGTTACCGTCGTCACATATGGCGCTCAAGTAGAAACGGCGCTGGATGCGGCCACAGCGGCCGAAGACGATGGTGTGTCTATCGAGGTCATTGATCTTCGTTCGCTCTCGCCGGTCGACTATCGCACCGTCACCGCATCCGTGCGCAAGACCGGCCGCGTAGTGGTGACGCACGAAGCAGCCCGCGAGGCTGGTGTCGGCGCTGAGATCGTCGCGAGCATCACTGAGCGCTGCTTCAACTACCTGGAGTCGTCGCCGGTTCGAGTGACAGGTCACGACATTCCCTACCCCCCAGCCAAGCTGGAGCGACTGCACGTTCCTGACATCGATCGCATTCTTGATGGCGTCGACCGCGCGCTTGATCGTCCTAACAGCCTGACGGGGGTGGAATTGTGACCGAGGTATTCCGATTGCCTGATCTAGGCGAAGGTCTTCCCGAAGCGGAACTCGTGCAGTGGCATGTGGCTGAAGGCGACGAGATCGCCTTGAATCAGACGCTGGCCGAAGTCGAGACGGCGAAAGCGATCGTCGAGTTGCCCTCGCCCTTCGCGGGACGAGTCGGGGCGCTTCACGCGGCCGCCGGTGACGTGATCGCGGTGGGCAGTCCTGTCATCTCCATTGAGACAAACGCAGAGCCCGCCACGCAGACTGATGCCGAGACCGAGTCTGCGGCGGCAGATTCTGCCAGCCACCGTGGGGCGGTGGATGCGGCGGCTCTGCCGAATCTCGTCGGCTATGGCGCTGCGGCGAGGAGCTCAGAGCGACCCCGGCGACGCGCTCGTCGCACCGTATCGAGTGGAGCAGCCGCTGCAGACACCGCCGTGCTCGAAGCGGCGCCACACGACGCTATTCATACTCCCGCGGTAACTGCTCCCGCTCATGAGCGGCCGCGATCAACGCCTCCGGTGCGGGCGTTGGCGCGACGCCTGGGTGTTGATCTGGCACTGGTTGCTGCTGCAGGCGCATCTGAGATCATCAGTCGCGATGACGTCGAAGCCTATGCCGAACGGATGGGCTTGACTGCCGATGCCGCAGAGGACGCGGTCACTGTTCCCGAAACGTCGTCCGCGACGGAACGGGCCACGCGCTCACCTATCCGCGGGGTGCGCAAGCACACGGCGGCTGCGATGGTGGCGAGCGCATTCACCGCCCCACATGTGACGACGTTCCTCACCGTCGATGTCACCGCCACGAGCGAGATGCTCGCGTCGTTCAAGAGCGACAGATCGCTCGTGGACCACCGCATCGGAATTCTTGCGGTCGCCGCCAAGGCCGTGTGCGTCGCACTTGGGCAGCATCCGTCATTGAATTCGAGATGGGATGACTCGGCCAACGAGATCATCGAGTTTCAGTATGTGAATCTTGGCATCGCCGCTGCTACTGGACGTGGCCTGGTCGTGCCGAACATTCGTGATGCTGACCAGATGACTCTCGCGGAGCTGGCTGATGCGATTGCGGCGCTTGCCGATGTTGCACGGTCGGGAAAGACCGCTCCGGCCGACATGTCGGGTGGCACCTTCTCGATCACGAACGTCGGTGTGTTTGGCGTCGACGCCGGCACTCCGATCATCAATCCAGGAGAAGCCGCAATTCTGGCTCTCGGCGCGGTGCGGCGTCAGCCGTGGGAGCACCGCGGTGAGATTGCGTTGCGCGACGTGATGACCCTGTCGTTGAGCTTTGATCACCGACTCGTCGATGGCGAGCAGGGAGCGAAGTTTCTGCGGGACGTCGGGGGTGTGCTCGAGATGCCAGGACGCGCGATGCTGCTCCGCTGATCACACCGCGAGTGCGGCGTACGCCATTGATTCGAGTGTGCGCCGCACGTCGACGGAGTTTGGCTCAGCGCGCGCACCGCGCAGTGCGTGCGGGGTGGAGTTGATGAGGCCAAAACAGGCATGGGCGCGCACGCGCAGATCATCGCCGTCGCGTTGGGGGTGCAGCGTCGAGAGAATCCCGACCCAGACCTGCACGTACTCGCGCTGCAGTCGACGAACGGTGCGTTGGTCGCCGTCGGTGAGACTGGCAAGATCGCGGTCGTGAACGCGAATGACGTCGGCATCGTTGAGAGCGAAGTCGACGTGAAAAGCGATGAGCGAGCGAAGCTGCGTCTCGGGTGTGGTCTCGTCTTGCGATACCGCGAGGCCGCCAGCCAACAGGCGTTCGCTCACACCGATCAGGATCGCTCCTAGGAGCGCTTGCTTGTTGGCGAAGTGCCGATAAAGCGCGGGACCGCTGATGCCGACGGCGCCGCCTAGATCTTCGAGGCTCACACCGCCGAATCCACGTTCTGCGAACAGTCGAGCGGCTTCGCGAAGGATGGCCGAATAACGATCGGCCTTTGCTCGATCGCGGTCGGTGACACCACTTGTCATCTCAGTTAATCCTCGCTAACCTGGAGTCCGGTTAATGAACACTAACCAATACCGGTGTGCGCCGACAACGAGCGTAATCGGATTGTGACGTCGATGGAGATGACATGAGTGTGTCGAGCAATGCGGCCGACAGCCAGGCGCAGCTTGCTGAACAGCTGCGCGAGCGACTCGAAGCCGCCGCGCTTGGAGGCCCGGAATCATCTCGGCAACGGCACACTGCCCGAGGCAAGCTGTTGCCCCGAGATCGAGTGAATCGCCTGCTCGATGAAGGCAGTCCGTTCATTGAGATCGCACCTCTCGCCGCCGAAGGCCTCTACGGGGGAGAAGCCCCAGCAGCTGGCGTCATCGCAGGCATCGGACTGGTGCATGGCCGACACGTCATGGTGGTCTGCAACGATGCCACCGTCAAGGGCGGCACGTACTTTCCGATGACAGTGAAAAAGCACCTCCGAGCCCAAGAGATAGCGCTAGAGAATCGGCTGCCGTGCCTCTATCTGGTCGATTCCGGCGGCGCGTTCCTTCCCCTGCAAGACGAGGTGTTTCCCGACCGCGATCATTTCGGGCGCATCTTCTACAACCAAGCCCGATTGTCCGCCGCTGGCATCGCTCAGATCGCCGCTGTGATGGGCTCGTGCACAGCAGGTGGCGCGTACGTGCCGGCGATGAGCGACGAAACGGTGATCGTGCGCGATCAGGGCACGATCTTTCTCGGCGGACCTCCGCTCGTAAAGGCTGCCATCGGCGAGATCGTCACCGCAGAAGAGCTCGGCGGCGGAGCGATGCACGCAAAGCGCTCAGGAGTGGTCGATCACTTGGCTGACGACGACGAACACGCGCTCGAGATCGTGCGCGACATCGTTGCGACGTTGCCGCCACCTGCAGCGCCTGCCTGGGCGGTCGCGACACCTCGTGAGCCCGCCGTCGCAACGAGCGATCTGTACGACGTCGTGCCTGTTGACGTGAACCAGCCGTATGACGTGCACGAGGTGATCAGACGACTCGTCGACGGCAGCGACTTTCACGAGTTCAAGAAGGAGTACGGTGACACACTTGTCACCGGCTTCTCGCATATTCACGGTCATCCTGTGGGCATTATCGCCAACAACGGTGTGCTCTTCAGCGAGTCCGCTCAGAAGGGTGCTCACTTCATCGAATTGTGCGATCAGCGCGGCATCCCATTGCTCTTCTTGCAGAACATCTCGGGCTTCATGGTGGGCAGCGATGCCGAAGCCGGGGGCATAGCAAAAGACGGCGCGAAGATGGTCACCGCCGTCGCGACGACCCGGGTGCCCAAGCTCACCGTGGTGATCGGGGGCTCGTTCGGCGCAGGCAACTATTCGATGTGCGGGCGCGCGTACTCGCCGAGATTCTTGTGGACGTGGCCAGGTAGTCGCATCTCGGTGATGGGCGGAAACCAAGCAGCCTCCGTGCTCTCGACGGTGAAACGAGACCAAATCGAGGCGCGGGGCGAGCACTGGTCGAGTGACGAGCAGGCAGCCTTCGAGGCGCCCATTCGCGCCGGCTACGAAGAACAGGGCAGCCCCTACTATGCGACGGCGCGACTCTGGGACGACGGTGTGATCGACCCCATGCACACACGCGACATGCTCGGCCTCGCACTAGACGTCGTCGCCAGAACGCCGTTGCCCGAACCACGCTTTGGCGTCTTCCGAATGTGATCATGATGACTTCCTTTGACACTGTGCTCGTTGCCAACCGTGGCGAAATCGCGCGACGCGTGGTTCGCACGCTGCGAGCGCTCGACATCCGTTCGGTCGCTGTTTACAGCGATGCCGACGCGCACGCGCCGCATGTGCGTGAAGCCGACGTCGCCGTGCGCATTGGCGCGGCTGCAGCATCCGAGTCGTATCTGAACATCGACGCGGTGCTGCAGGCGGCTCGCGCCAGCGGCGCGCAGGCCATTCATCCCGGCTACGGGTTTCTCTCCGAGAACGTCGCCTTTGCGCGCGCGTGCGCCGAGAGCAACATCGTGTTCATCGGACCGAGGGAGCACGCCCTCGAAGTCATGGGCGACAAGATTCGATCGAAAGAGCAGGTGAGCGCGCACGGAGTGCCGATCGTGCCGGGATTCAGCGCTGCTGGTCTGAGCGATGAGTCCATTGCCCGTCAGGCTGGCGAAACCGGCTATCCGCTGCTGGTCAAGCCCTCTGCGGGTGGCGGCGGCAAAGGAATGCAGGTCGTGCGTCACGCAAGCGAACTCGATGAGGCGTTGGCGGCAGCCCGACGAGTTGCCGCCGCGGCATTCGGCGACGACACACTGCTGTTTGAGCGCCTCATCGAACAACCTCGCCACATTGAAGTGCAGGTGCTGGCCGACGAGCATGGCAACGTGATTCATCTCGGCGAGCGCGAATGCACCCTGCAACGCCGGCATCAGAAGGTGATCGAGGAGTCGCCGTCGACCGCGGTGAATGCGGCGACTCGCGAACGACTGGGGGCCGCGGCCTGTGCGGCGGCGGCGAGCGTCGGCTACGTGGGCGCTGGCACGGTGGAGTTCTTGGTTGCCGCGCAGCATCCCGACGACTTCTTCTTCATCGAGATGAACACGAGGCTGCAGGTTGAGCACCCCGTGACCGAAGCAGTCACGGGCATCGACCTGGTCGAGCAGCAGATTCGCGTCGCAGAGGGGCAGGCGCTCACGATCGCACAACAGGATGTGGCTATGACCGGCCACGCAATTGAGGCGCGGGTATACGCCGAATCACCCGAGCGCGGCTTCTTGCCCGCAGTCGGGGAAGTGCTGGCGTGGCGTGCCGCCGACGGCGTGCGCACCGACTCAGCGGTTGACGCGGGCAGTGAAATCACCGCCGACTATGACCCGATGATTGCGAAAGTGATCGCATTCGCCCCTGACCGAGCGAGCGCATTGACACAGCTTGACGAGGCACTCGCTGCGACTGTATTGCTCGGCGTTGACTCGAACATTGCTTTTCTGCGAGCACTGATCGCAGAACCCGGCGTGGTATCGGGCGAGATGGATACCGGACTCATCGATCGGATGCCGCGGTTCGAGGCGAAGGCGCCTGGCGCCGCACTGGTGGCGGCGGTCGCAGCACGCGGCGCCGCGCGCCCGAGCGCTCAGGGCACTCCGAACGCCGCGAGTGAGCTGTGGCGCTCCGGTTCTGGCTGGAGGGGCAGCGCGAGCGCCGTGCCGCGCACGGTTGCAGTAGAGATGGCCGACGGCACGATCACATCGGTGCGTGTGCCCGCGGTCTCAAGCGCGACAGGCGATCACATGGCCATGGCCATTGACCGCGACGGGTGGTCATGGGTTCACGCGCACGGCGAAACGCACCGGATGCGTGCACTGACGCGTCGTGAGGCGAGCTCGCAGCAACGGAGTCGGCGGGCGCGCGCAGCCGCGGCGACCAATCCCGACCTTCGCGCGCCCATGCCTGGCGCCGTCGTCGCCGTCCACGTCGCAGACGGTGATCAGATCGCGGCGGGAGAGCGGGTGCTCACGATCGAGGCGATGAAGATGGAGCACCCGGTCGTGGCCGAGCACGACGGCGTTGTGCACCTCACCACTGCGGTCGGCGACCAGGTGCGTCGCGACCAGGTGCTGGCGCGAGTTGACGAGTTATCGAACGCTGAATCTCACCGAACCAATCCAACCGAAGCGACGGCTCACGAGGCCGCCGCTGCCGAGTCCTGAACCGAGGAGAAGCATGGACAACTACACCCTTTCCGATGAAGAGCGCGAGCTCGCACAGATGGTGCGCGAATTCGCAGAAGAGGTTGTGGCACCTGTCGCGTACGAGGCGGATCGCACGCATACGCTGCCGCTCGATGTCATCGCTCAGATGGGCGAGATGGGGCTGTTCGGTCTTCCGTTTCCGGAAGAGGTCGGTGGCCAGGGTGGGGATCACTTCGCGCTCTGCCTCGCGATCGAGGCACTCGCGCGGGTTGACCAGTCGGTGGCGATCACGCTAGAAGCTTCAGTCAGTCTGGGAGCGATGCCGCTCTATCGATTCGGCACCGACGAGCAGAAGAGCACGTACCTTCCCGACCTGCTCGCTGGCCGCGCGTTGGCTGGCTTCGGATTGACCGAACCTGAAGCGGGCTCCGATGCGGGTGCAACGCGCACGACGGCTCATCTCGACGGCGGTGAGTGGGTGATCAACGGGTCAAAGCAGTTCATCACGAACTCGGGGACCGATATCACGCGATTCGTCACGGTGACTGCGGTGACGGGTGAGCACGAGGGGCGAAAAGAGATCTCGACCATCATCGTGCCCAACGACACTGCTGGATTCACCGTAGAGCCTGCGTACGACAAGCTCGGCTGGCACGCCTCGGACACGCATCCGCTCTCGTTTCAAGACGCACGAGTGCCCGAAGCCAACCTGCTCGGGGAGCGAGGCCGCGGATTCGCCAACTTTCTCTACGCGCTTGACGAAGGACGTGTTGCGATCGCGGCACTGGCTACCGGCGCTGCCGAGGGGTGCTTGGAAGCCGCGATCGACTATGCGCACAAACGTGTGGTGTTTGGCGAACCCCTCGCCACGCGCCAGAGCGTGCAGTTCATGCTCGCGCGAATGAGATTGCGCGTGCACAACGCTCGCCTGGCTTGGCACCACGCTGCGCGACTGCGTGACGCTGGCAAGGCGTTCAAGACCGAAGCGGCCATCGCGAAGTTGACCGCAAGTGACGCCGCGATGGACAACGCGCGTGATGCGACGCAGATCTTCGGTGGAAACGGGTTCATGAATGAGTATCCGGTGGCCCGCCACTTCAGAGACTCCAAGATTCTTGAGATCGGCGAAGGTACTAACGAAGTTCAACTGCTCGTGATTGCTCGCTCACTCGGGGTAGCGTGAAACCGTGACCGACATCGTGCAGCGCGGGCTGTATTTCGACGAACTCGAGGTTGGCGATCGGTTTGTGCACCGACCGGGGCGCACGGCGACAGAAGCTGACAACGTGCTGTTCTCGTCGTTGACGATGAACTCGCAGGCGCTGCATCTTGACGCAGCGTACGCGGCAACCCAGCCGTTTGGCCAGCGCCTCATGAACTCGATGTGGACGCTGTCAACGCTCGTGGGCGCCTCCGTGGCACAGATCACGCAGGGCACGCTGGTCGCGCAGTTGGGATTGAACGACATCACTTTTCCGTCGCCGCTGTTTCACGGCGATACTCTCTACGTCGACACCGAGATCGTCGGCAAACGACTGTCGGCATCTCGGCCGGGGCAGGGGATCGTCACCATGCGCCACACCGGCCGAAACCAAGACGACACCATCGTGGCAACCGCCACCCGTGTGGCGTTGATGTGGCTGTTGGATGCCGCACCGGATGCCACACCCGTGGGCGGGACGAAAGAAGGATCATGAGCACCGTGCGCACGCCGTTTCACCTGGGTCCAGCCCTGCTTTTCTGCCCGGCTGATCGCCCAGACCGCTTTGCCAAAGCGGCGGCTTGTGCCGACGTGGTCATTCTCGACCTCGAAGACGCGGTGTCGCCCGCTTCCAAAGCTGCCGCCCGCGGTGCGCTGATTGAAGCCGAGCTTGACCCGGAACGAGTGATCGTGCGGGTCAACTCAATCGACACCGATGCCTACGTGTCGGACATGTCAACGCTGTCGCAGACAGACTTTCGTCGCATCATGGTCGCGAAAGCAGAGGGCCCTAAGAAGATCGGCAAGATCGATTCGCGCTTCGAGGTGATCGCATTGTGCGAAACCGCCAAGGGCATTGTCAACGCAGAACGCATCGCGGCCCTCGACAACGTCTCGGCGCTCATGTGGGGAGCAGAAGACCTGGTCGCGAGCCTCGGCGGCACATCGTCACGCAAGCCGAACGGCCGATACCGCGACGTCGCACGTGTCGCACGTGCACAGGTTCTGCTCGCCGCAGGGTCACGAGGAAAAGCCGCCATCGACGCGGTGCACCTCGACATCGCTGACACGAAGGGACTCGCAATCGAAGCGGGGGATGCGGCAGCATCCGGATTCACTGCGACCGCCTGCATTCACCCGAGCCAGACCGATATCATCCGCGAAGCATATCGACCCGACGCGCGCACGATCGGATGGGCTCGGGCCGTGCTTTCGGCGGCGAAAGACGAACGCGGCGTGTTTCGCTTCAACGGCCGCATGGTCGACGAGCCGGTGTTGAGGCACGCGCGATCGGTGCTGCTTCGCGCAGGCGAGTAGCGCGGCGACTACACTGAGGCGGCGATTTCAGTGAGCATGCTGAGTCGCTCGCGTTCGTAGAGCAACTCGTGTGCGGATCCGTTTGTGAGCCGTACGCCGATGGGCGGGTGCTGGCCCGCGCTCGCATGATTGAGAAGTTCTCGAATGAGGGCCCCATGGGTGACCACGATGAGTGATGCATGCGACGGCGCCGTCTCCCGGCGAAGGTCGCGGACTGCCTCTCCAAGCGCGGCGATGCCACGATTGCGCAGGGCATCGCGCGATTCGGCGCCGGGAACCTCCGCGGTGTTGCTCGCGCCCCAACGCTCTTTGAACTCTTCATCGGTGACGCCCTCGGCCTCGCCATAGGAGCGCTCACGCAAACCTGGATAGGTGCGCGGGGCCGGAAGACCAAGCTCGCGCGCAATGATCTCGGCTGTTTCTTGCGCACGCGACAGATCGCTTGAAACCACGACGAGGTGCTCACGGTCACGCCGCTCGCGAAGCAGCGCGGCTGCCGCTCGCGCTTGCTCGCGCCCGGTGTCGTTGAGCGGAATATCGGTCGCGCCCTGAATGCGGCGAGCGTGATTCCAGTCTGTTTCGCCGTGGCGAATGAGAGTCAATGCGGTCACCCGGCGAGCCTACCGATCTGCCGCTGGTAGAAGCCTGGAGCTAGCTCAGCACGCTGAGCCGCTGCGCGAGCGCGGCCAGCACTTCGGTGGTGCCAGCGTTGAGCTTCACGGTGGCTCGAGCGTCGCCTCGCGTCGCCCCTCGATTGACGATGATGATGGGCAGTTTGCGACGTCTGGCTCGTTCCAGCAGCCGGATGCCGGAGTTGACCACGAGTGAAGACCCGGCAATGATCAGCGCGTCACTCGAGTGCACGAGTTGTTCAGCCTCACGGAACTTCTCGGCGGGGATGAACTCACCGAAGAACACCACATCGGGTTTCAGCATCCCTCGACAGACACTGCACTCGGGAACGACAAAACCGGCCGTCGATTCGGGAAGTACGTCGCCGTCAGGGCCGAGAGGAACGTTCTCGGGAACGGTGATCCACGGATTGTCTGCCTCGACACGTCGTGCGAGATCGCGGCGGTCAAAGACCTGGCCGCACTTCGTGCAGAACACCCGGCGCATGGTGCCGTGAAGCTCGACGACCCTGCGACTGCCCGCACCGACGTGCAGACCATCGACGTTCTGAGTGACGACCCCCGTCACCAGACCTCGCGATTCGAGTTCTGACAGCGCACGGTGGCCGCCGTTGGGCGCCGCTGAGGCGAAAGCCTGCCAGCCCAGATGGCTTCCCACCCAATAGCGGCGACGAGCAGACTCGTTTGACAAGTACTGGTCAGCGGTCATCGGGGCTCGGGTCGGTGCGCCCTGGCCGCGGTAGTCAGGGATGCCGGAATCGGTGGAGATTCCTGCGCCTGTGAGCACCGCGATTCGTCGGCCCTGGAGCGCAGCTGCCGCCTGTTCCAGTCCGCGAGAAAGCTCTGCATCAACCTCGGAGACGATCGTCACGGCGTACCCCCTTCAAAAAGAGTGTAGGCCGGATGGTTTACCGGGATGTTACGGGCTCTGTCAGAGTGGAGTCATGCCCGTCCTGCCGCTGACTACTGCCGATGATCCGCGGCTTGCCGATTATCGAGACCTCACTGACGTCGCACTGCGTCGTGTGCTTGAGCCCCGGGGAGGTCTGTACATCGCGGAATCCGCCAAGGTGATCGCCCGCGCTGTCGCCGCGGGGCACCGGCCTCGGTCGGTGCTCGTGCAAGAGAAATGGCTTGCCGATATCGAACCGGTACTGGCGGATTTTCCGGACACCCCCATCTATGTCGTCGAACCCCAGATCGCGGAGCAGCTCACCGGCTACGCCGTGCACCGCGGTGCGCTTGCCGCAATGCACCGCCCCGAGCCGCTCTCTGTCAGCGAAGTAATCGCCGACGCGCGCTTGGTCGTGATTCTCGAAGACATCGTCGATCACACCAACGTCGGGGCGATCTTTCGTGCGGCAGCGGGGCTCGGCGCCGACGCTGTGCTCATCAGTCCGCGGTGCGCGGATCCGCTGTACCGCCGATCGGTGCGCGTGAGCATGGGCACCGTTTTTCAGGTGCCGTGGGCGCGCTTGCCTGAATGGCGTACAGCGCGTGAAGTGCTGCACGAAGCCGGAATGCACCTCACAGCGCTCGCGCTGGCTGATGGCGCAGTCGACCTGGACGCGTTCGCGGAGGCGCGCCCCGAGCGCGTCGCGCTCATGCTCGGAGCCGAGGGCGACGGACTGAGTCGACGGGCGCTCGACGCGGCCGATACCGTGGTGACGATTCCTATGGCCGGGGGTGTTGACTCGCTCAACGTTGCCGCAGCGAGCGCGGTAGCAATGTGGGAACTGCGGGCCCGCTAGGCGAGTTCTCCCGGTTTCTGTTCCGGGTCTCTGCTTGGCGCGAGCGTGGTGACGGGCACAGCATCGGGTCGCTTGGCGGCGATCGCGTCGCCCGATGACTGATGACGCAGGCGGCGAAGCACCCATGGAACCAGGTGCGCGCGCGCCCAGACCAGATCGCCGGTGCGAGCTTCACGCCAGGTGCGGTTCGGCACCGGCTCGGGAACCATCGGCTGCAGGTCGTTGTCAACATTGAGAGCGCGCAGCACCATTCTGGCCACCTCATGGTGACCGAGCGGATTCATGTGCAATCGGTCATCGTCGAAGAAGCGCATATCTTGAACTTCTTTGAGTGCCCACTGGTCGGCGACGATGCAGTCGTACTTGTCGGCGATCGCGCGAATGTTCTCGTTGTAGATGGCCACCTTGCCGCGAATCCCACGAAACACCGGGGTGAAGTTCGTGTCGATTCCGGTGAATACGACCACCGTCGCGCCGTGTTCCGCGAGGCGCACCACCGCGTCTTCGAACAGTTCTGCCACACGATCGGGGTCGCCACCGGGGCGAATGACGTCGTTGCCGCCCGCGGAGAAGGTCACGAGGTCTGGCTTCAGCGCGACAGCTGCGTCGATCTGTCCGTCAACGATCTGCTGAATCAGTTTTCCGCGAATAGCGAGGTTGGCGTACGCGAAGTCGGGAACCTGTTCTCCGAGCACTGCCGCGACGCGGTCTGCCCAGCCACGATGGCCCCCGGGAGACGACGGATCCGGGTCGCCGATGCCCTCGGTGAACGAGTCTCCGACCGCAACATAGCGTCGCCACGGATGCGGCTGTGCGTTCGGGATGTATGGGCTGCGATTCTCATCAATTTCTGGCATGGCACTCCTCGGTTTGTGACCGAGCTCAAGGCTATCGCGCCGCATTCTTTGTGCCCACCGGCATCTGCGCTCGTGCCCACGATGTCGGTCGCGTCGTTTAGTGTGGTGACTCGTTGTGTGAAGGTTCGGGGGAGGTGCTGTGCAGGAAGATTCGCTTCTTCAAGACCGCGATGTGTCAGCCCACATCGGCAGCTTCGCCGCGGAACATCTTTCGCCGTCGTTCCCGCAGCGTGCACCCTGGGGTACGGCCCAGCGCCTTCGCGCATGGCAGGCTGAAGCGCTCGACATCTATTTCGCGATGGATGGTCCCGACGGCCAAGGCAGCGGCCCACGAGATTTTCTTGCGGCCGCGACCCCGGGGGCAGGCAAGACGACTTTCGCGCTGCGGCTTGCGAGTGAGTTGCTTCGTCGCCGCATCATCGACCGCATTGTCGTAGTGGCCCCGACCGAGCATCTGAAGACACAGTGGGCAGATGCCGCAGCGAGGGTGTCGATCAGGCTCGACCCTGCCTTCAGCAACCGCCACTTCGCGCCAGCAAAGCACTATCACGGCGTGGCGGTGACCTACGCGCAGGTCGCCGTCAAGGCATCGGTGCATCAACGGCTGGTTATGGATGCACGAACGCTTGTGATTCTCGACGAGGTGCACCACGGCGGCGACGCACTTTCTTGGGGAGATGCACTCCGCGAGGCCTATGCGCGAGCGACTCGACGACTATTGCTTTCTGGCACGCCTTTCCGCAGCGACACCGCACCAATTCCGTTCGTGGAGTATCACCCCGATGCCAAGGGCAATCGCGTGTCGCGCACCGACTACGCCTATGGCTACCGCCGTGCGCTCGAAGACGGCGTCGTTCGTCCGGTGATGTTCATGGTCTATGCCGGTCATATGCGGTGGCGCACCAAGACCGGCGACGAGATGGAAGCTCATCTCGGTCAAGACAACACGAAAGACATCACCTCGCAGGCATGGCGCACTGCCCTTGATCCAGAAGGCGAGTGGATTCCTGCGGTGCTGAAGTCGGCAGATCGACGACTCACCGAGGTGCGAGAGCAGATCGCTGACGCGGGCGGTCTGGTCATCGCCACGGACCAAACGGCGGCGCGCGCGTACGCGGCAATTCTTCACGCCATCACCGGCGAGCAGCCGACCGTCGTGCTTTCAGACGAAGCCGAGGCATCGTCTCGCATCGAGACCTTTGCAAAGTCGACATCGCGGTGGATGGTGGCGGTGCGCATGGTGTCGGAGGGCGTCGATGTGCCACGGCTCGCCGTCGGTGTGTACGCAACTTCAGCATCCACTCCGTTGTTCTTCGCCCAGGCGATTGGCCGCTTCGTGCGCGCGCGCAAGCGAGGCGAAACCGCCAGCGTGTTCTTGCCCAATGTGCCGCAGTTGCTCGGTCTGGCGAATGAGCTTGAGCGCCAGCGCGACCACGCTCTCGACCGCGATAGCGACGACGACGAGTGGAACGCCGAAGAAGACCTGATGGATGCTGCCGAGCGCGAAGACAAAGCATCTGACGCGCTCACAGAAGAGTTCAGCTACCAGGCGCTGGGGTCGCTCGCTCACTTCGACCGCGTGCTGTTCGACGGCAAGGAGTTCGGTCAGCTGGCCGTGCCCGGCACTCCCGAAGAAGAAGAATTTCTAGGGCTGCCCGGACTGCTTGAACCTGAACATGTTCACGAGCTGCTGATGCAACGCCAGACCCGCCAGGGGCGGCATCGACAGACTCGTGAGGCATCGGAGCAGGCGAGTGGTGAACCGGCTGAGAGCACGATTCCGGCGCCTTTGCACCGAACCCTCAAAGAGCAACGTCAGTTGCTGAACAGCTTGGTGGGCCTGTATGCGCGCCAGGCAGGCGAGGCCCACGGTCTCGTTCACGCCGAGCTGCGTCGCATCTGCGGCGGCCCAGCCGTTTCGCACGCAACCGTCTCTCAGCTGCAGGCGCGTATTGACATTCTTCGCAGCCGCATTCGCTCCTAGCTCTTGCCGTGCCGCCCTCGCGGCGTCTAGCTGAGCTTTGCGCCGTCTGCTGTTGGCAGCGGGGCGAAGCGTGCTGAGGCAACGTGCGCGACGACTACGGCGACGATCACCAGCGGCATCAGCGTGAGTCCGTCAGCGGCGAGAATCAGCGACGTCAGCAGCACTGACGTGAGTGGCAGTTTGAGCATCACGACGCACATGGCGCCGATGCCCATTGCCATTCCGGCGATGGGCGGAAGTCCGGGCAGGTGCGCGAGCGCCGCGCCACCAACAGCGCCGATGAACAGCGCGGGAAAAGTCGGACCGCCGCGAAAGCTGCTCAGCGCCAAGCCGTAGGCAAGCGCCTTGCAGACAAGCAGGAGCAGCAGCGTGCCGACGGTGTAGTCAGAGATGTTCTCAATCAGTGGACCGAGCGCAGTCTGCCCTGAGAACAGCACGTCGGCTGAACTCATGCCGGTGATGGCAGCGTAACCGACAGCGAGCGCCGCGATCCCAACGCCGACGAGTGGCGTGATCACGAGAATTCGACGCTCTACCAGCGTGCGCAGCGTGACACCGAGCCAGCGGATTCCGGCGCCAACCGGAACAGCCAGCAGACCAATCGCAATTGCCCACAAGAACTGCACACCAGAAGGAGCATCGGCCGCGGGAAGATTCGGAATAGCAAGGGAGAAGGTGCCGAGCCCTGTCCACGCGTCAAGCCCGACGAAGATGAGCGATCCGACGCCCGCTGCCAAGAGACCGGGCACGAGTACGAGTCCCAACGCCGGTCCGCCAAGTCCCGATGCCTCCATGAGAAGGAACGCACCGGTGAGTGGCGACCCGAGCAAGGTGCTGATTGCCGCGAAGCTGCCCGCCGCCGCCATCATGGTCTGAACTCGGGGTGGGGCGCCGCGCTTGACGAGACGCACTGCCAGCGCGCCAAGACCAGCGCCGAGAGCGATCAGCGGCCCTTCGGGACCGAGCACTACTCCAAGACTCAGGGTGCCGAGGGCTGCGAAAAAGATGCCCGGCAGCTGCGCGCTGCTCGGTGCGCCTTCCATCTTGAACCCGTCGGCTGGCGAGTTTCCACCGGTTCCGGGCAGGTACTTGATTGCGAGAGAGACGAGAATGCCGGCGGCGAGCAGAGGAACGAATGGCCACCACAGCGGAGCGGTTCCGCCCCCGAAGCTCTCAGGCAGAGTCGTGAAGATCCATCCCTGCAGAAAATCCACGAGCGCGAGAAAGAAGTATGCGATCGCCGCGATTGGAGCGCCGACTGCTGCGCAGAGAATGAGCAGGGATACGTAGCTCTTCGAGCGCAGCACCGTCGCCGGGTCGGGAGCAGAGGCGGTCGTCGTCATTCGACGTCACGTCCTTTCAACGGTGCTAGGTGGCGCACTCGGTCAGCATAGTGGAGCGCATGGTTGCTCACCGCTGTGCGACCCTAGTCGCATGAGCGATCAGAGCCAGCTCTTTCCGGGCAAGCATTTCATCTCGACCGTTCTTGGAGTGCTTGGCACGAAGACCACCATGAGCGGCGGCCTTGCCCGCGTCTTTCTCATGCGTTCGGCGATGGCTGGCGCAATCATCGGTGTGATGTACCTCACCTACTTCGCGGTGCTCGCCGCCTTCGATGACATCGCGAACGGCGAACTCGATGGCGTCGGCCACATCGTGGCTGCGTTGGCATTCGGCTTCGCCCTCGTCTTCATCTATTACAGCAAGTCAGAATTGCTGACCTCCAACATGATGATCGTCACCGTCGGCGCCTATTACCGCACGACCGCGTGGTGGCGACTGTTGCGCATTCTGGTGCTCTGCTATGCGGGCAATATCGTGGGCGGACTCTTCATCGCAGTCCTCGTCATGTTCTCGACGCTTGCCGATGGCAACGTGGGTGAACAGATGAACCTGGCAGTCGATCACAAGCTCGCATACCTGACCGCCGGTGCTTCGGGTTGGTCAGATCTGTTCGTGCGAGCCATTCTCTGCAACTTCATGATCAACCTCGCAATGCTGCTCGTCTATAACGGGCTGATCAAAGACGACCTCGCCAAGATGGGGGTGATGATCGCGAGTGTGTTCGTCTTCGGCTTCGTCGGCTTTGAGCACTCCGTTGCCAATACCGTGCTGTTCTCCATCGTGGGTCTTCAGCAGGGCATCGACGTCGGACTCGCCCTCGGCAATCTGGGAATCGTGCTGCTGGGCAACTACATCGGGGGCGGTCTGCTGATTGGCCTCTACTTTGCCTATGCAAATGACAGCCGGCGCTACCTGAAGAAGCACCCCGACATGACCGACCAAGCAGTGCCCGAGCCGTAAATCGAAGGAACGATGCGAAGTGCGCGGTGCCGTTTTCGCCGTTCAGATGGGGAGATCCTGGGCGTTTGCACTGAGCCCGCCCGGCGACTGATTCACAGACGTACGCTGAAAGCATGACCTCCCGAACCAAGAGGGTCTCCCCGCGTACCGCTCGCCGGTCGCTTCTCGCGATTCCCGCCATTGCCGTACCGACAGCGATCGTCGCTGCAGCCGTCTTGATCCCGAACGCCGCTTCAGGCGCGGTAGATCTTCCCGACTTAACGCCGCAGGAACTGCTCGAATTCGCGGCCGCCAGTGAGGTCGATCAGCTGAGTGGAACCATCGAGCAGGCCGCCGATCTGGGCCTGCCTGACCTCGGCGCCCTCACCACGGGTTTTGGCGCCGACACAACGGCGGCAGACGACAACGCCGCAGATATCGATGATCTGCTTTCGCTTGCCACCGGCTCGTTCACTGCCAAGGTCTATCTTGATGGCGACAGTGCGCGACTTCAGGTGCTCGATTCGCTCGCTGAACGCAATGTCTACCTTGACGGCGAAAGCGACACTGCGTGGTTCGTCGACTCCGAGTCGCAGAGCGCGACGAAGATCACTTTCAGTGCAGGGGAAGAACCTGGCGCCGATGACGCGCGTGAGCTGCCCACTCCGCAAGCCACGCTCGAAGAAGCGCTCGCGAACCTTGACGAGAGCACGGCTGTGACCGTTGGATCCGATGCGAGCGTTGCCGGCCGTGATGCCTATGAGCTCATTCTCGAGCCGCGCAGCGATGACACTCTCGTCGAGAGCATCAGTTTCGCTATCGATGGTGAAACAGGAATGGCGCTGTCGGCATCGATATCCGCGGCCGATAGCTCTGATCCGGCGTTTTCGATCGCGTTCACAGACGTGTCGTTCGATGCCCCCGATGCTTCGACGCTGACCTTTGAGCCAAGTTCGAACATCACCGTCTCTGAGAAAGAGATCGCACCGCCCTCGCATACCGATCACGAGGCTGTCAGCGACGATGCCACCGCACCTCAGATGAGCGTTGTTGGCGAAGGGTGGTCGACGGTCGTTGAGCTCTCGGCGGCGGAGGGCAGCTCGCAGACGCTTGACGGTCTCACTGCTGAGCAGCAAACGATGCTCGAGAGCTTCACGACCGCGGTCGACGGCGGACGAGTATTCGAAACGGCGTTGCTCACAGTTCTCATGACCGACGACGGTCGAACCCTTATCGGCGCGGTTCCCGCAAATGTGCTCGTAGACGCAGCATCCGGCGACTAACCGAATGCCTTCGTTGTCTGCCGAGCAGCACACGCACACGAGTAGCGCCGACCTTGCGATACAAACCCACGGGCTGACGAAACGGTTTCACAAGCACGCCGCAGTCGCTGGAATCGATCTGGCGGTGCCGCGCGGTTCGGTTTTCGGCTTTCTCGGGCCCAATGGCTCAGGCAAGACGACAACAATCCGCATGTTGCTCGGACTCGTGCGTCCAACCAGCGGTGAGGCGTACGTGCTGGGTTCGCCGATGCCGCGAACTTTCGCGACGGTGCTGCCTCGCGTAGGCGCACTTGTCGAGGGGCCAGCATTCTGGCCATACCTCAGCGGAGAGCAGAACCTGCAGAGGATGGATGCTGCCGATCCCCGTTCTGACGCCCGTTCCCGCAACAAACGGGTCGCGTCAGCGCTCGAACGCGTAGGTCTCTCTCACGCGGCGGGCAAGAAAGCTCATGCGTACTCGCTGGGAATGAAGCAACGACTCGGCTTGGCCAACGCGCTGCTCACACCGCGTGAGCTGCTGGTGCTTGATGAGCCGACCAACGGACTCGACCCGCAGGGAACTCGCGAGGTTCGCGCGCTCGTGCAATCGGTGGCCGACGAAGGAGCGACTGTGTTCGTGTCGAGTCACCTGCTGGCGGAGGTCGAGCAGGTGTGTACGCACGTGGGCATCATGAGCGCTGGCTCGCTCGTGTCGCAGGGAACTCTTGACGATTTCCGCAGCGGCGGCGGTGGTGCGCGCGCAAGAGTAGATACCCCCGATGTCGCTGTGGCGAAGCGTGTGCTCGCAGGACTGGGGCTGATTGTTGCTCCCTCGAGCGCAGGCGCGGCAGATGCGACAGCTATCGTCGCGACTCTTCCCGATGAAGCGGCCGATCCACGGCCGGATGTTATCGTCGCGGCGCTGGTGCAGGAAGGGGTGCGCGTGAACGGTTTTGCCGTCGAGCGCACCAGCCTTGAGCAGCGATTCGTCGAGCTGACGGGGGAGGGGTTCGATGTCGTCGCCTGAGCTGCTGAAGACCGGCGCCCCTTCTGCGGATGGCGGTGGCTTGCATCTGGCAGGAACGCTGCGCCTGTGGCGGAACGAGTTGCGCACGCTGTTTCGGCGTTCACGCACCTGGGCGATGCTCGGCGCTCTCGCGCTCATTCCGATCTTGCTGGCGGTGGCGTTGCGGGTTGCAGGAGGCACCGACGCGGGCCGTGGCCCTGCGTTTCTTGACCAGATCACCAATAACGGTCTGTTTGTGGGTGTTGCGGCGATGACGCTCGCCATTCCGCTGTTTTTGCCGCTCACGATTGCGGTGACCGCTGGCGATTCCATTGCGGGCGAGGCCAGCCACGGAACGCTGCGCTATCTGTTGATCGCCCCCGCCGGCCGTATTCGCCTGCTGTGGGTGAAGTACTTGGTCGCGGCAGCGTTCGCGATCGCTGCCGCGCTGACGATTGTGGTCTTCGGCACCCTCGCCGGCTGGGCGCTCTTTCCGGTCGGACCGTTGACTCTGGTCTCGGGAACCGAGGTGTCAGTGGGCGAGGGCCTGCTGAGGCTGCTCGCAGTAGCCGCCTATGCCATGGTCTCGCTGCTTGGCTTGACCGCGATCGGTCTTTTCCTGTCGACGCTGACAACAGTGCCGGTGGGTGCGATGGCAGCCACGGCGATTCTCGCGGTTGCGGCTCAGATCGTCGGATCGATTCCGCAGCTCTCGGCGCTGCATCCGTTCCTCTTTACAGACCGATGGCTCGATTTCGCCGACCTGTTGCGTTCGCCGATCGTGTGGGATTCGTTCGTCGACAACGCGCTGATTCAAGCGGCTTACATCGTGCTCTTCTTCGTCGCTGCGATCGTGCGCTTCACTCGGCGCGACGTGTTGTCGTAGCGGTCGACGTCAGGCGCAGACGCGCACGTGATGGCCGCTGAAGCCGACAACGTCGCCAAACTGAAGCTGGCGGCCGCGGCGGCGATCGACCTCACCGTTGACGGTGACGTAGCCGTCGATGATCGCTTCTTTCACGTCGCCGCCGGTGTCGAGTAGCCCCGCGAATTTCAGGAACTGGCCAAGGCGAATCGACTCGCCGTCGATGGATACGTCGTCGATTCGAGCCGAGTTTGTCATGTTCGAATGCTAGCCGACCAGCGAAAGTCCCAGCCGGGCGTTCGGCATTCCGAAATGCTGTCAAACGTGATCTGGGTACGGGCTGCGAATGCTGAGCTGATTAGCGTAGAAGCATTCCGAATCGGAGCTTGGAGGCTCATGAACTCGTCTAGCACTGTTCCCGATGCACCGCCCACCGCCGCGGAACGGCGACGTTGGGCCAGATATCTGGTGGACGAACGCGCCGAAGCAGACGTCTATCGTCGTCTCGCGGGCCGCCGCGCCGGAGAAGAACGAGCGATCCTTCTCGCGCTGGCTGATGCTGAGGGCCGCCATGAAGCCCATTGGCTTGATCTCCTAGGCGGTGAACCGTCGCGCCTGCCTCGCCCCGGCATTCGCACTCAAACTCTCGGGTGGATGGCGTCGCGGTTCGGCTCGATCTTCGTGCTCGCGCTCGCTCAGAGCGCTGAAGAGCGCTCTCCGTACGACGATGACCCTCACGCGTCGGCGGCTATGGCCGCCGACGAGAAGGTGCACTATGAAGTCGTACGAGGTCTTGCCGCACGAGGACGACGCCGACTGTCGGGAAGTTTTCGTGCTGCCGTATTCGGAGCGAACGACGGGCTGGTCAGCAACCTGGCGCTGGTGATGGGCATCGGCGCGACGGGCGTTGCACCGCAGCTCGTGCTCTTCAGCGGCGTGGCGGGACTGCTAGCTGGTGCACTGTCAATGGGTGCGGGGGAGTACGTGTCGGTGCGGTCTCAACGGGAGCTGCTGGAAGCGACAGAACCCAGCGACTATGCCAACGCTACGCTGAACGATCTCGATCTCGATGCCAATGAACTCGCGCTCGTGTATCGCACGCGCGGAATGCCAGAAGACCAGGCGCTGGTGCGCGCCCGCGAAGCAGTCGCGAGCGCGCAGCAGGGAACGGCGCACCCAGGAGAGCCTTTGGCCGCACGTGATGACGACGATGTGGTCGGCAGCGCATGGCGCGCAGCGATCTCAAGCTTCTTGTTCTTCGCGTCAGGCGCGATTATCCCCGTTCTTCCGTGGATACTCGGGCTGTCGGGGCTCGCAGCCGTCGTGCTCGCACTCGTGCTGGTGGGAATTGCGCTCATGGCGACGGGCGCAGCTGTTGGCGTGCTGTCTGGCGCACCGCCGCTGCGGCGGGCGCTCAGACAACTGGCAATCGGCTACGGCGCAGCGGCCGTCACGTACGCGCTGGGCTTGGCATTCGGGGTCACGCTGGGCTGACACAGCGCGATCGATTCCCGCCTCGATTCGTTGTCTCTGCACCGACATGGTAATGTCGTTCCTCGGTTGCAAAACCGAAAAACACCACCTGCGCGGGTGGCGGAATAGGTAGACGCGCTAGCTTGAGGTGCTAGTGCCCGAAAGGGCGTGGGGGTTCAAGTCCCCCCTCGCGCACAGTACGAAGAAGGCCCCCGAAAGGGGGCCTTCTTCTGTTGGTGCCGCCACTTCGTGGCCGATAGACCTCTGCTTTTCGCGGTAAGTTTGTCGGCATGCCTCCTGCCGACAGTCCGCTTTCAGAGGTCGTCACGATCGCACGTGATCTGATCCGCATCGACACCACCAACCACGGCGGTGGACATGCCAAAGGCGAGCGGGAAGCCGCAGAATATGTCGGGGCGTACCTGGAGTCGATCGGGCTGACGCCGACGTACTTCGAACCGATCCCTCGACGCACCAATGTGATGACCCGCATCCCGGGTCGCAATCCAGACAAACCCGCTCTGGTGGTGCACGGACATTTGGATGTCGTTCCCGCCATTGCCGAAGACTGGAGCGTTGATCCGTTCGCGGGTGAGATTCGCGACGGCATGCTCTGGGGGCGTGGCGCCGTCGACATGAAGAACATGGACGCCATGATTCTGACGTCGGTGGCTGACATTCTGCGCAGCGGAGAGCAGCCCGAGCGCGACCTGATACTCACCTTCTTCGCAGACGAGGAAAACGGCGGGGTAGAGGGATCTGAACTCGTCGTCCGCGATCACCCGGAGTGGTTCGCGGGCGCCACGGAAGCGATCAGTGAAGTTGGCGGGTACTCGATCGCCGTCGGCGAGCGCCGGGCTTACCTGCTGCAGGTGGGGGAGAAGGCGCTCATCTGGATTCGGCTGGTGGCGCGCGGACGCGCCGCTCACGGCTCCAGCTACCACTTCGACAACGCGGTGACCGCCCTTGCGAAGGCCGTCGCAGCTCTCGGCAGCACCCAGTGGCCGGTGAGCTTGACCCCCGCGACCACCGAGATGCTCGCCCGCCTCGGCGAGCTCGCAGACATTGGTTCCACCGATCCCGATGCCATTGCGGCGACTGCGGGCACGGCTGCCGGATTCCTTCGGTCGAGTTTTCGCACCACCACGAACCCGACGGGGCTGACCGCTGGCTACAAGCACAACGTGATCCCAGACCGCGCCGAAGCCCTCATCGACGTGCGCGTACTGCCAGGCACAGAAGAAGCCGCGCTCGAGGACATCCGACGCATTGTGGGCGAGGGCATCGATGTCGAGATCGTGCACCAAGACATCGGACTTGAGGTTCCGTTTTCTGGCGACCTCGTCGGCGCCATGGTAGACGCGCTTGGCCGTCACGACCCCGGAGTGCCCGTGGTTCCGTACCTGCTGGGCGGCGGCACCGACAACAAGGCACTCGCAGGATTGGGCATCGAGGGCTACGGTTTCGCGCCGCTTCGGCTACCCGCGGGCTTCGACTTCACCGGAATGTTCCACGGGGTCGACGAACGAGTGCCACTCGATGCACTCGAGTTCGGCCAGTCCGTGCTCACCGATCTGTTGCGCACCTACTGACGAAATAGACTCTCGGATGCTCCCCCCGGCATCCTCCGCGAAAGGCGCCCATGCAACTCCTCGAAGCGATCATTCTCGGCTTCATGCAGGGACTCACCGAGTTTCTGCCGGTTTCTTCGAGCGCGCACCTACGCATTCTCGGAGAGTTTCTGCCGACCGCCCAGGACCCGGGCGCGGCCTTCACCGCCATTACTCAGATTGGCACCGAAGCGGCCGTCGTGCTGTTCTTCTGGCGCGACATCGTGCGCATCATCGGCCAATGGTTTCGGTCGCTTGTCGGCAAGGTGCCGCGTAGCGATCCCGATGCCCGCATGGGCTGGTTCATCATCGTCGGCAGCATCCCGATCGTCGTTCTGGGACTGATCTTTCAAGACCAGATCGAGACCACCTTCCGCTCACTGTGGATCGTCGCAGCGATGCTGATCTTCTTCGGCGTGCTGCTCGGAATCGCCGACCACGTGGGAGCCAAGAAGCGAAAGCTCAACGACCTCACCCTGGGCCATGGCGTGGTCTACGGGTTCGCGCAGTCACTCGCGCTCATCCCAGGAGTGTCACGCTCGGGCGGCACCATCACGGCGGGACTGTTCATGGGCTACGAGCGTGCCGCAGCCGCACGCTACGCCTTCTTGCTTGCGATTCCCGCGGTGTTCGGCAGCGGCTTTTATCAGCTGTTCAAGAGCTGGGACGAGCCGGGCGTGTTCACTCTCGCCGAGACGGCAGTGGCAACCGTTGTGGCATTCTTGGTTGCACTCGGAGTGATTGCGTTCTTCATGAAGTGGATCTCACGCCACAGCTTCTTGCCGTTTGTGATCTATCGCGTTGCGCTGGGAACCACTCTGATCGTGTTGCTCAGCCTAGGCCTGATCTCGGCCTAGTCACTCAGCGTCAGCGTCGCGGACGGGGCGGGTCGTCGCGCCCGGGCTTCGTCGGTCCGCCATCGCCGCCACGGCGCAGGTAGCGCTCGAACTCTTGCGCAATCGCGTCGCCTGATGCTTCGGGCGAATCCCAGGTGTCGCGCGTCTGCTCGAGTTGGTGGATGTACTCGGTCATCTCTTCGTCGTCTGCCGCAGCCGCATCGATGGATGCTTCCCAGGTAGCGGCGGCGGTGGGCAGATCGCCGCGCGGCAACGATGCACCCGTGAGATCTTCGAGGCGGTCAAGAAGCGCCAAGCTGGCTTTTGGAGATGGCGTGTGTCCGGCCACGTAGTGCGGAACGCTCGCCCACAGGCTCGCGGCGGGAATGCCTGCTTCGTTGGCTGCGTGTCCGAGCACGCTGAGAATGCCGACCGGTCCCTCGTAGGTGCTCTTCTCAAGATCGAGTGACGTTCTCAGCTGATCCGCGTCGCTTCCGGCGAACACTGAGATCGGCCGAGTGTGCGGAACATCCGACATCATCGAACCGAGCGAGACGAAACCGGTGATGTCTGCGGCGAGCGCAGCATCCATGAACTCACTGGCGAATGCCTTCCAAGCTCGGGCCGGCTCCACCCCGGTCAGCAGCCACAATTGCGTGCCGCGGGTAGTGCGCTTGGGCTTGAAAAGCGTAGCTTCGGGCCACACCAGCGAGCGGGTGCCATCGGCATCCATCGTCAGCTGGGGCCTGGTGTACTGGTAGTCGAAGTACAACTCCGGATCTACGCTGAAGACCGGCTCGTAGGTGCCAGCTTCGCGAAGATGGGTGATCGCCGACGACGCAGCTTCTCCGGCATCGTTCCATCCATCAAACGCAGCGACGAGTATTCGACGTCCCAATCCGTCCACGCGACCTCCTTCGACGCTCGGTAAGTTCCCTCCACAATAGGCCCGTGCACCGACGGGTAGCATTGCACGGTGAGTTCATCCCCGCTTTCTGCCGTCCTGTGGGACATGGACGGAACCCTTGTTGACACTGAGCCGTACTGGATGGCAGCCGAGACGCCGCTTATCGAGAAATTCGGCGGCACGTGGTCGCACGAACAGGCGCTCGCATGCGTGGGCCTCGGACTCGAAGATTCAGCGCGAATCTTTCAGACCGCTGGTGTGCGCTTGGCAGTGCACGAGATCACCGCGCACCTCACCGATGAGGTGATGCGCCAACTCGCTACCAAGGGTGTGCCGTTTCGCCCTGGCGCGCGCGAGCTGCTCGCCAGCCTGCGCGCTGCCGGAATCAAGACCGCCCTCGTGACGATGTCGCTGCGGCGTATGGCCGATACGGTCGTCGATCTCATCGATTTCGATGCGTTCGATGTGGTCGTTGCCGGTGACGAAGTCGCTCGGCCGAAACCCTTTCCCGATCCGTACCTGCAGGCGTGCGAAGCACTCGGGGTTGATGTTCACGACACCTTGGCGATCGAAGACTCGCCCAATGGGCTGCGCAGCGCCGTTGCATCTGGCGCCACGACGATCGGCGTTCCCCTCATGGTGCCGGTCGAAGGCGTCGGCGCCGACGCCATTTGGGCAACACTTGAAGGCCGCACCGCCCAAGATCTGGCATCCTTCCATGCCGATGTTCGTGCACGAAAGGATTCCTCTCGATGAATCAGCGACCCAGCGGACCGTTCCGCGTCGGTGACCGAGTGCAGCTGACCGGACCGAAGAACCGGCTGCACACCATCACGCTTCGTGAAGACGGCGAATTGCATACGCATCACGGCGTGCTCAAGCACATCGACCTCATCGGTCTCGACGACGGCTCGGTCGTCGCCAACAGCGGCGAGCACGAATACCTCGCACTGCGGCCGCTGCTGCGCGACTTCGTGATGTCGATGCCGCGTGGCGCTGCCATCATCTATCCGAAGGATGCTGCGCAGATCCTCGCCGAAGCAGACGTCTTCTCGGGTGCTGTCGTTGTAGAAGCTGGAGTGGGCTCGGGCGCACTATCGCTGTGGTTGCTGCGTGCGATCGGCTCCGAGGGAAAGCTGCATTCCTTTGAACGCCGTGACGATTTCGCCGAGGTCGCGCAGGCCAACGTTGAGACATTTATGGGCGAAGTCCCCGACAACTGGCAGGTCACTGTTGGCGACCTGGTCGACGCGCTGCCCGAAACCGTTGAGCCAGCTTCGGTTGATCGTGTGATCCTCGACATGCTCGCGCCGTGGGAGTGCATTGACGTGGTCGCTGATGCGCTCACGCCCGGCGGGGTAGTGCTCTGCTACGTCGCAACTGCAACCCAGCTCAGTCGCGTCGCCGAGTTCATTCGCGGCACCGGCCTGTTCACCGAACCCGAAGCGAACGAGACCATGGTGCGCGGTTGGCACGTTGAAGGCCTCGCGGTTCGTCCCGACCACCGCATGATCGCGCACACCGGCTTTCTGATCTGGGCGCGCAGGCTAGCCCCTGGTGCGGTGCCACCCGAAGTCAAGCGTCGCGCCTCGAAGTCGAGCTACGGCGACGAGGACGTCGAAATGTGGACTCCCGGGGCCGTGGGTGACCGCCAGATCACCGACAAGAACCTGCGCAAACGGGTACGGGAGGCGCAGAAGGCAGCGCAAGGCGCGCGCATTGCAGCGGCATCAGCCGAGCCGCACACTCCCGCGACAGACGAGATTGATCCGTCCGCCTAGACTGTTGCGGTGCGTAAGTTCCCTGTTGCCCTCACCGTTGCCGGAGTTGCTCTCGTCTCACTGACGGGATGCACCGCATCGACGTCCGCTGATTGCGTCCCCGCGTCGGGGACAGAAGATCTCGATCTAATCAGCGTGAGCGGCGCAGTCGGCGCGGTTCCCGTCGTCGATGTCTATACGCCGTTCTATGTCGACGAGACATCGTCGCGCGAAGACGTCACGGGCGAAGGCACGCCCATCACCACAACCTCGCAGCTGGTTGTCGTCGATGTGGCGCTCTTCAGTGGCCAAACCGGTGAGCCCCTGTTGGCTACTCCCTACGACGGCGACCTTTCGAGGGCATACACCGTTGACCGCTGGAGTGAGCAGTTCTCGGCGTTCGATGAAGCGCTGATGTGCGCGACCGAGGGCTCCCGCGTCACCATCGCAATGGCTCCCGGCGACTTCGATGCGGCATCGCTTGCGAGCGTGGGCGTCGAGGCAGACGACTCAGTGATCGGCGTCGTCGACGTGCGCAAGGTGTACCTGCCGGCGGCCGACGGTGACGACCAGTTCAACGCGGCCAACGGGCTGCCGACTGTCGTGCGCGCGCCCGATGGGCGCCCGGGAATCATCGTGCCCGACAGCGCAGCCCCTGAGGAACTTGTCGTCGAGACCCTCAAAGAAGGCAGCGGCGAGGTCGTCACGGGTGACCAAGCCGTTCGCGTGCACTACACCGGGGTGACCTGGGATGGCCGTGAGGTCTTCGACACCACATGGGATACCGAACCGGCGTCGATGACTCTTGATTCGGTGGTGCCAGGGTTTGCGGCTGCGCTCGAAGGTCAGACTGTCGGCTCGCAGGTTCTCGCGGTGATTCCACCCGACCAGGGCTACGGTGATCAGGTGCAGGGCGACATTCCGGCTGGCTCGACCCTGGTGTTCGTGATTGACATCGTTGGTCTCGACGAAGCTCCACTCTCTTAGCGAGGCACCGACGGTCGGCCCCACGAGCGACTTAGGATGTGGGAGTGCCTGACAACTCAGCGAATGCGGGTCCGCCCGAAGAGCGACTGCTCAACCTCGTAGTCGCGCTCATGGCGACTGAGCAGGGACTGACGAAAGACACGATCCTGACTTCGGTCGCCGGCTATCGCGAACTGCGTGATGCAGGATCGTCCAAAGCGGCGTTGGAGAAGAGCTTCGAGCGCGACAAGCTGAACCTGCGCCAACTCGGTGTTCCCATAGAAACGCTGGGCGAGAGCAGCGACCCTGACGATCTGCGGTCTGCCCGCTATCGCATTGCGATTGGTGAGTACTCGCTTCCCGAGGACATCGAATTCACTCCCGCAGAAGTAGCGCTGCTGAACCTTGCTGGCGGTGTGTGGGGTGAGGGGTCGATGACGGATGCTGCGCGCAGCGGGTTGCGCAAGATCCGTGCGCTCGGCATCGAGGTAGACGAGCCGATCATTGGATTCTCGCCGCGCATCAGCATCCGCGAACCATCGTTCGTGCCGCTTGAGCGGGCCATAGACCTCTGCAAGGCTGTCACTTTTGCGTACCTGAAACCGGGCGAGCGTGCCGCGCGTACGCGTCGGCTGCAGCCGCTGGCGCTCGTCGAATATGAAGCCCGCTGGCACGTCTACGGAATAGACCTTGATGCGAAGGCCGAGCGCACCTTCTTGCTCTCGCGGGTGGTCGGCGATGTGGCCATTACTCGACAATCGTTTGGTCGTGAGTTACGCGACGGGGCCGGAGAACGCGCGATCGCAGGGCTCGAAGCAGTCGCGGCGCGAAACTCCGCGCTGCTCGAAGTACACCCCGGCACCGAAGCAGCGCTCCGGCTGGCGCGACGGGCAATTCATCCCCAGCCGCTTGAGCAAGGCATTCGTGTGCCGTTCGTCGACATCCATATCTTTGCCGATGAGATCGCCTCCTACGGCCCTGAAGTGCGTGTTGTCGAACCGGCTGAACTGCGGGAACAGGTCATTCAGCGCCTGGTCGCAGCGCGAGACCTGCACGGAGTTGCATCATGAGCGAACCTCGTCCGATGGTTGCTACCGACCGAGCGGCCCTCATGCTGCAACTGGTGCCCTACCTCGTCGGCAAGGGCGAGGTATCTGTCGACGATGCTGCTCGGGAATTCGATGTCGCGCCCGAGACGATGCGCGCCATGGTCGAGAAGCTCACGGTGATCGGTCGCCCCGGCGACGGCGGCTTCTGGCAGATGCCAAACGACCTCTTTGACATCGACTGGACGCTGCTCGACGAGCAAGATCGCATCGCACTGACCAACACGGTCGGTCTCGAACGCAGCCCAAAGTTGACCGCACGCGAAGCTGCGGCTCTTCTTGCGGGGCTGCAGCTTGCGCGTTCGCTTCCGGGAATCGGCGACTCTGAGGTCTTCACCGGCTTGCTCGGCAAACTCGCGCGTGGTGTATCGGGAACCCCCGTTGACGTGATCGTTGCCCCCGGCCCCGTCGACGAGGTGCGCGATGTCGTTGCGGCTGCGCTTCGCGATCGAGTGGCGGTGTCATTCACCTATAAGGCGCCGGATGCTGAAGCCACCACCCGCACCGTCGACCCGACGAAAGTGCAGATCGCGAACGGTCAGTGGTATCTGCAGGGCTGGTGTCACCTTCGTGAAGCGATGCGTACTTTCCACTTGGAGCGCGTGAGCCATCTCGAGCTGACGAACATCTCCATCACCCACACCGGCGACTCGCCGCAGGCGTGGTTTGATCCGGCAGATGAGGATCTGACAGCCACCGTCCGCTTTTCCGATGACGTTGCGCCGCTGCTGGGCGACTACCTTGAACGAGCTCGTGTCGAGTCTTCGCGCGGCGTGAGCACCGCCACGATGCGGGTCGCGGACGAATTGAGCCTTCGCCGGCTGGCAACCCGTCGCGGGGGTGCCGTGGAGGTCGTGCGGCCGGAGGGCGCCCGCCGCGCCGCTGCCGAATGGGCCGAAGCCGGGCTCGATCAGTACTCCTAGCGAGTTTGCGGGGTTAGACTACCCACACCGTACTTCGCAATCCCCGGAAGGATTACACACATGGGAATCCAAGGCTGGCAGTGGCTCCTCATCCTCGCCGTGATCCTTCTGCTCTTTGGTGCAGCGAAGCTTCCCGCTCTCGCGAAGAGCATGGGGCAGTCCGCTCGAGTGTTCAAGGGCGAAATGAAGGCGATGAAGGACGAAGACAAGGCTGATGCTGAAGGCCCCGTCAACTCGGCTCCTGCCCCCTCGACTTCGAATACGGTGACTCCAAGCGAACCGTCTTCGAACACGGGCAGGACTCCCGACTCAACCCTGTAGCGCCTTCGTGGTGACCACTGAGCCGCCGCGCACGGGAGATTCAGACTCCCCGAAGCGCGACCGGCGGATGTCGCTGGGCGCTCATTTGGTGGAGCTGAAGCGACGATTGCTGATCGGCGCGATCGCGCTGGTCGTGGGAATGGTCGTCGCATTCATCGTGACGGACCCTGTGTTGCGCTTGATCACGGAGCCGATTCGAATCGTCGCAGAGAGCCGCGGCGAAGGTTCGGCTGTCGAGTTGGCGTTCAGCAGCGTGACGGCAGGATTCGATCTTCGACTGAGGATGTCGTTCGCGATCGGTCTGTTGCTTTCGGCTCCGGTGTGGATCTGGCAAGTGTGGGCGTACATCATGCCCGGTCTGACTCGCAAAGAGATTCGATACACCATCGGATTTGTGGGTGCCGCGGTTCCGCTCTTCTTCGCTGGCTGCGCCACCGGACTCTACGTGATGCCTAACATCGTGAGCCTGATGGCGACGTTTGTCCCCGAAGGGGCGGCCGCGTTCTATGACGCGATCTACTACTACGATTTTGTGTTCAAGCTGCTGTTGTTCGTCGGGGTTGCCTTCGTGCTGCCCGTGTTCCTAGTGGCGCTCAACTTGGCCGGAATCATCTCGGGACGTGCGATTCTTCAGGGCTGGCGCATCGCGATCATCATCGCGGTGGTATTCGCTTCTCTCGCCACGCCACCGGCAGACATTGCCACCACCTTGCTGCTGGCGGGCATCCTGACGATGCTCTTCTTCGCCGCGGCTGGCCTGTCGATGCTCTTTGACCGACGCAAAGCGAAACGCGATGCGGCATTTCTAGCTTCGGAGGCACCCGAGTGAGCGACCCCGGTCCTGCAGAGCGATACGCACGAGCGCGCGAGAGCGCCGAGCAGAACCGGATTCACGCGATCACGGCCGAGTTCGCTGCATCCCAAGAGTTTGAACTCGACGATTTTCAGATCGAAGGATGCCGCGCGCTTGAGGACGGCAAGAGCGTGTTGGTCGCTGCCCCCACGGGCGCGGGGAAGACGATCGTCGGAGAGTTCGCCATTCATCTGGCGATGCGTGAGCCGGGCGTGAAAGCGTTCTACACCACACCGATGAAAGCTCTTTCCAACCAGAAGTTTCGGGAGTTGCAGCAGGTTTATGGTGAGTCTGAGGTAGGCCTCCTCACCGGCGACACGAACATCAACGGCAATGCGCGGGTTGTTGTCATGACAACCGAAGTGCTGCGCAACATGCTGTACGCCGACTCACCAGCGTTGCGCGGCCTGCGCTACGTCGTCATGGACGAGGTCCACTACCTCGCCGACAGGTTCCGCGGCGCGGTATGGGAAGAAGTGATCATTCATCTTCCACCCGCAGTGCGGATGATCTCGCTTTCTGCGACGGTGTCGAACGCTGAAGAATTCGGCGACTGGCTCGACACCGTCCGCGGCGACACCGCCGTGATCGTGTCGGAGATTCGTCCGGTGCCGCTAGAACAGCACGTGCTCGTGCGAGGAGATCTGCTTCCGCTTTTCGATGACAGGGCCGGCATTGCAACCGCTCAGGTCAATCAAGAGCTCATGCGAATTCGCTCGTTCAAGGGCAACAACTACGAGAACAACCGACGCGCGCAATCGTCGAACAGTGCGCGACACGGCGGCTACCAGTCATCGCGGCGCCGAACAAAGCACGGCAACAAGCCGCCGGTGCGGCCCGCGAACGTGCCGCGCATGGAGCGTATTGACCGTCCCGAGGTGATAGCGCTCCTTGACCGCGCAAATCTTCTTCCTGCCATTTTCTTCATCTTTTCTCGTGTCGGTTGCGACGCTGCCGTTCAGCAGGTGCGCCGCTCGGGCCTGCGCCTAACGACGGCGGAGGAGCGCGCTGAGATTCGCGCGACCGTCGAGGAGCGCACTCGTGCCTTGCACGACGAAGACCTTGCTGTGCTCGGCTATTGGGATTGGCTGAGCAACCTCGAGAGGGGGGTGGCGTCACACCACGCTGGTCTGCTTCCCGCGTTCAAAGAAGTCGTTGAAGACCTGTACCGCCGCCGCCTTGTGAAGGTTGTCTTCGCAACCGAGACACTCGCGCTGGGCATCAACATGCCGGCGCGAACTGTTGTGCTCGAGAAGCTCGAGAAGTTCAACGGCGAAGCGCGCGTGGCGATCACCTCGGGGGAGTACACGCAGCTCACCGGACGTGCCGGACGGCGCGGCATCGATGTCGAAGGCCACGCGGTCATTCAGTGGGCGGAGGGGCTAGACCCGCAATCCGTCGCCGCCTTGGCTTCTCGCCGCACCTACCCGCTCAATTCCAGTTTTCGCCCGACATACAACATGGCCGTCAACCTCATCGATCAGTTCGGGCGGCCCCGCGCACGCGAGATTCTCGAATCATCGTTCGCGCAGTTCCAAGCAGACCGCGCGGTGGTGGGTTTGGCGCGCAAGGTGCGTGAGCAGGAAGAATCCCTCGCTGGCTATAAGAAGGCGATGAGTTGCGATCGCGGTGACTTCGCAGAATACTCCGGCATTCGCCGTGAGCTCAGTGATCTCGAGCGAACCAACCGGAAGGATGCGAACGCATCGCGTTCCACCCGAGATGCGCGCCAGAAGCAACTGGCTACGTTGCGGCGCCGCATGCAGAGACACCCCTGCCACCAATGCCCGGAGCGCGAAGATCACGCGCGCTGGGGTGAGCGCTACTGGCGCATGAAGCGTACTACCGACCAGCTTCGGCGCGAGATCGACAATCGCACCGGAACCGTGGCCCGAATCTTCGACCGTGTTGTCGACGTTTTGCACACCCTGCAGTATGTGAACATCGACGATGAGGGAGTCGTGAGCCTCACAGCTGCGGGACGCACGATGCGACGCATCTATGGCGAACGTGATCTGCTCGTGGCCGAGTCGATTCGCCAGGGTCTGTGGAACAAGCTCGACGCGCCGTCACTTGCTGCACTGGCGTGCAGTCTTGTTTACGAACCGCGCCGTGATGAGTCTGGTTCGGGGGAGCGGGCACTGCCGCGGGGCGCTTTCCGCGTGGCGTTGGCAGAGACTTTGACGCTATGGCAAGAGCTCGACGACCTCGAACAAGACCACAAGCTGCCGGGGTCCGAACCGCCAGCTGCGGGCCTTGCTCAGGCAATGTACTCGTGGGCGCGCGGCGGCATGCTCGATCGTGTGCTCTCGGAAGCAGACATGGCAGCGGGCGACTTCGTGCGCTGGTCTAAGCAGACGATAGACCTTCTCGACCAGCTCTCGCTCGTAGCCGACGCTCCGCTGGCCACGACTGCGCGCAAGGCCCTTGATGCGGTCCGCCGCGGCATAGTGGCGTACGGCACGGTCTGATGCACGTTCGTCCGATCTTGCCCCTTTGGGCAGCTGTCATCGTCGCTGCTCTCGCTGGCGGCGTGCTTGATCTCGCCTACCCGTCGCTGGGCTGGTGGCCGTTCGCCTTTGTTGGCGTCGGGCTGGTGCTCGTGACGCTCATCGGTAGGTCGGCGTGGGGGTCGGTACTTGTTGGATTCGTTTTCGGCGTCTCGTTCTACCTGATTCACATTGTGTGGATCACGCGCTATCTGGGTGTGGTTCCCTGGTTCGCCCTAACCGCTGTCGAGACCATCTTCATAGCTTTCGGGTCGATTCCGATCACCCTGGCCTATCGATGGCTGCCTCGGCTGTCATCATCACGCTGGGTGCACCTCATCGCGCTGCCCGCTCTCGTGGCGGGCCTGTGGACGGCACGAGAACTGTTTATGGGTGCGTGGCCCTACTCGGGCTTTCCGTGGGCACGAATTGGAATGAGCCAGTCTGAGAGCCCGCTCGCGCACATCACCTCGTGGGTGGGTGTCGCTGGGCTCACCTTCTTCATGGTTGCGTTCACCGCAGGTGTGATCGAGTGGATTCGGCTTGGGCAGTGGCGGCAGATTCGCACGGCCATACCAGCCGCGAGCCTTGGCCTGCTGATGCTGGTGCTGCCAGCATTTCCGACCACCCCAGCCGGCGACATGCGTGTCGGCAGCGTGCAGGGCAACGGACCATCGGGCTACTTCGATGAGCGCACCGCCAATGCGGTGCTCGGTGCGCAACTCGAAGCATCCGAGCCTCTGTTCGGTGAAGACATGGATGTGCTGCTCTGGCCAGAGGGCGGAATTGACTCCGACCCGTTGACGAACTCGTCAACGGCCTTCACGCTCGATGCCCTAGCCCGACAAGTGGATGCACCGCTGCTGGTGAACGCGGCGACCACACGCGGCGATGACACCTTCAATACCTCGATGCTGTGGATCGGCGGCGAGGGAGCGGTGCAACTGCACGACAAAGCGAACCCAGTGCCGATGGGGGAGTACGTGCCCGATCGATGGTTCTTCGAGCCGCTGGCACCTGATCTGGTTGGTTTGATTCAACGCGAGTACACGCCAGGCACCAATCCGCCGTTCTTCGATGTCAACGGCATTGGCGTCGGCTTGGCGATCTGCTTTGACGTGATCTACGACAGCGTCATCTGGGACGGTGCCCGAGATGGTGCGCAGCTTTACATGTTTCAGACGAACAACGCGGACTTTCGTGAGACTGACGAGAACCTCCAACAGCTCGCCTTCGCACGCATGCGAGCTATTGAAACGGGTCGCTCGGTGGTCAACCTGTCGACCGTCGGCACCAGTCAGGTGATCGCGCCTGACGGCTCCACGATCGACGGTATCGCTGCGGACGTCGCCGGTCATATGCTCACCGATGTGCCGCTGCGAACCGGTCTCACGCCAGCGGTCATCATCGGTCCTGCAGTTCAACTGGCGATCGGATTCGGCAGCGTGCTGGCCATCGTTTTGGTGGGCGTACGCGCCAAGATCGCTGCGCGCACGCGCGCCAAAACGCCGGCCCTCTAGGAGGACCGGCGTTTTGCGGATCGCGTCAGCTAGGCGCTGATCTTGGCGCTTGCGGGCTCACTTGTGCCGCGGCGCTCACGCAACAGGGCGAGGCGCTCTTCGAGCAACTCCTCGAGCTCTGGAAGCGTGCGACGCTCTAGCAGCATGTCCCAGTGGCTACGAGGCACCTTGTCGCCGGAATGGTCGACGGTGGCCGTCGTGTCGCCAACACGCAGGAGCGCCTCGGCGCCGCAGGTGCGGCATTCCCAGGCCTCGGGAACCTCTGCGTCAGCGGCAAAGGTCAGCGTGGAATCGTTTTTGCACGTCGTGCAGTGGTAGGTGTGCTGTGCGCGTTCATGGAACACGACGCCCTCTTCGCTCTGTAAGCTCTGGGCGCCGAGTCGGATGCCGCGAAGGCTGCGGTCTGCCATTGTGTGGTCCTCTCGTCGCTACCTATTAGGTATAACGGGGTCACCTGTGCAGAAGGTTGGAACGGTGCCCGTTAACGACCATTCACAGTTGATGCACAGCCGGTGTTAGACCTTCAGCAGGGCGAGGGCATCGGCGGCGCGGTCGGTCACGATTCCGTCGACTCCGAGCGCGACCAGCCGGCGCATATCGTCGGGTTCGTTCACCGTCCACACGTGCACTTCCACCCCGTGTCGGTGCGCAGCTTCGAGCAGCCGCGGGCTCACCACCCGCAGTGCCCCGTGCCGCTCGGGCAGCTGCAGCGCATCAATGCCGTCTAGTGCTGCAGCGACGCCTCGCCGCGAGCGGATGGTGAGGGCGAGAATCAGTCGTGCGACCGTGGCCGAACCGGCGGAGGTAGCTGGTCGTTGCGCAGGGTTCGCGTGGAGCGCGGATTCGAGGGCTCGGCGTCGTCGCTGGTCGGAAAAGCTTGTCAGCAGAACTCGGTCGGCAAACGGTCCGACGATGGTTCCGGCGGCTTCTGCCGCAGCATCCGCCTTCACATCGATGTTGAACCGAACATCGGGAAACGAATCGAGCGCTTGAGCCAAAGTCACCAGTCCACCGCGTTCCGCCATGAGTTGCTCTAGCTCGCGCAGATCGACCTCGTCGATGCGCCGCTTGTCGTCGGCGATCCGCAGCAGCTCGTCGTCGTGAAAGAGCACCACTTCGCCATCCCGGGTGAGATGGCAATCAGACTCAAGATAGATCGCGCCTGCCGCATGCGCCGCCGCTACTGCCGCGAAGGAGTTCTCGACGATGCCGGCCGAGAGCGCGTCATCTGTCACCAGCCCACGATGGGCGAGCACGCGAGGTGTCTCGGACGCGTCAAACCAGGGGTGCGGCGCGGGCGGTTCAGACATCCGATCCGGGTGTTGGTGCAGTGCGTGCTTCAGTTGCGATGGAGTCTGCTTCAGAGGCTGCCTGTTTTGCCGCCGCCACAGCCTCTTCAGCGGTGGCGCGGCTCGTCGACTCACGTTTTGCCTTTGGCGTTGCACTCTCGTCGGTGGGAGGAGGGGTTGACCCGGTGCGTCCAGCAAACGCCGCACCGATTCCCTGCAACGCCTGCGTCATCTCGCTGGGCACGATCCACAGCTTGCTCGATGGACTGTCAGCGATCTTCGGAAGAGTCTGCAGGTACTGGTAAGCCAGCAGCTTCTCGTCGGCATCACCGACGTGAATCGCGTTGAACACCATTTCGATGGCCTCTGATTCGCCCTGCGCGCGCAGAACCGAGGCGAGCTTGTCGCCCTCGGCGCGCAAGATCTCGGCTTGTCTGCGACCTTCCGCTTCAAGAATCTGCGACTGCTTGGATCCTTCCGCGGTGAGGATCGCAGCGCGACGATCGCGTTCCGCGCGCATCTGCTTCTCCATCGAGTCTTGGATTGAGAGCGGCGGATCAATCGCCTTGAGCTCGACACGCGATACGCGAATGCCCCACTTTCCTGTCGCCTCGTCGAGCACCACGCGAAGCTTGCTGTTGATTTCGTCGCGGCTCGTAAGCGCCTCTTCGAGGTTCAAACCACCCACCACGTTTCGCAGCGTCGTGGTCGTGAGCTGCTCTACCGCGCCCAGGTAGTTCGCGATCTCATAGGTCGCCGCACGCGCGTCAGTCACTTGGAAGTACACGACGGTGTCGATGGAGACGACGAGGTTGTCTTCGGTGATCACCGGTTGCGGCGGAAAAGATACGACTTGCTCGCGCAGATCGATGAGCGGTCGAACGCGATCGATGAACGGAACGAGGATGTTCAATCCAGGCGCAAGTGTTCGCTGATATTTACCCAGGCGCTCGACGACTCCCGCATTGGCTTGGGGAATGATGCGAATTGAGCGAAAGATAACCACGACCACGAATATCGCGATGACGATCAGCAGGATCACTATGAATATCTGGCCGACAAAGGCCCCAACGTCAACCATTCTTGGTGGTCCTTTCGAGGGGAGAGGGGGGAGCGGAAACTTCGACGGTCGCGCCGAGCACCCGGGTTACTGACACTCGTGTGCCGACCGCCAGCAGCGAATCTGAGACGTCTTCTGGAAGCCGTGCAGACCACGTTTCGCCGTTATCAAGCTTCACAGTGCCGTTGCCTTCGGTAAATGCGCCGATCACGCGACCGGACATACCGAGAATCGCGTCGACGTTCATCGGCACGTCTGCGGAGCCACGGCGCAGTGCTTTGAGCAGAAGCGGGCGAATCGTGAAGAGCAGCAGAGCCGAGACAACGGCGGCGGCGGCTATCTGCAGCCACCAGGCCCCACCCAGAAGGTTCACCCCGAGGCCGCCGATGAGCGCGCCCGCCGCGAGCATAAGAAAGGTGAACTCAAGCGTGAGCAACTCGATGATGACGAAGATCAGCACGAGGGCAAGCCAGAGAATCCACATGTACTGCGTGAGATCTGGCAACATCGCCCATCCTTTCGATGACTTGTTTGAAGACTACCAACGAGGGGGTCAGCGGTGCCCGATTGGTAGGGTCGAATATGATTTCACGTTCGGTGGAATCGCTCAGAACCACCCAGGAGTGCACAATGACACAGCCTCTCGCTCAGGGAGCGCTCACCGGCCGCACGGCCCTCGTGACCGGATCTTCTCGTGGCATCGGCGCCGACACGGTGCGATACCTGGCCGAGGCCGGCGCAAACGTGGTGATCAACTTTCGCAACAAAGCTCCGCGTGCCGAGAAACTGGCGCGTGAGCTGCGCGAACTGGGAGTCGAGGTGTTGGTCGTGGGTGCCGACCTCACAGATCGGGCTTCTGTCGATGCGATGTTCGCTGAGGTGCAGTCCACTTTCGGCTCGCTCGACATCCTGGTGCTGAATGCATCTGGGGGTATGGAATCGGGTATGGCTGAGGACTACGCCCTCGCGCTCAACCGTGATGCCCAGGTGCGTGTCCTTGAGGCTGCCACCCCGCTGCTGTCGAAGCACGCACGCGTGGTCTTCGTCACCAGCCACCAGGCGCACTTCATTCGCACGACGCCCACGATGCCGGAATACGTGCCGGTCGCACTCTCTAAGCGGGCGGGTGAAGATGCCCTGCGGGAGATGATTCCCGCTCTCGACGATCGCGGCATCAGTTTCGTCGTGGTGTCGGGCGACATGATCGAGGGCACGATCACCGCCACGCTGCTCGAACGTGCTAACCCCGGGGCGATCGCCTCGCGCCGTGACTCGGCGGGCAAGCTCTACAACGTGTCGGAGTTCGCGGCCGAAGTCGCCAAGGCTGCGGTGGAAGAGGTTCCCGAGAACAATACAAAGCTGGTGGGCGACACTTCTTCGTTCGTGGGTGAATGACCGATGCGCGCGCAAGACATTGAGACGCTGGTTTCGGTCGGGCGCCCGACCCTGGCAGCAGATGCGACGTTTGCCATCTTCGCAACGTCGCGCCCTGACATTGCGGCCAATCGTGCTGTCGGGCAGTTGTGGCGAGCGGAATTGCCCGCAGGCACGCTGACTCGCATGACTCGCGGTGTGTCCGACAGCTCGCCGCAGCTTTCCCCCGATGACGCGAGCGTCGCGTTCTTACGCGCTGACACCAACGGCAAGCCGCAGATCCATGTCGTCGCCGCCAATGGTGGTGAACCAGTGCAGACGAGTGATGCCCCGCTCGGCGTATCCAGCTTCCGATGGTCGCCCGCGGGAGATTCAATTGCGTTCGTTGCGCGGGTAGCGGATCCCGGTCGGTACGGTGACATTGAAGGCCTGGATGCTTCGGCGGAAGCACCGCGCCACATCACCGGCATCCGCTGGCATGCGAACGGCCTGGGCTATACCGGTGATCGCCCCGCACACGTGTTTGTCGTCGACGCGCCGAACCTAGACGCGGAGCCATTCTACGAAGCGGCACCGGCCGTTGTTGACGCGCACAGTCCGGCACCCGAGAGACGTGTATTGCAGAGCATGCCTCGGCAGCTGACCTTCGGGCCGGCCTCTCACAGCGCCGTGGTGTTCAGTGAAGATGGCAGCGAGATTCTGACCATTCCTGATGTCGCAGAGCACATTCGGCGTGATCTTCGCAGCCGTTTGATTGCGGTGGCGGTGGACGGCACCGGGGAACGCGAGATCGTGAGCGCCGAGGCGCGACTGTCCATCCAAGAGGTTGCGATCGCACACGACGGCAACATCGCGTTGCTCGCACACGAGCTCGCCAACAGCGACGTCGACTTTGTCGCACCGATGGTGGGACTCTGGGTGCTCGAGGCGGGAGCTCCACGGCGATTGACCGATAAGACGCTCGACCTCGGTGAGGTGGGCAGTCACATCACTAGCCTCGATGACGGGTTCTTGGTGCAGGATCGCACTCACGGTCGGTTGAGGCTCGTGAAGATCTCGACGACAGGTGACGCAGAAGAGGTGCTCGGCGGGAGCGTCGAAGTCACCGCTCACGCGGCGGCGGCCCAGACGATGGTGGCAGCTGTGCAGGGACAGGATTCGTACGGCGAACTCATCGTGATCGATGGCGGCGGAGTCCGCACGTTGACCTCGTTTGGAGATGCCGCCGCTGCCACCGGGATTGTGACTCCTCGTGAGCTCACGGTTGAAGGTCGCGACGGCTATCCCGTGCACGGATGGGTAGCCACCCCTGCCGGCGACGGGCCGTTTCCTGTTGTACTGCAAATTCACGGCGGCCCATATGCCTCATATGGCATTCACCTTTTCGATGAGACGCAGGTGCTCGTCGATGCGGGCTACGCGGTGGTCTATTCCAATCCGCGCGGATCTGCCGGCTATGGTCGCGAGCACGGGTTGAGCATTCGCGGACAGATGGGCACCGTTGACTTTGCCGACGTGATTGATTTTCTGGATGGTGCGATTGCCGCGGATTCGCGGCTTGAGAGCGATCGAGTTGGCGTCATGGGCGGGTCCTATGGTGGCTACCTCACGGCGTGGATCATCGCTCACGATCACCGTTTCGCAGCTGCCATCGTGGAACGTGGCTTTCTCGACCCGGTGTCTTTTCAGGGAACGAGTGACATCGGTACTTTCTTCGGTGATGAGTATGTCGGTGTCGATGGTGCCGCTGTGGCGCGTCAGAGTCCGATGGCCGTGGTGGCCCAGGTCTCGACTCCTACTCTTGTCGTGCATTCGGAACTCGACTTCCGCTGCCCGCTCGAGCAAGCCACGCGCTATTTCTCGGCACTGAAGCGCAACGGTGTTGACGCTGAGAT
The DNA here is from genome assembly GCF_044596335.1 of Microbacterium sp. R86528. Classification (NCBI taxonomy): domain Bacteria; kingdom Bacillati; phylum Actinomycetota; class Actinomycetes; order Micrococcales; family Microbacteriaceae; genus Microbacterium; species Microbacterium sp. R86528. The sequence continues at coordinate 650,213 of NZ_CP138996.1, read as the reverse complement.
GCTGATCTTTCCTGGCGAGGACCATGAACTCACCCGTGCGGGGCAACCGCGACACCGTGTGCAGCGTTTCGACGCGGTGCTCGAGTGGTGGGCGCGCTTCCTTCCGGTTCGCTAGCGCGCAAAAGAAGAACGGCCTGGATGAATCCAGGCCGTTCTTCTTTTTACAAGCTGTTGATCAGGCTTTCTTACCGAAGGTGAATGCGCGGACCACGTTGATGATACCGAGGACGATCAGCAGGATGCCGAGCAGCCACCAGAGCGCGAATGCGCCCCACAGCGGCGTGAAGACCAAGTAGAGACCGGCAATGATGCTGACGATCGCGAAGAAGATCGTCCATCCTTTGGAAGCAGCGTCGCCCAGTGTCGACAGCGATACGATGCCTTCGACGATCCACATGATGCCGATCAGAATGGCGAAGAATACTGCGAACCATCCGGTGGCTACCTGGAGGTTGGCGAACATGATGATGCCGGCGGCGATGAACACGAGGCCGAGCACGATGTGACCGACGCGGGCCCAACCGCCCTTCTGCTTCGAGAAGATACCGAGGCCACCGTAGATAAGGCCGGCGGCGATCGCGTACACGGCGATGATGGCAGTCACGACGGAAGCCGTTGCGCCGGGCCATGCGAGGATCAGTACACCGACGATGATTGCGAGGAGGCCGCCGACGCCGAGCGCGGTGCGGATTCCGTTTACTGCCGACTTTTCGGCGGATTCCATGGACATGCGTGGGCCTTTCTGGGAGTTAGCTGTGAGCGTGCGGGTTACAGCTTAGACGTCCTCGTCGCTGACGGCGAGTTCGGTGGGGGAGTGTTGCAATCTTGTGGCTGCGTGAGTTCGTTCAACCGAGCAACAGGGTGACGAAGATCAGTACAGGTACGCAGCCGATCGTGGTGACAAGCACGGTGTCGCGCGAGATCGTCTCGCCAATGCCGTAGCGCTGCGAGTAATTGAAGACGTTCTGTGCGGTCGGGAGAGCCGCGAGCACCGTGATGACAAGCACGTCGTGAGCGCCCAGTCCGAAGACGAACTCGGCGACGGCCCATGCGATGAACGGCATCGCGAAGAGCTTGAGCGACGACGCCAGCACGATGTCTCGGCGTCTGCCAGACGATGACAGTACGCGTTGCCCGTGAAGTGAGATGCCGTAGCTGATGAGCAAAATAGGCACGCACGCGTTGGCGATGAGGATTGCCGGCTCAATGACGATCGGGGGGAGTTCAATTCCCGATACCGAGACGAGGGTTCCTAATGTCGACCCGAGAACGATCGGGTTTGTCAGTGTGCGCCCGATCGTGCGCCACACGCTTGTTCGGCCGGAAGTGACAGCATCCATAATCGCGATTGTCACGGGAGTGAACACGAGCAGCTGCAGCAGGATCACCGGTGCAGGGTACGCAGCGCTGCCGAGCAGATAGAGCGAGAGGGGAATGCCGATGTTGTTCGAATTGACCTGCCCGGCCGACAGTAGGCCGACCACGGTCTCGCCCAACGAGCGTCGCCATACGAAGCGAGCGATGAGTGCATAGATCAGAAAGACGGCGACGGCGGCGATTGCCGACACCGGCAGAAGCGCTGAGAACAGGGTTTGCACGTCGGCTTGTGAGAGCACGACGAAAAGAAGAAACGGTGACAACACAAAGAAGGTCAGCCGCGCGAGAACCGGGCGTGCGTGCTCGCCCAGGAGGTCAATTCGCCCGATGATCCAGCCGACGACGATTGCCACACCCACGACGGCGAACCCGGTGAGCGACTCCAGCATGAGCAAAGCCTAGAGATGGGGCCGTGAAGACAGCGAATCGACAACGTGAATCTGAAAGACTGACGGGTGTGGAGGAACACCTGTCGGGCGGCAATATGTCACCCGTCCTTCGATCGGGCGCGACGGTGCGTCGTGAGACGGGGGAGTGGACTCCTGCCGTTCACAAGCTGCTGAACACAATGACCTCAATTGACGAGGTGCCAGCGGTGATTGGTCTCGATGATGCCAACCGCGAGGTGCTCACCTTCTTACCCGGTGAAACGCTGGCCGGCGCAGATCCGGCTGTGCTGTGGTCTGAGAGCGTTCTGACTTCGGCCGCGCAACTGCTGAGAAGAATGCACGATGCCTCGGTAGAGCTTGTCGGCGAAGACTGCCTCGTATGGCGTTCGCCCGCACATCAGCCCATCGAGGTGATTTGTCATAACGATTTCGCGCCGTACAACTTGATCATGCGCGGGGGTGTGCTGAGCGGGGTTATCGACTTTGATTTCGCGTCGCCGGGGTCGCGTGTGTGGGATCTCGCATATCTCGCGTACCGCTTGGTGCCGTTCGCTGAAGACGCCCCACACGCTGAACTGCTGAACCGGTCACAGCGCCTTGTGGCACTAGTCAATGCATATGGCATGCCGTTCACGCCGGACGATGTTGTGAGCGTGATTGTGCAGCGACTCGATGAACTCGAGACGTTTACGCGGGCCCGAGCCGCTGACACAGGGCGGGCCGAGTTCTTGGCTCATGCGGCTATGTATCGACGTGATGCTGAGCGGCTGAAGCTCTGGAAAAGCGCGTAACCAATTACCACCGATAATGCACATTATGACAATACGCCTGTGAGGTGCTCCCTCCCTTCCGTCAAGTTCGAGTCCTGCAGCCCTTCGCTTGCTAATGGAGTCGATGATCCGTTCGCTCTTGATCTCGTGCTCCATCTGCGCCAGAGCGGCCATCATCGTAAACAGCATCGAACCCATCGGAGTCGCCGTATCAGCATCTTCGCCCCCGCGATTCAGGACACGACGACCGGCACCAACTCGGCGCAGCTCTTCCGCAAACGCAAGCAAGTTCTGCGTGGACCGTCCGAGCCTGTCGAGCGTGGTGATGACAAGCGTGTCGCCTCTTTCGAGTGCTTCGACGGCGCGATCAAACTCTGGGCGTGACGCTCTGGCGCCTGAGACACCGTTGTCGATATACAAATCGTCACGCCGGACGCCCGCCGCGCGCAGATCGACCTCTTGCCTGTCATTGGACTGCTGACGCGTCGAGACTCGCGCGTACCCCATCAGCTTTCCCATGACGCTCCCCCGGTCTCCCATAACTAATGGTGAGTACTCGACTTCAAGCATTAGCTTGTGACACATAGTTACGGGACTCACGATCAGAAGGTCGCTGGAGGCGCCGCGGTTGCTCAGTCGATTCTGGAACGTGCTGAAACTCTAGGGATATGAGACGTCTGGCCATCGCGGCGTAAATTGCCAGTTCGGCGCTCCTGGGCGGTGATCTGTGATCACTCCGTGCCGCATCGCACGGGATACCAAACGGAGAGTCTCCAAGGCGAAATCGCGTTGTTTCGAGTTCCCCTTGGCTCCTGCTGCTAGATTCTGGGATAGCGCGGGACCAAAGGGGGATCTGTCAGATGGCACGTGAAACGGACTTCGATCATGACCAGGTTGGTCATCTGCTTGCGGATCATCTGATTGAAGTTCCGCGTTTCCAGCGCAGATATGCCTGGACTACAGACAACGTTGGGGAATATCTCAGCGATCTCGCGGAAGCTCGATCGAAGGACCGAGACTACTTCGTTGGCACCGTCGTCCTCACGCAGCCTGAGGAGGACAGCTACAGGCGACGGGTCGTCGACGGCCAACAACGGCTCGCGACGACGTCACTATTGCTACTGGCGATCCGCGACCGCCTCATGGAGTTGGGAAAAGATGAACAAGCTAGACGGGTCGAAGAGCGGTATCTACGAGGCTACGAGCTTCAAGCTGAGGGTGTGTTCGAAAGACTCGCGCTAGGGCCACATGACAGCGATGCCTATCTAGAACTCCTCAATGAGGAGGTGAGCGCGGGCAACGAAGGCCACCCGCTCGTAGCTTCCTATCGACTCTGCATCGAGCACGTCACAGAGCTCACGCCTGACGTCGACTCGTATACCGAGCTCATGGAAATCGTGAATCAGCTGGAGAAGCGTGTCCAGATCCTGGTGGCCGTAGCGTCAGGAATCCAAGAGGCCTATGTGATCTTTGAAACGCTCAACGATCGCGGCGCTGACCTCACAACCGCGGATTTGCTCAAAAACTACTTGTTCAGCGCGTCCGGCTCCTACCTCTCGACCGTGGAGCACAAATGGGTGCAGCTGGAGGCTGCGTTCGAGAAGCCCGAGGATCTTGTTCGACTCATTCGGTTCGAGCTGATTTCTCGCGTCGGTCCCGTCCGAACGAGCAAGCTTTATCGTGCAATCCAGGAAGACATCGGCCAAAACGGGACTACCGCAAGTGCCTACCTCAATCGCCTCGTTAGAGCAAAGGACACATACGTGGCCCTTCGTGACCCTGAGAGTGACTACTGGCACAGCGAAAAAGTGGATGTCCGTGACTCACTTCTGGCCTACCGTCGCTTCCAGTTCGAGAGCAGCATCCCGGTGGTACTCGCCGCCTTTGCTACGTGGGACTATGACGATGCTTGCAGACTGCTCAATAAAGTACTCATGTGGTCAGTTCGTGCCCTGTTCGCCGGAAATATCGGCGCGAAACTGGCTGAGGAAACTTTTGGTAGCACGGCTGCATCCGTCTCGTCCGGCGAATCCGTGAACCAGCTAGACGTGCGGAAGTCGCTGGACAAGTTGATTCCCAGCGACGACGAGTTCCGGTTGGCCTTCATCCGCTATGGCGTTATGCCCAGTTCGCGCGTCAAGTATGTTCTCGGGATGATCGAGCGTGTGGAGTCCGAGCTCGCTGGCCGTGACACGAGCGCCCTCGACTGGTCATCACGAGGAGTGACGATCGAGCATATTCACCCGAAGTCCAAACCGACGTCACTCGGCCCAGGAGCCCCAGTGACTTTGGTGGATTATGTCGGTAACCTCACTCTGCTCGAGAAGAAGCTCAATAAGAATCTAGGGTCAAAGCTCCCCGCGGAGAAGAAATTGGTCTACGCGCAGTCGGGTTTCACCATGACTCGCAACCTCACATCACTGGACGCCTGGAGCGCGGATACCGTTCATTCTCGAATGACCGTGTTGGCGGATCTGGCGTGCCGCGCGTGGACTAACAACTAGCTCAGCCGCTGCGTGGTGGTACTGGCTTGCCGCCCCGGCTTGTCCGGAGGGCGTTTTGCTGGTCGTAGCCGCGGCGAGGATGTCACATGTGCTCATGCACTTGGTGTTCTGTCTCGTAACCTCGGTGTGCCGTAACTCATGAGATGCAACACAGTCGCGTCCCAGCGGTGTGTCACCGCAGGGACTGGCAAGACGCCCCATATCCCTAGGGTTTCGATACACCCGCCAATGGGCTGCGCTCGGGGTTTCTACTATGAAGTAATCCCGCCCGGGTAGAGGAGTGCGCGCGTCTGCCGAAGACTACGACCGTCGAAGCGCGCGGACAAGCAACCAGACTCCCACCGCCGTGCTGGCGATGGACCCTGCAACGATGGCATTGGTGGTCACCACCGGCGTGAAAAAGAGGCCAAACCACGGAATGCCGAAATCGTCCATCGAGGGCCCGTAGAAATCGGAGCTGTTCGAACTCACAACATCCGAAGAAGTGACCCCGGCGACAACAAAGTACGTGGCCGCTATAACCCCGGTCGCGAAAGGAATAGCTGTGGCCGTGATCTTCTCCCATCGTCGCCATGCAGGGGAAACCCATACCAATACGAATCCGGGCAGCGCACCGACGAGAGGGAGGGCATAGTTACCGAAAGCGACCGCGAGGCTCGCCAGCACGACGTAGAGTCGCGAAGTCATCGCCGGCTTGCGGTGCGGAGCAGCCTCCGATTCTTCTCGTCTAGCTTCCGCCGCGATAAGTGCAGGATCGCCCAGTTGAGCAATGCGCTCTCGTGCAGCGGATGAATCGAGGGTGGCGAGTTCCTCCTCGACACCGGCCCGAATATCGCTAGCGATCTGCACGGGAATCTCTGCCAATGCAGCGTCTAGTTCACGCAGGTAACGTGTCACTTCGATCGGTTCGTCAGTGTTCTCCATCGAGTCCTATAACTTCGCTAGATCTTGCCGTCAGACGGACTAGCGCCCTCCCCAAAGACCAAGTACCACCAGTCGTGCTAAAACACCCCTACGACTACGAGGAGCTTGAATGCTGCTGTGCCGCTTCGGCGCGAAGGCCGGATAAGCACCTGACGCCTGAGGAGCCTGCCCTAGGCGCTTCCACCGATGTTGCGACCCCAAGGAATATCGAAGCGTTTTCTCGTAGTGGGATCCTTGTCGCCAGCGGCGCGTGCGGCACGAATTTCTTCTTCGCTCATCGGCCGACCGGTGAGCAACCACTTCAAGCGCGTCCGCAGCGAGGGCTTCTCTTGGTTATCCATAGCAGCCTCCATATTCAGGTCTTATTCCACAGTGCCTTAGCTCCACTCACCTGTCCAGATCGACGTATCCATCCAATTCGTCGAGCGTCTCAAGCGCATCGGCTTACGGATAGGCGGGTCGTCCGATCACAGCCGGTCGCGCCAAGGGCCGATTCGCGTTGCAAGTCAGCGATCGGCGCGCGACCCGAGCTCAGCACCGAGTCTGGGGCGGAGTGCTGCTGTGCCAGCGCAAGCCGCAAGTACGGGCCAGCGACGGCGGGACACAGTCTTAGTCTTTGGCTCTTCGCTCGCGAGTAGATCTGAGTGAGCGACGCGCCGGATGTGAGCCCAAGGTCAGTGAGCGAACGCTCCGCAATGGATATGACCTCGCCCTCGTAGACGTCATCGAATGGCGAAGCGGCCAGGAGCGTCTTTGCATGTTCGTTCAACTGCGTGCCGCTCGCCTTGAGTCCCGCCAACAACTCTTCACGGGAAAGATGCCCGACAGAAACCTCTGTAGGTGCGTCGTTGGACAGGTCCGGCGGTGTCATGACTTGAGGCTATTCGCGGAAAGCACCACGACGGGCGGCCCGCCGAGCGTTCGTGGAACCAGATCGCGAACCGTTCCAGTCCTGATAAGCCGACGTAGGATCGATTGATGATCAAGCGGAGGCATGTTCCTGCACTCGTAGCTATTCCCCTTGCTCTCACCTTGGCTCTCGCGGGATGCGCCACTGGCTCATCAGACGTGGACAACGTCGAAGGCTCCCCCGCGGTCGCTGAGCTGAGCGAGCGCTTGGGTGAGACGACGGTTGCGATCAGTGCTTGGCAAGACGCAGAAGATCTAGCGGAACTCAAGCAAGCGGCCGAACAGGTGCGCAACCTCGTCACGGGCGAGGCCGGGCCATACTACGGCGATGCCGATGGTGACGATATTGTCACTGGCGCGGCGACGGTGGGCGTACTCCCCGGCCTCGAAGGCGAACCAGGTCTCGCGAGCATCATCGAAGGTGACTGCCTTGAGCAGGATGTCTTAGGCGGCGACTGGTCTGCCCCTGCAGAGCGATGGCAGATTCTTGACGACGCAATCGTGGCATGGGCTCCTACGAACAACACTTTTCCGTCGCTACCCAGCCACCCGCAACGCACGATCGGTTGGGCCACGCTCGCGCTGAACGAAGACGACCTCGAAACCGCGCGCGAATTCGCCAGCCACGCGCAGCTGCACATCAACGTGTCGGCTGCCGCGTTGCAAAACTGCGATTGAACTGCCGCGCTGCTTTTCCAACGCCACCCACACCGACAGGAGTGAAACATGATCGACTTTCCCATGCACGACGAAGAATCCGCACCCGAGGGCAGCAAAGAGCTTCTCGCCAAATCGAAGAAGCAGAACGGCCGTATTCCGGGCCTTCACGCCACCATGGCTGAGGCCCCCGGCCTGCTCGACGGCTACCAGCAGCTGCACCGTCTCTTTCTCGAGTCGAGCTTTGATGACGACGAGAAGACCGTCGTTTGGCAAACGATCAACGTTGAGCACGAATGTCACTACTGCGTGCCCGCCCACACCGGAATTGCCAAGCGCATGAAGGTTGACGATGCCATCACCGATGCTCTTCGCGATGGCACTCCCCTGCCGACCGACCGTCTCGAAGCGTTGCGCACCTTCACCCTGCAAATGGTTCGTGAACGCGGCAATGTGGGAGACGCCGAGTTGCAGGTGTTTCTCGACGCTGGCTTCACGAAGCGTCAGGTGCTCGAAGTCGTGCTCGGTCTGTCACAGAAGGTGATGTCGAACTACACCAACCACCTTGCGCACACTCCCCTAGATGCGCCCAACGAGAAGTATGCGTGGGATGGCGTCATCTCGCAGCCGTAGCGGCTAGCACTGATCACGTAGAGCGCGGTGTCCATCCGAAGGGATTTGGGCCACCGCGCTCTGCGCGTTCTTGGTCCGTCGTGGCTGACCAGCCCTGCGCAGCATCCACTGAATCGAATCCACCACGAGCCAGGCGAAAGCCGACATCGTCGTGGTGCATTCGAGGTGCTCCTCCGCGTCGAACTGACGCACGAACGCTCCACGCATCATCGGCGAAGCCGCCACCTCGAAAGACTCGATAGTCGTTGTATCGTGCGGGATCCAGCAGATCCCAGCACCACTCCCAGACATTGCCGAGAGTGTCGAAGAGTCCGTTGAGATTGGGATGCTTGCCGCCCACATTCTGCGGGGCACTGACGCCGTCTGCGCTTGTCCACGCGATCTCGGCAAGCGGCCCATAGTGCGGGGCCGTGGAACCCGCCCGGCAGGCAAACTCCCATTCCGCTTCTGTCGGCAGACGGAAGCCGTCAGCATCAACATGCCACGTCACGTCTTCGCCGTCGAAGCTGTAGGCACTGTCAAGCCCTTCCCACTCCGATGCGGCGTTGCAGAAATGCACGGCCCGCAGCCAGCTGACGTCGCTTGCTGGACGGCGCGGGAAAGCAGCAGACACGCCGAGGATCTCGGCGAGCTGTGACTGGGTCACCGCGTAGACGCCGATCTCGAAGGCCTCAAGGTTGACGCTCCTGCGGCTCTTGGTTCGTGCGTCGTGTAACGTGACGTTTCCGCCCGCCACGCGCGTCGTTTCAATGTCGTCCACTCAGGAACTCTGGGCGTTCTCCTGCGCTGACGACTGCAGGATCTCTTCGATGTCGTCGACGAATGCGTTGTAGCCGGCAATCGTCGCGGCAATCTGGTCGTCGCTGAAGTCAGAGCGATCTTGGCTGATGGTGAGCTGCGTTGCCCCGCCTACTTCTTCGATGTCGAACAGCACAGGCAAACCTGCGTCACTGCCAGGCTGGTCTGTCAACGTCATGGCGACGTGTGAGGGACGTTCCACAGCGATGTAGGTGCCCGCCCAGTTGATCGCGCCGCCCTCTGGAAGTTTCATTTCGGCACGAAACTGTCCACCGGGCCAGACCTCCATGCGAAGAGCCTCGAGCGGCACTTCGACGACGGCCGTGCCGAACCACACCGCAAAGTGCTTAGGCAGAGTGATGACGTCGAAGACTTGTTCCTTCGAGGCGCCTAGTGTGCGTACCACGGTGAAGTAATCAGGCATGAGCACCATTCTGCACCCCCGGGGTGAACTCCTACGCGGTCAACGCCGCCTGATCACTCCAGCGCGGAATCGCTCGGCGTAATCGTGGTCCACTGCCCGAACTTGGGCTGGCGCCCATCACCAGAAGACGTGCCCCTCAGCCGGCGTTGCACCCAAGGGCCGACGTGCTCACGGTAGTAATCCAAGCCGCGCGGCGCCGACGCAGGCAAGGGAGGCAAAGACCACCAGACTGTGGGTGGTTCCAGGCCGAGTGCGGTGATCACCCGCGCGGCGACGCGATGATGGCCCCGGGCGTTCATGTGCAGGCGATCCTCAGACCAGTACGGCGGCGTCGCCAACTCGCGATCAAACCAGTTGAACGCGCGAATGATGTCGCGTCGATCGTTGAAGCGAGAATCAACCGCGCGCGAGAGCAAGTCACCCCGTCGCTGGATGAGGCGGCTGAGCGGAAGCTGCCCCGACGGGTTGGCACCCGACAGCATGATCACCTTCACGCCCTCCTCATCGCATCGCTCGATCACTCGCCGAAACGAGTCCACAACGGTCGCGACGCTCGTTCTCGGGCGCAACATATCGTTGCCGCCGCCGTTGAACGACAGGTGGGTAGGACGAAGCGCCAAGGCGGGCTCAAGCTGTTCTTCGACGATTGGGCGAACGAGCTTGCCGCGGATCGCGAAGTTGGCGTATTCGACACTCTCGCCGCTCGCGTCGGCCCAGCCCTGAGCGGTCAGGTCGGCCCAACCTCGAACGTGGCCATCAGGGAGTTCGTCGCCGACTCCCTCGGTGAATGAATCGCCGATGGCGACGTAGCGAACTTTTGACACCTCTCCACCCTAGGGCGGCGGGCCGACGGGCGACGACGCCAGGAATTCACACCCCAACGGAACCACCGGGCTGAATCATCGTCATATGCGCTACCGAGCCATCGCTGCGCGCAGGGTGTCGAGACCGACGCCACCGATATCGAGCGCACGCTTGTGGAACTGCTTGATCGAGAAGTCCTCGCCGTCTCGCTCAGCAACGTCGTCTCGCAACTGCTCCCAGATTCGCTGACCCACTTTGTATGAGGGCGCCTGGCCGGGCCAGCCGAGATAGCGGTTGACCTCGAACTGCACGAACTCGTCAGACATGTTGACGTTTCGCCGCATGAACTCAAGGGCGTAGTCAGCATCCCAAACGCCCTGACCATCGGGCCGAGGCTTTGCCAGATGCACGCCGATGTCGAGAACGACACGCGCAGCACGCATGCGCTGACCATCGAGCATGCCGAGACGATCGGCAGGGTCTTCGAGGTAGCCGAGCTGTTCCATGAGCCGCTCTGCGTAGAGCGCCCAGCCTTCAGCGTGGCCAGAGGTGCCGCCGAGGAGACGGCGCCATGAATTCAACTGGCCACGGTTGTAGACAGCCTGTGCGATCTGAAGGTGGTGACCCGGGATGCCCTCGTGATAAACCGTGGTGAGCTCGCGCCAGGTGTCGAACTCGGTGACTCCTTCTGGCACCGACCACCACATGCGGCCGGGGCGCGAGAAGTCGTCGGTGGGACCGGTGTAGTAGATGCCGCCCTCTTGTGTGGGCGCGATCATGCACTCCAGGTCGCGGATGGGTGGAGCAATGTCGAAGTGAGTTTTACCCAGCTCTTCAACTGCGCGGTCACTTGTCTGTTGCATCCACTTCTGCAACGCTTCTGTGCCGATCAGCTTGCGGGTGGAGTCTTTCTCAAGAAATTCGATCGCCTCTTCGACGGTGGCGCCAGGAAGAATCTCGTTGGCGATGGACTCTTGCTCGGCGACCATTCGGGCGAGCTCCTGAATCCCCCACTCATAGGTTTCGTCAAGATCAATCGTGGCGCCGAGGAAACGACGGGAGTGCAGTTCGTAGAGCTCGCGTCCGACGGCATCGTTTTCAGATGATGCTGGCTCGAGGGTAGATGTCAAGAACGACCCGAGTGAGTTGTAGGCCGAGCGTGCCGCGTCGGCACCCTCGTTCAGCTCACCGATGAGATCGGCCGGCAAATCGCCTTCGTCTATCGAAGCGCCGGCGACAAAAGAGGTGAAGAAGCCAGAGTCGTCGGTGTAGCGCGCGATCTGTGCGGCAACTTCGCGCACCTGGCGTCGGGCCGGGGTGATGTTCTGGGCGATCCCTTCGCGAAGGGTTTCAACGTATCCCTCAATGGCGGCGGGAACGGCTTTCAACCGTGTTGCGATGGTCTTCCAGTCTTCAACGGAATCTGTCGGCATGAGATCGAACGCCGAGCGAATGTCTTGAGCCGGAGAGGCGATGACGTTCAGATCGCGCAAGTGCCAGCGTGCCTCGTGCACATCGAGGAGCAGCTGCAGATCGCGCGAGAGGTCGTCTTGAGTGACGATATCGATCTCATCGACCGGTGTCGCCGCCTGCAAATCAGCCAACGCAGCGCGGGCTGCTTCGGCGATCTGCGCAGCACCCGCCGGGCTGTAGTCGGCGAAACGGTCGTTGAACTCGAATCGACCGATGTAGGTGGCCAAGATCGGCTCAAGCTCAGCGAGTGTGTCTACCCAGGCCTCAGCGATTGTGTCGATGGGTGTGGGCGTGCGAGGTGTTTCTGTCATACCCCGAGCCTAAATCTTGTCGGCTCAGATCGCGTGAGCGTCAGTGTGCTGCTTCATCCCAATTCGCCCCACGGCCGATCTGAACGTCGAGCGGAACCGTCAGCGAGGCAGCATCGCCCATACGCGTGCGCACAATCTGCTCGGCGGCATCCCACTCCCCCGGAGCCACCTCGATGACGAGCTCATCGTGGATCTGCATGAGCACACGGGACGCGAGGCCCTGCGCGCGCAGTTCGTCGTGAATATGGAACAGCGCGATCTTCATGATGTCGGCCGCGCTGCCCTGAATAGGCGCGTTGAGAGCGGCGCGTTCGGCGTTCTCGCGCAACACTCTGTTGGGGCTGGAAAGGTCGGGGAAGGGCCGTCTTCTGCCGAAGATCGTCTCGGTGTAGCCATCGATTTTGGCCTGCTCAACGGATGAGCGCAGATAGTCGCGCACCGCACCGAAACGAGCGAAGTACTCCAGCATCAGCTGTTTGGCCTCGGACTGCTCGATGCGCAGTTGCTTCGACAGCCCAAATGCCGACAGACCGTAAACGAGGCCGTACGACATGGCCTTGACCTTGGTGCGCATCGCGGCGGTCACTTCGCTCGGATCAACACCGAACACGCGCGCACCGACGAACCGGTGCAGGTCTTCACCCGAGTTGAACGCCTCGATCAGCCCCGGGTCTTCTGACAGGTGCGCCATGATGCGCATTTCGATCTGTGAGTAGTCCGCGGTCAGCAGTGTCTCGTAGCCATTGCCGACTTGGAAGGCAGCGCGGATGCGCCGGCTCTCTTCGTTGCGCACCGGGATGTTCTGCAGGTTCGGGTCAGTGCTCGACAGGCGACCGGTCTGGCTGCCGGTCTGCACGTAGGTGGTGTGAATGCGATTGTCGGCGCCGATAGCGGTATCGAGTGACTCGATGATCTGGCGCAACTTCGTTGCTTCGCGGTGCTGCAAGAGCAAATCGAGGAACGGGTGCGGGTTCGTCCGCTGCAGGTCGGCGAGACCCGCAGCATCCGTCGAGTACCCCGTCTTGGTCTTGCGTGTCTTCGGCAGCTGCAGATCTTCGAACAGCACCTCTTGCAACTGCTTGGGCGAGCCCAGGTTCACCTCTCGGCCGATGGTCGTGAAGGCTTGTTGAGCGATCGAATCGGCGCGAGTGCCGAGTTCCGCCGAGAACGCCGAGAGCTCGTCATGCGACACAGCGACGCCTGCGAGCTCCATATCGGCGAGGACGAGAAGAGACGGCACCTCGATGTCGGTCAATACGGTTGTCACGCTGTCGGGCATGTCAGCGCGCAATGCCTCGGCGACACGCACGGTGAACCACGAGAGCTGACCAGGAGTTGCTCCCTCGGTCTCGGGAACGAGCTGGCTCGGGTCGGCCTCGGGAAGCTTCTCATCGAGGAATCGTTCTACCAGGTGGCCCAGCGTCTTGTCGGGAAAACTCGGCCTCAGCAGCCACCCAGCGATGAGCGTGTCAAACGCTAGACCGCCCAGCACAACATCGGCGCGGCGAAGTGCCTTGACCTGCGCCTTCGCGTCGTTCATGATCTTGGGCGCATCAGAAACCAGCCAAGGGATCAGCACAGCGGATGCTTCTGCATCCCATGCCGCCTCAATAGCGCTGTCACTCGTTGCCAAGCCGAGGCGCTGAGGGAGCCCGCGCTCGGTGAGCACTGTGAGGCCGACTTCGGCGGTGGCAGCCTCAAGCCAGGCTTGCAGGTCTGCTCCCGTTGGCTCGGTGGTGGCTGGCATGGCAACGGCCGGCGCGCTGGCAGCATCGCTGGTCGCTTGATCAGCTCCGGTGGCTTCAAGTACCCGGGGTAGGAGCGCTCGGAACTCGAGGCGCGCGAAGATCTCACGCACCGCCTGCGCGTCGATGGGATTGACGGCGAGTTCGTCGGGGCCGAGCGCGAGCTCGACGTCGGTGAGCAGTCGGTTGAGCTTGCGGTTGCGGCGCACATCGTCGAGGTGTTCGCGCAGGTTTCCGCCGACGACGCCCGTGACCTTGTCAGCGTTGTCGATCAGTTCTTGAAGTGAGCCGTACTGCTTGAGCCACTTGACCGCAGTCTTCTCCCCCACCTTGGGCACGCCTGGCAGGTTGTCACTCGTCTCACCGACGAGGGCGGCGATGTCGGGATACTGCTCGGGTGGCACGCCATAGCGCTCGATGACCGCTTCACGGTCATAGCGCTTGAGCTGCGAGACCCCCTGCACGTTCGGATAGAGCAGCGTCACGTCGTCATTGACCAGCTGGATGGTGTCACGGTCGCCCGAGCACACCAGCACGTTGTAGCCGGCGGCCGCTCCTTGGGTCGCCAGCGTGGCCAGAATGTCGTCTGCTTCGAAGTCGGGCTTGAGCAGCACGGGAATGTTCATCGCGCCGAGACACTCTTGCAGCAACGGGATCTGGCCCTTGAACTCGGCGGGTGACTCCGAGCGGTTTGCCTTGTATTCGGTGTACTCACGGGTGCGGAAGGACTCGCGAGAGGTATCGAACGCGACGGCAAGGTGCGTCGGCTTCTCGGCTTTGACGAGATTGACGAGCATGGACAAAAAGCCATAAATGCCGTTGGTGTGCTGGCCGTCTTTTGTGGAGAAGTTATCCACCGGCAGCGCGTAGAACGCGCGGTAGGCGAGCGAATGGCCGTCGATAACGAGAAGGGTAGGCTTTGCGGAGTCCGTCACCCTGCAAGCGTAGCCGCGGGTGGCGACATGGCTCTCGCACTGTTGCTCGACCGAAGGTGAATCATGGCATCTGACCTCCCCGCTGACATCGATGGTTTGGCCTGGGCGGCTGAAAGAGGCCTGGGCGCGCTTGCCGAGAAGATGGGCATGCGATTCACCGAGTTCACGATTGAACGCTGTGTGGCCACCATGCCCGTCGAGGGCAACACGCAGCCGGTGGGGCTGCTGCACGGCGGCGCTTACGTCGTGCTGGGCGAATCGCTCGGGTCAATGGCCGCGAATCTGCACGCGGGCCCTGGGCGGCTCGCAGTGGGGGTCGACATCAACGCGACTCACACCCGCCCCGCGACTTCGGGCATCGTGACCGGAGTCTGCACGCCCGTTCATCTCGGGCGAAGCATGACGGTGCATGAGATCGCCGTGAGCGATGACCAGGGCCGGCGTTGCTCGACCATTCGCATCACGAACATGATCAAAGAAATGCCCGCCGCGAACTGATCAGTCCGTGACGGGCATCGCTGCGATGGATTTGGCTAGCTCTTGGGAGCGAGTTGTTCGATGATCGCCTTGGCGACATCCTGCATGGTGAGGCGGCGGTCCATAGACGCCTTCTGGATCCAGCGGAATGCTTCGGGCTCAGACAAGCCCATCTTCTCGTTGAGAAGGCCCTTGGCGCGATCAACCAGCTTGCGGGTCTCAAAGCGCTCGACCATGTCGGCAACCTCGGCCTCAAGCGTGATGATCTGCTCGTAGCGGGCAAGTGCAATCTCGATCGCGGGAAGAAGGTCGTTCGGTGTGAACGGCTTCACCACGTAGGCGAGTGCGCCCGCTTCGCTGGCGCGCTCGACGAGCTCTTTCTGGCTGAAAGCCGTGAGGAGCACTACGGGCGCAATATGGTTCTTGCTCAGCTTCTCGGCGGCAGAGATGCCATCAAGCTGAGGCATCTTCACATCCATGATCACAAGGTCAGGTCGCAGCTCGGTTGCCAGTGCGACAGCGGTCTCACCGTCACCCGCTTCGCCGACGACGTCGAATCCGTTGTCGCGCAGAATCTCGACGATGTCGAGTCGAATCAACGACTCATCTTCGGCCACTACGACACGACGGGGGGTGTTTGCCGGCGTACCGGGGGTCTCTTCCTGCTCAGTCACCATTGAATCCTACGGTATCGTCGTTGTTGCACGTTTAATTGCCGGTGTGGCGGAATGGTAGACGCGACCGACTCAAAATCGGTTGCTCGAGAGGGCGTGTGGGTTCGAGTCCCACCACCGGTACAAAAAGCAGAGCGGGTCCCGTGCAGGGACCCGCTCTTTTTTGTTGAGAATCCGGGGCGTCAGCCGAAGTACTTGTTTCCCAGCGCCTTGCTCTTGAGCGCATCGAACTCGCCCTGAGAAATGGCGCCCGAGTCGAGTAGAGCTTTCGCCCGTGCAATATCTTCTGACGGGCTCGCTGAAGCTTTGGGTTGATAATCGTCCTGCTCGGGCACACGGCCGCCGCCATGTGCCTGCGCACGCTTGGCCATTCCGGATCCGCGTGCGATGACGTACACCAATGCAGTGAGGAATGGAACGAAGATCAAGAAGATGATCCACAGTGCCTTCCACCAGCCGCTCAGTTCGTGATCACGGAACAGATCGACGATGATCATCGCCATCACAAAGAAGTAGGCGATGAAGTAGAACGAGACGAGGGCAAACCAGAACAGGTCGATGATCATCGAGAGTTTCTTTCGTGTGAGGACAGAACAGTTACGTCGCTCACCCTACTGCCGTCGAGCCGCGCGCGTCATAACCCCAAGTGGGTGAAACGCAAAGTGGGATGCCTCGTTTGAGGCATCCCACTTCGAATCACGTGTTTACAGCTCGCCCGACTTGTAGATCGGTGCCTTGCCGTGAACGGCGTCGCCCACCTTGTGGATGCGGATGTCGTTGGTTGATCCGATGATGCCGGGAGGGGAACCTGAGATCACCACCACCTTGTCGCCGACTGCTGCGAGGTCGTTCGCGAGCAGATGGTCATCAACCTGGATGAACATGCGATCTGTGTGCGCCACCGGCTGGACGAGCGCGGACTGCACGCCCCAGGTGACGGCCATACGGCGACGAATCGCGGGGTCGGGAGTGAACCCGATCATCGGAATCGCCGGGCGCAGGCGAGACATGCGGCGCGCTGTGTCGCCAGATTCGGTGAAGATGCAGAGGCACTTCGCGCCGACGAACTCGGCCACCTCGAGGGCCGCAAGAGTGATCGCACCACCCTGCGTGCGCGGCTTGTTGAGCAGCGGCTGGATGCGCTCCAGCCCGTGTTCTTCGGTCGAGTCAACGATGCGCGCCATCGTCTCAACGACGCCGACGGGGTACTTTCCGACACTGGTCTCGCCCGAAAGCATGACCGCGTCAGCGCCGTCGAGGATGGCGTTTGCCACATCGCTGGTCTCGGCGCGCGTGGGCACCGGGTTGTCGATCATGGATTCGAGCATCTGGGTCGCGACGATGACCGGCTTAGCCATGCGGCGGCAGAGTTCTACGGCCCGCTTCTGAACGATCGGCACCGCTTCGAGGGGAAGCTCGACTCCGAGGTCGCCACGAGCGACCATGATCCCGTCGAATGCGTCGATGATCTCTTCGAGATTCTCGACTGCCTGCGGCTTTTCGATCTTGGCGATGACGGGAACGTGGCGTCCTTCTTCAGCCATGATGACGTGCACTCGTTGGATGTCTTTTGCATCGCGGACGAACGACAGCGCGATCAGGTCGGCGCCGGCGTTGAGTCCCCAGCGCAGGTCGGCTTCGTCCTTCTCGGACAGGGCAGGAACGTTTACAGCGACGCCGGGCAGGTTGATGCCCTTGTTGTTCGAAACCGCGCCAGCGACGATCACCTTGGTGGTCACGACGGTGCCATCGGTTTCGGTCACCTCTACGCGAACTTTGCCGTCGTCAATCAGGAGAAAGTCCCCGGGATTGACGTCATTCGGAAGTCCTTTGAAGGTCGTGCTGACGATCTCTTTGGTACCGAGGATGTCGTCGACGGTGATTTTGAAGATGTCACCGACTTCGAGCATGTGGGGACCGTTCTCGAACTTGCCGAGGCGGATCTTCGGTCCTTGCAGGTCAACGAGCGCGGCGACTGAGCGACCCGCATCGTCGGCAGCCTTGCGAACGTTCGCAAAGTTGTTTTCGTGAACTGAGTAGTCGCCGTGGCTCAAATTGAAGCGGGCGACGTCAACACCAGCATCGATGATGGCGCGAACCATCTCATATGACGATGTAGCGGGGCCTAAGGTGGCGACGATCTTGGCGCGTCTCATCCGTGGGTTCTCCGGGTTGTTTGTTGGTGGCGAATGCCGATTTCAGCCTACGCGTGTGGCAGACCGATGGCGAGGTCGGTGGGGCGAACCGGCGCGGGAAGCTCCGATGAACCCATGAGGAAGCGGTCGACGCTCGCAGCTGCGGCTCGACCTTCTGCGATCGCCCACACAATGAGCGACTGGCCACGTCCAGCGTCACCAGCAACGAACACCCCTGGTGCTGTGCTCTGATAGTCGTCTTCGCGATGCACGTTGCCGCGTTCGGTGAACTGGGTGCCGAGTTGCTCTTCGAGGAAGGTGCGCTCTGCACCAGTGAAGCCCATTGCGATCAGAACCAGGTCAGCCGGAATCTCTCGCTCGGTGCCGCTCTTTGGCACGCGTCGTCCGTCAACAAACTCAGTTTCAGCGACGCGGAGGCCGCGAACTTCTCCTGCATCGTTGCCAACGAACTCGACGGTTGAGGCAAGGTAGGCGCGTTCGCCGCCCTCTTCGTGCGCCGACGCGACTTCGAACAGCAGCGGTGCCATCGGCCACGGGTGGGTCTCAGGACGCTCTGCCGGCGGTTGCTTTCCGATGGCCAGGTTGGTCACGCTCAGTGCGCCATGACGGTGAGCGGTGCCGATGCAGTCTGCACCGGTGTCACCACCGCCGATGACGACGACGTGTTTGCCTTCTGCAGTGATCTGGTGGGCAACCTTGTCGCCAGCGCCAGCCTTGTTCTGCTCGACCAGGTACTCCATGGCGAAGTGAACGCCCGCAAGGTCACGACCCGGTATTGGCAGCTCTCGAGGAATCGTCGCGCCGGTCGTGACGACGACAGCGTCATAGCGCGCGCGCAAGTCGCTCCACGAGATGTCTTTGCCGATCTCGACGCCGGCCCGAAAACGCGTGCCTTCGTCTTGCATTTGGCGAAGGCGCGATTCAAGGTGCTTCTTTTCCATCTTGAAATCGGGAATGCCATAGCGCAGCAGGCCGCCGATTCGGTCGTCTCGCTCGTACACAGCCACGGTGTGACCGGCACGAGTGAGCTGCTGTGCCGCCGCCAGCCCAGCGGGCCCAGAGCCGACAACCGCGACCGTCTTGCCTGTCAGGCGCCCGGGAGGCTCTGCTTCGACCCAGCCATTGGCAAAAGCCTCGTCGATGATCGACACTTCGATCTGCTTGATAGTCACGGCGGGCTGGTTGATACCCAACACGCACGAGCTCTCGCACGGCGCGGGACAGAGGCGCCCGGTGAACTCAGGGAAGTTGTTCGTCGCGTGCAGTCGTTCAATCGCTGAGCGGCCCTCGCCGCGCCAGGTGAGGTCATTCCACTCGGGTATCAGGTTGCCCAGCGGGCAACCTTGATGGCAGAACGGAACGCCGCAGTCCATACAGCGGCCAGCTTGTCGGCGCAGAACCGCCGAGTCGCCGGGCTCATAGACCTCTTTCCAGTCCATGATCCGCACCGGCACGGGGCGCCGAGCGGGCAGCTCTCGCTCGGTGGTCTTCAAAAATCCTTTTGGGTCAGCCACCCGTCACCTCCAAGATGCGCGACCAGACGACATCACCATCGGGGTCCAGCCCCTCGGTGACGGCCTCCTGTCGCGTTTGCAGCACCGCTGCGTAGTCACGTGGCATTACCCGCACGAAATTGTCGAGCTCGCTATCGAGATTCTCCAAAAGTGAGGCTGCCAAGGTTGAGTCGGTCTGTGAGCGATGCTGCTCAAGCAGGTCGCGGAGGATTTCAGCATCCCCCGAGCCGAGTTTGCCAAGAACGAGTTCGCCTGACGCGAGGGATTCGCGGTTGACGAGCGCGTCGTCGAGCTTGTAGATGTACGCAGTACCGCCTGACATTCCCGCGCCGAGGTTTCGACCAGTCGCGCCCAAGATGACGGCAAGTCCACCAGTCATGTACTCGAGCGCGTGATCACCGACGCCTTCAACGACAGCGGTGGCGCCCGAGTTGCGAACGAAGAATCGCTCCCCCACCACGCCGCTCAGGAACATGGTGCCCTGGGTAGCTCCGTAGCCGATGACGTTGCCCGCGATGACGTTCTGAGACGCATCGAAGGTGGCGCTGCGCGGCGGGCGCACGACGATCTGGCCACCGGAGAGACCCTTGCCGACGTAGTCGTTCGAGTCACCCTCGAGGCGAAGTGTGATGCCAGAGGGCATGAAGGCGCCGAATGACTGACCCGCAGACCCCTTCAGGTTCACGATGATGCTGTCTTGCGGCAGGCCATTCTGGCCGCGTGCCCGCGTGACATGGTGGCCCAACAGGGTGCCAACTGCCCGCGCGGTGTTGCGCACCGGAAGGTCGATAGTGACCGATCCGCCATCACTGATGACGCCAGCGGCGCGTTCGATCAGCGCGACATCGAAGTGCGAGTCGAGGTCGTGCTCTTGCGGGCGCAGATTGCGGCGAGGCTCGTCGTCTGCGAACTGAGGACCATGAAGCACCGGCGCCAGGTTCAGTCCGCTTGCCTTCCAGTGACCCACTGCGCCATCGGTGTCGAGCAGATCCACCCGACCGATCACCTCATCGAGGGAACGGTATCCGAGCTCGGCCAGGTACTCGCGCACTTCTTCGGCGATGAACTCCATGAAGTTCACGACGAACTCAGGCTTGCCGGTGAAACGAGACCGCAGCGTCGGGTTCTGCGTCGCGACGCCCACGGGACACGTATCGAGGTGGCAGACGCGCATCATGATGCAACCCGAGACAACGAGCGGAGCCGTGGCAAAACCAAACTCCTCGGCGCCGAGCAAGGCGCCGATGATGACGTCGCGGCCGGTCTTGAGCTGACCGTCAACCTGTACCACCACGCGGTCGCGCATGCCATTGAGCATGAGCGTCTGCTGGGTCTCTGCGAGGCCCAGCTCCCATGGCGTTCCGGCGTGCTTGAGCGAATTGAGCGGGCTCGCACCCGTTCCGCCATCGTGGCCGGAGACCAAGATCACATCAGCGAGAGCCTTTGCTGTGCCCGCGGCGACCGCACCAATACCCGACTGACTCACGAGCTTGGCGTGCACGCGGGCACTGGGATTGGCGCGCTTCAGATCGAAGATCAACTGCTTGAGGTCTTCAATCGAATAGATGTCGTGGTGAGGGGGCGGCGAGATCAGGCCAACGCCTGCCGTCGCGTGACGCGTTCGCGCCACCCAGGGGTAGACCTTCGTCGGCGGGAGCTGTCCGCCTTCCCCAGGCTTCGCACCCTGGGCGAGCTTGATCTGGATGTCGTCCGCTTCGGTCAGGTACAGGCTGGTCACACCAAACCGGCCGGAGGCAACCTGCTTGATGGCGCTGCGACGTTCTGGATCGAGTAGGCGATCAACATCTTCGCCACCCTCTCCGGTGTTCGACTTGCCACCGATGCGGTTCATCGCGATGGCGAGAGTCTCGTGCGCTTCGCTCGAGATAGAGCCATAGCTCATCGCGCCGGTCGAGAATCGCTTGACGATCGCCGACACTGGTTCGACCTCGTCGATGGGGATTGGAGTGCGACCCTCAGTGCGCAGCGTGAAGAGTCCGCGAAGGGTCTTCAGCTCCTCTGATTGGTCATCGATGAGCTTCGTGTACTCGCGGAAGATGTCATACCGGCGCGTACGCGTCGCGTGCTGCAGCCGGAATACCGTGTCGGGGTTGAACAAGTGAGGAGCGCCGTCGCGACGCCACTGGTACTCGCCGCCGGTCCAGAGGCGCTCGTGAGCGCGCACCGCGGCATCTTCGGGGTATGCGTAGGCGTGACGCGAAGCGTTCTCGGCCGCAATGACATCGAGGCCGATGCCACCGAGCTTGGTCTCCGTGCCGGTGAAGTACTCCTGGACGAATTCCGCCGAGAGCCCGACGGCTTCGAACACCTGTGCACCGGCGTAAGACGACACGGTAGAGATGCCCATCTTCGACATGATCTTCAGCACGCCCTTGCCGAGCGCATAGATGAAGTTCTTGACGGCTTTCTGCGGGGTGACGCCGTTGATGTATCCAGCTCGCACCAGATACTCCACGGTCTCCATGGCGAGATAAGGGTTCACAGCTGATGCGCCGTATCCCATCAACGTTGCAACGTGGTGTACTTCGCGCACGTCACCGGCTTCGACGACGAGTCCGACCTTCATGCGCGTTTGGTTGCGGATCAGGTGGTGGTGCACTGCTGCGAGCATGAGCAGCGACGGAATCGGTGCAAGGTCTTTGTTGGAATCGCGGTCGCTGAGCACGATGAACTCAGCGCCGTCTTCGATCGCGTCATCGACCTCGCGGCACATCTGCGCGAGGCGTTTCTGCATGCCCTTGTGTCCAGCCTCGACACGGTAGAGCCCTCGAATGGTCACCGAGGAGCGACCGGGCAGCGCCGTGTCGATGTGCTGGATCTTCGCCAGTTCATCGTTGTCGATCACCGGGAAGTCGAGCGTGACGATCTGAGTGTGGCCGGGGCCCCACTGCAAGAGGTTGCGCTCAGGGCCGAGACCGATCGATAGCGACGTCACGACCTCTTCGCGGATCGAGTCGAGCGGCGGGTTCGTCACCTGCGCGAACTGCTGAGTGAAGTAGTCGAACAGCAAACGGGGACGATCGCTGAGCACGGCCACTGGGGTGTCGCTTCCCATAGCGCCCAACGGCTCCGCGCCGTTTTGCCCCATGGGTGTGAGCATGATGCGCACTTCTTCTTCGGTGTACCCGAACGTGCGCTGGCGTCGTGTGATCGATGCGATTGGATGAACGATGTGCTCGCGCTCGGGCAGGTCTGCAAGGCGCACGCGGCCAGCCTCCACCCACTTCTCCCACGGTTCCAGCTCAGCAAGCTCTTGTTTGAGCTCGGTGTCGGGAACGATGCGCTGTTGGGCGGTGTCGACGAGGAACATCCGCCCTGGGCGAAGACGACCGCGACGCTTGATGCGCTCGGGCTCGAAGTCGAGAACACCGGTCTCGCTGCCGATGACGATCAGACCGTCGGTGGTCTCTGTCCAGCGACCAGGGCGCAGACCGTTCCGGTCGAGGGTGGCACCGATCATCGTGCCGTCGGTGAAGATGAGCGCCGCCGGGCCATCCCACGGCTCCATCTGCATGGAGTGGAAGTCGTAGAAAGCGCGCAGCTTCGGGTCGATATCGTTCTGCTTCTCGTACGCCTCGGGCACCATCATCATGATGGCGTGAGGCAGACTGCGACCAGTGAGGGTCAGCAGCTCGAGAACTTCGTCGAATGATGCCGAGTCGCTGGCACCCGTAGTGCAGATCGGCAGGATCGGGGCCAGGTCGCCGATCAGCTCGGACTCGAGCTGAGACTGGCGTGCGCGCATCCAGTTGCGGTTTCCGTTGACCGTGTTGATCTCGCCATTGTGGGCGAGCATGCGCAGCGGCTGAGCGAGCGGCCACGACGGGAACGTGTTGGTCGAGTAGCGCGAGTGCACGACGGCGAGTTCAGAGGCGAACCGCTCGTCTTGCAGATCAGGGTAGAACGGCTCGAGCTGGAGGGTGGTGACCATGCCCTTGTAGCCCAGCGTGCGTGCAGAAAGCGAGACGAAATAGGCATCGAGCTCGTTGCGTGAGCGCTTGCGCAAGCGGAACGTGCGCCGGTCCAATTCAATCCCACTCAGCGCAGGCTGGTCACCGACGGCTGGGCGTGAGACGAAGACCTGCTCAAACACCGGGCGAGCCGCGAAGGCAAGCTTGCCAAGGTTGTCTTCGGCAGTGGGCACTACGCGCCAGCCAAGAATCGTGAGTCCTTCCGACGCCGCGATTCGCTCGACGCCATCCTTCACCGCGGCCCGCGCGTCGTCGTCGCGTGGCAGGAACGCCATGCCGGCGGCGTACTCCCCCATGGGCGGAAGGTCAAAATCAACAACTTCACGAAGAAAGGCATCCGGCATCTGCGTCAGGATTCCCGCACCGTCGCCAGTGCCGGAATCAGAGCCGATCGCACCGCGGTGCTCAAGGTTGCGAAGCGCCGTCAGCGCCAGATCGATGATGTCGTGTCCGGCTTCGCCTCGCAGAGTGGCGACCATGGCGAGGCCACAGGCGTCCTTCTCAAAGGCGGGGTTGTACATCCCTTGCTTCGCGGGAAAGCTTCCCACATGCGACTGCGCGTTGATGATTCCCTCAGACGAGGGCTCGCGACGGGGGCTCGGTGCCATACCAACCGTCCTCACTTTGATGATCAAGATGGGACGACGTCGGCCCTGTGCTGATAGTTAATCTCGTCCCCATGGACGAAAGTCTCAGTTCGTGTCGGCTGTGCTTGTGGCGGTGCCCTTGACTACTTGGACGTAAGCGGTTCGCTGACGTCGACGAAGTCGTCGGTGTCTTGCGATTGTAGCGTGCCTTCTGCGTGCCACTCACGACCGGGTACGTACGGCGAGGGCTCCAAGCCCGGGTGGCGTCGCCTCTGCACGGTGAGCAGCACCAATCCGATGAGCACGCCGAAGATCGCGGCCCACACGTTCGTGCGCAGGCCGAAGATGATGTCGCTCGGATCGATGCGGATCGACTCCCACACGATTCGACCGGCGCTGTACCAGATGAGGTAGAGCGCGAACAGCCGGCCCCACTGCATCGAGAGCTTGCGTCCGGCCCACAGCAGCACCAGAACGCCCAGGCCGTTCCAGAGCACTTCGTACAAGAAGGTCGGGTGAAAGAGGGTGCCCTCGGCAAGTCCAGGAGGGAAGGCAGGATTGTCGTAGTCGATCTCAAGGCCCCAAGGAACGTCGGTGGGCAGCCCGAACAGTTCCTGGTTGAACCAATTTCCGAAACGTCCGATTGCCTGAGCCAAGAGCAAACCAGGGGCCAGCGCATCCGCGAATGTCCAAAAGCGAATGCCGGTCCACCGGCAGCCAAGCCATGCGCCGACTGCGCCACCGATGAGTGCGCCATAGATGGCAATGCCGCCCTCCCAGATGTAGAGGGCCGACAGCGGGTTGGCGCCTTCGCCAAAGTAGAAGTCAGAGTGGGTGAGCACGTGGTAAATACGCGCCGCGATGATCGCCAGCGGCACAGCCAACAGTGCGATATCGATGACTACCCACGGCTCAGCGCCGCGCTTAGTCAGGCGTCGGTTCGTCAGCAGGGCGGCGAAGACGATTCCCGTGATGATGCAGAGCGCGTAGAAGTGGATGCGGGGACCACCGTCCCACAGGTCGAAGTAGCTGACCGTGGGGCTGGGGATACTGGTGAGCACGCTGGCTGCGGCGGTGATCATGGGCGATCAGGTCCTAGCTGTTGTCGGTGACGGCGAGAAGCCGACGAGAAGAAGTCTAATTGCGACGTGTGCCAGCGGCGATGGCGCGGGTTGCCTCGGCAAGGCCCGCAAGTCCCCCGTCGCGCAGGGCGCGCACCAAGGCGGTGCCCACAATCGCTCCGTCCGCGTACTCCAGTACACCTGAAACCTGCTCGGCGTTGGAGATGCCGATACCGACGCAGGCGTTGACCTGGCCGTGTTCACGCATGCGTGCGACGAGGTTGCGCGCAGCCGCGTCGAGTTCCGTGCGCTCCCCCGTGATGCCCATGGTCGATACCGTGTACACGAATCCGGTGGAGTTCGCCAAGATCATCTGGAGCCGCTCATCGCTCGAAGTCGGCGCGGCGAGGAACACGCGATCAAGCCCGGTGCGCTCGCTTGCAGCGATCCAATCGGCCGCCGATTCGGGGGTGATGTCGGGTGTGATCAAGCCCGCGCCACCGGCCGCGGCGAGGTCATCAGCGTAGCGATCAACGCCGTACTGCATCACCGGATTCCAATAGGTCATGACGAGAACTGGAATGCTCACACGCTTGGCGATCTCGCGAACCGCCGTGAACGTATCGCGTAAGCGAAAGCCCGCGGCCAAGGCGTGCTGTGTTGCTTCCTGAATGACGGTGCCGTCCATGACCGGGTCAGAGTACGGCGGGCCGAGCTCGAGAATGTCGACGCCGTTCTCAGCGAGTGTGACGGCCGCATCAATGCTCGTTTGCAGGTCAGGAAAGCCCAGCGGAAGGTAGCCGATGAACGCACCGCGCCCGTCGGCAGCAGCAGCATCGATGGCCGCTGAGACGCGTGAGGTCATGAGCTGGCTCCATCATCGTAGAGGCCGAAATAGCGAGCGGCGGTGTCCATGTCTTTGTCGCCACGGCCAGAGAGGCAGACGGCTAGCACTGCGTCGGGGCCCATTTCGCGGCCCAGCCGCATCGCACCCGCAAGCGCGTGCGCGGACTCGATCGCTGGAATGATTCCCTCGGTCTGAGTAAGCAACCGCAATGCTTGCATCGCCTCGTCGTCGGTGGCAGGGATGTATTCCGCACGCCCGATTGAGGCGAGCCATGAGTGTTCGGGGCCAACGCCCGGGTAATCCAGTCCTGCAGATATCGAGTGCGACTCGGTGGTCTGGCCGTCTTCGTCTTGCAAGACATAGGTCTTTGATCCGTGCAGAACTCCCGGGCGTCCGCGCTCGATGGATGCTGCGTGACGTGGGGTGTCTACGCCGTCGCCCGCGGCTTCGACGCCGTAGAGCTTCACATCGGCGTCGTCGAGGAAGGCATCGAACATGCCGATCGCGTTGGAACCACCGCCCACACAGGCGATGACCGCGTCGGGCAGTTTGCCTACCTCAGCGAGCAGCTGGTCGCGTGCTTCTTCTGAGATGACCTTCTGGAAGTCGCGGACCATCGCAGGGAAGGGGTGCGGTCCAGCGGCCGTGCCGAAGATGTAGTTGGTGGTTTCAACGCTCGCTACCCAGTCGCGGTACGCGTCGTTGATTGCGTCCTTCAGCGTGCGGGAGCCTGTTTTGACGGGAATCACCTCGGCTCCGAGCAGACGCATGCGTGCGACGTTCAGCGCCTGGCGTTCGGTGTCGACTTCGCCCATGTAGATCGTGCAGTCAAAGCCGAACAACGCAGCCGCGGTAGCGGTAGCGACGCCGTGCTGCCCGGCGCCCGTTTCGGCGATGACACGGGTCTTGCCGAGACGCTTGGTAAGAAGCGCCTGGCCGAGCACGTTGTTGATCTTGTGCGAGCCGGTGTGGTTCAGGTCTTCACGTTTGAGGAACACTCGTGCGCCGCCTGCGTGTTCGGCGAAACGCGGAACTTCGGTGATGATCGACGGGCGGCCTGCATAGGTGAGCAGCAGGCGAGCGAATTCGGCGTGAAAGGCCGGGTCGGCTTTCGCCGAGTCGTATTCAGCAGCGAGCTCGTCAATCGCTGCAATGAGGGACTCAGGCATGAAGCGGCCACCGAAGTCGCCGAAGAACGGGCCTTGGGCGTCGCGCAGACTCATGAACCAGCCTCCAAAAATGCGGTGAGAGTAGTCACAGGGTCGTTTGTCACGAGGGCCTCTCCCACGAGCACAACGTCTGCCCCCGCGGAACGATAGTGCGCGACGTCGGCGGGTGAGAGCACCGCGGACTCCGCGATCTTGACGGCGTCTGCGGGAATTCGGTCGGCCAGAGATCCGAAAAGATTGGTGTCGAGCTCGAACGTGGAGAGGTTGCGGGCGTTGATACCGATCAATCGGGCGCCGATATCTGCTGCGCGGTCGAGCTCTTCGCCAGAGTGCGTTTCAACGAGGGGCGTCATTCCCAGCTCAAGCGTGAGCGTGTGCAGGCGGGCCAGCACATCTTCATCGAGCGCAGCGACAATCAACAGCACCAGATCAGCGCCTGATGCCCGTGCTTCGAATACTTGGTATTCGTTGGCGATGAAGTCTTTTCGCAGCACCGGCACGCTGACGCGAGATTTCACAGCTTCGAGGTCGGCGAGACTGCCCTTGAATCGGCGACCTTCGGTGAGAACCGAAATCGCGGAGGCGCCTCCCAGCTCATACCGGCTCGCTTGAAATGCCGGATCGGGAATGGTCGCCAAGTCTCCGCGCGATGGGCTCGCGCGCTTGACTTCAGCGATGATCTTCACCCGATCAGCGGGTTCGAGCGCTCTGAGTGCATCGAGCGCGGGTTTCTGTGCGAGCGCGGCTGCCTCAACGACAGCCAAGGGGCGTTCTGAAGCGCGAGCTTCGGAGTCTGCAACCGCGCCGGCCGTGAGGTCGGCGAGCACCTCAGTGGGCTTTCGGCGAGTACTTGGGCCCAGAGGCGCCGTACCCGGCTTTGGCCATGATCCAGCCGACGATGAGGCCGATGACGAGAAGTCCCGCCGATGCCCACACCAACGCGGGCATGTCAAAGAAGAAGAAAAGTGTGCCGAGAGCGACGGCGACCAACATGATTACGACTGCGGTCCAAGCCGCCGGCGAGTGTCCGTGGCCGGGGTCGTCGATGGGGTTGCTCATTGATGTCCTCCGAGGTAGCGCGGGCTTGGTCAGTCTAGCGGTCGAGCGGTGGGATCGTCGCCACGAGACAGGTCATCCCACGAGTCGATCGCATCGTGCGGTCGTGAACTATCTGCGCCAGCGGTGGCCGCAGGAGCGCTCTGGTCGGTGCGAAAGCGACGCGACGAGCCTGACCATGTTCGAGCCGTGGCGAGCGTGAAGATGCCGACAGCCACCAGCAGCCCGCCGGCGACCATCGTCATCGCTGGCCATGCGGTTGGCGTGATTGACGAGACGAGGGCAGAGACAGCGCTTTGACCGCTGATTCCGGTTGCGACCGACACCGTGGCAACGACCGCTGAGGTCGGCTGTTCGAATGCGATGGCAGCGGAAAGCCAGCCGACTATGGCCCCGATGATGACGGTGAGTACGCCGAAGGCGTAACGCAGTATCGTGCCGACGATGGTGAGAGCCAGACCGAGCGCGAGCACGGCAAGGCTGAGCGGAGCAAGCACCACCACGGCGTCGGCGCCTGAGACCGCAAGATCATCACTGCCGCCGTCTACCAGAGCTACGTGCAGCCAGGTCTGTGTGGACGAGATCACCGCCATTGCTCCACACAGCACGATCGCGCTGACAGCGATCAGGCGAGCGCGCTGGATCACGCGGGGGGCTCCGCCGCCGCGAAAGGCTCAAGGTCGACCGCGTCGAAGCACGTGCGAGTGCCGGTGTGGCACGCCGCGCCGACCTGTTCTACGGACACAAGAATCGTGTCGCCGTCGCAGTCGAGTCGTGCACCACGCACATACTGAGCGTGTCCAGAGGTGTCGCCCTTGCGCCAGTACTCGTTGCGCGAGCGCGACCAGAACGTCACTCGTCCTTCGATCAGAGTGCGTCGCAGCGCTTCAGCATCCATCCAGCCCATCATGAGCACCTCGAGGGTGTCCCACTGCTGAATGATGGCAGCAACAAGTCCCGCATCGTTGAACGTGACGCGGGCGATTCGTTCGTCAATCGATTGGTTCATGCGTGTACTTCTCTCACGGCGATTCCATCAGCCATCATGACTTCTTTGACATCTGCAACCGTGAGCTGGCCGGAGTGAAAGACAGATGCTGCCAACACTGCATCGGCGCCAGCAGCGATCGCCGGCGCGAAGTGTGAGGCATCGCCAGCGCCGCCCGAAGCGATCACCGGCACCGCTGAGATCTCACGCATCAGTCGCACCAGTTCGAGATCAAAACCTTCTTTGGTGCCGTCGGCGTCGATCGAGTTGACCAACAACTCGCCCGCACCGCGATCGATCGCTTCACGCGCCCATGCAAGAGCGTCGAGTGTGGTTTCGGTGCGCCCGCCATGCGTGGTGACCACGAAACCAGACGGGGTAGCGCCTGAGCGCTTTACGTCGAGCGAGAGCACGAGAACCTGCGCTCCGAATCGGTCAGCGATGTCATCGATAAGCTCTGGCCGCGCGATCGCTGCAGAGTTCACACCAATCTTGTCGGCGCCGACGCCGAGCAGCCGTGCGACATCTTCTGCGGAGCGAACGCCACCGCCGACTGTGAGCGGAATGAACACTTGCTCAGCCGTTCGTCGCACGACGTCGTACGTCGTCGAGCGCGCGTCGACCGTGGCCGTCACGTCGAGAAAGGTGATTTCATCTGCGCCCTGCTCGAAGTAGGCCTGGGCGAGCTCGACCGGATCGCCCATGTCGCGAAGGTTCTGAAAGTTGACGCCCTTCACCACGCGACCGGCAGCGACATCAAGGCACGGGATGACCCGGCAGACCAGGCTCATCACTAAAGCCTGGCGTTGTGGATGGCGGTGACGAGAATTGCGCGTGCACCGATCGCATAGAGGGAGTCCATGACGCGGTTCACGTCTTTGCGGGGGCTCATGACGCGTACCGCAACCCATTCGGGGTCGCGCAGCGGTGAGATAGTGGGCGACTCGATGCCAGGAGCAAGTGCTACGGCCTCATCGACAAGGTTCGCGGGCAGGTCGTA
Source organism: Microbacterium sp. R86528 (assembly GCF_044596335.1). Lineage (NCBI taxonomy): Bacteria > Bacillati > Actinomycetota > Actinomycetes > Micrococcales > Microbacteriaceae > Microbacterium > Microbacterium sp. R86528. Next base: position 620,039 of record NZ_CP138996.1, on the reverse strand, counting down.
GTCGATCAGCACGTAGCGTCGCGCAACCATCACCCCGCGCAGTCGGCGCAACAGCGTTTCGGCGCCCTCAGCTTCGGTGGGCCCGGCGATGAGCACCGCCTCGGATTCCAGAATGACTGGACCGAAGATCTCAAGACCCGCCTGGCGCAGCGTGGTACCGGTGGAAACGACGTCGGCGACCGCATCGGCGACACCCAACTGCACGGCAGACTCGACGGCACCATCGAGCGGCACCAGGTCTACTGCGACCCCGTGAGCGTCGAGGAAGCCATCGACCAAACCAGGGTAGGCGGTGGCAACACGCAGGCCTTCGAGGTCTTTGATATCGGCGTAGACGCCGGGGCGGCCAGCGAATCGGAAGGTCGAGCCCCCGAAGCCCAGCTGCTCCACTTCTTGCGCACCCGGCATTCGGGCGTCGAGCAGCAGATCGCGACCCGTGATCCCAACGTCGAGCGCGCCGGAGCCAACATAGGTGGCGATATCTTTCGGGCGCAGGTAGAAGAACTCGACATCGTTCACCGGATCGATGACGTGCAGATCTTTCGGATCACGACGACCGGTGTAGCCGGCCTCGTTGAGCATTTCGGTTGCGGTCTCGGCGAGCGAGCCCTTGTTCGGCACAGCAATTCGCAGCATGGGAGCGTGGCTTTCTTGAGTCGAGGTGGGTGAGCGGGGTGAACTCACAGATGTCGGTAGACATCCTCCAGAGAAAGGCCCTTCGCGAGCATCATGACCTGCAGGTGATACAGCAGCTGCGAAATCTCTTCTGCTGCAGCATCCGTCGACTCGTACTCGGCAGCCATCCACACTTCGGCTGCTTCTTCGACGATCTTCTTGCCGATCGCGTGGACACCGGCATCCAGCTCCGCGACGGTTCCCGACCCCTCAGGGCGCTCAGCGGCTTTCGCGGCGAGCTCGGCATACAGAGTGTCGAACGTCTTCACAGTCCTAGGGTATCGAACCGAGAGGATGCTTCGGACGCTGTGACAGATTGGGTCGCGCTTGGGCCGGTCAATATGTGTGACGGTGGCGCGTTGCGATGTTGCGCAGATTCACGATCGCGGTGTCAGGATCGTCGGATCCAAACACCGCGGAACCCGCCACAAAGGTGTCGGCGCCTGCTTCGGCAGCTTCGGCGATGGTCGACTCGCCAATGCCGCCGTCTACCTGCAACCAGACCGCGCTCCCCCGTCGCTTCGCATGCTCCGCGAGTGAGCGAAGCTTCGGCATGGTCTCTGGCATGAATGACTGACCGCCGAAGCCGGGTTCTACGGTCATCACGAGAATCTGATCGAACTCATCGAGCACGTCAAAGAGGTTGTCGACGGGTGTTCCTGGCTTGACTGCCACGCCCGCGCGCGCCCCAATTGAGCGAAGCCGCCGTGCGAGCGCTACCGGCTCGGCAGCCGCTTCCAAATGGAATGTGACCGAAGCAGCACCGATCTCGGCGTACTCGGGCGCCCAGCGCTCGGGGTCATCGATCATGAGATGAACATCGAGCGGAACCGGGCTGGTCTGTTGGATTCTCCCCACCATCTGCGGTCCGAATGTCAGGTTTGGAACGAAATGGTTGTCCATGACGTCAACGTGAGCGAAGTCAGCGCCCGAGATGCGCGCGAGTTCGGACTCCATGTTCACGAAATCGGCCGCGAGAATGCTCGGGTTTATGCGAATGCCGTCGACGCGGCCTGTCTCATCGAGTGGGGGCACGGCTCCATTATGGCGTTCGCAGCGCTCAGGCGCGCTGAAGCAACGAGATCGACATCGCGTCAGTGTTGTGGCGGTGCGGCCACAACTGCGCACGAGCCGTGCCGTCTGACTGCGTCAGAAGCTCAGGGTCACTCGTCGAGAGCCTCGTGATGACATCGCGAGCCGACAGCTCGATGATGGCGTCACCCCACTCGCGCTGCACTTCGGCGACCACGCCCGCGGTTTCTGCCAAATGGGGCGAGCAGGTGATGTACGCCACCACGCCCCCGGGACGCAAAGCGCTCACTGCCGTCGAGAGCAGCTCGGTTTGGAGCGCGGTGAGCTCTGGCACGTCGCCCGGTGACTTTCGCCAACGCGCCTCGGGGCGGCGTCGCAGTGCCCCGAGCCCGGTGCAGGGCGCGTCAACGAGGATTCGGTCATAGGTATCGGCGGAGTTCGAGGCCAAGGCGCGCCCGTCTTCTTCAAAGACGGTCACCTCGAGCGGCACGCCCGCGATCGCCTGACGCACGAGCCCCGCACGCGCTGGTGAGATTTCGTTCGCATCGAGCGCAGCACCGAAATTGAGCGCCTCGGCAGCGAGCATCGCAGTCTTGCCGCCCGGTCCCGCACACAGGTCAAGCCAGCGTTCGCCTTCGCGCACGGGCAATGCACGCGTGAGCGCGAGCGCCGCCAGCTGGGAGCCCTCATCTTGCACGCGCACGCGACCGTCGGCAGCGCGAATGACCGATTCGGGGTCTCCCCCGCCGAGGCGGAACCCGAACGGCGAAAAGGGGGTGTGTCGGGCGTCTTCTGGAAGGTGCGCGAGCCCGGGCAACGCTGCCATTGTCACGCGCGGGGCGGAGTTGTCGGCGGCGAGGAGCGCTTCAAGCTCATCGGCCCTGCCCTCGGCCGCCAGCGCCCGACGGAAGGCACGCACAATCCAGACCGGGTGAGAGAACAGCAATCCAAGTCGTTCGTCGTCAGAGCGCGCGCTGTCACTCACCCGCGTCATCCAGTCACCAGGATTGTCTCGTGACACCCGGCGCAGCACAGCGTTGGCGAACCCCGCGGCGCCGCGGCCGCCCGCGGATCGGGCGAGTTCGACGGACTCATTCACCGCGGCGTGCGAGGCGACACGCGTGGATTGCAGCTGATGCACTCCGAGTCGCAGGGCGTCCAAGACGGCAGGATCGATATCGGCGATGCTGCGATCGGCCGCAATGGAAATCACAGCGTCGTAGGTGCCTTGACGTCGCAGCGTGCCATACGTCAGCTCAGTAGCGAGGGCCGCGTCAGCGGTCGAAAGGCCAGCACGCTCGATCGATTTCGGCAGGAGCAGGTTCGCGTAGGCGTCGGACTCATTGACGGCGCGCAGCACATCAAAGGCAACCTGGCGAGCAGGGGCAACTTTGCTCATGATCCGGCGACCACCGTCTCGCTTCGAAGGCCGCGGAACCAGTCAGCGGCCCGCATTGGGCCCTTGCCTGCGGGCTGCACGATATCGACCTGGATGGGAGCGGTTGCCGTTCCGATGATGACCTCTTTGTGGTGAAGGGCGACCTGCCCTGGCGGAAGGGAGGGGGCGTCGGCCGGTGCGGTGCGGGCCTCGAGCACTTTCACGCGCGCGCCATTGATGGTGGTGTGCGCGCCCGGTGCGGGCGTGACCCCGCGGAATCTGTCGAGAACGCGGTCGCTGGACTGCGCCCAGGTCAACTGACCGTCGATGTCTTCCAGCTTCGACGCATACGAAGGTTCTCCGGTTTGGGGCTGAGCCGTCGCGGTGCCGCGGGCAATCTCATCGACGACGCGGGCCAACAATGTTGCCCCGCTGACGGCGAGATCTTCGAGGAGCTCCCCCGCCGTCGAATCTGGCTTGATCTCGTGCACGATCTCGTCATACACATCGCCAGCATCCAAACCAGCAACCAGCTGAAACACGCTCGCTCCCGTGACGGGATCGCCCGCGATGAGAGCATGTTGCACCGGGGCCGCACCGCGCCACTTCGGCAGCAGCGAGAAGTGGAGGTTGATCCAGCCGTGTCGCGGCATCGACAGCAGTGGTTCGCGAACCAAGCCGCCGTACGCCACGATCACGCCCAGATCGGGTGCGAGCGCTTCCACCTGCGCGGTCGTGTCGGCGTCGAGCCTGTCGGCTCGAATGACCTCGATCTCGAGCTCTTCGGCTCGGCGAGCCACAGGCGATGGTGTGAGCACACGCTTGCGGCCCACGGGAGCATCGCGGCGAGTGATCGCAGCGAGCACCTCGTGGTGGCTCGCGGCGAGCAACTCAAGAGACGGTACTGCCGGTTCCGGTGTGCCGGCGAAGACGAGGCGCATGGGGCTCCTCACAGTTCTAGGTCGGGTACGTCAACCCGCACTCTGAGTGTATTGCCGGGACGGGTCGGACGACCCTTCGGCGGTTTACGAGATTTCATGGCTTGAGAAACGACGGAGGCGCGAAGACTCTCGGTGACTTTCGCTCCGGATGCGTAGTCAAAGCGAACGAGTGCACGGACCGTCTGGTCGTGCGGAAGGGGACCCAGTATCGCCAACTCATCGAGGGTGGGAACTGCTTCACGTAGAGCTGCGATTGCCGCGTCGACGGCGCGTCGGTCACCCTCAAGTGCGGCAACGCGCACGACAGGAGGCATTCGCAGCGGCGCGCGCTCGTTGAGTTCATTGCGTGCGTAGGCAGGCTGCGTCCAGGTTGCCAACGCGCGAGCGACAGGACCGGCTACGCCGACAAGATGGACGGGCGCACCTGGCGCGGCAAGGGCGGCGGCGTTGGACCACCAGCGCAGGCAAGACTCTGCGATGCGGAGGTCATCGGCGAGCAACATCTTGTCACCGTCGAGCAGAATCACCGCTCCGTATCCACCGGCCGCGATCGGTTCTGCACCGCGAGTCGCTACGACTAGTGCAGGTCTCGAATCGACATGCGTCACCAGGTGTTCGCCATCCGACACGATCACGCGCACGCCGGGGAAAGCGCGGCCCAGATCATCGGCCGTGCGCTCACTCCCCGACGACGCCATGCGGAAGCGAGTTGACGTGCAATCCGGGCACGTCCAAGACATGGCAGATCGGCCGCACCATGAACACGCTGGTACTGCTCCCTGCCGAGCCGCGTGCAATGGTCCGCTGCAGTGCGGGCAGCGCGCTGGGTGCCGGCACTCGGCGCAGACAAGCACCGGTGCATAGCCGGGACGTGAAACCTGCACGAGCACTGGTTTGTCGCTGAGCGCCTCCCTTGCGGCGGCGAACGCGGCCGAAGGCACACGTGCGCCTCTCGATTCGCCCTCGCGAGTGGCACTGAGCACGACTTTCGGTGTGATGCGTTTCGCTGGGGCGATCTCGCGCACCCAACCGACCGCGATCAGCCGTTCCACGTCGGTCGTGCGAGTGTGACCAGCGAACATCAGCGCGCCTGATTCGATCTCTTGTCGAAGCAAAGCGGCGTCGCGTGCGTGCACGCCGGGGCTCAACGGTTCTGACAACAGCGAGTCGCCGTCGTCCCACAGCGCGATCAGGCCCAGCGAGCTCACCGGCGAGTACACACTGCTGCGGTTGCCGAGGACTATGCAGGGCGCATCTGCGAGAGTGCGCAGAAACGCGCCGTATCTTGCCGGTGAAGACTGCGCGGCGTCGTGGCGAACGAGTGCGTATTCGGGCACTCTGCCCGCAAGGGCTGCCTCGATCTGGGCGCGGTCGCGATGATCCGGTACCACGATGACAGCGCTCTTTCCTCGAGCGAGAGTGTGGATCGCAGCCGCCGCGAGCAATGCGGCCCAGCCCCCCACGTCTTCGCCATCGTGCGCGCCGCCAACCAGCCGACAAAGTCGAGGCGGGGCGTCGATCGCCATGCGCTCGCCGTCTTGGATCGCAGAGCCGAGGCGGGGAAACGGCGCCATGACATCTGCAGCCCAGCTGAGTGAGGCGCTGTCAACCGTCGGCAGAGTCGGCACCTCTGAAGCGAGCCATGCGCGTTCGGCACGCACCATTCGTTTGGGGATCGCGAGGCGAAGAATATCGCTGGCTGATCCTGCGGCGCGGTCGGCCGCTCGCCTGGCCAGAGCGTAGAGCTCGGGGGTGAGCACCGGGATTGGCGACACCACGCAGTCGAGTTCTGAGAGCGGACGGTCTGAGTCGTCAGTGTCGCCGTGCTCGACGATGTAGCCATCGACCACACGCCCTGCCGAGCGCAAGGGCACCTTCACGCGCACGCCCGGACGGGCATCCTCAAGAAATTCGCGCGGAATCTCGTAATCGAACAGCCGATCGAGCTGCGGCAGTGGCGAATCGATCAGCACGCGCGCGACAGACCGCGCGGTCACCTCAGAGCCCGGCGGCCGAGCGCAACTCGTCTACTCGATCGGTACGCTCCCACGTGAAGTCAGGCAACTCGCGACCGAAATGACCGTATGCCGCAGTCTGCGCGTAGATGGGACGCAACAGGTCGAGGCGATCGATGATTGCTTTGGGGCGAAGATCGAAGACATCGAGGATCGCGCGGGTGATCGCTTCATCCGGCACATGTCCGCTGCCGAATGTCTCTACGTACATGCCTACGGGAGCTGCGCGCCCGATGGCATACGCGACCTGCACCTCTAGTCGGTCGGCGAGACCTGCCGCCACAGCGTTCTTAGCCACCCAGCGCATGGCGTAGGCGGCCGATCGATCGACTTTGGACGGGTCCTTGCCGCTGAACGCCCCGCCGCCGTGACGCGCTGCGCCGCCGTACGTGTCAATGATGATCTTGCGGCCGGTCAGGCCAGCATCGCCCTTCGGTCCACCGATCACGAACGGACCGGCGGGATTGATCACGTACTCAACGTTCGAAAGGTCAAGGCCGGTTGCTTCAAGCACCGGGTTGATCACTTCGACCTGCAGTGCTGCGCGCAATGCCGCCATGGAGATATCCGGATGGTGCTGGGTGGAAAGCACCACGGTTTCGACCGTGCGCGGAGTCGCTCCGTCGTACCCGAGCGTTACCTGGGTCTTGCCGTCAGGGCGCAGAAACGGCAATGCTCCATTGCGCCGCGCCTCAGTCAGGCCCTCCGCGATGCGGTGCGCCGCCCAGATCGCCGTCGGCATCAACTGGGGCGTCTCGTTTGTGGCGTAGCCGAACATGATGCCCTGATCGCCGGCGCCGAGTGCGTCAATCGGATCAGCAGAGCCGCCTTCCCGGTGTTCGAGAGCAGAATCCACACCCGCGGCGATATCACTGGACTGTTCACCGATCGACACCGTGACCCCGCAGGAGTCGCCGTCGAAGCCAGTCTCGCTGGAGGTATAGCCGATGCGATTGACCACCTGGCGCACGATGCCCGGAATATCCACATATCCGTCGGTGCGAACCTCGCCAGCGACGTGCACGAGTCCCGTCGTGACGAGCGTCTCGACGGCGACACGACTGTTGGGATCTGCGGCAATGAGCGCATCAAGAATCGAGTCCGAGATCTGGTCACAGATCTTGTCGGGGTGTCCCTCGGTGACAGACTCAGAGGTGAACAGACGCAATTCGGTCATTGGTGCTCCAGATAGAAGGCGGCGGACACCAGTATGCCCCTGAGGTCGGACAAATCCGACCTCAGGGGCATCTGAAGGTAATAACTATTCGACGGGCCGCAGGCGCAGCTTGTCTTCGTGAATCTCGTGCATCGCGATCGTCAACGGCTTGTCTTCGACAGTTGAGTCGACGAGCGGGCCGACGTTGTCGAAGAGGTTTCCCTCGTGAAGATCCGAGTAGTAGTCGTTGATCTGCCGCGCACGCTTGGACGCGTAGATGACCAACTGGTACTTCGAGTCGACCTTCTGAAGAAGGCTGTCGATGGGGGGTTCAATGATGCCCCCGTGGTTCGTTCCTGCCATGGCGAAACCTCCTGGATCGGATGACGGTGGAAAAGTCTTTGACGCCTCGAAGGATCAAGGCATCGGTACAGTCTACCTGAGAGTCGCGGAGGGTCGCCTACCGGCGCACCACTAGCGTGCGAGCGCGGCGATCTCGGTTGCTGCGCGCGCCACGTCGTCGTTTACGACGCGATAGTCGAACTCCGATTGCGCTGCCAATTCGACGCGCGCAGTGCGCAGGCGTCGTGCGCGCTCTGCATCGTCTTCGGTGCCGCGGCCGACGAGGCGCTGAACAAGCTCGTTCCAGCTGGGGGGCAGCAGAAAGACAAGAGCGGCTGAGGGGTCAGCTGCCCTCACCTGGCGAGCGCCCTGCAGGTCGATCTCGAGCAACACCGTTCGATTCTCGGCGAGAACTCGGTCGATCGGAGCGCGCGGCGTGCCATAGCGGTGCGAGTTGTGCACTGTGGCGTACTCGAGCAGCTCCCCCGCGGAAATCATACGATCGAACTCAGCATCGGACACGAAGTAGTAGTGCTCTCCCTCTACTTCGCCCTTGCGCGGGCTGCGTGTGGTTGCCGACACCGAGAGATAGATCTCGGGGTGACTCTTTTTGATCTCGGCAGCCACGGTTCCCTTGCCGACGGCGGTAGGGCCCGCCAGCACGAGCAGTCGGCTGCGATCCGACCGAGGCGAAGCTTCAGGCCAGCGGCTGTCGAGAAAGTCTGAAAGCACATCGCGCTGACGTGATCCGAGTCCTCCGATTCGCTTGACCGGCGAGATGCCGAGATCTTGCAGGATGCGATCCCTCTTGCCTTCGCCGATAGCCGGAATACTGGTGAGGAACTCGGTGACGCGCATCGCGCCAGCCGGTGTCTCGGGCGCTGCCCATGCCCGGCGCAAGAGTTCTTGCGGCGAGATGACACGCATGGTGACGTCTTTCTTGAGGGCAGCTCGTTCACGACGGGCGGCGACGGCACGGCGAGATGCCGCTACACGGTCGACTTCTGGTGGTGTGCGGGAATCAGGCACTGGGGAACTCCTGGAGTAGCGCGCGACGCTTGTCGATCGCCATCGCTACGCCTGCGGGGCCAGCCTGAAGAATGCCTCGGCTTTCGCTCACCAGTACTGCTGGAGAGTGAACGCCGAATAATGCCTCAAGGTCGGTGAGCTCGGCACCTTGGTGGCCGAACCCAGGAGCAAGGATGGGTGCGATCGGTTCGATCTTTTCGGGTAGATCAAACGCGTTCCAGTCGACGGTAGCACCGATAACGACACCGATACTCGCCCATTCCTTATCTTGTGTATGAGTGCTGTTAAAAACTGAGATTTGGCCGATGACAGCGGAAGAAACCGTCCGAGATTCGGGATCGGCAGTGCGTGCCGTCTGCAAACTGGGGGCATCTGGATTGCTCGTCGCAGCGAGCACGAAAAGACCCTTGCCGTGCTCATGAGAAAGCGCCATCGCCCCATCGAGCGCCCCCACCCCAAGATAAGGGTTCACGGTGAGCGCGTCAGCTTCGAGGGGCGAGCCGGGAAGCAGCCACGCTGCGGCATATGCGTCCATGGTCGTGCCGATATCGCCACGTTTAGCATCGGCGATCACCAGAAGGCCGGCGGCGCGGGCCGCAGCCAGAACATCCTCGAGGGCAGCGAAGCCCGCAGAGCCGAACCGTTCGAAGAACGACACCTGGGGCTTCACGACGGCGACTCGGCCGGCCGCGGCGTCAACCACCCGCAGACCGAACTCGCGCACCCCGGCCGGTGTCGCATCCAGATTCCAATCGGCGAGCAAATGCTCATGCGGGTCTATACCCACGCAGAGCTGCCCATAGCGCGTCACCGCGCTACGCAGTCGCTCGCCGAAGCTCGTCATGCGCGAGCCGCGCGATCTTGGGCGTACTCCTGAAGACTGCGCACGCGGAACCCCTCGCCCATCACACTCATCGCACTCACGGCGGCGCCGAGCGTTGAGATCGTCGTGAATAGCGCCTTATCTGCGGCGACCGCCGCCGCGCGAATCTCGTAGCCGTCAGCACGGGCAGACATGCCGCTGGGTGTGTTCACGATGATGTCGACTTCGCCCGCGTTGATCAGGTCGACGATGTTTGTCTCGTCGCTGCCCTGCGTCGCGCTGTATTTGTTGACGAGCGTCACGATCACTCCGTTGCGAGCCAAGATCTCGGCGGTGCCCTCAGTGGCAAGCAGACGGAATCCGAGCTGCTGCAAACGGTGCGCGGGCAGAATAACGGCTCGCTTGTCGCTGTCGGCAACAGAGATGAATACGGTGCCCGACAGCGGAATGCCACCGTAGGCCGCAGCTTGACTCTTTGCGAACGCGGTCGGGAAGTCGCGGTCGATGCCCATCACTTCGCCGGTCGAGCGCATCTCGGGTCCGAGCACTGAGTCGACCGTCTGACCGTCTTTTGTGCGGAAGCGCTTGAACGGAAGAACTGCTTCTTTCACTGATACCGGTGCGTCCAGCGGCACCCGGGAGCCGTCTATCGCGGGCAGCAGACCCTCTTCGCGCAGCGTGGCGATCGAAGCGCCCACCATGACTCGGCTCGCCGCCTTCGCAAGCGGAATGCCCAGTGCCTTCGACACGAAGGGCACGGTGCGGCTGGCACGGGGGTTCGCCTCGATGACGTAGAGCACTCCAGCGCTGATCGCGAACTGCACGTTGAGCAGACCACGCACGCCCACGCCCTTCGCGATGGCAAGGGTAGCGTCGCGCACGCGATCGATTTCGGAGCGTCCCAGCGATACCGGCGGCAGCGTGCACGCGGAGTCACCGGAGTGGATCCCGGCCTCTTCGAGGTGCTCCATAACTCCCCCGATGTAGAGCTCTTCGCCGTCATACAGCGCGTCCACATCGATCTCGATGGCGTCGTCGAGGAAGCGATCGACGAGCAGCGGCGTTCCGGCACCGACGATCACTTCGCCTTCGGTGCGCACGAAGTAGTCGCGCAGGCTCGCGGTGTCGTAGACGATCTCCATGCCTCGACCGCCCAGCACGAAGCTCGGGCGCACGAGCACCGGGTAGCCGATTTCCTCCGCGATGGCGACAGACTCCGCGACGTTGATCGCTGTGCCGTGTCGGGGTGCTATCAGTCCGGCAGCGTCGAGCAGCTGCGAGAACAACTCGCGCTCTTCTGCGAGATCGATCGCTTCGGGGCTGGTACCGAGAATCGTGTAGCCGGCGTCTTCGATGCCCTTGGCAAGCCCCAGCGGAGTCTGGCCGCCGAGTTGGCAGATGACGCCGAGAATCTCGCCGGACTGCGCCTCTGCGTGCAGAACTTCCAGCACGTCTTCCAGCGTGAGCGGTTCGAAATACAGTCGATCACTGGTGTCGTAGTCGGTTGATACCGTCTCGGGGTTGCAGTTGACCATGATGGTCTCGTACCCCGCATCAGACAGCGCGAACGAGGCATGCACGCACGAGTAGTCGAACTCGACACCCTGTCCGATTCGGTTGGGACCCGAGCCGATGATCACGACCTTCGTGCGCTCCGACGGCGTGACCTCTGTCTCGAAGTCATAGCTCGAATAGTGATAGGGCGTGAGCGCGGGAAACTCCCCGGCGCACGTGTCCACCGTCTTGTAGACCGGGCGCAATCCAACCTCGTGACGAAGAGATCGCACAGCGGTCTCTTCGATACTGCGCAGCTGCGCGATCTGCACGTCGCTGAAGCCGTGATCCTTCGCGAGGCGCAAGGTCGCAGCATCCAATTCATCAGCCGCGTGCACGAAATCAGCGACCTCGTTGATCAGCACCATCTGGTCAATGAACCACGGATCGATCTTTGTGGCGTCGAAAGCCTGCTCAGGCGTTGCACCCTTGCGCAGCGCCTGCTGCAAGACCACGATGCGACCGTCGGTCGGGGTCTTTGCGATCTCAAGCAGCTCCTGAGCTGAACGTGGTTCCTCGCCCCAGTGAAAACTCGAGCCGCGCTTCTCGAGAGAACGCAGCGCCTTCTGCAGCGCCGTTGTGTAGTTGCGGCCGATCGCCATCGCCTCGCCCACAGACTTCATGGTGGTCGTCAGCGTGGTGTCGGCGGCCGGGAACTTCTCGAAGTTGAAACGCGGCACCTTGACCACTACGTAGTCGAGCGTTGGCTCGAAGCTCGCGGGCGTGACCTTGGTGATGTCGTTGGGAATCTCATCGAGGCGGTAGCCGATGGCCAGTTTCGCCGCGATCTTTGCGATCGGAAAGCCGGTTGCTTTCGACGCCAGCGCCGACGAACGCGAGACACGGGGGTTCATCTCGATCACGATGATGCGTCCGTTGTCTGGATCGATGGCGAACTGGATGTTGCAGCCACCCGTGTCGACACCGACCGCACGGATGATATCGATGCCGATATCGCGCAGCTTCTGGTACTCACGGTCAGTGAGGGTGAGCGCGGGGGCGACGGTAATGGAATCGCCCGTGTGGACGCCGACGGGATCGACGTTCTCGATCGAACAGACGACAACGGTGTTGTCAGCTGTGTCACGCATCAGCTCGAGTTCGTACTCTTTCCACCCCAGAATCGACTCTTCGAGGAGCACCTCGGTGGTGGGCGAATCGCGCAACCCGGCACCAGCGATGCGGCGAAGATCGGCTTCGTCGTAGGCGAACCCCGATCCGAGGCCACCCATTGTGAACGAGGGGCGTACGACCAGAGGGTAGCCGAGCTCTTCTGCCGCGCTCAGGCAGTCGTCCATGGTGTGCGCGATTCGGGATGCTGCAACATCGGCGCCTGCGTCGAGCACCAGCTGCTTGAAGATCTGGCGGTCTTCGCCCTTGTTGATTGCTTCGAAGTTCGCACCGATGAGCTCGATGTCGTACTTCTCGAGGATCCCGTGGTTGTGAAGATCGATAGCCGCGTTCAAAGCGGTCTGACCGCCGAGCGTCGGCAGGATCGCATCGGGCTTCTCTTTAGCGATGATCGTTTCGATGACCTGCCAGTTGATCGGCTCGATGTAGGTGGCATCGGCGAAATCAGGGTCGGTCATGATCGTCGCTGGGTTCGAGTTGACGAGGATGACGCGCACGCCTTCTTCGCGCAGGACGCGACATGCCTGCGTTCCTGAATAGTCGAACTCGCACGCCTGGCCGATGACGATCGGGCCAGACCCGATGACCAGGACGCTCTTGATATCTTCGCGCTTCGGCATTACTCGGAGTCCTTCACAGAGTCAGTGCTCGAGCCGGTTTCTGCACGCACCATGTCGGCGAACCGGTCGAAAAGGTAATTGGCGTCGTGGGGGCCTGCGGCCGCCTCTGGGTGGTACTGCACCGAGAAGGCAGGAAGATCGAGGGCGCGAAGACCCTCTACGACGTTGTCGTTCAATCCGACGTGGCTCACTTCGACGCGGCCGTAGCCATTGGGGCTGTCGAACGTGCCGTCGATCGGCGCGTCGACCGCGAAGCCATGGTTGTGGGAGGTGATCTCCACTCGTCCCGTCGACTTGTCGACCACGGGCTGGTTGATACCACGGTGGCCGAAGGGCAGCTTGTATGTGCCGAGGCCCAGGGCGCGGCCCAGCAACTGGTTTCCGAAGCAGATGCCGAAGAACGGCAGTCGCTGGTCGAGAACTGCGCGAAGCAGCGCAACATGATCGCCAGACGCGGCGGGGTCTCCTGGCCCGTTCGAGTAGAAGACCGCGACCGGGTCGATTGCACGAATGTCCTCGATAGTGGCGTCCTGAGGAAGTACGTGCACGTCGAAGCCTCGAGCGGCGAGGTTGAGGATCGTGGCCTGCTTGACGCCGAGATCGAGCACGGCGAGGTTTCCGATGCGGGTGCCCACCGCAGCGGTCACCTGAGCGGTGCCCACAGAAACGGATGCCGAGAGGTTCTGGCCGGCCATCTGCGGCGCATCTTGAACCAGCCGCAACTGCTCGGCGGGATCGAGCGACGCTGCTGCGCCCGAGAAGATGCCACCACGCATGCTGCCGGCTGAGCGGATGTTGCGCGTCACCGCGCGGGTGTCGATTCCGCTGATTCCGATGACCTCATCCGCAACGAGAGCGTCGTCGAGGGTTTCGTCTGCGCGCCAGTTCGACACGATCCGAGACGGGTCGCGAACGATGTAGCCAGCTACCCAGATGCGGCGTGACTCGGGGTCCTCGGCGTTCATGCCCGTGTTGCCGATATGCGGCGCGGTCTGCAACACGATCTGGCCGGCATACGAGGGGTCGGTGAGCGTCTCTTGATAGCCGGTCATGCCGGTCGAGAACACCACTTCGCCGAGCGTGGTTCCGCGCGCGCCGTAGGCATGACCCGAATGGCGGCTGCCATCTTCGAGCACCAGGACGGCGGGGTCGGTCGTGAACTGAGAGGTCATGCGTCGGTTCCGATCTGAGACGGGGTGAGGGTGCCACGGATAGCATCGGCGACGGCGTGCGCCGATGCATCTTGTGGGCGAATGTAGCTGTCAACGGCGGTGGCGTCTGCGGTCAGCCATGTCAGTCGCACCAAGCCGTCGCGTTCAACGACGCGATCGATGGTGACGGTGGCTTGCGCGACGTCACGGATGATGTCGCGAGCGAAGAACACGCGCGGTTTGCCGGTGAGGTCGAGCGCCACGCCAGCCGTGGTCACGGTGACATCGGCGCGTGAGCGAAAGTCGAGACCGGCGATTGCGAGGCGCTCGAGTGGCTCGCCGTGGCGAGTGGTCGCCACATAGAGCGTTCTGAAGCTGGCAACGACCGTGGCTTCGTTCGGCATTTCGCCGACGGGCGCGGCGATTCCCGAATCGCGGCGAGTGCGCCGCATCCAAGCCCAGACGAGCACGCCGATGAGCACCAGCGCGAATGCGACGGTGATCGCGAGAGCGCCTTCGCGGGTCATGAGCGCACTCCCGGCTGGTCGAGCAGCGCACCGTCGGCAACGGTGGGTGTTCCCTGGTGCAGCGTCCAGCGCACCTCGCCTGGCAGCTCGCGACCGAGGTACGGCGAGTTGATGCTGCGGCCCCGCAGGTCGTCGGTGGTGAACGTGCGCACTGGCGCAGGATCGTAGAAAGTAAGCGAAGCCGCGTGGCCGACGGTCAAAGGGGTGCCGTGCCCAGCGAGCCGGCCGATGCGCGCGGGCTCGCGCGACATCACCCGAGCGATGTCGCCCCAGGTCAGCATCCCCGAGTCGACCATCGAGAGTTGCACCACGCGCAGTGCGCTTTCGAGCCCGACCATGCCGTTTGCGGCGGCGTGCCATTCGCACGATTTGGCTTCGGCCGGGTGCGGAGCGTGATCGGTGGCGACGATGTCGATCGTGCCGTCAGCCAAGCCCTCGCGCACCGCGAACACATCTTCGTCACGGCGCAGCGGCGGGTTCACTTTGAAGTGCGGGTCATATCCGCGCGCGAGTTCGTCGGTGAGCAGCAGGTGATGGGGTGTCACTTCGGCGGTGACATTGACGCCACGCTTCTTCGCCCAGCGGATGATCTCCACCGAGCCGGCCGTTGAGAGGTGACACACGTGCAACCGCGAACCGACATGCTCGGCGAGCAGCACGTCGCGTGCGATGATCGACTCTTCGGCCACGGCCGGCCATCCAGCCAGCCCCAGCTCAGCTGATACCGAACCCTCGTTGAGCTGCGCACCTTCGGTGAGGCGCGGGTCTTGAGCGTGCTGCGCGATCACGCCGTCGAAGGCTTTCACATACTCAAGAGCGCGGCGCATGATGAGCGGGTCCCACACGCAGAACCCATCGTCACTGAAGACACGTACTTGCGCGCGGGAGTCAGCCATGGCGCCGAGTTCGGCGAGGCGCTCCCCCTTCTGTCCGACAGTCACGGCACCGATTGGCTGCACCGTGACGAAGCCAGCAGCTTCGCCGAGAGCGAGCTCCTGTTCGACGACGCCCGCGGTGTCGGCAACCGGCGAGGTGTTCGGCATCGCGAAGACGGCCGTGTAGCCACCTGCGGCCGCCGCGCGGGATCCGGTCAGGATTGTTTCGGATGCCTCGAAGCCGGGCTCACGAAGGTGGGTGTGCAGGTCGACGAGTCCTGGCAGGGCCACGAGGCCGTCGACATCGATCTCGGTCGCGCCAGCGCGGCTCAAACCGGTGCCGACTTCGGTGATCTGTCCGTTTTCGACGAGCAGATCGGCCGTGCTGGCACCCTCTAGCGTCGCGCCGCGAAACAGGAAGACTTCGCTCATCGTGCGTACTCCTTGTCGTTCTTGTGCACACCGTTCGGGGCGGTGCTGGCTTCGTGCTCTGAACCTGACAGCAACAGGTAGAGCACAGCCATGCGCACAGACACCCCGTGTGTCACCTGCTCCAACACTGTCGAGCGGGCGGAATCGGCTGCCGCGGCAGAGATCTCGAGCCCCCGGTTCATGGGTCCGGGATGCATCACAATGCTATCGCTCCCCAGCGCCTCGAGTCTGAGTGGGTCAAGACCCCAGCGCCGGGAATACTCCCGTTCAGTGGGAAAATATGCCGCATTCATGCGCTCAAGCTGGATGCGAAGCATCATGAGAGCGTCAGGGCGCCGCTCGATTGCCTCATCGAGGTTGTAGAGAATAGTCGCAGGCCACAGCGACACGTCTTGCGGAACAAGAGTCGGCGGCGCCACCAGCGTCACCTCGGCCCCCAACGTAGCGAGCAGCCAGACGTTCGAACGTGCGACGCGCGAGTGCAGCACGTCGCCGACGATCGTGACACGCATGCCATCCAGATCGCGTCCGCGGCTGTCGGCGCCGAAGCGACGTTTGCGCATGGTGAAGGCGTCAAGAAGGGCCTGGGTGGGATGCTCGTGCGTTCCATCGCCCGCATTCACCACACCGGCAGTGATCCAGCCGCTCGAGGCGAGAGTGCGCGGAGCGCCAGAAGCCCCGTGCCGGATGACGACGGCATCTGCCCCCATCGCTTGGAGGGTCTGGGCGGTGTCTTGCAGCGATTCGCCTTTGGAGACGCTTGAGCCCTTCGCCGAGAAGTTGATCACGTCGGCACTCAACCGTTTGGCTGCCGCCTCGAACGAAATGCGGGTGCGGGTGGAGTCTTCGAAGAACAGGTTGACCACGGTCTTGCCGCGCAGGGTGGGGAGCTTTCTCACCTCGCGCAACTGCGTGTCAGCCATGTCTTCGGCCACATCGAGAATCTGAATCGCGTCGGCTCGCGAAAGCGTTTGCGTATCGAGCAGGTGCCTCATGATTCGATCGTCACCTCGTCTTTGCCGTCGGTTTCAGTCAACCGCACGTTGACACGCTCATCCCGCGCACTGGGGAGGTTCTTGCCTACGAAGTCTGGGCGGATGGGCAACTCGCGGTGACCTCTGTCGATCAGTGTTGCCAGACGCACGGCAGAGGGTCGGCCAATGTCTTGCAGAGCGTCGAGCGCGGCGCGAATGCTGCGCCCCGAGAAGAGCACGTCGTCGATGAGCACAACCGTCTTGCCGTTGATTCCGCCATCGGGAATCGAGGTCGGCCGTGGTGCTCGGGTCGGATTCTTGTGCAGGTCATCACGGTACATCGTCACGTCGAGAGCGCCGGTCTCGACAGCAACACCGCTGAAGGTCTCGATCAGCTGGGCGATGCGCGTGGCGAGCGTGACGCCTCGGGTGGGGATGCCCAGCAAAACAAGGTTGTCGGCCCCGCGATTGGACTCCAGAATCTCGTGAGAGATCCGAGTCAGGGCTCGGGCGATGTCGGCGTCCTGCAGCACGATTCTCTCGTGTGCGCTCATACCGCTCCCTTCTCCGCCTCACGGGACGGTGTTAAAGGTTGCTTGATGACTACTATCTTAGCGCGTGACGCTACGCGACTGGGTGCGCAGCTTCGCGGTTGAGTTGGTCTTCAGCCTGTGATGCCCGAATGGGGTGTCCGTGGGTGCTCAGACACTTACCTGAGGCGAGATCCCATTTCCAGTCGTGCAGACTGCACGTGAGCACACCATCTTCGATCTTCGCGGTCTTCGACAGGTCAGCGCGCAGGTGGGGGCATCGCCGCTGCACCACCCACTCTTCGAGCTGGATGTCTTCTGACACGTCAGACTGCTCGGCGTACCAGTTCTCAACATATTCAATGCGATCGCGTGAAAGACACTTGAAGAACGTGTAAATGAACTCGTTGAACTTGCCGATGCGACCAGCGCCAAACTGCATCGAAAGGAAGATGGAGTTCGACCAGTCGATCTCGTGATCACGAATGTTCGTCGAAACGAGATCGGCGGGGATCGTGAACCAGTAGTTCGTCTCTTCCCCCGCGAATTCACGCACCTTCGCTTTCGGGAAGTCGACCACAAGGTCAAGTTCGCCGATGGTCATGCGTACCGCGCCGCCGACGCCGTTGCGGAAGATGCGTCCACGACGCAGCAGGGGCTCCCACCATGACTTGAGCTCGGCAAGCATCTCGTCCGGAGCGAGCACCGGCGCGCGCGAGGCAACTTCTGCAGCGATCTCGTCTTGGCGCGAATCGCGCTGTTCGGCAAGATACGCCCACTTGTCGTCGAAGATTCGGTCGATCTCAGCATCGGTGTAGAGCGTCTGCGTGACCGAGATCTCGCCGTGGTTGAGCTCCACCGCCGTGCCTGGCACGAACTCGTACCCGTTCTGCTTGGGCCGCAGCTGTTTCATGTGCGCGAGAAACTGGCGTTGATCGGTGAAGATCGAATCGTCTTCGAGGCCGAATCCGTTGTAGCGGAACAGTTCTTCGCGCAAGAACATGGGCGGTCCGGCCATAGGGAAGACGTGCGCCGCGTCGACTTTCTCGATGTAGTACATGGCTCGTTTGTTCTGAGCGTCGCGCTTGAGCCGTGCGAAGTTCTGCTTGGCGTCTTGTGGCAGGTCATAGACCATCGGCCACCAGATAGCGCCCGAGACTTGAGTGAAGTACGCCTCTGGCTTGCTGAAGCGAAGCAGCGTCTCGAGATCGAGCGGGTGGGAGTCGTTTTGGTTCAGGATGCTGGCTGTGCCGTCGTCGACGCTCAACGACGAGTCTCCGATCGGGCCATCGCTCGGTGCGCGCAATGGCGTGACCATGATCTTCAGCTCGCCGAAGGTCAGCGGCTCCCCCGCCTGGGTGTGGATGATGTTGTCGTATCCCAGTCGGCGCAGATCGTTCTCGAGGTCATCGGTTGGGTAATCAGGCAACAGCACCTTGATGCTCTTTGGAACGTGTTTCTGCATCAGCGCAGGATCGAAGTGATCACGGTGACGGTGCGAGATGTACAGAAAGTCAGCGTTGCCGAAATGAGCCCAGTCGAGCGCGCGGTTGTCGGGAAAAGGGAACCACGATCCGAAGAATGTTGGTCCGACGACGGGATCGCACAGGATGCTTCCTCCGGCCGTCTCGATGAACATTCCGGCGTGGCCGAGGCCCGTGATGCGCATGAAATCCTCCTGATTGGAACAGCCCCAATTCTACGTGGCGTGATCGCGCACCAGCGCAGCGGCGCGGGTCGTGGGCGCTACGACTCAAAGAGGCCGCGAATATCGTCCGCGGTGAGCGCGCTGCCGAATAGCGCGTCATCGTCCATCACCGAGCGGAACAAGCGAGCTTTCCGCTGCTGGAGTGCCATCACTTTCTCCTCGATAGTGCCGTTCGCAATGAGTCGGTAGACCATCACCGTGCGTGACTGTCCGATGCGGTGGGCTCGATCGACCGCCTGTGCTTCAGCAGCGGGGTTCCACCATGGATCCAACAGGAACACGTAGTCGGCCTCGGTCAAGGTGAGTCCAAACCCACCCGCCTTGAGGCTGATCAAGAACACCGGCGCATCGCCCTCGCGAAACGCTCGCACCGCGGCGTCGCGATCCTTTGTCGAGCCATCGAGGTATGCGTACGGCACCCCTCGCCTATCGAGTTCTGCGGTGGCGAGCGCCAGAAACGATGTGAACTGACTGAAGATCAGCGTGCGATGACCCTCGGCGAGGATCTCGTCGAGCTGTTCGAAGAGCGCCGTGATCTTGCTCGGGGCGATGTGCGCATGCTCGGGATCTACCAACGCGGGTGCCAGCGCAAGCATGCGCAGCAGGGTGAGCGAGCGAAACACGATGAACCGATTGCGGTCCAGATCATCGAGCAATCCCAACACCTTCTGGCGCTCGCGCTGCAGCACAGTGTCGTAGAGCTCCCGGTGCGCTGCGCTGAGCTCAATGCGCACTTCTTGCTCTTGCTTTGGAGGCATGTCTGCCGCGACGACCTCTTTGGTGCGACGGAGCACCAGTGGACGAATGCGACGTCGAAGCTGCGCCAAACGCGCTGCTCGATATTCCCCGCCCTCGCGGTTGCTGGGTACCTTCCCCTGCTCGATCGGTCCGACATACTCTTCGCGGAAGCGCCGAGCCGACGGGAACAGCCCCGGCGCCGAGAGCGCAAGAAGCGACCAGAGTTCAGTCAAGCTGTTCTCCAGTGGTGTGCCCGTGATCGCGAAGGTGACCTCGGCAGTGATGTCGCGCGCAGCGCGATGCGCCTTCGTCTTCGCGTTCTTCACGAATTGTGCCTCGTCAAGCACGAGTATCGCCCACTCGACGGCGGTGAACTCACTTTCGTTCAGCCGAAGCAGCGTGTAAGAGGTGATCAGCACATCAGCCGCGGCGGCAACAACGGGCACTGAGACGCCGCGCTTGCTTCTTGTCGCGTCGACGATCGCCACCCGCAACTCGGGCGCGAAGCGAGCGGCTTCGCTTTGCCATGTCGACATCACCGAAGTAGGAGCTACGACGAGCACGGGTCGAGTCTCACCCGATTCGCGCAGGTGTTCGATGAGCGCGAGCATCTGCAGCGTCTTGCCGAGCCCCATGTCGTCGGCGAGGATTCCGCCAAGGCGGTGCCGCCATAGGAATGCAAGCCAGTCGAAACCCGCGTGCTGGTAAGGACGCAAGTCGGCGGCAATACCGCGGGGCACGGGCGTCGGCACGATTTGCTCGACGTCGCGCAGTCCTTCCGCAGTGCGTCGCCAAGATATGGCTGGCTCCGCTTCATCTGCGACGTCTTCAAAATCCGCCCAGAGATCGGTTTGGTACCGACTGAGACGAGGGGGCGTCTCCCATTCGCTCAAGCCGCCGGCTTCATGGATGAGGTCGCGAAGGCGCTGCAGCGCGGGGTGAGAAAGCGAGAAGTAGCGGCCATCGCTCAGCAGCATCTTCTTGCGGCCACGAGCAAGTGCGGTGAACAGGGGTGTGAACGGAATCGTGCGACCGTCTACCGTGACGATGATGCCGAGGTCAAACCAGTCTGGGTCCGTCGACTCCACCGTCGAGATCTTCACGTGCGGATCCGCGGATAGTTCGCGATATTTGGGGCGCTCGCCTCGCAACTCCACTCGCACCCCGCGGCAGGACTCGAGCTCAGGAAGCAGTTCGGCGGCGAACACGGCAGCATCCAGCCCGCTCAGCGATCCCTTGGCGCCCATCGGTACGGGCGAGATCAGATTCCACACGCGCTCAACACGCGTCAGAATCTCAGATTCAGCGTCGTGATCTCGGTGGGCCGCGGAATCCCAGCTGAAAGGTTCCCGCCGTCGCGAGCCATAGCGCCATTCCAAGGTGAACGACAGCCGATGTTGCGCAGAGAACTGCACAGCCAGCACAAGTTCGGGGCGAGGTGCCAGCGGAATCTCGACGCCCTCAGTCTCTACGGTGCTTTGACGGGCGAGCAGAGGCAGATGCTCATCGATGAACTCGTCCGCATCGGCCTCGGGTACCTCGACGGGAGTTCGCGCAACGAGCAACCCGTGCAAGGGCGCTGACAATGGCACTTGCGCGAGCGTCAGGTCGATGCGTTCGCGGTGCACCTCGAACCTGTACACACCCAGATGTCCGATTGGCCGCAGTGACTCGACGTCCGCAACCACGTCATTGATACGCACCCGTGGTGAGAGCTGAATTCCGCTCGCGGTGCGCTCGGCGCGAACGACAGCATCAGCGCTGTCGGCAATCGTTACGCTGCTCTGCTTCTTTGTCGCGACGATCGGAATGTTCCGTGCAGCGGCTTCACCGAGGTGTGCCCACAGCAGTGTCGATTCGACGTCGTCGATGGTGAGCCACTCTGACACGTCCACGAACGAGCCCAGGGAACGGACCTCGTGTGCGATGCTCCACAGCTGTGCGAACCAACGTGCCTGCGCGGGCTCGAACGGGTTGGCGGGGCGCCTGACCGTGTCCCACGAAGCGCCGCCTTTGATCCAGGTGTTGCTGCGACCGCTGAGTTCGAGAGGGCGCAGACCTACGAGCAGGTCGGCACCCGCAAAGTGCAGACTGCGAGCTGTCGCAGCTTCCGCGCGCAACGGTGCCCAGTTCGACGCGCCGCGCCTGATGCGCTGACGCAGTTCGACTCCGAGCGCGAGGGGTGTCACGCTTTCACGAGGCGATGACTCTTCGACAAATAGCGACCGCCAGCGGTCAGAGCGGGCCGTCGGTGCTTCTGAGACCTTCTCGGCACGTTGGTTGCTGGCGAGAAGCGTCGCTACGGTGTGCTTGCAATCTGCATGCAGCGGGCAGGTGCACCGGGCGGAAAGAATTGGTCTCTTGCTTCGGGCCGGGTCGAGATGAATGCGACAGCGGTAGGAGAAGTCTCCGCTGCCGGTCACCTCACCGATCAGCAAGGATCGGCGATCATCCCAGGTCAGGTTTCGCACCGCGCCGTCCGCAAAGTAGGCGACGCCTCGCTCGTACGCACCGCCCGATGCCTGCCGGCGGATGTGCGACGAATCGATGAAGGGCGCGTTCACAGCATCCATCCTGCTGCTCGCCCCTGACAATGCCAGAAGATCAGGAAGAGCGTGCGATGCGCGCGAGCACACCATGCACGAATGATCCCGCTTCGTCGGTCGAGAACTCTTTCGCGAGGTCTACCGCTTCATCGATGGCCACTGCCGTTGGCACGGCGTCGTTGTAGAGAATCTCCCACACTCCTAGCCGTAGCACAGCACGGTCTACGGCAGGCATCCGCTCGAGCGTCCAGTCCTTGGCGAAGGTAGTGATCTGCTCATCGATGGCTTCGCGGTTGTCGACGACACCATCGACGATCTCGCGTGCGTACAGCCATGAGGCCTCGCGAGACGGCTCATTTGCCGCGCGCTTGGCTTCGGTAGCGAGCATCTCTGCGAGCGCGACGTCACGAACGTCGGCTTGAAAGAGGATGTCGAGCGCGCGTTTGCGTGCTTTAGTGCGAGCACCCACGGCTAGTTCACACGGCCGAGGTAGTCTCCGGTGCGGGTGTCAACCTTGACCTTGGTGCCCGTTTCGAGGAACAGCGGCACCTGAATCTCGTAGCCGGTCTCAACGGTGGCAGCCTTGGTTCCGGCCGAAGAACGGTCGCCCTGGAGGCCAGGCTCGGTGTACGTGATCTCAAGCACAACCGACGGGGGCAACTCGACGTAGAGCGGGTTGTCGTTGTTGAGCGCAATCTGAACCTGCTGGTTCTCGAGCATGAAGTTTGCCGCGTCGCCGACCGTTGCAGCCTGCAGGCTGATCTGGTCGTACAGCTCAACATCCATGAAGACGAAGCTGTCGCCGTCGTTGTAGAGGTACGTGAAGTCGCGGCGGTCGACGTTCTCGACGTCTACCTTTGCGCCAGCGTTGAAGGTGCGGTCGATGACCTTGCCGCTGAGCACGTTCTTCAGCTTGGTGCGGACAAATGCTCCGCCCTTGCCGGGCTTGACGTGCTGAAACTCCACAACGTTCCAGAGCTGTCCGTCGATCTTGAGCACGACGCCGTTCTTGATGTCTGCGGTGGATGCCATGAGGAAAACAAGTCCGTTCGTGAGGGAAGTGGGCCGTGGCGGCCCGACGTGTCATTCTACGGGATGGGTTGCGTCGCGCGTGATTCAGGTCGTTGCGCGCGTGACAATGAGGTCTAGCAGCTGTTCCACCGCGCGGGCATATCCGGCCACACCCTCACCGATCACGTGCACCGAGGCGACATCGCGAACGTACGAGTGGTGACGAAACTCTTCTCGCGCCATCACATCCGAGATGTGCACTTCGGCAACCGGCAGCGCAACGCCAGCCAGCGCGTCGCGCAGCACCACAGAGGTGTGAGTCAGGCCGCCCGGATTGATGACGATCCCCGAACATCGCTGTCGCGCGTCGTGAATGGCATCGATGAGCACGCCCTCGTGGTTGGACTGGATCGTTCGAACATCGAACCCGCGCGCCTGGGCGGTGTCGGCCACCAGAACTTCAACGTCTCGCAGCGTTGCGTGCCCGTAGATTTCAGGCTGGCGCACACCGAGCAGATTGAGGTTGGGGCCATTGACGAGCAGCAGCGGCAGGTTCGATGTCACGCGCTCAGCCTACGACGCGGCGACTTCTTGGTACGCCGCAAACAGCAGCGATTCGTCGGGAGCTTGCAGCACAGTGGGCTTGGCGATGTCGTCAAGCACGATAAAGCGCAGCATGCCCCCGCGGCTCTTCTTATCGCGCTGCATCGACGCCTTCAGGGTGGGCCATGCCCCGGCGCGGTAGCTCACCGGCAGGCCCAGAGATTCGAAGATGTCGCGATGGCGCGCGGCGGCTTCATCAGAGAGCCTGCCTGCCAACCGCGAGAGTTCGGCGGCAAAGACCATGCCGATCGAGATCGCGGCGCCGTGGCGCCAGCGATAGCGCTCTGCGTGCTCGATAGCGTGGCCGAGCGTGTGGCCGTAGTTGAGGATCTCGCGCAGCCCTGCTTCGCGAAGGTCCTCCCCCACCACGCGCGCTTTCATGTCGATGGCGAGTTCGACGGTGCGCCGAAACTCGGCCGTCGTGGGATCGGTGGCCACGAGCGGATCAGCCTCGATGATGTCAAGGATCTCTGGAGCCCAAATGAACCCGGCCTTGACCACCTCCGCGTAGCCGGCGACCAGTTCGTTGCGTGAGAGCGTGTCGAGCAGTTCGAGGTCGCAGATCACTGCACGTGGCGCCCAGAATGCGCCGACCAGGTTCTTTCCTTCGGCAGTGTTAATCCCCGTCTTGCCGCCGACGGCGGCATCGACCATCCCGAGCACGGTCGTGGGAATCTGCAAGACCTCAACACCGCGCAACCAGGTGGCTGCGACGAAGCCCGCGAGGTCAGTTACCGCCCCACCGCCAAAACCGATGACCGCATCGGTGCGGGTGAAGTCAGCCTGGCCCATAACCTGCCAGCAGAAGGCCGCGACCTCGACGCGCTTGCCCTGTTCCGCATCGGGCACCTCTGCCAGAAGCACCTCGCGTTCGCCTCGAAGAGCGTCGCGAAGACCTTCGGCCTGGGCAGCGAGAGTCGGCGGGTGGATGATGAGGACTTTGCGTGCCGCGGCAGGCAGCAGCTCGCCCGCGGTAGCGAGAATGCCGCGGCCGACGAAGATGTCATACTGTGCGTCACCGCTGACCGAGATGGTGCTCACGTCTGTCATTGGTCCTCCGTGGTTTCGTTGTTTTTCGCCCACGCCACGATCTCTGTGACGATGTCGGCCAAGGGGCCGTGAGAGGTGTCGAAGGTGGCATCTGCGAGTGTTTCGTAGATCGGGCGCCGTGTCTCGAATATCTCGGTCCAGCGTTGAGCCGAATCGTCGCCCTGCAACAGCGGACGTTTCGAACCGGACACTCGAGTTGCCACCACGCGGGGCGCAACGGTGAGAAAGACCACGCGGTGTTCGGAGAGGTCGCGCTGTGTCGTTTCATCGAGCACAGCGCCACCGCCCAGAGCGACCACTCCGCCATTGCCCAAGGCGTCGCTAACCGCTTGGCGTTCCAGAGAACGGAAGTGTGCTTCACCGCGCTCGGCGAACAACTCAGCGATCGCGCCGTGTTCGCGCACAACAACAGCGTCGGTGTCAACGAATGGCAGTTTCAGAGCGCGTGCGACGCGTTTGCCGATACTGGTCTTGCCAGCTCCCATCGGTCCGATCAGAACGATCGAATCAGACCGTTTCGTCATCGCTCAGAGATGCATCGCTTGCGGCAGAGGTGTGAAGCGACTCAGGAATTGCTGCCAGATACGACTCGACGTTGCGACGCGTTTCTCCGATGCTGTCACCGCCGAACTTCTCGAGCACGACATCGGCGAGCACTACGGCAACCATCGCCTCAGCGACGACGCCAGCAGCCGGGACCGCACAGACGTCGGAGCGTTGGTGATGAGCGGTTGCATCATCACCGGTGGCGATATCGATCGTGCGCAGCGCCTTGGGCACGGTGGCGATCGGCTTCATACCCGCGCGCACGCGCAGCACGGTGCCCGTCGACATTCCGCCCTCCGTTCCGCCCGCACGATCGGTCGAACGAGTGATTCCGCCGTCGGTCGCATAGAGCTCGTCATGAGCTTTCGAGCCGCGACGCGTCGTGGTGAGAAAACCGTCACCGACCTCGACGCCTTTGATCGCCTGGATGCTCATGAGCGCCTGCGCGAGCTTGCCATCGAGGCGGCGATCCCAGTGCACGTGAGAGCCCAGTCCGGGCGGCAGCCCGTAGGCCAGCACCTCCACGATGCCTCCCAGCGTGTCGCCGGCCTTGCGCGCATCGTCAACTTCTTCGACCATTTTTGCGCTCGTTGCGGCGTCGAAGCAACGCAACGGATCAGCATCCAGTGCGTCGACATCGGCGGGCGCAGGAACGGGTGCATCTTCGGGGACCCGAACCGGGCCGATCGAGAGCGTGTGACTGACGAGCTCGATGCCGAGTTCCGCGAGGAAGCTGCGTGCGACCGCGCCGAGTGCGACGCGGGCCGCGGTTTCACGAGCGCTCGCACGTTCAAGGATCGGACGAGCCTCGTCGAAGTCGTACTTCTGCATGCCCACGAGGTCGGCGTGACCGGGCCGTGGGCGTGTCAGTGCTGCGCCACGCCCGCGTGACTTGTCGGTGAGTTCGACGGGCTCGGCGCTCATCACCTCGACCCACTTTGGCCATTCGGTGTTGCCAATGCGAAGCGCAATCGGGCTGCCCAGCGAGTAGCCGTGTACGACACCCGACGAGATCGTGAGCTCGTCTTGTTCGAATTTCATGCGCGAACCGCGGCCGTAGCCGAGCTTGCGTCGTTCGAGGTCGGCTTGGATGGCAACGCTGGAGACGGGGACGCCCGAAGGCAGACCTTCCATGACAGCGACAAGTTCGGGGCCGTGCGATTCGCCGGCCGTGAGTACACGGAGCATTGGTCTAGTCTCCCATGAGCGTCGCGCGCATTTCGGCGACGACGCTCAATTCGTTCTCGAGCGGCACGTCGATCTCGTCCGATGTGAATACCCGCACCTGCAGAACCGCTTGATGCAAGAGCATGCCGAGCCCTGATGACGCGGTGTGTCCAGCTCGGACCCAGGCGGCAGACAGCGGGGTCGGCCAGTTTCCGTATACGACATCGCAAAGGTGTCCGCCAGATTCTGCGAGAGCGTCAGAGCGAGCTTCGCTGAGCACTGTCTCGCCGGGCAGTGTGGCGATCGTCACGGTGGCAGCGTTGAATCGTTCGGCGTTGAATCCCACACCCTCGACCTGCATGCCGAGCTTCTCGCCAAGAGCTCGCAACGGCAGCACGGATTCCGGGCGGCGCGCCACGATCTGCACGTCTCGCGCATCGAGCTCGCTGAGAGCGATGAGCGCAGATGTCGCGGTGGCGCCAGCTCCGATGATTCGAGCGGTAGGCGCCGCAGCTACCCCGTCTTCGCGAAGTGCGCGCACCAGGCCGCCGACATCGGTGTTGAATGCGCGAGGACCGTCTGACGTGAGCAGGAGGGTGTTCGATACGCCGGCGAGGGCAGAGTGGCGATCGTGGCTGACGGCACAGTTGAACGCTTCAGTCTTGAGGGGCATCGTCAGCGACAGCCCGCGCCAGTGCTCGTCGAGGCTGGCGAGGGCAGCTGTGAACTCTCGCTCGTTGACGCGACGACGTCCGTAGTCCCAGTTCAGGCCGAGCGTTCGGTATGCCGCCCGATGAAGTCTTGGCGAGCGGCTGTGCTCGATAGGGTCGCCCCATACCGCGAGCTGGGCAGACGTCAGCACCCGGCGTCCGGGTTCTCAGAGCACCACGACAACCAGTCGTTCACGGCCGCGTTGTGATCGTTGAGGTTCGTGGTGAACGTCGTTTCACCCGTATTGAGGTTCACTGTCACGAAGTAGAGCCAGTCGCCTTCGGCGGGGTCCATCGCGGCGGCGATCGCGACATCGCCGGGGTTTGCGATCGGGCCCACAGGCAGCCCAGGGTTCACATAGGTGTTCCACGGGTTGTCATCGTACTGAGCGTCCGCTGACGTGCTTGCCGTGCCGTCGTCTTCGCCGAAGCCGTACTGGGCGGTCGAGTCCATCTGCAGGTACCCGAAGGTCTCTTGGTTGTCGGCCTGCAGCCGATTCTCGATCACCGTTGCAACCTTGCGCATGTCTTCTTCGTAGCGCGCTTCGCGCTGGATGATCGACGCGATCGTGAGGATCTCTTGGCGCTGGTCAACCGGCACCTCTGCGGCATCCAATGAGGTGATCGTTCGGTTGACGAGCCTTTGGATCACTTCTTCGGCGGTCACACCCGGATCGAACGAGTATGTGGCAGGAAAGAGCCAGCCTTCGAGGGTGTCGGCTTCGACCCCGTAGTCAGCAGGGTTCTTCACCGCAGCTTCGAGGTCTTCAAGCGGCAATCCGATGCCTTCTGCGAGCAGGGGCAGCGAGTCGTCGACCGTGAGACCCTCGCGAAGTTGTGCAGAGTTCTCCATCTTGTTCTCGGGATTCATCAGCGCGGCGAGTGCGGCTTCAGACGTCATCTGCTGCTGCATCGCGAACACACCGGGAACGAAATTGGGGTTCTGGCCGGTGTCGATCAGATAGTCGTAGAACGCCTCAGGCGTCTTGGTGACTCCGGCGTCATACAGCGACTGCGAGATAGGCGAACCGGTATCTCCTTCTGAGATGGTGACGAACGTCTCGCCCGTCGCGAGACCCTCCTCATAGTCCTGTGGCTCTTCCCAGCCCATGACCTCGCGGATCTGACTTTCGTATGTACTCCAGACATACCAGGTGGCGACGGCTGCTCCTCCGATGAGGAGCAGAAAGACCGCGAGAGCTATCCACCCGCCGATGCGGCGTTTGCGCCGGTTGCCTGGCGGCGGAGGCGTTCCCAGCGCATCAGCGGTCGCTTCTGCGCTGAACAGATCATCGAGCGTAGCGGTTGAGGCGCGCGGTGTCGGGTCGGTTGGGTTTTGCGCGGATGAGGTGCGAGCGGATGCTGCGTTGCCCGCGCGGTTGTACGACGGCGACGCGGTGGGACGTGTCGCGGGTGTGCCGAAGATCCACGAGTCGTCCGAGCTGTTCGATTCCGTTGATGCGCGCACAGGTGCCGCGGTCGGTGGCGGTTCGGGTGCGCCATCGGGAGCCTTCGCGGGCGCGGCCTCGCGGGCTGCCGCTTCGCGCGCGGCGCGTCGCGAAACGGGCGCAGCGCCGTCGGCGGGACCGGGCGTCGGGGTATCGGACATGTCAGGCGGGCTCCTGAGAGAGGGGGGTTCCAGGGGATCGCCCGGTGTTCTTCTCAACGTCGAGAGCCTGTTGCAACAGGACGACCGCGGCGACCTGATCAACAATGTTACGAGATGAACGCTGTGATCTGCCCGAACTGCGCAGGGCCGCGTGGGCCGAGACCGTTGACAACCGTTCGTCAACGAGCCGCACGGGGCGCTCTGACACCTGCGCAAGCGCTGCCGCGAACTCCCTCGCGTCTGTCGTTGATTGCGTATCGGTGCCTTGCATGTTCAACGGCAAGCCGACCAGAATCTCGAGCGCGTCGTACTCAGCGGCGATTGCTGCCACTCGCGCCACGCTCTGCTGCTCGCGGGCAACCGTTTCTACCGGAACGGCAAGCATTCCGTCAGGATCGCATCGTGCCACGCCGACTCGGGCACGCCCGACGTCGACGCCGATGCGCACGCCACGCCGAAAGCCGTTCACGCCTCGAGCGCCGCCGAAATCGCTGCGAACGCCGCAGGCAGAGCAGCAACGTCAGTGCCGCCACCCTGCGCAACATCATCGCGTCCGCCGCCACCACCACCGAGTACGGCGGAGGCAGTCTTTACGAGTGCACCCGCTTTTGCACCAGCGCGTCGAGCCGAATCGTTGGTCGCGACGATGACGATCGGCCGACCAGAGATCTCGGCGCCCAGGGCGACGACGGCTGCGCGATCTCCCAGACGCTCCCGGACCTGAAGCGCGACAGCACGAACATCGTCTGCCGAAGCTGCACTGCCGAGAGAAGATGCGACCACGGTGTACTCGCCGACGCTATTGGCCGCGGCGACGAGGGCTGGCAATTGGTCGCCCAACGCCTTGGACTCGAACGCAGCGATCTTCTTTTCGGCTGCTTTGAGGTTTGCCGTCAGCTCAGCGATCTTTGCGGGCAGACCTTCGCGCGGCGTCTTCAACGTTGTGGTGAGCTGCGATACCAGGGCGCGCTCTGCCGCCATGGATCGGAAGGCGTCCAAACCGACGAGCGCCTCAACGCGACGGTTTGACGCCCCGACCGATGACTCTCCCACGAGATTGATGATGCCAATCTCCGCGCTGGAAGCGACGTGCGTGCCACCGCAGAGCTCTCGCGACCAGGGACCACCGATGTCGACCATGCGAACAGTGTCGCCGTACTTCTCGCCGAAGAGCGCCATTGCGCCGAGAGCCTTCGCATCGTCCAGCGCCAGGACGTGCGTGGTGACTTCGAGATTGTCGTGCACCGCGTTGTTGGCGATCTCTTCGATCTCGGTCTTCGTTTCTTCAGAGAGCGCTTGGCCCCACCTGAAGTCGAAGCGCATGTAGCCTGCGCGGTTAAGAGAGCCCGACTGGGCGGCAGACTTGCCGAGGGTGTCGCGCAGCGCCGCGTGAACCAAGTGCGTGGCGGAGTGCGCCTGCTGCCCAGCACGACGATTCGCGGCGTCAACCACAGAGGTCGCAGCTTGCCCGATTCCTACTTCGCCCGAGCTCACCTGCACGGTGTGGCTGATGAGGCCGGCAACGGGGCGCTGCACATCGAGAACTTCGAGCTCGAATCCGGGGCCGACGATGAGGCCCTTGTCGGCGACCTGGCCGCCAGACTCCGCATAGAGAGCGGTTTCGGCAAGGATCACCTCGGCTATCTGCCCGACGGCGGCGCTCGTGACCGGCAGCCCATCGACGAGCAGTCCGAGCACCCGCGACTCAGTTTCGAGGTCGGAGTAGCCGGTGAAGATCGTCTCACCCTGCGAACGGAAGTCGCGGTAGACGCTGAGATCGGCCAGCTGACGCTTGCGCGACTTTGCATCGGCCTTGGCGCGAGCGCGCTGCTCTTGCATCAGCGTGTCAAACGCGGCGCGATCGACGCTGAGCCCGGCCTCTTCGGCGATCTCTAGCGTCAGGTCGATGGGAAAGCCGTAGGTGTCGTGCAGCAGAAACGCCTCATCGCCTGCGAGGCGTGAGCCGCCAGCATCCTTCGTCAAAGCCAGCGCATCGTCGAGAATCACCGAACCGGCCGCGAGCGTGCGCAGGAACGTCTGCTCCTCTGCATAGGCATAGGCAGAGAGGCGGTCGTACTCGTCACCGACTATGGGGTACGCCTCTTGCATCGCATCCCGCGAGGCGGTGAACAGGTCGGGGAATGTCGCCCCCTCTACGCCGAGGAGGCGCATCGAGCGGATGGCACGCCGCATGAGGCGGCGCAGAATATAGCCGCGGCCCTCATTCGACGGGGTGACGCCGTCGGCCAGCAACATCAGTGATGAGCGCACGTGGTCGGCCACGATGCGAAAGCGCACATCGTCTTCGTGCACGGCGCCATAGGTCTTGCCGCTCAGCTCGACAGCCTTGTCGAGAACAGGGCGAACCTGGTCGGTCTCATACATATTGTCGACGCCCTGCTTGATGAACGCGACGCGCTCAAGCCCCATGCCGGTGTCGATGTTCTTGTTGGGCAATTCGCCGATGATGTCGAAGTCGATCTTCGATCGCACATTGTGAATCGCATACTGCATGAAGACCAGATTCCAGATCTCCACGTAGCGGTCGTCGTCAGTGGCGGGGCCACCATCAATGCCATAGTCGGGGCCGCGGTCGAAGAAGATCTCTGAGCACGGGCCGGCAGGGCCGGGCACACCGGTGCTCCAGTAGTTGGTGTCTTTGCCGAGACGCTGGATGCGCTCGTCTGGCAAGCCCGCGATTCTCTGCCAGAGTCCGAACGCTTCGTCGTCGTCTTCGTAGACCGTGACCCAGAGGTCCTTGGGATCAAAGCCGAACTTTCCGTCGTCTTCAGAGCCGGTGAGCAAGTCCCACGCGAAGGTGATCGCGCCCTCTTTGAAGTAATCGCCGAAAGACCAGTTGCCCAGCATCTGGAAGAAGGTGCCGTGTCGAGGCGTCTTGCCGACCTCTTCGATGTCGTTCGTGCGGATGCATTTCTGCACATCTGCGGCGCTCGGGTAGGGCGCGGGCACTACGCCGCTGAGATACGGAATGAAAGGCACCATGCCAGCGACGGTGAACAGCAGTGTCGGGTCATCACTGACAAGAGACGCGCTCGGAACGATCGTGTGACCCTTCTTTTCGAAGTAGTCCAGATAGCGCTTCGCGATTTCGGCAGTCTTCATCGGGGTCCTCGTCATTCAGCGCGCCCGAATCGGTCCTGGTCGGAGCCGGGGCGCGAAGGTTGGGCAGCGTGTCAGTCGCGGATCTTGTCGGCGATGGCGGCCGCGGAATCGGCGGCGTCGGATGCCGCTGCGATGGCAGCCTCAGCGCCCGCAGCTGCGGCGTCTTTCACATCGTCTACGAGCCCGGTGAAGCGGGACTCTTGTTCACGGTAGGCGTCGCTCATGCGATCAGTGAACTCGGTGATACGAGCGTCAACGTCGGTGAGCACCTCGTGGCCACGCGGGTCTTTGTTGACCAAATGCGCCAAGACGAATCCACCGGCGACACCCGTCAGAAACCACAGGAACTTTCTCATGTCACCACTCTCTCGTGGGCCGCACATGCACGGCCTCCCCCATCGTAGGCGCAAACGAAGAAGGGCGCCGGAATTGCCCGGCACCCTTCTCGCTACAGCTTGCTTTGTTGCTTAGCGCGCTGCGTAGTACTCAACGACGAGCTGAACGTCGCACACGACCGGAACCTCGGCGCGCTTCGGGCGACGCTCAAGGCGTGCCTGCAGCTTGTCGAGTTCAACCTCGAGGTAGCCGGGAACGGGAGGCAGAACCTCGGCGTGACCGCCGGCTGCTGCAACCTGGAAGGGCTCGGTGCCCTCGCTCTTGGCCTTGACGTGGATGGTCTGTCCCGGCTTTACGCGGAACGACGGGCGGTCTACGGGCTGGCCGTCGACGAGAATGTGGCGGTGCACAACGAGCTGGCGTGCCTGCGCGGTGGTGCGGGCGAAACCCGAACGGAGCACGAGAGCGTCCAGACGCATTTCGAGCAGCTCGACCAGGTTCTCACCGGTCAGGCCGTCCTTGCGGCGGGCTTCGTTGAACGTGTTGCGCATCTGCTTCTCGCGAATGCCGTACTGCTCGCGCAAGCGCTGCTTCTCACGCAGACGAACGGCGTAGTCGCTGTCCTGCTTGCGCTTGGTGCGGCCGTGCTCACCCGGAGCGTAGGGACGCTTCTCGAGGTAGCGGGCAGCCTTGGGGGTCAGCGCGATACCGAGTGCGCGTGAGAGGCGGACCTTGCGGCGGTCCTGGGACTTCGTGGTCACGAAGGTGTCCTTCCGATGACGTGGCCGCGTCTTTCGCAGCTCACGGACGTATCGCCCATTCCCGCCATTCGGCGCGCACGTCGGGGCGAACCGGTGGTTTTGTGGGGAGTGGGGATGCCCGAAAACTGTGTTTCGAGCCGGTCTACCTTATCAGAGAAGCCCAGAGGGATTTCTGAGTGGATGCTGCGCTATTGCCGGTCCGACAGAATTCGCCGAATCTTCTCGAGCCGCGCCTGCACATCGCGCTCCGCACCGTGGTTGGTGGGCTCGTAGTACCGCTTGCCCACGAGCTCATCTGGCAGGTACTGCTGGGGCACCACGCCGATCTCAGCATCGTGCGGGTAGCGATATCCCTTTCCGTGCCCGAGCCGCTTCGCGCCGGCGTAGTGCGCGTCTCTGAGTGGCACGGGAACACGACCGAATCCGCCAGCGCGCACGTCAGCAATCGCCGCGTCGATCGCCACGTATGCGGCATTGGATTTGGCAGTCGTCGCGAGGTAAGCGGTTGCTTCCGCGAGCGGAATGCGACCTTCCGGCATACCGATGAATTGCACAGCATCGGCGGCCGCTACCGCGATGGTGAGCGCCTGTGGGTCAGCAAGGCCGATGTCTTCGGCTGCCGAGACAATCAAGCGCCGAGAGATGAACCGAGGGTCCTCTCCCGCTTCGATCATTCGTGCGAGGTAATGAATCGACGCATCCACATCAGAGCCGCGGATCGACTTGATGAACGCGCTGATTACGTCGTAGTGCTCGTCGCCTTGGCGGTCGTAGCGCAATAATGCCCGATCCACGGCCAACGACACATGCTCGGCGGTGATCAGCGGCGCGGAGGCATCGTCGCCCGCGTCGCCCGCGGGTTCGGCCAGCGACGCAGCGGCTTCGAGTGATGTCAGCGCGCGACGCGCATCACCCGAGGCGAGCTGAATGAGCGCAGCGCGTGCGGCGGGCTCGAGGGTTGCAGAATCCGCGAGCCCGCGAGGGTCTGACACGGCGCGGTCGAGCAGCGTTGCGATGTCTTCATCGGTGAGTGGCTGCAGAGTGAGCAGCAACGATCGCGAAAGCAACGGCGAGATGACCGAGAATGACGGATTCTCTGTCGTCGCAGCAATGAGCACGACCCAGCCGTTCTCTACTCCTGGAAGCAGCGCGTCTTGCTGCGCCTTTGTGAAGCGATGAATCTCGTCGAGGAACAGGATTGTTGACTGGTCGTAGAGGTCACGCTGGGTGAGCGCCTCTTGCATCACCTCTCGCACGTCTCGTACGCCCGCGGTGACTGCCGACAGCTCGACGAAACGCCGACCCGAGGTTCGGGCAATTGCTTGCGCCAACGTGGTCTTGCCGGTGCCGGGCGGCCCCCACAAGATGACAGAGGTGCCCGCCCTGGTGGCTGCACCCGGATCAGCGAGGGCTACCAACGGTGAGCCTTTTCGCAACAAGTGGCCCTGCCCCGCGACCTCGCTGAGCGAGGTGGGACGCATGCGCACCGCAAGGGGGGTCTGCCCCTGGAAGAGTGCGCTGGGAGTGGTCACCTTCCCAGGCTAATGCGCGAGTTGACCGTGCTCGGCGGTTTGGCTGTGAGCGAAGCCGCGCCGTAGGATCAACCCGGCCCGGGCATCGACCCGGAGTGAGGGAGGTTCCGTGGCCGCTGGTGGCAAGGATCGCGAAACACGCGAGTCCCGTGAACGTGCGCGTCGTTATTTGGCGCGCCAGCAATATCAGGCGGGCCTCAGCACGCGGCGGACGCGCGACAACGTTGTTGCAGCCGTGGTCGGTGGATTACTCATCGTCGCAGCCTTCGTCGCGCAGTCGTTGTACTTCACTACGGGTCCGGGCGCCCCGGAGCCCGTGCCCACTCCCGTCGTCACATCCACTCCCACGCCCACTGCGGAGCCTACGGCCGAGCCGTCTGAGAGCGTTGAGCCCAACCCGACCGAGACGCCGGAACCCTGACGCGTAGCGAATCTCCCGAAAGAGCGGTCCTGGCGTACTAGGCTTGGGAGCCGTCCATCCCCCACAGGCGGCGTATGCCGCGATGAGGTGCATTCCGTGACTGCCGCAGCAGATTCAACTCCCGAACCGACAACAAGCGAGCCCTGGGGCCGCGTCGACGACGATGGCACGGTCTCCGTGCGCGAAGCCGACGGATGGCGGGTCGTGGGTCAATACCCCGACGGTTCGCCCGAGGAAGCACTCGGCTACTTTGAGCGAAAGTATGCCGATCTGGCCAGCGAGGTCGGCCTGCTTGAAGTGCGACACCGTCGCGCGGGGGCGTCTGCCGCCGACCTTCGTGGCGCGGCCCGCACTGTCAGCGGCAAGCTCAAGAACGCCGCGGCCGTGGGCGATCTGGCCGCTTTGGAAGCACGAGTGGCTGCGCTCAACGTGCAGCTGGCAGCAGAGTCTGAGACCGAGGCTGTCGCCGCCCGCGAGGCGGTTGATGAGGCGATTGCCGTGCGTACGACGCTGGTCGAAAAAGCTGAGGCTCTCGCCGCTCGTGATCCCAAGACCGTGCAGTGGAAGCAAGCCTCCGCTGAGCTCGCCGAGATGTTCGATCAGTGGCAAGCTCAGCAGCAGAGCGGTCCACGTCTGCCGAAGTCGACGGCCCAACAGCTTTGGAAGCGGTTTCGCGATGCGCGCGCCACGGTCGACAAGCACCGTCGGGAGTTCTATGCCGAGCTGGACAGTGCGCACAAGGTAGTTCGCGACCAGAAGACCCGACTCGTAGAGAAGGCAGAAGCACTCGCGCCGAAGGGCGAAGACGGAATCGCTTCGTACCGTGAGCTTCTTGACCAGTGGAAGAGCGCAGGTCGTGCTGGCAAAAAGGTCGACGATGCTCTGTGGGCTAGGTTCAAGGCCGCGGGTGACGCGCTCTACGGTGCCCGCATTGAGCGAGAAGCAGCGGAGAACGAGGCCTCAGTCGAGAAGATCGCCGCTAAGCGTGAGCTTCTCGAAGAGGCCAAAGCCGTCGCTGACGAGCGTGTCATCGCCAAGGCACGCACTCTGTTGACCAGCATTCAACGCCGTTGGGACGAGATCGGTCGCATCTTTCCACGCGATACCGAACGTGGACTCGATGACAGCTTGCGCAAGATCGAAACGGCACTGCGCACCCGTGAGGACGCTGACTGGAAGAGCAACAACCCAGAGACGAAGGCTCGCGCCAACGACATGACGCGTCAGCTCACCGATGCGATCGAAAAGCTTGAGGAAGAGCTCGAGGCTGCGAAGAAGTCTAGCGACAAGCGCGCAATTGCTGCGGCTACCGATGCGCTCGAAGCTCGCCGCACCTGGTTGAAGGCGCTCGGCGGATAGCGAACGTCCGGGACTGATCTGTCCACAGATCGCCCCGCAAGCGCTTCTGGACGCGACACGTCGGGCACGATGCCGGTATGGCATCGCCGTTTCTCTACTTTCCCGATGATCGCTTGTCTCTC
This sequence comes from Microbacterium sp. R86528, assembly GCF_044596335.1. Taxonomy (NCBI): domain Bacteria; kingdom Bacillati; phylum Actinomycetota; class Actinomycetes; order Micrococcales; family Microbacteriaceae; genus Microbacterium; species Microbacterium sp. R86528. The sequence continues at coordinate 583,512 of NZ_CP138996.1, read as the reverse complement.
GCAGAGCTGACGGCAGCGTGCCTCGATGGCGACCTCGTCGAACTTGGCCCGGCTTTCATGCCCGCGGATGCCGTTGAGACCTCCGCGTTGCGCGCGGGCTCGATGCAATTGCTGCTCGGCGGTTCGCTGGCGGCGACGCATCTGAGCGCCGCATGGATCTACGGAACGCGCCACAACCCACCTCTCCGCCACAACGTGCAGCGGGCCGTACCGCAGCGGCGCAACCGACTCCCCGCGCGAAGCGTGATCTACCGTGACGTCCAGCTGCCCGGACCAGATCTGCAACGTATCGGCGGCGTGTGGGTCACCTCGCCCGCGCGCACGGTTGGAGACCTCGCCCGCACGCATGACGAAGAGTACCGAGCTACGGCCAGGCAGATGGTCGCCTATGATCTGCCGTTGCTGCGAGCGAGCATCCGCCAGCTGGAGGCGAGCACACTGCCGCACAAGCACGAGGCGCTTGCTCTCTTGTGTCAGCAAGACGTTGCCGGCTAAGAGGATTTGACCCGATACACGTCGTAAACAGCATCGATTCGACGTACCGCATTGAGGACGCGGTCGAGGTGCACAATATCTCCCATCTCGAACACGAACTTGCTGATGGCGAGTTGGTGCTTCGAGGTCGCGACCGTAGCCGAGAGGATATTCACATGGTGCTCACTGAGCACGCGCGTGACGTCACTGAGCAGTCCCGAGCGATCAAGAGCTTCCACTTGGATCTGCACCATGAAGATGCTCTTCGTTGACGGGGCCCACTCGACGTCGATCATTCGCTCGGGCTCGTCGCGCAGCGCGCTCACGTTGGTGCAATCGTCGCGATGCACCGACACTCCGCTCCCCCGAGTGACAAAACCGAGAATCGCGTCCCCGGGAACCGGGGTGCAGCACTTTGCCAATTTCACGAGGATGTCGGGTGCCCCACGAACGAGGACTCCAGAGTCTCCGGTGCGAGGCTGGCGGGCACGACCGAGCGGAAGATCAATGGGGCCAGTGTTGGTATCTTCTTCGGCGCTCACCAGCGCAGTGACCTTTTCAATCACCGACTGGGTGGAGATGTGCCCCTCGCCTACGGCGGCGTAAAGGGCCGAGACATCTTCGAAGCGCAGCTGTCGGGCTACCTCGGTGAACGAATCCTGGCTCATGAGGCGCTGAAGCGGCAGGTTCTGACGTCTCATCGCACGAGCGATGCCCTCTTTGCCCTGCTCTACCGCTTCTTCGCGGCGCTCTTTCGTGAACCATCCGCGGATCTTGCTGCGTGCTCTGGTGCTCTTGACGAAGCTCAGCCAGTCCTGGCTCGGACTCGCGTCAGGGTTCTTCGAGGTGAACACTTCGACGACATCGCCGCTCTTCAGCTCAGACTCGAGGGGAACCAGCCGACCGTTGACCTTTGCTCCCATCGTGCGATGACCAACTTCGGTGTGCACGGCATAGGCGAAGTCGACAGGTGTGGCACTCGCGGGCAGACCGATCACACGTCCCTTAGGCGTGAAGACGTAAACCTCTTTGGCGCCGATCTCAAACCGGAGCGAATCGAGGAACTCGCCAGGATCGGCGGTCTCAGCCTGCCAATCCGAGATGTGCGCGAGCCACGCCATATCGGTGTCGTTCGCTTTGACATCGAACTTGCCGCCGGCGATCTGCTCTTTGTACTTCCAGTGCGCCGCGACACCGTACTCAGCCTGCTGATGCATCTCGTGCGTGCGAATCTGGATCTCCACGGTGCGGCCGCCGGGTCCGATCACCGTGGTGTGAAGCGACTGATAGAGGTTGAACTTCGGCGTGGCGATGTAGTCCTTGAACCGGCCAGGCAGCGGAGTCCAACGCGCGTGAATCGAGCCGAGCACGGCATAGCAATCGCGCACACTGCCGACCAGAATGCGAATGCCGATCAGGTCGTAGATGTCGTCGAACTCGCGACCGCGCACCACCATCTTCTGGTACACCGAGTACAGCTGTTTGGGACGACCCATTACGCGTCCGCGAATGCGCAGTTCACGCAGGTCGGAGTCAACAGCGTTGATGACGTTCTGCACGTACTGCTCTCGCTGTGGCGTGCGCTGGGTGACCAAGCTGTTGATCTCGGCAAAGATCTTTGGATGCAGCACAGCGAACGAAAGGTCTTCCAGCTCTGACTTGATTGCCTGGATGCCGAGCCGGTGCGCGAGCGGAGCGAAAATCTCGAGCGTCTCAGTCGCTTTCTTCGCTGCTTTCTCTGGGGGCACAAAACCCCACGTGCGTGCGTTGTGAAGTCGGTCGGCGAGTTTGATCAGCAGAACGCGAATGTCTCGTGACATCGCCACGATCATCTTGCGAACGGTTTCAGCCTGTGCGGAGTCGCCGTACTTGACCTTGTCGAGCTTCGTCACACCGTCGACGAGCATGGCGACTTCGTCACCGAACTCTGCGGTCAGCTCGTCCAGCCCATACGACGTGTCTTCGACAGTGTCATGCAGCAGGGCTGCGGCGATGGCCCTGGGTCCCAGCCCGAGGTCTGCGAGAATCTGCGCCACCGCGAGAGGGTGGGTGATGTAGGGCTCGCCGCTTTGACGCGTCTGCCCGGTATGAGCCCGCTCGGCGACCGAATAGGCGCGCTCGATAATCGACAGGTCGCCTTTGGGGTGGTGTGTGCGCACCGTCCGCAGCAGTTGCTCGACGTCGTCTCGGCGCGCGGAACGCGAAAAAATGCGCGGAACCAGGCGACGCAGTGAAGACGGCGGCGCAGGAGGAGAAGTCTCTGCCACTAGATCTCTCCCCTCTGCTGAGTGCCACAATCCTATGCCCGCCCGCGGGCGGAGAACTTCATGCTGAAGTGACGGCTAGCTCCCGTGCGGCGACGATGCGTGCATCGCGTTCTTTGAGCGCGGGCTCATTCTCGCGGAACAACGAATACAGCGGCGCAGCGACGAAGAGCGTGGAGTACGCCGCGACGATCGTGCCGACGAAGATCGACAGCGACAGGTCGGTGAGTGTTTCGGCACCAAGCCAGAGCGCACCGATGAACAGAATTGCCCCGGTCGGCAAGATCGCGACAACCGTGGTGTTGATGGAGCGGATCAGCGTCTGGTTCACGGCGAGGTTCACTGATTCGCCGAATGTGCGGCCAGACACTTCACCGTCTTCGCTGGTATTCTCGCGAATCTTGTCGAAGACAACGGTTGTGTCATACAAGGCATACGACAAGATCGTCAGGAAGCCGATGACGGCGGCGGGCGAGATCTCGAAGCCAAACAGCGCGTACACGCCGATGGTGATGACTAGCACGTCAACCAGGCCGATGATCGCCGAGACTGACATTTTCCAGGTGCGAAAGTACAGTGCCAATATGGCGAAGGTCAGTGCGAGGAAGATGGCCAGACCCCAGAGAGACTGGCGCGTCACGTCGGCGCCCCAGCTAGGCCCGATGAACGAGTAGCTCACTTCTGCAAGAGGGACGTCGTAAGCGGTAGCGAGCGCGTCGCTCACTTCGCTGCTGTCATCTGCGGTCAGCTGGTCGGTCTGAACACGCACCGCATCTTCACCGATCACGACAACCTTGGTGGTCGCGTCGGGTACGACAGAGCGCACGGCGTCGGTGGCCAGCTGCTGGTCGGGGGTGGCGACGCTGTTTACCGTGAACTGCGATCCGCCCGTGAACTCGATGGAGAACTGAATCGGTCGGAACAGCGGCACCAGGGCGGCCGCGATCACAAGGATTGCCGCGATCATAAACCACAGTCGGCGTCGCCCAACGAAGGGGAATGACGCTTTGCCGGTGTAGAGATCATTACCGAGCTGACCCATGGAACGCATCAGTTGCCTCCCTCATTGCCGGTCGTGCCGGGTTTGGTCTTGTTTGACGCTGCCGCGAGTTCCGCTTGCTTGCGTTCTGCGATGGTCTGCCTGCGAACTGCCTCACCGCGTGATTTAGAGGCGCGCTTGCCTGCCGGCGTGGTCGCTGACGCCGCCGCCGGTTCGCGGAATTGCGCTCGCCCGCGATAGACGGCTCCCAGAGCAGTCGGATCGAGGCCTGAGAGTGGATGGCCGCCACCGAAGAACCTGGTGCGAGCAAGCAGCTGCATCACCGGGTGCGTGAACATGATGAAGATGAACACGTCGATAGCGGTGGTGAGTCCGAGAGTGAACGCGAACCCCTTGACGGTCGAATCGGCGAGCAGATACAGAACGACGGCTGCGAGCACGTTGATCGATTTGGAGATGTAGATGGTGCGCTTTGCGCGACCCCAGCCGTCTTCTACAGCCGCGGTGATCGACTTGCCATCTCGTAGCTCATCTCGAATGCGTTCGAAGTAGACGATGAACGAGTCAGCGGTGAAGCCGATCGTCACGATCAAACCAGCGACGCCGGCGAGCGAGAGGCGGAAGCCAATTCGCCACGCAAGGATCGCCAGCGCGAGATAGGTCAGGATTCCCATCACCACGAGAGAGGCGATGATCACTGCGCCGAGCGCGCGGTAGACGATCAGCGAGTAGATGGCCACCAGAACGAGGCCGATAAGCCCGGCGATGAGGCCGATCTGCAGCTGCTGCGACCCGAGCGTGGCAGAGATCGTGTCGGAGCTCACGACCACGAAGCTCAGCGGCAGCGCACCGTACTTCAACTGGTCTGCGAGAATCTGAGCCGTTTCTTGCGTAAAGCTTCCGGTGATGCTGGGCTTGCCGTCGAGAATGACGCCATTCATCGATGGGGCCGAGAGTACGGTGCCGTCCAAGACGAAGGCGAATTGATTGAGCGGCGCTTCTGCGCCGTAGAGGCGCTGACTGATCTCGCCGAAGGTTTGAGTGCCCTCGCTGTCGAAGGTCAGATTGACCGACCACAGTCCGTTGGTCTGCTGTAGCCCGAACGTAGCGTCATCGATCGATGACCCGTCCAGTTCGACCGGACCGAGGATGTACTTGTAGAGGCCGTCCACGTCACAGGTGATCAGGGGCTCATCGACAGGTTCAGATGCGGGGTCGTTGCTGGGGTCAGCGCAGTCGTAGGCGAGGAACTCGGCCTGCAGTGCGGGCGTGATCCAGTTCAGGTCGCTGCCGCTGGTCGGCGCCACGGTCGGCGTTGCTTCGAGCGTGGGATCTGGTGTCGGGAACGGCGTCTCAAGCCCGTCTTCGCCGACGTAGCTGGTCACCGGTTGGCCGGTGTAGAGCACCGCGCGCAGCTGAAGCTGCGCCGATGCTTCGATGCGTGCACGGGTTTCGTCGTCGGCTTGACCCGGAATCTGCACCACAATCTGGTTCCCAGACTGCGTGGTCACATCGGCCTCGCCCACACCCGAGGCGTCAACGCGCTGGCGGATGATCGTCACCGCCTGCTGCATCTGCTCGGACGACGGATCAGCACCGTCTTCGGTCTGCGCTTCCAGGACGATCTGCGTTCCGCCCTGCAGGTCAAGCGCCAGCTCTGGTGTCCAGGAGCTCTCTTCGAACCCCCATACACCGAGGGCATTGATGCCGAAGAGCACGGCAATTGTTACGAGAAGGCCGGTCAGCGCACGCCAGGCATGCCGGACAGGAGTAGAAGTCGCCACGAGGGTCAGCTTTCTGCAGGTACCCCGAAGGGCGTTCGGTCAGGCCTGGGGCTTGGTTCCGGCGTCGGAGTCCGGCTCGCTTGAGTCGCGCACCGTTCCTGTCGCGTCGTCAGCGGCCAGATCGATTCGTTCGTGGGAGCCGTCAGCGTAGCCTGCGACCGTCTCGTCGACCTCGACGAGCTGATCGTCGTCATCGTCGGCCTCTTCGAGATCTGACACCACGCGCAGGATGGCCTGGCTGTGCACCTCGATCTGCACTCCGGGCGCAATCTCCACGACTGCAGGCTGGTCGAGGTTGTCGGGATCAAACGCGACGATTGTGCCGTAGAGACCACCCTGCAAGAGCACCTTTGCGCCAGGAATTGTCTGGCGAGCCTTCTGTTCCTGTTCGGTCTTCTGCTTCTGCATACGGCGACGCGAGCTCCAGAACATGAAGACGAGCAACGCACCCAAGAGAAGAATCAGGCCGTACTGGTTGAAGAATGTCGCGAGATCCATGGAGGAGGGAGCGCCTTTCGGGTCAGACACGCGCCGGGCGGCACTGCCAAAGTAATCGGGGCAAGAGATGCCCTCAGCGATTATAGGTCATTGAAGCGCAGCACCGATTCGGGACTGGGCAGGCCAAGGTGCTCGTAGGCCTCTGGCATGGCGATGCGGCCTCGAGGTGTGCGCCCGATAAAGCCGATGCGCACGAGATACGGTTCCACCACTGATTCGATGGTTTCGCCCTCTTCTCCCACCGCGACCGCGAGGGTACTGAGGCCGACCGGGCCGCCGCGGAACCGGCGAACAAGGCTGTCGAGCACAGCGCGGTCGAGCCGGTCGAGGCCGATCGAGTCAACGTCGTACAGATCGAGCGCTGCGTCGACGATGCCCATGGTTGCTCCCTGGTCTGAGCCATGAACGATCACGTAGTCGCGTACTCGGCGCAGCAGCCGGTTGGAGATTCGCGGTGTGCCACGTGACCTCTTCGCAATCTCTGCGCGGGCCGCTGGAGGAAGCTGAACATCGAGCATCACGGCGGATCGTTCGATCACGCGTTCGAGCTCGCCGGGTTCGTAGTACTCAAGATGCGCGGTGAAACCGAAGCGGTCGCGAAGTGGATTCGGCAGCAGTCCCGACCGTGTCGTAGCGCCGACGAGCGTGAAGGGCGAAAGGTCAAGCGGAATGCTGGTTGCGCCCGCGCCCTTGCCCACCATGATGTCGATGCGAAAATCTTCCATCGCGAGATAGAGCATCTCTTCGGCCGAGCGCGCCATGCGATGGATCTCGTCGATGAACAGGACCTCTCCCGGTGTGAGGCTAGACAGCAGCGCGGCGAGATCGCCGGCGTGTTGGATGGCCGGTCCGCTCGACAAGCGAAGAGGGCGATCGCTTTCGTGAGCAACGATCATCGCCAGGGTGGTCTTGCCTAGCCCAGGCGGGCCAGAGAGCAGAATGTGATCGGCGGGGCGCTGCTGAATCTTCGCGGCATCCAACAGCAACTGAAGCTGCCCGCGCACCTTCTGCTGGCCGACAAACTCAGCGAGCGACTGCGGGCGCAACGCACCCTCAACAGCGAGTTCGACCTCATCTTCGGGTTCGGCGGTGTCTCGAAGGTCATCCATGCACGGCCTCCTTCCGGCTCGGGCCGAGCTGAGCGAGGGTCAGACGCAGCAGAGCGGGCACCGACTGCTGGTCGGCTGAGTCGGCATCCACCATCACACCCTCGAGGGCTTCAATGGCAATACGCTCGCTCCACCCGAGACCGATCAGCGCCTGCACAACCTGTGGGGTGATCTGTGCCCGGCCGGTCGTGGTGCCCGCTGACGCGGTCGGGTTCGACACAGTGACCTTGCCCGCGAGCTGAACCACAATGAGCTTTGCTGTCTTCGGACCGATGCCAGAGACGCGCCGAAAAGGAGCGTCGTCGTCAGCAGAAACAGCATCGGCGATTTGGGCGACCGACAGCGTCGCCAAGACGCCGAGGGCAGACTTTGGGCCTACTCCCGTCACGCCAAGCAGCAGCGTGAACACGGCAAGATCGTCGCGGGTATCGAAGCCGAAGAGTGAGAGGGAATCCTCTCGCACGATCAAGGTTGTGTGCAGTGCGATCTGGTCGCCGGTATGAGTCTGTCGTGCAAGCTGCGCGGTCACCGCGACGGAAAGGCCGACCCCGCCGACCTCGATCACCACGGCGTCAGACTCGACGTGCACCACGGTGCCACGAAGCGAAGAGATCATGAACCGAGCCTACGGAGGAGTTAGGACATTTGTTCGAGCGACACGCTTATCGCTTGGCCGAGCGTTCGGCATCTGCCCATGCCTGTTGCGCGGGGGTGAGTGATTGCGCGGTTGCGCTCGGCCCCGCCGACCGCCATGCGTGGCACAGTGCGAGCGCGAGGGCGTCGGCGGCATCTGCGGGCTGAGGAAGAGCATCGAGGCGCAGAACACGCGCGACCATGGCCTGCACTTGGCGCTTGTCGGCAGCGCCGTACCCCGTGATCGCTGCCTTCACCTCGGTAGGGGTGTGGGTCGCCGCGCGCAGTCCACGCTCCCCCGCGACCAGAAGCGCGATGCCACTCGCTTGAGCGGTTCCGATCACGCTTTCACGGTTGTGCTGTGCGAAGACACGCTCAACCGCGATCACCTGGGGTGAATGAGCGTCAACGATCCCTCGCAGTCCGGCCGCGATCGTCGCCAAGCGTTGCTCGATGGGGGCGTTCGCGTCTGATCGGATCACGCCGACGTGCACGAGTGTTGCTGAGCGATCGCGCGAGACATCCACAACTCCGACTCCGCATCGCGTCAGACCTGGGTCGACGCCGAGCACTCGAAGGGTTCCCTTGCCTGGCGTTGTTCTCACGCCCTCACGCTACGTGACCTCGGCTAGCAGGGCCGCAAGGCGCGCACCAGTGAGGCCTACTCGTCGTGATCGGTTTCGAGTTCTGCCTGCACCTCGGCGGTCAGATCGAAGTTGCTGAACACGTTCTGCACGTCGTCGCTGTCTTCGAGCGAGTCGATGAGCCGAAAGACCTTTCGTGCGGTGTCAGCGTCGATCTCGACTTTGAGGTTGGGAACGAACTCGACGTCTGCCGACTCGTAGTCGATTCCTGCTGCTTGCAGCGCGCTGCGCACTGCGACAAGATCTGTCGCCTCAGTAATGATCTCGAATCCCTGGGCGTGAGGCTCGACGTCATCAGCGCCAGCTTCGAGAGCGACGAGCATCACCTCGTCTTCGGTGGTGCCGTCTTTCGACACGACGATCACACCTTTGCGCGAGAAGTTGTAGGCAACGCTGCCGGGGTCGGCCAGGGTGGCGCCGTTGCGGCTGAGCGCCGTGCGCACCTCTGCAGCAGCGCGGTTTTTGTTGTCGGTGAGGCACTCGATCATCAAAGCCACGCCGTTGGGTCCGTAGCCTTCGTAGACGATCGACGTGTACTCGACAGCTTCACCGCCGATTCCGGCGCCACGCTTTACGGCACGGTCGATGTTGTCGTTGGGAACCGAGGTCTTCTTGGCCTTCTGAATCGCGTCATAAAGCGTCGGGTTGCCAGCGAGATCGGCGCCGCCCATCTTGGCCGCTACTTCGATGTTCTTGATCAGCTTGGCGAACGACTTGGCACGGCGGCTGTCGATGATCGCCTTCTTGTGCTTGGTCGTCGCCCACTTGGAATGCCCGGACATTGTGCTCCTGAAATCGCTTGCCGACGGGTCTGTCGTCGGCGACCCATTCTAAGACAGGCTAGGCGATGACGCTCAGCCGACCACTTTTCGCATGGTTCGCAGGTTGCGGTTCGTCGTGCGCGTGCGGAACGTCGGCTTCGCCAGCAGCTTCGCAAACGGCGTGTCGGTCGAACGGCCCTTGGCGGGGTTCCAATACACGACGTCGCCGCCGCTGGCCACCGGATCGGTCGCAGCATCCATCTGCACACTCATGCCCACCAGCTCATCGCGCGTGGCGTTGTCGACACAGAAAATCACCCATGGCTGGCGCTGCGCATCAGTCTCGTCGTAGGGAAAGTCGCTGATGGCGACGGCTGCCTCATCGCGCGTGACGAGCACGATCCACGCGTCATAGTCGAACGTTTCACGGAGGGCGGCTTCAATACGAGACTTGAGAACTGCGCGTTCATTTACCGATTCGGATGCTGAGAATGTCACATTTCCGCTCGCGAGCACCGTGCGCACATCGCCGAATCCGAGTTCGACAAACATCTCTGCGAGGGCGGCGTTGCGGATTGTGACCCCGCCGACATTCACCCCGCGCAACAGTGCGACCCACGCCGTGGCACTCGTCATGCGGCTGCCTCCACACGATCGAGGAACAGCCGGTGAAACCGGTACTCCCCCGTGACCTCGGGGTGAAACGCTGTCGCCAACAGATTTCCCTGTCGCACCGCAACGACTCGTCCGTCTTGAAGCTGAGCGATGCGCTCGACTCCGGCTCCTGCTTCTTCGACGAGCGGTGCTCGAATAAACACCGCGCGAACGGGATCGCCGCCGAGCACGGGCACGTCAAGATCAACCTCAAACGAATCGACCTGGCTGCCGAATGCGTTTCGACGAACCTGCACATTGAGGCCGCCGAACGTTTGCTGGCCATCGATGCCATCGCTGATCGAGTCGGCAAGCATGATGAGACCGGCGCAGGTGCCATACATGGGCATACCGGCGGCGATCGCGGCTCTGATGGGTTCGCGCATTCCAAAGATGCGTGACAGCTTGTCAATGACGCTCGATTCGCCTCCGGGAATCACTAGCCCGTTCACGCTGTCAAGTTCATCGGGGCGGCGCACCAGGGTGACGTCTGCGCCGATGTCCGTGAGCGCGCGAGCGTGCTCACGGACATCGCCCTGCAACGCGAGCACGCCGACTTTGGGGCGTGTCGACACTCCGCTACCAGCCGCGCTCGGCGAGGCGGTGGGGTGCGGGCAGGTCCGAGACGTTGATACCCACCATTGCTTCGCCCAGGCCCCGCGATGCCTCGGCGATCACCTTGGCATCGTCGAAGAATGTGGTTGCCTTGACGATGGCGGCTGCGCGTTCTGCAGGATTGCCTGATTTGAAGATTCCAGACCCAACAAACACGCCGTCAGCACCCATCTGCATCATCATCGCGGCGTCTGCGGGTGTTGCGACGCCGCCAGCCACGAAGAGGACGACCGGAAGCTTGCCCGTCTCGGCGACTTCGGCGACAAGTTCGTAGGGAGCCTGCAGATCTTTGGCTGCGACGTAGAGCTCATCCTTCGTCATCGAACGGAGCATGTTGATCTCGCCGGTGATCTTGCGGATGTGCTTCGTCGCTTCCGACACATCGCCGGTGCCCGCCTCGCCCTTCGAGCGGATCATCGCGGCACCTTCGTTGATGCGGCGAAGCGCTTCTCCGAGGTTCGTCGCGCCGCACACGAATGGCACGGTGTAGCCCCACTTGTCGATGTGATTGACGTAGTCGGCGGGTGAGAGCACTTCAGATTCGTCGATGTAGTCGACGCCGAGCTCCTGCAAGATCTGGGCTTCAACGAAGTGCCCGATGCGAGCCTTTGCCATCACCGGAATCGACACCGAGTCGATGATGCTGTCGATCATGTCGGGATCGCTCATGCGCGAAACGCCGCCCTGCGCGCGGATGTCTGCGGGAACGCGTTCGAGAGCCATGACCGCGACTGCGCCAGCATCTTCCGCGATCTTTGCCTGCTCTGCGGTGACGACATCCATGATGACGCCCCCTTTGAGCATCTCTGCGAGACCGCGCTTGACACGGTTGGATCCGGTTGAGGTTGCAGTGGTCACAGGGTTTCCTTCGGGACGGCGCGGCGTCGGGTGCTCCGCGATCGGGGTTATTGGCCTAGGCCAAAACATAGCACGCACTAGGCCGTACACTTCGAACCATGAACCACGACGTCGCGGCGCGCATCACAGGGAGCTCAGCGATCGAGATCGCCGACAGCGTGCGTGCGCTCACAGAGCGCGGGGCTTTCTTTCCCGGCGACACACTGCCTTCAGTACGCGCCCTTGCCCAAGAGCTTGGTGTGAATCGCAACACCGTGATCGCCGCCTACCGGCAATTGGCACAGAGCGGTCTCGTAGAGTCCCGAGGGCGCGCGGGCACCCGAATCACCGACCGAGCTCCGGTCGCACAAGAAGGCTTCGCGTCAGGGACCGTCTTGCGCGACATCGGCACCGGAAATCCCGATCCTGCGCTCATTCCCGATCTCTCCGCAGCACTCGCCGGTCTTGCGGGCAGGCCGGTGCTCTACGGCGAGCCAGTCATCGACCCTGACCTTGAGCGCTGGGCGCTGCCGTGGATGTCAGAAGCTGTCGGTGAGGCAAAGCCGATGCGGTTGACGATCACGGGCGGCGCGATCGATGCCCTGGAGCGCCTGCTCGCGCAAGCACTTCATCGTGATGATGCAGTGGCCCTCGAAGACCCCTGCTTCTTGTCAAGCCTTCACACCGTGCGATTGGGCGGCTACCGTGCAGTGCCCGTCGCCGTCGACGACGAGGGCATGACGGTCGCCGGTCTGCGTGCAGCTCTCGACGACGGGGTTCGAGCGGTCGTATGCACGCCCCGAGCTCAGAACCCGACCGGAACAAGCCTCACTGCTGAACGCGCGTCAGCGCTTCGCGAAGTGCTGGCCGAGCATCCCTACGTATTGATCATCGAAGACGACCATTTTTCAATGCTCTCGACGCAGCCGTACCACTCGCTCGTCTCAGCGGAGCACCAGCGATGGTCGCTCGTGCGATCCGTGTCGAAGTTTCTCGGCCCCGACATGTGTCTGGCCATCACCGCATCCGACCCGTACACCGCAGCCCAACTGGCGAAGCGGCTAAGTCCCGGTACGACCTGGGTCAGTCACCTGCTGCAACGACTCGCCCACGCACTCGTGACGAGTGATGAGGCACTCGCGATGGTTCGCAGTGCAGCGCAGCACTACGCGGCACGCAACGCGGCCTTCGCCAACATGATGACGGCTCGGGGGGTGCCAGCATCTGCCGGCGACGGACTCAGCCTCTGGGTTGCGCTGCCCGTTCCCGCGCGCGATGTCTCTGACCAGCTGATGCGGCGGGGGTGGTTGGCGCGCACAGGCGACGAGTTCGTGCTGGCGGATGCGGCGGCCAGACGACGCTTGCGGCTCACGGTGCACGACTTGACCGATGATGACGCCGAGCGCCTCGCGACAGACATCGCTGAGTCGATCACCGCGGTGACGGCGCGAAAAGTGGGATGATCGAACGGTGAAAATCCTCTCGATCCAGTCAGCCGTCGCCTACGGTCACGTCGGAAACTCAGCGGCGGTGTTCCCGTTGCAGCGTATTGGCGTTGAGGTGATGCCCGTCTATACCGTCAACTTCTCCAATCACACCGGATACGGACAATGGCGCGGCCCGATGATCAGCCCCGATGACGTGCGCGCTGTGATTACCGGCATTGAAGAGCGCGGCGTGTTCGAAGAGATCGATGTCGTGCTGTCGGGCTATCAGGGTGGCGAGGGCATCGCCGACGTGATCCTCGATGCGGTTTCTCGAGTCAAGCAGGCGAACCCCGAAGCGATCTATGCGTGTGATCCGGTGATGGGCAACGCGAAGTCTGGATGTTTCGTCGCCCCAGCCATCCCCGTGCTCCTGCGCGAGCGAGTAGTGCCCGCAGCTGACTTGATCACCCCGAATCAGTTCGAACTGGGGTACCTCACCGACACCGAGCCGGGCACGCTCGAGTCCACTCTGGCATCGGTCGATCTCGTCCGTGCACGCGGTCCTCGTGCTGTGCTGGTCACGAGCGTTGAGAGACCTGATCAGCCCGCCGACACTATCGAGATGCTTGCCGTTGATGAAAGTGGAGCGTGGATTGTGCAAACCCCGCGGCTGCCCTTGAAAGCGAACGGCTCCGGAGACGTTACGGCAGCCCTCTTCACCGCCCACTATGCGCGTACGAAGAGCGCATCAGACGCGCTTGCGCGCACAGTATCGAGTGTCTACGACCTGCTGGCTCGCACGCATGAGTCGGGCCAGCGCGAACTACAGCTCATCGAGTCGCAGGAGTTCTATGCCGATCCGCGCATGCAGTTCGAAGTGCAACAGGTGCGCTGAGCTCTCAGTCGTTCCACGCGGCGGCGACGGCCTCGCGCACGTCGCCGAGCAGTTGCGGTAGAGCTTTGGTCTTGGCGATGATCGGAAAGAAGTTCGCATCCGTAGCCCATCGCGGCACAATGTGCTGATGGAGGTGCTCATCAACCCCGGCGCCTGCGACGCTGCCCTGATTCATGCCGATGTTGAATCCGTCACACCGCGCTACCTTCCGAAGCACGTTCATCCCGCGCTGAGTGAGCGCGCCGATCTCGGCGACCTCTTCGGGCGTGGCCTGGTCGTAGGTGGCGATATGTCGGTACGGGCACACCAGTAGATGACCCGAGTTGTAGGGGAACAGGTTGAGTAGCACATACGCGGTCTCGCCGCGATGCACGATCAAGCCGTTCTCGTCGCTCTTGTCTGGTGCCGCGCAGAACGGACACTCCTTGCGGAGCACTTCTGGCCCGGCCTGAATGTAGGCCATGCGATGAGGTGTCCATAGCCGTTGGAACTCATCCGGCACACCCGCAAACTCCGCGGCATCCCGAATACCCTCGCCATCCGGTGTCGATTGTTCAGCGCCTTGGGTCACGCGAAATCCTCGGCGGTGTTGATCAGCGTCTTCGCATCGATGACCTCGTTGATGAGACGCACCGCATCAGCAATCGGCACGGCGTTCCGTTGTGTTCCGTCGCGGAAGCGGAATGAGACGGTACCGCCCACGCGGTCTTGCTCACCGGCGATCAGCATGAGCGGAACCTTCTGCGTGGTGTGAGTGCGAATCTTCTTCTGCATGCGGTCGTCGCTGTGATCGAGCTCAGCGCGCACGCCGCCCGTCTTGAGCGTCTCGACGACTTCTTGCAGATAGTCGGCGTACTCGTCGGCAACGGGAATTGCGACGACCTGGGTGGGGGCGAGCCACACCGGGAAGGCGCCAGCGTAGTGCTCGAGCAGGATCGCAAAGAAGCGCTCTACAGACCCGAACAACGCGCGGTGGATCATGATCGGGCGCTTCTTCTGGCCGTCACTGTCGGTGTACTCGAGGTCGAAACGCTCGGGCAGATTCGGGTCGACTTGAACGGTCGACAGCTGCCACGTGCGCCCGATGGCGTCTTTGGTCTTCAGGTCGATCTTCGGACCATAGAAAGCAGCTTCACCGGGAACCTCGGTGAGCTTCAGGCCGCTTGCAAGTGCCACATTGCGGAGAGCATTCGTGGAGTAGTCCCAGAACTCCTCGGTGCCGATCCACTTCTCTTTCTCTTCGTCGCGCATCGAGAGCTCGAGTTCGAAGTCGCTGAGGCCGAAGTCACGCAACATCGAAATGACGAACTCAAGCACACGCGCTGTCTCTGATTCAAGCTGCTCCGGGGTGACGAAGAGGTGTGAATCGTCCTGTGTGAAGCCACGCACGCGGGTGAGTCCGTGCAGAGCGCCAGAGAGCTCGTTGCGGTAAACGGTGCCGTTCTCGGCTAGCCGCATGGGCAGGTCACGGTAGCTTCGCGCACGCTCCTTGAAGATCAGAATGTGCATCGGGCAGTTCATCGGTTTGAGGTAGTAGTCCACCCCGACTTTGGTGATTGCGCCGTCGGCATCGCGCTCTTCATCCATATGGATGGGAGGGAACATCCCTTCCCGGTAAGTCACCAGGTGGTTCGAGGTGAGAAACAGATCTTCCTTGGAGATATGGGGGGTGTACACGTAGGTGTAGCCGCCCTCGATGTGCCTGCGGCGCGCATGCTGCTCCATCTCGCCGCGAATGATTCCGCCGCGCGGGTGCCACACCGATAGGCCAGAGCCGATCTCTTCGGGGAACGAGAACAGGTCGAGTTCTTTGCCGAGCTTGCGGTGGTCGCGCTTGGCTGCCTCTTCCAGCCGCTGCTGGTAGGCGCGCAGTTCGTCTTTGGTGGGCCATGCCGTGCCGTAGATGCGCTGCAGCTGGGGATTCTTCTCGCTGCCGCGCCAATATGCGCCCGCCGTGCGTGTGAGCGCCCAGCCGTTGCCAATCATGCGCGTGCTCGGCACGTGTGGTCCGCGGCAGAGATCCTTCCAGATCGTCTCGCCGGCGCGGTTCACGTTGTCATAGATTGTGAGCTCTGAGCCGCCCACCTCGACGTTCGCTCCTTCGGCCGCTTCTTTCGAGCCGCCCTTGAGTCCGATCAGTTCGAGCTTGAAGGGTTCGTGAGCAAGCTCCGCGCGTGCCTCGTCGTCGGTGACCACGCGACGGGTGAATCGTTGCGCTTCGCGCACGATGCGCTGCATCTCTTTGTCGATGGCCTTCACATCTTCGGGGGTGAAGGGCTGCTCGACGTCGAAGTCGTAGTAGAAGCCATCGGTGATGGGCGGACCGATACCGAGCTTGGCTTGCGGCTTGATGCGCTGCACGGCCTGGGCCAGCACATGCGCCGTTGAGTGGCGCAGGATGCTGAGGCCATCGGGAGTATCGATGGCAACCGGCTCTACTTCGTCTGTTGCTTCGACCGTCGCGGCGAGGTCTCTGAGCTCACCGTTGACGCGCATTGCGACGATAGAACGGTCAGGGAACAGGGCGAAACCATCCGCGGGGTAAGAAACATCAGCAGGAAGGGCGACGTCAGTCACAGGAGTTCTCCAAGGTAATTCGCGATAAAGGCCGCTCAGCTTCGGACACCGACTGTGTCCCGCCCGCTCAGGCCCGCGGTGTTCGCATGCGCGCACCCTGCACGACATCACGCGTGATAGCTGGGCACAACTTCATGGGTCCGATTCTAGTGGCGTGGCGTCCGTGGTGCCTGTCAGCCTCCGTTAAACACAAAAACCCCTGACGAATCAGGGGTTTTCTGCTGTGCGCGATACTGGGATCGAACCAGTGACCTCTTCCGTGTCAGGGAAGCGCGCTACCGCTGCGCCAATCGCGCCTATACAGGCTTTTCAGTTAGAAGCGAGGTGGCGACGGGATTCGAACCCGTGTAAACGGCTTTGCAGGCCGGTGCCTAGCCGCTCGGCCACGCCACCGTGTGGTTTGACCCCACGTGCTGTGATCTCTCCTAGGAGAAAATCTCTACACTCGAGCGGATGACGAGATTCGAACT
The DNA here is from genome assembly GCF_044596335.1 of Microbacterium sp. R86528. Classification (NCBI taxonomy): domain Bacteria; kingdom Bacillati; phylum Actinomycetota; class Actinomycetes; order Micrococcales; family Microbacteriaceae; genus Microbacterium; species Microbacterium sp. R86528. Next base: position 566,870 of record NZ_CP138996.1, on the reverse strand, counting down.
CGCGACCCTAACCTTGGCAAGGTTATGCGCTACCACTGCGCCACATCCGCATTTTGCACCCTGATTCTCACCCGGGCACTTGGAAAACTTTAGCCCACAAATGCCCGTGCGCAAAACCAGGTGCACTCCGCGCGTGTCTGGCGTCGCGGTTCGGTCAACCCCGCAGCATCCGGTAGTATCGACTCCGGTCCTTTGGGGCTTTTGGGCGATTGGCGCAGTTGGTAGCGCGCTTCCTTCACACGGAAGAGGTCGTCGGTTCGAGTCCGGCATCGCCCACCAAAACGCTCCGCCTTGCGGGGCGTTTCGTGTTCACTCCCCCACCTGCCAGCCGTAACGCTTGCTCAGGGCATGGGCAACGCGCACGAATCTGTCGAGATCCAGTGCGGCGGCTTCTCGACGCATCCCAGCGTTGTGCACGCTGTACACCTGGTCGATGTCGACCCAGGAATCGCGTCCTTTGCTATCCCACGGCCCCGACCCGATGGGCAAATAATCGTGGTCGCCATCATGCGCGCGCGAGGTCAGCTTGACCACGAACACCCGGTTAGCACTCTGGCGGCCGATAACGAGCACTGGGCGATCTTTGCCTCGCCCGTCACGTTCTACGTAGGGAACCCAAGTCCAAACGATCTCGCCGGCGTCTGGGGCACCGTCGCGCGACGGTGCATAGGTGATTGTCAGCGCTTCGCGGCTGGGCACGTCGATCTCGATCGTCGCAGTCGACCCGCTTTGGGCGGGCCCCGCTTGATTGCTCTGAGTGGATGCCTGGCTGCGTGATCGAGATCGCGAAGGCGTCGAAGCGGCTGCGGACTGAAACAGGCGGCGCAGAGCGCGCATTACTCCGAGGCTTCTGCTCACAGCCCAACCCTAGCGAACACGGCGAAGGGCGCCACGGCCGAAGCCGGGACGCCCTTCGCTGTACGCGAGAGTTCGATCGATCAGACGCGCTCGTCGAGGAGGTAGCCCTCTTCGCCGTGCACGACGGTGTCGACGCCAGCGATCTCGTCTTCGTTCTTGATGCGGAAGCCGATGGTCTTGTTGATCGCGAAGCCGATGATGTAGGCAACAACGAACGAGTAGACCAGCACGCCAGCCGCGGCAACAACCTGAAGGATGAGCTGCTCTGTGCCGCCACCGAGGAACAGGCCGGTGTCGATTGCGAAGAAGCCGAGGTAGATCGTTCCGATGAGGCCACCGACAAGGTGGATGCCGACGACGTCGAGCGAGTCATCGAAGCCGAGCTTCCACTTGAGCTCGACGGCGAGTGCACAAACCGCACCAGCAACGACACCGAGTACGAGTGCCCAGCCGGGCGTCAGGTTGGCACATGCCGGGGTGATCGCAACAAGACCAGCAACTGCACCCGAGCCAGCGCCGACCGAGGTGGCCTTGCCGTCTTTGAGCTTCTCGACGACCAACCAGCCGAGGATTGCCGCAGCCGTCGCACCGAGGGTGTTGATGACGATCAGGCCGACAACGGTGTCTTCGGTCCCAAGGGCGCCCAGGCCCTCAGCGCCAGCGTTGAAGCCGAACCAGCCGAACCACAGCAGCGAAGCGCCGAGAAGTACGAGCGGCACGTTGTGGGGCTTCTGGATGCCCTTCTGGAAGCCAATGCGCTTTCCGAGGACGAGCGCCAGGGCGAGAGCTGCAGCACCCGCGTTGATGTGAACGGCGGTACCACCGGCGTAGTCAATGACTTCGGTGGAGAAGCCGAACGAGGTGCCGAGGTTGTAGATCCAGCCACCGCCCCAGACCCATGCGGCCACCGGGAAGTAGACGACCGTGGCGAAGATGCCAGCAAAGATCATCCATGCGCCGAACTTGGCGCGGTCTGCGATCGCACCCGAGATCAGGGCGACCGTGATGATCGCGAAGGTGGCACCGAAGAGTGCGCCTACGAGGTCATCGCTGCCGGCGCTTGCCAGACCGAAGTCTGAGAAGGGGTTGCCGGCGAAGCTCCAGGTGTCGGGGACTGCACTCATGTTGAATCCGTAGAGGATCCACAGCACGCTGATGAGGCCCATTGCACCGAAGCTCATCATCATCATGCTGACGACGCTCTTCGCCTTAACGAGGCCGCCGTAGAAGAACGCCACACCGGGTGTCATCAAAAGCACCAACGCCGACGCAGTGATCAACCACGCGAGATTTCCGCTATCCATCAAATTCCTCATCCATGTCGTTTACCCAAGGTCCTGCGGAAGCCACATAATCGGGTTGCGGTCTTCCAGGTACCCCTAGTGTTGCCAGCCGCGGTTACCAGCGTTGTGCTTGACGTGTTTCGGGTTTGTTACGCAACCCACGCTCAGGTAAACATCAGGTTTCCTCGCGGCGTGAGCGAACTTGGAGTTTTGTCCAGCGGCGTGGATTTCGGATCAAGCGAGAGTAGAAGCGACCAGACGTGAAATGGCTCTGAGGTACTTCTTGCGATACCCGCCTGCAAGCATTTCTTCGGGGAAGACGAGGTCCAAACTCACGCCCGTTGCGCGAATGGGAATCTGGGCATCGTAGACGCGGTCGATGAAGGCGACGAAGCGAAGTGCGGCGGATTGATCATCGAACGGATGCACATCGCGAAGCCCCACCACATCGACTGATTCGAGCAGTCGGATGTAGCGCGAAGGGTGAACGCGTGAGAGATGCGTGATCAACAGGTCGAAATCATCATCTGAAACGAGTGCATGATCGGCGGTTGACGCGATCGACGCGGCATAGCCTTCGGCATCGAGAACTTCGGCGTGCCCATCGACTGCCCGGTGGCGATAGTCGGTGCCGTCAATGCGAATGGTTTGAAAGCTTGCCGACATCGCGTGAATCTCGCGCAGAAAGTCCTGCGCAGCAAAGCGCCCCTCTCCCAGAGCGTTCGGGGGCGTGTTCGACGTCGCCGCGAGACGGGTGCCCGAAGCAACGAGTTCGCCGAGCAGTCTCGTCATAACCATGGTGTCGCCGGGATCGTCGAGCTCGAACTCATCAATACACAGCAGATCCGCGCCACGGAACAGTTCGACCGTGTTCTGGTATCCCATTGACCCGACCAGCGCGGTGTACTCGATGAATGAGCCGAAGTACTTTCTTCGCGCTGGCATCGCGTGATAAATAGCGGCCAACAGATGAGTCTTGCCGACTCCGAAGCCGCCGTCGAGGTAGACCCCGGGCTTCACCTCGGGGGCACGCTTGGCGCGGCGAAAGAACCCTGTCCGTTCGACCGTACGCGCGCCAGCGAAGAGCATCAGCAGATCTTTCGCTTCTTGTTGTGAGGCGAATTGCGCGTCAGCGCGGTACGACTCGAAGGTCGCGGCAGCGAACTGCGGCGGTGGCACGAGGGCCGCAACCATCTCTGCGCCGGAGAGTTCCGGCGACCGGTCTGTCAGTTGAATGGTGCCGGTCGCGGTCGTAGTCATCGTGCTACAACTCTACTTCGCGTGTCGGCTCAGCCATTCATTGATGCTCGACGTCCAGCGCTCTTGGTCGTAGTTCCACAGTTTTGTGTGCCGAGCAACGTCGAAAACCACCAAGTCGACAAGATCCGGGCGAAGGATCGCAAGATCGTGAGACGCATCAGACGGCACGAACCCGTCGTCGTCGCTGTGAAGAATCAGAATGGGATGCTGCAACTCCGAGGCCCGCGAGAGAATATCGAGCTTGTCGAACGGTATTGCTCCCCCGCTGCGTGTGATGGGAGAGGCCCACGGCGTCGAAAGCGCGCCGATCGCAAGATTGCTCACCGCAGTCGGCACGTTGAGCGCGGCGGACTGGTACTCGAGCACGAGTCGCCAGTCGACCACGGGCGACTCGAGAATCAGACCAATGATGTGTTCACGGTGCGCAGAGTTGAGCGACACTTGCAGCGCAATCGCGCCGCCCATCGACCACCCCATGAGCACAATTCGATTCGCGCCGCGGCGGCGCGCGAAGCCGATGGCGGCATCGACATCGCGCCATTCCGTTGCGCCAAGGGCGTAGGTGCCGGAGCGGCTTCGCGGCGCTTCGGAATCATTTCGATATGACACGAGCAAGCAGGAGATTCCGGCCGCAGCGAAAAGGGGGACGGCGCGCAGTCCCTCAGCGCGGGTGGTGCCGCGGCCATGAATCTGGATCACCCAGACGTCGCCGTCGCCGGCGGGGAACAGCCATGCCGGGCAGGGGCCGACCGACGTGCCGATGAGCTCTGGGGTGTAGGGAAGGTGCAGTTGATCGGGCGAGTCGAAGTACCAGCCGCTGAATGCAGCCCGCGGCTGGAGATGCGCGTCGGCGGCGATATGGGTGAGCAGCTTGCGAGTGACTTGCGTCTCTTCTTCGGCAAGCACGGAGCCGAGCTTGACGTAGGTTGCTGAACCGGTCGTGAAGAGACCGTAGCGGCCCGGCAGCTGCGTATCGGGCGTGCGCGCGAGCGTTATAGTCTGCGCCGCGGTATCGAGATCGAGAATTGTCGTATCAGGCACCCGTGCCGCAGGCGTCACCACCCGCCGTGCCATATGGATAGAGGCCACTGCCATCGCGGCGAGCACGCCGCTGAGAGCCATGCTGAGCACTGTCAGCGCGGCTCGGATTCCGGAAAGGAACGTGGGGGATGCGCGGCGCATCGCGGCGCGCCTGGAAGCGACCATCGAGGCATCAGCCTAGTCTGTCCGCGTGGCTGAGCAACGTTCTGGCGAAGGACCGTCGACGTTCGACGATGCGGCCGCGCAGGTTCGCTCGCTTTCATTCCGTGCAGATCTCAGTGTTCGAGAGATTGCTGCGCCCAGCGGATTGGCAACCGACGCACTCGCTATTGCGGGCGATGTGCGGCCCGAGACCGACGCCCTCGACTCGGCTTACGGCACCGGACGCCTCGTGCTTCTTCACGACGAGGAAGGCCCCTCTGCATGGAACGGCGCCTGGCGCATTGTCTGTTTTGCGCAGGCTCCGCTCGAAACGGATATCGGCATCGACCCGATGCTCGCCGACGTTGCGTGGGCATGGCTCACAGACGCACTCTCTTCCCGCGGGGCGGCGTTTCACTCCGAATCGGGCACGGCCACGAAGACACTGTCCAAAGGTTTCGGTTCACTCGCCGATGAAGGCGATGGGGCCCAGATCGAACTGCGCGCATCGTGGTCTCCCCAAGGTGAAGTGACGCCGCACGTGGAAGCATGGGCAGAATTGGTCTGCATGCTGGCGGGTCTGCCGCCGGGTTCTGAAGGGATAACGATGTTGGGATCGCGCAGGTTGCTCGGTGGCTGAGTATCACGTCATAAGCGACGCAGCGGGTCTCGTCGAGGCGTGTGATCTGCTCGCGGCGGGCAGCGGCCCGGTCGCTGTCGACGTCGAGCGCGCTTCGGGATTCCGGTATTCGCAGCGGGCGTACCTGATTCAGGTATACCGACGCGGCGCGGGAGTGTTTCTGTTTGATCCCCCGCCGATCGGCGACTTTGCGCCGTTGAAGCGCGCGATCGGGAGCGTGCTGTGGATTCTTCACGCCGCGAGCCAAGACCTCCCGTCATTGCGGGAACTCGACCTTGAGCCCGAAGAGATGTTTGACACCGAACTGGCAGCACGATTGCTTGGTCATGAGCGGGTTGGTCTCGGCGCGGTCGTTGAGCACACCCTCGGAATCACGCTGGCGAAGGCACACTCTGCGTCGGATTGGTCGACGAGACCGTTGCCGCAGTCGTGGCTGGAATACGCTGCGCTCGACGTTGAACATCTCGTTGACGTCTATGAGGCGCTGGCAGCCGAGCTGGTAGAACAAGACAAAACAGACTTCGCTGCCCAGGAATTCACGGCAGTGCTGCAGCGCCAGCCGAAACCGCCGCGGGATGACCCCTGGCGCCGCCTCAGTGGGCTGCACACGGTGCGCGGTCGAAAGGCATTGGCCGTTGCTCGTTCGCTGTGGACCGCACGTGAAGAATACGCTCGCGAACAAGACGTCTCGCCCGGACGCTTGGTACCCGATCGTGCATTGGTCGCGGCGATTAGAGCAAACCCGACCAGTAAGCAGGCACTCGCAGCGAACAAAGAATTCATGGGCCGCGCAAGCCGCACTCAGCTGGATCGCTGGTGGGCTGCGATCGAGGCGGGTCGTGCCGACGAGAACCCTCCTGCGGAACGGGCCGCTGGCGGCGACTCGCTGCCTCCTCCGCGCGCGTGGGTTGATCGCAACCCCGAAGCGGACGCCCGCCTTAAATGTGCGAGGCCAGCCGTCGAAGCGGTCGCAGAGGGCCTGAGCATGCCTACCGAGAATTTGCTGACGCCCGACACTCTTCGCAGAGTCGCGTGGTCGCCTCCGGAGGAGTTCAGCGCGGAAGCTATTGCGGAGTCGCTTCGCGCGCTCGGCGCACGCGAATGGCAGATTGACCACACTGCACAGACAATTGCGGATGCCTTTGTTGAATCCGTGCAACCAGTGCCAGAGGCTGAGTCACCTGTTTCGTAGGAATCCACTACGAGTTTCAGCACTAAACCGCGCTCGAACCTAGGCTGGCTGTATCCCAACTATTGGAGGCAGAGTGGCCGAGCTTTCGGACGTCTATTTCGTTGATGGAATGCGCACACCTTTTGGTCGTGCCGGCGAAAAGGGCATGTACTGGAATACCCGAGCGGACGATCTTGCCGTTAAGGCGACGATCGGGCTCATGGAGCGAAATGCTGAAGTTCCGGCAGATCGCATCGACGACGTGGCGATTGCCGCGACCTCACAGACCGGCGATCAGGGCCTGACACTTGGGCGTTCCGTCGCGTTGCTTGCGGGTCTGCCGCAGACCGTTCCCGGCTTCGCCATCGATCGCATGTGTGCCGGAGCGATGACAAGCGTGACGACGATGGGCGCTTCGATCGGCGTGGGGATGTACGACCTCGCCCTCGCTGGCGGTGTCGAGCACATGGGTCGTCACCCGCTGGATGGCAGCAACGTTGATCCCAACCCGCGCTTCGTGGCGGAGCAACTGGTCAGCGCCGATGCCCTGAACATGGGTATCACGGCTGAGCGACTGCACGATCGTTTCCCTCACATGACGAAGGAACGCGCCGACCGTTTCGGAATGCTCTCACAGCACAAGGTGCAGGCCGCATACGACGCGGGCAAGTTCCAGGATGACCTGGTCTCCGTCGCCATCAAGGATGCGTCCGGAGCGTGGGGCCTGGCATCTGAAGATGAAGGTCGTCGCCCTCAGACGACGATGGAAGGTCTCGCCGCGCTCAAGACCCCGTTTCGCCCCCACGGGCGTGTGACGGCTGGCACCTCGTCGCCGCTGACCGACGGTGCCACGATGAGCTTGCTCGCCGGTGGCGGAGCTGTCAAAGAGCTCGGCCTCAAGCCGAAGATGAAGCTGGTTTCATTCGCGTTCGCCGGAGTTCAGCCAGAGGTCATGGGTATCGGACCGATTCCCGCAACCGAAAAAGCGCTCAAGAAGGCAGGCCTCTCGATCACGGATATCGGCCTGTTCGAGTTGAATGAGGCATTCGCCATTCAGGTCATCTCGTTGCTCGACCACTTCGGAATCGACGACGAAGACCCGCGCGTGAACCAGTGGGGCGGCGCCATTGCGGTTGGCCACCCACTCGCTGCAACCGGAGTACGACTGATGATCCAGCTTGCGGCCCAGTTCGCCGAGCGCCCCGACGTCCGCTACGGACTGACTGCCATGTGCGTCGGCCTCGGACAGGGCGGCTCCGTTATCTGGGAGAACCCGAACTACAACGGCAAGAAGAAGTGAGCGGCGCAACGATGACCAATTACGCAGAGGTTGACTTTTCTCCGATTCTCGCCGACACCGACGACGAGGTGATCACGCACTCCCCCGTGCGAGACATTCGCCTCGCCTCCGGCAAGGTGCTCGCGCTCATCACGCTCGACAACGGACGCGACCACACTCGCCCGAACACGCTCGGGCCTGCGACGCTGCAAGAGCTGAACAACACGCTTGACGCGCTCAAGGTGCGCGCCGCGGCTGGTGAGATCAACGCCGTGGCCGTAACCGGTAAGCAGTACATTCTTGCCGCTGGCGCCGACCTGAGCGACATCAGCAAGGTGGGCTCGCGAGACAATGCCAAGATGGTTGCCCAGTTCGGCCACCACGTGCTCGGCAAGCTCGGCGATCTCGGGGTGCCTTCGTTCGCCTTCATCAATGGGCTGGCGCTCGGTGGCGGACTCGAGATCGCACTCAACTCGACCTATCGAACGGTGGACGCCTCGGCGGCCGCGATTGCATTGCCCGAGGTGTTCCTCGGGATCATTCCTGGTTGGGGCGGTGCGTATCTGCTGCCAAACCTGATCGGAATCGAGAATGCTCTTGAGGTCGTCATCTCGAACCCGCTGAAGCAGAACCGAATGCTCAAGCCGCAGCAGGCGTTTGAGTACGGCATCACAGATGCGATCTTCCCCGCGGCCAACTACCTTGAGAACTCGCTCTCATGGGCGGATGGTGTGCTCGCCGGCAAAATCAAGGTAGAGCGCAAGAACGAACCAGGAAAGATCGAGCGGCTCACCAAATGGCCGATCGCTATCAAGATGGCGCGCGGCATGCTCGAGTCGAAGATCGGTACCGTTCCGAAGTCACCGTATGCTGCACTCGAGCTGCTCGAAAAAGCTAAGTCGGGCACAAAGGCAGAAGGCTTTGCTCGCGAAGATGACGCACTCGCCGACCTCGTCGTCGGCGACCAGTTCGCAGCATCCATGTACGCCTTCGACCTCGTGCAGAAGCGCGCGAAGCGTCCAGTGGGGGCGCCCGACAAGTCGCTGGCGAAGAAGATCACCAAGGTGGGAGTCATCGGTGCTGGTCTGATGGCCAGCCAGTTTGCGCTGCTGTTCGTTCGTCGGCTGCAGGTTCCCGTGATTATCACTGACCTGGATCAGGCGCGTGTTGACAAGGGTGTGGCCTACATCCACGACGAGATCGGCAAGCTCGAGGCGAAGGGTCGGCTTGACTCCGACTCGGCGAACAAACTCCGCAGCCTCGTTAGCGGCACCACCGACAAATCACTCTACGCAGACTGCGACTTCGTAATCGAAGCCGTTTTTGAAGAGGTGGGCGTCAAGCAGCAGGTATTCGGCGAGATCGAGAAATTCATCGCCGACGATGCCATTCTGGCGACCAACACCTCGTCGCTGTCAGTGGAAGAGATCGGCTCAACTCTCGCTCACCCCGAGCGTCTGGTGGGCTTCCACTTCTTCAATCCGGTTGCCGTCATGCCGCTTATCGAGATTGTGAAGACGCCTCAGACCTCCGACGCTGCGCTCTCGACGGCTTTCGTCACTGCAAAGGGTCTTCGCAAGAACGCCGTGCTGACCGCTGATGCCCCCGGCTTCGTAGTGAATCGTCTGCTTGCCAAGGTGATGGGTGAAGCTGCTCGGGCGGTCTACGAGGGCACTCCCCTGCTCACGGTGGAGAAGGCCTTCGCTCCCATTGGGCTGCCGATGACGCCGTTCCAACTCATCGATCTTGTCGGGTGGAAGGTCGCCGCGCACGTCCAGGACACCATGGCGCATGCGTTCCCTGAGCGCTTCTTCGCCTCGGAGAACTTCCACAAGCTTGCGGAGCTTTCGGAAGTCGTCGACAAGGACAAAGCCGGACGGGTCACCGGCTGGAGCAAGTCAGCCGAAAAGGTACTCAAGGGTGCCGTGGGATCGACCCCCGCGACGGAAGCAGAGATTCTGCGCCGCGTGCAGGATGGACTTGCCCAGGAGATCAAGATCATGCTCGACGACAACGTCGTTGCAGCAGTCGAAGATATCGATCTGTGTTTGATTCTCGGCGCGGGCTGGCCGTTCATTGATGGTGGAGCTTCGCCATACCTCGACCGCGAAGGCGCATCCGAGCGTGTGTTCGGCGAGACCTTTCACACGCCGATGGTGAAGGGCATAGCCCACAGCTAGATCCTGATTGAAATATGGGTCAGTACTCTCGGACAGCAATCCGACAGTACTGACCCATATTCTCGTTTTAGGTCAGTGGCAGCTCAGCGCTTGCGGCCCGTGCAACCGGAATTCTGGTGCCCAGCACCTGCGCGATCACGTCTTGCGCGATCTTGGCGGGTGTGAGGCCAGCATCGTCGAGAATCTGCTCACGTGTGGCGTGGTCGATGAACTCATCTGGCACACCGAGTTCGTCTACGGCCGTATCGACTCCTGCCTCACGAAGAACCTGGCGCACGCGCGTGCCGATGCCCCCGACACGAATGCCGTCCTCGATCGTGATGACCAGCCGGTGGTTGGCTGCGAGTTCGATCAACGAAGCTTGAACGGGAATGACCCACCGCGGATCGACAACCGTTGCGCCGATTCCCTGGGCGCGCAGGCGCGCGGCGACGTCCATCGCGGTATGAGCCATCGGACCTATTCCCACTATCAGCACATCTTGGGCATCAGAGCGAGCGAGTACGTCAACGCCATCGTGCAGGCGTTCGATCGTCGGAATGTCGTTGCTCACCGTTCCCTTGGGAAAGCGAACCACAGTCGGTGCGTCGTTGACGGTCACGGCCTCGCGCAGCTCCTCCCGCAGCCGCTCAGCGTCGCGTGGCACCGCGATGCGAATGTGGGGCACGAGTTGAAGCATGGCGAGATCCCAGATGCCGTGGTGACTCGGGCCGTCGGGGCCGGTAACGCCAGCCCTGTCGAGCACAAACGTCACACCGGCTCGGTGCAGCGCGACATCCATCAGCACCTGGTCAAAGGCGCGATTCATGAAAGTGGCGTACATCGCCACCACCGGGTGCAGCCCACCGAATGCCAGACCCGCCGCCGATGCGACCGCGTGTTGCTCGGCGATACCCACATCGTACACACGGTCGGGGAACCGCTCCGCGAACGGCAGCAAGCCCGTCGGGCGAAGCATGGCAGCAGTCATCGCAATGACATCATGACGCTCGGTGCCCACAGCGAGAAGCTCGTCGGCGAAGACGTCGGTCCAGGCCTGGCTGGTGGATGCTCCGCCGACCGTCCGGCCCGTGATGGGATCGATCTTGCCGACAGCGTGAAACTGATCGGCATCGTCGTCGAGGGCAGGCTGGTAGCCGCGGCCCTTCTCGGTGATCGCATGAACGATGACCGGCGCACCGTAAGACTTCGCCAGCTCCAGAGTCTCGAGCAGCACGGGCAGGTCATGACCGTCGATCGGGCCGAGATACTTGATGTCGAGGTTCGAATAGAGCGCTTCGTTGTTGGTGAAGCGCGACAAGAATCCGTGTGTGCCACCTCTCACCCCACGGTAAACGGCACGCGCCGCAGGGCCGAGTGTGTGGAACAGGCTGTCAGAGCCGCGACGCAAGTTGCGATAGGTATCGGCCGTGCGTACGCGGTTGAGGTATCGCGCCATTCCCCCGATTGTCGGTGCGTAAGAGCGGCCGTTGTCGTTGACGACGATGACCAGATTGCGGTCGTTGTCGTCGGAGATGTTGTTCAGCGCTTCCCAGGTCATTCCACCGGTGAGCGATCCATCGCCCACAACGGTGACGACGTGTCGGTCCTTGCGCCCGGTTCGCACAAACGCACGAGAAACGCCATCAGCCCAACTCAGCGAGCTCGAGGCGTGCGATGACTCGACGACATCGTGTGGGCTCTCAGACCGCTGCGGGTACCCCGCCAGGCCGCCGCGCGAACGCAGCCCGGAGAAGTCCTGGCGACCGGTAAGCAGCTTGTGCACGTACGACTGGTGGCCGGTATCGAAGATGAATGGATCTTGCGGCGAGTCGAAGACCCGATGAAGTGCAATGGTGAGCTCAACCACGCCGAGATTGGGACCCAGGTGTCCGCCGGTGCGCGCCACGTTCTCGACGAGGAACTCTCGCACCTCGGAAGCAAGCTGTGACAGCTGTTCGGTCGACAACGAGTCAAGATCACGCGGCCCATGGATGGACGACAGCAACGACATCCTGGCTCCTCTCTTGGCCCTAAAGGGCGCAATTCAGTCTAACCGCGAGACAACGAAGAGGCCGGGACTTGCGTCCCGACCTCTTCGATGTGTGTTGGTTTGCTTAGACGAGCGAGCGCAGCACGTACTGCAGAATTCCACCGTTGCGGTAGTAGTCAGCTTCGCCGGGAGTATCGATGCGCACTACGGCATCGAACTCCACAGTCGGCTTGCCTTCGGCAGAGAATTCGCTTGGCTTCGCCGTTACGTGCACTGACTTCGGCGTGACGCCTTCGTTCAGCTGCTCAAGACCTGAGATCGAGACGATCTCTGTGCCGTCGAGTCCGAGCGAGGCCCAGCTTTCGCCCGCGGGGAACTGCAGCGGGACGACGCCCATTCCGATCAAGTTTGAGCGGTGGATGCGCTCGAAGCTCTCGGTGATGACCGCTTTCACCCCGAGCAGGCTGGTGCCCTTGGCCGCCCAGTCGCGCGAAGAACCAGAGCCATACTCCTTGCCGCCGAAGATCACGAGCGGCGTGCCCTGGGCCTGGTAGTTCTGGCTCGCGTCGTAGATGAACGACTGCGGACCACCAGCTTGCGTGAAGTCGCGAGTGAAGCCACCCTCTACCTCAGCGCCGTCATTCACTGAACGCACGAGCTGGTTTTTGAGGCGGATGTTCGCGAACGTGCCGCGGATCATGATCTCGTGGTTGCCACGACGTGAGCCGTAGGAGTTGAAGTCCTTGCGGTCAACGCCGTGCTCTGCCAGGTACTGACCGGCTGGGCTGTCTGCCTTGATGTTTCCGGCGGGGCTGATGTGGTCGGTGGTGACCGAGTCCAGCAGTGTCGCCATCACGCGCGCATCTTCGATGTCGGTGACCGGAGTCAGCTCCATCGTCATGCCATCGAAGTACGGGGGCTTGCGCACGTAGGTCGACTGCGCATCCCACTCGAAAACATCACCGGTCGGAGTGGGGAGGTTCTTCCAACGGTCATCGCCCTCGAACACGCTGGCGTACTGGGTATCGAACATCTCTTTGTTGATCGATGAGTCGATCGTTGACTGGACCTCGGCGGCGTCGGGCCAGATGTCCTTCAGGAAGACATCGTTGCCGTCGGAGTCCTTGCCGAGTGCGTCGGTTTCGAAGTCGAAGTTCATCGTTCCCGCGAGCGAGTACGCGATGACCAGTGGCGGGCTTGCCAGGTAGTTCATCTTCACGTCGGGGTTGATGCGGCCCTCGAAGTTGCGGTTTCCGGAAAGAACCGCAGTGACAGCGAGATCGTTCTCGTTGATCGCTGTCGATACTTCTTCGATCAGCGGGCCGGAGTTACCGATGCACGTCGTGCATCCATAACCCACCGTGTAGAAGCCCAGAGCCTCCAGGTCGTCGGTCAGGCCTGCCTTCTCGTAGTAGTCGGTGACGACCTTCGAGCCGGGCGCGAGCGTCGTCTTGACCCACGGCTTCGCCTTGAGGCCCTTCTTCACCGCATTGCGAGCGAGAAGTCCCGCGGCCAGCATGACCGAAGGGTTCGATGTGTTGGTGCACGAGGTGATAGCGGCGATCGTGACAGCGCCGTGATCGAGCGTGAACTTCTCACCATCTTCGAGCGTGACCGCAGACGGCTTCGACACCGACTTCGGTGCGTGGCTGTTGTGGTGGTGCTCGTGCGAGTTGTGCTCGTCTTCCGGCGTGTTGCCGGGCGGGTCGGATGCCGGGAACGATTCCGCACCTTCGAGGTCAACGAGGTCGTGGTCGACCTCGGCGTAATTCACGAGATCGAGTTCGAACTGCTCCTTCGAGCGCGACAACTCAATGCGGTCTTGCGGACGCTTCGGCCCGGCGATCGAGGGAACAACTGTCGACAGATCGAGTTCCATGTACTCGCTGAAGGTGGGCTCCACCGAAGCGTCGTGCCAAAGGCTCTGCTCTTTCGCATAGGCCTCGACGAGCGCGAGGGACTGTTCGCTGCGGCCGGTCAGTCGCAGGTAGTCCACGGTGACCGAGTCGATCGGGAACATGGCGGCCGTCGAACCGAATTCCGGGCTCATGTTTCCGATGGTGGCGCGGTTGGCCAGCGGCACCGAGGCGACGCCGTCGCCGTAGAACTCGACGAACTTTCCGACAACACCGTGCTGGCGAAGCATGTCAGTGATTGTGAGCACGACGTCAGTGGCGGTGACCGCAGCAGGGATCGTTCCGGTCAGTTTGAAGCCGACAACCTTCGGAATGAGCATCGACACGGGCTGCCCGAGCATGGCGGCCTCTGCCTCGATGCCGCCGACGCCCCAGCCGAGCACGCCGAGACCGTTCACCATGGTGGTGTGCGAGTCGGTACCGACGCAGGTGTCGGGGTATGCCTGCAGCACACCACTGTTCGTGCGGTCATAGATGACCTTTGCGAGGTGCTCGATGTTCACCTGGTGCACGATGCCGGTGCCAGGAGGAACGACCTTGAAGTCGTTGAACGCGGTCTGGCCCCAGCGCAAGAACTGGTACCGCTCGCCGTTGCGCTGGTACTCGATCTCTACGTTGCGCTCCAGTGCGTTCTCGCTGCCGAACAGGTCAGCGATCACCGAGTGGTCGATGACCATCTCGGCGGGCGAGAGCGGATTGATCTTGGTGGGATCGCCGCCTAGTTCAACGACCGCTTCGCGCATCGTGGCAAGGTCGACGATGCAGGGCACGCCCGTGAAGTCCTGCATGACGACGCGCGCGGGCGAGAACTGGATCTCGGTGTCGGGGTCTGCCGCAGCATCCCACGAACCAAGTGCCTCAATCTGCGCCTTCGTCACGTTCGCACCATCCTCGGTGCGAAGAAGGTTCTCCAGCAGCACCTTGAGGCTGAACGGGAGCTTCTCGTAACCGGGAACGGTATCGATGCGGAAGATCTCGTAGTCGGTGCTGCCGACCGTCAGGGTGCTCTTGGCACCGAAGCTGTCAACCGTGGACACGTGTGTCTCCTTCGTCGGCGGCGGGAGGCGCCGAAATGAGGCGCATCCCCATCATCCCGCGCTCCTGAGCCCTCGGCTAGTGAGGGTGACCTAAGCGAAGCGACGGATGAATTTATCTTGATGTCAAGATAAATCGTATCACTTGGGTTGCGGCGGATACAGAGCGCGCACGGCGAGCCACGTCACAGCGACCATCGGCGCGAAAAGCGGAAGACCCATAACGAGTTTGGCGGTTCCGAGCGCGGTCGTTGCGCCGGGGTCTCCCTCCAGACTCGCGAAGTAGAGGGGCAGCTGCACGAGCAGCCGTGCCGCAAACAAGCCGGCCCATGCGATGCCGAGCCAGAAGAATGCTCGCCGCTTGCGCTTGTCGGCACGCCATGAAGTGCCGTCTCCCATCAAGAACCCGATCGCAAGACCAATCAACGTCCAGCCGATGAGCGCCGAGACGAGCAACGCTGAGCCGTAGAGAACGTTGGTGATGAAGCCGGGAACGAAGTTGTTGCTGGCTTCGCCGGTAAACGCGGCGAACGCGGCCGCGACACCAGTGGTGACAAGCCCGCCCATTGCGGCGGTGATCGGCTGGCGCGAGACTAGACGCACGACAGTGAACACGCCGGCAGCACCGAGGGAGACGCCGAGCGACAGCCAGAGATTGCCCTTCTGCGTCTCAGGGTCGATGGTGACGGTGTAGAGCACGATGAACAGCAGTCCGGGCAGGACTGATTCGAGGATGCCGCGCCAGCCTCCCATCGCGCCCCACACGACATGGGAAGTGCTCTTGCCTTCGTTCGGGTCTAGACCGGCACGCCTGGCTGCTCCCCCAAGAGCGGCGCCGAAGATCTCCGACGCCGCGGGGGGTGAGGACGCTTCCGCCGACCCCCGATGCTCATCGCCCGATTCGGTGTCTGCGCCGTTCGCGTCACTCATGCGCTGCCGGGGGTCGCCGGCATGCGCAGGGGAATGAGATCTCGCGGCGGCATGGGTGTTCCACCTCGCACGACGACGATGGATCGGAACAGATCCTCGACTTTCGCCGCTGCTTCGACATCTGCCGTTGCCGCGCCTCCGATGACGCCTCGCAAGAACCAGCGAGGGCCGTCTACGCCCACGAAGCGCGCGAGACGCTTGCCACTGGCACCATCAGCACCAGCAACGACGGGGACTTCTGCCAGCAGCTCAGCCCCCAACGGTCCTTGGCGTTCCTCTACTCGCCCGCCCTGTTGACGCACCTGCGCGCGGATCTGTTCGCGCGTCTCGTCCCACAGCCCGGTGGAGCGGGGCGCCGCGAAGGGCTGCACCTGCAGTGTGGAGTCGGCGTAGTCGAGGCCGACGGCGACAATGCGCTTCGTCTGCTCTTCGACCTCGAGGCGCAGATTGAGGCCTTCGCGAGGGAGGATCTTGATGCCGCCGAGGTCGATGTAGGGCCGCACGGGATTGGCCTCAGTCTCGTCGAAAGGACCGTTTGCCGCGCGCAGGGCCGGGGTCAAACCCACGGGGGCGTTTTCGGCAGGTGTGGGATCGGTCATGCCGGGGTTCCCTCTTTCTGATAGCCGGTCGATCCGAAGCCACCTTCGCCACGGATGCTGTCGGGCAAGGTTTCGACCGGGATGAAGTGTGCGCGAGAGACGGGCATCACTATGAGTTGGGCAATGCGATCGCCGACGGCGACGTGAAAAGCGGTGCTGCTATCGGTGTTGAGAAGCGTCACCTTGATCTCGCCGCGGTATCCCGCGTCGACAGTGCCCGGCGAATTGACAACGGTGATGCCGTGCTTGGCCGCGAGGCCGCTTCGCGGCACGACGAATGCGGCATAGCCTTCTGGCAGAGCGATACGAACTCCGGTGCCGACAAGAGCACGAGCGCCGGGAGCAAGCGTCACGGCTTCAGACGCCACTAGGTCGGCCCCTGCGTCGCCGGGATGGGCATACACGGGTGCGTCGGGGGCGATAATGGGAATGTCCACCGTTTCAGTCACCCAACGAGGGTAATGCAGAACTCAACGAGCAGTGCAGGAGTCGGCGATTATCGCGAGCGACTCGGTCCATCTTTGTGGGTGCTGGTGAGCGCCGGAGTTGTCGCACCGATGGCAGCGCTCGTGTTTGCGCCGCTGAACACAACTCTCGCTCTTGTCATCGGAGCAGCGCTGGGATTGCTGACGGTCGTCTTGCTTGTAAGTCTCGCCCCAGTGGTCAGCGTCGAGAACGACGTCTTGCGGGCGGGACGTGCGCACATCTCCACCGAATTGCTCGGAGAACCAGAGGTGCACTCCGGCGAGTCGGCTCGGCATGCCCGAGGTACAGGACTCGATCCTCGAGCGTGGCACCTGATCCGAGGTGGAATAGACGCGGTCGTTGTTGTTCCCAATTTGGATCCTGAGGATCCCGCTCCGGCGTGGGTGATCTGCTCACGCACGCCAGAGCGACTGGCCGCGGCTATTCGCCGAGCACAGCTTACGCGGAGCACTCCAGGCAGATAGCGCCATCGGCGCCGGTGTGATCGAGCTGCGAACGGTGCTTCACAAGGAAGCAGCTCATGCAAGTGAACTCGTCGTCCTGTGCGGGAAGAACGACAACATCGAGTTCGAGGTCTGAAAGATCCGCTCCGGGCAGTTCAAAGCCTGAGGGATTATCAGCATCCTCAGCATCGACCGAACCGGAGAGCTTGTCGGGAACGCGCTCCTTGAGCGCCTCGATCGACTCGCTGTCGTCTTCGGTCTTGTTGCGTGGTGCGTCGTAATCGGTGGCCATGCCTGTACGTCTCAACTTCCGGGTGACTCGGTGTGTATCGGCCCCGTGGGGCGGCGACAGTTTGCACGAGTTTGAGCGAATACGCAAATACGCTTGGCTTTCGCGCCCTGTCACCCACCTAAACTCGCGGCGCACGCACGAAATTCCCGAGGATTTGGACGGCGTGTGTAAGCATTAGGGCGCATACGCAGGGATCGGAGAGGCGTCCGCATGGAACAGCTCAAGGTCATCGGAACAGAAGAGGACAAACTCGTCCTGGCAACCGAGTCAGGCGAAAGGTTTGTGCTCGCCATAGACGACGTTTTGCGCGTCGAATTGCGCAAGGTGCGTCGCGCCCGCGAAGACGAGAATTCCGTTCTGCGCGCCAGCCCGCGCGAGATTCAGTCGCATATTCGCGCCGGGCTTTCTGCTGCCGAGGTCGCTGAGCTTCTCGGCGCTCGCGTCGAGGACGTCGAGCGCTTTGAAGGGCCCGTGCTTGCTGAGCGTGAACACATCGTCGGGCAAGCGCTCGCTGTGCCCGTGTTGATGGGCGGCGACTTCGAACCGAGCGCTCAGCCGACTTTCGGATCCGCCGTGCGGGGCAAGCTTGCTGAAGCCGCCGCGATTGGCGAACGCTGGACCAGCTGGAAGGAGTCCACCGGGTGGATTCTGAAGCTTGAGTTCACCGCGAATGATGTCGATCACGATGCCCGCTGGAGCTTCGATCCGCGTCGCAGCACGCTGGCTCCTCTCAACTCTGACGCGGTGCAGCTCTCTCGCCAAGGATCGTTGCCTGAGGGTCTCATCCCCCGTCTACGTGCTCTAGACGTTGCTCCTGCGAAGGATGACACCCGGTTCGACAGTGGAGCGTTCGGGCCCCGCAAGATGCCCGAAGCAGACCTTGAGGCTCCCGACCTCAGCGAGCCGACGGCAGCCGCAGTTCAAGCCGCAGCGATCAAGCGTGCCGATTCTCCGGCTACCACGTCGGCCGAAACTGCAGACCTGCTTGAAGCTCTGCGTCGACGCCGTGGACAACGCGAACCGTTGCCCGGTGCTGACGAAGATGCTCCGGAGGATCCACCACGTTCGCACGCACCCGTCGCGCTCTTTGATGCGCTCGAGCCTGGCTACGAGGCGACAGTCGACGAAAACGACGACTCCGCGGCGGCGAAACCCTCACATTTCGAGTCTTCGTCTGCGGCAGCCGAGGGCGGACGCCGCAAGGGGCGGTCTTCAATGCCCTCATGGGACGAGATCGTTTTCGGCGCGAAGACCGACGACTAGCTAGCGGAATGCACCGAGCCTGATCAAGGGCACAATGCGCTCTTCGGCGGTCAACGATCCGTGCTGGCCGATCATACGTTGCGGACCTTTGTCACCCGTACGATCGTCGTAGTACGCGATTCCGGCGCGTGGGGCGATCAATACATCGCCGATTCGCTCAATGACTTCGTCGCTCACTGGGCCGAGCAAGCCCGACTCGATGATCTCGGCACGAGACAGCACCCACGAGCGCTCGCTCTCTGAGGCACGCCACCGGGCAAGGACGCTCTCTTGCTGGCCCACTTCGGCATAGACATGAAGCATGCGCGGTTCGCCTCCCACCAGTGAGACGCCGTCGACGAGATCGTCGCCAGCGCCCAGCAGAATGTGTCGGTGGCGAGGCACGTCGATCATGCCGTGGTCGGCCGTCACGACAGCACCAATACCCGGTCTCAGCTGCGCTGCCAGAGAAGCCGCGGCGGCATCCAAGGTCTCGAGAGTTCCCACCCATTCGTCGGACTGCCACCCGTGTTTGTGACCAGCGCCGTCAAGTTCCGGGGCATAGAGGTAAACCAGAGATCCGGGATGCTGATGAGCGATCCGTGCAGCTTCGGCCACTCGTTCGGTCAGGTCGTCGACACCGACGAACTGAGCGCCGGACTGGGTTGCGCGCGTATATCCGGTTGACTCATACTCGCTCTTCGAGACGACGAAGAACGCTCGACCGAGCGACGTCGCCAGCGGGATGGCGCGCTGCCACGACTCGGGTAGCCCGTCTGTCTCCCAACCCCGCAACTGGTTCGCGACCCGGTGCGTGCCGGGCACGCGAGCCTTGTAACCGACGATCCCATGCTCCCCCGGCAGCGTTCCGGTGAGCAGACTTGCCAGGGCGCTCGCTGTGGTCGAGGGAAAGACAGTGCGGGCAACATCTTTCTTGGTCGCCATCGACGCGAGAAACCGCGCGTGGCCAGACCGAGCGGCTAGATTGTGGCTCCCGAGACCATCGATGACGAAAACGATCGCGCTGGTGGCAGGGGCGAACCATGCGGAGTCTGCGCTCAGTGCGCGCGCCATCTCGGGCACAACACCGGTGAGGCTCCGGGCGTGCGGCGGGTCCACGGGTAGGCTGAGAGGCATCTGGGCCAGTCTCGCATATGCGTGCCGAGCCCTCGCCGCACCGCTGTTACCCCGAGGCCACATCGTCAATGCCTGCATCACGCCCTGAATCCGCCACCGCTGATCACGGACGCATCGAGGACGTCGATGTGTCCGCCGAAATGCAGGGTTCGTTCCTTGAATACGCCTATTCAGTGATCTACTCGCGGGCGCTTCCGGACGCCCGCGACGGACTGAAGCCGGTTCAGCGCCGCATTCTTTTTCAGATGGCCGACATGGGCCTTCGCCCAGATCGAGGCCATGTCAAAAGCGCGCGCGTCGTCGGTGAGGTCATGGGTAAGTTGCACCCGCACGGAGACAGCGCGATCTACGACGCGCTCGTGCGCCTGGCGCAGCCCTTCTCTCTGCGCGTGCCGTTGGTCGATGGCCACGGAAACTTCGGATCCCTCGATGACGGCCCGGCAGCCTCCAGATACACCGAGGCGCGGCTTGCGCCCCCGGCGCTCGCGCTGACCGAGAATCTCGACGAAGACGTCGTGGATTTCATCCCGAACTACGACGGCCAGTTTCAACAGCCCGAAGTGCTGCCCGCGGCATTCCCGAATCTGCTGGTGAACGGCGCATCGGGCATCGCGGTTGGCATGGCGACCAACATGGCGCCCCACAACCTGATCGAGGTTGTCGCTGCGGCCATTCATCTCCTTGAGCATCCCGAAGCCACCGTGGAAGAACTCATGGAGTTCGTCCCGGGGCCCGATCTGCCCTCCGGGGGCATCATCGTGGGCCTTGACGGAATCAAAGACGCGTACACGAACGGACGCGGCAGCTTCCGCACCCGCTCGAAGGTTTCGATCGAATCGGTCGGTCCGCGGCGCACGGGACTTGTCGTCACCGAACTTCCCTACCTCGTGGGTCCTGAGCGCATCATCGAGAAGATCAAAGATGCGGTCAACGCAAAGAAGCTGCAGGGCATCGCTGATGTCGCCGATCTCACGGATCGTCACCACGGGCTTCGTCTGATCATCACAATCAAGACCGGCTTTGACCCGCAGGCGGTGCTCGATCACCTTTACCGGCTGACGCCGCTCGAAGATTCATTCAGCATGAACAACGTCGCCTTGGTGGCCGGTCAGCCGGCAACGCTTGGTCTTCGTGAGATGTTGCGCGTTTACCTAGACCATCGCATCAGTGTCATCACGCGCAGAAGCCAGTATCGACTGCGCAAGCGCAAAGAGCGGTTGCATCTTGTCGAGGGCCTGCTGGTGGCCATTCTCGACATCGACGAGGTCATTCAAGTCATCCGCGCATCTGATGACACCGAGCAGGCTCGCGCGAGGCTGATGGATGTCTTTGACCTCTCACAGTTGCAGGCCGAGTACATCCTCGAGCTGCGGTTGCGCAGGTTGACCAAGTTCTCTCGTATCGAACTTGAAGCGGAGCGTGACAGCCTGCTTGCCGAGATCGCCGAGCTGGAGACGCTGCTCGGCAGCGATGCGCTGATTCGTGCTCAGGTCGCCCGCGAGCTTGAGGTCGCGGCAGACACGTATGGCACGCCGCGCCGAACCGTTCTTCTCAACGGCGGACCCGTACAGCCGCGCTCGCGCGCTGCGGCAGCAGCGGCGGAGCTGCAGATCGCTGACGCGCCGTGCCGAGTCTTCCTCTCGGCGAGCGGACGAATGGTGCGCGCCGAGCTCACCCCAGACGTGGCCGCGGGCGGAATCGTGCCACCAGCACGTCGGTCGAAGCACGACGCGATTCTTGCGAGTGTCGACACCACTGCACGCGGTGATATCGGCGCTATCACCACTCATGGTCGTCTGGTTCGCTTCACTCCCGTTGACCTGCCGTCGGTGCCCGGAAACTCTGTGCAGCTGAGCGCAGGAATGCGTGCAGACCAGTACTTGGGTCTGACGGGTGGCGAACGCATCGTATCGATCGTGCCGCTGGCCGACTCCCCCGCGATCGCCATCGGCACAGCTATGGGAACAGTCAAGCGAGTTGCTGCGACCGAACTCGGCGCCAAACACGACATCGAGATCATCTCGTTGCGCGACGGCGACCGTGTCGTCGGGGCTGCGCCCGCCTCTGACGGCGACGAACTGGTGTTCGTAGCCAGCGACGCGCAATTGCTGCGCTTCGACGCATCTTCGGTAAGACCCCAGGGCAAGGCTGCCGGAGGTATGGCAGGAATCCGTCTCAGCGACGGCGCATCCGTGATCATGTTCTCAGTGGTCGGCGCGTCGGCCTTCGATGCGGTGGTGGTCACCGTAGCTGGGGCGACCTCTGCTATCGCAGGCACCGATGCTGGCAGCGCCAAGGTGTCGGTCTTCAGCGAGTTTCCCGCGAAGGGACGCGCGACCGGTGGAGTGCGCGCCCAGCGTCTGCTGCGCGGCGAAGACGCCCTCACGCTCGCCTGGGTTGGATCAGACCCCCGTGCGATCGCCGCTGACGGAGCGACGCGTTCGCTGCCGGAGCCCGGCGCGAAGCGCGATGCCTCGGGCACACCGCTCGACGGCGTGATCGCCTACGTCGGCACCGGAGTTCGCTGACGCAGAGTCAGGCGTCGATTCTGCCGCGCTCCAGGCGGCCCGATGCGTCGATGATGAACTCACGGCGTGGTGCGACCTCGTTGCCCATCAATAGTTCGAACACCGTCGACGAGGCCTCAGCGTCGTCAACTCTCACGCGGCGCAGCAGTCGACCCGAGCGGTCCATGGTCGTAGTGGCCAACTGCTCAGCATCCATCTCACCGAGACCCTTGTAGCGCTGGATCGGTTCTTGCCAGCGCTTGTTGCTCTTGGTGAGCTTAGCCAGGAGCGTCTGCAACTCCTTTTCGGAGTAGGTGTAGATCGTCTCGTTGGGCTTCGAGCCGGGATGCATCACGATGACGCGGTGCAACGGCGGTACCGCGGCGAACACGCGTCCTTCTTCGATGAGTGGACGCATGTAGCGGAAGAACAGCGTGAGCAGAAGGGTGCGAATGTGTGCACCGTCGACATCGGCGTCGCTCATCAGGATGATCTTGCCGTAACGAGCGGCACTGAGATCGAACGAGCGCCCAGAACCGGCACCGATAACCTGGATGATCGACGCGCACTCCGCATTCGAGAGCATGTCGCTGACCGATGCCTTCTGCACGTTGAGGATTTTGCCTCGAATCGGCAGCAGCGCCTGATACTCGCTGTTTCGCGCCAACTTTGCCGTCCCGAGCGCCGAGTCACCCTCGACGATGAACAGTTCGGATTCCGCCACGTCACTTGAGCGGCAGTCCACGAGCTTCGCCGGCAGAGATGATGACTCGAGCGCGTTCTTGCGACGTTGCGTCTCTTTGTGCGCTCGTGCTGAAACACGGGCCTTCATCTCAGACACGACCTTCTCGAGCAGCTGAGAGGCCTGGGCCTTGTCATCACGTTTCGTCGAAGCGAACCGAGCGGTGAGCTCACGCGTCACCACGTTTGCGACGATCTGACGCACGGCGGGGGTGCCAAGAACCTCTTTGGTCTGGCCTTCAAACTGCGGTTCGGGAATGCGCACGGTGAGTACCGCACTGAGACCAGCGAGAATATCGTCCTTCTCGAGCTTGTCGTTGCCCACCTTCAGCTTGCGAGCGTTCTGCTCTACCTGGGTGCGCAGAACCTTCATCAGCCCGGCCTCAAACCCTTGTTGGTGAGTACCGCCCTTGGGTGTCGCGATGATGTTCACGAACGAGCGCGACGTGGTCTCGTAGCCGATACCCCATCGCACGGCGATGTCGACTTCGCATTCGCGTTCAACCTCAGTGGGGACCATTGCGCCGCTCGGTTGCAATACGGGCACTGTTTCTTTGAAGGTGCCAGTGCCGCTCAACCGCCACGTATCGGTCACCGCGGTGTCGGGAGCGAGAAACTCCGCAAACTCCGAAATACCGCCGTCGTAGCGATAGCTCGTCTCGATCGGCTCGTCGGTGCGCGCGTCACGGATGACGATCTCGAGGCCAGGTACAAGAAAAGCGGTCTGTCGTGCGCGCTGCTCTAGTTCAGTCAGCGTGAACGCTGCATCTTTAGTGAAGATCTGGCGGTCGGCCCAGTACCGAATCCGTGTGCCCGTCACGCCCTTGGGTGCACGCCCCTTCAGCTTCAGCTCCGACGCATTCTCGAACGGTGTGAAGGGAGAATCCGGTGCGTTGCCGTCGAAATTGCCGGGTTCGCCGCGGTGGAAAGACATCGCCCACGTCTTGCCGGCGCGATCCACCTCGACGTCAAGTCGTTCCGATAGTGCGTTCACGACTGATGCTCCGACGCCGTGCAATCCACCCGAGGCCGCGTAAGAGCCGCCGCCGAACTTGCCGCCGGCATGCAGCTTCGTGAAGACCACTTCCACGCCGCTCAGTCCGGTGCGTGGTTCGATATCCACGGGAATGCCTCGAGCGCGGTCGCGAACTTCTACGCTTCCGTCGTCATGCAGAATGATCTCGATATGAGACCCGTGGCCCCCGAGTGCCTCGTCTACTGAGTTGTCGATGATCTCCCACAGGCAGTGCATGAGCCCGCGCGAGTCGGTCGAGCCGATGTACATGCCCGGCCGTTTGCGGACGGCTTCAAGGCCTTCAAGTACCTGGAGGTGATGGGCGGAGTACTCGGAAGTCACAATCATCGAGCCTATCCGCGGTGTGCGCCAGGATGCCGCAGACACGCTCCGTGGCGACTTCGGCGTACGCGCTGAGCGAAATAAGGCGGTTTCTGGGCGATTGCGGGCATCGTCTAAGCCAGGGCGTGGTTGTATTTCATGACAGCTACATCGCTCTACGCATATGAGGAGGCACCGAGATGACTACGCTATCGACCCCAGAGGCCGCCGTCCTCGAACACCGCCTGACCGCGTCGGACCGCTGTGATTCATGCGGCGCTCAGGCCTACATCGCCGCCGAAGTGAACGGCAGCGAGCTGCTTTTCTGCGCTCACCACGGGCGCAAGTACGAAGAGAAGCTTCGCGCGATCGCCACCTCATGGCACGACGAGACAGCACGCCTGCACGAGGCTGTTTAGCCTTTCTATTCCCCTGAGTACACTCTGGGGATGAGTGGAGACACGCGTAGCGCGATCTCTTCGCCGATCGTGTCGATCGCTTCGGCGAGATCTGTCGGGGACGCTTCCTGGAGATCACCTGGACCGTAGATGCGAACGGTATCGCCGACGCGCGCGTCAGGCCATTTCTCAACGACCGACTGGGAGTCTCCGACGCTCAGCAGCTTTCGAGAACCAGCTGGCGTGCCGACTCGCACCAGGCCAGCGAGCGGTGATGCAAGACCATCAAGACTTCCGATGTTGACGGTTACGCTCTTCTCACCAACGGCGGTGACGTCCGCCTCAAGCCGAGATACCACGGTGAGGCCGAGCGCCTGTTCGGAGGCACCACCTGCCGAGCGGATGCCGTAGCAAAAGGCTCCCACTCTGACGAGGTCGTACCGAAACTCTGGTCTTGCGAAGGCCGCGGCGCTCGCAGCCAGATGGCGCACGCTGATGGCTAGTCCGGCCGTCGCTGCTTTCGCGAGGGCGTCCTCATACAGCCTGCGCGACTCATCGTCTTCATCGTTCGACGCTTCGGCAATGTGGCTCCACACCCCCACTACGTCGATCGACCCGGATTGTTCCAGTCGCGCGGCGTGCGCGACGAATGTGGGCCAGTGCTCAGGCCGGATGCCATTGCGGTGGAGGCCGGTGTCGATCTTCAGATGCACGCGCGCTACCTGGCCCGCCGACGCTGCAGTTGCCGCCACTTGTTCCAGGAGCGCGGCGTCGCCGATTCCTACTTCGAGTCGTTCGCTGATGACAGCGTCGACGTCTGTCTGCGAGCCAGCCATCCAGACGAAGATGCGGGCGCTATCTCCCAACGTGGCTCGAACCGCACGACCAGTGCTCACATCGAATGCGCCGAACCAGCTGACGCCCTCTTGCGCAGCCCGGCGCACCACAGGAGCTATCCCATGTCCGTAGGCGTCATCCTTCACGACCAACATCACTTCGGCGGGACCGACAACGGTACGAACACGGCTGAGGTTGCGCGCAAACGCGTTCAGATCGACGTGCAGGCTAGCGGTCACAGCGAAATCTCCCGAGCCGCGCGCAAGCCGACCATGGTCACAATCTCGTTTGCGCGCAGGCCGCATGCCTGCGTCCACTCCGCCAAAGAAGGGTCGCCGGCACGAGGGTCGCCGAAGAACACGGCGCGGTCGCCTCGTGCGACGTCCGCACTCCCGAAATCGACCACGCACACGTCCATGGCTACTCGTCCGACGACGGGATGGACGTCAGTGCCGATTCTCACGCTGATGCTGCCACCGAGGGAACGAACGACACCCTGCGCGTAGCCCCCCGTGACCAGAGCGATGTGCGTGTCGCTCGTAGCGCGAAAAAGATAGCCGTACGACACCCCTTCGCC
Organism: Microbacterium sp. R86528; assembly: GCF_044596335.1. Classification (NCBI taxonomy): domain Bacteria; kingdom Bacillati; phylum Actinomycetota; class Actinomycetes; order Micrococcales; family Microbacteriaceae; genus Microbacterium; species Microbacterium sp. R86528. Next base: position 540,570 of record NZ_CP138996.1, on the reverse strand, counting down.
GGTGCGCAGCCGCTTGGTGCTCAGCACGGTCCCATGCAGGTGCAGTGCCGGGATGCAGGCGTCGTCACCACCGGGTAGCCCGAAAAGCGAATACGGATCGAGGGTGCCGTCGTCGCTGGGGAGGATCGCGGCTGCTGCCAGCACCTCGGTGACCATCGGCGCGCCATGGCCCCAGGCATCCGCATCCAGTATCGATCGCGAGTACGCGCGGTCACCCGCGGCGTACGCGCGACGGGCGTTGTGAACCAAGGCTTCGCGAGACACCCGCGCCGTAGGGCCGCTGGAGGACGCCCCATGTGCTGACACGGGACCGTGCCCAGGGTTCGTCGAACTCACGCCGTCTAGACTATCGGGGTCCCCCAGTTTCTACCTCGGAGTATGCATGCCTTCTCAGCGCCTCGGTCTGAGCGACCGCCTTCGCTACCTTGTTGCTCGCGCGCGTCGAATAGATGTCGGCTCAGTGTTGGAGCGTGCCAAGGAAGCGTCGGAACAGCACGGCAAATGGACGCCCCGCATCGTGATTGACATGCTTTGGTCTGCAGGATTCAACAATGTTGGTTTTCAGGACTACATCGACTACGACTTCGCGATTCTGACGCGCTCAGAGCGAGCGACCTATATGACGCACCCGGTGTCGAACCAGCTGTCGCAGAAGTACGATCACCCCGACTACCGGTACATGTTTCAAGACAAGGTCGAGTTCAACCGCGTCTTCAGCGACTTTTTGCTACGCGACTGGATGGTCGTCACCGACGGGAACGCCGACGAAGTGCAAGCTTTCGTGACCGCTCAAAAAACGGTTGTCACGAAAGAACCAGTAGGTCAGGCGGGAACCGGCGTTCATCGGTATCACGCGGCGGAGATCGCTGACTGGGCTGAGTTTCACCGCGGACTGCTCGAACGCGGAGAACTGTTGATCGAAGAGGTGATTCGGCAGCACGAAGATCTGGCCGCTGTCTGCCCCGGCACCGTCAACACGACGCGGGTGACGGCATTCTTCGATGGCCGCGAAACCCACATACTTGCGATGGCGCAGAAGTTCGGTCGCGGCGCTGTCAGCGACCAGATGACCTTTGGCGGTTTCTATACGATGCTGGGCGAGAACGGTCATTCGATGGGCCCCGGCTACGATTCGCATGCGCACGTGCATGTGAAGCATCCCGATAGTGATTTTGTGATCGCCGACTTTCAGCTGCCCATGATCGACGAGGTCAAGGCGTTTGTCGACCAGGTAGCACGCGTCGTGCCACAAGTGCAGTACGTCGGATGGGACATCGTCGTGACCCCCGACGGCCCGGTACTCGTCGAGGGCAACTGGGGAGCGGGCGTGTACGAAAACAAGCCCAGCGTCACCGGAATTCGCACGGGCAACAAGGGCCGCTATCGAGCGGCAATCGGCTTCTAGACCCAGACAGAAATCTCCCGCTGCGCGTATCGCAGCGGGAGATTTTCTATACCGCGGCTAAACAGCGCGAATCACGCCGAGCGGCGTGGACTGATGGCCCTGGCCAAGCGGGTTGTCCTTCAAAATCGACACGAGCCGCTTCTCGGCGGTCTTGTCCAATGTGGAGCCGAGAATGTTTCCACCAAGATCATTGATGTCAACCACAGCGACCTCGCAGACGCCGCCAACGATCGACTTGAGATGGCGAGCAACTTCGTTTGGACGTTCGGGCCCCAGCACGACCGCCTGATTGTAGGGCGGGATGGTACCGCTTGTGGGTCCATCAATGGCGCGTGCCTTGTCGCCTGCGATGCGATAGAAATCGCCCTTGCGACCGAACAGCTTCGTCACGGCCGAAACAGCCGCGGCAAACAGGATCCGAACGGTGCCACACTCGCGTAGCGCCATTTCCATAGTCTCAGGCATGCCGAGACCAATGCCGTATGGAGTGCGGGTCACGTACTTCGAGAGGAAGAGTGCTAGCTTGCGTGGCGTGATTTCGTCGATCGCGAACGAGCGTCCCTGTGTGATCGCCACGATCTTCTCCGTGACGAACAGAATGTCGCCTTCGCGAACGACACTCGTGGCGTACTCGGCGATGAACTCGTCGAGATCATCACCGGGCATGACAACGCGCGTGCGAATTGGGATGCGTGCAAACGACATCCCATCGATGTCGACTGTGAGCGCCTTGCCGGCGTTAGCCTCACTCACTCGAGGTAGTCCCGCAATGACTGCGACCGGCTCGGGTGGCGCAACTTCGCCATCGTCTTCGATTCGATCTGGCGAATGCGCTCACGAGTGACACCGAACGTGTCGCCGATCTGGTCGAGAGTCTTGGGCTGTCCATCGCCCAGACCGAAGCGCATACGAATCACGCCCGCCTCACGTTCAGACAGCGAGTCGAGCAGCGACTCAAGCTGACGCTGCAACATGGTGAAACCCACTGCATCGGCGGGAACTACCGCTTCGGTATCTTCAATCAGGTCGCCGAACTCACTGTCGCCGTCTTCACCCAGCGGCGTGTGCAGAGAAATCGGCTCGCGACCGTACTTCTGCACCTCAACAACCTTCTCGGGGGTCATGTCGAGTTCGTGGCTGAGCTCTTCGGGCGTCGGTTCGCGACCGAGATCCTGCAGCATCTGACGCTGCACTCGTGCCAGCTTGTTGATGACTTCGACCATGTGCACGGGAATGCGAATGGTGCGCGCTTGGTCGGCCATTGCGCGGGTGATCGCTTGACGGATCCACCAGGTGGCGTAGGTCGAGAACTTGAAGCCCTTGGTGTAGTCGAACTTCTCGACGGCACGGATGAGCCCGAGGTTTCCCTCCTGGATCAGGTCGAGGAACTGCATCCCGCGACCGGTGTAGCGCTTTGCCAACGAGACGACGAGACGAAGGTTCGCGCCGAGAAGGTGGGACTTCGCGCGCTGACCGTCGCGGGCTACCCACTGGAGGTCGAGTCCCAGCTGGCCGGTCCTTTCAGACGGTGACATCTGCGCGAGCTTGTCTTCAGCGAACAGACCCGCTTCGATGCGCATCGCCAGCTCGACTTCTTGCTCCGCATTCAGGAGCGGAACTTTACCGATCTGCTTGAGGTAGTCCTTGACGGGGTCGGCCGTCGCACCGGTGATCTGGGTGGAGTAAACCGGCACATCCTCGTCGTCACTCGATGAGATGACGATCGCTCCGGTGGGCAGAGGTTCAGTGAACGCCGGCTTGGTGTTCTCTTCTTCCTCGTCTTCTTCTGCTGCAGGTGGCGCTTCTTCAGCCTCTGCGACAGGATCAGCAGCCTTGCGCCCGCGCTTGGCAGGAGTCTTCGCGGCCGCTTTTGCCGGAGCCTTAGCGGCTACCGGCGCATCTGCCGCAGCTTCGACGTCGTCGTCGACCTTCGTGCTCGCTGCCTTTTTCACAGGAGCCTTCTTCGCAGCAGCCTTCGCAGGGGTGCGCTTTGCGGCAGGCTTGCGAGCGGGCGCCGGAGCTGTCTCGACAGCTTCCTGTTCGGTGTCCGTCGCAGCCTTTTGGGCAGTTGTCTTCGCGCCTGGAGTCACGTTTAGCCTTTCACCGACGGGCACGAGCCGCACGCCCTCGGTATTCTTCGGACACTAGTAAGACCCTTGTCAAGTCCTCAGCCACGCGCGGAACGCGAACCTATCGGATTGACAACGGGTCAGAGTGTCTATTGTCTCACACATGTGCGGCACCTCTTGCAATTTCGCCGCTATTGTGCCTTTTGCATCTCGCCGAGTCCTGGAGACCGCACGAGACAGTCTGCAACGCGCGACGTGGCGCGAAGATTCCTCAGAGCCCGCGCTTGTCGTCTTCACCCGGAGGGCGTGATGCGAGAAAACGCTCCAACTCCGCGCCGAGTTCGTCGGCACTGGGCAGATCGCCCGTGTGAATAATCGGAGTCGCGTCGGTCGACCCCGCCATGTAGGCGTCGTATCGATCTTCCAGCCCCGAAACCATGCGAGAAAGCTCTTCGTTGTCTTTGATCTGGTCGCCCACCTTGGCGAGATAGTCGCGGTTGGCCTCGCGCAGGTCGTCACCAGCGAACACAAGCCCCGTGGCGATGGAAAGACTGTCGAGCGCGGCCATCGCGGCGGCGGGATAGTCGCTTTCGGCAAGATAGTGCGGCACGAGCAGAGCGAATCCTGCCACGTCGTTGCCAGCCTCAGCCAGGCGCAACTCGAGCAAGTGTGCTGCTGTCGCGGGGACTTGCGTGTGAGGTTGCCACACTGAGTGCGCTTTGGTCAGCTCCTTGCGCGTGCCGCTGACGGTCGTGCCGATTGGCCGGGTGTGAGGCACCGGCATCGGGATGGCGTGAACCCATGTCGCCGACGAGGTTTCGTAGGCGCCCGCGAAATCAACGACAGCTTCGGTGAATGCATCCCAGCCGAAGTCGGGTTCGTAGCCCCCGAGCAAGAGGAAGGGCTGGCCCAGAGTGTCGTGCACGAGCGACAGTTCAAGCCGCGGTGCACGATAGTCGGTGAGATGGTCCTGGTCGAAAGAGATCATCGGGCGTCGAGCTCGGTAGTCAAGAAGAGCGTCGTTCGAGAAGACGGAGACGGGGGTGCCGTCGAGCTCGTCACGCATGTAATCGAGCGTTTGACTCACCGCGTTGCCCGCATCGGCGAAGCCGGTGAGGGTGATGATGAGGGGAAGACCGGCGGGTACAGGCGGTGCTGAACTCGCGCGTTCAAATATGGGACCGGACGAAGGCATATCACCATCGTACGAGGCGTCGTCTACGCGTGGGTCGGGCACGTCCCGCTCACAGCGAACACATCGTCCCTAGGATGGAGAGCATGTCGTACCCCGACCTTGAATATTCGACCGAGTCCATCCGAGACACCGCCGCCGATGCGATCGTTCTGGCCCTTCCGCCGCTCGATACAGATCCGGCTCCTGACCTGGCCGAGTGGCCAGGTCTTGCACAGTCTCTGACAGCCATCGGGTTCACCGGTGCGCCAGGTGTGCTGGTGCGTGCCTACGCACCCGATGCCACCGCACTGCCGCTCGCCGTTGTCGGCACAGGCACGAATCCGGATGCCGCGAAAATGCGCGACAGCGTCGGCGCGGCGTTTCGTGCGCTCGTCGGTTTTGAGAAAGTCGCCCTCGCCTTTCCCCTCGCCGATGAGGCGCTCTGGTCGGCTGCAGCCGAAGGCGCTGCTCTCGGCGGATACCGTTTCGACGGGTACAAGAAGGCTGCCAAGAAGTCACGAGCCTCGCTTGTCACCTTGCACCTGGCGAGCATTCCCGACGAGACCGAAACCGCGCGTGTGCTTGCGAGCGCTGACGCCGTCGCCCTCGTGAAAGATCTCGTCGCGACTCCGGCGGAATGGCTCGGTCCTGCCGACTTCGCCGAGCACGCGACGCAGAGCGTTGCCGGCCTGGATGTTTCCGTACAGGTTTTCGATGAGGCGGCCCTCAAAGACGGCGGCTTCGGCGGCATCCTCGGTGTGGGGCAAGGGTCTGATCGCCCGCCACGGCTGGTGCGATTGGAGTATGCGCCGGCAGACGCCGAGCGACATGTCGCGCTCGTTGGTAAAGGTATCACGTTCGACACCGGCGGACTCTCGCTCAAACCTGCATCTGGCATGGTCGGCATGAAGTACGACATGTGCGGAGCTGCAACAGCGCTCGCGGTGCTGCGCGCCGTCGCCACGGTTCACGCGCCGGTCAAGGTCACCGCATGGCTCTGCATTGCCGACAACATGCCCTCGGGTCGAGCCACTCGCCCGGGTGATGTGCTCCGCATCGCGGACGGCACCACCGTCGAGGTGCTCAACACTGATGCCGAAGGACGCCTGGTGCTGGCTGATGGCCTTGTGGCGGCGAGCCGGGAGCATCCGGACTTGATCGTCGATGTCGCGACCCTGACTGGCGCTGTGACGGTTGCGCTCGGTACAAGGCACGCCGGCGTCATGGGTGACGACACCGCGGTCGCCGACTATCTGAAAGCTGCCGCCGACGTGAACGAACTAGCGTGGCAGCTGCCCCTCCCCGAACACATGGTTGACGAGCTCGATTCACCGATCGCGGATCTGCAGAACGCGAAAATCGGCGATCCTGCTGGTGGCACGATGTTCGCGGGCCTGTTCCTGCGTCATTTTGTCGGGCGAGTGAGCGATCAAGACGATGCTGCACGCATTCCTTGGGTGCACGTTGACATCGCGGGTGTCGGCATGAACAAGGGTGCCGGGTTCGGCTTTACCGACAAAGGGGCGACCGGAGCTTCTGTGCGAAGCCTCTTTCACTACGTCACGGGAGCAGCGAACTGATGGCGGAACACACCTTCGACGTCGTGATTCTGGGCGGCGGAAGCGGTGGCTATGCGGCAGCGATTCGCTCGGCTGAACTCGGAAAATCCGTCGCGGTGATTGAGAAAGACAAGCTGGGTGGCACGTGCTTGCATCGCGGCTGCATCCCCACAAAAGCTCTCCTTCATTCCGCCGAGGTCGCTGACACGGCTCGTGCCGCCGCCGACGTAGGCGTGCGAGCAACTTTCGATGGAATCGACGCGCAGGCGGTGCGTGCATATCGCGAGGGAATCGTCGCGAAGAAGTTCTCAGGACTTGAAAGCCTCATCAAGGCTCGGGGTATCACTGTCATCGCGGGCGAAGGGCGCCTCGTTGCTGCAACATCAGTCGGCGTCGACCAAGACGTCTATCACGGTGCCGACGTCATCTTGGCGACCGGATCGCAAAGTCGGTCGCTACCAGGACTCGATATCGCTGGTCGCGTTCTCACGAGCGAACAGGCCTTGGCGCTGGAGGAGATTCCCCAGTCAGTCATCATTCTTGGCGGCGGTGTCATCGGCGTGGAATTCGCCAGTGTCTGGCGCTCGTTCGGTGTCGATGTGACAATCATCGAGGCAATGGATCATCTCGTTCCCAACGAGGACCTCGCAGCTAGCAAGGCTCTCGAGCGCGCCTTCCGGCGCCGCGGTATCAAGTCGTCTCTGGGCGTGCGTTTCGCGTCATCTGCCCAGACTGATGATGGCGTCGCGGTGAGACTCGAGAACGGTCAAGAGTTCGCGGCGGACTATCTCTTAGTGGCCGTTGGCCGGGGGCCGGTTACCGCCGGGCTCGGCTTCGAAGACGCTGGTGCCACGCTCGATCGGGGTTTCGTCGTCACAGACGAGCGCCTGCGAACCGGCGTCGATCACCTTTGGGCAGTGGGCGACATCGTTCCCGGGTTGCAGCTTGCTCATCGCGGCTTTCAGCAGGGAATACTCGTCGCCGAGCAGATCGCTGGCCACACTCCCCCGTTGGTCGCGGACGTGAACATCCCCAAGGTCACCTACTCGCATCCTGAGGTGGCTTCGGTCGGCTTTACCGAAGCTCAGGCCATCGCAGACCACGGCGCAGACCAGATTGCGTCTTTCGAGTACAACCTGGCCGGCAACGGCAAGAGCCACATCCTCGGTACCGCCGGAATCGTCAAGGTCGTCCGAATCAAGGACGGCCCTGTGCTCGGCGTGCACATGGTCGGCGACCGCGTCGGCGAACTCATCTCCGAGGCGCAGCTCGTGGTCGGCTGGGAAGCTCATCCTGAAGACATCGCACCCTTTATCCACGCACATCCCACCCAAAGCGAGGCTCTGGGAGAGGCATTCTTGGCTCTCTCGGGCAAACCGCTTCACGCGATCTGACGATCGTGGTCGCAGTCGTCACTAAGCTAGAAAAGAATTCCATCTTGAAGGAGACATCGTCATGAGCACTTCCGTGGTCCTCCCCGCTCTCGGAGAGAGCGTTACCGAGGGAACGGTCACCCGCTGGCTCAAGCAGGTCGGCGACACGATCGAGGTGGACGAGGGACTCCTCGAGATCTCCACTGACAAGGTCGACACCGAAATCCCGTCACCTGTCAGCGGCGTTATCGAAGAAATTCTCGTCCAAGAGGATGAGACCGTCGAGGTCGGCGCGGTTCTCGCGAAGATCGGTGATGGCTCGGGGGCTTCCGAGGCGCCCGCTGCTCCGGCCGCTGAGTCGGCACCGGCTGAAGAGGCACCCGCTGAAGCTGCGCCGGCTGAAGCTGCGCCCGCTGAGGCAGAATCGACTGAAGCTGCGCCGGCTGAAGAGGCTCCTGCGCAAGCACCTCCCGCAGCGTCTGGCGGCAAAGACGTGGTCTTGCCCGAACTCGGAGAGAGCGTCACTGAAGGTACCGTCACTCGTTGGCTGAAGCAGGTCGGCGAAGACGTTGACGTCGACGAGCCGTTGCTCGAGATTTCTACCGACAAGGTTGATACCGAGATCCCGTCGCCTATCGCCGGGGTGCTTCAGGAGATTGTCGTCGGGGAAGACGAGACAGTTGAGGTTGGCGCGGTCCTCGCGCGCATTGGCGATTCCGCGCCCGCGGCGCAACCTGAGCCCGAGGCTGCTCCGGCTGCCGAAGCGAAGCCCGAGCCCGAGTCAAAGCCCGAGCCTGACGCGAAGCCTGAGCCCGAAGCGAAGCCCGAGCCCGAAGCGAAGCCTGAGCCCGAGGCGAAGCCTGAGCCCGCCGCCCCGAGCGCTGCTCCCGCTGCTGCTGCGCTCGCTGACGACTCAGACACCGTCGCATACGTGACTCCGCTGGTTCGTCGATTGGCACAGCAGCAGAACGTCGATCTCGCTTCCGTAACCGGAACCGGCGTGGGAGGGCGTATTCGCAAAGAAGACGTTCTCAAAGCCGCGGAGGCAGCATCTGCGCCCGCCGCGACTGCCGCAGCTCCGAGCGCGCCCGAACCGGCGCCGCTTGAGGTTTCGCCGTTGCGCGGCACCACACAGCCCATGTCGCGTCTGCGCAAGGTTCTTGCCGAGCGAGCGGTCGCTTCGATGCAGTCGACAGCGCAACTCACTACCGTTGTCGAGGTTGACGTCACAAAACTGGCCAACTTCCGTGACCAGGTGAAGGGAGACTTCCTCGCAAAGACCGGCGACAAGCTGTCATTCCTCCCCTTCTTCGCGTTGGCGGCAGCTGAAGCACTTCAGGCTTTCCCGATCGTCAACTCCACCGTTGACGGAGACAAGATTGTCTACCCGGCGAGCGAGAACCTGTCGATCGCGGTCGACACCGAGCGCGGTCTACTCACGCCGGTCTTGCGTGATGCCGCTTCGAAGAACCTCGCAGAGATCGCTCACGAAGTCGCAGACCTCGCGGCTCGTACGCGCGACAACAAGTTGAAGCCCGACGAGCTCGGTGGCGGGACGTTCACTCTGACCAACACCGGCTCGCGTGGTGCGCTGTTCGACACGCCCGTCGTGTTCTTGCCGCAGACGGCGATTCTCGGCACGGGAATCGTCGTGAAGCGTCCGGGTGTGGTGTCGGTCGATGGGAAGGACGCCATTTCGGTGCGCTCCTACGTCTACCTCGCACTTTCTTATGATCACCGTGTTATCGACGGTTCGGATGCAGCGCGCTTCCTTGGTGCTGTGAAGGCACGCCTCGAGGCGGCTTCGTTCCAGGGATCCCTCGGAATCTAGTCATCGTGTGAATGGCTACTGCTCGGCGTCATACACGTCGCGCAGTAGCCATTCGTCGTTTCTGCGCTCGATGACAACGATCTGAGACTCGCCACTGCGCGCTTCGACCTGCACGACGGCGACTCCCCCATACTCGTCGATCAACGTTTCAGAGCGTTGATCGGAGGGCAGATCGATCACTCCGGCTGGCGGCACAAATCCGCTCTCGACGGCGAAGGCAGTTTCGCAGCCGTCGTCACCTTCACAGTCGGCTCGCCGGGTGAGCAGAGAATCGACAGCCGTTGCGATGTCGGTGTCGGTGCGTGCACCGGATGACTCTTTCTCGTCGGCAGCATCGTTTTCTGGTGCCGGCGACTCAGTCGGTGACACGCCTGGATCCGAGTCCTCCGAGACCATGGCGGTAGCGCTCGGCGATGGCAGCTCGGCGGTCGCCGGTGCTCCAAGTTCCGTTGGCCAGAACATTCCCCCGGCGAGCACTGTCGCGGTCACTGCTGCGGCGACGAGCCAGGGTGCGCGTTTACTGGTTGAGCGCCGGGAGGTTGTCAACCAGCGCCACACCACGGTGGTTGCGCGTGAGAAGGTGTCGGCGAGGTCTGCATCGACATGGCGAGCGAGACGCTCAGTGAGTCCGCGGGAATGAGGCGTCAAGATCTCATCAAACGTGGTCGCAGTGTGGCTGGCGAGATCTCTCGCTTTGCGTGTGCTCCCGATTGCAGAGGTCGCAAGTGCGCTTGACTCTGCAATCGTGAAGAGCAGCTCTTCTGCGCGGTCGTATTCGCGTTCATTCTCGACGGCACCATCGAGCGCGACAAGCGCCTCTGCCCACACCGGGCCCGCGGCATCATCTTCGGAGATGGCGCGGATCAGCGAGAGCGAATGTTCCCATGCCATCTGAGTGGATGCGCCGGCGGCAAGCACCGGGCGACCAGATTGCGTGAGCCACCACTGACCGGCCACGGCGGCGCTGTCCGTCACCTCGCTCAGTCCGCGTACGATGCTGACCGCCAGAGTCACGCGCTCCCCTTTTGTCAACGCAACGCCGAGATTCTGGCGGCGTGCAACGAAGTCCTCGACACGCTCGGTGAGCACGGGCATCGCCACGTCGTGACCATCACTGCGCCTCACGATCGCAAGAGGTGTGACGAGGTGACCATCAGGATCAGCGGACCAGCCATCCCATTGCTCAGGCAGAGACCGAGCATCGATCAGCACGCACGTGTCGCCCGACTCCACGGTGGTGAGCATTCCGCCGAACGGAGCATCATCGCCCGCTCGCACGGGTCTGATGCCGCGATATGGCACACTCAACGCGGTGCGGGGCGTCGACGGGTCGGTAGGCATATCGGTCATCACCCCACACTTGCGCGCGTCCAACGGCATCGGATCGGCAAGAGTCGAGGTGTGCGCAAGTCAGGAGGGCTGAGTGTCGGGGAGGAGTAGAACGGCGCGGCGACAAAGTAGGCTGTAGTTCATGTCCAGCCGCAGTTCAGTTCCCGAGAAGCGTCCCGGTTTCTTCTCACAGCTTCGTACGCTCTACTCGTTCACTCAGAAGTCATTCCGGTGGCTCCCGTTCTTGCTGATCGCGATCATTCTGATTGGCGTCGCTGCAGGCGTGGGCGTCGGATTTCTGATTCCGCCGGTCGCAGTGTGGAGCCTGATCTTGTGGGGCATCACCGGCCTCATGCTCGGAGTTCTGGGCGCGCTTACCACGATGACGCGTCTGTCCACACATGCGATGTACCGCAAGATCGACGGTATGCCCGGAGCAACGGGACATGTGCTCTCGACGTCTCTCGGCCGCAAATGGCAGGCCAGTGAGGCTCCGGTCGGGGTGAACCCCAAGACGCAGGAAGCGGTCTATCGTACTGTCGGCCGCGGCGGTGTAGTTATCGTCGGTGAAGGCAATCGCAGTCGACTCACGCGACTCGTCGGCGATGAGCGCTCCAAGGTCAAGCGCGTCGCTTCGGGAGTTCCCATCACGGTGTTCTATGTCGGACACGGCGACGACGAGGTCACGATCGCAAAGCTCGCATCCGCGATCAAGTCTCTCCCGAAGGCAATCGACCGCACCACGATGGCGGCAGTCATCAAGAGAATTGATTCGGTATCGCAGTCGAAGTCATCGCTGCCGATCCCCAAGGGCATCGACCCGACAAAGGCTCGCGCTCCTCGACCTCGCTGAGCGCTAGTCGCTCGTTCCGGCGCGACGCATAGGAATGTGCGGAATGTCATCTTCGACGAACGGTTCCCCCGATTGCGAGAAACCAAAGCGTCCGTACCACTCGCTCAGATGAGTTTGCGCGTCGAGCACTACGGGCGCTGTGGGGCGAAGCTCGGCACATCGTCCAATGGCGAGACGCATCAAACGAGCAGAGTGCCCGAGTCCGCGTGCGCCGGGCGACGTTGCAACACGCCCGATGCGCATCTCTGTCGGCTCGCACAGGATTCGCAGCGTCGACACCACCTGATCGGAGTCTTCGATCCAGGCAAGCTCTGCGCCCGGCTCGATATCTCGTCCGTCCAGTTCCGCGTAGGCGGCCTGCTGTTCGACGACAAAGACACTCACGCGAAGCCACAGGATGCGATAGATGGTTTGCGGGTCGATGTCTGCAACCGGAGCGCAATGAATAGCTATGGGCACCATTCGACGGTACGCCATCGAACGACGAGGCTCCTGTAGGTCGATCCAGCACACGCAACTCGCACCTATCGTGCAGCGGACGCATGGCACCCTGGGATGAAACGCAGCGCGAGAACGAATAACGACGGAGGTGGGGCGTGAGAGCATCTTTGGTCCTGCTCAATGTTGTGATCACGGCCTCACTCACGCTGGCATCGGTCGCCGGCGCGGCGACGCTGGCACCGGATGACGCGGAAACAATCACACCGACACCAGGTGTCGCGGCGACCGCGACGCCTGTGCCAGAAGTCGCCGAGACTGCTGAGCCTTCCCCGACCCCTACGGGCGGGTTAGAGACCCCTACCCCTACGCCCAGCACCACCTCCGAGCCGACGTTCACCGCAACCGCGACGCCCACGTCAACCGCGACGCCCACCGCGAGCCCGACAGCCACCTCCACCCCCACGGCAACGCCCACTCCCACACTCGTTCCCGCCGTGCCGCCGTCAGTGGCCACCTCGACGACATCGTGGCTCACGGTGCTCATCGCAGTCGGGGTGCTTGCGGCAGCGCTGATCATCTTCATCGTTCTCGTGCGCCGTGCGCCGCGTGCAGTCCCAGCAACGTCTGCTGCTGTGCTCCCGGGGGCCAAGGACGAGTCGGCAACCGTTGTCGTAGACGCGATGGCTGCAATGGGACAGGCCATGGTTGACAGCGGCTATTCGGTAGGAATGGTTCGCACCGCGATGATGGACATCGCCGCGGTGAATGGACACCCCGAAGCGGAGGTCATCGTCCTCCCGACTGCGTTGATGCTCTCGGTGAATGACGACGGCCGCGCCATCACCAGAGTCGTCAGCGCCGGAGACTCGACATTTCTGCTGCACCAGGTTGCGGCGGTAGACGCGCTCGTGCGGCGCGCTCGCGCGCAGCACGGCGCTGCCTCGCGGCTCGCTGACGAGGTGTCGATGATCCGTGTCATGCCGCCCTCGTTCACTCATTTTCAGCGCGTGCTCGCCTACTCGGCGTTGTCTGCGGGAATCTCTGTGCTGCTGGGCGCATCGTGGCTCGGGGTGCTCCTCGCCGTAGTGCTCGGGGTCGCGGTGGGACTGCTGCTGCTGTTTTCTGAGCAAGTGCCTACCAGCTACCGCGTGCTTGTCAACGTCGCCGCTGCCTTTGCGGTCGGCGTCGTGGTGCTTCTGGTCGCGCGAACGTCGTCAGACATTGGAGTGTTGGCGACGGCAATCGCTCCCCTGGTCATTCTGCTGCCGGGGGGCCTGCTCACGACAGCGGTGATCGAGCTTGCGACAGGCCACATCATGTCTGGCGCTGCCAGAGCAGCCGCCGGAGCGATGCGCTTGTTGCTTCTAGCGGTCGGCATGGTTGCGGCAGCCGCCCTCATCGGAGTGCCTTCGTTCACGCTCACCGGTGACGCGTCTGGGGTGAACTCGCTCGCGCCATGGATCGCGGTTGCCGTGTTCGGCATTGGAATATCCGTGTATCAATGCGCAGACCGATCATCGATTCTTTGGATACTGCTGGTGCTGTACGTCGCGTACGGCGCACAGGTTCTCGGAGACATCTTCTTCGGTGGCGTGCTTTCTGCCCTCATCGGCGCTGTAGCCATGGTTCCCGTCGCTGTCACCGTGGCACGACAGCGCACCGGCCCGCCCGCCATCGTGAGCTTCTTGCCAGCCTTCTGGCTGCTCGTTCCCGGGGCGCTCGGGTTGGCGGGGGTCGCGGCGGTGCTCGGCGGCGACTCGAGCGGGGTCGACACGATCGTCACAACAGTGGCCACGATGATCTCCATCGCCTTGGGCGTCTTGATCGGCCTGGCGCTCACGAACATTCCGCGCCATATGCCTATTCGCGGCGCGGCTGAGCGCACTGACCTCAACGCATCGACAGATGCGATCGCTTCGACGAGCGAGCGTTACGCAACGGATGAACCGTAACGCAACGCCGACCACAACTCAGCGCCGCACGAGCACCGTGCCTGCGAGTTTGTCGTGGAAGCCTCTGTGATCGGCATCCCAAACAACGGCGGGAATCACAATGACGAGCAGCAACGTGCGCACGATAGGACGCCAAAGTCCGACCCATGCCCCATCGACGCGCCTCAGCGTAAGGCCGAAGAGGCGGTGGCCGGGGCTTGACTGCATGGTCGGCAGAAAAAGCACCTGAAGCACCGCGAACACGATCAATGGGTAGAAGAGGGTTATGCCCGCGTCGGCTGGCAAGGCAAACTGGTCGTACCCGAAGAACGCGGCGATGATCGTTGCCGCAATGTAGTCGACAAACAACGCACCTACGCGGCGTCCGAGCTTGCCGATCGAGCCGCGTCCGTCGCTTGGCAGGCCAAGACGCTCGCCGGGAAATGTCTCAGGACTCGCGCTCATGCGACAAGCGTATCCAGGTGCCTGTAACATGCACGAAACAATGTGGTCACTGGTGGGCAACGCCTTACCGGTACCTTTCAGGAAGGTCCGCGTTTAGCGCGGCGATCCCGAAGCCCTACCTCTGGAGCGTTAATGTTCAAAGATTCATCCGAGGTCCTGAAGTTCATCAAGGACGAGGACGTCAAGTTCCTCGACATCCGTTTCACGGATCTTCCTGGCGTTCAGCAGCACTTCAACATTCCCGCATCGTCTGTCGATGAAGAGTTCTTCACCGTCGGTCAGCTGTTCGATGGCTCGTCGATCCGCGGCTTCGCCAACATCCACGAGTCCGACATGCAGCTCATCCCTGATGTCACGACCGCCTACCTCGACCAGTTCCGCGACGCGAAGACGCTCGTCATGATCTTCGACATCTACAACCCGCGCAATGGTGAGATCTACCACAAGGACCCGCGCCAGGTTGCCAAGAAGGCCGAGAAGTACCTTGAGTCGACGGGTATCGCAGACACGGCATTCTTTGCGCCCGAGGCCGAGTTCTACATTTTCGACGACGTGCGTTTCGAGGTCAAGCAGAACTCCAGCTTCTACTCGGTCGACTCCGAAGAAGGTGCCTGGAACTCAGGTCGCGCAGAAGAAGGCGGAAACCTCGGAAATAAGACGCCCTACAAGGGTGGCTACTTCCCGGTCAGCCCCGTCGACAAGACCGCCGACCTGCGCGACGACATCACCCTCAAGCTGATTGAGGCTGGTTTCGTGCTCGAGCGCTCGCACCACGAGGTGGGTACCGGTGGTCAGCAGGAGATCAACTACCGTTTCGACACCATGGTGCACTCGGCTGATGACATCTTGAAGTTCAAGTACATCGTCAAGAACACCGCTGAGCTGTGGGGCAAGTCCGCTACCTTCATGCCCAAGCCGCTGTTCGGCGACAACGGTTCTGGTATGCACGTGCACCAGTCACTGTGGCTCGACGGAAAGCCGCTCTTCTACGATGAGCAGGGCTATGGCGGTCTCTCCGACACCGCGCGTTGGTACATCGGCGGGCTGCTGAAGCACGCTGCATCGGTACTCGCATTCACGAACCCTACGATCAACTCCTACAAGCGTCTGGTCAAGGGCTACGAGGCCCCGGTCAACTTGGTCTACTCGGCCGGAAACCGTTCCGCCGCGGTTCGCATCCCGATCACGGGAAGCAACCCCAAGGCAAAGCGCATCGAGTTCCGCGCACCGGATGCTTCGGGTAACCCGTACTTGGCCTTCGCCGCCCAGCTGATGGCTGGACTTGACGGAATCAAGAACCGTATCGAGCCGCACGAGCCCGTCGACAAGGACCTCTACGAGCTCCCTCCTGAGGAAGCAAAGAACATCCCTCAGGTTCCGAACTCGTTGCTCGACTCGCTCGAGGCGCTTCGCGAAGACCACGAGTTCCTGCTTGCCGGAAACGTCTTCACTCCTGAGCTCATCGAGACGTGGATCGAGTACAAGATCGAGAACGAAATCAAGCCGATCGCTGCTCGTCCGCACCCGTTCGAGTTCGAGTTGTACTACGGCGTCTGATCTAGAGCGCTGAACGATGGGCCCCGGGAAACCGGGGCCCATCTTCGTGTTCGCTACCCGTAGAAAAGCTTCTCGAAGACGCGGCGCGAGCGGCGCGCGGTTGCGAGGTAGTCTTCTTCGACGCTCGTGGCAGAGCGCGGCGGATAGCCCAACAGTCGCCCGATGCCATCGAGCCGCTTGCGATCGGCTGGCAGCACATCGCTGGTCTGACCAGAGAGCAACGTGTTCGCAGAACGCAGTCGGCTCGAAAGCCGCCATGCTTCTCCGAGTCGCTGTGCAGCAATCTCGGGAATGAGCCCGGCGGCACTCGCTGCCTCTAACGTTGCCTGCGTCGAGGTGGTGCGCAGTTCGGGGTGGTCGTGACCGTGCTCGAGCTGAATGATCTGACACAGCCATTCGACATCACTCAGTGTGCCCGGGCCGAGCTTCAGATGACGCGACGGATCCACGCCTTGCGGCAGCCGTTCATTTTCTACTCGTGCCTTGATGCGCTTGATCTCACGCAAACTCTGCGGATCGACCGCGGCAGGATAGCGCACCTGGTCGGCCAGCTCCATGAACGCGGTGATCAGCTTGACGCTCCCGGCTACGCCGCGAGCACGCAACAGTGCCTGCGCCTCCCACGAGAGCGACCAGCGGCGGTAGTACTCGGCGTACGAGTCCAGTGACCGCACGAGCGGTCCGTTGCGGCCCTCGGGCCGAAGGTCGGCGTCAAGATCCAGTGGCAGTCGGTGATCTTCCGAGTGCTTGCGAAGTTCAGAGACGATCTTCGTTGAAAGCGCGTGCGCACGCTCTGCGGAGACATCGTTCGCGCGATACACGTACATCACATCGGCATCTGACCCGAAGCCGAGTTCTGCACCCCCGAATCGGCCCATCGCGATGATCGAGAAATCCAACGAGTCATCTTCGGGCGGAACCACCTCGCGTCGCACCGCGCGCAGTGTCGCTTGAATGGTCACGTCCGTGATGGTCGTGAGCGCGGCAGCGACTTCTTCGATCGTGATGTCGCCACCGATGCCAGCCATGGCTGTGCGCAGCAGCTCACGCCTGCGCAGCGCTCTCACGGCGCGCATGGCGTCATCGATGCGTGTGTGACGCGTCTGAATAGCACGCGCCTCTTGCTGTAGTGCCGTCCCAGTGCGAGGTCGAAGCGCTGCCGGATCGTCTAGCCACGCGGCCGATTCCGGTATCCACTCCATGAGCTCGCCGACGTAGTGCGATCCCGACAAGGCGTACGACAGCGACTCCGCTGCGCCTGAGGAATCTCGCAGCATCCGCAGGAACCAATGGGTGTCACCGAGTCGTTCGCTCAAGCGTCTGAACGCGATGAGACCGTAGTCGGGATCGACGCCATGCGCGAACCAACGGATCATCACGGGCATGAGATGGCGCTGGATTGTCGCCTTGCGGCTGAGGCCCGTGGTGAGCGCGGCGATATGCCGCAGTGCACCTGCGGGATCCACGAACCCGATTGCCGCCAGTCGATCGCGAGCCTGGTCGGTGGACAGAACCCGTTCTTCGGCTGGCAAGGAGGCAACGGCAGACAGCAGCGGCCGGTAGAACAGCCGCACGTGGATTTCGCGAACCTCGCGCTTGACTCGCTCCCATTGATCCCAGATCTTGGGGCCGGTCTCGGCAAGTTTGGTCGCGCGCGCGAGTATTCGCAGGTCACTGCGATCCTCCGGCATCAGATGCGTGCGGCGAAGGTGACGCAACTGCACGCGGTGTTCAAGTAGGCGAAGAAACCGGTAGTGATCAGAGAATGTGGATGCCTCGGCGCGCCCGATATAGCCCTGTGCGACCAGTGAGTCGAGTGCGTCTAATGTACTGCGTTGGCGAATGCGCTCATCTGACAGACCATGCACGAGCTGCAGAAGCTGCACCGTGAACTCGATGTCTCGGATGCCACCGGGGCCGAGCTTGATCTGCAGCGGCACCTCTTCGGGTGGGATGTGTTCCGTTACCCGCTCTCGCATTCGCTGTACATTGTCAACGAAGTTCTCGCGCGCAGCGCTGGTCCAGATCTTAGGCTGAACGGCATCGACGTACGCGGCCCCCAGCTCAGCATCCCCCGCTATCGGACGGGCTTTGAGCAGCGCTTGAAACTCCCAGCCTTTCGCCCACCGGTCGTAGTAGGCCAGATGAGAGTCAAGAGTGCGCACAAGGGCGCCCTGCTTTCCCTCTGGTCGCAGATTCGCATCCACCTCCCACAATGGCGGTTCGATCTCGATACTCGACACACCGCGCATCGTCTGCAAGGCCAGGCGTGTGGCGATATCGACGATCTTGCTTTGGCCGAGCGACTCTTCAGCCTCAGCATCTGCGCCCGCGACGAAAATAACGTCTACGTCGCTGATGTAGTTGAGCTCGCGTGCCCCGGTCTTGCCCATGCCGATGATCGATAGCTGCGTCGCGGCGACATCGGCGCGCGGGAACAGACCAGCGCCCGCCGCTCCCCCAGAGATCCGCGTGCGAGCCACACACAGCGAAGCCTCTAGAGCGGCCCCCGCGGCGTCTGCAAGTCGTGAGGACACCGCAGCGACCTCATTGATAGGTGAATCGCTCAAGAGGTCGTACGCCGCGATCTGCGCGAGGATGCGGCGATAGCGCACACGCAACGCAACCCATGAAGTTTCAGAGCCGTCGGGGGCGAAGCCGTCTTTCGCCGCGACGGACTCCAGCATCGAGGCGAGCACTCCTTGGCTACTCGGAAGGGCGCCGAACGTGTGGATCTGACCGATCTCTTCGGGATGCCGCAGATAGAACTCGCCGAACCCGGTAGACGCCCCCAACAATGCCCAGAGCGTTCGCCAACCGTGGGCGCTCTGCCGCAGTGCCCGCACCGGAGCAGCATCCCGTCGGACGATCGAGACGAGCGCGCTGATAGCACCGTCTGGATCTGCCGCAACAGCGACGTCGCTGAGCAACTCGTCGCGTGTGAGTCCGGTTTCTACACTGAGCTCTTCCAGGTACTTTTCGGCGTCTTGAAGATCGCCAAAGCCGAGCCGTGCAAGTGGCGTGAGTGAAGAGCCGGGGCGTTCGCTGGGAGCCATACGTCAGCCGTGTGGCGTCAGAGCATCTCGAGGTTGCTCTTGAGCTCGTACGGAGTCACCTGCGAACGATACTCCTGCCACTCCTGACGCTTGTTCAGCAGCACGTAGTTGAATACCTGCTCACCGAGCGTCTCGGCGACCAGTTCTGACTCCTGCATGAGCTCGAGGGCATGATCGAGACTCGCGGGCAGTGGATCGTAGCCAAGCGCGCGCCGCTCCGAGTCGGTGAGTGACCAGACGTTGTCTTCTGCCTCGGGTGGGAGCTCGTATTCTTCTTCGATTCCCTTGAGGCCTGCTGCCAAGAGGAGTGCGTAGGCCAGGTAAGGGTTTGCCGCCGAGTCGAGTCCGCGGTACTCAACACGCGACGATCCGCCCTTGTTGGGCTTGTACATCGGCACGCGCACGAGCGCGGAGCGGTTGTTGTGACCCCAGCAGATGAAACTCGGAGCCTCGTCGCCGCCCCAAAGTCGCTTGTACGAGTTCACGAACTGGTTGGTCACCGCTGCGATCTCGCCAGCGTGCTTCAACAGTCCCGCGATGAACTGGCGACCAACCTTCGAAAGCTGGTATTCGCCACTCTCGTCGTAGAACGCGTTGACATCGCCCTCGAAGAGCGACATGTGGGTGTGCATACCGCTGCCGGGCTTGCCACCCAGGGGCTTCGGCATAAACGTCGCATACACGCCCTGTTCGATCGCGACCTCTTTGATGACCGTGCGGAAGGTCATGATGTTGTCGGCAGTAGCGAGCGCGTCTGCGTAGCGAAGGTCGATCTCGTTCTGGCCCGGTCCACCTTCATGGTGGCTGAACTCGACCGAGATACCCAGATCCTCGAGCATGCGCACAGAGCGCCGCCGGAAGTCGTGCGCCGTTCCGCCTGGCACGTTGTCGAAGTACCCAGCTGAGTCGACCGGCTGCGGACCTTCCGGCCCGTACGACGACGACTTCAGAAGGTAGAACTCGATCTCAGGGTGCGTGTAGAAAGTGAAGCCGGCGTCAGCCGCTTTCGCCAACGCACGCTTCAGCACGTGACGAGGGTCAGCAACCGCGGGTTGACCGTCGGGAGTCGTGATATCGCAGAACATGCGTGCGGTGGGGTCGATCTCACCGCGCCACGGAAGCGTCTGGAACGTCGTCGGGTCTGGGTGGGCCAGCAGATCGGATTCGTACGACCGCGTGAGTCCCTCGATGGCAGAGCCATCGAATCCAAGGCCCTCAGTGAAGGCACCTTCAACTTCCGCCGGGGCGATCGCCACCGATTTCAAGGTGCCGATCACGTCTGTGAACCACAGACGAACGAACTTGACTCCTCGCTCTTCGATTGTCCTCAGAACGAAGTCACGCTGCTTGTCCATCGCATCCTCTCCAGTGCCGGGCGCGGCCATAGCCAGACTACTGGTCGCACGCGGCGAAACCTGACACTCAGGCAGAACCCCAGTTGTCTTCCTTGGACTCTTCGTCAGCCCACGCGCGTGAGCGCGCCTTGAGAACCTCAGGAGCGGCCGCTGCCTCGTCGGGTGTATCGAACGGCCCCGCGCGGTCAATGGCGGGCGACTCGAAGCCCTTCTCCACCTCGCCCGTTTTCAGGTTGTACCAATACTTCTCGTTGTCACCGGTCATCGTGGATCTCCTCAATGAAGCGGGTTTCCGCAGCTACCGTCATCCTAACGACCCGCGTTCAGCCGATGGGGCGCTCGATCGATAGGCTTACTCCATGGCATCTCAAGGGACCCGTGCGGTCGGCGTAGATATTGGCGGCACGGGGATCAAAGCAGGAATCGTCGACCTCGACCGTGGCGAGCTGATCAGCGACCGGGTCAAAGTTGCGACGCCTGCCGGGGCGGAGCCCAAAGATGTTCTCGCAGCCGTTACGACAGTGCTCGGCATTCTTGAGGTTGAAGATGCGTCGATTCCGCTGGGGGTGGCTTTTCCCGCAATTGTGAAGAACGGCCGCACTTTGTCTGCTGCGAACGTCTCTGACAAGTGGATCGGGTTCGAGGCAGAAAAGTTCTTTGAAAAAGGGCTAGGCAGAGACATCCACTTCGCCAATGACGCCGATGTCGCGGGCGTCGCTGAGCTGCGATACGGCGCAGCCAAAGGGCAGCAAGGATTGACGATCCTGACCACGCTAGGCACCGGCATTGGCTCAGCCCTCTTGTACGACGGCGTTTTGGTCCCTAACTCAGAGTTGGGCCATGTGCACCGCCCAGGCCACAAGAGCGACGCCGAAGCGTACGCCGCCTACTCGGCGATGGAGCGTGAAGAACTCTCGTGGAAGCAGTGGGCGAAGCGTCTGCAGTGGTACTACGGGCACATCGAGTTTCTGTTCAGCCCAGACCTGCTGGTCGTCGGCGGTGGAGTGTCCAAACACTCGAAGCAGTTCTTGCCGTTACTCGATCTCAAGACGCCGATCGTTCCCGCGGTGCACCGCAACAACGCCGGCATCATCGGCGCGGCAGCGCTCTCGCTCGGCTGACATCAGGGGCGCAACGGTCTCGTCACGTCGGTGATCAAGGGCGAATGGGCCGGCCTGTACGCCGGGTTCTGTTCGGGGGCTTGGCGCCCCTCTGATGACCATCTATCTCGGCGACACGTTGCCGTGCCGCTCTAGCGGCCTACCCGGGGACTCGGCGAGCCGCGTCAACATCCCCTGTCTGGCCTTGCTCCGGGCGAGGTTTACCTTGCAGACCGTGTCACCACGATCTCGGTGGTCTCTTACACCACCGTTTCACCCTTACCGGGCGCGCCCGGCGGTCTATTTTCTGTGGCACTGTCTCGCGGATTGCTCCGGGTGGGTGTTAGCCACCGCCCTGCCCTGTGGAGCCCGGACGTTCCTCGGCGCGAAGCGGAGAACCGCTCACGACGTGATCATCCAGCCGACCCATTCGCAACAGTGATCCTATCTGGGTCGTGAGCGGACTGAGAGTCTCAGTCCTTCGCAGCGGTGTCTGCGATGCTCACATCGAGCGGAAAATCTAGCCGGAACTCGCCAAACAACAGCCGACCGGCTGCTTCGGCGGACGCTTGCACTGCTTCGGCGGCAGCGGTCGCTTGCGACTCGTGTGCATGTACGATCACCTCATCGTGCAAGAAGAATGCCAGGTGCGCTCGCCTATCGAACACTGTGCCAGACGCAGTCGCTCGTTCGCCGGAGGGAGCCGGAGGCAAGCGATCCAGCCTCGAGCGCAGATCTCCTAGCCACGCCAGGGCCCACTCGGCGGCCGTGCCCTGCACAATGAAGTTCCGCGTGAATCGACCGCGGTCTCGTGCCCAACCTCGTGCACGGGCAACGTCGGCCTCAGACGCGCCTGAGTCGCTTGCCTGTGCTTGGGCAACCTGCCACTGCGATGACGGCGGTGCACAGGTGCGACCCAGCCAGGTCGCGACTGTACCGCCGTCTTCGCCGGTTCTCGCCGCGCCGTCAACGAGAGCCATTGCCCGGGGATAGCTTCGCCGCAGACGCGGCACCAGCCGGCCAGACTCCCCCGACGTCGCGCCGTACATCGCGCCGAGCATGGCGATCTTGGCTTCTGGGCGGCTTGCGATCGTTCCCGAATCGACGATTCCTGCGTAGAGGTCACGGCCGAATGCCGCGTCGGCTAGGTAGTTGTCCGCCGCCATTGCCGCGAGCACGCGCGGTTCGAGTTGCGCTACATCGGCGACGACGAGCTTCCACCCTGGATCGGCACGCACTGCACTGCGCAGCTGACGTGGAATCTGCAGGGCTCCCCCACCAGAAGACGCCCAGCGCCCGGTGACCACTCCACTCGGCACGTAAACGGGACGGAAACGCTCGTCATGCACCCACTCGTCGAGCCATGCCCATCCGTTGGCCGACAGCAGGCGTGTCAGCTTCTTGTACTCGAGCAGGGGCGCAATGACCGGATGTTGCTGCTCGGCAAGCTCCCACCGGCTTGTCGATTCCACCAAGACACCCGCGCGATGCAACGCGCGCAGCAGCTTTGGCTGCGAATCTAGGCTGACGGTGTTGTCGCCGAGAAGCTCGTGGATCTGATTCCTGAGCTGAAGGATCTGCGTGGGAATGCCAGTGGTCGTGTCAGGGGTGCCAAGACTCTCGTGCAAGATCTGCTCATGAGCTGCGCGACTCCATGGCAGGCCAGCCACTTGAAGCTCAGCCGCGACGAGCGCGCCCGCCGACTCGGCCGCCGTGAGTAGCCGCAATCTGTTGGGATCTGTGCTCTGTGTAATCGCGGCTTGTTGGCGCGCGAATTCCGCGACAGTCTCATCGGCATCGGTGGGCAGTGCACTTCGTGAGGTGTCGGAATCCCAGTCAAAGAGCGCAGGTGCACGGAGCGGACCTGCCTCATACGGCAGCGCATGCCAGCGAGATGCTGCCCGCAGCGGTGCAGCATCCACTACCAGATTCGAAGCTTCTAGAACGAGGTGTGAGAGTCGAAGATCGTGACACCGCGAAACTCGAATGCCGGCTTGGAGCAGTCGCGGATACCACCGCGGCGTGTCGTTCCATACCCAACGTGGTGAGAAGGCTGACTCTCGGTCGATCACCCAGCCCGGAAACTCCGCTGCGCTCAAATCGACGCGTTGCAGGGCGGCGCCGGTGGCATCGAGCACAACCGCGAGTACGCGCTCGCCAGATGTGCCGAGCGCTACCCAGCCGTGGCGGGCGGAGTCAGAGACCGGAGTCCTCACCGCGCACCAGAATGCACCCGCACTCAGGGCAATGCACGACGGCGTCAGGCGCAGCCGCGCGCACTTTCTGCAGGTCGGTGCCAGACAGCACCATGTTGCACGCGCTACAGGTGCGTCGAACGAGTTCGCCCGCGCCGTTGTCACGCTGCGAGATACGGTCATACAGCGCCAGCAAGTCGTCGGCTACGTTTTGCGCGACAGCCGTGCGGTCTCTCGTAGCAGCCTCGAGCTCGGCGGTTGCCTCTGCAACGTGCCGCTTTGCCCCCGCACTCAATTCGGCGCCTTCAGCGTTGGTGGTTGCGATGAGCGACTCCTGCTCGGCGACGGCGGCCTCTGCGGCCTCGAGTCGCTCCATCACCAGAATTTCGCCGTCTTCGAGTTCGCTCTTGCGGCGTGCGAGAGATTCAAGCTCGTGCTCTAGCCCGGCAATCTCCTTCGTATTGCTCGACACCGCGAGACGCCCGGTGTCGCGTTCTCGACGAGCGTCGACTACTTCGACGTCGGATTCGATTCGAGACAGCTCGGTGCGCAGATCATCGCGAACTCCGAGCCGAAGCGCCAACTCTTGCGAAAGCACCTGGCGCTGCGCCAGCAGCTCTTTGATGCGCGCGGCCTGAGGGGCATTCGCGCGGGCATGCTCGGCGCGACGAATTCGAGCGTCGAGGTCGGAAACCTCAAGAAGGAGGCGCTGGTTTGCGGGGCTGGCATTCACGGATCAAACCTAACCGACACGAGGGCTTCCGCGTGAAAGCCGGCTCTAACGTTGGCTGGGCGCGGCGACTTGCACCGTCACTCACCAAGGTGCGTGAGATACCGAATCACGCCTGCAGTGGGCCCTGCCGGGATCGAACCGACGACATCCACGGTGTAAACGTGGCGCTCTACCAGCTGAGCTAAAGGCCCTTCCCCATCAGTCTACGAGACTCAGCCCCGAATCAGCGAAACGAGCACATCTGGCCGCGAAACGCAGACATCTGGGCACTTCGGAATCGGCTCCCGACACTCAAACTCGCTAGGCTTATGGTTGGCGCTTTGTGTGAGTCGAACAATGTCCACACCGCTTCGATAGTGATTCCCTGGCACGATCTGCCAGACGACGAAAGGTCTTCTGTGACTGTCAACGATCAGGATCCATACTCGCAGGCTCCCCTCGATAGCGATCCCGATGAAACTGCCGAGTGGCAGGAATCCCTTCAGCAACTCGTGCAAGCTCGTGGCCACGGCCGTGGGCGCGAGATCATGCTGAGCCTGCTCCACACGTCGCATGAGCTTCAGCTCAACGTGCCCCAGGTGCCAACCACCGACTACATCAACACGATTGCGCCTGACAACGAGCCTGATTTCCCGGGTGACGAAGAGATCGAGCGCCGCTATCGCCGTTGGGTTCGTTGGAACGCGGCACTCACCGTGCACCGCGCTCAGCGCCCCGGCATCGGCGTTGGCGGACACATCTCGACGTATGCGTCTTCGGCGTCGCTCTACGAGGTTGGCTACAACCACTTCTTCCGCGGCCTCGACGATCCGGACGGCGGAGACCAGGTCTTCATCCAGGGTCACGCATCCCCCGGCACGTACGCGCGATCGTTCCTCGAGGGAAGACTTACCGAGAACCAGCTTGATGGGTTCCGCCAGGAAAAGTCGAAGGCTCCTGATGGACTGCCGTCGTACCCGCACCCGAGGCTCATGCCCGAGTACTGGCAGTTCCCCACCGTTTCGATGGGACTTGGCCCCATCAACGCCATCTATCAGGCGATGACGAACAAATACCTCACCAACCGAGGCATCAAGGATGTCTCCGATTCGCACGTTTGGGCATTCCTCGGCGATGGCGAGATGGATGAGGTCGAAAGCCGCGGGCAGCTTCAGGTAGCCGCCAACGAGGGCCTTGACAACCTGACCTTCATCGTCAACTGCAACCTGCAGCGCCTTGACGGACCCGTTCGTGGAAACGGCAAGATCATCCAGGAGCTTGAGAGCTTCTTCCGGGGCGCGGGCTGGAATGTCATCAAGGTCGTCTGGGGCCGCGGTTGGGATCAGCTGCTCGCGAAGGATGACGATGGCGCACTCGTGCGTCTGATGAACAGCACCCCCGACGGAGACTTCCAGACCTTCCGTGCTGAAGACGGCGCGTACATTCGAGAGAACTTCTTTGGTCGCGACGAACGTACCGCCGCCCTGGTCAAGGACTGGAGCGATGACCAGATCTGGGGCGACCTTCGTCGTGGTGGGCTGGACTACCAGAAGGTCTACGCGGCCTACAAGAACGCCCGCGAGCACAAGGGGCAGCCGACGGTCATTCTGGCCAAGACAATCAAGGGCTATGGGCTCGGTCACCACTTCGAGGGGCGCAATGCGACGCACCAGATGAAGAAGATGAGTCTGCAGGACCTCAAGCACTTCCGCGATTCGATGCGGATTCCGGTCTCAGACGCACAGCTCGAAGAAAACCCATACGAGCCTCCGTACTACAACCCCGGACCCCAGGACGAGACGATCCAGTACATGCAGGAGCGACGTCGTGCCTTGGGCGGGTTCCTGCCCGAGCGCCGCACACATCACGTCGGTCTGCAGTTGCCCGGCGATGCGACCTACGCGCTTCCGAAGAAGGGCTCCGGCACGCAAGAGATCGCCACGACGATGGCGTTCGTTCGACTGTTGAAAGACCTGTTGCGAGCGAAGGACTTCGGCCACCGCATCGTGCCGATCATTCCCGACGAAGCACGCACTTTCGGCATCGACGCGTACTTCCCCACGGCGAAGATCTACAACCCGAACGGCCAGAACTACACGTCGGTCAACCGTGAATTGCTGCTTGCCTACAAGGAGAGCCCGCAGGGCCAGATCCTTCACGTCGGCATCAACGAGGCGGGTGCTGTGGCCGCGTTCACCGCCACAGGAACGTCGTACTCAACGCACGGCGAGCCCTTGATCCCGGTCTATGTGTTCTACTCGATGTTCGGATTCCAGCGCACCGGCGACGCTCAGTGGGCCGCTGGCGACCAGATGGCTCGTGGCTTCATCATCGGCGCCACCGCAGGACGCACCACGCTCACGGGTGAAGGCCTTCAGCACGCGGACGGTCACTCGCACCTGCTCGCATCGACTAACCCGGCAACGGTGTCGTACGACCCCGCCTACGGCTACGAAATCGCTCACATCGTGCGCGCCGGCATCGAGCGCATGTACGGCGGCGAGCACTCCGATCCGAACGTCATGTACTACATCACCGTGTACAACGAGCCGCTGGTGCAGCCAGCTGAGCCCGAAGACGTCGATGTCGACGGAATCCTGCGTGGAATCCACCGCATCTCGGTGGGCGAAGGCGAAGGTCCTCGTGCGCAGCTACTCGCTTCGGGAGTGGGCGTGCTTTGGGCAAAGGAAGCGCAGCAGCTGCTTCGCGATGACTGGGGTGTGATTGCTGACATCTGGTCAGTGACCTCCTGGACAGAGTTGCGTCGTGATGGGCTCGCTGCCGATGAGCACAACTTCTTGCACCCCGAGGAAGAGCCGCAGACCGCGTACATCACCAAGAAGCTCGCTGGCGCTGAAGGACCCGTCGTCGCAGTGAGTGACTTCATGCACGCGGTGCAAGACCAGATCCGACCCTGGGTGCAGCACCAGTTCGCCACCTTGGGCGCAGACGGCTTCGGCTTCTCTGACACCCGTGCGGCTGCTCGCCGATTCTTCAAGATCGATGGGCCTTCGCTGGTTGTTCGCACGCTTCAGGCGCTCGCCGCCGAGGGCAAGGTCGATCGCTCGCTATCGGCTCAAGCTATCGAGAAGTACAAGCTGCACGATGTGACCGCTGGCACGAGCGGCAACGCGGGCGGCGAGAGCTGATCGCATAGATGCCCGCCTCGACCGACCCCAAGGCCAAGGCCGAGACCCTCGCCTGGCTCAGGCGGATCTCGGGCGAGATTGCCACCACGACGATCAAACGACTTGACGATACCCTTCCGTGGTACGCCGAGATGCCGCCCGCGCGGCGATCGTCTGTGGGGTTGGTCGCACAGGCGGGCATCGCCGCGTTCATCCAGTGGTACGACGATCCCGGGGGCACACCGTGGATTGCCGCCGATATCTTTGCGGCAGCACCTCGCGAACTGCTGCGTAGTGTGAGCTTGCAGCAGACGCTGCAGCTTATTCGTGTGACAGTCGAAGTCACCGAAGAGCGCGTCCGCGGGCGCGGCGACGATTTGCGCGAGGCGATTCTGCTCTACTCGCGCGAGGTAGCCTTCGCGTCTGCCGATGTGTATGCCCGTGCGGCCGAAGCACGAGGACTTTGGGATGCTCGGCTCGAGGCGCTCGTTGTCGATTCGATTCTTACCGGTGAATCTGACGAAGAACTACCCAGTCGTATCGCGGCGCTTGGCTGGCACGGGCATGGTGAGGTCGCGGTGCTGGTGGGCACCACCCCCTCGCAGTTCGACATCGACCAGTTGCGGCGTACCGCGCGCAAGCTGGGCGTTGATGTGCTGATCGGTGTGCAAGGGTCACGCCTCGTGCTGGTTGTCGGGCGCTCCGACGCGCCTAATTCCTCCGAGGACCCCGAAGGCGAGTTGGCCTTCGTGGAAATCGCGAAACGACTCGAACCCGGCTTCGGCGCTGGCCACCTGGTGCTGGGCCCGACGGTTCCAGCGCTCGTCGACGCGGGTCAGAGTGCCCGAGGCGCGCTCGCGGGTTTCGCGGTCGCACGCGCATGGCGTCATGCACCTCGGCCGGTAGAAGCCGACGACCTGCTGCCTGAACGCGCGCTCGCAGGCGATCCGCTTGCGAAGCAGACTCTCGTAGAGCGCATCTATCGTCCCCTGCAATCGCACAGTGCAGACCTGGTCACCACGCTGTGGAGCTACCTCGACAATGGCCGCTCGCTTGAAGCGACGGCACGTGAGCTGTTCGTTCACCCCAACACGGTGCGTTACCGGCTCAAACGGGTTTCGGATGTCATCGGCTGGGATGCGACCGGTCCGCGGGAGGCGCTGATCTTGCAGACTGCCCTGATTCTGGGCTCGGTAGGGTCAGAAGCACACCGGCGCCGCATGCCGACACGCCGTCAGTCGCACTGACTGTATATCTCGTACAAAGGTTCTGGAGATTCTTGTAAGAGCATCGCCAGAGCGGCCTCGACTGTGCCTGACAGTATGGATAGGTGAAGATCGCCGTATTCCCTGGACAAGGTTCGCAGTCTCCCGGGTTTCTCGCCCCTTGGCTTGAGATCGACTCCGCTCGGGAGCGGCTATCTCGCTACTCCGACTTCGCCGAGATCGATCTCGTCGCGGCCGGAACCGAGTGGGATGCTGATCGAATTCGCGACACACAGGTCGCGCAGCCACTCATCGTCGCCGCGAGCCTGTTGTCGTGGAATCTGCTGACTGATCACTCTGCGATCGGAGCTGTCGCTGGCCACTCGGTTGGCGAGTTCGCAGCCGCGGTCGCCGCCGGAATTCTCACCGACGAAGACGCGCTTCGTCTCGTGGGAATCCGTGGACGAGCCATGGCCGAAGCCGCGTCACAGACCGCGACCGGCATGAGCGCCGTGATTGGCGGAGACGAAACCGCAATACTCACACGTCTTGAAGAACTCGATCTCACGCCCGCCAACTACAACGGTGGTGGACAGCTCGTCGTTGCCGGCGCTGTCGAAGCGCTCGCCAACCTGGCCGCCAGCCCCGTTGCCGGCACGCGGGTCATCTCTCTCCCGGTCGCCGGAGCATTCCACACGCGTTACATGTTGCCCGCAGTCGATGCGCTGCGCGCTGCGGTGACCACAGCAGCGGTGTCAGCACCCGCGCTCATGATCCATACCAACAAAGACGGTTCGGTCGTGACCAGCGGAGAGGAGTTCATCGATCTGCTGGTGGCACAAGTTGCATCTCCGGTTCGGTGGGATCTCTGCATGTCGGCGTTTGCACAGGCCGAGGTTTCGGGCATTGTGGAACTGTCGCCCGCAGGAGCTCTCACCGGCTTGGCGAAGCGTGCACTTCGCGGCGTTCCCACAGTGGCCGTCAAAACCCCCGATGACCTTGAAGCGGCCGAAACGTTGCTCGGCGCCGTCAGCGAATAACAGGAAGCCGTTCCATGAACCCCACCCTGACCCAGCCCACCGGTCCTGCCCACACTCGTATCTACTCATACGGTGCCGCTCGAGGCGAGATCGCAGTGACAAACGACGAACTGGTCGGTCCCATCGACTCAAGCGATGAGTGGATCCGTCAGCGCACCGGCATCGTCACACGCATGCGCGCCGTCGCTGATACCGACGCGATCGATCTGGCCACCGATGCGGCTCGCGAAGCGATCTCTCGATCAGGTGTCGCGGCCGACAAGATTGACGTCGTGATCGTAGCGACGATCAGCAACCCAAAGCAGACACCCTCCGTTTCTGCGATCGTGGCCGATCGGGTGGGCTCGAACCCGGCGGCCGCCTACGACGTGAACGCTGCGTGCGCGGGATTTGCGTACGGACTAGCTCAGGCCGACGCTCTTATTCGCGCGGGAGCCGGTCACTACGCGCTTGTCATCGGCACTGAGAAGCTCAGCGACGTAGTTGACCCCACCGATCGCAGCATCTCGTTCCTCCTGGGAGACGGTGCAGGAGCAGTCGTCGTCGGCCCAAGCGACTTTGCAGGCATCGGCCCCACGGTCTGGGGTTCAGATGGATCAAAGGCAGACGCTGTCGCCATGAATCACACACTTACTGAGTTTCGCGACGGTCTTTCGCCCTGGCCTACTCTCCGACAGGAAGGTCCCACTGTCTTTCGTTGGGCGGTGTGGGAGATGGTGAAGGTCGCGCGACAGGCGCTCGAACAGGCGGGAGTGCACGCGAGCGACCTCGCAGCGTTCGTTCCGCATCAAGCCAATATGCGCATTATCGATGAGTTCGCAAAGCAGCTGAAGCTGCCAGAAAGTGTGATCATCGGGCGAGACATCGAAACCACGGGCAACACCTCTGCGGCATCCATTCCGCTGGCTACCCACCGCTTGCTTGAAGAGCACCCGGAGCTCAGCGGCGGACTGGCTCTGCAGATCGGCTTTGGTGCAGGACTCGTTTTCGGCGCACAGGTCGTCGTGCTGCCATGAGTTGAAGGCGCACGACTCTAGACTGATTCCCGGCCCGTCAGGGCAACCGACCCAAGAAAAACAGGAGAGATCATGGCATTCAGCACAGAAGAAGTTCTCGCAGGGCTCGCCGAGCTCGTCACGGACGAGACAGGAATCTCGGCCGACGAGGTTGCGCTCGAGAAGTCCTTCACCGAAGACCTCGACATCGACTCGATCTCGATGATGACAATCGTCGTCAACGCAGAAGAGAAGTTCGGCGTCACGATTCCGGACGACGAGGTCAAGAACCTCAAGACCGTGGGCGACGCTGTCACCTTCATTACGTCGAACCAGGCGTAGCGCCATCCCGGTGGGGGCGGATGCCCCCACCGGCAAACGATCACGGAGAATCTGCATCTCATGACCATGTCTCGCATCGTTGTTACCGGCATCGGAGCTTCAACGCCGATCGGCGGTACAGCTAGTGACAGTTGGGCCGCACTGCTAGACGGCGCTTCCGGTGTCAGCAGCCTCGAATTCGACTGGGTAGCCCAGAATGATCTTCCCGTCACCTTTGCCGCGCAGGCAGCAGTTCGCCCCGACAGCGTTCTCGAACGTCCGGAGGCGAAACGGCTCGATCCGTCTGCACAGTTCGCTCTGGTAGCCGCGCGTGAAGCATGGGCCGACGCCGGAAGCCCCGAAGTAGAGCCCGAACGGCTGGGCGTCGACTTCGCGACCGGTATTGGTGGACTCTGGACTTTGCTCGACGCATGGGACACGCTTCGAGAGAAGGGGCCGCGGCGCGTCATGCCGATGACGGTGCCGATGCTGATGCCAAATGCTGCGGCTGCGGCTGTATCGATGCATCTGAACGCCCGGGCGTATGCCCGCACGGTAGCTTCGGCATGCGCCTCCAGCACGGAGTCGATTGTGAACGCCGTTGAGCATCTCCGTCTCGGACTTGCCGATGTCGTCATCGCGGGTGGCGCGGAGTCAGCCATTCACCCGTTGACGATGGCCGCGTTCTCGTCGATGCAGGCGCTGTCAAAGCGCAATGACGACCCAGCGACCGCTTCGCGCCCGTACAGCATCGATCGCGATGGCTTTGTCATGGGCGAAGGTGCAGCCGCGGTCGTGCTTGAACGTGAAGATGACGCTCGCGCGCGCGGCGCCAAGATCTACGCCGCCGTCGTCGGCGGCGGGATCACCGCTGATTCATACCACATCACGGCTCCCGAGCCTGAAGGGCTGGGCGCATCCCGCGCTGTGCGGCTCGCGCTCGAAGAGGCTGACGCTTCACCCGATGATGTGACGCACATCAATGCGCACGCCACATCAACGCCAACCGGCGACATCGCCGAGTATCGGGCGCTGCGCAGCGTTTTCGGAGACCGGGTACACGAGATTCCGGTGTCTGCCACCAAGGCCTCCACGGGCCACCTGTTGGGTGGCACAGGCGCGTTGGAAGCGGTGTTCGCTATTCTTGCGATTCGAGACGGGATCGCGCCCCCGACGATCAATATCTCAACTCAGGACCCAGAGATTCCGTTGAGGGTTTCCGGCACGGTGTCTCCGCTCCCGTCGGGCGACCAGCTCGTGATCAGCAACTCCTTTGGATTCGGTGGCCACAACGCGGTAGCCGCTTTCGCTTCCGTCTAGGAAGCAGCCTTTGACGGACGAACGCCCTGCGCTCCTTGCGAGGAGTACAGGGCGTTTGTCGTGTCAGGCGACGATTCGTGTTTCCGTTCCCCAGGACCTGAGTCTTCCGAGTGTCGGTAATAGCGCCTTATCGCCTGAGGCTACGAAGGGCTAGCCCACTTTGTGAAGCCAGACCACGGATGCTTCGTCACTCGCGTGACGGAAAGGTTCGAGTTCTTCGTCCCACGCAGCTCCGAGGGCGACGTCAAGTTCGCGTTGCAGTTCGAAAGCATCGCCTGCCGCAAGTTCGATCGCGTAGCGGATGCGGTCCTCACCGATCACGACGTTGCCAGCGGAGTCGGTCTGGGAATAGTGGATGCCGAGCCCGGGCGTATGCAGCCATCGCCCGCCATCGCTGCGTGGTGTGGGGTCTTCGGTGACTTCGAAGCGCAGATGCTCCCACCCACGAATTGCGGTCGCCAGAGCTGCACCAGTGCCAGCGACGCCCTCCCAGTAGAACTCAGCACGACGACTCCCCGCCAAGACCGGCTGTTCAGCCCAGTCGAAATTGACCGCGCGCCCGAGGGCGCGACCAACAGCCCACTCAAGGTGCGGGCAAAGTGCTCTGGGCGCAGAGTGAACAAAGATCACTCCACGCGCCTGTGGTGTCGTCATCATCATCTCTCCGTTTCATCAGGTGCGTCTTCCCCTACGACCTGCCGAATTGATGCGGTGACTGCTGTTAAGTTCTGCCGCCATTATCGCCCAGTAACCAGCCAAATAACAACAGTGTTATTCGGAAACGCCGCAAACGCGGCAAAACAAAGTGCGGGGCCCCGAGAATCGGGACCCCGCACTCTGTTGGCAGTGGCGATCAGGCTTCGCTCATCGCCTGCACTTCCACCTGTCCTTTGGCCGCATAGTACGCGGCGCGAGCAGCATCCCGCCTGGCCTGTTCAACCTGGCCGGCCTCGAAGACCTCGGGAGAGATCTCGACCTGGTCGGTGTGCGCCTTGCCGTTGTACTTCGCGATGTATGCGTCAAGTTCGGGGCCAGAGGTCCACGAGGTGATCAGGCAGTAACGCGGCTCATCGCCGTTGTGAGTCGCGGCGTGCCAGAGACGCTGGGTATCGACGATCAACTGGGCACCAGCGGGCAGCGCAATGCGGTATTCCAGGCTGGGATCGGTGCGGTTCTCGCGAAGGACGAAGTAGCTGTCCTTGTCGTCGGTCAGATTGAAGAAACCTCGCACGACCCAGCCGGTGCCGTCCGGGTTCAGGCGATTGTTGTCGTCTTGGTGAAGGTTGTAGAGGCATTCGCCGTAAGGAGTCGGCTGCAGCTCGATGATGCGGCAACGCCCCACATTCGCTCCGGGTTCCTGTGCGCGGCGGGCCAGGTTCGGGGCCTTTTCAACCTGCGAATCGATCCAGACACCGTCTTTGTCGGTACGCGGCGGCTTGTGGTTCCAAAAACCATTGCACTCGATGTCGCCGAACGCGCTCGCAAGTGGAGCGAACCGCGTGTCGCCCGACGATTTCCAGTCGTTGTATTCGACGTCGAGCCATTCCTTCGGATCGAGTTCCTGGTTGTAGGAATCGAGCACTACAAAGCCGGTCTCTTCGAGAGCGGCAGACTTGATATAACCCATGAGTGAATCATGCCTTTCGTAGCGGGCCAGCACGTTTTTACAGGCCCTACTTAGGCAAGCGTACCGCTCGCGCAATAGCGGTTGTAGGGCAGGACACACCGTAGACTCGATCGACGGATGAGGTCTCCCTGCTGGGGATTCAGCAGCGCCAGGAGGGACAAAGACACACGATGCTCAACGCGACAAACATTGACGCAACCGCAACCAACACGATCACCTGGTTGGCGACGGGGCATTGGAGCATTGTCGTTCCGGTCTATCAGCGGCAGTACCGCTGGGATATCGGCAGTTGTGAGCGCCTTCTCGTTGACGTGCGCGCCGCAGCGGATTCCCCCGCCAGCCACATGCACTTCATCGGTTCCATACTTTCGAGCCTCAGCGGCGACGCGGGATCAGGCGCCGGTGCGGAACTGGTATTGATCGACGGGCAGCAGCGACTCACCACCCTGATGTTGTTGATCTCGGCGCTTCACCACACCGTGCGTCCCACCGATCCTGAACTGGCTGACGAACTGTTGCAGGTATTGGTCTCCCCCGCAGACGGCCGGCGAACGAAACTGCGTCCGCATAGTGCCTGGGCCGAAGTGTTCGAAGACGTCGTGCTCGATCGGACGCCCGCGCAAGGTGCGCACCGCGAGTCGCGATTCGATGACAACTACGCGTTCTTTCGCAGCCAGATAAGCGTCGAGGAGGCGCCTCGAATTTGGCGGGGCCTGCAGAAGCTCGAACATGTCGCCATCACTCTGGGTGTCGGTGCCAACGCTCAGCAGATCTTCGAGAGTCTCAACTCCACGGGCGAGCCGCTGCGAGACCACGAACTGATTCACAACTACATACTGATGGGCTTGTCTCATACCGAGCAGCGACAGATCGAAGAACAGTACTGGATTCCGATCGAGCGCAACACCGGAGACTCGATCGCCGCATTCTGGCGACAGTATCTGGTGATGGTCACTGGGCGCGAGGTCTCGGTTGCGGGTGGGCGCGGTGTCTACGACACGTTCCGTCAGGTGTTCCCGCGCATCGAAGCTGCCCAGCTGCGCGCGTATGCGCATGAGTGGCGGTCATACTCTGAGGTGTATCGCACACTGATGAATCCCGAAGAGGCTCCCGATTCGGAGCTTTCTCGGCAACTCCACTTTGCCAAGACTTTTGGCTCAAGCATGTACCCGTTGATCATGCGTGACTACGCGGACTTGCTCGATGGAGCGCTTGCGCGCGAGAGCTTCATCTCGCGAATTGAGAATGTGCAGTCGTTGGCGCTGCGACGTGCGGTTGTCGGGTTGAGCAATGATCGACTTGTTGCCCGACTCTGTCGAGCACGAGACAGCGGCGCACAGGCGCTAGAGCGGGCGTTCGAACGCGTCACACCGTCGGATGCGCGGGTGCGCGTCGCGCTGAAGTACTCACCTCTGCCCTACCCTGCGTACGTGCTCGGTCGCCTCGCTGATCTCCACACCACCAACGGCCTGGGCATCGAACACATCGTTCCCGCTGCTCCAGCCGATTCGTGGAGCGGCGATGGAGTACGTACTTGGGCGGAACTCTCCGACGATGAGCAGAATAGCCACCGCGCTCTCGCCGACACCATCGGCAACCTCACCTTGCTCGAAGATGAGCTTGCGCTCAGCGCGCTCGACAAGTCGTACGCGGCAAAGCGCCGCCTCTATGCGCGCAGCACCGTGACCTTGACGGCTGCACTTGACGCTGTTCCTGCCTGGAACACGACAGCGATCGCCGCGCGCTCAACCGCGCTCGTCGAGCGTTTCATCGAAGTCTGGAGGCGTCCTGGTGAGCTGGCGATTGACGACGACGGACTCACTCCGATCCTCGACGCCGTTCGTCGCCGCGGCTGGCCTGCGGGATGGGAACGAGAGTTCGCCTACGTGGAGTATCGAGGCGAGCACTGGGAAGTTCCAGACATCAAGTACCTCTTCAATCGCGTGTTCAAACGGCTCTGGGCTGATTCGCGTGACGCCGTGATCTCGTACAACGCTCGCCGCGGCGGTCCGGTGTACGAAGCCCGGTCATGGAACGGCCAGTGGGACCAACTCGACGATAGCCACCACCTCTACATGGGGTGGGATTCGAGCTATATGTTGACGGCCGTGCAGGGCGTGCTAGACGAAGCCGGCATCGCCGCGGAGGTCTTCCTCAAGTACTCCTACATCGGCGATGCGATGCGCTAGCGAAATGCAGAAGGAGCCGCCCACAGGACGGCTCCTTCATCGGTAGGGCGGGTGGGACTTGAACCCACGATCGTCGGGTTATGAGCCCGCTGCCTTGACCAGCTTGGCCACCGCCCCGTACATCTCCAGCCTAACGGGAGTATGGCCCTGCTCAATGCGAGGACGTACCGTCGCCTTTGTCCTTTATCGGCGGGTCGGGCCAGACCTTCGCTACCGCCTCAGTGACGCGAATCGAACCAGTCTTGGGCTGCCCTGAATCAGAGAAGGGCTCAGACCCGCGTTCGATAGGGAGTTCCGCGCTCGCACTGACCACCTGCGGGTGGTATCGCGCCAACTGGAACACGCCCCACACCGCGACAGCACCCACGACGGCGAATGCGATGTGTACCCACACTGGCGCACCGTCTGCTTCGCCGAGCACAAAAATCCCAATCAGAATCGCCACGATCGGATCAACGACGGTAAGCCCCGCGATCACGAGATCTGGCGGGCCGGATGAATATGCCGTTTGCACAAAGTAGGCGCCCAGGATCGCACCGACTATCAGTGAAGCCAAACACACGAAAGTCAGCCACTCGAAGTCGCCGGTCTGGATCCTGCTGATGACGACTTTGGCCAACGTCGCGACGAAGCCGTAGATCACGCCAGCGGCGACGATGTAGAACAGCGCGCCCATGCGCGAACGCAACCAGACCCAGAGGATCGCGAAAACGATCGTGACCGCTGCGAGCAGGAGCAGAATCGTGATGAGCTGGCGGTCTGTGACAGGGCTCTCTGTGGCGAAAAGCGCTGCGAGGGTAACGAAGACGAAGATGCCGCCCACGCATGCCGCGATTGCAGTGAGCGAGCGACCTGTGGGCTTGTGACCGCTGATGCGCGCGTTGAGCAGAGTCGTGATGACGAGTGCGATCGCCCCGAGGGGCTGAACCACAATCAGCGGCGCATATGACAGCGCAGCGAGCTGGCACACTATCGCAAGACCGAGCATCAGCGAGCCGATCACCCAGGAAGGGCGTGTGAGCAGGCGCGCCATTTGGGCACCGCTCAATCCCTGCGCCGCGGCGGAACCGCTCATCTGCTCGACTTTTGTGACCCCACGGTGTTGGTACTGCGCACCGAACGACATGAAGACAGCACCCAGCAACGCCAACGGAATTCCGATGAGCAAATCCGGACTCGCGAAGACACCGACGAGTTGGTCACCCACGCTGTCGAACCCTTCTGCTGCCCACATCACATGACGACACTAGCCGTTGCCGTTGCTCGGTAGGCTTAAGGCGTGGCAGTTCTTCCGATTCGCATCATGGGCGATCCCGTACTTCATGCACCTGCGTCGCGCGTAGAAGCGATCACCGACGAGGTGAGAAGTCTCGTGGCTGACATGTTCGAGACGATGGATGCTGCACCCGGCGTCGGCCTGGCAGCACCGCAGGTAGGTGCAGGACTGCGCATCTACACGTATAACTATGAAGACGATGACGGCAATCCATGGCGCGGGGTCATCGTCAACCCCGAGTTGTGGATGAAGCCACTTGAGCCCGGGCATCCTGATCCTGACGAGGAGTCAGAGGGATGCTTGTCTTTTCCGGGCGAGCGTTTCGCGCTTCGTCGTTCCGAGTCTGTGATCGTCACCGGCGCCGATCTCGAAGGCGAATCGATTCGCATCGAGGTGGATGGGTGGCGTGCGCGGATCATGCAGCACGAGTTCGACCACCTCGACGGCATTCTGTACATCGATCGACTCGATGATTCCGACTGGAAAACCGTGCAGAAGATCGCGCGAAAGCGAGGATGGGCCAAGCCCGGCGCGGCGTGGACACCCGGCATCGACGACCTCGACGCTTAGAGCGATAGCGCGCCGCGGCATCTCTGTGCCCTTCGCGGCATCTCTGTGCGCTCTGCGTGATCGCTTCGCGATTCCTTGTCCGAAATACGAGCGGTCCACCGAAACCCGTGGGCGAACGAGAAAGACCCGGGGTGGAAGCCCGGGTCTTAGGTGAGGGCCCACGCAGATGACGTGGACTTCTCGCTCCCCCACTTGGACTCGAACCAAGAACCTACCGGTTAACAGCCGATTGCTCTGCCAATTGAGCTATGGAGGATTATGCCTTGCTTGCGCGGTGGCAACCCAACTATCCTAGCAAAGCTCTGAGGGTGCTCGTGACATCAAGGCACCAAAAGTTTCCGTTCGGACTCTTCACCCGGAGTCCACTCCACATGATCCACTCCGGGGCCGAAGCCAATGGTGTGGCCCGCGCGCAACACCATCACGTTCGTCTCCAGCTGGCGCAACACGTCGACGTCATTTGTCACGATGACCGATGACATGCCGTAATCGTGCTGCCGCTGGGCGATCGCATCTATTGCGGTCTTGCGCACCTCGATATCCATGTTCGCGAAAGGGTTGTCTGCGATGAAAACGCGTGGCTGCAACACCAGAGCACGGGCAAACGCAACGCGCTGGCGCATTCCCGCGCTCAGCTCGTATGGATACTTGGTGGCACAGCCGAGGGGCAAGAGCAACTCATCGAGCAGCGTCGCGACCCGCACGGCCAACGCACGCGAGTTGACGTTCCGATCGCGACTCGTGATCGGATCGCTGATCACCTCCGACACGGTTTGACGCGCGGGAAGGCGGGCGCCAGCGGATTGCTGCAGATAGCCGGTGAGGTAGGTGAGAACGCGGTGAGAGCGGCCAGGTCGGCGCACCGAAATTCCCTCGACCTCCGCGTCACCGCCGGCGACCGAGAGCGCTTCTTCTCGTGTTCCAGACAGCACACGGGCGAGTGACGACTTGCCCGAGCCGGTGGGTCCCATCACCGCAATAGCCTGGCCGTGCGGCAACACGAACGAGACACCGTCTATCACGCGTTGGGAGCCTCCGAGGCGGCCGGCGCGTGAAATGGAGAGGTCCATGCAGCGAATCGCTACCTCGGGGTCTTTAGGTCTGCCCATCCACTCATCCTGCCTTGGCTCGGAAGCGATTGCCAGCGGGACTAGGCGTCGTTGTGCAGCCGCTGACGCTCAGCGTCGAGCTCCCGCAGCTGCATGCGAATTGCTCGACCCTCCTCAGAAGAAGGTGCGACTCGCTGAATTGCGCCGAGTAGTTCGCTCTTGTGCCGATCGATGGAGCGAAGCACGAGCCGTCGCGCGAGTGCAATGGTGGACGCAACTGCGGCGGCATCGGTGAGCGCCGGAAAGTCGGCTGCCAACAGTTCACCACCGACAGAACGATACGGCTCGCGCACAGTGCCCACTGCGTCGGCAGCCCATCCAGGCCTGTCTAGATCGTCTGCTGCCGCGATAGCCTTTCGCACGGCATCCAAAGCTGGGTGTGCGAAGTCAATCGCCACCGCGCGAGCCAGGAGTTCGGCATCCATGCGATGCCCAAACTGCAGAAAACCCATGAGAGCGTCTCGCTCGAGAGCCACGTCTGAGGTGCGCGGCAATGATGCGAGCGTGATGCGCGCGACGGGTTCGGCACCGTCAGATGACGAAGCGTCCGCTGAGGCAGTTCTGCGCGTATTGCGCTCCGCGCTGCTGTCACGACCTGCGCGCGATGCGCGTTCGACTTCTCTGCGCACATCTTCGGTGTCGAGGCCCAATCGTCGGGCCAGCACGCGCACGTACTCTGGCTGCAGGAGCTGATCGCGCAATTCGGCGACAACGGGTGCCGCAGAGCGCAATGCTCCGACTCGCCCCTCGACACTCGCGAGATCAAAGCCAGCAATGCGCTGATCGATCACGAACTCAACCATGGGGATTTTCGTTTCTATCACGCTGCGCACAGCGGCATCGCCGCGCTGCAGGCGCAAATCGCACGGGTCCAGACCCTCAGGGCCGGTCGCCACATAGGTCTGCGCATTAAAGCGCTTGGCGTCAGCGAAAGCCCGCAAGGCTGCCTTCTGGCCAGCCGCGTCCGGGTCGAAAGTAAAGACGACTTCGCCCGCTGTAGAGTCATCGCCCATTACTCTGCGCAGCACGCTGATGTGATCTGAACCGAAGGCGGTGCCGCACGTTGCCACCGCCGTGGTGATACCAGCGAGATGGCAAGCCATGACGTCGGTGTACCCCTCGACAACAACGACTCGATGCTGGCGCGAGATGTCACGCTTGGCGAGATCCAGACCGTAGAGCACCTGCGCCTTGTGATAGATCGTCGTCTCAGGAGTGTTCAGATACTTGGGGCCTTTGTCGTCATCGAAAAGGCGGCGTGCACCGAATCCGATGACCTGGCCGGTCACGTCGCGAATCGGCCAGACGAGGCGTCCGCGAAACCGGTCGTATACGCCACGTTGCCCCTGAGAGACCAGGCCAGCGTTGGTGAGCTCTTCGTCTGAGAAACCCTTGGCGCGCATCGCCTGGTGCAGTGACGACCATCCTTGTGGGGCGTACCCAACGCCAAAGTGTGCAGCGGCACCCGCATCGAACCCGCGCTCACCGAGAAAGCGGCGCCCCGTGTCGGCATCGGGGCTGGAGAGCTGCGCTCTAAAGAACTCAGCTGCGGCGGCGTTCGCGGCGTACAGGCGCGCGCGTCCGGACTGTTCCGGGGCCGCTCCCCCGTCTTCGTAGTGCAGAGTGAGCCCGACTCGCCCCGCGAGTCGCTCCACAGCCTCAGTAAAAGACAGGTGGTCCATCTTGCGCAGGAACGAGTAGACGTCGCCCGATTCGCCACAGCCGAAGCAGTGGTAGAAGCCCGCTTGGGGTCGAACGTTGAAGCTCGGGCTACGCTCGTCGTGAAATGGGCACAGCCCCTTCATGGCGCCCACGCCCGCCGACTTCAAGGCGACACGCTCGCCGATGATCTCGGAGATATCGGTCCGGGCTTTGACTTCGTCGACGTCGCTCTGACTGATGCGTCCTGCCATCAGGAACCCACGTGCGGTCGCGCGATGGGCGACCAGATACCGACGGCCGCGGGGTCGATTTCGCCTACCAACGTGGTGTGCCATGCGATGGCCACCTGATCGGTGAGACTGGCTACCTGATCGATGATCACGCGGCGCCGCGCGGCATCATTGGCAGCGTGCTCGAAATCTTCGGTGTGGAGGGTGTCGAGTTCACCCGGCGATTCCCATAGCGCCGTGGCCAGTCGTTTGAGCATGCGCCGCTGCTCTTTGTAGAGCTCCTTGCGGCCTTCGATTGACACAACGAACGCGCCGATGATTCCTTTCAGAACCGCCATCTCGGCTTCAATGACGCGCGGCACCACTACGTGTGCCTGATAGCGCGTCAGCACATCAGAGGCGTAGGCCTCGCGGGTTGCGGTCGTCGAGGCGCGTGCGAAGCGGCCGATGAGATCCGAGGTGAGGTTCTTGAGCTGCGAGAGCGACGCTCGGGTGCCGTCAAACGAATCAATCCACACAGGCATGCTGGTGAGCCTGAACAAGGCATCGTTCAGCTCATCGCGAGCAAAGTCGTACCCGACCCAGGTCTGAATGGCGGTGAGCAACGAATCATGGTCAGCGGTGTTGGTCAGCGTGGCCGGATCGAGGTAGCCATTGACAATCGCGTCCTCAAAGTCATGGACAGAGTAAGCAATGTCGTCCGACAGATCCATCACTTCGGCCTCGATACAACGCACTCGGCCGGGGGCGCCCTCGCGCATCCAGTGAAAAACATCCTCGTCGTCGGGATAGACACCGAACTTAAGCCGACCGCCCGGATCAGGTATCGGGTTGTCCAGCGTCCACGGATACTTGCATGTGGCATCAAGGCTCGCGCGGGTCAGGTTGAGGCCGTGGGTACGGCCAGCGTCATCGAACACCTTCGGCTCGAGACGCACGACGATGCGCAGAGTTTGAGCGTTGCCCTCGAACCCGCCGATATCAGCGGCCCAGTCGTTGAGCGCTCGCTCGCCGTTGTGGCCGAACGGAGGGTGGCCGAGGTCGTGATTCAGACACGCAGTGTCGACAACGTCGGCAGCCAGGTTCAACGAGGTGGCCAATTCTCGCCCTACCTGCGCCACTTCGAGTGAGTGAGTCAGCCTGTTGCGTGCGAAATCAGCGGGACTAGCGGGACTCAGCACCTGTGTCTTGGCCGCCAGGCGGCGAAGAGCGGCTGAGTGCAGCACCCGCGCGCGATCCCGAGCGAAGTCGTCTCGCTTCGAGCGATGGTGCTCGCTGAAAAAGCGAGCGGCGTCGTGATCGTCGTACCCGGCGGGACGCTGTGACGCTGTGCCAGCCGCAATCGACGGATCAACCACCACTGTTGTCCAGCTCCGCTTCAGCAAGCGTGCTCGTCGCCTCAGCACCGAGCGCGCGCGAGTCAAGCCAACCTTCGGGCAATGCGGGGCGTTTGGGCGTGCCAGCTCGCCCTCGCTGCCCTTCGGCTGCAGCGCCGGGATAGGGGGCATCCAGATCAAGTTCTTCGATCAGCTCATCAACTTCGGCAAGCGTCGATACCGTCGCGAAGCGTGCGCGAAGCTCCCCGCCGACGGGATAGCCCTTGAAATACCACGCAACGTGCTTGCGGATGTCGCGACAGCCGCGGCCTTCGTCGTCGAAGAAGTCGACGAGGAGCTCAGCGTGTCGGCGAAAGGCCTGAGCCACGAACTTGAGCGTGGCATCGACGGGCGGGCCTGCTGCGGCATCCGGACCGCCGAGAGCGCGAGCGAGGTCGCCGAACAGCCACGGTCGACCGAGACAGCCTCGACCGACAACCACGCCATCGCATCCCGTTTCGGCCATCATTCGCGCAGCATCGTCTGCGGACCAGATATCACCGTTGCCGAGAACTGGAACATCGGTGAGTGCTTCTTTGAGCTTCGCGATGGCCGACCAGTCCGCCGATCCCGAGTAAAACTCCGCCGCGGTGCGAGCGTGCAGTGCAACCGCCGCTACCCCGGCGCCTTCGGCGATGCGGCCAGCTTCGAGGTAAGTGAGGTGATCGGAGTCGATTCCCTTTCGCATCTTCACGGTGAGCGGAACGTCACCGGCCGCACTCACGGCCCGGGTGACGATCTCGC
The DNA here is from genome assembly GCF_044596335.1 of Microbacterium sp. R86528. Classification (NCBI taxonomy): domain Bacteria; kingdom Bacillati; phylum Actinomycetota; class Actinomycetes; order Micrococcales; family Microbacteriaceae; genus Microbacterium; species Microbacterium sp. R86528. The sequence continues at coordinate 497,373 of NZ_CP138996.1, read as the reverse complement.
GGAAGAGCTCAAGCTTCCAAGGCAAGGCAGCGCCGCCACCTTTGCGGGTCACCTTGGGCACCGGGCAGCCGAAGTTCAGATCAATGTGGTCGGCACGGTCTTCTTCGACGAGCACTCGTATCGCGGCCGCAACCGTCGTCGGATCCACACCGTAAAGCTGGATCGACCGCGGGGTTTCTGATTCGTGGTGAGTAATGAGCCGCATCGTGGTGTCGTTGCGCTCTACAAGCGCGCGTGAAGTGATCATCTCGCTGACATACAAACCAGCGCCATACTCACGGCAGAGACGCCTGAACGCAGTATTCGTGATGCCCGCCATCGGTGCGAGCACGACCGGCGCATCGAGAACGATCGGCCCGATGCGCAAAGAGCGCGCGGGAGCGGCAAGAGTAGTCACGTCCACTATTCTCCCAGAGGAAACCGGCCGTTCGCACGTTCCAGGGCTTAGCCTTTTGATATGACTGAGGCGACGCTGACTGACCCGCGCAATATTCCGTTTCTTGGAGCCGACGGCAACGAGACGTCTCTCGCAGACTTCGGCGACAAAGCCGTGCTCGTCGTGAACGTTGCATCCAAATGCGGTTTGACTCCGCAATACGCTCAGCTCGAAGAGTTGCAGCGCACCTATGGTGACAAGGGTTTCACTGTGCTCGGCTTTCCGTGCAATCAGTTCCTGGGCCAAGAGCCCGGCTCGATGGAAGAGATCCTCGACTACTGCGCCGTCACGTGGGGCGTCAGTTTTCCCATCGCTGACAAGGTTAAGGTCAACGGCGGCGGCGCGAGCCCCCTCTACAAAGCCCTGAAAGAGTCGCGAGACGACAGCGGTAAAAAAGGGCGCGTGATGTGGAACTTCGAAAAGTTCCTGGTGACACCTTCGGGTGAGGTGGTGCGGTTTCGCCCGAAGACGGTGCCGACCGACCCTGCTGTCATCTCAGCCATCGAAGCAAACTTGCCTGCGAAAGGCTAGAACTGCTGTTACGCGTCGACCGTCTCGACTCGCTCATTCCAGACTTGGCGCACTATCTGCGCGAAGGCGTCGGCGGGCTGCGCGCCTGATACGCCGTACTTTCCCTCGATGACGAAGAACGGAACGCCGGTGATGCCATATGCCTGCGCTTGTGCCTGATCGGTTCGTACCGCCTCGAGAAACTGTTCGCTGCGCAGGGCGTCACGTGCCTTGTCGGTATCTAGGCCTACTTCGCCAGCCAGCGAAACCAACTCGTCTTCGCGACCTAGGTGGCGACCTTCGGTGAAGTAGGCGCTCATCAGGCGCTCTGCAAGCTCGATCTGGCGTCCCTCTGCCTTCGCGAAGTGAAGGAGCTCGTGGGCCTTCACAGTGTTTGTGTGCTTGAGAACGTCGAAGTTGTACTCAAGCCCCGCTTCGGCGGCGACCGACGTCACGCGTTCGAGCATCTCAGAGACCTGTTTGCGCTCCATGCCCTTGTGCGTGGCGAGAAACTCAAGTTCATCGCCATCAAAATCGACCGGAGTGTCGGGCGACAGCTCGAACGAGTGGTACGTCACCTCTACGACCGGAGCGTCCTCATCAGATGCGGTCGCGGCGATTCCGCTTTCGAGGTTCCGCTTGCCGATGAAGCACCACGGGCACGCGATATCGGACCACACATCAATTTTGAGGGAATCAGTCATGCTTGGTCGAACGCCAGAAACCGGTCTCAGTATTCCGAATAGCTCAATCTTCGGGTGAAGGCACTTGCTTCGAGGCACCGGGTGAGTCAATTGCTCCGCCAAAACGCCGGTCCCGCCCGAGGTAGCGATCGATCGCTTCCCAGAGGTCGACGCGAGAGAAGTCGGGCCAGAGCGTGTCAAGAAAGACAAATTCCGCGTACGCAGATTCCCATAGCAAGAAATTGGAGGTGCGTTGTTCCCCGCTGGAGCGGACGAAGAGATCTACGTCAGGCATGCCGGGCTGATAGAGCCGCTTCTGAATGAGCTTCTCAGTCACAGCAGATGGCCGCAGCCTGCCCGCAGAGACATCGTCGGCGATCGAGCGCATCGCATCCACGAGTTCCACGCGTCCGCCGTAGTTCACGCACATGGTGAGGGTCAACACGTCATTGTTCTCAGTGAGTCGCTCGGCGTGCTGCAGCTCCTTGATGACGCTTCCCCACAAACGGGGCTTTCGACCTGACCAGCGAACTCTCACACCCCATTCGTTGAGCTGATCACGCCGGCGGTGCAGGACTTCTCGGTTGAACCCCATCAAGAATCTCACCTCGTCAGGTGAGCGCGACCAGTTCTCGGTCGAGAAGGCATACACCGAGAGATGCTTGACGCCTGCCTGTATCGCCCCGGCGACCACATCGAGCAACGCGGCTTCACCCGCGCGGTGTCCCTCGACACGGGTGAGACCGCGTCTGTTTGCCCACCGACCATTGCCGTCCATCACTACGGCAACATGTTCGGGAACAGCGCCCTTCGGATACTCCGGGGGATACAGTCCCGTCCAGTCGATCGGACGATACGCAACTGCGTCGCGATGCGTATAGGGCTTGGGGGTCATCGAATACTCTCCTGCCGACGAGACGACATCTGACTGAGTGAGCGAATACCGCGCTCAAGGTGCCACTGCGCGTATGCCGCGATGAGGCCGGATGCTGCCGCCGAGGCTCCTGCACCCGCAGCATCCACCTGGTCCCACTCCCCCGCCATGAGCGCTTGCAAGAGAGTGGCAGTGGAAGGGTGCACCCGTGCGGCGCCCGTGGGTGCACAAGAGTCGCACACCATACCGCCCGACTGCGCAAGGAAGGTGTCGTGGGGCCCTGGGGCACCGCAACGTGCACACTCGGTCAGCCCCGGCGCCCAGCCTGATAGCGCCATCGCGCGCAAGAGGTAAGAATCGAGGATGCTGCGCGGCGCATGCGCGCCCTGGGCGAGAGCCCGCAGACCGCCCACGAGCAGGAGGTATTGCTGGGGTGTCGCTTCAGCTTCGTTGAGGCGGTCGGCCGCTTCGACCATGGCGTGCGCCGACGTATAGCGGTCGTAGTGCACCACGATTTCGGCGCCGTACGAACCCAACGACTCTGCCTGCTGAATGATGTCGAGGCTGCGGCCCCTGTAGAGCTGCACATCAGCCACCATGAACGGCTCCACACGAGCACCGAACCGCGATGAGGTGCGCCGGACTCCCTTGGCCACCGCACGAATCTTGCCGTTGCGCTTGCTCAACATCGTGACAATGCGGTCGGCCTCGCCCAGTTTGTGGGTGCGGAGCACGACGATCTCATCGCGATAGGTGGGCATCCATCGATTATCGCTCTGCGCAGAGACATCGCGGCGCTCCGCGCCGCCGCGGCGACTGAAAAGGTGCGCGTCACCGAGAATGGAACGGTGAACGAGCCGACTTTTGTCATTCCGCTGTGGGCGGACCTCATCGCCGTGGGACTCGGCGGCATTCAGGGAGCACTATTTGCGTCGGGCTTCCGCGGGGAGCGGCGTTTGGATCTGCTGGGCGTTGCCATCATCGGGGTTGTGATGGGTATGGGCGGTGGTTTGATCCGCGATCTGCTGTTGAACACCACGCCGGTCACGCTGCAGAGCAACTGGTATCTGTTGACCGCAACGCTGGCTGCCCTTGCAGGAATGTTGATGGCCGGGTTGTTTCACCGATTGAACGCCGCGATCGTCGGCCTCGACGCGGTCGTGATCGGCCTGTTTGGCGCATTCGGAACGAGCAAGGCGTTGACGCTCGGCCTGCCGATCGTTCCCGCGGTCTTCGTCGGCGTCTGCTCCGCCGTCGGCGGGAGTATTCTTCGCGACGCGATGATGGGGTTGCCGACCGCGCTCATGCATGTCGGCTCGCTCTATGCCGTGGCGGCGCTCGGGGGCTCGCTGGTTCTTGCGGGTAGCTATGCCGCCGGGCTCGACCTGACCACCGCGTCAATCATCGGCATCGCGGTCACAACGGTCATCAGGCTGCTCGCCGTCATTTTCGATATTTCGCTGCCTGAACAGCGTGCGCTCTATCGCCGCAAAGTCGCCGTGGAAACCTCGGCGATTCCGATCGTCAAGTCCTGAATTGCGTGGTGGGCGGCCAGCAAACCGTGACCGCCCACTCAAACCGCTTCGAACTCAGACCGCTTCGAGCACGCCTGCCTGTTCGCGCGTACGGATGGCACGGTTCACGCACGAGACGATTGCCTTGAGCGACGCAGTGGCGATGTCGCCGTCGATGCCGACGCCCCAGAGCCGTTCACCGTCGACTTGGAGTTCGACGTAGGCGGCTGCCTGTGCGTCGCCGCTGGCGCTCAGCGTGTGCTCAACATAGTCATAGAGCGTGACGTCGAAGCCGTGCGTTCGAAGAATTTCAAGGAACGCTGCCACCGGCCCGTTTCCGACACCAGACGCTGCGTGTTGCGCGTCGCCATCGCGAAGTGTGATGTCGAGTGCAACTTCTCCAGACAAGTCGCTCTGCGTGCGGGTCGAAACCAACTCGAAGCGACCCCAGCGGCGATCCGCGTCGTCGGCGGGAAGATACTCGTCGCGAAAGATGGACCAGATCTGATCGCTCGTGACTTCGCCGCCCTCGGCATCAGTCTTGCCTTGCACTACGCCCGAGAACTCGATCTGCAGCTTGCGGGGCAGGTCAATCGCGTGATCCGTCTTGAGCAGGTAGGCAACGCCACCCTTGCCCGACTGCGAGTTGACGCGAATAACCGCTTCGTAGGAGCGACCGAGGTCTTTCGGGTCGATAGGCAGGTAAGGAACTGCCCACTCGATTTCGTCAACTGACACACCCGCGGCAGACGCCGCCGCGTCCATTGACTCGAAACCCTTCTTGATGGCGTCCTGGTGCGAGCCGCTGAACGCTGTGAAGACGAGATCGCCCGCCCACGGGCTGCGCTCGTGCACCGGCAATTGATTGCAGTACTCGGCGGTTCGCTTCACCTGATCGATATCGCTGAAGTCGATCTGCGGGTCGATGCCCTGGGTCAGCAGGTTGATGCCCAGCGCGACAAGATCGACGTTGCCCGTTCGCTCACCATTGCCGAATAGACAGCCCTCGATACGATCGGCACCCGCCATATAACCGAGTTCTGCAGCAGCGATTGCCGTACCCCGATCGTTGTGCGGGTGCAACGAGAGAATCACATTCTCACGGTGAGCAAGATTGCGACTCATCCACTCGATGGAGTCGGCGTACTGGTTGGGCGTTGCCATTTCGACGGTCGCCGGCAGGTTGATGATGACTTTGCGATCAGGGCTCGGCTCGAAGACCTCAATGACCTGATTGCACACATCGACGGCGTACTCGAGTTCCGTGCCGGTGTAGCTTTCGGGCGAGTACTCGTAGAAGACCTTGGTCTCGGGGATGCGCTCCTCGAACTTGCGGCAAAGACGAGCGCCCTCGAGGGCAATGTCGATGATGCCCTGCTTATCAGAGCGGAAGACAACTTCACGCTGGAGCACACTCGTCGAGTTGTAAAGGTGCACAATCGCCTGTTTCGCACCGACGATCGACTCGTAGGTGCGCTCGATAAGGTGCTCGCGCGCTTGAGTCAGCACCTGAATCGTCACATCGTCAGGAATGAGGTCTTCTTCAATGAGTTGGCGGACGAAATCGAAATCAGTCTGACTCGCAGACGGAAAGCCGACCTCAATCTCCTTGTAACCCATGCTGACGAGAAGGTTGAACATCACACGCTTGCGCTCGGGACTCATCGGGTCGATGAGAGCCTGATTGCCATCGCGGAGGTCTACGGCGCACCATCGTGGCGCAACCGTGATGTGCTTGTCTGGCCAGGTGCGGTCAGGCAGCGAAACGGAGAATTGTTCGTGGTACGGGCGGTACTTGTGGATGGGCATCCCTGAGGGCTGCTGAGCGTTGTCCATGATTATGCTTCTCTCTCGGCAAAAAATTAGAGGGGCCGACGACAAGCTCCGCGACGAGGATGGCCCTAAATCGAGGCCTCGTCGCGGCAGCTAAGAAGAAGCAGAAAGCCCGCACGCACGTTTACAGGGTACACCGGGTTGCATCATTTGACGCACAGACCCGTTCGCGAAGCGACGCCAGCTAGAACCCCAGCCGTCCCAGCTGTTTCGGGTCACGTTGCCATTCCTTCGCGACGCGTACATGCAATGACAAAAAGACGCGGGAGCCGATCAGCGGCTCGATCTGGGCGCGGGCGCGCGCACCGACGTCGCTCAGGCGCGAGCCCTTCTTGCCGATGATGATCGCCTTCTGGCTGTCGCGCTCGATGACGATGTCGGCGAAGATGTCGGTCAGATCGCTGCCCTCGCGGGGCGCAATCTCTCGCACCATGACGGCAATCGAGTGTGGAAGTTCGTCGCGCACGCCATCGAGGGCGGCTTCGCGAATGATCTCAGCGATTCTGTCGTCGATGCTCTCATCGGTGACGATGTCTTCCGAGTAAAGGGCCGGTCCCTCCGGCATCAAAGCGAGAAGCTCATCCGAAACCACGTCGAGCTGGTCGTTCGTGAGAGCGGAGATCGGGATGACCGCTGCCCAGTCCTCGCGCAGCGCGTCGACTTCCATGAGGCGCTCGGCGATTTGGTCGCGGCTTGCTGCGTCGGTCTTGGTGACAATGGCCACCTTCTTTGCACGTCCGTACCCGCCGAGTGACTCTGCGATGCGGCGATCCCCCGGGCCAACCTTTTCGGTGGCGGGAACACAGAAGCCGATCACGTCGACGTCGCCAAGCACCTGCTCGACCAGATCGTTGAGGCGCTGGCCCAGCAGCGTACGCGGCTTGTGGAGACCCGGCGTGTCGACGATGACCAGTTGTCCCCCGGGACGGTTCAAGATACCGCGTATCGCGCGCCTCGTTGTTTGAGGTTTATCGCTCGTGATCGCTACCTTCTCACCCACCAGAGCGTTTGTGAGAGTCGATTTGCCCACGTTCGGCCTGCCGACGAACGTGACGAATCCTGATCGGTTGGTATCGGTCATGACCGATCCCCCTTCTTCGACACCTTCGCGTCTTTGGATGGCTTCGCGTCCTTCGACGCTTTGGGGTCCTTCGAGTCCTTGGACGCCTTGGTGTCTTTCGCGTCTTTCGACGTCTTTGGATCGCCGTTGCGAGACGGGACGGTGCGAATCTCACCCGTCCGCGGTGAACGAGAGGTCGATGTCTCCTCTTCGGGCAAAGACCCTCGTTCAACGAAGACGGTGGATATTCCGCGGCCTTGGCCACGTGACGCGCCACCGGTCATCGCGATGCCGCCGAGCTCGGCTGACGCCCCCGGTTGTGGAACGCGTCCCAGCGCCTTGCCAAGAAGCCCACCGATTGAATCAACATCTTCGTCGTCAAGTTCGAGTCCGAACAGATCGCCGACCGCGTCCAGTCCGAGTCGCGCGCTGACACGGTACTGACCAGGAGCAAGCTCGGTGACTTCGTCGATGCGCGCGTCGTACTCGTCTGCGATCTCGCCTACGAGCTCTTCAATGAGATCTTCCAAAGTCACGAGGCCCGATACCCCGCCGTACTCGTCGATGACCATGCAGAGGTGGATCGCGTCACGCTTCATCTGCTGCAGAAGGGTTTCTGCTTTCATCGATTCGGGTACGAACATAGCCGGCCGCGAGATACGGCTGACGGGAGCATCCCGCCATCCGCTTTCGTCGCGGAAGCCGAACTGCACCAAGTCTTTGAGGTAGAGCACGCCGACTACATCATCGGCGTCACCGTCGACAATCGGAGCGCGCGAGATTCCGGTCTCCAGAAACACGCGCATTGCATCACGGGTATCGGACTGGGCGTCGATCGAGACCATGTCGGTGCGAGGGATCATCACAGCGCGAACGAAGGTGTCGGTGAAGTCGAAGACGGAGTGGATGAGCTGGCGATCGTCTTGCTCGATGAGCTCGTTCTCGGCAGCTTCATCGATGATGCTGAGCAGCTGTTCCTCTGACGCGAAAGACGTGCCGCGGCTGGCGCCGGGCGTGATGCGCGTGCCCAGGGCGACCAGGCCGTGCGCGAGCGGTCCCAGAATGATGCGCACGCCGCGAATGATTCCCGCTGCTGCGCGCAGCAACCCCTTCGCATGCTGGCGACCGACATTTCGAGGGCTCGCGCCGACCACGACGTAAGAGACGCCCGTCATCAGCACGGCGGCGGCGAGCACAGCCCACCAGATGTTCTCGAAGACGAGCGTGAACGCGACGGTGACGAACACGGCGGCCGTGGTCTCTGCCAATACCCGGATGAAAATGACTGCGTTCGCGTGGGCGTCCGGGTCATTGGCGATCTTCTCTAGAGACGAGGCGTTGCGGCCAGACTCCGCAAGCTCGAACAGGTCCGCTCGCGAGGTGACGCCCATGGCAGCGTCGATCGCGACCATGAGAAACCCGAAGGCAAGAAGGAGAACTGCAAAGACGAGAAGAAACAGCGGAGTCATGCGCGTCGTCGTCGCTCGGCTGCGTTGAAGCTCACGATGAGCTCTCGCTGCAAACCGAACATCTCACGCTCTTCTTCGGGTTCGGCGTGGTCGAACCCCAGCAGATGAAGCAATCCGTGCGTGGTGAGCATGATCAGCTCGTCCATAGTGGAGTGTTTCGCCGCTACGGCCTGGCCTTCCGCGACCTGCGGGCACAGCACGATATCGCCCAACAGACCGGGAGGCGTTGGCTGATCTTCCGTGCCGGGGCGCAGCTCGTCCATGGGAAAGCTCAGCACGTCGGTCGGGCCTGGCTCGTCCATCCACTGCACGTGAAGAGCTTCCATCGCGCCCTCGTCGACCAGCATGATGGCGACATCGGCATCGTTGCTGACGTTGAGCTGCATCAAGTTGTGCGCAACGAGCCGCAGCAGAACGGCTTCCTCGACCGCTATGCCGGATTCGTTGCCGATCTCGATTGTCATGAGTGTCCTCGCTTGGGAAGGTGATCTCTCGGCCCCGGCTTGCGACCGCCGCGGCGCTCCACGCGTGACGCGAACTCTGAGGCTTCGTCGCGCTCCCGCCTCGCTGAGAGCCGTGACTCGTCGTACTCGGTGTAGGCGTCCACAATCCGTCCCACCAGAGAATGCCGCACGACATCTGCGCTCGTGAGGCGCGAGAAGTGAATGTCTTCGATGTCTTTCAGCACGCGCGTGACCAGGCGTAGGCCCGAGGTTCCCTGGGGAAGGTCCACCTGAGTGATGTCACCCGTGACCACCATGCGGGTGCCGAATCCAAGACGGGTCAAGAACATCTTCATCTGCTCAGGAGTCGTGTTCTGGGCTTCGTCGAGCACCACGAATGAGTCGTTCAAGGTGCGGCCGCGCATGTAGGCGAGCGGCGCAACCTCGATGGTGCCCGATGCCATCAATTTCGGCACGATCTCAGGGTCGAGCATCTCGTTCAGAGCGTCATACAGCGGCCGCAGATAGGGATCGATTTTGTCGTTCAGGGTGCCGGGCAGAAAGCCCAACCGCTCCCCGGCCTCTACCGCGGGTCGTGTGAGGATGATGCGGCTGACTTCTTTGCGTTGCAGCGCCTGCACCGCCTTGGCCATGGCGAGGTAGGTCTTCCCAGTTCCTGCTGGCCCGATCCCGAAGACGATGGTGTTCTCTTCGATCGCGTCGACATACTCCTTCTGGCCAATCGTCTTTGGGCGGATGATGCGCCCGCGCGACGAAACGATTGCCTCACCCATAACCTCGGACGGCCGTGGGCCACCGTCCGTGCGAAGCATGCGCTCGGAAGAAGCGACATCGTTGGGAACGAGGTCGTGACCAGATTGGGTCATTGCCAGCAGTTCATCGACCAGCCTTCGCGCGGCCTGAACAGCTTCGCGGGAACCCGAAAGTGTGATCTCATTGCCGCGCACATGCACGTCGACCTCAGGGTGTTCCTTCTCGACGACGCGCAGCAGGCGATCCTGAGGTCCGAGTAGCTGCACCATGGCCACGCCATCGGCAAATACTCGGTCGATTGTTGGTTCGTCAGGCACCGACGCTCGTTTCGGTCAGTTCACCGCAGAGCACATGCGCATGAACGTGGAAGACAGTTTGGCCAGCGGTTTCGCCGGAGTTGAATACCAGCCGAAACTCGCCGTTCGCGTGCGTAGCGGCTAGCTCTTTGGCCAGCGCCACCATTTCAGCCAGCAACGCGGGATCTCCAGCTGCGAGCTCGGCGACATCACGGTACTGCTGTGTCTTGGGGATCACGAGCAGATGGACCGGTGCCTGAGGGGCGATATCGCGAATCGCAAACACGTTGTCGGTCTCTGCGAGGATCTCCGACGGAATCTCACCCCGGAAGATGCGTGTGAAAATCGTGGGTTCGCTCATCACTGCAGTCTACCGGCGGGTGGGACCATCGGAAGAGAAACGCTTCTCACCAGCGATCGAGCCGCGCGCTCAGCACCGCGAGCGCCGCCGGGCCCGCGGTTGAGGTGCGCAGCACAGTCTCGCCCAGTCGAACGAGGTCGGCGCCAGCGCCTATCAGCGCGGTGATCTCGTCGGGACTGATGCCGCCTTCCGGCCCGACCACCAGCAGCAGATCGCGAGGATCGTCCTTCACCTCGAACGTCGAGAGTCGCTGTGTAGCAGTGGGCTCGAGCAGAACGACTCGCGAAGACTGAGCACGGGCAACCAGCGCAGCAGTCGTCACAACATCAGAAACCTCGGGCACCCAAGCGCGATGGGCCTGCTTGGCTGCCTCGCGCACGATGCTCGCCCAGCGAGCTCGCCCCTTCGCCTTCTTTGCCGCGTCCCATCGAGATACGCTGCGAGCTGACTGCCACGGCACGATCGCGTCGACGCCGAGTTCAGTGGCTGCCTGCACCGCGAGTTCGTCTCGGTCGCCTTTGGCAAGCGCCTGCACAAGGATCACGCGAGGGTGGGGTTCTGCAAACTGCTGGCGTTCCTCGACCGCGATGCACACCTCTTTGGGCGCGACCGACATCACGGTGCCGCGAAGCCAGCCGCCCCGACCATCGCCGACGGTCACTTCTTCGCCCGCGCGAACGCGCCGCACCGCAGCAGCGTGATGGGCCTCCGGTCCGGTGAGCGTGACAGTTTCGCCCACTCCAGCCGACAGCGGATCATCAACCAAGAAGTGCAACGCCACGTCAGATCATCCTCGGAAGCGGTCGCGGAGCTTAGAGAAGACTCCCTGGTGGAACTCCGAGAGCTTGGGGCTTGGCGCGCGGGTGCGCTTGGCGAAGTCTTCGATGAGGGCGCGCTCTTTCGAGCCGATGCGCGTTGGCGTCACCACATGCACGCCGACTCGAAGGTCACCGCGGTTGGACCCGCGCAAGGGAGTGATTCCACGGCCCTTGATCGTGAGCACGTCTCCGGACTGCACGCCGGGACGGATCTCAAGGTCTACGGAGCCGTCGAGAGAGTCGATGGTGGTGTTGGTGCCCAAAATCGCGTCGCTCATTGACACCTCCAATGTCGCGAGCAGATCATCGCCGTCGCGTGAGAACACGTCGTCGTTGTTCACGGTGATCTCCAGGTACAGATCACCATTGGGCCCACCGGCTGGACCCACTTCGCCCGAGCCCGGCAACTGCAGTCGCAGACCGTTCTCGACGCCAGCAGGGATGTCGAGAGACACCGTGCGACGCGAGCGCACTCGACCTTGACCCTGACACGTAGCGCACGGATAAGGGATCGTGGTGCCGTATCCAGAACACACGTTGCACGGCTGGTTGGTGACCACGTTTCCCAGCAGGCTTCGCACCTGACGCTGCACGTGACCCGCTCCGTGGCAGATGTCACATGTCACCGGAGACGTACCGGGCTGGCAGCAGGAGCCCTCGCACGTCTCGCACAGCACTGCGGTATCGACTTCGATGTCTCGGTGAACACCGAAGACCACGTCAGCAAGATCGAGAGTCACCCGCACCAGTGCATCTTGACCACGCTCGCGTCTTGAGCGCGGGCGACCGCCCCGCGAACCACCTGCGCCGCCGAAGAACGTCTCGAAGATGTCGTTGAAGCCGCCGAATCCTCCTGCGCCGCCAAAGCCTGCGTTATCACCACCCATGTCGTAGCGGGCACGCTGCTCATCGTTGCTCAGCACGTCGTAAGCGTGCGTCACAAGCTTGAAGCGCTCTGACGCGTCTTCGCCCGGATTGACATCAGGGTGCAGTTCCCGGGCAAGTCGGCGATATGCCTTCTTGATCTCATCGAGGGATGCTTCTCGGGAAACCCCGAGGACTTCATAGTGGTCAGCCACTTTCGCCTTCCTGCCGCGCACGAGCGCGGGATCGTATTGCGAGCGCGCTTCAGCGGCTCGTGTCGTCTTCTTCGAGCATGCGCGTGAGGTAGCGGGCTACCGCTCTCACCGCCGCAAGGTTTGTGGGATAGTCCATTCGCGTGGGTCCGAGCAATCCGACACGCGCTCCCGCGCCGGTCGCGTCATAGTCGCTTGTCACAACGGATGCTTCGGCGAGTCCGAATGCTTCGTTCTCACGACCGATGCTGGCGGCGAGCCCGTGCTCATCGGCCACCATCTCCCCCATCAAGCGAACCAAAGTCACCTGCTGTTCGATTGCTTCCAAGAGCGGATAGATGCTGCCACGAAAGTCCGACTCTCGTTTTGCGAGGTTCGCGCTGCCTGCCAGCACCAGGCGATCTTGCCGGAATTCTTCGAGGTCTTCCGCTACGGCACGCGCGAGCACGCGGGTGGCGGCATCCCATGGCTTGGTGGGATCGTCGTGCAGCGCCAGGTGGGTTTCGATGCGATGGAGGCCGTCACGCACAGATCGACCGACCAGCAGCGTGCTGAGTTCAGCGCGCATGCGGCCAAGGTCCGTTTCATCGAACTCGTCTTGAACATTGCTGACCCGTTGCGATACGCGGCCTGTGTCGGTAACGACGATCACGAGCATCCGACCACTGCCCAATTGCACAAGTTCGACGTGAGACACATTCGCTCGCTCGAACGAGGGGTACTGCACGATCGCTACTTGGCCGGTGAGCTGTGTCAGGGCGCGCACGGTGCGGCTGAGTGCGTCATCGAGGTCTACCGGGCCCTCAAGAAACGAAGAGATCGCGGTGCGCTGGGCGGGAGTAAGCGGGCGAACCTCAGCAAGGTGATCCACGAACACGCGGTATCCCTTGTCAGTCGGGATGCGTCCCGACGAGGTGTGAGGGGCGACGATGAGCTCCTCATCTTCGAGGAGAGCCATATCGTTGCGAATCGTGGCCGCTGAGACGCCGAACGCATGACGGTCGACGATCGTCTTGCTCCCGACCGGCTCGCGCGTGTCGACGTAGTCCTGGACGATGGCGCGTAGCACTTCGAGCCCACGTTCGCTGACCATGACGTTCCTCCCCGCTGGCACTCCTCAACCGTGAGTGCCAATTCTAGACCGGCTCGACGCCTGACGCGTCAGCGTAGCCCGTGCGTGTGGCATTTTTCCTCGTGCGCACCTACGCTGACTGCGATGAGTGATCCGCAGAGTTCAACGCCGAAGCTCCACCTGACCGCCGGAAACGTGCGTGGAACCGAATCCGAGGGCATTCGTCGCTTTCTCGGTATTCCGTACGCTCTGCCGCCTTTCGACGAGCGCCGGTTTCGGCTGCCCGAGCCGGTTCCCCCGTGGGAGGGAGAGCGGGATGCGACCCAATTCGGTGCGACTGCGCCGCAGTCACCGTATCCCGGCGCTCTCGGCGAATTGCTCTCGTCTGTCGAGATTGCGGGCGACGACATTCTGACGGCGAACGTGTGGACGCCCGTCGAGGCGCACTCCTTGCCAGTGATGGTGTGGTTTCACGGCGGGGCTCTTGAAAGAGGAACGCCCGCGCTGAGCGCGTATGACGGCTCAGCTTTCGCACGCGATGGTGTCGTGTTCGTCTCAATTGCCTACCGGGTCGGCTCTGAAGGGTTCTCAGTGCTCGAGGGCGCCCCATGCAATCTCGGACTCGCAGACGCCGCCGCCGGGTTGCGTTGGGTTCACGACGAGATCACGCACTTCGGCGGAGACCCGAACCGCATCACGATTGTGGGAGAGTCCGCTGGCGGCGCGATCGTAGCGGCATTGCTCTCGCGCCCTGACACCGTCAAGTTGGTTGCAGGCGCAGCGATCGAAAGCGCCCCGCTGGTGGCCGATTCAATGGCGCGCGCCGGCCGCGTGACCCGAGCGTTGGCCAAGCGGCTGGGTCTTCCCGCGACCCGAGATGCGTTCGCGCAGATCACGCCGAGGATTCTTCTCGAAGAGAGAAGGCAGCAGTCCGCGGGCGGCTCCCCACTGGGCGGGGCACCTGGTTTCGCGCTGGCCATTGACGCTGATACCTTGCCGCTGTCACCCCATGAGGCGCTGGTGAACGTCGAGGTTCCCTTGCTGATCGGCACAAACACCGACGAGTATCGATTGTGGTTTCCGCCGGCAGCGCTCGCTGCCATCACAACCCTGAAGTTCCAGCTCGGTCGCCTGGCGCTGGGCATTTCGTCACGAGCAGTCAAGCTGTATCGGGCGGCATGGCCGCACGCGTCTACCGGAGAGCTCTTTGGGCAGATTGCCACCGACGTGCTTCTGCGCAAGGCCGCTGTCTCCGTTGCCGAAAAGCGCCGGGCGAACTCTTTCGTCTATGAGTTTGCGTGGCAGAGCCCGGTGCGAGAGCTCAAAGCGGCCCACGCGATCGAGATTGGCTTTGTCTTCGATCAGCTGAATGCCGCAGATTCGGTGCGCATGGCGGGCAGGCTTGCACCGCAGGCGCTTGCCGACCAAATGCACGCGGACTGGGTGCGTTTCATTCGCACAGGTGATCCCGGGTGGCCTGCCTATGGCGCACAACGCACGACCCAGCTGTACGACACGGCTACCACGGCTGTTGCCCTGCGCCGCGCCGACGCCCTCGATTCGCTGCCCGCACCGAAAGTGCGCTAAGCCTAGTCGGTGAGCCGGCGAACGACCGCGTCTGCCAGCAGCCGTCCCCGCAAGGTCAGTACGACGGTGCCGCCGAGTGCCGAGGCGCCATCGATGAGCCCATCAGCAATCAGTGAAGCGATATTCGTGCGAGATGCACTCTCGATCTCGTCGATCGGCAGTCCTTCGCGAATGCGACTTCGAAGCAGCACAGCCTCGAGAGTGCGCGCCTTTGCGTCGGGAATCTCTCGCCCTGCCGCTGGCGAATTCTGGTGCTCAAGGCGCTGAGCGTATGCGGCTGGATGCTTCACGTTCCAAAAACGCACGCCAGCGATGTGGCTGTGGGCGCCAGGGCCGAAACCCCACCAATCGGAGCCCTGCCAGTACGCGAGATTGTGCCGCGATCGCTGCGAAAGATTGCGGGCCCAATTCGACACCTCGTACCAATCGAGTCCGGCAGCGCTGAGGCGGGCGTCGACGTATTCGTACATGTCAGCTTGCACGTCATCGTCGGGTGCCACCACTTCGCCGCGCTTGATCTGTCGAGCAAGCTTCGTGCCGGCTTCGATGATCAAGGCGTACGCCGAGATGTGATCGGGTTCTAAATCGAGTGCGGCGTCGACCGAGGCGCGCCAATCATCGAGGGTTTCTCCCGGTGCGCCGTAGATGAGATCAACGCTGACGTTCAAGTTAGCGCGGCGTGCCGCGGCAACGGCTGTTGTGACGTTCGCGGGGTTGTGTGTTCTATCGAGCGCGGTCAGCACTCGCGGGACTGCTGACTGCATTCCGATCGATAGCCGAGTGACACCCGCCGCGGCGAGTTCCTCTGCCACCGCATCGGTCACTGTGTCGGGGTTTGCCTCGACGGTGATCTCGGCGTCGTGTGCTACCCCGAATGCGTCCCGCACGCCGTTCAACATGCGGGCAAGGTCTCCGGGTGGTAGCAGTGTGGGGGTTCCGCCACCGAAGAACACAGTGGATGCCGCACGAATGCCGCCAGCGCGGCTGAGAACACTGCGCGAGAACTCCACTTCGCGCAGCAATGTGTCGGCGTATTGATCCTGCCGTGCGCCGTGCAGTTCTTCAGAGGTGTAGGTGTTGAAGTCACAGTAGCCGCAGCGCACTCTACAAAACGGAACGTGCAAATAGACGCTGAAGGGGGTCGCGAGATCTATCTGTGTGTCAGGGGGCAGGGAGCCGTCTTCAGGAACTGGCTCGCCGTCGGGTAGTGCCGAGCCCACTAGCGAGCCCTCACGCGGGAGTGTTGTAGAGCGGCGAGATCGCTCGCAGATAGCGCGTGAAGAGCTCTCGGCGACGCCGCCGCGTGAGCGCAGGCACCATGCGATACAACAGCGACGTTGGCGCGTCGAATGCGCGAACGGTGAACCACACTTGATCGTTCTCGTACCACTCGATCATGAAGGATTCTTCGCCGCTGACGACCGACTCGCCGACGGTGCCGAGCGCGAAGCCAACCCGTCGAGGTTCGTCGATCGTGAAGATAACCCGCAGTTCGGCGTCGGCGCGCATTCCGCTGACTCGGCCGTGAACACGGACGGTGGTCCCGGGGGCGACGTACGGGGTGCCGTCCGCGTCGTAGCGAAGGTCTGCCTCTGCGCGACTCGGAGCGATCGGAGTGCCGTCGGCGTCGAAGCTCACCCCGGAGTACATCGGGCCGGACGCGGGACGGACATCTGTGAGGGCCAGCCCGGCTCCACGTTGCGCGGTCCACGACAGCAGCGTCTCACTCGCACCCCGAAAACGTGTCTCGCCACTGCCAATGCGCCACGACTGCTCCGCAGGAATGCTGCGTTCAGGCGGAAAGTGCATGAGATCCGCCGCCTGGGTAGCGCCCACGGCCGCATAGTCGACTGTGTCGTCTTTGAAACTCCCGCGGCGCATGTCGAATAGCCTACTTCGCGTTGCGGGTGCGATGCGGGGCCAGATTCGTGGGTCGCAGCATCCGACTACTTCTTTTCTTTGCCCTCGGTGTCACCAGAGAGCGCAGCGATGAAGGCCTCCTGGGGCACCTCGACGCGACCGACCATCTTCATGCGCTTCTTGCCCTCTTTCTGCTTCTCAAGGAGCTTGCGCTTGCGGCTGATGTCGCCGCCATAGCATTTCGCGAGAACGTCCTTGCGCATTGCCCGGATCGACTCGCGAGCGATGATCCGCGCGCCGATGGCCGCTTGGATGGGCACCTCGAACTGCTGGCGGGGAATCAGCTTTCGCAGACGCTCAGTCATCAGCTGACCGTAGGCGTAGGCCTTCTCACGGTGCACAATCGAGCTGAAGGCATCAACCTTGTCGCCCTGCAGCAAGATGTCGACCTTGACGAGGTCAGCCTCTTGCTGCCCGCTTGGTTCGTAGTCAAGGCTGGCGTAGCCCTGCGTGCGGCTCTTGAGCTGATCGAAGAAATCGAAGACGATCTCGCCAAGCGGCATGTTGTACCGCAGCTCCACTCGCTCCTCGCTGAAGTACTCCATACCCAACAGCGTGCCGCGACGTGCCTGGCACAGCTCCATGACGGTGCCGACATAGTCCTTCGGAAGCAGGATCGCTGCCTTCACCATCGGCTCCGTCACTGAGGCGATCTTGCCGTCAGGGTATTCGCTCGGGTTGGTAACGGTGATTTCAGCGCCGGCATCGGTGCGCACCTCGTAGGTGACGCTCGGTGCGGTCGTAATCAGGTCGAGGTCGAACTCTCGGGAGAGGCGCTCGGTGATGATCTCGAGGTGCAACAGTCCGAGGAATCCGCAGCGAAAGCCGAATCCAAGAGCAACGGATGTTTCCGGTTCGTACTGAAGTGAAGCATCCGAGAGCTTCAGCTTGTCGAGAGCTTCACGCAGCACGCCATAGTCGCTGCCATCGATCGGGTAGACCCCAGAGAAAACCATAGGCTTCGGGTCGGTGTATCCGGGAAGCGCCTCGGTGGCCGGCTTGCGAAAGTGCGTGATCGTGTCGCCCACCTTGGACTGGCGCACATCCTTCACGCCCGTGATCAGATACCCGACCTCGCCCACTCCAAGACCCTTTGACGGCACTGGCTCGGGGCTGGTCACGCCGATCTCCAGCAACTCGTGGGTTGCCCGCGTCGACATCATCTGAATGCGCTCGCGCGGCGCCAGCGCTCCGTCGATCATTCGCACATAGGTAACCACGCCACGGTATGCGTCGTACACCGAGTCGAAGATCATCGCTCTTGCGGGTGCGTCGGGATCACCCTTCGGCGCGGGGATCTCGCGCACCAAGCGATCAAGCAGCTCCTCAACGCCCTGACCCGTTTTGCCGCTCACTCTCAGCACGTCGTCGGGGTCGCCACCGATGAGACCAGCGAGCTCGGCGGCGAAGCGGTCAGGGTCGGCAGCGGGAAGATCGATCTTGTTGAGCACCGGAATGATGTGGAGGTCATTCTCGAGCGCCAGGTAGAGGTTGGCGAGAGTTTGCGCTTCGATGCCCTGCGCAGCATCCACCAGCAAAATGGCGCCTTCGCACGCGGCGAGGGAACGACTGACCTCGTAGGTGAAGTCCACGTGGCCGGGGGTATCGATCATGTTGAGTGCGTGCACTTGATCATCAAGCGACCACGGCATGCGCACCGCTTGCGACTTGATGGTGATTCCCCGCTCGCGCTCGATGTCCATGCGGTCGAGGTATTGCGCACGCATGTCACGGTCAGAGACCACCCCGGTGATCTGCAGCATTCGATCGGCCAACGTGGACTTGCCGTGGTCGATGTGGGCGATGATGCAGAAATTGCGAATCTGCTCCGGTGGGGTGACAGACGGCTCGAGAGGCTTCAGGGCGCGGGGTGACATGGCTAGTCGATTCTATGGTGAACGGCTGGATGTCCCGTACGAAGCCGTTTTGACCTGCGTGTCGAGAGGTGCACGGCACGGTTGCGGTGCAATAGCCTCTGTTGCATGGCGGTCGAGGTCGTCCTGGTACACGGGATTCGCACATCAGCGACGATGTGGCGCGCACAGGTGGGCTATCTGCGTGACCGCGGGAACAACGTCGTCGCTGTCGACCTGCCAGGACACGGCTCTCGAATGAGCGACGAGTTCACGCTGGAGGAAGCCTTCGCCACGATCGATCGCGCTGTGCGCGACGCCGCCGCGCGCGGTCCAGTGCTGCTCGCCGCCCATTCGATGGGAGGACTGCTGTCGATCGAGTACGTGGGGCGTCAAGACGCACCGCCTGTTGCGGGCTTCATCGCGGCCTCATGCACGGCAGTTCCGCGTGGTCTCGGGCTCTCGACATATCGCACGCTCGCGCGCGGGTTCGACTCACTGCCCGACCGAGGAATGTGGCTCACGGATCGAGTGCTAGAGCGCACGCTGCCGCCGCACACTCGCGCCGACTTCGGTGCCGGTGGCTACGCGTTCGACACTCAAGATGAGGCGTTGCGCAGTCTCTCCGTGCTGAACCTGCTCGAGGCGCTCGGGCGCATCTCGATTCCACTTTGGTTCATCAACGGCCAATACGACCAGCTTCGTGTCAATGAGCGTCTGTTTGCGAGGGTTGCACCGCACTCAGAACTGGTAGTTGTTCCACGCACCTCTCACCTGGTGACCGCCATGCGGCCTGACGTCTTCAACGCACTACTCAACCTGGCGCTCACCACACTCGAACAGACCTGATAGACTCGGACATTGACTTGCGCGTGTGGGCTTCCCATTCCACACGACCGCTGGAACGCACCCCTCTACTGCGAACCGGCATTTCTCATTCACTCTGAACGAAAGACGTCAAACGTGGCGAATATCAAGTCGCAGATCAAGCGCAACAAGACCAACGAAAAGGCCAACGAGCGCAACAAGCGCGTCAAGAGCGAGCTGCGCACCGAGGTGCGTCGCACCCGCGAAGCGGTCGCCGCTGGCGACAAGGCCGCTGCTGAAAAGGCACTCGCAACCGCGTCGAAGAAGCTCGACAAGGCCGTGAGCAAGGGCGTCATCCACGAGAACCAGGCAGCGAACCGCAAGTCGGCAATCGCGAAGCAGGTCTCGGCTCTCTGAGGCTGAAGAACCCCGGGAGTCATCGCGTCAAAGGCTCGACCCTTCGGGGTCGAGCCTTTCGTTTTTGGTGACGCTCGTGTCTTGACGAGCCTTTGCGACGTTCTATTCGGCGAAGGGAGCGCGCGTAGCGATCACAGTCACGAGGCGCTCGAGCGCAAAGACGGGATCACGCGAGCCGCCTTTCACCTCGGCGTCGGCGCGCGCAGCTGCGTGGATAGCCATGCCTAGGCTCATCTCGTTCCACCCGGTCAGATCGCGGCGCGCACGATCGACCTGCCAGTCTTTCAGGCCCAGCCGTGCGGCGAGGGCTTTCGCTGGCTCGCGATTGCCTGCCACTCGGGCCATGGTGCGAAGCTTCGACGCGATTGCTGCAACCAGCGGCACCGGGTCGGCGCCCGAAGCGAGCGCGTGGCGGAGCGAAACCAGCGCATCACCGTAGCGCCCAGCAATCGCGGTATCGGCAACCGTAAACGCCGACGTTTCGACACGCCCGCCGTAGTAGCGCTCAACCACTTGTTCCGTGATGTCACCGTCGACATCTGCAATGAGCTGTTGGCACGCGGCCGCCAGTTCGGTCACATCCTCTGCAAACGCAGACACCAAAGCGCGCAGCGCTACCGGGGCGATACGACGACGAGCAGCCTGAAACTCCCCCGCTGCGAAATCGAATCGGTCTGAGTCGCGCTTGATAGCTGGACACGTGATCTCGATGCCGCCGCCAGTGCCCGCGCGAACCGCATCGAGGAGCTTCTTGCCGCGCACACTTGAGCCGGTATGGCGCAGTACGACCGTTGCTCCCTCTTGCGGCATATCGAGGTACGACACCGCCTCAGACAGGAACACGTCGGAGCACTTCTCGACGCCAGTGACTCGAACCAAGCGAGGTTCGCCGAACAGCGACGGCGAAGTCAGCGCCAAGAGTGTGCCGGCGGTGTAATCGTCGGCTCGGACGTCTGAGACCTCCAGGCTCGCATCGTGTGCGCGCAGTTGTTCACGGATTCCCGCAATCGCGCGCTCAGCGCAGACATCTTCAGGGCCTGCGACCAAGACGATGGCCGCTGGTCGGGGATCGCGCCACGACACTTGGGGGATGCTGCTGCGAGCCGGGCGAGTGGCGGGTCGGCGCGCGGAAGATGGCATGAGACAAGACTATCGACGGCGGATGACATTGCCCGTGAAGGTGGGAGCGATCACCCGCCACGATCACGCCAGATCTGCGCGCCGAAATCGGTCGTTGTTACAGCGACAGTGCCCGCGAGATCGGTGCGGGCGATCACCGCGTCGAGGTCATCGAGTACGGCAACGATCTCATCACGAGGGTGCCCATAGCGGTTGTCGGCGCCGACGGTAAGCAGCGCGATTGACGGTGCCGCCTGCTCATAGAGCGCGGTGTACTGGTCTGCGCTGCCGTGGTGCGCGACTTTCACAACTGCGTACGGCGGTTTCAGCACATCAGACGTGAGGAGGCTTTGCTGAGGCGCCGCCGAAAGATCTCCGAGCATCAGCATGGTGGGCACTCCTCCACCCCGCACGTCGAGCACGACACTCGTATCGTTGCCCGGCGCGGCCGACGAGCCGGCTATTGGCCAGAGCACCCGCCAGCGCGAATCCCCAAGAGCGCCATCCATGCCTGCGTGCACTTGCGAAACGAGCGCACCCGAGCGCGCGAGGTCGTCGAGGACAAGCGCGCCCTCGGGCGTAGCTGGGCCGTGAAGAACTGTGCGAGTACGGCCGATCGTTGCTTCCACACCGCCCACATGGTCGGTATCGAAATGTGTCAACACGAGAATGTCGATCTCGCCGACACCAGCTCTCGTCAAGCAACGTTCCAGCAGTGCCGGATCCGGTCCAGTGTCGACCAGAGCGATCATGTCAGCAGACCGCACGAGAATCGCGTCGCCTTGCCCGACATCGCAGGCCAGCACGCTCCAATCGGCCGGCAGCGTCAGTCGGCCGACGCTCGTCGTCAAGAGCGCAACGCCGCCACCGACGCCCGCCACCACCGCGAGCGATATGGTCGCGAGTCCGACGAGGCGCCGCTGCCAACGACGCTGACCTGCCCCGACCAGCACGACAAAGAGGGCGACACCGATCGCGGTGAGAAGCGCAGCTCCCCACAGACCCTCAGCCCACGGCAGCGAGGAGCCGGGCAGCTCGGCAGCGGTTCGCGCGGTGCCAGCGATCCACGAGGCCGGCAACCAAGTCAGTGCGACCAATCCATCCTGTAGCCATGGCGCCCACGATGTGAGGCATGCTGCCAAGCCCACGACGGTCGCCACCGGCGCCGCCGGTGCAGCCAGCAGATTTGCCAGAACGCCATAGATCGGCACCGTAGGCGCGATCAGTATGAGAAGCGGACCGCACACAAGCTGCGCCGACAGTGGTACGGCCAGAGCCAATGCGAGCGCGCGAGGGAGCCATCGTGCCAGCCCGTTGGTGAGCGGCCGAGCAAGCACCAGAAGTGCGGCGGTCGCGGCTGCCGACAGGGCGAAGCCCAGCGAAGCAGCCAACCAAGGATCGAAGACCAGAAGCAGCGAAACCGCAAGACAGAGTACCGCCAACCCTGCACCAGTGCGGGCCAATAGCACCCCGAGCATCGCGACTATCGCCATCGCTGCTGCCCGCACGACACTCGGCTCGGGCGTGACGATGAGCACAAATCCAGCCAGAACCACCAGGCCGCAGACCACACGCACGGCTCGCGAGGCGCAGCATTGCGCCGCCACGAGGAACGCGATGCCCACGACGAGTGCGCAGTTCGCACCAGACACTGCCGTCAGGTGCGATAGCGATGACGTCTTCATCGCCTGGTCGAGTCCAGCGCTCACCAACGCGGTATCACCGATCGCCAGGCCAGGGATGAGCTCGGCTCCGTAGCCTGGTAATCGCGACGCGGACTCGACGAGGTGCTGACGCAGATGTGATGCCAAGGCGAAGACGCCAGACGGTGCTGCCACCACTGAGAGCTCGCGCGACGCGGCGATCTCGAAGAGGGCCCGTGACCCCTCGTAGGCTGGGCGTGCGGTGCCACGCGCAACGATGACCGCGCCGACATCGAGGCCGCTTCTATCCGTGATGTCGGATGACTCGACACGCACGATGATCGGCCCGTGCACGGCATGTTCGACGTCGCCGATTGCGATGACTGACGCCGTCGCATCAAACGCGAGACTGTCATCTGCGCGTCGTTCGACCTTGCCGACGACGGTGGCCTCGACAGCGAGCGCGCGCCCATCATCTAAGCCGAGCTCAGTCAGCTCGGCGCGCAGCGGCGCTGCAAGTGCGACATTCGTCGCGGCCACCGCGCCTGCCGCCGTGGCAATGGTGATGAGTATCAGAACGGTCAAGATCGTTCGCGTGAGCGCATGGCGCTCTTGGTGCATCGCGACCCACGCCGTCGTTGCAAGCGCAACGAAGACGATTCCCCACAGACACGCGGCCGTTGCGCGCGCTGCTTCCGGGACAGCAATCGCGATCGCACAGACGCTCCACGCCACCGCAACGACGGGGATCAGACGCGCTCCCGGTCGCGCCCACACCGCTCAGACCACCACCAGATCACGAAGGGTTGCGAGCATCTTCTCGCCGATGCCCGACACAGCGAGCAGATCTTCGACGCTCGTGAAGTTTCCATTCGTCTCGCGCCATTCGATAATGCGCTGTGCCAACGCAGGCCCGATACCCGGCAACGTATCCAGCTGCGCGAGGTCACTGCTATTGAGATTGACCCGACCGTCTGATGATGTCTGAGCCCCGCCGGCCGCAGCGTTGCTTGCCCCGGGCGTCTTCTCAAGATCCGCGGTTGTCGGCGCGACCAGTTGCTCGCCGTCAGAGAGGAGACGCGCGAGGTTGAGAGCGCTCGGCGCTGCTTCGTCATCGAATCCACCTGCTGCTGTGATCGCGTCGACCACTCGTGCACCTTGGTCGAGAACGTAAAGCCCCGGC
The DNA here is from genome assembly GCF_044596335.1 of Microbacterium sp. R86528. Classification (NCBI taxonomy): domain Bacteria; kingdom Bacillati; phylum Actinomycetota; class Actinomycetes; order Micrococcales; family Microbacteriaceae; genus Microbacterium; species Microbacterium sp. R86528. The sequence goes on along the minus strand of NZ_CP138996.1, from coordinate 473,625 downwards.
GCGGTGACCGCTCCCGATACATGCACGTAGATCACCTCGTTTTCAATGCTCGAGGTGCCTGTTGCATCCGTGATGATGACTTCTTCGCTCGGCTGCACAGTCGAGCGAACGACACCGATTCCGACCGTCACGGCAAGCGCAACGATGACGATGACTATCGCTGCCCCGAGCCCCAGCCGCTGGCGTGGGGAGGACGGGGGTTGATCCTTCGTTGCAGACACCCGCTCACGCTAAGGCGCCTGCATGCTCAAAGCCGCCATGCAGGTTCAATTGTGCATGGCGGCTTTGAGGCCTAGTCAGAGGAGGAGCGCTTATTTGGTGCTGAAGCTGACGACCTTTGGCGGTCGTACGACGGCACGCGTGATTTCGCGGCCAGCTAGCGCCTTCAGCACGCGGTCGTCTGTGCGAGCGAGGTCCTCAAGGGTCGCCGCATCGATCTTCGCGGACACATCGAGCGTCGCGCGCACTTTGCCGTCGATCTGAATAATGGCTTTCGCCGTGTCTTCCACGAGCAGCATAGGGTCGGCAACTCGCCACGGCACCAGACCGACGAAGCCGGTGTAACCGAGCATCTCCCACATTTCTTCGGCGGTGTGCGGAGCGAACAAATCAAGCACCATCGCGGTTGCTTCAGCCGCTTCGCGCACCGCGGGATCGGCGGCACCTGCGCCCGAATCGATCGTCTTTCGGGTTGCGTTGACCAGTTCCATCAAACGTGCGACGACGACGTTGAACTTCGTCTGATCGATAAGCCCCGGTGCATCCGCAAGCAGCCGGTGAGTGACGCGGCGCAGCGCCTGATCGCCCTCGGCCCACACAACACTGGGATCGCTGGTGACGTCTTGGGCGACTCGAAGGGCGCGCGCGAGGAATTTCTGCGCTCCCGTGGTCGAGACATCATTCCAGTCTTTGTCATCTTCAACGGGACCCGCGAACCCGAGTGCGACGCGCAATGCATCTGCGCCGTGCGCGTCGATCTCGTCTTTGAACAGCACAAGGTTGCCCTTGCTCTTCGACATCTTCGAACCGCCGAGAATCACCATGCCCTGGTTGATCAGCGAAGAGAATGGCTCTGTGAACTCGACGTACCCCATATCGAACAGCACCTTGGTGATGAACCTGGCATAGAGAAGGTGCAAGATGGCGTGCTCAACGCCGCCAACGTACGAATCGACCGGTGCCCACTTGTTCGCTTCGGCTGAGGGGAAAGCCTGCGTCGCATCGTTGGGAGACAGGAAGCGCAGGAAATACCAGGAACTGTCGACGAAGGTGTCCATCGTGTCGGGGTCACGCAGTGCCGGCTCGCCAGTCTCGGGGTCGCTCGTCTGAATCCACTCGGTTGCGCCCCCCAAGGGTGACGTGCCCTTCGGAGTGAGGTCTAGACCAGCAGCATCAGGCAGTTGCAGAGGAAGCTGCTCATGAGGAACAGGAACGATGCGGCCATCCGAGGTGTGAATCATCGGAATGGGCGTGCCCCAGAACCGCTGCCGTGAGATCAGCCAGTCCCGAAGACGGTAGGTCTTGGCGGCGCGACCAGTGCCGGCTGCCTCGAGTTGCTCGATGCTGCGTGCAATGGCGTTGCGCTTGGAGAGACCGTCGAGTGCTCCCGAATTGATCATCCGGCCCTCGCCAATCAGGGCCATGCCGGTCTTGGCTGGGTTGAGCTCATCAACCGAATCGTCTGTCCCAGGATCGATCGGGACGCCCTCATCGTCGAGCTCGATGACCGGGATCGCTCCGGTAATAGGGGCTGTGGTGTCGACAACGACTCGAACGGGCAGATCAAAGGCTCGAGCAAAGTCGAGGTCGCGCTGGTCATGAGCGGGGACTGCCATCACCGCGCCGTGACCGTAGTCTGCGAGGACGTAGTCTGCGGCCCAGATCGGCAGACGCTCGCCGTTCACCGGGTTGATCGCGTATCGCTCCAGGAAGACCCCGGTCTTGGGCCGGTCAGTGCTTTGCCGCTCGATCTCGGTTTGCCGCGATACGCCAGCCAGATATGTCTGGAAGCGCTCTTGCACCTCGGGCGTCGCCTCGGCGACGAGTTCTGCCGCCAGGTCACCGTCAGGGGCCAGGACGAAGAACGTCGCACCGTGCAGGGTATCGGGACGGGTAGAAAAGACCGTTACCGCTTCGTCGCGTCCTTCGATCTGGAAATCGATGTCAGCGCCGATTGAACGACCGATCCAGTTGCGCTGCATCTGCAGAACCTTGTGCGGCCAAAAACCCTCGAGCTGGTTCAGGTCGTCGAGCAAGCGGTCGGCGTATTTGGTGATCTTGAAATACCACTGAGTCAGCTTCTTCTTGATCACTTCTGCGCCGCAGCGCTCGCAGCGGCCGTCTACGACCTGTTCGTTCGCGAGCACCGTCTGATCGTTGGTGCACCAGTTGACAGGGCTCTCTTTGCGATAGGCAAGGTCGCGTTCGTGCATGCGCTGAAAGAGCCACTGGTTCCAGTGGTAGTACTCCGGATCGCTGGTGTGCAGCTCGCGACTCCAGTCGAATGACACGCCATACGAACGGAAGCCTTGCTTCTGCTGTTCGATGTTTGCGTAAGTCCACTCACGAGGCTCGACTCCGCGCTTGATGGCAGCGTTTTCAGCCGGTAGGCCGAACGAGTCCCAACCAATCGGGTTGAGCACGTTGTAGCCGCGGTGACGCCATGCGCGCGCGACGATGTCGGAGTAGAGGTAGTTCTCGGCGTGCCCCATGTGAAGATCACCGGACGGGTAGGGGAACATCGCGAGCACGTACTTGCGGGGACGCGTGTCTTCAGCCCCACCGGCGCGGAACGGATCGGCTTTCTCCCAGCGCTCCTGCCATTTGTCCTGGATAGCTTGGGTGTCGAACCCACCGGACTCGGGAAACGGCGTATGACTCACGTGGTGATACCAATCATGGGGTGCACAGGAAAGCGCACAGCGCGCTCTTTCCAGGTTACCCGACGATGTCACACCAACCCGGCGGCAGCGCAGCGCCGAGCGCTGCGAGTGGTCCTCGCGCCTTGATGCCAACTTCGGCCACCTCGTCGGCCGACTTCGAATGCCAGGTGATTCCACCGCCGGCACCGACATACGCTCCGTCGGGATGCGCGACGATCGAGCGGATCACCATGGCGAGGTCCAATCCGCCGTCGTCACCGACCCAGCCGAAGCAACCACCGAAAAGCCCGCGAGCATCACCCTCGAGCGCATGCAGGATTGTCATCGCCGATAGCTTCGGCGCACCGCTCATGCTCCCGGCCGGTGATGTAGCAGCCAGCAGGCTACCGACGGTTGTTTCTGGCGCGAGTGTGCCAGCCACCGTGCTCACCAATTGATGCACTGCGGCGTATGACTCGACCACCAACAGCTCTTCTACCGCGACGGATCCCGGCAGGCAGACCTTTGACAGATCGTTGCGCATCAGGTCGACGATCATGACGTTCTCAGCGCGTTCCTTCTCGCTTTGCAGGAGTTCAGCTCGCAACGCCGCGTCAGCCTCGCGATCGACGCTTCGAGGGCGAGTGCCTTTGATGGGCCGGGTGCGCACCCTCGACTGCGAGACCTCTAAGAATCGCTCCGGGCTCGCGCTCGCGAGTGCCACGCCCGCAGACATGATCAGCCCCCCGTGGTGAGACGGGGTTGCCAGGCGCAAGCGGGCGTAGACATCGTGCATGTCGAGCTGTTCGTTCAGTTCGAGCTCGAAGCGGGTTGTCAAGCACAGTTGATATGCGTCGCCGCGGCTAATCGAGTCACGACAACGTTCGATCAGCGAGGCGTACAACTCCGGAGTATGACGCGGTACGAGCTCCCGATGCAGCGGAGGGGGCAACGGCATAGCCGTTGCGAGCGCGGCCTGCTCCCCCATTTCAACGAAGGTTGCGAGATCATCCGCTGGAGCAAGGGCCCACATCCGACGGCGAGTGTGATCGAACGCAAAGAACTGGGTGGCGCGCAACCAAAGCTGCTGAGGCACCGAGAAGCGATCGGATGCAGAAGGTGCACCAGCACGCGAGGCGGAGTCGTCGTACCCCATCCACCCGACCCAGCCGCCGCGAAACTTCCCGTCGTAGGTGTCGTTTGCCTGGCTATTTGGAACGCAGACGATCTCGTCGACTACTGCGGCATCCGGTTCGGGAGTGCCCAGGCCGACCCAGCTCCACCCGAGGTTTGCGTCTGGACCTGCATCCAACCAAAACGAATGCTCTGAGGTTGCAGACAGCTCGTGGTGCACTTGGGAAGGATCAACCCATCGATCGCAAAGAACGGTTGAGAGAACCTGCGCCATATCCCCAGGCTAATGCGCTCGTCGCGCCCGTAGGATTTTAGGGTGAACGAGTTCTTGACGTGGCTACTGGACTCCGTGCAGTCTGTCGATCCACTAGTTCGCAGTCTTATCGCCGGTGTCGCGATCATGCTCGAGACGAGCGTGCTGATCGGTTTGATAGTCCCGGGAGACACGATCGTGATCGTGGCGGGCACGGCAGTCGCGTCGTGGTCTGAGGGCCTCGTATTGGGGCTAGCCGTTGTCATCGGTGCCCTGATCGGCGAGTCGATCGGGTTCTGGCTTGGCCGCTTGCTTGGGCCACGGATCCGCCGATCGTGGCTCGGACAGCGAATCGGCGACGAGAACTGGGCTCGTTCCGAACGCTACGTTGACCGCCGCGGTGGTCTTGCAATCTTCATTTCTCGGTTTCTGCCGGTCCTTCACTCGCTAGTGCCGCTTACCGTCGGAATGACCCACTATTCGTATCGGCGTTTCCTGGCCTGGACGTTGCCAGCGTGCATCCTCTGGGCGTCGCTGTACATTCCCGTGGCGGCACTTGCCGCCGGAACGTACCGCGAGCTGGCCGATCGCCTGCACTTCGCTGGGTATATCTTCGTCGGGATCATCGTCATTCTCGTGATCGGCGTGTTCGTGATGAAGAAAGTCATTCATCGCCTAGAACGACGCCATATGGAGGACGACGCTCTGGGCGACGTGAAAGACTAGGCAAATGCCCGAGAACGACGCAGCGCCCGCGCGCAAAAAAGCGCTCTGGTTCGCGCGGCTGGAATATCGGCTGCATGCATGGCGGGAGAGGCGCGCGCGCGCTCGCGGCAAAGTGCCAACGATCACGGCATTCCCCGGATACGGCGGCGGCGGCAGCGACACCGGCTGGGCTCGAGTGCTCGGACGCGCCATGATCGTGCCCCCACTGCCGACCGCGGAGAGCGGTGAGCTCGCCAGCGTGCGTGGATGGCGCAGTTTCGCCGCTGTCCCGATCGGCTACGCGCAGGTGACCGTCACGATTGGCGGCGCGACACACGAAGTGGTCACCGACCGCGGCGGAGTACTCGATGCCATGCTCCCCGCGGCGCTCGAGCCGGGCTGGCAAAGGTTCACGATGTCTGTTGAGGGCGGCGAACCGGTAGAGTCGCGTGTTTTCATCGTTGCGCCGGATATTCGCTTTGGCGTGGTCTCGGATGTAGACGACACCGTGATGGTGACCGCACTGCCTCGGCCACTGATCGCCGCGTGGAACTCGTTTGTCGTCGACGTGCATGCGCGCCAACCGGTCGCAGGCATGGCGGTGTTGCTGGGAAAGGTTGCCCAAGCCACGCCGGGAACACCGATGATCTACCTCTCTACGGGAGCGTGGAATGTCGCTCCCACGTTGAACCAGTTCTTGCGACGCCACCTCTTTCCCTCAGGATCGCTCTTGCTTACGGACTGGGGGCCAACTCACGACCGGTGGTTTCGCAGTGGAATCGCACACAAGCAAGAGAATCTTCGGCGTCTAGCGTCAGAGTTTCCCGAGGTCAAGTGGTTGCTTATCGGCGATGATGGGCAGCACGACGATGCGATCTACACCGAGTTTGCGAATGAGAACCCCGACAAAGTTGCTGCCGTCGCCATTCGTCGACTCTCGACCGCAGAGGCGGTGCTGGCGGGCGGGCGCACTGCGGTGAATGACCATGCTGCGTTCGAGGTGCCTTGGCTGACGGAGTCAGATGGTGCAGGACTGCTAGAACAGCTTGAGTCCCTGGGCATCATCCCCCGCTGAGCGAGATGTCGGACGTTCGCCAATGGCGCGTGCGTTGACCCGACGCAGGGCGAATTCGGAGTGAGCAACGGCCTCTTCTATGAGCTCACGTGAAGGTAAATCGCTGGTCAGCCAGTCGCCTGCGAAAGAACGTGGTACAAGCAGCGGTACGCGATCGTGGATCTCGCTTAGCTCTTCTGTCGCGGGCCGCATAACAAGTGAGTAGCACGTGTATTCCGTGCCGTCGGACGTTCGTCCCGGTCGAGTGACCGCGGCCATCGCGAAGAGGGAATGGTCGCCGCCGAACTCATACCAGGTGCGCTGGGGCTTTCGCAGTTCGAACCATCGCGTCGCTGGAACAAGAGCGCGAGAGGGAAGCGCTTCCTTGCGTTCTCGTAGGCGCTCAGCTCTGGTGTTGATGGACGGGAACTTCGCGGGAGCACCGTCGATCAAATACCCCCACCACGCATGTTCAAGAGCTAGGCGACCGCTCCGCGACATAAGAATCGGATTCACGTTTCGTAGGTTCTTGCCGGTAGGCAATAGCGTTGAGCCGTCGTTCGCCAGAGCCCAAGCACTGAGCTTGTCGAACAGATCCTCATCGTCGGCAAGAATCTCGTCCGGATCCGAAAACCGAGGGTCTAGTCCATAGCTTGCGCACATGAGTCCAAGATAGTCGTGGCGTCCGACGCGGCGATGGGATCGGTGAGCCATAGCTCAGCAGCGCAACGTATTGTCGAGGGGTGTCTAATGCTCACGCGCTCGCTTCCCCAGCGCTCGCTCCATCGGAGTGGAATGCTCGCGAGCAGGCGCATCACGAACGCGCAGACGCTCTCACCCTCGATCGGCGTCAACGCGCTTCGCGCGGTCAAACCCATCCTGTCGATGACTTTCTGTACACCTACTACTCATACAAGCCCGCCATCTTGCGGCGGTGGCACCCCGGTGAAGGCGTGCGACTAGAGGCCGCAAGCCACACGGACAGAGCCAGCTGGCGCTGGTACGTTCCAGTCAGCGGGACGAATGCCCTCACAGTTGATGGCGTTGGCTTCCGCCGCAAATACGGTGCGCTGATCGGCAGTATCGATCGCATATTGCGGGCGACAGCTGGGCGAAACGCTAGCTTTCGGTGTTTCGGCCTGCACGAATGGGCCATGACTTACCGCGACGACGAGCATCGGCATGATGTCCCGCTGCGCCTCGGCCAGTCCGGCACCAACGAGGTGGTGGAGTCGCATGAACTGGGCTGCACGCATTTCGATGCCTTTCGATTCTTTACGCCCCCTGCCACCACTCGCAATTCCGTGGAACTGAGCCGGGAAAGCCAGCCCGAGCGTGAGCAGCCAGGATGTCTGCACGCAGGCATGGACCTATACAAATGGTCGATCAAGTTGGGCCCATTGGTGCCTGGCGAGCTGTTGCTCGACACTTTCGACCTCGCTCGCGAGATTCGCGTGGTTGATATGAGGGCATCGCCCTACGATCTAACAGATTGGGGTTTCACCCCGATCAAGATTGAAACCGCGCAGGGCAAGGCCGATTACGTGACGGCACAACGAGAATTCTCTGCCCGAGCCCAGCACCTGCGCCAAGAGCTTCTCGCGGTTATCGCGCGCGGGTGATCAATCCAGAGGGTTGCAGTCCTCGCATGGCGAGAGTCCGCGTCCGTCAGCGCTGAGCTCAAGTCGTAGGGCGGCGACGCGTAGCGCTGCTTCTTCGAGCCGCTCAATAGACAGTGTCCCGTCGTCGGTTGCCGCAACGATTCCGTCGACGATGCGGGGCGCTGTGTTCTCGTTGGAGTTGAGCAAGGTGAGCACCATGTCGTTTCCAGCAACAAGCGCTTCGACAGCGTTCGATACCGGATCGGCGTAGTCAGCGATGCCGGATGCTTCAAGCATTCCGAGGTCATCCGTAATCGCGACGCCCGTGAATCCTAGTTCGTTCCTAGCGATGTCATGCCACTTCGCAGACAGCGTTGCGGGTTCGCTGTCGATCTCGGTGTAACGCAGATGACCGAACATCAGCAACGGCGCACCGGCGTCTATTCCGGCTTGGAAAGGCACCGCGTCAGTCTCGCGCCATTGGCCCAGCGACATGTTCGTCTCTGGAATACCCGCGTGAGAGTCACCGGGGGCTGCGCCGTGTCCTGGGAAATGTTTCAGCGTCGACAACGTCGAAGGCGATTCGCCCAATACCGCTGCCGCGACGCGAGATGCTGCAGCGGAAGCATTCGTGCCGAGCACTCGACGATAGATGAACATTTCAGGATCGTCAGTCTCGTCGGCGACGACGCCGAAGTTGACCCCAATTCCTGCGCGCAGAACGAGGCCGCCGCGACCTGAGAACGCATCATAGGTGGCTTCTGCGGGCTCGTACTTCAGGGTGAGCGCAGACGGAAAGTCATCCCACGGGAGACGCGAGACATCGCCGCCTTCTTGGTCGATCGCCACCAGAGGTACGAAGGCGGGGTCAACAGTCAGCGACGCCGTGAGTGCGCGCAACGACTGTTCAGACGAAGGAACGTTTGCTCCCATCACAATGAACCCGCCGATGCCGGTGTTTTCCATATACGCGCGGAGGGTCGCGGCATCCGTCGACGGGATATGGCCCATAACCACACTCGCCGCCTTGTCGCGCACCGACATCTGCGCGACACGGGCGATAGCAGCAGCGTCGATTGCTGTTTCGGAGGCCGGGTTCACACGCACAACGCCAGTATCTTCACCAAGTCCATCGCTTGGCGTTGCCTCAACAGCACCCGCCGTCGCAGGTGTTGTGAGGCCCACTGCGAGTAGGCCCACAAGCCCGAGCGCAGTGATCAATCTCTTAGTCATCATGAAACTGCGCACGTCGCCTCGGCTAGGCGTTCATTCGACAGCACAAACCGCTCGAGGCAGATATCACCAAACCGCGGGTAAAGGGGCTGAGAACTCACTCACCCACGGTAGCGTTCCGACTGGTCATTCAGCCGCCGCTCGTAGACTTTCTTCGTGCCCGTTTCAAAGATCATCCTGTACTACGCCTTTGCGCCCCTGGCTGACCCCGACGCCGTTCGACTGTGGCAGCGGGATTTGGCAGAGTCCCTTGGGTTGCGAGGACGAATTCTGGTCTCAGAACACGGTCTGAACGGTACCCTCGGTGGACCAATGGCCGCGCTCAAGCGTTACGTACGCAAGACGCGCGAATATGCTGCATTCCGCGACATTGATTTCAAATGGAGCGATGGCAGCGAACTCGATGGCGATGAACGCAGCAGCGACTTTCCTAAGTTGAGCGTCAAGGTTCGTGAGGAAGTCGTCTCCTTTGGTGCCCCAGGCGAACTCGAAGTCGACGCGCACGGCGTCGTTGGTGGGGGGACGCACCTCTCCCCCGACGCGCTGCATCAGCTCGTCTCCGAGCGCGGCGATGATGTCGTTTTCTTCGACGGGCGAAACGCTTTGGAAGCTGCGATCGGCCGATTCGCTGGTGCGGTGGTGCCGAATGTCGAGACCACTAGAGACTTCGTGCGCTTGCTGGATTCCGGTGAGTTCGATGAACTGAAAAACCGACCTGTAGTGACGTATTGCACCGGGGGTATCCGTTGCGAGGTGCTCTCGAGTCTGATGGTGTCTCGCGGCTTCGACGAGGTCTACCAGCTGGATGGCGGAATCGTGCGCTACGGAGAACGTTTTCGCGACAAAGGGCTCTGGGAAGGTTCACTGTACGTTTTCGACAAGCGGGGTTCGATTGACTTCAGCGATGATGCCGCCACTATCGGCGAATGCAGCGGGTGCGGAGCCGCGACGAAGCGCACCGCGAATTGCAGCATCCGATCGTGCGACACCGAATTCGTTGTGTGTGATGCTTGTACTCAAATTCCTTGCGTCGTGCACAACTAAAAAATCCCCGGAATAACCGGGGATTTTTGGTGGACCTGAGGGGACTCGAACCCCTGACCCCCTGCATGCCATGCAGGTGCGCTACCAGCTGCGCCACAGGCCCGGATGGTCTCGCGGATGCCCAAGACCCCGGAAATCTGCGCTTCGGCTTCACTCCGGTGCTGATGACTGCGAGCATACGCGACCGGGCTTCGATCGATCTGGACGCTCCTGGAGAGATCTCGACGCATCTGATCAGCCGAGTAAGTGTCTACATCTCAAGTATGCGCTGCTGCCCCGGAGTCAGTCTTCCCGGTGGGACGTCACCGGCAATGGCCGCGGACCGCGCGTACCCAAGACATCGGGCGGGCTCCCTCTCGGAGCCCGCCCGATGACGTCTACTCGTATCGGAGCGATTCGACGGGGTCGGCCTTCGCAGCCCGCCACGCCGGGATAGTGCCGGCGAGGAACGCAACGACCATGACGACCAGGATGATCGTCGCAATCGAGGTCGGTTCGAATGCGATCAGGGTGAGCCCTGCCAGATCCGAGAGCGCCCCCGCTGACAGTGCCGCGCTGAGCGCGCCACCGGCGATCATCGCGACACCAGAGCCGATGGCACTGCCGAGGAACCCGAGCAGCACCGCCTCGAGGCTGAACAGGCCGAAGACACGTCCGGATCCCATCCCCATGGCCTTCATGAGACCGATCTCGCGGGTGCGTTCCTGAACCGACATCAGCAGCGTGTTCACGATTCCGAAGCTCGCAGCCAACAGCGCGATGATCGCGAAGCCGTTGAGCACGAGCACGATGCCATCGATGACAGACGTGATCGTGCCGAGCTGGTCGGCGACTGTGGTTCCGGTGAAGCCCTCGTCGGTCAGGGCGTTTTTCAACGCATCGACTTCTTCGTCGGTGGCGTCGGGGTCGAACCAGACGGTCGCTGAGGTGTAGCGATCTGCCTCATCGGCGGGGATCCCCGTCGACTGGGTTTCGAAGAGCGTGTCTGCGAGAGAATTGTTGAGCAGAATGCTGGCGCCCGTCGGCGATGCGAGCGTCTCTTCGCTCACTCCCACGACCTCGCCCGAGACGACGTGCTGCTCGCGCACCGCGTCGGTGATGGCGAACTCGACCGTCGCGCCGATCGCGTCGTCAGCCGAGTCGAAACCGAGTGGTTCGACGTAGGTCATAGGGATCGCGACCTCGTAGGCAACGGCATCCGGATCCGGTTCCGCCCCCGCGGTCAGAAGTGTCGACTGCCCCGGCACCAGGCTGCCGACCTGCGCGACATACTTCGTTCCGTTACCGAACACGATGTAGTCGAGGTTGATCGCTCGCGCGGCCTGTACGTCGACTGCACCGTCGATGCCCTCGATGGTGGCGATGTCTTCGGGTGTGAGCGCGATCACGGTCTGACCTGGGATGCCGGTGGAAACGGCATCCGGGTCGTACTCGACTGGCCCGGATGGGCCCGGAGTCTGCGCGGAGCCCTCCTGCACCTTGGTGACGGTCATCGCATCGGACGCGCCGACAGCGCTCACCGTGGTGTCTATGTACTGGTTGATGCCGGTGCCCACACCGCTCGTCAGCGTCAGTGTGAACGCGCCGACGAAGATCGCAAGGATCGTGAGGATCGAGCGGGTCTTCGAACGGAATGTGTTTGCACCTGCGGTGGTGATCAGATCTGCGGTTCTCATGCCGCCACCCCCGCGGAGTCCTGGACGATGCGGCCGTCACGAATGTGGATACGGCGATCGCAGCGGGCTGCGAGGTCCTCGTCATGCGTGACGACGATCAAAGTGATGCCGCGCTCGCGGTTGAGTGTGAACAGGATGTCTTCGACGACCGCGCCGGTGTTCGAGTCGAGGTTGCCGGTGGGCTCGTCGGCGAAGATGATGCGTGGGTTGTTGACCAGAGCCCGGGCGATCACGGCGCGTTGCTTCTGGCCACCCGAGAGGTTCACGGCCTTGTTCTTCGCCTTGTCGGCAAGTTCGAGCTGTTCCAGCGCAGCCATTCCGCGGCGCTTGCGCTCAGCACGACCGACGCCGGCGATCTTCATCGGCAGGATCACGTTCTCGAGCACCGTGTTCGACCCCGTCAGGAAGAACTGCTGGAACACAAACCCGAACGTCTTGTTGCGGGTGAGGTTGAGCTTCTTGCCGCGCAGGCGCTTGGTGTCGGCGCCGTCGAGTGTCAGCTCGCCGCTGTCGGGGGCGTCGAGCAGGGCGAGCAGGTGCATCAGGGTCGACTTGCCTGACCCGGACTTGCCGATGATCGCGACCGACTCGCCCTCTCGGATGTCGAAGCTGATGCCCTTAAGGGCGAGGAAGCGGCTCTGGCCGCTTCCGTAGGACTTGTGTACGTCGCGCGCCGAGATGACGGAGGCACCTGTCGGCAGGCTCGTGACGGTGGTGGAGGTTGTCATAGACCCATGCTCGTCGGCGCTGGGCGCGCGCAAATCCTCCCGTGGCGGCATGCACGTACCGCGCTTGCGGTACCTCAGCGGCCGGGCGCGAGCAGCCCCGACTCATAGGCGGTAATCACGAGCTGTGCGCGGTCATGTGCATACAGCTTGGTCATGATGCGGTTTACGTGGGTCTTGGCCGTGTGGGGCGAGATGAAGCTCGTCGGCGATCTCCTGGTTTGATCGGCCTCTCGCGACGAGCAACAGCACCTCCTCCTCTCGGTCGGTCAGCGACTCGAGCCGAGTGGGGTCGGTGGCGGCAGGCTGCAGATGTTTCGCGATCAGTGCGCGCGTCGCGACCGCCGACAGCAGGGAGTCACCCGCGTGCACGGCCTCGACCGCCCTTACGATGTCGTGGGGCTCCGCCCCCTTCCCGATGAAGCCGCTCGCCCCCGCGCGCATCGCTCGCATGACGTACTCGTCCTCCTCGAACGTCGTCAGGATCAGTACGCGGGTCTCAGCGAGAGCGGGGTCAGCGCAGATCCGCGCCGTCGCGTCGATGCCGTCGAGATGCGGCATCCGGATATCCATCAGCACGACATCTGGCTTCAAGCGGCGGGACGCCTCGACCCCGTCGACCCCGTCGCCGACTACCTCGATGCCGGAACCGCCTCCGAGGATGTCTGTCACGGCCTGCCGGATGAGTACTTGGTCATCGACGACGAGTACCCGAATCATGCTGCACCTTCCTGTGTCAGCGGCAGCCACGCTGTCACCCGCCAGCCGCCGGGAGAGGGGCCGGTCTCGAGACTTCCGCGAACCGTCGCGACGCGCTCGCGCATTCCGGCCAACCCCAGCCGGGAGCCCGGAACGATGGATGCCTCGCCCTGGGCGGCCATCGGATTGGTGACCACGATCGTCAAGGCCACGTCATCCACGGTGAGCACGACGTGGGCGCGATGCTCAGCGCCGTGCTTGTGCGCGTTGGTTAGCGCCTCCTGAACGACCCGGTACGCGACCAAGCTCGTCGCGCCGGTGACCTGCGGGATGTCACCCTCGACCCGCACCGAGACATCCAAACCGACCGTCGCGAACTCGCGGGTCAGTTCGTCGAGCCGAACAAGACTCGGCCCCGGGGCGGTCGCGTCCCCGTCATCCGCGCGGAGCACCTCCAGCAGGCCTCCGATCTCGCCGAGTACTGTGCGGGACGCCGCGCGGATTGTCGCAAGTGACTCCTTCGCCTTCTCCGGACGGTCATCGACGGACGCTGAGGCCCTCCCGCGTTGAGGCTGATCACGGAGATCTGGTGCGCCACCGCATCGTGCAGGTCACGCGCGATCCGCAGCCGCTCCTCCGACACACACCGGCGAGCCTCCGCCTCCCTCGTGCGCTCGGCGCGCTCCGCCCTATCAGTTATCGCCTCGATGTACTCCCGCCGCGACCGTGCGGCATCTCCCAGTGCCGACCCAACAGTGACGGTCAAGGCGAACTGCACAAGCCGAGGATCGGTCGGACTTCCCTGCCAGGCCAGCAGCCCGAGCCCGATCACGAGAACCACGGTGACCACCGTCACCAGGAGACCGTCTCGCCGCGCGACTCGGTTCGTCACAGCGAAGATCGCCACCGCAATCGCGAACGGATGCGCTGGCACGAGGGCACCGAGAACCGCGGCCGCAGCGTATCCGGCGAGCTCCAGCCCGAGAATCGACTGCGGCCAGCGCCTACGAAACGGCAGCGCCGCAGCAGTAAGCGCCGCGAGAACAACGGTGACGTCATCCGGCCAAATGACACCCTCGCTCGGATCGCGCACCAGCGTGAGCGGAACCATCAGAGCGATCAGCAAAACGTCGACGAGCCAGGCCGGCACGCGTGCCCGCGGACCCATCGGCATCACCCTGTTGTCGTCGTCGCTCATGATCCCAGTCTGCCTGGGCAGAACCGCAGTTGAATCACCCCGCTGCGGTATTCGCATCTCTCCGATCTCGCTGGTGCGCCTGCGGGCCCCGATCACTCGCGCAACGTTCTCACGAAACCGGAATACAATGGCACTTTAGTTGTTGCGTCAACTAGTGGTCATGTAACGACCCGACCATCGAAAGGATCATCATGCTCATCGCCTACTGGATCGTCGCCGGTCTCCTCGCCCTCGTGTACCTGGCCGCTGGCGCCACCAAACTCTTCCAGCCGAAGGAGAAGCTCGCCGCATCGATGCCGTGGACGGAGGATTTCTCGGCCGCGGGTGTGAAGGCCATCGGAGCGGTGGAGCTGCTCGGAGCGGTCGGGCTGATCCTGCCGGCGATCACCGGCATCGCCCCCATCCTGGCCCCGCTCGCTGCGGTCGGGCTCGTCGTGGTTCAGATCGTCGCGATCATCGTGCACGTCCGGCGCGGTGAGACCAAGGCCCTCCCGGTCAACATCATCCTCGCCGCCCTCGCCGTCGCCGCCGCCGCCCTCGGATTCGCGGTGTGGTCATGAGCTCGAGCGCACTCGACTGGCGCCCGGCGCCCATCCACACCGCGGGGGCCGCCGCCGACGCCACCCGCATGGACACCGTCGAACTCCTCGTCGGCGACCTCGACGCGCAGACCGAGTTCTATCGCCGGGCGGTCACGCTGGACGTGCTCGATCAGTCGGGCGCCCGCGCGACGCTGGGCCGGGGCGACACCCCGATCCTCACCCTCACGCACACACCCGACCTGCCGCCGTTCGACCGGCACGGCGCCGGGCTCTACCACACGGCGATCGCGTTCCCCGATCGTGCGGCACTCTCGGCGGCCGTGGTGTCCATGGCCCGCCACGCCGGCGAAACCTACGAAGGCGCGACCGACCACACCTTCAGCAACGCCTTCTATTTCCACGACCCCGAAGGCAACGGCATCGAACTGTACTGGGATCTGCCGGTCGACGTGTGGCAGAACAAGCCGGCGGGGTGGATGCCGAGCAACACCGCGATCGACCCGAACGCGTTCCTGCGCGATCATTTCGACCCGTCGCGGGACACGACGGACGAGGCCACGATCGGCCACGTGCACCTGCAGGTCGGCGACATCCCGTCCGCCCGCCGCTTCTACGTGGACATGCTCGGATTCGACGTCTCGATCGACATCGGATCGGCGCTGTTCATCTCCGCCGGCGGCTATCACCATCACATCGGTCTGAACACCTGGCACAGCGCCGGGGCGGGACCCCGTGCGGCTTCGCTCGGTCTGGGGGACGTGCGACTGCGGATGCCGGATCGCAGCGACGTGCTCGCACTGGCCGACCGCGCCCGTCATCACGCCATCGACGTGCAGGACGACGGGCTGAGCCTGCGGCTGCGCGACCCGTGGGGGACACTGCTGACCGTCACACCGGAAGGACCCGACGCATGACGAACCACATCGCGATGCCCGCGCCGCCCCGCGGCGAAGTGCGCACCGAGGTCGAGATCCCGCTGCGCTTCGCCGACGGGTTCGAAGCCGTCGCCCGCGTGTCGACCTTCCACGACCTCGTCGACGGTGCCGACCACCTTCTGCTGACCTTCGGCGGTCCCGCCACCCCAGGGGCGCCGCTCGTGCGTCTGCACAGCGAGTGCCTCACCGGCGACGTCTTCGGCTCGCAGCGTTGCGACTGCGGGCCGCAGCTGCGCGAGGCCGTGGAGCTCCTCGCCGAGGCGGGCGGCGCGTTGCTGTACCTGCGCCAGGAGGGGCGCGGCATCGGACTGTACGCGAAACTCGACGCCTACGCGCTGCAGGACCGGGGCATGGACACGTATGAGGCGAATGCGGCGCTCGGTCACGGCGAGGACGAGCGCGACTACACGGCCGCCGCACAGATGCTCCACGCCGTCGGCATCCGCCGGATCCGCCTGCTGACCAACAACCCGGACAAGGTCGCGCAGCTAGAGTCCCTCGGCGTCACCGTGGAGGACACCGTGCCGACGGGGGTGCACCTGACGCCGGCCAACGCGCGGTACCTTCGAGCCAAGCGCGATCGTACGGGCCACCTGCTGGATCTCCCGGCGGCGTGATCGACCTTCGGGATCCGGCAGACGAGAGGAGCGTGCGATGACCTACCCGGTTCCGCGGATGACCTCTGCGGAGGCTGAGGCGTGGCTCGGGCTCGTCCGCGTGTGCAACCTGTTGCCGAGCGAACTGGACTCCCAGCTGCAGCGCGATTCGTCGATGACCCACTTCGAGTTCGGCGTGATGACCTTCTTGCGATGGATGCCCGAATCGACCGCGTCCATGAGCGAGATCGCCGAAGCCACGAACGCGACCCTTTCGCGGCTCTCGCACGTGTGTTCGCGACTGCAACGAAGAGATCTCGTGCAGAAGTCGACGTCGCCGGAGGACCGCCGGGTCTCGCACGTCTCCCTCACGAACGCCGGCCGACGCGAGCTGGTCCGGGCCACGCCAGGCCACATCGCGACGGCGCGTCGCCTCGTCATCGATGCGCTCACGCGGGAGGAGCTCGCCGAGCTCGCGCGGATCACGGCGAAGCTCGGCGATCGGCTCGATCCAGGACAGCGCTTTGCCACGAAGCGGGAACCGGGCGCCGAGCGACGGGAATGAACGCGGTGGGTGTCATTCCTCCGCGTCTGCGCGAACCGCACCCAACAGCAGCGTGCTCCACAACCTCGACCCACGCATCGATGGGAGCTGAACCCGGTCTTATGGACACCTGATCTGAGCGGCGAGAGTCGTTCGTGAAGGAGTCATCATGCCTGCAGCTCACCCAGTGGAGTTTCGTCGGAGGGCGGTCGCGCTCGCGCGTGCGAAGGAGAAGCCTGTCGCGCAGCTCGCGGCCGATCTGGGGATCAGCGAGTCGTGTCTGGGACGGTGGATGAAGGTCGCCGATGTTGACGAGGGCGTTCAGGAGGGCGTGACCTCGGACGAGCGCGCCGAGCTGGTCCGGCTCCGGCGGGAGAACCGGGTCCAGGCCGCAGAGATCGAGATTCTCCGGCAGGCGTCGGCCTATTTCGCCAGGGAGGTGGTCGGCCCAATAGGGTCTTCCCGGTGATCGACCATCTCGTCGCCACCGGGATAGACGCGGCCCTCGCCTGTCGGGTGCTGCGAGTCTCACGGCCCGGGTACGCGGGTCGACGCGGAGCTCACGGGCACGATCGTCCGGATTCACCAGGACTACCGCACCAGCCACGGCGCGAGGCGCGTGCACGCGGAGCTGCGCCTGAGGCTGCAGATCCGATGCGGGAAGAAGCGGGTTGCCCGGCTGATGCGGCTGTCCGGAATCGCAGGGATCAGCCACCGACGCAAACGCGGGAGGTCCCGCCCGCTCCCGGCGCCCCTTGAGGATCTCGTAAAACGCCAGTTCGTCGCGGACGGCCCGGACAAGCTCTGGGTGACCGACATCACGGAGCATCCAACGAGGACCAGGAAGGTTTACTGCGCGGCCGTCGTGGATGTGCTCTCCCGCCGCGTGGTCGGATGGGCGATCGCCGATCACATCCGGTCGGAGCTCGTCGTCGACGCGCTCGACATGGCGCGGTGGAGACGCAAACCCGAACCCGGCACTGTGGTGCATTCGGACCGCGGATCCCCGTACACGTCCTGGGGGTTCGGGCACCGGCTCCGCCAAGCAGGGCTGCTCGGATCGATGGGAAGAGTCGCGTCCAGCGTCGACAACGGCCTCATGGAATCGTTCTGATCCACGATGCAACGCGAACTCCTCGACCAACACGTCTGGCACAGCCGCGACGAGCTCGCGCAAGCGATCTTCGAATGGATCGAGGCCTGGTACAACCCGAAACGCCGCCACTCCGGCATCGGCGACGTCTCACCACTCGAGTTCGAAAACACCCGTCACGCCGCTATCGCGGCATAATTCAACACATAACCCGTGTCCACCGAGCCGGGTTCAGCTCCATGTGGTTTCTCGCTTGGATTGGCGGTGTTCTGTGCGTGCGGATGGCGGGGTTGGGCGGGGTACTGGACCCCGGCAGAGCAACTTGGTTCGTCCGCGCTACCAGTACCCAGGAACCCGCGTCATAGGCGTCTGGGTCCGCTGGAGGAGCGTTTGACGAGCATGGTTTTGAAGGTGTGGGTTGTTGGCGCTTCTGCGCCGTCGATCAAACCGCGAAGGGTGCGGGCCGCGGTCTGCCCCTTCAGGTCGAAGGGCTGCCGCATTGTGGTGAGCCCGGCACTTCCGGCGGCGGGGATGTCGTCGTAGCCGGTGATGGTGAGGTGGTTGGGCACTTGCACGTGGTGCTCTCCCGCCCAGGCGAGGGCGCCGAGTGCGTAGGTGTCGGCGATGCAGGCGATGGCGGTGATGCGGGGGTTCCGGTTGAGGAGGTGGGCGGTAGCGTCGGCGCCGGCGCCGATGGTGGTGTCCCATCGCTCCTCGATGGTGACGGGATGTCCGAGGCCTTGCTGGAGTCCGTGGATGCGGTCTCGCGGGATGGTGAATCGGGAGTGAGAGGCACGGGAGGGTGAGGCTGGTCCGTTGTGGGGTGCGGTTCCCAGGCGTGAGGTGATGCAGCCGACGTGGACGTGTCCGAGAGCGGCCAGGTGCGCACCCATGGCTTGCATAGAGGCGGTTTCGTCGAGCCCGACCCAGGCGATCCCGGGGACGGGGCTGGGTTGGTCCACTAGGACGGCGGGAGTGCCCCGCCGCTGGAGAAGGCTCAGGGTCGCTTCCCCGCGCGGGAGGGAGTGGAAAATGATCCCGTCAACGGCGCCGTGGTCGATGGGTGCTTGTTGGCGTCGGTCTGGTGTGCCGGCGGGCAGGAGCACGAGGTGGCGCCCGGTGTCCGTGAGGTCTTGTGCGACGCCCGCGAGGAAGCCGGCGGAGGCGGGGTCGGTGAAGACGAAGGGCAGATCGTCGGTGAAGACCACGCCGATGCCACCGGTGCGTTGTCGGCGCAAGCTCCGCGCGAGCGGATCCGGGCCGGCGTATCCAAGTTCTTCCGCCAGGGACATCACGCGATCGCGTACGCCGGAAGAGAGTTTCTCGGGCCGGTTGTAAGCATTCGAGACCGTCGAGACTGACACACCCAGCTCCGCGGCGAGCCGCGCCATCGTGATGCGCGAGCGGGACACCCACCAAGTCTAGTAAATCGTTTGACAAGAAGGCTTCGTCGCTGAGCTCCCGGCGGCGCACCTCTCAGATACACGCGGGCTGACAATGGAAGGCGAAGTGTTCGAACGATGGCGGGAGTGACTGATGATCAAGATGACCATGTTTTTGAAGCGCGCTGCGGGTGTGAGCCGGGAGCAGTTCATCGAGCACCACATCACCGTGCATGGGGCGTTGATGCGTTCGATCCCCGAGGGCAAGCGTCACATCCTGCGTTACACCCAGACCCACCCCACCGCGGACACGTTCTCCTCCGTCGACGTCGCCGGGTTCGATGGCACAGCGGAGCTGTGGTTCGATAGCCCGGCAGGCTTGGACGCCGTGATGGGCTCCGACACCTTCACCACCGTCGTCGCCGCCGATGAGCCGAACTTCCTTGACCAGGCCGCAACGGTCATCGTGGTCGGTGAAGCCGTCGACATCATCGGCAACGCCTCCATGGAATCAACCTCGGTGCTGCCACGCGCGCCCGAGCGGGATCAGTTCGGGGTACTGCCGAGGGGCATCAACCACGCCGGTATCACTGTTCCCGATTTGGACGCAGCGACATCCTTCCTCCGTGACGCGTTCGACGGGAAAGTTGCGTACGACGGACTTACCCCCTCCGACCCGCCCAGGGAAGGTGCGGAGACCGAGCAGCAGCTAGGGCTGCCGTCGGGGGCGAAGATTGTTCGCCAGCGGATGATCCAGATCGGCGTGGGCCCGGGGCTGGAGGTCTTCGAGATTATCGACGCGGCTCAGCAGCCGGCGGCGAAGCTCAGCGACATTGGCCTCAATCACGTGTCCGTCTACGTTGACGACATCGACGCCGCCCTTCGGCGGGCGGTTGCCGCGGGGGCTGAGGCGTTGTCGGCGCCGCACGAGAACTCCCCCCACGAGGACACTGACGGCAACGCCAGCGTGTATGTGCGGGCGCCGTGGGGGACGCTGTTCGAGTTGCAGTCGATCCCGAACGGACACTGGTACGACGACACCGCCGAAACCCGCGTGTGGACCCCGCCCGCCCGATGAACATCGCACCGCATCGGGTCGACGCCGACACGACCATCTGCGTCTCGGTATCGGCCCGACCCACCAGCATCGGCACCCGGTTCCACAACCACCTCTACGCCGAACTGGGGCTGAACTTCCTCTACAAAGCCTTTCGAACGACAGACATCACCGGTGCGATCGCGGGCGTGAGAGCACTCGGCATCCGTGGATGCTCCGTCTCCATGCCCCATAAGGAGAACGTCATCGCACTCGTCGATGCTCTCGAGCCCTCCGCCGAGGCCATCGGAAGCGTCAACACCATCGTCAACGATGCTGGTGTCCTCACCGCGTCCAACACCGACTACATCGCCGTCGACGAGCTCATTCGTGAACGGAATATCGACCTCACCCGCCCGGTGATCCTCCACGGCTCCGGCGGCATGGCCAAAGCCATCGCCGCAGTCCTCCACCATCGAGACGCCGCCCACGTCACCGTCTACTCTCGCAACACCGCAACCGGCGCAGCCCTCGCCAACCGGTACGGCTTCTCCTCGGCCGGTGCTCTCGCTGCCCCCGCCGAAGCGACCCTCATCAACGCGACACCCTTAGGCATGCGCGGTATCACCGCCGGCGACCTCGCTTTCCCCCTCGAACACATCCACGCGGCCAGAGCAGTGATTGATGTCGTCGCTTTCCCGGCAGACACACCCCTCGTCAAGGCAGCAAGAAGCGCCGGAATCGATGCGATTGGTGGAGACGCCATCATCGCCAGACAAGCCGCTCGGCAATTCGTCGCGTATACCGGCGTCACCCCCACCCCCGATCAGGTCCGGCGGGCGTCGCGATACTCGCGAGAGGCGGTCTCGAAAACGTAAAGCTTGACAAGACTCGGGTGCGGGAGGCGCTGACGGGAAGGATGTCATCATGCCCGGTCCCTATCGCCAAGAGTTCCGCGAGGACGTCGTCGCGGTCGCTAGACGTCGCGAGAGCGGCGTCACTATCAAACAGATCGCTACTGACGTCGGGATCAGTGAAGCGACGCTGCAGAACTGGCTCCGTTAGGCCGATGTCGAGGAAGGCAATCGTCCCGGCCAGACCGCGGCGGATGCTGGCGAAGAAGGCATCCGCCGCCGCATCGTTGTGACGCCGCTCCGACGCATGCACCCGGTGCAGTTGACGCTCCGGCAACCCAGCACGCGCCCGACGACGCGCCTGGCGCCGCGCCTCGTTCTCGCGCTCACGATATGTCGCCCGCTGATCGGGAGTGGGCGACCATCCTGAATCGCGGCCGGCCTTTCGGGCACGGTCGACCGCCCGGCGGCGCGCCTCGTTCGCCTTCTTCGGGTCCGCAGCCTCGCGAGCGCCCCGACGCTCGGCGATCGCCTCACGACTCCGGTAGTAGTAGTCGCGCTGAGCCTGCTTGTGCGCCTCGGGATGCTTCTGCTTGTACCGTTCACATGCTTGCTGTCGCTCTTCGGGGTGCTCCTTCGCCCACGCCTTCGCGCGATCGATCTCCTTCTGGCGCTGCTCCTTCTCGTCGCGCTGGCGCTGAGCCTGATCGCGCATGTACTCGCGGTTCTTCCGGCGCTCGTGGCCGAACGGAGCCGATGGCACCCACTATTCGCGCGCAGGAAGGTCCGACGGGCACGTGGAGCCTGCTCGACACGTTCGACCGGGGCTACGGCACCATCGAGCTGCGCCGCGTGAGCGCCACCGACCTCCGCTACCGTGTCGCCTTCCGGGGCGAGGTCATCGGCTGGTCAACAACCCTCCGCCTCGCGCGTGAGCGGCTGCACGCCGAGTTCCTACGCAGCCACGGTCCCAGCGGTGGACCGATCGCAAGCTGGGGCACGGGCAACCGGGAGCGGTATGCCGAGAAGCCCTACGCCGCTTCGATGTCTTCCTCATCAAGGAAGTCGAGCGCCGGAAACTCGGCCACGCCATCATCGTTCGAAAGAAGCGAAGCATCGGGGCTCTCGCGGCGCAGGGTCCGCTCGAGAATTCCCGCAGGCCCTCGATCCACGGTGCGGTTCGGTTCGATGTAGTGCCCCTCCGTGATCGCCGTCGATCCGTGTCCGAGGAAGGTGGCGGCAGCATCCGCACTCGCCCCGCGCGCGATGACGGTAGCGCCCGTCCGCCGTTACCAACGAAGTGTGAACCCCTCCCCCGCGAGATTCGCCAGCTCGAGGAACGCTCGGAAGGTACGTCGCACATTGAACGGGCTCAGTGGCTTGCCCGCACGATTGGCGAAGATGGTCCGTTGAGGGCGGGCGGCCGGGATGCCAGCGAGCCGTGCTCGAAGGACGGTCGCAGCGAAGTCGGGGACCGCGATCCGTGGGATGGAGTGCTCGGTATTCGGGTGGTCTTGACGCACGGCGCCACTGCCCGTGCGCAACACGACCGTCCCATTCACCGAGATCGTCATCCCGCTGGGGCCGTCCTCGACATCGCACACGCGGAGAGCGAGGCACTCGCCGATGCGCAGCGCGGTGCCGAGCAGCACCTCGATGATGTCGCGCACCTGCCCGTCGGGTTTGGGGCCCTTCAAGTCGGGTCCGGTCCGCCAGCGAGCCGCGGCATCGCGGATCGCGTTGATCTGCTCGACGGTCAACGCCTGACGCTCGCCCTTCGGCCGACGCAATGGACTCGTTCCCTGCACCGGATTCCGAGGGATCGCGTCGTGCCGGAGAGCGAACCCAAAGAGTTGATTGAGGATCGTCCGCGAATGGTGCGCACGAGAGAACGACACGGCCCTCTCAGAGCGGAGGAACCACTCCACGCGGCCCGTGGTGATCTCACCGAGCGAGAAGTGCTCGAACTGCGGCCGCACGCGGAGGCGGAGATCATCGCGGTAGTTCTTCTTCGTTCCATCCGACAGCTCACGCATCTCCAGATCCTCGAGCCACAGATCAGCGAGGTCACGGAAGGAGCTGCTGAAATCGAGCAGGCCTCCCGCCCCGAAGCCCGGCCTGTCCAGCAGGCGCTCCTTCAAGCGCGCTCGAGCGGCCGACTCCGTACGTGCAGCACCCGTCACTCTGCGCAGGCGCCCGTCGGCGTCGCGCATGCGCGCCAACGCTACGTACGACGCGCCTCGCCTGGTCACGCTGATGGTTCCGTACGAGCCGATCAGGGTGCGTGGCCGCCCGCCGTTCACGACGCACCGCCGGCGTGACGCCGCTCGTCGGCGAGCTCCATGCGGTGGACCCATGCGTCGATCTCGCTCTTGCGGAACCTCAACTGCGTCCCGACGCGGAACCCACGGGGGCCACGCCCCTTGCTCCGCAGGTCATAGATCGTCTGGACGGAAACCTTCAGCTCGGCGGCAAGCTCGACCAACGAGACGTAGTTCCCATGTCCCGACTCTGAGGTGCCAACACCGTCCATATTTTGAAGGTGCGCGGGCCTTGCCGCGTACCTTCCAGATACTCCGAGAAGGTCCGAGAGCGCACTGCGGCGACCCGGCGAAGTGTCCAGTAAACGACTACCAAACATTCAAGCTCCCTGATCAGGGAGTGAAGATTTGGTGCTTTACCGGGAGTTTTGGTGGACCTGAGGGGACTCGAACCCCTGACCCCCTGCATGCCATGCAGGTGCGCTACCAGCTGCGCCACAGGCCCATCTCGTCGCCGGCCGGAGCCGGGGCAACCCCTCTAGATTACTACATGTTGGAGGAACTGCCGAACACGAGGCTCAGTCAGAACTGCTCTTTGTCGGCGAATCGATCGCGATGACAGGACAGTCCTTCCACAGGCGTTCGAGCCCGTAGTAGTTGCGCTCCTCTTCGTGAAAGACGTGCACGATGAGATCGCCGAAGTCGAGCAGAACCCAGCGCGATTCTTTGCGTCCTTCACGACGAAGACGTTTGTGGCCCGCCTGAAGCAACTGGTCTTCTACCTCGTCGGCGATTGCGGCGACGTTGCGCTCGCTACCGCCAGTAACGAGAAGAAAGGCGTCGGCGAGTGGCAGTGGCTCTGACACATCGAGTGCCACCAATTCTTCGCCGCCTTTCGAATCTGCAGCCGCCGCAGCGATCTGAACCATTTCGTAAGTGGACGTTCTTGCTGTCAAGAGAATACTCCGGTCGCGAATGCGACGATCAGCACGCCTACAAGGGCGAGCGCTAAGACGCCCGCGGTAATCGCGAGCGCCATCATGAGCCGGCTGCCCTTTTCAGGCGCCGGAGGTCGAATTACTTCGCCAGCAGACTTGACCGTGCTGATCGCAGCACTGGCTGCGATCGGCGTGGGCGAAGAATGTGCAGGCAGCTCCCCGTCGATCAGCACGGCATCAGTCTCTTTGCTGTCAGCGGTGCCAACCGCGTGGCCGGTCGATCCCAGGCCTTCAGGCAGCTGAAACGTGCCCGTGACGAGGACTTCACCGGTAGCAGTCACGGCGCCACCGAAATCAGTGGCTGGGTTGTCAGAGATGATGAGCGCGTTCGATGTCGAAACCGCGCCGGTGGATCGGGAGAATATCTGATCGAATGACGCCGGTACATCGCTCTCAGCTGCTTTCGCAGTGAGCAAGTTCGCACCGAGCAGCGGATTGACGACAGCGCGATCTGACTCACTGCTGAGTTCATCACGCGCATCGACATCGTTCTCAACAGATTCGACCAACGGTGCTGTGCCGTCGGCGGCGCGTGACTGAGCCTCGATGCTGTCTGCGGCAACCAAGCTGGCCGCTAGTGCAGATGCTTCTGGCGAAACCTTGACGAACATGTCGCGCCAACCTTCATTGTCTGCGCTCACATCCTCATCAAGAACGGTGGGAGCGAAGTCGCTGTCGTCGAAGGACTGTGCTGCTACAGGAGTAGCTCCGGTGCCGAAGACTGATCTCAGTCCATCATCGTGTCCGCGCTGGGCATCGACATTGGCCGTGACCTGTTCCGCGTCATGCTGCGCGGCGACTTCGGGGGTGATCACCGGGACGGATGCCGTGCGGATGCGCTCTTGCTGACGCGCCTGCCGCCGCGTTAACGGGCTCATTCCCAGGTCGACGCTCGAGTCAGCAACCGGCGCAGGAGCGACATCCACGGGAACTGCGGCCCGTGGAAACGGCGCTGCCGGGGTCTTGGGGGCTTCCGGTATCTCGGGTGCGGATTGCTGCTCCGAGTCGGTTTGCTCCCCCGGCTGTTCCGACACGTCGAGCGCCGGTTCACTCTCGGGCTCGGGCTGCACGTCGGCAGCGATGATGGGCGTGGCTCCGGTGTTGCGGATTTCACGCAGTTGCTTGCGGGTCAGCGGTGGGTTCGCCGGCTGCTCAGGTGTGCTCATTCCTCGCTCCGGTAGAGATCATGCTTTGCAATGTACTGGACGACTCCGTCTGGGACGAGGTACCACACCGGGTCTCCTCGCTGGACGCGCTCACGGCAGTCGGTCGATGAGATAGCCAGGGCCGGAATCTCAAGCAGGCTGACACCCTCGGTCGGCAGCCCGTCTGTGCTCAGCGCGTGGCCTGGTCGAGAGACGGCGACGAAATGGGCCAGGTCCCACAGATCATCATGCTCCCTCCAACTGAGAATTTGCGCTATGGCATCGGCACCGGTGATGAAAAACAGTTCAGCCCCGGGGTACTCAGCGCGAAGATCACGAAGGGTGTCGATTGTGTAGGTCGGTCCGTCGCGCTGAATGTCCGTGCGGCTGACCGTGAACTGGGGGTTGGATGCTGTCGCGATCACCGTCATGAGATAGCGGTCCTCGCCCGGCGATACATCCGATTTCTGCCACGGGCGACCGGTCGGAACGAAAATGACCTCATCAAGGTCGAACGATTTCGCGACTTCGCTCGCAGCAACCAGGTGGCCGTGGTGAATGGGATCAAACGTCCCACCCATCACTCCAATTCTTGGAACCTGCGTCACCGACATTCAGTCGGCCTAGTGGCCGTGTCCCACCTGCTGGACATCGTTCTCGTGAGCCTTTGCGTAGGCTTCCGCCTTGTGCACGTGGCGGTTGGCGACGTTGCGATACGAAAGCGTGACGATACCGAGTGAGGCGAACACTATCAACGCGACGATGCCGTAGCCGACCGTCTCGAGCGCCACATTGCCATGGTGTTCGGACTCTTCAGCTGCGAGGTACAGGATCGTGGCGAGGGTCATGCTTGCTCCGTTCAGGTGTGCCTGTGTCGCGCAGGCTTGTTCCAGTCTAGGTGGTTAGGCTCGCACTTGCCCGGTGCCGCGCGCCAGCCACTTCGTACTCGTGAGCTCCGGCAGGCCCATCGGTCCGCGAGCGTGCAGCTTCTGTGTCGAGATTCCGACTTCAGCTCCGAAACCGAATTCTCCGCCGTCGGTGAATCGTGTTGACGCGTTCACCATCACGACGGCGGAATCGACCTCAGCCAAGAAGCGCTCGGCATTGGTGTCAGACGCAGTGATGATGGACTCGGTATGTCCTGTCGAGTACCGCCTGATGTGCGCCAACGCTTCGTCGAGATCGGCGACTACCTTCATCGACACATCGAGACTCAGGTACTCGGTCGACCAGTCCGCTTCCGTAGCCGGCACGACGTGATCCGCCAACAATGCGACAGCTTCGTCACCGTGAACCGTTACGCCGTGCGCGTGCAGCGCCCCGGCGACGGGAGCTACCAGGCGCTCGGCAGCGTCGCGCACCACCAGCACGGTCTCGACCGAGTTGCACACGCTGGGCCGCTGCACTTTGGCGTTGACCACGATGTCACGGGCCCATTCCAGTGGAGCGGACGCGTCGAGCACGATGTGGACAATCCCCGCTCCGGTCTCAATCACGGGCACCAACGACTCGGTGACCACCGTCTCTATCAGCGCGGCGCTCCCCCGCGGGATCAGCACGTCAATGAGCCCGCGTGCCTGCATAAGCTCTCGCGCCCCATCGCGCCCGAAATCATCAACCGTCTGGATGCCGTCCGGATCGACGTTGGCTTGAGTCAGCGCGCGACGCATCGCCGCGATCAAGGCGGCGTTCGTCCGCTCTGCGGCCGACCCACCGCGTAGCACCACCGCGTTGCCAGAGCGGAGCGCAAGAGCGGCGATGTCGACAGTGACGTTCGGTCGCGCCTCATAGATCGAGCCGACGACCCCGAATGGCACCGAGACTTTCGTGAGAGCGACCCCGTTGGGCATTACCTGTTCATCCAGCACTCGGCCGACCGGGTCGGGCAGTCGTGCGACCTCGCGCACAGCTCTCGCGAGCCCTGATATGCGATGGGCATCCAGGCGCAGCCGATCTTGGAGCGCCTCAGAGAGCCCGTTGTCGCGTCCATGCGCGAGATCTTCGGCGTTCGCGGCCACGATATCGTCTGTCGCGGCCACAATCTCGTCGGCAACACTCATCAGCGCATCGCACTTTTGCTGGTCGGTGAGCAACGAGATCGTTCGCGAGGCGTGCTTGGCGAGAACCATTCTTTCGCGCGCGGTGATGGCCGTAGTGAGCATCAGCCCAGCTTAGCGAGCGGACAGGGCCACGGTGCCCTATCGCTTTGGATGAAACCAGGTGCCGACGCTGTTGCCACGAAGCGCATCGACGACAAGGTCGGCACTCGTGACGAGCACACCAATACCCGAGGCGGCGGCAATCCGCGCAGCCGAGACCTTTGTTGCGGCGCCGCCGGTTCCCACACTGTTGACGACCACAGAACCAAACTCGAATCCTGCCAGCTCATCGCCGTAGGCAACCTCGAAGATGGGCTCCGCCCCCGGCTCGTCTGGCGGTCGGGTGTAGAGGCAATCAATATCGCTGAGCAGAACCAGCGCCTCGGCGCCGATTAGTTGGGCGACCATCGCTGCAAGGCGGTCATTGTCTCCAAAGCGAATCTCGTGCGTCGCGACGGTGTCGTTCTCGTTGACGACAGGCAGAATGCGAAGCCCGAGAAGTCGGTCCATTGCTCGCCGAGCATTGGACCGGGGTGTGGCATTCTCCAGATCTCCGGCAGTCAGCAGCACTTGACCCGCGACGATCTCAAATGGTCGTAGCGCTGCCTGATAGCGGTAGATCAGAATATTCTGCCCGACCGCGGCCGCAGCCTGCTGCGTCGCGAGATCACTCGGCCGCTCATCGAGCGACAGAAAGGGCATGCCCGTGGCGATCGCCCCCGATGAGACCAACACAATCTCGGTGCCTCGACCGTGTGCTTCGGCGATCGCCTCAACGATCGGTCCGATTTTTTGCGAGCTCTCGCCGCTGATTGACGAAGACCCGACCTTGACAACGACACGTCGTGCCGCGGGGATCAGGGCGCGCGCATCTGTGCTCACTCGTCGTCCCCAGCGCGGCTACCACTCTCCGCGATGCGCTCAGATTCGAGTTCGGCGCGAGCCTCAGCTTTCGCGTCCATGCGCTCTTTGTAGTGGTCGCGTCGCTCAGCGGTCGTGCGGCGATTGCTCTGCAAGAGCCGGGGATCGGTGCCTCGCGGCGCGGTCATCAATTCGGCCGCTGAAGTCACCGAGGGCTGCCAGTCGAAGATGATGCCGTCGCCCTCACCGATGACGACCGTGGCGCCCGGCACCGCACCGGCGCGGAAGAGCTCAGTTTCAACGCCGAGCTTCTCAAGTCGATCGCCGAGGAAGCCGACGGCCTCTTCGTTCTGAAAATCAGTTTGCTGAACCCAGCGCAATGGCTTCTCGCCAAGCACGCGATAGAAGTTACCGTACGTGCCACCTTCGACGCGGATGGTGAATTCCTTCTTCGATCCACGCGGCCGAATGACGACGCGCTCCTGAACCGGAGTCGCGGCGAGCGTTGCGCGATGTTCAGCAACGACCTCGCCAAGTGCAAAGGTGAGCTGACGAAGGCCCGCGTGGCTGACGGTGGAGATCTCGAACACTCGGAACCCGCGCTTCTCGACGTCCGCGCGCACGAGATCAGCGAGCTCTTGAGCTTCTGGCACATCGACCTTGTTCAGGGCAACGAACTGGGGGCGTTCAAGCAGAGGCGTCTGGCCTTCTGGAACCGGGTACGCAGCGAGTTCCGCGAGGATGATGTCGAGATCGCTCAGCGGGTCGCGCCCCGGTTCCAGGGTCGCGCAATCGAGCACGTGCACGAGCGCGGTGCAGCGTTCTACGTGGCGCAGGAACTCAAGGCCGAGGCCTTTGCCCTCGCTTGCGCCCTCGATGAGACCTGGTACGTCAGCGACCGTGTAGCGGTTATCGCCTGCCTGCACGACGCCGAGGTTGGGGTGCAGCGTCGTGAACGGATAGTCCGCGATCTTGGGCCGCGCAGCGGAGATCGCCGCGATCAGGCTCGACTTGCCTGCAGACGGAAAACCAACCAGGGCTACATCCGCGACTGTCTTCAGCTCAAGAAAGACATCGCCTTCCCAACCGGGAGTGCCCAGCAGGGCGAAGCCGGGGGCCTTGCGCTTTGGGTTCGCCAATACCGCGTTACCCAGACCGCCAATTCCGCCGGGCGCCACAACGAAGCGCATACCGGGGTCGAGCATGTCGGCCAGTACCTGGCCATCAGCGTCTTTGACTACGGTGCCAATCGGCACCGGCAGTTCGAGCGTCTCTCCGAGAGCACCTGAACGGTGATCTCCCATGCCGAACCCGCCGTTGCCCGCTGAGCGGTGCGGCGAGTGGTGATATGCCAGCAGCGTCGTGACCTGCGGTTCAGCAACCAGCACGACGTCGCCGCCGTGTCCCCCACTGCCACCATCGGGACCAGCGAGCGGCTTGAACTTCTCGCGCTTGACCGACACGCAACCGTTTCCGCCTTTGCCGGCGCTCAGGTGCAACGTCACACGATCGATGAACGTGACCATGCGTTCCTCCCTTTACGGTGCGGTCTGGGTCAAGCCCAGAGTAAATGGAAGGGGCGGGCCGAAGCCCGCCCCTTCTAGAAAAATCTGTGAAACCTACGGAACTACTCCGCGAAGGCCACGATGTTGACGACCTTGCGACCGCCCTTTTGTCCGAACTCGACAGCCCCCGCGCTCAGTGCGAACAGGGTGTCGTCACCGCCGCGGCCGACGTTGACGCCCGGGTGGAAGTGGGTGCCGCGCTGGCGGACGATGATCTCGCCAGCGAGAACTTCCTGACCGCCGAAGCGCTTGACGCCGAGGCGCTGTGCGTTGGAGTCACGACCGTTACGAGTGGAGCTTGCGCCCTTTTTATGTGCCATCTCTGCGTCTCCTGTGGCTCTACTTGATGCCGGTGACCTTGACGCGCGTGAGGTCCTGACGGTGCCCCTGGCGCTTCTTGTAACCGGTCTTGTTCTTGAACTTCTGGATCACGATTTTCGGGCCGCGCTCTTCGCCGATGACCTCGGCGGTGACGGTCACGTTGGCGAGCTTGTCAGCGTCGGTCGTGACAGCGTCGCCGTCAACGAACAGAACGGCGGGCAGCTCGATGCTCGCGCCAATCTTTGCCTTCTGTCGATCGAGAACGACAACCGTGCCGACCTCTACCTTTTCTTGCCGGCCACCGGCGCGCACTACTGCGTAAACCACTTCACACCTGTTTCGTCTTGGGAGCGCACGGCTCCGAGTTGTCTTTATGAGACTGGAAAGTCCTGGTGCGGAAGCAAGGCTCTCGACAGTTTCGCGATCAGTCTGCAAAACGTGACGCACCAAAGGACTACTTTACCGGATGTAGGGCGTATCGGCAAAAGCATCGAACGCCGTGTCTCATGCGAGTGAGTAGGATTCGGGGGTGGCGATCCTGATTGACGACCCGCGCTGGCCAGCCCACGGTCGAGTTTGGGCGCATTTGGTGAGCGACTCGAACCTCGGCGAGCTCCACGAGTTCGCGCGTGCGCATGACATTCCGGTGCGCGGGTTCGACCTCGATCACTATGACGTGCCCGAACAGATACACGCGCAGCTCGTGGCAGCCGGAGCAGAGCACGTGAGCGGGCACGAACTAGTGCGACGCCTGATCGCCTCAGGGTTGCGCGTCACCGCTCGCGAGCGGCGCGCGCAAACCTGAGGGCCTAGTCTTCTGGAACGTGCGCGACAGGTGTGCCGGTGAGGGCAGCCGTGGTCACGCGTCGACGCGCGCGTCCCTGCCCGGGGGCCTTCGGCTCGGGTAGCGCCTCGAGTACTGAATCGAGCAGCAGGTCCTTCTCAGTCTTGGGAGCCTGCTGTTTGGCAGGAGCCTTCGCCACTGGCTCTTTGCGTTTTTTGCGCGGCTTCTTGGCGCGCGGTTCAGTTGCCACGTCGGTTTCCGCAGGTGATTCGTCGGCAACCGACTCATCTGGATGATGAATTGTGGATGCTGCGATTTGGGCAAGCGCGGACTTTACGCCCTCGGTGATGACATGAGTGCCGCCGTTCGCCTGAGCAGGCGGCTGTTGCTGCTGTGCAGCGCCGCGAGAGCGGCGCGGCTGTTGTCCGCCTGAATTCGCACTGCGGTGCTTGACGACCGGGTCGTGGTGCACGACAACACCGCGGCCTGCGCACACGTCACACGCCTCGCTGAACGTTTCAAGCAGCCCGAGCCCCAATTTCTTGCGCGTCATCTGCACGAGGCCCAGAGACGTCACTTCAGCGACCTGGTGCTTCGTGCGGTCGCGGCTGAGGCATTCGACCAACCGTCGCAACACCAGGTCGCGGTTCGACTCGAGCACCATGTCGATGAAGTCGACCACGATGATCCCGCCGATGTCTCGAAGGCGCAACTGGCGCACGATCTCTTCAGCGGCTTCAAGGTTGTTCTTAGTGACCGTCTCTTCGAGATTTCCACCCGTGCCGACAAACTTTCCGGTGTTGACATCAACGACCGTCATCGCCTCGGTGCGGTCGATGACCAACGAACCACCGGAGGGAAGCCAGACCTTGCGGTCGAGCGCCTTCTCGATTTGCTCAGTCACGCGGTACTCGTCGAAGGGATCGCGCTCACCCTCATGTGACTTGACGCGGTCGAGAAGGTCGGGGGCGACCGATTGCAAGTACGTCGTGATCGTCTCGTGCGCCTCGTCGCCCTGGATGAGCATGTGCGTGAAGTCTTCGTTGAAAACATCGCGCACGATCTTGACCAGAAGATCGGGCTCGGAGTGCAACAGCGCGGGAGCGCCGATCGACTGGATTTGCTTTGAGATGTGTTCCCACTGATTTGTGAGTCGTTGCACGTCGCGGGTGAGCTGTTCTTCGGTCGCACCCTCGGCTGCTGTGCGAACGATGACACCGGAAGATTCCGGCAGCACTTCCTTGAGGATCTTCTTCAGACGAGCACGTTCGGTGTCTGGGAGCTTGCGTGAGATGCCATTCATCGCGCCGCCGGGGACGTACACGAGATAGCGCCCAGGAAGCGAGATCTGACTCGTCAGGCGTGCTCCCTTGTGACCGACGGGGTCCTTGGTGACCTGGACCAGAACCTTGTCACCTGACTTCAGCGCCAATTCGATGCGACGTGGCTGATTGCCGGTCTCGACACCGTCCCAGTCGACTTCACCCGAGTACAGCACCGCGTTGCGGCCCCTGCCGATGTCGACGAACGCGGCTTCCATGCTCGGCAGCACGTTCTGCACCCGCCCGAGATACACGTTGCCGATCAACGACGCATCCTGGTTGCGAGCGACGTAATGCTCTACCAACACGTTGTCTTCCAGCACGGCGATCTGAACTCGACCGTTCTTCGAACGAACAACCATGACGCGATCCACTGCTTCACGGCGAGCAAGGAATTCAGCTTCGGTGACGACCGCGCGGCGACGCCCTGCTTCTCGTCCGTCGCGGCGTCGCTGCTTCTTTGCTTCGAGTCGCGTCGAACCCTTGATGCGCTGTGGCTCGGTGATGAGCTCGACGGCTCGCTGACGATGGTGCGGCTGGGTCTGTGCGGAATCCGACTGCTCGCTCGAGTCCTGTCGGGTATCGCCACCCCGCCGGCGGTTGCGGCGACGGTTGCTCCCCCGCGGTCCGTCATTGTCAGCCTGGGAAGGCTGGTCTTCAGCCACGCTCGGCAGAACCGTGATCTCGGGCGCGTAAAACATCAGTTGCGTGGAAACTGCCGACACAAACGTTTCGGGCAACAAGCCCAGGCTCACCGCGGTGACGGGGCCGGAGTCCGGTGCTGTTTCGACCGGCTCGGCTTCTACGGCGTCTTGAGAATCGGAATCTGCGTTCGATTCTCCCGCCGACGCGCTGACCTCTGCTGCCTGCGCGGGCGCGTCGCCAGCGGGAGGTTGTTCTGCAGCAGTGTCATCGCGGGGCGCTTCTTCGGCGGCCGGTTCGCTCGGCTGCCGCTCTGCCGCCGCTGTGGGCAGGGCGTCGGGTGCATCGCCGGGAACCGCCGGTGCAGCGTTCCCAGACTCTTGCGCCAGCGAGGCCTCGGGGGCGGTCGGTGTGTCGAATTCTTCGTTTATGCCATCGGCAATCAAGGGTTTACTCCCTGCGGGGTCGCGCCGCGCGCGACCCGGCAAAATCTTGTGCGGTGCCGCACCTGCGGTGCCGCTCTCTCACTCGGTCTGCAGCACACTCTCAACTCTCGTGGTGAGACGTTGTGCTGCCAAGGGCTTTCGTTGCCCTGAAGTCTTCGGTGATGTGCGCGTCGGCGCGGCCGCGGCACATCAATCCTCATTATCGCACTTTCGCGCGCCGATTGCTCGCCGACGCGCAATACGCGAGTTGACAATGTCGTTTTGTCAGCTCGACGTCAGCGTCAGTGGGATAATCCTGCACATGCCCAATCCGTCGCCTCGCACTCGTCCAACCGCTCTGGCAGTGTGGCTGGTGATCGCCGGCGTCATTGGATGGTGGGCAGCTTTTCAGCTGACAATCGAGAAGTTCCATGCCCTGACGAATCCTGGTGAAGCCGCCTCATGTGACTTCAATCCGCTGGTGCAATGTTCTGCAAACCTCGATTCCTGGCAAGGGAGCGTTTTCGGCTTTCCCAACCCGCTCATGGGCTTGACCGCGTGGGCTGCCCCCATCGTGGTGGGAATGGCGATTCTCGCAGGGGCGCGTTTCGCACGGTGGTTCTGGCTGCTGTTCGAACTCGGGCTTACGCTCGCCTTCGTCTTCGTGATCTGGCTGATCAGCCAGAGCATCTTCGTACTTGGCACGCTGTGCCCTTGGTGCATGGTGACGTGGGCGGTGACCATCCCCACCTTCTACGCGGTAACTCTCTACACGCTGCACACGGGCTTGTTGCCCGCGCCTGCGTCTATTCGACGCGGCGCGGGCAAACTCACGGGGTGGGTTCCCGTGCTGACCGTTCTCAGTTACGCGGCTATCGCCGTCATCGCGCAGCTTCGACTCGACGTCTTAGGCGCGCTGTTCTAAGAGAGCGCTGCCGCGTCATTGTTCAGAACCAGATCTCGAGTTCACGCGCTGCAGATTCTGGGCTGTCGGAACCATGCACCAGGTTCTGCTGAACCTTCAGCCCCCAGTCGCGTCCCAAGTCGCCACGGATCGTTCCCGGAGCGGCCGAGGTCGGGTCAGTGGTTCCCGCCAGCGACCGAAATCCTTCGATGACGCGGTTTCCCGCGAGACGAATGGCCACTGAGGGGCCAGACATCATGAACTCGAGGAGCGGTTCGTAGAAAGGCTTGCCCTCGTGCTCGGCGTAGTGTCGCTCAAGCTTGGCGCGATCTGGTTCGACGAGTCGAACATCGACGAGCGAATAGCCCTTGGCCTCGATGCGGGCCAGGATTGCGCCAGTCAGGCCACGAGCGACGCCGTCGGGCTTGACGAGGACGAGAGTTTCTTCCGTTGACATTTGTATATCTCCGTTCGCCTGAATCAGGCAGGTTCGGTTGGTGATGCAGCTCGCTTGGCGTTGATGCGATCAAGCGAGCTTCCTTTGATGGTGGCATACGCATACATGCCACCGAAAATGATCGCCACGAACAATAGCGCCGGCACCAAGAAGGCGCCGAGTGCGACGATCAGCTGCAGCAGCCATCCCACGGCGATTCCCCAGCGATAGCGCACGAGACCGGCCGTGAGCAGCATCAACAGTGCAACAGCGACACCCCCAACCACACCCCACCACTGCGGCACGGACTCGGGCAGGGCATCTAGCCCAAAGATCGCCAGGCCCCCGAGAAATGCGATAACCGCTTCAAAGGTCAGCACTATCGAGGCGAGCGACTCCGCGGCTCCTCGCGGGCGCCGCGCGCGTGCCGGCTTGGCAGGCACGTTCGAGCTGTCTGGCCCGGTCACTCTTGCCAACCCGACTTCCACTCCTCTGCGTCGGCGAGCACGATGGCCTCACCGGCGAGAATGACCGAGCCCGCGATGATCACGGCGCGCCGGTCTGCCGCTGCGGCCCACTCGCGGGCTGCCATTGCGGCCGCTGACAGATCGGAGTGCACGGTGACGGGCAAGCCCCGCTCCTCCGCGAGATCCGCCACGCTGTCGGCATCGCTCGCTCGTTCAGAAGTCGGCGCCGTCGCGAAGATGTGAGTTGCTGTCGGTGCCAAAGCGTCGACAATGCCGGACGCATCTTTGTCGGCGAGCACGCCCACGACCATGCCCCACTCGTCAAAATCGAACGACTCGCGCAACGCGGCGACAAGGGCTCGTGCGCCGTGCGGATTGTGGGCAGCATCCACCAGGACGGTCGGGTTGATTCCCGCTAGCTGCAGCCGTCCCGGCGTCGTGACCTGGGCGAACGCCTCGGTAAGGATGTCGGGCGCGATTGGCTGTGTGCCTCCGCCCACCAAAGACTCAACGGCGGCAATGGCAAGCGCAGCGTTGAATGCCTGATGCCCGCCATAGATCGGCAAGTACTCGTCGTCATAGGTGCCAGCCAAACCGCGCACCGAGAGGAGCTGACCACCGACCGCGAGACGCTGCTGAGTGAGAGCGAAATCGGTGCCCTCGAATGAAACCAACGCTCCACGAGCGCCTGCCGCGGCTCGAATCGCGGCTTCTGCTTGGGGAGACTGGCGTGCGGAAACAACAGCAGCTCCGTCTTTGATGATCCCAGCTTTTACCTCCGCGATCTCGGCAATCGTGTTGCCCAAGCGGTCGGCGTGGTCAATGTCAATTGGCGAGAACACCGCAACATCGCCATCGGCGGTGTTAGTGGAGTCCCACAAACCACCCATGCCGACCTCGATCACCGCAACATCTACCGGCGCATCGGCGAAGACGACAAAGGCAAGAACGGTGAGCAATTCGAAGAAGGTCAAAGGCGCGTCGTCGGCTGCTGCGAGCTCGGCGTCGACGATCTCAACGAAGGGTTCGATCTCGTCCCACGCATCCGCAACGGCAACGTCGGCGACATTCTCGCCATCCACCATGATGCGCTCGGTGAAACGCTCAAGGTGCGGGCTGGTGAACAGCCCCGTGCGCAGTCCGTGGGCGCGCACCAGGCTCTCAATGACCCGGCTGGTGGATGTCTTCCCATTCGTGCCAGTGACGTGCACAACACGGAACGTACGCTGCGGGTCATCCAAGAACTCCAGCACGCGTCGCGTGCGCTCGACGCGTGGCTGCACCCACTGTTCTCCCTGGCGAGCAAGGAGTGCCGAGTAGACGGCGTCGGCGCGCTTGCGGTCTTTATCGGTCATGCTGCTGCCTCGACTTTCGACACTGCGACGATGAAGTCGCCACGATTCGCATAGGTTCCCGCGCTGAACTCAGCGCGGTGGTCGGCACTCTGATCGGTGAGGGCGCCCAGAGTGACAGCGTGAGAAACAGCGAGAGTCTCACCGGCGATATCAGCGACATCGAACGCGGAACGAACGGCGGCTTCATCGGACGGATCGGTGAATGCCAATTCGAGACGAATGCGATCGCTCACCTCGAACCCGGCAGCCTTTCGAGTGTCTTGCACCGCGCGGATGAGATCGCGCGCGAGGCCTTCTGCCTCGAGTTCCGCGGTCGTCGTAGTGTCGAGCAGAACAAAGCCACCACCCGGAATCAAAGCAAGCGCCTCGCCGTCGGGTCTTCCTGTCGTCTCGAGCACCAGGTCGTACTCCCCCGCGTGCAGCGGCAGCTCCCCGTCTGGGGTAACCACGGTGACGACTCCATCTTGCTCGGTCCAGGCGCCCGTGCGCGATGCCTGGATCGCTTGCTGAACTCGCTTACCCAGCCGGGGACCCGCGGCGCGCGCGTTCACGGCGAGACGGTGGGTGATTCCATAGGCACCAGCGGTGTCATCGCGCAGTTCAACAAGCTCGACGTTCTTCACATTCAATTCGTCGCGCAGAATGTCGTCGAACTGCTCGAGTGCCTGCGCATCGGTCAGCACTACGGTCATCGATGCAAGCGGCAGACGAACGCGCTTGCCTTCCTTCTTGCGAAGCGCGTTTGCGACGCTTGACACCTGGCGCACGGCATCCATCGCACTGCGAATATCGGCGGCAGCAGCAAAAGCGGCCGCATCGGGCCAGTCTTGCAAGTGCACGCTGCGTCCACCAGTGAGCCCCTGCCAGACGCGTTCCGAAAGGTGCGGAATCAACGGAGCTGCGACCCGTGTCAGCGTCTCGAGCACGGTGTACAAGGTGTCAAACGCTTCACGGCTAGTCTCGTCGTCTGACACGCCAACCCAGAATCGATCACGCGAACGACGGATGTACCAGTTGGTCAACGCCTCACCGAACTCGCGCAGTTTGGCGGCTGCCAGAGTTGAATCGAGGGCGTCGAGATCAGCAGCAACGTCACGCACTAGGTCACCGGTGAGGGCCAGAATGTGCCGATCGAGAACGTTTGTCGAATCCGTGCGCCACGTCGCTTCGTACCCCACGTCGCCCTGACCGCCTGCGGCGTTGGCATAGGTGGCGAAGAAGTACCAGCTACTCCACAGTGGCAGCATGAACTCACGCACGCCCGCTCGGATGCCCTCCTCGGTGACAACCAGGTTGCCCCCGCGCAGTACGGGGCTGGCCATGAGGAACCAGCGCATCGCGTCAGAGCCGTCGCGGTCGAACACCTCGGAGACATCGGGATAGTTGCGCAGCGACTTCGACATCTTCTGTCCGTCGTTGCCCAGCACGATGCCGTGGCAAGACACACCGGTGAAGGCTGGGCGATCGAACAGTGCTGTCGACAGCACATGCATCACGTAGAACCAGCCACGAGTCTGCCCGATGTACTCCACGATGAAGTCGGCGGGTGAGTGGGCGTCGAACCACTCTTGGTTCTCGAACGGGTAGTGCACCTGTGCGTACGGCATCGAGGCTGAATCGAACCAGACGTCGAGCACGTCTTCAATACGACGCATCGTCGATGTGCCCGAAGGGTCATCGGGGTTCGGGCGCGTGAGGTCATCGATGAACGGTCGATGAAGGTCTACTTGACCGTCGGCATTGCGTGGCAGGCGGCCGAAGTCGCGTTCCATCTCTGCGAGTGAACCGTATGCGTCGGTGCGCGGGAACTCGGGATTGTCGCTCTTCCAGATCGGGATCGGCGAGCCCCAGTACCGGTTTCGACTGATCGACCAGTCGCGGGCGCCTTCAAGCCACTTGCCGAATTGCCCGTGCTTGACGTTCTCTGGCACCCACGTGATCTGCTCGTTGTTGGCGAGCATGTCGTCTTTGAACTCCGTGACGCGAACAAACCAACTAGACACAGCCTTGTAGATAAGGGGATTGCGGCAACGCCAGCAATGCGGGTAGGAGTGCTCATAGCTGGCAAGGCGCAACAGTCGTCCTGACTGGCGAACCAGGCGCACAAGCGGCGTGTTGGCGTCCATCCACAGTTCGCCCGCGACATCGGTCACCTGCGGAAGGAACCGACCACCGTCGTCGAGACTCATGACGAGCGGAATGCCCGCAGCCTCCGTGATTCTTTGGTCATCTTCACCGAAAGCAGGAGCCTGGTGCACGATGCCGGTACCGTCAGAAACCGTCACGTACTCATCGACGAGAATTCGCCAGGCGTCCTGCGTGCCCCAGGTCTCGGAGTCGGCGTAGTAATCGAATAGCCGGTCGTACGCGACGTCAGCGAGTTCAGCACCGAGTATCGTCTGTTCGATGGCGGCGCGAGCGTCGTCAACGGACTCGTACCCAAGGTCCTTGACGTAGCCAGCCAGCAGGTCCTCGGCAATGAGATATCGATGTGCCGTTGCTTCAAGAGGATCGTCTGCCGTTCCATCGGCGTCACGGTGCACATCGGCAGCACCTGCCGGCCCCCCTGGAATGACCACATAGCTGATCGCGGGCCCAACGGCCAGGGCCAGGTTCGTGGGAAGAGTCCAGGGCGTTGTCGTCCAGGCCAGGGCGCGCACACCGGTCAGCCCGAGAACCTCCGCTTTGGCGCCGACGAGGGGGAAGGTCACCGTCACAGACGGATCTTGACGCATCTTGTAGACGTCGTCATCCATACGCAGTTCGTGCGCGCTGAGCGGAGTTTCATCGCGCCAGCAATACGGCAAGACTCGGTGGCCCTCGTAAGCGAGGTCCTTGTCGTAGAGCTGCTTGAACGCCCAGAGCACACTCTCCATATAGTTCGTGTCGAGCGTTTTGTAGCCGCGTTCGAAGTCGACCCACCTGGCCATGCGACCGACGTATGTCTTCCATTCTTCGGAATACGCCATCACCGACTCGCGCGCCTTGTCATTGAAGGTGGCGATGCCCATTTGTTCGATCTGAGCTTTCTCGGTGATGCCGAGTTGTTTCATCGCTTCGAGTTCAGCGGGCAGGCCGTGGGTGTCCCAGCCGAAGACGCGGTTGACCTTTTTGCCGCGCATCGTCTGAAAGCGCGGAAAGACGTCTTTGGCATAGCCGGTCAGCAGGTGACCATAGTGGGGCAAGCCATTGGCGAACGGAGGTCCGTCGTAGAAGACCCACTCCTCGGAGCTCTCGCGCTGGGCAATGGAATCGCGGAAGGTGTCATCTTCGCGCCAGAACGACTGAACGTCTTCTTCGATCGAGGGAAACCGCGGACTTGGTACGACCGCGTCTACGGCCGGCCCGAATGCGGACTTGGGATACGACATGTCACTCCAGCAGGTTGCAATGCTTCCTGCGAGGACGACGCTCCCGAAAGGAAGAGCCGCGGTACCACCCCGCGTGACGAATGCTGCTGCATCCGTCCTCTCTCACTGTGGCTGTCACGGGCCTGACCCGCTCGGTTCTACTTGGCCGAAACGTTCTCGACTGTTCTTCCGAGAGCTCCCCGGTGATAGCCGGATCGGTGCTGGTAGCAAGATTCTACTCGCACTTTTGCTCTTTCGCTGTGGCTGCTCATGCGCCTGACGCCGTGAGCAGCTCACGCGTGAAGGGATGCTGGGGGTTGGCGAATACCTTCGATGTCACACCGGACTCCACCACGACGCCGTCCTGCATGACAAGAACTTCGTCTGAGATTGACGCGACGACTCCTAGGTCGTGGGAGATGAAGAGCATCGCAAGGTCGCGCTCGTCCTGAATGCGGTGCAACATCAGCAGCACACGCTCCCTCACCGAGGCGTCCAACGCAGACACGGGCTCGTCTAGCACCAGCACGTCCGGGTCTGTCGCAAGCGCCCGAGCAATGGCTGCGCGTTGACGTTGACCTCCCGATAGCTGGCGGGGTCGGCGCGTGAGCACATCGCGATCGAGATCCACGTCCCGCAACAGCTGGGCAATGTGCGCCGGGTGTTCGGTCCGCGCAACGCCCACGGCGTCGAGCGCCTCCTTCAATGAACGACCGATGCTCCAGCGCGGGTTGAAGGCGCCAAGAGGGTTCTGGTGCACGAGTTGCACCCGCACGGGGGAACTGTCGCGCATGCCAGACGGCCAGACATTGCCACCACGAAGTATCTGGCCCGTATCTGCCTGCTCCACTCCGATGAGCAGGCGTGCGAGCGTGGTTTTTCCCGAGCCTGACTCTCCGACCACCGCAAGAGTGCGCCCGCGCGTCAACGCGAACGAAACGTCGCTGACAGCGACTCGATCAAATGCCTTGGTCACGCCCCTAGCCTCGAGCACGATGTCACTTGCCGGCTCGCGTGGGGCACGCGGTGAATGCCGAGCGGCCGCTACAAGCGTTTTGGTATGAGGATGCTGCGGTGCGCTGAGCACCTCGGCAACGGTGCCTGACTCTACGATCTTTCCGTGTTGCATCACCGCAACGCGATCGGCCACTCGTGCGACGGCGGCGAGATCGTGGCTGATGAAGACGATCGCCACACCGCGATCAACGATTTCGCGCAGAAGCGCAAGCACGCGCGCTTGCACCGTAGCGTCAAGGGCCGTGGTGGGCTCATCTGCGATGATCACGGCGGGGGCAGCGGCGAGGGCCGACGCGATAAGGGCGCGCTGGCGCAATCCGCCGGATAGCTCGTGAGGAAACTGTCGAGCGCGCCGCTCGGGATCAGGCATTGCCACCGCACGCAGCAGATCGCTCGAGCGCGATTGCCGCGCAGAGCGCGATAACTGCCCGTTGTGCACTTCGAAGGCTTCGACGACCTCGCGCTCGATGCGCCGAAGCGGATCAAGTGACACGAGCGCGTCTTGCGAGACCAGCGCAATGCGGGCCCCGCGCAACTCTCGCCAGCCGCGTTCGCTCAAGTGTGACGCGTCTATGCCATCGACCTCGAGCGCGGTTGCCGTGACCGCAGCGTCATTGGGCAACAGCCCCAGCAACGCGCCCGCGGTGAGGGATTTGCCTGCGCCCGATTCGCCGACGATCGCGAGGCATTCGCCAGGGCCTACCTCGAAACTCACGTCATCGACCGCCACTCGGTCTTCAAAGGCAACCCGCAGATTATCAACACGTAGCGCCGTCACAGCGATCTTCCTTCCGTTCGAGCGCGCAGAAGTCGTCCCACTACGGTTGCTGCCACGACCGTCAGCGTGATCGCCAGCCCAGGGAACAGCGAAATCCACCACGCCTGGCCGAGCACATTTCGACCGCCCGAGAGCATGAGCCCCCACTCAGGCGTCGGCTCCGTTGGGCCCAGGCCCAGAAACGACAACCCTGCGGCGGCCAGAATGCTCGAGCCGATCCCGATCGTCGCAAGCACACTCAGTGCACCCACCACGCTTGGCGCCACGTGCCTGAGGAACGCAGGAAAAGCACGCACGCCGAGTATGCGCGCCGCCTCGACGTGTTCGGCTTGCAACAGGGTGCGCGTCTGTGCTCGAGCGAGTCGCACGTACACGGGAACCGCGGCGATCGTGACAGCGACAGCAATATTCACTGGACCGGGCCCGAGGATCGCGACCACCACGAGGGCGATCAGAAACTCGGGAAAGGCCAGAAGCACGTCGGTAGCGCGCATAGTCGCAGCATCTACCAACCGAGGGGCGCTACCTGAAAGAGCGCCGATCACCAGCCCGATGGTGAAGGCCAATGTGGTGGCGAGCAGACCGATTCCGGCCGAACGTGATGCGCCGTAGACAACACGCGTGAAGACATCTCGCCCGCTCTGGTCAGTTCCAAAGGGATGCGCAGCGCTGGGGGGCTCGAGGGCTGCCCGCACGTCGGTCGTCAGCGGATCAAGCGACGTGAACAACGCTGGCGCGAGGGCCATGGCGGCAATCACGGCCAGCACGACGAGAGCAATCGTGAGTAGTGCGCGGCGCGCGATGCTCATGCGGCATCCTCCCGCGTGCGGGCCCGTCGCCGTGAGGCGCGGAGGCGCGGATCGAGCAGCGGGTAGAGCGCATCGACGACGAGATTCACAATCACGAACACCACCGCACTGAGCAAGATCACGCCAGTGATCACGGGGAGGTCGCGATCCG
The DNA here is from genome assembly GCF_044596335.1 of Microbacterium sp. R86528. Taxonomy (NCBI): domain Bacteria; kingdom Bacillati; phylum Actinomycetota; class Actinomycetes; order Micrococcales; family Microbacteriaceae; genus Microbacterium; species Microbacterium sp. R86528. The sequence goes on along the minus strand of NZ_CP138996.1, from coordinate 430,770 downwards.
TGATGGCGGTGAGCGTCACACGGCCGATGCCCGGGCGGCCGAACACGGTTTCGACGAGCACCGCGCCGCCCAAGAGAGAGCCGATGAGATAGGCGGCCAGTGTGAGCGCGTTCGACGCGCCGTGTCGGGCTGTGTGGCGCAGCGTGAGCCACATTGGGCTGGCACCGCGGGCGCGCACGGTGGTAGCGAAAGGCAAGCGCTCGGCCGACTCGATTCCGTCACGCAACACCTGCCCGAGGAGCGCCGCGACCGGCAGCGCCAGTGTCACCGCGGGCAGCACGAGCGACAGCGGGTCACGTGCTCCCGAGACCGGGAACCAGCCCAACTGGAATGCGAAGACGGCGAGTAGCAGCAGTCCAATCCAAAACACCGGAGTCGACAACACCACCAGTTCAGACGCCGAGGCGATGCCGCGACCGGCAGGCCCTCGCGCGAGAAGCGCCACCGCTGCCGCGATGAGGGCCGCGAGTAGCAGTGCGAGTGACGTCAATTGCACGGTTGACTCAAGCTGTCGACCGATCACATCGATGACGGGCATGCGCAGCTGGTAAGAATCTCCCAGGTCACCGCTGCCGAGCTGCAACAGGTAAGTGACGTACTGTTCGAACGGCGGCCGGTCAAGCCCAAGTTCAGCGCGGATCTGGTCTTTCGCGGCGTCGCTGATCTGCGCTTGCGGCCCGAGCATCACTTCCACTGGATCGCCGGGAATGATCCGTACCGCGACGAAGGCGAGCGTGGCCGCCCCCCAGAGAACGAAGACGATGGATGCGACGTGTCGCCCGACCCATGTAAGAGAGCGCCCCCGCAGGCTGGTGTCCGCGTCCCGCCTCATAGATCCCTCTCACAGCGAGGGCGTCGCTTCACTCGACAGTCACGGAGTAGAACAGCGGACGCCCGTACAGATCGTATTCGAGGCCGGCCACGGTGTCGCCAACGGCGGTGATCAGCGAAGGGCTGTAAAGGGGAACGATGGCATTGTGCTCAGCGTTCCACTCTTGGACCTCGCCGTAGATCGACGCGCGCTGTGCGGGGTCTGTAGCGGAAACCCCACTCTCAAGCAATGCGTCAAGATCGGCGTCGCTCACTTGCGATGCATTCTGAAATCCGTCTGTGTGCAGATGGTTGCGCAGCAGATCCGGGTCGACACCTGAATAGCCCCAGTCGGTGAGATCGAAGGTCTTCGGTCCGTACTGCTCGTTGTAGGCGCCCGGTTCGAGCACTTCGCGCACAATCTCAAATCCGACGTCGCGCAGGTTCTGCTGAATAGCGTTGGCAAGTGCTGCTCGATCATCGGGCACGGGCGTCCACGCGATCCATCGTGCAGAAAGCCGGTCGCCGTCTTTGACCCGGTAGCCCTCGTCGTCGTACTCCGTGAAGCCCGCTTCATCGAGCAGCGAGTTGGCGAGATCGGGGTCAAACGCCCACGTGTCTTCGAGGCCTGCGTTGTAACCGGGCGTCGTCGACCCCAGAATCGACCAGGCCCGTGGGAACTGGTCGAAGAAGATCTCTTCGACGGCAGGCTCGATGTCAATCGCTCGCGAGAAAGCTTCGCGCACGAGCGGGTCGGCGAAGACGCCATACTGCTCGTTGAGATAGAGCGAGTAGGGCAGCCCGGGGTACTCCAACGACTCGACGCTGACGTCATCGCCCAGTGTCGACGCCACGTTCGGGGGCAATTGGCTCGCCAGGTCGGCTTCGCCGCTTGTGACAACGCCTGCGCGCACAGAAGCCTCCGGCAGAATGCTCACGCGCAGCGTTTCGAATGTCGGTGCGAGGGCTCCATTCGGACCCCATGTGTAGTCAGCGTTGCGGGTGTAGATGATCTCCTGGTCCGGGATGTACTCGCTCAGCAAGAACGGTCCAGTGCCCACAGTGACGTCGGGACCACCCGCTTTGAGCTCGTCGGCGTGAGCGTCGAGCACCGCCGGCGAATAGAACCCGAGAAGCGCCGTGCTCGCTGCCTGCAGGAAGGGCGCGTAGGGCTGGGTGAACGAGACCGTCACCGTGTGGTCATCGATCACCTCGGTACCGGCGTAGAAGTCGCCGCCGAGCATGCTCGCTGCTTGCGCCGACTCTGTGGCCGGGTCGACAATCCGATCGAAGTTCGCCTTCACCGCGGTTGCGTCGAACGCTTCGCCGTCCGTGAAGGTCACGTCGTCTCGCAACATGAAGGTGTACTGCGTGGAGTCTTCAGAGATCTCCCACGAATCGGCAAGCCATGGGCTGAAAGTGCCATCGGCCTCCTGGAAGACAAGCGAGTCGAGGACGACGCGCTGCACCATTCCAGACACATCCAACTGACTCGTTTGAGGGTCCATGTGGCCCGCCGAGAGATTCGCGCCTTCGATAGCCCACACCACCTCACCCGTTGCGGGATCAGGTGACTCGGAATCGGCCGTGGCAGCGCACGATCCAAGGATCAGGCTCGCACCGACGAGAGCGGCGACAGCAGAAAGACGACGTAGCGATGGCATGACACAACCTCAGCAGCAGCAAATGGGGGAACATGACAACCGTAGCCCATTATTGGACTGAGTGGATTTACACCGTCGCAGCCGCATGCGAGCTGAGCGGTAAACTGGTGCAGCATCCACACTCAGGCACGCTCACACGGTGCCGCATATACCGGTCGAGGAGATCCATGTCCGACGCGCACATTCCCGATAAGCCCGCTCTTGAAGGCCTTGAGTCCAAATGGGACGCCGCATGGACTGCGCAGGGTACGTACGCATTCGATCGGATTCGTGCCGCAGAAGTGGGCAGGGATGGTGTGTTCTCGGTCGACACTCCCCCGCCGACAGCGTCGGGCAGCCTGCATATTGGCCACGTCTTCAGCTACACGCACACCGACGTCAAGGTGCGTTTTGAGCGCATGCGTGGCAAGACGGTCTTCTATCCGATGGGATGGGACGACAACGGGTTGCCGACCGAACGTCGAGTGCAGAACTACTACGGCGTGCGTTGCGACACCACGTTGTCCTACGACGAAGACTTCACCCCTCCCTTTGAAGGCGGCGACAACAAGAGCAGCCGCGCCGCGGACCAGGTGCCTATCAGCCGTCGCAACTTCATCGAGCTCTGTGAACGACTGACGGTCGAAGACGAGAAGCACTTCGAAGACCTATGGCGCTCGCTCGGCCTGAGTGTCGACTGGACGCAGACCTACCGCACGATCTCTGACGACACGATGCGCACAAGCCAGCGTGCGTTTCTGCAGAACCTGGAACGCGGCGAGGCCTATCAGGCAATGGCTCCCACGCTGTGGGACATCGACTTTCGCTCCGCGATTGCGCAAGCGGAGCTCGAAGACCGCGACCAGCCAGCGGCCTACCACCGCATCGCCTTCCATAAGAGTGATGGCTCGGGCGACGTGCACATTGAAACGACTCGCCCTGAACTGCTTGCGGCGTGCGTCGCGCTCGTCGCCCATCCCGATGACGAACGCTACCTGCCGCTGTTCGGCACGACCGTGCGCACCCCACTCTTCGATGTCGAGGTGCCGGTTTTGCCACACCCCTTGGCACAGAAAGACAAGGGTTCAGGGATCGCGATGATCTGCACCTTCGGCGACGTGACTGACATCATCTGGTGGCGTGAGCTTGACCTGCCAAACCGCACGATCCTGGGCAAGGACGGCCGCATCATTGCCGACGCGCCCGATGTGATTGCGACCGAGTCTGCCAAATCCGCATATGCGCAAATTGCCGGCAAGACCGTGTTCAGCGCCAAGAAGGAGGTCGTAGAGATGCTTCGCGCCTGCGGCGAGCTCGACGGCGATCCCAAACCGTTCACGCATGCAGTGAAGTTCTTTGAGAAGGGCGATCGACCGCTCGAGATCGTTTCGACCCGCCAGTGGTATTTGCGCAACGGCGCGCGCGACGAAGACCTGCGAGACAAACTGATCGCTCTGGGCCGAGAGGTATCTTGGCATCCCGATTTCATGCGCGTGCGGTACGAGAATTGGACGAATGGTCTCACGGGCGACTGGCTGGTGTCGCGCCAGCGCTTCTTCGGAGTTCCGATCCCGGTGTGGTACGGACTCGATGAGAACGCAGAGCGCGATTACAGTCGTGTGCTGACCCCTGACCTCGCGTCGCTTCCGGTAGACCCGACCACCGACGTACCGTCGGGCTTCACCGAGGATCAGCGCGGCGTCGCTGGCGGATTTGAGGGTGAAGGCGACATCTTCGACACGTGGGCGACCTCTTCGCTCACGCCACAGCTCGCGGGTGGATGGGACCGAGACCCACAGCTGTGGGATCTTGTCGCGCCATTCGACGTTCGTCCGCAAGGTCAAGACATCATTCGCACTTGGCTGTTCTCGACCATGCTGCGCAGCGCGCTCGAGGACGGCCGCGCGCCTTGGCGTGATGCGTCGATCTCGGGGTTCATCGTTGACCCAGATCGTAAGAAGATGTCGAAATCAAAGGGCAACGTCGTCACCCCCGCCGACATCCTCGTTCAGCATGGTTCCGATGCCGTTCGATATTGGGCAGCGTCCAGCAGGCTCGGCACGGACGCCGCCTTTGACCCGCAGAACCCGACGCAGATCAAGATCGGTCGTCGCCTTGCAATCAAGATCTTGAACGCAGCGAAGTTCGTGCTCTCGTTCCCCGTTCCCGAAGGCGCAGAAGTCACTCACTCACTCGATGCGTCGATGCTCACCACTCTCGATCGCGTCGTCGGCGAAGCGACGAAGGCCCTCGAAGCATTCGACCACGCACGGGCGCTTGAGGCAACCGAGTCATTCTTCTGGACCTTCTGCGACGACTACCTCGAACTCGTCAAAGAGCGGGCCTACGATCGCAGTGATGTCGGTCAGGCCTCGGCGGCCTTGGCCTTACGTACGGCTCTTTCGACGATGCTTCGCCTGTTTGCCCCGGTGCTCTCCTTCGCGACTGAAGAGTCGTGGTCTTGGTTCAACGAAGGCTCGATTCACACTGCCGAGTGGCCCAAGTCCTCGGGCACCGATGGCGACCCGGCGATTCTCATCGCGGTCGGCGAGGCGCTCATCGGAATTCGTCGCGCCAAGACCGAAGCCAAAGCGTCTCAGAAGACTCCGGTGAGCAGCGTTACGATCGCAGCAACCGAAGAGGTCATCGCACGCTTACGCACGGCCGAAGGTGATCTGAAGGCCGTGGGGCGCATCGCCGAGATCCACTACGCGATCGCCGACGCAACAGCAGTCACCGAAATCGAACTCGCACCGCAGGAGGTTTGAGATGCAGTTGGGCACACGCTGGACGTCTGGCGAGGAACCTCCACGGGCAGTCCCAGAGGGTCTGGCCCGCGGTGTGCGAGAAGTCGATGCCGCATTGCCGGTGGATCCCCTCGGTCAACCACGAGAGCGCTGGACACTCACCTGGCTCGAAGGCCGCCCGATCGCTGAACTCGACTCCGGCGTTATCGTGACCCTTGACGATTCCGGCGAGCCTGTGGTCAGCCACGACGACGACGGCGAGATGTAAGTCCGGTCTGCATGGCGCAGCTAGCGCGGCATTATTCCAAGCCCGCCAGCCGCGCTGGCATCACGGCGCTGGTCGTCCGCGCTCGCGGCAATCGCAACCCGCGAGTCGGCGACCGGTAGCGCTCGTCGTTCCAGACGTCCCGACACGTATTGCTCCAGTCGGGCGGCGGCGTAGAGAACAAGTCGTTCGTATCTCGTCGGGCGCCCGGTCTCGGCGATGAACGCGCTCACTGAAGTTCTCCTCGGTCGGGCAGCGGGAAGACATCGCTGCGGATGGTGACCGCTCGCACGCCTTCACCAGTCTGGGTACGATTCTGAGCAACAACCTCGTCAATGATCGCCATGAGCCGACGGCCGAGCTCGCGGGTCTGTTCGGCGGTGAGTTGCGTGGTGGATGTAGAGATGAGAGTGGCTTCGTGCCACTCGTCGGGCTCTGCGTTAATCCCGCGCCCGACAAACGCCATGAGCTCCTCATTGCGATTGCGCAAGAACTCGCCCATCACCACTTGGGTGGCCGCTCTGCCCGCAGGAGTCGTCATCGCATCGCGGTTCGCGAATGACACTGAACCGACCGGGCGTTCCCACCAGCGTTCCCGTCCCGTGCCGCGACCGTTGCATTCAACGATCAGATCGTGCTTGGCAAGAGCACGCAGGTGGTAGCTCGTCGAGCCGCTCGACTCCCCCAGCTGCTGCGCCAGCGAACTTGCAGTTTGCGGCCCGTATTGGCTCAAGATGTTGTACATCTTGACGCGCAGGGGGTGGGCAAGCGCCCGCAGCGCTCCGGCATCGAGAACACGCTCGGGAGACGAAGAAGCAGCAGATTCGTTGACCATACGGCGATCTTAGCCGTGCAAAGAGAGCTTTGCAAGTGTTTCTTTGCAACAGAACCTTTGGGGTTTCAAGGTAGGCTCATCTCATGCCAACTGACAATCCACTGCTCGTTGACTCTGCGCTCCCCTACGGATTGCCGGATTACCGGCGCGTACGACCCGAGCACTTTATGCCGGCCTTCGAACGGGCGTTTGCAGAGCACCGCGCCGAGATTCAAAACATCACTCGGGTTCGGTCGATGCCGACATTCGAGAACACAATGGTTGCACTCGAACGTAGTGGGGAATTGCTCGGCAGGGTCGCGCGAACGTTCTACACAGTCTCGTCGGCGCATGCGACGCCAGAGATTCAAGAGATCGATGAAGCTCTTGCGCCCCTCATGTCGGCACACCAAGACTCGGTGCAGCTCAACGCTGACCTGTACTGGCGCATCAAGACCCTGCACGATCAGCGTGACTCACTCGTGCTCGAAGACGAACAGCGCTATCTCGTCGAACGGTACTACCGTGAAATGACCCACGCGGGTGCGGGCCTTGACGGCGAGGCGAAGAAGGCATTGACGGCCATCAACCAGGAGCTGTCGATACGCACCAACGTGTTCGAGAAGAATCTGCTCGCAGACACCAACGACCTGGCCCTGATCTTCACCGATGAGGCTCAACTCGACGGCTTGAGTGATGGCGAGCTCTCTGCTGCTGCCCAAGCTGCAGCGGATCGTGGTCTCGAGGGTCAATGGCTAGTGACGCTCACTCTGTTCACCGGTCACCCCTATCTCGCGTCACTCACAAACCGTGAGAGTCGCAAGAGAATTCTGGATGCTTCTCGCATGCGGGGTAGGCGCGAGAACGAGAACAGCAACGGCCCGGTGCTTCTCGAGATCGTGCGGCTTCGCGCCGAGCGGGCAGCCATCTTGGGATATGACTCACACGCGGCGTATGTCACTGCAGATGAAACTGCTGGCTCTCCCGACGCAGTGCACTCGTTGCTGCGACAGCTGGCGCTTCCGGCAGCGTCAAACGCCGCGAAGGAACAGTCGGCGCTGCAAGCGATAGTCGACGCGGAACCGCGACCGTTCCCTCTCGAGGCACACGATTGGGCGTTCTACACGGAGCGAGTGCGAGCGGCTACCTACGATCTCGACCGGGCTGCTCTGCGACCATGGTTCGAAGCCGAACGTGTACTACGAGATGGCGTATTTCGCGCGGCAACAGAGCTGTACGGGGTGACCTTCACCGAGCGTGCGGACCTGCCCAGCTATCACCCTGACGCACGCATCTTCGAACTGCACAATGACGACGGCTCGCCGCTAGGACTGTTCATACTCGACCTGTACACGCGCGACACCAAACGAGGTGGCGCGTGGATGAACTCGATCGTTGACCAATCGACGCTACTCGGCACCGCACCGATCGTGGTGAACAATCTCAACGTATCGAAGCCATCGGCAGGAAAGCCCACCCTGCTCTCGCTCGACGAGGTGAATACGCTCTTCCACGAGTTCGGGCACGCCCTGCACGGCCTGTTTGCAACCGTGACCTACCCGCACTTCGCGGGAACGAATGTGTTCCGCGACTTTGTCGAGTTTCCAAGCCAGGTCAACGAGATGTGGATGTTCTGGCCCGAGATTCTGGCCCAATATGCGCGGCACGTCGAGACGAATGAACCGCTGCCGGCAGATGTGATCCAGAAGCTGCAAGACTCAGAAGCTTTCAACCAGGGGTTCGCAACCAGCGAATATCTGGCGGCCTCATGGCTGGATCAGGCATGGCACTCCCTCAACAGCGACGAGGCGGCAGCCATTGTCGATGCAGACGCTTTCGAAGCGGCAGCTCTCGCCGACATCGGACTCGACAATCCAGCCGTACCCACGCGCTACTCGTCGACATACTTCGCGCACGTCTTCTCGGGTGGGTACAGCGCTGGCTACTACTCGTATATCTGGAGCGAGGTGCTCGATGCTGACACGGTGGAATGGTTCATCGAGCAAGGCGGCCTCACGCGCACGAACGGTGACCGATTCCGACAGCGGCTCCTCGGAGTCGGCGGATCCAAAGACCCACTCGAGGCGTACCGCGACTTCCGCGGCCGCCCCGCTGAGATCGAACCGCTGCTGAAACGGCGAGGACTCGCGGGCTAGGCGCTCTTGCGCTTTTCGCGCACGACGAGCGTCGGCTGAGCGCGTTCCTCGACGGATGCACGGGTGATGATGACCTTGTCGACGTCGTCTGTTGAGGGGATGTCGAACATGATCGGACCCAGCACATCTTCCAGGATCGCGCGCAGTCCGCGTGCTCCGGTCTTTCGCTCTACCGCGAGGTCGGCGATGGCGGCCAACGCACCTTCGTCGAACTCGAGTTCGACACCGTCGAGTTCGAACATGCGCTGATACTGCTTGACCAAGGCGTTCTTCGGCTCGGACAGAATCTCGATCAAAGCGGCGCGGTCAAGCGGCGATACTGACGCGATCACGGGCAAACGGCCAATGAATTCGGGAATCAACCCGAACTTGTGCAGGTCTTCTGGCCGCACTTCACCGAAAAGGTCGAGATTGTCATCCTTCTCTTGCAGGGTGGCGCCGAAGCCAATGCCGTGTTTGCCGACGCGTGCAGAAACAATGTCGTCGAGTCCGGCGAATGCACCGGCCACGATGAAGAGAACATTCGTGGTGTCAATCTGGATGAACTCCTGATGCGGATGCTTGCGACCACCCTGCGGGGGCACCGAGGCAACGGTGCCCTCAAGGATCTTCAGAAGCGCTTGCTGCACACCTTCACCCGAGACGTCTCGCGTAATTGACGGGTTCTCGGCCTTGCGGGCGATCTTGTCGACCTCATCGATGTAGATGATGCCCGTTTCGGCGCGCTTGGTGTCGAAATCAGCGGCCTGGAGCAACTTGAGAAGTATGTTCTCGACGTCTTCGCCTACGTAGCCTGCTTCGGTGAGTGCGGTCGCGTCTGCAACTGCGAACGGTACGTTCAGACGCTTCGCCAGGGTCTGTGCCAGATAGGTTTTTCCGCAGCCGGTGGGGCCCAACAGCAAAATGTTGCTCTTGGCGATCTCGATCTCATCAGCGCGTTGTTCCGCTGACTGGATGGTTCCCTGCGCGCGCACCCGCTTGTAGTGGTTGTACACCGCTACCGACAGCGCCCGCTTTGCCGCGAGTTGCCCGACGACGTACTCGTCGAGGTAGCCGAAGATCTCACGAGGTTTCGGCAGTTCGAACTCGACTACTTCTCCGGAAGACGACTCTGCCATGCGTTCTTCGATGATCTCGTTGCAGAGCTCAACGCATTCGTCACAGATGTAAACGCCCGGTCCCGCAATGAGCTGCTGAACCTGTTTCTGACTCTTTCCGCAGAAGGAACACTTGAACAGGTCGGCACTCTCACCGATGCGAGCCATGAGGCTTCTCCTCGTCTTGCCAGGACGACCCCGGCTTTCAACAGAGCCTAACCGCTGACACCGACAACCACCGGGATTGCGACACGGTCTGTGCATGGTTGTCGTTCGCTGTGCGCGCAACGAAGTGCCCCACCGCCTTTTCGGCGGTGGGGCACTTCGTTCAAGGAACTACTTGGTCAATGCGGCAGGGCCACGCTTGCGCGTGCTCAGCACCTGGTCGATGAGCCCGTAGCTGAGTGCCTCATCGGCCGACAGAATCTTGTCGCGATCGATGTCCTTATTGACCTCGGCCTGACTCTTGCCCGAATGCGCAGCAAGGGTTTCTTCGAGCCAGGTTCGCATGCGCAAGATCTCTGCGGCCTGAATCTCGATGTCGGAAGCCTGTCCGTGTCCGGCTTCGCCGACGGCGGGCTGGTGAATCAGGATTCGCGCGTTCGGCAACGCGAGCCGCTTGCCGGGGGTTCCGGCCGCCAGCAATACAGCGGCGGCAGATGCTGCCTGACCGAGTACCACGGTCTGAATCTGCGGCGCGACGAACTGCATCGTGTCGTAGATCGCGGTCATCGCGGTGAACGAGCCGCCGGGCGAGTTGATGTACATGATGATGTCGCGGTCGGGGTCCTGGCTTTCCAGCACCAGCAACTGCGCCATGACGTCGTCGGCTGACGCGTCGTCAACCTGCACGCCAAGGAAGATGATTCGATCCTCGAACAGCTTGTTGTACGGGTCCTGGCGCTTATAGCCGTACGCGGTGCGCTCTTCGAACTGCGGAAGGACGTAGCGGCTGCCGGGTGACTGAAGCGCCTGGGGCTCGGCGTTTCCGAAGGTGGGGGTGTGCATGTGCGGTTCTCTCTCTTTCGCCTTCGGGATCAGCTTGCGTCTTCAGCGGCCGTGCCGCCACCACCGACGACATCGCTCAGATGTGCGCGGATGTGATCGACGAAGCCATATTCAAGAGCTTCTTCTGCGGTGAACCAGCGATCACGGTCGCCGTCGGCGTTGATCTGTTCAACAGACTTGCCCGTCTGAGCTGCTGTGATCTCGGCAAGCCGACGCTTCATCGAGAGAATGAGCTGGGCCTGCGTCTGGATGTCGCTCGAGGTGCCACCGAAACCACCGTGTGGCTGGTGAAGCAGCACGCGCGCGTTAGGCGTGATGTATCGCTTGCCCTTGGTGCCGCTCGTCAGCAGTAACTGGCCCATCGAAGCGGCCATGCCGATACCCACGGTCACGATGTCGTTCGGCACGAACTGCATCGTGTCGTAGATCGCCATTCCGGCCGTAATAGAACCGCCTGGCGAGTTGATGTAGAGGTAGATGTCCTTCTCAGCGTCTTCGGCAGCGAGAAGCAGAATCTTCGCGCAGATCTCATTGGCGTTCTCGTCACGCACTTCAGATCCGAGCCAGATGATGCGATCTTTCAGCAGCCTGTCGAAGACACTCGTCGCCATAAGCGGTTCTGGCATATTCACTCCTGTTTCGGTGGTCTTGACATCGAATCTACCGGCGCGAGCGCCGTGACCCGCCCGTGTTCGCCCTGGGCAGAGCGGATGAACGAGTGAGGGGTGGATGCCGCAGCATCCACCCCTCACTCTTTGTCGTCTAAACGACTACTCCTTGTCGGCAGCAGGCTTCTTGGCCGGTGCCTTTTTCGCAGCGGGCTTCTTGGCAGCCTTCTTCGGCGCCTCCTCAGCCTCGATCACTGCGTCAGCCTCTTCTGCCGCCTCAACGATCTCTTCAGCCTCGGAAACTACGTCTTCCTCAGCTGCCTCTTCGTCTTCGACCGCAATGAATCCAGTCAGATCGACTGCTTTGCCGTTGGTGTCGACAACCGAGACCTTGCCCAGAGCGACAGCAAGCGCCTTGTTGCGCGCAACTTCGCCGACCATAGCGGGCAGCTGGTTGTTCTCTTGCAGAGCGTTCACGAAGTCCTGCGGCGACATGCCGTACTGAGCCGACGACTGCACGAGGTACTGTGTGAGTTCGTCCTGCGAGACCTGCACGTTGACGCTCTCAGCAATCTTGTCGAGCAGCATCTGAGTCTTGAACTGCTTCTCGCTCGCCTCAGCGACCTCGGCGCGGTGCTCGTCGTCTTCGAGGCGATTCTCACCCTCGAGGTGGTTGTTGACCTCGTCGTCGATCAGCTGCTGCGGAACCGGAATCTCAACGGTCTCAAGAAGCTGCTCGATGAGCTTGTCGCGTGCTGCAGAGCCCTGGGTGAAGACCGACTGCTGACCGACCTTCTCGCTCAGGCTGTCACGCAGTTCTGCGACGGTGTCGAACTCGCTGGCAATCTGCGCGAAGTCATCGTCGGCTTCAGGAAGCTCCCGCTCCTTGACTGCCTTGACGGTGACCGCAACCTCAGCTTCTTCACCGGCGTGGTCGCCGCCAACGAGCTTCGAACGGAACGTCGTGTCTTCACCAGCGGTGAGAGACTCGATTGCTTCGTCGATGCCCTCAAGCAGTTCGCCCGAGCCGAGTTCGTAAGAAACACCCTCTGCGCGGTCGATCTCGTTGCCGTCAATTGCAGCGACGAGGTCGAGTTCAACGAAGTCGCCGGTTGCCGCGGGGCGATCCACAGGCACGAGAGTGCCGAAGCGTGCGCGAAGAGTGTTGAGCTCCTCGTCGATTGCAGCTTCATCGACCTCTACGGCGTCGACCTCGATCGTGGTTCCCTCGAAGGCGGGCAGTTCGAACTCGGGCCGAACGTCGACTTCTACTTCGACCTTGAGGTCACCTGAAAAGTCCTTTTCCGCGGGCCATTCGATGACCTCGGCGTTGGGACGGCCCATGACGCGCAGCTCGTTCGCGGTGACTGCCTCGCGGTAGTAGTTGTCGAGGCCTTCGCTGACAGCGTGCTCGAGAACGGCGACGCGACCGACGCGCTGGTCAATGATCGGAGCCGGAACCTTGCCCTTGCGGAATCCAGGAATCTGGATGTCCTTGGCAATGTGCTCGTATGCGTGAGCGATGCTCGGCTTGAGCTCTTCCGGGCTTACCGTGATGTGGAGCTTGACCCGAGTGGGGCTGAGCGTCTCGACGGTGCTGTTCACCATGCCTATTAGTTCTCCTCGTTTGGACCGCAAAATACCGCGGCGGTTGAAGGTCTGTTCGCTGGATACTGTCGGGGCGACAGGATTCGAACCTGCGACTTCCCGCTCCCAAAGCGGGCGCTCTACCAAGCTGAGCTACGCCCCGGGCGGCTGCGCACACAGCTGTGTACGATTTCGGCCCAGTGCAGTCTAGCCGACACATCTGTGCTGTTGCTCCGCACGCGATCCGCGACAGAACAACGTGTCACGAAGGTGCTCAAGTTGTGATTAGAATTGTGGATGCTGCGGGGATGTCTTTCCCGCAGAAACCCATCCGGCATCCGCCCGATGCGGGGCTGTAGCTTAGTGGTAAAGCCTCTGTCTTCCAAACAGATGATGCGAGTTCGATTCTCGTCAGCCCCTCCAAAGAAAAACCCCCGGTCATGCCGGGGGTTTTTTGTCTGACTGTCGCAACGGCTTCTGTTCTACCGCTGGCTGCGCCGGTCAGGTTCCGCGTCTTGCCATCGCAGTCGACGAATCACCCGATATCGGCGATGACTTGCATGAGTTGCAGTGAAATGATGTGAGCACGCCGCACTGGCCGTACATCTCCTGCCAAAGGATCGCGACATGACCTCGACGAATGGCCCGATCGGGGCCGCGCCCGCTCGCAAGCTCCCCAGGAAGCCCGCCTCCCGACTTGCGGAGAAATGGACACACGTCGACGACGTCGATGTGTTCTACCGCGAGTCCCCCGTGGTGCCTGCGGATAGCCGCGTGATGGCTCATATTCACGGGTTCGGGCTGTCGGGGCGCTATCTGCTGCCCACGGCCGAGATTCTGGCGGACGATTTTCATACCTATGTGCCTGACCTGCCCGGTTTCGGACGAAGCGGACGCAAAAAGGGAATGCTCGATATTCCAGAACTTGCTCATGCCACGGCTTCATTCCTCGACGATCGAGGAGTAGACAAAGCCACTCTGGTCGGAAACTCAATGGGATGTCCGGTCATCATCGAGTTCGCGCACCACTATCCCGACAGAATCGATCGCGCTGTTCTTGTGTCGCCAGCTGGCGGCGCGTTCAACCAGCCATTGCGGCGCGCCATCGGGCAATTGTCAAAAGATGCCGTCCGAGAGCCCACGCGTATGGCGACAGTCGCCGTGCCGGACTATCTGCGTTTCGGAGTGCCGAGCACAGTGCGCCTGTTCAAGGCCCTCACGCAGTACCCGTCGCTCCAGCGACTCCTTGAACTGCGCATCCCCACACTGGTCGTGCTCGGCGAACACGACCCCCTACTCCCCCACGCACATCGAATCGATGAAGTCGCCAGCCAAGTCGACAGCCATGTGCTCGTGGTGCTGCTCGAGGGTGCCGCACACGCCATCAACTTCAGTCACCCAGGGCAGCTCGCACACGTCATCAAGCTCTTCATGGATGACAAGCCGATCCTCAATGACCCCGCCTGGCCCGGACACGTGCGGTTGTATGAGGTGCACCGGGGTGCGAATCATCCGACCGGCGAGGTCGACTAGAGCGCAACCGCTTGCTCATGTGCCGCGAGGTGCTCGCGGTAGTTCTGGGCGTTTCGAAGAATTCCGTCACGCTCTTCAAGCGACAGCTCGCGACGCACCTTGGCGGGAACGCCTGCAACCAGTGACCCGGGCGGCACCACAGTGCCCTCGAGCACGACAGCACCGGCCGCCACCAGGCTTCCCGCCCCGATCACAGCGCCAGTGAGCACCACGCTTCCCATACCGATCAACGAACCGTCACCAATAGTGCAGCCGTGCACAACCGCGTTGTGCCCGACCGAGACGTCTTCTCCGATAAACAGCGGCGAGCCGCGGTCTACGTGCACAGAAACGTTGTCTTGCAGGTTGCTACCGGCCCCGATCGTGATGGAGTCGCTGTCAGCACGCAACACAGCGTTGTACCAAACACTTGCGCCTTCACCTAGAGTGACAGCCCCGATGAGACGGGCGCCGGCGGCAATGAACGCTTCGGCATGAATGTCAGGCGCATGGCCTCCGACAGAGAGGATCGTGGCACCGGCAGCAAGAGTCATGCCACTGACAATACGGGGCGTGACCGCTAGCGCGCAGCTAGCGCGTCGGCTACTGATTGTTCGTACCAGGGCGCAAGGGAATCGGCGAAGGTGACCGTCAAATGATCTTGATCGCGGTAGATATTCGCCCCGCCCACAACGGTGCTGCACACCTCGGGACCGCAAAAGACATCGGTGAAGTCGAGCAGGGTGACCCCTTCAATTCCTCCCGCCGCGCCGCGCAGGGGGTCGTCTTGAACCAACACGTCATCTCGTGCACCGACGCAGGTCGCAGCATCCCTCGTTCTCAAACACTTGTTCGGGTCGGTTTCCCACACTGGGTTGTCGACGACCGTGATGACCGGGATGCCCTCATCGAGCACTTCGGACCATGCTTCTTGGTAGCCAGAAACTGCGGCATCGTATGAAGAATCAAACCCCTGAGCGGAATAGGGGGTTGTCGCTATCGCCGCGGTGAACACTGCGTCGAGGTCTGCATCGGTGATCGCGGCGCGCACCTCGTCGCGCCATTGCGTGCAGGCTTCGCCGAATGCGCCCGGTGTGGAAAGGGGCGTGGTGTTCCACGGGCATGCGCCCTTGAACCACGTCACCAGTTGCCAGCCGTTGGCCTCGGCGAGCTGCTGAAAAGTCGAGAGCAGCTGGTATGCGTGGCTATCGCCCACCAGCGCTACGCGCGGTGCCTCAGGATCATCAGAGCCGAACGTGCATGACACGGGGCGCGAATCGGTCAACTGCACAAAGCACTGCTCGTCGGCCGGCCTGTCCACGCCCGCAAAGCCCGGTGCTGGCAACACGGCGTCACCGAAATCAACGTCACCACACGCTTCATCGAGTACCACCGCTGCGCCAAAACAAGTGGGCGGATCGTCACGGAGTTCTTCTAGCCCGCGTACGCCAGCTGCATAAGCCGGAGCGTTCACACCCCACGCGGCAACAGCAACGACGGCGACGAGCAACATCGCTCCGAGCGAGGAGAACAGCGTCACGCGCGGAGGCCGCGAGGTCAGAACCTTCCAGCGACGCGCGGGGTCTTCCACGAACCGCTTCGTCAGCCACGCAAGCACGAAGCAGAGCACGAGCAGGGCGAGCCGGTGGTAGATCGTGAGTCCCCAAAACGGTACCGAAGGCGCGATGATGATCAATGGCCAGTGCCAGAGATACAGCGAGTACGAGATATCGCCGATGAACTGGGCCGGGCGAATCGCGAGCACTCGTGTGGGGTACCACCAGCGCTCAGTGTTTGACGCTGCAATCACCGCAGCCGCGCCCAGAGTAGGTATTGCCGCCATATACCCCGGGAACGGTGTCTGGCCATCGAACTGCACCGCTGCGTAGAGAATCGCGACCAATCCTGCCCAACCGAGAACAAAGCTCGCCAGCGCGTGCTTCACACGCAACCACGGTACCAGCGCGATCATCGCACCCACGCCGAACTGCCACATCCGGCCGAATGTCACGAAATACGCTGGCGCCGGGTCGGTCAGCGTGAACACAACGCAGAAGACGAATGACGCCAGCGAGATCACAGCGAGTGTGACGATGACCGCCTTTCGGCGCGCGCCCGAAAACCATTTGACGCCGATCCACGCCGCGAGAAGCATGAGCAGCGGCCACATCACGTAGAACTGCTCTTCGAGTGACAGTGACCAATAGTGCTGCACGGTCGTGGGATCACCGGAATGATTCAGATAGTCAGCCGAATTGATCGCCAAGTACCAGTTCTCGACATAAAACGTCGACGCTAGAATCTCGCGCACTTCGTTCGGCAAGGCCGAGGTAGGCGTGAGGTACGGAGACATGGCGACGAGCGCTGAGAAGAGCAGCACGAGAAGTGATGCTGGCAACAGCCGACGGGCCCGGCGGGCCCAGAACTGCCCAAGGCGAACCGTGCCCGTTGCGGTCAATTCGCGCATCAGATGCGCCGTGATCAAGAACCCCGAGATGACGAAGAAGATGTCGACGCCGACGTAGCCGCCTGTGAGACGGCCAGGCCAAAAGTGGTACAGCACGACGCAGAGAACGGCGATCGCACGAAGTCCCTGCACATGCGGCAGGAAGGTCGTCGCGGTTTGGTGTTCGGGTGAGGTTGACACCGCGCGCGCGGACCCAAGCTCGTGATCAGCGGAAGGCACGCCTCGACGTTAGTCGGTGGAGCAACCATTCCAGGTAGCGACTAGCGTCGCGGCACGTTCTGGTTAGCCGAGCCTTGTCTTGCTTGCGGAATTTCCAGGGCTGAGTAGCGTTACACGAGACGAGACAGATCCGCCCCAACCGGGGCCCTTTGATCTGAGATGGAGGCGCTCAACATGAGCAAGACGCAAACTACCGCAGCCACAGCCGCAGACCCCAACACCGCTGCAGCAGCAGCCCAATTCCTCACTCCTGTCGTCATCGGCCTGCAGTCGCTCGCCGTAAACGGAAAGCAGGCGCACTGGAATGTTCGCGGCGCGAACTTCATCGCAATCCACGAGCTTCTCGACACAATTGTCGGCAACGCGCAGAACGGCGCAGATACTGCCGCCGAACGGATCGTCGCGCTTGGCCTTCCCGTAGACGCGCGCGTTTCTACAGTCGCTGACAAAGCCTCTAAGACCGCTGTAGCGGCCGGGTTCTCGCAGTGGGATGACACGGTTCGCTCGGTGATCTCCGACATGGACGCTGTGATCGCAGATGTGAAGGCAGCCGTCGACGGACTGGACGAGTTCGATCTGACGAGCCAGGACGTCGCCATCAGCATCATGCAGTCGCTCGAGAAAGACCGTTGGTTCCTCTTCGCGCACGTCGCGGCATAGCAACACCACGCACGCAGAACGGCCTTCGACTCACGAGTCGGAGGCCGTTTTGCGTTGCCGCACCGCTTTCTAGCCGCGGTGGGTGAGCCGACCCTCGAGCATCGTCGCGAGCACTTTCATCGAGCGCAGTCCAGTCTCGTCTGCAGTCGACGGATCGTGTGCACACAGTACGAGATCGGCGACCGCGCCGGGCTCGATCCGGGCGACGCTGGCGGAGCCGCCGTGGGTGGACGCGCCGAGGGCTGTTCGCACGTTTACCCGCTGGTGATCCTGCCACGCAGGGCGGCCATCTCGAGTACGGAAGACGGCGGCGGCGATCCCCGCCCACGGATCCAACGGTGACACTGGGGCGTCCGAACCGAAGAGCAGGTTGACGCCCCCGTCAGCCAGCGCCCGCAGCGGATACGGTTGCGCCGTTTGCGTCTGCCAGATGGTGTCGGCGAGATCGCGGTCATCGATAGCGTGCTCGGGTTGCACGCTGGCGCCGATACCCAGCCTTGCAAAGCGTGGAATATCAGCGTGAGAGACCAACTGCGCGTGTTCGATTGTTCCCCACGCGCCGGTGGTCGCGAATGCATCGAGGGCGTGAGAGTTCGCCACATCGCCGATGGCATGAATAGCGCAGGCGAGGCCCGAAACCGTCGCTCGGGTCATCAGATCCACGAGTGTCTCGGGATCGATAGTGAGCAGGCCGTGATTGTGCTCATCGTCTGGGTACGCGTGTGAACACGCCGCAGTACGAGTGCCGAGCGAACCATCTGTGATCACTTTCATCGGACCGACCCGTGCGAGATGAGAGTTCGATCCTCGGGCGTCGTCGCCCGTCTGCAGCCCCTCCGAGATGGCTCGATCAAGGTCGTGCGGATAGATTCCAAACTCCACGCGCAAGGTGTCGAAACCCCTGGCCATCCGCCGCGCCCAAGCTTCTTCGTTCCACGCCATATCGAGATCGACGAGGCCAACAACGCCTTTCGATGCCGCCTCTGCGGCCATTCGTGACACCAGCGGGTCGCTCACGTCGGCGGGGACAGCATTCAATCGCCGTGAAATCTCGAAAGCTGGCTCTTCTCGCAGCATCCCTGATTCGTCAGGCTCAAAGCCCTCTCGGCGCCACGCAGCCCAGTTCAGCCACACACTGTGCACGTCGGCATTGATGAGATACGTCGGCACCATTCCGGTCACGGCGTCGAGCGTCTCAAGGCTTGGTTCGTCGGGCCAGAAGGCATCACGAAAGCCACTGCCGACACGTCGGCCGTCGTCTCGAATGGGTGCTGTGCTCATGATCTCTGCTGCTTGGGCCGCCGAAGTGGCATGTCCCAACGGCAGACGCGTGGATTCGAGCGCCCACTGCATGACGTGAACGTGGTGATCCCACAAGCCGGGAATCAACCACGCTCCCTGAGCGTCGAGCACCCCGCCTCTGCGAGCTATGGCGCCGGCCGGTGCGATATCGACGATGAACCCGTGTGCAATGTGAACGTCGACCAGCTCGCTGCCGAAGGGGTCGACCCGCTCCGCGCCGCTGAGGCGCGCGTTCGCGATCACCGACACGTGCTCGCTCTTACCCAGACTCATCGTGCACTCTTTCGCATTTCAAGATCGCGTTTCGCTCGGCATGCGAGACGCAAATCGACGTACGGCGGGCAACATCGCATGCCTCTGGTTGTGCCGCATGCCCACCCTAAGCTTGGCGTCAGGCTTGGCAGCGCGGGCACCAGTAGAGCTTGCGGCCCGCCGTTTGCTCCATCACGATGGCCGTCCCACACACACGACAAGGCAACCCGGCGCGGTGGTAGACCCAGTGCCTGTCATCTCTGCTCGCCATAGCGCGGCGATAGGAATCCGGATCCAGGTCGTCCATGGTCATCATCTGGCCCGTCTCTACACCTACGGCAAGCATCCGTACCCAGTCGCGCCAGATCCCGCGCACGACGTCGTCGCGCACCTCACGGCCGGGGGTATGTGGGTTCTGTTGCGCGCGAAACAACAGTTCAGCGCGATACACATTGCCGATACCGCTGATAACCGACTGATCCATCAGCAGCAGGCCAATGGGAGTGGGCTTGCGCAACACAACCTGGGTGAAGCGATCTTCGCCCTCGGCCACATCATCGACGAGTGGGTCAGGCCCGAGTTTGTCGATCACCGTGGCGACCTCATCGGGGGTCTGGATAGCGCACGCAGTCGGACCGCGAAGATCTGCGCAGGTGCGGTCGGTCAAGAGGCGCAGCCGAACCTGTCCGACGGGTGGCGGCGGCCACTGCTCGCTTTCTTCGTCTGCCAGTCCCTTCGTCTGTTCCGACATGCGCACGCGAACGCGAGCACGCCGAGGCGCTCCGATGGAAGACAACGAGTTCTCGCCCGCCGCGTCCATGATCGTCTCCGCAACCTCGGTCCCCCGCTGGTTTGTCTGCCCCATCCGACCGTTCGCAGAAGCGATCGTAGGGTCGGTGAGGATCTCACCGGCAAAGTCCCACGCGCCGTACATCCCGAGGTGAACGCGGAGCCAGAAGGTTTCATCGAACTCGAGAAACATCTGTTTGCCGACCGCACGCACGGACGTCGCGGTGCAGCCGTCGATCAAGGCGGCACCTTCAGCGAATCGCCCTTGGGGGCTCACCGCGCTGAGTCGGTGCCCTACGAAGTTGCGGTCGAACTGACGGGCGATGCGATGAACCGAGTGCCCTTCGGGCATGGGGGCTCAGCCTGCTTCGGGATCGAAGGAATCGGCTTCGCGCGGATCCGGTTGCAACGAACCATCGGTTTCGAACGCGGCAAGCTGTGCAATACGGCGCGCGTGGCGTTGTTCGCCCGAGAACGGAGTGTTGACGAAGCGGTCGATGAACTGCGCGACCTGCTCGAAGGTATGCTGTCGTGCGCCAATCGCAATCACATTGGCGTCATTGTGCTCCCGTGCAAGCTCTGCCGTGGCAAGGCTCCACACCAGCGCGGCGCGAACTCCTCGCACCTTGTTCGCGGCCATCTGCTCGCCGTTGCCCGAGCCGCCGAACACGACTCCCAGCGCCTCGATGCCGGCAGACTGGTCAGCGACCACGCACTGGGCCGCCCTGATGCAGAACGAGGGGTAGTCGTCGAGAGGGTCATACTCAACGGGGCCATGATCCACGACCTCGTGCCCGCCAGCCGCCAGGTGGTGCTGGAGCTGGGTGGAGAATTCGAGGCCGGCGTGATCGGTCGCGAGGTGAATGCGCATGAACGTAATCCTAGAGAAAAGTGAGCGAATCAGTGCGTTGTCAGGGGGCAATCCCCGCGGCAGCGGGCTTGAAGCCGGCACGAACGTTCTCGCAGCACGCCGGACGACACACATCGAACCACGGACCAAGATTCGTCGCGTGGGGGCGGTCTCGAGCGGCGGTTCCCCTGAGACGTTCCTCCACGAGGTCGACCAGCCCGCTGACAAACACGGGGTCGATCCCCGGCGTCGGTGTGCGCACGGATTTGAGCCCGGCGGCAGCCGCAGCCTCGGTCGCCTCGGTATCGAGATCCCACAGCACCTCCATGTGATCGCTCATAAACCCGAGCGGAACGATGGCGACTGCGGCGACGCCTCTGTTCGGGAGATCCGCGATCACGTCGTTGACGTCGGGCTCCAGCCACGGCTGTGTGGGCGGGCCGGAGCGCGACTGGTACACAAGCTCCCAACCGACACCGGCAGCGGCAGGAAAATCCGCCGTGACCGCCGCCATCACGGTCTCAGCCACCGCAAGGTGCTGCGCCGCATAGGCGCCCCCCTCACCGAAGTCGATGTCGCGCGGCCCGGAGCGATCCGCGTCTGCGGTGGGGATGCTGTGCGTAGAGAACAGCACCCTGATGGCTGCGGGCTCGACACCGTCGTCGACGAAAGACGCCACCGCATCGCGCACGCCGTCAATGAACGGCTGCACGAACCCGGGGTGATCAAAGAACTGACGCACCTTGTCGATCGTCATAGTCGATGCCAGCCCGGTCTCGTCAAGCACCCGAGCGAAGTCCTCCCGGTATTGGCGGCAACTCGAGAACGAGGAGTATGCGCTGGTCGCGAGCGCGAGCAGCTTCCGGTCTTCTGCGGCATCAGCTTCTCTGACCGCGTCGTGAAGGTAGGGCGCCCAGTTGCGATTGCCCCAATAGACGGGCAACTCGATCTCGCGACGCCGGAGCTCAGCTTCGAGCGCACTCTTCAGCGCACGGTTCTGGGCATTGATGGGGCTGATGCCGCCAAAGTGTCGGTAGTGATGAGCTACTTCTTCGAGTCGCTCGTCGGGGATTCCGCGACCACGCGTGACATTTCGCAGGAACGGGATCACGTCGTCTTGACCTTCGGGCCCACCGAAACCAGCGAGCAGAATGCCGTCGTAGGCCACCGGCACCTCAACGTGTGCGGGGCCGGTGGAGGCCGCGGCGGAGGCATAGGGCACGGTGGTGGTGTGCGCTGCTGGTGAGGCTGATTCGTCTTGCTGGTGCGAAGTCACCACACCATCCTGACACCCCGCGCCGACCAGCGGACCGCGCCAAAGGTTTCACGTAGGCTTGTACGGTTGCCGTCGGCGCCAGCAGCGCCTGTTTGCGGCATCCCACCCACACCCACGGGAGCATTTCAGTGCCAGGAGAAAACCTCACCCGCATCGAGGCGCAAGAGCGCCGAGCGATCCTTTCGACCGAATCGTACGAGATCGCTCTCGACCTCACGAAGGGCGCACAGGTCTTCGGATCCCGCACGGTCGTTCGATTCACCGCCACGCCGGGGGCCTCAACCTTCATCGATCTGATCGCACGCGATGTGCATGAGATTGTTCTCAACGGCGTCGCGATCGATGCCGCATCGGCATTCGCTGATTCACGGATCGCCTTGGAGAACCTCGCCGAGCACAATGAGCTGGTTGTCGATGCTTCGTGCATCTACACCAACACCGGTGAAGGACTCCACCGCTTCGTCGATCCCGTCGACGGCGAGGTGTATCTCTACACCCAGTTCGAGGTGCCCGACTCGCGGCGCGTGTTCGCCGCCTTCGAGCAGCCCGATATGAAGGCGACCTTCCAGTTCACCGTCACTGCGCCTGAACAGTGGCAGGTGGTATCAAACTCCCCCACTCCAGAGCCAGCACGCGACGGCGATGGCAACGCGACTTGGTCGTTTTCCCCTACTCCTCGCATCTCGTCGTACATCACGGCGCTCATCGCTGGACCCTACGAGTCCACCTTCTCTGAACTCACCAGTGCATCGGGTCGGGTGATCCCGCTGGGTGTCTTCGCGCGCAAGAGCCTGTGGCAGTACCTCGACGCCGACTACATCTTCGAAAAGACGCGTCAGGGTTTTGAGTACTACGAAGCCAAGTTCGACTACCCGTACCCGTTCGAAAAGTACGACCAGCTCTTCGTCCCAGAATTCAACGCAGGCGCGATGGAGAATGCGGGCGCGGTCACGTTCACCGAGACGTATGTGTTCCGCAGCAAAGTGACTCACGCTGTGAAAGAGCGACGCGTCGTCACGATTCTTCACGAACTCGCCCACATGTGGTTCGGCGACCTCGTGACCATGAAATGGTGGAACGGGCTCTGGCTGAACGAGTCGTTCGCAGAGTGGGCGTCGACGATCGCCACCGCCGAGGCTACGGAATGGACCGAAGCATGGACCACGTTCAACGCGATGGAGAAGACCTGGGCTTACCGTCAAGATCAGCTGCCTTCGACTCACCCGGTGATCGCTGAGATCAACGACCTCGAAGACGTGCAGGTCAACTTCGACGGCATCACCTACGCCAAGGGAGGGTCGGTACTCAAACAGCTCGCTGCCTGGGTAGGCATCGAACAGTTCTTTGCCGGCGTCGCGGCGTACTTCAAGAAGAACGAGTGGTCCAACACAGAGATGTCGGATCTGTTGGTGGAGCTCGAAGCGACCAGCGGTCGTGAGCTCACGACCTGGTCTAAGAAGTGGCTCGAGACCGCTGGCGTGAACACCCTCTCGCCCGAGATCGTGACGGATTCCGACGGCGTTATCACCCGGTTTGCAATCGTGCAGACGGCTCCCGCCGACTACCCGACGATCCGCCCGCACCGGCTGGGCGTTGGTTTCTACAGTCTCAACGACGGCGCGCTCGTTCGCGTGCATCACGTCGAGCTCGACGTAGACGGCGACCTCACCGAAGTTCCAGAGCTCAAGGGGCAGGTTCGCCCCGACCTGGTGCTGCTGAACGACGACGACCTCGCCTACGCCAAGATCCGCCTCGACGACCGTTCACTTGACACCGCAATCAACCATCTCGCGAAGATCAGCGACCCGCTCGCTCGCTCGCTCGTGTGGGGTGCGGCATGGGATCAGACCCGCGACGCGGAGGCTTCAGCCAGCGACTACATCGACCTCGTTCTGCGCAACATCGGCTCTGAGACCGAGTCAACGACCGTGCGCACCACGGTCGGCCAACTTCAGCTGGCGGCAAACTCCTACGTAGCCCGTGAGAAGCGCGCCGCAACCCGCGAGAAGGTCGCGTCGTCGCTGTGGGAGCTCGCGCAGGCTGCCGAAGCTGGCAGCGACAGCCAGTTGCAGTTCGTGACGTCATTCGCGAGCGCTGCCTCCACAGCAGCGCAGTGGGCGACCGTGGCCGGTGTTCGCAACGGCGAAATCGTGCTCGAAGGCCTCGAGATCGACACCGACCTGTCGTGGCAGCTGCTGGTTTCATTGGCGGCAGGCGGAGAGGTGACGGCAGAAGAGATCGACGCTGCCCTCGCAGCGGACAACACCGCGAAGGGAGCGGACTTCGCCGCTCAGGCTCGTGCAAGCATCCCCACTGTTGAAGCGAAGCGGGCAGCCTGGGCGTCGCTCATCGACAACGCCGATCTGCCGAACACGATCGTCAGGGTGATCACCATCGGCCTCACCAGCCCCTCGAGCATCGAGGTGCTGCCGGCATTCATCGAGCCGTACTTCGAGATGCTGCTGCCCATGTGGTCGTCTCGCACCTACAAGATCGCGGAGTACCTGGTAGCCGGGCTTTACCCGGCTGCACTGGCCAGCACGGAACTGCGCGACGCAACGCGCAATTGGTTGATGGCCAACAGCGATGCTCCAGCCGCGCTGCGCCGACTGGTGGCAGAAAACCTCGCTGGCGTCGAACGTGCACTCAGTGTGCAGGCTCGCGACGCACAGTAGAACTCATACGGATGCCTCGGCTCGCACACAGGTGCGGCCGAGGCATCCGTCGTTAGGATCATCACGATGATCACCCTTGATGCGACAGACACCAGCGACGTCACTGACCCGCTGTTCTGGTCAGAGTTCTGGCCGAATGTCGGTGCGTTTTTCACCGGGCTCGGCCTGATGCTCGCCACCGTCGCGATGATCGTCCTTGGGGCGTTCCTGCTGTCGTGGATTCTGCGCGTGATCATTCGTCGCGTCGTAGCCAGAATCGTCAACGGAGCGAAGACCAAGGCGCGAGTAGAAGACACCCAAGCGCTGGAGCGTTCGCCACTTGCTTCGGTGCGACTGGTTCAACGAACTCGCACGCTCGGGTCGATTCTGATGAACATCGGCAACGTGGCGATCCTCATCGTCTCATTGCTTCTCATCGTCGGGGTGCTCGCGCCGAACGCGCTAACCTCTCTCACGCTGCTGTCTGCGGCGATCGGTGCAGGGCTTGGCTTCGGCGCGCAGAACATTGTCAAAGACGTCTTGAACGGCATGTTCATCGTCGCGGAAGACCAGATCGGCATCGGCGATGTTGTCGATCTCGGGCTCGCCTCGGGGATCGTCGAATCGGTGAGCGTGCGAGTGACTCACGTGCGGGATGTCAACGGCACGCTCTGGTATGTGCGCAACGGCGAGATCACACGCATCGGCAACCTGTCTCAGGGCTGGTCTCGTGTGATCATCGACCTCGGCTTGCCCGTTGATGCAGACATGGATGCTGCCGAGAAGGCCCTGCTCGACGCGGCGATAGAGCTCGCACACGATCCCAAGTGGCGCACGCGGATCATCGAACAGCCTGAGATTTGGGGCCTCGAATCCGTGACGGGCGATGCGCTCATCATCCGTCTCGTGATGAAGACGCGTGCGCACGCCAAAGACGACGTGGCCAGCGAACTGCGGCGCAGATTGAAGAGCGCCGCCGATGAACTCGGCCTCACTCTGCCGGGCATGAACACGGTGATGCCCACCGGAATCGACGGTGCGCAACGTGTGCGTGGCGCGCACCCGCCAAAGACAAAGCCGCAGCCGGTCGCGGTGCCCGCTTCGTCCAAGCCAGTATGGAAGCCGAAACGCACTGCCAAGCCCACACCAGAGTCGGCGGCCGAAAGCAACGACACCAACGCCAGTTCGAAGGACCAAACATGACATCGGACGCAGACCCCATGCGCTCCTTTTACGAAGAGATCGGCGGACACGAGACCTTCGTGCGTCTCGTCGACAGCTTCTACCGCGGGATCGCCGACGATGACGTGCTGCGCCCCATGTATCCGGAGGATGATCTGGGGCCGGCAGCGGAACGCCTGACGATGTTTCTCGAACAGTATTGGGGCGGCCCAAGCACCTACAGCGAGCAACGCGGACACCCCCGACTGCGGATGCGTCACAATGGCTTCCATGTGAATCCCGACGCCCGCGATCGTTGGCTGCATCACATGCGTGCCGCGGTCGACGAGCTCGAACTGGCGCCGCTGCACGATGCCACGCTGTGGGACTACCTCCATCGCGCCGCCTTCGCGATGGTAAACACCTTTGAGCCCACGGGCATCGGACCCAATGCCGCCGGCCGCACCGCAGCATCCATTCCCCTGATCGCTGAACCGCCGCAGGACGAATCTCGCTAACTACCCCCTGCCCCACCACCTCGACACTGGAGTCGATATGCCGACCAACACTTACAACACCGACATTCTCGTGATCGGATGGGGCCTGGCCGGGCTCGTTGCCGCGAGTGAAGCGCTCGCTGCGGGCAAACGGGTCGTCATCGTCGACCAAGAGCCACGCACAAACCTGGGCGGTCAGGCGTGGTGGTCATTCGGCGGCCTCTTCTTCGTCGACTCACCCGAGCAACGTCGCATGGGCATTAGAGACTCCCTCGATCTTGCGCGCCAAGATTGGTTCGCCACCGCGGGCTTTGATCGCGATGAAGACGCATGGCCGAAGCGGTGGGCAGAGGCATATCTGCATTTCGCGCACGCTGAGAAGCGCTCGTGGTTGCGAGAGAAAGGCGTCGGATTCTTTCCCGTCGTCGGCTGGGCAGAGCGTGGCGGCTACACCGCACTCGGCCCGGGCAACTCGGTGCCGCGGTTTCACATCACCTGGGGCACCGGGCCGGGCTTGGTAGCCCCGTTCCAAGCGGATGTGGAAACGGCAGAGGCACAGGGCAGAGTCACCATTCTTCCCCGGCATCGAATCAGCTCGCTCACTGTCACTAACGGCACAGTGGTCGGGGCCGAGGGCGAGGTGCTGGCGCCATCAAGCGCCGCGCGTGGCTTCGCTTCGTCGCGTGAAGTCGTTGGTTCCTTCGCTATCACCGCCGCAGCGACAGTCGTCTCTGCTGGCGGTATCGGCGGCAATCACGAGCTTGTTCGCAAGAGCTGGCCATCACGACTGGGAACTGCGCCCGAAAAGATGATCACCGGCGTGCCCGCCTACGTCGATGGTTCGATGCTGTCCACCTCCGAAGTTGCGGGCGCGAATCTGATCAACACCGATCGCATGTGGCACTACGTCGAAGGAATCGAGAACTTCAATCCCGTGTGGCCCCAGCACGGCATTCGCATCCTTCCCGGGCCCTCCTCACTGTGGCTGGACGCCACGGGCAAGCGACTACCGGTACCGCTGTTTCCGGGCTTCGACACACTCGGCACCCTCGCACATCTGCGCACAACCGGTCATGACCATTCGTGGTTCGTGCTCTCGAAAAAGATCATCGAGAAGGAGTTCACTCTCTCGGGCAGCGAGCAGAACCCTGATCTGACCGGCAAAGACATCTCGCTGTTGCTCAAATCGAGGCTCGGCAAAGGGGCCGCAGCTCCGGTGCAAGCGTTTATGGACAACGGCGCCGATTTCGTCGTGCGTGACACCCTCGACGAGCTGATCAGTGGCATGAGGGCGCTTCCCGGCGGCGACGCTTTGGATGCAGCGACTGTTCGAGCAGAGCTCGAGGCTCGTGATCGCGAACTCGACAACGACTTCACGAAGGACGCTCAAGTCGCGATGCTCCGCGCTGCTCGCTCCTACCGCGGTGACAGGCTCGTTCGCACCGCCGTGCCGCATCGGATCACCGATCCAACGGCCGGTCCCCTGATCGCGGTGAAGCTGCACGTGCTGACAAGAAAGTCGCTCGGTGGGATCGAAACAGACCTCGAATCGCGCGCACTCTCTGCAAACGGCGAACCCATACCCGGCCTCTACGCGGCGGGCGAGTCAAGCGGCTTCGGCGGTGGCGGGGTGCACGGCTATCGCGCGCTCGAGGGAACGTTCGTTGGGGGCTGCTTGTTCTCTGGACGCTCAGCGGGCCGGTCGATGGCTGCCGCGGTCTGAGGCTGGTTACGCCCGACCTGTCGAGCGCACTTCGGTGAGCCCCATACGTTCGGGCCTGCGAATCAGCACGTGGCCGCGATCCAAGGTGATTCTCGTCCAAGACGCGGCTGTCCTCACCCGCGCTTGCTCTTCGCCGGCGATGAAACCGAGCGCGAACGCAGCGAACGCTGCACCGAGCGGTAGACCATTCAGTTCGTCGTCAGCCGCGCCCCAGACCGCCGCGCGTACGGAGCGAACAACATCCTCGCCGGGGTTGGCGGGAAGGGATTCTGCCACGGTCGTGATTCCCCACTGGGCCCGGGCTGCCAGAGTGGCCGCAGGAATGTCGTCGGCTGTGACCCACCCTGCTCTGGGCGGCGTGACCCCTGCCCACGGCTCCGACACCGCCGTCTCGGGCAGCTCGATCGATGTAGCATCGTCCTGAGCGAGCTGAAGAGTGGATGCTGAAACCGTCAGGTCGCACACAAGCTCAGGATCGACCGCCAACACTCTCATCGCCAGGATGGTCGGTGTGGCGTCGAAAAGGCCACGTGGCGCCAGCGGAGCAGAAGTCATGACCAGAACTCCGTCCGAGGCACGCAATCGGACTGCGCCGTCTCCTAGGGGACTCGAGCGACCTGCAAATGTCATGGCATCGGCTGCGGCGTCGGCTTCGTTGAATATCAAGCGCTGGGGCATCCGCCTAAAGTATCAAGGGAACGCGCGTGCCCCGTTGCGCGTCAAGACCCAGCGAAATGGAGTTTTTCGTGTCGAAGGCCGCCCCCAGCGCTCCTGACAGTTTCGTACCCGACCCCGATCCGGTTGGATCGCTCATGGATGTTCTTGATCTGTCGGGTTCCGAAGCGCGCACTCGCGAAGATATCTTCACCGGCTCTTCGCAGCAAATGCCGTTCGGCCGAGTCTATGGCGGCCAGGTGCTCGCTCAATCCGTGGTTGCAGCTGGGCGCACCATCGCCGACGGTCGAGCGGTGCACTCCATGCACGGCTACTTTCTTCGGCCAGGTGATTCATCCCGAGGCATCACCTTCTCGGTCGACCGAATTCATGATGGGCGGTCATTCTCTACTCGGCGCACCCAGGCCTACCAAGACGGGGTACCGATATTCTCGATGATTGCGTCATTCCAACAAGAGGACCCAGGCTTGGAACACCAACTCGACATGCCGACGGGCATAGCCGCTCCGGAAGACCTTCCAGACATCGAGTCAGAGGTCGCAGCTTCGCACCCGATCTCCAAGCGCCTGTTTATGAACCGCCCCGTGGAGTTGCGCCATGTCGCTACGCCGATCTATCTCACGGTCGATGGTGAGCCGAAGCCGAGTCAAGCGGTATGGATGCGGATCAAGAAGCGTCTTCCTGACGATCCTGCACTGCATCAAGCGATCCTCGCTTACCTCAGCGATATGACGATTCAGGAGCCGATTCTGCGTGCACACGGCATCGCGTGGTCTACCCGAGGGCTGAAGGTGGCAAGCCTCGACCACGCGATGTGGTGGCACCGCCCTGGACGCGTCGATGAGTGGATGTTGTACGTGCAGGAGTCGCCGAGCGCGCGCGGAGGACGCGGACTTGCCAGCGGCCGGATCTATGCGCGCGACGGATCATTGCTGGCAAGTGTCGCTCAAGAGGTGATGGTGAGGGTGCCCACGGGCAACTAGCACCCGTTCAGGAGCGATGCGCGAACACGATGCTCTCGCCGAGGTAGGGGCTCCAGACCGCCCTCTCGATCGCGCTCAGACGCAAAGGTCGTCCGGTCGCCGCGTCGACTTTCGCGATGACCGCGGTTGCACGGGCGTAGACGAGTTGTGAACGTGCTCCCGAGAGGGAAACTGGACTGCACACCTCGTAGTTGACGTGCACACTCGAGCCGCCCACTTTGCCGAACCACATCTGCACGTCGAGCGGATCGCGTTGGTAGGGCACCGGAGCGAGGTACTCGATTTCTTGGCGAGCGATCAACGTCAGCACACCCGATTGCAGGCTCGAGTCGAGCACCGCGGTCTCGGGAGCCTGCTCACCTTCCAACGGTGCCCAGAATGCTCGCACTCGCGCTTCTTCGAGCAACTTCAGCATCGAGGTGTTGTTGACGTGATTGAACGCGTCGAGGTCGCCCCACCGCAGATGGATGGGGATGTGGAGGCGACGACCAGTTGCCGTCGCCTCCGTGCGGGCGATCTCAGTCACGCGTCAGCTTGCGGTACGTGGAGCGGTGAGGCGAGGCCGCTTCGGCACCAAGGCGAACGATCTTGTTCTCTTCGTATGCTTCGAAGTTTCCCTCGAACCAGTGCCAGTGGTCGGGGTGCTCGTCTGTGCCCTCGTAGGCGAGGATATGGGTGGCGATCCGGTCGAGGAACCAACGATCGTGCGTGATGACCACAGCGCAACCGGGGAACTCAAGAAGAGCATTCTCCAGGGACTGCAGCGTCTCGACGTCGAGGTCGTTGGTCGGCTCATCGAGAAGCAGCAGGTTGCCGCCCTCTTTCAGCGTCAGCGCAAGGTTCAGGCGGTTGCGCTCACCACCGGAGAGCACCCCCGCCTTCTTCTGCTGATCGGGGCCCTTGAAGCCGAACTTCGATACATATGCGCGCGAAGGGATCTCGGTTTTGCCGATCGTGATGATGTCGAGCCCGTCAGACACGACTTCCCAGAGCGACTTGTTCGGGTCGATGTTGGATCGGGACTGATCCACGTAGCTGATCTTGACCGTCTCACCGATCTTGAGAACGCCGCCATCGAGCGGCTCCAGCCCAACGATCGTCTTGAACAAGGTCGTCTTTCCCACACCGTTGGGACCGATCACGCCCACGATCCCGTTCGGCGGCAAGCTAAAGCTGAGTCCGCTCATGAGGGAACGGTCATCGAAGCCCTTCTGCAGGTTCTTCGCCTCGATCACGACGCCGCCCAGACGCGGACCCGGCGGAATGGAGATCTCATCGAAATCAAGCTTGCGCGTGCGGTCGGCCTCTGAAGCCATCTCTTCGTAGCGAGCCAGTCGCGCCTTGGACTTCGCTTGGCGTCCTTTGGAGTTGGAGCGCACCCAGTCGAGTTCTTCAGCCAGTCGCTTTGCGAGCTTGGCGTCCTTCTTTCCCTGTACGGCCAGACGCTCCGACTTCTTCTCGAGGTATGTCGAGTAGTTTCCCTCGTAGCCAATCAAACGACCGCGGTCGACTTCGGCGATCCATTCGGCGACGTTGTCAAGGAAGTACCGGTCGTGTGTGATCGCGATAACAGCGCCGGGATACTTTTGCAGATGCTGCTCAAGCCAGAGCACGCTCTCAGCGTCAAGGTGGTTGGTGGGCTCGTCAAGAAGCAGCAGATCAGGTTTCTGCAGAAGCAGCTTGGTCAGCGCTACACGACGCTTCTCACCACCTGATAGCGGCGCGATGGCTGCGTCGGCCGGGGGTGTGCGGAGCGCATCCATGGCCTGTTCGAGCTGCGAGTCGAGGTCCCAGGCGTCGGCCGCATCGATCTCTTCTTGAAGCGTTCCCATCTCTGCCAGGAGCGCATCGAAGTCTGCATCGGGGTCTGCCATCAGGGCGGAGATCTCATTGAATCGATTGAGCTTCGCCTTGATCGCGATCCCGTCTTGAATGTTCTCCAAGACAGTCTTGGATTCATCCAACTCCGGCTCCTGCAGGAGGATCCCGACGGTGAACCCGGGGCTCAGCTTCGCTTCGCCGTTGGACGGTGTGTCCATGCCTGCCATGATCTTCAGGATCGTCGACTTGCCGGCGCCGTTGGGTCCGACCATGCCGATCTTCGCACCAGGCAAGAACGCCATGGTGACATCATCGAGGATCAGCTTTTCTCCCACAGCTTTGCGGGCACGGACCATGGAGTAGATGTATTCAGCCATACGGTTTCTGCTCTCCTTGCGCTAGCGATGTCAGCGTCTCAGCCTACCGGGCTTGAGGCATGCGCGCCCTCGGTGTACTTCGCGCTACCAGTCGATGGAGCGCGTATCGCCGACCAGACACGTACCTTCATCGAGCCCTGGGAGAACCGCGGCGACTGGATCTCCAGTGGCGGGGCCCACCTGGCCGACCAGGCACTGGTCGCCCCACTTCACAGAGAACTGGATGCTCTCAGCGGGGTTGCCGACTGTCGAATAGTCCTCTGTCACTTCCATGTCGGCTTTCGCGAAGCCGACGGCAACGAGGGCGTCAACATACGCACGACCCGAGGCTTTGTCGGCGGAAGCCCACACCTCTTCTACGGTGAGCGCGAATACAGCCAGGTTCTGCTCGGCCGTACCATCCGCATCAAACGCGGGCACGGTCACCGTGGGCGTCGGTGTAGCTGCCGAGGTCACCGTGGCGCTCGCTGTGGGCGTTGGGGTTTCAATCGGTTCAGCCGGCGCACAACTAGCCAACGCGCACGCAAGCACAAGCGTGCCCAGGGAGCCAGACCACCGGCCACGGGTCGTAGCGGTCAGGGCAAACGCGGGTCGCTCGGGACGTCGATGCACCCAGCGATTCTAAGGGCAGACATCCCGAGCACCCCCTGTGAGTCAGACCGGCGCGTGAATACTCTCCTGTTCTGAAGCCGCGGTCGCTGCCGGCTCGTCGAGCACCCGCGCCTCGCCCGGAACCACTGTTGCCCAGGCCGATCCCGCCGACGCGTCTGCTGCCCATGCATCGCCATTCGGCTGTTCGGTGCCGGCATCGTCTCGCGCCGCGCGCGTGTAGACAGTGCTCCCCCACCGCAGATCGTGACCGACGGCATCGGCTTCGATATCCGCGGACATGCCTTTGCCTGTGGAAGACTCCCACGTTCGGAGCCGAAGGCGGCCGCTCACGATAACGGGATGTCCTTTGCGCAACGAAGCGAACACGTGCTCGCCCAATGTTCGAAACGCCGACACCTGGTACCAGTTGGTCTCGTCGTCAGTCCACTCGCCAGTCGCTTTGTCGCGGCGGCGTGCGGTCGTACCGACGCGAAAGCTCGTGACTGTGTCGCCGGTCGAGATCCGCCGTTGCTCGGGATCTGCGGCCAAGTTGCCCCTGATCGTGATGGTGTCTTGCATGCTGTGCTCCTTTCGCACCCGGGAAGGTCCGCGGGTCCGCCGGCGCCGCGTGCCCGTCGAGCGCCGGCGGTCAGATCAGAGTGCCGCACGCAGCGTTCTCGAGTGGCGCATGTTTGGGGGTGTGGGAACAACAGCGATGCCGCTCGCACTGGGGAGGATGAGTGAAACCCTCAGCGTGTGCGAGCGCTCACCACCCTTTAATGCTCTCGGAACGACGGCCAGTCGCTTCCGGGCGGCATGTGCGCATGGAGCGCACTCTTCGCGATCTCCATCGTTTCGTATGTGCCTGTAGCCGCATCGGCACCGGCGATCGTGACGGTGTAGCCGCTGCCGTCCTTGCGGATGCTCCCCGCAACTCCCGAGGCGCCGTACGCGATCCACAGAGCGTGGTGTGTGTCGGTGGTGCTCATCATCGAACTCCTTTCGAATACCGCTTTCTTGGAACGGTACGCCGGGTTCGCTCGCGGCGCTAGGGTTCGTTTGTGCGTGTCGCAACGCTGTAACCTAGAGTCACCTCTCCCTCCGTAGCTCAGGGGATAGAGCGAGCGGTTTCTACCCGCAAGGTCGGGGGTTCGATTCCTCCCGGGGGGGCAAAAAGTTCGAGTTCGTCATGGTTCACTGCATTGTCGGCGTTCGCCAATAGGCTGGAACCATGGCGGCAGGCTCAAAGAACGACCGACTCGTATGGATCGACTGCGAGATGACCGGTCTTGACCCCGATCTCGACGAACTCGTCGAGATCGCGGTGGT
Source organism: Microbacterium sp. R86528 (assembly GCF_044596335.1). Taxonomy (NCBI): domain Bacteria; kingdom Bacillati; phylum Actinomycetota; class Actinomycetes; order Micrococcales; family Microbacteriaceae; genus Microbacterium; species Microbacterium sp. R86528. The sequence continues at coordinate 396,897 of NZ_CP138996.1, read as the reverse complement.
CATCACTGACTTCGATCTCAACGTGCTCGATGACGGCTTTCAGATTGTCATCAAGCCTGACGCGTCAGCACTCGAGAACATGAGTGACTTCGTCACGAAGATGCACGAAAAGTCAGGGCTGCTCAAGGAGATCCCCGACGGTGTGAGCCTAGGAGACGCAGAGTTTCAAGTGCTTGAGTACTTGCAGCGCTTCGTGCTGGAGGGCAAGTCGCCGATTGCAGGAAATACGATCGGCACCGATCGGATGTTCCTGGCTAAGTACATGCCCAGGGTGGACCGCTGGTTGCACTATCGCAGCATCGATGTGTCGAGCATCAAGGAGCTCTCGCAGCGTTGGTATCCGCGCAGCTACATCCACGCCCCTGTGAAAGACGGAGGCCATCGCGCCCTCGCCGACATCCTCGAGTCGATTCGCGAGCTCGCCTACTACCGCCAGGCTGTGTTCGTGGCAGAGCCGGGCCCGACAAGCGATGACGCAAAAGCTGCTGCGGCGGCAGCCGTGTCATCATTTGCCTCTCGAATGTGAGAGAATATTTCGGTTGCCCATTCCGGTGGGAAACATGGTGGGTATAGCTCAGTTGGTAGAGCGCGGCCTTGTGGTGGCCGATGTCGCGGGTTCGAGCCCCGTTACTCACCCCAAATGTCGGAGTTGCTGATGGAAATGGATGCAGCAGCTTTCGAACGACTGGTGATCGATGAGTTGGATCTTCTGCCCGACGATATGGTCGAAGGCTTGGACAACGTAATTTTCGTCGTCGAAGATCTCGCCGAAGACGGCAGCACTGATCTGTTGGGCCTGTACGACGGATGGGCGCTGACCGAGCGTGATCGCTATGGCATTGGCGAGCTTCCGGATCGGATCATCGTGTACCGTCAGGCACACCTAGCCGTCTGCGACGACGAGACCTCACTGCGCGACGAAGTGCACACGACGCTCGTGCATGAGATCGCTCACTTCTACGGGATTGATGACGCTCGCTTGCACGAACTGGGCTGGGCATAATGAATTCGCTCACCGCCCCCAACATCGCTGAAGAGTCTGATCTTCGCTCCGCGCGCGAACCACAGCGTCCCTGGCAAACGCTCGTCTGGGATGACCCCGTGAATCTGATGAACTATGTGACGCACGTATTTCGTACATACTTTGGCTACCCCAAGCCCGTGGCAGAGAAGCTGATGCTGGCCGTGCACAACGATGGTCACGCGATAGTCGCCGAGGGCGCCCGTGAGCAGATGGAGCTGCATGCCCAGGCGATGCATGACTACGGACTTTGGGCCACCGTGAGGCAGGCGCCGCAGTGACAAAGAAGATTGTGCTGGAATTTGCACGGATCGAAGCTGCCCACATCGCCGCGCTGACCGCTCAGTTCGCTGATTTGCTCTCCGAGCACCCCGAATCGCCACGGGATCCTGCCATCGCGCGCTTAGTGCCTGACGCGTATCGCGAAGATCCCGAAGCTGCACGAGAGTTTCGTGGACTCACCGAAGCAGATCTGCTCGACAGGCGCCGGGATGAAGCCGCCATCGTTCTGGCATCGCTCGAGAGTCTTGTCGGAACGAACACTCTCGCGACTCGGGACGATGACCCGGCGCTGCGGGAGACGGTCGCAGTGACTCTCAGCGCGACCGAAGCAGACGCGTGGTTGCGCACGCTCGCAGCTGTTCGTCTCGTTCTCGCTACCAGGCTGGGAGTCGCCATCAGCGACGAAGAGCGTGACGAAACTGACGCTCGCTTCGGGATCTATGACTGGGTGGGCTATCGGTTGCACGTCCTCGTGGATGCGATAGACGGATTGTCCGATCCCGAGCCTGAGTAGCGCGTTCGCTATGGCACGCGAACCACATGGGTGGCGAGGGACTCGGGGGCATCTACCGAGAGATGGAGCGCTTCTTGCCGCGCCCACCGCTCCCAATGCGGTCGGTAAAGCTCGCCATCACGTGCGAGCGCCCGCGCCCGCCTTGATGGCAACGGCGATTCAACCCACACGCGGATGTCGCCGAGCGACGCCGACTTCTCAGTCAGTAAGCCAGAGCCTTCGACGATGAGCGGAAGAGACGGATCCACAGCGTGTGCTTCGGCCGGTTCGGACCGCTCCCAGTCCCAGCGCTGCCAGACGCCGATCAGTCCCCGTGCATGCGGGCGAAGGACTTCTTCGGTGGCTGTCGACACACCATCGGCAAGTCCGTCCCACCCCGGATAGATGGAATCGAGCGCGACGAGTTGCACGCGTCCGGCTCGAGGCCATTGGGCAACGAGCGCTTCTGCGAGAGTGGATTTGCCGGCTCCACTGCGCCCATCGATCAAGATCGCGGGGTTGCTCGCGTCGACTGCCACGACGGCGATGAGAATCTGCTCAACGCCGTGCTGAATGGAACGTGCGAGAGCGTCCGGCCTACTTCTTGAGGATGCGGATGACACGAGTGAGCGAGTGACCTGCCACAAGAATGAGCGGAATGGCAACTACAGCGATCATCACAAGGTTCGGCTCGAAACGAAGATCGTCTCCGCGCCGAATGTACGCGCCGATGGGCACGGCGTATCCGCCACCGCCACCGCCACCATTGCCCGAGGAGTCCTCTCCCCCGCCAAACCCCGTCCAGGTGAGGGCAACGGGGATCATACGCACGCCCGCGACGTCCTGCTGCTCGCCATAGATGCTGCTGACGCCGAAAGTTGCCGACTGCTTGCCGAGTTCAAGTGCGATGTTAGGCATGAGGCTACGCTACCGCCACGAGGGCCAACTGCCCAGTCAAATCTGTCTATTTTTGCTCTGGCAATCGCGGATGCGACGGCACAGCGCCGCCACCGCGCGACTCGCCGAGCAGGGTGGCGCGAGTGATGGCTCCGCGACCAAAGCGCGCTGTGGCAGAATCCACGGCCCCCTCCACCCGCCGCCACTCCTCATCGTCGTCCCAGAGCGCGAGCGGTGAGGCGCCTGCCGGCTGAAGGCGTTCCCCCCTCACGCCCAGCAAGCGCACGGGCAGCGGTCGCGAAATCGAGGCGAAAAGTTCGTGGGCGGCATCACCGATTCTCTGCCCGACTGCGGTGGGCTCGGCCAAAGAGCGGGAGCGCGATACCGTGGTGAAGTCTGCGAAGCGCACCTTGATTGCGACTGTCGTCGCTTCCCAGCCGGAAACTCGCAGCCGAGTGCCCACTCGATCGGCCAGCCGGCGCAACTCCGTCCGCAAGATTGCCGGATCGGAGACGTCATCGTGAAACGTCTCTTCGTGCCCCACACTCTTCTCGACACGAGTCGTGTCGACGGAGCGAGGGTCAATACCGCGAGCCAGGTGCCAGAGCCGCTCCGCCATGGCCCCGCCGAGTGTGCGCTCCAAAACACTCGTCGGTGTGTCGAGAATGTCTCGCACAGTGTGGATGCCGCGCCCTGCCAGCGATTCGGCGGCCTTCGGGCCGACTCCCCACAGCGAGCGAGCTGAACGCGTCTGCAGGAATGCCGCTGTATCCGCTTCCGCGATGATGAGCAACCCGTCGGGTTTACTGATCGTCGAGGCCATCTTGGCAACGTGTTTTGTGGCGGCCACACCGATGCTGCACACGAGTCCCGTCTCGGCGCGAACTCGTCTTCGCAGTTCGATCGCGATTTCACCCGGGCTCCCCCAGAGCCGTCTCGCGCCTCGAACGTCGAGAAATGCCTCGTCGATCGACAGCGGCTCGACGAGCGGCGTGACGTCACGAAAGATCGCCATCACATGCGATGACAGCGCCCGGTATCGGTCGAAGTGCGGAGCCACGACAACAGCGCTGGGACACAGCCGCAAGGCTTGACTGACGGGCATCGCCGCCCGCACCCCGTACCTGCGCGCTTCGTACGAAGCGCTTGAGACGACAGACCGTCCTTCGGGCGCGCCGATGATGATCGGCTTGCCGACTAGAGACGGATCGTCCAGCTGTTCGACGGAGGCGTAGAAGGCGTCCATGTCGACGTGAAGAATGCCCGTGCCGGCATCGTTGGCTCCCGCGGGCGACACCACACGGCCCGAGCCGTCACCACGTCCCATGTTGCCTATCCTCTCGTGAGGCTACGACACTGACGTCGAAGCCTCACGAGGGTGCGGCTACTGAGCGGCGCGCTCGATGATGAGCTCACGCACGCGAGCAGCATCCGCCTGGCCCTTCATCGCCTTCATGACCGCACCGATGATCGCTCCCGCAGCTTGGACCTTGCCGTCACGAATCTTAGCGAGCACGTCGGGCTGTGCAGCAAGAGCCTCATCGATCGCCGCCAACAAGGCGGTGTCATCTGACACCACGGCCAAGCCGCGGGCGTCGACGACTTCCTGTGGGGTGCCCTCGCCAGCGACGACCCCCTCGAGCACCTGCCGCGCTAGTTTGTCGGTGAGCGTTCCCGCATCGACGAGCGACTGCAACGCCGCGACATCGGCGGGAGTCGCCAGCTCAGATGCTTCGCGGCCGGCTGCGTTCGCGAGGCGTGTCAGCTCGCCCGTCCACCACTTTCGCGCCGTTGCCGGCGTCGCGCCTGCGGCGACAGTCGCGGCGATCTCGGCGAGCAAACCACCGTTGGCCACGTCTTGGAACTCGAGATCTGTGAAGCCCCACTCCGCCTTGAGCCGTCGTCGACGCGCGGCTGGCGGCTCAGGAAGCGCGTTGCGCAACTCGTCGATCAGCTCAAGTGATGGTGCGACCGGGAGTAGATCCGGCTCGGGGAAGTATCGGTAGTCATCAGCATCGGATTTCGGACGACCGGGCGAGGTGGCGCCCGTGTCTTCGTGCCAGTGGCGCGTTTCTTGGGTGATCGTCCCGCCATCGGCGAGGATCGCCGCTTGGCGCTGAATCTCGTATCGCACGGCACGTTCAACGGAACGCATCGAGTTGACGTTCTTCGTTTCGGTGCGGGTACCGAGCTTCTCTTGCCCACGCGGACGAATCGACACGTTCGCGTCGCAACGCAAGTTTCCGCGCTCAAGCCGAGCCTCCGAGATGCCCAGCGACAGCACGATATCGCGGATCGTCGCGACGTAGGCTTTCGCGATCTCCGGTGCCCGGTGCTCTGCCCCGTAGATCGGCTTTGTGACGATCTCGACCAGCGGGACGCCGGCACGGTTGTAGTCGACGAGCGAGTACTCGGCGCCCTGGATGCGTCCGGTCGCGCCGCCCATGTGGGTGAGCTTTCCGGCGTCTTCTTCCATGTGCGCCCGCTCGATAGGCACCGTCACGACGGTGCCATCAGCGAGCTCGACATCCACCGAGCCTTCGAAGGCGATCGGCTCATCGTACTGGGATATCTGATAGTTTTTGCCCAGATCAGGATAGAAATAGTTCTTTCGAGCGAAACGACTCGAGGGGGCGATTGAGCAGCCAAGAGCCAGACCCAAGCTGATCGAGTACTTGACTGCTTCTGCGTTGACCGTGGGCATCGAGCCAGGCAATCCCATATCCACCGGCGCGACCAGAGTGTTGGGCGCCGCATCGTGGTTGTCGGAATGAGCCGGGTTCGCAGCACCCGAGAACATCTTGGTCTTGGTGTTGAGTTCAACGTGCACTTCGAAACCGAGTACCGGTTCGTACAGTTCCAGAGCTTTGTCGAAGTCCATCAGTTTGGCTTTAGCCATCAGAGCACGCCTCCTTCGCGTGCGAGCAGCTCGGGCGCGCGGTCAAGCAACGGCCCTCCCCATGAATCAACAAGTGTCGCCTCAAGCGCGGCGCCGACACGGTACAGACGTGCGTCCTGACGAGCAGGAGCGAGGAACTGAATACCCACGGGCAGGCCATCTTCTTCAGCGAGCCCCGATGGGATCGAGATTCCTGGAATACCGGCGAGGTTGGCCGGGATTGTCGTCAAGTCGTTGAGATACATCTGAAGCGGGTCGTCGATCTTCTCCCCGATGCGGAATGCTGTTGTCGGCGCCGATGGCGTCGCGATGACGTCAACCGAAGCGAATGCTGCATCGAAATCCTGCTGAATGAGCGTGCGCACTTTCTGTGCGGACCCGTAGTAGGCGTCGTAGTAGCCCGCTGACAGAGCGTAGGTGCCCAGAATGATGCGCCGCTTGACCTCGGGACCGAAACCCGCATCTCGAGTTGCAGCCATGACGTCCTCCACAGTTCCCCCAGGAACGTCCACCCGCATGCCGAAGCGCACCGAGTCGAACTTTGCGAGGTTGCTCGAGGCTTCAGCCGGGAGAATCAGATAGTAGGCGGCAACCGCATACTCGAAGTGCGGCGCACTGATCTCGACGATCTCGGCACCCTGCGCTTGCATGGTCGTCAGCGCGGCGCGGAAAGATGCAGACACGCCAGTCTGAAAGCCCGCATCCGCGAACTCTTTGATGACGCCGACCTTGAGCCCCTTGAGCACGTCGCCTCGCGCGCCCTCGCGGGCAGCGTCGGCGAATGAGGGCCATTTCTCGGAAATGGAGGTGGCATCGTGGGCGTCGTATCCGCCGATAACGTCGTGGAGGAGCCCCGCGTCGAGGACGTTGCGCGTGACGGGTCCGACCTGGTCAAGGCTCGATGCGAGCGCAATCGCTCCGTAGCGGCTTACTCCGCCGTAGGTGGGTTTGATGCCCACGGTGCCCGTGACGTGCGCGGGCTGACGAATTGAACCGCCGGTGTCGGAGCCAAGTGCCAGCGGGGCTTCGAATGCGGCTACGGCGGCAGCTGAGCCGCCCCCGGAGCCGCCGGGGATACGATCCAGATCCCACGGGTTGCGAGTCGGCCCGTAGGCGGAGAATTCCGTCGACGAGCCCATGGCGAACTCGTCCATGTTTGTCTTACCGAGCGGAACGAGACCCGCCGCGCGCGAGCGCGCCACGACCGTGGCATCGTACGGCGACATGTACCCCTCGAGGATCTTCGATCCGCTGGTGGAGGGCATATCGGTGGTGACGAGCACATCCTTGATCGCCAGCGGCACTCCGGCGAGGGCGCCAAGCGCTTCACCAGCCGCCCGGCGTCGGTCGATATCGGCAGCAATGTCGAGAGCGTGGTCGCTCACGTGCAGGAACGCATGAACGTCGCCATCGACTGCTGCGATGCGATCAAGGTGCGCCTGGGTCGCCTCAACGCTCGATACTTCGCGTGCGGCCAGCTTGTCTGCCAGCGCAGCGGCGCTGATCCTGGTCAAATCTGTCAAGGGAATTCCTTACTACTCTTCGCCGAGAATGGCGGTCACCCGGAATCGACCGTCAGCCGAGTCGGGAGCGTTCTGCAGCACCTGGGCGGAGGTGAGCAAGTCACCCACCTCATCGGCGCGAAACACGTTCTGCATCGGGATCGGGTGACTCGTCGCTTCGATGTCGGCAGTTGCGACCTCGGACACCTTCGCGATGTTGTCAACGATCGCGTCGAGCTGACCGGTAAGTTGCTCAACTTCTTCGTCGTTCAGTTGGATGCGGGCGAGCACACCGAGGTGCCGCACAAGTTCTGGGGTGATTTCAGACACCCGACAAGTGTAGGCGGTCACGCTCGCCCTCTCCCGTGGCGACCGACAGCGACAGTTAGGCTGGTCGACGTGACGACGACGTATGACCCGCCAAGACCATGGATCGCCAGCTACGCGGATGGTGTGCCCGCAGATCTGACCCCGGCTACCGGTTCTCTGGTGGATATCGTGAACGCGTCGGCGCGGGACTATCCAGAAGCGCCTGCACTGCAGTTCTTCGGGCGCGAGACGACCTACAGAGCTATGCATGACCAGATAGAGCGGGCTGCCGAAGGTTTGCGCGCGCGTGGCGTGAGCGCGGGAGATCCTGTCGCGTTGGTGCTGCCGAATTGCCCGCAGCACATTATTGCGTTCTACGCCATTCTTCGCGTGGGTGGCGTGGTGATCGAGCACAACCCGCTCTACACGCCTCGCGAGATGCGCAAGCAGTTCGAAGACCACGGCGCCAAACACGCCATCGTGTGGACCAAGGGCGTGAAGATAATTCAGGAGTTTCCCGAAGATCTCGCCGTTGCGAATCTCATCTCCGTCGACGTGACACACGCCATGCCGCTTGGCATGCGTCTTGCTCTTGCTCTCCCTATCCCCAAGATTCGAGAGTCTCGCGAAGCATTGACGGAGCGTGTGAACGGCACGACATCGTGGGAGAGCATTGTCGGCTCCCCTCCCCTATCGAGTGCGCACCCGATGCCTGAAACCGATGACCTCGCACTCATCCAATACACGAGTGGCACCACGGGAACGCCAAAAGGTGCCGCGCTCACCCATCGCAACCTGCTCTCCAACGCCGCCCAGGCTCAGGCTTGGGTGCCATCGATCACGCGCGGCGATGGATGCGTCGTCTACGCCGTATTGCCGATGTTCCACGCCTACGGATTGACGCTGTGTCTGACGTTTGCCATGTCTATGGGCGCGCGACTTGTGCTGTTCCCCAGGTTCGATCCCGACATGGTGCTCGCGGTGCAAAAGAAGCATCCCGCAACATTTTTGCCTCTCGTTCCCCCTATCGCCGATCGTCTGCTCAAAGCAGCTGAGGCGCAGGGCATTTCTCTCCAGGGCACAGAAGTGGCTATCTCGGGTGCGATGGCTCTTCCCCACGAGCTGGTTGTTCCGTTCGAAGAAGCATCGGGGGGCTTCCTCGTCGAGGGCTACGGGCTCAGCGAGTGCTCACCCGTGCTGATGGCAAACCCCGTCGCTGACAACCGAGTGCCTGGAACCGTCGGGCTGCCCCTGCCCGGCACTGAATGTCGGGTCGTCGACCCAGACGATCCCACCATCGACGTGCGCGCGGGTGAACGCGGTGAACTCATCGTGCGCGGCCCGCAGGTGTTCAGCGGGTACTACGGCAAGCCTGAAGAGACCCAGAAGGTGTTCGTTGATGGTTGGTTTCGCACCGGCGACATCGTTCAGATAGACGATGACGGGTTCGTGCGAATTGTCGATCGCATCAAGGAACTGATCATCACCGGCGGGTTCAACGTCGCCCCGACCGAGGTGGAGATCGCGTTGCGCCAGCACCCTCAGGTAGAGGACGCGGCCGTCGTGGGGCTGCCAAGCAGCCATTCCGGCGAAGAGGTCGCCGCGGCGATCGTCATCGCCCCGGGAACTGATATCGATGTCAGTGCGGTGCGTGAGTACGTGCGCAACATTCTCACGCCATACAAGGTTCCCCGGCAGATATTCATCGTGGATGAGCTGCCGAAGTCGCTCATCGGAAAGGTGTTGCGTCGCCAGGTGCGCGAGGAGCTGCTTCAACGCCTCGCAACGGGCTGATCACTCAGCGTCAAGTCCTGCGGGCCCTTGAGTGACCAGAGTGTGAAATTGCTCGGCATTCAGAATCCGCACCCCGAGCGCTTCCGCTTTCGCCAATTTGGATCCTGCCCCGGGTCCTGCTGCAACGAAGTCTGTCTTCTTCGACACGCTCGAACCCGCTTTTCCGCCCGCCTGGACAATCGCCTCTTGGGCCCCCTCTCGGGTGTACCCGTCGAGCGATCCGGTCGCCACAACGGTCATGCCCTCGAGCACACCGCCGCGCTGAGCAGCCGCTCCCGGCCCCGGATGCCCAGGAGTTGCCAGCTGTGCGCCGGCCCGTGACCACCGTTGGACGATCTCGCGGTGCCAATCGACCTCGAACCAGTCCAGCAGTGAGTCCGCGATGATCGCCCCTACTCCTTCGACCGCAGCAAGTTCTTCACGAGTTGCCTCGCGGATCTCCTCAATCGAGCCGAACCATCCTGCAAGCGCACGCGCAGCGACCGGCCCGACATGGCGAATGTTCAACGCAACCAGATAGCGCCAAAGCTCTTTCGTCTTCGCCTTCTCGAGTTCCGATAGAAGCGTGAGCGCTTGAGCTGAGGGGTGCAACACCAGGTGGTCTTTTCGCACGCCCGCGGCTCTCCGCTCAGCAGGGGTGGCGTTCTCCCAACCCGGTGGATAGGTGCGCTCCGTGCGTTGAAAGGGCGCACGCCGCACGGGCTCACCCGTACGGTCATCTATGCGCGGCTCGCCGGTCTCGGCATCACGCACCAGCACTTCGATGGGCACCAGCTGTTCAAGTGTGAGGTCAAACAACCCGGCTTCGGTTTCTAGCGGCGGAGACGTCGGCAGCGAGGGCTGAGTCAGCGCCGCCGCCGTCACTTCTCCGAGCGCTTCGATGTCTAGCGCTCCCCGAGACCCCACGTGCTCCACTCGCCCGCGCACTTGTGCGGGACACGTGCGAGTATTCGGACACCGCAGGTCGATATCGCCCTCTTTCGACGGAGCAAGCTCGGCGCCGCACTCGGGACAATGCGTGGGCATGACAAACGCTCGCTCAGTGCCATCGCGAAGCTCAACGACCGGCCCCAGAACCTCAGGAATCACGTCGCCCGCTTTGCGCAAGACGACGGTGTCGCCGATCAGAACGCCCTTGACCTTCACGACGTCTTGGTTGTGCAGTGTGGCTTGGCGTACGACGCTTCCGGCTACGCGCGCCGGCGCCATCATCGCAAACGGCGTTGCGCGCCCGGTACGCCCGACGGAGACGACGATGTCGAGCAGCTTCGTGTTCACTTGCTCTGGCGGGTACTTGTAGGCAATCGCCCACCGCGGCGCCCGGCTGGTGGCTCCGAGTTCGTCATGCAGCGCAAGTTCGTCGACCTTGACGACGACGCCGTCGATCTCGTGCTCCACATCGTGACGGTGCACTCCGTAGTGCGTCACGAACTCCAACACCCCATCGACCCCATCAGCGGTCTGAAAGTAAGGACTGGCTGGTAGGCCCCAGCCGCTCAGCAGCGCATACACCTCGCTCTGCGAATCGACCGTCGGCTCGGGCCACGCTCCGATGCCATGCACGAACAGCCGCAGCGAATTCACGCGCGCCACACCCGCCTCGTGCTCGAGGCCGGTCTTCTTGTCGAGCTGTTGGCGCAGTCCACCGCTGGCCGCGTTGCGGGGATTCGCGAACGCAGGAAACCGGCGCTCGGCACTGAGGCGTGCTTTGTCTTCGTCAAACGCTCGACTGCGACTACGAGCACGGCTCTCTTCGAACGCGCGATCTCGCATAGTCGCCTGCAGCGCATTGAGTCGCTCGAACTCCGCGACGGGAATGAACACCTCGCCGCGCACCTCAACGATGTCGGGATGACCGCTGCCGGCGAGCTGCTGTGGAATGCCCGCAACCCGCACAGCGTTGGCGGTGACGTCTTCTCCCACTCGCCCGTCGCCGCGGGTCGCCGCAGAGGTCAAAACGCCGTTCTCGTAGCGCAGGCTGATAGCGAGGCCGTCGATCTTCAATTCGTTGAGCCAGCGCACTGGACGACCCGCAGCCGACTGCGTCTTCACGCACCATTCGCGCAGCTCGTCAGCGGAGAACACGTTGTCGAGACTGAGCATCCGTTCCGAGTGCTCGACCGGATCGAAAAGGGTGCTTGTTGCGGCGCCGACACTGCGCGTAGGAGAATCCTGACCCTGCAATTCGGGGTATAGCTGTTCAAGAGAATGCAGGCGCGTCATCCAGCCGTCGTATGTCGCGTCGTCAACAATCTCAGCGTCATCGCCGTAATACGCATCTCGCGCACCGATCACCAGATCGGTGAGCCTGCGAGACTCGTCACGGGCGTCGTCGAGGTTCAGCGCATTGAGGTCGCTGTCGTCCTGCATCTCACGTGCCACCCAGCCAGTCTAGAGACGGCCACCGACATCACGCCGTTGCTGGCACCGCCGACACGGTGTGCGCAATCGTAAATTGGCCGACCACGCGCGTTCCGTCGTAGATAACCGCGGTTTGACCGGGTGCGACGCCCTCAAAAGGAGTGTCGGGAAGAACAGTGATGACGCCGCTATCGACGCGTGCGCGAGCGGGCACGGGGTCAGCGTGAGCCCTGATCTGAACCTCACAGTCGAAAGCGGTCTCGCTGGGCGCACGACCTGCCCAGGAATGCCGATCTCCTGAAATCTCACCGATCGCCAGCGCTTCCTTCGGGCCGACCACAACCGTGTTCGAGACCGGCCGGACTTCAAGCACGAAACGAGGCTTGCCGTCTGCGGCCGGAGTGCCCAGCGAAAGCCCGCGGCGCTGTCCTACCGTGAACGAGTGGGCGCCTTCGTGGCTGCCGACTACAGAACCGGAGCGGTCGACGATCTCGCCTGTGGCGGTCCCTACCTTCTCTGCAAGCCACCCTCGGGTGTCGCCGTCTGGAATGAAACAGATGTCGTGGCTATCTGGCTTCTGTGCAACGGTGAGCCCGCGCTCTGCGGCCTCGGCGCGAACGATCGCTTTCGAAGGGGTCGATCCCAGCGGAAAGTATGTGTGCGCAAGTTGCTCTGCGTTCAACACACCCAGCACGTACGACTGGTCCTTCGCAGCGTCTGACGCTCGGTGAAGCTCAAGCCCTTCAGGTCCGTCGATGAGGGTGGCGTAGTGACCGGTGCACACCGCGTCAAAACCGAGCTCGATCGCCCGCTCGAGCAAGGCCGCGAACTTGATCTTTTCATTGCACCGCATGCACGGGTTGGGCGTTCTGCCGGCGCGATACTCGTTGATGAAATCATCGATCACGTCGTCACGGAAGCGCTCCGAGAAGTCCCACACATAGAAGGGGATTCCCAGAAGATCGCTGGCACGGCGAGCGTCCATCGCGTCTTCGATCGTGCAACAGCCACGGCTTCCCGTGCGCAGCGTGCCACCAGCGCGCGACAGTGCCAAGTGCACACCGACGACTTCATGGCCAGCATCCACCGCCCGGGCCGCAGCAACCGCGGAATCAACTCCACCACTCATCGCCGCTAGAACACGCATTGGTCCAGTTTACGATCGCTCGGCTGTACGTGGGCCGGATGCTGCGCGGGCCCGTTCGACCGCTGCCGGCAAAACTCGCAACAGCGCGTCTATGTCGTCCTGGGTCGAGGTGCGTCCGAGGGTGAAACGGAGCACCTGGCGCGCCTGCACCGCGTCGCGACCAAGAGCGAGCACCACGTGTGACGGCTCTGGAACGCCCGCCTGACAAGCCGAGCCTGTCGACACCGAGACCTGCGCCTGGTCAAGCAAGAAGAGCAAGGTTTCACCGAACGCCCCGGGATACAAGAAGTGGGCGTTTCCGGGAAGCCTGTTCACCGGGTCGCCAAGCAGAGTCGCATCGGCCACCGACCCCAGCACGCCCTGGATCAGGTTGTCACGAAGCGCTTCCAAGCGCACCGCCTCTGCCTCGCGCTCAGCCACAGCAAGCTCGGCCGCGACAGCAAACGCTACCGCGCTCGCGACATCCTGGGTGCCAGCACGCAGGCCTCGTTGCTGCCCACCGCCGTGGAACAAGGGAGATACCTCGGCCTTGCGCGAAACGACGAGGGCGCCGATTCCTGTGGGTCCACCCACCTTGTGCGCTGACACGCTCAGCGCCACCAGCCCGCTACGGCCCTGTGCCCCGCCCCGCCACTGCCGAAACGAAACCGGCAAGTGACCGAACGCTGCGATCGCATCGAGGTGCAGCGGCACACCGGCCTCAGCCGCAACTTCGCTCAGCGCCACGGCGTCATTGACGGTGCCGACTTCATTGTTGGCTGCCAGCGCGGTCGCGAACGCGGCGCCTGGCAGCTGCCCGGCGAACGTCTCCGGCGCGACACGCCCAAGGGGATCGAGTGGCACCTCGCGCATGCCGGCGCCTTGATAGTCACGCAGCCACTGCGCAGCATCCACCGTCGAGTGGTGTTCGCCTTCGGGCATCACGAATCCGGTCGCGGCGGCACCACGGGTCCACCACAGCCCCTTCAACGCGAGGTTGACCGCCTCGGTGCCACCGGAGGTGAAGACGACCTCGATCGGTTCGCAGTCGATCGAGGCAGCCATGCGCTCGCGCGCCTCTTCGAGCACGCGCCGTGCGTTTTGCCCACTGCCATGAATAGACGAGGCGTTTCCGACGATCGCACTGGCCTCGAGCCATGCGTCACGTGCTTCAGGGCGCAACGGCGATGTCGCAGCATGGTCGAAATAGTGCGACACGCGTGATTCTCCGTCCTGTCGTAACGCGCTTGACTCAGGGCCTTACTACTGTAGAGCGCATGCCCCGCCCGAAGGCCATGTCGTCGTCCGATCCTCAGGACACAGCAGACAGCCCATCCTCAGCGCCCGTACCCGAAGCCCCTGCGCCCGCAGGCCTGCTTGACAGCAGCCTCGACAATCTGGGTGTCACGTACCAGGACGATGGCGGCACGATTCGCGTGTGGTCTGCGAACGCCGAAGACATCGAGCTGGTCATCTTCGACGACACGGATCTTGATTGGATCACCGACACCGTGACTTTGTCGCCAGTCGGCGGTGGAGTGTGGCAGGGAACCACGCCTTTGCTTCGGCCGGGGGCGAAGTACGCCCTCCGCGCCGACGGGCCGCACTCGGCCGGCAACACGTTCAACGACAGCTTTCTGCTCATCGACCCATACGCGCGCGGACTCGCTCCGAGCGGACACGGTGAGTGGCGCTCTGTGGCCGTCGATGGCGGGTTCGATTGGGGCGGCGTGCAAAAGCCCGCGATCCCCATGGACCGCACGGTGCTCTACGAAGGCCACATCAAGGGAATGACCAAGCGTCACCCTGATGTGCCAGCGGCCTTGCACGGCACATATGCGGGCCTGGCGCACCCCGCCATGATCGAACACTTCCGGAGCCTCGGTGTCACCAGCATCGAGCTGCTGCCGGTGCACGCGTTTGTGACAGAGCCACGCCTGCTGCAGCACGGACTCTCGAACTACTGGGGCTACAACACCCTCAACTTCTTCACTCCTCACGACCTGTACGCGACCGTGGAATCCCGCCAGAACGGCCCCGACGCGGTGCTTCGGGAGTTCAAGGGCATGGTGAAGCTTCTTCACGAAGCCGGACTCGAAGTAATTCTCGATGTGGTTTACAACCACACCTCGGAAGAAGGCCTGGGCGGCCCACGCACCAGCCTTCGCGGGCTTGACAACCGCTCGTACTACAGACAGCAAGAAGACGGGGCCTATATCGATGTGACGGGATGCGGAAACTCGGTGAACACCTCGACCGATGCCGCGGCGCGATTGATCCTGGACTCGCTGCGCTACTGGGCGAACGAAGTGCAGATCGACGGATTCCGATTCGACCTTGCCGCGACGCTCGGACGTGACGGCGCCCACACCTTCACTCCAGACCACCCGCTGCTGCGCACGATCATGGACGACCCCCAACTCGCAGGTGTCAAGAAGATCTCTGAGCCGTGGGACGTCGGGATGGGTGGCTGGCAGACCGGAAACTTCGGCGAAGGCTGGAGTGAGTGGAACGACCGATACCGCGATCGGGTGCGAAACTTCTGGCTCAGTGACGTGGACTATGCCCGACGCGCATCGACGTCGCCGGTGGGCATTGGCGGACTCGCCACGCGCCTTGCCGGCTCTTCGAATACTTTCAGTGCAGAGCGGGGTCCGATCGCGAGCATCAACTTCGTCACCGCTCACGACGGATTCACGCTGCGAGACCTGGTGTCGTACGACGTCAAGCACAACCTGGGAAACGGCGAGCAGAACCGCGATGGTGCCGACACCAACCGCTCCTTCAACCACGGTGCTGAGGGGCCCACAACCGACGAACGCATTCTGGCTACTCGTCGAAAAGCCATGCGAAATCTGCTCGGCACGCTCATGCTGTCTGCCGGTGTGCCGATGCTCAGCGCGGGCGATGAGTTCGGGCGCACGCAACGAGGCAACAACAACGCGTACTGCCATGACTCCGCATTGACCTGGCTCGCATGGGACCACGCGCCCTGGCAGAAAGAACTGTTCGCGCACGTGCAGACGCTCATTCGCCTGCGCAACGAGAACCCTGCGATCCGGCCAACCCGTTTCGCGCGGCTTGACGAGTTCACGCCTTCTGCGTCGGTGATGGAGTGGTACGACGAGTCCGGCGAAACGATGTCGGCCGAACGGTGGACGTCGCCGGCACACCGCACATTGCAGTACGTCGCGGCATCAACTCCAGAGAACGAGGACTTCAACCGGGTGCTGCTGATGATTCACGGCATCGAGACGCCTATTGACGTCACTCTGCCTGAGATCGAGGGCGTCACGCGGTATGTATCGCTCTGGTCGAGCGCTGATGAGGTTCCCGACGAGGACCACGCTGTTTTCGCCCCGAACGACGTGGTGCCGTTGGCAGGAACGTCGATGCGCTTCTTCCGCGCGGAATGAGATTTGTCACTGCACACGCCCCGACATGCCGCGCGGGAGAATTGATAGCGCGGTAGGTTCAAGACGTGGCCAGCAAAAAGCCTTCAGCGTCCCCCCGTCCATGGCGGAGCAACTCACATGTTCCTCTGCGCCCGGTTGTGCCGTGGCAGCAGAGCACCGATACACGTGCGAGCCGCATCCCCTTCGCCAAACCCGCACCCACGGTGCCGTGGGGCGACTACTCCCCTAGCGCCTTCGTCGGCGAGGTCGTTCCCTTTCGCGTGACCGCGTTTCGGGAGGGGCACGACATCATCGGCGTGCAACTGCGGCTGACCTCTCCTGCTGGGGAGGACTCGTTGCATCGGTTGCGTGCACTCGACAACGGCTTCGACGAGTGGCAAACAGAGGTCGCTCCGCTGGAAAGTGGCGTATGGAGCTATCGATTCGAATCCTTCACCGACGAGTTCGCTACGTGGAAACATGCCGCAGATCTGAAGATCTCTGCCGGCGTAGATGTCTCTCTGATGCGCACGATCGGTGCGTCGCTGTGCGAGAGCGCGGCTCGTGAAAAGGGCCGCCCCGCGGCCGTGCGTCGTTTGCTCACCAACGCGGCCAGCGTCTTGCTTTCTTCTGAGACGAGCGACGAGCAGGTTCTTGAGACCGTGCGAGACGAGAGCCTGGAGGCGGTGTTTCACGCTCGTCCGCTGATGTCGCTCGTGACCGTCGGCGAAACTTTCGAGCTCTTGGTCGAAAGGACGCTAGCGGGCGCAGGGGCGTGGTACGAGTTCTTCCCTCGTTCAGAGGGCGCACGGCAATTGAAGGATGGCTCGATCAAGAGCGGCACATTCCGCACTGCTATGAAGCGTCTGCCAGCAGTTGCGGCGATGGGATTCGACGTGCTCTATCTGCCGCCGATCCATCCCATCGGCACGATCAACCGCAAAGGTCGCAACAACACTCTCGACCCGGGGCCGACCGACCCCGGGTCTCCGTGGGCTATCGGGTCGGCTGCTGGCGGTCACGACGCTGTTCACCCCGACCTCGGCACCCTCGCTGATTTTCGAGCGTTTGTGCGCGCAGCGCGAAAAGAAGGCATCGAAGTGGCTCTGGATCTCGCGCTCCAAGCGGCACCCGATCACCCGTGGGTGGCAGAACACCCCGAGTGGTTCACGACACTGCCCGATGGCACGATCGCGTTTGCCGAGAACCCGCCGAAAAAGTACCAGGACATCTACCCGATCAACTTCGATAACGACCCGGAAGGCATCCGAGTCGAAGTTCTGCGAATCGTGCGCCATTGGATCGCTCAGGGTGTGTCCATCTTTCGCGTCGACAACCCCCACACCAAGCCACTCCAGTTTTGGGAGTGGCTGATCAAGACAGTGAACGCCGAGCATCCTGAAGTGATCTTCCTTGCCGAGGCGTTCACCCGGCCCGCCATCATGCAGTCGCTCGCGGCAGCGGGTTTCCAGCAGAGCTACACCTACTTCACGTGGCGCAATACGAAAGCGCAGCTCGAAGAATTTCTCGGGAGTTTCACCCGGGAAACGGCGGATTTCCTTCGGCCGAATCTCTTTGTGAACACGCCAGACATTCTCACGGAGTATCTGCAGTTCGGCGGTCGTCCTGCGTATCGAATTCGCGCAGCCATCGCCGCAACAGCTGGACCAACGTACGGCGTCTACGCGGGATACGAGCTCTATGAGAATGTTGCTCGACCCGGGGCCGAAGAGAACATCGACAACGAGAAGTACGAGTACAAGACGCGTGACTGGGAGGGGGCAGAAGAGCGTGGCGACTCGCTGGCGCCCTTCTTGCGTCAGCTCAACGAGATTCGCGCCTCGCACCCAGCCCTCGGCCAGCTGCGAAACGTAACGGTGCACTGGAGCGACGACGACGCCATCCTCGTCTACGTCAAGCATCTCGACGCCGCGTTCACACCGACCGGCGAGAGCGACACACTGATCATCGTGGTCAACACCGATCCCCACTCGGTTCGCGAAACGATGGTGCACCTCGACACCCAGGTTTGGGGGGTGACTCCCGGCGACCCGTACCAGGTGCGTGACCTGATCACGGGTGCTGAGTGGACGTGGTCAGACCATAATTTCGTTCGACTCGACGCTTTTCACGAACCGGTACATATCCTTCACGTCAGGGGTCTCGCATGATGCCATCACAACAACTCCTCGACACGGTCGCCACCGGCTCGCACCACGAGCCACACGCTGTGCTGGGGCTGCACCAGGGAGTGACCGATACGGGCGAAAGCGAGTGGGTTGTGCGCGTTCGCCGGCCACTCGCGAAGGGCGTTACTGCGGTGTTCCGCGATGGAAGCCGCACACCGCTGGAACACGTACGTGCGGGCATTTGGGAAGGCACCCACGCGGGCAAACCTGGGGCGTACGCCGTTGTTGCCACCTACGACGATGGTTCCACCCACACGGCAGAGGACCCCTACCGCTTCTCCCCCACGATCGGCGAGCTCGACCTGCATTTGATTGCCGAGGGCCGGCACGAGCAGCTGTGGGACGCGCTAGGAGCCCACGTGCGTGTGATCGATGAAACGCCCGGCGTATCTTTCACCGTATGGGCGCCCAACGCCCGTGCGGTACGCGTGGTCGGCGACTTCAACGGCTGGGACGGCCAAGGCCACGCGATGCGCTCTATGGGTGGCAGCGGCGTCTGGGAACTGTTCGTGCCCGACCTCGGCAGCGGCGCCAACTACAAATTCGAGATCTTGACCAGGTCGAGCCAATGGATCATGAAGGCTGACCCGATGGCACGGTTCGCAGAGATCCCTCCGGGCACGGCCTCGGTCGTCGAAGAGTCTTCCTACGAATGGAACGATGCTGCCTGGATGAAGACACGCGCGAAGACGACACCGACGACGTCGCCGATGTCGGTGTACGAAATCCATTTCGGATCGTGGCGTCAAGGGTTGTCATACCGCGATGCAGCAGATCAGCTCGTCGATTATGTATCGGCGCAGGGGTTCACTCATATCGAGTTCATGCCACTCGCTGAGCACCCGTTCGGTGGTTCTTGGGGTTACCAGGTCTCCGGCTATTACGCCGCCACCAGCCGATACGGAAGCACCGACGACCTTCGCTACCTGATCGACCGACTCCACCAGGCAGATATCGGCGTGATCATGGATTGGGTTCCCGGGCACTTTCCCAAAGACTCCTTCGCGCTAGGCAAGTTCGATGGTGAAGCGCTCTACGAGCACCCAGACCCTCGCCGCGGCGAGCATCGCGACTGGGGTACCTACATTTTCGACTACGGACGCAATGAGGTACGCAACTTCTTGGTTGCAAACGCATTGTTCTGGTTTGAAGAGTTTCATATCGATGGGCTGCGCGTTGACGCGGTCGCCTCGATGCTGTACTTGGATTACTCTCGCGAAGCAGGTGAATGGGAGCCTAATGTTCACGGCGGTCGCGAAAACCTCGAAGCGATTCATTTCTTGCAAGAGGTGAATGCGACCGCGTACAAGCGGTACCCCGGCATCTCGATGATCGCAGAAGAGTCCACAAGCTTTCCCGGCGTCACCGCACCCACCAACCACGCCGGACTCGGGTTCGGCTTCAAGTGGAACATGGGGTGGATGAACGATTCGCTCGAGTACATCAAGCGTGATCCGATGTACCGCGCTCACCACGAGGGCGAACTCTCCTTCTCATTCGTGTACGCGTTCAGCGAGAACTACATGTTGCCGATCAGTCACGACGAGGTCGTGCACGGAAAAGGCAGCCTTATCGGGCGAATGCCGGGTGATCATTGGCAGCAGTTGGCGAACGTGCGCGCCTACTTGGCGTACATGTGGGGCCACCCAGGCAAGCAATTGCTCTTCATGGGGCAGGAGTTCGGCCAGATCGCAGAGTGGTCTGAAAGTCGCTCGCTCGATTGGTGGATGCTTGATCAGCCCCCTCATGCCCAGCTGGCTGGCTTCGTCGCGACGCTCAACAGTGTCTACCGCGAGCAGGCGGCGCTGTGGTCTAGAGATAGCGATTCATCAGCGTTCACTCGTTTGGGTGCACCGCACTGGAACGCCAACGTCTCGGCGTTCGCGCGGCGCGACTGGCACGGCAACACGATCGTGGTCGTGTGCAACTTCGCTGGTACCCCCCAGAACGACTTCACTCTCGTGCTGCCCGAAACTGGTGTCTGGGACGAAATCCTCAACTCGGATGCTGCCGCGTACGGCGGTTCGGGGGTCGGCAATCTCGGCGTGGTCAACACCGACGATGACGGGACAGCTCACTTCACCTTGCCCCCGCTGGGCGTGCTGTGGCTGCGCCACAGCACGCAGAAGCATATTCCCTCGCCCACGCGCGGCTAGGCCCGTCAGCCGTCCGCAGAGGCTGCTAGAACAGCAGTGAGGCTAGTTTCCCGCGCGCGCGCAGGACGCGCGGGTCGTCGTCGCCGATGACACCGAACAGCTCAAGCAGGCGTTCGCGCACCACTGCCCGTTCGTCGTTGGGAAGCTGAGCAAAGAGTTCCAGCAATCGCCCAAAGGAATCCTCGACGTGGCCACCCGCCAGATCCAGGTCGGCAACAGCGAACTGAGCGGATGGGTCGAGCGGGTTGGCAGCAGCGATGGCACGCGCTTCTTGAAGATCGAGGCCCTGCACCCGATTGAGCAAACTCACCTGGGCAAGTCCCGCGCGAGCATCAGCATCGCGCGGATTCTCTGCGAGGGCTTTGGTGTAGGCCGCGATCGCGCGCGGGTAGTCGCCGGCTTCGATTGCGTCGTACGCTTCGGCGTGCAGCGGCGGCAAGGGCGGCGCCGGCGGCTCTTCTGCGGCATCGTCTGTCGAGGGCGCGTCGCTGACCGGAACGGATCCCGTCACCCCGTGCTGCTGCGCAAGCTGCAATAGCTGTGCGAACACGTCGCGGAGTTGTTGCTCGGAAACTGCGCCGTTGAAAAGCGGAACCGGCTGCCCGGCAACCAGGCCGACCACCATGGGGATTGACTGCGCGCGAAACGCTTGAGCCAGCTGCGGGTTGGCGTCGACGTCCACTTTGGCGAGCACCAGTTTGCCAGCGAGCTCGTTGACAACCTTCTCAAGCATCGGACTCAGTTGCTTGCTGGGCTCAGACCATTCCGCCCACAGATCAATGACAACCGGAACCGTGCGTGAAAGCTCGACCACTTCTTGGAAGCCGTCGTCCGTCGCGGTGAATACCAGCGACGGCGATGCAACGCTGCCGTCAGACGCCGTCGCGGCCGAATCAGCTGCTGGCGTCGCTGGTCGATTGCGAAGACTGGAAAGATCGACGGCACCGCGGAGGTTAGCGCCGGTCATGGGGTTGCTCAATTGATCACCTTTGCACCGAGTATGTCTGATCCGTATCCGAGCAAGCGGATCTTCTCTGTCGATCCCTGTCCCGGAACGTAGAAGAATACCTGATCCGAGTAGTCGGTAGAAAAGCCGGTTGCAGACTGATCTTCGCCCGTGAGTTCTTCCACCATCGGATTCCCAGACAGCTTGATGAATGCGTCTTCATTCGTCGGCTTCACCGAATCGTGCTCGGTGATCGTCACTGCGACAATGGCGCCACTTTCAAGCGTAGCGAGGGCGATCGGCTCGTCGGTGCCTGGCGTCGTGCTGAAAGTAAGCTCACCGGTAGTGGAACCAGTCTCGTTGAACGCTGCGAGGCGCTCTTCACGATCTGCTGCGATACTCACCCGGAGCGCGTCAGTCTCTGCGTCAAACAGACCGTAGTACTCGCTGTCTTCGTCATTGTTGATGACGTCGGAATACGCCGTGGCGAGATCTTCTGGCGCGATCAACAAGAACGGAGAGTCTGGTTGCACCTGTGCGGCACCGATATAGTCCGGGGCGAGATCGGGCATCAAAGTGGATGCTTCCAGTCGCGCGACATGCGAGATCTTGTATTCAGCCCACGGGTCAGCCTGGCTCATAACGACGATGGTGGCGAGCTTGCTGGCTTCGTCGTCGACAACAGCCATCACAGACCGAGGCCAGCCATCGTATGCCTGTGGAAGGAGGATCTCGAGGGGTTGGTTGAGGATGGGATCCGGCGTCGCCGTGTCTTCTAAGGCGTCTCGCAACACATAATTCGTCTCGCGTACCGCCAGCGCGGGGCCAGAGAGCCGCGTGGCGGCGAGATCAGCATCCATCGACTCATCTGCCTCAGCAACCGTGGTGGAGATCTCCGCCAAGATTCGCTCGGCCTGTGCTTTGGTCACCGCAGGCGGCTTCTGCCCTTCCGGAGCGACAACGGTCGCGGTGGGTGACGGCGTGCTCGCGGGGGTCAGCTGCGGCCAGGCATCAGCGGCGCAACCAGAGAACAGCAGGGCGGCAACGGCGACACCGGGGACAACGGCAAATGCGCGTCGTGATCCGGAGATCGAACGACGGGTGGGGGTGGAACTGATCACGCCCTTCTCCTCTGCTTCGATAGTGGCGACGTCGATGGGTTCGGTGACGGGTATCGGCAGCCCCTTTCGCCGTGGCCCGCGAGAGCGGCGAACATGGTTGATCCCAAGAATGTAGAGGAACACGCCGACGGTCATGAGAATCGCACCCAGCGCAATCAGCGGTCCTGCCAACGGGGTGCCGTTGCCGATCGGCCACGAGACTGAAATCGCCGACGGAGCTGGCAGCGTTCCATCGGCGGCGACGAGCACACTCATTTCTTCGGGCAACTGCAGTGAAGCAATCAGCAGGTCGCTCTGCTGAAACTCGTCCAACCACAGGTCAGATCCCGCCGGGCTTCTGCCGGCGATCACAACGCCCGTGTCAGGCTCTTGTTCAGGCACATCGGTCGCAACGGCATCTTCGGTGGCTTCCGGGGTCGCTGGCGCGTCGGTCGCTGGGGCGGATGCTTCGTCATCCTCAACAGCGGGCGGCACCGGTTCGACAAGAGAGACGTCGATCTCACCGGCGGCGTCGAGCGTGACGGAGTTGTAGGTGGTGTCGGCGAGCCAGGCTTGCATGTCTGCGGTGCGACCGTAGGCGGCGAAAATCTCGCCCTCCGCGTTGGCACGCAAAGTCTGCGACCCCGGAAGAGCGTTGAACACGGCACCGTCAATCAATACGAACGGAGCGTCTTCGGTGACACTGATCTCCGCTGTTTCGGTCGTCGGCCCTTGGAACACCGTTCGCTGGGCGATACCCGCGACAATCAGCACGGTTGCCAGCACGAATGCCACCACGGCCCAAACGAAACGCACGAAGAACACCTTTCCGGGGTAGTTGCAGAAGGCAACACACCTCCGACTCGACATTTCAGACTAGCGAACTACACCTGAGAGGCGACCCGGAGGTGTCATACACAAGCCTGAGCGTGTGCAGTGCGTATCCTGACCAAGAAGAACAATTGCAGACCTTGAAAGGAGTCCGGTGAAGCTGCACAATCCGTTCCGGACCGCGTTCGTCGCCACTTTGGGCGTTGGCCTCGGGCTCCTGCTCATCGGCAGCGTACAGACGCTGTCGACGATTCTGCTCTACGTTGGCACGGCGCTATTCCTCTCTCTAGGACTTGATCCCATCGTCGCCTGGCTCGAGCGAAGAAAACTGCCACGGTGGGCGGCAGTACTCATCACGATTCTTGGCGTGCTGGCAGCCTTCGCGGGCATCATTCTGATGATCGTGCCGGTGATCGTCGGGCAGATCAGCCAGCTCGTCACCCAGATACAACGACTAGTCGAGAACGGCACGTGGGACCCGATCCCGCAGCTCAAGGACTGGCTGCACACCACCTTTCCCACGCTGCTCGTCGACGATGTCTTCGAGTATCTCGAAGAGTGGCTTGCTGAACTCGATCTCGGTGAGATTGGAGGATCGATCGGTGGCGGCCTCCTCGCGGTGGGTGCAGCTGTCATCGCAGGGCTCGGCGGCGCATTCATCGTGCTGATTCTCACCATCTATTTCACGGCGTCCACCCCGCACCTCAAGAGCGCGGTATACCAAGCCGTCCCGGCCTCGAAGCGCCCGCGGTTTATAGATCTCAGCGAGCAAATCACTGCATCCGTGGGCTTCTACGTCATCGGTCAGCTTTCGCTAGGCGTGATCAACGGCGTTCTCAGCGTGATCTTCTTGAACATCATCGGCGCGCCCTTTCCTGCTGTGCTCGCCGTCATCGCCTTCTTCTTCTCACTAATTCCGCTCGTCGGCACGCTCACCGGCTCGACCATCATCGTGTTGACCTGTCTGATCCCGGGCCTGGGAAGCCCCACGGTCGCGCTCATTGCCGCGATCTACTACCTGATCTACATGCAGGTCGAGGCATACGTGCTCGCCCCCAGGATCATGGGGCGCGCAGTGTCGGTTCCGGGAGCAGTCGTTGTCATCGCGGCACTTGCTGGCGGTTCGCTGCTCGGCTTGCTCGGCGCGCTGGTGGCAATTCCCGTTGCGGCAAGCGTGCTGATCATCTACCGTCAGGTGCTGATCCCCCGCCAGAACGAACGCTAGCCAACCGTTTCGACGCCGTCTACTCGTCGTCGGGCCACTCGGTAGCGAGCGGCAACGCGTCGGGATTGACAGCGCCCACGATTTCGGTCAGCACGCGACGCGTTTGCGTTTCGCCGACCCACAGGTGCTTTCCCCCCTCGACGGCGATGAGGGTCGCCTCGGGCACGGGCGAAAAGCGCTGCACCGCCTCGGCAGGTCGCAGATAGTCGTCAAACTCGGGGATGAGCACGACCAGTGTTCGCGGGTCGCCTTTCCACGCCGCGACGTCTTCTTCCGTGGCGCGGTGCAACGGGGGTGATAGCAGAATCGCACCATTCACATCGTGATCGCGTCCGTACTTCAAAGCGATCTCGGTGCCGAAGGACCAGCCGACCAGCCAAGGATTGGGTAGCTCTCGTTCCCGCACGAAGTCCATTGCCGCGGCGAGATCGAATGCTTCTGCGCCGCCGCCATCGAATGCACCCTCACTGGTGCCGCGCGGTGATGTGGTGCCACGCGTGTTGAACCTCAATACCGCCAGATCGGCCAGTGCCGGCAATCGAGCGGCGGCCTTGCGCAGAATATGTGAATCCATGAACCCACCCGCCGTCGGCAGAGGATGAAGCGTTACCAGCGTGGCCACGGGTGCCCGGTCAACCGGCACGGCCAGTTCGCCGACCAGCGTCAATCCATCCAGCGTTTCGAACTCGATGTTCTCTCGCAGAGCGGGTAGGGCGAATGGCCCACGGATTTCCATCAGTTGATCCTCCAACAGGCTCTGTGCCAGTGTCTACGCGCTTCGAGGTCTGCCCTGTCGCCGAGCACGCCATCAGCACGCCACGCGACGATATGAGCTTCTGCCACCTGAATGCCGCGACCGCAACCCGGGCACGCATAGACTTTCTGCGCATTCTGAGCTGACACCGGCTGCACGGTCCACTCGCCTCCCCGCTTGCTCTCAGTGCGCTTGAATCCCGACAACATTCTCTGGAACGAGTCGTCGTCCCCTGGGTCCGGTCGACGTCGATTAGACCTCGGCATTCGATCAGAACCGGTCCGTCAACGCCGGCGTGCCCTGCAGGGAATGCGGGCTACCGAAATTGATCAGTGGAAGTAGCGAAGTCACAGTGACACAATTCTACCGACCCGCTCAGGAGCGAACGGTAGGGGCCAGCGCACTTATTCGACCGCGAGCATCACTTCGACAACCGCATCAAGCACGGCATCTACTTGAGCCTCACGATAGCCACCGCGTTGCATGCGAAAAGCTACGCCGCGCACCTGCTCAACCGTCACAGACTCGCCTGTCTGCAAGTACGTCGATAGCTTGTCTGCAACCAGGTCCACTTCTTCGACGCGATAGCCGTAGCGCAGCGCGCTGACGCGCGCGAAACGCGATCGCCGAGGGCGGGATAGCCGGTCTAAAACCACCTGGGCGGTTTCTCGGGTTTGGCCGACCCACTCCGAAACCCCACCGCGCGCGACTGCCGCTTCGCGTTCTCGCGCCGCGAAAGCGTCTTCGATGCGACCAAGCGCAGCATCCACTGCAGCGATCGAGTATCCACCTCTAACGAGCGGGAACGCCACCTGTCTGACCTCCGAAGACCCTATGGGCTCCTCCCCCTCTTCGAAGGCCACCCGCGCGCGAGAGATGAACGCGTCTACCTCTGCCGGGGCGTACCCCTTGGTGCGTCCGCGGGTAAGGGGAAAAGCAGACTCTTTGGTCTCTACAGTGGTCACAGCACCGCCAAAGGGGAGAAGAGGTAGTAAAGCCCGAGTGCTGCTGCCGTCGAGGGCAGAACCGAGTCGAGTCGGTCGAGGATTCCGCCGTGCCCTGGAAGCCATGAGCTCATGTCCTTGATCCCCAGATCGCGCTTGATCATTGACTCGCCAAGGTCGCCGAACGTCGCAGTAGCCAATATCACCAAACCGAAGATGAACCCGAACCACCATGGCAGACCGAGCATGAAGATCGAGATGAGCATCGCAATTCCCACGGCTGCGACCACAGCGCCAGCGAAGCCTTCCCAAGTCTTTTTGGGGCTGATCAAGGGCGCCATCGGGTGTTTTCCGAAGGTAAGACCCGCAGCATATGCGCCGGTGTCAGCGGCTACAACCACGCAGACGAAACCGAGAACCCACCATTCTCCGTGCTCTTGACGTACCAAGACCACACAGATGCTCGCCAGGAAGGGGGCGTACAACTGCACGAAACCAGACACCAACGCATCCGACAGCACGTCAGCGTAGGCGCGTCCGTCTCCCGCCGTCATCTGGGCGAAAAGTCGCCAAACGATGACCGTGGCGACCGCTATGAAAACCGCGATCCAGAGCATCCAAGAGTCGAAAAAGTAGCCTGTCAATATGAGCACGCTGCCCGCGACGAGCTGTGGGGCGACGTCGACCCGACGTCCGGAGCCATTCATGGCTCGCGACAGCTCGACGGTTCCGAGGATGCTCGCAGCAAGAGCGAAGATGACGAACAGGCTCTTGAAGAACAGCAGAGACCCGAGCAGCACGCCGCCGATCGCGAGAGCAATGACGATCGCGAGAATGAGGTTGCGACCAGTGCGTTCTTTGATGCGTTCGTTCGCTACTTCGAACTCAGCGCGGGCGTGAGCAACTTGGTTCTCAATCTCGCTGCGCGCGGCCCGAATCTGCGACTGCAGGTGCGCCGAAGAATCAGCGGCTACGCCCTCGCCAGGCGCAGTCGCCCGCCGCGGGTCCGTTCGCTGATTCGCTACCTCGTGAGGGGTGCTCTCGGGTTCCTGTTCCATCTGCCAATTCTCAGACTTCGAGAAGCTCAGCCTCTTTGCGTTTGAGCGACTCGTCAATGGCATCAACGTGCGCGCGCGTGAGCGCATCGAGCTCTTTCTCGGCCCGTACCAACTCGTCTTCGCCTACATCACTCTTCAGCGCGTCCAGGTCGTCCTTCGACTTGCGGCGGATTCCGCGCACGTGCACCTTCGCGTCTTCGGCTTTTCCACGCACGAGCTTGACGTACTCTTTGCGTCGCTCTTCCGTGAGCTCCGGCATCGAGATGCGAACAATGTTCCCATCGTTCGTCGGATTGGCCCCGAGATTCGGCATTTCTCGAATGGCCTGCTCGATCGCCTTGAGCGCCGATTTGTCGTAGGGCGTCACGATAATAGTGCGCGCTTCGGGGCTGTTCAACGAAGCCAACTGGGCCAGGGGCGTCGGGCTGCCGTAGTAGTCAACCAGCACCTTCTGAAACAGTTGGGGGTTCGCACGTCCGGTGCGCACCGTGGCGAAGTCCTCCTTTGCCGACTCAACGGCACGGTCCATGCGTGTTCCCGCATCGGTTAAGACGTCCGCAATCACTGTGTCTCCTTCACTGGGTGGGGCAGGCTAAGTCTACTGGGGGTGTCGGCTTTACGCCGTGACCCTGGTGCCTATCGGCTCGCCCAACAGCGCACGGGTGACGTTGCCAGCGGGCTCCATACCGAAGACTCGCATGTTCATCTTGTTGTCCATACAGAGGCTGAACGCGGTCGAATCCACCACTTTGAGGCCGCGTTGGAGCGCATCGAGGTACGTGATCTGATCGATCTTCGTCGCGGTGGCGTCCACCTTGGGGTCAGCGGTGTAGACACCGTCAACACCGTTCTTCGCCACCAGCACCTCAACGGCGTCAATCTCGAGCGCGCGCTGCGCTGCCACGGTGTCCGTAGAGAAATAGGGCAGCCCAGCGCCAGCACCGAAGATAACCACACGCCCCTTCTCGAGGTGTCGCTCGGCGCGGCGCGGGATGTACGGCTCCGCGACCTGGGTCATCTCGATCGCAGACTGAACACGAGTCGCTGCGCCAGCTTGCTCGAGAAAGTCTTGAAGCGCGAGGGCGTTCATCACCGTTCCCAGCATGCCCATGTAGTCAGCGCGTCCTCGATCCATTCCGCGCTGGCTCAGCTCTGCACCTCGGAAGAAGTTGCCGCCGCCTACCACGATGGCAATCTCAACACGATCTACCGCCTCTGCGATTTCACGGGCAATCTGGCCGACCACGTCGGGATTGACACCCAACTGGCCTCCGCCGAACGCTTCTCCAGAGAGCTTCAAAAGGACGCGTCGGCGTCCGCTCACTTCATTGATCACGGGGATCCTCTCGTTGACGACAACCTACAGAAGGGCATGAGAAAAGGCCCGCATCATGTGGTGATGCGGGCCTTTTCACGATGTTACGCGCCTACCTTGAAGCGGGCGAAGCCCGTCAAGGTGAGTCCGGCGTCCTGTGCCACCTTTGCAACGGACTGTTTGTTGTCCTTTGCATAGTCCTGGTCCAGAAGTGAAACCTGCTTGAAGAAGGCGTTGACGCGACCCTCGACAATCTTGGGAAGCGCCGCTTCGGGCTTTCCTTCGTTGCGCGAGATCTCAGTGACGATCTCACGCTCCTTGTCGACGTCAGCCGCGGGCACCTCGTCGCGCGAAAGGTACGACGGGTTGGCAAACGAGATGTGCTGAGCGATGCTGCGAGCCGTCTCGGTGTCGGTGCCCGTGTACGCAAGAACTACGCCCACCTGCGGAGGGAGGTCTTTGTTCGTGCGGTGAAGGTAGACCTCGAAGTTGTCGCCAACGAGAGTGCGCACGCGACGCAGCTCGACCTTTTCGCCAATGATCGCGGCTTCGTCGTCGATCAGCTGAGCAACGGTCTGCGAGCCAGCAGGAGCAGCAAGGGCTGCCTCGAGCGAGTCCGAAACGGCGGTCGCTGCGGCGTCTGCAACTTTGTCAGCCAGCGAGATGAAGCGGTCATTCTTTGCAACGAAGTCGGTCTCGCATGCGAGCTCGATCAGCGTAACCTTGCCATCCAACTCGCGAGCTGCAATCAAGCCCTCGCTCGTGGAACGGTCTGCACGCTTCGCGTTGCCCTTTGCGCCCTTGAGGCGCAGGATCTCTACTGCCTTCTCGACATCGCCGTCGGCCTCTTCGAGCGCCTTCTTCGTGTCGACCATTCCCGTGCCGAGCTGCTCGCGCAGCGCCTTGATGTCGGCGATCGTGAAGTTTGCCATGGGTAGTGGCTCCTTGGTTGTCGTGAGTGTGTGGATGCCTCGGCGAAGACAGCCATTTGGTTGTCTTCGCCGAGGTGGAATCTAAATGGGGCGCCGAATTACTCGGCAGCTACCTCTTCAGCCTTGGCCTCTTCGGCAGCCTCGGCAGGCGCTTCAGTAACCTCGGCAGCGGACTCAGCCGGGGCCTCAGCCTCTGCAGCGGCCTCGTCGGGAGATTCAGCTTCTGCAGTAGCCGGTGCTTCAGCAGTTTCTGTCGCAGCGGCGCCGTCTTCTGCAGGCTGCTCGAGCAGCGCGCGCTCCCAGTCGGCCAGTGGCTCAGCGTCAGCAGCTTCCTCGCTCGGCTGGTGGCGCTGGATCAGACCTTCAGCGGCCGCGTCGGCGATGATGCGCGTCAGCAGGCTGACCGAACGAATTGCGTCGTCGTTGCCCGGGATCGGGAACTGGAACTCGTCAGGGTCTGCGTTGGTGTCGAGGATGCCGATGACGGGGATGCCAAGCTTTGCTGCCTCGCTGATCGCAAGGTGCTCACGCTTTGCGTCGATGACCCAGATCGCCGAGGGGGTCTTCGACATGTTGCGAATTCCACCGAGTGACTTGTGAAGCTTGTCCAGCTCACGCTTCTTCAGCAAGAGCTCCTTCTTCGTGAAGCCACTTGCAGCGGGGTTCTCGTAGTCGAGCTCTTCGAGTTCCTTCATGCGAGCGAGACGCTTGGAAACGGTCTGGAAGTTGGTGAGCAGACCGCCGAGCCAGCGCTGGTTCACGTATGGCTGACCAACACGCGTGGCCTGTTCAGCGAGGACTTCCTGTGCCTGCTTCTTGGTGCCAACGAAGAGCACCGTGCCGCCGTGCGCGACGGTCTCCTTGACGAACTCGTACGCCTTGTCGATGTACGACAGCGACTGCTGGAGGTCGATGATGTGGATGCCCGAGCGCTCGGTAAGAATAAAGCGCTTCACCTTCGGGTTCCACCGGCGGGTCTGGTGTCCGAAGTGGACGCCGCTGTCGAGCAGCTGGCGAATGGTTACGACGGCCATGGCCGTCCTCCTGTTCTGGCGCACTGAGGCGCCTCTTGCGGTTGTGTGTTTCACCGATGGTGACCGGTGAGCCTAGTGCCCGGCACACGCCCGCTCACGGAAGATTCCGTGAGACCGTTGGGAGTAGTTGCCACGCGGCCCCCTCGCAGAGGGGCCGTTGCGCTGTGGGCACGCGTAGTCACCCTGACAAGCAAGGTGCTCGTTCAGTGTACCAGCACCGGCTCCTCCCCCGTGCGGCGCGGCGCGTGCTGCGAATAGAGTTTCACCTCGGTTCGCAGTGAGCTCGCCGCGAGGACGAATGATGTTCATGTGCACAACGATGAAGATCGCCACGTCGCTCCACATTCCTCACATTCCCCGAGTGCCGGACATCCCCGACGTTCGCGACGCTCGCGACGTTCGCGAAGAAGAGTTCGCTGGGCGCTCAGCCTGGCCATCGGTGTTCTGATGACACCGATATTGGCGGCGCCAGCAACTGCCTCCGCGCCATCCGCGCCAGAGCCGTCGTACGCGAACCGCTCCGCCAACGCTGTTTCTGACTCTGCCCCACGCGTGGAGTGGAATTGGCCGTTGGCCAGTTTCGAAGTCACGCGGCCGTTCGTTGCACCCTCCCACGAATACGCGGCCGGTCACCGCGGTGTCGACCTGCGCGCACTGGCGGACAACACCGTCTTAGCACCAGCAGATGGAAGGGTGGCGTTCGTGGGACACGTGGTCGACCGGGCCATCATCACGATTGACCACGGCGGGGGTTTGGTGACCACGCTAGAACCGGTGGCTTCAGACCTCAGTGCGGGCACCGACGTAGCTCGGCAAGAAGCTGTCGGCGAGCTCGCCGTCGGCGGGCACGCCGATCAGGGAGATCTGCACGTCGGTGTGAGATTGCATGGGCACTACATCAATCCCGCGGTGCTGGTCGGCGAAGTTCCACTCGCGGTGCTGCTTCCTTGCTGCTGAGAAATCCACGAATCGCGTGACTAGTCACGACGCATCTCGTTGCGTGAGCCGGAATCGTTCACATTCCCGATCTCTCGGCCGTCGACGTTGTTGTCGTCACCATTGATGACCACGGAGCCAACTATTCCGTCGATATCGACCTCGTTTCTTGAACCCGCGATATCGAGGCTGCCTAAGCTGGCCGCATCCACGCTGTTGGATTGGCCACTGATCGACACGGAACTGACGTCACCTGCATCCACATCGATCCGATCGCCGCGCATGACGATGGCCCTCGTTTCGGCTCCTTCGAGTTCGACCTCGAGGTCGTTGCCCTCGATCGTGATCTGAGGACATACTCCACGCAATTCGTACTCAGCTGCACTGTCGGCAACCGTTACCGCAGCACCAGCACAGTCCACCCGTTCGCGAACCGCGCGATCATCACCGTCGGTATCTGCGGAGTCATCGAGATCGTCGGTTTTGTCTCGGCCCGTGTAGGACTCTTCTTGACTACTGCCGTCGCCACTGTTCGGCGCAACTGGCGACTGTGTCGATGGTGCACACGCGACGAGACTCGTGACAGCAACGGTCAGAAAGATTGCGCCCAGTGGTGAACGTAGTTTCGGCATGCGCCCGACGCTAACGCACGCTTCAGCTGTCATGCACGGGGGTGTGCCAGCCGATAGCTTTCTGCTAAGCGCTCACTGGACACATGAGTGTATATCTGAGTCGTGCCCAGACTTGCGTGCCCGAGTATTTCTTGCACACTC
The DNA here is from genome assembly GCF_044596335.1 of Microbacterium sp. R86528. NCBI lineage: Bacteria > Bacillati > Actinomycetota > Actinomycetes > Micrococcales > Microbacteriaceae > Microbacterium > Microbacterium sp. R86528. Next base: position 364,625 of record NZ_CP138996.1, on the reverse strand, counting down.
CGTAGATCCGCTCCGCCATCGAGCAGATGGGTTGCCGCCGAATGACGCAGGGAGTGCGGTCCTGCCGCACCACCGACGTGCTCGCCAAGCGCACGTGACACCACGTCGTACATGGCCCTAGTCCCCATGCGTCCACCGCGAGCTCCTAAGAACAGCGCAGTCTCCGTGGGCGATCCCGCAGCTCGTGCGACGAGTGCAGGCCGGCCCCGCACAAGGTAGCTATCCACCGCACGCGCGGCCGCGCCGCCGTAAGGCACTACCCGCTCTTTGGAGCCCTTCCCCATTGCTCGAGCCGTGCGCTGGGTGCGGTCCAAGTCGCTTAGGTCAAGACGACACACCTCGGAGACACGCAGAGCTGCGCCGTAGAGCATTTCAACCAGGGCATGGTCGCGCAGCGCAATCGCGTCTCCCGACGACGCAGCGACCTGCATAGCGCTGAGTAACGTCGCCAGCGCATCTTGGGTCGCGATGCGCGGCAGCGAGCGACCGCGCTTGGGCGCTACCAACCGCAGACTCGGATCTCTCTCGATCAGTCCTTGCTCAACAGTCCAGGCAAAGAAACTCCGTGCTGCTGCTGTGCGGCGCGCGATGGTTGCCTTTGCATCGCCTCGTTTGGTCGCGACCCACAGCCACTCGCGAAGGGACTCAAGTTCGATCTCATTCAGCGAGCAATCGCCACTTGAGCGTGCGAGGTCTAGCAGATCCGATCGGTACGCTCGCGCGGTCGCGGGCGAGAGCCGTCGCACCTTGAGCAGATGCTCCACGAAAGCATCGGCCGCCTCGTTGAACTCCATCACTCAAGCATGCCCTCTGTCAGGTGCGCCCAGCCTGCTGCCTCACCGTGTCCTTCATCTTTCGCTGTTGCGTCGCCAACCGCGCGGGGATCGCTCCGCTTTTGCGTCGAGCGTCAGCATCCCGAGCGCGGCCTCGACTTCTTCGGGAATCATGCCCGCGCGCCTGGCGACGTCGGCTGTTTCACGCCAGACTCGCGCGCTGAGCGCGTCGAGAACTCTTGTGGTGTCGTCCGTACCAGCCAGGTCAAGCACTGCCGTCGCGTCGTCTGAAGCGCTCATACCAAGAAGTTCTCGAACATCGGAGGCACTTGTTACACACTGCGCACCGAACTCTCGAAACAGGCGGTGACATCCGGCCGAAGTCGCCGAAGTGATGGGGCCAGGAACCGCACCCAACGGGCGACACAGCTGCGCTGCATGGCCGGCCGTATTCAACGAACCGCTGCGCCATCCTGCTTCCACCACGACCGTGGCCGAAGCCAGCGCCGCAATTATGCGATTTCGCTGCAAGAATCGCCATTTTGTCGGCGCGGATCCCGGAGGCGTTTCGCTCGCGACCACGCCGGTTTCGGCAATTCGATCCAACAGCTGGGTGTGTCCCGCCGGGTACGACCGATCGACGCCACCCGCCATCAGCGCAATTGTGGTTCCGCCAGCGATCAGAGCTGCTCGATGCGCGGCGCCATCAATCCCATATGCGGCACCAGAAACGATGGCTACTCCCGACGCGGCAAGCTCCGAGGCAAGCTCCATCGCAACATGTTCGCCATAGGCTGTCGCAGCACGCGCGCCGACGATGGCGGCCTGCGGGACGGAAGAACGCAGCAGCGAGGGGGTGCCGCGCACCCAGAGGCAGATCGGAGCGTGCACGCCGAGGTCACCCAACTCGAGTGGCCATCCATCATCGCCAGGGACAACAAGCGCAATTCCCCTGCGTCGAGCCAGCGCGACGGTGTCGCTCACTGCCTGCTGTGACAGTCGCGGCAGCCATCGTCGCAACGCATCGCTGTGCGTCTTCTGGTCCAGCAGCGGCGAAAGGGCGTCATAACCGCCGCGCGCATCGGCAACGAGTCTGTCAAGGCCATCTGCCGCACCATAGGCATCGACGATGAGCCCGGCGATACCGTCGCCGGGCTCAGTGAGATGGTTCCACACGATCCGGGCCGCGTTCTCCCGCACCGAGTAGTCATCTTTGAGCTGGGTTCCCAGTCCCGCAACACTCTGATGTGCCAGATCAATGTCGAGGCAGAAGTCAGTCACAGCGCCATCCCCTTCTTCAGAAACAGAGCGCGGCCAATGTGATCGAGGCCGAGTTGCGCTTTGCCGTCGAGATCTGCCAACGTCCATGCCAAGCGCAACACCCGGTCAAACCCGCGAAGCGTGATGGCTCCCTTACGCAAAGCGACGTCTAGTGGCCGTCTCACTGTTGGCGACGGTGACCGTGGGCCGTCGCGAAGCCAGCTGCCGGGAATCTCAGCGTTGAGCTGCCACCGAGTGTCGATCAGCCGCTGCGCAGCCCGTGCCCGCGCTTCCGCGACACGAAGCCGCGCCTCTGACGTTGACACCGCGACGACTTCAGACCGTCGCTGAGCAACCGAGACACGAGCGAGCGTCAACTCGATATCGATGCGGTCGAGTAGCGGGCCCGAGAGCCGACCTAGATATCGTCGGATCGCGGCTGGCGGACAAGTGCAGTTTCCCCCGCGGATGCCATAGTCGCCACAGGGGCAGGGGTTCGTTGCCAACACGAGCTGAAACTTCGCGGGAAACTCGGCGCTCAAACCCGCTCGGTTGATTGTGATCGTTCCCGATTCCAACGGCTGGCGCAACGCGTCGAGCGCGCTTGCTTGAAACTCCCCCGCCTCATCGAGGAACAAGATGCCTTCGGTTGCCCGCGCGATCGCACCCGGGCGCACAATCCTCGAACCACCACCCACGAGCGCGGCGACACTCGCGCTATGGTGCGGAGCTTCAAAGGGCGCGTTCCTGTCGAGGTCGACGACCCGGGTGCCCGAGAGACTGCGAATGGAAGCAACTGCCAAGGCCGCTCGATCCCCGAGCGGCGGCAGGATCCCCGGCAGCCGGCGAGCCAGCATCGTCTTTCCCGCGCCCGGCGGTCCACACATCAGCAGGTGATGTCCACCGGCCGCCGCCGCGATAAGGGCGTTGACCGCATCGCGCTGACCGACGACATCCGTCAGGTCAGGGATCGTGTCCGTCGCAGCGGTGGAGTCAGACGCCGCAGCCAGTGTGATCGGCTCTTCGTCCGGCACGCAGACGTCGGCACCGTGCCATGACGCAACCTGAGCCAGGTTGATGGCCCCCAGAATCTCAACACCATCGACCAGTTGTGCTTCTTGCGTGTTCGCAAACGGTACGACGATGCGCTTGTGTCCAGCGCGCGCTGCCGCAAGAACCGCGGGCAGAATCCCTGGTATCGGACGCAATCTGCCATCCAAACCAAGCTCGCCCAAGTGCACGGTCGAAGCGACAGAGTCAGCATTCATCGCAATCTCGGTCGCCACAGCGACGGTGGCGATCGCCACATCGAAGCCGGAGCCGTGCTTCGGAAGACTGGCAGGCGACAGGTTGATTGTCAGCCGACGTCGTGGCAAAGCGAGATCACTGTTGGCACACGCGTTGTGAACTCTTTGCACCGCTTCAGCAAGCGCCTTGTCTGGCAACCCGATGATCTTGAAATCCGGGGTCTGGTTGGACAGGTCGGCCTCGATTTCGACTATCTCACCTTCGGCACCGACGAGGGCGACTGAGAGCGTACGCGCAACCTTCATACGACGTCCACGTCCTCAAGGTGTTCGAGGATCGCGGTCTCGGGGTTGGCTCCCGTGACCCCGATAGCGTCGATCCGCACATGCCTTCCTCGTGCCTGTTTTCGATGTTGGGCGGTCCAGGCGACGCTCAAACGCCACAGCCGAACGCGTTTCGCCGCATCAATCGCCTCGAAAGGGTGCCCGAATCGCTCGCTGCGACGGGTCTTCACCTCGACGATGACCAGCTCGTTCGCCCGAGCGACAACGAGATCAATCTCACCGGCCGCACAGCGCCAGTTGCGATCGAGTACGACGTAGCCGAGGCTCTGAAGATAGCGGGCGGCGCGGTCTTCGCCTGCACGCCCGAGGAGATCCTTTTCTGCCATAGGCAGATAATGGGCTCATCCGGAGGCTACGCTCCGACGAACGCTCCACGCCGTGCAGACGCGGCTGTCCCCGAACACTGGGGAGGAGCGCGTCAGATCAGTTGTCGAGCGAAAGTTCCTCAGGAAGCTGGAAGTCACGCCGCGTGAGCTCTTCAACATTGACATCTTTGAACGTCAGCACCCGCACCGCTTTCACAAAGCGATCGGCTCGGTAGATATCCCAGACCCACACATCTGACATCGAAATCTCGAAGTAGAAGTCGTGCTCGGTATCCTGGCGCACAACATTCACCTCGTTGGCGAGATAGAAGCGTCGCTCCGTCTCGATCACGTAAGCGAACTGCGCCACCACATCTCGGTACTCACGGTAGAGCGCAAGCTCAAGCTCACGGTCGTAGTCTTCGAATACCTCATCGTCCATGGTGCTTCTATCCTATGGCTCTCTTAGAACAACGTCGGCGCATCGCGAATCGACCACGATGCACGATGATGTCGGCTGAGTCCGTGCTCGCGAATTGCAGCGCGGTGGGCAAGGCTCGCATAGCCCTTGTTGCGGGCCCACACATAGGCGGGCGTTTCGTCATGCAATTCGATCATGAGGGCATCACGTTGAACTTTGGCGAGAACAGACGCTGCCGCCGCGGATGCGCAATCGCGATCTGCTTTGACAACGGGCTGGACGTGCAACCCCGCGCCGCCAGCCGGCGTGATGTAGTCGTAGTTGCCGTCGAGCAGCACAATCGCCTCTTCGGGCACAACACCGACCGTGCGCAGATCATCGAGTGCCCGCAGCGCGGCAAGACCCAGAGCGCGCATGATGCCGATCTGATCGATGTCAGCTGCGCTCGCCCATCCCACCGCACTCGCAGCGACCCAAGCCTCGGCTCGCGCAGCGACTTCGCCGCGGCGTGCTTCAGGAACCAGCTTCGAGTCCCTAAGGCCCTGCGGCACGCGTTTGCGTGAGCGAGGGGCATCGAGCACGACCGCGCCGACGGCGACCGGCCCGGCTAGTGCGCCTCTACCCACTTCATCACAGGCGATGACAAGGGAGTGCTCCTTGAGCAGCCGGCGTTCCATAGTGAGTCGAGGATCAATCACCGTCACTGAGCAGGTTCTCCGGTGTCCGTGGTGGCAGGGTTCTGCGGGTCGGCCACTCCGGCGAACTGTTCATGATGAAAGTCCAGCAGGCCAAATCGATCGAATGGCCAGGTAACCAGGAACGCACGCCCCACGACGTTGTCTACGGGCACGAAGCCCTTGCCTGGCTGATCAGTGTTGTACCTGGAGTCCTTCGAGCGGTAACGGTTGTCGCCGAGCACCCACAGGCTGTCGTCGGGAACGATCACATCAAACTCGTCACCCGACGCGGCAGCATCCACCGTCGGAGTCTTGATGTAGGCCGACTCGTCAATCGCCGTGCCGTTGACCGTGATCTGACCGACGCTGTTGCAGCAGACCACGTGATCGCCGGGAAGCCCGATCAATCGCTTCACCAGATGATCGTCGCTGTCTGGAGACGACAATCCGACGAGCGAAAGCATCCAATCGACGCCTTCGATGATCGGCGGTCGGGCGGCTTGCGTCGTCACAGGCAACCAGCCACCGGGATCTTCAAAGACCACGATATCGCCCCTTGAGTAGCCCGCGAATCGCGGTGTGATCTCATCTACCAAAATGCGGTCATTGACCTGCAGGGTGTTCTCCATCGACCCCGAAGGAATATAGAAAGAACGCACCACGAAGGTCTTGACTAGGAAAGAAACCAGAACAGCGATCAGGACGATGACGACCACATCACGAGCGAAAGTGAGCCAACCCCGCCGCCGCCGTCGCGACGAAATCTCAGCCCGCGAAGATTCGCCCACCGGGGTCGGCGCGGTCTTCTCGGTGGTCATCGCATTTTCCTTCGCCTCGCTCCGCCCATCGGAGCATCTGTCAAGGTTGCCACACTCCGTTGCGCGCGCAGGCATATATGCGACAAACAGAAAATACCCCGCACCGAAGGTGCGGGGTATTTATCAGAGAGCGAGTCAGCGAGAGAAACGCTTCTCCTTGATCTTCGCCTTCTTGCCGCGCAGGTCGCGCAGGTAGTACAGCTTCGCGCGGCGCACGTCGCCGAAGGTCACGACTTCAATGTGGTCGATGACGGGGCTGTGCACCGGGAAGGTACGCTCGACGCCAACCTGGAAGCTGATCTTGCGAACGGTGAAGGTCTCGCGAACGCCGTCACCCGAGCGACCGATAACAACGCCCTGGAAAACCTGGATACGTGAACGGTTGCCTTCGGTGATGTTTACGTGAACCTTGACAGTGTCGCCGGCGTTGAAGGTGGGGATGTCGGTACGCAGCGATGCTGCGTCGACCGAATCGAGGATCTGCATGATCGTATCTCTCTGCAGCCGCCACAGGTCGACTACGGGAAGGAATGGAAAGGAGTGCGGTGCCCCGAAGCCGCCGGTGTATCCAGGCGGCTTTGTTCCCCTGAGGCAGAAGCTGGTCAGGGCACGAAGATCTATTCTGCCATGGATACGGGTGCGGGCAAAACTAGCGTGATGCGGGCGGGTGCTCGTTTATGACGAACACCGCTTCGTCGGTGGACGCAGACTCGCGAGTCGGCTGAGCGGCCGGTCGTAGATAGGCAACGCCCTCCTCGGTGCGCAACACCATTCGCGCCGGCTGCGCTTCGCGCCACAACTGCCAAAGTTCGAGCCAGAAGAGCCCCACTGCGACGAAGATCGTGAGCACGAACACGGGTGCCCACCAAGCCTGCGCGTAGAAGCCAAGTGAAATGGTGAGGAGGTGCCAAATGGAGAACCCGAGCACATCCCACCATGACACCGCGTGTTGCGCTCTCACGGTGCCGCGGGCGCGGACCAGGAGAGTGAGAAGCAACTGGCCGACGAACACGGACGGTACTGCGATCAACAGAACCCACAGAAATGCCCAGCCTCCCGCGTTGAACACGCCCCAACCCACGAAGAGCCAAAGCGGCAACAAAAAGGCAGCGGGGATCAACCAGCTATAGAACGCCCTGCGCAACCACATAGGTCGATGGTACGCCCGCGCACCCGCGAGGCGCTATGCACCTATGCGGTCTGGGGCACTCTCCCAGCCATGACGCAATGCGTCCGACAGAATGGAAAAGACGAGAGGAGACGCAATGATCGAATTGCGCACGCCCACCGAGATCGATGCGATGCGGCCAGCAGGCAGGTTTGTGGCTGAAACGCTCGCAACCCTGCGCGAAGAAATCACGGTGGGAATGAATCTTCTTGCCATCGACCGACGCGCGCACGAGTTGATTCGCAAAGCAGGTGCAGAATCTTGCTACATCGACTACCACCCGTCCTTCGGCGCGAGCCCTTTTGGCAAGGTGATCTGCACATCGATCAACGACGCGGTCTTGCACGGACTGCCCTTCGACTACGCACTGCGCGACGGGGATCTTGTCTCCGTGGACTTTGCGGTGTCGGTCAACGGCTGGGTTGCCGATTCCGCACTTTCGTTCGTCGTGGGCACACCAAGGGATGAAGACCTCGCGCTGATCGACACCACCGAGCGCGCGCTTGATGCAGCGATTTCTGCCGCCATTGTCGGCAACCGCATCGGCGACATCTCAGCGGCGATCGCAGAAACTGCCCACGCCGACGGGTACTCGATCAACACCGACTTTGGTGGGCACGGTGTCGGCCGAGTCATGCACGGCGACCCTCACGTGCCCAATGACGGCCGCGCTGGTCGCGGATTCCCCTTGCGCGACGGGCTCGTTTTGGCGCTTGAGCCGTGGTTCCTGCAAACCACAGACAAGCTGGTCACTGATCCAGATGGCTGGACGCTTCGAAGCGCGGACGGAAGCCGCGGCGCACACTCTGAACACACCGTTGCCATCACTGACGCGGGTCCGATCGTCCTGACAGATCGCTCTGGCTTGGGCACGAACTGAACCAGGCCCCTCCCAGGAGCTACTCCCCGAGTAGGTCGGGACGGTTCTGAACCGTGCGCTGCATGCTCTGCTCGTGTCGCCATGTTGCGATTGCGCCGTGGTTGCCACTGAGCAGTACGGGTGGAACGTGCAAATCGCGCCAAACCGCGGGCTTGGTGTAGCTCGGATACTCGAGCAACCCGTCCGCCTCGTGCGACTCCTCGACGAGCGACATCGGATTTCCCACCACGCCCGGAATGAGTCGCGAGACTGCTTCGATGATGGCCATCGCCGCCACTTCCCCGCCGTTGAGAACGTAGTCGCCCAAGCTCACCAGACGTACGCGTCCCCGGGCGGCAAAGTGGTCGACAACGCGCTGGTCGATGCCCTCGTAGCGACCGCAGGCGAACACCAAATGGTCTTCGCCAGCCAGTTCACGAGCAAGGGGTTGAGAAAAGCGTTCACCCGCCGGCGATGGGACAAGCAAAACGGCCTCGGGCGAGAGCAATGAGTCGAGGGCCTCGCCCCACGGCTCGGGCTTCATCACCATCCCCGCGCCGCCCCCATAGGGGGTGTCATCGACAGTGTGATGGCGATCCTGAGTCCACTCACGAAGGTCGTGGACGTTTAGATTGAGGATGCCGCGATCGCGCGCCTTCCCGATGAGAGAAACGTTCAGAACATCGAAGAACGCCGGGAATATGGTGACGATATCAACGCGCATGATTCACGTCTCAGCTCTGGTCAGCTGGCGTCTCGGCTTCTTCGGAGCCCGAGTCGTCACTATCGACCAATTCTTCGAGCAAACCGGCTGGCGGAGTCAAGATGACACGTCCCTGCGAGACGTCCACCTCGGGAACGATCGCCCTGACGAACGGCACAAGGACCTCATCGTCACTCTCTGTGCGGATCACAAGAAGGTCCTGCGCGGGAAAGTGCTCTACGCGAATGACGCGGCCGATGATCTGACCGTCGCGAACTGCGTCGAGACCGACAAGCTGGTGGTCAAACCATGCGTCTTCCTCGACCGGCACGACCGCCGGGTCTTGATCGATCCACAAGATCGCCCTAATCAGCTCCTCGGCAGCGTCACGATCCTCGACACCTTCGAAGAAGGCGACGGCGTGCGAGTTCATCCAACGGAACTCTCGGACGGTGAGGGGCTTACCGTGCCACGGCGAAGATTCAGGGACCTGCAAAGTGAACACAGCGCCCGGGACGAAGCGTCCTTCAGGGTCATCCGTGTACAGCTCGAGTTTGATGGCGCCTTTGAGCCCGTGCGCCTTTACGAGGCGTCCAACACGCAGTTGAGTCTTTTCCCCGCCAGTCTCGCTGGGTGGGTCGCCTGCCACTTCAGTCATCGGCAACATCAACGCGGACACGCTGTCCGTCGGCGAGTGCGCCAATAAGAGTGCGCAGGGCTTTGGCCGTGCGGCCGCCGCGCCCGATCACGCGACCCCGGTCATCGGGGTGAACGTGTACCTCGAGCACGTCGCCTCGCGGCGAGGTGCTCGAGTCGATACGCACATCGCTCGGGTGATCAACAATCCCCTTGACGATGTGCTCGAGCGCGGCAGCCAGCAACGGAGTACTACTCTGCGTCAGTTGCGTCAGCGGCGGGAGCCTCGGCTTCAGCTTCGGCCGGAGCCTCAGCCTTCTTCTCAGCCTTCGGCTTGATAACTGACTTCTTTGACGCGTCGATGCTGAACTCTGGCTTCGGTTCGCGTGTCTTGACAGTCGACACTGCGTCCTTGTCACCCTTGAACTTGCCCCAGTCGCCGGTCAGCTTGAGCAACGCAGCAACCTGCTCGGTCGGCTGTGCGCCGACGTTGAGCCAGTACTGTGCACGCTCGGAGTCAACCTCGATGAACGAAGGCTCTTCGGTGGGGTGGTACTTGCCGATCTCTTCGATAACACGGCCATCGCGCTTGGTGCGCGAGTCGGCAACGACGATGCGGTAATACGGCGCGCGGATTTTGCCCAAGCGCTTGAGACGGATCTTGACAGCCACGATTCTCCTGAATGTGTCTAAAAGTGAACGAACTGATCGCCTGGAGCGTGGGGTGCACACCCGGCGGAAGCTCTGAGGAGGATCTCCCCTGCTGGATAGAGGGTCGAGCAGGTGATCCGACCCTCTATTCTGCCAGATGACGACGCTAGTCGCGAACTCAGCGTCGACACGCCGCTTCCTGCCGCATGTAGGTCATCCGCTACCGTTGGAACAGCACCACGATCACGCAACCCGTTGTACCCGCCGGGATGCCCAGCACTCGAAAGGCGCGCATGTCCAAATGGCTGTATCTGGTCGCAGCGATCGTGCTTGAAGTATCAGCGACGCTGTCGTTGCATCTGATGACAGAGCATGCCGCCTGGGTGATCGTGGTTGTGATCGGCTACGTGGGCGCGTTCATCAGTTTGGCGATGTTGCTGCGTGCTGGCGCCCCGATCGGACTGACCTACGGCGTATGGGCTGCGAGCGGCGTTGCACTCACCGCGGTGCTCGCCTACGCGCTCTTCGGTGATCCTCTTACGTGGATGATGTCGCTCGGGATCGTCGTCGTTATCGGTGGCGTTCTTCTCGTGGAGCTGGGCGCCGCTAGCTCAAAGCCCATGGAGCGGAGTGAATCACAATGATCTGGCTATTTCTCGCGGGCGCGATCATCTTCGAAGTGGCTGGAACGATGGCGTTGCGTGCTTCTGAGGGCCTACGCAAGCGCGTGTGGATTGCGCCGATCGTCGCGGCATATCTGCTTGCTTTCACGTTGCTCTTTCAATGTCTCAACGCGGGAATGCCCGTCGGCGTTGCTTACGGAATCTGGTCGGCGTGTGGCGTTGCGCTCACGGCTGTGTTGGCTCATTGGCTGTTCAAAGAGCCGTTCACCTGGATCATGGGTTTGGGCATCATCGCAATCGTTGGCGGCGTGCTGCTGATCGAACTCGGATCGCCGTAGCGAAAATCCGTCCCTGCCGTGCGAGGATGTCGCCATGACGGTGCCATTCGCGACATCAGAGCGCGCTTCGGTCGGGCTCGAGTGGGAAGTGATGCTCGCCGACGGCGCGACCGGAGATCTGGTCTCACGGGCGCCAGAGGTGCTTGAATCGCTCGAAGAAGCGAGCGCACTCGAGCGTTACACGGTGACTGGAGAGCTGCTCACCAACACCATCGAAGTCACCAGCGGCATCGGCGACACCGTCGCGGCCGCGGTCGACGACATCGCAGACTCGATCGGATTGGTCCGCACTTTCACCGACACACGGGGCATAGAGCTGCTCTGCGCTGGCAGTCACCCATTCGCCCAGTGGTATGACCAAGAGGTGAGCGATAAGAGTCGCTACCGCTCACTCATCGATAGGACCCAGTGGTGGGGACGAAACATGATGATCTGGGGCATCCACGTTCACGTCGGAGTTGAAGACGTGAACAAGGTGTTCCCCATCATTCGGGCGCTCTCTGCCTATCTTCCCCACTTTCAGGCGCTCTCTGCCTCAAGCCCTTTCTGGGCGGGCGATCGCACCGGATATGCCTCCAACCGCTCCCTCGTATTTCAACAACTGCCCACTGCGGGCTTGCCCTGGCCCCTCGAGAACTGGTCGCAGTTTGAGCACTACCTCGATGACATGGTGAGAACCGGCGTCATGGAGGACTCGACCGAGGTTCGTTGGGACATCCGGCCTGCTCCGCGGTGGGGAACGATCGAAGTTCGCGCGTGCGACGGAATGTCGACCTTGCCCGAGCTCGCCGCCGTCGCCGCGCTGGTGCAGGTTCTCGTCGAATACTTCTCACGGCAGCTCGATGAGGGCCGCACACTGTCGTACTTGCAGCCGTGGTTCGTGCGTGAGAACAAGTGGCGCGCGGCACGTTATGGACTAGACGCGCATGTGATCGTCGGGCAAGACGGGGCACAAATGCCCGTCAGAGAGCACCTTGTACAGATTCTGGACGAGATGGGTGACATCGCGAACGATCTGAAGTGCGCCCGAGAACTGCGGGGCATCGAATCCATCCTGACCAATGGCGCGAGCTACGAGCGTCAGTTGCGCGTGGCGGATGAAGCAGCCGGGGATCTGCGTCAAGTGGTGCAGCATCTCATTCGCGAGTTCCGTGCCGGGCCCACGTTGCGCGACCACCTGGCTTCTACCAACTAGGTATTCGCGCCAGTCGCGCGACTCCGGTTGCGCGGAGATGCTTGGCGGACCCGCCGAGTTCGTGGGACGAGCCTCAACCCTTGCCAAGCATCTTCTGGAGTTCTGCGAGATCAGCCTCGCTGGGCGCTGCTGACTTGCCGCCGAGGCCAAACCCCGTGCCTGTCGGCGACGCCGATGCGCTGGCAGCAATCCCGGCATTCTCAGCCGCGCGTTTTGCAGGATTCCCCGAGCGCGAGCCCTTCGCCTTCTGCTGCTTGCCGCGCTTTGCGGAAGCACCCGGGCGTGAACCAGGAACTGGGCCCATCCCGGGAATATTGGGCATGCCGCCCTTGGCGACGGTCTTCATCATTTTCGCCGCTTGATCAAAGCGCTGCACAAGCTGATTCACATCCGTGACGGTCATGCCAGAACCACGTGCGATGCGAAGGCGTCGCGACCCGTTGAGCACTTTGGGGTTTCGCCGCTCAACCACAGTCATCGAACGAATAATCGCCTCAGTGCGATCAATCTCACGTTCGTCAAAGTTGTCGAGCTGATCCTTCATGCCCCCCATGCCCGGGAGCATCCCGAGCATCTTCTTCATAGAGCCCATCTTCTTCATCTGCTGCATCTGCTCGAGAAAGTCTTCGAGAGTGAACGTCTCGCTGGCGAGCTTTTCGGCGACTTTCATCGCCTCGGCCTCATCGAACGTCTGCTGCGCCTGTTCGATCAGCGTGAGGATGTCACCAAGATCGAGGATGCGCGACGCCATACGGTCAGGGTGGAACGCCTCGACATCGTCGAGCCCTTCACCGTTCGAGGCGAAGATGATCGGCCGGCCAGTAACGGACGCTACGGAAAGTGCTGCGCCACCGCGAGCATCGCCATCGAGCTTGGATAGCACGACGCCCGTGAAGTCGACGCCATCCTGGAAGGCTTTGGCGGTACTGACGGCATCTTGGCCGATCATGGCATCGATGACGAACAAGACTTCGTCAGGATTGGTCGCCTTGCGGATATCGGCGGCTTGCTTCATGAGTTCCGCATCGACGCCGAGCCGTCCGGCGGTGTCGATGATCACGGTGTCGTACTGCTTCTGACGGGCGTACTCAACGCCCTCTTTTGACACGCGCACCGGGTCGCCGACACCGTTGCCGGGTTGCGGGGCGAAGATCGCCGCCCCAGCGCGTTCTGCGACAACCTGGAGCTGGTTTACCGCGTTGGGTCGCTGAAGGTCAGCTGCCACCAAGAGCGGCGTGTGGCCGTCCTTCTTCAGCATGCGAGCAAGCTTGCCGGCGAACGTGGTCTTTCCCGAGCCCTGGAGACCGGCGAGCATGATCACCGTCGGAGGTGTCTTGGCGAACTCGAGGCGGCGCTGTTGGCCACCGAGAATCGCAACAAGCTCTTCGTTGACGATCTGCACGACCTGCTGTGCTGGGTTCAAAGCCTTGCTGACTTCGTCGCCAAGTGCGCGTTCGCGAACCCTGGACGTGAAATCCTTCACAACGACCAAGGCGACGTCTGCATCGAGCAGGGCGCGACGGATCTCACGTACGGTTCCGTCGACGTCTGCGGGCGAGAGCTTGCCCTTCGTCCGCAGATTACGGAAGGTCTCGGTAAGACGGTCAGAAAGCGTGCCGAAAGTTGCCATGATTCGCCAATTCTACGCGAGCATGCGGGCTACCTCCGCTCATGTCATCCGTTGAGCGATATTGACGAGGCAGTATCGGCCGCGAGCATCATGAAGGCTGTGAGATCGCCGCGACCGGCACCGCCGCGGGCCCATGCGCCAATAGCCGCCAGAACTGCACCACCCCATGCTGCACCGACGATGTCGGCGGCGAGGCGGTCGGCTCCCCCGGCCACGAAACGGTCAGCCACCGCACGGGCGATTCGTGAACTGCGCAGCGCAGATTCGCGCTCCAGCTCGTCAGTGAGTTTCATTGCCCCCGAGTTCAAGATTGCCAGAGCAAGGCTGTCAGCAACGAAGTCCGCGCCGAGCACGGCGACCGCTGACCGTACCTGTTGTTCGGCATCCACATCGGATTGCTTTTCAAGCGACGCTTCCAGCACGAGCAACGATTCGTCGAACCCAGCCCACAAGATGTCTGACTTCGACGAGAAGTAGTTGAAGAAGCTCGATCTGCTCACGCCTGCACGCGACGCGACCGCGCCAATAGAGGTCGCCTCAAAGCCTCTTTCCAGGAACAACTCGCAGGCAGCCTCGGCGAGAATCTCACGTGACGAAGCCTTCGGCCTGCCGACGCGTGCGGAATAGGTTGTCACGTGAGCCACGCTAGCGGGGCTACTCCGCGCTTGTCACGGAAAGCACTTCGCCGTCAGATCCAAGATTCACAAGCAGAACGTCGTCGGTGGCGTCGGGGTCGAGCGCGTACTCAAGCACCGCGAACGGATCTGAACCGCCGTGCTCATCAGCGAGAATCGTCATGCTCATAAGCTGCAACGAACGGATCACGTCGATGTGGGTATCACCCGAGATGTCGACGAGAAGTTCTTCAAGCTCATCACCCATCGCATCTTGCTGCTGCAGGATGTACTCGGTGACCTCGCTGGTGCGATCGCTGAGTTCGTTGACCATCGCATTGCGCGCGCTGCGATCGATGTCTTCGATTCCCGAGATCAGCCCGGCGGCGACATCGAGCGCCGCTGCGGAAACATCGTCCTGCTCGGGAGCCGTGAGATCAACCGTCACTGACTGGTCGCCGATCTCGACGTTCTCTGACCAGAAGATGGATCCATCGGGACCGGATTCAAGGAGTCCAAAGTAGTCGTGCTCGATTGCCATAGGTCAATAGAACCAGCCTGCGTCGCCTCGCGGTAGTCCACACCGGGCGCGCCGCGCTTCCGTTTACGAGACTGTGACTCAGTCGACCAATGACGAGACGAACACGTGAGGCGTGAACCCGGTGAGGTCGTTGATGCCTTCGCCCTGCCCTAGAAGCTTTACCGGAATGCCCGTGCGCTCCTGAACGGCGAGAACAAAACCGCCCTTGGCGGATCCGTCGAGCTTGGTGATGGCCAGGCCTGTGACTCCCGCGTGCTCAAGAAAGGCCTCGGCTTGCATCACACCGTTCTGACCTGTGGTGGCGTCCAGCACCAGGATCACTTCGCTGATCGGGGCTTGCTTCTCAATCACACGACGAATCTTGGTGAGCTCATCCATCAGTCCACCCTTGTTATGCAAACGACCCGCCGTGTCGACCAGAACAATCTCCGTTGACGTCTGCTTGGCGTAGTCGATCGTCTGAAAAGCAACGGAGGCAGGGTCTTGACCCTCGTGCTGCGGCCTTACGATCGCCGCTCCCCCTCGCTCGGCCCAGGTAGCAAGCTGGTCAACTGCCGCTGCGCGAAAGGTGTCGGCCGCGCCGACGACAACGGAACGTCCGTAGCGCTGCAAGAACTTGGCGAACTTTCCGATCGTGGTCGTCTTGCCGACGCCGTTCACCCCTACTACCAGCACCACCGCGGGTCGTTCCGTGAGCTTCAGGGTCGAATCGAACTTGGCAAAGTGCTCTTCGAGAGTTTCCTTCAGCATCCGTTGCAGATCCCGCGGGTCAGTTGTGCGGAACTTCTCTACCTTCGCGCGAAGCTCGTCGATTACACGCTCTGAGATGTCAGGACCGAAATCAGCCGTGATGAGCGCTGTTTCGAGATCTTCCCACGTCGTTTCATCGATTGTGGGTTTGACGAACATGCCGCGCAGCGCGCGACCGAGCGACCAAGAACTCTCTGCCATAACTCCAGCCTACGGTGCCGCGATGGCGTGCCTAGGAGGCAGCACGATCAACGATGCGCTGACCGACGACTGCCGACACCCCGTCTTGCCGCATAGAAACGCCGTAGAGTGCGTCGGCGATCTCCATAGTGCGCTTCTGGTGAGTGATGACAATGAGCTGACTCGACTCACGCAACTGCTCGAAGACACCAAGCAGACGACCGAGGTTGGCATCGTCTAGTGCCGCCTCGACCTCGTCGAGAATATAGAACGGGCTCGGGCGAGCTTTGAAGATCGCAGTGAGCAAGGCGACCGCTGCAAGCGAGCGCTCGCCGCCTGAAAGCAGCGAGAGTCTCTCGATCTTCTTGCCCACAGGCCGCACCGATACCTCGATGCCAGTGGTGAGGGGCTCGTCAGGCTTAGTGAGTGAGATGCTTCCAGACCCGCCAGGAAAGAGAATCGGGAACACCTCGCCGAACGCCACCTTGGTGTCTTCGAACGCGGCCAGAAAGATGACCTGCATACGTTCGTCAAGTTCGTCGATGATCGTGACCAGGTCTTTTCGCGTCTGAGTGAGATCCGCGAGTTGCTCCGTCATGAACTTGTGACGCTGTTCAAGAGCGGAGAACTCTTCGAGGGCGAGCGGGTTCACTCGTCCCAAGCGGCCCAGCTTTCGCTCTGCCTCCTGCAGTCGCTTGCGCTGCTGGGCGCGGTCGTACACGATAGGCGCCGCATCAACCGGTTCGCTCTCATTGGCTTCGTGGGCCGTTGCGCTGTCGCTCGTGAGCACGCGGTCGGCGGGGATCAACTGGTCGGGCCCGTATTCCGAGATGAGAATGCTCTCTTCGAGACCAAGCTCGGAGCTCACCCGCTCGAGAAGACCGGTGACGTGGAGCTTCTTCTCATGGATCTGCAGTTCGAGTCCGTGCACGCTCTCAGTAAGCGATGCAAGCCGCTCTCTGAGGCTCGACTCCTGACGACGAAGCTCGGCGAGTTCATCGGTCACAGCTGTGCGTGCCGACTCAGCCGCGACCAGTTCGAGTCGCGCTTGTGCAACAGAGCGATCTACTGAATCGAGCACGGCGGGCAATGCGGCTGCAACACTCGCTGCTACCTCGCGCTGACCGCGTCGGATAATGGCACGTCGCGCAGCTTCCGCAGCCGCCTCACGCTCGCGCTCCCGCTGGCGCACCATGCCCGCCACACGTGCCTCTTCGGCACGGATGCGCTCGCGCAGGGTCTCCACGTCTAGGCGCGCACGCATCTCGGCATCACGGGCTTCTTCCAGAGCAGCGAGCATGGGCTCGCGCGCTGACGCATCGAGAATCGGCCGCGGCGCCTCAAGGGCTGCGTTCAGCTGCGATCGCGTTGAACGAGCTGCTGACTCCGCCTCCTCGACCGCGTTCACCGCCTGCGCCACCCCTGCCGCGAGGCGTTCGCACTCTGCCACGGCCGATTCGTGGCGAATAGTCGCCCGGTTGAGTTGCTCAGTGTGCGCCGCGAGGGCTGCGTCGTGCGAGCGAAGCGTTGCGAGAGCATTCTTGGTCGCTTGGCGAGCGTCGTCGTGTGACTGCGAAGCTTGTTGCAGCTCTGCACGCAAACGATCTGCAATCGCGGTGACTTCGTCCCGGCGTTGTGCAGCAGCATCCCGTTCCGCGGCAAGTTCAAGCCGGGAGCGTGACGCTCCCGCACCCGCTCGCAACGAGTTCGCCGTGTACACCTCGCCCGCACGGGTGACGATGGTCACTGCAGCCTCAGCATCGACTGTCGCGGCGGCAGCCCGTGCGCTCTCGAGATCATCGGCTACGACGACACGAGCGAGCAAACCCATAACGCCAGGCGGCGCCGTGACGACCTCAGCGGCCGCGATCGTCTTGATTACCGTGGGTATGCCCCTGGCCGGGGCCGAAGACTCGGCGATGACGATATCGACCACGCCTACGTCGGTGCCGTTCACTTCGCGGGCGAGAGCAAACGCCGAGTCGCGATCGTCAACGAGCAAGCCTTCAGCAAACGGACCGAGAACTGCTGCGATCGCCGCTTCGTAGCCCGAGCGGATGTGAACCGCGTCACCGACGAGTCCGCGAACACCCTGAGCGCCAGCGGCGATCATGTTCGAAGCGGCATTCTTCACTTCGAGTGCCCGGCCCAGCGCGGCTGTCTGCGCGGTTAGCGACTCACGCTCGCGTTCGGCCTTGTGCAGCTTCTCTCGCAACTCCGCCACCCGCGCTTCTGCATCGGTGGCCTCGCGCTGTGCCCGCTCGTATGCCTCAGCATGCTCGGCAGCCGAGCCTTGTGGCGCTGAGCTTGGGTCGATGTTATCCAGGTCTCGTTGCGCTTCAGTGCGTCTGAGCATCGCGGCG
Source organism: Microbacterium sp. R86528 (assembly GCF_044596335.1). Lineage (NCBI taxonomy): Bacteria > Bacillati > Actinomycetota > Actinomycetes > Micrococcales > Microbacteriaceae > Microbacterium > Microbacterium sp. R86528. Next base: position 346,528 of record NZ_CP138996.1, on the reverse strand, counting down.
TCGAGAGCACGTTGCTGTCGATCAACGGCGGTCTGCACAGCAGACAAGGCAGAAGACGCGGCATCTGCGCGCCCGCGCAGGGTGGTCAGTTTCATGTCGTGAGCAGACACCATAGAACTCTGCTCGGCGATATCGACGTCGAGCGCATCGAGTTCTGCGCGGGCTCGCACAACCTCTCGCGAAGCTTCGGCCGCAGCATCCTGCGCCCCGCCCAATCCACCCGCGATCTCATCGATCTCTGCGCGGGCGTCATTGATCATCGCCTGCGAGATGGTGGTGAGCTCGTGACGATCGTCGTCTTCGGCCTCGCCGAGCAGAGCAAGACGCTGGCCAGCGAGCGAGTAGAGCCCCCTTAGCCGCTCCTGCACCCGCTCCAGCCCGAATGATACGCTCCGCGCGTTGTCGACGGCCTCGGAGCGTTGATCCGATTCGAGCTGCTCAATGCGACTTCTCGCGTTCTCAAGACGATCCTGCAACACGATCCGCTCCGCGTGACGCTCGTGCTCGCTCGCGGCATGACGGGCAAGCTCGGCACGCAGCGCCACCAGGTCATCCGCGAAAATTCGTGCCTTGGCATCGCGCACAACCGCCGCGATGGTCGCTGCTTCCCGAGCGATCTCGGCTTGCCTACCCAGCGGCTTCAACTGCCGCCGCAACTCACCAGCGAGATCACTCAGCCTGGTGAGATTCGCCTCCATCGCATCGAGTTTGCGCAGCGTCTTTTCTTTGCGGCGGCGGTGCTTCAAGATGCCCGCTGCTTCTTCTATGAAGCCGCGCCGGTCCTCCGGTGTCGCCTGCAGCACACTGTCGAGACGGCCCTGACCCACGATCACGTGCATCTCGCGGCCGAGGCCAGAGTCGCTCAACAGCTCCTGCACATCCAGCAGTCGACACGTGTCGCCGTTGATGGCGTACTCGCTCGAACCATTGCGAAACAGTGTGCGCTTTATCGATACTTCGGAATATTCGATCGGCAAAGCACCATCGCTGTTGTCAATCGTGAGCTGGACTTCTGCGCGACCCAATGGTCCTCGAGTGGAGGTGCCCGCAAAGATGACGTCTTCCATCTTGCCGCCGCGCAGAGTCTTCGCCCCCTGCTCGCCCATCACCCAGGCGAGGGCGTCGACAACGTTGGATTTTCCTGAACCGTTGGGGCCGACGATGCAGGTGACACCGGGCTCCAACGCGAAGGTGGTCGGCTGCGCAAACGACTTGAACCCTTTGAGCGTCAAGCTCTTTAGGTGCATATCGGGGTGCCCTCTCCTGACGATGGAACACGCCTACGGTACCGGACTGCGCCGCCAATGCGCGGCAGGCGTGCTGGTCGGTCGCAGCCCGCTTCGTCCACGACACTGCACCGCACAACTGTGAAGGGAACCTTGACCTACTCAAGGGGTCCGCGCTATTGTCCGAATCGCGTAGCAAGTTGAGCGAAAGGAGGTTCCCGGTGCACACAAACAGCATCTGCGTCGTCCCCACGTGGTTGATCACGCCATGCACTGCCGGAACCGGCTCCTTCGCGCGCGTGCAAAACAGGCGTAGTCACACCTCCAGCTGATCGAGCACAGGAGAACTCTGCCCTAAAAGGGGCATCGGCAGTTCCTTGTGCCGGTGGCTATCGTCGTTGCCTCACATCGGCGCGAAGCCAGTGCAAGCGATCTGCGCAAAGCCGTCGCAAGCACCCTCCCCCTCCTCCACACCGCATTTCGCGTCATTGCCGACGCACAAAGTAGAAGAAGGACTCATCATGCACAGCGCTCCCGGTGACATGCGTGTCACCTCAATCCCCGGGCCAAGTTTCCGGCCCCTTCACATTCCTCATGATCTAGCCAGCAGCGAAGCAAGCGACTTCATCGCGATGGTGCGCGTAAGGAACGCGATCTACCGTGAGAACTCAGGGCACGACGATGAAGCCGTCACCCCTGAACAATTGCTTCCGCACTATCGGCCAAACCCATACGAACTCATGAAGGCATGGGTGATCGTCGTCGGCGACGAGATAGTGGGGCGCGTCGGGATCGACCTACCGCTTGAAGAAGGCTCGGTTGTCGCGTTCTGGCTCATTGAAATTCTGCGCGCGCACTGGGGCCGCGGCATCGGTTCGGCCGCCCTCGTTCTCCTAGAGCAATACGCGCGCAGTCACGGACGAACAACGCTTCAATCCTGGGCAACTCACCCGCCCTGCGACGGCGCGACGCTGACGCCTCGAACAGGGTTCGGAACAATCCCCGAAGACCATGTCGCACGCTTCTACGCTCGACACGGCTATGCCCTCGAACAGGTGGAGCGCAACAGCGCTTTCGATATGACCGAACCGCTTGATCAGGTTGAGCGCCTTCTCACGCAATCACGAGCGGCAGCAAGCGACTACCGCGTGCTGCAATGGGACGCCCCTACCCCAGCCGATTGCATCGAAGGCTACGCGTGGATGAAGTCGCGCATGTCGACTGACATTCCGGCGGGCGCACTCGACTTCGACGAGGAGCGTTGGGATGCCGTGCGCATCACACAACACGACGAGCGCTACACGGCGGCTGGTAGCACGCTTCAGGTGACCGCCGCTCAGCACATTCGCACGGGCGAACTGTGCGCGTTCAACGAACTGATGATTCCCGAGGATCGCACGCTCGCCAGCCACCAAGAAGACACGCTCGTTCTCAAGGAGCATCGCGGGCACAAGCTCGGCACCCTGGTGAAGTGTGCGGGTTTGATTGAGTGGCGAGCACGAATGCCCCACTCTCCTCGCGTACTCACCTACAACGCCGAAGAGAATCGTCCGATGCTCGATATCAACGAAGCGATCGGATTCATACCGATCGCCTACGTGGGGGCCTGGAAGAAGGTGCTCGTTGGCAGTGCGGACAGTAGTGGCTCGAACGATTCGTGAAAGAGACTCTGACGATGGGTGTGCCGCAGCGCGGGCACGCCGCTCCGGTGCGGCCATAGGCGTTGAGCGAGTGCGCGAAGTAGCCAGCCTGTCCATTGACATTCACGTACTGGGCGTCGAAGCTCGTACCCCCTTCAACCAGAGCCCTTTCGAGCACTGATCTGACTTCCGCCAGCAGCGTGGTCACAGCGTGCTCCGACAGCGTCGAGGCGGGTTGCTCGGGATGAATCTCAGCGGCCCAGAGCGATTCATCGGCATAGATGTTTCCAATGCCGCTCACCACCCTCTGATCAAGCAGCACACGCTTGATCGCAGACTTCTTGCGCGAAAGAGAATCGCGAAACAGCGAGTCCGAGAACGCTGGATCGAGCGGATCCCGTGCGATGTGCAGAACCTGTTGCGGAATGGATGCTGCGGGCCAGCCGTATCCGCCGGCGGCCGAGTCGGGTGCTGCGACGAGTTCGTCGACGGCCAACGAGCCGAAGGTGCGTTGGTCGCAGAAGATCATGGCGAGCTCACCGTGCTCGGGATGCTCGAGGTTGAAGCGAACTCGTTCGTGCCGTTCTTGTGGGCTGCCGGCCGCACGAAGCAGAATCTGACCGCTCATACCCAAATGGCCGATGATCGCTTCATCGGGCACACGCCCAATTTCTGCAAGCGGAAACCATAGGAACTTCCCGCGCCGCACGGCAGCCGAGATCACGCGGTGGGTGATTGCACGTTCGAAATCGCTACCGCTACCCGTGTGACGGGTCAGTGCACGCTCGTCGAGCACATTCACGCCCGAAATCGTCGCGCCTGAAATCGCCGGAGCAAGACCGGCGCGAACGACTTCAACCTCGGGTAGCTCAGGCACGTGCGCTGAGCTCGCGCCATGCCCTTAGCGCCGCGGACATCTCTGCCTGCTTCTTGCTCGAACCGGTGCCTCGAGCTATGACCTCGCCAACCTCAACGGTGGCGGTGAAGCGGCGATCATGGTCGGGGCCCTGAGCTGCTACTGAGTAGACGGGGGCGCCACAAGCAGTACGCGCCGCAAGCTCCTGCAAACTCGTTTTCGGATCCATCGCAGCGCCATAGCGTTCCGGGTCAGCCAGCAACGGCTCGACGAGACGAAGCACAAGAGCAGTCGCCGCCTCAGCGCCCGCTGACAAATAGGCGGCGCCGAGGATTGCCTCGGTGGTATCGGCCAGAATCGAGTCCTTATCGCGACCGCCGGTCTGATCTTCGCCGCGTCCGAGCCTCAAGTACGCGCCGAGTCCAATACCTCGAGCGATCTCCGCCAGAGCGACCGTTGACACGACGCTCGCACGTCTCTTCGCGAGCGCACCCTCGTCGAGTTCCGGGTGTGCCGTGTACAGGCGCACCGTCACTGCTTGGCCGAGTACTGAGTCGCCAAGAAACTCCAGTCGCTCGTTATGAGGGGACTGGCCATTCTCGTAGGCCCAGGAACGGTGTGTCAGAGACAGCAACAGAAGCTCGGGGTCGATAACGACCCCGAGCTTCTGTGTGAGTTCTGCGAGCGACGAACGCTCGACCGCGACGTCAGTCACGTCTGTACGCCGAGCGGCGCTCAGACGTCGGCGACCTTGCGGCCCTTGTACTCGAGGAACAATTCCGTTCCCTGCGAGTCGGTGACGACCTTGGCCTGGTGCGGACGGCCGTAGACAACCTGTCCGTTTTCAACGGTCTTGGTCAGCGTGATGGGCGCCGCCTTCCACTGTGCGCGACGCGAACGAGTGTTGGAGCGGGAGACCTTCCGCTTCGGGGGGTTACCTGCCATGGCTAGCTCTCTTCTGTGTGATCAACGCCAGAGCGCGATGCTTTGTCGTCGTGGTCTTTGGAGTAGTCCTGGAGCGCGGCCCAACGAGGATCGAGGGGCTCACGCTGCTCTGTTTCGGTGCTAATGGTCAGTCGCTCGCCCGTATTCGGATCAAGTCCGGGGCAATCCGGCTGACACACCGGTTGAAACGGAAGCGACAGGACCATCGCATCCCTGACTAGAATTTCAAGATCCACGTGGTCGTCTTGAACCTCAAAGTCAGTTGCTTCATCTCCAGGGTACGCGAAAAGCTCCTGAAACTCGACTTCAACATGCTCTGCGATGTCTGTGAGACACCGACCACACTCTCCGACCGACTGCGCATCGGCAGTTCCGGTGACGAGAATCCCCTCGTGGACAGACTCTAAACGGCCGTCGACACGGACGATTTCTCCCTTAGGAAAGGAGACAAGCCCCTCACCCCACTGGGCCTCTGCGGGAACCTCCAGAGTGAAAACCCGCATCTCGCCGGGTTGATTGGTGATGTCGCGAACAGATAGCGCAAACGGGCCGGGACGATGTCTTCTCACGATCACCAATCGTAGCGGTGCACGACGAGCGACGACTGTGAACGCTCAGATGTTGCGGGCTCCAGTGTCGAGAAAGGCCGCGACCGCCGGCGGCACGAAAGGAGAGACGTCGCCACCGAGCGATGCAACCTGTCTGACCAGTGAACTCGAGACCATCGCGTGTGCCGGGTCGGGGAGCAGAAACACCGTCTCGATGTGCGCGAGATGCCTGTTGACGATGGCCATCGGCGTTTCGTATGCGACATCGACCTGCGAACGGATGCCCTTCACCAGCACACTTGCCCCGACGTCTGTCGCGTAATCAACGAGCAGCCCCATGCTCCACGAGGCGACAACCACCTTCGACTCAACGTCGCTGTCGGCAATCGACTGCTCAAGCAAAGACAGTCGCTGGGCGATCGGCAACATTGCTTCCTTGGCGGGATTGTGAACGACCAGCACGTGCAGTTCGTCATAGAGCGCGGCTGCGCGACGAATCACATCGAGGTGTCCGAGCGTCGGCGGGTCGAACGATCCGGGGACGACGGCAATCCGGCTGCTCATGCAGCCCAGCCTAGGTCAGTTCTTGGCGAGGGCTGCACGCTCTTCGGTACTCACCCGACGCTCGATGGCGGCAGCCAAGCCTGGATTCCGCACCAACGCAGGGTCGTCTAGCAGAAGCTGTTCGGCCAGGATTCGTGCTTGCGCGATGAGATCTGCATCTTTCGCGACACGCAGTAGACGCAGCGACGAGCGCGCCCCCGACTGGGTGCCTCCCAGCACGTCGCCTTCCCCGCGCAACTCGAGGTCTACTTCAGCGAGCAGGAAGCCATCGAGAGTCTCCGCGACCGCCTCGACGCGCTCTCTGGCGAGCGACCCCCGTGCGGACTCAGTGACGAGCAGGCAGAGACCCGGTACGCCGCCTCGACCAACACGCCCGCGCAGCTGATGCAGCTGCGACACACCAAATCTGTCGGCTTCGAGAATCACCATCGTGGAGGCATTCGCGACATCGACACCGACTTCAACCACCGTTGTTGCCACGACGACATCGATGTCGCCGCGCGCGAAAGCCTGCATGACGGCATCCTTCTCGTCGCTCGGCATCTTTCCGTGCAGGATCTGCACGCGAATGCTGCTGAACGCCGGATGCCGCGAAAGTAATTCCCCCACCTGCACGACACCCCAGCGTGTGCGAGGCGCCTGGCCACCGTCGTCAACAGGCCCTTCGGCGGGCTCCTCTTCGTCCGCGCGAGAGAGTGCCTCAGCATCGATCGCCGCGCACACAACGAACGCCTGGTGTCCTTTCCCGACTTCTTCGGCGATGCGCTCCCACACCCGTGCGAACCAGGCAGGCTTTTCGCCGATTGGCGCGACGTATGTATCGATGCCCGCCCGCCCCGGTGGCATTGTGCGGATCGTCGAGACGTCTAAATCTCCAAACACCGTCATCGCCACCGTTCTAGGGATGGGCGTCGCCGTCAGCACGAGCGCGTGCGGTGCCGTGCCCTTCGCACGCAACGCCTCGCGCTGGTCAACACCAAAACGGTGCTGTTCGTCAACGACCACCAGGCCAAGATCGGCGAACGTTGTCGATGCACTCAGTAGCGCGTGAGTACCTACCACGATGCGCGCCTGACCAGAAGCGACGCGGAGTGCGGCCTTTCGCCGCTCCGCAGCGGGCATTTGCCCTGTCAGCAGTGTGGGCATGAGCTCTGGCGCCAAACGAGTGCCGAGCATTCGCGCAATTGATCGCAGGTGCTGTGCAGCAAGCACCTCGGTCGGTGCGATCAAAGCTGACTGCCCGCCACTTTCAGCAACCTGCAGCATCGCGCGCAGTGCAACCAGCGTTTTTCCTGAACCGACCTCGCCTTGAACGAGCCGGTTCATCGGCCACGGCGCTTGAAGATCGTCGGCGATCGAATCACCCACCGCCACCTGATCGGGAGTACGTTCGAAAGGAAGCGCAGCGTCGAAATCTTCTAGTAAGGCGCCAGGTGCGCGGCTGGTCGCCGACATTGATCGAACGAACGCACGTTGCTGTAGCAGCGCCGTCTGCAGCACGAATGCCTCATGCATGCGCAGAGTCTCGAGAGCCGGCGCGATTTGCTCCTCGAAGTCTGGGCGATGGATGCGTTCGATCGCGGTGCGCGCGTCGAGGTAGCCTCCTCTTGCACGCACGTGCTCGGGCAACGGGTCGGCGATGTCACCGAGCCCATCAAGCACGAGCGCGACGATCTTGGCGATCTGCCACGAGGCGAGTGCGCTAGTCGCTGGATAGATGGGGATCGGCAGATGGGCGTTGGCCTCGGCAGTCATGCGCGCCGTCTCTTCGTCGTCGAAGAGCTCGTAGTCGGGGTGCGCGAGCTGTTTCGCCCCTCTGTACTCCCCCACCTTGCCGGCGAAGATTCCGCGGCGCCCCGGTGTCAGATTGTTCTTACGCCAACCCTGATTGAAGAAGGTCAGCGCGAGGTTTCCCTGTCCGTCGCTGATGATGACCTCGAGAATCGAGCCCTTGCGGTTTTGCATGCGGCGTTCACTGACCGTGCGCACCTCAGCAACGATAGTGACGGGCTCGCCAAGCGGCAGTAGAGCGATCTCGGTCAATTCACCGCGCTTCGCATAGCGCCGAGGGTAGTGCGCGAGCAAGTCTCCGACAGTGTGCATGGCGAACGCCCGCTCAAGCGCCTTCGCGGTCTTGCCTCCTAGCGCACCGTCAAGGCGCGAAGCAAGGCTCAAAGAAGACATGCCACGAGTCTATGAGCGAGCACTGACTGTGCACACACAGCCGGACGGCGTACGGTGGTCTGCGTGTTCCGATCCTTCATCGCCCGCGTTTACTGGGCTTGCAGCAGGTGGACGCTCTCCACCAATCCCGCCCCGACACAGCCGTCGATCTTGATCGGTGCACCGCATACCTCGAACTGGGACTTCGTCGTCATGTTGGCCATCACCTGGCGATTGAAGATTCGAACCCATTGGCTCGGCAAGGACAGTCTGTTCCGCGGTTGGCGCGGGCCCATCATGCGTGCGCTGGGCGGCATTCCGGTAGACAGAAGCAACCCACAGGGACTGGTCGCCGATATTGTTGCACGTCGCAAAGCGGGCGAGGTATTCAGCTTGGTGGTCACCCCCGAGGGAACACGTGGTGCGGGAAAGTACTGGAAGTCGGGCTTCTATCGGATCGCCCGCGAAGCCGATATGCCCGTCGTGCTTGGCTACGTCGATCGCACCACAATGACGAGCGGGCTCGGAGTTACCGTGAAACTCACGGGCGATGTCGTCGCCGACATGACGCGCGTGCGCGATTTCTACGCCGACAAGGCGGGAATGCGCCCGCAATTTCGCACCGAGCCGCGCCTCCGCGAAGAGGACATCGCGGCGCCGACCGCTGGCTAGGTGAGCCAGGTGACACGAATCATCGCCGGCCGCGCTGGCTCTTTATCGCTCGACGTTCCCGATGCCGGCACCCGGCCGACGAGCGACCGTGTGCGTGAGTCGCTGTTCGGTTCGCTCGAATCGTCTGATCTGCTGCGCTCGGCAACCGTTCTCGATTTGTATGCAGGATCGGGTGCTCTCGCGCTTGAAGCTCTGAGCCGCGGCGCCAGATCAGCAGTGCTGGTGGAGAAGGCGCCAAAGGCCGCCACCGTCGTTCAACGCAATGTCGATCGTGTACTCAAGTCGTTGGGTCAACATTCGACGGCGGTCGTTCATCGGCAATCCGCCGACATGTACCTACGCGGTGCCCAGGGGCCCTTCAGCCTCGTATTCGTTGATCCACCGTACGATCTTTCAGACGACGAACTCGGCGCGACGCTCGAGCTTCTTGTTCCGGCACTGACCGCCGACGCTTGCATCATCGTCGAGCGAGCATCCCGAAGCTCTCAGCCGAAGTGGCCTGCCGGCCTCGTCGCGACGCGCCATAAGCGCTACGGTGACACGACCATGTGGTGGGCCGTCACAGCCTGATCAGCCGCGTGTCGCGTCCCAGTCATTGTAGGGATCCCACCCGCCACGGCCAGTGAACGCTGCCCCGTCTACCAGCACCGCCGACGACGCGCGCGCGCAGACCACCCCAATGGCACGAAAGCCCTCAGGCAGCTCACTCCCATGCGCGAACGTCGCTAGCAATGCATGGTCTTCACCGCCAGTGAGCGCACTTGAGGCGTCGAGACCGAGCGAATCGCTTTGGATCGAAACCGACACGCCCGATGCCTCGGCCATCCGCGAAGCGTCCAGCACCAATCCGTCGGAAACATCCATCATGGCGGTGGCGCCGGCAGCGGCGGCGACCGGACCAAGGCTGACGGGTGGCTCGGGACGAAGTTGCGCGCTCAGATCCGCAGCCTCGGCATCGGAAAGCGAAGTCAGATCAACAGCGCACGGCACGCCCTCAGCATCCCGAAATCGATCGAACAACAGCGCCAGGCCACGACCTGCCGCGCCCAAGGTGCCCGCCACGGCGACAACATCGCCCACACGTGCTCCAGAACGCAAAACCGGCGGTTGCCCCTGCAACGAGCCGAGAGCAGTCACAGCGACAGTCAAAGTGTCTGACACGGTGAGGTCACCCCCTTCAACCGCGCATCCGGGCGCCACCGAGTCGCACGCCGCACGCAGCCCCGCCGCGAACTCCTCGATGAACGACATGGCCGTCTGCTCAGGCATGGCAAGAGCGACGAGCAACGCGGTGGGGGCGGCTCCCATGGCTGCAACATCAGAGAGGTTGACGACCGCTGACTTCCAGCCAAGGTCGAATCCGCTCGTCCACGCCAGACGAAAGTCAGGCCCGTGCACGAGCGTGTCGGTGGTGGCGACCACTCGCCCGTCTGGCATAGCCAGCACTGCTGCGTCATCTCCGGGACCAACAATTGCCCGCGAAGGGGGCAGCGCCGCGAGGATACGAGAGAGGATCTTCCCTTCGCTCATCTCGCCCACTGTCGGGTCAGCCGCACTCACCTCTCAACGGTAGCCTGGAGTTGTGTCTGGAGTTCGCCGTTTTTCCGCTGTAGCCGTATTGGGTATAGCGCTAGCACTCGCCACGGGATGCACAACCACGGTGCCGATGCAGCCTGCGGCGGATTCGAATAATCCCGCATGCGCCGAAGTGATGGTGCGACTTCCGGATTCGGTCGACAGCCAATCTCGCCGCTGGACCGACGCTCAAGCCACCGCTGCGTGGGGCGACCCGAGCAGCGTGCTCATGACGTGTGGTGTGACTCCCCCGGGCCCGTCGACGTTGCCGTGCCAGACCGTTGACGGCGTTGATTGGATCATCGACGACTCGGAAGCACCGCGCTACCGCGTGACCACTTTCGGCCGGACGCCAGCCGTCGAGGTCTACCTCGACAACGAAGTCGTCTCCAGCGCCACCGTGCTCGAACGGCTCTCAGGTGCGGTCGCGCAAATACCAAGCGAAGGCACGGGCTGCCTCGAGCGCGCTGAAGCCGGTAGCTGAGCGAGCTTGACTACGCCCGCGCCAGGGCCGTGTCGATCAGCTCAGAGATCAACTCGCGGTATGACAGCCCCGATGCAATCCAGCACTTGGGGAACATCGAGATCGGCGTGAATCCCGGCATCGTGTTGAGCTCATTCACATACAGGCCATCAGCCGCCAGAAAGAAGTCGACCCGGGCGAGTCCTCGCCCGTCCACCGCCTCGAACGCTTTGATGCCAAGCTGCTGCAATGAGCTGATCTCATCGTCAGTCAGATCAGCGGGGCACACCACCTGTGCACCGTCGCCGCCGAGATACTTTCCCTCGAAGTCGTAGAACTCCCGTGTGGTGAGCACGATCTCTCCCGGTAGCGACGCCTTGGCGGGTGCCCCGGCGCGACCTTCGAGAATGGCCACCTCGATTTCACGACCGACAATCGCAGACTCGATGAGTACCTTCTCGTCTTCGGCAAAAGCCTTCGAAAGCGCCTCATCGAGCTCGGACGGGTCATGCACCTTGGACACGCCCACGCTCGAACCCGCGCGAGCTGGCTTAACGAACGTCAGCTCCCCAAGCCGGGCCGCGTCAACGCGCACCTGATCGGGGTCTCGTTGCCACTGCCGCTTCGTGACGGTCACCCATGGCGAAACGGGCACACCCTCGGCTTCGAGCACGATCTTCATGAAGTGCTTATCCATGCAAAGCGCAGAATCGAGCACGCCGCCGCCCGCGTACGGGATTGACAGTGTGTCGAGGAAGCCTTGAACCGTGCCATCTTCACCATGAAGTCCGTGCAGAATCGGCAGCACGACGTCCACAGTGCCGACTTCCTCGAGTTCTCCGCTAGGGAGGCGCACGCGCAACGTTCGATCTGATCCGCCCTCGGGCCACACGACGCGCGTGCCATTATCGAGAACCTCAGGCAAATGGTCGGCATCGAGCGCGAACTTCTCGGGGTCGTCGTCTTCGAGAACGAAGACTCCTTCGCGCGTGATGCCAATCGGGATCACACGGAATCGATCACGGTCAATCGCTCGAAGCACTCCGCTCGCTGTTGCGGAACTGATCGAATGCTCGCTGGAGCGACCTCCAAAGAGCACCGCCACCGCCGGCCTGTCCATTCTGAGTCCTCTCGCCCGCGGGGGTGTCATCGTCAGTTGTAAGGTGAGGCGCGATATCGCGCGGGTTCATTGTTCCGTCGAGCACCATCTTGACCTGCTCGACGATCGGCATCTGTACGCCAACTTCACGGGCAAGTTGAAGAACGGGCGCGACCGAGGCGAGCCCCTCCGCCGTCTGATTCATCTGCTTGACGACGTCTTGAAAAGAGTAGCCTTGCCCGAGCAGACGCCCTGCCGTGTTGTTGCGACTGAGCGGCGATTGACACGTTGCGATCAAGTCGCCAAGACCAGCTAAACCCTGAAGAGTCTCTTGCTCTGCGCCCTGAGCAACCGCAAAGTCGGTCATCTCGACAAGGCCTCGAGTGATAATCGATGCCTTCGTATTCTCGCCGTAGCCGACGCCATCCACAATCCCGATGGCGACAGCGATGAGGTTCTTCAGCACTCCGCCAAACTCGGTGCCGATCACGTCGGTGTTCACGAACGTACGAAAGTACTTGTTGCGAGCACGTCGCGCGACCGCTTCTGCCGTCTCTTGACTGACCGAAGAAATCACGGCCGCGGTGGGCTGTTCGCGCGCGATCTCAAGCGCCAGGTTGGGCCCGGACGCTACCGCAATTCGTGCCGGATCGCAGTGCAGCTCCTGTTCAATGACTTGGCTCATCCGCAGGCCAGAACGGCGCTCAACGCCCTTCATCAGCGAGACCACCGGCACGCCAGTGCGAGACAGCAGCGGTCTGACCGCCTTCAAGTTCTCTCGCAGCGCTTGGCTGGGAACCGACAGATACACCTGTTCGGCACCATCAAGGGCCTCCGAGAGGTGATGTGTAGCCGACATCGCTCTGGGCAGGTTGATGCCAGGAAGGTATTGGCTATTGCGCTTCGCTTCTTGAATCTCGGTTGCCAGCTCTGGGCGCCGTGACCACATCACCACGTCTGCCCCACCGTCGGCGAGAATCTTTCCGAACGTGGTGCCCCAACTGCCGGCGCCAATCACCGCAATGCGGGGGCGCACAACCTCAGATCTACGACTCAAGGCGGCCCGTTTCCTGCTGACCGTGGGCGGCAGGGTTCCACCGCTGCGCGGGGGCTGGTTCTCCGCGAAGGCCGGAGAGCAGTTGCGCGACGTCGGCCATGATTGCGTCTGTCGCCGCACTCAGCTTGGCAGGCGTAGCGTCACCGCTGCGGTACTCACTGAGATCGACCGGGTCACCGATGACAACTTGAATTCTCCGACGCAATGGCCACAGGCGCAATTTGCCATACCGAGGCAGGATTTGCTGCGCCCCCCACTGCGCCATAGGAATCACGGGGATATCGCCGTCGAGTGCGAGTCGAGCTGCGCCCGTCTTGCCCCGCATAGGCCACAACTCGGGGTCTCGAGTAAGCGTGCCTTCGGGGTACACCACGACCCCGCGACCATGCCGAACTAGCATCTCCGTCGCGTCCAGTGTGTTGCGGGCTGACGCAGATGACGAATTGCGCGCGACCGGCACCATACCCGTCACGCTCAGTGCCCAACCCAAAACCGGAACCCGAAACAGACTCTCTTTGGCGAGAAACCTCGGCTCTCGGCCGACACGCCACACGGCAACGGCCACTGCGAGCGGATCGATCTCGGAGTAATGGTTGGGCGCGAGCACATAAGCACCCGTGCGCGGCATTTTGTGGCCGTCGATCACCTCGATCTTCATGATCACCCCGACGAGCGGCACGACGACGGCAGCGAGCGGCCAGAAGATGCTGAAGCGAAACTTCTCACCACGAGCGCGCTTGGGCGATTTGGAGACCATTGCCACCTCAGCCGATGACGTCGAAATCGGCGCCAAGCGTTTCGAGCTTGGTGAGAAACTTCTCGTACCCTCGACGGATGATGCCGACGTTGCGAACAACCGACTCACCCTCGGCAGCCAAGGCGGCGATCACGTAGCTGTAGCCGCCGCGAAGGTCAGGCACCTCGACATCGGCCGCGTGCAACGGCGTAGGACCGTTGATAACCGCCGCCTGCTCAAGTGCGCGTCGTGGAACACGTCGATCGGGGCTCGCGATGCCCTGGGGGTGGACAACGATATCGGCCCCCATCTGCACGAGCGCCTGAGTGAAGCCGAGACGGTTCTCGTACACCGTCTCGTGCACGATCGAAGTTCCGTGAGCCTGTGTCAGGGCGACGATGAGCGGCTGTTGCCAGTCGGTCATGAACCCGGGGTGCACGTCAGTCTCCACCACGACCGGCTTGATGTCGCCGTCACGACAGAACCGAATGCCATCTTCGTGAACGTCGAACCAGCCGCCGGCCTTGCGGAAAACATTCAAGAACGTGAGCATCTCTTGCTGTTTTGCACCGCCAACGAAAATGTCGCCATCTGTGGCGAGGGCAGCGCAGGCCCAGGATGCCGCTTCATTCCGATCGAATATGCAACGGTGATCGTAGCCTCGAAGAGAATCCACGCCCTCGATGAGGATGACGCGGTTGGGCTCGTACGAGATGATCGCACCCATCTTCTGCAACAGCGCGATCAGATCCATGATCTCTGGCTCGATTGCCGCATTGCGCAGTTCTGTGATGCCCTTCGCGCGAACTGCAGTGAGCAACACCTGCTCCGTCGCGCCGACGCTCGGGTAGGGAAGCTCAATTGACGCGCCCGTGAGACCGTTCGGAGCGGTGATGCGGATGCCCTCGTACGTCTTGTCTACGACAGCACCGAATGCGCGCAGCGCATCCATGTGGAAGTTGATCGGGCGGTCTCCGATTCGGCAACCGCCGAGGTCTGGAATGAGCGCTTCGCCGAGCAGATGAAGCAATGGTCCGCAGAAGAGGATGGGAATCCTTGAGGCACCCGCGTGCGCATCGATAGCTTCGAAGTGCGCCGAAACTGCGCCGGACGTATCGAAGTGAAGGGTGCCATCGTCGTTGGCATCGTCGTTGACTGTGACGCCGTGAACCTCGAGAAGAGATCGAACAACCTGAACGTCGCTGATGTCGGGAACGTCTCGCAGCGTGCTGGGCGTCTCGCCCAAGAGCGCGGCGACCATCGCCTTGGTAGCAAGATTCTTGGCGCCCTTGACTTCGACGCGCCCAGTCAGTGGTCGACCGCCGCGAATCGCGAGCACGTCGCCGGAGGCTTCTTTCTTCTCTCCTGCGGGAGTTTCTCCCTTAACGCTAAGAAGCGGCTTCATCCGGTGGACCTCACTTGTGTGTCTAGAGGGGTGGCTGGTGATCTATCGCTCTTGTAGAACGAGAGACCACAGGGTTAGCGAACGGGAAGTGTCCGCGGCCGCCACGCCTCGCGGCGCGCCTCAAACTGCGTGATCTTTTCTTGATTGCGCAGGGTGAGCCCGATGTCATCGAGCCCCTCGAGGAGCCGCCACCTAGTGTAATCATCGATCTCGAAAGACACGTGAAGATCGCCGATCGATGCTGTACGCGCTTCAAGATCCACTGTCATGCTGACGCCAGGGTTCGCGTCGATCGCAGCCCAGATGGCCTCGACCTCATCTTCGGTGATCACCCCGGTCACGAGCCCTTGCTTTCCCGAGTTTCCACGAAAAATGTCAGCGAATTTGGGACTGAGAACCACCTTGAAGCCGAAGTCACGCAGCGCCCACACTGCGTGTTCACGACTCGAACCGGTTCCGAAGTCCTGTCCAGCCACCAAGATACTGGCGCCCTTGAACACCTCTTGGTTCAGGACGAAATCGGGATCCTGTCTCCAGTTTGCAAACAGCGCGTCTTCAAAACCGGTCTTCGTGACCCGCTTGAGGTACACAGCCGGAATGATCTGATCGGTGTCAACGGCGCTGCGTCGCAACGGCGCTGCGATGCCGGTATGGGTGACGAACTTCTCCATCTCAAGCCTCCACTCGTGTGGGCAGATCACTCGGACTCGACAGCGTGCCGCGCACCGCAGTCGCTGCCGCGACCAGCGGTGATACCAGATGTGTGCGCCCGCCCTTGCCCTGACGGCCTTCAAAATTTCGATTGCTCGTAGATGCGCATCTCTCACCCGGTGCCAGCTGGTCGGGGTTCATGCCCAGACACATCGAGCATCCTGCAAAGCGCCACTCCGCGCCGAACGCAATGATGATCTTGTCCAGGCCCTCAGCTTCAGCCTCGAGCCGCACTCGTGCAGAGCCGGGGACGACCATTACTCGAACGCCCTCGGCTTTCGATCGGCCCTCAATGACAGAGGCGAAGGCGCGAAGATCCTCGATGCGGCTGTTGGTACATGACCCCATGAAGACCGCGTCTACGGGAACTTCCTTGAGCGGTGTGCCCGCCTCAAGCGCCATGTACTCGAGCGCTCGCTCGGCCGCCGCGCGCTCGTTGGGATCAGCAATCTCACTCGGAGTAGGCACGACGTCGCTGAGCGAAACGCCCTGACCGGGATTGGTGCCCCAAGTGACGAATGGCTCAAGTTCGGCTGCGTCGAAGAACACTTCAGCGTCATACACGGCGCCTTCGTCGCTGGGAAGGGTGCGCCAGTAAGAAACCGCATCGTCCCAGTCCTGGCCGACGGGCGCGTGCGGGCGACCCTTGACGTACTCGAAGGTGGTGTCGTCGGGAGCGACCATGCCCGCACGTGCGCCAGCCTCGATCGACATGTTGCACATGGTCATGCGCCCCTCCATCGAGAGCGAGCGAATGGCACTGCCACGAAACT
The DNA here is from genome assembly GCF_044596335.1 of Microbacterium sp. R86528. Taxonomy (NCBI): domain Bacteria; kingdom Bacillati; phylum Actinomycetota; class Actinomycetes; order Micrococcales; family Microbacteriaceae; genus Microbacterium; species Microbacterium sp. R86528. The sequence continues at coordinate 330,095 of NZ_CP138996.1, read as the reverse complement.
CAAGCACATAGCCTTGACCGCCGTTGGCACCCAACCGTGCGATGATCGCGAGCACTACGTCTTTGGCCGTAACACCCGGCTTCAACTCGCCCTCGACAGTGATCGCCATGGTCTTGAACGGCTTGAGCGGCAGCGTCTGGGTAGCGAGAACATGCTCGACCTCACTCGTGCCGATACCGAACGCCATCGCGCCGAACGCGCCGTGAGTCGAGGTGTGCGAGTCGCCGCACACGACAGTCACTCCCGGCATCGTGAGGCCGAGTTGCGGGCCGACCACGTGTACGATCCCCTGCTCTTTGTCGCCCAGCGAGTGAAGGCGAACGCCGAACTCTTCCGCGTTGTTTCGCAGCGTATGGATCTGCGTTCGGCTGGTGAGATCAGCGATCGGCTTATCGATGTTCAGAGTCGGAGTGTTGTGGTCTTCAGTCGCGATCGTGAGATCGAGACGGCGCACGGGTCGGCCTTCCGCGCGCAACCCGTCGAACGCCTGCGGACTGGTGACTTCGTGCACCAGATGCAGGTCAATGTAGATGAGATCAGGTTGCCCGTTCTCGCCCTTCACGACCAGATGGTCGTCCCACACCTTCTCGGCGAGGGTACGGGGGCGATCTACCACGGCAGACGCATCAGAAATTGTCATTGCTCTATCTCCTCGGAAAGCGAATCAAGCCCGCGACGACACTCCGCGACGAGAGAGGCCTGGACTAGGACTCGTCGCGGCCGCTAAGGAGAAGTCGAGCGATCCGCACCCAGACAGGCTACCACCGCTCACACACCATCGATCGTGGGCGGCGTGCCCTTCTCTTCGACAACCGCGCCGGCGGCATCTTCCGGACTTGCTGCCCTGCTCTCGCGCGAAGCAGCGATGAGGCTCGCGATCGTTGCCACACCCATCGCGAGCACGATCACCACGAGCGACAGCCAGGTAGAGATCTCGGGAGCCCACGCGATCGGCTGCCCGCCATTGATGAACGGAAGCTCGTTGACGTGCATCGCGTGCAGCACCAACTTGACTCCGATAAAGGCCAGGATGAAAGCGATTCCATAGTGGAGGTAGCGCAGACGATCGAGCAGGTCGCCGAGCAGGAAATACAACTGGCGCAAGCCCATCAGCGCGAAGAGGTTTGCGGTGAAGACGATGAACGCACTTTGCGTTATTCCGAAAATCGCCGGGATCGAGTCGATGGCGAACAGCAGGTCAGTCACGCCGATCGCCACGAAGACGATGATCATCGGCGTCCACATCTTCTTTCCGCCTACGACCGTGCGGATCTTCGCACCGTCGTAGTGGTCACTGATGTCGATTGTGCGTCGAAGCGTGCGAACAATGAAGCTCTCGCGCTGCACATCGTCATCGTGGTCTCCGCCGGGAAATGCCTGACGGTACGCCGTCCAGACGAGAAACGCTCCGAAAATGTAGAAGACCCAACTGAACTCTTCAATGATTGCGGCGCCGGCCAGAATGAACAGCCCGCGCAGTATGAGCGCGATGATGATTCCCACCATCAGCACTTCTTGCTGGTACCGCCTCGGAACGGCGAACTGAGTCATGATCAGCACGAAGACGAACAGGTTGTCGATCGACAGGCTGTACTCCGTCAACCAGCCCGCGACGAACTGTCCCGCGAACTCAGCACCCGCAAAGATCCACATCAACCCCGCGAAGACGAGCGCGAGCACGATGTAGAAGACCACCCACAGGGTCGATTCCTTCGTCGACGGAATGTGGGGACGCTTGAGAATGAGCAGCAGATCGGCGATCAAGATCAGCGTGAGCACGATCAGCGAGCCAACTTCAAACCAAAGCGGAAGTTCCAGGTCCATACCGGGCCTTTCAAGAATGAGAGCGGGGGCGACAGAACGTCGAAAGTCTCTCCCCCGCACAGTTTCTGTGCGGTACGCGCCCGGGAAGCCAGAGCTCCCGTGATGACGAACGCGCGATTTCGGGATACTCCCTCTCGCTCGACCAGAATACAGGTCACCAGAACGAACTCTGACGTTTTGAGACGTTCGCTGGCAGCGCGACACTGAGAAGCTAAGAGACAATCAGGTGCAGCAGAGCTGCTCGCAGCCAGACGATGGGATGACATGACGGATCGGGCGGTGACAGACGACGCGACGCTCGTGGCGCAGGCCGCAGGTGGGAGCGATCTCGCCTTTCGGGCGCTCTATCGCGCCTACGTGCGACCCGTCTACTGGCTGGCACACCGCCTTCTGGGCGATACTGCCGATGCTGAAGATGTCACTCAGGAGACATTCCTGGTCGCGTGGCGCAAGCTGCCCGGCCTCGATCTTGCCAGTGATTCACTGTTGCCCTGGCTCGTGACAATCTGTCGCTTCCAAGCCGCAAATCGGATGCGACGCCAGCAGCGCGATCGACTTCACACCGCCGCGATGGTCGATGAGAGCCTTGCTGCCACGGTGAACATCGAACAGCAGGTCATCGATGCCGACTTCGCCTCACGGATCATGCGCGAAGTTGCGGACCTCAACCAGCTCGACCAAGACATCTTTCGGCTCTGTGCGACAGAGGGCCATTCGTATGAAGCAGCCGCCGCAGAGCTGGGTGTGACGCACGGTGTGGTGCGCAACCGTCTCTCCCGCCTCCGCACGCGTTTGCGAACCTCGATCGAGGAGACATCATGACCGACAAGCAAGATCGCGATACCTCGTCTGGAGCGAACGCCGACAGCCTGCCTGAACTCGGCGAGGAGCGCATCGACGCCATAGAACGAAACGTGTTCGCCGAGATCTCGCGGGCGCGCGTCGCTCAGCGTTCGCGCCGGAGCAAGTGGTGGATAGGTGGGGCGGCAGCAGCTGCTGTGGTAGTGGTAGCTGCCGTCATCGCGCCTAGCCTCGCGCCATTCGTCGGGGGCTCCTCGGACGACAGCACAGACAGTTCAACGATCGTGAGCGAGGGCCCCGCCCTCGAGTCGCGGGTTGAGGGCGCCGAGGTCGTGTCAGAAGATGCAGGCGGGCTCAGCAGCGAGATGAGCGATGAAGCACTAGCCCTGGAGAACGACACAGTCGGTGGATCAGCCGAGCGTGACATCATCACCTTCGCCTCCGCGACGGTCGTGGTCGAAGACGTGCCTGCTGGCGCCGCGGCTATCGCAGATGCTGCGAACGTGCGAGACGGCTATGTCGAGTCGATGAGTATCGGCCGCTCGGGCGATGCGTACACCGTTGACGAGAGCGGCATTGCGAACGAGTCCATGCCGTACCCATACGCCCCAGACGGGGCATGGATCACCGTGCGCGTGCCATCCGATGAGCTCGACGATCTCATCGGTGAGCTGTCTGAACTGGGCGAGGTGACCAGCTCAACCATCAATCGTCAGGACGTGACGAACCAAACGATCGATCTTCGCGCACGCATAGACGCCGCTCAGGCCTCGGTGGATCGGCTTGTCGAGTTGATGTCGGAAACGACAGACATCGCGGATCTCATTGCGGCCGAGAGCGCCTTGTCTGAACGCCAAGCGATGGTCGAGTCCTACCAACAGCAGCTGGAGTCAGTGGAGGGACAGATCGCGATGTCGACGCTCACCGTCACACTTCACTCAGAGTCGCAGCCCGTCGAGGCAGACCCTGCTGGCTTCACCGATGGAGTGACCGCCGGTTGGAATGGGCTCATCGCTACGCTCAACGGCATCGTGCTCGCGCTCGGTTTTCTGCTCCCTTGGTTGCTCGTGCTTGCGGCGCTCGGACTGATTATCTGGGCGACAGTCAGAACCTCGCGTGCCGCTCGGAGAAAGTCCAAATCAACGAGCGAATAGCCTCCGGCCTCTTGTGCGGAGTTGCTCCACCCTCTAGCGAAGCGCCGCGGCATCCCACCATTCGAGAACTCTCATGGCATAGAAGGTAAGCCATTTGGAGGGCTCACCTTCAGCAACATCCATCTCGAACCAAACACGACCCTTTTGGGTGCGCTCCTGTAGCCAAACTCCGTCGGGCCTTCGCCTGCTGCGAACGAGCTCAATCGCCTCAGTCATGCGTGGATCAGGCGCCGTAGCATCAAATAGTGCCGCTTTGCGGAAGTAGTCAGCCGCGTTCAGCACGCTATAGACCCAGAGGAACGGGTGAACGAGACGTGTGGCCCAGGGCCCAACCTGCTCCCCAGTAGAGAGACGTTTGAAGAGCGCCCGTTCGAGAAGGTATTCCTCGCCACCGCGACGGGCAGCTCGGGTTGCCGCTGTGCCGCCCGTTGCGATGTCGTAGGCGAGCAGACCCCGCAACGAACTGATCGTGGAGTGAAAAGAAGATCGCGTCGAGCCGTCGATCCATTCGCAGTTCCAACCACCGTCAGCAAGGCGATGCTCGACTAACCAATCGACAATTCCACCGATCTCTGCACCGAGCCAGACACCGTTTTCTATGGTGTACGCGTTGATGCAACAGTCGACTTCGCCGCCCCAATAGGGCAACTGTTCGTATTCCCATCGGCTGTTGGCCGCGAGTTTTTCTGCGGTGCCAGCAAGAACCACTGGGTCGAGGCCCCACTCACGCAGAAAGTTGAGCGACCATGTCGTGGCGGTCCAAGGCTGGCCTTCTTCGGCTTCAGCGGATGCTTCGTCAAAATCGGCATGGAAATACGCGCCGCCAGCCCATTGGCCGTCCTCATCTTGATGAGCGAGCATTCGAGCGCCAAATCCCTCGGTCGCGACTCGGTCTCGAGTCGCGTGCCATTCGTCCGGTGGCGATCGCACGAGATCTCGCTGAACTTGCCATTTGAGCGCTGGGTCAGAGTCCAGCAGCCATTCGAGAGTTTGCGTCTCGGTCATACTCGGCAGGCTACTCCCGGCTTCCGACGCTGGCCAGATGCCTGGGGTGCGATACCCGACTTCAGCTAAGAGGCGGCTTCAGCTCTTTTCGGCAATACCCACCCCGCTCGCGGAAAGTGGCAGGTGTACCCATTGGGGTACCTGAGCAAGTAGTCCTGGTGTTCGGGCTCCGCTTGCCAGAACTTTCCTGCGGGTTCGAGCGTCGTCACAGCCTTTGACGGCCACAGCCCCGAAGCATCGACATCGGCGATGGTCTCGCGCGCAATGCGTTCTTGTTCAGGCATCAGCGGGAAGATGGCAGAACGATAGCTTGAGCCGATGTCGTTGCCTTGCCGGTTGAGCGTCGAGGGATCGTGGATCTGAAAAAAGAAGGCCAGCACATCGCGATAGCTGGTCTTCGCAGGATCGAACACGATCTCCACCGCTTCGGCGTGTCCCGGGTGGTTGCGGTATGTGGCGTGATCGTTCTCGCCGCCGGTGTAGCCGACCCGCGTTTGCAAGATGCCGGGCTGTCGACGAATCAGGTCTTCCATGCCCCAGAAACAGCCGCCGGCAAGCACAGCAGTTTCTGTGCCCGGTATGCGCGTGATGGTTCCGTCGTCGGTCATGAGTCACTCCTGAGTGATCGTGGTGTTCGCGAACAATCGTATGTTCTGCGCTTACAAGATGAGAGAACGGATGCTACCGGGCTGGTGTTCCCGATGCAGCCGCGTTGGTGAGCAAACTCACAGCCGGCAGATCGGGCTCAGCCCAGCGACGGCCCGAGAGTCGACCGGGAGCGAGCCACTCCAGCGCATCGTGGTCGGTGCTCGCCACAGGAACGGCGTCGTTCAAGGCGGCACGCAGACATGTGAGGCGGATCGTGCGGCCAGACACCACGGTGTCGTTGGTGGTGAGATGACCAGAGATCGTGATGCCAACACCCAGTTCTTCACGAATTTCGCGAATCAGCGCCTGAGCTGGCGTCTCACCTTGCTCGATCTTGCCGCCAGGAAACTCCCATCTTCCGGCGGCAGAGCGCCCTTCTGCGCGACGGCAGACCAGTAGCATCCCCTCATGCTCAATCACGGCCGCGACGACCTCGAGAACGGGCAATGAGTCAGTCACACGGTCAGCTGCGCCAGGCTTCAGCCTGACAGCCCTACGAGTTCTGCGCTGCGCTCCCACAGCTGACGTGCGAGCTGATCATCTCGACTCAGGCGGTGCGAAGCCATCGGTCGATCGCGCTCGTAGTACTCCCCCGAGATCCAATCCTGCCCGGGGGTTCCCGTGGCAAGGAATGTGAGGCGCGACCCGCCGTCTTCAGTAGTTGTCATGAACCGGCGGGTGAGCGGATTGGTGTAGATAAAGCCGAAGAGTCCGCCTGATGACGATGCGAAGCTGGTGGCTACAACGCCGGGATGAAACGCCGCCGTCGACAAGCCGTCCTCAGCAGCTCGACGATCAAGTTCGCGGGTGAAGAGAATGTTGGCGAGCTTTGCGTTGCCATAGGCGACTCGACCTGAGTAATCGTGGTCTCCCTGCAGATCGTCGATGTCAAACTTCGAAAAGCGTTTGGCTGCGACGCTCGAGGTCTGAATCACACTGGCATTGCTCGCGATCAAATTCTCAAGCAAGAGGTTGGTGAGCAGGAATCCCGCGAGGTGATTGACCTGAAAGGTCTGCTCGAACCCGTCTTGGGTGAGCTTGCGGTCGCCGAAGATCCCCCCGGCATTGTTCGCCAGCACATCGATGCGCGGATAGGTCGTCGCCAAGTCCGCAGCGAGTTCACGCACCTGCTCAAGCTCTGCGTAGTCGGCGATATGAAACGGAGCGTTGATTTCACGCGCTATCGCTTCGGTCTTATTGCGAGAGCGCCCGACCAGCACGACTCGCTCGCCGTTGCCTGCAAGCTGTCGAGCGGCGGCCGCGCCGATACCGTCACTCGCGCCGGTGATGACAATCGTCTTTCGTTCGTCGCTCACGCGTGCACCGCTGACGCTAGTCGTGAGAGTTCCGCGCCGACCAGGCGCTGCGTCGTCCACTCGCTCATCGGCGCGGCGCCGATCGACCGATAGAACGCCACGGCTGGCTCGTTCCAGTCCAGCACAGTCCACTCCAATCGCGGATAGCCGCGTTCTTCGCATACTGCGGCGAGCGAGGCGATGAGCGACTTTCCGTAGCCGCGCCCTCGCTGGTTTTCATCAACATAGAGGTCTTCGAGCCAGATGCCATGCTTGCCGGTCCATGTTGAGTAGGTGAGGAACCAGATCGCGATTCCGACGATGACTTCTTCGCGCTCAATGACGTGGGCGAACGCTTTCGGCTCAGCCCCAAACAAGGTTTCGGTGAGGGCCGCTGCGGTGTTCTCGACCGCATCAGGCTCGCGTTCGTAGACAGCGAGGGCGGCGATGCACGCCAGAATTCCGGCTTCGTCACCAGCACGCGCTTCGCGCAAGACCGAACCATCAGTGAGAGTAATAGAAATCACACCATCGAGGCTATCCGTCAATTCGGCAGCGCGGCTCGTGGCCGTGCGAGACTCTACGCGCGAAAGATGTGTTCCGTCAGCGCGCGGCGAACCTCGTCGGCATGCTCAAGATGGGGACTGTGACCACAATTCTCTAGCGCGAGCTCAGTCACTTCTCCGCCGTTCTGGCGATAGACGTCAAGCACGTTCCTGGTTTGGGTCTTCATCTGCTGAGGTGGCGCGACCGCGTCACCGGGCCAGCCCGGGATGATGCCGGCCGCACCCAACTGATTCAGATCGAAGAACGAGCCGTCAGCGACGATCGCGTCATTCTCGCCGTGAATCCAGAGCACTGGAGGCTTCGAGTTCAGATCAACGATGCCCGATGTGTTGAAGACAGTCGGAGCCATTGTGTTGAGCACGCCCCTTGCGCCTGGTGCAAAGCCCGGCCAATTCTCCGAGGCTGTCGAATCACCCGGATAGTTGTCTTCCCCGGTCACGGTGGTGAGCATGGACTCGACCCACAGCTCTTCGTGCTGCGACTCGAATCCCGGGGCCACGTAGCTTGATCGGTAGACCGCGAGCGGCGAGGTGGGTTCGGATTCGGTACGGTCGCCGGCCGCAAGCCGTTCGACGAAGTCGGGGTTGGCACCGCCCCCGCCTGTGCCTGCGCCGTCGGCAGCCAGCAGCGTGCCGTCAAGCGCAGTGCCACCGAAACCAAAAGGCGAGACCGGTGCAATAAGTGTGACGCTCGCGACAAGGTCTGGGCGGTCAAGCATGAGTTGGGTGACAACGCCGCCTCCCATGCTCCAGCCGACGAGGTGCGCCGACGGAATGCCGAGCGCAGCCAGAACTGCAATCACGTCGTCAGAGAAGTCGCGCACTCCCCTAGACGCATCTACGGGGAGAGTTTCGCTCTCTCCAAAACCCCGAAGGTCGACAGCGAGCGCGCGCAGATCGTCGGGCAGTGAGAGCATCAACGGCTGCCAAAACAACGACGATGACACGTTGCCGTGTACGAACACCACAGTGCACTGTGGATCTTTACTCGTTGCTGGCCGTTCGAGCACATTCGCCGTGATTCTCGGAGTGGTCACGCGCGCCGCTTGGATTCCGGGCAGAAGGGTCTGGGTCATCTGTTGCTGCCGTTCTGTTGGTAGACATGACTACGGTGTCGGGTGTCGTTGTGTCCCCACTCAGTCCTTGAGACAGGTACCGCACCAGGCTACTGCGTGTGCAACGAAAAACGCCCAGCCAAAATGGCCGGGCGTTCTTCAATATTGGTGACCCCAGCGGGATTCGAACCCGCGTTACCGCCGTGAGAGGGCGGCGTACTAGGCCGCTATACGATGGGGCCGTACTTTACCGTGTCGCCTTTTCGGCAACCGTTCGATTATGCCATGTCTTTGGCGCGCCCTCCAAATCGAACTAGGCCTCGTTTCGTCATTTGCTCAACGAGCCTCCGAAGAGTTGACTCTCAGCATGCGAGTGACCAAGCACGAACACGCCACCCTGACTCTCGAGGCCGGTGGAAAGACGCTTGTTGTCGACCCCGGCAGTTTCACGTCTCCCCTGCTTGACCTCGATCACGTCATTGGAATCATCATCACCCATGAGCATCCGGATCATTGGACGCCCGAGCATCTGTCTCGAATCCTCACCGCATTCCCCCACATTCCAATCTTCGGTCCCGAAGGGGTCACACGAGCAGCCAGTGACTTCTCAATCACCACCGTGCACCCGGGCGATGTCATCGAAGTCGGTCCGTTCTCCCTCGAGTTCTTCGGTGGCAGGCACGCCGTCATCCATGAGTCGATACCGGTCATCGATAACGTCGGCGTGCTGGTGAACGATGAGTTCTACTACCCGGGTGATTCGTACGCCGTCCCCGTCGACAAGAAGGTGCAGTTGCTCGCGGCACCAGTCGGTGCTCCTTGGCTGAAGATCGGCGAAGCGATGGATTTCGTTCTTGCCGTTGCGCCGCGCCGCGCCTTTGCCACACACGATTGGACGCTCTCCGTCATCGGCAAGCAAATGGGCCGCACCCGGTTGAAGTGGGCCGCCGAACAAAACGGTGGGGAATTCATCACTCTTGAGCCGCTCGATAGTGCCGAGGCGTGACGCACCACGAATCACCACCTCGTTAGGGTCAGAAAGTGCCTGATAAGCCGCTCGCCGAGGTTGCAATAGATGTGCAGCTGGTGCGTTCGCTCGTAGCAAGTCAAACACAATCACAGATCCCAGGTTCGGCGACACTCCCCCTGCGCAAGGTGAGCGAGGGTTGGGATAACGACATCTGGAAGCTGGGCCACCATCTCGCCGTACGACTGCCGCGCCGCGCTCTCGCCGCACCACTGATCGAGCACGAGCACTTCGCCTTGCCACTCATTGCGCCAGCCCTCAACGCCGCGGGGTTAAGCACACCCCTCCCCCTGCACCGCGGCACGCCGTCAGCCGAGTACCCCTGGCCTTGGTCGGTTGTTCCGTGGCTCGCGGGAAGCTGCGCCCTCGACCAACCGCGATCCGCGCGCACCTCTTGGGCACCGCAGCTATCAAGAGCGCTGGTCGCGCTACACACGACTGCGCCTGCCCAGTGCCCTGCCAATCCGTTCCGCGGCGTGCCACTCACCAATCGCGATGACGCGGTAGCTTCCAGATTGGCAATGCTCGAAGCAACCGGAACGCTCACCGCTCGCGAGGCGACAGCAACCAAAATGATCTGGCAAAGCGGAAGGGATGCTGCACAGTGGCACGCGGCTCCGGTATGGGTGCATGGTGATTTGCATCCCGGAAATCTGCTCACGCTGAACGGCTCTCTGCACGCCATCATCGATTTCGGCGATGTCACCTCGGGCGATCCTGCGTATGATCTCGCGGCTGCCTGGCTCACCTTTGATCCGGTCGGACGCACTGCGTTCGTGGCTGCCACGAACGGTCGATACGACGCCGCGGCCTGGACGCGCGCCCGCGCCTGGGCAGTCGCAGTCGCCCTCATGTTGCTCGCCCACAGCGACGATAACCCTGCTTATGCCCGACTCGGTAGGGCTTCGCTAAGCCAGGCGCTCGCCGGTTAGCTCGACGAATGCCGCTTCGCCTCCCTGTTTCGAGAGTGGCGAAGCGGCATCGGTAGTTGAGCTACTCAGCGTCTAGATCTGTTTCAAGAAGTGCCACGAGGTCATCGAGTGCCTTTTCGGCGCCCTCACCCTCTGCCTTGAGCGTCACGACGGTGCCGTGAGACGCGCCAAGACCCATAAGCGAGAGGATGCTGCCCGCGTTGAGGTCGGGTCCCCCCTCTACGGCGATGGTCACCGGCACACCGGACTCTTGCACGGCCTTGACGAAAAGCTTGGCCGGTCGGGCGTGAAGCCCAGAACTACTTGCAATGGTTGCCTGACGTTGTGCCATTTGATTCTCCTTAGTTCAGACTGCCGCGACGGTCAGAGCCGGCTCGGTTTCGTTTACGGGCCGACGCACGGCCCACTTCTTGAGCGCGACGACAGCGAACGCACTCACCACAGTGCCAGCAATGATCGCAACAATGAAGCCCCAGAAGGGGTTGATTGCGAACCAAACGAACAAGCCACCGTGTGGTGCGAGCGACTGCACACCGAATGCCATGCTGAGCGCTCCGGTCACCGCACCGCCGAGCATTGAGGCTGGGATGACGCGAAGCGGATCAGCTGCTGCGAACGGAATAGCTCCCTCGCTGATGAACGCGGCACCTAACAGCCAGGCTGCCTTGCCATTCTCGCGCTCCACTTGCGGAAACAGCGGCCGAGCGAGAACTGTCGACGCGAGCGCCATCGCGAGCGGTGGCACCATCCCTGCGGCCATGACGGCCCCCATGATCAGATAAGGGGTGGTGTTCTGTGCGGATGCCTCTGCGAGGCCGGCAACAGCGAAGGCGTACGCAACCTTGTTAATCGGCCCACCCAGGTCGAAGCACATCATGAGGCCCAGCACCACACCCACCGCGATGATTCCAGAGGTACCGGCGAGGTTGTTCAGCCAGAGAGTGACCCACTCCATCAGGGTTGAGATCGGCCGGCCGAGGAACAAAATCATCAAGCCTGATGCGACGATCGACGCGAGCAACGGAATAATTACCACCGGCATGAGCCCTCGCAACCAACGCGGAACGCTCCAGGTGCCGATCCACCATGCCGTCACACCGGCGAGCAATCCGCCAACGATGCCACCGATAAAGCCGGCGTTCATCAGCACGGCAACAGCACCCGCAACGAAGCCGGGCGCAAGTCCAGGACGGTCAGCGATCGCGAAGGCGATGTAGCCGGCAAGCGCCGATACGAGGAAGCCCATCGACGTTGCGCCGATCATGAACATCACCGAGCCGAGGTACTGCCCCAGACCACCGTAGTCAGAGGTGATGTTCTCAGTCGGAAGATCCCACAGCGAGTTCTGCACGATCACGTTCGCGGCATTGTCGGTCACCTGATAGCCGCCGAGCAAGAACCCCAGCGCGATCAGAAGCCCGCCACCGGCTACGAACGGAATCATGTAACTCACCCCGGTGAGCAAAATTCGCTGGATCCGCAAGCCCCACGAGAGTGATTCGGCGGATGCTGTTTCAGACTGCGCATCGGCGGTGCCACTGACCCGTGCTGCGTTCGGATTATTGGCGGCTGCCACTGCCTCAGCGATCATCTCTTTCGGGTGTTCAATGCCGCGCTTCACTCCGGCACGAATCACAGGCTTTCCTGCGAAGCGCGCAAGACCTCTCACGTCGACGTCGGTGGCGAAAATGACCGCGTCCGCTGCGTCGATCTGATCTTGCGGGAGCGGCTGGTAGCCGCTGGAACCCTGTGGTTCAACGACAAGGTCAACACCCCCTTGCTTTCCCGCCGCTGTCAGCGCGTCGGCAGCCATAAAGGTGTGCGCAATTCCGGTGGCGCACGCAGTGACGGCAATAATGCGAGCAGGTCGAGAATCCACCATGAGACTCGAATCCGCCACGGATGCTGTCTCGCCATCGACGTGTGCGGCAGTGGCGGGCGCCGCTTCTGCGTCCATCTCGCCGATCGCAACACGAACGATCTGGACGACATCTTCGTTTGTCGTCGCAGCACGTAAGCCACTCGTGAACTCGTCTTGCATGAGGCTTCGAGCCAGCTTGGAAAGAACTGCTAAGTGCGCTTCAGCCGCATCAGCGGGGGCAGCGATCAGAAAAACAAGGTCAGCAGGTCCGTCGTCGGCACCAAACTCGATTCCTGGTTTGAGCCGAGCGAAGGCGAGCGACGCTTCGATGACGGCAGCACTCTTCGCGTGCGGAATAGCAATGCCGCCGGGAAGACCCGTTTCATCCTTCTGCTCACGAGTCCATGCGTCGGCGAACAGCGCCTCGGCATCATTCGCTCGGCCTTGCTCGGTCACGCGAGCTGCGAGAGCACGAATAACGGCAGCTTTGTCGTCTCCGAGGTTCTCGTCCAAGCTCACAAGCCCGGTAGTGATGGTGTGCGACACGGTGTCCTCCAGTTGTCGGCGGGGTTTTGGGTAGTTCAGGAATGGGTGGTGACGAATACGTCACCGGCGGGAAGGTCTGCGGGCGTCGGCGCCTGGGTACCGGGAAGGGATGCTGCCGCAGCGCCATAGCGAATGGCACTGCGCACGCAATCGTCGGGCGCAAGCCCCTGAGCGTGTGCAAGCACGTAGCCTGCAAGAGAGCTGTCCCCCGCACCGACTGTGCTGGCGACCCGGATGCGTGGAGCTTCGCCTACAAGGGCGCTCTCTCCGGTAACCAGCACGGCTCCACGCGAGCCAAGAGTTACCAGGGCGCTGGCCGCCCGAGCCGGCACCAGCTGTCTAGCGACGGCGATGACAGCATCGATGGAATCGTCATCAGCAAGTTCGATGCCGACGAGTTCTGCCAGCTCTTCATCGTTGGGTTTGATCAGATCGGGGGCTCCATGCTCGACAACCGTTCGGAGCGCGACTCCCGAAGTGTCAACGGCGATCAACGGCGAAGATTCGCCATGCGCCGCCCGCACGGCATTAATGACGACGACGTAAAAGTCGTCACCGACACCGGGTGGTAGCGAGCCTGCGAGCACCAGCCAGCTCGCACCCGCTGATGCTTCTACGACCGCTGCAATAATTGCTCGGGCATCGCTCGGCGAAAGAGCAGGGCCGGGGAGGTTTAGTTTCGTTGTGATCCCAGCGGGATCGGCAATAGTGATATTCGCCCGGGAGTGACCGACAATCGGAACCTCACAGACTGGCAAGGCCGATGCTCGAAGGATCGCACGATACGGATCGTCGATAGCGAGCGGTAGAACTGCACGAGTGGCGGCACCTGCAGCCGCAATCGAGCGCGCAACATTGATGCCCTTGCCTGCGGCGTCTTCTCGGGAAGAGAGAGCCGACTGCACCTCACCAGGTTGCAGTGCCCGTTCGAGAGTGATCGTCCGGTCAAGAGAGGGGTTTACCGTCAATGTCACGATCATGAGATCCAGACCTCCACGTCTGCGTCCGTCAGCGCTTGAGCAAGCGCAGCGCTGGGCACTGCGTCGGTCACCAGTACGTCGATGTCTTGTAGCCCCGCAAACCCCACCAACAGCTCGACGTCGAGCTTGTCGCGGTCTGCGACGACAACCACACGACGAGCCGCGCGAACAATAGCGCTCTTGACGGCAGCTTCATCGGGGTCTGGCGTGCTGAGTCCGAAGCCTGCAGAAATTCCGTTGGTGCCGATAAAGGCAATATCGGGCCGAAGCGACTCAATGGAGCGCACAGTGTCTGCACCAACGGCCGCACCCGTGACACCACGCACTCGACCGCCGATCAGTGTGAGTGCTGCGGACGGCGCCGTCGAGATTTCGTACGCGAGCGAGATTGCGTGGGTGACAACTTCAACAGACGGCGTGGCGAGTCGAGGTGCCAGTTGAGCCGCTACGGCAGCGGTCGTCGTGCCCGCGTCGAAGAAGACAGAGCCGCGAAACCCGTCACTGACGGCGTCTGCTGCGCGGCGACCAATCGCGAGCTTCGCTCCCGAGTGCCGATCACGACGTTCGCCGAGCGTCGGTTCTGCAGTGCTGACGCGATCAATCGCTACAGCTCCACCGTGTACTCGGCGCAGCGTGCCCGCTGATTCAAGTTGATCAAGATCACGGCGAATCGTCTCAGTGGTGACATCGAATCGAGCTGCCAGCTCGACGACGCTCACACTGCCGTCATCTTCGAGCAGTTGCCCGATCTGTTCTTGGCGCTCCGTTGCGTACACGTGAAACCCTTCTTTGGATTCCCACAGAGTACAACACGTTCCAACACAAAACAACAGATACAAAGAAACCGGTGCTTGGCGCCACAAGCTACCGACTACGTCTGTTCGTCCGAGGGTGACGTTGGCTCGACGCTCGGCCGCGCCTGTTTCACCCACACTGCAACTCCGTCGTCGTCCGCGAGCAGCCGGAGTGCAGAGCCGTCCGGAATCTCCGGCCCTGGGACCGGGACATCACGGCCCACCACCACATCAACGCTCGGGTCCAATCCTCCGGGGGCGCACGCTACCGCTTGAATACTCGATCGCGCGACGAGAATCATGCAGCTCTCACCCGTCGCGCTCATGGCAGTCCAGGCAGTCAGCTCACCCAGAGGCTCGTGACCCTGAATGCCAGACTCGCCCACACCCCAATCCATAATTTGGCGTGATAGTTCTTCAGGCAGCCGGTCATTGGTGGTTTCGAGAACAAGGTTCGCTCGAGGAACGGATGCTGAAACCAAGGCTCCGCCCGCGATACCGCCGAGCACTAACGACGCCAAGGCCACCAGCCAAAGTCGGCGAGCTCGTGGTGCCAGCACTGCGTCAGTTGGCGCATCGATCTCCGGCGGCCCTTGCGAGAGCGTCGGCGGTGACGGCTCCGGGACTGAACCACTTAGCCAAGCGGGTTCTCCTCCAGCAACAGCCCGATCGCTCGGTCGTTCTTGCTGCTCAAGTTCGCGTAAACGGTGTTGCGCATCGTCGTCGCCCCAGATGTCGGCGTCGGGACCATATGCGCGGCGCCGTAACGCTGCGAGGTCGCTCGCGTCCGTGGACGCGCGTGGGCCACCATCCATTCAGCCATTATGCGCACACACGGCGCGCACAAGGGGCGCGGGTCCGCGCGCGAGCAGAAGGCGGCGGCGGGGCTGGTCGCCGCGTAGCTTCCATCGACCAAACGAAAAACCCCCGCTGAGCGGGGGTTTTCTCGTGGCTGGGGTACCTGGACTCGAACCAAGAACAACGGTACCAGAAACCGCCGTGTTGCCAATTACACCATACCCCAAGGCTCTAACGCCGAGGTCTTGCCGAAGATCGAGTCTAGACGATTGTGGCGCTGCGAACAAACTGAGCCGGTTCGGTCATGACCGGTGGGCGACCAGCGCACCGAGCCGACGCAGAGTCTCTGCCTTGCCGAGCAACTCCATCGACTCAAACAACGGCGGCGAGATGCGGCGCCCGCTCAACGCAACACGCAACGGCCCGAACGCGATCCTCGGCTTCAGCTCTAGCCCCTCGATAAGAGCGGCAGACAGAGCAGATTGAACTGCGGCGGTCGTAAACTCGGTCTCGGGCACGAGCTCAAGCGCGCCTACCGATGCAACGAGCACCTCCCCCGCGTTGGCGGGCAGCGTCGCTAGCGCGTCCTCCGCGTAGGTGATGTCGCTCGTGAACAGGAAGCCTAGCAATCCTGGTGCGTCACCTAGCAGCTGCATTCGCTCCTGCACGAGCGGCGCAGCAGCCTGCAGCATCTCTTGCTGAGCAGCGGTCATCGGCTCGTCAACGACTCCGGCAGCGAGCAGATACGGCACTAACCGCGAAGCGAAGTCTGCCGGCTGAAGCATCCGAATGTGATCCCCGTTGATTGACTCGGCCTTCTTCTGATCGAATCGTGCGGGGTTGGGGTTGACGTCAACGATGTCAAATGACTCGATCAACTCTTCGAGCGAGAAAATGTCGCGGTCGGGCCCAATTGACCAGCCCAGTAGCGACAGGTAGTTCAACAGACCCTCGTGAATGAATCCCTTCTCGCGTTGCAGAAAAAGATCAGCCTTCGGGTCGCGCTTTGAGAGCTTTTTGTTTCCGACCTCGCCCAGTACCAGTGGCATGTGCGCGAAGCGGGGAATGAATGTGGTCACTCCCGCATCGACGAGTGCGCCATACAGCGCAAGTTGGCGAGCGGTGGAAGGCATCAGATCTTCGCCGCGAATGACGTGGGTGATACCCATAAGCGCGTCGTCGACCGGGTTTACGAACGGATAGAGCGGCACTCCGCCTGCTCGCACCAAGACGAAGTCGGGGAACGATCCGGCAGGAAAGGTCACTTCACCGCGAATCAAATCGTCGTAGGTCAGGTCTTCGTCGGGCACCTTGAGACGCCAAGCAGGTTCGCGCCCCTCAGCGCGGAACGCGGCCTTCTGCTCTTCGGTGAGCGTGCGGTCAAAGTTGTCGTACCCCAGCTGTTTTGCTCGACCAGCAGCCTCGTTGCGCGCGTCGATCTCGGCGGCTGTCGAATAGCTCTCGTAGACGGTCCCCGCAGCGACGAGCTTCTCGAGAACATCGCGGTAGAGGTCGTGGCGCTGCGACTGTCGATAGGGCTCGTGAGGGCCCCCCACTTCGACGCCTTCGTCCCAGTCGATCTTCAACCAGCGCAGCGCCTCAAGCAGCTGGTGGTAGCTCTCCTCGCTGTCGCGAGCAGCGTCGGTGTCTTCAATCCGAAAGACAAGCTTGCCGCCATTGTGCCTGGCAAAAGCCCAGTTGAAAAGCACCGTACGGATCAAGCCGACGTGCGGCAACCCCGTCGGTGACGGGCAGAAACGAACACGAATGTCGGCTCCGGCGGCGGTTGTCGTTCGGGTATCAGGTGTAGAAGACATCACCGCCTACTCTAGTTGTCCTCAGCCCCTGTTCCCTGGTCTTCCACGAGACGCGCAATGGCTTCAAGTGCCACGCGCACAGCGGGTACGCGATCGGCACCATGCGCTGTAACCACATGAATGGTTCGAGACTCTGCGGCTGGCAGCGGCCGAGTCACCACACCCGGCAACAGCGGAAACGACGCCACGGCCATGCGGGGCAGCGTCGCAACGCCAATGCCCTGCGCCACCAGCCCTTCGACGGCCACAGCGTTATCCGTCTCAAAAGCAATGGCGGGGCCGAAGCCTGCCCGTGCGCACAACTGAAGAAGATGGCCGCGGCATCGCGGACAACCGGCGATCCACCGTTCTGTCGACAGCGATGCGACGTCGACGCGCGCACGACGCGCCGCCGGGTGGCCTTGCGGGAGCACCGCCAGCAGTTCGTCCGAGCCAACCGTGCGCACCGAGAGGCCCCGTGCACTTGAGCCGTGCGGATCATCGCGGTCGCCTGGGTAACTGAAAGTCAGCGCGACGTCTGCGCGATCGTCTCGTACAGCGTCGACAGCCTCGGGTGGCTCGGCTTCGATGTAGGTGACGCTCACGCCCGCGTGCGAAGTCTCGAGCTCGGCGAGAAGGCGTGGCACGATCGTCGGCGAAGCCGAAGGGAAGCCAACGAGTCTCACACGACCGGATCGCAGGCCGCGAAGCTCTGCGATCTCTCCTGCCGCCGCATCCAATGCTGTGGTCACGGCGGGTGCGTGGCGGGCCAGAATTCGACCCGCTTCGGTGAGCCGCACGCTACGACCCACCCGCTCTACTATCGGCACCTCGAGGCGTTGCTCCAAACGCTTGAGTTGCTGACTGATGGCGGGCTGACTGTATCCGAGAGCGACCGCCGCGCCCGTGATCGAGCCCTCATCTGCGACCGCTTTGATCACGCGCAGCGCCTGAGCATCAAAATCGGGATCGTCGATGTTCACCATAGGCACACACTATGCCCGCGTTCATGCGCTTGGTCACATGACGCGAGGTTATTGATTACATGCAATACCTCCCGTAGACACGCAGTGTAGTTCGCGAGCACTGTAAGAGCATGAACTTCTCGACTGCGCAAACTGATACCGCTCAGCACGCGCGTCCGCTGTCGGTAGCAGATGCCCGCCGTCACTTCACGGGCGGTCGCGGCTATCTTGCAGCGTGCACGTCGGGGCTGCCGTCGCTAGGCACGCGGGCGGCTGTGATCGCTGATCTGGACGCTGCTTCCGGTGGCCACGTTGATCTCGGCGGATACTGCGCAACGGTTGAGAACTCACGGGCACTGTTCGGCAGACTGGTCGGCGTCGAAGCGAGTCGCGTCGCGATTGGCTCGCAGGTTTCGGTGACCACTGCCTTGCTGGCGGCCTCGTTGCCCGCGGGCGCCGAAGTGCTGGTCGCCGAAGGTGACTTCTCGTCGGTCGTGTTGCCTTTCGTGCACTCTCCGCACGTCCTGATCGTGCGCACCGCACCCCTGGAGTTGCTGGCCGAGGCAATTACTGACAACACCGCACTCGTCGTGTTCTCGGTCGTGCAGTCGTCTACCGGCGAAGTCGCCGACACGACCGCGATCGTTGCGGCCGCACGCGCCCACAACGCGCGCACCTTCTGCGACGCAACACAGGCGATCGGGTGGCTCAGGCTCGACGCCACGCAGTTCGATGCGCTGGTGTGCCACGCCTACAAATGGCTTTGCTCACCGCGCGGAGTGTCGTTTCTGACGGTCTCGCCAAGACTCGCTGCCGATATTCCCGCACTTTTTGCGGGTTGGTATGCGGGCGGTGACCCATGGTCGACATGCTACGGCGGCGAAGGTGACCTTGCTGACGACGCTAGCCGGTTCGATGTGTCACCAGCATGGCAAGCGTTCGTCGGCGCCGAGCCCGCACTCGAGCTATTCGCGTCGATCGATCCCGCCGAACTGTATGACTACACAACCGATCTCGCAGCAGCCTTTCGCCGACGCATGGCGCTGCCTGCGCCGGAGCGCCCGAGCGCAATCGTCACCTGGAGTGATCCGGACGGGGAGCAACTGAGCCAGCTGAATGCTGCTGGAATCACTGCCTCAGGCCGCGCCGGCCGCGCTCGCGTCGCCTTTCATGTGTTCAACGACATGACTGACGTCGCACTCGCTGCATCCGCGCTCGGTCGATAAGCAGCAACGATCGCCGGGCGCAGAGCGCCCTGAGCTTTGACCTGTCACGAGGTGGCTCATTCGGCAGTTTCGCGAAAACCGTGCTTGACTTTGTTTTCAAATCCCTGATATAAAACTAATCACATATGTGATTGTGCACATATCAACGGAGACAACAATGAAGTTTGAGAACGTATTACTCGGCCTACTCGGCACCAAGCCGTTCACCGGCTACGAGCTGATGAAGTGGCTAGACACTGAAGGTCAGTTCGTGCGCTCTAACACGCACCACAGCCAGATCTATCGCGAGCTCGGCAAAATGGTGCGCCATGGCTTGATCGAGTTTGAGGTTGACCCGCGTCCCGGACGCCCAGATGCCAAGGTCTATCGGATTACCGAGATCGGCCGCGAGGCGCTGCTCGAGTGGGCCCGCTCCCCTTACCTCCCCACGAGCCGGTTTCAGGATCCCGATTTTGTCGCGCGCTTCATGTTCACCGTCGCGCTCGATCTCGATGCGGCAATCGCCCAAATCGACGCCGAACTGATCTACCGGCGCAACCAGGTCGTCGTCGGCCGGGATCGGCCGCGCGGTTTGGTCGGAATCGCCCCGATTCCGGAATTCGACGCCGCAGTGTCGATGTGGGCCGGAGATCGAATGCACGGCTACGGCGCCGATTCGGTCGATCGATGGATGGACTGGCTCGAACAGATGCGCGTTGACCTGATCGCCCGCCGCGATTCGACCAGAGCCAGCACAGGGAAAAGGTCCGCATGAGCATCCTTGCTGAGCGCGGCGCCAGATCGTTCGTCCCCTAAACCCGCCAACAAATCTCCGACACCCGAAACCAATTCACGAAGGAGTGGAACATGACCACCGAACAACAGCCAGCGAGCGCGTCACCGCCCGCGCCGCCCACCCTTACCGCCGCCATCCGGCACGGTGACCTCGACAAGAAGGGCGGTGTACCGCGTCGCAAGACCAACCTGGTCGTGCTCGGCGGATCCATGGTCGTCGACGGCGGCGAAGGTTCCATGGCGACGACGCTATTTCCCGTCATCGCCGCAGCTCTCGGCCTTGCCACGAGCGCGCTCGGTGTACTCGCGGCGGTCGGCCGCATTGTCGGCGTCGTCGCCGGACCCGCATGGGTATTTCTCGCGAAGCGGTATGGCCGCAAGCTGATCCTCGCGATCGCTACCGGTTTCTGGGGCATCTGGGCGATCGCCGCTGGCCTCTCGCAGGACTTCACCCAGCTACTGATCCTCTACGGAATCATGGCCGCCGGGACAGCAGCAGCACACGCGATCGTGCCCGAGGTCATTGGTGACTCGTTCGAAGACAAGAAGCGCGGACAGGTCGTTGGGTGGCTTTACGGCGGCACCGCTGCGCTGGCTTCGCTTATGGCGCCACTGATCGGTCAGCTCGCAAATGTCGAAGACGGGTGGCGATACGGCTTCTTCGTCTTCGGAGCAATCAACGTTCTCTTCGGGGTTCTGATCCTGGTCTTCTACAAAGATCCGGGCACCGGAGGTGGCGAGGCGCAGCTGAAGACATTCACGCAGCAGGAGCGTGAGGCCGCATCCAAGATCACCTGGGCCAAAGTTCGCTCCCTCGTCACGATTCCCAGCTATCTGGTGCTGCTGGGCAGCCGGCTTCTTTCGAGCCACCTGCTCGTCGCCACTTTCGGCGTGGTGCTGCTGGTCAACGAGTACGGTTTTGACACGGCGCTTGCCGCAACCATCATGGCGCCCTTTGGTCTTGGCTACCTGCTCGGCACCTTCGTCGGCGGATTCGTCTCTGACGCACTCAACAAGCTGAGCCCCAACTACGGCCGGGTAGCAATGCTGCAGGTCGCGCAGGCGCTCTTCGCCGTCGCAGCGTTCTTCGCGACCCAGTTCGCCTACGGCGGCATCCTGCCGTACCTCGTGCTGTTCGCGGTCGTGGGGCTCATGCAGGGCTTGAACCCCGGCGTCAACCGTCCGCTTGTGATGGCCGTTGTGCCGCCGGAATTGCGCGCCGCCGCGTTCGCCATCTATGTCTCAGTGGTCGAGTCGCTCGGCTTTGCAGTGTGGACATTGACCGCGGGCTTCCTCGCCGACGAGGTAGGGCTTCAAGCTGTGCTGCTCTGGCTGGTCTGTGGCGTCATGCTCGTCAATGCCGTATTCCTTACGCTGCTGTACAAGCCATTCAAAAACGACAGGCTGGCACTCATCGCTGAGCTCGATGCTCGTCGCGACTCCATCCTCGAAGCCGAGGCACGCGGAACCTCGCCGAGCGTGTAACTGCGCTCGTAGATCAATACACGACGGTGGGCTCGGTCGATAGACCGGGCCCACCGTCGTGGTGGCTTTCGGATGCTGACGTCTACGCTGGCTGATACCCCTCAGGAGTCTCGATCATTACCTCGATTTCATCGACAGCAGGCCACCTGCCCAGTTCGTGCAGACCGTGGTCGGCATCCAACCATGACTCCAGGTCTTCGGCCGTCCAGTCGCGTGCTTCGCTCACGGCCAAGGTGCCGAGCCGGCCGTCTTGTACCACTAGGTAAAGGTCGAACGTGCGGCCTTCGAGCGCGCGGTAACGCCCGATGACGGGGAACGTCGCGTCGCCAGGCACCGCGACCGGCAGATCTGCAGGAACCTGGAACCCGACTCCTGGCCAGAAGTCGCCTAGCTGCGAACCCTCATAGACCGACGCGCGCGCAACGGCAAGCTGTGCGCGCAACTCGTGCGCGCCGAACCCGCTACTTGCCGAGAGCAGATGCGAAACGAGCGCGCGAACCTCGTCTGGCACAGCGACAAACTGTTCCGCTGCTGCGTCATCAATGCTCCCCTGCGGCACTGTTGCCGGCTGTGTGCGACCCATCCACCACGAAATGAGCGAGATCGTTGCGGCGCCGACGGCCAGTATCGCGCGTGGCCGTGAGGCGCCTGCGCGCACGAGACTGTCGCTCAGGCGAGCGTCCAGAGCTTCCCCTGCTTCGGCAATCCCGAGCGTCGCGCCTGCCGCGCCCACAGTGACGCCAACGCGCGCGGAGCCAGTCAGTGTGCTGTCGTCGTCGGCTTTCAACACCACCCACACGCCCCACGCGGTGAACGCCGCCATCGTCGAACGATAAATCAGCCTGCGAGCAGTGGTGAGTCGGCGGGGGTCGATCAGCGTCATCGCAGCCATGAGCGACGCCGACACCACACCATTGGTGACACTGCGTGAATTGTTGAGCTGCGCGAGCGCAGAGCGAAGTGAAACGGGCATGCACACGAGGCTACCTTTGCGCCCACCTCCCGCTAGCGCTGCAGACGCACCACCGCAACAGAAAGCACTACCGTCGCGACGACAGCGACACTCACAACCATCGCCAAGCCGCCGTAGCCGATCCACGCCAAGACAACGCCAGCCAGGATTGCCCCGATCGCGGCCACGAGGCTCATCGTCAGATCGCTCACACCTTGCCGCCGCGTGCGCTGTTGTTCAGACGATGCCTCGGTCAGCAGGGCGGATCCGGCA
The DNA here is from genome assembly GCF_044596335.1 of Microbacterium sp. R86528. NCBI lineage: Bacteria > Bacillati > Actinomycetota > Actinomycetes > Micrococcales > Microbacteriaceae > Microbacterium > Microbacterium sp. R86528. The sequence continues at coordinate 307,338 of NZ_CP138996.1, read as the reverse complement.
ACGGTGGCCGCGCTCCACCCCAGGCCGAGCAGCACGAGTGCGATCGTCACTGCCAATGTGGAATCTTCGCCGAACGAAGCCGTGACCAGAGCCGCCGCCAGCAAGCCCTGCCCGAGCAGAATTGTCGGTATGCGGCCCATGCGGTCGGCAAGAATCCCGAATATCGGTGAGAGCGCGTACATTCCTGCGATGTGGAGGCTGATAGTGAAGCCGATGACGCTGAGTGACGCGCCATGGTGCAGCAGGTGAACGGGCGTCATTGCCATCACCGAGACCATTACGCCGTGCGCCGCCGCAATCGCGAAGATCGCGTAACGGGCAAGAGCAGGTGCGTCGGCCTTAGCGATGCGAGCGCCCGAAGCGCCTGTTGCGTGCGCCGTCACCCGGACGGCCAACAGCAGCGGGTCTGGGCGCAGCAACGTCAGATAGAGCGCAATCGCCAGTACCTGTGCCACAACGGTGAATAGGTACGGTCCGGTCAGTGGCGGCATACCGGCGGCACCACCGAGCATCTCGCCTGGGCCGGTGAGATTCGGTCCGAGCACCGCACCAACAGTTGTAGCCCAAACAACAAGAGAAAGGTCACGGCCACGGGATCGATCGGTTGCCAGGTCGGCGGCGGCGAACCGCGACTGCAGATTGGCCGCCTGTCCCGCCCCGACGAGCGCGAACGACACGAGCAAGAGCGGAAACGAGCGCCACGCCGCGGCCGCGATCACCAGCACCACTCCGCAGAGGGCGACCAGCATGCCGGTAGCCAACGCGGGTCGACGCCCACCGCGCCTCGCCAATGCCGCTAGGGGAACCGCGATCGCGGCGGTGCCCAAGGTCACCGCCGCAGTAGCAAGCCCCGAGAACGCGTCGTCACCCGAGATATCGGCGGCCAACACGGCACCGAGCGAGATTGTCGCGCCGAACGCAACACCGCCAAGCACCTGGCCGAGGGAAAGCACCGCAACGGTGCGCCGCTGAACGCGGGCAACGTCATCGGGGAAGAGCGACATACCGCCCACAGTGGACGCCACGGCCGCGTGCGCTAGGCGTCTCGTGCGATATTGCGCAGTCGACCGAGACCAGTGATCTCGACATCGATGATGTCGCCAGCCTCGAACGGACCGACACCAGCGGGTGTGCCGGTGAGAACGACGTCTCCGGGCAACAGCGTGAAAGCAGCCGAGGCATACTCGATGATCTCGGCAACCGAGAAGATCATGTCGCTGATCGGGCCATCCTGCTTGACCTCTCCGTTGACGGTAGTAGTGATGCGAGCGCCGTCGAACGAGAACTCCGTCTCGATCGCGGGTCCGAGCGGGCAGAATGTATCAAAGCCCTTCGCGCGTGCCCACTGGCCGTCGGTTTTCTGCAGATCACGAGCCGTGATGTCGTTGGCGATCGTGTATCCGAACACGTAGTCCATCGCAGATTCTGCGGGAACATTCTTCGCAATGCGACCGATCACGACAGCGAGCTCACCCTCGAAGCTCGTCAGCGAGGTCTGCTTCGGCCGCACAATGGCATCGCCTGGACCGATGACCGCCGTATTCGGCTTGAAGAAGAGCATCGGCTCGGCGGGAAGCTCGTTGCCCAGCTCTGCCGCATGATCTGCATAGTTGCGGCCCACACACACAACCTTCGAGCGTGGGATCACCGGCGCCAGCAGGGCTGCGTCGGCAAGCGGAACCCGTTCCCCCGTCGGTTCGAATCCCGCGAACATCGGATCGCCAGAGAGCACGACCAGATCGGTCTCGTCGACGATTCCGTATTTGATACCTTCTTGGTGGCTAAAGCGCGCGATTCTCACGTAACCAGCTTAGAGCCGACGGCAGCGCCGCCGGCTCCACGCCGTAGCTTCAGTGCAGATCAAGCATCAAGGCGCACGAGCCAGCCGTGCTTGTCTTCGCGGCGACCGTACTGGATGTCGGTCAGCTCTTCGCGTAGCGACAGCGCGAGCTCGCCGATGGGCTGTTCATCGATGAACTCGGCACTCTTGAGTGCGCCGATAGGGGTAACCACTGCGGCGGTGCCGCACGCGAACACCTCAACGATGTCTCCGGATGCCACGCCGTCGCGCCACTCCTGCAGTGAAACCTCGCGTGCTTCCACTTTGTGACCACGATCTTTGGCCAGCTGCAGGATCGAATCGCGAGTGATGCCCTCAAGGATCGAGGGTGATTGCGGCGTCACGATCGTTCCGTCTTTGTAGACGAACACGACGTTCATGCCACCAAGCTCTTCGACGTTGCGATCCGCGTCAAGGAAGACGACCTGGTCGCAGCCGTTCTCGTAGGCCTCTGACTGAGGCAGCAGGCTCGCCGCGTAGTTGCCGCCCGTCTTGGCCGCGCCCGTGCCGCCCTTGCCTGCGCGGGCATAGTCCTCACTGAGCCAGATGGTGACGGGTTTCACGCCACCGCTGAAATATGCACCGGCAGGGCTAGCGATGAGGTAATAGCCAACCTTTTGCGCGGGCCGAACCCCGAGGAACGCCTCTTTTGCAAACATAAACGGCCGCAGATAGAGGCTCTGGTCATCGCCAGATGGCACCCAGCTCCCGTCGACGGCGATCAGCTCGCGCAATGACTGGATGAAGTACTGCACGGGCAGCTCCGGCAACGCGAGGCGGCGGGCTGAGCGCTGCAGTCGCCTGCCGTTCTGGTCGGGGCGGAAGGTATGCACCGAGCCATCCGCGTGACGATAGGCCTTGATGCCTTCGAAGATCTCTTGGCCGTAGTGCAGCACTGCCGCAGCAGGATCGAGCGCAATGGGACCGTAGGGTTGCACCCGGGGGCGGTGCCAGCCGCCACGGATCGACCAGCAGATGTCGACCATATGATCGGTGAACTTCTGACCGAATCCGGGGTTCGCGAGTATCTCTTCGCGTTCGGCGGCATTCTTGGCGGCAAGGTTGCGGGTGACGGCGAACTCGAGCGGGGCGAGATCGGTGTCGGGGTCGAGGAGAGTCATTTCTTCACATCCTGGGTGGTTGTTGGGGCGTCGCTGCCGTGTCTCAGATTACGCCTGTAGGCGTGCAGAGATCGCGTCGCCGATCTGCGCAGTTGCGCGGGAGCCGCCGTCTCGTGCCGCGATGTCCTCTTCCACTGCGCGGGTGACGCGCTGTGCTTCGTCTGCCAGCCCAAGGTGATCGAGCAGTAGAGCCGTTGATAGGATCGCGGCCGTGGGGTCGGCCTTTTGCTGTCCTGCAATGTCGGGCGCTGATCCGTGAACCGGCTCGAACATCGAGGGGAAAGCGCCGTCGGGGTTGATGTTTCCCGAAGCAGCGAGGCCGATGCCACCGGTGACGGCGCCAGCCAGGTCAGTGAGGATGTCACCGAAAAGGTTGTCAGTGACGATCACGTCGAAACGGCCCGGGTTCGTGACCAGGAAAATCGTCGCCGCGTCGACGTGAAGGTAGTCTACGACCACGTCAGGGTGCTCGGCCGCCACCGTATTCACGATGCGCTGCCACATTCCTCCAGCGTGCACGAGCACATTGGTCTTGTGCACGAGCGTCAGCTTCTTGTTGCGACGTTCGGCCAGATCGAACGCATAGCGCACGACTCGCTCGATGCCGTATGCCGTGTTCACACTCGTCTCGTTCGCGACCTCGTGTGCGGTTCCGGTGCGAATCGACCCACCGTTGCCCACGTAGGGGCCCTCCGTCCCCTCTCGCACGACGACGAAGTCAATGTCGCCCGGCTGCGCGAGCGGGCCTGGAACCCCCGGATAGAGCTTCGAAGGTCGCAGGTTCACGTAGTGATCAAGCGCGAACCGCAGTCTTAGCAACAGACCGCGCTCGATGTTCGCATTCTTCAGTCTTTCGTCTCCGGGCACTCCCCCGACAGCGCCGAGCAGAATCGCATCGTGAGCACCGATCGAAGTGAGATCGTCGTCGGTAAGAGTGTCACCTGTCTCAAGAAAGCGCGCGGCGCCCAGCGAGAATCGGGTCTTGTCGAACCGGATGCTGCTGTCCGCGGTCGCGACTTCGAGCACCTTCTCGGCTTCCGCAATCACTTCAGGGCCAATGCCGTCACCGGGAATGACGGCGAGTTTGATGACACGGGATTCAGGGACGCGCGACATCGCTCTCCTTGTAGTTCAGGGATCTGCCCCGCTGAAGGATCAATGCTCCACGGCCGGTGCCGAGCGGGTCCCTCCCAGGGTAGTCGCCCCGATGCCCGCCGCGAGAACAACCAGGCCCGCCCCGATCAGCGCCGTTACGCTCACGCCGGCATCGAATGCGTGAGTCGACGCCTCGCGAAGTGCATCGCCAACCGGTCCACCGAGTTCGCTCGCCGCGTGAGTCGCACCCGCCAGCGTCTCGCGCGCGTCAAATGCGTATTCACTCGGCACACCGGCGGGCACCAAGAAACTGTTGCGATAGATCGCGGTCAGGATGCCGCCCAGCATCGCGGTGCCGAGTACCGCACCGACCTCGTACGCCGTCTCCGAGACCGCACTCGCGGCGCCAGCCTTCGCTGGCGGCGCGCTCGCGAGAACAAGTTCGTTCGACACCGTCTCGGCCGCGCCGATTCCAATACCCAACGAGACGAATGACGCAACCAGCATCCATAGGTTCTCGGTTGACATCGCCACCCCGAGATAGCCGATCAGCGAGAAGGTCAGCGCCACTGGCACAACGATCCGGGGGGCGTAACGCTTGGCGACGGGCACCACGGTGAGGCCCGAGAGAATCATCGCCAGCAGCCCTGGTACGAGAGCCAGCCCAGCGGCAAAGGGACTGAGCCCGACCACCAGCTGCAAATGCTGGGTCACGAAAAACAGAAAGCCCACGAGCGAAATGACGCTCAACAAGTTGACCAACAGCGCGCCGCTGAACGCGCCGTTCTTGAACAGCGCCATATCGAGCATTGGCGTCGACACTCGCACCTGCCGACGCACGAAAAGTGCAGCGAAGATCGCGCCGGTCACGATGAGCGGAATGCCGAGGCTTTCTAACCCATGAACGGCGAGTTCTTTGATTCCCCAGACAAACGGGACCATGGCCGCCATCGACAAGCCGATGCTGGCGGGGTCGAGGGGGCCGGGCTGTGGGTCACGGCTCTCTGGAACCAACATGGGCGCGAGCACCAACAACGGAATAAGCACGGGCACAGACATCAGAAAGACCGACCCCCAGGCGAAGTGCTCGAGCAGCACTCCCCCAACGATCGGGCCCAGCGCCGCGCCGGCGCTGAAGGCAGCGGCCCACACCGCAATGGCGAAGCGCCGCTGATCACGATTCGTGAAGATGCTGCGCAACAGCGAGAGCGTGGAGGGCATCAGCATTGCGCCAAACACACCCATCAGGGCACGAGCACCAATCAGCAACGCGGCAGTGGGTGCAAGCGCGGCAAGCACAGAGACCGCGGCGAACCCCGAGGCACCGATGAGCAGCATGCGTCTGCGACCGAAGCGATCGCCGAGTGAGCCCATCGTGACCAGCAGTCCCGCCAGCACGAGTGGGTATGCGTCGATAATCCAGAGCTGTTGCGCGCTGCTGGGTTCCAGGTCGAGAGCAATGGCGGGCAAAGCGAAACTGAGCACCGTGTTGTCGACCGACACCAGCAACACGGGCAACATCAGCACCACCAGGGCAGCCCAACCACGCCATCCCACCCGTTCGCCCTCAGCGACGCGGGGCTGCCTCAGTGTGGCCGTGATCATCTCGTCCTCAGTTTCTATACCGTCCAGCCGGTATAGTATCAGAGCATGCGATCCGACGTCGATACGATCGAGTCATGAGTCGCCCTCCCCTCGCACGCGAGAAAGTCCTCGATGCGTTCGAGCAGATCATGATCGATGACGGAGAGCGCGCGGCCACACTGGAGGCCACTGCCCGCGCGGCCGGAGTTTCCAAGGGCGGCCTGCTCTATCATTTCGGCACGAAGGAAGCCCTCGAGCTCGCGCTGGTCGCACGCTTGAGCGTGCTCGTCGACGAAGACATCGCCGCCATCATTACTGCCGACGAAGGGCCCGTGGCGTACTTCATGCGCTCATCGGCCATGGAAAGCAGCGCCCTTGATCGCGTGTTGATTGCGGTGTCACGTCTCGCGCAGGGAGGAAACACGCACGCCGTATCTGCCCTACACGATGTGCGAGAACGATGGAGCAACGCGATTCGCCCGCATGTGGCAGATGAGACCGCCCACGACCTGGTGATGCTCGTCAGCGACGGCCTGTACTACAACAACGCGCTCGCAGGTTCTGCTGTCGCGGGCCCCGTGCCCACCGGGCCAGCGATGGACGCGCTGATCAAACTCGTCGAGCGCGCCACTCGCACCTAGGCTCTACGCCTCGGTGAGCTCAATCTGCTGGAACAGGTCCGCCTCAACGGCCGCACGCATCTCGTCGAGCAGCGCATCAGGAACCGGCGAGTCGACTGTCAGCACCGAGAGTGCGCGCCCGGTCGAGTCAGGAGCAGCAACCTGCAGTCCTGCGATGTTGATTCCCGCCCCGCCGAGCTTCTGGCCGTAGATCGCCACGATTCCCGGGCGATCCGCATAGCGCATCACGACGTGGTGGCGCTCGATGGGCACTTCGATCTCGTAGCCGTTAATGCCCACGACCTTTGGAATCATTCGCGTTCCAGCGAGAGTGCCCGCCACGCTGAGTACGCTGCCATCAGCAAGTGTGCCGTGCAGGATCGTGATGTTGCGATACTGCGGACTCTCTTCTTCAACAATGAGTCGCGTCTCGATGCCCCGCTGCTCGGCGAACAGGGGCGCGTTGACGTACGAGACGTTCTCGCTCACGACATTTGCGAGAATGCCCTTGAGCGCTGCGAGGCGGTAGACGCTGACGTCGTACTTGGCGAGCTCACCCCGAACTTCGATGTCGAGACTGGTGAGCGCGCTCTGAGCGAGGCCGGTGAAGAACTGACCCAACTGCTCGACGAGCGCGATTCCCGGGCGTACAAATGGATCAATCACACCGCCGGCAACGTTTACGGCGTCTGGCACGAGGTCGCCCTCGAGCGCGAGCTTGACCGACTTTGCCACCGAGACGCCAGCCTTCTCTTGTGCTTCGTCGGTGGATGCTCCCAGGTGAGGCGTCACAACGACGTTTGGCAGGCTCAGCAGCGGGAATGCCGTGCCCTCGGGCTTCGGAGGCTCGCTTGTGAAGACGTCGAGGCCTGCACCGGCGATCTCGTTCGTGGTGAGGGCCGTGTAGAGCGCCTCTTCGTCAATGAGCCCCCCACGAGCAACGTTCACGACGTAGGCGGTCGGCTTCATGATGCGGAACTGCTCCGCACCGATCATGCCCGTCGTCTCGGGCGTTTTCGGCATGTGAATCGTGACGAAGTCGCTCTGGGCGAGCAGCTCGTCGAGGCCGACGAGCGTCACACCAAGCTGCTGCGCGCGCGCCGGCGTGACGTAGGGGTCATACGCGACAACGCTGACCCCGAAAGCCTGCAGGCGTGCGGTGATGAGGGCTCCGATACGCCCGAGGCCAATGATGCCGACAGTCTTTTCAAAAAGTTCGACACCGGTATAAGAACTGCGCTTCCACAGCCCCTCGGCCAGCGAAGCGTGCGCGGCGGGAATGCGGCGCGCAAGCGACAGAATGTGTCCGACGGTGAGCTCGGCGGCCGAGATGATGTTCGATGTCGGCGCATTCACCACCATGACGCCTGCGGTGGTAGCGGACTTGATGTCCACGTTGTCGAGGCCGACGCCGGCACGGGCGATCACCTTGAGCACGGGCGCCGCCGCAATCGCTTCAGCATCCATCTTGGTCGCCGACCGAATCAGCACGGCATGGGCGTCTGCCAGAGCTGGCAACAGCGCGGCGCGATCGGCTCCATCGATTTGGCGAACGTCAAAATCGGGGCCAAGGGCCTCGATCGTCGCAGGAGAGAGTTCTTCGGCAATGAGCACAACAGGCTTCGTCACGAGGTGATTCCTTTGGGGCAGTGCGCGACGGCAGAGCGAAACGACTGGATTACACGCCACACGGCACCGGGGCGATCTCGAATCCAGCCTATCGCGCCCGCACGCGCGCGGCGCACCTTGTGACGCTGCGGGTCAGCCCACCAGCAGCGACGTGTTGAGCGTTGAATAGGCGATAACGTTCAGCCAGAACACCGCGACCAGCGCGAGACCTGCGAGCATGATGAGCAAAAGCTCGTGCCCCTTGCGCCGCGACCCCAGCGCAAATGCCGCGCCCCAAATGAGCAGCGGGAAAGCTGTTGCGAAGATCCACAGGAACCAACCGAGCGCATTGAGGCTCAAGCCGAGATCGCCCGCAACCTGAACCGTTTGGACGAGATTGCCGATCGCGTTCCACATTGCGTAGACGTAGAAGAGTCCGAAGAAACCTGAAATTGTCGCCACAAGCCAAGTAGGAGACCTTCGTGACGCCGTAGGCGCAGCATCCATCGCTTCAGTACTCACTGTCCCACCGTCCCTGTCATCACAAAGGGCCACGGCACGAGAAGAATCAACCCGGCAAAGAGCCAGGCGATACGCACCCAGGTCTTTGAGTGACGCGTGAGAAGAAACGTCGTGCCAAACCAGATGACGGGTGCGAGCGCCGCCAACCAGAAGCTCGCGAGAAACATGAAATCGGTGACGAGATACTGCGCGAGACCTTGCAACCGCAGTCCCCCGATAACCCAGCCGACTACGTACAAGGCATACGCTCCACCGACAACACCGATGGTCACCAGCGCAGCGTTGCCCATCGGCCTCACCGCAGTGCGCTCCTCGGCTTCGCGCAGCGCCGTCGAATCGGATTCGTCGGTGGCGGGCACAGCCTTCGAAGCATCATGGAGACTTTCGCTCCCCTTGCCCACCGCGGAGTAGCCCTTGGGCAGCGACGGAGACGCTGTTGGCGCTGGCGCCGGCGCAACATCGAGCGTCGGGTCGTCATCGCCGTCCCAGCTGAGGGCATCGTCTCGGTGTGAACTCACACCTCCAGGGTAGCCCTGCCCGCCTATCGTGCACCGATCGAACACTATTCGGGCGCCTGTGATAAGACCGGCCGCCACGCTCCGGGTTAGGAGCGTGACGGCCGGTCAAGAGCCGTGCCGGATGGGACGGCGGTCTAAGAGGAGATCAGCGCGCTGCGCTGCCTTCGGTGTAATCCTCGTCGGTCTGCTTCCACGCGAAGAGCCCGCGAAGCTCCTTGCCTGTCGCCTCGATCGGGTGGTCTGCGCCCTTGGCACGCAACTCGAGGAATTCGGGAGCGCCAGCATCCTGATCGTCAATGAAACGCTTGGCGAATGCACCCGACTGAATGTCTGCCAGCACCGCCTTCATGTTCTCCTTGACGCTCGGGTCGATCACGCGAGGGCCTGACACGTAGTCGCCGTATTCAGCGGTGTCAGAGATCGACCAGCGCTGCTTGGCAATGCCGCCCTCCCACATGAGGTCGACGATGAGCTTGAGCTCGTGAAGCACCTCGAAATATGCGATCTCAGGCTGGTAGCCCGCCTCGGTCAGCGTCTCGAAGCCGTACTGGACCAGCTGCGAGGTGCCGCCGCAAAGCACGGACTGCTCGCCGAACAGGTCGGTCTCGGTCTCTTCGGTGAAGGTGGTCTTGATAACGCCAGCGCGCGTGCCGCCAATGGCCTTCGCGTACGAAAGCGCAGTTGCCCACGCGGTGCCCGAAGCGTCGCGCTCGACGGCGATGATGTCGGGGATGCCACGACCTGCAACGAACTCGCGGCGCACAGTGTGCCCGGGAGCCTTCGGTGCGACGAGAATCACGTCAACGCCCTCGGGCGCGTCGATGTAGCCGAAGCGGATGTTGAAGCCGTGCGCGAAGGCAAGTGTCTTGCCCTCGGTCAGGTTCGCCTTGATGCTGTCGGTGAAGATGGAGCGCTGGTGCTGGTCGGGAGCCAGGATCATGATGATGTCAGCCCACTCGGTCGCGTCAGCAACGCTCTTGACTTCGAAGCCCTCGTCGGTGGCCTTGGCAGCCGACTTCGAGCCATCCTTGAGCGCGATTGCGACCTCGACACCGGAGTCGCGAAGGTTGAGCGCGTGGGCGTGACCCTGCGAGCCGTAGCCGACGATTGCGACCTTCTTGTTCTGAACGATGCTCAGGTCAGCGTCGGCGTCGTAGAAAATCTCAGCCATGGGGGTATTTCTCCTTGTTTGTGGTCTTGTAATTGATGTCAGCCGCGCAGAACGCGCTCTGTGATGCTCTTGCCACCGCGTCCGATGGCCAGCAAGCCACTCTGGGCGAGCTCTTTGATGCCGAACGGCTCGAGTGCGCGAAGGAAGGCGTCGATCTTGCCTTTGTCGCCGGTCACCTCGGCGACGATTGCCTCGGGCGCGTAGTCGACGACGGATGCACGGAACAGACTCACTACTTCGAGCACGTTCGAGCGGTTGGTGTTGTCTGCTCGAACCTTGACGAGCACGTGCTCGCGCTGCACAGAGGTGGAGTAGTCCAACTCCACGATCTTGAGCACATTGACGAGCTTGTTGAGCTGTTTGGTTACCTGTTCCAGCGGCAACTGATCAACATCGACAACCACCGTGATGCGTGAGAGGCCAGGCACCTCGGTCACGCCCACGGCGAGAGACTCGATGTTGAAACCGCGACGGGCAAAGAGTCCCGCGACGCGAGTAAGCAGACCGGGCTTGTCTTCCACCAGAAGACTCAGCACGTGGGTAGTCATGGCTCAGTCCTCCTGATCGAATGATGGTGCGTGATCGCGCGCATACTGGACGTAGCTGTTGCTGACTCCCTGCGGCACCATCGGCCAGACCATCGAATCGGCGCTCACCACGAAATCGATCACGACCGGGCGATCGTTGGTGTCGAGCGCGAGCTGAATCGCAGCATCGACGTCTTCTTCCTTCTCGACGCGGATCGCGAGACACCCGTAGGCCTCGGAGAGCTTCACGAAATCGGGAATGCGCGCGGTACCGTGACCGGTGTTCAAGTTGGTGTGCGAGTAGCGGCCGTCGTAGAAGAGCGTCTGCCATTGGCGGACCATCCCCAACGAAGAGTTGTTGATGATGGCGACCTTGATCGGGATGTTGTTGATCGCGCACGTGGCGAGTTCCTGATTGGTCATCTGGAAACAGCCGTCGCCGTCGATCGCCCACACGTGACGGTCGGGTTCGGCCACCTTGGCGCCCATCGCCGCGGGGACCGAGTAGCCCATCGTGCCGGCACCACCGGAGTTCAGCCAGGCGTTCGGGCGTTCGTACTTGATGAACTGCGCCGCCCACATCTGGTGCTGACCCACGCCAGAGGCAAAGACACCCTCAGGCCCGGTCAGCTCGCCGATGCGCGAGATCACATACTGCGGCGACATCAGACCGTCAGTGGGCTGTGTGTAGCCGAGAGGGAATTCGTCGCGGAGACCATCGAGAAACGACCACCACTCGGTCGTATCGGCTTTACCCTCGGCCGATGCCGCACGGTAGGCGCCCTCGAGGTCGACAAGCACATCTTTGAGGTCTCCGACAATCGGCACTTCTGCTGCGCGGATCTTGCCGATCTCGGCCGGATCGATATCGACGTGGATCACCTTCGCATTCGGCGCGAAGAGCGCCGCCTTGCCTGTCACCCGGTCATCGAAGCGCGCTCCCAGCGAGACAAGCAGGTCAGCTTCTTGCAGCGCCAGCACCGCGGGAACCGTGCCGTGCATGCCGGGCATTCCAAGGTGCTGCTGATGAGAATCAGGAAAAGCACCGCGCGCCATGAGGGTGGTCACGACGGGGGCACCGGTGATCTCGGCCAGTGCGCGCAACTCTTCAGACGCACGGGCACGAATCACGCCGCCACCGACATAGAGCACGGGCTTGCTCGCCTCAGCGATGAGCTGTGCCGCCGCCTGAATCTGCTTGCCATGTGCTTTGGTCACCGGTCGGTAGCCAGGCAGGTCGATTTTCGGCGGCCAGATGAATGGGGCCTCAGCCTGCTGGGCATCCTTGGTGATGTCAACGAGAACCGGACCCGGACGACCGGTGCCCGCGACCTCGAAAGCCGCCGCAATGGCACCGGGAATCTCAGACGCGTCTTTCACGAGGAACGAGTGCTTCGTGATTGGCATCGTGATGCCGACGATGTCGGCCTCCTGGAACGCGTCGGTTCCCATCAGGTTCGAGAACACCTGACCGGTGATGCACACGAGCGGTACCGAGTCCATATAGGCATCGGCAATCGCAGTTACCAGGTTGGTAGCGCCGGGCCCCGAAGTCGCAATCGCGACTCCGACCTTGTTGGATGCTGCGGCGTAACCTTCAGCAGCGTGGCCGGCGCCCTGCTCGTGGCGAACCAGGATGTGGCGCAACTCGGTGGAGTCCATGAGCGGGTCGTATACGGGCAGGATGGCGCCGCCCGGCAGGCCGAACACGTCGGTGACACCGAGCAGTTCCAGCGAGCGGACGACCGCCTGCGCTCCCGTGAGCACAGGCGCTGACGCGGTGCGTGCGGGCGGCCGTGGAACGGCCGTTGCAGATTCGGCGGGCATGATGATGATCCTTGATCAGTCGAGTGAGATGTCTGCGGCGAAGCTCAACCGGTCGTCGCGCCCTGCGCAGCAGAGCGAACGAGTCGGGAGTACTTGGCCAGGACGCCACGGGTATAGCGCGGGGGAAGTGGCTCCCAGCCTTCGCGGCGGGAGCTCAGCTCTGCGTCATCGACGAGTAGGTCGAGAGTGCGAGCCGCGATATCGACCCGTATCAGATCACCATCGCGCACGAAGGCAATTGGACCTGCGTCCACTGCTTCGGGTGCTATGTGGCCGATACACAGTCCGGTTGTGCCGCCTGAGAATCTGCCGTCCGTCAAGAGTAGTACATCTTTTCCGAGTCCCGCGCCCTTGATGGCCGCGGTGATCGCGAGCATCTCGCGCATTCCCGGTCCGCCCTTGGGTCCCTCGTACCGGATCACGACGACATCGCCCGCAGCGATCTCGCCAGCTTCGAGCGCGTCCATTGCGCCGCGCTCACGCTCGAACACGCGAGCGGGGCCTTCGAACACATCCGCGTCGAACCCGGCCGACTTCACGACTGCGCCCTCAGGAGCCATCGAACCGTGCAGAATCGTGATGCCGCCGCTTGCGTGAATCACGTTGTCAAACGTGTGGATGACATTCCCGTCGACAGGGTCAGGGTTGAGGTCAGCCAAGTTCTCAGCGAGCGTTTTTCCTGTGACAGTCAGAGCGTCGCCGTGGAGCAGGCCCTCGTCGAGCATCGCCTTCATGATCACCGGGATTCCGCCGTGACGATCGACGTCGTTCATCACGTACTGACCGAACGGCTTCATATCGGCGATGTGTGGAGTCTTGTCTCCGATGCGGTTGAAGTCATGCAGGTCAAGATCAACCTGAGCTTCGCGCGCAATCGCGAGAAGGTGCAGAACCACGTTCGTGGAGCCCCCGAGTGCCATCGCGAGTGCGATCGCGTTCTCGAACGCTTCTTTGGTGAGAATATCTCCGGTGGTGATTCCCAGACGTAGCAAGTTCACGACGGCCTCGCCGGAGCGATGCGCGTAGAAGTCACGGCGACGGTCAGCCGCCGCGGGCGCAGCCGAGCCCGGCAGGCTGAGACCGAGTGCCTCACCCACCGACGCCATCGTGTTGGCGGTGTACATGCCACCGCAGGCACCCTCGCCCGGGGCGAACGCACACTCGATGCGCTTGAGGTCGGCTTCGCTCATGCGACCCGCCATGCACGCGCCGACGCCCTCGAAGGAGTCGATGATCGTGATGTCTTTCTCGGTGCCATCGCTGAGCTTGACCCAGCCAGGTGCGATCGACCCGGCGTAGAGGAATACGCTCGAAAGGTTCAATCGCGCCGCCGACATCAGCATGCCGGGAATCGACTTATCGCAGCCGGCGAGAAGCACGGAGCCATCGAGGCGCTCGGCCATCATCACGGTCTCGACAGAATCAGCGATGACCTCCCGCGATACGAGGGAGAAGTGCATGCCTTCGTGGCCCATCGAGATGCCGTCAGACACCGAAATGGTGCCGAACTGCAGCGGATAGCCGCCGCCGGAGTGCACACCTTCTTTGGCTCCCTGCGCGAGGCGATCGAGGCTGAGGTTGCAAGGGGTGATTTCATTCCAGCTCGAAGCGATGCCGATCTGGGGCTTGTCCCAGTCGTCATCACCCATTCCTACCGCGCGGAGCATTCCGCGGGAAGTCGTGGCTTCGATGCCGTCGGTGACCACGCGGCTGCGAGGCTTGATGTCGATGTCGTTCTGCTGCTCGGGCATTATCGAAGTCTATTGCCGTGAGGCGCTGCGTTCGGTACTCAACACCGTCAATAGTGTGGACAGCTCGGCAATATCGGCCACACAGACGGTGGCGGCCGTGGGAGGCGTGCCAACGCGGATTCCCAGATCGCCCTCCCCCATCGTTTTCAGAGCATCTTCGTCGGTGACATCATCGCCTGCGAAGAGCACCGCGGTGGCGCCGACGTGCTCGCGCAGTTCGGCGATCGCAGTGTCTTTGCCTTCGTGCCTGAACGCGTACTCGGTGATGTTGTGCCCGGTGCGTCTGCGCCAGTGTGGGGCCTGCGCAGCGACGAGTTGATCCACCCTCCGCTGCACCTCTGGCGCCACTGCTGGATCAACCAGCCGAGTGTGCAAACCGAACCCGAAGGTCTTGGGTTCGACCCACACTCCATCGACTTCTGCGGTCGCTGCTTCGGCATGCGCGCGTAGTTCGTCGCGCAGTCTGGCGTCATCGGCGTGGTCTTCGTGGGAAACCAACCCGGTGTCGGGGTACCAGAATTCGGCGCCGTGCGAACCAGCCAGCAAGATCTGCGAAGCATCGTCGTGCTCAGCGATCACGCGAAGGTCTACCAGGCTGCGCCCCGAAACGAGCGCGACGATCGTCTCTGGCGCATCGATCAGGGCGTTTACGGCAGCTCTGGTCGCGGGAAACATGCGTGCCTGCATCGGCTCGTCGACGAGCGGTGAAAGAGTGCCGTCGAAGTCGAGCGCGACCAGCAGCCGATCCGTCGTGGCGAGCTTGCGCACTGGGTTCAGATAGTTACTCATCGGCGTGCCACCCGCGCAGCCTTCACCGTTCGGGCGTCAGCGAGCGCCGTGAGAAATGACTCGGACCACTTGGCGACATCACTGTCAAGCACCTTCTTCCGAAGTGCACGCATGCGCTTGCCCTGCTCGGCCGGTGGCATCTGGATTGCTCTCATAATCGCGTCCTTCATACCGTCGATGTCGTGCGGGTTGATGCGCACCGCACTTGCCAGTTCGTCAGCCGCCCCGGCAAACTCGCTCAGCACCAGGGTGCCGCGATTGTCGATGCGCGCCGCCACGTACTCTTTCGCCACCAAATTCATGCCATCTCGCAAGGCGGTGACGAGCATGACGTCGGCGGCGAGGAAGAGCGCAACCATCTCTTCGCGTGGGTACGAATTGTGCAGGTAGCGAATCGCCGTGTGACCGGTCGTATCGAAGTCACCGTTTACTCGCCCGACCGCGAGTTCGATTTCATCACGCAGCTGCATGTACGCCTCGACGCGCTCCCGGCTAGGGCTGGCCACCTGCACGAGCGTCACATCTTCAACCCCGACGTGTCCGTCTTCGAGAAGCTCGCCGAAGGCTTTGAGCCGATGGCGGATGCCCTTGGTGTAATCAAGGCGATCCACGCCCAGAAGAATCTTGCGAGGGTTGCCCAGCTCTTGGCGGATCTCTAGCGCCCTCGCCTGCACCTTCGGGTCTTTTGCAAGCTCGACATACGACGACGCATCGATGGAGATCGGGAACGCTTTTGCGAGTGCGTTTCGGGTCGTGCCGTTTTCGAGCGGAACCGCGATGCCGGTTGCCTTGGTCGTGTAGTGAAACAGTCGCCGCACGGCGCGAGCGAAGTTTCCGGCATCAGCTACCCGCTGGAAGCCGATGACATCTGCGCCAAGCAAACCCTCGAGTACTTGCTTGCGCCAGGGCAGCTGCGAGTAGAGACCGTATGCAGGAAACGGAATGTGGTGGAAATAGCCGATGGTCAAGTCTGGGCGCGCTTCGCGAAGCATCTTCGGGACCAGCTGCAGCTGATAGTCCTGCACCCACACCGTGCCACCCGGGGCGGCTGCCTCGGCGGCCGCTTCAGCAAATCGTTTGTTGACGCGCACGTAGGCGTCCCACCAGATCCGGCGATAGCGCGGCGCGGCGATCACGTCGTGGTACAGCGGCCAGAACGTATCGTTCGACATGCCTTCGTAGTAGAGCTCGATCTCTTCGGCGCTGAGCTTGACCGGAACAAGAAGAGTTCCATCGAACTCAAACGGCTCCACTTCGAGGTCGGCGCCTCCAGCCCACCCCACCCAGGCGCCATCTTCCTTCTTCATGACAGGCTCGAGCGCGGTGACCAGACCGCCCGGTGAACGACGCCACGACAATTCGCCGTCAGCATCCACCACGCGATCTACGGGCAGTCGGTTTGCAACAACAACAAATTCGGCTTGTGACACAGGCCCTCCCGGGTCGGCAGTATGCAGTCAGGCTAACAGTCGCAGGTGCCACATTGCCTTCGGGGCGGGTAGCGTGTAAGCATGCGCTCGTATGTCTTCGGAACTGGTCTTCTTTCAGCTCTCACCGGCGGGCTCACGCTCGTGCGCGGACTTCGCGAAGGTGGCCCGTTCACCTGGCGTCAGGCGCTCGCCTGGGCGAGCTGGGGCATCACGGTTGCGCTTGTCGTAGGTGCGATCGTCGATACGCGCCGCGCCGAGAAAGGCAAGCTCGCTCCGGTCGATTCGCCGGTTCACGGCAAAGAGTCCAAGCTCGCCTACCAGAACCTGAATCGCTGAGACCTCAGACCGGCAGCTCGTAGTGCACGAACCCCGTGTGCTCGGCAACTTTGTCGTAGAGGTGGCGAGCTGTCGTGTTGTCTTCGGCTGTGAGCCAATAGACCTTGTCTGATCCGGCAGCAGCAGCCCACGCGCGAACGTGCTCGATCAGTTCGCGGCCCGTTCCCCCACCACGGGAGCGCGGACTGACGAACAAGTCTTCGAGATAGCAGAACGTCGCCGTCGTCCAGGTTCCAGCGTGCGTCAGCCAGTGCACGAATCCGATCGCGACACCTTCATCGTCGCGGGCTATCGCTCCGTGCAGTTCTCGATCCGCAACCATGCGCGCGAAAGTCGCCTGTGACACGTCACGAGCTACCTCGGATTTGTAGAACGTCAGGTAGCTCTGCCAAAGCGTGCCCCACTCGTCGAAGTCAGCGGAGGTCAGCGCGGCGATGGTGGTCATGGTGTCGAAGCTAGCGCGCGCCGAGCGGTCGCGTAAGTGCTGGCCCTACCGGGTGAGAATCAACGCATCACCCTGACCACCGCCACCGCACAGCGCGACCGCCGCCGTGCCGCCGCCGCGGCGCACCAATTCATGCACGGCATGCACCACGAGTCGGTTGCCCGACGCACCGATCGGATGGCCCAAGGCGATGCCGCCTCCGTCTGGGTTGACCACTTCGTCGCGCAGGGACAGTTCCCGTTGCGATTGCGCAACCACCGCTCCGAACGCTTCGTTGATCTCGACAACGTCGAGGTGACTCGGGGCAATGCCCTGCTTCTCGCATGCCTTCTCGATCGCACGGGCAGGCTGAGCCTGAAGCGAGTTGTCGGGTCCGGCGACTTGGCCCGATGCCCCGACGACAGCGAGCACACTCCAGCCATTCTCGGCGGCATGGGCACGCGTCGTCAGCACCACCGCAGAGGCGCCGTCCGATATCGGCGACGAGTTGCCCGCAGTGATGGAGCCGCCCTCAGCGAACGCTGCTCGCAAGCCAGCGAGCGTCTCGACGGTCGTGTTGGGCCGGATGCCTTCGTCTGTGTTGACCACGATGGGGTCACCCTTGCGCTGCGGCACTTCGACGGGAACGATTTCGGCCTTGAAGCGTCCCTCTGCCTGCGCGGCAGCCGCTCGTTGGTGGGACCGGGCGGCGACCGCATCTTGAGCCTCGCGGGTCATGTTCAGTCGCTCGTTGTGGCGCTCAGTCGAGGCGCCCATGCTCTCGTTGTCGTACGCGTCGGTGAGTCCGTCAAAGGCCATGTGGTCGAGCGCCTCGATGGAACCGTAAGCCCAGCCGTTTCGAGAGCCCATGAGCAGATGAGGTGCCCGGGTCATGGACTCCATCCCCGCTGCGACGACAACTGTTGCGTCGCCTGTCGCGATCATGCGGGCGGCATCGATGACGGCGGTCAGCCCCGACAGGCACACCTTGTTCACTGAAGAGGCGTGCACGTTCCATGGAATGCCCGCCCCGACGGCAGCCTGCCGTGCGGGATTCTGGCCTGCGCCAGCCGCCAGCACCTGGCCGACAAGCACAGCGTCGACCGCGTCTGCAGCGATGGATGCCTGCGCCAGCGCCCCGCGGATGGCCGTGCTGCCCAGTTGCACCGCAGTAAGCGAACCGAGCTGACCTTTGAGGCGACCTTGCGGAGTGCGCGCCGCCGCAATGATCACGATGTCGTTGTTTGTCATTGTTCACACCTTCAATTCATCGGCGATAGCGAGATGAGGCTCGGTTGCCACGACTACTTCAGCGACGCTGACGCCCGGCGCGACCTCGACGAGCACGAGTCCATTGTCGGCCACATCGATTACCGCGAGGTCGGTGATGATGCGGTCCACGACCGCGCGGCCGGTAAGCGGCAGCGAGCACTGATTCACGATCTTGGGGGATCCATCGCGCGCAACATGTTCCATCAGCACGATGACGCGGGTCGCACCGTGAACGAGATCCATCGCTCCCCCGGGCCCCTTGACCATCTTGCCGGGAATCATCCAGTTGGCGAGATCGCCCGATGCTGACACCTGCATCGCCCCGAGGATTGCTGCGTCAATCTTGCCGCCGCGGATCATGCCGAAACTCGTGGCCGAATCGAAGAATGACGATCCCGGTTGCACCGTGACTGTCTCTTTGCCGGCATTGATGAGGTCGGGATCAACCTGGGTCTCTGTGGGATAAGCGCCAACACCCAATATGCCGTTCTCCGATTGCAGCACCACTGAGATTTCCTCAGGCAGGTTGCTGGGCACCAACGTAGGAATTCCGATACCAAGATTCACGTATGAGCCATCGGCAAGTTCAGCCGCTGCACGCGCGGCCATCTCGTGTCGCGTAAGTGCCATGTCAGTTCTCTCCCGTCGACGCAGCCACAGTGCGGCGCTCGATTCGTTTCTCGATCTCAGTGCCAACCTCGATGATGCGGTGCACGTAGATGCCCGGCAGGTGGATTGAATCAGGGTCCAATTCCCCCGGCTCTACGAGTTCTTCGACCTGCGCAATGCACACCCGGCCGGCCATCGCGGCGAGCGGGTTGAAATTTCTCGCGGCCTTGTTGAAGACCAGGTTGCCGTGACGGTCGCCCTTGAGCGCATGCACAAGCGCATAGTCCGTGACGATGGCTTCCTCCAGCACATACTCGCCGCTGACCCCAGCGATCTCGAACGTGCGCACATCCTTGACTGGAGATGCTTCTGCGACACCGCCCACGCCGTCGTAACGCCGGGGCAACCCTCCTTCGGCAACCTGCGTGCCAACACCGGTCTGCGTGAAGAAGGCGGCTATTCCCGACCCCCCGGCACGCAGTTTTTCCGCCAGCGTGCCCTGTGGTGTGAGCTCGAGCT
Organism: Microbacterium sp. R86528; assembly: GCF_044596335.1. NCBI lineage: Bacteria > Bacillati > Actinomycetota > Actinomycetes > Micrococcales > Microbacteriaceae > Microbacterium > Microbacterium sp. R86528. The sequence continues at coordinate 287,775 of NZ_CP138996.1, read as the reverse complement.
CGAGCTCTCCCGAGAGAAACTGTCGTTCGAACTCTTTGTTCTCGCCGACGTACGAAGACGTCATCTTGCTGATCCGCCCTGCGTTCAACAACACCCCCAGCCCCCAGTCATCCACACCGCAGTTGTTGCTGACCACGCTGAGGCCACTCGTGCCCTGGGCGAGCAGCGCAGTGATGAGCGCGATCGGGTTGCCTGAAAGCCCGAATCCACCCACCGCGAGCGAAGCGCCGTGCGGGATGTCTGCGACTGCCTGCTCGGCAGATGCCCATGTCTTGTCGATCACGCGATGACTCCTTTGTGTCGTGATAGCTCGATCCTCGCGGCCGCGCTGACGAACGCATGCACAAAGTGTTGCCATGTGGAGCATTCATCCTTTACTGTCCATATCATGGACAGTAAGCCGTTTCGAAGCACGCCTGTGCCTGGCGCGCAGTCTGTCGCCCGGGCAGCTCAGCTGCTTCGAATCGTGACCTCTGCAGGCGCCGAGGGCGTGAGCTTGGTAGACATCTCGCGTCGTTCAGAGCTGACTCGCCCTACCACCCATCGCCTACTTGCCGCGTTGCGCCAAGAAGGTCTCGTTGACCAAGATGGCCCTTCCGGTAGGTGGATCCCAGGTCCAGAGCTGTACCTCATGGGCACGGTCGCTGCGGCGCGATACGACATCACGGCGACTGCGCGCGACATCGTGCGCTCGCTCGCTGTGCGCACAGAAGAAAGCGCATTCTTATCCGTACGACGCGGCGACGAGACCGTTTGCCTGTTGCGCGAGGAGGGAAGCTTTCCCATCCGCTCGTTCGTGCTCTCTGAGGGGGTGCGTTTTCCACTCGGCGTGGCTTCAGCAGGGCTGGCAATTCTGTCTTTTCTGCCCACCCACGATGTGGACGCATACCTAGAGCGTCACAGTGAGTTGTCCACACAGTGGGGAGCTCCACACAGCGAACCTCGCCTGCGCGCCCGCGTCAAGGAGACGAAGGCGCGCGGTTACGCGGTGAACCCAGGGCTGATCGTCGAGGGCAGTTGGGGCATGGGGGCCGCCGTGTTCACGGCCGCCGGGCATCCGCAGTGGGCGCTCAGCTTGACGGGTGTTGAGTTCCGCTTCGGTCCCGAGCGGATCACCGAACTCGGGCGCACTCTGCTCGCACACGCCCATCAGCTTTCAACACGGATCGCAGCCGCACCGCGCTGACCTCGCCGTTCGTCTGGGCGGCGCTACCTGGCCGCATCCATCTGCACCGAGAGTTCCTGTTGCACCACTGCAGCGACGCGGGCTGCACCACCGGGAGACATCACGATCGTGTAGTGGTTGAACTCTTTCAGTCGCTCATGCTGTACCGCGGGCAGATTCTGCAACACGCGCGCGAGGTGCTCGGGTGCGTAGAGACCGGGGGGCTCGTTCTGCAGTCCCAGCTCAACAGTGAGCAGACGGGTGGGGTGAGCCAGCTGTGTAATCGCGTCAGAAAGCGCGTTGCCGGCGTTCATATCGACGGTGTCATCCGCCGTCGTCTCGTAGCTTGTCGCCGGACGCAGACTGCCACTACCGTCGGCGACCAGATCGTATTCGAGATACGCCTCGAGTTCGGGGGTCCATGCATCGGTGAACGCCGGGTGCCGACGCCAGAAGTCGAAGTATTCAGCAGTGGTAGCGAACCGCATCGACAACCGCGCCGCAGTCGGGCCGAGTATCGACGCGACCATTTCGTCGGTGTCCATCCCAACGGGAACGTCGAGAGGCAAACCACCATCGACGAGAACAAGCCGAGAAACACGATCGGGATGCAGATGGGCGAACGTCACTGCGACAAAACCACCCATCGAATGACCGACTACGAGAGCCTGATCGATGTGCAGAGCATCCAGCGTCGCTTCCAGATCGCTCGCGTGCGCTTTCATGCCCGCAGCGCCGACGAGCGAGTTACTCGCGCCCCGACCGCGAAGGTCGGGAGCGATCACACGCACTCCCGGCAACAGATCGACCACGAATGGCCACGCCAGGTGTGACGCCGTCACTCCATGAATAAGGACGACATCACTCACATGCGGATCGCCCTCGAGTTGTGTGCTGTTGAGCGGTTCCCACACCGCGACGCGAAGTTTGCCGCCGTCAACTTCAATGTCAAGCGTGCGGTAATGATGAGTGTTCATCGGGCCGTCCACCCGCCATCCATGGCGTAGGAAGAACCTGTCACCATGCCAGCATGATCCGATGCCAACCAGGTCACCAGGGAGGCGACCTCGTCGACTTCAATGAGCCGCTTCACTGCCATTTCGGTCAGCATGATCTTCTCGATGACCTCAGTCTCGTCGATGCCATGAACTTTGGCCTGATCAGCGATCTGCTTTTCCACCAGAGGCGTGCGCACGTAGGCAGGATTCACGCAGTTACTGGTCACCCCGTAGGGTGCTCCTTCCAATGCCGTCACCTTCGATAGACCTTCAAGGGCATGCTTGGCCACCACGTAGGCCGACTTGAACGCGCTGGCGCGTAGTCCGTGAACACTTGAGATATTGACGATGCGCCCCCAACCGCGCTCATACATTCCCGGCAGCGCCGCCCGGACCAGCAAGAAGGGCGACTCGACCATGAGCCGCTGCATGAGTCGAAACGCGTCGGGGTCGAAGTCGACAAGGGGGCTCACACGCTGAATACCGGCATTGTTCACAAGGATGTCGACGTCGACAGCGGCATTCTGCACCTCGGCCGTCTCTGAGAGATCAACAACCCACGCTTCGCCGTTCACCGCCCGTGCCGCCATCGACGCTGCATCCGCGTCGCGATCAGCGATGATCACATGGGCGCCGCGTGCCGCGAACGAATGTGCACAGGCAAGCCCGATCCCGCTCGCTCCCCCTGTCACAAGGGCGCGGCGTCCGCGCAGGTCTTCGTCGGCCATCAGTGACCTCCTTCGTTCTCGGGTCGAGGTGCCAGAGCATTGTCGATGAATCGAGCCATGCCGTCGAAGACCTTCGGGGCAAGAGTCGCCGGCGGTCAACCCTGCTCGTCTGTCTCCCACAGCAAGAACCGCATGCCGATCAGCTCCCCCATACCCATCAGGGCCCAGGCGGTGGTCTCGGGGTCGAGCTGACGATCGACATCCCCGGTGAGCTGGGCAGCCCGCAGACCCTCTTCGTAGCCTTCGACGATGCGCGTGTAGTGCAGACGGAGGACCGCCGGAGAAACGAACTCGGCTTCGCGAACGACCCGGTAAAGCGCGGGGTGTTCCGCTGTGAAACGAAAGAATCCAGCAAAACCTGCCCGCTCGGCCTCGAGCCGGCTCTGGGTGTCGACCATCGCTTCAGACATTGCCTGGCGCACACGCCTGTTGAGATCGATCACCAGGGCTTCGAAGATGGTCTGTTTGCTGTCGAAATACAGGTAGAACGTGCCGAGTCCGATGCCTGCACGGTCGGTGATCTTGACGATGGATGCCTCGTGGTACCCCTGGTCAGCAAAAACTTCCTCTGCAGCCTCGAGAAGCTTTCTGCGCGTCGCCTCACCTCGTTTGGTCAGTGGCCGACCGGTAACCGACGAGACCAATTCGCTGGTGTCATCAGCAAGCTCGCCGTACGCCGTCATGACTGTGCCCTCTCACTCAGTTCGGTCGCGGCATCGCGCAGACGAGAACGCGCAAGTTTTTCAATAGCCGTGCGCGGAAGATCACTCACGATGTCTACTCGTACGGGCACCTTGAACGAAGCGAGGTTGCTGCGGGCGTGCGCGAGCACCTCGTCGGCCGACAGAGTGGCGCCCGCGACGGGCACGACGAACGCGACTCCACGTTCACCCCAGACCGCATCGGCGACGCCAATCACCGCGGCGTCCTCGATCAGTGGATGCAGCGTGAGAGCATACTCAACCTCGCTCGGCGCGACGTTCTCTCCGCCCGAAATGAAGATGTCTTTAAGCCGGTCGACCACGCGAAAGACGCCTTCGCCGTCGCGCGCAACGAGGTCGCCCGTGCGCAACCACCCATCGGTTTTCGCACGCTCTGTAGCCTCCGGATCGCCAAGGTATCCCGCAAAGATGCTCGGACCCCGCACCCACAATTCACCCGTCGCTTCACCTTCGAGCGCGAGGCCCGAATCTACGTCTACCAGAAGCACGGACACATGTGGATAGGGCCGACCCACGGCACCGCGATGTGCACTCGATTCGGCGGCGGGCAGGTGGAGGACATTCGGCGAGGCCTCGGTCAGGCCATACCCCTGGGTGAGCGGAATGCCTCGATCAGTCCACACCTGCTGAAGCGAGGTGGGCATCGTGGAGCCTCCTACCAGCGCTAATCTGAGCGACGAAAGGTTCGCGTGTTCCCATTGGCTATCAGCGACCATCAGCGAGTAGAGCGTCGGAACACCCATCATCGCGGTGACGCCCCGCTCCTCGATGAGGCTGAGCGCTCGCGACGGCTGGAACGATCTTTCGAGAACGACGGTAGCGCCGACCCACCAGGCCAACAGCGGCTGGCAATTCCACGCCGCGATATGAAACTGCGGCAGCACAGCCAGCACCACGTCGTCGTGCATTAGCGGCAGCGCTTGCGCGAGCGCGAGGTTGTTCCAGAAGCAGTTTGCGTGAGTGAGCACGACGCCCTTGGGCGAAGATTCCGTGCCAGATGTAAAAATCACGAGCAACGGATCATCGTCATGAACAGGACGGTGCGCAACAGGCTGCGACGCCATCGGCACCTCTCGCTCAATTCCTGTCGTACCCATCTCTGCGGCAGCAGGTTGTTCACGCAGCGCTTGAAGCGCCTCTCGCGCCAGAGCCGCATGTTCGTCATCAATGAGCACGAGCGTCGGCGCCGAGCGAAGCATCACGTCTGAAAGCTCGCGTGGCGTGAGGCGCCACGACAACGGCACCAGCGCGACTCCCGCGAGTGCGCACGCGAAGAAGACGACAACTTGGTCGGTCGAGTTTCCCGATACGGTCGCAATCCTGTGACCCGAACCGTATCCGCTCTCCCGAAGCTTGGTTGCCAAATCGCCTGCTCGTCGTGCGAGCGTCTGATAGTCGGTGATCACTCCCCTGTCGTTGATCGCCGCGCGCCGCGGTGACCTGCTGGCGCGATCGATCAGCCACCTTCCGATCGTGTGGGCGCCGTCGTCGATCTCGGCCGTCCAGCTCATCAGCGCACCTGCGCCGACGTCTCGAGTTCATCGTCTGCGTCATCGAGGCGATGCAGTGAGTCGCGCACGCGGTCACCCTTGCGACGTCGCACCGCTGCGTCAACAGTGCCTGCAATACCACCGGGCAAGAACATCACCACCAAGATGAATAGCGCGCCCAGAATGAACAGCGGCTCTGACAACGGTACCCGCAGCACATCCGGCAGCGAGGCAATAGCGTCCGAACCGGCCAGCACGGTGAGTCGCTGATCGAGCAAGGTGTAGAGCACGCCGCCAAGAATGGCGCCCCAGCGGAAGCCAACACCGCCGAGCACAACCATGACGAGAACGGTGATCGTGAAGTCTGCCGAGACAGCCCGCGGCACCGTGCCTGACTGGAGCAGCATGTACGCGACGCCTGCGAGGCTCGCGAGCCCGGCGGCGATGACGAAGATGAGCAGTCTGACTCGGTACGGGCTCAGTCCCAGCACCCGAACGCGCTGCTCATTCTCTCGAGTGGCTCGCGCGAGGTGCCCCAGCCGCGAAGTATCGACCCACAGCGTGACGAGGTACACCACGACGAGAACCGCGAGAGTGAACCAATAGAGATTGCGGGTATTCACGACACCGATGAGGAAATCAGGCACCAACTCGGTATTCAAGCTGAGCCCTTCCTCACCGCCGGTGATCTGGGAGTTGCGGCGCACGAGAACCGAGCCTGCTTGCGCGAAGGCGAGCGTGACCATCGCGAACGGAATGCCCGACACCCGCATTGAGACGGCACCGGTCACGAGAGCGATGACCATGCCACCGATGAGCGCAATGAAGATGCCAGGCCACAGCGGCACACCGAAGTGCTCGAGGGCGACACCCAGGCCATAGGCGCCAGCACCGAAATAGAGCGCGTGGCCAAACGACAGCATCCCGCCACTGCCCAACAGCAAGTTGTACGACAGCGCCAGTGCAGCGAACACCATGCAGAGTGAGAGCAAGGCAAGAGTTCCCGGCAAGTACGTCGGGGTGGGCAAGATTCCGGGAAGCGACAGGTTGAGCATTGGGAGCAATGCCATGAATCCGATCAGCACGATTCCCACGCCAATAGGCGCGTACCGGCGAAGGGATCGCGAAGCAGTGTTGTTCATCGTCATGCCTTCTTTCCCAGTAGTCCGGCCGGTCGCAGCAAAAGCACGGCCGCCAGCAAGATGACGACGATGAAGTCGCCCGTTCCCCCGAGATAGAAGTTCGCGAACTGCTGCAGCACTGCGACGAGCACAGACGCCACGGCGGCACCGGTGAGTGAGCCGAGCCCGCCCACCACGGTGACGATGAAGGCGAAGATGAGCAACGTCGATCCAAGATGTGCAGACACAAACGTGGAGTAGTGCATCGCCAGCACCCCGCCGATGCCGGCTGCCGCACCTCCGATCGCGAACACGAGCGTGAACGATTTGCGCACGTCGATGCCGAGCGCTGTCACCATGCTGCGGTTCTCAACACCCGCGCGAATGATCATGCCGTACCTCGTCTTCTTCAAGAAGATCACTAGCGCGAGAAGCACCAGGATCGCGGCAATCATGAGTACCCAGTAGGTGTTCGGAATGCGGGCCCCGAGTACGTCGGTGGTCTGCTTGAGCCACGGCGGCCCCGAGATGTGAATGGCATCTGTTCCCCAGATGCCTTCGAACAGTGCGACCGCGGCAAACGACAATCCCACGGTTACCAAGACCTGTTCAATATGGCGCTCATAGAGCGGACGTATCAGCACAAGTTCGGTCAGCGCGGCGAAGATCGCGCCCACCACCGCCCCGACCGCTATCGAGACGAGAAATGACCACCACGACTCGGTGCCGAGCGCCTGCGCGACCATCCAGCCGACGAAGGCGCTCAACGTGAGAAACGCACCATGCGCGAAGTTCAGCACGTGCATCAGCCCGTAGATGAGGCTCAGCCCGCTCGCGACGAGAAAATATAGCGCGCCTAGCCCAACGCCAGTGATGAGAGTAAGGATGAGGGTGCTCATGCGTGCGCCTCCGTGTGGACTCCCAGCAACCGACGGGTGAGTTCTTGGTCGGCAAGAATCTCTCGCGCATTGCCGGTGTGGACGACACGGCCGCCACCGATCACAATGGCACCGTCGGCCAGTTGCTTCACCACTTCGAGATTCTGTTCCACGAGCAGGATGGGAACCACTTTGGAGGCTTCGAGCAAGGCGTCGGCGACTTCGCCAACGATCATCGGAGCCAAACCTTTCGTAGGTTCATCAACGAGGAGCAGCTGATTGTCGTTCAGCAGCGCACGGGCGACCGACACCATCTGCTGCTGGCCGCCTGAAAGCGTGCCGGCCAGCTGATCACGCCGTTCAACGAGGTCTGGAAACAACTCTGCAACGAACTCTCGTCGCGGCGCGCGCTGGCGTTCTGCGAGAGCGAGGTTTTCAGCCACGGTGAGCTTCGAGAAGATCTCGCGGTCTTCGGGCACATAACCCACTCCGCGCTGCACGATGCGGTGGGTGGCGAGTCCGCTGATGCGCTCGCCCGCGAGCACCACCTCACCCCGGCGATGAATGAGTCCGAGAATGCCGCGCAACGTGGATGTCTTACCCACGCCATTGCGGCCCAACACCGCGGTGATGCCGGTCGCGGGAACGTCGAAAGTGACATCTTCGACGACCTGCTGTCCGCCGATCGAGCACCGCAACTGGCTCACCTGCAGAATCGGCGTCGAGGCGCTCATGCGGCTGTCCCCAGATATGCCTTCTGCACGAGAGGGTTATCCATCACATTCTGGGGGGTGTCATAGGCGATGATGCTGCCGAAGTACATCACGGCGACCTTGTCCACAAGGTCCATCAGCACGTCGATGTGGTGTTCCACCATCAGCACGGTGCAACCTTTCTGATGCTGCATTTCTCGAATGTTTTCCACGAGCCCTTTTACATCTCCCGACGCGACTCCGGCCATCGGCTCATCCAGCAGCACGAGGTTGGCGTCAGTCGCTAGCAGCACTGCGATTTCGAGCTTGCGCTTGTCGCCATGCGAGATGTCTCCCGCCGCGGAATTCTGCATGTGGGTGAGCCCGACCGCTGCAAGCTTGTCGAGGGCGAGCTCGGTCGCAGCATCCGACCGCTTGGGAAAACGCAGCAGAGACGTCGACCCGCCCAGAGAAACCTGGGCCGCGAGCCGCACGTTCTCGAGCACCGATAGTCGCGGAAAGTTACTCGATGTTTGAAAAGTGCGCCCCAGTCCCGCCCGTGCGCGTGCTGGCACCGACGTCTTCGTGACGTCGTGGCCATCAACGAGCAGGCGTCCCGCCGTTGGCTTCATCAGCCCAGAAACCACGTTGAAGAATGTGGTTTTTCCGGCACCGTTCGGCCCGATCACACCCACGATCGAGCCTGCTGACACGTCGATGTCGACGTCTTTCAAGATCGTCGCACCGCCGATCTGCAATCCGAGTTTCTCGACGGTGAGGGCTGCCCCTCGGGGCGGGTTGTCCGAAGTTCGCTCGGACGGAACTGGGGTGCTCATCTTTTTGAAGCGCTCCCGATCACTGGGCTTCAGCAGGCGCGACTGCGTCTGCGGCGGCGGTGTCAACCAGCTCGGCGACGTATCCGTCGCCGTCAGCGACGAGTCGCACCTGATACATCTCCTGGATCAGGGCGTGGTCGCTTTCTCGCACCGTCATCGTGCCCTTGGGCCCTTCGAATGAGAAGCCCTCGAGTGCTGCGATCATCGCGTCGACGTCGTCCTGGCCCTCTGCGATGGCTTGCACGATCATGATCGCCGCGTTGAATCCATCGGGGCTGAAGAGGTCGGGAGTACCGCCGTCCGCTTCGATCGCCTCAATCATCGCTGTGTTCACGTCGTTGTCATTGGCACCAGCGAAGTAGTGATTGAGAAAGCTGATCTGCTCGGATGCTTCGCCGTACGCACCGAATGTCGCGAGGTCGCCGAGACCCGTAACCACGGGCACCTCGTCGAGAACACCCTGCTGGCTCATGGCCTGCCACATCGCGCCGGAGGTAGCACCCGCCCATGCGACGAATACCAGGTCGGGCGAGCTGGCAAGAACCTGCTGCGCGAAGGGTGTGAACTCCGTCACATCTTCTGCAACGAGCACTGACTCGACGCTCGCCCCTTGCGCACCGAGAATCTGCTCGACCGCGGCGAGGTTTCCCTGGCCGAAAGCGCTGTCTTGCGCGAAGACTGTGACAGTCCTTCCGTCGATGTCGTCGAGGAACGTTCCTGCCGTCGCCACATCCTGCGCACTCTGGCGGCCAGAGCGGAAGGTGTAGTCGTTGATGCCAGTGATGGCGTCGGCAGCTGCCGGGCCCGAGATGTAGAGCACCTGGTTCTGCGAAGCTTGTTCAGCAACGGCCAGAGCGACGCCACTCGATGCCGTACCGGCGATGATGTTCACTCCCTCTCCGATGAGCTCCTTCACCGCGGTGACAGCTTTGTCGGGATCGCCGGCATCGTCGCGGTACTCGACGTTGATCGTCGTGTCGCCGACCATGCCGGTGCCATCGGTCGCATATTCAAGACCGGCGTTGAAGCCGTCCAGATACTGTGTGCCGTAGGTAGCGAGTGCGCCGCTCTCGCTGGTCACAATGCCGACCGTGACCTCGGAGGCCTCTGCAGCATCGGTTGTGTCGCTGTCGGTCGTCGCCTGTGGCGCGCAGGCCGCCAGAGCGATTGCGGCCGTGGCGACCACGGAGCCTAGGAGCAACTTTTTCGTAACGCTCATTTGCGTGCCTTTCACCATTGAAGTGCGAATAACCTGAAACCTGATTCAGGTACCGGCAATACTAGGTTCGGCCAGCGCCCGGGTCAAGCGCGCACAGGCGGTTCTGCCTCAGCGTTATGCAATCGCGACACAGGCAACACCTCACACTGCGAGTCGAGAACCAATCCGATTGTCGTTTCGAACCGAACAACCCCTGAGGCTGGGAGACCCTGGCGATTGGAGGCCAGGCAATGGCGAAGACGACAACACGTGCCGTGTTCTGGCTCTGGAGCGCGCTGGCAGGAGTCGTCAGCGCAGCTGTCTTTCTCGCCGTCGCCGAGGCACTCGCGCTGATCACTGACCGAAACGGCAGTCCGATACTCGCGGTGGGTGGATTCGTGATCGACATCGTGCCGCAGCCCTTCAAAGAGTTCGCGATCGCCACATTCGGGGAGTACGACAAGATCGCACTGCTCGTGGGCCTCGGCCTTGCGGTGCTCATCGCTTCGGCGATCGCCGGTGTGCTGCAGTTTCTCAAACCGCCGCTCGGCGTCATCGCCCTTGTCATCGCTGGGGTACTGTCGGTCGCCGCGATCGTGACGCGCGCCGGGGCCAGCGCGATCTCGGCTATTCCGGCCGTCGCTGGCACTGTCGCGAGCTGCCTCTTGCTGTGGTTTCTGATCTTTCGTTTGCGCCGCTGGGCTGCCGTCGACCTCGAAGCGAACGGCTCGGCCGATCAAAACGATTCGGCTAAGAACGTCGACCGGCGCACTTTCTTCGCGGTGTCGGCGATCGCAGGCGCCTCAGCCGTGTTGGTCGGTGTCGGTGCTCGCGTCGTAAACGTTGCCACTTCGTCGATTGACTCGGTGCGTAAAGCTCTGAAACTCCCCGCGCCGAGAAGCACTGTCTCTATTCCAGCTGGTGCGGAACTCGACATCGAGGGCGTTTCGTCGCTCGTCACTTCGAATGAAGACTTTTACCGCGTCGACACCGCGCTCACGGTGCCCTCGATCGATCCAGCAAGCTGGCGTCTGAAGATCACAGGAATGGTCGACGAAGACGTTGAACTCAGCTTCGACGATCTGACTGCAATGGGACTCGACGAGTTCGCGATCACGCTCACCTGCGTATCGAATGAAGTAGGCGGAGATCTTCTTGGCAACGCGATCTGGCTGGGAGTCCCGGTGCGCGACGTGTTGAGAAAGGCCGGGGTGAAGTCGGGTGCAGATATGGTGCTCTCCCGAAGCGTCGATGGATACACCGCGTCGACACCCTTGGAATCGCTCACCGACGATGGTCTCGACGCCATTCTCGCCGTAGGCATGAACGGTGAACCGTTGCCGCTCGAACATGGTTTTCCGGTGCGCATGGTCGTGCCCGGACTGTACGGCTACGTATCTGCGACGAAGTGGCTGACTGAGCTGAAGGTGACGACCTTCGCCGAAGACGAGGCGTACTGGACGCCGCGCGGCTACAGCGCGAAAGCGCCGATCAAGTTCTCTTCGCGCATCGACACGCCACGCCCAGGCACTCCGATCACCGCCGGACGCACAGCAATCGCCGGCATGGCGTGGGCACAGACCGTGGGCATCGAGCGGGTCGAGGTGAAGATCGACGACGGCGACTGGCAGAACGCGACCACCTCGGAGCCCATCAACAACGACACCTGGGTGCAGTGGTATTTGGACTGGGATGCTGAACCCGGCACCCACTACGTCTCGGTTCGCGCTGTGAATAAGAACGGCGACCTGCAAGTAGTGGAGCGCGCTCCGATCGCGCCTGACGGATCGGCAGGATGGCAGCGCACGCTCGTCACCGTGTCGTGATGGCGATCCAGCTCGACTGCATAAGCGTGTAGACGCAAAAATAGCCCCGCGACCTGGCGAGAGGTCAAAGGGCTATTTTCGTGCACCCCCTCGGACTTGAACCGAGAACCCACTGATTAAGAGTCAGTTGCTCTGCCGATTGAGCTAGAGGTGCGTGATTCGAACTTTCCGAACCGAGGGTCAACATTAGCATCACGATGGGGCGGCACGGAAATCGAGCCAGCAAACGCCCAGTAATCTTGGAACGTGACCTCCCCCGCCGCGCCTTCGCGCTTCGCAGAGCCGTACGACGGCGATCTGACTGACGACCTCGAACTCGCCCTGCGCATTGCTGACGCGGCCGATTCAGCATCCATGAGCCGCTTCGATTCGGAGGATCTCGAGGTCAGCAAGAAAGCCGACGCGACTCATGTCACCGAAGCTGACCTCGCCACCGAACGCGTGATCCGCGATCTCATCGAGGCGGAACGCCCCAGCGACGGCATTTTCGGTGAAGAGTTCGGCGTGACCGGCGACTCAGCGCGCCAGTGGATCATCGACCCGATCGATGGCACCGCGAACTATCTCAAAGGCATTCCGATGTGGTCGACACTGATCTCGCTCGCCATCGATGGAATACCGCGCGTCGGGATCGTGAGCCAACCCAGCATCGGTCGGCGATGGTGGGGCGCGACAGGCTTAGGATCGTGGACCAACACGCCCAGCGGCAGCATCCGGCGCTTAGCAGTTTCGGCTATCAACTCGCTCGCAGAGTCGAGTGTTAGCTTTCAGAGCATCGAGCAGTGGCGGGATGCTGATGAGTTGCCTGCCCTCGAGCGTCTCACCTCTGCGGTGTGGCGTGATCGTGGGTACGGCGACGCATGGCCCTATATGTTGCTCGCTGAAGGCCGGTTGGAGTTTGTGGCGGAATTCGGAGTGAAGGAGTACGACATCGCTTCGCACGTTCCGATCATTCTCGAAGCTGGTGGACGCTTTACATCGTTCACGGGCAACGACTCGCTTAGCGAGCGATCGTCACTTGCCACCAACGGTGTTCTGCACGACGACTACCTGATGTTGCTCCACCGTTCTTGACCACGATCCCCTCCCCCGGAGACCGCCTCATGTTCACGTCCCGTACTCGCTTCGGCGCGATCACCGCCCTCGCCCTCACAACCGCCATGCTCGCCACAGGTTGCGCGTCAGCCGACGACGCCGCCGAGAGCACCCCAAGCGCTGAAGCCAGTTCCGGAGCAACTCCGACCGCCGGCGAAGTTGACGCGGACAGCACCGCGGACCCCGAGGTGCCCGTGGTGCTTGTCACTCCCACCTGTGAAGAGATGATCGGTGAAAACGTCGTTGATGACTTCATGAGCATCGGATGGACGCCGAAAGCAGAGACGTTCTACCTCGGCAATATCGAGGTAGAAGATGGCGTGCAGTGCATTTGGGCGGACTATTCGGGTGCCCAGAGCGACCAACTGCAGAAGTTCGGCTGGGCGCAGATCGCAGACGAAGACGCCGCTGCAGGCCAGGCCGCGCTCGTGCAGGAGGGCTGGGTGCGCGAAGAAGCACCCGAGGGCATCTACATCACCGAGAACCCAGAGACAGCGTTCGCGCCGGTAGACGGCTATGGCGTCACGTATCTGTTCACCGACGGCATCGTCATTCTCTCTGACACGAAGCAGGGCCTGCTGCTCATCGAATGGCCAAAGAGCTAGTCCTAGTCGGCACCGCGTGCCGAAGGCAGCACATCGCTTCTATTCAGCAGAAATCCCTCGTGCACGGCCCCCACGGGCGCTAGCGTCAGATTGTTGCGGGCGATATCCGTGGCGAGATGAGGGGTGAGCATGCAGAGCGTCGACACGATTGTGGTGGGTGCCGGGGTTGCAGGACTGACCGCCGCGCGGCTTCTCACCGGCGCCGGCAAGCGAGTCGTCGTGCTTGAAGCTCGCGACCGTGTCGGCGGACGCGTCTGGACCGATCGACGCGATGGGCTCATCACCGACCTCGGCGCCTCATGGATTCATGGAACCGTCGACGAGCCGGTGGCGGCAGCCGCAACCGCCTTCGACATGGCGACAATGGAGTTCACGGTCGGCGGCTACCAGCCAGACAGTCGCCCGATTGCCTACTACGGCGTCTCGGGGCAGCGGCTTTCAGATGCTGACGCGCGCCAGTTCGCGTCAGACATTCATGCGGTTGACGCCACGCTTGCAGAGGTGGTGGCCGGCTCTGCGGCGCATGATTCCTACCGCCACGTGACCGACGCTGCGATCACCGCGCAGAACTGGGATGACGAACGAGCGCTGCGCGTGCGCGAGTACATGGAACACCGCTCCGAAGAGCAGTACGGCGCATCGATCGAAGACCTGGCAGCGCACGGGCTCGACGACGATTACATCGAAGGTGACGAGGTGGTGTTTCCCGACGGCTACGATCGCCTGGCGCAACACCTCGCCGAGGGCCTCGACGTGCGTCTCGAACACGTGGTGTTGAAGGTGCATTGGTCGGCGGCTGGAGTCGTCATCTCAACAGATCACGGCACGTTTACAGCGGCCAACTCAGTGATCACCGTGCCCGTCGGTGTGCTGCAGTCCGATGACTTTGTCATAGAACCGGCGCTGCCACAGCCAAACGCTGGGGCGCTTTCGCGCTTGCAGATGAACGCATTCGAAAAGATCATCTTGCGCTTCGAGCACAAGTTCTGGGACTCAGATGTCTATGCGATTCGCCAGCAGGGCCCCGAGGGCCGCCGATGGCACTCGTGGTACGACCTCACCTCGTTGCACGGTGAGCCCACGTTGCTAACTTTCGCTGCCGGCGCCACCGCGCGTGAGATTCGTGGTTGGAGCGAAGCACGGGTAGTTCGATCGATACTCGATCAGCTGCGCCGCCTGTATGCAGACGCTGTCGCCGAACCACGGAACGTGCGCATCACTCACTGGCAAGACGATCCCTTCGCTCGAGGCTCTTACGCCTTCATGAGGGTTGGCTCGACGACGGCAGATCACGATGATCTCGCAACTCCCGTCGGCGGCGTGCTTCACCTCGCGGGCGAGGCCACCTGGACCGATGATCCCGCCACCGTGCCTGCCGCCCTTGCGTCCGGACACCGCGCCGCGTGCAACATCCTTGGCGAACAAGTACCTGTTCGAGAGGTCTGGGGCGGCTGACGTCAAAAAAAAGGGGCGAGTTTCGTACTGAAACTCGCCCCTTCTCTGGTGACAACGGCTGGTGGAGATGGGGGGAATCGAACCCCCGTCCACTGCTGCAAGACTGCGTCTTCTCCGGGCGCATTCTGTGAGAACGTTCTGCTCGGCTCCTACTTTTGTCACAGACACCTAAGTAGACGAGCCCAGTCTGGGAAGAGTCCCGCGTGACGTCCAGACGCCGTCACGCAGCAAGTTCCCTAGATGACGCTGGGATCCGTAGCGGGAACGCCTACGGTCCAACGGAGTTCAGGCTCGCTTATGCAGCGAGGGCGAACTCAGTGCGCTTTGCATCGGCACTTATAGTTTTGCAGAGATCGTTTACGAGATAACCCTGCATCCTCGACCCGCTTCCCGCAGATTCACAGGCAATGTCGAAACCGATCATCCCCGTGACCTCAATTGAGGTGTCCTTCTCTCGAAGGGGCCGTTGTCACGCTGTTGAATTACCAAGGTTGAACTGCTGCGCATGGTTGCCGAAGCATCCAAGCATTTCAGAATACACCCCTTCAGAGACAACGTCGAGTTCTCGCCATAACCTCACGTGTGCAGACCAGACAATCGGGTAGCCTCGGCGAGTGAGCAAGCGAACCATCTGGATAGTCGTGGCCGTCGTCGCCGTGATCGCTGGCATCGTCATCGGCCTTCTCGTTTTCGCAGGCAATGCTGATGACACTGCCACAGCATCACCGACCGCCTCCGCGATGGCAACAGAAACGCGGCTCGCCGCGGAGTCACCCACCCCGACCCTCAGCGCGACACCCACTCCGACACCGACGGCGGTGACGTGCGACACCATCTCTACCGATGACTTTCGCGACATGATGAATGAGAACGGATTCGTGTCGTGGGAGACCACCGGCGAGCAGATAGGTGCCCGGCCGTTCGACGCATTTCCCGACGGCCCGCCGGCCGACCAGATCGTTTGCAGGTGGGGCGACGGGCCAGAGGTCGCCACCGACAACGTCATCGATCTCGCGTGGGCGCCGCTCCCCAGCGCTGATCAAAGCGGCACCCAGGACTATCTGATCAGCCAGGGCTACACGCGCTCACACGACGACGCGACAGTGCTCATCAGCGTTGAAGGCGGCGACGGGTATCTGTTCACCGCCTCCGATGTTCGTTGGGCACCACGGGCGGATTATCTGCAGTACATTCAGTCCCCGGATGCTGCTCAGTAGTGGCCGGAAAAGCTATGGTCGAACCATGAGCGATGTGGTCATCACTGTCAGGGGCGAGCATGAGGCCCGCATCCCACCTGAACTCGCAACAGCGCGTCTCTCCGTGCGTGCCGAGGGCCCAGAACGCGGCCCCCTCGTTGAAAAGATCACTTCACTGACAAAGCCCGTGCGTGACGACCTCGAAGCACGCGATGCCAACGACAGCCTCGTCGAGTGGTCGAGCCAGCGCGTCGCGATGTGGTCAGATCGGCCCTGGTCGGGCGACGGACAACGGCTCGCGCCGGTGCACTACGCGTCAGTGGATTTTGCCGTCGTCTTCTCTGATTTCGCGGCTCTCTCATGGTGGGCGACGGCTGTCATCGAACGTGAGGGCGTCGAATTGCACACCATCGACTGGCGCCTCACCCCGCAGATGCACGCCGCGACCGAGAAAGTCGTTGCATCTTCGGCTGTGCGGCATGCCGTTGAGCGCGCAACTGCATATGCCGAAGCTGTCGGGCTCACCACCGTGAGGCCCGTTGAGATCGCCGACGTGGGTCTGCTCACGCGCAGCGCCGACCCCTCACCCGGCGACGGGCGCCTGATGGCAGCCTCGCTCGATGGCGTGCAGATGGCGGGCGGGCAAGGTCTCAGCCTGCAACCCGCTGACATCGTCGTAGCAGCGAGCGTAGAGGCACGCTTCAGCGCGAACTGACGAAACCCCGGTCAGTCGCCCATGCGGTTTCGGCCGCGCATCGCCCGTTCGGCTTCACGTTTGTCTTCGCGCTCGCGAATCGTCTGGCGCTTCTCAAATTCACGCTTGCCCTTCGCAACGGCGATCTCCACCTTCGCGCGACCGTCAGAGAAGTAGAGCTTCAGCGGCACCAGCGTGTACCCGCCCGCCGAAACAGCGTGCGAGATCTTGACGATCTCCTCTTTATGCAGCAGGAGCTTGCGAATGCGCTTCGAGGAGTGATTCGTCCAGTGCCCCTGCGAATACTCGGGAATATGCACGGCGTCGAGAAAGACCTCGCCGCCGTCTACATAGGCGTAGCCGTCCGAGAGGTTTGCTCGCCCCTGGCGAAGCGACTTCACCTCGGTGCCGGTGAGCACCATGCCCGCTTCGTACGTCTTTTCAATGGCATAGTCATGGCGAGCACGACGATTGGTCGCAATGACCTTTTCCCCGCGTTCCCTGGGCATGCCGACTCCTTGACGTAGTTGAACTGTTTTCGCGCCCCCGCGCGACAGCCCTCCAGCATAGCAAGAGCGCGGGCTCGCGGCGCAGTGGAACTGCTACGCGCGAAGCCAGCGTCTGATCGCAAAGCCTGCCGAAAGCCCTGCCAGCACAACACCGAGCACGATCAGTACAGGAATGACCAGCCAGGCGTCTTCCATGCGTATCCAGGTCGTCACGAAATCGATGCGATTGCGCAAGTACTCATTGACGCCGAAATGCACACCAGCAAGCACGGCAGCACTCGCCAGTATCGAACCGATCAATGCGGCAAAAACCCCTTCAAGAACGAACGGGAGCTGAATAAAGCGATTGGATGCGCCGACGAGCCGCATGATCCCCAGCTCACGCCTTCGCGCATAGGCGGAGAGTCGGATCGTGGTCGCGATGAGCAACACCGCAGCTACCAGCATCAGAACTGCGATGCCTACGGCGATGTAGGTGGCGACCGTGAGCGCGGAGAATAGCGGCTCTAGATATTGCAGCTGATCCAGCACTTCTTCGACCCCAGCGGTGCCCGTAAAAGCTTCGAGAATGATGTCGGAGTCACGCTGATCGATCAGGTTGATCCAGAACGTCTCGTTCATCTGCTCTGGCGCGATCACGCTCGCGTAGTCGTCGCCGAGCAGTTCAATGACGTTGTCGTACGCTTCTTCACGCGTTTCGAAGCGCACGTCACCAATCAGGCTCGAAAGCGCTGCGCCGTCGAGTGTGCTCTGCACCTCATCGATCTGGTCTTGATTGGCAGCACCATCGGCACACGTGGAGGCTTGCGAGATATCGGTGCACATGTAAATGGCGACTTGAGCGCGATCGACCCAGAAGTCTCGCATAGTGCCGATCTGCATTTGCATCAGCATGGCAACGCCAACAAAGGTCAAGGAAACGAACGTCACCAAAACGACCGAGATAACCATCGATACGTTGCGACGCAAACCCGAGAACGCCTCGGACAGCACCAAACCAAACCTCACGACGTCGGCCCCACTTCGCTCTGGTCATCGTCGTGGCCAAGACCGAGCTTGTCGGCCAGGCCCAACTCCGCGACGTCGTACGCGCCGGTGTCATTCTCGGCGGCAAGATCCGCGAGCGAGATCGGGCCCGTCGCAGTCTGTGCCGGCGCTGCCGCATCGACGACCGGACGCGTGGTGCCCCCCGCATCGATCGACGGCTCGGGCTGCGCGTGCTGCGTCGTTGACGCCATGGGTTCGGCTTCGTCTCCAGCGGGTCTGGGCTCGGCGGTCTCGGGCGCAGTCTGGAGCAGCGCGGCCTCAGCCACTTCGCGCTGCACTTCGAGCACGGCAGTGAGCGCAGCCACTGCTGCCGCTCCCCTTTCGGGCAGCGGTGCCAGCGAGGGCAGACCCGATCTGTCGCCGTAGCCGCCGTGGCGCTCATCGCGCATGATCACGCCATGGCGCAGCTCGATGACGCGTCGTTGCATCTGGTCAACGAAGCCTGCTTCGTGTGTCGCCATCACAACGGTCGTACCGCCCGCGTTGATGCGGGCGAGCAGCTGCATGATGTCGACCGAAGTTGCAGGATCAAGGTTTCCGGTTGGCTCGTCAGCGAGTAGCACCTGAGGGCGATTCGCCAACGCACGAGCGATCGCGACGCGCTGCTGCTCGCCGCCAGAGAGTTCGTGCGGAAAGCGCTTCTCCTTGCCTGCCAGCCCCACCAAGGCAAGCACCTCGGGCACCGCCTGTTGAATGAAACCCCGCGACGAGCCGATCACTTGCAACGTGAACGCCACGTTCTGAAACACCGTCTTGTTCGGCAAGAGTCGAAAATCCTGGAACACGGCGCCGATGTGACGACGGAAGTAAGGCACCTTGCGGTTCGACAGGGTCTTCAAGTCGCGACCGAGCACCACAACTCGCCCCTCCGAAGGGACATCTTCACGCAGGATGAGTCGCAGGCAGCTGGACTTTCCCGAACCCGACGCGCCGACGAGAAAGACGAACTCGCCGCGGAGCACTTCGAAGTCGACGTTGTGTAGAGCCGGCTTCGCCGTGCCGCGATATTTCTTGGTGACGTTCTCGAACCGGATCATGGCCTAACGAGCCTAAGCCGCTGTGTGGCTGAGCGCCTGCGCGACACGGAGCTAGCGGATCAATCCTCGATCTTGCGCTTGCGCCAGCGGATTCCCGCGGCGATGAAACCGTCAAGATCGCCATCAAACACCGCAGACGGGTTGTTGACCTCGTGGTCGGTGCGCAGATCCTTGACCATTTGGTAGGGCGCGAGCACGTACGAGCGCATCTGGTCGCCCCAGCTCGCGGTGATGTTGCCGGCCAGCTCCTTTTTCGTCGCCGCTTCTTGCTCTTTTTGAAGCAGCAACAGGCGGGACTGCAGCACACGCATGGCCGCGGCGCGGTTCTGAATCTGTGACTTCTCGTTCTGCATAGACACGACCGTGCCAGTCGGAAGGTGCGTCAGCCGCACGGCGGAGTCTGTCGTGTTCACCGACTGTCCGCCCGGACCTGAGGAGCGAAAAACGTCTACCCGAAGATCGGCTTCGGGAATATCGACCTCGACGGCCTCTTCCATGAGCGGAATCACTTCGACGGCGGCAAAGCTCGTCTGGCGCTTGCCTGCCGAGTTGAACGGGCTCATGCGAACGAGTCGGTGGGTACCCGCTTCAACGCTCAGCGTGCCGAAAGCATAGGGAGCGTCGACCTCGAACGTGGCCGACTTGATGCCGGCCTCTTCTGCGTACGACGAGTCCATCACCGTGACCTTGTAGTTGTGCTGCTCTGACCAACGCAGGTACATGCGCAGCAGCATCTCGGCGAAGTCTGACGCGTCAACGCCACCGGCGCCCGCGCGGATGGTGACCACGGCCGGTCGCTCGTCGTACTCGCCGTCGAGGAGGGTCTGCACCTCGAGTTGGCCCATCACTGCGGTCAGATCAGCCAGCTCTTTGCGCGCTTCATCAGCCGACTCTTCGTCGTCCATCTCGTTTGCGAGCTCGACGAGCACTTCGAGGTCGTCGAGGCGTTGCTGGATCTCGTTGATGCGTTTGAGCTCGCTCTGGCGATGACTCAGTGCGCTCGTGACCTTCTGCGCAGCATCCGGATCGTCCCAGAGATCGGGCACGCCCGCAGCCTCGCTGAGGCGTGCGATTTCAGCGGTGAGTGCGTCGACGTCGACCACGGCGCGGATATCACCGAAGGTCGAGCGCAGCGCCTGGATTTCAGTGGAAAGATCGAAGTCAAGCATGACAGTCCAGACTAACGTGGAAAGCGTGCCAGACCATCGCCAACCCGTGACGGCGCGCGAAGTCCTCTGGGGATTCGGTCCGATGATCTATGGGCCAACGCTGCTATTCGCCCTCGGCGAAGGCGCCATCATCCCGCTGATCCCCGTGATTGCCGCCAAGCTGGGCGCCGATGTCGCGACCGCCGCGCTGGTCGCTTCGGCCCTGGTGATCGGACAGTTGGCAGGAAATCTCCCCGCGGGATGGGCTGTGGCACGCCTCGGTGAACGCATCACAATGGCGATCGCCGGCACTATCGCAATTGTTGGTGCGGTCGCAATGGCGCTCGCACCATCGCTGGGCGTGTTCGCGCTGTCGGTGTTGTTGATCGGTTTCTGCGCCGCGGCGTTCGGACTGGCCCGCCATTCGTTCATGACAACGCGAGTGCCGCTCGCCTATCGTGCTCGGGCCCTGTCACTACTCGGCGGCACTTTTCGTCTGGGCATGTTCGTCGGCCCGTTCGTGGCAGCGGCGCTGCTTGCGATCTTCGGAGACGAGCGCGCCGCGATGTGGTTCTTCGCTGCCTGTCTCGTCGCGACGATCTCGCTGGTACTATTCGGGCCCGACCCAGAGGCAGAGTTCGCAGCGCCGCCGCGACTCGCCCTCCCCTCGAACGATGTCGAGGACACCGGCGAGGTCGTCACGGGGTCCATCCCGACGATGGAGCGCGTCGGGGTCTTTCGAACGATGTGGCGGTACCGCCGACTGCTCTCACGGCTGGGGCTCGCGGCCGCTTCGCTATCGGCTGTTCGCTCTGCGCGCCAAGTCGTGCTGCCGCTCTGGGGCGTGTCGATCGGCTTGGATGCGCAGACCATTGCGCTCGTCGTTGGCATCTCGGGCGCTATCGACTTCGCGCTATTCTATGCCAGCGGTCAGGTGATGGACCGCTTCGGTCGGCTGTGGGCTGCGCTGCCTGCCATGCTGCTGATGAGCGGTGGGTTCATAGCCCTGGCGTTCACGCACGACCTTGACCAGTCAGCGATGTGGTTCGCCATGTTTGCTGCGGTACTGGGCGTCGGCAACGGACTGTCGAGCGGAATCTTGCTGACCCTGGGCGCCGATGTCGCCCCCGCGCAGAACCCCGCCCCCTTTCTTGGCTCGTGGCGCACCCTCACAGACGCGGGCGGAGCGTTCGCACCGCTGCTTGTCTCAGCCATCGCGGCGTTATCGACGCTCGCGGTCGCAACCGGCGCAATGGGAGCAATCGGCGTGCTCGGGGCATTCGCGTTCGCCCGCTGGGTGCCACGCTTCGTGCCACGAGGTCCGGCTGGCGGTGCAAACAAGTGAGCGATGTCATGCAGTTCTGCCAAAGCCGCAATGCATCGCGTCGGTGCACTCGCCCACTGGGCCACCCCGGTCTGCACAAGCATCGAATGGTCATGTGGGTGGATGCTGCCGCCGACCCGCCGCGGTGTCCGGGCTCAGCCGCGCTGGGCACCCCGGTGCCCAGCAGCACGGATGGCTACCCGAACGGCCGGGGGCTATGCATGATCTGCCACCGGTTCGTTGAGATCACCGGTGCCGTGCTCGCCGAACACCGCACGTTCGATCCGGCAGAGACCGCAGATGAGTATGAACGCCGCCGCGAATGGTTCAACACAAATGGCTTCTGAGCATGGCCGAAGTCACTGTCACTGAGGCATGATGGAAGCTGGCGCGAAAGGAACCACAATGACAAACAAGAAAGTCCGCACACCCGCTGGACGCCTGGGATTCGGCGTTCTCACGATCGCACAGCTGGCATTCGCGTTTCTCGCTCTTTGGGATCTTCGCATGCGTCGGGACCGCGACGTGAAGGGCCCCAAGTGGATGTGGGTGCCCGCCATCATGGTGAACTGGATCGGCCCCGCCAGCTACTTCCTCTTCGGCGTCAAGCGCTAGTGCGGTAGTTCCCGCTCAGCGCAGTGCGGTACGACTGGTGGCGGTGGATTCCAGGCCCATACCGTCAGGCACGAACAGTGTCATCACTGGCGGCCGCCAGGTCTGAGCCACGGTGACCCGCGCCGAAATCCCGTCGGGCGATGACGCCTCGACCACGTTGGCCCCCTGACCGACAGCATCCACGAGCACCTGTGCCTCCGCGAGCACGGCCTCCGAACTCAGCTCAGCGATCGCTGCGCCGTCTCGCACCGTCAGTGTGAAGCCATCAGCCGCTGCGATCGCGGCTGCGTCAGCCACCGCGTCCAGACGCTTCTGCGCGATATAGAGACTCGTGGCATCGACGCACACGAGAATCAGCACGATGGCAAGGACGGCATACCCCAGAGTGAGGATCAGGATGCTGCCCTCATCATCGCGCTTGCGTGAGCGCGAGCTCTTCGCGGCGTTCCCCGTCATCTCATCGTGCCCCGTCATCTCGTGGTTCCCCAGAAGCGCGACATTTTCTGTGCCGCCGTCGCTTCGACGGGCACGCTCGCCATCTCATCGAGGCCAAAGATCGACGGCATCATCGGCAGCGTGACCGTGGTGTTCAGCGTGACGATCACCGTTGCGCCCGCTGAAGGGCACGCCGCTGCGACGGGGCGACAATCGAGGGAAAAAACGACCCTGCTCGGCTCCATTCCATACGATTCTGCGACCGATGCGAGTACAAGATTTGCGCTCGTGCGCGCTTCATCGATGTTCGAACTGGTCGCGATCGTGCGCGCGATATGGCGCGCACCTGCTTCGGCACCCAATGTTTGGCCCTGAATCTGCCCGAGCGCAACAATCAGGTAGACCAACGGCACCAGCAGAACGACGCCGACGAGAATGAACTCCAACGCCGCCGAGCCGCCCTCATCATCGAGCAGAGGATCGCTGCGGAGGTCAGTCGAAGGACTCGGCGGGTGCACTCGCCACCACCTCCAGAGAGTGCGGCGCGCCGAAAAGCCCCACAAGCGGAAGGCTCGCCGTGACACGGATCTCTACGGCAGCGTGCCCGAGCGCAGTGGTGGTTCGCACGGTGACATCAGTGGCGTAGTCAGACCCCACCGTACGCGCGACGATCGCACGTGTGCGGCTTGCTCCTTCGCTCAGCGTCGTGTCGGCGAGCGCCGCGTGATAGGCACCTTCCACCGCCGCATCGTGCACGACGTTGCGCACATAGATCGCAAGTCCAAGCTGAAGTACACCGAGCGTGAGCACCGTGAGCAACGCGCCCACGAGCACGAACTCCACTGGGCTCGACCCGCGATCATCATCCGAGACTCCAGCGAATCGGTCGCCCCTGATCAGCACCGATCAGAAGCCTGAAACGCTGGAGATAGCCTGCTCAAAGAGGCCCGCGAGGGCCGGTCCGGCGAGCGCCCAGATCACGACGACCAGCCCGGCAGTCATCAACGTGATCAGCACCCAGCCTGGTACGTCCCCTTGCTCGTCGTCATGCAGGCCTACCGAAGCGCGATAGAGGCGTTCGGCAAGTTTGGTCGAATAGCGATGGATCATTTCTCTCCTTTGGGTTTGGGGGCAGATGCGTTGGTCATCCGATTCCCAGTCGAAGCATGAAGATGCCGGGAAAAACCGCGAACAGCACGCTGAGGGGCAGTATGAGAAACACGAGAGGGACAAGCATGTAGATCTCTTTCTTGCCAGCCCGCTCGATGAGACCGCGTTTCGCCTCTTCACGAGCGTCGAGCGCTTGCGAGTGCAGAACCTGCGCGAGCGGTGCGCCTCTATCGATTGCCGAGACGAGCTGGTTGATTGCGCGCGACGCAGAAGGAATCTCGAGGGAACGCGACAGCGACCCAAGCGAATCTGACAGCGATGACCCCGTCCCCACAGAAACCACGACACCTCTGAGTTCGGCGGTGAACTCGCCAGATCCCACCCCGCTCACGCGACGCAAGGCGTCAAGGATCCCCTCACCAGCGGCCAGGCAAAGAGCGAGAAACTCGAGCACAGTCGGCAACTCATCTTCGATGCGGGCCACTCTCGCGCTCGCCAGCCGACTCAGCCACAGGTCGCACGCGAAAAACCCACCGATCGCGGCCGCCACCGGAATGAGCCCCACGCCCGGATTTCCACGCCCCGCGACAACAACAACCACCGTGATGAGTGATCCTGCAAGTAGGCCCAACACCGCCCAAGTGAGCTGACGACCGCGATACCCGGCAGCATCGACTCGCAGATCCGCCTGTCTCAGCCGGCGAGCAACAGAGGCATCTCCGCCGGCGACACGCGCCAAACGTGCCTTGAGCATGTCCCACAGCTCGCTGAGCTGTCTGCCCCCTGCCGGCCTTGGCGGAGCAATTCCGAGCGGGTCGGTGATGTCGCGGAGGTATGGACCTATGCGTCGAGACAGAGATTGCGCACCCCATCGCGGTGCAATAGACGCCAGCAGGCAGACCCCGATCCCCAGCGCCGATCCTAGGACGATGGCGAAAGCCACGTCGTTCACGAGGACGGGGTTCATCCGAACCACCGCCTGGGTTCCGGCAGCCGCCCGATCCCGATCATCGCCCGGTAGGCAACGAAAGAAACGGCGGCACCCGCGACGATAAGCACCATGCCTTCGGCGCTACCGTACGCACTTTGCCCTTCGGGCCGCGACGCGAGCAAGATGAGGATGACCCACGGCGCGGTGACCCCAAGCACCGCTGCACCGCGAATCCACGATTGCCGCGCCTCGACCTCTGCTCGTAGCCCAGCATCTGCCCGCACTGACTCGGCGAGCGCACGCAACACCGATGTGAGCTCGGTGCCGCCGACCTGGCGCGCCATTCGCAGCGTTTCGACGATGCGGTCCGCAGCTGGATCGGCGAGCGCGACCTTGAGGCTTGCTGCACTGGAGTCAAAGTGCCCCGAAGCCATGATGTCGCGCCGAAACCCCGAGAACGCTGGACGCAGCTCGCTGGGGGCGGAATGCGCTAGTGACGCAACCGCATCGGGAAGGGACATCCCCGCACGCACAGAGGCAATCAGCAGGTCGCAAACGTCGGACCAGAGTGCACGGCGCGATCGCACCAGAGATCCTCGCCGGGCGCGCAACCACGCGAACGGCGCAACGGCACCGACGATCAGCGCGACAGCCGCCAGCGCCAGCACCTGGGTGGTCAGCCAAGCCGTCGCCGCCACCACCGCGGCAAGCGCGATAGCAACCATCACGATTAGCGCTGGCGCCACCCGAGCGAGCCCTGCGTCTTCAAGCAAACGCGAGAGACGTTGCCCTCCGAGGGAGGGCACACTTTCACCGGTAGCAGGCCACATCCAGGGTGAGAACACCAACAGCACCCCGGCGGCCAGCACTGCGCCCCACACGAAGGTCACGTCGCAGCCAATTGGTAGAGAGTTGTCGCTTCGATGACGCCATGGTCCGAATGGGAGGGCGCGATGATCTCGACAACGCGTCTTCTTCCCGACGAGTCCCGATGGCAATGCGCAACCAGGTCTACGCACGAGGCAACTGCGGGAATCACGAAAGCTGAGTCAATGTTGCGTCCCGCAAGCAGCGGGAGAGACGCCAGCTTGATGAGCGCTTCGCGGGCGGAGTTTGCGTGAATCGTGGCAGCCCCGGGCACGCCCGCCGTACTATTGGCACATGTCACCTCGTGCCCAGAAGCCGAAGCGGCGCACCGCCGCGCTCTATCTCCGCCTCAGCGATGCCCGCGACGAGGCAAGCACTTCCATCGATCGCCAGCGCGCCGACCTCACCGCAGAGGCTGAGCGCCGCGGCCTGTCTATTGTCGACGAGCTCGTCGACGACGGCGTAAGCGGTCGCAAGAGCCGCGCCCATGCCGACGAGGCACTCCGCATGCTCCGCGACGCCGAGGCCGACGTGCTTCTCGTATGGAAGTTCGATCGCTGGAGCCGCCAGGGCCTCGGCGCCGTTGCCTCACTCATCGAAGCGCTCGACGCGCGCCCGTCGGCGCTCTTCGTGGCCGTTCACGACGGGCTCAACTCCGATCAGCCCGCCTGGCGCATCATCGCGTCGGTGCTTGCCGAGGTCGCTCGCATGGAGGCCGACTCGACAAGCCTCCGCGTCTCTAGCACCGTGCGCCACCTCAAAGGCGAGGGGCGCTGGCACGGAGGGCGTCCGCCCGTCGGCTACCGCTCCGTGCCGCACCCGAGCGGCGTTGGCCGCGCGCTGGAGCCCGACCCGCACGCGGTCGAGCTCTTCACCGATGCCGCGCGCCGCATCGTCGCCGGAGAGGCGCTTTACGGCGTTACGCGACGTCTCAACGCCAGCGAGCTCAAGCCACCCTCGGCGCCCGCGTGGTCGGTTCAGACTGTGCGCCGTGCCCTCCTC
The DNA here is from genome assembly GCF_044596335.1 of Microbacterium sp. R86528. Classification (NCBI taxonomy): domain Bacteria; kingdom Bacillati; phylum Actinomycetota; class Actinomycetes; order Micrococcales; family Microbacteriaceae; genus Microbacterium; species Microbacterium sp. R86528. The sequence continues at coordinate 261,051 of NZ_CP138996.1, read as the reverse complement.
GGTCAATCCATCGTGGGCCGCGTGTCGGTGCGTGTTCCTGGCACCGCCCGCGAGGCACGCAAGTTCGACGTGCTCCGCGACGACGAGGGCAACCCTCGCCAGGTGTGGGAGCCCGTGCTCCCGCTCGACCTCTGGCGCGCTTGCCGTGACGTACTGGAGGAGCGGAACGCCGCTTCACCGATGGCAGGCCGCGAGCGCGCGCCGAGTACCCGCTCTCGGCTCCTGGCAGGTCTCGCCGTGTGCGCACATTGCGACGGTCCGATGCACGTCGGCGTCACGAGCGAAGGCCGCTCCCGGTATGTATGCGCCAAGCGATCCCGTGGCCAGGCGTGCCTCGGCCCGGCCGTCACAGCCGCGCCGCTGGAGGAATGGGTCGAGGCCCGCTTCCTCGCCGCGACGGCGCATATGCCGGTGACCATGCGTGTCACGCACGAGGGGCCAGCCGTCGAGCTCGCCGAGGCCGAGGAGGCCCTCGCGGCCGTCTCGGCGCGCCTCGGCGACCCGGACACCGACGACGACGAGGCCGACCGGCTCGTCGTGCAACAGCGCAAGCTACGGCGCCGCGTGCGCGAGCTCGCCGCCGAGGGACCGCCGCCCGCCGAGGTGGAGCTCGTGGAGACCGGCGAGGCCTTCGGCGACGTGTGGGCCGCCGCCGACGTGGCGCGGCGGCGCGAGCTCCTCGCCGCGGGCATCGACCATGTCGCGGTGCGCGCTGGCAAGCGTGGCGGGCGTCGGTTCGACGAGTCACGCTTCGATATTGTCTGGCGCCCCTCCCCTGCCGAGCTCGGCCTGGTTGCTGACCTAGACGACGACGGCCCCTCACTCGGCCCGGCGTCTCTCCGCGACTAACCCTCCAGCCCCGTGCCTACTTCGGCGCGGGGGCTTCTCTCTTGCTTCGGCTACGATCACGGGCGCGCCTCCCACTGACGAACCCCTCACCAGCGCTGACGTCATGCGCGAAATGAAGAAGCAAGCGCTCGACGTGTTCGGGACACGCGCCAAGTTCGCGGAGCGTCCCGGCGAACGTGACGACACCGTCGGCCGCTACTTCCGCAACGAACGCCAGATGCCGACCGACGTGCTTATCAGCGCCATCGCCGCGTTGGGGGTCACTCCAATGGACTTCTTCGCCAGGGCGTTCGCGACGCGAGCGGTCCCGCCCACCAGGGACTGAGCTTCACAGCCCCGCGTGTAAACGCCGCGAGGAGGCGCCGGGGGCAGGGCGGCGGCCCCGACTGGCGCCGAAGTGGGGCCGTGTGTGTCAGTTCTGTGTAACGTTTCCACAGTTCCGTCCCTTCTCTATTCCCCTTACTAGAGAGAGTCGCCTAGTACCCGGAATAGGTAAGGGACGCAAACGGGCAAACGTTACGCGAAACTGACACGCCCCCGCCAACGGCCCGCCCGCGCCGCCAGTCGGCCGCCCCACCCACGGCGCCCGCTCCCGGCATTGAGCATCCGAGCCTCTGCTGGCGGTCTCTCTTCCTGTCGGGCACCTCCCCGCCCCGCGTGAGCAGGGTGGCGGTCTATAGTGTGCACCCCAAAATACCCGCCGCCGGGCGCTCCCAGCCCGCCCCTCGCCCGCCCCCTTTCAGGCGGGCACTTTCACTAGCCCTTTGCCCGTGACAACACCCGCCCCCGAGAGGAGCGCCATGACCACGCTCTACACCCTGACTTGCGACTCGTGCGGGGGACGCTTTGAAGCCACCCGCGCCGACGCGGTGACATGCGGCTCCACTTGCCGCCAGCGTCGTCACCGGGAGCAGATCGCGGCCCGCGCCGCAACGGCCGCCGCCGCCCTCCTCCACCGGCAGACGGCCGCCGTGGTCGGCCTCACCGCCCCCGGCGTCACCGACGCCGACCGCGCGCACTACCGCCGTGAGCTCGACGCGATTGCCGCCGAAGCTGAGCGCGTCCTACCGCGCGCCGCCTGACGTCTGCCCATAGACCGCGCTCTCTAGCGCACCTCGCCCCGGACTGAGCCCCCGGCGCGAGTGAAAGCCAAGTGGCCCGCCCTCGTTTTGTCCGGTGCGAGGGTCGGGCCGCTTGGTGTATCTGCCTCACGCTCCGCACCCGCGACCGGACCGCCCATGCTCAGGGCGCGCAGAATCTCGGACCCATGACCTCCCGCATTCCCGACGCCGTAAGGCTCTACGCCCGGGCGCAGACCGACCGCTCAGCACGCCCTACGGCGTCCCTCCGCGAGCTCTACGATGCCGCGGCCGAGTGGACGCTCCACGCCCGCGTGCCGAGCGCTCAGCACGTCGCCGAGTACCTTGTCGCGCGCCACCTCACCGACGTCGGCCCCGCCTTCCGCGGCGAGACCGGCCTCGTCATCCGCCGCGACGGCGCCCTCGTGCACCTCCCGGCCGTCGAGCTCCGCGGCATCGTCGCCGACCTTCTCGGCGCCCTGCCCGAGCGTGTGACCGGCCTGCGTGAGCACGGCCGCGCGGACGTCTACCGCGGTCTCCGCGACTTCCTCCGCCTCGCCGACGAGGCCGAGGTCGCCGAGTACCTCGGCGCCGTGACCGCGGCCGTCGGCCCGGCGCTCAAGCCCGCCCCGGTCGCCAAGCCCAAGCGCGAGCGCCCGGCGCCAAAGTCGACCGCCGAGCGCGTCTCGGCGCACCGCGTCCGCCGCGCCGAGTGGGAGCGCGAGACGGTCACCGCCTTCCTCGCCGACCGCATTACATGGGGCGACGCTGAGCCCATCGTCCGCACCGACCTCCTCACCGAGCTCGCCGAGTTCACCGAGGCCGCTCTCGACGCCTACGAGAGCGAGCGCGAGGCCCTCCAGGCTCGCCGTGACGCCCGCGATATGGAGCTCGACGCTTACGAGACCGAGCTCCAGCGCTGGCGCGACGAGCGCGACTTCGGCGACGGCTTCCTCGCCCCGCGTCCCGAGCGCCCCGACCTCGACGCGCCGGTCGACGAGTGGCCCGAAGTTGCTGAGGAGGAGGGCTACCCGCTCCGCCCCGTCGAGGTCGGCCGTAACCGCGCGCTGGCGCTCTTCGCCGAGCTCGGCGTCGACACGCACCGCACCCGCGAAGGCCGCTTCCACATACTCCCCGAGTCCATCCGCACGGCACCACGAGAGGACACCGCCGCCATGCAAGAGACATCCGAGGTCATCCGCGACCGTGCCGACGCCTACCGCGAGGAGGCTGACGCCATGGCCTACCGCAACACCGAGACCGAGCGCGAGCTCGACCTCTTCGAGCGCCGCCTCGCGCTCCTCCGCTCCGGCGACCGCGTCGGCGCTCTCACGCTCCAGCGCGAGACCCTCGCGGCGACGGGCACCGAGGGCCGCGTCATCGACGCCGCCGACCGCTTCCGACGAAAGGCCACGCCATGACCGACGCCCAGCGCAAGCGCATCGCCCGTGCGGCCTCCGCCTTCCACGTGCCGCGCCAGATCGCGCGCGAGCTCCTGGCCCTGCCGACGCCGACCCGTAACGAGCTCCTCGCCGAGCTCGTCCGCGTCGGCCCCGGCGCCGTGTTGGCGTACACCCGCACTCAGCCGAGCCTCCCGACGCACCAGCTCACGCGCCTCCGCGGCGTGTAAACGTGCCCGCCGCCGTCCCCAATCCAGTTGCGCGGATGCCGCGGCGGCGGGCACCCCTCTGCCCTAGTTCCCGGCCGAGGCACCCCCACATTGAAAGCGCCCGCACCATGACCGATAACCCCGTCGAGCTCCTCGACAAAGGCACCCGCGAGCTCCTCCAACAGCGCTTCGCTGAGTGTCGCCGTCGCACTGAGCACGGCCACCGCTCAATCGAGGCGTGCGCCAATGACGTCCTCCGCGTACGCCGCCGCGCTCCCGAAAGCCTCAAGCTCCCGCCGCACGTCTGGCGAGCCAGCTTCTGGGCCTGACCGCCCACCCGCCGCGTCTCTACTGGGCGACGGCACGCTCCGACGATCGGAACCTCCCTATGATCTCGCTTCCCATCGACCCGCTGAACCCTGCCCGGCCGCCCGCGCCCGAGTGGCTCCTCAACGTCACCTCTGAGACCAAGGCCGCCAGCAAGGCGCATGCCCAAGCCAAGGACACCGCCGAGGCCGCCCGAAAGGCGCACTCCGCCGCTATCGGCGACTTCCGCGAAGCCTCGCGCCGCGCCGCTGACGGTGACTGGACCCCTCTCCCCTCTGTCGCGTACGATCACTGGCGCCAGCTTCAGAACGTGGTGCACGACACCGAAAGGGCTAGCAAGGCCGCCGAGCGCGACCTCAAGCACGCTTGGATCGCCGTCCGCTCGACGCTCGTCGACGCGCCCGAGGTCACCGAGAAGGCCGAGGCGGTCACGCACGAGCGTCACGCGGCGCTTGTCGCGAAGCTCGACGAAATCGACAAGCTCCTCGTGAGCTTCGCCGAGGCCTCGACGCTCACACCGAGCCTGTACGCCCGCAAGGAAGGCATGATGCGATACGCCCTCGACGCTGACCTCAAGCGCGCGCTCGGCGAGGTGCGCACCATCGTCGCGCCGCGCAAGGGCTGGACCTCGGGAGGTGCCAAGTGACCGCCGACGTAGCGGCAATCGTTGCCGACGCCCTCGCCAGTATGCCCGCGCTCCCGGCCACGGTCGCCGAGCTCAAAGGCGCCGACCGCACCCGCGTCGAGCGCCATGCTCACCACCGGAACGTAGGTATGTCTGAGGCCCTCGCCGAGCTCCGCCAGCGCCACGCCGCGCAAAGCGAGGCCCGTACAGACGACGCCTTGCTCGTTCGCATCGTCGAGGAGTCGCGCCGCAGATGAGATCGCCCCAGCAATCCGATTCGCCGCTACGCATCGCACAGCTTGCGGGCGAACCCAGGTGGGGTTCGACCCGCGCGTAGTCGGCCTACGTAGTGGACGACTCGGCAACAGCCTGCGGGACCGTAAAACGTCCCGCCAACTCCACGGCCTTCTTTGCACCACCGGCGGCAATGGTCTCGTCGTTGCGTCGCCAGAACACCTCGTCGCCATAGTAGGAAAGTTGCTCCTGCCGAGGGATCCGGATCAGCAGTACCCCGAGGCCGTAGTAATCGTTGAACGCAATCGACGAGAGTACATCTGACTTGAGCGGCTCACTTAGCGGCGAGTGCTCAATCGCATGCCTCCAACGTGCCACGTACTGTTCGACGCTCTCGTTCAGAGCGCGGGCTTCGCGAGAAACCCCAACGACGTCGCGCATGCCGACTCGCCTGGTTTCGACGTTATCGAGCTCGACAATCCTCGCGGTGTGAGCTGGGCGATCGGATACTCCGACGACTATCAACCCGCTGCGGTCGCGACCGTTGTTCGCGATAGCGCAGATCGTCCGCATGACGCGCTTTACCGCGTCGTCGTCAAGCGAACGCGTTTCGTCGAGCCGTAACATGCCCTGCTTGAGTTCATAGTGCGCCAACTCGATCATCGACAGCTTGAGCATGTCGTCAATGGCCGTGATCCCGTGGTCGTCATAGAGATCCTCCCTCTCGACATCCACAAGATGCTGGCCGATCAACCCTTTGACTACGTCTACATTCTTTCGTCGCTCATCTGGGGAGGTGGACCGTCGGCTGGTCTCCAATCGGTCGTCGAGACCGGTAAGGGCACCGCGAACACCGGCGTAGTTTGCGATCTGTTTCGAGCCGCCAATGAGCGCCTCGTGTAGCGCAATCATCAGTACCGCGAACACTGCCGGGAACGGGTTGGTGTTGGACTTCGAGAATATTATCGACCGCAACTTTTTGCTTTGATCGAGCGCGCATATCTTCTTGATCTCGTCAATGCAGAAGCGGAACTCTGCTGAGAACTTGTCGGCTCCGTGCGTGTCGAGGGCAGTGGCAATTCGCGCGTTCTCCGTTGAACCGTTCTCATAGACCGCGTCGAGCGCGTCCTTCGATCGATCGAGGATCTGTCCTCCAACGATGCTCGCAGCGATGTCCGCGATGCACTGCTCGTCCATACTGTCCCGTAGGTCGGTCGAACGTAGGATTCCCTGCTCGACCCAGAAGACCTCGGCCGCTACGACGTCGTACCCTTGGCGCGTCATCGGCAGGTCGATGCTGATGGCAGGCATAGCGCCCAGATCGAGAATCTGCGGCGAGACGTCGCCCCTCACACTGGACGCGAGATCACGAACCATCTCCGCGAATTTGTCTTCGACGCCTGCTTGGCGTCTCTCCTGGTCCGATAGCCGGTGGCCGTAGGTGTTGATGCGCGCGAATACCTCGTCAATTTCGGTCTCGGATGCACCTTTCATCACAGACACTGGCATGTTGTAGTCGAGGAAGGTACTAACTTCCCGCGCTGTGAGGACCTGGTCACGCCCCTGGACCTCGAAAATGCTTTCCTCCGCGCGAGCTTGAGCAGTCGGGAAACGTGACACATCAAACCGCGCACCGCCGAGCGTGACGAATGCAGTCTCGATGAAAGACATCAAGGTATGGAGCCGCTGCAAGCCGTCGATAATCTCGTATCCCTCGTCTTCCTTGGCGGCTAAGAGAATCGCCGGCACCGGGTACTGCTTCAGCACCGACTCCACCAATTTCTGTTTCTCGTCGAGCGTCCAGACGAGCTTTCGCTGATAACGGCGATTGACGGACAGCTTTCCATCGGCGAACCACGAGTACAGCGTTTGCAACGATCTAGAGCCCGAGTCAAGTTCAGTCATGAATCGACCTTGGCATGAAATGGGGACATCGCGAATCGCGACGCGGAGAGTATGGGGTGCTTTGGGCAGACCGGGACGAATCGACGTACCCCGCGCGGTACGAGTCCCCGACAGCACACACCGACGGGCTGCGGTCAATCATGCCCCGCCCATACCTCGCCCCTTGACCTCAGACTAGGAACCACAATGTCCCAAGCTCGCTGCTTCCTAGGCGCCGCTGCCGCTGCCGAGGACGGCGCCGCACGCCTCCCCGCGACCTGCGTTGAGCTCGTGCCTGGCGTCGGCTATGTGGCCGCCGCCGAAGTCCCCGTTCCCCTGCCAACATTGCTCGGTTGTCGCGCGGACGCGACACGCGTGTTCGGCGGCGCACTGTGAGCCGCCGACTCCCCCCGAACTGGCGCGCGATCCGCGCCGCGGTCCTCGCCCGCGACGGCCAACAGTGCACCTGGGACGCCGATGGCAACGCGCCCGACCACGCTCTCGGCTCCCGATGTACCGAGACCGGCACCGGCCCGGGCGGTCGGCTAGAGGTGGACCACATCGTCCCGCGCTACCGTGGCGGCACCGACGAGCCCGACAACCTTCGCACACTGTGCGCGTTCCACCACCGTGAGCGATCCGCTCGCCAGAAGGTCGCCAACCGCGCGAGCTACGGCTCCCGCCGCGCCGCGGGTGAGGCGCACCCTTCCGGCGTCTCGACCTCTGATCTCTTCGACGAGCGCTTCCCCGGCGTGCGTCGCGAGCGTGATCGCCGCCGTTCCCGCGCAGGCAACTCACTCGCCACCTACTGAGCCCGGCTTCAAGTAGGCGGGGGTCTCGCCCCACCCTTGGCGGCGTAGCGAGGCTGGCCGCGTACGTAGCCCGGCTGAATCTACGCACACCTACGTATCCCCGTTTTTCTCGTGAGGAGCTCACGCATGACCGACACCGCAGACCGCTACGCGGGCCTTCCTGATTGGAGCGACTCCACCAAGGAGACCTACTGCCAGATCGAGGACGACAACCCCCGCCTCACCGCCGCCCAGCGCGCCGCGCTCTTCGAGGCGTGCTCACTCCTAGCGCTCGCCGACGACCTCGCCGCGACGATCCCCGACGTCGGCCTCATGACCACCGGCTCCCAGGGCCAGCACATCGTGAACCCCGCGGTGGCCGAGATTCGCGCGCTCCGCCGCGACGCAATGGCCGCACTCCGCGCGCTCGACCTCTCAGGCGTGCGCGACGCGACCGCCGCCAGCAAGGCGGGGGCCTCGCTCGTCGGCGCACGGTGGAACCGATGAGGGCCGCCCACCTCCGCCCGCCGCCCCGCGCCGAGCTCCGGCCGCACATCGACCGCACGACCCGATACTCCGACCTCCCACTCTGGACACCGACCGCGCCGCGCGGCGGGTGGACGCCAGCTACAGCCCGGGAGGCCGCACGGGCCTACGCCGACCGAGTCGCCCCCTCCACGCCCTACACCGCGTGCCGCGTCTATACGGCCGCGCACCACGCGCTACTCGCCGTATTCCCTGGCCTCTACGGCGCCGACCTCGTCGAGCGCCTCCAGGCCGCACGCGCCGCAGTGGCCGCCGAGGAGGCCGCCACCGACGCCGCAGACCTCGCCGCCGATCCCGCCCCCTTCTGACAGGAGCCGCCATGCCGCCTACCCTCGACCATCCCGAGCTCGTCCCGCCCGCCATCGGCGCGGTTTGCCCGGCCCCCGAGCTCGTCGACAAGCCCGCATGCCAGTGGGACGCATGAGCCCTGCCGACCTCGCCGACCGAATCGCCGCCGCCCTCGTACCCTCGCCTATCCCGGTGACCGTCCGCGGCGTCTCGGCGTACCTCATCCCGCGTCGCGCGAACTCGCCCGAGGCACTCGCACGCCTCCGCGACTCTCCCGCCGAGTGGGCACGGCGTTCGCTCGACCGCCCCCTCGACCTCGACGTCGACGACGCCCGCGACCTCCTGATCGAGCACTCACGCGACCTCCTCGCCGAGCCCAAGCCGCTGAGGGTCGACCTCGACGGCGAGCTCGTCGACGTCCCGCATGCTATGGCCCGCTCCCCGCGCCATCTCGCAACCCTCGCCGACGGCAATGTCATCGCGTGGGCACGGACAGTCACCGGTCGCCGCGACCTTCCAGCCGCGCACGCGCGGCGCCTCGCGCCCTCTCTGGCCGAGGCGGCCGAAGCCGAAGCCGCTACTCGCTAGAACTTCCGGTGCGCTTCTGAAAGTCGCGCGCGCTCTAGCAACTCCTCCCACGACATTTCGAGAGCATCGAGCATCCTGTCGACCGTGATGAGGCGCATCTGAGTATTGCCGAGCAGGTTGTCCCGGAGCGAGTGGTAGTTCATTCCGATCTGCGCCGCTACCTTCGGCACGCTCGACTGCCGCTTCACCGCGGCGTGCAACTCCTCAACAAGCGCCTCTGGCGACACATTCTTCATGCCGCCTGATGCTAGCGCTCCCATGGCCCCCGCCACTCGCCACACGCGAGCTCGGCGGGGGCGTTTCGTCGTTTCGTGCCGGTACGCTCGCGGGCTCACGCTACGCTGGCCCCGTGACCGACGCTGAACTCGACTTGCCTGACGATCTGCCCGAGTGGGGCCTGACGGGACTCGGCACGCTCGGCATTCTGTGGATAGTAGCCCCCTCGATCCGTGCCCTTGGGCGCAATCTCGGCAAGTGGACGGACTATCACACGACGAACCTTCTCAGGCTTTCCGAGAAGGTCGAGCGCCGACTAGAGCAAGCGCCTGAGGACGCCGTCAAGGGAGACGTTCACCCCCGCGTTGCGAAGGAAGTCATCGACGCGGCGGCATGGATCGACGACGACATCCACCAGGAGTACCTCGCCGCGCTCCTCGTTGCGGCGCGTAGCCCGGAAGGTGGCGACGACTCGGCCATGTATGACGTCGGCCTGCTGAAGTCACTGCCGAAGTCGGCTGTGCGCCTTCACTATGCGATCTACAACAGCTATTGGGGCACGGTGCCCTCCCTCGGCGAACGTAAGGGCCGCACTTTCCTGCGCGTCGACGGTCTGTCCAGGCTCACATTGGCGGCACCAATCAAGTCTTACTCAAGCGTTTGCGGTGGTGGCCTCGGCGGGATCGACCGCGCAACGGATGTCCTATACCGCGAGCGACTGATCCAGGACAAAGGACCCGATGGCCAAGGTGGCTACCAAGTGGTGCCATCCTCGCTGGGCGCGTCCTTGTTCGTTCGCGCATTCGTCGGCGGCAACCTCAACACCGACCTTCTCCTGGTTCCTCAGCCGAGTCTCACATCTCGCTCGCTGAGCTTCTCCGCTCCGCCAGACCAGCCGACCTTGTCGGGCGCGCGCGTCGCCAGCCTTCGTCTTCCCCCGGCTATCACCTAGCGGGAGCCTCACACCAAATCGTGGCCACGCACGAGCGCCGCGAGGTCATTACACCCGAGCCCCCCTAGCGCCGGTCCAGCGAGCGCCAGGTCGAGCACCCCGTCGGCCCCATCGGCCGCGAGGGCGCTCTCGAACGTGTCGGCGAGCGCGAGCGCCTCGGCGGAGCCGCACTTCTCGCCAGCCGTGCGCAAGCGAGTCGCCCAGCGCCACGCCACCCTCTCTACTGCCGCGTGGTCGGCGCTCACTCGCTCTGTCAATACTTGCGTGGCATCCATCGTGGTTCGGCCTCTCCGGCGCCCCGACTCTCGCGGCGTCTGGGAATGACGCTAACAGAAGAAACCTCCCGGTCAGACCACGAAAGTCGCCTTACGCGTCCGACCTCCGCTAAATGTGCGGTTACCGCCGTCCGGCACGCCGGTGTTCAAAGCGAGGACAAGATCGAGCGCTTCTGCGTCTCTCACTTCACCGACGACGAGTCGATCGGGTCGCATGCGCAGTGCTTCTTTGACTAGCCGCCGAAGGGTGACCTCGCCGCTGCCTTCCAAGCTCGGTTGACGGCCTTGAAGCGAAACTAGGTCTGGTGCGGCGACGGCGAGTTCAAAGGTCTCCTCGACGGTCACAATTCGCGTGTCGGCCGGACACTCCGCAATCAACGCACCCAAGAGAGTGGTCTTGCCCGCATGAGTTGCACCCGAGACCAAGACTGATTTTCCCGCCACCATCGCCGTACGCAGCAGGTCTGCTGCCGCTGGCTCGATAGACCCGGACAGCTCGAGGCGAGCCAGATCACGAAACTGTGGCAAGAACTTCCGAATGTTCACCGCCCAGTGCTGTTTCGTGATGTCAGGAATCACCACGTGCAGTCGGCTTCCATCTGGCAACGACGCATCAACAAATGGCTGGCTCAGATCCACCCGGCGGCCGCTGGACTGCAGCATTCGCTCGACAAGATCGCGAACCGCCGTGTCGGTGAGCGTTAGCGCGACCGGCTCAGCGACTCCCCCGCGAGCAATGAAGATTCGATCAGGGGCGTTGATCCACAGCTCTTCAACGGTTGGATCATCCAGGTATGGCTGCAGTGGCCCGAACCCGGCAACATTGGCGAGAACCTCCCGCACACACGACGCCTCGTCATCGACGAGTGACAGCCCTCGCGCGAGCGCGAAATCGTTGTGGCGCCTCACCTCAGACCAAGCGACGCGAGCGGCGAACTCGGGATCGGTGGTCGGATCCGTTCTTTCTTCGCGCAAGCGCTGCCGCACTCGCTCTGCAACCAGAGCACTTGGGGGCGAAGCGACGAGGGTCATTGGAGAATCCTCGCAAGATCTGCAAAACCGACCCCGAGGTTATCCACAGCCCGAAAGATACGTGTGCGACGAACGCGCACAGGCACGCTCGAAGAAACTCAATACGCAAACCCGCATTAGACTGTTCTCACTCGCGGGAGTGGTGAAATTGGCAGACACGCAGGATTTAGGTTCCTGTGCCTCCGGGCGTGTGGGTTCAAGTCCCACCTTCCGCACGAGCACGATGACGACACCTTGCCACAGCAAATGGCATCCACCGCCGAAGAAGACGACGGGACGCACCCAGTGCACCACATCGCACTAATTCCCTGGCTAGACCCCGAGACCATCATCGCGGCCGCTGGCCCGTGGGCGTTGGTGGTGGTCTGCTTCATTGTCTTCGCCGAAACCGGGTTGCTGGTGGGCTTTCTCCTTCCCGGTGACACCTTGCTGATCATCGCCGGACTTCTCACCCACACCAGCATGGTGTTCGGGCTCAACATCTGGTGGGTGTCATTGCTGATCGGCCTGGCCGCCTTTCTTGGCGGCGAGGTGGGCTACCTCATTGGGCACAAAGCCGGGCCAGCAATCTTCGAGCGCAAAGAATCCGGACTGTTCAGCGTCAGAAACGTGCAGCGCACCAACGCCTTCTTCGAGCGTTTCGGCGGCCTCACGATCATTCTCGCCCGGTTCGTGCCGGTGGTGCGCACCTTCGCCCCAGTAGCGGCAGGTGTCGGTCACATGCACCGGGGCACGTACACGCTGTACAACCTCATCGGTGCGGTGCTTTGGGGCTTCGGCCTCACCATGGCGGGCTATCTACTCGGGTACATTCCCCCCGTCGCACGCTTCGTGCAGGAATACATCGACCTTATTCTTCTCGTCGCTGTCGGCGGCACCGCCGTGGTGACGCTTTGGCACTACTTCAACGAGCGCCGCAAAGCCCAGAAAGAAGCGGCCGCGGGCGAAGACATCGTTACCGACGAAGACGAGGCAGAGGCACTGGTGCTCGAAGCCGATGTCTTCGATCGTTCTCCTGAACCGGTCCGTCGCCCCTCATCACCCGAAGACGATCAGCGGCCAGACGAGTAAACCGCTAGGCGCTGGCGCTCTTCTTGCTGTCGCGGGCCGCGCGTGACTTTTCCACGCTCGCACGCAACGCGTCCATGAGATCGATCACCTCTGCGCCGGATTCAGATTCGTCGTGCTCTCCGAAGGTCTCGCTGGTGTCAAGGCTGTCACCCTTCTCGAGCTTCGCGTCGATCAGAGTGCGCAGTTCCTGCTGATACTCATCCGTGAACTCCGACGGATCGAAGTCACTCGAGAAGCTCTCAACGAGGGATGCTGACAGCTCAAGTTCTTTCGCCGAGATACGCACCGACTCGTCGAGGGCAGGAAACGCGGCTTCGCGCACTTCATCAGCCCACAGCAACGTTTGCAGCACCAGCACATCGTCACGCACGCGCAGGGCGGCGAGACGCGTTTTCTGTCGTAGCGAGAACCGCACGATCGCGGTGCGGTCGGTCTGTTCGAGTGTCTTTCGCAACAGCACGTAGGCCTTGGGCGAAGTGGAATCAGGCTCGAGGTAGTAGGCCTTATCGAGGGTCAGCAGGTCAACCTGCTCGCTGGGCACGAACTCAACCACATCGATCTCTCTGCTGCGCTCAGCGGGAAGCGAAGCAAAGTCAGCTTTCGTCAAGATCACGGTGCGCTCGCCGTCATCGAATGCTTTATCGATATCAGCGTACGGAACAACTTCGCCGTCGATCTCGCACACGCGCTGGTAACGGATGCGGCCGCCGTCGCTCGCGTGCACCTGGTGAAGTGACACGTCATGATCTTCTGTCGCCGAATACACCTTGACCGGCACGTTCACCAGTCCGAATGTCAGCGCGCCCTTCCAGATAGCCCTCATCACACCAGTACACACCTGCAACACCCACTCTGCATAGTCACTAGCACCAGCAATCCCGCTCGGCGCTAATCTGGGCGCATGACGTTGTCAGGCCGTGCGGCAGAGCATCTCGTGCGAGTCGACGGTCACCGCCTGCGCCTGACCAACCTCGAAAAGGTGCTGTACCCCAATACGGGAACCACCAAGGGCGAGGTAATCGACTACTACTCGCGCGTCGCGGGGGTTCTCCTGCCCCATCTCGCTGGCCGGCCTGTGACGCGCAAGCGCTGGCCAGAGGGAGTCGGAACCGAGACCGAGCCAGGACCGTCTTTCTTCGCGAAGCATCTCGAGACGGGAGCACCTGGGTGGTTGAAGCGCGTCGGCATTTCACATTCGACCGGCAGCAAAGATTATCCGCTTGTCGATGAAACTGCCGCGCTGGTCTATCTCGCGCAGGTGGCAAGTCTTGAGTTGCACGTGCCGCAGTGGCGGTTCTCGGCAGACGGCGGCAAGAACAACCCCGATCGCTTGGTGCTTGATCTCGATCCAGGTCCTGGAACCGGTCTGCTGGAGTGCGCGGAAGTGGCCCGATTGGCCAGAGAGATTCTGGTGGGCATGGGCCTGGAGCCAGTGCCTGTCACCAGCGGAAGCAAGGGAATCCACCTGTACGCAGCGCTATCTGGCGCGCAGACCGCTGATCAGATTTCGGGCATTGCGAAAGAGTTGGCGCGTGCGATCGAAGCCGACCATCCAGATTTGGCCGTGAGCCAGATGGCGAAGGCTCAGCGCGATGGCCGCGTCTTCATCGACTGGAGCCAGAACAACGGGTCCAAAACGACCATTGCCCCCTACTCGCTGCGCGGACGATCCCTCCCCACCGTCGCTGCACCGCGCACATGGGATGAGCTCGCTGCCCCTGGGCTCGACCACCTCACCTTCGAGCAAGTACTGCAGCGGGTAGAGAGCAGCGACGATCCGCTTGCCGCGCTCGGATTTCACGCGGGAGCCAGACAAGACGCTCACGGACCGCTGAGCGCATACATTGCCAAGCGCGCCGCCGGCAGAACACCAGAGCCGGTGCCCACAAACGCGCTCGGGCACACAGCCTCGTCGAGTCAGCTGCCGCGTTTCGTCATTCAGGAACATCACGCATCGCGCCTGCACTGGGACCTTCGACTTGAGCACGACGGAGTGCTCGTGAGCTGGGCGGTGCCGCGAGGCATCCCCCATTCAGTTGCGCGCAACTCGTTGGCGGTGAGGACCGAGGATCATCCACTGGAGTACCTCGATTTCTCGGGCACGATTCCCAAGGGCGAGTACGGCGCGGGCGATATGACGATCTGGGATACCGGCCGCTATGAGCTTGAGAAGTGGCGGGATGACGAGATCATCTTCACCGCCGAAGGATCACCAGGCGGACCCCTAGGACGTGTGCGTCTCGCGCTCATTCGCACCCAAGGCGACGGCGAGAAGTCATCTTGGTTGCTGCATCGAATGAAAACGGATGCGGCTGGAGCAGTCCAGCGCGATGTCGTGCCCGTGAACGCAGGGCCGGCACCCGCGCCCAGCGCCAGCACCAGCACCAGCACCGCGGATCTTCGACCGATGCTCTCGACGATCACCACGCCGGGCCTTGCTCGCGCCGCCGTAAAGCGGTGGGCCGAGCAGCCATGGGTCGAGATCAAATGGGACGGTGTTCGCGCGCTGGGCGTGTGGGACGGGGAGCGACTGCGGCTTCGCGCTCGCAGCGGAAACGACATCACGGCCAAATACCCCGAGCTCACTGCGCAAGATCTGGGCCTCGGCTCAGAACCCGCGATATTCGACGGCGAGATCGTCGCCCTCGACAAGGATGGTCAACCAAGCTTTTCTCGACTTCAATCCCGAATGAACCTCTCACAGACTCGCGAGATCGAACGGGAGGTGCCGCAAACACCGGTGCACTACTACCTGTTCGATCTGCTGGCGGTAGGTGACAACGATGCGACAGCACTGCCGTTAGCATCCCGACGAGAACTGCTCGAGTCGCTCACCCCCCGCACTGCGTCGAGCATCACCGTTCCTCCGGTGTTCGATGATGTGGATGCTGCACTGAGCGCCGCTCGCGAATTCGCTCTTGAAGGCGTCGTGGTGAAGAACCCAAACTCGCCTTACCAGCACGGAACGCGCAGCGAGGATTGGCTGAAGGTGAAACTGACCCGCACGCAAGAGGTCGTCGTGGGCGGTATTCGGCCCGGAAAGGCGCACGTCATCGGCTCGTTGCTAGTGGGGATTCCCGATGGTGACATCCTGCAGTACGCCGGGCGCGTGGGCTCAGGGTTCTCCGATGCCACTCTGAAGCTATTGGAGAGCGAGCTCAATCCTCTTCGCACGGACGCCAATCCGTTCCACGGCGTACCGGCAGCCGATGCCGCTGACGCGCTCTGGCTCTCGCCTGAAGTGGTCGCCGAGGTCGAGTTCGCTGAGTTCACCCCCGGCGGCATGCTTCGTCACGCTCGCTGGCGCGGACTTCGTGCCGACAAGGCGACGACCGAGGTGAAGCGCGAAGCGTGAAGCGACTCACGCGTGGGCGTCGTGCTCGACGTGTCCGGCGGGCTCCAACTGAAAGGTCGAATGCTCCACGTCGAAGTGCTCTGCAAGGCAGACTTGCAGCCGGCTGAGAATTCTCACAGACTCCGCCCCGCTCATCGCGCCATCCTCAACCACGACGTGGGCGCTGAACACGGGGGCGCCGCGGGTGAGTTGCCACACGTGCACATCGTGACAATCGACGACACCCGGGGTAGCAAGAATGTGCTCACGAATCTCTTGCACGTGGGTGCCCACCGGAGCCGATTCGGTAAGAACTGACAACACTTCGCGTAGCAAGCCGATCGCTCGCGGCACGATCATCGCGGCGATCGCCAAGGACGCAAGCGCGTCTGCCTGCACCCACCCAGTCGTCACGATCACGACGGCGGCAACGATGACCGCTGCCGAACCGATCAGGTCGCCGAGCACTTCGAGGTAGGCACCACGCACATTGATGCTCCGCCGTTGCGCTGCGCTCAACAACCACATGGCGATGCCATTGGCAAACAACCCAACGACGGCCACGATCAACATGAATCCGCCTGCGACTTCGGCGTCGTCGGGGGCCAGCAGTCGTGCAACGCCTTCTACCGCTACCCACACAGAGAGTGCAATCAAGATGATCGCGTTGATCAGCGCTCCGAGCACTTCGGCTCGTTGAAACCCGAAGGTGTTTCGATCGGTTGCGGGTCTAGCTGCCACCGCGCTAGCGACTAGCGCGATCACCAGTGCAGCAGCATCGGTGAACATATGCACCGCGTCGGCCAGCAACGCGAGCGAACCCGATAGCGCCGCGCCGACGATCTGAATCACCATCACGGTCGCGGTGATGGTCAATGACACCGCCAGCAGTCGGCGATTGCTCGCGCCTCTGATCCCGGCGGTGCCGTGCGCGTGGTCGTGCATTCATCCAGGCTAGGCCGGGGCAGCCGGGCGCGCGCGCTGCACCGCCTAGTCGGGAATGAATGTGATTCTCAGTGTCGCGTAGCGGTGAGCCCGATCACAGCGTCGCGAGCAACGGGCCGAGCGCTGCGAAGGCGCGTGCCCGGTGCGACACCGCATTCTTCTCGGTGGGGCTGAATTCGCCCACCGAGCGCTCAGTCCCAGCGGGCTGGCCGTCTGGCACGAAGATCGGATCATAACCGAAGCCCCCCTCGCCCGCTGCTGCGGTGGCGAGTCGTCCTGGCCATACTCCTTCAACTACGTGCTCATCGCCGTCAGGATCGACGAGCGCAATCGTCGAGACAAACTGAGCGGCACGGTGCGGGTCGGCGATATCGCTCAGCTGATCGAGCAGCAATCTCAGATTCGCGGTGCCATCTTTCGCGTGTCCAGCCCAGTAGGCCGAAAACACTCCCGGTGAGCCGCCGAGCACATCGACGCAGATGCCCGAATCGTCTGCCAACGCGGGCAATCCGGTGTGTGCGGCCGCGGCACGCGCCTTGATCAGCGCGTTTGCGGCGAACGTCACACCGTCTTCGACCGGTTCAGGCCCGTCGTACGACACCACCGTGAGATCAGGACGAGTCGCTGCCACGATCGCCTGAAATTCCTCCACCTTGTGAGCGTTGTGGGTTGCCAAGACAATCCGCGCCACGCGTCACTCCCCCGCAGGCTGCAGCGACGCGAGCTGGTGCGTGCGCAGATCGGCGCATCCCGCGACGCCCAGTTCAAGCAGCGCGTCGAGCTCGCGCTTGTCGAAAGGGGCGCCTTCGGCGGTGCCCTGCACCTCGACGAACAGACCACGGCCGGTCACAACGACATTCATGTCGGTCTCAGCCCGCACGTCCTCGACGTAGGCGAGGTCAAGCATCGGCTCACCGTCGATGATGCCCACTGACACAGCCGCGACAGTGTCGATGAGCGGCGTGGACTTCTGACCGATGAACTTCTTCTTTCGTCCCCACTCGATTGCATCGGCTAGGGCCACGTATGCACCGGTGATAGCCGCGGTGCGTGTGCCTCCGTCGGCTTGCAGTACATCGCAATCGATGACGATGGTGTTTTCGCCCAGTGCCTTCATATCGACAACCGCGCGCAGCGACCGCCCAATCAGCCGTGAAATCTCGTGCGTGCGCCCGCCGATCTTGCCTTTGACGCTCTCGCGGTCGTTGCGCGAGTTCGTCGCGCGAGGCAACATCGCGTACTCCGCCGTCACCCATCCCTTGCCCTTGCCCGTGAGCCAGCGCGGCACACCGTTGGTGAACGACGCGGTACACAGCACCTTGGTTCCTCCGAACGAGATCAGCGCTGAGCCTTCGGCGTGCGCGCTCCAGCCCCGCTCGATGGTGATGGTGCGCAGCTCGTCAACAGCGCGGCCATCCGCGCGAACGATGTCAGTCATTGCTCTCCTTCTGGAAACCCGCGAGATGTGGGTCTCAGGGTCTGGTCGGTGGTAGTTCGATGGCGCCGGTCTGCACCAGCTGCACGTTGCGGATCTCACGGCCCATCAGGCGGTGTGCGAGGTTTACGAACTCGTCAGCAGACGCGCCGGTCGCTTCGTACACGTGTTGGGGTGAAGCATCCACCCCTGCGAGCAGGTCGCGCGAAACCAACTGGCGGTAGACGTCTTTAGCCGTCTCATTGTCGCTCGACACCAAGCTCACGTCGGGGCCCATGACGTAGCTGATGACCCCCTCAAGAAACGGGTAGTGGGTGCACCCAAGCACCAGAGTATCGACGCCCGCGTGACGCAGCGGTGAAAGATACTCCTCTGCGACCGCGAGCACTTCAGGCGAGCCGGTAACTCCCGCCTCGACAAACTCGACGAACCGCGGACACGCTTGGGCGAACACCGTCAACCGCTCATTGACTTCGAGCATGTCTTGGTACGCGCGCGAACCAATCGTGCCGGTGGTGCCGATGACGCCCACTCGACCGTTGCGCGTCGTCGACATCGCGGTGCGCACCGCTGGGCCTATCACCTCGATGACAGGCACGTCATAGCGTTCACGAGCATCTCGAAGCATTGCGGCAGAAGCGGTGTTGCAGGCGATCACCAGCATTTTCACGCCCTGATCCACCAGTGTGTCGAGGATCTCAAGCGAGTATCGGCGCACGTCAGCGATCGGTTTCGGGCCGTAGGGCGAGTGCGCGGTATCGCCGATGTAAACAAGCGATTCACGCGGCAGCTGCGCAGAAATCGCCCGGGCGACGGTGAGCCCACCGACCCCGGAGTCGAAGATTCCGATCGGCGCCTCATTCACGATCATTCAGCCTACGCCAGCACGTCAGTAGGCTGGCGTCATGAGCGCCTCGACCCTTGTCAGCACCGCCCTGCACACAGACCGCTACGAGCTCACCATGCTCGGCGCGGCGCTACGCGATGGCACGGCCGCGCGCCGCTGCGTGTTCGAGCTCTTCGGGCGTCGCCTGCCGGGCGGGCGTCGCTTCGGTGTGGTGGCGGGAACGGGGCGATTGCTGAGCCTGTTGCGAGAGTTTCGATTCGGCGATGACGAGCTGCGGTACTTGAGAGACCAGAAAGTGGTGGATGCTGCCACGCTCACATACCTCGAGAACTACCGCTTCACGGGGTCGATCGTCGGATACCGCGAGGGCGAGGTCTACTTTCCCGGCTCGCCGATCATGACGGTGGAAGGCACTTTCGCAGAGGCTGTAGTGCTCGAGACGCTCGCGCTCAGTGTTCTCGACCACGACTCGGCGATCGCCACAGCCGCCGCGCGCATGAGCATCGCCGCGGGCGATCGCCCACTTGCAGAGATGGGTTCGCGCCGCGCTGGTGAGGAATCGGCGGTCGCCGCAGCCCGCGCAGCGTACATCGCGGGCTTTGCCGCCACATCGAATCTTGAGGCGGGCCGGCGGTGGGGCGTTCCCACGATGGGAACCGCCGCCCACGCGTGGACGCTGCTGCACGATAGTGAGGAAGATGCTTTCCGCTCGCAGATCGACGCGCTCGGCGCGGGCACCACACTGCTGGTTGACACCTATGACATTCGTCAGGGAGTCGAGACAGCGGTGCGAGTTGCTGGCACCTCGTTGGGCGGTGTGCGCATCGATTCGGGCGACCTGCCAACAGTCGCAGCGTCGGTGCGCGCCCAGCTCGACGATCTTGGCGCGACGAAAACCAAGATCACTGTGACCAGCGACCTCGACGAATTCGCAATCGCCTCATTGGCGGCATCGCCTATCGACTCATACGGGGTGGGCACGTCGCTTGTCACCGGATCTGGAACGCCCACAGCGGGAATGGTCTACAAACTCGTCGCCCGCCAGGATTCGACTGGCGCGTGGGTCTCCGTAGCCAAGGCATCCACGGACAAAGGCTCCATGGGCGGCTGTAAGGCGGCTTTCCGTTCACTGAGAGACGGCACCGCCACCCACGAGCTCGTGAGTGTATCTGACGGGTTCGAACAGCTCAGCGCTGCGGCGCAGCATCCTGAAGCCCGAGCGCTGCAAGTACCTCTCGTAACGAGCGGCGACTTCGACAGCTCAGCCGAGGGAAGCACGGGAGTCGAGTCCGCGCGATCACACCACGCGTTCGTTCGTGATGAGCTGCCAGTGCGTTCGCTGGCGTTGAGCAGGTCTGACCCTGCTATTCCCACCGTTTACGTTGACGCCACCGAGCAACGCGCTACTTGACGAGCGACTCGTAGATCTCTTTGCATGCCGGGCACACCGGAAACTTCTCGGGATCGCGCCCAGGAGTCCACTTTTTTCCGCAGAGCGCACGTACCGGTTTTCCCGTCATCGCTGACTCGAGAATCTTGTCTTTCTTCACATAGTGCGAGAAGCGTTCGTGGTCACCAGGTTCAATGCTTTCTTCGCGGATGAGCTCTTCGAGCTCTCGGTCGAGGATAGCCGTACCACCCTGATCCGGGTTGTCGAGAGGAGTGCTCATGGTCAGTCAGTGTACCGGGGCGCACGCGGCACCGGGGTCAAATCCGGCACTCAGGTCGACTCAGCAAACTCCATCAAACGGCTCGTGCGGCGCTCAAACACGGCGGCGCCGACGCCCAGACCGATAAGCAGCACCCCAGCGCCGATTCCGATTCCGCCCCACATCGCGGTCGTGATCGCGTCGTCATCGCCTGACAGTCCTTGCCAGGCCCACCAGAGGGCTGGGGCGCTGAGAATCAGCACCCCGAGCAACACGGCCCCCTGCGACACCACGCTTTCGGCTCCAGTACGCGAGGGCTGACGAAAGGGACTGTCGCCGGGCCGCGACACAGCGTACGGTGCAACAACAGACGCGATACTCGACAACCCGAGACCGCACAGAAAGAGCGAGGCGCACACGCCGATCATCGCTGGCAGTATCGACCACCGACCGTGCAGTGAAACGGCGATCGGAATCGCCACAGCGAGAAACAAGGTGCCGACCAAGAGCACGGGAACAAGCCGCCCCACCCGGTCGGAGAGGCCACGCACGCCTGCAGCGAAGTGCATCCACACTGCCGTGGAGTCGTAGGCAAGATCGTTGTGCACCAACCATCCCAAGAAGAGCGCCGCGAACGGCACCGGCACCAAGGCGACCATCTCGGGCGAAACACCGGCGACCAACAGCGGCACGGTGGTCGCGGCCGCAGCCACCGGAATCACCATCACGTTGACGAGGTAGCGGCGATCGTTGAGCCAATAGAGCAGGCTGCGCCCCGCGATCGCACCCGCCGGCGTACCGGGCGCGACAGCAAGCCAGCCGAGCCCACCGCGTTCTCGAGCCGCCACGGGGCGTTCTGTCGTCGTCAACAGCCGATTCACGAGCCATAGCCATAGCGCTGCGAGCAGCAAAGCCGTGCCGACAGCCACCCCAACAGCCAGTGCAGCTTGAGAGTCACCGGCCTCGATCAGCGCGGGGAACGCCCATGCGGCGCCGACCGGCGTCAACGCAAGGACGTCGATGATCTCCGAGAGCTGCGTCGGTACGACGCCGTCCCACTTCAGCGAAGAGAGGAAAACAGCGGTGGGCACGACCACCACGATCATCACCAAGAGAAACACACCGGTCAGTTCGCGTGACTGCCGCCCTTTGAGAAAAAGCGACGCGAGGGCCATGCACACACGCGCCAACAATGCGCATGTGACGATGCCGAGAGCGACGCCTGATGCGGCCACCAGCGCCGAGACCCCGAACCCGATCCAGAGCACAGCCAGGCAGACAGCGATCGTGATCAACGCCAAAATCGGCAGGCTGATGAGGCCTGCAACCGCAAGAACCGCTGCCAGCGGCCGCGGGGCCATTCCAAGAACGGCGAACCGACGCGGATCAAGCGGGTCACTTGTCGCGCCGATGAGCGGCGACAAGGCGAAACCCAGGGTGATGGCAGATCCGCCCAACACCGTCACCGCTAGGGCTACTTCTACGTTGGTACTGGCAAGAGACAGCAACGCCCAGCACGCCGCAGCGGTCGCGGCGGCTACCGCGAGCAGCTGAACTGCGGCGCGGACGATGTCGGTGACGTCTCCTCGAAACGAACCGAACAGCAGCGCGATTCTCAGTCGGAGAACGTGTGCAGCCATTCGAGGCCCTCCACGTCGCTGAGGCCACCGGCCAGCTCGACGAAGCGCTGTTCGAGGGTCAGCTCACCGCGCACCTCTTCCACCGTGCCCTCAGCGAGCACCTGACCCGCCACGATCACAGCGACGCGAGTGCACATACGCTCGACCAGTTCCATACCGTGGCTCGAAAGAACCACCGTTCCGCCGTGAGCCACGTACGTGGTCAGAATGTCGATGATCACCGCGCTCGACACCGGATCGACCGCTTCAAAAGGTTCATCGAGAACGAGAAGGCGCGGTGAGTGGATCAGCGCACCGGCGAGCATGACCTTCTTCAGCATGCCTGCCGAGTAGTCAGACACCACCCGGCCGAGTGCGTCGGTGAGATCGAATGCGCGTGCAAGGTCTGTCGTGCGACTCTCGGCCACTGAGGGCTTCAGCCCTCGCAGCACTCCGTAGTAGTAGAGCAGTTGACGCCCGGTCAGCCGATCAAACGTGCGCAAGCGATCGGGCAACACGCCCATGAGGCGCTTTGCGCCTCTCGGGTCGGATGCAGCGTCGATTCCGCCCACATGAACCGTGCCCTTGTCGGGTGTCAACAGCCCCGCGATCATCGAGAGCGTGGTGGTTTTTCCGGCACCGTTCGGTCCGACCAGGCCATAGAAAGTTCCTGCCGGGATGGTCAGATCGATGCCGTCGACCGCAGCGACCTCACCGAACCGTTTCGTCACGCCCCGCATGACGAGCACATCGCTTGCTGATTCGACGCCGACATCTTGCACGCCGAGAAACTTCTCGTCGACGATGCTGCTCGGGCCTGCCATCTGCGTGAGCGGCGCGGCGGCGTCATCGACTTCAGACTCGAAGTGCTCTGGTGCGTCTTCGTCGACAAGAGTCCCGCTCTCGAGGAAGGCGGCAGAATCGCTGGGCGACTCAGCCTGTTCCGGCTCAGCGTCCTCGGCGTCCTCGGGCTCAGCCTGTTCCGGCTCAGCGCTTTCGGGCTCAGCCTGCACTGGCGCCGCTTCTTCCGGCTGAGCTTCTTCAGTCTCCGCCTCTTCGGGCTCAGGCTGTTCCGGCTCAGCCTCTGCTGGCTCAGGCTGTAGCAGCTCGGCTTCTGCAGGCCCGGCGTCGACGTTGTCAGCTTCAGGCTCTTCAATAGCCGAACCTTCACCCGGAGCAGCGTCGCCGGCGGTCACATCCGTCACCGCACCCGCGGCAGCGGCCTGAACGTGCGCCGGAAGCGGCGGTTTGGGCGGAATCTCAATGCCGTCGAGCGCAGCAGTGTCGAGCGAAGCAGGCCTGCCCACGAGATCGGTGGGAAGCGGCGGGGGCGGGCCGGGCCATACCGAGTCTTCAACGCTTGTGCCGATCGCAGGCCCGTTCGCGATGACGTCTGGCTCCCCGATAGGTTCGCTGCTTCGCACGGGCTTCTTGCGCGGCTTCGTTTTGCTTGTCCCCACACGAGCGCCCGCTTTCTTAGCTCGCGGGCTGACCGACTTCAGCTGAAAAACGGGCGTACTGCTGCCATTTTCCGCGTCGTCTGGACCAAAGTCGTTCGGTGCCGGCAGTGAGGCTGTCACCAATCAAACCTACCAAGCGAACCATCAAGTCCGGTACGCATGACCTACTAAAACGCCCAACGGCCAAAGTCACGAATTCGCAACAGCCAGCCAAATCTCTGCACACTCACAGGCCCCATCGCTAGCATAGGTTTGGCACGAAGGGGTGTCCTGTCGGTTAACCGACGATGAATCGCCACTTTCAGGAGAAGACTTTGACCCTTCAGACCGTAATCCTCGCCGCTGGCATGGGTTCGCGACTTGGCCGTTCGTTGCCCAAGCCCCTTACCCAGCTCAGCGATGGACGCAGCATCATGCGTCAGCAGCATGACAATATTCGAGCCGCCTTCGGTAAGACCGCAAAGATCACCACGGTCGTCGGCTACCGCGCAGAAACGATCGTTGAAGCTTTTCCCGAGGCTGACTATGTCTACAACGACCGGTACGACCAAACCAACACTTCTAAGAGCCTGTTGCGGGCGCTTTCCAAAACAGGGCGCGGCGGAGTGCTCTGGATGAACGGTGACGTCGTGTTCGACCCGCGAGTCCTCGGGCGCGCCATCGAACTGATCGAGCGTGACCAGTCCTTCGTGACGGTGAACACCTCGAAGGTGAGTGACGAAGAAGTCAAGTACACCGTCACCGCCGCGGGGCACATCAATGAACTGTCCAAAACCGTCAAGGGCGGTATTGGCGAGGCAGTTGGCATCAACTACATCTCCAGCCGTGACAAGCGCGCATTCATGCATCACCTCACGCGCGTCGATGACCAGGACTACTTTGAGCGCGGCCTCGAGCTGGCAATAGCCGAAGACGGCATCTTGGTCGAACCGCTCGATATCTCAGACTTGTACGCTGTCGAGGTCGACTTCGCCGAGGACCTCGAGCGCGCAAACCTCTTCGTCTGATCCACGCCGAGCCTTGAGCAAATCTTCAGGGTAGACGTGGTTTGATCGGCTCGATGGCTGAGCAGGTGCACCGCATTCACTCACTGCCAGGCGATGCGCCTTGGCAGGGAGGAATTCCGCCTGTCGGCTCCCCCGAGCACCCAAGATCGATACGCATGCTCGACACCGTGCTGTCATTGCAGCGCCCGCTCGTACTCGCGCATCTTCGCAGCATCAGGCTTCGCCACCCCGACGCTACGCCAACCGAGATCGTGCGGGTGCTCGAGCGACGCTATCTCTCCGCCGTCACGAGCGGCGGCGCCGCGGTTGGAGCGACCGCGGTCGTGCCTGGAATCGGCACTGGGGTGACTCTCGCGCTGAGCGGCGTCGAGACCGTCGCTTTTCTCGAGGCGACGACACTTTTTGCCCAATCGGTCACCGAGGTGCACGGCATTCCCGTCTCAGACCCCGATCGCGCCCGGGCGCTGGTGCTCACCCTCATGCTCGGCAAAGAAGGCATCGACTTGGTCGCCCAGCTCGCGAAGCAGGCGACGGGACGAGGTCCTGGTCGTGACAAGTACTGGGGCGAGATCGTTACCAAGAGCCTGCCGCGTGCAGCGATGGGACCGCTGGTTGACAGGTTGAAGACTTCATTCATTCGACAGTTCGCCGCGCGCGGCGGTGCTTCGTGGATCGGCAAGGCGTTGCCGTTTGGGGTCGGCGCGGTGATCGGCGGTGCGGGCAACAACATTCTGGGCCGCCGCGTGCTCGTGAACTCGCGACGCGCCTTCGGCGTACCTCCTGAGATCCTCCCCGAAGAGCTCGAGCCGCGCCCTGGCGCTTTCAGAGCGGAACGGATGGCCACTGGTGGTGTTCGGCGCGCTGGGGGCGCAGTAATCGGGGGCGTCACCAAGAGCGTTGCAGCAATCGGCAACACCGCGCGACGACTTCCAGGAGTGCGACGTGCATCTATCGCAGACGGCACGACTGGTACCGGCGCCCAGCAACCACCCGCGGGGTGAAGAGCGCAAGGAGATGAGCCTCAGGCGCCGAGAACAACTTCGTCGTCGCCCGCTCCTTCGTCTTCGACGTCGTCTATGCCTTCGTCGTCGTCAGCATCACCGGCGTGCCAGCGCTCCCACTGAAGCATCAGTTCTGCCACGGCATCACCGAATCGCTGCGTAGCGGCGCCCGGGGAGGTGTCGCCGAAATAGTGAGCCACCCATTGGTGCAGCTTTGCTCTGGCTTCGTCATCTGCCATCACCCGCGATGCCTGAGACACGATGTCTGCGGCGTCCTCAGCATCCAACCACTCGCACGCCGATAGATAGCCATGCGTGTCGATTGCCGCCGCAGGGTCAGCGGGTCTGGCAATCAACAACGGCTTGTCTGCAGCCAGCCTGTCGTAAACCATGGCTGAAATGTCAACAACCGCAACATCAGCCGCTGCGAGTTGCCACCCGAGCTCGGGGCCCTGGTCGAAGACATGCTGAGCCGAGGGGTCTGCGACATTGGCGGCCGCAATCGCCGCGATGATTCGCGCGTTCGCCGCTCCGTATGCAGCGTTTGCCACCCCGGATCGCGGATGAGGGCGATAGATCACGCGGTGGTTTGAACTCGCGAGTAGCGCACCGACGAGCACTTCTCCATGGGTGGCGATAGACCCGTAGTGGGCCGAAGGACGATCCCCCTCCCACGTCGGTGCGTACAGCACAACGGTGCGAGCGTCTGGCGCATATGGCAGCGCGCCCGAATAGTGATCCGCCTGGGGTCGGCCGATTGCGATCGCTCGCTTATCGAAGTCATAGTCCCAAAGAACCCGGGTGAGCCGCTCACGGGCGGCGTCGCCTGCGATGAAGGAGTAGTCGTAGGCCTTGTACTGATTGGTGGTCATGTACATCTTGTCGGACTCGCCATGGTTGATGAATACGTGCCAACGCCGCGCATACCGGAACATCTGAAAGTTGCGAGTGTTCTGGTTCACGTACAGGACGACGCGAATGTCTTGCTCCGAGATGAACTTCTCGAGGTCGCGCACGGTCGGTACGAATGCCACGGGCGGCGCTCCAGCGTCTGCGAGCATCACCTGCGCACCGGTAGCTGAACGGCTGAGCACCACCACCGGCCATTTCGCGGCCAAATCGGCGAGCGGTTTGTACCACTGGCGAATCTGATACATATTCACAGCGCCATCGGCGAAGTACACCGCTACGCGATAGTGCGACTGCGGATGAGCCGGTCGCGAAGCAAGCGTTCGACGCACATCAATCACCGCTGCTCGAGATGACACCGCCTGCCCGACCAGTGAAAGTGCCTTCTTGCCATCCGAGACGATACCCACCGCTCCAGCCTACCTAGCCCTGCTCGTGACATGATCGACGCGTGCATGTCGAGCAACGCGGTCGCAAAGACCCCCCGAGACCGCCATCCGGCGCGGGGGTTACTTTTGTGATGCCGGTGCTGAACGAGCGCGATTACCTTGAGCGAGCTGTTGCCACCGTGCTTGCGCAGCGCATCGATGAGCCCTTG
This sequence comes from Microbacterium sp. R86528, assembly GCF_044596335.1. NCBI lineage: Bacteria > Bacillati > Actinomycetota > Actinomycetes > Micrococcales > Microbacteriaceae > Microbacterium > Microbacterium sp. R86528. Next base: position 233,881 of record NZ_CP138996.1, on the reverse strand, counting down.
GAGCTCATCCTCGCCCTTGGACCCTCCACCGATGGCACAACTGAGCTGGCACATCATCTTGCGCAGCTCGACAGCCGGGTGCGCATCGTCGAAAACCCTGCGGCAGACATACCTATTGGCTTGAACCTCGCGATCACGGCAGGGCGCTACCCGACAGTCGTTCGTGTCGACGCGCACTCCGAGCTTCAAGAGGGTTACGCAATGCGTGCTCTGGCGACGCTCGACCGCGTTCGCGCTGCGAACGTCGGCGGGGTGATGCGCGCCGACGGCCGCACACCGTTTCAACGAGCGGTCGCGCGCGCGTACAACTCCCCCATCGGCTTGGGTGGTGGGGCCTACCATGGTGGTACGCAAGAGGGCGAGGCGGAATCCGCCTACCTCGGCGTGATGCGCCGGTCGGTCCTCGAAGAAGTTGGACTGTTCGACGAGACGATCCGCCGCGGCGAAGACTGGGAGCTAAATCTTCGCATTCGCCGAGCTGGCTACCGCGTGTGGTTTGATCCGAGCCTTTCGGTCACCTACTGGCCGCGCGAAAGCTGGGTGCAGCTCGCACGTCAGTTCACAGCAACTGGTCGCTGGCGAGGCGAACTCGTCCGGCGCTTCGGGCGCGGGAATTCGCTTCGCTTCTTCGCGCCGCCGCTGCTCGTGATCTCGCTTCTGGTAGCGATGATCGTAGCGGTACTGCAGGCGACCAGCGTGATCGCCGGCTGGTGGTCTCTAGCAGCATCCATCATCTATCTGCCCGCACTCGTGTACACCATCATGATCATCGTCGTATCCATAGGCCCCGGCGGTGGCAAAGGCTGGCGCGACAAGCTGTGGACCGCTGCGGTTCTGCCTACAATGCACCTGTCGTGGGGCTACGGTTTTCTGGTCGGGATGCTGCGCGGCGCCCACGACACTGTTGACACGTCTCGTCTCGGAACACGCAACACTCCCCTGCCGTAAGGGCTTCAGCTCAGTCGGAAACCGGTCCGATCAAGTTTTGGTCAAGCATTCGAGATACGACGCGCTCTGCGGCGTGACCGTCATCCCGCGAATTGAACTTGGCCTGCCAGCGCTCGTACTTGGAAGCGAAGGCGGCCGCATTGTTCTCAGCGATCGCCGCAATCAGCTCCGCTTGCGTACTGACCACAGGGCCAGGCGCATGGTTGCCGAGATCGAAGTAGAAGCCTCGCAGCTCCCCTCGATAGTGCTCGATGTCTGGCACAAAGAAGTACAGCGGTTTTCCTGTTACCGAGTAGTCGAACATGACCGACGAATAGTCGGTGATGAGAGCGTCGGCGGCGAGCAGCAGCTGAGCAGTATCGGGGAACGTTGTGACGTCGATCACGCGCGAACCCTCGGCGTCTCGCCCAGGCTTCAGAGTTCGCGAGTGTCCGCGTACGAGCACGACCGAGTCTGTCGCAGCGGCCAAGGTTGCCGGATCGACGTAGTCGACGATCTCGTCGCGGTCATCACGCCACGTGGGTGCGTAGAGCAGCACATTCTCGTGTGGCTCGATGCCGAGCAGAGCACGCGTGTGCGCTCCGTCTCCGGTGAGGAGGACGTCGTTGCGCGGGTGCCCTTCGACCCAGATCGGCCGGCGCAGAAAGGCATACGCCTTGCCCATGATGCGTTCGGCATAGGCGTTCTGTGCGAGCAGGACGTTCCAACGCCACGACTCGCGCAAGACGGCGATTGCGCGACGAGGATCGAAGCCGCGGCGGTGAAGCGCGAGCCGTTTGAGGGGGGTGCCATGCCAGGTCTGCAACACCGCTTGCCCGGAGCGGCGAACAAAGCGTCGACGCAGCCAGTCGTTCACCACCAGCAGTCGAGCAGATCCGCGCGCCCGCCACCATTCAGGACTGCCCTCTACCACCGGGATTGCACCCTCTGGAACGGCTACGGACAAATCCACCACGCTCCAGTAGCGTGTCAGGCCGGGGACACGGCGCACGAGCTCACGGTCGATCGCGAGTGGGTTGCAACTGGCGTTTCGCCCATAGAAGCTCTCGAAGAACACCGCGTTCTCGAAGTTCGCAGGACGTGTCGCGTAGCGCCTTTCCAGCGCATCCTGACCCTCGCCCGAATCATAGGCCGGATCGATAGGCGGTCCTACACGAAGAACACCTGCTGAGAGTTCCGCACGCAGGGTTCCTAGCTGGGCAAGCGGCAGCGCCGAAGGCGTGTCAATCTCGGGAGACGTGCGAAAGCGATACTCCCCCGCTGGCAGCGGGAGCACGGGTCCGCCCCAGCGGGATGCGACGAGCGGCACATGTGCTGACCACGCGCCATCATTCGCGGTGATGGTTGCAGTCACCCGAGCACGTGCGCCGACGAGCTCGAGCAACTCGGGAGCGGGTCCGTCCCCGGCAAGCAGCAGCGCAACACCATCGTCGTCGGAGGTGAAACTGGCCTGAGTCATCGGGTACCTTTCGGGCTCTTGTCGGTAGCGGACGGCGTCAACCTCACGGCGGCCAGGATCGCACGGTATACCCGTTCGGTGTTGCGACCGTCATCGTATAGGTGCACTCTTTCGCTGAGTTTCTGCGCCAGCGCGACGCGTCGATCGCGCTCCGCAGCATCGCTCAAGAGCGCATCAAGCTGCGCGGCGGCTTCGACCCAGGTTGTTGCCCAGTTGTCACCCGCGACGTCACGATACCGGCCGTAGAAGCCCCGTCGACCCTCGTACTCTTCGAGGTCGGGGGCAAAGAACAACGTGGCCACCGGCACGAGCGACGCATCGTAGGCGAGCGACGAGTAATCAGTAATGAGAGCATCGAGGCCGGAGAGCAAGGGGGTGATGTCGACAACCATGTCTGCACCAAGACTTCGCACCCTGCTCGTTGAAAAGCTCGGCGTGTAGTCGCCTGCCCCCAGGGGATGAGAACGCACCAGCAGAATCGCGTCTCGCTGTTCGAGCACGGCGTGAATCCGTTGCCAGTCCTCACGGGTGGGTACGGCGGGATCGACCTCACCGTCGCGCCACGTCGGCGCGTACAGCACCAGGCGGGCCCCGCCTACCGCGCCGACGATGGACTCGATCTGAGCGATCGCGCGCTCCCGCCGTTGCGAGGGCGTACCTCGTGAGAGCACGTCAACGCGCGGCTCGCCCGTCACGGGCACCGCCGAGTCGCGCAACGAGAATGCAGATTCCAATCGCCCTCGCACGTAGTGCGATGCTGCCGGAATCAAGTCGATACGGGCCGTCGCGCGCCGATACATGAACGACAGCACAGCCTGAGGCATTGCGGCCCCCGGCAACCCACTCAGCGCGCTGGGAAGCCGCGTGGTCTCGGCCGAATCAATGCCGATCCGCTTCAGCGGAATGCCGTGCCACAGCTGCACAACGAACGCTCCAGACACCGCGTAGCGGTTCACGTCGCCAAAGCCATGGGTGACCACGACAACTCTCGCGCGAGCGGTGCGCCAGAAGCCCCTCATCGAGTGCTTGCCGACCGCGGGAATGCCCAGCGCGCGGGCTTGGGCGGCATGGGCTGCGGACCCGACGAGCCAAACGGCCTTATGGCGATTGGCTGCCGCGGCATTCCACATCTCAAGGGCGCCGTCTGCGATTCCGACTCCACATCCGAAGGCCCACTCATCGCGCGCACGGGGAATCAGTGCGGTGGCAAGTCGTCCCAACGCATACAGCGGAATGGTGAGAAGCTTTCGGGCATTCCCCGCACCGAACGAGAAGGACGCCACCCCGCGAGCCTATCGCGGAGTGGCGTCCTTCTGCGGATCAGACTGGCAGTTCTCCCAGAGTCACGGTGGCCTGCTCGGTCTGGCCATCGCGAACGTAGGTGACGGTCGCTTCGCTGCCAGCAGCAGCCGCGCGCACCTGCGCCGTGAGGTCGACCGAATCGGTGATTGGAACCCCGTTGAAGCCCGTCACCACGTCTCCGGCCTGCAGGCCGCCCGCGGCGGCCGCGCCGCCTTCGACGACCTCATCAATGTAGGCCCCGGTTATCGTGGCACCTTCGACCAGAGAAGCTGACAGCACGTTCGCACCCAAGAGGCCGTGGCTCGCTGAGCCGCTGGCGATGATCTCGCTTGATACGCGCTCGACGACGTCCGAGGGAATTGAGAAGCCCACACCGATCGATCCTGCCGTGCTCGACGAGGTTCCCGCCGAGGCGATTGCCACGTTGATGCCGATCAGGTTGCCCTCGGAGTCAACGAGCGCGCCGCCCGAGTTTCCGGGGTTGATGGCTGCGTCTGTCTGGATGACGGCGATCTTGATGGTCTCGCTCACCTGCTGCTGGGTCTCGCCCTCGCCGAAGTCAAAGAAGAATGGGCTGTCCTGCTCACCCTGCCGCTCGTCCTCGGAGTCGTCTTGGGTGCCTCCCCGACCGGTGCCGTCGGTCTCGTCTGATCCCGAGGTGTCGGGCGCGGCCGACGACGCGATCTCGATCGATCGGTTCAGCGCGCTGACGATTCCCTCGGTGACGGTGTTCGACAGGCCGAGAGGCGCTCCCACGGCGACAGTTACGTCGCCGACGTTGAGGTCAGAAGACGAGCCGAACTCGATGGGAGTGAGATCGCTGGCTCCCACGAGCTTGATCACCGCGAGGTCATAGGTCGGGTCGGTGCCAACGATCTCAGCATCAAAGACCCTGCCGTCTGAGGTCGTGACGCTGATCGTGGCGTCAGCCGTCGCGCCATCGAGGGTAACCACGTGGGTGTTAGTGACGACGTAGCCGTCTTCACTCAACACCACACCCGAACCGGTTCCGCCACCGGTCGAACTCGAAGCAGAGATGGTGACAACGCTCGGAACTACCTTCGCGGCGATCGCCGTGGTCGCTGTCACGGAGTCGGTGTCATTGACGGTGACCGTCGAGGGGCCTGCGGCAGGAATGCTGCTGCTCGGCTCGAAGAGCTGGCTTCCCGCGTAGGCGGATCCCAAACCGGCGGCACCGCCGACGATGGCAGCAGCGACCAGAAGGCCCACGAGCTTGCCCGCGCCTGAGGACTTTTTCGGGGTGGTTGCGGCGGGAGCCGATCCCGCGTTCACTGGCTGCGAAGGGCCGTCGATGGGCAACGTCGGATAGGCGTCTTGCGCTGCTGTTCCGAATGATGCGCCCGTCTGCCCGGCATACGTCGGCGGCACGGAGTGTCCCTGCGGTGGTGCGTAGCTGCGAGGCGGAGCGACCGGCGCTGGTTGGCTGGCTGCGTGAGTCGCGGCGAGCGGCGGCAGCGGAGGCGTCGGAGCCTCAGTCTGCGAAGCCGGTGCTGCCGGTGCTGCCGGTGCTGCCGGCTGGGATGGAACAGCTGGCACGTCAACCGTTGGCGGGGGCGTCTTCGCCTCCGGTGACACTGTCATGTCGCGCTCGGTTGCATCAGCGGCAGGGTTCTGCTCGTCAGGGATGTTGCCCGTGTTCTCGCTCATTGCTACTCCTTCTCGGTGTAAATCCACCATGCCCAGCGATTCTGTGTGTTTTCTATGTCGCGAGTGAGTCTCTGCTATGCGTAGGGAATGAGCCTGTCGAGTAGCGTAAACACGATGAACGAGATATCTGGAGCCTGGCGCCGCACCGCAGCCGGCGCTGGGCTGATTGACGCTGATGGCGCGGCCCGTGAAACCATCTTCGCTGAGATGTCAGCACTTGCGGCCGAAACGGGCGCAATCAATCTCGGTCAAGGTTTTCCTGACGAGAATCCACCCAACGAGGTGCTGGCGGCCGCTCACTCGGCCATGGCATCAGGCGCAAACCAATACCCACCGGGTAGGGGCATACCGCAGCTGCGCGAGGCGATCGCTTCGCATCAGCAACGTTTCTATGACCTCAAGGTAGATCCTGACACCGAGGTGCTCGTCACCGCCGGGGCCACCGAGGCGCTCGCAGCGAGTCTGCTCGCTCTCATCGAGGGCGAAGACGACGAAGTAGTCGTCTTCGAGCCGTACTACGACTCGTATGCGGCAGTGGTGGCTCTCGCGGGAGCGCGTCTGGTCACGGTGCCACTGCGCTGGCCCACCTTCCAACCCGACCTTGATGAGTTGCGCAGCGCCGTCACCGCCAAGACACGTGTGATCTTGGTCAACGATCCGCACAACCCCACCGGATCGGTCTTCGACGCCGACGTCCGCGCCGAGATCGTCCGGCTCGCCGAACGGCACGACACATGGATCATCACCGACGAGGTTTACGAACACCTGATCTTCGATGCCGCGCACGTGCCGCTCGCCACCGCGCACGACGCGCGCAAGCGGACGCTGAGCATCTCTTCTGCCGGTAAGACGTTCTCGGCAACGGGGTGGAAGATCGGGTGGATCTGTGGCCCCGCCGCTTTGATTGACGCGGTGATGGCGGTGAAGCAGTACCTCACCTACTCGAACGGCGCGCCGTTTCAGCCCGCGATTGCGGTGGGACTGAGTCTTCCCGACTCATACTTCGCCGGCATTCGACAGTCACTTCGTCAAAAGCGCGACCTGCTCGGCGCGGGTTTGGCCGCGGCGGGGTTTGAAGTCTCGGCTCCGGCTGGCTCGTATTTTACGGTGGCGGATGCCACCGGTCTGGGCGTCATCGACGGAGCAGCATTCTGTCGCGAACTGCCAGAGCGCGCTGGTGTCGTCGCGATTCCGCTCACTGCATTCACCACCTCCGCGCGCAGCCATGAGTACCGCACACTCATTCGCTTTGCCGCTTGCAAGCGCCTTGATGTGATCGAGACCGCCACCCAACGCCTCGCGGCGGCGTTCTGACGCTCAGTCCAACGGGAGCACGGTATAGCGCCGCAGAGCGAGCGCCGGGTTCACCCGGCGCACTCGCTCGATCGCACCACGATCGAGATGGGCGACGGCCACCCCGGTCGCGATGCCCGCGGCCGCAATCTCGACGCCTTGCGGATCCACAATCATCGAGTGGCCGACTCCGAGTGGTGGCGGATGATCGGACGCCGCGATGAAGATCGTGTTCTCGATCGCGCGTGCGTGCAGCAAGGTGCGCCAGTGATGCTCTTTCAGAGGACCGCGCACCCACTCCGCAGGAACCAGCACGAGCTCGGCGCCAGCGTCTACGAGAGTGCGGGCAACTTCGGGAAACCGCAGGTCGTAGCAGGTCATCAGCGCACAGGGTATTCCAGCGACGTCGAACACCTGAGGCATATCGATGTCACCACGTTCGATCCAGTCTGATTCCCGCTGCCCGAACGCATCGTAGAGATGTAGTTTTCGGTAAGTCGCCAAGACACCATGCTCGTTCACCGCGACCACGGTATTGTGCACGTGCGCGTTGTCTGCGGCACTCTCCACCAGCCCGGCGGCGATAACGATCCCGTACTGCTCAGCCATTCGCACCAGCGCGGTGGTGAATGGACCGTCGATGGGTTCTGCATTCGCGGCGAGGGATTCGTCGAACGGGTCGATGAAATAGCTGGAGTACTCAGGAAAGAGCACCAGCTCGGCGCCTCGTGAGGCAGCCTCCGCCACCAGGTCTGCCACTGCCGAGAGGTTTGCACCTCGATCTGCGATGGGAGAGAACTGTGCCACGGCAACGGCAGGCGAAGGCGTTTGGCGGTTGTGGGACATAGCGACATCCTCGCGGGTGCCCCTGGGATCGGCAAGTGAGCTGCCGCTACCGGCCCCGTTTAGACGTGCTCCAGATTCCGTGATAGAGTCTCTTCTTGTGCCGCGGGGTGGAGCAGTTCGGTAGCTCGCTGGGCTCATAACCCAGAGGTCGCAGGTTCAAATCCTGTCCCCGCAACAAAAAGAAGAAGGCGTCCCGTCACGGGGCGCCTTTTTCGTTGCTCTCAGGCGGGATCGATCGCTTCGCTGAGCTCCCCCATGAACTGGCTGATGACCTGGAGTTCTTGTTCGGAGTACGGGGTAGCAACATCACGCATCACCCGCAGATACTCCCCGAAATGCGTGAAGAACTCCTGGCGAGAGCGGTCAGTCAGTTCGACCACGCGCGAGCGTCGATCGCTTGGATGCGGTTGGCGGGTAACGTACCCGGATGCCACAAGTCGATCGAGAAGCTTCGTCGTCGACGCCGAAGAGATTCGCAAGTGTTCGGCGATGTCGTGAGGGCTGACCGCCTGTTCGCGCTGCTCGCGGATGATCAGCATGCGAAGGGTCGCAAGGTCGGTGATATTCATGTCCATCTCGCCCTTCATGCCGCCATGCATGCGGTCCATGGCATCGCTCAGCGCCCTAATGGCGTGTAGCGTGCGCATCACGACCATGTCGTGATCAGACGCAGGCATCCAGCGTTCGGCCATGTGGACAGGTCACCCATTTCCCTTGTACGATCAAGTTCACTAGATAAACTAGCAAAATACCGTGGAGGACGGAATGACCGAAGTTGATCACGTTGTACTCCTCGACGCAGAGCGGCGACAGATCGGCACCGCGCTCAAGAGCAGCGTTCACGGCACCGACACAGCCTTGCATCTCGCGTTCTCCTGTCACGTGCTGAACGAAAAGGGGCAGCTGCTCGTCACCCGGCGAGCACTCGGAAAGAAGGCCTGGCCGGGAGTATGGACCAACTCCTTCTGCGGGCACCCTCGACCGGCAGAGCCGGTGCTCTCCGGCGTTCACAGACACGCGGAGAACGAGCTCGGACTCGAACTGACCGACGTGCAGCTTGCTCTGCCCCTGTTTCAGTACCGGGCAACGGATGCGAATGGCATCGTCGAGAACGAGTTGTGTCCTGTCTACACCGCTCGCGCCACGAACGAGCCCACGCCAAACCCCAATGAAGTGCTAGAGATGCGCTGGGTTGCCCCGGAAGATCTGGCCTCTTCGCTGGCGTCAACTCCGTGGGCGTTTAGTCCCTGGCTCGTTCTGCAGGCACAGCAATTACATCTGTTCGGAAACGGACCCGCGTCGGATCTCGCCCGAGCATCATGAACGCCCTTCCGCGTGATGCCAGCGTAGACGCGGCCATCGATGAATCGATATCGCGGATACTGATTCGAACTGCATCCCTCGGGCCCGCATTCGCACTGCTTGGCGGCGCTCTTTCTCGTGCGGCGTCAGGCGGCAAGCGACTTCGGCCCGCCCTGGTCGCTGCCACGTACCGAGCCTTCAGCACCCAGTCAGAGCTACCGCCCGCCGCGTGCGCGGCCGCAGCCGCTTTCGAATTGCTGCACACGGCGTTCGTCGTACACGACGATGTGATCGATCACGATATCGAGCGACGTGGTACACCGAATGTGAGTGGTGAGTTCCGAGCGCGCGGCGAGGCACTGGGGGCTGACAGCGCCGGAGCTGCCACGCTCGGAGATGCGGCGGCCATCCTCGCGGGCGACCTGCTTCTGCACGAGGCGACGCGATTGATCGCCTTCAGCGACACCAGCGTAGAAAACCGCGAGTCGCTGTTCGCGCTCCTCGACGATGCCATTTACATATCTGCTGCAGGCGAGCTCGCCGACGTCGAAAACAGCGTGAGTGATCGCTTAGACGATCCCGACGCCGTACTCACGGCCACATTCAACAAGACCGCGGTGTATACCTTCAGCGCGCCATTGCGTGCCGGTGCGCTGCTCGCGGGGGCGTCATCCGAAGCCCTCGAGGTGCTCGACGCGGCTGGTGGTCGGCTAGGTCTCGCATTCCAACTGGTTGACGACCTCATCGGAGCGTTCGGCACCGCCGCCCAAGCTGGCCGAGAAGCAGGCAGCGACCTCAGAGAAGCCAAGCGCACCCCGCTGGTGGCGCTCGCGCGTGAAAGTACGTCATGGCCACGCGTAGACGAAGCGCTGAGCCAGGCCTACACCGGGCCTGTCGCGGTGAGAGCTGCGCAGGTTGCGTTGGAAGCGAGCGGCGCACGAGAAGATGTCAGCGCCTTGCTCAACGACGCGCTGCGCGCGGCGCGCGAGCTCTCGCAGCATCCTGCGTTGAATAATGAGACAGGCGCTCTGATCCGCCAGCTCGCAGACGATATTGCAAGGCGTACCCCGTGAATGATTCGATCGCCGCCGCTCACGACGGTCTTGAGCTCTACAACCATGTCGCCGAATCCGCTTCGGCAACGGTCATCTCTCAGTACTCGACGTCGTTTGCTCTCGCCTGTCGCTTGCTGGGTCCGAGGGCGCGCCACCACGTGAGAAACATCTATGCGCTCGTTCGAGTCGCCGACGAAGTCGTAGATGGGCCCTGCGCTGCCGCCGGGGTGCCAAGCGACACGATTCGGGTGATCTTGGACGAGCTCGAGGCCGACACACTGCGAGCGGTCGAGCACGGTTTCAGCGCGAATCTTGTCGTGCACGCTTTCGCTGCCACCGCACGCGAGTGCGGGATCGGCGCAAACCTGATCACCCCGTTCTTCGCGTCGATGCGCACTGACCTCGACGTCTCATCGCACGATGCCGCATCCCACGACGACTATGTCTACGGTTCTGCGGAAGTGGTCGGGTTGATGTGCTTGCAGGTCTTCACCAACGCTGGCAAGTCTCACCCCTCTCCCCCAGCGCCACACCTTGTCGACGGTGCGCGCCGCCTGGGAGCAGCATTTCAAGACGTCAACTTCTTGCGGGATCTCGAACATGACTCAGCCGACCTCGGGCGCGACTACTTGGGCGTCGATGCGCGCACAGTCAGCCGCACGGCAGTTCTTGATCGCATCGACGATGATCTCAGGGCCGCGGCTGCGACGATTCCGCAGCTTCCGAGGGATTGCCGGCGTGCCGTGACGGCTGCCCACGACTTGTTCGCCGAGCTTTCGGCTCGGCTGCGTGCCAACGACGGCGCCGACGCACGAGTAAGAGTGCCCAACCCAGTCAAGGCGGCACTGGCCGGCCGCGCGTGGCTCGGCATGCCCCCAAAGGAGGTTCGCTCATGAGCAACGAACGAATTCGCACGCCGCGCACGGCTGTGGTCATCGGTGGGGGCATCTCGGGTCTGGCAACAGCCGCCCTGCTCGCCGCAGAGGGGCTGTCTGTGCGACTCGTCGAAGCTCTCGACGACGTCGGTGGACGAGCCGGTTCATGGGACAGCGATGGCTTTCGGTTCGACACCGGCCCTAGCTGGTATCTGATGCCTGAGGTCTTCGAGCATTTCTTCACACTGCTCGGCACCAGCGCAGCTGCCGAACTGGACTTGATCCCGCTTGATCCTGCCTACCGCGTGTACTCCGACCCTGCAACCGAGCTCAAGCCGCTCGATGTGCGCTCGGGCAGAGAGGCTGCCACAGCGCTGTTCGAGAGCGTTGAGCCGGGCGCTGGTGACCTCCTGAACACGTACCTCGACTCGGCGCAAGATGCCTACCAGCTCTCTGTGTCGCAATTCTTGTATGACACGTACGAAGGCACCGCCGGTCTGCGCGATCCTGTGATCCTGCGGCGGCTGCCACAGCTGACGGGGTTGCTGACTCGCTCACTGGCATCACGCGTCGAGCGAGACTTCCACGACCCACGCCTGCGACAGATTCTTGAGTATCCAGCCGTTTTTCTTGGCGGCTCGCCGTACGATCTGCCGAGTCTTTATCACCTGATGAGCCACCTCGATCTCAATGAGGGTGTGCTATACCCGCGCGGCGGTTTCATCGAGGTCATCCGCGCCATCGAACGGCTCGCGTGCGCACAGGGAGTGGAAATCCAGACCGGCTCGCGGGTTGCGCGCATCGCAACCGCTGGGGGTCGCGCAACCGGAGTCGTGCTTGAGAACGGCACCACGATCGCGGCTGATCTGGTGGTGTCAACAGCAGACCTGCATCACTCTGAAACCGAGCTGCTGCCGCCCCACCAGCAGACCTACCCTGAAAAGTGGTGGGCGAAGAAGACTCCGAGCCCGGGAGCACTCTTGCTCATGCTCGGCGTCGAGGGTGAGCTGCCAGAGCTGGCACACCACACCCTTCTCTTCGCAGACGCGTGGCGCAGCAATTTCGACGACATCTTTGGTGCGAACGCCAAAATCCCTGACCCCGCGTCGCTTTACATCTGCAAGCCGAGCGCAACCGACGAAGGCGTAGCTCCTGCTGGCCATGAGAATCTCTTCGTGCTCGTTCCGATCCCCGCTGATCCCGAGATCGGCCACGGCGGTGTCGACGGCGAGGGAGATCCACGCGTGGAAGCTGCCGGTGATGCCGTGATCGACCAAATCAGCGAGTGGTGCAATATCCCGGATCTGAAGGACCGGGTGGTGCTGCGACGCACGGTTGCCCCCGGAGACTTTGCCTCGAACTTGAATTCGTGGCGGGGCAACTCGCTGGGGCTGGCTCACACTCTCGGACAGAGCGCGATCTTCCGACCTCGAAACGCCTCGCGCAAGCTTCAAGGACTCAGTTTCGCCGGCGGATCAGCTCTTCCCGGTATTGGACTGCCCATGTGCCTGATCTCTGCCGAACTCGTCGTCAAGCGACTGCGCGGTGACCGCACCGCTGGTCCCGTTGCCGAGCCCACCCGGGTCTAGCAATGCCTGGACTGTACATGGCGGCCATCCTCATATCAGCGACGGGCATCGCCATCTTGGACGCGAGGTTTCGCCTGGCGCTGTGGCGCGACGCGGTCGCAACGCTCGCTGCGGTTGCGGTCGGTGTCGCGTTCTTTCTCAGCTGGGATGCGGTGGGTATCGTGACTGGGGTGTTTGTAAAGGGCGACAGCCCCCTGTTCCTAGGTCTCGATCTCGCCCCGCACCTTCCGCTCGAAGAGGTCTTCTTTCTTACGTTCTTGAGTTACCTCAGCCTCGTGGTGTGGTCCGCCACGATGCGCTTGCTCGACCGCCCCGCAGCTCGCGGCCCGCAAGTCCGGCAAGGCGGAGCGAAGAGCCCGTGACCTACCCGCTGATCATCGTGCCGTTCGCTGTGATTACGATCATGGTGACGCTATTGAGCGCGATCAGGCCGAACTTTCGCAAGCGCATGCTCGCTTCGGCTCTGGCGGCTGCGTTCATATGTGTGCTCACTGCGATCTTCGACAATCTCATGATCGCCTCCGACCTGGTGGTTTATCCCGCCCAACACTTGAGTGGGATTTTCATAGGCCTGGCACCCATCGAAGACTTCTCATACTCTGTGTGCGCCGCGTTTCTCGTGCCAGCTGTATTTGTGCTGCTGCGGCGATCCCCTGCCGAAAGGATGCCGGAATGACAGCGCCCGTGCGCATGAGCACCGCCACCGTCGTCAACCAGCTCTTTGTGTCATCTCGACCGGTGAGTTGGATAAACACCGCGTATCCCTTCGCGGCCGCGTACCTTCTCACGACGCGCGAGATCGATCTCACGTTTATTGTTGGAACCCTGTTCTTTCTCGTGCCCTACAACCTCGCGATGTACGGCATCAACGATGTCTTCGACTACGAATCCGATTTGCGCAATCCGCGCAAGGGCGGAGCGCACGGCGCCGTGCTCGATACTCGGATGCACAGCATCACACTGTGGACAGCGGGACTGCTGTGTGCGCCCTTCCTGATCTACCTGGTCTGGGCGGGCTCCCCTGCCTCCTGGCTGGTACTGGCCGCCAGCATGTTCTTCGTCGTGTTCTACAGCGCGCCACCGCTGCGGTTGAAGGAGCGGCCGTTCGCCGATTCCGTGACCAGCAGCATCCACTTCTTCTCACCGGCCGTCTATGCCCTCGTGCTGACGGGTGCGACATGGACATGGCAGCTGACGGTGATCATCGCCGCGTTCGGGTTGTGGGGCGTGGCCTCGCACGCTTTCGGTGCAGTACAAGACGTGATGGCCGACCGCGAAGCCGATATCGCATCGATCGCTACGGCACGCGGCGCACGGTGGACGGTGCGGTTCGCGCTCGCATGCTACGCCGGCGCGGGGGTCCTGATGCTGGCCACCTCGTGGCCCGGACCACTTGCAGCACTGGTCGCCTTGCCCTACCTGGCTGCGGTGTGGCCGTATCGCGACATCACCGACGCCACCGCACATTCCGCCACACGTGGGTGGGGCCGGTTCTTGTGGATCAATCAGTTTGCCGGGTTCATCGTCACGCTGTTGCTGATCTGGTATTGGATGCTGACCGCTTAGGCACATATACAGAACGGCCCGGTTCTTTCGAACCGGGCCGTTCTCTTGTGTCAGTTACTGCTGCACACCCAGTCGAATGAGGTCTTCGACAGCTGCCGAGAGGCGCTCATCGGCCTCCGCGAATGCGGTGAGATCGCCAGCTGACAGCGCTGCGTCTCGATCAAGCATTGCCTGCTGAGCGTCATCGAGCGCTGACTGATATTCGTCAGTCAGGACTACGCCACCTGAAGAATCGTCGGGTTCAGCCGTGTCAGGCTCCGGATCAACTTCACTGCCATCGACGTCAGGCTCGGGCTGCACATCACCGTCACCCGCGTCGGCGCCCGAATCGCCACCGAAGAGCGCGTCGAGACCCTCGCTGAGGGTGTTCTCGAACGCGATGTCGGTGCCGAACGAGACCAGCACCTTCTGAAGAGTCGGAAGCTTGGTCGCACCCGACGACTGAACGAATACTGGCTGCACATAGAGCAGACCGCCACCCACCGGAAGCGTGAGCAGGTTTCCGTTCAGCACGTCAGACTGGCCCTGCTTGAGCAGGTTGATCTGTGACGAGACGAACGGGTCAGCGTCGAATGTGTTCTGAACCTGACCCGGGCCGGGAACCGTGGTGTCGGCATCGATGACCAGCATTCGCAGCTTTCCGTAGTCATCGCCCTTCTCACCTGCCACCGCGCCCGCATTTGAGTCAACCGCGAGGTAGCCCATGAGCACGTTTCGCGCATCGCCGCTCGTGGTCGCCGGGATGAACGACGTGAACATCGAGTACGTCGGCTCCTCCTGACCAGGCATTTGCATCGTCAGGTAGTACGGCGGCTGCAGCTGCGTGTCGACCTGTGGGTCGTTGGGCGTCTCCCACCGGTTGTCGCTCTGATAGAACGAACGCGCGTCATCAACGTGATAGGTGCCAAGCACGCTGCGCTGAACCTTGAAGAGGTCTGTGGGGTAGCGAACGTGGCTGATCAGATCAGCAGACATCTCACTGATGGGCTCGATCGTGGTCGGGTAGACGTTCTGCCAAGTCTGAAGAACAGGATCTTCGTCGTCCCACGCATACAGCGTCACCGAGCCGTCATACGCATCAACGGTCGCCTTCACCGAGTTGCGGATGTAGTTGATGTCGTCCAAGGCGAAGCTCGGCGACGGGTTCGATGAATCCGAGATTGCGGCGGCCAAGCTCACCGTTGACGAATACGGGTAGTTCGCACTGAGGGTGTAGCCGTCGACGATCCACACGATACGACCATCCACCACGCTGGGATAGGGGTCATTGTCGAGCGTCAGGTACGGCGCAACCTTCTGCACGCGCAGGCTCGGGTCGCGGTCATAGAGAATCTGTGAGTCTTCGTTCACCGAGTCTGAGAACAGAATCTGCTCGGCCTGGAACTTCAGTGCGTAGATGAGTCGGTTGAAGACTCCCCCAAGGCTCGGGCCACCATCACCCTCAAAGGTGGTCTTGGTCTCGCCGGCACCATCTTCACCCGACGGATAGTCGAGCTCCGCGGGCTCGGATCCCTCTGGCGCACCGACGATCGAGTACTCGGGCGAGTACTCGCCGAAGTACACGCGCGGCTGGAAGTCTTCAGAATCTGACAAGAAGCCCTGCGCTGGGATACCGCGCTCGAGGAACACGGGGTCTCCCTCGGTAGTGCGGTCGTTGCCTTTCGCCGCAACGAGGCCGTAGCCGTGGGTGTAAACCGTGGCCGAGTTGAGCCAGTCAGCGGCGGTTCCAAGCTGCTCGAGGTTCAACTCGCGTACCGACACGACGGTGTCTTGCGACTGACCATCGATCTCGTAGCGGTCCACATCGAGCGGGTCCTGGAACTGGTAGTAGGAACGGTACTGCTCGAGCTGGCGCACGGTCGGCGAGATGATTGCCGGGTCCATGATGCGGATCTGCGCCGTCGTTGCGGCGTCTTCACGCAGCTGGCCCGCGGCAGCATCCGTCTCAGCTTGGAAGTCGGCCTTTTCTAGCCCATCCACGCCGTACGCTTCCTGCGTCATGTCGACGTTGCGCTGGTAGTACTCCTGCTCAAGCGTGAATCGGTTCGGCTGCACCTGGAAGGTGTTGACCACCCAGGGGTAGCCGAGGCCGATCACGAGCGAAGCGACAACGAGCAGCGCTGTCGCCACGAGCGGATAGCGCCAGCGTCCGATCACGGCGGTCACAAAGAAGAGAATGGCAACGATGATCGCGATGACCGCGAGAATCTCTTGACCGGGGATGATCGCATTGACGCCGGTATAGCCCGGACCGGTGATGCGGTCGCCGGGTTCGGTGAGCGTCTTGTAGCGGTCAAGCCAGAGGCTGACAGCCTGCACCAGCAGGTAGAGACCCGCGATGATGGCCAGCTGAATACGCGCAGCCTTCGAAATACGCAGTTCGCGCTGCCCGACTCGTACCGAGCCATAGAGGTAAGCGACGAGCACCGTGACAAGCAGGGAGATCATCAGCACAGCGGAGATGAACGCGACAAGCGCCGAGTAGAACGGCAGGGCGAACAGGTAGAAACCCGTGTCGAGGTTGAATTGCGGATCGGTTGTCGTCGTCGCGACACCGTTGAGCCAAAGCCACGTGGTTTCCCACTGGGCAGAGGCTGCGAAGCCGGCGAAGAACCCGAAGAACACCGGAATGCCCCACATGCCCAGGCGGCGCAGCGGTTCGACGACCTCTTGGTAGCGGTCGAGTTGTGAGCTCAGTCGGGCGTATACCGGCCGCAGGCGATAGGCAAGCTGGATCGCCAGCCACACGGGCACAGCCATGCCGACGAAGCCGATGACGAACATCAGCGATCGCGCGATCCACTGGGTGATGAGAACGGAGTCGAAACCAAGCTGGTCGTACCAGAGCCACTCGGCGTAGAAGTTGGCGAACGTAAAGAACGCCACCACTAGTCCGGAGAGGATCGCAAGGGAAATACCGACTACACGTCGAGAGCGGGAAGGTGTGGCCGGTGCCGGCGCTGAGGTCGTGGTCACTATGCCATCCTAAGCATTCATCGGTAACGGGAAGGTCGCGGTCACCTGGACAACGGCCGTGACTCTCGTCACTCGCACGTGGGCAGCGCTGCGTCGTCGCCTCCGCTGGTGACCGTCTCGAGCGCTGTCAGCGCGTCGTCTAGCGTCTCCACCGAAAACACCTGCAGTCCGTCGGGCACATGGTCAACCACTTCATCGCAGTTGTCGATGGGTGCCAGAAAGTAAGACGCCCCGGCATCGAGAGCGCCCCAGAGCTTCTGGCGGATCCCGCCGATGGGTCCCACCTCGCCTGCTGCCGTAATCGTGCCTGTTCCCGCCACGATCTCGCCACCGGTGAGCTCTTCGGAGCTCAGCACATCGATGATGCCGAGCGCGAACATCATTCCCGCACTCGGTCCGCCGACGTTGTTGAGTTGGATCGTCACGTCGATCGGAAAGTCGTAGGCCGTGGTGAGAGTGACGCCGATCAGCCAGGTCGACTCGCCATCGATCTCGGTCTCCTTCGGCGTGATCTCGACACTCTGCTGCTCGCCGTCCCGCTCGATCAGAAGGCTCACCGCAGCGCCCTCGGCTGCGTTGATGACCGCCCGCAGCGATGTGGCATCGGTCACCACGGTGCCATCGCCCTCGAGAATGACGTCGCCGACCTCAAGCACACCTTCGGCCGCTGATCCGTCGACGAACGAGTGCACAGTCAGTGCAGCGCCGACGTCGAAACCGAGCTCGCTGAGCGCAGCCGCCGTCGCTTCCTGCTGCGAATCGACCATCATCGCGGCACTCTCTTCGTTGCGCTCCTCGGTGGTGGTGCCCTCTGGAAAGACACTGTCGATGGGCAATACCGCTTTGGTCTCGTCCGCCCACGCGAAGGCAAGCTCCACCCACGACGGTGTGCGCTCCCGATTTCCGACGACTTGCACAGTGAGCAGATCGAGCGCGCCGTCCGTCGGATAGGTGTCGGCCCCCTCGACAGAGATCAAGGGAACTTCCTCGCCGTCCGCGGAAGTCGCTGTTCCCAGAGTGTTGTACACCGGCCCCGGGCGCTGGATCACATACGAGGTGGGAAGAAAAGTGATGATCAAGAGCACGACCAGCGCAATCGCCAATGCCCAGATACCGGCTTGGGTTGCCCGCGACACGCGTCGCCGTGGCAAGACTATTGGCGTATCGTCCTCGTGGAACAGGGTCACTGCGGACCTCTCTCATGCTGGGAGTTCGCGATCGGCGTAAGGAGATCGCGCTCTCAGCCGGGTAGTGCGATGGATGCTGCGACTAGCGTAGGACCTGACGAGATCGACCAGCTGAAAGGCGACTGAAGTGGCACAGGACGATCAGAACCCAGAAGACGAATTTCAAGAGCTCATGCGGCAGCTTCTGGGCGGTGAAGGCGGTGGTCTGAGCGCCGAGCAACTCGAGCAGCTTTCCCAGATCACCGGTCAAAACGTTGACCCTGCCATGATGCAGAACATCATGGGGCACCTCAAGAGCGCTTTCGCCAGCAGCGGCGAGATCGACTGGGAGCAGACACGCCGAGGTGCGCTTCATATTGCCAATCAAGACGGACTGGCCATCACCACGGGTCAGCGCGGCAACCTCGATCAGGCGTACGCCCTCGCCACGCTCTGGTTGAGCGAAGCGACGGCCATCTCGCAACTGGCCGCGCCGCCGCGAGCGATCACACGCGGCGAGTGGGTTGAAGCCACGCTTCCGGTGTGGCAAGAGCTCGCCGAACCGATGGCGACGAGCATTGCCGATGCACTGACGACCGCGCTCAGCGATCAGGCTCCCGACGACATGCAGAACCTCGTGCAGGGAGCAGGCAAGCTCATGCGCGGTGTGGGTGGCGCGCTGTTCGCTGGTCAGCTCGGCCAGGTTGTCGGCAACCTGTCGAAGGAGGTTCTCAGCGGAGGTGACGTCGGGATTCCACTGATGCCCGATGGCGATTCCGCCGTACTCCCCCAGAATTTCGCTGATTTGGGCGCCTCGCTGGAGATTCCCGATGACCAGGTGGCGCTGTATATCGCGACACGCGAACTGGCGCACGCCCGGCTCTTCCGGCACGCACGGTGGTTGCGTCTGCACGTTATTTCGCAGGTCACCGAGTACGCACACGGCGTGCGAGTCGACACCGACGCTCTCGAAGACCTCGCGAGCCGGTTCGACCCCTCTGAGCCTGAAGAGCTGCGCAGCGCGCTCGAAAGTGGCGCGCTGCTGCCCCCTCGCTCCGAGACTCAGAACGCAGCGTTGGCCCGCCTGGAGAACCTCCTGGCCACCATTGAGGGCTGGGTCGATGTCGTGACAGCCGACGCTACGGCCCGACTGCCTGCCGCCGACAAGATCGCCGAAGCGGTGCGGCGACGTCGCGCCGTCGGTGGCCCCGCTGAACGTGCCCTCAACTCACTGGTTGGTCTTGAGCTGCGCCCACGCCGCATGCGCGAAGCAGCAGCCATGTGGCGCACCCTCACCTCCGCCGTTGGTGCCGCGGGGCGCGACTCTTTGTGGGACTACCCCGACTTGATGCCCACCTCTGCCGACATCGACGACCCCGCGGGCTTGGTCGCGCGACTTGAGGCGACCGCTCGAGGGGATGAGCCGGCGACGGACGACATCGATGATGCCTTCGCCCGTTTGCTCGCCGGCGACATGCCATCTGCGGCGACGGGCGGCGAAACGCCCGACGGCGGTGCTGATCCTGACGATGAGCCAGGTAGCCCAGACGACCACCGTCCGGTGTAGCGCCCTCCTCCCCAGGTTTCTGTTTCTCGCGGATCCGTCCCCAGGGCTCCCGTTCCGTCCTACGGGCTGGCTTCGAACGACACAATCGGCACATGCTGATGATCGACCCCGCGTACCCACCGCTGTGGCGCGATGAAACCACGCTGCAGTTCGGATTGCCGGCCGTAGTGACGGTTCGTGATCCGTCGCCGTGGCAACAGCGACTCATCAGAGCACTCGAAGGCGGTGTGGCACAGGAAGCACTTGAACCGATGGCAAACGTGATCGGAGCTCCGGCACACAGCGCGCGTGACTTTGTGACCACGATCTCAGCGGCACTAGCGCCGTCGACGCCTCCCGCCCCCGCTCAGGTTGCCGTGCTGTCGAGCGTGAGTCTCACCCACGACGAACTGTCGATCATGGCGTCGCACTTGAGCACGGCCCGCACTCACCTCAGCTCGTTGGGCACCGACGGTCTCCGGCAAACCCCCGAGGTCGACATTGTCGTCGTGGTCGCTGCCCACATCATGGACCCGCGCCTAACCGCCGAGCTCATGGCGGGCGATGTCGTTCATCTGCCGATCGTTCTCAGCGGTTCCGGCGCTCACGTGGGACCGGTGATCGTTCCTGGAAAAAGTGCGTGCATGATGTGCATCGGGTTGCACAACACCGACGCCGACCCTGCTTGGCCTGTGCTCGCCGCTCAGCTCACCGCTCGCTCACTCAGAAACGCCGAACCTTCTGTGCTCGCAGAAGCGGCGACAACCGCCGCCCGCATGCTCAGCGCTCACTTCGCCGAAGCGGCGCCCCCGTCGTCCGTCGCGATTCGGGTCGACTCTGTCCAGCGACGCGCCTACTCGCACCACCCTCACGCAATGTGCCAGTGCCAATCTCTTTCAGAAAACGTGACGGCTGGCGATCTCTGGAACCGCGCGCCCATGTCAGAGCGAGACTACGCGCGGCCCGCGTGATGCCGACGTATGCGAGCCTGCGCTCTTCATCGATGTCGTCGAAGGTCGTGGCATACGAGATCGGCAGAAGCCCCTCGGCGAAGCCGATCAGATGCACGTGATCCCATTCCAGGCCTTTAGCGGCGTGGAGCGTCGCGAGCGTCACCGTGCGAAGCGAAGGCTCGTCATTCGACTTCGCACGCGCGACAAGTTCATCGGTGAAGGTACGCAGGGTCGTGCCCGGCGGCGCTTCTTCGGCAAGACGCAGCAATGAAGCGCGAGCCTCCCACGTATCACGCAGCGCTCCGCCGGCCTCAGGCGGATCGTTCGTGAGCCCGAGGGAACGCAGAACATCGCGGACGGTGTCGACGAACCCATGTTGCATCGGCGCGACCGAAGCGCCACGCAAGGCCAGCACCGCCTGTCGCACCTCGGGAAGATCGAAGAACTTCCGACCCCCGAGAACGCTCGACGCCGTGCCGTTCTTGGCAAGCGCAGCGGCGATCTCAACCGACTGAGCGTGAGATCGATAGAGAACCGCAATCGCTCGCGGGTCGATCCCATTGGCGATCTGCGCGCGAATTCTGCTCGCCACTTCGCGCGCCTCGCCCGCTTCATCGTCGAAGGCCGTCACTGTAGGCATTGTTGTCGCTGCCACCGCATCGCTGGACTGATCACCGGCCGCCGTGAGATGCAGCGCTCCGGGGCGACCCTTCATCAGTTCGTTCGCGACGGCCAGCACAGCAGCATCCGACCGATAGTTCGTCTCAAGGCGAACGACTTTTGCGTTCTCATGGGTCTTGTCAAAGTCGAGCAAGTACCGCGCGTCCGCGCCAGCGAATGAGTAGATCGTCTGGCTCGCGTCTCCGACCACGCAGATGTCTCGACGCTCTCCCAGCCACAACTCGAGCAGTCGATTCTGCAACGGCGAGACATCCTGAAACTCGTCGACGGTGAAGTGTCGATACTGCTCCCGCACTGATCGGGCAACATGAGGCTCAGCCTCCAGCATTCCCGCGCACGCGAGAAGCACGTCTTCAAAATCCAACTGCCGACGTTCATCTTTGAGCTTCTCGTAGGCACGTTGGAGGTCGACCACTCGCTCAACCGACAGCCGCCCGATCCCATTGGGATGACCAGCGGCATACTGCTCGATGCTTCGCATTTTTACTTTGCGCCATTCGATGGCGCTGGCAACGTCGCGCAGAGTCGGGGTATCGAGACTGATGCCGATGCTGTCAGATGCATGCGCGAGCATACGCACCTTGTTGTCGATGATGCTCGGCGCGGTATCACCCGCGAGGGTGGGCCAGAAGAAGTTCAACTGCGCCAGCGCAGTGGCGTGAAACGTTCGTGCGGATACGCCTGACACGCCCAAAGCACGAAGTCTGCCCCGCATCTCACCGGCCGCCTTCGCGGTGAAGGTCAAGGCCATCACCCTGCCTGGTGAATAGGCACCCGTGTCTACGCCATGGGCGATGCGGTGTGTGATTACGCGGGTCTTGCCGGTGCCTGCGCCAGCGAGTACCGCCACCGGGCCTCGCAACGTTGCTGCTGCCTCACGCTGTCGCTCGTCGAGGCCGCTGAGAGCCGCCGCGTTCATGGAGCACCCTCGCACCAGTCGCGAATCAGCGCGTGCGCGATCGAAGCGCCACCCGGCAACAGCAGCTCGCTCGTTCCGGCCAAGCCCGCGCGAATCTCATCGCGGGTGAACCATCGCACCGAGAGAATTTCCTCACCGTCAGCGAGCGCGTCGGCATCGTCTGCGGCCACGGCAACGTAGCCGAGCATGAGCGAACGCGGATACGGCCAGGGCTGTGAGCCGCGGTACGTCAACGAGGCGACGCGGATGCCTGATTCCTCGAAGACCTCTCGGTGCACCGCAGCTTCAGCGGACTCTCCCGCTTCAACGAAACCCGCAAAGCAGGAAAAACGGTTGGGCTCCCACAGTGCGTTGTTTCCCAGCAGCAGACGGTCAGGGTCAACGCTACTGGTCACCGCGACGATCACGGCCGGGTCTGTGCGCGGAAAATGCTGCCGCCCGCACGACAGGCAGCGTCGCGACCAGCCCCCGTCGCGTACTTCGGTCTCGGCACCGCAACCAGCGCAGAAAGGCGCATCCCACAGCCAGCGGCCTACACTCAGCGCTGTCACGAAGGCGTCAACGTCGTCGGCGTCAAGCGCCCCTGCGATACGTCTCAGGCTCACCCAACCGCCTGCTGCGGTGAAAGGCGGTTCGCTTCCCTCGGCGAGCACGGCGGTCAGCGCCGCATCCCCCGTCGACGTGCGACCAAGGAAAGCCCACTTCGCATCGTCGAGAGCGATATCGTCGCTGCACCAGATGAGACGTCGCTCACTGTCGAGCGGAGCAGTGTCTCCTACGAGAACCAGCACGCGCGTGGTGGCTGCCGAGCGCATTTCGGCGAAGTCACCCACGCTCGCACGGTCGGCTTCAGCGCGAGAGAGCATCGAGGTGTGCACTGGCCGCAGCCACGAAGTCTCGGATGTTGTCATCGCAATAACTCTCTCCTGCAAAGCTCACCCGTGCACCCTTGGATTCGCGCAAACAGGGTGTGACTGCATACGCCAGGGCGTGGCGCAATGGTTGTCACCGGCACCCGACCTACCCTTGGCACATGGCACGATCACCACTCACTCTAGCCGCGTCCGTGACATCGGCACTTCCCCTCGCAGGCGTAGTACGAGTCGGTGCTCTGACCGAGGGCGAAGGCGCCCGTTTCGACTCCGCAATCGCGGAACTCGACGATGGCCGCAGCGTTGTGATCCGAGTTCCGAACGATGAGTCTGCCGCTGTCGAGCTGAGCGCCGAGGTGGCGGCTCTACGTGCGCTCACGGCCGGCGTGCGCAGCTTGTTGCCCTTCCGTGCACCCGAACTGCTTGGCGAGACGACTCTTGACGGCGCACGTGCCGTGGTTGTCGACTATCTGCCTGGATATCGGGTTGACGCCGCAGAGCTGCCTCCCGGACGCGGCGTATCAACCTCGCTTGGCGAGGCTCTCGCCGCCGTTCACGCTTTGCCTGTCTCGATCGTGCGCGCTGAGGGGCTCCCGGTGCGAATGCCACAGCAGGTGCGCACCGATGTCTCGCGCCTGCTCGACCGCGCCGAGACCACTGCACGCGTTCCAGACGGCTTGCTCGCGCGTTGGCGGCGAGCGTTGCGCGCAGAATCAGTGTGGCGTTTCGAGTCCGCCGTCGTGATCGGGGGCGGCGGGGCGGCCTCGTTCATATTTGACGACGTCGACGAGGTTCCTGAAGTGACGGCCTTGCTCGACTGGCACGCTCTGGCGGTCGGCGACCCCGCGGCTGATCTGCACTGGCTTGCATCTGCGCCAGATGCGGCAGAAGACGTCTTTGCTGCGTACGTTGCCGGCAGCGACCGAGCACCTGACGCACTGTTTCGCGCCCGCACCCGCCTTTACGCCGAACTCGAGTTCGCCAAGTGGCTGGTGCACGGCTACGACACCGGAAGCGACGAAATCATGAGCGATGCTCAGTCGTTGCTCGAAGCGCTCGACGCCAGCACGACGGGCGATGAGATCGTGCCGAACGTCGCAGCAGACGTCGACGGAACGCTCGCTTTTCTCGACAACATGCCCTCAGCCCAAGGCGGGGTCGACACGTCGATGCAGACCGACGCGTATGACGCCGAGGAACTCGCTCAGTGGGTGGCTCGCGAAAACAGCGAGTCATCGCACGCTGACGACGCCCATGAAGAACCAAGCGTGCTCGACGACACTGAGACCTCAGATCACTCAGCGACGGCGCCCATCGATGTCGATGAGATGCTTCGCGAGCATCGCGCATCAATGGAAGCCAGCGACGATCTCGCCGCGCGCAACGAGCAACAGGCAACGCATGCGGCTCCCGCTGAGGCGCCGCGGACTGATCCAGAGAATGACGATGCGCACGCGGCCGAAGCTGAGCGCGCCTCTGACGCAGCTCTTCGCCGCTGGCTCTCCGAGTAGGCGCACCCCGGCAGTCGCGCCTCTTCAGTTGCGTACTATGACTCCGTCCGCGACGTAGTAGAGCGCAACGTCGATCTGCTCGATGGGTACGCCGTGCTTGGCGTGGTACGCACGTCGGTACAGCTCGAGTTGCAGCATCCGTTCCTCACGTTCTTGCTCTGACTTCGGTGAGCGGCCCGTCTTCCAATCGACGATTTCAATTCGATTTTCGCGGTCGACGCGGCGATACACCGCGTCAAGCTTGCAGATCACGACGTGTGGGGTGCCGTCGAGATCGGTCTCTGTGAAATTGATCTCGGTCTCTACTTCAATCGGCGTCAGCGATGCCCATTCTGACGCCAAGAAGTTCGCGCGCAGAGCATCAAGCGCGGCAGCATCTTCGACGGATGCGTCACTGTCGACGGTGTCTTCGTCGCTCTCCCACAGGGCATCGTCAATGGAGCCGCCCAGGCCCGACCGACCCGAGCGATGTTCGACCCAGGCATGAAAGAGCGTGCCCAAACGGGTCTGTCGAAACGGCCGCTCGGGCAAAGGCCGTGCGAGTCTGGCCAATGTTCCCTCATAGTCCGCGACGAAATCCTTGTATCGTGAGGCCGCAATTCGTGCCGGGGCGATTCGACGAGTCTCCGCTCTGCGAGACTCACGCTCGGCAAGCAGCAGCGCAACATCTTCGTCGGGGACCGGTCGATCGCGCTGCATCGCATCAGAGACCTTCTGTGCTGCAGCCAGCACTCGCGTTCTGCGCTCGCCCAACGGGTCGATTGGCCACTCCAGCAGGCGACGCTCACCGGAATATGGGTTCTCGCCAGGCGCCTGATCAGATACCTCGACGTCGAGCGAGCCGGCAACTTCGGTGAAGAACGTGCTGGGTGCCCGCGCTGTCTTGGTGCCAGACCAGAACGATCCGCTCAACATGAGGTGATCGCGCGCACGAGTGATCGCGACGTACGCAAGGCGGCGATCTTCCTCGAGTTGACGCGAGCGGTTCTGCGCCACGAAGTCGTCGATAGCGGTCTTCAACTCCTGTTGCGTGGGCGCGTCAGCGGCGCTCCACTGCAGCCGTGGAAGCCAGGGAGCATCGCCACGAAACTCATAGGGCAGTACGCCGAAACTCAACCATGCCTTGGTGTCTCGCGGTGCACTCGGCAGTTCGTCTTTGACCAGTCGCACGACGGCGACCGCGTCCCACTCCAAACCCTTTGAGCCGTGGATTGTCAGCAGTTGAACGACATCGTCTTCGGGCGGCTCGGTGCGCGGAGCAAACTCATCCAGCTGCTCGGCATGATCGAGCCAGGCGAGCAGGCTCGGCAGCGATCCAGACTCATCGGCCGCGAGAAAACCATGAAGCTCATCGACGAATGCGCGCAGCTGTGCCGAAGCGATCCTCGCCGGGCCGCGCGCCGAGTTCGCCGCAAGCTCGATGTCGAGCCGCAACTCACTCTCAATAGTGCGTACGAGTTCCGGAATTGGCGCGCCGACCGCCTGACGCAGTCCTGCGAACACTGCGCCCGCCTCGCGCAGTCGCTCACGTGCCGCCTCAGTGAATCCCGCCAGCCAGCCGTGGTCACTCTTGTGACGCACGATGAACTCCAGCGCGTCGGCGAGTGACCCGCCCTCGTCTCCCGCGCTCGATCTGATTCGCTCCAGAACCTCAGGCGCGAGAAGCTGCAACGCGGCGTCGTGGCGAGCGATGCGGCTACTCAGCGCGGCTAGTTCACGCAGATCTGGCAAGCCAATCGACCAGCGTGGCCCGGCAAGCAGACGGATCAGGGCTGAGCCTGCGGTGGGGTCGCTGATGACACGAAGCGCGCTCACGACGTCAACGACCTCGGGGGTCGAAAGCAACCCGCCAAGTCCGAGAATGCGATGGGGGATGCCACGGCGGCCCAGGGCGTCGCCGAACCTGACCATGTGTTTCTTGCTGCGAAACAGGATGGCGCCCGTTGTGGCACGGCCACCAGCAGCTCGCTCGCGACGCACCTGGGCGAACCAGTCTGCAACTCGCGATGCTTCGGCATCGATGTCGTCGTCGAAGGCGAGCTCGATGACGCCTGCTGGCGCGCCCGGCCGTGGCAGAAGCTCGTGAACCGGCACCGCGGCCGTCGCAGCGAGCGGCTCAAGCACCGCATTCGCGGCGGTGAGCACCTGAGCGCTGTTTCGCCAGCTGGTTCGCAGCGCGAAGTGGGTGCATGCGCTTCCGGGCGAGAACGCGGATGCAAAGCCACCCAGGTTGCCCGCGCTCGCACCGCGCCATCCATAAATGGCCTGGTGTGGGTCTCCGACCGCCATCACCGCGGTGCCGGCGAACAACGACGCAAGCAGGTCTGTCTGAACGACCGAGGTGTCTTGGTATTCGTCGAGCAGCACCACCTTGAACCGATCACGAAGTTCAGCGGCGACCGCTTCATGACTGCCGACGACCTCGAGTGCGCCCGCGACCTGATCTGAGAAGTCGATGACACCGAGGCGACGCTTCTGTGAAGCGTACTCCTGAGCGAGATCCGCGAGCAGACTCAGCGCCGACACACGCTCGGCAGCGAGCGAAACTTCGGCGTAGACGACGGTGCGCTTGTTCGTCGAAGGGCGCTCCACGACCGACGCGAACTGCTCCGGAAATTCTCGCAGCCTGTCGAGGTCAACGAGATTATCCACACCGTCGCGCGCGATGCGCAGCGCAGCATCAACGATACTGCGCACGGCCTCGCCGCGCTGTTCCAAGCGTGGGTCGTCAGAAGCGAAAACTACGCGCCGCATCAACAGCCACGCCGCGGATTCCGACAAGATAGCGACTTCGGCGTCTCTGCCGATTCGCACTGCGTGTTCTCTGACTATCTGATCGGCGAAGCTGTTGTAGGTGGCAACGGTCGGTCGGTGTAGCAAAGCGTCGCTCGATGCCTCTTTCGCGATCGACCCCGTCTCAGCTGCGAGCCCGTCCATCGCGGCATGCCGCTGTTTCGTGGCGTCGGCCACAGTCATGCTTTCCCGCTCAAGCATGCCGAAGATGTCGAGCCGTCCCGCCTCGTGCAACTCAGGCAGCTGAGCGAGCAAGCCCATCGATTCGAACTCTGCTAGCCGGTGCAGCCGCCGCTGGATTCGTTCTGCTAGTTCGCCAGCCGCTTTGCGGGTGAACGTGAGCCCCAACACCTCGTCGCGCCGAACCAAGCCGTTTGCCACCAACCAGACCACACGCGCCGCCATAGTCTCGGTCTTGCCGCTGCCAGCGCCCGCAACCACCAAGGCTGGCGAAAGCGGCGCTTCGATCACTGCTATCTGTTCATCAGTCGGCGGAAACTGCCCGAGCGCAGCAGAGATCACCCGTGCAGAAAGCAGCGGTGACACCGTTGAGATGGTCATGATGCGCTCACCGAACCGATCGTGTGAATGCGGCAGAGCCCGTATGAGTGGTCGTCTCTGCAGTGTTCTTCGTACGGCGCACGAAACGACGTGCCGCGCATTACCCCGGCCGCGTTGCGCACGCGGGTGAGAAACTGCTCACGACGCTCATCATCAAAGGGCGGTTGCCACGGTTCGGCGAAATCCGCCTTCTTCGCGCTCGGCCGCAGCACCAGCAGTTTGGCGCCACCCGATGGCAAATCATCAACTCCCGCAATGGCCCCAGCATCGAAAGCCAACTGGTAGGCGGCGAGTTGCGGGTTGTCCATCACTTTGGCATCGGTCTGCGGTTCGCGCTTACCCGTCTTCAGATCAATGATCACAACGCTGCCCTCGGGCGTGAGCTCGACGCGATCGATGTATCCCGACAAGATCACGCCATGTTCGAAAGAACCCAAGTCTTCGAGAGCAATCGCCACCTCAAAGTGCGGCTCGGCAGTGAGCAATCTGCCACCCGAAGCGTCAAAGCGTCGAAGATACAGGTGAAGCCGCCGCACAAGGTCTTTGGCGCGTGTCTGCTCAGCACGATCTCGCCACGCAGCTTCAAAGTCGAGTTCGCCCCACCGAGCCACGACTTCTGACCATAGGCTCGCTTCGTCGATGCCCTTGGCGTGTTCGAGCGCCGCGTGAATGATCGTGCCAAGACCGGCCGTGGCGCCGCCTGGATCGCCACCCAGGTCGCCGATAACCCAGTTGAGTTCGCACTCTTCGAGAGTATGCAGACGCGACGGTGAGACCCGAATGTCTTCGCGGTTCAGATCGCGCAGCGGGCCTGTAGAGCTCACCGGGGCCACGCCGTACCACTGCTCGGGTGCCGCGCCGGCTACTCGAGCGTCAGCCAACAATGCCAGCTGACCGGCGGCATGTTCTGCTCGTGTCGGTGACAAGGCGTCGACCGCCGCTCTGCGATGCTGCGCGACTACGCCCCGAAGTGAAAGCGGATGATCGACGGTGAAGTGCTCGGCGTCGGGAAGGAACTCAAAAAACACACTCGGCCCGGTGTCGTCATCATCGACGGCAGTCACCACAACCCGCGAGCTCGCTCGAGACATCGCTCGTGCGAGCAAGCGCAATTCGTCGTGCATGGCTTCGCGACGCCGGTCGAGTGTGTCAACCGGGTTTGCCTCGTCTGCGCCCGTGGCAAGCGCTGCGCTCAAGCGCCACGTCTCGAGCACGCTGCCACGAAGCCGCGTGTTCGGCCACACGCCATCTTGAACACCTGCCACGACTACCGTGTCAAACTCCAGCCCGAGCGCACCCGCGGGGGTGAGTACCCTCACTGCGTCGTCACGCGCCGGAGCATCGAGGCGATCCTCGGCGACGTCGCTGTCGAGCAGACCGCGCACGAAGACCCTGGGGTCAGCGTCAAGCGAGCGTTCAACGAAACGCTTCGCTGCCTGAAACGCCGCCACGACGGCGTCGAGGTCGCGATGTGCTTGCTCGGCGAGCGGACCGTTTCCGCGTGCGGCCTCGGCCCACGGCCGTTCGAGGCCGCTGCGCTCCCAGGCTGTCCACATGAGCTCATGGGCTGTCGCGCCCTTGTTCAGGTCGTGACGCAGAACCTCGAGCGTGCGGGCCAGCACCGCTGCGCGCCGGGCCTCCCGCATGTCGATCAGGTCGAACTCGATCGGATTTCGCATCGCCGAAAGCAACAGTTCACGGCCCGATCGCTCCGAGCCTTCCGCGAGCGCGGCATGACGCAGTGCGGCGCGCAACCTTCGCAGGTCGATGGGATCGAGTTGGCCGTAGGCACTCAGCAGCGACTCTGTCGCGTCGTCGTAGCTCCAGTCATCGCGCGCCGCGAGTTCGATCAGTCGCAGCAGATCACGCACAGGGCGCAGTATGCCGAGCGCTCGACCCGGTCCGCTCGCTCGAGCGGGCACGTCTCGAGCTGTGAGTTCTGATTCGAGGGCCGCCACCTGTCGCGAGTCGTGCGCAATCACCGCGCATCGTCCCCACTCGATGCCATCGTGCACGTGGCGTTCGCGCAGCAATCGTGCAATGGCGTCAAACTCCTCGGCAGACGAGCGAAGCAGCAGGGCACGCACCGTGGAATCTGGTGCAGCACCGACGGTTGGCGTGCGGTGCGCCACGACGCCGACCGCACCGATGCGCTGCGTGATCCGCCGCGCCACGTCGTTGTTCCATGCACCGCCGCGGTGCACGTCAGAGAGCACGAACATCTGTCCGAGCAGACCGGTCAGTCTCGCGAAGTTCGCGGGCGTAGCTCCGCGGAACGTTCCTGACCCCACATCAGGGTCGCCGAAAGCGATCACGGCGATGCCGCGCTCACGCGCCGCCGCAATCAGTTCCACTCCCCCGAGCGTCAGTTCTTGGGCATCGTCGATCAGAATCACCTGCAGACGATCGATCGCTTCGATTCCAGCGCCGGCAGTGCGAAGAACTTGCACTGCTTCGCGCACCAGTCCGGCAGCATCGCGATGCGCACCGCGCATTTCGGCGCGCACCTGAAGGTATTCGCCGAAGAACGATGCCAACGACACCCACACCGGCTGATCGTTGGCCACGCCAAGCGCGCGCAATCGTCGCGGATCGATTCCGAGGGTCGTGCACTCCGCGAAGAACGCACGCACCTCTGCCCTGAATCCCGGTGTCGATCGAATCGGTGCGCTCAACCATTCAGGCCAACGGCTCGAAGCATCGTTCTCGTCTTCGGCATCGCCCTCGAGCAGGTCGGCAATGATCTGGTCTTCGTCTCCCCCTGTCAGCAACTGGGGTGGCGCATCGCCCGACGCGACGCTGGCTGCCCGCACCAGCTGGAATGCGAACGAGGTGAGCGAGCGAGCAAGCGGACCCGAAGTGGCGCGCCCCACAGCGAGCGCGAGCTCGTCTCGCAGCGCGGTCGCGGTCTGCCGCGACGGTGTGAGCACGAGCACCGAATCGGGATCAAGCGCGTCATCTTGTTGCGACGTCAGAGCGGCGACCCGTGCGACGAGCGTCGTGGTCTTGCCTGATCCTGGGGCGCCGACCACCACCGCTGAGGTGAACCGATCAAGCTCAGCCACGGCGGTCTGATGTGCGTCCAGATTCTTCTGCCGTCCCCCGGCGCTGCCATTGCCCACACGTCGACCGTAGCCGTCACGTCTGACACGACCGCACCGCCACGCACCGCGCGCGCGTTCGCCCAGAGCGTTCGTATCCACGGGCAGTGCGCGCGTCGGGGTGTCGTAGAGTTGCCATGCGCGCGGGAACCACCAGCGCACCGGCACGAAAGAGGACAGTCACGTGGAGATCCGCATCGGCATCGCAAACACCGGACGCGAGCTCAGCTTCGAGACCAATGAAACGGCAGCGGACGTCAAGAAGTCCGTCGCGAGCGCCCTCGACGCAGGAGCGACGCACGTGTCGTTCACCGACGTCAAGGGAAACTCTTACATCGTTCCGTCTGCGGGACTGGCTTTTGTCGAGATCGGCACTGAAGAGTCACGCCGCGTCGGCTTCGTAGCCTAGGCAGCCCTGCAATGCAGATCATTCTTGCGCTCGTTGTAGGCGCGAGCATTGGTGCTGGCATCCACTTTCTGGTGGGCGATCGATACACCCGTGGCGTCGCAGTTGCGCCCGTACTCGGTGCGGTATCAGCAGTGGTCGCTTGGACGATCCTCACCTGGGCCGGGGTGGGCACTGACAACCTGTGGCTCTGGCTTTCCATGATCGTCGTGCCCGCAGCAGTGACCTACCCAGCGATCGTCGTGCTGGCGAAGCGACGTGTCACCCACGACGCACGACAGCAAGTCACACTTCGGCTCGGCTGATCACGCGACAAAAGAGCCGCTCATGCGGCGAGGCCCATCGCATCCATACGACGCGAGTGCGCCGCCATCAGCTGTGTGAAGACCGGTTCGACCTTTTCTACGTCGGCCGCGCCCAGCGCGCCGGGCCGCAGTGCTGAGCGTGCGATCAGCAGCGTGTCTCCGACGAGCCGCCGACCCCACATAGCCAGAAGGGATCGCCACTCTTCGTCGCTGGCAATGGCGCGACCGATGATCTCGACGATCGCGCCCCGGTCATCGTCTGCCCGCAGAATCTTTGACACACGCGTGCCAGTGTCGCCGTAGCTGGCCGATAGCGACAGGTAGAAGTCGTCGAGCATTCCCGCGGTGATGTGCACCGAGAGCATCGTCTCGAACGCGCGAACTCCGTGCGTGGCGCGACGAAACGCGTCGAGCGATTCGCGGAACGGCAGCATCAGCGCTGTCGGGTCAGTGCCTCGGTGCCTGATCAATGCGACAAGCGCCTCATGCTTCGTCAGCGCGGCTCCGGCAGCTCGTGACAGCGACTCTTTGTCTGCGAGCTCAGGGGTGTGAGCGATCAATTCGCTCAACGTCTCGAAGAAGCCCAATTGCAAGTAAGCGGCCTGCCCTAGAAAGGTATCGACGTCGGGAGCGAGCTCTTCAAAGTCGACGCGAAGCGCGCCATCCTGATCATCTCGCGAGCGCAGTTGAAGCTTTCGTCCCACCTCGCGCCGCTTCCAAAACCAATTCACCACGCCGTTCAGCATACGGCGCGGCGTCCATTCAGCACTCCTCCGCTATTCTGGGGTTCGTCCCGGCGTTGGATCGGGGCCCCCGCGCCTGTGGCAAGAGAGAAGGCGTGGATCGCACTTCCGCCCGCGTGGAACTGACCGCGCCAGGGCATCGACCAGGCAGCATCTCACTGCCGGACAGGCTCACATTGTGACCACCTTCGCCGAACTCGGCGTCGACCAGGACATCCTCGACGCACTCGCTGACAAAGGCATCGTCGACGCTTTCCCCATCCAAGAACAGACCATCCCCCTTGGCCTTCCCGGGCAAGACATCATCGGCCAGGCCAAGACCGGAACCGGCAAGACCTTCGGCTTCGGCATCCCCGTCGTGCAGCGCCTCGGCCTCAACCCAGAGCCCGGCGTCAAAGCACTCATCGTGGTACCTACCCGCGAGCTGTGTGTTCAGGTGTTCGAAGACATCGACATGCTCACAAAGAACCGCGGCACGAGCGTCGTGGCGATCTACGGCGGCAAGGCCTATGAGGGTCAGATCGACCAGCTCAAGGCTGGAGCGCAGATCGTGGTCGGAACCCCTGGGCGTCTCATCGACTTGAACAATCAGCGCCTTCTCGACCTCTCCAACGCCACCGAGGTTGTGCTCGACGAGGCGGACAAGATGCTTGACCTCGGCTTCCTCGCCGACATCGAGAAGATCTTCACCAAGGTCGCGCCCGTGCGTCACACGCAGCTGTTCTCGGCGACCATGCCAGGACCGATCGTTGCCCTGGCCCGCCGGTTCATGTCGAACCCGATCCACATTCGTGCGAGCGACCCCGATGAGGGCCTCACGCAAGCCAACATCGAGCACCTCGTGTACCGCGCTCACTCACTCGACAAAGACGAGGTGATTGCCCGCATTCTGCAGGCAGAAGGGCGCGGCAAGACCGTGATCTTCACGCGAACCAAGCGCGCCGCGCAGCGCCTCGTCGACGAATTGGGCGACCGCGGCTTCAATGCTGGCGCCGTGCACGGCGATATGAGCCAAGAGGCGCGTGAGCGTTCAATGGCAGCGTTCAAGGCGGGTAAGAAAGACCTGCTGATCGCAACCGACGTCGCCGCACGCGGTATTGACGTTGACGACGTGACGCACGTCATCAACCACACCATTCCCGACGATGAGAAGACCTATCTTCACCGTGCCGGCCGAACCGGTCGCGCCGGCAAGACCGGTATCGCGGTCACGTTCGTCGACTGGGAAGACCTGCACAAGTGGGCGCTGATCAACCGTGCGCTTGAGTTCGGCCAGCCCGACCCCGTTGAGACGTACTCGTCGAGCCCTCACTTGTTCAGCGATCTGAATATCCCTGCGGGCACCAAGGGTCGCATCGTGACCGCTCCTCGCGCGCAATCCCCCAAGTCGAACGATTCTTCCTCGTCGAGCCGACCCCCGCGCCGCCGCGGCCGGGGAGGATCGTCGTCGAACCCGACATCCGCCGAAGGCCACGCCTCCGCGACCACCGCGGAGCGCGCCGCAGAGGGTGCAGGCACTCACGATGGCGGCGGCGTCGAGCACCACGATGGCAAGTCAGCACCACGCCGCCGGCGTCGTCGTCGCGGCGGCGGATCGACCGGCACACCGAGCGCCCCAGCAAGCGCGTAGTTCACAGAAACCTCCCAGGCAAGCTAAGGTTGCAACGAGGCGCCGCAGGCGGTGCCGCACGCTTGCATGTAGAAAGGCACAACCGTGCGATTTATTGAAGCTGTCACCACGGGGTACGAGTATCAGGGGTTTTGGGGCTCCTTCTGGGACATCATCTGGTGGTTCCTGCTCATCTTCGTTTTCATGGCGTACCTGTTCGCGCTGTTCGCCGTCATCGGCGACCTGTTCCGCGATCACAAGCTGAGCGGCTGGTGGAAGGCAATCTGGATCATCTTCTTGATCTTCGTGCCGTTCCTCACCTTGCTCGTATACCTGATCGCTCGCGGCAACGGCATGGCCCGTCGCAGTGCGAGTGCTGCGAGCGAGATGAAGGCTGCGCAGGACGAGTACATCAAGTCGGTCGCTGGTGCAACCGGCAGCAGCCCTTCAGAAGAGATCGCCAAGGCGAAGGCTCTTCTCGACGCCGGCACAATCACGCAGGCCGAGTACGACGCGATCAAGTCGAAGGCACTCGCCTGATCTGACGCGCCATAGGTGCAAGCGCCCTCGTCTCCTACGGGTAGACGGGGGCGCTTCCTGTTGCACGGTCGATGATTCGCGCCACCATCTCGTCAGCCGTCGTGTTCTCCCCGGGAAGGTTCGGCTTGCCGAGGCCGTGGTAGTCGCTCGACCCGGTGACGATCAGATCGCGCTCGTCACAGAGTTTTCGAAGTGCGCGCGTCGGAGCGGGGAGATTCTCCCGATGCTCTAACTCGAACCCTCCCAGACCGGCATCGAGCATGGCGTCAACCAACGCGTCGGGCAGCGGGCGCTCGCGCGCCGCGGGGTGAGCGATAATCGGCACTCCCCCCGCAGCCACAATCAACTGCGTCGCAGACAACGGGTCAGGCGCGTAGAGCGAAACGTAGTAGTCGCCACGTGGATGCAGAATGCGGGCGAATGCCTCGGTGCGGTCCTTCACGAAGCCCCGAGAGACCAGCGCGTCCGCGATATGGGGCCTGCCCACCGTTGCTCCGGCGGTGGTGTGCGCAAGAATGTCGTCCCACGTCAGATCCATGTCTCGAGCGATACGTTCAGCCATGTTGCGAGCGCGGTCGAGTCGCGACGAACGGATCATCTCGATGAGCTTTTTCATTGCCGCATCTTCGGGATCGAAAAGATAGGCGAGTATATGCACACTCTGCCATTCGTGCTTCGCCGATAACTCCATGCCAGGAATGAAGGTCATGTCGAGGGATGCTGCCGCTTGCGAAGCTTCAGCCCAGCCCGACGTAGTGTCGTGATCGGTCAACGCCGCCGTACGGAGGCCGTGTCGGTGCGCAGCCGCCATCACTTCCGCCGGAGGCTGCGTGCCATCCGATTGCGCCGAGTGCAGATGCAGGTCGCTCGGACCGTCAAACCGTTGCATTCGGGGCATCTTTCGACAGTAGCGCGCAACCGGCTCCTCTCTGCCTACTCACGCGCGCCACGGACCGATCTCACAGGCTGCTCACGTAGAGTCGCGACGTGCTTCGCCTGCTCGGAATCCTCATCACCGTGGTGTGTGCGATTGCCGTAGCGGTTCTCACCTGGCCGTCGTTCTTTCGTGTCGATCGCATCTACCCGATCGCGCAGATCATCTCGTTTCGCAGCGTGCTTCTCGCTGCTTTCATCGCGCTGACACTGCTGATGCTGCTGGTGGCATTTGTTCGGCCGATGCGTGCCTTCGCCCTCTCCGTCGCGCTTGTCTTCGGTCTCGCATCCGTGGCAAGCGGTGCCATCTTGCTCACACGAGGCGTGAGCGGCACTGATGCACTTCCTGAGCAAACCGACACGAGTATTCGCGTGATGACATGGAATACAGCAGGAGACGCCACGCCGCCCGAGACGGTAGCGAAGATCGCCGTGGCGATGGACGCCGACATCGTCGCCCTACCCGAGACCACCATTGAAACGGGCGAAGCTGTCGCCATCGCGATGCGCGCACTCGATCACCCCATGTGGGCACACCACACTGAGTACGGTGACGATGGGTGGGATGCCAGTTCGACCACCCTGCTCATCTCGCCCGCGCTCGGCGACTACGCCATCATCGAGTCGTCGCTTGAAGGCACCAGCAACACCTCGACCCTCCCCAGTGCCGTCGCGATGCCCACAGATGGTTCCGGTCCGACAGTCGTGGTCGCTCACGCGGTAGCGCCGCGCGAGGCCTATATGGATAGCTGGCG
Organism: Microbacterium sp. R86528; assembly: GCF_044596335.1. Lineage (NCBI taxonomy): Bacteria > Bacillati > Actinomycetota > Actinomycetes > Micrococcales > Microbacteriaceae > Microbacterium > Microbacterium sp. R86528. Next base: position 197,608 of record NZ_CP138996.1, on the reverse strand, counting down.
CTCAGATCTGCAGTGGTTGGCAGATCAATGCGCCGACTCCAATGTCATCATGGCCGGCGACTTCAACGCCACCGTCGATCACTTCGGTGGTTTAGGCACCAACGGCGGCACGTTAGGCGATTGCCACGACAGTGCCGTCGACACCGGCAGCGGTGCAGTCGGAACGTGGCCCTCGTCGATCAGGGCTCTCGCCGGAGCACCGATCGATCACGTCATGGCGTCGTCGCACTGGGTGGCCACCGGCTCAGTCGTATTGCGCACGCTCGACGGCTCAGGGTCTGACCATCGTCCGCTGATCGTGCAGCTTGAACCGGCTGAATAGTCCCTGCCTGCGATGCGGTTTGCGTGCGAGACTTGAAGAATGAGCACGACAGGCAACACCAGCACCGAGGCCGCTACTTCCACGACCAGCACCAACCGTCGCCAGCCTTACGGCCAGGGGTTTCTCGACACGATCTCGTCAGGTTGGGCTCAGCGCCCCGCTCACGCCTCCCCTCCGCGCGAGCAGGCTCCCTTCGCTGCCGCCCGTCGCGAATCGCTCTCACGCATGTTTCCCGGTCAGCGCCTCATCGTTCCCGCAGGCGAGCTCAAACAACGAAGCAACGACACCGACTACCCGTTCCGCGCGCATTCTGCTTTCTCGCATCTCACGGGTTGGGCCCGCGACGCAGAACCGGGAGCCGTTCTGGTGTTCGAGCCCACCGGCGAGCGGGGCCACGAGGCCACTCTCTACTTTCGGGAGCGAGCGGATCGCACGACGGCAGAGTTCTACTCAGATGCTTCGATCGGCGAGTTCTGGATCGGCCCTCGCCCTGCACTCGAAGGCGTCGCGTCTGATCTCGCGATCGCGACTGCGCATATCGACGAGATCGAGTATTTCGACGCAGACCTCGTCGTCGACGAGGATTCCACTCTCACTCGCGCGGTGTCTGAGTTGCGGCTCGTGAAAGACGAATACGAAGTCGCCCAACTGCGACTCGCTGTCGATGTGACCGCACGAGGTTTCGATGACATCGTCTCGAATATTCCCGCGATCATCGCGCACGCACGCGGGGAGCGCGTCGTCGAGGGAGTGTTTCACACCAGGGCACGCAGCGACGGCAACACGGTCGGCTACGACACGATCGCCGCATCCGGCCCACACGCGTGCTACTTGCATTGGACGCGCAATGACGGGGCCGTGATGCCCGGCGACCTGATGCTCGTCGACGCCGGGGTGGAAGTTGACAGCCTGTACACCGCCGACATCACACGCACCTTTCCGGTGAACGGCACTTTCACCGACGTGCAGCGCAAGGTATACGAGGCGGTGCGTGAAGCTGCAGACTTCGCCTTCGCCTCGGCACGCCCCGGTGTCACGTTTCGGTCGGTGCACGATGCGGCTATGACAGTTATAGCGGCCCGTGTCGCGGAGTGGGGACTTCTTCCGGTGACGGCTGAGGAAGCGCTCGAACCCGATAGCGGTGGTCATCACCGCCGATACATGGTGCACGGCACCAGCCACCATCTGGGTATCGACGTGCACGATTGCGCGCAAGCCCGACGAGATCTCTACTATGACGGCGTGCTCGAACCTGGAATGGTGTTCACCATCGAGCCAGGGCTGTATTTCCAAATCGATGACGTCACGGTGCCTGAGGAGTATCGCGGGATCGGCGTGCGCATCGAAGACGATATCTTGATGACCGTCGATGGCCCCGTCAATCTGTCTGCGGCGATGCCACGTACCGCCGACGAAATCGAGGCGTGGATCGCGCGCCTCACGTGAGTTTCACCGCTCCGTCGCCGTTCACCACCCGCCCGACCCTGTCGGGCACGTTCGGCATGGCCGCATCTACGCACTGGCTTGCCAGCGCGACGGCTCAAGCTGTTCTGGAACGCGGTGGCAACGCCTTCGATGCGGCGACGGCTGCGGCCTTCGTCTTGCACGTGGTCGAGCCCCATCTCAACGGTCCCGGGGGCGATCTGGTCGGAATCATTCAGAAAGCGGACGCTGACGAACCTCGTGTGCTGATGGGACAGGGCCCGGCCCCGGCCGCTGCCACAATCGAGCACTATCGCACTGAGGGCCTTGACCTTGTTCCGGGAGCTGGTGGCCTTGCCGCCGCTGTTCCTGGCGCCGTCGACGCGTGGCTGCTGCTCCTGCGCGACCACGGCACGTGGGAACTGCGTGACGTGCTGGCGTACGCAATCGGCTACGCCCGCGACGGGCATCCGATCTTGGCGGGCGCCGCGGCAACAGTCGCACGCGTGGCCGACCTGTTTCGCAACCACTGGACCACGTCTGCTGACCTGTGGTTGCCGAACGGTGTGCCGCCTCGACCCGGCGAGATGGTCTTCAACCGAGCGTACGCAGACGTGCTCGATTCGCTCAGCACCGCGGCGTGCACGGTGAGCGACGAAGGACCGATCGGGCGAGCCGCACGAATTGACGCGGCACGCGACGAGTGGAAGACCGGTCTCGTCGCTCGTGAAGCATCGACGTTTCTTGCGACGCCGCACCGACACTCTGCGGGCAGCCATCACGCTGGCGTCATCGCTCCTGCGGACTTCGCCGCCTTCGATGCCAGCTTCGAGCCCGCGATCACGATGCCGTTTCGCGGCTACGACATCGCCAAGCCCGGCGCCTGGTCTCAAGGGCCAGCTCTGTTGCAGACTCTCGCAATGCTCGACCCGCTGAATGACGATTCGCTCGATCCCTCGCAAGAGCGCGGTGCGCACACGGTCCTCGAGGCGCAAAAGCTTGCTCTCGCAGATCGCGACGCATGGTTTGGTGACGCCGAGGTTCCGGTCGACGCTTTGTTCGACGCCGACTATCTCGACTCGAGGCGCAGCCTGATCAACGAAGCGGCCTCACACGAGTTTCGGCCTGGATCGCCGAGCGGTCGTGCGGGATTCGCTCCCCCACTGCGCACCTCTGACGAGTTCGCGGCCGACGTTGCAACCGGCGAGCCTACCGTGGCGCGAAACGGCGACACGCGTGGCGACACCTGCCACCTTGACGTGATCGATCGTTGGGGGAACATCATCTCTGCCACTCCCTCCGGGGGCTGGCTGCAGTCCTCTCCCACTATCCCCGCTCTCGGCTTCTGCTTGGGCACGCGACTGCAGATGACATGGCTCACGCCGGGCTACGCGTCGTCGCTGATGCCAGGGCGACGGCCGCGAACGACGCTCACCCCGACGCTGGTTTCGCGCAACGGCGCGCCCGCGTTCGCAATCGGCACGCCGGGTGGCGACCAGCAGGATCAGTGGCAGCTGTTGGCCCTGCTGCGAATGATCGTCGGTGAGTACTCGCCGCAGGAAGCCATCGATGCTCCCGCTTTGCACACCACCGCAATGCCAGAGTCATTCTGGCCGCGAACCTGGACTCCCGCAGGGGCCGTGGTTGAAGATCGCCTCGGCGACGCATTGATCGCGGGACTCGAGCGCCGTGGTCACCGTGTCACGAGAGCGGGCGACTGGTCGTTGGGGAGGCTGTCTGCTGTCGGGCGCGATGCTGCTTCTGGACTGCTCTGGGCTGCTGCTAATCCCCGTGGAATGCAGGGCTACGCGACGGGCCGATAGCCCGCATCCACGGCTCAATCAGCGCAACGAGGCCCGCGGCGATCTCGTCGGGGGAACGCTTGGCGCCCTTGACCTCGAACGAATGCCCGCCGCCTGCGATCCACTCGAGCCGCGCGTTCTGGCATGACGCCACTGCTGTCTCGAGCTGCTCGGGAGGATCAACGAACGGATCGGCTGTGCCCGAAACGAACAGCTGCGGTTGGGCTACACCCGCCAGATGTGCCGTTCGCAGTTTCGAGGGTTCGCCCGGCGGGTGCAGCGGATAGCCCAGATACACCAGGCCCGCCGGATCGATCATGCTCTCGGCGGCGGCCATCGACGCCATGCGGCCACCGTATGACTTGCCAGATGCGAAGAGGGGCAACTCGCCCGTCGGCGTGAACTCGGCGATAGCAGCCCAGGTGGCTAAGGCGTGCGAGGCGGGGCCTGGCAAGCGGCGCCCTGCCTGCGAGTAGGGAAAGTTGAATCGCACGGTCGCGATCCCGGCAGCATGGGCGGCGGCGATGAGGCCGTCGAAGAATGGATGCTGCGCGTTGCCACCTGCTCCGTGTGCGACAGCGAGCCAGGCCCATGCATTCTCTGGTGCGGCGTGCCATGCCGTCACCGACGCAGTGCCCTTCGGAAGTGAGACCGCGACGAGAGATTCGATCTCCGCTATCGGGGCGTCGTGCGTCATGCGCGATCCGCGTCGTGCTCCGTCGGCTTGTCGTGCGTCGGAGCAGCATCTGAAGTTGGATCAGTGGGCCCGGTGATGCGCTCACCATAGCGAGGTGGCTCTTCACTCTGAGGTCGCGCCTGCGGAGCAGGCCGAGGCTCGGAGACTGGCGGTGTCGGGGCCGTTTCAGGCGCCGACTCTTTCTTGGCGCGCGAACGCTTTTGAGGCGCCGGCGCGTTCACCTCTGTAGCAGCGACTCCCCCAGCCAGGGCTTGCCGTGCTTTCTGAAAGCTGGCCGCCGCGACGGTGATCTCGTATTTGTCGGCCACGACGGTGGTCACCGACGCAAATGGTCGGCGACGCCGCACGAATGCGAAGGTGACCAGGCTGAGCATCATGCCGATCGCGACGCCGACAAAGAGCACCCCGACGAGCGCCTGTACGGGAACGTCGGTGGTGCCGAGCAGCAGAATCGCTGAGAAGAGCACACCGAGCAAAACCCCGTTGATAGCGCCCGATCGCGCCGCGGTGGCATAGCCGAGCCGCCCTGTGATGCGTTCCACTGAGCGCAGGCCGAGCCCGACGATGGCGATGTCACGCGCCGGCACCTCCGCAGCGATCAGGGTGGAGACCGCCTTCTGGGCTCGCTCGTAGGTGGGAAACGTCACGAGTGTCTGGCCGACCTCGTCGACTCCCTGGGGAAAGCGTCCGCCGATCATGGTCATGTCTCTATCCTCCCATGCGGGCACGACTACGCTGGGTTCGTGAGCACGCAAAGGGTATTCGTTGCGCGTCTGTCAGGTTGCGCCGTCTTCGACCCCGTTGGCGACCGCCTCGGCAAGGTGCGTGATGTCGTCGTCATCTATCGCAAGGACGATCCCCCACGCGTCACCGGCCTGGTCGTTGAGATTCCTGGCCGTCGTCACGTGTTCGTTTCCATCGGCCGCGTGATCTCGATCGAGACCGGGCAGGTGATCACCACCGGACTCATCAATGTGCGTCGTTTCGAGCAGCGCGGCGGCGAGGTTCGAGTGATGGTCGAGTTGCTGGGCCGCAAGGTGTACTTCGGAGATGGCAGCGGCACCGGAATCATCGAAGATGTCGCGATCGAGCGCAACCGTCTCGGCGAGTGGGATGTGGGCCAGCTCTTCCTTCGCCTTCCCAAGACGAGCGCATCGCCGTTTGCGAAGGGGCCGACAACCTTCGCGCAGTGGGATGACGTGCGCGAGCAGAGCAACCCCGGCGAAGCGCAGTCGGCAGAGCAGCTGGTAGCTACCTATTCAGAACTGAAGCCTGCCGATCTCGCCAATACCCTGCTCGATCTTCCCGAAGAGCGTCTCATCGAAGTAGCCGAAGAGATGACCGACAGCAGGCTCGCTGACGCTCTCGAAGAGATGCCCGAAGAAGAGCAGGTGCACATTCTCGAGGCGCTTGGCGATGAGCGCGCGGCTGACATCCTCGACGCAATGGAGCCCGATGATGCTGCCGATGTTCTTGCGCAATTGCCGGAAGAGCGCCTCGAAGAGCTCCTCGACCTCATGGAGCCCGAAGAAGCAGAGGATGTGCGCGCCCTGCTCAAGTACGGCTCCGACACAGCGGGCGGCCTGATGACCAGCGAGCCCATCGTGCTTTCCGCTGATGCCACTGTCGCGGAAGCGCTTGCGCTCATCCGCCGTCACGAATTGCACCCGGCACTGGCCGCCGCCGTCTTCGTCACACTGCCGCCATACGAAACCCCCACCGGACGACTCCTGGGCACGGTGCACTTTCAGCGCATGTTGCGTTATCCCCCGCACGAACGACTAGGCGCGATCATCGACGACAGCGTCGATCCCGTGCCTTCGAGCGCTTCAGCTGCCGAAGTGGCACGTCTGCTGGCGAGCTACAACCTCGTCTCGGTCCCCGTCATCGACCCTGCACGACGCTTGGTCGGAGCGGTGAGTATTGATGACGTTCTGGACTATCTGCTACCCGACGACTGGCGCTCGCACGATGGCAACGAACATCGACGGCAGCCCGTGAGCACCAACACTGCGAGCATCCCGAGGAGGCACTGACATGGCCCGTTCGAACCGCGTTCCCGCACTCGACGCTCCCCGAGGCCGCTCGGGCGTTCTCCAACGAGCCCCGCACCCCTCGCGCGACCGTTTCGGACGGTTCACTGAATGGATCGCTCGCGCAATGGGCACCCCCGCCTTCCTGATGAGTCTCACCCTGTTCTGCGTGGCGTGGCTGGCGTGGAACACGCTCATGCCGGTCGAGCTTCGATTCGATTCAGCAGCGAACGGGTTCACCGCTCTCACACTCGTGCTTTCGCTGCAGGCGTCGTACGCGGCGCCGCTGATCCTGCTTGCCCAGAACCGGCAAGACGACCGCGACCGCGTGCAGATCGAACAGGATCGCCAGCGTGCCGAACGCAACCTCGCCGACACCGAATATCTCGCTCGCGAAGTCGTCGCATTGCGCATGACCGTGGCCGATCTGTCGAACGAGCTCCTCACAAAAGATGTCTTGCGGGCCGAACTGCGCAGTCTGGTAGAGAAGGTTGGGTCTGGTTCCGAGCACGAAGAAGATCGCGGTCAGAACTGATGGATGCCACACACCCACGTGCAGCAGCCGTGCGCTCCGCGGTCGGGGCAGTCACAGATCCCGAACTTCGCATGCCCATCGGCGATCTCAATATGGTGCGGGAGATCACCGTCGACGGACCGCACGCCGACGTGAGCATTGTGTTGACCATCGTTGGCTGCCCAGCGGCAGAGCGCATCTCGGCTGAAGTGCGCGCCGCCGCTGCATCCGTTCCCGGAATCGCGTCAGTGTCGCTTGAGGTTGGCGTCATGACCCCCGCCGAACGCAAAGCGCTGACCGAACAGCTCAAGGGCGGACGCGCGACGCGTGAGATGCCGTTCACCGCTGACTCTTTGACACGAGTGATCGCCGTGACGAGCGGCAAAGGCGGCGTCGGCAAATCCACCATGACCGCGAACCTTGCCGTCGCCCTCGCACAGCGAGGGCTCGCGGTAGGTCTCATCGACGCGGACGTCCACGGGTTTTCCATCCCCTCGCTCATGGGGCTGACCGATTCTACGGGCAGAGCCGCACAGCCCACGCGAATCGACGACCTCATGCTTCCTCCTGTCGCGCACGGGGTGAAGGTGATTTCGATCGGAATGTTTCTGCGCAAAGGCGGCGACGAGTCCCCGCTTGGCGCCATCGCTTGGCGGGGGCCGATGCTGCACCGCACGATTCAGCAGTTTCTCACCGATGTGTTCTTCGGCGATCTCGACATTTTGCTCATCGACATGCCACCGGGGACGGGTGATATCGCGATCTCAGTGGGCCAGATTCTTCCGCACGCCGAAGTGCTCGTCGTGACGACGCCGCAGTCTGCGGCATCTGACGTTGCGGTGCGCAGCGGATTGCTGGCACGACAGACCGGGCAGCAAGTGACCGGCGTCATAGAGAACATGTCAGCCATGGTGCTTGCCGATGGAACCATCGTCGATGTGTTCGGCTCCGGCGGCGGGCTGGCCGTCGCCGATGCCTTGGGCCAGGATGACCAGCAGGTGCCCCTGTTGGCATCGGTGCCGCTCAGTCCGACGCTTCGCGCCGACGCCGACGCGAGCGCACCGACAGTGCTCGCGCACCCCGACGATCCCGCCGCCGAGGCAATCGGCGATATCGCCGATGCGCTCGCCCATTCGCGCCGGGGGCTGTCGGGCAGATCGCTGCCTATGCGCGTGCGCTGAGCTACGTGGCTTCGTTGTCGAACGGCGGCGGTACCTCATCGCCAGCGGCGAACGGCGACTTGGAGGGCGGAGTCGGCACGGGAGCACTCGCGTTCGCCGCGGCCGCCCCCATCGACGCTCGAACGGGTTTGGTCGGAGTGACCGGAGCATCGTCGAGTAGCGCTTCGCGAATGATGCGTCGCGGGTCGTACTGTCGCGGGTCCAGCGTGCGCCAGTCGACCTCGTCGAACTCCTCGCCCATCTCCTCCTTCACGCGAGTTCGCGCGGTAGAGGTCCACTCTTTTGCCTTCTTGACGAAGCGTGCGAGGGCTTCGGCATAGCCAGGTAGTCGCTCAGGGCCGACAAGGAGCGCTGCGATCACTCCGATCAGCAGCAACTTCTCAATGGTGATACCCGAGAACATGAGTCAAGGTTACGCCGTGGCGAGCCGTGTGCGGCACCATACGCGCGTAGGCTGGCGGCGGAGGATTCCTATGGGAGAACACAGTGCGAATCACAGATTCGCCAGCGAAGTGACGAGCGAACCCGATCACATCACTCGCGCTCGAGCGCACGCGCTTGAGATCGGCGCGGCTCCTATCAGCGCGACAGTAGGAGCGCAGTGTGCGGTGCTGGCCGCAGCTTCACGCGCACTCAATATCGTCGAGATCGGCACGGGCGCCGGCGTATCGGGTCTCTGGTTGCTGCACGGCGCTCCACGCGCCACGTTGACCACGATCGACAAAGAGCCCGAACACCTCGGAGTCGCGCGTCAATCGTTCGCTGAGGCGAAAATTCCAGCCGCGCGCGCGCGATTCATCACCGGAAGAGCATCTGAAGTGCTCCCGCGCATGAACGAAGCGTCATACGACATCGTGCTGGTCGATGCAGATCCTGAGGGTGTCATCGACTACGTCGAGCATGGGCTTCGGTTGGTGAGGGCGGGCGGAACCGTCTTGATTCCGCGTGTGCTGGCGAATGGTGGAGTGTCCGACCCCGTGCGCCGCGACGCCGTCACGACAGCATTTCGCACTCTCATCCAAGAGACGCAGGCTTCGCCCGCCGTCATCGGCGCACTCTCGATTGTGGGCGAGGGGCTGCTGCAGCTCACGACGGTGCCTACCGAATAGCGCGTCCCCCAGCAACGAAGAACGGCCGGTCAACTGACCGGCCGTTCTTGAATTTGCAGCTGCGACCTATGCGGGGGTGACCACGCCACCCAAGACGTCGTAGAGCTCCTTGGCTTCCGCGTCGTTTACCGAAACAACGAGACGTCCGCCGCCTTCAAGCGGAACACGCACAATGATGAGGCGCCCTTCCTTGACGGCCTCCATTGGTCCGTCTCCGGTTCTCGGCTTCATGGCTGCCATAGTGGCTCCCTTTCGTCGGTGATCTATGTGGTAGTTTACCGTGCCTGGGAACTGCCTCTGACCGCACTGAGAGGGCTGTTTGCTACGGGATCTGCCACACCGTGTTGCCTAGTCCAAACATGTTGTAGATCCACCACCACTGGCCGATCAGGCACGCGGCGAGAACGCTCAGTCGCCACGGTGTGGAACGCGGCGCCGCGAAGGCTCCCCACATCGGTGAGAGCGGAACCAGCAAACGAAAAATGCTCGACTGCGGAAAGAAGACCAGAAGTAGATACACCAAGTAGCTCGCGCTCCAGAGCCGGAGCTCGACACCCAGTTTCTTGACCGCAGGAACGACTAGCAACGCCGCAGCAATTGCCGCTACCCCGAGGCCCAGAACGACATAGCCAACCTCGGCGCTCAGCCCCCACATCGCACCGAACCAGAACGACGTGGCTGCCAGAAAACCGTCAAACGGTGCGAACGCCGCATCGCCGGCAATCCAATTGCGACGCCAGGCAAGCTCTGTCGACAGGTAGGCTCCAGCATCCCCCGTGACGATGCCCGCAATCACTTGCCATGAGAACCCGACGACCACCGCCCAGAAGCCGAGGGCCACGATATGGACGATCTCGATTGCTCCGAGCTGCTCTCGCTCGCGCTGAAACCAGCGCCAGATGCCGAATAGAGCAAGAAACAGCGCGAAGGCAAGGACGCCGGGCCTGGTATATCCCATAAGCGGAATGAGCAGATACAGCCACCCGAAGCGTCGGCGCACGATGCACAGCAAAGCCAGGAACAGCCAGAGCAAGAACAGCGACTCGGCATAGCCGATCTGGAACAGGCCCGCCAGTGGGCCGCATGCGAAAAACACCACCGACCACATGGCCGCAGACTCGGCGAGCTTCTCTCGCATCAGCAAATACAGCACATACGACGCGGCAAAGCCTGCGGCGATCGACACGAGGAACGCACCGACCGCCCACTGGCCGAACGGAAACGACACCAACTTCGCCAGATACGGAAATATCGGCATGAAAGCCCACTGATTCTCTGCGATCGCCCCACTGTCAGTCATGGGAAGATCTGCGGGATATCCCGTCTCCGCCACGATCCAGTACCAGCGTGAGTCCCAGGCCAGCACCAGATCGGTGATGCTCGGGTCGACGCCGAACCGAGATTCAGCCCCTGACAGCTGAGCGGCAAGCAGGAAGAACACTGCGGTGACCACCCGCGCAGCAAAGTAGACGATTGCGACACGCGCCACGACGGGTAGCTGTCGCCAGCGTTGCCGAGCGCCAGCGGCGTTCAGCGCTGAGTCAGCCATGCCCGAAGGCCGCGCTCAACCGATTCGATCTGGGCGACGGAAACACGCTCCTCATCGTGGTGCGCCAGATGAGGATCACCGGGGCCGTAATTCACAGCGGGAACACCCATTGCGCTGAATCGTGCAACATCGGTCCAACCGTATTTCGGCCTGGGTTCAGATCCCACGGCGGCCACGAAGTCCTGCGCCAGGGGTGCATCAAGACCCGGTCGAGCGCCCTCGGCGAGGTCGGTGACCTCGACCTCGAACCCCTCGAACACTGAGCGTACGTGCGCCTCGGCCTCGGCGCCGTTGAGATGGGGTGCGAACCGATAATTCACTTCGACCTCGCAGACGTCGGGAATGACGTTGCCGGCGATACCGCCGCTGATACGCACCGCGTTCAAGCCTTCGCGGTAGTCGAGACCGTCGACATTCACTTCGGCCGCGCGATAGTGGGTGAGGCGTTGCAGCACCGCGCTTGCGCCGTGGATGGCGTTCTCGCCAATCCAAGAGCGTGCGCTGTGCGAGCGCACTCCCTTCGTGCGCACGATCGCACGAAGGTTGCCGTTGCAGCCGCCCTCGACGCCAGCGAGTGACGGCTCCCCCAGGATTGCGAAATCAGCGGCAAAGAGGTCAGGACGGGTGCGGGCAAGGCGGGTCAACCCGTTCAGATCAGCATCCACTTCTTCGTGGTCGTACCAAAGCCAGGTGACGTCTACACGCGGGTCGGTGAGTTCGACCGCAAGCTTGAGCTGCACGGCCAGCCCTGACTTCATATCAACGGTGCCGCGCCCCCAGATGAAGGGTTCGCCCTCGATCTCGATATCCCGGGTCGGCAGGTTGTCGTTGATCGGCACCGTGTCGATGTGCCCCGCGATTGCGACGCGTTGCGCGCGGCCAAGCTCGGTGCGAGCGACGATCGTGTCGCCATCGCGATAGACCTGCAGGTGCGGTTGCGCGAGCATCACTTCGTAGATCGCGTCGGCAAGTGCCGTCTCGTCATCTGAAACGCTCGGGATATCGCAGATTGCGCGTGTGATGTCAGGCGACGAGGCAGCAAGGTCAAGCGTAGGCATGTGCCGAGTCTATCGACGCCCCGTCATCGCGATAGCGTTGTGATCATGACTGAACGATGGGTATGGGGCACTGGACTGGCAACAACCGCAGAGGACGGAACGGTTCTCGACACGTGGTTTCCGTCGCCGGCACTTGGGCGAGTCCCCTCGAGTGATACCACCGACGCCGCGCACGATTTGAAAGCTCTTTCGGGCGTCGATGCTCGCCGCGCAGTGACGATTAGCGTTGTCACGATAGAGATCGACCTCGACGCCGCACCGGCCTCGACCTCAGACGCATATCTGCGCCTGCACGCGCTGTCGCACCGTTTGGCCCAGCCGAACACGCTGAACCTCGATGGCATCTTCGCCCACCTCGCGAACGTCGCGTGGACCAACGCCGGACCAATGCACCCTGACGCGCTGACCGCACAACGGCCGCACCTGCTGCGAGCAGGAATTCAGGTGCAGAGCCTCGACAAGTTTCCCCGGTTGCTCGACTACGTCGTGCCCCCCGGCGTGCGCATCGCCGACGCGTCTCGCGCACGACTCGGCGCCTATCTGTCACCGGGCACGACCGTGATGCACGCAGGATTCGTCAACTTCAACGCTGGCACTCTCGGCCAGAGCATGGTCGAAGGCCGAATCTCGCAGGGTGTCGTCGTCGGCGACGGCAGCGACATCGGCGGCGGAGCCTCGATCATGGGAACCCTCTCGGGCGGCGGCGCACACAAGGTCTCGATCGGCGCACGCACGCTTCTCGGCGCAAACGCTGGCGTCGGGATTTCGCTGGGCGATGATTGCGTCGTCGAAGCAGGTCTGTACGTCACCGCGGGAACAAAGATTCTGCTCGCCGACCAGCCTTCACTCCCCGACGGCAACAAGCCTGCGGTCAAGGGCGCAGAACTCTCAGGACGCAACGGCCTGTTGTTCCGACGCAACTCACTCAGCGGCGCCGTTGAAGCGGTGCAGCGCGCTGGCGTCGGCGTCACGTTGAACGAGGCCCTGCACGCCTGAGGCCCCCTGCGCACCTCTGCGGCTAAGGTCGAGGAAAAGTCAGGGAGATCACATGGGCAAGCGACTGTCGAAGAAGCTGTACAAGCGCGAACTGAAGAACTTGCAAGCGAGCTTGGTCGAGATGCAAGCCTGGGTGCAAGCCACCGGCGCGCGGATTGTCGTGTTGTTCGAGGGACGGGATGCTGCTGGCAAAGGCTCGACCATCAGCAGGGTGTCGCAGTACCTGAACCCTCGGGTTGCACGCGTCGTCGCCCTGCCCACACCTACCGAGCGCGAGAAGACGCAGTGGTACTTCCAACGCTATGTCGCCCACTTGCCGGCAGCCGGCGAGATCGTGCTGATGGACCGCTCTTGGTACAACCGAGCCGGCGTCGAGCACGTCATGGGCTATTGCACCAACGATGAATATCATCGCTTTCTTCACCAGGTGCCCATCTTTGAGCGGCTGCTCGTCGAAGAGGGCATTCTGGTGCTCAAGTACTGGTTCAGCGTCTCGGATGTCGAACAGGAGAACCGCTTCAAGTCACGCAATGACGACCCGATGCGCCGCTGGAAACTGAGCCCCAACGACGTTCTATCGATCACAAAGTGGGAAGACTATTCGCGAGCGAAAGACACGCTCTTCGTGCACAGCGACATTCCTGAGGCGCGCTGGTTCGAGGTCGACAACGAAGACAAGCGGCGTGGGCGAATCAATATGATCGCCCATCTGCTCTCACAGGTGCCGTACCACCGAATCGAAAAAGAACCGATCGACATCCCGCCGCGGCCCGCTTCGGGCGGCTACGAAAGGCCGCCCCGCGAGCCGGACACGCTCGTTCCTGACCATGCTGAAGAACTTGAAGCCGCAGCACACGCCGAGAAGAAGTAGCGTATCTCGCTACCCGGGTCTCAGCTGACGCCCGGGTAGTTTCGCTCGCCCGCGCCCACATAGAGCTGCTGCGGACGGCCGATCTTCGCCTGCGGGTCTTGGGATGCTTCGCGCCAGTGCGCGAGCCAGCCGGGAAGACGCCCGATCGCGAAAAGCACCGTGAACATGCGCGTGGGGAAGCCCATCGCCTTGTAGATCACGCCGGTGTAGAAGTCGACGTTCGGGTACAAACGACGCTCACGGAAGTAGTCGTCGTTCAGTGCTATCTCTTCGAGCTCTTTCGCGAGGTCGAGCAGGGGATCGCTGACGCCGAGCGCCTGCAGAACTTCGTCGGCAGATTCCTTCACCAGCTTGGCGCGCGGGTCGTAATTCTTGTAGACACGGTGCCCGAAGCCCATGAGCTTCACACCGTCCTCTTTGTTCTTGACCCGCTCCACGAAGCGCTGAACGCCTTCGCCCGAATCGCGGATGCGGCCCAGCATCTCGAGAACAGCTTCGTTGGCTCCGCCGTGAAGGGGCCCGTAGAGCGCGTTGATGCCGGCGGAGATCGATGAGAACTGGTTAGCTCCGGTAGAGCCGACCAGCCGCACCGTCGAGGTCGACGCATTCTGCTCATGGTCTTCGTGCAGAATGAGCAAGCGCTCCAACGCGCGAGACATCACAGGGTCTACCTCGTAGGGCTCTGACATGACACCGAAGTTGAGCTTCAAGAAGTTGTCAACGAAGCCGAGATTGTTGTCTGGGTAGAGGAACGCCTGCCCAATGCTCTTCTTGTGCGCGTATGCCGCAATGACAGGAAGCTTGGCGAGCATGCGAATGGTGTTCAATTCGACAAACTCAGGGTTATTGGGATCGGTCTCGCTCTCGTAGTACGTCGAGAGCGCAGAGACTGCCGATGAGAGCACCGACATCGGGTGCGCCGTGTGCGGCAGCGCCGAGAAGATTCGCTTGAGGTCTTCGTGTACGAGCGTGTGGCGCCGAATCCGCTCGTCGAACTCACCGAGCTGATCAGCGGTGGGAAGCTCGCCGTAGATCAGCAACCACGCGACTTCAAGGTAGGTGCTGTTCGTCGCGATCTGATCGATCGGGTAGCCACGATAGCGAAGGACGCCTTGATCGCCGTCGATGTAGGTGACCGCAGAACGCGTGGCCGCGGTATTCACGAACCCGTAGTCGAGCGCGGTGTAGCCCGTTTGCCTCGTGAAGGTTGACACGTCGACGCTGGGAGCGCCATCGGTGCCGTGCAATAGGGGGAATTTTGCAGTCTTGTCACCGATGGTGAGGGTGGCTTGTTCCTGCTGGGTGCCCGCTACTTCGCTCACGGCGCCTCCTCGCGATTTCTGGTCGGACCGGGGGTGTCGGCCGGATTCAGCATCACCACGGAATGGAGATGAGCTGCTCCGGCACGGAAGCTAGGTCGTACCGAGCCGCCGCCGTCTACAGCCTACTGGTCGCGTGAGACTACTGCCGACACGGCCAAAGGCTGACGGCATCTGGTAGAGGATTCCTCTAGAGTCGCGCGTTGCGCAACCGCGCCGCACCCGCGGCGATTCGCTCGTCGCTGGCGGTGAGCGACAGCCGAATGTGCTCTGGAAAGTGCTCTCCGTAGAAATAGCCAGGACCCGCAAGGATTCCCAGCTCGGCGAGGCGCGCCATGCTCTCCCAGGCGTCGCGACCCTCGGTCGCCCACAGGTAAAGGCCCGCTTCGCTCGAGTCGATGCGGAACCCCGCGCGTTCCACCGCTGGCTTCAATAGCTCGCGCCGCGTGCGATAGAGGCTCTTTTGGTGAACGACATGCGCATCGTCGCCCAGCGCAGCCACCATCGCTGCTTGAACGGGCGCGGGCAGCATTAGCCCGAGGTGCTTGCGCGCGGTGGTCAATCGAGCGACGAGATCTGAATCACCAGCCAAGAATGCTGCTCGATAGCCAGCCAAGTTTGATTGCTTGCTCAGCGAGTAGACCGCGAGCATCCCCGCAAGTTGGCCGCCGGTAGCGCCAGGGTCTAGCACCGAGGGAATCGGCGTCGCATCCCACGGCTCATCCCAACCGAGCTCGGCGTAGCACTCGTCTGACGCCAGCACGGCGCCCAGCTCGCGGGCTCGTTCAACCGCGACTCGAAGTTCTTCCACCGTGAGCACACCACCATTGGGATTGCCCGGTGAGTTGACCCAGATCAGCCGCGCGCCTTCTGGCCATTGTGCGGGGTCGTCGGCGGCCACGGGGGTTGCGCCGACGAGCCTCGCGCCGACTTCGTAGGTGGGGTATGCGGCGCGCGGATGAACGACGACGTCGCCGGGGCCGAGCCCCAGCAACAGCGGCAAGAGTGCAACAAGCTCTTTAGAGCCAACCGTGGGGAGCACATTCTCGGCACTCAGGCCGTGCACTCCGCGCCGCCGGGCGAACCACGCCGCGATCGCCTCACGCAATGCGGGCGTGCCAACCGTCTGCGGATAGGCATGCGCGTCCGTCGCTCGCGACAAGGCGGCCGCTACGACCTCCGGGGTCGCGTCGACGGGCGATCCGATCGAGAGATCCACGATTCCGTCAGCATGCTCGCGGGCGCGAGCGGCGTACGGTGCAACGGCATCCCAAGGGTAATCGGCGAGGTCGGCGACACCCATCTCAGCGCACTCGCGGGGTAACTGCAGTCACGACTCGTCTTGCGGCGGGAGGGCTTCGATCACGGGGTGATCCTTATGAATCACACCGACCTTGGCAGCGCCGCCGGGCGAGCCCACGTCATCGAAGAACTCGACATTGGCCTTGTAGTAGTCCTGCCATTCGTCGGGCAGATCATCTTCGTAGTAGATCGCCTCAACCGGGCACACCGGCTCACACGCGCCACAGTCCACGCACTCATCGGGGTGGATGTAGAGAGATCTGTCGCCTTCGTAGATGCAGTCCACCGGGCATTCGTCGATGCAGGCGCGGTCTTTTACATCGACACAGGGAAGAGCGATCACATACGTCACGGCTACAGTCTACGACTCTCTCGTCGCACGGACTCGCTCCGGCCACGCAATGACGACGGCAACAAGCAACGGCACGGTTATCGTCCAGACCACGCCCGCCGAGGTCTCGGGCACGATCACCGATCCACCGGGACCCGTTCCCGAGAAGATGAGGGTGGCGAGCATCATTCCCAGGCCGGTGCTCAGAGCAGCCCAGCGATCCATCGTGAGCAGACGGACTGCCGCAAGAAATGCCGCGCAGCCGATAATCGCCAGCACGAGGCCAAGCGGAAACCAGCCGAGAAAATACGTGTGCGCGATCGTGCCAGCGAGGCCATAAACGGCGCCCACGACAAACGCGATGAGCCAGGTACCGAGTCGTGCCAGGCGGAGGGAGCGCATGTATCGACTCTACTTGCCCGCACCCTGCTGACCTGACGAAAAAGCGCACGCAAAAGGTGGAATCAAGTCTCACACGATTTGAGCCTTCGTTTCATTACGGATAGATAACCGACCGCGCGGTTTGTTTCTTTTCCTGTTAGGTTCACACCAATCGCAGCGGCGCGAGCCGAGGGGAAGCTATGACGCTTGGCGTACACAACATCGAAGTTGTCTATGAGGACGTGATGCTCGTCGTCAAAGGCGCGAGCATGAAGGTGCCTCGAGACGGCATCGTCGCATTGCTCGGTGCCAATGGCGCTGGCAAGACATCGCTCCTGCGCGCGATGACAGGGCTACTCGACGTGCATCGTGGCCGCATCACTCGCGGCCATGTCTCGATCGACGAAACGCCTCTCGACACGCGGCGCGCCCCCAACGTCGTGAAGGCTGGCGTCAGCCAGGTGATGGAGGGGCGACGCGTCTTCGTAGAGTTCACGGTGGAAGAGAACCTTCGCGTTGGTGCATACACGCGAAGCCGCACCGACATCGCCGCGAAGCTTGACCGGATTTATGGCATGTTTCCGATTCTCGGGAAACGCCGTAGCCAACGTGCCGGCTATCTGTCAGGCGGCGAGCAGCAGATGCTTGCGATCGGACGAGCGCTGATGGCTGAGCCTTCGTACATACTGCTCGACGAGCCGAGCCTCGGCCTTGCGCCCCAGATCGTCGAACAGATCCGCGACCTGATCGTCGGCATCCGCGATTCAGGCACGGGCGTGCTGCTGGTCGAGCAAAACGCTGCAATGGCGTTGTCGATCGCTGACCACGGGTATGTCATGGAGAACGGGAAGATTGTGATGGATGCCCCCGCGCAGGCGCTGCGCGACGACGACGACATTCGCGAGTTCTATTTGGGCACCGGTGCGGCGGGCGCAAGTCTGCGAGATGTCAAACACTACAAGCGGCGGAAGCGGTGGCTCTCGTGAGCCTGCTCGAGGTATCTGAGCTCACTCTTCGCTTCGGCGGCGCGACCACTCTCGATGCCGTTTCCTTCGACGTGAACGAAGGCGAGCTCTTCGCCATCATCGGTCCCAACGGGGCGGGCAAGACCTCGACCTTCAACTGCATCTCTGGCGTCTATCGGCCGCAGGGCGGTGCGATCACCCTGAACGGCGACAGCTTGCTCGGGCTCGCACCCGACGTGATCGCGGGGCGCGGGATCGCGCGCAGCTTTCAGAACGTCGAGCTGTTCGACAATCTGTCGGTGCTCGACAACCTCATGCTCGGTCGCCATCAAGCATCGAGCTACGGCTGGCTCGAGGGGATGATCTGGCTCGGGCGTTCGCGCAGTCAAGAACTGGCCACGCGCCGGCGCATCGAAGACCTCATCGACTTTCTCGATCTCGCGAGTGTGCGCCATCTGCCGGTCGGCATATTGCCATACGGAATCCGCAAGCGAGTAGAGCTCGGGCGCGCCCTGGCAATGGAGCCGAAGCTGCTCTTGCTGGATGAGCCCGTCGCCGGTATGAACTCGGAAGAGACCGAAGACATGGCACGGTTCATTCTCGACATCCGCAGCGAGTTGGGCACCTCGATGATCATGGTCGAGCACGACATGCGCCTCGTGATGGATCTCGCAGACCGTGTGATGGTCATCGATTTCGGTCGCCGTATCGCTCTCGGCACGCCGAAGGCTGTGCAGAAGAATCCCGCCGTCATTGCCGCCTACCTTGGCGGGGCATCGGAAGATCTGGCCGAGAACGTCATCGACACCGGGGCGGTCAACCCGGAAGCAGACAGCCCCTCGCGACAGCGAGCACCATGAGCATGGTCGCCGAAACCTCTTCTGCGGAGCCGCGGGTCACCTACCTTCCGCGCCTATTGACCGAGGCTGCCAGCACGATCCCACACCACACCGCTCTGCGCGTGAAGAGGGCTGGTATCTGGCAGGACATCACATGGTCTGACTACCGCGATGCCGTCGAGAGCATCGCGTTCGGACTCGCCGACCTCGGTGTCGGCGAAGGAGACCGCGTCGCGATTCAGTCTGAGAACCGTCCCGAATGGCTATTCGCTGATGTGGCGGCAGCAGCCCTTCGCGCGGTGATTGTCGGTTTCTATCCCACCAACCCAGTTGCCGAAGTCACTTACCTTCTGCAAGACAGCGGTGCGCGCGTGCTAGTGGCAGAGGATCAAGAGCAAGTCGACAAGGCTCTCGCTGCCGAAGCGGAGTGCCCGAGCTTGGAGTGGATCGTCTACCTCGACGGGCGCGGACTCGCCACCTATGAACACCCGAAACTGCTCTCAATCGACGCCCTGATCGCCCGTGGCGACTCCAGGCGCGCGGCCCAACCGCAACTGCTCAAAGAAGCTGATGCACTGCGCACACCCGACGACATCGCGACGCTCATCTACACCTCGGGAACCACCGGCCCACCCAAAGGTGCAATGTTGACAGCACGCAACATATCGTTCGCGAGCTACGTCTTCACCCTCGACGGCGGCTTGCTGGGCAAACAGATCGGGCCAGACGACACGCTGCTGTCGTACCTGCCGCTCTCGCACGTCGTGGAGCGGGGCATCTCGGTGTGGGCGAATCTGCGTGCACACACGGTGGTGCATTTCGCGGAGTCCATCGACACGGTCACCGCAGACCTTGCCGAAGTGCAGCCGACTGTGCTGTTTGCCGTGCCGCGCATCTGGGAGAAGATCCAGTCGGCCGTCGCGATTCGCATGGCCAACGCCAGCCGTGCAAAACGCGCGGTCTACTCGATCGGCGCCCGGTGGAGCCAAACGATCGCCAATGATCGCATGGCCAACTCAGGCGCCTTCACCTGGCGCGCGCGCGTGCGCTACGCCGTCGGCTACTGGCCGCTCTATCGGCCGCTGCGCAAACGACTCGGGCTGCTGCGTGTTCGACACGCGATCTCGGGCGCTGCCCCGATCGCTCCCGACGTGCTCAGCTTTTTCCTCGGTCTCGGCGTTCCTCTCTTCGAGGCCTACGGCATGACCGAGAACGCTGCCGTCGCCACCTCGAACTTCGCGGGTCGCATGCGCGTGGGCACCGTCGGTGAAGCCCAACCGCATACGGAGGTGCGGCTAGATGAGCAGACGGGCGAGATTCTCACCCGTCACCCTGGCACCTTCGCCGGATACTGGGGACGGCCCGATGCGACCGCCGAAACCATCGATGTGGATGGCTGGTTGCACACCGGTGACGTGGGCGAATGGGTCGACGGCACGCACTTGCGCGTCGTTGATCGCATCAAAGACATCATCATCACCGCTGGGGGAAAGAACATTGCCCCCAGCGAAATAGAGAACGCCCTCAAGTCTTCGCCGTATATCAAAGAAGCGGTCGTCATTGGCGATCGCAGGCCGTATCTGGCCGCGCTGATCGGCATCGAGTACGACTCCGTCGCCGACTGGGCCTCACGGCGCCGACTGGAGTTCACCACCTATCGCGATCTGTCGAGCAAGCCCGAAGTGGTCGAGCTCATAGCCGGAGTGATACGCGAAGCGAACAAGAAGCTCGCCCGTGTGGAAGCAGTGCGCAAGTTTCGGATGCTGACCAAAGAACTCGACCACGAAGACGGCGAACTCACCGCCACGCAGAAGCTCAAACGTCAAGCCTTTGCGAAGACCGTCCCCCACTTGGTCGACGACATGTACGCAGATTCCAGTGCTTACCCCGGCGGCGACCTAGGGAGAAACGGATGAATACGCTGCTCTCCTCGTTGGCTACCGGCCTCGGACAGGGCGCTGTCTACGCGCTCATCGCGGTCAGTTTCGTGATTATCTACCGCGCCACAGGCGTGTTGAACTTCGCACAACCCGCGCTTCTCATCCTCGGCACCTTCGCCACGAGCGTGTTCGCAACACAGATGGGCGTGCCGTTCTTCGTGGCCGTACCGATCGCGATGCTGGTGGTCGCTGCGCTCTCGGCTGGAATCGAGCGCGTCGCAATCCGTCCGATGGTCGGTCGCCCCGCGTTCTCTGCGGCCATCGTGACCGTGGGCCTGTTCATCGTGCTGTTGGTCGTTGCCTTCCGGCTTTTCGATTCGAAGCCGCGCACCGTCGGTGACCCGTGGCAACTCAGTTCGGTATGCATTGGGGGCGAGACAACCGAGTCGTTCGGGGTCACCGGGTGCACCGGAGGCGTGCAGATCTACGAGAACGCCATCGCTCGCTTCGTGATCTCGTTGGTCGTCATCGGGGTGCTCGGATGGTGGCTCACCCGTTCCCGCATCGGGTTGGCGATGCGTGCAACCTCGCTCGACCAAGAGACGGCGCTCGCACAGGGCATTTCGGTGGGGCGCATGTTCTCGATCTCGTGGGCGATCGGAGGCGGATTGGCCGCTCTCGCGGGCGCGCTGCTTGCCGCCAACGGATCAGTCGTGCAGGCCACCGACGCTCTGTTCGCCCTCGTTGCCTTGCCCGCAATCATCTTGGGCGGCATCGACTCGTTGAAGGGAGCGGTCGTTGGTGGCCTCATCGTTGGGCTCGCCATGGCGTTGACCAAGACCTACCAGCCGATGTTCGCCCCCTGGCTCGGCACCAACTTCGACAATGTGGTGCCGTACCTGATCATGATCGTGGTGCTGCTCGTCAGACCGTACGGCATCTACGGCACGAAGGAGGTGCAGCGAGTATGACCTTCCACGACTCACTCGCCGCGGCGTCGCATCGCCTCACCGGCTCCTCCACCCGTCTCGACTTCGAAAGCTCGCGCGGCAAAGTAGCTCCGCGGGTGCGCCGCGGGCGGCCGACGCTTTACACGAGCTACGCCGCCGACCAAGGCCTGCTCAATACGCCGGCCAAGCGATTCTGGACTGCGGTGCTCCTCGTGATCGCCCTGGCAGCACCGTTCATGATCGCGGCCGATCTGATCTACCTGCTCACGCTCGCGGTCGTCTACGCCATCGGCGGCATCGGTTTGAACCTGCTGACCGGGTATGCCGGACAGGTATCACTGGGACACGCGTTCTTCTTGGGAGTGGGCGCCTATACGGCTGCGGTGTTGGGCGGCGCCCCTGGAACGACAACGTGGGGACTTCAGCTCGACCTTGCGATCGTGTTGCCCGCAGCCGCGATCGTCACGGGCCTGATCGGTGCAGTGGTGGCGCCGCTCGCTACGCGAGTGCGTGGCCTTTACCTCGCGGTGCTCACCCTCGGACTGCTGATTCTGGGCGAGCACCTTTTCAAGATCATGACGTCGGTGACGGGTGGCCAAGGCGTCGGTCGGGGCGTTGCCGAGCGCCAGCTCTTCGGCGTCGATCTCGATGCCACCTACGCCCTCGGGCCGTTGCTGCTGACTCCGGCGGTTTCGCTGTACCTGCTTGCGCTCGTACTGCTGATCGTGCTGGGGGTTGCGGCACGCAACCTCATGCGCGGGAGATATGGACGGGCGTTCGCGGCGGTGCGCGATCGCGATATCGCTGCCGAGATCATGGGAGTGAACCTGCTTCGCACCAAGACGCTCGCGTTCACGCTCTCATCCGCGTACGCCGGTGTGTCCGGTGCCCTGTTCTCGATCCTGGTGGGACGCATTGCCCCAGAGCAATGGAATCTCTTCTTGTCGATCGATTTTCTCGCGGTGGTCGTGATCGGGGGGATCGCGACCATCTCGGGCACGATAATCGGCGCGGCTTTTGTCGTGCTCGTCCCCCGCCTGCTTGAAGAACTGACCTCGATCATCCGTTGGATCACCGTCTCGGGGGGCGGCGTGGTCAACGTGTTCCAGCTGCAGACCATCGTGTTTGGTGTGCTCATCATCTTGTTCATCACTCTGGAACCGCGTGGTCTGTTCGGCCTTTGGATTCGGGTGCGCAACTACTTCAAGGCTTGGCCGTTCTCGTATTAGCGAGTTTCTTGCTAGTCACAACCGAATACCGATCACAACACAAAGGAGCACAGCATGACCAAGCGTCAAAGAAGCCGCGCGGCGCTCGCCCTCGTCGCGGCGGGCGTTCTCACTCTCTCTGCCTGCACACAGGTGACACCCGACGATGGATCAAGTGGTGACGCAGACAGCGTCTCAGATGGAACCATCACTACGGGGGCGGGAATCACCGAAGAGGCGTGCCCAGACGGCGTGAACGCCGACAATGGCTGCATCTATCTGGGCGTCCTCTCCGACCTCACCGAGGGCCCTTTCGCAGCCCTCGCCGTGCCGATCACCGACGCGCAGCGCGCATTCTGGGCGCAGGTCAACGCGGACGGCGGTATCGGCGGCTACGACATCGACATCGACACCTATACGCGCGATACGAAGTACCAGGCTGCGGAGCATGCGGCGCAGTACCAGCAGATTGCTGACGGCGTACTGGGCATCGCACAGTCACTCGGCACCGTGAACACCGAGGCGGTGCTGCCAGATATGGTCGAGCGCAGCCTCGTCACCGTGCCCACGTCGTGGTGGTCGGGCTACGCCTTCGAAGAGAACGACAGCGGCATCATTCTCGAGACCGGCTACTCGTACTGCACTGAAGCGCTGGTGGGACTGGACTGGTTCGCCGAAGAGAACGGCTCGCCTGCCACCGTGCAGGCGGTTGGGTACCCCGGCGACTACGGCGGCGACTCAGCTGAGGGCGTCAACCGGTGGGCTGAAGTGAACGGCGCAACAGCGCTCGACCCGATCGGCACCGGACCGAACCAGGTTGTCGGCAACCAAGACGCCGTAGTGGCTGCGGTGCTCGACGGTGGCGCCGATGTCGTTGTGTTGGCTGTCGGCCCAGCCGAAACTGCCGAGATTGTCGGCAAGCTCGCTGCCAGTGGCTTCTCAGGTCGCTTCCTCGGCGCGCTCCCGACGTGGAATCCTGCGTTGCTCGAATCGGCTGCGGCTCCCGCGCTCGAAGCGCTCTACAACCATCTCACCCCCTATGAGAACTGGGATGGTTCGAGTGCATCGATCGAGGCCGCAAAGGCATCACTGAATGGCGAGCTGCCGGCGAACGGTGGATACATCATCGGCTGGGGAATCGGCTACCCGATGAAGGCAGCTCTCGAAACAGCCGCCGACGCTGGCGATCTCACCCCCGAGGGACTCGCTTCGGTGATCGACGGCCTCACCGTCGACTTCGATGGCCTCATGCAGCCCCACACGTACGGTGGCGACCCACAGTCGAACGCGAATCAGGCGGTGAACGTTGGCGTGCCCGACCCTGATGTCGAACTTGGACTTCGCACGGTTGCGAGCTTCTATGAGGGAACCTCCTTCGACGAGACGGACTACTCGGCCGCGTGCGTCGCATCTAGTTGAGCCATGACAACGGGGATGCTCCGAAAGGAGCATCCCCGTTGTCATGCACTCACCCATGGCGATCCATTCACGCTGCCCATCCCCATAGGCGCAACAGGGCGGCGGTGACAGCTGCCGCGGCGACCACCACCAAGAACGGTGCACGCAACAGCAGCAGAACAGCCGCAACGAGAACCGCGGGCAAGCGCGCATCAAGCACGATCGCCTGACCGCTCCCCAGCGTCTGCACTGCGACCAGCGCTGAGAGAAGTGCCACCGTCAGCAGATCAGAGATTCGGGCGGGTCGCGGCGCGTCGAGCCAGCGCGCGGGAACAAGGTACCCCAGCGCTTTGAGCGCAACACAGATGATGGATGCGACAAGAATTCCGTCCCACATGGTCATGGCAGACCCCCTCGTTCCGCCACGTCATCTGGCTCGTCCCATGGCGCCGCGTTCGCGGCGCCGGAATCGAACAGGTTTGCCCATCCGACCACGATCGCCACGATCGCAGCGATCAACACGGGCATGCCCGGCATGACGAACGGCGTCACGACGGTGGCCACGACGGCGGCAGCGATTCCTACGATGATCGGCTGCCGATGCTTCAGCCGCGGCCATAGCAGCGCGAGGAACGCGGCGGCAGCGGCAGCATCCAACCCATATGCACGTGGATCTCCGAGAACGTCCCCTAGCAGCGCACCGGCCAGTGTGGAGAGGTTCCAACCGATGTAGATTCCGACGCCAGTGACCCAGAATCCGATCTGGCGGGCGTGACCCGTGCGTTGCGCGAGAGACACCGCAACCGACTCGTCGATTGTGAACTGCACGGCCATCGCGCGACGCCACACTCCCCCGCCGACGATCGGCGCCATTCGCATTGAGTAGGCGACATTTCTCACGCCAAGCAATGCGGCTGAGGCGATCGCCGCGGGAATTGCGGCTATTCCCCCGGCCGCGACAACCCCGACAAAGGCGAACTGAGAGCCGCCGGTGAACATCAGCAGGCTGAGCACACATGTCTGCCACACATCAAGGCCTGCGGCGACACCCAACGCCCCGAAAGAAATTCCATAGAGACTGGTCGCGAACGCCACGCCGGCACCCGCACGCGCCGCGCGGCGAGCCTCGCCAGGCGTATGCGCATGATCAAAGCGCGGTTCGAGGTTCACTTGTCGATGTTATCTGCGCAGCGTCTCTCGCGTTGCGGCCAGCGCTGGCTTTTCCCCGCGCAACAAAGACAAAGCGGGCGGCCACCCTCAGGTGGCCGCCCGCTTTGATCAGATCACGCGTTGGCGTCTTGCTTCTTCAAACGTGCGGTGTTGCGCGCGCGCTCGTTGGCGTCGAGACTCACCTTGCGGATGCGCACGACCTCGGGAGTCACTTCAACGCATTCGTCGTCGCGAGCGAACTCAAGGCTCTCTTCAAGAGTCAGCAGGCGTGGGGGCGTCATCGACTCGAATGTGTCAGAGCTGGCTGCACGCATGTTGGTGAGCTTCTTCTCTTTGGTGATGTTCACGTCCATGTCGTCGGCACGTGAGTTCTCACCGATGACCATTCCCTCGTAGACCTCTTGCGTGGGCTGAACGAAGAACGACATGCGCTCCTGGAGTGCGATCATGGCAAACGGCGTGACAACACCCATGCGGTCAGCAACGATCGACCCGTTCTGACGGGTCACGATGTGACCAGCCCAGGGCTCGTAGCCGTGTGAGATCGCGTTCGCGATACCCGTGCCTCGCGTGGTGGTCAAGAACTCGGTGCGGAAGCCGATGAGACCGCGTGACGGAACGATGAACTCCATGCGCACCCAACCGGTGCCGTGGTTGGTCATGTTGTCCATGCGGCCCTTGCGCGCAGCCATGAGCTGCGTGATCGCGCCGAGGTACTCCTCGGGGGCGTCGACGGTCAGGTGCTCGAACGGCTCGTGCGTCTTGCCGTCGATCTTCTTGGTGACCACCTGGGGCTTGCCCACTGTCAGCTCGAAGCCTTCACGACGCATGTTCTCAACGAGGATGGCGAGAGCCAGCTCGCCACGTCCCTGAACTTCCCACGCGTCCGGGCGGCCGATGTCGACGACCTTCAGCGAGACGTTACCGATGAGCTCACGGTCGAGGCGGTCCTTGACCATGCGAGCGGTGAGCTTGTGGCCCTTGACCTTGCCCATCAACGGCGAGGTGTTCGTGCCGATGGTCATCGAGATGGCGGGGTCGTCGACCGTGATCGCCTTCAATGGCCGCACATCTTCTGGGTCGGCGATGGTTTCACCGATCGTGATGTCTTCAAAACCTGCGATGGCGACGATGTCGCCGGGGCCCGCCGTCTCGGCAGGATAGCGCTCGAGCGCACGGGTCTTGAGAAGCTCGGTGATACGAGCGTTGCTCGTGGTGCCGTCAGCACGCACCCAGGCAACCGTCTGCCCCTTCTTGAGCGTGCCATTGAACACGCGCAACAGAGCGAGTCGACCGAGGAACGGGCTGGAGTCGAGGTTGGTGACCCAGGCTTGCAACGGCGCTTCGTCATCGTACTCGGGCGCGGGCACGTGCTTGAGGATCGCCTCGAAAAGCGGTTCGAGGTCGTCATTGTCGGGCAACGCGCCGTTGTCGGGGCGGGAGAGCGATGCAGCGCCCGCACGACCACTCGCGTAGACCACAGGCACGTCGAGAAGAGCATCAACATCGAGGTCAGGCACATCGTCTACGAGGTCAGAAGCAAGACCGAGGAGCAGGTCGTGCGCTTCTTCTTCAACCTCGGCGATGCGCGCGTCGGGACGATCGGTCTTGTTGACCAAAAGGATGACCGGCAACTTGGCCTCGAGCGCCTTGCGCAGCACAAAGCGCGTCTGCGGAAGAGGGCCTTCGCTGGCGTCGACGAGCAGCACGACACCGTCGACCATCGACAGGCCTCGCTCCACCTCGCCACCGAAGTCAGCGTGGCCGGGGGTGTCGATCACGTTGATGGTGACAGCCTGACCATCGGGCGCGTGCAGGCCGCTGTAGCTGATCGCGGTGTTCTTCGCGAGGATCGTGATGCCCTTTTCGCGTTCAAGATCGTTTGAGTCCATCGCGCGCTCTTCAACGTGCGAGTGCTCGCCGAACGAGCCGGTCTGGCGGAGCATGGCATCGACCAAAGTGGTCTTGCCGTGGTCAACGTGGGCGACGATCGCGACGTTTCGCAGGTCTGAGCGGAAGGCGTGCGCCATGAAGGATTCCTTGCAAGATGTGGGAGGTAGCCGGGATGCCGGCATGACCAGCCTAACGTAGGAGACCGAAAGCGACCTGAAGGCCCGTTCCAGGGCGCTCAGATCGCTTTCGACAATGTTGCATATCGCTCCCGGCTAGCTTGCGGTACGACCCAACAGTGTCGCCCGCGCCAGGCGACGCTCACGCTGTTCAGCAGGGTCAGGCACAGGAACCGCAGCGATAAGGCGCTTGGTGTAGTCGTTCTGCGGGTTGCGCAAGATCTGCTCTTTCGAGCCTTGCTCAACGATCTTTCCGTGCTGCATCACGGCGATGCGGTCAGCCAGCAGATCCACGACAGCCAGGTCATGAGTGACAAACAGAGTCGCGAATTGCTTCTCTTTCTGGATGTTCTGCAGCAGTTCAAGCACGCGGGCCTGAACCGAAACGTCCAAGGCGCTCGTCGGTTCGTCCGCCACCAGCACTACCGGGTCGAGCGCGAGCGCCCGAGCGATACCGATGCGTTGACGCTGGCCGCCAGAGAGTTCGTGCGGGTAGCGGTTGCGGAAGTCCCGCGGCAACTCAACGAGGTCGAGCAAGTCCTCTACCCGCTTGGAGATCTCTTTGCGATCGCGCCCCGCGAGCTCGAGCGGCTCGCCAATCGATTCGCCGACGGGCCAGCGCGGATTCAACGACGAGCCCGGGTCTTGGAAGACGATGCCGATCTTGCGGCGCACGGCGCGCAGCTGCTTCGCATCCACCCCGATCATGTCTTGACCGGCAACGCGCAAAGTGCCTTCCTTCGGCGCCACAAGTCCGACGACTGCCCTGGCGATGGTGGTCTTACCCGAGCCGGACTCGCCCACCAGACCCATGACTTCACCTGGTTGGATCGACAAGGATGCTTCGCTGACCGCGAGGAAGGCCGGGACGCGACCTCGCTTGGGATACTCGATAGAGACGTTCTCGAGGTGAAGAGCCGCTTTCGCAGCTTCGCGAATACCGTGCGTATCCGCGGTTGCCTCGCCCAGTCCCAAGTGGGGAACTGATGCCATGAGCGCCTGAGTGTAGGGATGCGATGGCGCGGCGAACAGATCAGTCGCCGTGGCGTGCTCCACAACTGCGCCGTCTTTCATCACCATCACGTCATCGGCCATATCGGCGACCACACCCATGTCGTGGGTGATGAGAATAATCGCCGAGTCGAGCTTCTGGTGAAGGTTGCGAAGCAGATCGAGAATCTCGGCCTGCACCGTGACGTCAAGTGCCGTCGTGGGCTCATCTGCCACCAGCACACGCGGGTCGAGGGCGATCGACTGCGCGATCATGGCGCGCTGCCGCTGCCCACCCGACAATTGGTGCGGGTAGGAGTTGTAGGCCTTTTCCGGGTCGGGCATCTCGACCAGACCCAGCAGCTCGATTGCACGTGCTTTGGCGAGCTTTCGCGTCATATTCGAACGGTGGGTAAGCACCGTCTCAGCAATCTGGAAACCGATCGTGTACACCGGGTTCAACGCCGTCATCGGCTCTTGGAAGATCGCAGAGATGCCTTCACCGCGCACCTTGCGCAAGGATTCGATCGGCGCGTTGATCAGTTCACGACCCGCCAGCTTTGCGCTACCCGTGACTCGAGCGTTTTTTGGCAGCAGGCCCATGATGGCCATGGAGCTGGTGCTCTTGCCCGAACCTGACTCGCCCACGATTGCCAGCACTTTTCCTGGCATCAGGTCGTAGGTGACGTGCATGGCGGCAGCCGCCCAGCGATCGCCGACCCAGAACTCAACGCCTAGGTTGCTAACTGAAAGCACGGGCTCACCCGGCTTCGGTGCGTGAGAGACGACGGATGCGTCTTTGCTCGTACTCATCGTGTGGTCCCTCGTGTCAGGATTGTCGAATGTCCCAGCCGGTTGTCTTCCGTCCACGCGGCGGGGTAATACTCGCGATCATCGCGATGGCAGTGTGCGTTGCTGCGCTGATCTTCATTGTGCTCACCGAAGATCTCACCGCACTGTTTCGCTGGGGTTGGCCCATCGTTCTGCTGGCCTGGAGTGCCTGGGTGCTCTATGTTCAGCCGGCTGTCACAGTCACCGATGGCTTCGTTGAAGTGCGCAACCTGGTTCGCACCCACCGCGTGCCGTGGGGCGATCTCGACAGCGTCGACACTCGATTCGCGCTCACCTTGGTCACCAAGGACGGACGCAAGATCCAGGCGTGGGCGGCGCCCGCTCCCGGCGCGCGCCAAGCACTGTCCACCAGACGCGAAGAGGTGTCGCTCACTCCCGGCGAGGGAGATTCGCGGCGTCCTTCCGACTCGGAGACGAGCTTCTCGGGTGGGGCTGCCGCTCTTGTGCGTCGACACCTTGCTGCCTATCAGCACGCTGGCGGCGCCTCGCTGGGCGGTGGAACCACGACGAACTGGCACGTTGCTGTTCTTGCCGTCAGCGCGGTTCTCGTCGCTGCGACGCTGCTGAGCTTTTTCGCACCTCACGGCTGATCACCCTTGGCGCCGGGGTCTCCCCGATCGGGCCCCTCGACGGTCCCGCGTTCTGAGGGGTCTTCATAGTCGGCCGCTTCCTCCGTTGACTCGCTGAACATCGCGCGTGGCAGATCGGGGTCTTCTTCTGACGTCTCGATCTCGACCATCTGCACAGCCTGGATCGACGGAATGGCGGCGACAGTCTTCGCTGCCTTGCGGCCGACCTTGCCCTGCTGACGCGGGTCGAACGCGTCGCGCAAACCGTCACCAATGAAGTTGATGCACAGCGCAAGCGTCACGATGAACAGACCCGGCCACCAGAACAGCCACGGCCGCGTGCGGAACGCTTCGCGGTACTCACTGATGATCTGGCCCAATGAGATGTCGGGATAGGTGATTCCGAACCCGATGAAGCTCAGCGCGGCTTCGATGAGCACTGCGGCGCTCATCAGCAACGTGGTGTTGACGATGATCACGCCGACCGCGTTCGGCAGAATGTGACGGAAGATGATGCGGGAGCTGCCAGCGCCAGCGACGCGCGCAGCATCCACAAATTCTCGTTCTCGAAGTGCCAGGAAGTCACCTCGGACCAAACGAGCCAGGCCCGTCCAGCTCAGCAAGCCGAGGAAGATTCCGAAAACGATCGCATTGCCACCGAACAGCTTTCCGAAGATCGAGCCGATGACGATGATCGGGATGATGATGATCACATCGGTGAAGCGCATGAGCAGCGAATCGACCCAGCCACGGTAATAACCCGACAGGGCGCCGATGACGACACCCACGATCAGCGAGCCGATGCCGACGAGGAACATCACAGTGATGGACTGCTGAGTACCGCGCATCACTTGCGCGAAGACATCCTTGCCCAGAGTGTCTTGACCGAAGGGATGCTCACCCAAACTCAGCGGCCAGAGTGTCAGCGTGGGCTGACCACCGTTGATCACGGGGTAGGTCGTCCACCAGTTGAGGGGCCACCAGCCGGGGATGCGGAATCCATCGACGGTCAGCGTGCCGTTGGGCAGGGCCTTCAAATTGCCCGTGCCACCCACCACTGTTCCCACTGAGCTGAATGCCAGCACGATAACGAGAAAGAGGACGACCATCGCGATCAACGCGAACTTGTGTCGGAAGAAGCGGCGGCGCACCAGGGTTCCCTGGCTGAGGCCCGCAATCGCCTTCTGCTCAATGCTCTGCTCGTTGCCGCGATCTTCCTGCGGCGCGTTCGTTGGTGTCGTAGTCATGTCAGTTCACCCGAATCCGGGGGTCAAGAGCGGAGTAGAGCAGATCGGCGATCAGGTTGAAGACCACCGCGAGAATTCCCGTGACGACGAAGAAGCCCATCACGAGGTTCACGTCGCCCGCATTGAGTCCGTCGACGAAAAGCGCGCCCATTCCCTTCCAGGCGAAGATCGTCTCGGTGATCACTGCACCGCCGATCAGTGCTCCGATGTCGAACGCGATGATCGTCGCAATCGGAATGAGAGCGTTTCTCATCGAGTGGCGCATGATGACGGTGCGCTCGGTGAGCCCCTTGGCTCGCGCTGTGCGCACGTAGTCCTGGTTCATCACCTCGAGCAGGCTGGAGCGTGCGTAGCGGGTGTACGCGGCGATCGAGACCAGCGCGAGCGCAATGGTCGGCAAGACGAGGTGGGCGAAGCCGTCAAGAATCTCAAACCACATGTCGCCCTGCAGACCGGGCGTCTGTGCGCCGATGGTGGCAATCACCCCGCTCTGCGGAATGCGGTCGACGTAGTCGGGATACACGAGCATCACACGGTCGATGACGATGACGAAGAAAGTGATGAAACTCACGATGGCAGCGGTGCGCGCCGCTTCTTTGCGGCCATCACCGCCGATAAGCGCGCCGATTCCGATACCGAGTCCGATCGCGGCAACGGCGAGGCCCAGGAGCATCCAGCCCGTCGGAACGTAGAAGAACAGGTACTGAAGCGGCACGTAAAGCGCTACCCAGATCGCGACAACGATCAACGATGAATACAGCGCGCGCTTGTTCGCGAGGCCGGTAGACAGAGCCGTGATTCCTACGGCTGCTGCCACTCCGGTGATGATCACACCGACGATCGTGATCTGGGGGCGTGAGAACCAGTCCATGACGCCAAGGAGCCACAAGAGGCCTGCCGTTGCGATGAACGCGCCTCCAAACGAGACGAGGCGCTTTTTCGCATTGCCGCCGATGATGCTCATCACGATCAGGCCCCAGACGGCGCCGGTGATCAGAATTGCTGGCCATGTGATCACGGGGTCGCTCAAAAACTCGTTGAAGCGAATCGCGCCGTACTCCTTGAGGAGCACCGCGACCCAGAAAATGGGGAGCGAGTAGACGATGAACGTGAGGAAGGTCACGGTGTAGTCAAAACCGCTGTACTGGCGAAGAGCCGTCAGGATTCCGATGGTGAGACCGAAGAGAATGGCGACAATAGTCGCCGCGGTGACCAGCTGAATGGTGGATGCAGCAGCCGAGCCGAGTGCGTCGGTGACCGGCTGATAGCTGCGGCTGAATGCCGCGCCGAGATCGCACTCGAGAACACCCGGCACGAGGCACTTGGCCGCGCCGCCGAGCCAGACGAAGTAGCGGAGCGGAATGGCGAGATCTAGGCGGAGCTGCTCGGTGCGGAACGCGATGAGCTCGTCACGGTTCGGTGCGCTTGATCCCTTTAGATCCGCGAGGGGATCAGCCGTGATGGCCGTCAATGTGTACACGATGAACGAGGCGACGAGCAGGACCAATACGGTCGCTCCCAGCCGCCTCAGGATGTAC
Source organism: Microbacterium sp. R86528 (assembly GCF_044596335.1). Lineage (NCBI taxonomy): Bacteria > Bacillati > Actinomycetota > Actinomycetes > Micrococcales > Microbacteriaceae > Microbacterium > Microbacterium sp. R86528. The sequence continues at coordinate 165,046 of NZ_CP138996.1, read as the reverse complement.
GTCAGCACTGCCGACCTCCGTGCGAGGTTGTGAGTTTACTCATGGGTTTGTTCCATTCGCGAGCGGTCTGCTCAAGCTACTACGTCAACGGGCATACGGGGTGCGTTTGCGTGGTGACGCGACTGTGGGCGCCGGGGGTCCCCGCGGCGCCCACAGTCATTGAGTCGTCGACTCGGGAGAGCGGGCATGATGCCCGCTCTCCCTTGAGGTCAACCGATGTCTACTCGGAGTCCTCAGCCGGTGCCCACTCCCAGAAGTTCCAGAAGTAGTCCGGGCTCAGTGGCATCGATTCGACACCGGTCACCTTGTCGCTCGAAACGAGCAGACCCGGGAACTGGAAGATCGGAATCGACACCGAGTCAGCCCAAATAGCGGCTTCAGTCTGCTCGAGAAGAGCGGTCTGCTCGTCGTAGTCAGCGGTCACGTTCAGCTGGTTGAGGAGGTCGGTAACCTCTTCGTTGCAGTAACCGTTGTAGTTTCCGCCCTTGGCGAGCGGGTCTTCGTAGCATGCGTAGATCTGGTCAGATCCACCAACTGCGAGGCTGGTCTGCGACCATGCGAAGATCACCGCGTCGTGGTTGTTGACCGGAACCGAAGCCGGGTCGGTGAAGAGCCAGTCAGGCTCGCTCTGATCGACCAGTTCGAAGCCAGCAAGTGCTGCCGACGATGCGATCAGTTCGTACTCCTGGCCACGACGCACGTTGCCCTCGGGGTACCAGAAGCCGACCTCGACGGTGCCCTCGATGCCAGCATCGGCGAGAAGCGCCTTGGCGCCCTCGATGTCGACGTCGGCGTAGTCAGCCGAGCCGTTGGTGTCCGACAGGAGCGGGTAGCGCTCGGGGTCAGACGGGCTGACGAGGTGCGTGTTGCGAACCTCTGCGTCAGCCTGAAGCGGCGCGATGATCTTGTCGACGATCTCCTGGCGCGGGATCGTCTTGAGGAACGCGGTGCGCACTGCAAGAGCGGTCGCCTCGTCGCCGTCATACGTGGCGGGGTCGAACGGGCCGCCGTTGTTGACCGTGAGGTCGACGTGCTCGTGCGAAGCCTGCACCGCGGTCTGAACATCGGCGGTCGCGATTTCGTTCGCGAGCTCCAGGATGTCGGACGTCGGCTGGCCGGTCCAGATGTCGAGCTCGCCCGACTCAAGTGCCTGCAGAGCGGTCGTCGCGTCAGCGATCGTACGGATCGTGATCTTTTCGAACTTGGGCGACGGACCCCAGGTGTAGAGCGGGTTGGCTGCCACGGTGATGTACTGGTCTTCGACGATGTCGTCGATGATGTACGCACCGCTCGTCAGCGCCGCTGCGGGGCTTTCGGGAAGCGTGGTGTAACCGTAGCCGGTGTTCCATGCCTCACCAAGAGCTGCGAGAACCTCTTCGTCGCCACTGGTGATGGCGTCGACGACCTTCTGCTTGGCGTCTTCAGCGAACGTTGCCGCTGCTTCCTGGTAGGCGTCCATGTCGCCCTCGTCGTAGGCAGACTGCACATCTGCGTACTCGTCCGGGAAGGCGAGTGCGTAGGTGCCGTGTGCTGACACGCCGAGCGGGCCAACGAGCTCCCAGTCCACGTAAGGCTCGTCGTAGACGAGCGTGATGCTCTTGTCCCCGGTCTCAGGCGTTGTCGTGACGAGGTTGTAGCCCGTGGTCGCCGCGGGTGCGAATGCGTCGGTGACGTTGCCCGACATCGCAGCCCACTGCAAAAGCATGTCGGCCTCGTCGATGGCCACGCCGTCAGACCAGACTGCGTCTGCCGTGATGGTGTACTCGACCGTCAGCGGGTCTTCCGACGTCTGCTCGTACGAACCGAAGTCGGTGTTGTTAACCCACTCGGGGGTGTTGTTGTAGTACCCGAATGACGTGTCCGTCATGTATTTGACGTTGCCATTGGCCGTGTTGTTTCCGGCACCGCTGTCGTCGTTGAAGTGGAAGAATCCCGAGTTGTACGCAACCGTGATCTCTGTGCCTTCTACGACTTCAGACTCGTAGGGGTTGCCGCAGCCAGCGAGCGTAAGTGCTCCGACTGCAACGATCCCCACGCCCGCCGTCAAGCGTGCGATCTTCACATTTCCTCCTGTGCAAGGGTTAAGTGCCCAGCCTGTGGCAGCGCTGGACACGGTCACGGACACGATAAGCACCGTTGGCGATCCGAACAAAGCAGAAACGCAAACCGTTACATATCCTTAACTCAAAGCGACAAGCGTGTGACAATCTGACAACGTGAATACTTTCCTCCCCCGGAATCTGCTCGATCCGCCTCCGCTGACGCACGGCGCCCGGGTGCGTCAGCGCTGGGAGATCGGTATTGTGCTCGCCATCACCGTCGGGCAGTCTGCGGTGTACTCCGTGCTTTCGCTCGTGCGAGCGCTCTTCCGCCCCACGCCGATCGGCGAGCAGCAGACCCAACTCAACGCATCGCGCGACTCTGCAGCCTTCTGGGATGTGCTCTACCAATCGCTGTCGATCTTCTTCGGTCTGTCGTTGGTGGCTCTGGTGGTGTTTCTGATGTGGGAGCCCTCAGCAAACGCACTGCGCCGCATGGGACTGGACTTTCGCCGGTTCGGAGGAGACTTCGCGAGGGCGCTGCTGCTGGGTGCGGCAATTGGCATTCCGGGTCTCGCGCTCTACGCCGCCGGACGTGCGCTCGGAATCACGGTAGACGTGCAGGCGTCGCCGCTTGATACCGCCTGGTGGACAGTTCCGCTGCTGATCCTGGCGGCGCTTCGTGCTGGTCTGACCGAAGAAGTGATCTTCATCGGCTACCTGTTCGACCGATTGCGACGGCTGGGATGGGGATGGTGGAGCATCATCTTCACGACGGCCGCGCTGCGGGGCGCCTACCACGCCTACCAGGGCATCGGTCCGATCATCGGCAATTTCGCAATGGGTGTCGTGTTCGGCTGGTGCTACAAGCGCTGGGGACGGGTGATGCCGCTCGTCATCGCTCACACGCTGATCGATATCGTCGCATTTGTCGGCTACCCGCTCGCAGTCGCCCTCTGGCCGGGTTTGTTCGGCGCGCCTCCCGCAGAGTCACCGAGCCCGACCCCGACGCCCAGCGCGACGCCGTAGCGCTGCAGGCGCTCGCCTCACACACGACAAGAGGAGGGATGCCATGGCATCCCTCCTCTTGTCGTTGTTCGGGTTCAGGCGAAGGCCTCGATGGGCGGGCACGAGCACACCAGGTTGCGGTCGCCGTGCGCCTGGTCGATGCGCCTGACGGGCACCCAGTACTTGTTGCGCACGAGCGTCGGCACCGGATAGACCGCGATCTCGCGTGCGTACGGGTGAGCCCATTCGTCGCCGACAACCGACTGCGCCGTGTGCGGAGCGTTCACCAGCGGGTTGTCATTCGCGGGCCATTCCCCCGCAGCCACACGGTCAGCTTCGGCCTTGATTGCGATCATCGCCTCGATGAAACGGTCGATCTCGCCGAGATCCTCTGACTCCGTCGGCTCGACCATAAGCGTCCCCGCGACCGGGAATGACATCGTCGGCGAGTGGAAACCGTAGTCAACGAGCCGTTTGGCCACATCGTCGACGGTGATCCCCGTGCTCTCTTTGAGCGGGCGCAGATCGAGAATGCACTCGTGCGCCACGAGTCCGCCCTCGCCGGTGTACAGCACTGGATAGTAATCGCGCAGCCGCGAGGCGATGTAGTTCGCCGAGAGCACGGCCGCCGCGGTCGCGTCACGCAGTCCTTCGGCTCCCATCATGCGCATATAGGCCCAGGAGATCGGCAGGATGCTGGCCGATCCGTGCGGAGCACCCGCGACCGCACCGCCAGAGAAGACGCCACCGGCATGATCTTCTCGCTGCTGCATTTCGTGACCCGGCAGATAAGGCGCGAGGTGAGCCTTTGCCGCGACTGGACCAACGCCCGGCCCACCGCCCCCGTGCGGAATCGCGAAGGTCTTGTGCAGATTGAGATGCGACACATCGCCGCCGAGGTCACCGAAGCGCGCGTAGCCGAGCAGCGCATTGAGATTGGCGCCATCGACGTACACCTGCCCGCCGGCGTCATGCACAGCCTGCGTGATCTCCAGCACATCGTGCTCGTACACCCCGTGCGTCGAAGGGTACGTGATCATCAGAGCCGACAGCAGCTCGGCATGCGCGCTGATCTTGGCGCGCAGATCATCGAGGTCGACGTTTCCGGCTTCGTCGCACGCCACGACAACGACCTTCATACCGGCGAGCACCGCGGAGGCGGCATTCGTTCCGTGCGCTGAGGAGGGAATGAGACACACAGTGCGCTCGGTCTCACCGTTCGCGTGGTGGTAGCCGCGAATCGCCAACAGCCCCGCCAGCTCACCCTGCGAACCCGCGTTCGGCTGCAACGAGACGGCGTCATAGCCGGTGACTTCGGCAAGCCAGCGCTCAAGCTGTTCGATCATGACGAGGTAGCCGCGCACGTCAGCTTCGGGCGCGAAGGGATGCACGCGAGAGAACTCGGGCCACGATACGGCCGCCATCTCTGTTGCCGCGTTCAGCTTCATCGTGCAAGAGCCGAGGGGGATCATGCCGCGATCGAGTGCGTAGTCGCGGTCGGCGAGCACCTTCAGATAGCGCATCATCGCCGTCTCGGAGTGGTGCGTGTTGAACACCGGATGCGTCAGGAACTCCTCTACCCGGTTGAGCTCAACCGGCACCCCTGCGATTGCGCTGCTCTCAGCGAACGACAGCTGAAGCTCTTCAGACTCGGGCAGCCCGAATGCCCACGCAACCGCCGCCAGGTCATCAGCGGTCGTCGTCTCATCGACTGACACGGCGACCGTCGCCTCGTCAGCTTCGTAGAGTTGATACCCCTTCGATCGGGCGCGCGCGATCACACGCGAAGCAGGGCCGGGCGTCACGACGCGAATCGTGTCGAAGAACGAATCGCTGACGAGCGCGAGGCCATACGAGCGCAGTCGCTCGGCGAGCGCTTCAGCCTTCTGAGCGACTTCGCTCGCGATTTCGCGCAGACCCGCAGGCCCGTGGTACACCGCATACATTGACGCCATCACTGCGAGAAGCACCTGCGCCGTGCAGATGTTGCTCGTCGCCTTCTCACGACGAATGTGCTGCTCGCGCGTCTGCAACGACAGCCGGTACGCCGGTTGACCCGCCGCATCCTTCGACACGCCCACGAGTCGCCCCGGAAGCTGACGCTCCAGTCCCGCTCGTACCGCCATGTAACCGGCGTGTGGGCCGCCGAATCCCATCGGCACTCCGAATCGCTGCGTGGTGCCGACGGCGACGTCTGCGCCAAACGAGCCGGGCGAGCGCAACAGCGTCAGCGCCAGCAGATCGGCCGCCGCCACTACGACGCCGCCCTGCGCGTGCACCGCGGTCACGACATCGCTGGGATCCCAGATATGCCCGGATGCTCCGGGGTACTGCACGAACGCCCCGAAGATGTCTTCACCGATCACAGCACCAACGTCATCAGCATGCGCGAGGTCTGCGTATCGAAGCTCGATACCGAGCGCTTCGGCGCGGTGGCCGATCACAGCCTTGGTCTGCGGCAGAGTGTCAGCATCCATCACGAAGACGTTTGAGCGCGACTTCGAGGCGCGACGGGCAACGAGCATGCCCTCCACGACGGCAGTCGATTCATCGAGCATTGAGGCGTTCGCCGTGGTCAACCCCGTGAGGTCGGTGACCATGGTCTGAAAGTTGATGAGCGCTTCGAGTCTGCCCTGAGAGATCTCGGGCTGGTAGGGCGTGTAGGCGGTGTACCACGACGGGTTCTCAAGCACGTTCCGCGTGATCACAGACGGGGTGAAGGTGTCGTAGTACCCCAGGCCGATCATCGGCCGGGCGGCACGGTTCTGCGATGCGAGAACGCGCAACTGGGCCAATGTCTCTGCCTCGGTGGCGGCTGGAGGAATATCGCTGGTCGGTCTCGGCTGGACGTGAATGGATGCTGGTACTGCTGTGGTCAGCAACGCTTCTACATCTGCATATCCCAGGGCGTCGAGCATGGTGCGCTGCGCCGCGGTGTCAAGTCCGATGTGGCGCTGGGCGAAACTGCCACTCATTCTTCGCCGCCGGTGAGTGCGACGTACGCGTCGCGGTCGAGCAAGGCGTCAACGGCCGCCGCGTCCGTGGCGATCTTGATCAGCCATCCCGCGCCGAACGCGTCGGAGTTCACCAGCGACGGGTCATCGACCGCGGTCTCGTTGGTCGCGACAACCTCACCGCTCAGCGGCGCGTACAGCTCACCGACCGACTTGGTGGATTCGATCTCGCCGCAGACATCACCGGCAGTCACGGTGTCGCCGACTGCCGGCAGTTCCACGAACACGACGTCGCCGAGTTTGTCGGCCGCGAAGTCGGTGATGCCCACGGTCGCGGTCTCGCCGTCGAAAGCGATCCACTCGTGCTCGGCCGTGTACTTGAGTGAGTTGAGGTCAGTCATGGTTTTCTCCGGTGAGGTTGATCAGTTGCTGCGCCGATAAAACGGCAGGGCGGTAACGGTGGCGGCAATGCGGGTTCCCCGCACATCGATAAAGAGCGTGGTGCCAGCAGTGCTGGCCGACGGCGAGACAAGGGCCATCGCGATCGGGTGGCCGAGTGTGGGGCTGAGCGCGCCGCTGGTGATCTCGCCGACGGGTTCACCGCCCTCAGCGACATCGAACACGGCGTAGCTGGCGCGACCTGCCCGACGTCCTTCGCTGATCAAGCCCACGAGCACAGCAGCATCATCGGCATCTCTGGCCGCCAGCCCGTCGCGCCCGACAAAGTCAGACTTATCGCTGGCAACGACCCGACCCAGCCCGGCTTGCGCGGGGACGATGTCGAGCGAGAGCTCATGACCGTAGAGCGGCATGCCTGCTTCGAGGCGCAGCGTATCGCGCGATGCGAGACCAGCGGGCACGAGCCCCAGAGGCTCGCCCGCCGCCGCGAGCGCGTCCCAAAGGTCGGGAGCCTTATCGACGGGAATCAGCAGTTCGAAGCCATCTTCTCCGGTATAGCCGGTGCGTGCGATCAGCAGGGGTGATGAATCGAAGCGCGCATCGACGGCGGCGTAATACTTCAGCTCGTCGAGCGGCTTGCCCAGATCGGTGATCGAGTCGGTCTTTTCGAGCACCGTCCGCGCGACGGGCCCCTGCACAGCGATCAATGCGTATTCGTCGGTGACATCAGTCACTTCAGCATCCATCGACTGGGAGCGCTCAGCCAGGGCGGCCGCGACAGCCGCGCGGTTGCCAGCGTTCGAGATGATCAGATATCGCTCGTCAGCAAGGCGATAGACGATGACATCGTCGATGATGCCGCCGCTGGGCTCAAGCAGCAGACTGTACTTCGCTTTCCAGATCGGCATCGCCGTGAACTTGCCTGCGAGGGCATAGTCGAGGTAGTCGTCAGCGCCGGAACCTTCGATGAGGAACTCCGCCATATGCGAGATGTCGAACAGGCCCGCACGCGAGCGTACGGCGCGATGCTCAGCGAGGTCTGAGCTGTAGCGGACCGGCATCAGCCAGCCACCGAAGTCAGTGAACGATGCGCCCAGAGCCTCGTGGCGATGATGCAGAACGGTCGTGCGGGGGTCGGTCATGAGTTCTCCCGGTCGGTTCGGGCAGGCGCACGAATGCACCCTAGGGAACTCCCCCTCTGTCATTGGCCTGAGAGTTTCGCCGACACAGCCCCAGATGGGCGGATGCGACAGCTTTCACCTTCGGCAGGGTCGACGACGTCGATCCTTTTCCAGAGTTGGCCGACCAGGACGGTACGCGTACCTGAGAGATTGGCGGGGAGGCTTGCTCCTTCGGTGCCCGACACGATTGCTGTCGAGGCTCTCCCGCCCGGGTCATTGGCCGATATTGACGTGTTCGATCAGCATATCGGTCGCGCGGTGTAAAAAACCGCAGATGTACCGAAGCACCTGTTGCTCGACTCCCGGAGCCTTGCAAGGTCACACGATGTAACACGATTGCTGTCAACCGCTGCGTGTCAGTCACTCTGGACTCTCCCTCACCGACGGCGGTGCGCGTCACCGCCCGGTGGTGCGTTTCGTCGTGCTTGCGATGATTACAACTACTCACCTCTATAAAACGTTCTCTGGCGTTCGCGCCCTCGACGATGTCTCGCTCAGCGTGCCCGAGGGCGAGATCTTCGGCGTTGTCGGCACCAGCGGCGCGGGCAAGAGCACGCTCATTCGTACTCTCAACGGTTTGGAGAAGCCGGATTCCGGCACGGTGGAGGTTGCTGGCCGCACGATCACCGCACTGACGGGCGAAGCGCTGCGCGACGCTCGCCATGACATCGGCATGATCTTTCAGCACTTCAACCTGCTTTCGCGCCGCACCGCAGCGGGCAACGTTTCGCTCGCGCTGGAGGCGCAGGGTGTTTCGCGCCGGGAGCGTGCTGCGCGGGTGGGCGAGATTCTTGATCTGGTGGGCCTGGGCGACAAAGCACATGCCTACCCATCGGAGCTCTCGGGTGGGCAGAAGCAGCGCGTCGGAATTGCTCGGGCGCTCGCAACGAGCCCCCGCGTGTTGCTCTCTGACGAAGCGACCAGCGCTCTAGATCCCGAAACGACGCTGAGCATTCTGGACCTGCTGCGTACCCTCAATCGGGAACTCGGGCTGACCGTGCTGCTCATCACGCACGAGATGGACGTCGTCAAAGGCGTGTGTTCTTCGGCAGCGCTCATGGAACACGGTCGCGTAGTCGAAACCGGTCGCCTGCACGATCTGCTGCGCACCCCCGGATCCGTCATCGCTCGGCAGCTCTTTCCGCTGGGAGACGTTCCTGCTGTGGGCAACGGCACGGTGGTTGACGTGACCTTCACGGGTCTGTCCGCAACCGAGCCCGTCATCACGCGTCTTGCCCGTCATCACACCGCCGACGTCGGCTTGCTCGGCGCGGCAATCGAGACGATCAATGGGGTACAGACCGGCCGTACCCGACTAGAGATTCCTGCCGCGGCTGACACCGCTGCGGTATTGGCAGACCTGCGATCCCAAGGCCTCGTGGTCGAGGAAGTGAGCCGAGCATGATCGATTCGACTGATCCCGGGTTCTGGGCTGACCTGTTGGAGAACCTCGCAAAAGCGACATGGGAAACCCTCTACATGGTCGTCGTCACGATGATCGTGACGTTCATTGTCGGTCTTGCGGTCGGTGTGATTCTCGTCGCTACCGATCGCGGCGGCATCTTGCAGGCTCCGTTCGGCAGCCGCGGACTCGGGCGTACGATCAATGTCATTGTGGCGATCGTGGTGAACATCACCCGTTCCGTGCCGTTCGTCATTCTGATGATCGCGCTGATCCCCGTGACGTACGTGCTGATCGGCACCTCGTTCGGATCAACTGCCGCAATCGTGCCGCTGAGCGTGGCCGCCATTCCGTTCTTCGCTCGCATCGTTGAGATCGCCGTGCGGGAGGTATCGCCTGGAAAGGTCGAGGCAGCCGAAGCCCTCGGAGCTACTCGCTGGCAGATCCTCAGCAAGGTGCTCGTTCCCGAAGCATTGCCGTCAATCGTGCTGGGCTTCACCACCACCGTGGTGTCAATCATCAACTTCTCGGCGATCGCGGGCGTCATCGGCGCGGGCGGGCTTGGCGACCTCGCCATCCGCTACGGCTATCAGCGGTACAGCACCGAGTACATCGTTGCCGTGATCATTGTTCTTCTCATCATGGTGCAGGTACTGCAATCCACCGGCAGCTTCGTCGCGCGACGCATCGACCATGAGCGATCGCGCTCTGGTCGCAACAAGAAGTCAGCGACCGCCGCCAGCGTCTGACCACCTGCTTCGGCGAGTCGTACTGCGGCGCGCCATCTTGTTTCATCGAAAGGAAAAATATGTCTATCTCCACCCGCTTCGCTGCTGCGCTTGTCGGCGTTTCCGCTGTCTCGCTCGCACTTACCGCGTGCGCCGGCACGTCCGCCGACGCCGATGCGGCGCCCGAAGAAGACCTCGGCACACTCGTCGTGGGAGCAACGGCCGTACCAGCCGGCGAGATCCTGGCCTTCGTGCAAGACAACCTTGCCGAAGAAGCAGGCCTTGACCTCGAGATCACCGAGTTCAGTGACTACAACACGCCGAACCCGGCGCTTGCCCAGGGCGCCACCGACGCGAACCTCTTTCAGCACGCGCCGTTCCTCGACCTGTTCGTCACCGATTCGGGCGACGACCTGGTTTCTGTCGGCGAGGTGTACCTGCCGCCGCTCGCCCTGTACTCCGAGACCGTGGCCTCAATCGACGAACTGCCTGACGGCGCCGAGATCGCCTTGCCCAACGACGCCAGCAATGAGTCCCGCGCCCTTCTGCTGCTCGCCGATGCCGGACTTATCGAGACCACGGCAGAACCAACCACGATCGCCGACATCACCGCGAACCCGCGCGGTTTCGAGTTCACTGAGATCGACGCCGCGAGCTTGCCCACGGCCCTGCAGCAGCAGGACGCCGCCATCGTCAACTTCAGCTTCGCGGCCGCTGCTGGACTCAGCGGAGATCTGCAGATTCTCACGGAATCAACCGATAGCCCCTACTTCAACATCCTCGCCACCCGTGGTGAGCTGATTGATGATCCCCGCATCGTCACGCTCTACGAACTGCTGACGTCCGTCGAGACGCAGGAGTGGATCATCGAGAACTACAACGGGCTGGTTATTCCTGCCGAGTAGTCCACGAATGCGAGTGGGGTGGGATGCTGCGGCATCCCACCCCACTGGCGTTTAGCCCGCGGTCACGGTCACGGTCACGTGCAGTTTCCTGACGAGACCGACTGTGTGAGGGTGCCGCTCTGCGCGATCACTGGCATAAGTTCTGCCGTCGTCATCGCGTAGCCCAGATTGTCGTCGGCTTCGGCTCGAGCGAACACCACGCCCGCGATTTCACCATCTGCGGTCAGCAGCGGTCCGCCAGAGTTGCCAGGGCGCACCACAGCCTCGAGAGCGTAGATGTCGCGTGGAGTCGAGCTCTCGTCGTAGATATCGGGAATGGGCACCGTTCCGGTTGAGAGCACCGAAGCGCTCACCATCGTGAAGGGACCACCGAGCGGATAACCCTGCACGACCGCGGCAGCGCCAGCATCGAGCACGGGTGCAACTTGCAGCGGGGCCACGCCCAGGTCGTCCACGGCGATCACCGCGAGGTCATCGATCGGATCAAAGTAGACGATGCGGCCTTCTCGAGATGCTTGCCCGGGCAATTCCACGTGGGGCTGATCGACGCCGGCAACGACGTGCGCATTGGTGACGACGAGATCTTCTGCGATCACAAAACCGCTTCCGGTCGAGCTGCGTCCACAGGCGAAGGCGGTTCCAGAAACGCGCGCAACGGAGGCGGCGGCCAAGGCCAGTTCCGGATCGTCGAGATCGACAGCGGGCATTGCCACCTGCGGTGTGACTTCGAGCAGATCGCCCAGCTGCGGGAGCCCCTCGTCGATGACCATCGAACGCACTTCCGCGAGCGCACGGTCGACCGGTTCCGGCGTCAACTGGTCGATCGTGCGCACCACCGTCGATGATGACAGCGCGGTTGCCAACACCGGCACGCCCGCCGCGATCACGCTGGTCGCTGCCAAAGAGATCACGAGCGAGGTGACCACGACACCCGTCGCTGCGCCCAGGAGCCGATCAATCGCCCGAAGCGGGGTTCGATCAACACCGCGGCGCACTGCAGCGCCAACGGATGCGCCGATCGATGCTCCGAGAACCAAGATCAGCAGTGCCGACAGCACGCTTGCCAGGAGCGCCCACTCCGGCCACGGCCACCCTGTGTTGATGAGCGGAGCCGCCCAGTATGCGATCGCGGCTCCAGCGGCCAGACCCGCGAAAAGGCCGATGCTTCCGGTGAAACCGCGCGAAACCCCGCCAAACAGAGCGATCACCAGAATCACGACCAACACGATGTCGACAATCGGCACGCGGTCCTCCGGGGGTAGATCGCGCGGTCTTGCGCACGGACGGCAAGGTTACGAGGTGAACCTTTGAATCCGGTGATGTTTTGCACTTCTGGTCATAGCGACACTAAGATGAGAGCGGAGTAAAAGTCACCATGACCATAACGAACGTCCCAGCCCCCCGCGCGTCCGGCGCCACGAGTTCCGTCGCGCCCGGCACGCGCGTCGCTGTCTCGACGGTGATCTTCACGCTTCGCCGCTCAGCGGGTCAAGAACGGGCAAGCGTGGCACTGCCCCTCGTTCGACGCCAGAGTGATCCACACGAGGGTCAGTGGGCTTTGCCGGGTGGATGGCTCGACATCGTCGAAGACCTGGATGCCGCGGCGTCGAGAACGCTGGCCGAGACGACCGGGCTCGCTCCGAGTTATTTGGAGCAGCTCTATGCGTTTGGAGCGGTTGACCGCTCCCCCACGAGGGTGGTTTCCATCGTCTACTGGGCGCTAATTCGCCCGGACGAGATGGCCGATACCTCTGACGAGAATGTGCGCTGGTTCGATGCCGATGACTTGCCGAATCTCGCATTCGATCACAACCAGATCGTTGCTTACGCGCTGTGGCGACTTCGCAACAAGGTCGGCTACAGCCAGATCGCGCACGGCCTGCTCGCGGACGAGTTCACGCTCGCCGAACTGCGAGAAGTGTACGAGTCGATCCTTCGCCGCAAGCTCGACCCCGCGAACTTTCGCCGCCAAGTCGAGGGCACCGACACGCTTCTTCCTACCGACCGTTTCCGAAAGGGCAGCCATCGCCCCGCCCGTCTTTACCGCTTCAATCAAGATGTTGAGCTTGCCGATCGCGGCCCGCTCGGCGTACGCCCCTGAATCGAGCCCTCATGCCTGCTGTCAACATCGCACTTCAGTCCCGTCCAGACACCGATCCCTCTGTCGATCACGCCATTCAGGCGATCGTGACCGGTGAGGCTGTCGGCGAAACCTGCAACACCGACCTCGCAGCCGGCCCCTGGGACTTCGATGGTCGCCCTGGCTACGGACCTGGCTCTTCGATGGGCGACGTGATTCCCACCGGCTCTCCCCGCCAGGGAGAGCTGCCCCTGCAGTACCGCGAGGCGTCAGAAGACGAGCTCAACGAGCGCATCGTCGCAGCCAAGGCCACGCTCGGCGACCGAGTCGTCGTGCTCGGGCACTTCTATCAGCGCGAAGAGGTTGTGCTGCACGCAGACTACGTCGGCGACTCGTTCCAGCTCGCAAACGCCGCGAAGGCACACCCCGAAGCAGAGGCGATCGTGTTCTGCGGTGTGCACTTCATGGCAGAAACCGCCGACCTGCTCTCTGGCGACGAGCAGGCCGTGATCCTGCCGAATCTTGCCGCGGGCTGTTCGATGGCTGACATGGCAGACATCGACCAGGTCGAGGAGTGCTGGGAGCAGCTCGAAGAGATCTATGGCGACATGGATGCTGTTGACGCTGACGGGCTCGTGCCAGTCATTCCCGTGACCTACATGAACTCATCGGCCGCCATCAAGGGGTTCGTCGGTCGCCACGGCGGCATCGTCTGCACCTCGTCCAACGCCCGCACGGTGCTCGAGTGGGCCTTCGAGCGCGGTCGTCGAGTGCTGTTCTTTCCTGACCAGCACCTCGGGCGCAACACCGCCAAAGCGATGGGCGTGCCGCTCGAGCACATGCCGATGTGGAACCCGCGAAAGCCGTTCGGTGGATCTACCCCCGACACCCTCGAAAAGTCTCGCGTGATTCTCTGGCATGGTTTCTGCTCGGTGCACCGACGCTTCAGTGTTGCCCAGATCGAGCAGGCGCGCATCGAGCACCCAGGTGTACGTGTCATCGTGCATCCCGAGTGCCCGATGGAGGTCGTGGACGCCGCCGATGAAGCGGGCTCGACGGATTACATCCGAAAGGCCATCGAAGCGGCTTCCGAGCCGACTACCTTCGCGATCGGCACCGAAGTAAATCTCGTGCAGCGTCTGGCCGCGCAGCATCCACAGCATGAGATCTTCTGCCTAGACCCGGTGGTCTGCCCGTGTTCGACCATGTACCGGATCCACCCGGGCTATTTGGCGTGGGTGCTCGAAGGTCTGGTAGCCGGCACCGTGCTCAATCGCATCACTGTTGCTCCCGATGTCGCCGCCCCTGCCCGCGTCGCTCTTGAGCGCATGCTCGCAGCCAAACCGCCCGCAGCACCCGCGCTCACTGACAGCAGCGCATCATGACGCCGCACGCGGTGATCGTCGGCAGCGGCATTGCCGGACTGACGGTGGCGCTGCACGCGGTGGCCCACGGCTGTCGAGTGACCCTGGTGACCAAAGACGTGCTGGAACACGCCAACACCCGATACGCCCAGGGCGGCATCGCAGGGGTCATGTTCGACGACGACCGCATCGAAGATCACGTGCGCGACACGCTGACCGCCGGTGCCGGGTTGAACGATCCCGAGGCTGTGCGGGTGCTGGTCGAAGAGGGGCCGGCCCGCATTCGCGAACTGATCGACCTCGGTGTCGCGTTTGATCGCGCCGCCGACGGCGACTTCGTGAAAGGCCTCGAAGCCGCTCACTCCTACCCGCGCATACTCCACGCGGGCGGTGACGCTACCGGCACAGCGATTGAGAAGGCACTCGTGGCGAGTCTTCGCGCCTCGAACGTGCGTGTGATCGAACATGCATTTCTCGTCGATCTCGTGGTTTCTGACTCACGAGTGACCGGCATTGAGCTGCTCATAGACGACGTCGCAGCCGGCAGCGCAGGCACAAGCGAAACAGTGCGGGCCGATGCCGTGGTGCTCGCCACCGGCGGCGCGGGAGAGCTCTACGCACACTCCACGAACCCCGAGGTCGCCACGGCCGATGGCATTGCCGCAGCGATTCGCGCTGGCGCGCACGTGCAAGAGCTGGAGTTCTTCCAGTTCCATCCGACCATCATTGCCGCCGGCGAAGCGTTCTTGGTGTCGGAAGCGGTGCGCGGCGAGGGCGCGACACTCGTCGATGAGCACGGCCGGCGCTTCGCGTTCGACGCGCACCCTGACGGCGAGCTTGCGCCCCGCGACATCGTGGCTCGCGCGATCGCGAAGCAGATGGATGCCCAGAACGGTAGGGCGGTGTATCTTGATGCAACTCAGCTGCACTCCACAGACGCTGACGAACGCGCAACGTTTCTCGCCCAGCGCTTCCCAACGATCGATCGTGCCGTGCGTGAACGCGGTTTCGACTGGGCCCGCGAGCCCATTCCGGTGACTCCGGCGGCCCACTATCTCATGGGCGGTGTCACCACAGACCTCCACGGGCGCACCAGCGTACGCGGACTCTACGCCGTCGGCGAGGTATCGCGCACGGGTGTGCACGGTGCGAACCGCCTTGCGTCGAACTCGCTACTCGAAGGTGCCGTATTCGGCGCTCGAGCGGGTGACCTGATTGCTGCCGACGCTGCCTCAGGCCGCTGGCCCTCAATGCCCAGTGCTGCGCTCCCCCATCTGGTCAGTGACGGTCGAAACCTCAACGCACCCGTGCCCCCGTTCTCGCGCGAAGCGCTGCAAGAGCTGATGTGGGACAACGCCAGCCTCGTGCGCGACGAGGCCGGCCTCGCCCATGCGGCCGAGGTGATCGCCGTCTGGCGCGAGACAGCTCGCAAGCAGCGCACAGAGCGGCAATTCGAAGACGAGAATCTGCTTCTGGTGGCAGAACACCTGGTGGCCGCGGCCCGCCAGCGTCGGGAATCTCGCGGCGCTCATTTTCGCAAGGATGCTGCGGCGTACGATCAGGGTGAACCATCCGCGCGCGGCATGGCTCACGCTCACGCTCACGCTCACGAGGAGGCGATCGCATGCTGACCCGTGCGCACATCGACCGTGTTGTCGCTGCCGCACTCGAAGAGGATGCCCCCTGGGGCGACCTCACCAGCGAATATCTGATCGACGAGATCTCAGTGGCGCGTGCCGACCTCGTGGCGCGCGAGCGCGGGATATTCAGCGGCGGCGAGGTGTTCGCTACCGCCTTTCGCCTGACAGACCCACGCGTCGAGGTCGAACTCGTCGTGGCAGACGGCGAATGGTTCGACCCGGGCGATGTGCTCGCGACGGTGAGCGGGCCGGCCCGCGGTGTGCTCACCGCAGAGCGCATCGGCCTCAACTTTGCGCAGCGCATGTCTGGCATCGCCACGCTGACAGGTCTGTTTGTGGCCGAGGTCGCTGAGACCGCAACCCGCATCGCTGACACCCGAAAGACCACGCCTGGATTGCGAGCATTTGAACGCAAGGCGGTGCGCGATGGTGGTGGCCGCAATCACCGATACTCACTTTCCGACGCGGTGATGGCCAAAGACAACCACCTCGCGATCCTCACGCGCGACGGCGCGTCGATTGCTGAAGCGCTGCAAGAAGCGAAGCGGCGGCTTCCGCACACGGCTCATATCGAGGTCGAGGTGGACCGACTCGATCAGATCGAAGATGTGCTCGCTGCCGGCGTCGGGACGATCATGCTCGACAATTTCTCGATCGACGAATTGCGCACCGGTGTCGCTCAGATCGCCGGGCGGGCCACAGTCGAAGCGTCCGGCGGAGTCACGCTCGAAACTGTGCGGGCTATCGCTGTCACCGGTGTCGATGTCATCTCGGTCGGCGCCCTCACGCATTCGGCACGGGCGCTCGATCTAGGCCTCGACGTGCATATCGACACACACTGAGTACCGTCATGCCCCTGCTGTATCTCGACAACGCGGCCACGACTCCTGTGCGCCCCGAAGTTCTCGAGGCGATGGCACCCTATTTCTCACGCTGGTTCGGCAATCCCTCGAGTCACCACACCGTCGGCGAAGCCGCGGCCGACGCACTCGTCGATGCTCGCGCTCGCGTTGCCAGGGTGCTCGACATGCGCGCCGGCGACGTGGTCTTCACCGCTGGCGGAACCGAAGCAAACAACCTCGCCATCAAGGGCGTCGCAATCGCCGCGGCCGCACGTGGCGCTCGGCACGTGGTCACCACCCAGATCGAGCACGAGTCGATCCTCGAGTCGGTGTCGTACCTCGAGCGCATCCACGGCTTCGATATCACCCGTGTGCCCGTCGATGCAGACGGCGTATTGCTCGCCGACGCCGTCGCCAGCGCCGTTCGCGAAGATACCGCTCTGGTGAGCTTCGGCTATGCGAACAACGAGGTCGGCACTGTTCAAGATGTCGCGGGCATCGCGGCAGCCGTGCGAGTGAGCGCAACGCGTGTACCGCTTCACATCGACGCCGTCCAAGCCGCTGGCTGGTTGCCGCTGTCGGCGAAAGCGCTCGGTGTCGACGCCGTCTCTCTCGCGGGCCACAAGATCGGCGCATCAAAGGGAATCGGGGTGCTCGCCGTGCGCGGACGCATTCCGATCGAGCCCGTATTGCACGGCGGCGGCCAAGAACGCGGCAAGCGCAGTGGCACCGAGAACGTTGCCGCAGCGGTCGGCTTTGCGACAGCGCTCGAACTGACCGAAGCAGAGCGCCTCGAATCTGCCGCTCGCGTGGCTCGCCTGCGAGATGAGTTCGTCGACGCAGTTCTTGCGCGCGTGCCAAACGCCCGATTGACGGGCCACCCGGTGAAGAGGCTTCCAGGCACAGCGAGTTTCACCTTCGCGGGCACGAGCGGTGAAGCGGTGCTGCTAGAACTCGAGCGGCGCGGAATTGTCTCGTCGAGCGGATCGGCCTGCGCCGCCGGCAGTGATGAAGCTTCGCATGTTCTCGTTGCGATGGGCATCGACGAACCCATTGCGCAAACCGCAGTGCGCTTCACCTTCAGTCACTCTCACGACGGCTCGCTCGACGCCGTCGCTGACGCCGTCGCTGGCGCGGTATCGGCCGTAAAGCCGGGCGCATAACCGTGGCTGAGAACGCCACCGTCACGATCATCGTGCCAGCATTCAACGTCGATCCATACGTTGCTGACGCACTGCGCTCGTTGCAAACGCAATCGCTTCCGTCGTGGAGAGCGATTCTGATCGACGATTGCTCAGAAGACGACACCGCCGAGATACTCGACAGGTTCGCCGCAGTCGACTCACGATTTCGCGTCGTGCGCCATGGCGCTCGACGCGGCCTAGGCGCCTCAAGGAACACCGGACTCGACCTGGTCGACACACCGCTTGTTGGTTTTCTCGACGCAGACGACATCTTGAGACCGGCTGCCCTGGAACGCTTGACTACCACACTGACCGAGACGGGGAGCGACTTCATCGCCGGTGCCTATGTTCGCCTGCGCCCAGACGCACAGGGCACGTACGAGTCCGGTGAGGTGCAACCATGGGTTCTCGCCGCGACCGATCCCGCGCGGCGTGCAGTGACGCTGGAAGATCACCCCGCCGCATCGGGAAACGTGGTCGCGTGGTCCAAGATCAGCCGCATCGATTTCTGGCGCCGGCACCGGTTTCGTTTTCCCGAGGGCAAGGCGTATGAAGACCAGATCATCGCCCAGCTGATGTACACGAAAGCTCGTGCTTTCGACGTGATCACCGAGGTGGTCGTGGAGTGGCGCGAGCGCGCCAACGGTTCGTCGATCACGCAGCACAAAGCGGAGCTCCCGGTGCTGCTGGACTATTTGGAGGCGCTGCGAGGGGGGCTGAGCGTTCTCGACGCAGCGGGCGCCCGATCAGCCGCGGCCGCACGCGTGCCGCTGATGCTGATGCTCGATCTGCCGCCGCTGGTTGAGATCGCGATCGAGCACCCGGTGGAGCGGTATCGCAATGAGGTGGGTGCGTTCGCTCGCGAACTCACCCGTCGCGCCGACGCACCCTCAAAGCTGTCGGACCCTGCCGCGCGCGCACTTGCCCGGGCGTCAGGTTGGTGAGCCGCTAGCCACCCTCAACTCCACGATCAGCTTCAGCTTCGGCTTTCAAGATTCGGGATGCTGCCATCTGCTCCGCCGCGAGGTCGGCGTAGAGACCGCCCGCGGCAAGCAATGACGCGTGAGTACCGGATTCCACAATGCGTCCAGCTTCGACGACATGAATGATGTCGGCGCCGATGACTGTTGAGAGTCGATGTGCGATAGACAGTGTCGTGCGGCCTCGGGCTGCAGCATCCAGCGCCTCTTGAACGACACGCTCCGAGACCGTGTCGAGAGCCGAAGTCGCCTCGTCGAGCAGCAGCACCGGCGGATCTTTCAACAGAACCCTGGCAATCGCAATACGCTGCTTCTCGCCGCCTGACAGCCGGTACCCACGCTCGCCGACAATGGTGTCGTAGCCGTGCTCGAAACCCGCAATCACCTGATGGATGTTCGCCGCTCGGCAGGCTTGTTCTAGCTCAGCATCCGTCGCGTCGGGCTTCGCGTAGCGAAGATTCTCACGGATTGATGCGTGAAACAGGTACGTCTCCTGCGAGACGATGCCGACGTGGTCGATGATCGCTTCCTGGGTCAGATGGCGCACATCTGCACCGGCGAATCGCACCTCACCACCCGAGGCCTCGTACATACGCGGGGTGAGGTAGAGCACGGTGGTCTTGCCAGCCCCGGACGGTCCCACAAAAGCCACGTGCTGCCCGGGCTCGGCGGTGAAGGACACGCGGTCGAGGGTGGGGCGAGAGTCGGGCGCAGCATCCGGGTAGCGAAAAGTCACATCTCGAAACTCGACCCGACCGAGAGCGTCGCTGGCGCTATCGACGCCGACGGCATCGGGGGCATCTTTGATAGTCGGCACGAGGTCGAGATACTCGAAGATGCGCGCGAACAGAGCGCCCGACGTCTGCAGGTCGAGTGCAACACGCATGAGCCCCATCAGCGGCATCAGCAGGCGCGCTTGCACTGTCGTGAACGCAACGATCGTTCCCGCCGTGATCGTGTCGGCAGTGCCAGCGATGAGGTAACCCGAGACGAGGTAGATCACCGCGGGCACGCTGGCCATCAGCACCTGCACCACCGCGAAGAAACCCTGGCCGCTCATAGCCTGACGCACCTGCAGACGCACCTGGTTCACGTTCTCGGCACCGTAGCGCGCAGACTCGGCACGCTGCCGGTTGAAGGACTTCGACAGCATGATGCCTGAGACGCTCAGCGTCTCTTGCGTGATCGCGGTGAGCTCAGACAGCGACTCCTGCGTTTCGCCCGCGATGCGAGCGCGCACCTGACCGACTCGGCGCTGCACGATCACGAGAATGGGCATCATGATCACGGCGATGATGGTCAACCGCCAATCAATGATGATCATGGCGATCAGCGATGCGATGACCGTGACGGTGTTTCCTAGCACGCTGGTCACGGTGTTCGTGAGCACACCCGAGACGCCGCCGACGTCGTTCTGCAGGCGCGACTGAATCACTCCGGTCTTCGTTCGGGTGAAAAAACCCAGTTCCATCGCTTGCAGATGCTCGAACAGCCGTATCCGCAAGTCGCCAGTGACGCGGTTGCCGACCGTGGCTGTAAGCCATGTCTGTATCACTCCCACGCCGGCTGACAGGAGGTAGAGCCCGATGGTGGCGAGCACCAGTTCCCACAGCAGCGTCAGATCGGGGGCAGAGCCATCGACGGGAAAAAGCGCGTCGTCGAAAATTCGCTGCACCAACAGGGGCGGGACGACTGCGAGGCTCGCTCCCACGATCACGAGAATCGCGGTGCAGATAATGCTCGGCCGGTAGGGGCGAAAAAGTACCACGATTCGACGACCCAAGTGGGGAATGCGTGGAGCTTCCGCGTTCTGCTTGCGCTGCGCTGCGGTGTCAGGCGGGCGAAAGCTGGGACGCCCTCCGCCCCCACCACGCATCATGCTCACGCCGAAAAGCCTATGCGACCCACCTCACTCCGGCTCCGCCTCCCATTCGAGGCGTGACGCGACTAGGCTCAGACCATGACTTCGACACCCGATGCGTCCGCGCCAGACGGCGCCGATCTGACCGAACTTCGCAAAGAAATCGACGAGCTCAAGGCGATCCCCGAAGAGGAACTCGTCAATCCCACGCCCGCCAGTCTCACGGACCGCGAGCCCACGCCGCACGCAACCGACGCGATCGGTTCAGAAGACTGGGACGCGAACACAGAGGGTTAGGGCCTCGTCTGAGATTTGTCTCCCTCACGGGAATGCGGCGTGCTCAACCGCCGTTAGGCTGAGAGCTTGCCGATTCTCTGCGGCATGCTTCGCCTTGCCTGATTTCGAGGAGACCACCGATGGCGGCCATGGACACCACGCCCGACACTGGCAGCGTCAGAACAGCTGAATCGGCTCTCACTGCCGAGCAAGCACGAGTCATCTGGTTGCTGCTCGGTGCGGCTTTCGTTGCGATCCTCAATGAAACCACGATGGGCGTCGCGATTCCCGACCTCATCACAACTCTGGGCATCACCGCACTGGCGGCGCAGTGGCTCACCACCTCGTTCATGCTCACGATGGCGGTCGTGATTCCGATCACCGGCTTCCTCATCCGGCGCTACAGCACCCGCCCGATGTTCATCGCCGCCATGTCGTTGTTCTCGCTCGGGACGCTGATCGCGTTTCTTGCTCCCGGCTTCGAGATGCTGCTGGTCGCGCGCGTTGTTCAGGCGTCTGGCACCGCCATCATGATGCCGTTGCTGATGACCACCCTGATGACCGTGGTTCCAGCGCAGTCCCGTGGGCGCATGATGGGGCGCGTGAGCATTGTCATTGCGCTTGCACCGGCGATCGGCCCCAGCCTCTCGGGCCTCATCATCCAGACGGCCGGCTGGCGCTGGATCTTCGGCATGATCCTGCCTATTGCGCTCGTCGCGCTAGTGGTCGGAGCAATGTGGATTCGCAACATCGGAGAGAAGTCACACGCGCGCATCGACATTCCATCCGTGATTCTGTCGGCGTTCGGCTTCGGTGGCGTCGTGTACGGACTGAGCCTCATCGGCGGCGGCAGTCATGACACGAGCGCTGCAGCGCTCGCAACCAATGCCGAGATCGACCGGTCACTGACGATCTCACTCGTCGTCGGAGTGGTTTCGCTCGCACTGTTCGCATGGCGCCAGATCCGTCTGCAAGCTACCGACTCCGCGCTGCTCGATCTTCGCGTCTTCAAGAGCACCAATTTCTCGCTATCGATCGCCCAGATGATGTTGATGTCGATGGTGTTCTTCGGTGCAATCACCCTGCTACCCCTTTACCTACAGCAAGTTCTACTCCTCGAGCCGCTTGATGCGGGCCTCATTCTTCTGCCCGGCGCATTGGCGATGGGCTTCGCCGGCCCGGTCATTGGGCGCATCTACGACCGATGGGGCACACGCGTGCTGATCGTGCCCGGGTCGATCCTCACCAGCGGCATGCTCTGGGCGAGTACGACCTACGACGAGAACACTGCCGTCTGGGTGGTAGTCGCGGTGCAGACGCTTCTTTCTGTTGGCCTTGCCCTCTCATTCACGCCACTGTTCACCGCATCGCTCGCGTCGGTTCGACCGAGGTTCTATTCGTACGGCAGCGCCATCGTCAGCACCGCTCAACAGGTTGCCGGAGCAGCCGGTATTGCGTTGATGATCGGCATCATGTCGTCGGTGAGCGCCATGCAGACGCACTCGGGCACTGCCGCGGTCACCGCTGAAGCCGCGGGCATTCACGCCGCCTACCTCGTCGGCGCGATCATCTCGCTGCTCACCATCGTCGGCGCGTTCTTCATTCGCAAGCCTGCCGACGACCTCGACGCTGCGCCAGTTGCTCACTGACGCAGCGACGTCGACACAGACAAATACAGCTCTGCCCCCCGCTGTCTCAGCGGGGGGCAGAGCTGTATTTCGTGCCTTAGTTGGTGCCGCAGGCGCTTCCACCGCAGCATCCACCCGCGGATTCTGCGGGGGCGAGAAGGTTCTTCTCGTCGTCAACGGGCTTGAGGGCAACGGTCTCTGGCTGTGAAGTCATGGCTCCATAGTACGACCATCGGCCAAGCGCGGGGCCGCCGCAACACCATGCGCGTGCAAACGACAAACGCCCGCAGAATGATCTGCGGGCGTCGTCGAACTTGCGTCGTGGCTAGACACGACGCATGTCAGAAACCATGGGGCAGTCGAAGGGGTCGCGTGCTGCGAGTCCGACGCGGTTGAGGTAGTCGATGACGATCGCGTACGAACGCCAGAGCGTGGTCTCGGTATACGGAACGTCGAGTGTTTCGCACTGCTCACGTACGATTTCGCGAGCCTTCGCGAGGTGCAGGCGCGACATGCTCGGAAAGAGGTGGTGCTCGACCTGGTAGTTGAGGCCGCCCATGAGCCAGGTGGCCCACCATCCGCCGCTGACATTGCGCGAGGTGCGAACCTGCTTGCTGAAGAAGTCGAGTCGAGCGTCGGGCGCGATGATCGGCATTCCCTTGTGGTTCGGTGCGAATGCCGCGCCCATGTAGACGCCGAAGACCGCGAGCTGAACGCCCATGAACGCAAAGGCCATGCCGAGCGGCAGCAGCAGAAAAACCGGCACGATGACGATCGCGAGGCGCGTGAGAATCAACGTGATTTCGAGCGCACGGCCTTTGACCTTGCCCTTGGTGAAGAACAGGTGCTTCAGACCGAGGTAGTGCAGGTTGATGCCCTCGAGCGTCAACAGTGGAAAGAACAACCAGCCCTGCTTGCGAGTGATCAGGCGGACGAATCCGCGTGACTGAGCCGCGTCCTCTTCGAGGAATGAGATCGTGTCGACCTCGATGTCGGGGTCTTTGCCCACCCGGTTGGGGTTGGCGTGGTGACGGCTGTGCTTGGCATCCCACCACGACAAACTCATGCCCACGAACCCTGCCGCGAGAACACGGGCGAGGCGGTCATTGGCGCGGCCGCTGGTGAGGATCTGCTTGTGCGCTGCCTCGTGTCCGAGGAAGGCGAACTGGGTGACGATGATGCCGAGTGCGGCCGCCATCAGCAGCTGAAACCAGCTTTCGCCGAGCAGAATGAACCCGGTGATGACGCCGCCAAGGGCAAGAACCAGCACGGTCGCGACAGTGCCGTAAAACCACGGGGTGCGTGCGAGCAGACCGGTCTCTTTCGCGACCTGCGAGATGTTCGTGTACGCACGGGCCACAGGGGGGAACGTGGTCGCACTCGCGTACGTCTGCCTGATTGGCCCGAGAGTGGATGCTGGTGCAACGGATGCCATCGCGGCTCCTCTGGTCGGCAGCGGCGACCCTGGAGCCAAAGCTGGTTGGGGCGGCCCGAAAGAGCCGTTGCGGCGAGCCTACGCGGGGGGTGATGCCGCAAGAGGCATGTCCTTGGCGATCTCACCTCGATTGCCGAGCGGGGCAGCCCATGCGATCACCAGCGCTCAATCACTCCGTTGCGGATCAACTCCGCGCCGAGCTGTTCCTCGAACGCATCAACGTCGTCATAAAAGGGGTCATCAAGTCTCTCTTCATTCATGAGAGCTCCGTTGCCGATACGTTGCCGTTGCCCTGGATCCGACCAAGGGCGACAGCCGCCTATGGGAAAGGGCGCCGTTGCGGGACGGAAGATTCGACCGCCCCGCAGCGGCGCATGATCGCTACTGTTCGACGGCTTGTGACGCGTCAGACTCGTGCGCCTGAAGGGCTGCGACCGAATCTGCTGTCGCGACAGCGATGCGGCGCGGCTTGGCTTTCTCGCTGACCGGGATCGTCACCGACAGCACCCCATTGTCATAGGACGCACTGATCTGCTCGGTGTCGACGCCTTGGCCGAGGTTGAGTTGGCGTACAAAAGTCGCCGCCTCACGCTCTCGAGTGATCCACTTCACATCATCGCCCGATGCGAGAGTCCGTTCAGCGCGGATTGTCAGCAATTGACCGTCGACGTCGATGTCAACCGAGCCGGGATCGATTCCGGGCAGATCCGCGGCGAGCACATAGTGGTCGCCGTCGCGGTAGAGGTCCATCGGCATGCGCCGCGGTCCACCGCGCGACTCGAGAAGGGTCGACGCAATACGGTCGAGGTCACGGAACGGGTCGTAGTTTGCCATAGTCATCTCCTTTTCTCTTCGCTCGAACGATGCGCTCGAGCGCCGATTCAAAGTTGAGCCCACATGACTCAACTGCTCAAATATTAGCACTCTCGGCAGTCGAGTGCCAGAAATTCGCCGTCAAAACATTGGCCCCCAACCCTGCCCGAAACAGACGCACGACGCTCCCCCAGCTACCGTGGGGGAATGACCTCCGACCGCGCCACCCGCCGCATTGAACTGACGATGCACAAGCCGTGGTTTGCGCTCTATGGCGGAATTCGCCCGACGCTCATCATCGAAGGCAGAGGCCAACCCGTGCAGTGGGGCGTGGGCACATGGCAGCTCGCCGCCGACGAGTCGGTGACGCTGGGCGTGTTTCTGTTCAACCGAATGTGGCGATTTGGCGAAGCTCAGTTCACGCTCGCACCCGAGGACCCCGCGAAGCTGATCTACGAAGCGCCGATCTGGCCTTTCACACGCGGACGCATGCGGTTGGGCTAGCTCGCTACCGTTAAGTGATGTCGACACCGACCAGCGCGATCCGAGTGCCCATACGGTTGGGGGCGCGCGGGGTTGTGTCGATGACAGGGCTCGTCGTCGCAACGCTCGGGGCAACTCTGCCGCAGGCGATGACTGCCCCGGTGCTTGGAATTACGGCAGATGCTTTCGGTGTGACCACGGGGGACGCCACCTGGGCTCTCACAATCACATTGGTTGTCGCCGTCGCCACCACACCGGTCATCGGGCGAATGGGAGACGCCTACGGCGCTCGACGGACGCTGCTGATGGTACTGCCGCTGGTAGCACTCGGCCTGTTCATCACGGCGATCGCGCCCACCCTCGGGTGGCTTATCGCCGGCCGCGCCATTCTTGGGGTCGGCGGGGGCGTGTTTCCACTGGCCATCGCCGCTGTGCCACGACTCGTACCGGAACACAACCGCGCGGGCGCTGTAGGTCTGGTCACCGCGATGTTCGCCACCGGGATCGGGTTCGGCGTGCTGGTATCGGGGCTGCTGGTCGATCACATCGGCATCCGCGCCACTGCCTGGGTGCCGTTTGCAATCGTCGTGGCGAGCTGGGTTGTTCTCGCTTCCGCTCTCCCCCACATTCCCCGCCGCCGCAACGTCCACGTGGAGCTGCGAGCAGCACTGTCGCTTGCAGTTGGCGTGATCGCCGTTCTTCTCGCCTTCACCGAGGCACCACGCTGGCCCTCGCCGTGGTGGTGGATCATCGCACTTGTTCTCATCGCGACCGTTGCGCTTTGCTACTGGTTCTTTCGCGAGCGCGTGAGCCCCGATCCTCTCCTCGGCGCTCCCACTCTGCGTCTGCGCGGAGTGTGGGCCACGCAACTGACCGCATTCTTGCTCGGCGCAGCCCTGCTCGGCATCTACGTTCTCATTCCGGCGTTCGCCGAGGCGCCCTCTGGCGACGAAGCAGGACTCTCTGCGTCAGTGACGCTCGCTGCATTGCTTCTGTTGCCGGCGACGATCGCCATGCTCGTGGTCGGTCCGCTGTCGGGTGTGCTGCGTCGATGGATCGGCACACGCGCGCCCGTCATTCTGGGAGCAGCCACGGCCGCCGCCGGTGCGCTCGTGATGATTATCGCGCCGCGCGAACTCATCACCCTGCTGCTGGGTACCGTTCTGCTCGGCGCGGGTATCGCGGCGGCGTCTGCCGGGCTCGTGAACGTGCTGATCGACCACGTCGATGAGCAGCACGTCGGTGCGGCCACGGGCCTGACTGTCGTCGCTCGGCAACTCGGAGGTGCGGTCGGCGCATCGATGATCGCGGCGCTGATAGCCATTCAGTCGTCCGAGCCGGATGGCGATGTATACGCGGCGGCGTTCAGCGCTATCACGGCGATCACGGTGCTCGCGGTTCTCTCGGCGCTATTGATTCCGAGCGGCACGACTTCAACGCTGCGGCGAGTACGCAGCCGACTCGCACGTTGAACAGCCCCATAGATACAGCGTTTCCTTAATTCATGGTTTGCTGTATTCTCAAATGGTGCTCGCCACCACCGCCTCCGTGACCCACACCGCCGCTCTCGCAAGGCTCGGCTTTGCACTCTCGGATGCGACCCGAGTGGGCATTCTGCTTGCGCTTCGCGCAGGCTCGGCGTACCCCTCTGACCTGGCCGACTCGCTCGACGTCTCACGACAGGTGATGTCGAATCAACTGGCGTGTTTGCGCGGGTGTGGCCTCGTCACGGCTACGCCAGACGGTCGACGCACGCAATACCGTCTCGCAGACGCTCATCTCGCACCAGCACTCGACGAACTACTGCAAGTGGTATTGCACGTCGAACCGGGCTGCTGCTCCACTGACGTCTGCACCTGCTCATGACCGCGGCCACCGGAACGCTCTCGGCTCAGCGCAAAGCAACCCTGCAACGACGAATCCGCTGGATCGTGTCGGCGACTATCGTCTACAACCTGATCGAGGCTGTCATCGCGTTGACAGCGGGCAACCTTGCGAACTCGGCCGCCCTAGTGGCGTTCGGACTCGACTCAACAATCGAGGTGCTGTCGGCCGCAGCGGTCGCATGGCAATTCACGCGGCGAGATCCAGAGCGTTGGGAGCGAGGAACACTGCGGGTCATCGCCGTCGCCTTCTTCGCACTCGCCGCGTATGTCACCGCCAGTTCGCTGTTCGCGTTGATCACCCGCGTTGACGTCGAACACAGCTCGACCGGCATCGCGATCGCCGCGCTCAGCGTGGTGATCATGCCGTTCTTGTCGTTTGCAGAACGTCGCGCCGGTCGCGAGCTGGGGTCGGCGAGCGCGGTTGCCGACTCGAAGCAGACGCTGATCTGCACATACCTGTCGGCCGCGGTCTTGGTCGGGCTACTGCTGAACTCGGTGTTGGGCTGGTGGTGGGCCGACGCGATTGCCGGTCTCGTGATCGCCGCATTCGCGCTACGCGAGGGCATCGAAGCGTGGCGTGGTGACGCGTGCGCGACATCTGTAGGGATGCTACTTGAGGACGAGCACGACGATGATCGCCACGATCACGATCACCACTGAGCACTCACACCGTGCGATCTAGCTAGCGGCGACTTCTTCCCACGTACACGGTGTTAGATGACATCCCTTCAGTCACGGGGTTCGCAAAGTCCACGACATGCGCAGCCGTGTCGTCGAAAACCTGATCGAGCTGAACCATGAAGTCCGCGTCTGGCGGGTCGTCTGACCAAAGCGCGAACACGCCTCTCGATGCGAGATGCCGGTCAAGTGCGCGCAAGCCCTCCGCCTGGTAGAGGTCGGCGTGCGTCGAGTCGAGCTGATGGCGCGGGGAGTGATCGACGTCGAGCAAGATTGCATTCCACGCCCTCTGGTCATCACCCGGAGCGTTGCGCATGACCTCGAAGAAATCGTCGCAGACCAGCGTGGTGCGCGGATCGTCCACAAGCTCGGCCGAAACTGGCAACAGCTTGCGCTCATGCCAGCCGATCACGGTATCGAGACGATCGATCACGGCGAGCGCACCCACCCGACTGTCACGCAATGCCGCTACCGCGGTGTAGCCAAGACCAAGCCCGCCTACCAGCACGTTGAGGTCGTCGCCACCCACGACGGCGAGTCCGAGATCTGCGAGCGCGATCTCAGCGACAGTGAACAGACTCGACATCAAGTACTCTTCCCCGAGCTTTACCTCATAGATCTCGTGCCCCGCCGCAGGCTCCCACCGACGCCGCAGGGTGAGATCCCCCATCGGCGTCGGTTGCCAATCAAGTTCTTCGAACCGAGTGATCACGTGATTCCTTCTCGAGCGTGGCTTGCGTTCGAACGCAGCACTACTTCGCCTCCGGCAGCACGACAGTGCCCGTGCGCACACTTTCAACCGCGGTGTCGAACTCGCTCGAGATATCGTCGCTTGCGGTGTACGTGAATCGGCTGACTACGAAAGCCACGACGAGATTGAGCACAAAGCCAGGCACGATCTCATACATCACGCCCGAAAGCGCATCGATGTTGCCCCAGATCACCACGGTGATCGCTCCCGTGAGCATTCCGGCAATTGCTCCGGCACTCGTCAGCTTGCGCCAAAACAGCGATAGCAGCACAATCGGACCGAATGCGGCCCCGAAGCCCGCCCATGCGTAGGCAACGAGGTCGAGGATCGACGAATTTGGGTCCCATGCGAGAATCACGGCGATCACCGAGACGATCAGCACGCCCGTGCGACCGAGGATGACCTGTGCTTTGGGGGTCGCCTGCTTCTTAGCCACGATCTTGTAGAGATCCTCGACGAGTGCAGACGACGAGACGATGAGTTGCGACGAAATTGTGCTCATGATCGCGGCGAGCACTGCTGCGAGCACGAACCCTGCGATCAGGGGGTGGAAGAAGATCTGCGCGAGCTCAAGAAACACGCGCTCGGGGTTTTCGAGCGTGAGTTCAGGATGCTGCTGAAAATACGCGATTCCCACCAGCGCCGAAGCCATCGCGCCGAGAACTGAGAGAACCATCCAGCTGATCCCGATGCGCCGACCCGCGACGGCATCGCCGGGCGAGCGCAGGGCCATGAAACGCACCAGGATGTGGGGCTGGCCGAAGTACCCGAGCCCCCACGCCGCAGCGGAGATCGCCGCGAGAACTGTGCCGCCAGCGAAGAGGCTGAACATGTCAACTTCGGTACTCACCGCCCGAATGGACTCGATCGTGTTGGAGACTCCACCCGTCTGGGTGAGCCCGATGATCGGCACGGCAATAAGCGCACAGAAGATCATGATGCCCTGCACGACGTCGGTGTAAGTCGCTCCGATAAAGCCACCGAAGAGCGTGTACAGAACTGTCACGCCGCCCACAATCAGCATCCCGATCCAATACTCAGAGCCAAAGGCGCTCTGGAAGAACACGCCGCCGGCCACCATTCCAGATGAGACATAGAACGTGAAAAACACGAGGATGATGACGCCCGCCACCACTCGCAGTACTCGCGACTTGTCGCGGAGGCGGTTTTCGAAGAAGCTCGGCACGGTGATGGAGTTCTTCGAAACCTCGGTGTATGCACGAAGCCGGGGAGCCACGAACTTCCAATTGAGCCACGCTCCGATGGTGAGACCGATCGCGATCCAGCCTTGAAAGAGCCCGCCGATGTAGAAAGCGCCCGGAAGCCCGAGCAAAAGCCATCCCGACATGTCTGAAGCGCCAGCGCTGAGCGCGGCGACGCCGGGACTGAGTTTTCGTCCCGCGAGCATATAGTCATCGAGATCGCTCGTGCGCTTGTACGCCCACCAGCCGATGCCGAGCATCGCAGCCATGTAGATGACCATTGCGATCACTTGAAAGACCTCGTCGTCCACGCTCGCCCCTCTCAGTCGCGCGAGGTCTCGGGATCTCGGCAAACCGCTGTGGCGGGAACAAGAAACTCTCGCGGTCCGAGGCTAGCGCACAACGACGCCAGAAGGCAGGGCTGCGATAGCGTGCACTCGTGAAGGTAACCAGACTGCGCGTGTATCCCGTCAAGTCACTAGCGGGTCTCGATGTCGACACTGCTGAAGTGCGCCCGTGGGGTCTTGAGAGAGATCGACGGTGGGCGGTTGTCGCCCCTGACGGAACCCCCGTAACCGCGCGAGAGGCAAACCACTTGCTGTCGTTGCGCGCGACGACGCTCGACAGTGGTGGAGTGCGTATAGAGAGCGTTGCCGAGTCGTTGCACGTCGATGTGCCGGTCCACGCTGAGCCGGTCGCTGTCGGCCATGCCGGCCAGGGGACGGCGTTGCCAGCTGCAGCTGGCGCCAACGCATGGCTGAGCACGCAGTTGTCTCGGCCGGTGCGGTTGGTGTGGCAACCTGACCCGACGCGACGTGCTCTAGACCCCGACGAGGGCGGGCTGGTCGGCGATCACGTCTCCCTCGCTGACGTGGCTCCGCTGCTGCTCACCAGTGAATCATCGCTGGCTCAACTCGACGCGTGGACCGCCGACGAGATTCCCCCGCTCGACATGGTGCGGTTTCGGCCCAACATCGTGATCGACGGCGACCCAGTGACGCCTTTCGCCGAGGACTCCTGGTCGAGCATCCAACTCGGCGACGTGCGTTTTCGCGTGCTTGGTCCATGCGATCGATGCGTGATGACGACAATCGACCCCGCCACGCTCGAGCGGGGAAAAGAACCCATCCGCACCCTCGCCAAACATCGCCGCTGGGATGGCAAGACCTGGTTCGGCATCTGGCTTGTTCCCGATCTGAGCGAGTCTGCCCCGTCTGAGATGATTGCTGTCAACGACGAGTGCATCGCCCGCTGATGTGCCACGCAACCCGCAGGCTCGCGGAGCGATCTCACCGGTCATCCATTCACCCAACATGAGAGCTGATCTGTGAATCCCACGCATCTCACACGTTTCCTCACGATCGTCGAGCACGATCTGCACGTTCCGCGCGCGGCCGCATCCCTCGACATCCCGCTCGCATCGCTCTATACGACCATCGACAAACTCGAGGCCGAGACCGGGCAGCCCCTGTTCTCGCGTGCGAAGGCGGGCTGGACGCTCACTCCTGCGGGAGTTCTGCTGCGCGAAGACGCTCAACGCTTGATCGACGAATCACCGCCCGAGGTCGAGAAGCCGAAGGTTCCCGCGGGCGGCAAAGCCAAGGCGTCGAAGGGAAAGGGTCGTGCGCCGTCTGTGAAGGGCCAGCCGAAGCCGTTTAAGAAGCGCCAAGGGCGCTGATCCCACTGTGGAATGAGCGCCCCTGACGTCGAAGGACGGCTCAGTACTTGTAGAAGCCTTCGCCGCTGGCGACTCCGAACTTGCCCTTGTCGAGAAACTCGGTTTTCAGAATCTCGGCGAACTTGATGCTGCTCGCCATGAGCGTCATCGTTCGGTGACAGTGCCCGCTTCAACCCGCCAATGACGATCAGTCTTCACAGTGGCGAGCATTCGCCGATCATGAGTGACGAGCAACAGTGTGCCGTCATAGGAGTCGAGCGCCTGCTCAAGCTGCTCGATCGCTGGCAGATCGAGGTGGTTCGTCGGCTCATCGAGCACGAGCACGTTGACGCCGCGAGCCTGCAGCAGCGCGAGCCCTGCACGGGTGCGCTCCCCCGGCGAGAGCTCATCGACCGGGCGATTCACGTGATCGGCTTTGAGCCCGAACTTGGCTAGCAGGGTGCGCACTTCGCCCAATGCCATCTCAGGAGTCAGACCTGCGAACGCCGTAGCCAGCGCCTGCGAGCCGGCGAGAAGCGCACGCGCTTGATCGATCTGGCCGATCTGCACGTTAGCCCCCAGGCTGGCACTGCCTTCATCGGGCGGCTGCGTGCCCAGCAGGGCACGCAGCAGGGTCGATTTGCCGGCACCGTTCGGGCCGGTGATGCCAATGCGTTCACCAGCGTTGACCTGAAGTGAGACGGGTCCGAGTGTGAAAGCGCCTTGCCGGAACACCGCTTCGCTCAGCGTCGCGACCACAGAACTCGAACGTGGCGCGGATCCAATCGTGAATTCCAGCTGCCATTCTTTTCGAGGCTCCTCAACTTCGTCGAGGCGAGCAATGCGGCTTTCCATCTGGCGCACCTTCTGCGCTTGCTTCTCGCTCGACTCGGTCGCGGCCTTGCGGCGAATCTTGTCATTGTCAGGCGACTTTTTCATCGCGTTTCGCACACCTTGGCTCGACCACTCCCGTTGAGTACGAGCCCGACCCACCAGATCCGACTTCTTTTCGGCGAACTCGTCATACTTCTCTCTCGCTTGGCGCCGCAATGTGGCGCGCTCTTCGAGGTACGAGTCGTAGCCGCCGCCGAATACGCGGTTGGAGTTCTGCGCGAGGTCCAATTCCAGCACTCGGGTCACGCATCGAGCGAGAAACTCACGGTCATGGCTGACCAGCACGACGCCGCCGCGCAGACCTCGCACGAAAGCTTCGAGCCGTTCTAGCCCGTCGAGGTCGAGGTCGTTGGTGGGCTCATCGAGCAGAGCGATATCGAAGCGGCTCAGCAATAGAGCCGCTAAACCCACGCGAGCTGCTTGACCACCCGACAGCGAGGTCATAGGTTTCTGCTCAGGCGCGTCGCCGAGATCAAGTCCAAGTTCCGCGAGCACAACCGGCAGACGCTCATCGAGGTCAGCTGCGCCGCTCGCGAGCCAACGCTCAAGGGCTATCGAGTAGACGTCTGCGGGGTCAGTGCCCGGTGCTGCCAACGACTCGTCGCCGAGCGCAACAGCGGCAGCATCCATTTCTCTCGTGGCTTCGGCACAGCCCGTGCGACGCGCGACGTAGCCCGCGACGCTTTCTCCGATCACACGCTCGTGCTCTTGGGGCAGCCAGCCGACGAAGGCGTCAGCAGGTGCAAGCGAGATCGAACCCCCCTGCGGCTCGTCGATGCCCGCGAGCAGCCGCAACAAGGTGGACTTGCCCGCACCGTTGGCCCCGACTACTCCCACGACATCACCGGGCGCCACCGTCAATTCGAGGGCGTCGAACAGCGTGCGATGGCCATGGCCGCCGGCGAGGCCTTGGGCGACGAGTGTTGCGGTCATTGGTCGATCATTTCACCCGAGAGCGCCTCGTCGTGACGCCCGGCTGCCGGGGCGCAGCGACGCCGCGGCAGCCGCGGCGCAGGGGCGCTGCGGCGGGGGGCCTTGCCCGCGCGGCCATGCAACGCCACTCAGGCTGCGGGCAAACGCGGGTAGTCCGTGTATCCCTCGGCACCGGAGGCGTAGAAAGTGGCTGGGTTGGGCTCGTTCTCGGGGTGGCCGCCCTGCCAGCGCGCCACCAGATCGGGGTTGGCGATCGATGCACGACCTACGGCGACGGCGTCAGCTTCGCGACGCCGGATGAGTTCATTCGCTTCTTCTTTCGTGGTGAGCTTTCCGAAGCCGCTGTTTGCGATGAACACGCCGTCAAAGCGAGCGCGAAGTGCCTGAACGAAAGCTCCGGCGGGGTCTGCGTGCAACAGGCTCAAGTAGGCCAGACCCAACGGCGCAATGCCTTCCATAAGCGCCCCGTATGTGGCGCGCACATCGTCATCATCAGTCTCGAGCACTCCCTGAATGTTGTGAGCCGGTGATATGCGAATACCGACTCGTCCGGCCCCGATCGCCTCGGAGACCGCGGTGGCGACCTCGATCACGAATTTCGCGCGTGCCTCGGGAGAGCCCCCATACCCATCCGTGCGGCGATTTGAGTCAGGTGACAGAAACTGGTGCAGCAGATAGCCGTTCGCGCTGTGGAGCTCGACCCCATCCATCCCCGCGGCGATCGCACGCTTGGCAGCTGAAACGAACTCTTCGCGCACCTGCGCAAGCTCGTCGGTGGTGAGCGCATGCGGCACCGGGAACGGCTGCTTGCCGTCGGGAGTGCGAACGTCGCCGTCGATCGCGATAGCGCTCGCAGAGACGATTCGGTCGGTGCTGGTGATGTCGGTGTGCGACACACGTCCACTGTGCATCAGCTGCATCACGATGAGTCCATCCTGCGCGTGCACTGCGTCGGCAACGGCGCGCCACCCTTCGACCTGATCGTCGGTGACGATGCCGGGTTGGCCCATGTATGCGCGCGACTCTGCGCTCGGGAACACGCCCTCGCTGATGATCATGCCGTGGCTCGCTCGTTGAGCGTAGTGCTCAGCGACGATCACCCCTGGCACTGCGTCGACTCCCGAGCGCAGGCGTGTCAAGGGCGCCATGACAACGCGGTTTGCAAGGTCAAGGTCACCGACGGTGAGAGGGGAGAACAGATCCACAGATGAGGTCCTTTCAGCGAAAATCGGCGCGGACAGATGCGCGCCGACTAAGGGGCAAACAGTATGCGGGCGTGGCCTATTCCTTTTCTGGATGCTGCGCGGCCGCGAGCGGCGACTGCGCACCTGCAATGTCTGAACCCCCTGCCACAATTAGAACATGCATTCGAACGGAGTCATCGGTTTCACCGACGCGGATTCGGCCGAGCTC
Organism: Microbacterium sp. R86528; assembly: GCF_044596335.1. NCBI lineage: Bacteria > Bacillati > Actinomycetota > Actinomycetes > Micrococcales > Microbacteriaceae > Microbacterium > Microbacterium sp. R86528. Next base: position 130,430 of record NZ_CP138996.1, on the reverse strand, counting down.
GTCGAACTCGTGGCTCAGGTCGAGCAGACTCAACGCGCGATAGCTGCCGCGCAAGCTGCCCAGACGCGTGCGCTTGCGCGAGCCGGCAACCTTGCGCGCAAGCAGTGCGCACGCGCGAGCACGAAGGTGCGTGATCATGACATGGCGCTGCGCGCGATCGCCGCCGAAGTTGCCGGCGTGATGCACACCAGCGACCGCTCAGTGCAACGCCAGATCGGCGACGCCATCGAACTGGTCGAAGACTACCCAGAGACGCTCGGCGCGTGGGGTGATGGCGTGATCACGAGAGCGCACGTGCGCGTGATCGCCGACACTGGCACGGTGCTGCCTCCCGAACAACGGGCAGCGTTCGAAGCTTCGGCCTTGAAGACGTGCGAAGGTGAAACCGCCGGGCGCGTGCGGGCTCACCTCGAACTGCTGGCAGAGCAGCTGCATCCGCGTACGCTTGCCGAGCGACACCACGATGCGCGCGAGAACCGCAAAGTGCGCGTCCTGCCACTCGCCGACGGCATGTCAGATCTGTGCGCGACGCTGCCAACGCTCCTCGCCGACGCGATCTACGATCGGGTGACGCAGCAAGCACGTTGCATCGTCGATGAACGTGCGCTGGCAGCGGCGGAGCTTCGAGAAGCAGCAGCGACCGAGCGTCGAGAAGCAACGACCGGGGCCGCAAGCGCCGCAACCCATGGAAGCGATGACGCAGCGGCGCGGGAGTTGATAGCTACTGACACGCGCACGATAGACCAGGTGCGCTCGGACGTGCTTGCCGACATGCTGCTCACCGCATCACCCACAGCCGACCCGACGCGCACGGACGACCGACCAGGGACTCTAGGGACGATACGCGCGAAGGTGCAGGTCGTGGTGCCCGCGCTCACGCTGCTCGGGTCGGACGCCAACCCCGCCGATCTCGTCGGACGCTCCCCCATCGACCCCGAAACCGCTCGTCACCTCGCGAGCGCAACACGTTCACCGTGGGAGCGAGTGCTGACGCATCCGGTGACAGGCGTAGTTCTTCATGTCGACACGTACAACCGCACCACCGCAATCGATCGCTTTTTGCGAGCGCGCGATCAGCACTGTCGCTTTCCGGGATGCCGCATGCCTGCAGTGCGCTGCGAAGTTGACCACACGCTTGACCACGCACTCGGCGGCAAGACTGACGTGAAGAATCTGGCACACCTATGCCAGCGGCACCACAGCATGAAGCAGTTCACCGCTTGGTGTGTGAAGCAATTGGGCGACGGAGTGCTCGAGTGGATTTCACCCCTGGGACGAAGTTATATCGAAGACCCGCCCACTCTTGGGGTGCATTTTCGTCCGTCGCTCGACACCGAGACTGAACCGGACGCACCAGGCGAAGACCCACCCGATATCGCGGGGGCCCATCGTTGGTGGCCAGTTGGCGACTCGCCCGACAACTTGCCCGACAACTCGCCGGGCACCGCACCCGACAGTTCCGCTGGCAACGCGCCGTTCTGATCAGTCCCAGTCCAGGTAGTCCTCGATCGCCCACGACGTCGCACCGATGTGCGTCGCGGGGAACATGTGGTTGCCGCCTTCAACCGGCACGACGCTCACTCGGTCAGATGCAGACGCCTGCAATGCCTCACCGTTTGCCGGTGGCGTCAGCTCGTCGTCAACACCCTGAATGATCAGCACTGGCAGGCCCTCTGCCAGTGGCACCGGACCGCCCGCTGCTTCACGTGCATCTCGCTGCATCGCCGCAACTTCAGCGTCGTGCATACGCGCGGGGATTCCGGGAAAGTCGAGGGAGCTCGCGGTCTGGTCCGAGGACTCCACACCCATCAACAGCACACCGTTCACGCGGTCATGGTGATCCGCCGCCACCGAGCGTGCCACTGAGCCACCGAACGCGTGGCCGCCAACCCACGCATTCTCAACGGACAGGTGGTCCATGACGTCAATGACGTCTTGGGCGAGGTCAGACATCGTCACAGCGGCATCCATAGAAGGTCGACGCGAACCGACACGGATCACGCGGAAGTCTTCTTCGGCGACCGAATGCGCAAGTGTTCCCAGGTACGAGATGTTCAGGCCTTGGCCAGCAATCAATACAACAGCGGGCCCGTTGCCTTCGACGGCGTATGGAATCGCACGTCCCTCGGGTTCGAACGTCTGGGTTTCAGTCACAGCGCGGAGTCCTCTCGAAAGCGGTTTCATGCCGGTCGACCACGGCTAGGGATGAAGAAATTGACCAGATTTGATCCGCCGACATTCTCTCACAGCGCTCTCACCAGTCCCGCTGAACCCCAGCGCCAGTCGTGGTCAGCCACAACGGAGCACGTGACTGAGCGAGCCGTTCGAGAGCGGCTGGTAGTGTCGGCGCCCATGAGACGCCAGACCCTATTCCTGCCGACGATCGTCGTGAGTGCGTCGCTGCTCGCGTCGTGCGCTGGTAGTTCGGAGCCTACGCAGAAAACGGTGAGCTCAGACTCGACAAGCAGTAGCGGCGACACCTCGAGCACTGCGAAGTCGCAGGAGTTTCCCGATGTAGTCGACGCGACGCTTTCTGCGAGCGGTGACGAGTTCACGATCGCAGTCACGATCTCGTCGCCCTACGATACGCCGCAACGCTACGCGGATGGTTGGCGGGTGCTCTCCCCCGGCGGTGACGTGCTCGCCGAGCATCAGCTGGGACACGATCACGCGAATGAACAGCCGTTCACCCGCACTGGCGGCACGTTCGCGATTCCCGAAGGCGTCGACGAGGTGACCGTCGAGGGGCGAGACCAAGACAATGGCTACGGCGGCGCGACCGTGACGATCGAAGTGCCGCGCTGACTCTCTGACGCTCGCTCACCCAGGCGATCTCGGCGCAACCGCCACCGCCGCGGATTCGCCACCGCGGCCAGCACCGCCTCCGCGCAACGAGGGTAAGGTGGCGGGAGCCCAACGAAGGAGACGTATGTGCCGCGTGCTCGCCTACCTCGGCCCTGAGACACCACTGGAGAACCTCCTACTCAGGCCGCAGAACAGCCTGATCAACCAGGCACTCGACCCCGAACGGCACCCAGAGCTCCAGTTGGCCGGATGGGGATTCGGGATCTGGGGCGAGCACCTGCTGAAGCCAGAAGAACCCTTCATCTACCGCCGGCCCATGGCGGCCTTTTACGACGACAACGCCAGCCGGATCATCCCCAGCCTTCAGGCCAGCACGATGCTGGCGCACGTGCGGGCCGCGGCGTACGACTCGAAGGTCGTGATGGCCGACGAGAACTGCCACCCGTTCTCTTTCGAGCAGACCCCGTGGATCGTCGCCCAGAATGGCTACCTGCCCAACTGGCAGCTCCTGCAACGCGAACTGTTGCAGCACTGCGAGGATCGGTATCTCAAACAGTTGCGCGGGAACACCGACACCGAGTTCATCTACGTGCTACTCCTCTCGCTGCTCGAGGGTGACAGCAACGAGGACGTCCAACGAGCGATCGAGAAGCTCATCGAACTGATCGCCCAGGCTATGAAGGACCTCGACCTCGGCGCTCTGACCAAGCTGAAGATGGCCCTCGTGTCGGCAGACCGCATCATCGGTGTCAACGTCGGCCTCGGTCACCACGGTGAGGCCAATCCCGCCGGCGACTGGAAGGAGCTGCGGAAGTCAGCCCCCGACAGCGACGATTTCGCGCTCTCTATGCTCCTCGAGCCGATGTACCTACTGATGGGACGCAACTTCGACCACGACGCGACGACCTACGACTTTGAGGAGTGCGGCGAGGATGACGCGACCGGTGTCATACTCGCCTCCGAACCCTTGACCGAGGCTGACTATTGGTCGCAACTTGAGTTCGGCGAGATCGTCTTCCTCGAGAAACACGGCGAGCGCATCACCAGAACCATCAACACGCTGAACGTCTGAGCGCGCTAAGTGGGGCACCCATCGACTGACCGATGAAAGTCACGCCCTGCTGCACGCTCAGCGTGCGGCAACCGTCGAGCCCGGTCCTGGCTCGTGTCTGGTGACTCCCGATCCCCACTCAGGCCTTCTAGCCGCAGGTCGAGACGAGAGCTGCCCTATTCAGCTCCGCACAAGGTAGGTGCGAATGTGCACAATCTTTGCAGTTTTCGCGACCCCCGAGAATCGGAATACGTGACAAAAATCGACCCACCCCGATGCGGTGAGCATGCGGCCGTTGCACGATGAAGCTCTGCCGTGGTTGATTGCGGTGAAGACCTCGATCTCCCGCACATTCTCCGGGAGCAGAAGGGACGACTCCGCATCACCTTCGGGTTCCCCCACCACTTCCCAACGAGCGTCGTCAGCGAACAGTGGTCGCAGACTCTCGATGTTTCCTGCTGCCCAGTCCACCGAGAACTCACCAACGAGCGAGTTTCTCGGTGAGTTTCCGCAATCGTCAGGGACCGTGATCTTCATGGCGCCAAGCTACTAGCTCTGGCGACCCCACACACGACGTGCTCGACCGGCGAGAAGCTTCCAGGAATCGAAGGCTAAATGTTGTTCCTAGGCTCGATGGCGCTCACGCAAGCCTCCGCAACCTGATCGCGACGGCGTCCTCCATCATGACTCGTCAGCAAGGCTCGCCGCACCGGGAGCAATCACATCGAGGCCGACCGACACCGCCGCGTCAGCAAGCCGATGATCGTAGGTGAGGATCGCATCAACATCGAGGCGAATAGCCGCCTCGAGATGCAGAGCGTCGAGGGTACGCAGATACGGCATCGGCAGAAGGCCCGCAGACCGGTAGGTGGCTCTGTCGAGAGCGGCAAGCGACACTCCCTCGAGGATCGCGCTGACCTTTACCTGGTCACGGCCCTCTCGCACAGCCATGCGGCGCAACTCCGTCTCGAGCAGATCGCTTGAGACAAGCCTGGCGGGCGTGTGATCCAGCCAGTCCACCAGCACGTGCGTCTCAGCCTGTGCGATCAGGAGCGCTCCGAGCGCGGAGGTGTCGGCGTAGACGAGCGGGACGTCGGTCACGCTCGATCCTCACGCAACTCATCAATGATCCGCGCCATCGCACGGTCGCCGTCAGAAGGCTGAGGCGCAAGCGCCACCCAACCGCCGACACGCTTGGCGCGACGAATGATCGTCAACGCGGGAGCCGGAGCATCGAGCGGGACAATGCGACCGACCGGGACTCCGCGGTTGGTCAGGACGAAGGATTGCCCCTCACCGACCGCGCGCAGAACTCGTCCAGACTCGTTGCGCAGCTCGCGCTGCGACAGACTCTCGACGGGCGGCTCACTCGCGCTCATTTCACCAGCGTAGCACCCGCGCTACACCTTAAAGCGGGACTCCACCGGGTTGCGTTACGGATAGGTATCGTGACGCCGCTCGACACGGCCCAGCATTATTCGCGCGAGGACCGCAGTGAACACAGCCGCCACAACCGCGACACCGATGAATATGTACGAATAACCAGCACCGCCAGTCATTGCGGTCGCGACTCCAAAGGCTCCCCAGGGCAGCGCCGATCCGATGGTTGCGCCCGCGACACCAATATTGATCCGCGAGCTGCTCGCACGTGCGAGATCCCGATCGCGCGACGCGACGGCGAGAACCGCGACGAGAATCGCCATGAATCCTGTCCCGACGCCGCACACCGCACCGAGCACGATCCAGTATGCGAAGCCACCCCAACCAGACTGTGCTCGATAGTCGGCGTTACCGCCGAGGTAAACCGCCAGCCCACACAAGATACCGATGGCCGCGGAAGTAGCTATTGCCAACCCCAGCGTTGATCGGTAACGTCGCCAGATCACTCAGACTCCCCAACCTGCTAGTTGTTGAAGCGGAACTCCACAACGTCGCCGTCCTGCATGACGTATTCCTTGCCCTCAAGACGCGCTTTGCCCTTCGAACGTGCCTCGAGAACCGAGCCGGTCTCGACGAGATCATCGAAGGAGATGACCTCCGCCTTGATGAAGCCCTTCTCGAAGTCCGTGTGGATCACGCCAGCCGCCTGGGGAGCCTTCGATCCCTTCGGAATCGTCCACGCACGCACCTCTTTCGGCCCCGCGGTGAGGTAGGTCTGCAGACCGAGTGTGTCGAACCCGATACGCGCGAGTTGATCGAGACCCGACTCCTCTTGCCCCGTCGAAGACAACAGCTCTGCAGCATCCTCAGGATCAAGATCAATGAGCTCAGACTCGATCTTGGCGTCCAAGAAAACCGCCTGCGCCGGAGCAACAAGAGCGGCGAGTTCGGCCTTGCGACTGTCATCGGTAAGCACTGCTTCGTCGACGTTGAAGACGAAGATGAACGGCTTGGAGGTGAGCAAGCCGAGTTCTTTGATCGGCTCGAGGTCGATCTTGGATGCTGAAAGCAACTCGCCGCGCTCGAGCGCGCCTTTCACCTCAACTGCTGTCGCCAGCACCGACGGATCGAGCTTTTTGCCCTTGACCTCTTTCTCGTAGCGCGTGATTGCTTTCTCGACGGTCTCGAGGTCGGCAAGCTGCAGCTCGGCGTTGATCGTCTCCATGTCGTTCTTCGGGTTGACCGAACCCTCTACGTGCACGACGTCGTCATCGTCGAACCCGCGTACGACCTGGGCGATAGCGTCAGCCTCACGGATGTTGGCCAAGAACTTGTTCCCGAGCCCCTCGCCCTCACTTGCGCCACGCACGATGCCGGCGATGTCGACGAACGAGACCGCGGCGGGCAGAATGCGCTCGCTGCTGAAGATGTCAGCAAGCGTGTTCAACCGCGGGTCAGGCAGGTTCACGACACCGATGTTCGGTTCGATCGTCGCGAACGGGTAGTTCGCTGCGAGAACCGAGTTCTTCGTCAGAGCGTTGAACAGGGTGGACTTGCCGACGTTGGGCAGGCCGACGATGCCGATAGTAAGAGCCACGGGAGTTCAGTCTACGCGGCACCATCAGCAGAGTTGACGAGTGCTTTCAGTCTGCGATGCCACGGCGCGCCTAGCTTTGCACCACCAGCGCGCGGGTGAAGGTAAGTGTGTGCCCCTGGACTTCACCGCGATCGACTTCGAGACGGCGAACTCCTCGAACGCTTCAGCATGCGCCGTGGGACTCGTCCGGGTACGCGATGGCATCGTGGTGGAGCAGACAGGGTGGTTGATTCAGCCGCCTCCTGGGCACGACGAGTTCTTCGAACTGAACACCCGCATTCACGGAATCTGCGCCGACGACGTCGTTGATGCGGCAACCTGGACATCGCAGCTCAGTGCGATCGTTGACTTCGTCGGTGATGACGTGATCGTCGCGCACAATGCGGGCTTCGATATGGCTGTGCTCAAGCGCGCGTGCGCCGCCACTGATGATGAGGTGCCTGCCTACCGCTACGTCTGCAGCCTGCAGGTTGCGCGAAAGGTCTACCAATTGGATTCGTACCGGTTGCCGTTCGTTGCCGCCGAAGCGGGTTTTGCCGAGTTCGCGCACCACAACGCCATCGCCGACGCGCTGGCGTGCGCTCACGTGATGATCGACGCGGCTCGACGCCAGAGTGCCGAAAGCATCGAATTGCTTGCTGAGGCTACTGCGGTGAAAGTGTCGCAGATCACGGTCGCCGCGGCTCCCGCGAAAACAGCCTTCGCTGCCTAGCCGCAGCAGGGTCGTGTCACAGCACATACTGCGCATTTCGGTTTGGTCATGTCGGTTTGGCGTGGTTCTGGGCAGACTCAGACCATTGCGGCCAGCCGCGCGTGCGTTGTCTGAGGCGAGAGACACCATGGAGGCATGGACACACTCGCCGTATTGCTGATCGCCGTCGTGATGCTCGCTCTCGGCGCGACCGTTGGCGTCTGGGTCGGCAACATGCGCTCTTCTGCACGCGCGGCGACCGTGAATGCCGACCTGCACGCACGGATCGCAACTGCTGAGACCGCCAAGCATGGTGTGCTGGCCCAGCTCGAACAGCAACAGCAGCTCTACCGAGAGCTGTCGTTGCAGAATCGGCAAGATCAGGCCGCGCGAGAAGAACGCGAACGAAGAGACCAAACGGTGTTGCGCGCCCTCGCTCCTGTTCAAGAAACGCTCACTGCGATGCAAGGAAAGGTGAACGATCTCGAACGAGACCGCCAGGAGCAGTTCGGCACGCTGGCCGAGCAGCTAAGGCGCGCGCACGAGTCTGACGAAGCCTTACGCGCCACGACGGAATCGCTCGCGAGTGCGTTGCGTTCGGGCACCACCCGCGGCGTGTGGGGTGAGACTCAGTTGCGCCGAGTTGTCGAGGCGGCAGGACTCACCCGTTACGTTGACTTCGATCTGCAGACATCGATCTCGTCGGATGCCGGTGCGGGCCGTCCCGACATGATCATCCGACTTCCCGGTGGCAAAGCCATCGCGGTCGATGCCAAGGTGCCGCTTGACGCGTACATCGAAGCGAGTGCTATCGCCGCCACCGCCCAGGGCGCCGAGGGCGCTCAGCGCAAAGCACTGCTCGAAAAACACGTCAAAGCTGTTCGCAGTCACGTCGACGCGCTTGCGAAGAAGGCGTACTGGGCAGGGCTCGAGTCGAGCCCTGAATTCGTCATCTGCTTCATCCCGAGCGAATCGTTGCTCGCGGCCGCGCTCGAGGAGGATCCTTCGCTGCTCGACTACTCGTTCAGCAAACGGGTGGCGCTTGCTTCGCCAGTAAACCTTTGGGCGGTGCTCAAGACGGTCGCCTACACCTGGACGCAGCAAGACGTATCGCAAGAAGCTCGAGTGCTGTTCGATCTGGGTAATCAGCTGTACGAACGGCTAGGGTCACTTGCCACTCACGCCGACGATCTGCGCCGCGCAATCGAGCGCACAGTCACCAGCTACAACAACTTTGCTGGTTCGCTCGAGAAGCGCGTGCTGGTGACAGCCCGCAAGTTCCCCGGCATTGATCAGACCAAGCTTGATTCCGTGCCAACCCCATCGACAATAGAAGCCGCTCCCAGGCGTATGACGCAGCCAGAGTTGCTCGATGGGCTTGAACAGCTGGACGAGGCCACCACTGCGGTCTCGCGCTCAGCAGCGAGCGCGGAACTCGGCGATATTCGAGAGCGCCTGGCGCAAGCCAACGAGCAATAACGCATCTCTGCCGCGCCCTAGAGTCGAACCGGCGGCGCGAAGACTGTTCGGCGAAGACTGCGCCAGACTGCGCGGCGCGAGAAAGTGTGTCTATGCGCCGCCGGGCACGAAGCTCATCACGACGATGACCACTGCAGAGACGCCGACAAAGGCACCGATCATCCACCATGCGCTGGCTTCGTGGCCTTCTTCGCGGCGAACGCGAAGGAGCACGTCGGGCCGACGCGCGGGGTCTGCGGCGCTCGCGATTACAGCCTGTGCGCCCGTTTGGGGTGCAGGACCACCGGTAGGTGTAGACATAGACGAACCCCCTCGAATCACGAGATCAGTGGCGCAGCATCATCGATGCCTCTGCGATTCTGCCAGAGTTGGGGCGTTGATGAAGGATCGAACCGCGACGCAGGCCTAAAGCCACTTCGAGGTGAGGTGCTCCGAAGAGATGCGGCGAAGGGTTCCTGAGGCACCGCGCAGCACGACAGACTCGGTATAGACGTACCCTCCATCGCGGCGAACTCCGGCCACGAGCTGACCGTCGGTCACACCCGTTGCCACGAAGATCGTGTTGCTTCCGCGCACCAGGTCGTCCGCTTCATACACGTGATCGTCGAGTTTGAGTCCCGCATCGATGCCGCGTTGCTTCTCGTCGTCATCTCGCGCCCACAGCCGCCCTTGAATATGGCCGCCGAGAGACTTGATCGCACAAGCGGTGACAATGCCTTCTGGGCTGCCGCCGATGCCCACACACATATCGGTGCGTGCGTTGTGACGTGCGGCGTTGATACCGCCGGCAACGTCGCCGTCGCTCATCAGTCGTGTGCCCGCACCAGCCTGACGAATCTCTTCAATCAGCTGTTCATGACGCGGACGATGCAACACCGACACGACGAGCTCATCGACAGGCTTGCCGAGTGCTTTCGCCAGCAGACGGATGTTCTCACCGATGGGCAAGCGAATGTCTACCACGCCCACGCCGGCCGGACCGGTGACGAGCTTGTCCATGTAGAACACGCTCGAGGCGTCGAGCATCGTGCCGTGGTCGGATACCGCGATGACCGACAGGGCGTTGTTGCGGCCGGCGGCAGTCAACGACGTGCCGTCGATCGGGTCAACCGCCACGTCGCAGCGAGGGCCGCGGCCATTGCCGACTCGTTCGCCGTTGAAAAGCATGGGCGCTTCGTCTTTTTCGCCCTCGCCGATCACGATCGTGCCGTCGAAGTTCACCGTAGTGAAGAACGCGCGCATTGCGTCGACGGCGGCACCGTCAGCATCCTCTTTTCGTCCCCGGCCGATAAAAGGAACCGCTCGAATCGACGCAGCTTCGGTGGCACGAACAAGTTCGAGTGCCAGATTTCGGTCGGGATGCAGCGGGCTCATGTCCGCGGTAAGACTCACCATGGGTTCACCATATCGATTGGTCGTGCACGAAAGTGGACTGTTTGGCCGAGCAGTGAGGGAAGGAAACGCAGAACTTATCGTCCACGAAACCTTCCCTCAACTAAACCCATGCTCTACGAGCCTGCGGACACCGCAAACCACAGAGCCGATGTGATTGCGAAGCCCGCCAAACCGAGCACAGTCGTGAGCACGGTCCAGGTGCGCAGACCATCTCCTACGCTCAGACCCAAGTAGCGAGTGACAACCCAGAACCCGGAGTCATTCACGTGGGAGAAGCCGAGGGCACCGAACCCGATAGCGAGGGTGATGGCCACGATCTGCATCGAGCTGTATCCCCCGGCAGCGACAGCATCTGCAAGCAGGGCTGCGGTAGTAAGGATGGCTACGGTCGCAGATCCTTGGGCGGCACGAAGCGCGGCCGCCACGACGAACCCGAGCAAGAAGATGGGCAGCCCCGTTGACACAAGTGTGTCAGCGAGTGCGGGACCGATGCCCGACTCGGTGAGGATCCGAGCAAACGCACCTCCCGCGCCAGTGACGAGAATCACGATCGCTGCAGGAGGCAGGGCCGACTCGAAGACCTCTGAAAGGTGTGCACGAGTCCAACCCTTGCGAACGCCGAGAAAGTAGCCGGCCAAGACGACAGTGACGAGCAGAGCCAGGATGGGCGAGCCGATGAACGTGAGCACATTGCGCGTCGGGTCTCCCGCTGGCAAAACCGCCGACGCTGTCGTGCCGATACCGATCATGATCAGCGGTGTGAGGATGAGCCCGAGGATCATGCCCGCGGAAGGCGGCGCCTCGGTGCGAGTCAGCGTGCCAGTAGCAGTGGTGGGCGCATCGGCCCCGCCGAAGGCTTCGAACATCTGCTTGGTCGACGCGAGCATCTCGAAGTCGCGACGGTTCAGCCACTTGGAGAAGTAGTGTGAGATCACACCGAGCGGGATTGCAATGGCGATGCCGAGCAACGTCAGCAAGCCAACGTCAGCGCCGAGCAAGGCCGCACCTCCCACCACTCCCGGGTGCGGAGGAACCACGACGTGGACAGCGAGCATGATGCCGGCGATCGGCAGACCGAACTTGACGGGGCTTAGACCTGCAGCATGACTGAAGCCGTAGATGATCGGCACAAGAATGATGAAGCCAACGTCGAAGAACACGGGGATTGCGAGCACGAGGGCTGCAGCGGTCAGCGCCCCCGAGACCCGGCGAGGTCCGAGAATCGACGTGAAGCGACCAGCCAGGCTCGACGCACCACCCGAGATCTCAATGACACGTCCGAGCATTGATCCCAGCGCGACCAGAATCGCGACGCTGCCCAGAGTCCCACCCATTCCCGCGATGATCGCCTGAATGATGCCGAGTCGTTCCGGGGCATCTTCGGTGGCTGGAACAGTGGCAAGCGGGACTCCAGCGGCGAGCCCGACCAGCACGCTGGTTATGAGCAGCGCGAGGAAAGCGTTGACCTTGAATCTGACGATCATCAGAACAAGGAGGGCAATGCCTCCCAGTCCGACTAAGAGCAAGGCGAGGGTGGACATTCAGTCTCCTTTGACAGTGTTTGCAGGGTTTCGGGACAGGTTCAGGCGGTGCGTCGCACGGGAGCGATCACTCTGATGACCGCGGAGTCATCGAGCGCGGCGAGGCCTTGTGCCTCGCCGACGAGGTAGAGCTGTTCGGCTGCCGCGGCCACGGGTGTTGCGAGGTGAGCAGCTCGTGCTGCCTTCGTGACGATTCCCATGTCTTTCACGAAGATGTCGAGACGACTGAGCACGTCTGCTCCGCCTTCGTCGTATGCCTGCAGCGCGCGCGGCCCGCGGTTGGCGAGCATGAACGACGCCGCCGCGCCAGCACCGAGGGCGTCGAGCGTACGCTCAGCGTCGAGGCCGAGCGCGTCAGCGAGGGCGAGTGCTTCAGCAGCCGCTGCGATGTGAACGCCGCAAAGCAGTTGATTGACAGTCTTGAGTGCTTGGCCGTCACCCGGTCGATCACCGACGACCGTGAGCGTCGACGCCAGTCGGCTCAACACCGGCTCGGCTTTGATTCGGGCCTCGGGCGTCGCACCCACCACGATGAGCAAGTCGCCCGCCCCTGCCCTGGCAGGGCCGCCGCTCAACGGAGCATCCACCAGCTCGACTCCGAACTCTGCGAGCTGGGCGACTACCTCTGCCAAGCCGTCGATGCCGACGGTGCTTGTGAGGATGACGATCGAACCATCTCGCAGCTTCGGCGCGATGCCGGATGCACCGAAAAGCACATCGGCGAGCTGTGCTGAGTCGCGCACCGCGAGCAGTACCGCATCAGCATCTGCTACCGCGGCATCGGCGCTGTCACAACGCACGATGCCCGCCGCCGAGGCGAGGTCAAGTCGCGCACCGTTGATATCGAACCCGCGTACGGTGAGCTCTTCGGCGAGACGGGTGGCCATCGGCAGGCCCATAGCACCGAGACCGAGAACTGCGACAGTAGGTGTATTCATCGTGTAATGCCTTTCAGTGGATCAAACAGATTGCGGGGCGCGCAGCGAGAGCTTCGCAACTGCCTCGGTGAGTGTGCTGTCGGTACCGACGTTTCCCGCGAAGACCACGTAAGGAATTCCCTCAGCGGGTCCGTCGGCGGGCTCCCACACCGACACGATGCCGGGGAACAACGATCCGCGAACCATCGCTCGTCGGATAGAAAGTCCTCTGCTGGCGATGTCGCTTGACGTGATCCCGCCTTTCGCGATCACATAGCGGGGCCGCGCATTTTTGACAGTGCGCTGCACTACCGCCACCAATGCGTCTGAGACGGCACGCGAAATTGCCAAGCTCTCCTGAGGGTCGTCGGTACGAATGAGTGTGCGGCTCGAGTGCAGGATGACGTCAGTGGTCATGATCGCTGCGCTGACTGCTTCTACTGCAGCATCAATCGTCGCGACCGCGGTGTGAGCACTCAGAATTGAGGGAACATCGATCTCGACGACGACGGCATCAGGTCTGTGCGCTGTCAGGTCAGCGAGTTGGCGGCTGGTGACTCCGACGTGTGAGCCGACGACGACGAGCCCGCCAACAGTGGCGCCCTCGACGGCATCGTTGGCGGCTGGCAACGGCGCGCGCGGCGCCTGTCCGATGCGCGCCCGCACGAAAGGTGGTCCGACCCGGTAGATGTATGTGCGCCCGGTCGATTCTGCCTGGTCGAGTCCCATTGCCAGCAGGCGGAGGTCGTCTTCGCCGACGACATCGGCTGTGAAAACGCTGCCGACCGGAGCGGAAAGCAATGCCGCGGCGACCGCATCTGCACCGGCTCGCACCACATCGAGGGTCAGTTCAACGACCGATGACGCCGCAATCCGCCCGTCGCTCTTCTCATCGACCCAGTCGGCCAACCGAGATGATCGGTACCCGAAGGTCGAATCCTGGGCGTACTCGGTTTCGCCGACCGGGGTGAAGATACCGTCAGCGACCATCCCGTGGGTGCCGCCGATCGTGACGCGTCCCGCGTCTGGAAACGCGGGCACAACGATCACGCCGTCGGGTTGAGGGGCACCCAACTCGATCAGCGTGCGCGCAATCACATTCGGTTCCAGCGGAAAGTGGCCCCGCAACGTCGAATCGCCCCGGCTGGTGAAGGCTGCGCGAACGCCGTACTGCTCGGCTGCGGCCACTGCGGCCGTAACGACCTCGCGGTTGATCCGCTCGGCAGTTGCTTCGTCGAAGCTGCGCGAGTTGGTCAGCACGTAGACGGCCGGCGCATCGAGCTCGAAAGCCCACAGAAAGTCTTCAATCTCCCAGCGCGCGAGAACGGGCAGATCAGCAACCGACTGCGTGCCGGTGGGATCGTCGTCGAGAACGACGAGCACGGTATGCGATTGACGTGCACGCTCTGCGATCGGGCTGGGATCAACTTCGATTGCGCGAGGGTATCGCTGCAGCATCTCGTCAACGTTCATCACAACTCCATTGTTTGTGGGGCATTCCCAGGTACCTGCTGTCAGGTGTCATACAGGTTGCCATGTGCAAAGGCGGATTGTCAACACTTGCTCTGCAGTTCGATCAGAGCACACGACGGCTTCGGCCATAGCGCGCAGCATCTGCGCATAGCAGGAGTCACTGCCTGAGAATCAATCCGGCGACGGCTCGGAGTCGAGTGTGTGGGCCAGAAATCAGTGTTTGGCGAGCACGTAAGTGTGGAGGTCGTCCAGCGTTTGCTGCATGTGGTGATCCATAGCCGCTCGCGCAGTTGCGTCGTCTCGATCGCGCAAAGCACGCAGAATTGCTGCATGCTCATCGATCGCATGGAGCTGAATCTCATGAACGCGTGAGGTCTCAGCGCGGCGTTCCGCCAACACCCTGGTGAGGGGTTCAAACAGCGCCGCGAGGAACACATTGCCGGACCCGCGCAAGATCACGTCATGGAAGCGAAGATCCGCATCGACAAAGCCCTCGACATCGTTGGCCGTCGACCCCTCGCGCATGCGTTCAATGCACTCCTCAAGCTCCTCGAGCCCCTGATCGCTGAGCCCGGTCGCCGCGAGTGCGGCGGCCTCGCTCTCGAACATCCGCCGAACGGCAATCAGCTGAGTCGCCACCTCGCCGCTATCACCACGGACTGACCGATAGCGCAAAATTGCGCTCAAGGACTGCCACTCGTCGAGTGGGTTCACCACTGACCCAATCCCCGACGTCACGCGAATGATGCTCTGCGTGGTCAATACCCGTAGCGCTTCGCGAACCGTAACTCGACTGACATCGAATCGTTCGCCAATCTCTGCTTCGCTCGGCAACGCCGCACTGATACCGATGGCACCGGTAACGATGTCATCGAGCAACGCATCAGCTACTACGGACACAAGCGACTTGCGCGCCATCTGAGTACCCCCGTCCGCCGAAGCGTCGAGCGTAGCTTATCCGAGCGCGGCACATCGACCCGCGTCGCCGGCGCCGTTCTCGCTACACTCGACGAGTAGGCCGTACATCCTCGAAGGAGAACAATGCCCGTCGCAACCCCTGAGCAATATGCCGAGATGCTTGACCGCGCGAAGGCTGGTGGCTTTGCCTATCCGGCCATCAACGCGGCCAGTTCGCAGTCCGTCAACGCCGTCCTGCAGGGACTCACAGAAGCCGGATCAGACGGCATTCTCCAGGTCACCACCGGTGGCGCCGACTACTTCGCCGGTCACACCGTCAAGGGCCGCGCCACCGGCGCGCTCGCCTTCGCGAAGTTCGTGACCGAGGTCGCCAAGAACTATCCGATCACAGTGGCGCTGCACACCGACCACTGCCCGAAAGACGCACTTCCTGGCTTCGTGCTTCCTCTCATCGAAGCATCCGAAGAAGAAGTTCGCGCCGGTCGCAACCCGATCTTCCAGTCGCACATGTGGGATGGCTCAGCGGTTCCCCTTGACGAGAACATCGAAATCGCCAAAGACCTGCTCCCCCGCATGAAGAACATCAGCGCTATCCTCGAGGTCGAAATCGGCGTCGTCGGCGGCGAAGAAGACGGTGTGCAGCACGAAGGATCGAACGACGCCCTCTACACCACCGTGGCTGACGTGACGAAGGCCGTCGAGGCTCTCGGCCTCGGCGATCAGGGTCGCTACATTTCAGCCCTCACCTTCGGCAACGTGCACGGTGTCTACAAGCCGGGCAACGTCAAGTTGCGCCCCGAGCTTCTCGGCGAGATCCAGGCTGGTATCGCTGAGCGCTTCGGCACCGGCGAGAAGCCCCTCGACCTCGTCTTCCACGGTGGCAGCGGCTCCACGTCTGAAGAGATTGCACTTGCGGTCGCCAACGGTGTCATCAAGATGAACATCGACACCGACACGCAGTACGCGTTCACACGCTCGGTGGCTGGCTTCATGTTCGAAAACTACGAGGGTGTCCTCAAGGTAGACGGCGAAGTCGGCAACAAGAAGAAGTACGACCCCCGCGCCTGGGGCAAGATCGCAGAGTCGGCGATGGCGGCTCGGGTCGTCGAAGCGACACAGCAGCTCGGCTCAGCGGGCAAGAGCCTCGGCGTCTAAGGCGACTGCCTCACAGGAAAAAGACGAGGGCCGGATGCTGCAACGCAGCATCCGGCCCTCGTCTTTGCGTGTGTTCGAGCTACCCCACCGAGTCGAGAATCGCCTGCCAAACGCCCGGCGTGTTCATCAGGGGCACGAGCATGAGGAGGGCTGAGACACCGGTGAACACGAACGCTCCCACGAGCGGAATCCACCACGAGATGCGGCCGCGCGACATCGACATCCACGAGAGCACTGCCGTGACGAACCAGCCGAAAACCAACACCAAAGCAGCTGCAATACCCCAGGACTGCCCGACGATGGTCGCGGCGAGATCGGTGTCGACGCCCATCATCGAGAGCATCTGCTCGGCGTACGGGTTGTACTCGACGAGCTCGGTGAACGAAGTCACCACCGTGATGAGTCCGTACACCAGCAACCCGATGGTCGCCGCGCGGTCAAACGGGCGCCGACGGACCTCTCGCCTCGCGCCGCTATTTCCCGCTAAGGGCGTTTCAGCGGGTACGACGTCGGGCGAGAGCTGCCCCTCGGGCACGTCGGCGACAACACCGGTGTCAAGCGCCTGGGTGATGTCTGGTTGCCTGATGCGCGCCTGCTGCTCCTCGACCGTGGCGTATTCGCCATACTGTGGTCGAGGCCGCGGGTCGATGGCGTCGTTCATCAGCTGATCCGCCCGCCGAGTGCACGGTCGTCGCGCTTGCCTTCATTGGTGGAGCGCAATTCCTTGGGCAGCGAGAACAGCAGGTCTTCCTCTGCGGTCTTCACTTCTTCAACGTCGTTGAATCCCGCGTTGGCGAGGTCGTCCATCACCTGCTGCACGAGCACCTCAGGCACAGAGGCGCCGCTGGTGACGCCCACGGTTTCAACGCCCTCGAGCCACGCCTGTTCGATCTCGTCGGCGTAGTCGACCCGATATGCCGCCTTGGCGCCGTACTCGAGTGCTACCTCAACCAGGCGCACGCTGTTGGAGGAGTTCGATGACCCCACGACGATCACGAGATCAGCATCCTTCGCGACCTTCTTGATCGCGACCTGGCGATTCTGAGTTGCATAGCAGATGTCGTCAGACGGCGGATCTTGCAACTGAGGAAAACGCACGCGCAGCCGACGAACGGTCTCCATGGTCTCGTCGACGGAGAGTGTGGTCTGCGAGAGCCAGACGACCTTAGAAGGGTCGCGCACTTCGATGCGGTCGGCGTCTTCGGGAGAATTCACGATCGTGACGTGGTCGGGGGCTTCGCCCGCGGTTCCCTCAACTTCTTCGTGTCCCTCGTGGCCGATCAGCAGGATCTCAAAGTCGTCACGGGCGAATCGCACTGCCTCGCGGTGCACTTTGGTCACCAACGGACAGGTGGCGTCGATGGCCAGCAGTCCCCGGTCTGAAGCGCTGTTGACGACGGCGGGCGACACGCCATGGGCGCTGAAGACCACATGCGCGCCAGCGGGCACTTCGTCGACTTCTTCGACGAAAATTGCGCCCTTCTGCTCCAATTCGGTCACCACATGAATGTTGTGAACGATCTGTTTGCGAACGTAGACGGGGGCGCCGAAGCGTTCCAGAGCCTTCTCTACGGCGATGACTGCGCGATCAACGCCAGCGCAGTAGCCGCGGGGAGCGGCGAGCAGCACCCGCTTGGGTCCGGGCACGGCGATATCCTGAAGTGGTTCACGCCGGCGCGGAACACGAGGAATGGGCATGCTGATAGTCACCCCCCGAGTCTACGGCCGGTACCGAGCGTCAGCCTGAAAGGTGCCATGACGAGCTTCGAGCCCGGCCACATCGTCGGCGAACCGCCTCCCGCAGATTCGGTGCGCCCGAAAGACTCCACCAACGACGCTCCCACCTCGGTGTCGCGGCTCAACGAGACGATTCGCGGCTTCATCGCGAGCTGGGGATCGGTGTGGGTCGAGGGCGAGATCACGCAGTGGAACGTGCGCGGTGGCAGCGTATTCGGCCGGCTGAAAGATCTCGTGACCGATGCTGAGATCTCGATCCGAATCTGGTCTAGCACCCTGAATCGCCTTCCCGCCGATCTCAAGGTCGGTGACCATGTCGTCGCCTCGGTGAAAGCCGACTACTTTCCTAAGCGCGGCGATCTGTCCTTCGGCGTGAACGCGATGCGCCATGTCGGCTTGGGCGATCAGCTTGAGAGACTCGAGCGGCTTCGCGTGCAGTTGCGCGCAGAAGGGCTGTTCGACGACTCGCGCAAGAGACCGCTCCCCTTCCTCCCTCACGTGATCGGTCTCATCACCGGCGAGCGCTCTGACGCAGAAAAAGACGTGCACCGCAACGCCGAGCTGCGGTGGCCTCAGGTGCGCTTTCGCACCCAGCACGTCGCTGTGCAGGGCGAGCGCTGCGTGCCCGAGACGGTCGCAGCGCTCAAACTATTGGATGCTGATCCCGACGTCGACGTCATCGTCATCGCGCGCGGCGGTGGCGACGTTCAGTCGCTGCTCGGCTTCAGCGACGAAAGGCTCCTGCGGGCGGTGGCGTCAGCATCCACCCCCGTCGTGAGTGCCATCGGCCACGAGAACGACCGACCGCTGCTTGACGACGTAGCCGACCTGCGCGCCTCGACACCCACCGACGCAGCAAAACGCGTCGTTCCTGACGTCGTCGAGCAGCGCACGCTTGTCGGCCAACTGCGGTCACGGCTCGCCATGCGATTGTCACAACGCGTCAATCACGACATCGCACAGCTCGAACAGCTGCGCAGTCGCCCGGTGCTGCGACAGCCGGAAGCGCTCGTGCATACGCGTGCCCAAGATGTGGAGATCATCACATCGCGGGGCCGCGAGCACGTCGCGCGCGCCCTGGAGACATCTGCCCGCCGCACCTCGGAGCTGCGAGCATCGCTGCGCGCGCTTTCGCCAGCCGCGACACTTGAGCGCGGCTACGCCATCGCGCACTTGAACGACGGAGCGATCGTTCGCGATGTCAACCAGGTGCCGGAGTCGACAGCGTTCGTCGTCACCGTCGCCCGGGGCGCGTTTGCGGCGCGGTCTGATGGAGAAACCGTGGAGTCGTCGGCGACACCTTGACCGAGCAGAAGCGCGAGCGCGCCGAAGTAGGATGGACAGCATGACCGAAGCGAATGGAGCCGTCACCGACGTCACGGATCTTTCGTTCGAGCAGGCCCGAGACGAACTCGTGCGTGTTGTGGCGGAACTCGAGCAGGGTGCCCCCACGCTCGAGCACTCCCTTGCCCTCTGGGAACGCGGCGAGGCTCTCGCGGCGCGTTGCGAGCAATGGCTGGTCGGCGCGAAGCAGCGCCTCGATGCGGCTCGCTCTGGCGCGCTGGCCGAGGACGATCAGAAGTAATGGCGAATCAGCAGCGAATCGTCGCGGAGCTCGGCCGTCCCGAGACTCCGCAAGAAACCGCGAATCGCAAGGCAGCGTCGTCGCACGCGTATCGCTCAAGCCAGACCGCGCGCAACCTCATCGCCGCGTTGCTCATCACCCTCGTGCTCGTCGCCATTGTGATCTTCGGCGTTCCCCGCGGCAGCGCACCCGAGGCTGAGCCGATCGATGTCGCGGCGGTAGCCGAAAGCGTCGAAGCGGCCGAAGGCCAGCTGGTTGTCGTGCCTGACGCGCCGGACTCGTGGCGGGTGAACCGCGCGTACGTTGACCGCAACGATCTGAGCGCCTGGACTGTCGTATACGCGCCGACAGCTGGTTTTGTGCGCATCGCGCAGGGTTTTGACGCAGACGCGGCATGGACGACCCGCGTGCTGGGCGGCGCCAACTCCGGCGACACCGTGACCATCGACGGCATCGTCTGGACGCAGTACGACATCTCAGACCCCGACCGTGCCGGCGGTATCACCGCCGCGATGTCGACCCAGGTCGGCGACGACACCGTTCTCATCTACGGGGTCGCCGACGACGAGCTGCTCGTTCAGGCCGCCGAGTCGGTGTCAGAGTCCATCCACCAGCTTGAAACGGAGACCGAGTGAGCGAACACCCCAGCCCCGCACAGGTGTGGAGCGAGATGGAACGAGGCAACGAGCGCTTCATCTCGGGAGCGCCACAGCACCCGCGCCAGAATGTCGAGCGTCGCCACGAACTCGCAAGTGGTCAGCGCCCACGAGCTGCGCTCTTCGGCTGTTCGGACTCGCGCCTCGCTGCAGAGATCATCTTCGACAAAGGTCTCGGTGATCTCTTCGTCATTCGCAACGCGGGTCAAGTGATCTCAGAGTCAGTGATCGGCAGCCTCGAGTATGCCGTTGCCGTGCTCGAAGTTCCGCTCATTGTCGTGCTCGGCCATGACGAATGCGGCGCGGTCAGAGCCGCGATCGACAGCGCGAACATGGACTCCGCTCCCCTGCCCCCGCACATCTGGCGGCTGATTGCTCCGATCGTGCCGGCCGTGCGTCGCGTGGTGCAAGCCACCGGTGCTGACAAAGCGAACCCCGACACGATAGATGCCGAGCACGTTGGCCGCGAGCATCTTCGCGACACCGTCAAAGAGATCCTGCACTCGTCTGAACTCATCACAGACGCAATCGCTTCCGGGCGCCTCGCGATCGTGGGCGCGAACTATCAACTCGCCGAGGGAAAGGCCGTGGCTGATATCGCCGTCGGTCTTGAACTTGTCGCATCCTGACCACGCATTCACAAAGGAACAACGAAGTGACTGACATCGAATACCGCATCGAACACGACACCATGGGCGAAGTACGCGTGCCGAAAGACGCACTGTATTCCGCACAGACGCAACGTGCTGTTGAGAATTTCCCGATCTCGGGTTCGGGTCTCGAGTCGACGCAGATCGCCGCGCTCGCGCGCATCAAGAAGGCTGCTGCTCTCGCCAATAAAGACCTGGGCACGCTCGACGGTGCCATCGCTGACGCCATCGCTGCTGCAGCCGACGACGTCATCACTGGTGCGTTCGACGCTCACTTCCCTGTCGACACCTACCAGACCGGCAGCGGCACCTCGTCGAACATGAACATGAATGAGGTGCTGGCCAACCTCGCTTCGCAGAAGCTCGGCGCACCGGTGCACCCGAACGACCATGTGAACGCCTCGCAGTCGTCGAACGATGTTTTTCCGACCTCGGTGCACATCGCTGTCACCCAGGCGCTGATCGACGACCTGATCCCGGCGCTTGACCACCTCGCCGTCTCACTCGAGGCCAAGGCAGAACTGTGGAAGACCGTCGTGAAGTCGGGTCGCACACACCTGATGGATGCGACCCCGGTCACGCTCGGCCAGGAATTCGGCGGCTACTCGAGGCAGATGCGACTCGGTATCGAGCGCGTGCAGGCCGTGATTCCGCACGTCAGCGAGGTGCCTCTCGGCGGCACCGCAGTCGGTACCGGAATCAACACCCCTCCGGGATTCCCGCAGAAGGTTATCGAGCTGCTCGCCGCTGAGACCGAGTTGCCGATCACCGAGGCCAAAGACCACTTCGAAGCTCAGGCGAACCGCGACGGTCTCGTCGAGACCTCTGGCGCGCTGCGCACCATTGCCGTATCGCTGACGAAGATCAACAACGACCTGCGCTGGATGGGCTCTGGACCGAACACCGGCCTCGGAGAACTGCACATCCCCGACCTGCAGCCGGGTTCGTCAATCATGCCTGGCAAGGTCAACCCGGTCGTCCCCGAGGCCACGCTCATGGTGTGCGCGCGCGTGATCGGCAACGACGCGGCCGTCGCATGGGCGGGCGCCTCAGGCTCATTCGAGCTGAACGTGGCGATCCCCGTCATGGGCACCGCACTACTTGAGTCCATTCGCCTGCTTTCGAACGCCATGCGGGTGCTCGCTGACAAGACGGTCGACGGCCTCGAGGCTAACGTCGACCGTGCAGCCGCCTACGCGGGCATGTCACCGTCGATTGTTACTCCGCTGAACAAGCTCATCGGCTACGAGGCAGCAGCGAAGATCGCGAAGCACTCGGTCGCCAAGGGCATCACCGTGCGCGAAGCCGTCCTTGATCTGGGATTCGTGGACCGCGGCGAACTTACGATCGAGCAGCTTGACGAGAAACTAGACCTGCTTTCTATGACGCACCCTGGATAATCAAGGGGTGAGCCGTACTAGACGGCCGATCTCGGCGCGCGTCAGAATTCTGGGAGCAATCCTCGGTGTGACGTGCGTCGGGCTCGCGATCGTCGGCAGCGTGACCTTCGTCGTACAGCGTGAACGCGTGTTCGACGAAGTCAACATCCGCTTGCAATCGCAGGTCGATCGCCTGACTACCGTCGCCGACCAGGCCATCCCCGCACCCGAGGAGACACTGGCGGATTCAGCGGACGAAGGCACTCAGCCAGTGGATGAGAACTTCACGCCGCAGTCTTTCGACGACCTTCGCTCGTACATGCGCTCTGTGGTCGCGCGCTTGGTCCCCGCGCGGAACGAAGCCGCGATGGCCATCATCGACGGCGAGGTAGCGTTCGTGCCGTCGACCCTGTCAGGTTTCACTCTGCCCGACGACGGTGAGTTCATCAATCGAATCGTCACCGAGACCGCTGACGGTCAGATCATGATCGGCACCGCGACGACAGGTGATCGCATAGTTCGATACATCGCGATTCCCACCGAGGTAGAGGGCGACCCGAGTTCCGGCATCTATGTGCGCGCGAGCGACCTGGGGGCCGAATTGCAGCCAGTCACCGCCTCTCTCACCACCTACGTGCTCGCCGCTCTGGCGCTGCTGGTGGCCACCGGCGTGGTCGGCTGGTTCGTGACCGGACGGCTGCTCAGACCAATTCGCGACATGCGCGTCACCGCAGACTCCATCTCGCTCTCCGACCTTTCTCCGCGCTTGCTCCCCCGGGGCGACGACGACATCTCAGACATGTCTCGTACGGTGAACTCCATGCTGGATCGCATTCAAGGCTCGGTATCTGTGCAACAGCAGCTGCTCGACGACGTGCGTCACGAGCTGAAGACGCCCCTCACCATCGTGCGTGGACACCTCGAGCTGATGGATGCTCATGATGCGACCGACGTCGAACTCGCGC
This sequence comes from Microbacterium sp. R86528, assembly GCF_044596335.1. Classification (NCBI taxonomy): domain Bacteria; kingdom Bacillati; phylum Actinomycetota; class Actinomycetes; order Micrococcales; family Microbacteriaceae; genus Microbacterium; species Microbacterium sp. R86528. The sequence continues at coordinate 107,056 of NZ_CP138996.1, read as the reverse complement.
GTCAGATCGGAATCGCTGAGCTCGATCGTCTTGCCCGCCTGGTTGAAGACATTGACCTGCTGGCAGCGGTTGAAGGTGAGGCATACACGCCGACCGAGGTCGACGTCGCCGCTCTGACCGCGCGGATCAGCGAGCTGGTAACGGTCATTCCTGGTCATACTTGGAGCGTCGAGAACGTTGGCGACGGCACAGTTCTCGGCGAGGAAGACCGGCTGCTTCAAGCATGGCTGCAGCTCGCCGATAACGCTGCGAAGTACACGCCGGGTGGCTCTCCGATCGAGATCGGGAGTTCTGCGACCGCCGAGGGGACGCAGCTCTGGGTGCGCGACCATGGGCCCGGCATACCTCCAGCTTCGCGACACCGCGTCTTCCGCCGCTTTGATCGCGGAGGCGGAAAACGCTCAGTGGGAGGCTCCGGTCTCGGGCTTGCTATCGTCGACGCGATCGTCAAGGGCCACGGCGGTAGTTGCACCGTCGATGACACTCCCAGCGGCGGCGCTACTTTCACCATCCACCTTCCCCCGACGTCAACTCCCCTACCGCAACCTGTGCGTGCCGGTGATGTTGTCATCCAGCGAGAGGCATTCGAATGACGCACATACTCATCGTCGAAGACGAGCCGCAGATCGCCTCGTTCGTATGTCGAGGCCTGGGCAATGCCGGCTACGAGACAACCATCATCGAAGACGGTGCGACGGCGCTAGAAGCGATAGTCGGCGGCGGCTACGACCTGGTGCTGCTTGACGTCGGCCTGCCCACTCTCGACGGCTTCGAGGTACTGCGTCTCGTGCGCGCGCAGGGCTCCACGGTGCCCATCATCATGCTGACCGCACGAACCAGCACTCGCGACACCGTCGAAGGGCTTGACGCGGGCGCTAGCGACTACGTGCCCAAGCCATTCACTTTCGAGGAACTGCTCGCCCGCGTGCGCTCTCGGCTGCGCGAATCCACGGCAGCTGCCGCAATGATCATCACCCAGGGCGACGTTGAGCTAGACATCTTGGCACGCCGCGCCACGGTGGCAGGTCAGGAAGTCGAACTCTCAGCACGGGAGTTCGCACTCGCCGAGCAGTTCCTTCGCAATCCGGGTCGAGTTCTCAGTCGCGAGGTGCTTCTCAGCCAAGTCTGGGGGTTGGACTTCGACCCAGGCTCGAACGTGGTGGATGTGTACGTGCGCTACCTTCGGGGAAAACTAGGCGCCGAACATATCGTGACGATCCGCGGCACCGGCTATCGCTGGGAATAGCCACCGGCAACAGCGGGAGAAGCGGTTAAAGAGAAGCCCCCGGTGCTGGGGGACACCGGGGGCAGGAGGCCGGGCTGGGGAAGCCGGCCTCATTATCAATCGCGACGATCTGGGGAAACGTGCGATTGAGCCTTGTGGTCGGGTCGGTCTTTGTCAGACTCACTCGACGTGGGAGCGGTGGACTCTTCTGAGCTCTCTTGCTCGTGAGCTGCATCAGAGTGTGAATCTTCAGCCTTGGCCACGATGTGCTCGACGATCTCAATCGTCTTCTCCGAGAGAGCACCCTCATCTGATCGGCTCTTCTGAGCAGAGGCAGCGTGGCTGGAATGCTTGACCTTGAATGCAGCAAGGGCGCGGTTGGACTCGACTCTCGGCGCCTGTGCGGACGGAGTCTCTGCCGCTTCTGGGGTGAGATCTGAGACGACAGCAATCTCGGTCGCGGCAATCTCGGTCGCGGCAATCTGCGTGACCGCTATCTCGGGGGTGGCGACAATGTCGCGGGGCGTGCCCGCTTCAGCCACAGCTTCTTGGCTCTTGGAAGCTGAAGCACCAGCGTCGCGGGGCGTCGCTGCAACGATGACGGTTCCGCTTCCCACGGCGGTGCCGCGGACGTCTGCCAATGCTGCCGAGTTCGACATGGCAACGGCGACCACGAGCCCGACGCTTGCCGCCACACTGGCGATACCGCCAGCTGCGTACTTCGCGCGAGTTTCCATGGTGCCATCCTCATCGAACAAGATTTGATCTGTTCAATTTTCGCACGCACTCAAGTCGAGTCCGAACAGTGAAGATGAGACTATTCTCATGACCTCGAACACCCGCGAGCAGGAGGGCCGAGCCTGTGCCCGGCCCTCCTGATTGCATGATCAGGCGCGTTCGCCAGCCTCCAGGAGCTCTGTGACCAGAGCCGCGATCGCGGAGCGTTCTGACCGCGTGAGAGTGATGTGCGCGAATAGCCCATGGCCCTTGAGCGTTTCGATCACCGAGGCGACGCCGTCGTGTCGACCGACCCTCAGGTTGTCTCGCTGACCGACATCGTGTGTCAGCACAACGCGTGAGTTCTGACCCATGCGGCTCAGCACGGTCAAGAGCACGTTTCGCTCGAGGGACTGCGCTTCGTCGACGATGACGAATGCATCATGCAACGAACGCCCGCGAATGTGGGTCAGTGGCAGCACTTCGAGTAATCCGCGCTCAACGACCTCTTCAAGAACATTGCCCGAGACAACAGAACCCAGAGTGTCGAAGACCGCTTGCCCCCATGGATTCATCTTCTCTTGCGCGTCGCCGGGGAGATATCCCAGTTCTTGCCCGCCGACGGCGAAGAGAGGACGGAACACGATGATCTTCTTCTGTTGTTGCCGCTCGAGAACGGCTTCGAGTCCAGCACACAGCGCAAGAGCTGACTTGCCTGTACCCGCTCGGCCGCCGAGCGAGACGATGCCGACTTCGGGGTCAGTCAGCAGATCGATCGCAATGCGTTGTTCCGCAGAACGGCCGTGGAGACCGAAAACGTCGCGGTCGCCTCGCACCAGCCGGTATGAGGTGTCCCCCGTTACTCGGCCCAACGCCGACCCACGCTCGGAATGAACGATCAGCCCTGTGTTGATGGGAAGACCTCGAACATCTTCGCTGGTCGCCACTTCGCTCTCGTATAGATCGCTGATGTCATCGCCAGCGACGTCGAGCGTTGCGATTCCCGTCCATCCCGAATCCACTGCCTGTTCGGCAAGGTATTCCTCGGCGCTGATGCCCAACGACGCCGCCTTGACACGCATCGGCAGGTCTTTGGAGACCACGGTGACTTCCTGACCATCCTGGGCTAGGTTCATCGCGACCGCCAGAATGCGGCTGTCGTTGTCTCCGAGTCTCATGCCAGCCGGAAGAACAGACGCATCGGTGTTGGTGAGTTCGACCCGCAGGGTGCCGCCTTCTCCCACCGAGACGGGAAAGTCGAGGCGGCCATGTTCGACGCGGAGTTCGTCGAGGTGGCGAAGCGCCTGACGTGCGAAATAGCCGATCTCGGGGTCGTGCCGTTTGCCTTCAAGTTCGGTGACCACCACGACAGGAATCACGACATTGTGTTCGGCAAAACGAAAATACGCCCGAGGATCGCTCAGTAGAACCGAGGTATCCAGCACGTAGGTACGCAGATCCTGATCCTGATCGTCGATGTGCTCGACGCTCTGACTGCGCTGATTGTGTGGTGCTCTTATGGTCACAACCCACTCCCGACCCGGGTAGGAACCCGGCAGTCACGAGTCGACCAAGGTCACGAGTCGCGATCTTTCAGGCCGACTCGAACGGACTCTTTGTCCGTTGAGATGACCGTACGACTGCTAGAGACCGCCACGCCAGGCCGACACGCGGGAAGCTGGTTACGGCTAGGTAAATTTCAAAAGCCGGCTGTTCACCACACGCGCGCCGACGAAAACGCGGCAAGCGCATCGCCGAACAGACGCAGCGTGTTGGCACCGGTTCCGACGTGGGGCGACACGCGCACGAGTCCCGAGCGCACCGTCACTGTCAGCCCGTGGTTCGACAGCGAAGCTACGAGCGGTGCAACATCTTGCGGTGCGGGCGCGAGCGTGACGATGCCGGCTCGGCGGCGGTCGTCGCGTGGCGTCACCACGGGCAACTCGTATCGATCAGCGAAGAACATCACGTCTCTCGTGCGCTCAGCGAGCTCTGCTTGCAGTGTGGCAACGCCGATGTCTCGAACCTCGCCAAGCCCCGTTGCAAGGCGCGCCGCAGCGAGGTTGTCGCCGCCGCTGATGGTGAACGCGCGCGCAGACGTCGACGGAAGCGGAACGACATCCAGCGGAAGGTCGCCGTCAGTGCCAGAGAAACCCGACAACACGGGAGAAATCCGCTCGAGCGCACGATCGCTGAAGGCCGCGAACCCGGTGCCACGACCTGAGCGCAACCATTTGTAGCCATTGGCGCACACCACGTCAGCGGCACCAAAGTCGGCATCAACGATGCCGAATCCTTGAATGGCGTCGACGATGAGCAGTCGATCGCCGATCACATCGCGCAGGGCCGAGAGGTCAGTGCGATAGCCGGTACGAAAATCGACGAGGCTTACAGCGACCGCGCGAGTGTCGTCGGTGAGGTTGTCGCGCACCAACTCGGGGGTGATGAAACCATCATCTGGCTCAAGCCATTGCAACTCGATGTGTCCGAGGGCGTCAGCTGCACGAGTGGCCGCGACCGTGAGCGAGGGAAACTCGCCTCTGCCCAACAGGAGCCCACCGGTGAGCCCATACATCGCCTGCATCAATCCGTGAGTGGTCGACGGCTGGAGTACTACACGGCTCGCATCAACGTGGAGCAGCTCGCCGATGAGCGACACCGCGGCAGTGGCATGTTCGTTCACAAGGCCAATGCTCGACGGCCGCCCTGAGCCGAGCAGTTCGGTATCAGCTTGCGCCTCCGCGCGAACCGCAGGCGAAAGCGGTCCGAACGCGGCCCAGTCCAAGTAGCCCGGCTCACCATCGAACGTGGCTAGAAATGCATCCAGATCCGTCACTTTGTCATTCTGGCATGCCAAACCCGCCAACACGGGCGCATTGCATCTGGGCTCTCAGCTGCCGAAGCGGCGGTTGCGCGTCCCGAAGTCACGGATCGCACGAAGGAAGTCGACCTCGCGCAGATCGGGACCAAGAGCCTCGACGAAGTAGAACTCGCTATGGGCGGACTGCCAGAGCAGAAAGTCACTCAACCGCTGTTCACCCGAAGTGCGGATGACAAGATCAGGGTCCGGCTGCCCTCCGGTATACAGATGCTCGCCGATCTGTTCTGGAGTGAGGCTGGCAGCGAGCTCCTCGAGAGACCCGCCGTCTTTATGGTGTTGCGAGATGATGCTGCGCACCGCGTCGACTATTTCGCCGCGGCCTCCGTAGCCAACGGCCAGATTGACGTGCAGTCCGGTGTTGCCTCGGGTGCGCTCGGCGGCCGAGGCGAGCACGCGCGCCAGTTCAGGCGGCAGCAGGTCGGAACGCCCGACGGGCTGCACTCGCCAGTCCCGCTGATGCGATAGCTCATCGGCGAGTTCAGCGATGATCTCGATGAGGTCTTCGATCTCTTTGGTGTCGCGCTTTTGCAGATTGTCCATCGAAAGCAGATACAGCGAAACCACGCCGACACCGACGTCATCACACCAGCCCAAAAACTCGTGCATCTTTGCGGCACCTGCGCGATGGCCGTGAGCAACGGACTCAAGGCCGAGCTGCTTGGCCCAGCGACGGTTGCCGTCGATCATCATGGCGACGTGGTGCGGCACCCGTCCTCGACCGAGCTGCCGCCGCAGTCGCTGAATATAGAGGCGATAGAGCGGGCCGCGCCCTGCATTCTCCGAACCTCGTATCACGCTCCTACGCTACCGCGATACGCGTGCGAACTTTGGAGACTAGGTGCCACAATCGGCGGCACTCAGTATGTACGACCGATGGCATAGGCGTGGGCCTACCCTGGGATCATGAATCGACGTAGCGAGGAATCCCGCCTACCCGAGGTCCCCGAGCTTCCGTTGATGGATGCGGCTGCTGTCGATGCCACGCTTCCCGAGATCAAACCGTCGTGGCGTGGTTGGATACACGCCGCCACCTTTCCGGTGACTATCGTCGCGGGAATCGTGCTGATCGTCGCTGCCGAGGGATCGGCAGCCAAGTGGGCGTGTGCGGTTTTTGTCGCGACCTCGATGTTGCTCTTCGGCAACTCGGCGCTGTATCACCGCTTCAACTGGGGCCCGAAAACCAAGGGCGTCCTCAAACGCATTGACCACGCCAACATCATGTTGCTCATCGCGGGCACATACACTCCGCTGGCAGTGCTCGCTCTTGAGCCGCCCAAGGGGTGGATCCTGCTCGCTGTGGTCTGGGGTGGTGCACTCCTGGGCATTCTCTTTCGCATCTTCTGGATCAACGCCCCGCGCTGGCTCTACGTCGCGCTTTACCTCGCGCTGGGCTGGGCAGCCGTGATGTACATGCCCGATCTGTTCCGCGCGAACGCGGCGATGATGGTTCTGGTGATCATCGGCGGACTGCTGTACACCGGTGGGGCGATCGTCTACGCAATGAAAAAGCCGAATCCGTGGCCCGGCCACTTCGGGTTCCACGAAATCTTCCACGTGTGCACGGTGCTGGCTTTCCTGTGCCACTGGACCGCGTGCTTGCTGATCGCGATCAACCCGCCCTACAACGGGTAGCGATCCGGTCTCAGCTGCGCGGCGGCGGTTCGCTCTCAGGATCCGTCGCGGACGACTCGGCCTCGACGGCGCTGGGCAACCCCTCGGCTTCTGCGGCGAGTCTCGCCTGTTCTGCATCCAACTCATCGTTGACGTCAGCGCGCACGCGACCACGCCGAATTCGACGCATCATGTCGGCCACGAGCAGGAAAACCGCGACCACAATCAACGCGATGACGAAGAACCCCTCGGGGCCCGGAGTCACCGAGTCCGGATCGAGCGTCGGCGTAGGGCTCGGCGTCACGGTTGTGGTCAGCCATACGTGCGCGGCAAGCGATTGCATATCGTCCTTTGGTCTGCGGGCTCAGCTTGCGGTGCACCGCGAGGGCGCCGAACCGCATAACCTTGACCTACAGCCTAATCTCCGAGCGGAAACGAAAAGCGACAAGGCATGACCACTGAACAGATGCTCGACGAACGCTATGGGCGCGCCACGTCGGGGCGAAAGCGGCTGGGATTGGGCATCGCCATCGCTTTGGGCGCAGTCGCCACGCTGTTGCTCGGCTGGGCGGTCTACGGCAATACCGTCGACTCCGTCGATTCCGACAGCACGGGGTTTGAAGTCATTGACGAACACGCGGTGACCCTGCGATTTCAAGTGACGGCGGTTCCCGGTCGCGATATCTCTTGCGTGATCGAAGCGCAGGACGAGGACTTCGGCATTGTGGGGTGGCGGGTGGTCAGTTTCGCTGGATCCGACGCGACGAGTCGCGAGTTCGAAGAGTCCATCCCGACCACCGCGCTGGCGACGACAGGTTTTGTCAACTCCTGCTGGGTGTCGTAGTCTGGGCCGAACGCCGTCACCGCGCGCCCTGGCTGAATGCCGGGGCGTTTGACTTATATGCGCGCCCCCGACTGAAGGAGTCAAACGTGTCCAACGATGCCCCAGTGACCTTCCTCACCCAGGATGCCTACGACCGACTCGCCACCGAGCTCGAGCAGTTGTCGACCACCGGACGCGAAGAGATCGCCAAGCGCATCGAAGCCGCGCGCGAAGAAGGCGATCTCAAAGAGAATGGCGGCTACCACGCAGCCAAAGACGAGCAGGGCAAGCAAGAGGCACGAATTCGCACCCTGCAGCACCTGCTGAAGACCGCAACCGTCAGCGAAGCGCCGCAGAGCACCGGCGTCGTGGAGTCGGGAACCGTGGTCACAGCGATTGTCGCCGGCGGCGAAGAGATCTTCCTCCTCGGCAACCGCGAGATCGCTGTCGGCTCAGAGCTCGACGTGTACAGCGAAGCATCCCCTCTGGGTTCAGCCATTCTTGGCCTGAACGAGGGAGACAAGACCAGCTACACCGCGCCCAACGGTCGCGAGATCAGCGTTGAGATCGTCAAGGTCGCAACCTACACCGGCCAGTAGCCTGCGACTCAGTCCGACGCCACCCGCGCGGTGAAGCCAGCCTGCTCGAGAACATCGATCACGTGCGCTCGATGTTCTTGCCCGCGCGTCTCAACGCTCAACTGCAGGATCACTTCACTGATCTGCAGTCCCTGACCGTGTCGGGTGTGCAGCACTTCGATGACGTTTGCCCCCGCCTGCGACAGCAGTTCAGACACACGAGCAAGCTGGCCGGGCCGATCTGGCAGCGGAATCTGCAGAGTCATATAGCGACCGGATGCTGAGAGGCCGTGAGCAACGACGCGCTGCAGCAGCAGCGGGTCGATGTTTCCCCCGAGAGCACAGTGACAGTGGGGCCGTTGGCCTGAATCTTGCCGGCGAGGATCGCGGCTACACCGACGGCTCCGGCGGGCTCCACGACCTGTTTGGCACGTTCGAGCAGCACCAGCAAAGCGCGAGCGATGTCATCTTCGGTGACGGTCACGACTTCGTCGACAAGCTCGCGAATGATCTCGAACGGCAAGTCTCCGGGGCGAGCGACCGCGATGCCGTCTGCGATGGTCGGGCGAGTCTCCACCGTCAGGGGCATGCCCTCGCGCAATGACGAGGGGTAGGCAGCGGAGTTCTCTGCCTGCACCCCGATCACTCGCACAGTGCGACCCGCGGCAGCAGCGCGAGCCTTCACCGCGGCTGCCACGCCCGCGATGAGTCCACCGCCGCCGATGCCCAGAACCACCGTATCGAGGTCGGGGATCGCATCAATGAGCTCAAGTCCGAGCGTTCCCTGGCCAGCAATGACATCAGGATGATCGAACGGGTGGATGAATATCGCTCCCGTGCGCTCAGCGAACTCGGCTGCAAGACGCAGCGGAGTCTCCACCGTGGCACCTTCGAGCACGACGTCGGCTCCGTAGCCTCGCGTTGCCAAGAGCTTCGGCACGGGTACGCCAAGCGGCATGAATATCGTCGCGGGAATGCCAAGCGTCTTCGCGGCCAGAGCCACACCCTGCGCATGGTTTCCGGCGGAAGCTGCGACAACGCCGCGCGCTCGTTCTTCTTCTGTCAGCCGCGAGAGCCGATGCGTCGCACCTCGAATCTTGAATGATCCAGTGCGTTGCAGGTTCTCAAGCTTCAGGTAGACAGGTGCTCCTACAAGCTCCGAAAGAAAGTCAGAGACATCGAGGGGCGTCTCGCGAATCACGCCTTCAAGCGAGGCCGCGGCGTCTTCGAAGTCGGCAATCGATGGCGCACGAGACTTCTGGTGCACCAGCGACTCGGACGGGGTGTGTACGCTCACGAACGGGTCCTCCTCGGACGCGGGACGGTGTCCCATATCAAATCTCCCGTGGGCTTCAGCCCGGTCTCCCAGGCACGTGCCCCCAAATACACCACCACCACGTTCACAAACGCGGCCACCGGTACGGCGAACAGCGCACCGGGGATGCCAGCGATCATGGCGCCACCGGCGACGACCAGCACGACCGCGATCGGGTGAACCTTGACGGCTGATCCCATCAGCAACGGCTGCAAGATGTGACCTTCAATCTGCTGCACGCCCAACACCACCACGAGCATCCATAGTGCAATCCACGGCCCGTTGTACACGAGTGCCAAAAAGACCGCGACCGTACCGGTGAGCACTGCTCCCACGATCGGAATGAACGCGCCCAGGAAGACCAAAACGCCGATGGGGATCGCTAGCGGAACACCCAGCAGGTAGGCGCCGAGGCCGATGCCGACTGCATCTACCGTTGCTACCAGAAGTTGAGTGCGGGAGTAGTTGACGATCGTCACCCACCCCGCACGCCCTGCGCCATCGGCTGCTGCTCTCGCGCGTCGGGGGAAGATTCTCACTGTCCAGCGCCAGATTCCGGCACCATCGGCGAGCAGAGCAATCAGAATGAACAGGGCCAGCAGAGTGCCGGCGGCGACGTCCCCGACGGTGGTGCCCAGTGCGAGCGCGCCACTCCAGAGCAGCTCCGCCTGCTGCTGAATCAACTGCCAGGACTGAATGAGCACCTCATCGAGCTGAGTGGGCGTGAGATGCAAGGGACCATCGATCAGGTACTGGCGAAACTGCTGCAGCGCCTCCACGGTGCTGGCCTGTACCGACGTCCATTGTTCACCTACCTGCCATGCAACCAGCCACACGAGACCGGCGACAATCGCGAGCAGCCCGACCACAGCGATCACAATGGCTAACCAGCGAGGAACGCGGCGGCGCACCAGATACGAGAATGCCGGCCACACCAGCGCGGTAATGAGAATCGAGACCATCAGCGGTATGACCAGCAGCTTGAGCTGAATCACCAGCCAGATGGCGAGTCCGATCGCTGCTGAGATCACCAAAAAACGCCATGAGAACGCGGTGGCAACGCGTAGACCGTGCGGCACAACCTCCGACATGTCGGAGGTGACTACCCGGTTGCGATCGCGAAGCGCGTCAAACAGCGAACCTTTGGGCTTTTCGTCAGGGCCGCTCATCCCGCCAGTTTAGGCCCGCCACATGCCTGCGACGTTATGCGGCGCTGTCTGCGGTGCCCCTTAGCCTGGCGTGGTGAAGACATCTCTCAGCGCGGCCGAGGCACGACGCATCGCGCTTGCCGCCCAGGGATTCGCCCGCGCCCCTTCGCGAAGCGTCGGAACACGGCAGTTGAATCTCGCCCTGGCACGCATGTCGACATTGCAGATCGACTCTGTCAACGTGTTCGCGCGATCTCACTACATGCCGTTGTTCTCCCGCCTCGGCCCATACGACACTGCGCAACTCGACAAGCTCCTTTTCGAACGACGCTCCCCGTACGTGGAGTACTGGGCTCACGTGGCCGCGTTCATTCCGGCCGAAGACTGGTCGCTCTTCGGCTTTCGCATGGACAGTATGCGGCAGAAGTACGGCTCCGACCCAGACGGTTGGTTCTTACAGAACTCAGCCACCGTCGACTGGGTGCGCGCTGAACTGCGACAGCGCGGCCCGCTGCGGCCAGCGCAGATCGAGCACGATAGTAAGCGCGCTACGCGCGGACCGTGGTGGGATTGGGATGCTGTCAAGCGATCCCTCGAGCACCTTTGGCTGTTCGGCGAGGTGGCCATTGCCGGCCGGCGGGGCTTCGAGCGCACCTATGCGCTGGCAGAAGACGTCATCGCCCCAGAGACCCTGGCGCGATCGGTGTCACGCCCCGATGCGATCCGTGAACTCGTCAGGCGCGCATCGCGCGCCTATGGGGTCGCCACGGCAGCTGATCTCGCCGATTACTGGCGCATCAACGACCGTGGCGCGGTGCTCGCTGCTGTTGCAGAGTTGGGCGACCTCGGCGAATTGCAGCAAGTGAGCGTCGAAGGCTGGTCTCGCAATGGCCGGCCGCTCCCCACATGGCTGCACCGTGACGCTGTGCTCCCCCGCCGAGTCGATACTGCAGCGGTCCTCACCCCGTTCGACCCAACGGTGTGGTTTCGCGATCGCGCCAAGCGGTTGTTCGACTTCGACTATCGAATCGAAATCTATACTCCCGCGAGCAAGCGGCAATTCGGCTACTACTCGCTCCCTGTGATTGTCGGCGACGACGTAGTTGGTCGCGTCGATTTGAAAGCCGAGCGCACAGCGTCGCGGCTACTCGTGCAATCGGCATGGTGGGAGCGCGATGCGCCCGTTCACGCCGCCGCGCGGCTCGCCGCAGTAATAGAGGATGCAGCACAGTGGCAAGGCCTCGAGACCATTTCGGTATCGCATTGGGGTGACGCAACCGATGACCTTGCAGGTGCATTGCCGCGCGCGCAGCGACACGAGGTGCGAACCGGGCCGGTCAGACCCGTCGCTATCGCCAGCGACGCGATCACCGAGGCTTGACACGACTAGCGTATAAAGGGTGAAGCGTGCCGCAGTCGTCGCCATCGTTGCAGGAGCAGTCGTTCTTGCTGGCGCTGCCGTTGGCGTCGTTTTCCTCGCAAACAGCGCGGACGGGCCAGCGGAAGCTGCGCAGTCGTATCTGAGCGCTCTTGCCTCTGGCGACGGCGAATCGGCCGCAGATCTGATCGTTGGCTCTCCGCGCGACGCATCGGAGCTCGCGTCAGCACTTGACTCCGCTGCCTCCCTCATCACCTCCCCAGAGGTAATGAGTGTTGACGTGGCCGATGCGCAAGCCACTGCAGCTTTCGCTTTCTCGCTGGAGGGCGAAATCGTCGAAGGCACGTTCACCCTGGTGAAGACTGCCGATGGATGGGGTCTTGCCGACGATGCTGTCGGCGTCATCGTGCCGACAGCTCAACAGGGCGACTCTGCGATGATCGCGGGCACACTCGTGTCATCAGACACCACCGTGGTGTTGCTGCCCGCGACGTATTCGGTGACAGCTGCACCCGTAGGCCTTCTCGAGGGCACCGTGACGGCGCGCGTCACCCCGGGCGCCACGGTTGATGCTGCAACGCCCGCGGAGCTGTCTGCCGAGGCGGTAGCCACTGTTCAAAGGCAGCTGGATGCCTATGCCGATGTGTGCGCGGCTTCAGTCGACAGTGTTCCTGACGAGTGTGGCATCCGCGTGCCGTGGGGCGTTGATCTCGCTTCGCTGCACCGCATCGCCTTCCAGATCAGCTCGTACCCCATCGTGGATCTCAGCGACGACGAGAGTTTTCGCTCCTCCGACGGTGTGATCACCGCGACTGCGACGGGAATCACCCGCGATGGCGAGGAGCGATCCTTCACTTATCGCGCGGATGATTGGGCGATGCAGGGAACAGTGCAGTTCATCGGCAACGAGATGGTGCTCTCGGTCTTCTAAGACCTCGCCGGTCAGAACTGAACGCGCGGTGGTTCTGCGATGCCAGCTCCGTCTACAACTTCGAAGAAATCGCGCTCGTGGAAACCGAGATTGCGGGCAAAGAGGTTGTTCGGGAACACCTTGATCTTGGTGTTGAGCTCTCGGACTCCCCCGTTGTAGAAACGGCGCGAGGCCTGAATCTTGTCTTCGGTGTCGACGATTGAGTGCTGCAACTGAAGATAGTTCTGACTCGCCTGAAGCTGCGGGTACGCCTCTGCCACTGCGAACAGCGACTTCAACGCCTGTTGCAGGTGCCCCTCGGCAAGGCCCGCCTCAGCCGGTCCCGACGCGGCGAGCGTTTCTGCTCGCGCACGCGTGACGTTTTCGAACACTGCTTTCTCGTGCGCAGCGTATCCCTTCACCGTCTCGATCAGGTTGGGCAGCAGATCTGCGCGGCGCTTCAGCTGAACCGTGATGTCGCTCCACGCTTCGTCGACGCGTACGTTCAACTGCACCAACGAGTTGTAGGTTGCCCAGAGGTAAATACCGACTGCAGCAACCAGCACTACGACGATAAGAACCGGGATCAGCCATTCCCACATGCGCACGACTCCGTTCTAAGTATGAGTTCATCCTAATCAACGGCGTCACCTGTGGCGACGACACTGCCCGTACTCTCAGCGGTCACTCACCAAGAACGCGCTCCAGGTAAGGGTTGTGGAACATACGATCGGGATCAAGTCGGTCGCGTACCGCAACGAAGTCATCGAAGCGCGGGTAACGCTCCCGCAAGACGGACGCGTCAAGAGTGTGCATCTTGCCCCAGTGCGGCCGACCGCCGAACTCGGTCATGATCTGCTCGACGGCGTCAAAATACTCCGCAGGGTCGTCTCGCCAATATCGGTGTACCGCAATGTAGCCCGATGCTCTGCCGTGAGCGGTCGACATCCATAGCTCATCGCCCTGTGTAAAACGCACCTCGACGGGAAACGAGATGCGCCAGCGACGCTCGCGTACGAGCGCCTGCACCGCCTCGAATGCCGCGCGCACGTTCTCAATGGGAAGTGCATACTCCATCTCACGAAATCGCACTGAACGAGTTGTCGCGAACACGCTGGCCGAGGAATCGGTGAACTCGCGATCACCCCACAGCTTCACCGAGAGTCGGTTGATCGCCGGTGCCGTCGACGGAGCCAGGTGTGTCAGACTGCACGCCACCTGGTGCAGAGCGGTGCCAACCAGCACGTCATCGACCCACTTGCCGATCCGCGGGAGCGGATGCTGAGGAGCGTCTGCCGGCAGACGCGTGTTGGTCTTCGTCATGGCCCTGTCGGTGTGAGGAAACCAGTAGAACTCGAAGTGGTCGGTCGCTGCCACTCTGGCATCGATTTCATCGAGCACGTGTTCGAGGGACTCGGGTTGCTCGATCGCGTGCAAAACGAACGCCGGCACGCAACGGACTGTGACATCAACGATGACCCCCAGCGCTCCCAGCCCGAGCGCTGCCGCGGGGAGGAGTTCGGTGTTTTCTTGTTCGTTCACAACGAGAACCTCGCCGTCGGCGGTAACGAGGGTGACGCCCACCACCTGGGTGGCGATTCCACCGAACCGTGTGCCGGTGCCGTGCGTGCCGGTCGAAATCGCGCCCGAGATTGACTGGCTATCTATGTCACCGAGATTCTCCATTGCGAGGCCGTAAGGGGCAAGCAGCTGCGGAATCTGGTGAAGTCTGGTTCCCGCGAGCAGCGTGACATATGAGCGATCTGCATCGACGCTCACCAGTCCCGAAAGATATGCGAGCTCGAGCAACACGCCCGGGGCAACCGCGATGCCCGTGAAGCTGTGACTCGCGCCAATAGCTTTCACTCGCAACCCACGGGCACCCGCGGCCACGACGGATCGCTGGACTGCCTCGGCTGTTCGCGGGTACTCGACGGCCTGCGGGCGAACCTTCTCGCTACGACCCCAGTTCTGCCAAACGCCGCCCATGCGCATCATAGGAAGGCTCTCTGTTCACCGCGATACGTTGCGCTCTCCCCGACGAGTCGATCCCCATCGACGAGGTGATACGACGCGACGCGCTCTGCCAGCTCGCCGCTCTTCGAGTGTCGAAACCAGACGCGGTCTCCAACCTTCAGCGTGCGGGCAGCCTCGCCTTGCAACGGCGTCTGCACCTCTCCCGCGCCTTCGCGGCCGAGAGTGGCGAGCCCCTGGGGCCAAACCGGTCTGGGTTGGCGCGACTCATCAGCCGGTCCAGAAGCAATCCAACCACCGCCCAGCACAGTTGCAATATCGGCGGTTGGCTTGCGCACAACCTCGAGCGAGAACGCAGCAGCCGGAGCGGGAGCGAAGGAGCGATACCCGTCGAACAGGTGACCCGCGAGCAAACCGCTACCGGCAGTGACTTCGGTGACCGACTGGTCCGAGGCGGTGAGCTCAAGTGAGCCAGTCCCGCCGCCATTCACGAACTCGATCGGAGCAATGTCGCGCAACAGCCGCACAATCGCGGCGCGCCGCTGGAGCAACTCGGCACCGGATCGGCGTTGCATCCACCTGATGGCGACATCACCGCGGCCTGTCGAGTTTCCCTGGCCGGCGATCTGAGCCTCGTACATCATCAAGCCGACCAGCTCGAAACCGGGGCGGGCGACGATCGCGCGGGCGAGCGACGCAGCTTCTTCAGGCTCGTGCACCGGCGACCTGCGCACGCCGATGTGTCCGAGTCCCCGAGCTCGCCACGAGGCGTCAGCATCGATGCACAGCCGAATCGCAGGCCGTTTGCCCGGCTCAACCACTGAGTCAATCAGGTCGAGATGCGAAACATCATCGACCATGAGTGTGACGCGGGCGGCAGCACGCTCATCCGCGGCGAGTGCTGCAATCGCGTGACGATCGGCCGTCGGGTATCCCACCACCACGTCGCCATGCCGCTCAGCTAGCCACAGCGCTTCGGGGAGAGTGAAGGCGAGGATGCCACGGTATCCGGGTAGAGCGAGCGTGGCATCCATCACTTCTCGCACGCGAATCGACTTGCTGGCAACTCGGATCGGCAGACCGCTGGCGCGCACTACGAGGTCGAGCGCGTTGTATCGCAGGGCTGCAACGTTAATCGCGGCGATCGGCCCCGAGAGGTTTTGAGTGGCGCGAGTCATCGCGCCCCAGTAGGCCGCTGGATCGCTCCAAGGCGACCCCGTCGTCGGGGTGGACAGCATGGTGAGGCTCATACGGCCCGCTTCGGGTGCGCGCACATATCAACAGCCTAAGCCTGCCGCACGCCCGCGACCCATTTGTTTGGTACCCCCGCTGGGGCTCGAACCCAGACTGGAGCGATTTTAAGTCGCCTGCCTCTGCCAATTGGGCTACGGGGGCACGACAGATACGCCTCGAAACGCATGTCTGTCTGGATCAGCGTACGACGAAGTCGCCGGCTCCGTGGTGAAGCCTAGCTGCCTCAGCCGCCAGTAGGAGCCTTCTCTGCGGGCTTCGCGCCAGCGTCGGGCTTCGGCGGAGTTTCCGCTGAAACCGCTGGGCGCGGCCGGGCAGCGAACTCTTCGAACACGTAGCGCGGGTGCTGAACAGTCTGCAACGACACGTTGTCGCGGCCGAGCCAGAAGTTGTGCCACCAGTCGCCGATGACGCGCCACTTGCGTTCCCACGACGGCATTGCGAGACCGTGGTAGCCACGGTGCGCGACCCACGCGATGAAGCCCTTGAGCGCGATGTTGCCCGACTGGAAAACACCGTTGTATAGCCCCAGCCCTGCAACCGCGCCGAGGTTCTTGTGAATGTACTCGCGTGGCAGTTCTCCGCGCAGCACTGCCACGAGGTTCTTGGCAAGAAGCTTGGCCTGTCGCACTGCGTGCTGCGCATTCGGCACGCAGTAGCCGCCGGGCCCAGCTCCGGTGAGGTCGGGAACCGCCGAAATATCGCCAGCTGCCCAGGCGCCCTCAACGATCTCGTCGGCCGTGCCCACGCGCAGATCAGCGCGAGTCGCAATGCGCCCCCGCTCTTCGACGAGCAAGTCGCTGCCGCGCACCACCGTCGGGTTGGCCATAACTCCCGCGGTCCACACGATGATGTCGGTCGGGATGATCTCGCCGGTCGACAATTCGACGTTGCCGTCCACGGCGCCAGTCAGCTGGGTGTCGAGGTGCACGTTCGCGCCGCGCTTTGCCAGCGACTTGAGCACCCATTCGCTCGTCTTGAGCGAAACCTCGGGCATGATGCGCCCCATGGCCTCGATCAAGTGGAAGTGAGTGTCTTCGAAGCTGAGCGTCGGGTAGTCCTTGATCAGCGATGATGCCAGGGCACGAAGCTCGGCAAAGATCTCAATTCCTGCGAAACCACCGCCGACGACGACGACCGTCAGCAGTCGGTCACGCTCGGGACCGGCGGGCAGGTTCGATGCGCGCTCGAAGTTCGTCAGCACACGGTCGCGAATAGCGACAGCTTCTTCAATCGTCTTCAGACCAATTGCGTTGTCTGCGATGCCCGGAATCGGGAACGTACGCGACACGGCACCAGCGGTGACGACGATCTGATCGTAGGTCTCCTCCCACGCGTCGCCCACCGCCGGGGTGATTGTCGCGGTCTTGTTCGCGTGGTCGATGCCCGTCACCTTGGCGGTGACAATGCGCGTCTTCTTGAGGTGTCGGCGGTGTCCGACGATGACGTGGCGGGCTTCGATCTCTCCAGCGGCAACTTCGGGAAGAAACGGCTGGTAGGTCATGTAGGGCAGCGGGTCAACCATGGTGACCTCGGCTTCGCCCTTGCGAAGGTGCTTTTCGAGCTTCCAGGCGGTATAAAAGCCTGCGTATCCGCCACCGACAATGAGAATCTTGGGCACGGTGTTCGTCACGGGGGAATTACTCCTGAGTATCAGCGGCTCGGCGAGGACCTCGCCGATCGGATGCGTCGGACAGCAGCAGTGACGCCGAGCGCCACCAGTATAGCGCTGGCAGTGCCGAGCATGAGCGGGACCGAGCCGTAGACAAGAGTTGAGTAGCTCGGAAGCAGGGGCGAAGCCACCGTGGTGACGTCTTCGACGGGCGGAAGCGCGGGCACGACGACCGGCTCTTGGGTCTGCACAGGAGCCGGTGCGCTGTCGGCGCGGCGATACAGCCGAATCCAGTCGCTGAGACTCCCCATCGGGTTGCTCTGCACGGTAGGAATGCTGGCCGTCACGGCCGCACCCGCGTTGACCAGCCCGTAGCCGTAGAGCGGATCAGGATCTGCTGTCGCGGCTGCCGCAGGCTCGGCCGTCTGGATGATCCGATTGATGACATTCTGTGCATCGAGGTCAGGGTGGGCCGAGCGCACGAGTGCCGCGATGCCCGCGACGATGGGCGCGGCACCGCTCGTGCCGTCCCACTGCACGAGCCGTCCGTCAGCCGACACACCGATGAGTCGTTCGCTCGGCGCCGAAACTCCTATCGTGATTCCCTGCGTCGACGCATCGACGCTCGCCACACCGTTGGGGTCGACGCCGCCTACCGTCAGCACACCCGGGATCGTGGCCGGGGCACCGACTTTCGTTGTTCCACTCCCCCGGTTGCCCGCTGCGACAACGACGACGACGTCGTTGTCGAATGCGTACATGAACGCGTCATCCCAGCTTTCGTCCCAGGTCGACTCGTTCGTGGTGAGCGACATGTTGATGACGTCTGCACCAGTGTCGACAGACCAGCGGATCGCTTCGGCAATCTGCTCTGTGAACGGTTTCTGAGCGGCAGCGCCAAACCCGACCGAGACCGAGAGCAGTTCGGCCTCTGGCGCCACGCCGACCATACCTTCCTCTGCACCGGTGCCGCGGGCAGCTGCCAATGAGCCAACCCAGCTGCCGTGGTCTGCATCGACGGCACCCACCGGAGTGCGACCGTCGGAAGTGCCGAGACCCGATACATCGGTGCCCGCAACGACAGCCCCCTCAAATTCGGCCGGTCCTCTCCCGATGCCAGTGTCAATGATGGCGATACGCACGCCTTCGCCGCGTGTGACCTCCCAGGCGTCGTAGACGCCGTAATCCTCGAGCCAGTACTCCGCGCGTCGAACCGGATCGACGTCGTCGGCTTCGGGCGTCGCGGTGGGAGTCGCTGCCGTCGTGGCTGCGGTTGTCGCTGCGGGCAACGCTGCTATCGACTGCACCGAGCCCGCCGCGGCCGTCAACGGCAGAGCTGCAACCAGCACTGCGACTGCCGCAAGCGAGGCAAACGAGCGGCGGATCATCCGCCGTTTCCGGGATCGGCGCACACACAACGATCTGGTGACCAGACCGACATCTCGAGCGCTCGGTCGCCGATGGGGTTCACACCCGGTCCGGCAGCCAACGCATGACCGGCCAAGGCGTGGAGGCACTTGACGCGCGTGGGCATTCCCCCGGCCGAGATACCCTCGATCTCAGTGACCTCGCCGTACTGCGCGCGATCAGCGAGGTATGCCTGATGAGCGCGCTCGTAGCTGGCCGAGAGCTCCTCGTCTTCTGCCAGCTCTTCGGCGAAGACGTTCATCACGTGGTCTGCCTCGAGCTTGGACATCGCGATCGTCGCCCCCGGATGGGTGAGGTAGTAAAAAGTCGGGAACGGCGTTCCATCCGGCAGCCTGGGCACGGTGGCGACCACCGTCGGATTCCCGCACACGCAGCGCGCCGCAACTCCGAGCACGCCCCGCGCGGGGCGTCCGAGCTGCGCCTGCAGAACGGCGAGATCAGCATCATTGACAGGGGCGAAAGGCGGGGTCGTCACGACCGCTACGCTACCGGGTACGGCTGAGACACCGCTGGATTACTCGGTCGGCGCGGGCGTCGGCGCGTCGTCTGGAATGCCGATCGTCGGCGCGACGACAGTCTGTGCGAGTCCCGCTTCAGTCACCGAAGAGACAAGTTGCGCCATCCAGTCGGTCGGCGTGACCTCCAGGGTTTTACTCACTTCGCGCTGCTCGACGGGAAGGTCTTCCGGCGGCAGATCATTGTCTACCAGGTAGACGACCTCGCCTGGCTTGACGTAGTACAGCCGCTCGCGCGCTTGCGTGGTGATGTAGGCCGCGTCCGACCATCGGTCACGTTCCTGCTCGAGCGCTGCGACTTCTTCTTGGCTCAGTTGCACCGCGGCTTCGAGAGCGGCGATCTGCTGGCGCTGATTCACGTAGGTGCCGATGGTCGGCACGAGCACGAACGCGGCAAGCACCACGAGCGACAGCATGATGACCATGAATCCCGATAGGCGAATGCCGCCGAGCCAGCCGCGCACATCGATCTGACCACGCCCGGCCGAGCGGGGGGCACGAGAAGGGGGAGCCGTCTTCTTGACCACGGCTCCCCCTCTCACTTGCAGTGTGTTGAGCGCTATCCCTTGAAACGGGGGAACGCGGCGCGGCCGATAAAGCTACCGGCGTCGCCGAGCTCTTCTTCGATGCGCAGAAGTTGATTGTATTTCGCTACGCGCTCGCTGCGTGCGGGCGCGCCGCTCTTGATCTGACCTGCGTTCGTCGCCACGACCAGGTCGGCGATCGTCGTGTCTTCAGTTTCACCGGAACGGTGCGAGAACATCGAGGTGTAGCCAGCACGGTGTGCCATATCAACAGCGTCGAGCGTTTCGCTGAGCGTGCCGATCTGGTTCACCTTCACAAGCAGCGAGTTGGCAACGCCAAGGTCGATGCCCTGCTTCAGGCGCTCGGGGTTCGTGACGAAGAGGTCGTCGCCGACGAGCTGCGTCTTGACACCCAGCTTCTCGGTCAGTGCCTTCCAGTCTTCCCACGAGTCTTCTGCCAAAGCGTCTTCAATAGTGACGATCGGGTAGTTGTCGACGAGGTCAACGTAGTAGTCAGTGAGCTCGGCTGCGGTCCATGGCTTGCCCTCGAAGTGATACTTGCCCTCGGAGTAGAACTCCGTTGCCGCGACGTCCATGCCGAGCGCGATGTCAGTGCCAACGGTGAAGCCAGCCTTCTCGATCGCCTTGACCAAGAAGTCCAGGCCCTCACGGTTGCTGCCGAGGTCGGGCGCGAATCCGCCCTCGTCGCCAAGACCGGTCGTGTATCCGGCTGCCTTCAGCTCGCTGTGCAGCACGTGGTAGGTCTCAGCACCCCAACGCAACGCCTCAGAGAAGCTGGCCGCGCCGATGGGCGCGAGGAAGAACTCCTGGCAGTCGATGCCGTTGTCTGCGTGCGAGCCACCGTTGATCACGTTGAACAGCGGCACGGGAAGAACGTGCGCGTTGGGGCCGCCAAGGTAGCGGAACAACGGAAGATCCGCGGAGTCTGCTGCGGCCTTGGCGACGGCGAGAGACACGCCCAAGATCGCGTTCGCGCCCGCGCGCGACTTGTTGTCGGTGCCGTCGGTCTCGATCAGAATCTCGTCGATGATGCGCTGCTCGCTCGCCTCGACTCCTTCAATTGCCGGGCCGAGCTCGTCAACAACCGCGGCGACGGCCTTGAGGACGCCCTTGCCGTTGTATCGACTCTTGTCGCCATCGCGAAGCTCATATGCTTCGAACGCGCCGGTCGACGCACCTGAGGGAACGGCCGCGCGCTGAACGATGCCATCGTCGAGCAAGACCTCCACCTCTACGGTCGGGTTGCCGCGTGAATCCAGAATCTCGCGTGCGCCTACTGCCTCGATAAGTGCCACTTAGGTACTCCTTGTGTCGTGGAGGGGTGGATCTGCGGAGCGTCTTTGGTCCGTTCACGAGTCTAGTGACCGTGAACGAACTTGCCAGTGTCATATTTCGTTGCGCGCCGCACCCGGAATCGCCGCGCTCAGATCACTACCGCCACGGCGACTCCGTCATAGCCCTTTCGGTCGAGAGTCTGCAGCGCCGTCGCATCGAAGCGTGGATCACGCGCGAGCATCTCGAGTCCTCGTTGCGTCCCGATCACCTGAGAGTTGGTGGTCGCCGGGTCAGCGATCTCGCCTCCTCGCCCAATGTTGTCGACAACCACGACGGTGCCAGCTCGTCCCAGACGCGCAGCCCAGTCAAGGTAGACGGTGTTGGACTCTTTGTCTGCGTCAATGAAAACGAGGTCAAAGGGCGAATCGCCCTCAAGCGTGGGAAGCACATCGGCGGCGCGTCCAACCCGAATGTCGACTTTCGCCCCCACGCCCGCGCGGTCGAGGTTGGTGCGCGCAACGCGGGCATTGGCAGGTTCGGCTTCGATCGTGATCACGTGACCGTCGTCAGGAATGGCGCGCGCCAGCCAGATCGTCGAATAGCCCGCTAGCGTTCCGATCTCAAGCACCCGGCGAGCACCCGAGATGCGAGCGAGCAGATTCAAGAACTTGCCGTTCACCGGTGCGACCTCGATCGCAGGCATCCCGGCCGCATGCTGTTCGCGCACGGCCGCGTCCAACACGGGATCCGCTCCCACGAGAAGCTCGGTCAGATAGCTGTCGACGCGGCGCCATGCGTCTGGAGAGGGCTCGGTCATAGGCCCAGCCAACCGCGGCGCTGGCGTGACGTCAAGTGTCTCGCAGACGTGTAGTGATGGTCTCGACAATGCTGCAGATTGCCTGCGTCAGTTGCTATCAGGTGGTTGCAGCGTTCGCGCGCTCGGCTAGAGCAGCGAGCAATGACGCGCCGGTTTCGGCATCGTCAGTCGTGACTACGAAGTGCCGCCCGTCGTTTCGGGTGACCTCGATCGCTTGACCTGCCCGAAGCACCACGCCAAACCGGCCCGGAGCCATTCGCACGCCCCAACCCCCGAACTCGCCCATCGGCATGACGTCTGCCACTTCGACAGCCGCGATGTCGCTCAGCGGCACCGAAAAACGCGGCACTCCCCATACCGACCGCACCGTCAGCCCAGCGTTATTCACCACGACAGTGAATGCCGTTGTCGCGCCTACCGCGATCAGCAGAACCAGTCCGGTCGTCGCGAGAATCCATCCCGAAGCTCCGGAATCCGCGGCAACGGCGATGATGCCGGCGCCGGTCAGAACGATCGAGACCCCCCAGAGCACCCACATGACGGCCGGCGTCATGGCAGCTCCGTGCACCCAGACGACGCGTTCGCCCGAGGCGAGCGCAAGATCTTGGGGAGCTCGCGAGAGCGAGCGCACTGTCTCGGTCGCTGGCTGCAAGAACCACGCCATCAGCGCCAGCCCCGTCGCGACGACCAACGCCACGACGAGTGGCAGAAAGATCCCAGTGGCTTCCGCCGACGATTCCGCGCCCTTCTGCATGACGAACGTCCACGTGAACAACACAACGATGAGCGCCGAAACCCATGTGCCGGTCGCGCCGAGGAAGCGATAGGTCACTCCCCTGTCGCCGCGCCGAAGGCCGGGAGCGGCAAACAGCGCCAGCAAAGCCGGAACACCCAAACCAAGCAGCAACGTCGTCAGCGGAACCAACCATGCTGGCGCGAAACCGTCTGGCTGACCTGCGGCATTCCAGTGGGTGGCCACCGTCGCGGGCACGTGGGGCAACGCGATGAGCTGGATGACGATGCCGATGAGGGTGATCACGGCCGGAATGACAACGGCAACCAGAACGAAGCGGCGAGCCACCAGAGAGGATTCAACGGTCATGAGCGATCTCCTTTACGAGAGAGGTCAACAGTTCGGGTGAGACGCCGAGGTGGCGAGACCTCGCCACCAACTCGTCGATCTCGTTGCGCAGATCTGCGAGTGCAACCACTGCATCGGTGATGATCGCGCCGCGGCCACGCCGCATGTCGACCAGGCCCTCGTCGCGCAGGTCTTGGTATGCGCGCAGCACGGTGTGCAGATTGACGTCGAGCGCGGCTGCCACGTCGCGAGCGGTCGGCAAACGGTCGCCGGCGCGCAGTCGCCCCGCTGCGGCATCCGATCGGATCGACGCTGCGATCTGCTCGAACAGCGGCGCGTCGCTGGTGGGTTCGATTCTGACTAGCACGAGATTATTCTATATCAAATAGAACAACTTGGTTCCATTCCTGCGGCAGCCTCACCCGAGCCGAGCGGATCAGGTGTCGTGAACGATCGGCGCGTCGTCTTCGCGGTGATCGTCGATCCCGCCGGCGGGATAGCGCTCGACTTCGGGGCGCGACCTCAGCGCGAGAGCGCTGACGATCAACCCGCCCCACACCAGCACGAGGGCGAGAATCAGAAACGTGATGGCAACAGCGGTCATCGCACTACCTCCTCGGTGTACTCGGGCCACACATCGAAGTCATCGACCGGACGCTTCCACTTCAACAACGGCATCACCACAGCGCCGATGACCAAGAGCAGCACTGCACCCCACCCAACCGCCAGAAGGTAGCTGACCGGATAGCCTTCGTATCCCTCAAAGACAAGCACAACGATGCGCTGAATCAGCATGTACCCCAGCACCACGGGCGCAAGCAGGCCGACGAAGAAGAGCCAAGAACGCCCCACCTGAAAAGTGGAGACGCTGTTGAGATGAAAACGCAGTTCATTGCCCTTGCGCAGCATCCACAGAACAAAGACGACTGTCAGAATCGCCGAGCTCACAATGCCGATGTTGTTGACCCAATGATCGACGGTGTCGAGGGCGATGAGTCCGGTGGTGGTTGAGAACAGCAGCACCGAAAGCACTCCCGAAACGACCCCGATCGTGGCGGCAGATCGGCGCGGTGACAGGTTGAACTTCTCTTGAAAAGCTGCCGAGACCACCTGCAGCACCGACAGCAGCGAGGTGAATCCCGCAACGACGAGCGATCCGAAGAACAATGCACCGAACAGCGGTCCCCCTGGCATCTCTGAAACGATCGCGGGGAACGTGACGAATGACAGCAACACTCCGGTGATGTCGTTCAGTTCGCTCACTGCAATTCCTTGCTCGAACGCGAAGAACCCGAGGGTGGCGAACACGCCGATGCCGGCGAGAATCTCGAACGACGAATTCGAAAAAGCCACCACGAGACCTGGAGCAGTCAGATTCGACCGGCGCTTGCGATACGACGAGTACGTGATCATGATGCCGAAGGCGATCGAGAGTGAGAAGAAGATCTGACTGTATGCGGCGATCCACACATTCGGGTCGGCGAGTGCTTCCCATTGCGGTGTGAACAACGCGTTGAGGCCATCCGCAGCCCCCGGCAAGAAGAGTGCCCGCACAACAAGAATCAGAAAGGCCACCACCAGCAGCGGCAAGAAGATGAAGTTCGCTCGCTGAATTCCACGGGCGATGCCTGCTCCGAGCACCACGATTGCTGCGATCCACACGATCACAAGCGGTATGAGCACTCCTGGCACGAACTGCATGCTCAAGCCCGGGTCACCGAGCTGCAGATAGTCATTGATCAAGAACCCGGCAGCGTCGTCGCCCCAACGCAGATCGAATGAGAAGACGAAGAAGCTCAGCGACCAGGCGATCACCACGGTGTAGTACAGCCCGATGACGAAGGCGATCGTCACTTGAAACCAACCGAGGCCTTCAAGCCACCGCCCGTTTCGCTGCCCGCCGAGCCGGCGAAACGCAGTCGGTGCCGAACCCCGAAAACGATGCCCGATCGCATAGTCGAGAAACAGAATCGGGATTCCCGCCGTGATCAACGCGATGAGGTAAGGGATCAGAAACGCGCCGCCGCCGTTCTCGTATGCGACGCCGGGAAACCGCCAGATGTTTCCCAGCCCGACCGCTGAACCGATCGCCGACAAAATGAATCCGGCTTGGCCGGTCCACTGCTCGCGCTGCGGAGCGACGCCAGCTGATGCCGACGCGGGGGTGGATGCTGACACTGGCGCCTCCTCGTTGCTGGGCCACGTGAGCCCGTTGAGCGCACGCTACCAGCGTCACAGTGCTGAGCGCACCTGGTTGTTTACGCGGACTCGTTCTGCTCTTTACGCGGACGCGTTCTGCTCTGTGACCGCCGGGCTGGTCACCTCGTGCGTGGCAGCCTCAACAGCAGCTTGTCGTTCAGCCACGGCCGTTGCGACAGCGGGAAGCAGCGCATCAGCAGTGCGGCGATATCCAAGGGCGCTCGGGTGAAAACGGTCGAGGCTGAACATCTCATCGGGTTCAGAGATGAAGAACTGCCCCACGGTGTGGCGCAACGACACCGCATGTGCGCCCGCGCGACGCGCAACCGCGGCCTGTTCGGCCGCCAACTGTCGCGAAAGTCGCGAGCCGAGTATTCGCAGCGGCTGCGGAACAGGACGCAGGGCGCCAAGGTCTGGACAAGTGCCAACAACGACGCGGGTTCCTCGAATGTGCAGACGCTCGAGAGCGCTCGCCAAATGGCCCGCTGAGATGGTGACGGGAATGCGATGCGTGATGTCGTTGCCACCGACGATGATGACCGCGACGTCTGCAACGTATCCGTCAGCGAGGCCGTCGAGCTGCACGCCAAGCTGTGACGACTCCGAGCCCACCACCGCCGCGGTCGTCAGGCGCACGGGGCGCTGCATCTGCGATGCCAGCGCTTTCGCAAGCCTGCCGCCGAGGGTGTCTTTGCGTCGGTGTGCACCCAGTCCCGCGGCGATCGAGTCGCCGAGCAGCAGGAGCTCGATCGGTGTTCCCTCGAGTGACCGCTGCCAGATGCGGTCGGCATCGATAGCGTCTTCGCCCAGCGGCTTGCCAATTCGACGCCGCGCGATGGCCGCTTGTCGATGCAGCGCGGTGCGTGCGCTGAGCACTGCAGCCAAGAGCACCGCGACCGTCAGCAATGCGCGCTGCAGCTTCCAGACGCTCTCCCACTTCCAGACGCTCTCCAGCTTCCAGACGCTCTGCCACTTCCATACGCTCTGCGACTTCGCCATGCGCCCCATGAGCAGAGTCCACATCTACGAGCTGAACACAATGGGTCCGGGTGGTTACCAGCGGTGTACACCGCCCCGCGGCTCGATCCACGTAAGATGCCACCGTGACAGCCCCCTCACTCGAGCGACGTCTGGGCCTGGGGGACGCCGTGTTCATCGGTCTGGGATCGATGATCGGCGCAGGAGTATTTGCGGCTTTTGCCCCCGCGGCCACCGCGGCCGGCTCCGGCCTGCTCGTCGGTCTTGCGATCGCGGCTGTCGTGGCGTTCGGAAACGCTACCTCCACCGCACAGCTCGCCGCAGTGCACCCGACATCGGGCGGCACCTACGCCTACGGGCGCGCTGAGCTGGGTCCCTGGTGGGGATTCACCGCGGGCTGGGGGTTCATCATCGGCAAGACCGCAAGTTGCGCGGCGATGGCGTTGACCTTCGCCGCATACGCCGCGCCGGCTGGATGGGAACGACCCGTCGCGATCATCGCTGTGATGGGGCTGATCACGGTCAACTGGTTCGGTATCACCCGCACCGCTCAGCTCACTCGAGTGATCGTCGCCGTGGTGCTGATCAGCCTGAGCATCGGTGTCGCCGCGGCCGGTTCCGCTCCCACCTCCCCCGGTTGGCTCACGGGCGAGCCGGCCGGCGACTTCGGTTGGTACGGCATTCTTCAGTCTGGCGGGCTGCTGTTCTTCGCATTCGCTGGCTATGCCCGCATCGCCACCATGGGCGAAGAAGTACGCGACCCCTCGCGAACAATCCCCCGCGCGATCCTCATCGCGTTCACCCTCGCGCTCGTCGTCTACTTCGTTGTGGCCACCGCGGTGCTTTCAACCCTCGGACCCGAAGGCACCGCCGCGTCGACAGCCCCGCTCGCCGACGCCGCGGCGGCTTCCGGTATCGCGTGGACAACCGCTGTCGTAACTGTCGGTGCTGCAGCAGCGTCGCTCGGCGCCCTACTGGCGCTGATCGCGGGAATCGGTCGCACCAGCTTCGCGATGGCACGCGAGGGTGACCTGCCCCGCTTTCTGGCTGCGGTGCACCCGCGATGGAAGGTGCCGCACCGTGCCGAGCTGACGCTCGGCCTCATCGTGATCGTGCTTGTCGCCACCCTCGACCTGCGCGGGGCAATCGGCTTCTCGTCGTTCGGCGTACTGCTTTACTACTTTGTCGCGAATGTTGCTGCGTTTCGGCAACGCGTCGACGTGCGGCGCTATCCCCGAATAGTGCAGGTCATTGGAGGCCTAGGGTGCATCGTCCTTGCGATCACCTTGCCTTGGCAAGCACTGGTCGCTGGTCTCGCCGTCGTCGCTGCGGGAGTGATCTACCGCGGGGTTCGCCTGCTGGCTATGTAAGCGGCTTGATCTCGAGCGAGGCGCTGGTCGCTCCAGCCGAAACGATCGCAAACGATGAGTAGCCGTCAGCTGAAGCGCGCTCCAGTAGCGCCTTGAGGTTCTTCGTTCGCACCTCGAGCCGCACGCGTAGGCCCTCAGCCACCAGAGATGCTTTGATCGCAAGCAGTTCAGCTACCGCGACGTCACGGTCGTGAACGAGCACTATCGAGCGGGATGCTTCGTCTTCGGCATCCTTCACCAGATCAACGATTCGCTCGAAACCGATTGAGAAACCGACGGCGGGCACGTCCCCACCGAGGAAGCGGCCGATCATGCCGTCGTATCGGCCGCCACCGCCGAGCGAATAGTCGACCGACGGGTGAGCCAGCTCGAAGATCGTGCCGGTGTAGTACCCCATGCCTCGAACGAGGAAGGGATCGAAAACCAGCGGAATGTCGCCAGGAACGATGGTTGAAGTCGTTCGCGCTGCGCTCACCGCAGCGCCGATACCCACGAGGTGCGCAACGATCTCGTCTGGCACCGCGTCAGGAAGCAGCTTGCGCACTTGCCGCTCACCGAAGGGGCTGTACTCGAGCGTGACGGGGCGGCGCATGAAGGACTCAAATGCATCAACCGCAGCCTCGCTCGCGCCTCGCTCACGCAGTTCAGCAACGACACCCTCGGCTCGAATCTTGTCGAGTTTGTCGATCGTGATCAGCACGCCGGGGCGCTCAGCCTCGCTGAACCCGAAGTGCCCCAGCATCCAATCGAGAACTCGGCGATCGTTGATTCGCACGCTGGCACCTTCAAGGCCCAATGCGTCAAGCGTGTCGAGGCTGGCGACGATCAGTTCCGCCTCGGCACGCGAACTCGCGTCGCCCATGATGTCGATGTCGCACTGCATGAACTGCCGGTAGCGGCCCTTCTGCGGGCGCTCCGCGCGCCAGACCGGAGCGATCTGCACGGAACGAAAGACACTCGGCAACTCGCCCCGGTGGCTCGCGTAGAAACGCGCGAGGGGCACGGTCAGATCGTAGCGCAGCCCGAGATCGGTGAGATCTGCCGGGCTGTCAGCCGCAGCCGTGATCGCCGCGCCATCGAGACCGCGTTTGAGCACGTTGTAGGCGAGCTTTTCGTTGTCTCCGCCGATGCCCGAGTGCAGGCGTGCGTACTCCTCCATAATGGGAGTCTCGATCTCGTCGAAGCCGTGCGCGCGGTAGCGCTCACGAATGACGGCGAGCACACGCTCGCGACGAGCTTTGTCTGCGGGAAGAAAGTCGCGCATTCCGCGCGGAGGATTGACCGTTGCCACGCTTCTATCTTTGTCTATCGACGGGTGTGACCTGTGCAGCGCGGCGGGCTTCGACCTCGCGGACGTCAGTGGTCAGCGCGCGCAGGCGTTCTCGAAGCGCGCGTTCGGCATCCCAGCCCTCGCGCTTGGCAAGCGCGGTCAGCGCGAGCAGCTGTTCGCCGAGTTGCTGTTCGGATGCTGGTGTTTGCGAAGCAATCGCGGAGTCGGGCTCGATGCCGACCACCTGCGCCTTGCCGATCAGCTTCTGCGCGAGGGCGAGGGTGGGCATTCTCTCGCTGACGCCATCGAGCACGCTGCTGCGAGAACTCTTCTCTTCGGCCTTCGCTGCGTTCCAGTGCACCAGCACCTCTTCGGGTGTCGCTGCGACGGCGTCGGCAAACACGTGCGGGTGACGCCGAACCATCTTGTCGGTGAGACCGCGCGCCACGTCGTCAATATCGAACGGCGAACGAGCGTCTCTCGACGCGATCTCTGCGTGAAACAGCACCTGCCACAGCAGGTCTCCCAGCTCTTCACGCAGGTCGTCGCGGGTTCCCGCCTCGATCGCGTCGATCAGCTCGGCGCTCTCTTCCTCGAGATAGGGCACCAGCGCGTGGTGGTCGATCTGCTGTGTCCAAACACAGCGATCACGCACCGCACGCATGGTTTCGGCCGCCTCGCGAAGAGAATCGCCCTGAGGATCGCTCACGACAACATCACGCCGTGGCACTCTTATCGTCGGCAGTGGTGCCGGCCTCGACGTGATCCAGCATGCGGTAGTGCCGCGCGCGCCAAGACACCAGAATGCCCGCAAGCAAGAGCGAGATCATTGAGCCGGCGAGAACACCGAGTGTTGCCTCGTCACGAAGCTCATCGTTGCTCGCGAAGGCAAGCTCAGAGAGCAACAGTGACACCGTGAAACCGATGCCGCCGAGTGCTCCTGCGGCCAGCAGATCGGTGAACGCGAGGGCGGGTTTCTCTGCGGTTTTGTCGCGCCCCACTCGAAGTGAGATCCAGCCGAACAGCGAGATTCCGACAATCTTTCCCACCGGCAGTGCGACAACAATGCCCCAGAACGCCGGAGTGAGTTCGCGCAGCGGCACCTGAGGGATGACCACGAGCGCGGCAGCGAATGCGAACACGGGCAGCACTACGCCGTTCACCCACGGCTCCATTGCGTGCCGGGTGCGCAGAGCCGGCTGTTGCGCCATCGCAAGCCCCAGCGCCACACCCGCGATGGTCGCGTGAACACCCGATTGGTAGGTGAACACCCACGCGGCGATAGCGAGCAGCACCAGAACGATGGAGATCGCGATGCGCGCGCGGCCATCGAGCTGCCGACTGAGAACACCGAAGAGCACCACGCAGACAGCGGCGGCGGCGAGCATGCCGAAGTTCACATCGGTGGTGAACAGCACCGCGATGAAAATGATGCCGACGATGTCGTCGAGAATCGCCAAGGCGAGCAAGAAGATGCGCAGTGCTGACGGCAGTCCTCGCCCAAACACCGCGAGAACGCCGAGCGCGAACGCGATGTCTGTGGCCGTAGGAATCGGCCAGCCGTCTGCCGAATCGGTGCCGGCGGTGAACGCGAAGAACACCATGATCGGCACGATCACTCCGCCGGTGGCGGCAATTGCGGGCTGCAGCGCCTTCTTCGCTGAGTTGAGTTGGCCGTTGGTCAACTCAAACTGCAGCTCGACGGCGACAACGAAGAAGAACAGCACCAGCAGACCGTCTTTGATCCAATGATCAACGGAGAGCTCGAAAACATCGGGAATGCCAACGTAGGCGTGCATGATGTCGTCGGCGGCCGCGCCCAGAGGGGAATTGGCCACAATGAGGCCGAGCGCGGCAGCGCAAAGCAGCACAATCGCGGGGAAACGTGCGGAACGAAGCAGGGACATAGGGTCCTTTCAGAGTGCCAGTCGGTGGTTCTCTACCGACGCCGACCAGACTTCCCGGCACTCCGCAGAAGAGTCTATCGACGTTCAACGTCATAAGTACCGCCCGCGTGACCAACGCGAAACACAGCGACGCTACCGTTAGAGGATGCGCGAACTGACTCACACCGAAGCGATCGACCTTGTCGGACGATTCGAAGCCGGCCAGGAGATTCCGGAGCAGATGCGCTCCGACGTCCGAATGCTCGGCTCTCTCCTTGGCAAAGTACTCCGCGAGAGCGGGTCGAAGGGATTGTACGACGATGTCGAGCGCCTGCGCGTTGCGACCATCCACGCCTACACGGACGAATCCCCCGAAGCCTTCGAACGGGCGGCCAGCATCGCGGACTCTCTCACCGTCGAGCGGGCAGACGAAGTCGCCCGAGCGTTCACCACCTACTTCCACCTCGTGAACCTAGTCGAAGAGCATCAGCGAGTGCGAGTGCTGCGCCAGCGCGACGGGCGGCCCGCCCGCGAGAGCGCGACCGATTCGGTAGCCGCCGCGTTCGTTCGGCTGGCCGAAGAAGTCGGCGACGATTCGGCGCTCAAGCGTCTGCAGGCAATGCGATTCCACCCCGTGTTCACCGCACACCCCACCGAAGCGCGACGCCGTGCCGTTTCGCAGAGCATCCGTCGCCTGTCGGAGCTGCTCGAAGAGCACGACCTGGCGCTCCGCAACGGCGCCGACCAGCGCCGCGCCGAGCGGCGGATGCTCGAAGAGATCGACACCCTGTGGCGAACGGCGCCGTTGCGGCCGCAGAAGCCGTCACCCACCGACGAAGTGCGCGCTGTCATGGCGGTGTTCGACGAAACGCTTTTCACCGCCGTCCCCCACGTGTATCGCCGCGTTGACGACGCGCTGCAGGGCCCCGCGGCCGGCGACCGTGCACCTGTGGTGCGCCCGTTCGTGAGAGTGGGTTCGTGGGTCGGTGGCGACCGCGACGGCAACCCGTTTGTGACCGCCTCGGTTACGCGCAAAGCCGCGGCAATCGCCAGCGAGCACGTGCTGCTCGGCCTTGAACGCACCGCCAACCGCATCGGCCGAACGCTCACGCTCGACGCCACATCTACCCCGCCCAGCGACGCGGCCGGGGCACTCTGGCGACGATTGAAGGCTGCGGATGAAGACGCTGCCGCCGAGATCGCCGAACGCTCGCCGAACGAGCCATACCGGCGAATCATGCTGCTGATCGCCCGCAAGCTCACGGCCACGCACGCGCGCAACGCTGATCTCGCCTACCGCGATCCCGAGCATCTGCTCGCCGATCTGCGCGTCATCCAGGACTCGCTCGTCGCTGCGGGCGCGTCGCGTCAGGCGTACGGCCATCTGCAGCAGCTGATCTGGCAGGTCGAGACCTACGGCTTTCACCTCAGCGAGCTCGAAGTGCGCCAGCACTCCGCCGTTCACACGAAGGTGCTCGCTGAACTTGATGCCGGCGGTGCGCTCAGCGAGCAAGCCGAGGAAGTACTCGACGTCTTTCGCTCGGTCGGCTTCATCCAGGAGCGCTTCGGACCACGTGCCGCCGGGCGCTACATCGTGTCATTCACGCAATCAGCTGAAGACCTCGCCAACGTGCACCGGCTTGCAGCTTTCGCTGCCGGGCCGGACGGCAACACCCCTGTGCTCGATGTCATTCCGCTCTTCGAGACTTTCGCCGACCTGCAGGCCGCGCCAGGCATTCTCGCCGAGATCGTCAACCATCCTGAGTTCGCTGCCAGGCTCGAGGCGACCGGGCGCCGCCTTGAGGTGATGCTCGGCTATTCCGATTCATCGAAAGACGTCGGCCCGGTTGCTGCCAACCTCGCACTATACGAAGCCCAGGCGAAGATCTCGGCGTGGGCCCAGGAAGAGGGCATCGAGCTCACCCTCTTCCACGGTCGCGGCGGTGCGCTCGGCCGCGGTGGCGGGCCTGCGAACTCGGCGATTCTCGCTCAGCCGCAGCACTCTGTCGACGGCCGATTCAAGCTCACCGAGCAGGGCGAGGTGATCTTCGCACGCTACGGTGACCCGGCAATTGCGATGCGGCACATCGACCAAGTCGCTGCGGCGATACTCTTGGCCTCGTCACCGTCGAACGAGAAGCGCAACTTCGATGCGGCGGAGAAGTACGCCGAAGTCGCAGCGACCATGGACACCGCTTCGCGTGAACGCTTCTTCTCGCTCGTCAAGGCACCAGGATTCGCCCCCTGGTTCGCCACCGTGACCCCGATGGAAGAGATCGGTCTGCTGGCGCTCGGCTCACGCCCCGCCCGCCGCGGACTGTCAGTGGAGTCGCTCGAAGACCTGCGTGCCATCCCATGGGTGTTCGCTTGGACTCAAGCCCGCATCAACCTCGCAGGATGGTTCGGGCTGGGAACCGCTCTTGATGCGGTCGCCGACGAAGCTCTGCTCACGCAGGCCTACGCTGATTGGCCGTTGTTCCAGACGATGATCGACAACGTCGCGATGAGCCTCGCCAAGGCCGACGACCGCATCGCGCAGCGCTACCTCGATCTGGGCGATCGTGACGACCTCGCCACGCTTGTGCGCGATGAAATGGCGCTCACTCGCTCCTGGGTGACCCGCATCACGGGCGGGAGCGAACTGCTAGGCAATAAGCCTGTTCTGCAGCGGGCCGTCAAGATGCGTAGCCCTTACGTCGATGCGCTCTCGTTGCTGCAGCTGCGCGCGCTGCGCGCCCTGCGCGATGCCGATGAGAGCGCTCCGGTGGATGCTGCGCAGCAACGGCTGTTGCTGCTCTCGGTCAGCGGTGTCGCGGCCGGGCTGCAGAACACCGGGTGACACCATGCCACGCAGACGATCACTGCGAGAGGTGATCGTCTGCGTGCGGCACGAAGACTACTGTGCGGCGGCGGGTTTCGCGGGCGCAGGCCAGAGCTGATCGATCAGCTGACCAACCCACGCGATCAAGTCGGCGTCACTGACTGGTTCCGAATCCACCCGCGGCAGCGGCACAACCAGGGCATCTCCGCCAGCGAGTAGCTTCGCCTTCGGATAGAGCCTCTGCAACCGCACGCGCATCGAGTCCGGCAGATGAGCGGGTGCGACGCGCAGGTTCGGCCCCATCGCAACCACATCGGTCAGTCCGGCCTGCGTGGCGCGCCGGCGCAACCGAGCGATGGACAGCAGTCCTTCAACATCTGCGGGCGGCTCGCCATAGCGATCACGAAGCTCGTCGATCACCGCATCGAGCGAATCGTCTTTCGCCTGCGCGGCAGACGCCGCTGAGAGCTTTTGGTACGCCTCGAGTCGCAGCCGTTCACTGTCGATATAAGCCTCAGGAATACGAGCCTGCACGGGCAGCTCGAGCCGCAACTCGACAGGGCCCTCGACGTCGTCGCCTCGGAAAGTCGCGACAGCTTCGCCGATCATTCGCAGATAGAGATCAAAGCCGACGCCAGCGATGTGCCCCGCCTGCTCGGCGCCCAGCATGTTTCCCGCACCACGGATCTCGAGGTCTTTCAGTGCCACCTGCATGCCGGATCCGAGGTCGTTGTTGACCGCGATAGTCTCCAGACGGTCGGCAGCGGTTTCAGAGAGCGGCTTCATCTCGTCGTACATGAAGTAGGCGTAGGCACGCTCGCGTGCGCGACCGACTCGCCCGCGCAGCTGGTGCAACTGGCTCAGCCCATACTTGTCTGCGCGGTCGATGATGATGGTGTTCGCATTCGCGATATCGAGGCCGGTCTCGATGATCGTGGTCGACACCAGCACGTCTGCTTTTCGCTCCCAGAAATCGTCGACGACCTGCTCGAGCTGGTGCTCCCCCATCTGACCGTGCGCCACGACAACCCGCGCCTCTGGAATGAGCTCGGCGAGTTCAGACGCCACACGCTGAATCGACTGCACTCTGTTGTGCACGAAGAACACCTGGCCTTCGCGCAACATTTCACGACGTATGGCAGCCGCAATCTGCTTGTCATTGCGAGGTCCGACGTACGACAGAATCGGGTGCCGATCCTCGGGTGGAGTCTGCAACGTCGACATCTCGCGAATGCCGGTGACTGCCATCTCGAGCGTGCGCGGAATGGGTGTGGCGCTCATCGCGAGAATGTCGACGTTCGTCTTGAGCTTCTTCAACGCGTCTTTGTGCTCTACGCCGAATCGCTGCTCTTCGTCGATGATCATCAGGCCGAGATCTTTGAAAACCACCTTTTCGGTGAGAATGCGATGCGTTCCGATAACCATGTCGACAGTGCCGTCGGTGATGCCAGCGAGAACCTCGCGGGCCTGTTTATCGGTCTGAAAGCGCGAGAGCGCTCGCACTTTCACGGGGAATCCGGCGAAGCGCTCGGCAAACGTCTCGATGTGCTGCTTGACCAATAGCGTGGTCGGCACCAGCATTGCGACCTGCTTGCCATCCTGAATGGCCTTGAACGCGGCGCGCACTGCCACCTCGGTCTTACCGAATCCGACGTCGCCCGACAGCAGTCGATCCATGGGAATCGGCTTCTCCATGTCGGCTTTGATCTCATCGATCGTCTGCAGCTGGTCAGGGGTCTCGGCGAACGGGAATGCCTCTTCGAGCTCACGCTGCCACGGCGTATCAGGGCCGAAGGCGTGCCCCTTGGCTGCCATGCGCGCAGAATAGAGCTTCACCAGTTCGACCGCGATGTCTCGCACCGCGCGGCGTGCTTTGCCCTTCGCTTGGGCCCAATCGCTACCGCCCATCTTCGACAGCACTGGCGTCTCGCCCCCGACATAGCGAGACAGCAGGTCGAGCTGGTCCGTCGGCACGAACAGTTTGTCGCCCGGGTAGCCCCGCTTGGACGGCGCGTACTCGATCACGAGATACTCGCGGGTGCTCTTGATCGCGTTGCGACCGCCGCTCGAGACCTCGCGCTGGGTGAGCTCAACGAACTTTCCGATGCCGTGGGTGACGTGCACGACCGCATCGCCCGCCTTCAGCTGCAACGGGTCAACCACATTGCGACGCCGCGATGCCAGTTTCTTGACCACGCGCTGGTCGCCACCGATCGTGCGGCCGTAGAACTCAGACTCGGTGAGAACCGCGAGCTTGGCC
Organism: Microbacterium sp. R86528; assembly: GCF_044596335.1. NCBI lineage: Bacteria > Bacillati > Actinomycetota > Actinomycetes > Micrococcales > Microbacteriaceae > Microbacterium > Microbacterium sp. R86528. Next base: position 71,188 of record NZ_CP138996.1, on the reverse strand, counting down.
TCGGCTGATTCGAATCCGCGCTCCAGAACAGACAGCACCACGTGCGCGACGCCCGGCTCAGGAATGGCGAGAACCTCATCGACCATGCGCGCGGCGATTCCACGCTCGGCCATCACATCGCGCGCGCGCTCGACCAAGCCAGCACCGGAGGCGGTGACGATCACACGCCACCCCGCTTGCAGCAGCTCGGCAATGTGTGCTGTTGCACCGTCGACGTTTCCCTGGAACGAGGGCACCGCGTTGCCCGGCACGCGCACGACTCGCGCTGCCTCGAGGGCTGCATCGATGTCGAGCAGCCCCTCCGCCGAGGCATCTGCCTCGCCGGAGTCGAATGAACTCAAAGTCCACCAGACATCGCCGCGTGATTCTGCGGCTTCGCGCAATGCGGGCAACGGCACGAAATCGCCCGTGCCAAGGTCTACGGGCGTGTCGGCGCCCGCGGTCGCGGCGCTCCACGCAGCATCCAGAAACTCGCGGTTGGTATCACTCAGCGTGATCGCGCGACTCACGGCGCGTTCGGGGTCAACCAAGCCGACCGCTGCGCCCTGTGGCAGATAATCAACGAGCGTCACGAGGCGATCGACCAGGGCGGGCAGCAGTGACTCCATGCCCTCGACGGGAATTCCCTCGGTCATCTTCTCGAGCATGTTGCGAAGACCGGGGAACGTCTCGTGCAGCGCGGCGGCACGTTCGCGGACGTCCTGCGTGAGCAGAAGTTCACGGCTCGGCAGAAGTGACACTGTTCGCACGTCCTCAGGCAGCGAGCGCTGGTCAGCGACGGAGAACTCTCGAATCTGGTCGACCTCGTCGCCGAAGAACTCGATGCGGAAGGGATGGGCAGCGGTGGGAGGAAACACGTCGAGGATGCCGCCGCGCACAGCGAACTCACCGCGGCGCGACACCATGTCGACGCGCGAGTAGGCACGTTCGACGAGCCCCAGCACCACATCGCCCAGTTCGTTGCCTCGGCTGCCCATCGACAGCTCGATCGGTCCAACGTCGGTGAGGCCTGCTGCGATCGGCTGAATCGCCCCGCGCACGGACGACGTGATGACAAGTGGCGTCTTGCCCTGCCACTTCGCCACGTGCGCGAGAATCTCGAGCCGCTTGCCGACAGTCTCTGCACTCGGGCTCAGACGCTCATGAGGCAGGGTCTCCCACGCAGGAAAGTGAAACACCTCGGCACCGGGCAAAAGCGCACCGAGCGCGGGCCCGAGCGACTCAGCGCGTCGCCCGGTGGGTGCAATCAGCAGCACCACCGGCGGCTTTCCGGCTGCGCGGCGGCGCTCGATAAGAGCGGCAAGAAGCGGGGCGTCAAGCCCTTCGACGAGAGAAAAGTCGGCGTTTACAGGCGCCACAGAAACGGCGTCCTGAAAGGGCTCCGCCTGCTCGAGGGCGCGCACTATCCCGGGAACTGTCACCTTAGAAGTGTACGGCGCACAGCCGACACCCCGGCAGTCGCGCTCCCACGCAAGACAAGCACGCTTCTAGGATGAAGGCGTGAGCGATTCCACACCTGGTCAACCCCCCGTGCCGCAGTCCGCGCCCGCAACGAGCGGGTGGGCGGCGCCGAGCGCACGTCCTTTTGCTCCGCCCGCAGGTTATTCGATGCCTCCGGGCTATTCCGCGCCCGCACAACAACGCGGTGCCGACGCTCCCCCGGCACAGAAGCGTAGCGCCGCGCTCGGCGTTGTCGCGCTGCTGCTCTCTCTCTTTGCGGCCATTGTCGTACCCGTGGCACTGGGGCTCGCCGCCTTCGAAATCGGCCAGGGTGCGCTTACGCAAAATGTGCTCACTTCTGCGCAGTTCAGTCCCGCGACCCTGACTCCGGTGCGCGAGTGGGTGCTGTTTGCCGAGATCGCCTTCTGGGTCGGCACCGTGTGCGGCACCTGGGCTCTCATCCAGGGCATCGTCGCGATTGTGCGCCGACGCGGGCGTGGTGCCGGAATCGCCGCGGTTGTGCTGGCAAGCGCTGGACCGCTCATCGCGCTGGTCGTCATACCGAGCGCCCTCGCGGTCGGCGCGACGATGAATGCGAGCGGATCTCTCTGAGCTCGCGCCTCTCCCGCCGCTAGCCTCGCGGTGCATGATGCTTCTGCTGAGCCGCGACCAGGCCTTCGGCAATCAGCTGTTCCACCGCGTCGGCAGCATCCGACACCAAGATCGGGAGGGTTTTTCGCTCGACAGCTCCGAATGGATCAAGCACCCAATCGGATGTCTCTTGCCGTCCGGGCGGACGCCCGATGCCCACCCGCACTCGGGGAAACTCGGGGGTGGCCAGCGCTTTTGCGACGTCGCGCACCCCATTGTGCCCACCGTGTCCGCCGCCGATTTTTAGCTTGATCGTGTCGAACGGGATGTCGAGCTCGTCGTGCACGACGACGACATGGCCCGGATCCACGGAGTAGAAGTTCGCCAGAGCTGCGACGGGACCGCCCGAAACATTCATGAAGCTGTTCGGTTTGGCGAGAATGAGTTTGTCGCCGCCCGGGCGCAACCAGGTCTCAACCGTTCGCGAGTTCGTCTTGTGCGCGCGGAACGTTTCGCTGCGGCGAGCCGCAAGTTCGTCCACGACCAGCTGCCCCACGTTGTGGCGGGTGGTCTCATAGCGCGGCCCCGGATTGCCCAGGCCCACGATCAACCAAGACTGTGCCATGTCTTCCATCCTGTCTGACGGCGCGTAGAAACCGAAACGAGGGGGCGCGGAATCCGCACCCCCTCGCTATTGTGAGAGTCTTACTCGGCTGCTTCCTCGGCCTGCGTGTCAAGAGCTTCGCCCTCAGCAGGCTTGGCGTCTGTTTCTTCAGCAGCAGCAGACGGCGCCGAGATCGCCACGATGAGCAGTTCGGGGTCAGCGGCCAGCGACGCACCCTTAGGCAGCGACAGGTCGGCTGCGGTGATGTGAGCACCCTCTTCAAGACCCTCAACGTCAGCCTCAACGCCCTGCGGAATGTGAGTTGCCTCAACCTCGAGCAGAACCGACACTGCGTGCTGGTTCACGTTCATGCCGGCAGCAGGCTCGCCGACGACCGTGACCGGAATGTCAACCTGGACCTTCTCGCCCTTCTTCACGACGATGAGGTCGATGTGCTCGATGATCTGGTGCACCGGGTCCTTCTGCACGTCCTTAACCAGGGTGAGCTGGTCCTTGCCATCGATGACGATCGTGAGCAGCGCGTTTGCGCGGCGGATGAGCAGCGCAACCTGGTGACCGGGCAGGGCTACGTGCACGGGCTCGGTGCCGTGTCCGTAGATCACGGCAGGAATCTTGCCAGCGGCGCGAAGGCGGCGGGCGAAGCCCTTGCCGAAGTTCTCACGGACGTCTGCGATGACCTTGTGGTCGGGCTCGTTCGACATTGTTGCTCCTTGCGGGCGCTCAGGCCCGTTCTGTCAGCGGGCCAACCTGCGAAGGCCCAGGGTATGTGGGGTTGTTTCGACTCAAACGCGAGCGCGTGAGGAAAGCCGGGGCCTAGATCACCGCGTCGATTACGGATGCCGATTGCTGCTGTAGAGCGAAATCGGGGCATCCCTCGCCGAAGTACAAGCACAGAGTCTAGCAGTGACCCGGCTACGATGAAGACTCACCCGATCAGCACCCGGAGGTTTTGCATGGAGTACGGATTCTTGACACACGTGTTGCTGTGGGTGGTCGGCGCTGTCGCGCTGATCGGTGCAGTCGGAACGACGTTGGCTTTCTGGTCAATGGGCCGCTCCTACGACAACAACTGAGCTATCCGCCCTCCGGCCACATCGAAACGATGACCTTGCCGGATTGCTCCGAGTCGCGAGCGATCTGGAACGCCTCTTCGATGGACTCAACGGATACCTCGTGGGTGATGACTCTCTCGATGCTCGGGTGCGAATCGAGTAGGGCAACGGCCCGATCAATCTCGTCCTTGAAACGAAATGTGCCTACCCATCGCACCTCTTTTGAGATGAATGGCGCAATATTCAGCGGTCGGTTCTCGTTGGGAACCATCCCGACTTGAACCACGGTGCCTCGAGCGCGAACCGCTCGCAGCGCGCTAGATATCGACGGTGCGACGCCCGAGCATTCGAGCACGATGTCGTAGGCACTCTCAGGAACCTCGTCTGCAGCCACGTTGATCACCGTGTCGGCGCCAAGTGCGCTGGCGCGGGCCAGCGGTCCGGGCAGAACGTCTGTGGCGCAGATGCTGCTCGCACCTGCCGCGGCAGCAGCAGCAACAGCCAGCAGGCCAATGGGCCCAGCGCCCGTGACGAGCACGCGCGCACCTGCGACGCCACCCGCCTGCGCGATGCCATGAAGCGCTACCGCGAGCGGTTCGGCGAGCACCGCGCGACGCACGGGCAACGACTCCGGCAGGGGGCGAATCATGTCACGCTCGACCAAGATGTATTCCGCCAGAGCACCCTGGGTGTGCGGTGTTGTCGAAGCGCTTCCCAGATACGCCCCGCCCGGCCAAAGGTGTGGCTCATCGATGATTTCGGGGAGCGGAGTCCCGAACGTTGCGGGATGCACGGTGACCGGCCTGCCGCGCTCCCAGACTCCCAGCGGGTCATCGTCGACACGACCCGACAGTTCGTGTCCGGGAATGAGCGGTTCTCGCACGACGAACGCACCGTTGGCACCAGTGAAGTAGTAGTGGAGATCCGATCCGCAAATTCCGACGTAATCCACTCGTACTCGTACTTGATCGGGGCCCGGCTGCGGGATGGATGTCTCGCGCACGACGAGATTCTGCGTGGCTTCGATATAGGCAGCGCGCATCATCTGTTCCTTTCCGATGGTCATACGACGGCGGTCATTCCACCGTCGACGAAGATGTTCTGACCCGAGATGAAGCTCGATGCATCTGAGGCGAGCAGAATAAGCGCACCGTCTAGCTCTGCGAAGTCACCCCAGCGCTGAGCCGGGGTTCGGGCCTTCAGCCAACCCGTGAAATCCGGGTCATCGACGAGATCCTTGTTCATCTCTGTCGCGAAGTACCCAGGAGAAATCGCGTTCACCTGCACGCCATGTCGCGCCAAATCCGCGGCCATGCCCTTGGTCAGCTGCACAACACCCCCCTTGGAGGCCGAGTATGGGGCAATGGTCTGGCGCGCGAGCAATGACTGCACCGAGGCCACGTTGATGATCTTTCCGGAGCCCCGCTCAACCATGGCAGGCGCCACAAATCGAGATACATAGAAGACCCCGTTGAGGTTCGCCGCGATGATGTCGTCCCAGTCCTGGACAGAGAACTCTGTGAACGGGCCACGCCGTTGCACGCCGGCGTTGTTGACGAGAATGTCAGGCACGCCGACCTCCTCGAAGAGCTTTGCGATGCCAGCCTCGACGCCGGCAGCGTCAGTCACATCAAAAGTGACAGCCGCCGCCGGTCGTCCTGAGAGACGTTCAGCCTCGGCACGAGTGCTTTCCACTGCCTGCGCATTTCGCCCATGAACGACGACACGGGCCCCTTCTCGCGCGAGGGCGAGGGCGAGCGACCGGCCGAGTCCTCGGGATGAACCGGTGACCAGCGCGAGACGGTCAGCGACAGTGAAAAGTTCAGACATGAGCAGAGGTGCCTTTCAGTTGCGGTCAGACGAGGGTGGCAACGCCGTATACAGCGAGAACGAGCACGAATGCCAGTACGGACTCGATCGCCTGCTGCACGGTCCATGTCTTCAGGGTGGTCTTGACGTCCATGCCCATGAGTCGCCCGACGAGCCAGAATCCGGAGTCGTTCACATGCCCGGCGAAGACGGAGCCGGCAGCGGTTGCGAGCGTGATCGCTGCTATCTGAAGCGGATTGAAATCGCCTGCGAGCACCGCCGGCGCCGCGAGTCCTGCGGCAGTCACCAGTGCGACGGTCGCAGATCCCTGTGCAAGGCGAATGACAACCGCGATGATGTAGGCGGCGACGATGACGGGCAGGCCCAGGTCACTCAGCGTGTCTGCCAATGCATCACCGATTCCTGACGCGCGCAAGACGCCACCGAACATTCCGCCAGCGCCGGTGATCAAGATGACCGAAGCAACCGGACCGAACGAAGAATCAAGCGTCTTCTCCAGAGCGGTGCCGTTCTCGCCGCGGCGAGTGCCGAGAACATACGTCGCCACCAGAACGGTGATCAGCAGCGCGACAAACGAGTTGCCGAGCAAGGTCAGAACCTGTACCCACAGCGAGTCGCTGGCGACCAGACCTTCGCTCGCGAGGGTCGTGAGGCCAGTGTTCAGGAAGATGAGGAACATCGGCAACAGCAGTATCAGCACGATCGTCATCGGCTTGGGCGGGTTAGCCGGCTGGTCGTCGTCGATCGAACCGAAAAGCGCGGGAACAGGCAGCTTGATGCGCGCAGAGATGAACTTCGCCCACAGGTAGCCCGAGACGTACCACACCGGGAATGCGATCAGCAGTCCGAGCAATAGGACGATTCCCAGGTTGGCGCCATACAGACCTGCGGCGGTGACCGGGCCCGGGTGGGGCGGAAGGAATACGTGCATGACCGAGAATGCGGCCGCGGCGGGCAGGCCGAACAGCAGCACATTGTTCTTTGACACGCGCCGCGCCACGGCGAAGACGATGGGGAGCATCATCACGAGGCCCGCGTCGAAGAACATCGGGAAGCCAAGGATCAGCGATGCAACGCCGAGCGCAAACGGAGCGCGCTTTTCACCGAAGATCTCGACGAAGCGATCCGCCAGCGCCTTGGCGCCGCCGGAATGCTCTATGAGTCTTCCGAGCATCGCTCCCAGGCCCACGAGCAACGCAACGCTCGCCAAGGTTGCACCGAACCCGCCCAGCAGAGTCGTCGCGATCTCCGACACCGGCACTTGCGCAACCAGTGCGGTCAGCAACGACACGATAATCAGCGTCAAGAAGGCATGCACCTTGAAGACGATGATGAGCACAAGAATGAGCGCGATCGCGCCCGCAGCTATGGCCAGAAGCGGCCCGGTACCCAGCGTTTGGGTCCAATCTTCCATCTGAATCTCCGTTGATGTGAGGAATGAGAACTCGGGGACACCCCGGCTCCCGCGTTAGGATTCGTGCGACGCGCTCTATGAATTTTCAGCGCGTGCAGTGATCTTGCCACAATGATCATATTTTTGGCAAGCTTTGATCATATTTATTGGAGGCCCTCGTGGCGCAAGCAGCTCACCGACCGTTGCTCGATGCGCTCGGCGAGCGCATCGCATCGGGCGAACTGCAGCCCGGCGTCGTTCTCACCCTCGCCGGACTCGAATCCGAGTACGGAGTCTCGCGAACGGTGGTACGAGAGACCGTTCGGGTGCTCGAGGCCATGGGGATGCTCGAATCGCGCCGTCGAGTTGGCCTCACCGTCCGGCCGGTGAACCAGTGGAACGCCCTGGACTCCCAGCTGATCGCCTGGCAGCTCACGGGCCCGCGGCGAGATCAGCAGCTGGTAGTCGTGAACGAGCTGCGCGCGGCGATCGAGCCGGTCGCCGCCCGCCTCAGCGCTACGCGTGCGAGTGATGTGGAGCGAGCCGAACTCACCAGATTGGCTGACCAGCTCAACGAACTGGGAAGCCAGGGCAGGGGCGACTCCGAGGAGTACCTGCGCGCCGACATCGCCTTCCACGATCTGATCCTCGACTCGAGCGGCAACCTGATGCTTGCCGCGACCAAGTCTGCGATCGCGGCAGTGATCAGTGGGCGTTCACGCGAGGGGCTCACTCCCCCGACGCCTCACCACGAAGCGCTGCACAACCACCTTCAGACCGCAGCGGCGATCGCTCGCGGCGACGCCGAAGCGGCCGAACACCACACCCGTCGCTACGTCGACGCTGTTCTGTCAGAGGTGCGGTCGCTGAGCTGAAGCCAGTCAGCCGCTTCGTGCCGCGTCAGCTCTTCGGCGGGGCAACAGGCACTGTTCGTGAGTAGTGATCCAAATACCGCGTGAAGCCGGCGTCATACTGCGCGCGCCGCTCTGGTCGAGGTCGAACGATTCGGCGTTCGACCGAGTCAAGTGCCGGATGCTGCATGGGCAGCTGCAGCGCGGCGAGCCCCATGCGAATGGCACCCACCGTCGAGCTGTGCTGCTGCGTCGACACTTCCATCTCGACGCCGAAGACATCGACGGTCAGCTGCGTCCAAAACGGGGAGGAAAGCACGCCACCCGAGAGAATGACGCGCCTGGGGGAACCGCTTAGCGCGGTCAGCTCTTTGAAGCAGTGAAACAGCGAGTAGACAATGCCCTCGAGCACGGCTTGGTACATGTCAGCGCGGGTGTGATGCGGTTGCAGTGCGAGCAGTCCCCCCTGTCGCTGGTCTTGCCATCCTGGACTGCGCTCACCGAACAAGAACGGCATGAATACCGGCGTGTCAAGTCGGTCCGCAGACAGTAGCGGCTCAATCTCGGCGTAGTCAGTCGACATGCCGAAGAGGCGCTCGCGCGCCCAATCGACACAGTTTCCACAACCTGAGGTTGCTGCGCCACTCAGTGATCCCATAGGCGAGCGGTACGACCAGGTACTGAGCGTGGGCGAAAAGGCAGGATGCCGCGAGGCAAGCCGCAACGCGCCGCTCGTGCCCATCGAAAATGTCATATCTCCTGGTTCGGTCGCGAGGTCGCCAACTTGACTGAGCCCACCGTCAGGCCCGGGAACAAGCACTGGCACACCAGCGCGAATGCCGAGCAGAGTGGCCGCTTCTGGCAGAAGGGACGCCGTCTGCGTAGACGCTCGAAGCTCGGGAAGCTGCACGTGCTCGAGCCCGAAGCGTGCAATGACCTCGTGGTCCCAATCTGCGGTCGTGGCATTGAGCAGGCCGGTACCAGAAGCGAGCGACGGACTCGTCCAGCACTCACCCGTCAACCGGGCGAACACGAGACTCGGCTGATCCATGGCGACAGCAGAAGCAAGGTCATGGCCTTGTTGCGCGAGATGCATGAGCTTGAACACGGGGTAGACCGCGTTCACCATGCAGCCCGTGCGCTCGTAGAACCACCATGTAAGCTCCGCGTCGTCTCGCAACCCCGCGCAGAGATCCTGTGCGCCGGTGTACGGCCACTCCATTACGGGCGTGATGGCGTCGAACGCGGGTGTTTGCAAGGTGAGACCATGCCAGGTGCCGCTCAGCACGATCAGGTCAACGTCATGACCGTGCGCGCTTTCGCGCCCGAGCGCAAACAGCTGAGTGCAGATCGCGTCACCGTCGCGCACAGCGGCGTCTGGCCCGTCGGTCTCGAAGCGCCGCGATTTAACAGCGATTTCGCCGCTGTCAGTATCGAAGAGCATCGTCTTGGCAGACGTTGTGCTGGCTTCCAGCGCAAGGATGATCATGAATTGTTGTCCATCGTCGGAGGGAGACGGCGACGAGAACATCGTCCCGCATAGCCCCAATGATATGATCATTAGGCGGGAATCGTCTATCCCCATCCACTGAACCGACGAAGCGCACCTACCGTCACACAACCTGCGAGGCAGAGCGGTGGCGCGCTACGCTGAAACCGCCAGCCCTGCCGCTTACCACGCAGCGGTGCGAGAGCTCGGCTCTGACTGAGGAGAAAAATGAGCGGAACCGCCAATATCGGCGTTGTTGGACTCGCGGTAATGGGATCGAATCTCGCCCGCAACCTCGCAAGCCGCGAGGGCAACACGGTCGCGATCTATAACCGCAGCCATGACAAGACCGAGACTCTTGTTGCTGAGCACCCCGAGGCGAAGTTCGTTCCCGCTTACTCGTACGACGAGTTCGCAGCCAGCCTGCAGAAACCCCGTACCGCCATCATCATGGTCAAGGCTGGCGGCGCCACCGACGCCGTCATCAATGCTCTCGTTGAGGCCTTCGAGCCCGGTGACATCATTGTCGACGGCGGCAACGCGCTCTTCACCGATACGATCCGTCGCGAGAAGGCCGTCCGCGAAACGGGAATCAACTTCGTCGGAGCTGGCATCTCAGGCGGCGAGGAGGGCGCCCTGCTGGGACCGTCGATCATGCCTGGCGGTTCAGACGAATCGTGGGTGACGCTCGGGCCCATCCTCAAGTCCATCGCAGCCGTCGCCGAAGGCGAACCCTGCGTGACACACATCGGTCACGATGGCGCCGGTCATTTCGTCAAGATGGTGCACAACGGCATTGAGTATGCCGACATGCAGCTCATCGCCGAAGCCTACGATTTGATCCGACGCGCGACGGGAAAGTCCCCCGCCGAGATCGCCGACGTCTTCGCGGAATGGAACAAGGGTGAGCTTGAGAGCTACCTGATTGAGATCACGGCCGAGGTGCTTCGGCAGATGGATGCCGACACCGGCAAGCCTCTCGTTGATGTGATTCTCGACCAGGCAGGCGCCAAGGGCACCGGCGCATGGACGGTGCAAACTGCGCTGAACCTGGGCGTTCCAGTGTCTGGCATCGCTGAGGCAGTGTTCGCGCGCTCGCTGTCGAGCCACCCCGAGCAGCGATCGGTGTCGGGTGAACTTCCCGGTCCGAGCGAGGGCCTATCGGTAGAAGACACCGACGAGTTCATTGAACAGGTGCGCCTGGCACTGTACGCCTCGAAGATCGTCGCTTACTCGCAGGGCTTCGACGAGATTCGCGCGGGAGCCGCCGAATACAACTGGACGATCGACCTCGGCGCAGTATCGAAGATCTGGCGCGGCGGTTGCATCATCCGAGCGCAGTTCCTCAACCGCATCGCTGATGCGTATGCCGAAAGCCCCGAGCTGTCAGTGCTGCTCACCGCTCCATACTTCGTCGACGCCTTGGGCCCGGCGCAGGCAGCGTGGCGTCACATTGTTGCCACGGCGGCCACCGCCGGCATCCCCGCGCCCGCGTTCGCGTCTTCGCTGGCCTATTACGACGGTCTGCGCGCAGACCGCCTGCCGGCAGCCCTCGTTCAGGGCCAGCGTGACTTCTTCGGAGCACACACGTACAAGCGTGTCGACAAAGAAGGCACTTTTCACACACTGTGGTCGGGAGATCGCAGTGAAGTCGAGGCAGAAGACACTCACTAGCATCCGCTAACGCGTCACGCGCGAAAACGCGAGCCCCGGTCGAACCGGGGCTCGCGTTTTGCTTTCTCACTATCTATTTGCGCGTGATGTCACGCACGGTGCCGCGTTCAAGCCGCAGTCGCCGCTTGGCGCGCTTGGCGACAGCCGAGTCGTGCGTGACGACGATGAGCGTCAGTCCCTCGGCGCAAAGCGCCTCAAGCACCACGAGGATCTCATCTCGCATGCTTTCATCGAGGTTGCCGGTCGGCTCATCTGCCAGCAGCACCTTTGGCTGCTTCACGATTGCTCGGGCGATCGCCACACGCTGTTGCTGCCCGCCCGACAATTCACCCGGAAGATGATCGGCGCGCTCTGCCAGGCCGACTCGCGCGAGCGCTTCTTCAACACGCTGCGCGCGTTCCTGTTTGGTCACTCCCAGCGGCTCAAGGGCCATATCGACGTTCTCGGCCGCAGTGAGCGTCGGGATCAGGTTGAACCCCTGAAAGACGAAGCCGATCTCGTGGGCGCGCACCTTGGTGAGCTGCGCATTCGAGGCCTTGGCGAGATCAGTATCGCCCAGCATCACCGAGCCGGCGCTCGGGCGATCAAGCGCACCCAGCAGCTGAAGAAGGGTTGACTTGCCTCCCCCGGTTGGGCCCTGGATGGTGACAAAGTCACCTCGGGTGATCTCGAGATCGACGCCGGCCAGCGCTTTCACAACCCGGTCTTTCTGGCGGTATGTGCGCGTGACTCCAGAGAGCCGATAGAGCACGACGGGTGCAGCATCCAGACCCTGCTCTGTATGGGTAGCGATTAGCGTCATCTCGGTATCTCCTTCAGAATGAGTGCCCGCCGCTCGGGTCGGGGCGGTGTTGTCGGTGTGCATTGCCACTAGCCCACCGATCGCAGTGCTTCGGCCGGACTCAATCGCGCGGCACGCCAGCCGCCGAAGATCCCGGCGAGACCACCGCCCAGAACAGCGATCCCCATCGCCAACGCGATCACAGTGGGTGAGAACGGCGCATTGAGCACGATCTCGGTCGAGGTTTCAGTGACCGCGCCGAAGGCTTGGCCGCCCTGCACGCCCGGCGCTTCCGCGCCCCCGGGGCCTGTCGTGGCCGTTTCGGTCACCGAAATCGTCGGAGCGATGAGGTTTACGGCGATGATGCCCGCGAGACCGATGATCAGCCCTGCCGCTCCGCCGATGAGTCCCTGCACCACGGATTCTCCCGCGACCTGTCCCACGACTCGATTGTTCGACCACCCGATCGCCTTCAGCGTGCCGAACTCGCGAGTGCGGCGGGATACGCCCGAGATCGTAAAGAGCACGGCGAGCGCAAGCGCGACCCCGAGGACGATGATCGACAGCCAGGTGCCGAGGTTGGTGATGAGAGTGGATGCTGAAGAAAGCGATCCAGACACGGTGGCGGCAAGATCTGACTGTGAGCTCACGGTCGCGTCAGGAAGCTCGTCTGCGATTGCGGCCTGCACGGCGTCGATGTCGCCCGCATTGGCAGCCTGCACGTAGACGGTCGATACGACGTCTTCAAGCCCGGCAAGCGTCTGAGCGGTGTCAAGCGGCAGATACACGTTGGCTGCCGTGTCGGCCTCGTTCGTAGTAGACGCGACGATTCCGACAACCTCGACGGCATTGCCGCCCACGTCGATGGTGTCGCCCAGTGCGATCTCGGCCGTTGCGGCGTAGGTGGCGTCAACGAGCGCCACAAGCTGCTCGGAGTCAGCGGCATCGAGCGCGCGGCCTTCAGCAACTTCCATCGCCGAGAGTGGTCCCGATGTTGTCGCCGCAGGGTCGATGCCCAGCACCGTGAAGGTGTCGAGGTCGAACGCGCTGCCGCCGGCGCCGTCGGCGCCGCCCTGGCGAGGAGCCTGTCCCCCCGCGCCCTCGCCTTCGGTTGCCTGGCCGGGGTCGATCTGCTCGGACTCGGCGAAGTCGGGAAGCTCTCCTGAGAAAGTCGTGTTGGTCAGCGAAAGCGCGCCTGATGCCGCAGCGACGCCATCCACCGCCGCTACCGTCTCGATTGTCGAGGAGTCGAGCGTGCCACGAAGAAAGTCTGTCGTGAGCCGCGACTGACTGAGCGCCGTCGTGCCGTCGGTCGTTTCGCCCGCTTCGGCACCGAACTCGAACCGCTGTCCGCGCTCACCGGGCTCGGCGCTTGCGCCGGTGACGGTGAGGTCGGTGCCCACTCCGTACACCGATTCGAGAGCCTGCGCCTGAGCGTCTTTGACGCCTGTCGCGAGCGAATTCACAATGATGACAAGCGCAATCGCAACAGCAAGTCCTGCCGCGACGATGATCGTCTGTTTCTTTCTTCCGGCGAGTTCTCGCCGTAGGTACGTTCCGTACATCAATTCTCCTCAAGCCGAGCCAGGTACCCGTCGATGAGAAAACGCTAGAGACGCGGCTCATGCGAACTGTTAGAGAAAGTTAAGAGTTGCCTATGATTCGCCGCCTGACCGATTCACAGCTGACGCAAATACCGGCGCATAGCAAGCTCATAGGAAACTGCGCACAATAGAAGACATGACTACCCCGCAAACTGCCCTCACCCGCCCCGACGGTTCAGCCCTGCGCGTGCTCGTGGTTGACGATGAGGCCATGCTCACTGACCTGCTGTCGATGGCGCTGCGCATGGAGGGGTGGGACGTGAAGACCGCCAGCTCAGGGTTCGAAGCGCTGCAGGTCGCCCGCGAGTTCGCCCCCGACGCCATGGTGCTCGACATCATGATGCCCGATCTTGACGGCATGGCGGTATTGCAGCGACTGCGTCAGTCGGGCGATGATGTGCCCGTTCTCTTTCTCACTGCCAAGGATGCTGTCGGCGACCGCGTCGCAGGCCTCACCGCCGGCGGCGACGACTATGTCACCAAGCCCTTCAGCCTCGAAGAGGTGGTCGCCCGACTGCGCGGACTGATGCGGCGTTCTGGCACCGCACACGCGAGCGGCGCTGAACCGATCTTGCGCGTAGCCGACCTCACCCTCAACGAAGACAGCCACGAAGTTACTCGCGGCACCAGTGAGATCGAACTCACCGCTACCGAGTTTGAGCTGCTGCGATTCTTGATGCGCAATCAGCGCCGCGTTGTGTCGAAGGCTCAGATTCTCGACCGCGTCTGGGACTACGACTTCGGCGGCCGCTCGAGCGTCGTGGAGCTTTACATCTCTTACCTTCGCAAGAAGATCGACCATGGCCACGACGAGGCCCTGATTCACACTGTGCGCGGCGTCGGATACATGATCAAGGCACCCCAGTGACAGCCGAGCCAGCGCAGCCAGCCGAACCCGCGACCGGGCAGAGAGCTCGAGCGCGGCATGGTCGTGCTCCCTGGACGCTTCAACGACGTCTGATTGTCACCGTCGTGTCGATCGTTTCGCTGATTCTGGTGTTCGTTGCGGTGGCAATGAGCGCAATACTCGGCCAGGTGCTCGAAGGACGCCTAGACAGCGAGCTCAAGGCGACGACGCAGCGCACCGCTTCATGGATACAGCCACAGATTCTGGCTGGGCAGACTGCCGAAGAGATTCTCGCCACTCAACAAGCGCAACCAGGGCTGCTTCTCGCCATCGCGACTCCGTTCGGCGGGCCATCTGCCGCTTTCATGAACGACGATGGCGAAGTCGTCGCTCTCGATGATGATCAGATCGATGAACTCGACCAAGGGCTCCAGGGCGAAGGACCGCTCGTGGTGACTATCGATGGTGCAGACACTTTTCGAGTGACCGGTTTCGGTGTGGGACAGTCCGCAGTCGTCGTCGGCCTCTCACGCGCCGATGTGGTCACCACCCTCAGCCAGATGTTCATCACCATCGGCCTGCTCACCGCCGGAGGACTCATCGTTCTCGCCGTCGCCACGGCGTGGACTATTCGCGCTGGCCTCGCACCGCTGCGCGCGGTCGCTGCCACGGCCGAGCGTGTGGCTCAACTTCCGCTCGATCAGGGCGAAGTGCTGCTCGCCGACCGCGTGCCCGAGGCCGAAGCAGATCCGCGCACCGAAGTCGGACGCGTGGGGGCCTCGTTGAACACCTTGCTCGACCACGTTGATGACTCACTCACCGCACGCCAGCGCAATGAAGAACGCATGCGCCGGTTTGTCGCAGATGCGAGCCACGAACTGCGCACTCCGCTCGCATCGATCCGCGGATACTCCGAGCTTTCGCTTCGCGCGCTCAGCCGCAAACCGGTGGCGGATTCCGACCCGAACGATCCGACGACGCAGTCGCTCGAGCGCATTCAGGCGCAGTCGCTGCGCATGACGACGCTCGTCGAAGACCTGTTGCTCTTGGCGCGTCTCGACGAAGGGCAAGAGCTGGTGTACGGCAGTGTCGATTTGACCAGACTCGCGCTTGAAGCGGTGGGTGACGCGCGACCGGCTGGCCCTGATCACACTTGGACGGTCGACGTACCCGACGAGCCCGTCATGATTGCCGCTGACGCAGGCAGGCTGCATCAGATTGCGGCCAATCTGCTCGCGAACGCACGCACTCATACGCCTGCAGGAACCGAAGTCAATGTGCAGATCGAACGCAGCGCGGATGATGCGATATTGCGGGTGCACGACAACGGGCCAGGCATTGATCCCGGGGTCAAAGACGAGCTTTTCGAGCGCTTCTCACGGGCCGACCGTTCGCGCGCGCGCCAAACCGGTGGCACTGGACTCGGGTTGTCGATCGTTCGCGCCATCGTGGAGGCCCATCAAGGCACCATCACGGTGGAGAGCGAACCCGGCGACACAACGTTCGAAGTTCGCCTGCCGTTGCAGCCCGAAGCCGTCGACCCCGCCGAGGACTCCGAGATCAGTAGCCGCTGAACGCGTCTGTGGTGATCGAACGCGCGCGCTCCAGCGCCGGCGTCAGGTCTGCGATGAGCCCTGGCGGCCCCGACGCGTACGCATGACGTCGTGCAATGTCAGGCACGAAGCCCAGCAGACCGGCTGCATCGAGGCGCTGACCGCGAGCCCACGTCCAGTGCGAGGGCATGTCTGAAGGTTCGTCGCGCGTGAAGACGATCACATGAACCCCGGATGCTGCCAGCTCGTCGCGAAATGCGAGCTCGGCAGCCTCCGAGGCGACGTAGACCACGACGATGTCGCGCAGTTCTCCCGTCAGCCGAAGGTGGTTCAGCTGCGAGATGAACGGTGTCACGCCGATGCCCGCCGCGACGAGAAGAATCGGCTCTTCGCGATGCGATGGAAGCACGAAATCGCCCCACACTCCGGTCACTGGCAACGCGCCGCCGGGCTCGAGCAGTGCGAGTGCACGCTTGTAGGAGCTTTGGGACCCTTCCTTGAATGCGACCCGCAAACTGGGCAGCTCCTCAGGCGACGACACGATTGAGAACTCGCGCCGAGTGCCGCGCGCATCGGGATGGCGGTGCGGCACCTCAAGTTCGATGTACTGTCCGGCTGTGAACCGAAAGCCGCGCGGTGCACGGAAGGTGAGTTGCTTGACCGTCGGGGTGAGCGCAGCGCGTGATTGAAGGGTAAGGCGAACTGCAGTGCGCACGGCGAACGCGAACGCAACCAGGTTGCCGACGAGCAGTGCTCGTTCCTGTCCGAGCGATATGGGGCCCAGATCGATCGGCCAGGCTGCGAGCACGCCGACGACGGTCGCCACGAGATACTGCTGCCACCGTCGCGGCGGCAGGGTGAGCGGTTCGGACAGCATGAATGCGCCTAGGAACAAGAACGGCGACGACCACAGCACGGCCGCAGCAATCGTTGCGAAGTCAACGCTCTGCCCGAGCGCTTGATATTGCAGCACAGTGCGCGTAGTGCCGACGACGACGGCCACAAGCAAGAAGAGCGCGATGACACGAATCTTCTCGGTGCGCCACAGCACGATAAGGCCACACAAGATCACCGGCGCGGCCATCGCTGGTGTGCCCACCCACCACGATGAAGCGCCGAGCGCGGGCGCGGCGATGCTCACGAGAGTCAGCACGGTGGCCCCGACCGCCGCGGGATTGAATATGTGGCGACCGCGCCACGCCAGCACGTACTTCGACAGCGAAGCGGCTGTCGCTGCGAGGGCGATTCCCCCCAGCGCCGCGACGTCGAGGGTCGGGCGCAACACGAAGAGCAAGATGTGGGCTGTGATCAGAGACGACTCGACGCGCCAGGGAAGCGAGAGCGCCCGCTGCGCTGCGGCGTCGACGAGTACACACACCAGCGACAGCACGAGCAGGGTGATTACTAGCTCAAGCGGAGCCGGACCGACCAGCCCGAAGAAAGAGAGCAGCAAGGCGGTGCCCGCGAGGACCGCGAGCAGCACATAGACCAACCGGTACATCGACACGCGACCGAGCACCGCGAACACGCGGTTCCAGACGGTGCTGAGAGCAGCCATCATCGCTAAACCGGCAACAGAGGTTCGTGCACGTCAGGAACGATGACCCGAATGCGATCTCCCGCACGCACCTCTCCCCCGTTGATGACGACCGACATCACACCCACCAGCCGAACGGTGTCGCCCCGCTCGTCAACATAGATCAGCTCCTTCATCAGACCGGGTGAGAACCCGTTGATCTGCGCGCAGGGGTTTCGCAGGCCTGTCAGTTCTACGATTGCGCCGCTACCGAATTCGAGCCGCGTGCCTCGCCCCATTGCGAGCAGATCAAGGCCACGCGTTGTGATGTTCTCGCCAAGGTCACCGGGGTTCACCGAATGACCGCGCGCTGCAGTGTGTTCGAAGAGTTCCTCGTGAATGAGGTGCACCTGACGTACGTTCTGTCGTTCGGGGTGTCTCGCCATCGGTGCCAGATGCTGCACGGTCGCTCCCGCGTGCGCATCGCCCGCGATGCCGAGCCCTGCCACCAGCGTGACGGAATCTCTCGTAGGTTTACTGAAGCGATGAGCGTCGTCTGCTGCAACAGCCACCACTTGTCCCGAAGTTTCACTCACCGCTCCACGCTATCGCCCGTTGAAGAGCTCTGCGTCGCATCCGGGCGACCATTGCACCTGGCCGTCCGTGAACATTCTGACCCATCGTGCGTCCCAGTCCCGTGCGAGCTTCGGTCCGCCATCGAAGAACAGCGCGGTCGCAATTCCGTCGGCAGCCATGGCACGAGGAGCGACAGCCCAGGTGGCAGCAACTGTCCGCACGGGTTCCCCGGTGCGCGCATCGAGCACATGGTGCAGCCCTTCGCCCCAAGCTCGCCGGCTGGTCGACGATGCACACAATGCCGCATCCGATACCTCCCACACGCCGATAGCGCGACGGGGATCGAAGGGATGCTCGAGCGCAACGCGCTGAGCTGAGCCGCGCACCGACAGATCACCGCTGGCATCCACCACCATGTCTCCGCCCACATCGGCGAGCAGGTCGGCGATGAGGTCGACGAGCCGCCCCTTTCCCAGCGCACCCACGTCAAGGACTGCTGGCGGCACCACGCTGAGCCGCCCCTCATTCCACCTCACTATGCTCTGCCACTCAGCCGGAGCCCGCTGGGCGCCGCGATCAGTGAACGAGTACGAGGCGTCATAGCCGCGCGCAGCAAGTGCCTCGCCGATGAGCGGATTGACCGCTGCCGACGTTGACTCACTCAGCGCGACGTATGCGTCAAGCATGGCGCTGGCGTCGATCGGGAGCGGCACTGAGTTCGCACCACGTGCGAGATGCGCAACCACTGAGTCGCCGCGAAACCGAGACCAGGTTCTATCAAAACCATCGATGATGATGGCAACTTGTCGTTGACGCTCCTCGCTCAGCGGCTCGTCGGTCTCTATCTCCCAGCGCGTGCCGATGGCATCGAAGCTCCAGCGAGAGCGTTCGCTCGCCATCTCACGCGGCAGCTTCGGCCTTGATCGCTTCGATCGCCTGATTGAATCCACCGCTCGTGAGCGATGAGCCCGCTACTCGGGACACTGAGATCTCGTCGATGTCTTGGCCGACGACGACGTCGCTGATCCCGCCGATGAAGTCGCTCTGGTACTGCTGCGATTCTTGCGCCTGCGCGTCGCCGACCACCTGCACCTCGGTGATCACGTCATCCGAGAGGGTCACGGTGACCGAGATGCTCTCTACCGACTCCGGGGTGGCATACGAGCCATCTGCGCTGTAGGTTCCATCGACATATGTGCCGTCACCCGCTGGCACGCTGCCTGCGTCTGGTGCGGCCGCCTCGGTGCTGGGGCTGCATCCTGCGAGCGCGACGATTCCGGCCGTCGCCGCCATAGCAGCGGTAGCACGCGCGGGGCGAGAAACAACGTTGCGTATCAAAGGGTTCCTCCAGAGTCGACGGGTGCTCGGGCACCGGCACGATAAGACTGACGTCAGTGTGACAACGAAGTCTTTGAGAGCGCTATGCGAAACCTACGCGGCGCCGTCGAACATGCTGGTGACCGATCCGTCTTGGAAGACTTCTTCAATCGCGCGCGCGAGCAGGGGTGCGATCGGCAGCACGGTCAGCGATTCGAACCGCTTCTCTTCGGGGATCGGCACCGTATCGGTCACCACGACCTCGTCGATTGCGACGTTCTGCAGGCGTTCCACCGCAGGGTGGCTGAAGATGGCGTGTGTTGCCGCAACGATGACCCGCTTGGCGCCGCTGCGCTTCAGCGCTTCAGCAGCCTTCACGATCGTGCCGCCCGTGTCGATCATGTCGTCGACCAGCAAGCACACTCGCCCGTCAACGTCACCGACGATCTCATTGACGGTGATCTGGTTGGCCACGTTCGGGTCGCGGCGCTTGTGGATGATCGCAAGCGGTGCACCGAGACTGTCCGACCAGGTGTCGGCAACGCGCACTCGGCCCGTGTCGGGCGACACCACGGTCAGCAGTTCGCGATCATCTTGGCTCAGTGTGCTCTTGAAGTACTCCAACAGCACCGGCTTGGCGAAGAGATGGTCGACGGGGCCGTCGAAGAAACCCTGAATCTGAGCGGCGTGCAGGTCGACGCTCATGACGCGGTCAGCGCCCGCCGTCTTAAGCAGGTCAGCGACCAGCCGGGCGCTGATGGGCTCACGCCCACGACCCTTCTTGTCTTGTCGCGAATAGGGGTAATACGGCGCGACCACCGTGATTCGCTTCGCCGACGCGCGCTTGGCAGCGTCGAGCATGATGAGCGTCTCCATGAGCCACTCGTTGACCGGCGGGCCAAAGCTCTGAATGAGAAAAAGGTCGCAACCACGAATCGACACTTCGAACCGGGTGAGGATCTCTCCCGAGGCGAAGGTGCGGTACTCGGTGGGAACAAGCTCGGTGCCGAGCGCACCAGCTACGTCGAAGGCGAGTTCGGGATGGGAGCTGCCGCGTGCGACGACAAGACGCTTCTTCGTCTTGGCTACGAGGCCAGGCGCGATGTCATTGTCACGGTCAAGATCAACGGTCTTCTTCTTCGTTCGCGCCATCGTCCGCTTTCTGTGCCGCTCGTGCCTTGGCTACGGCTTCTGCCGCGCCCGTTCCTGGTCTGTTCTGCTCGACCCACCCCTCGACGTTTCGCTGAGGAGCCACGCTGAGGGCGAGTGCACCGGGGGGAACATCCTTGCGGATGACCGCCCCCGCGCCAGTCTTTGCGCCTGCGCCAATCCTAACGGGCGCGACGAAGACGTTGTGCGACCCCGAGTGCACTTCGTCACCGATTTCGGTGCGGTGCTTGGCGAGATCGTCATAGTTGGCCGTGATGGCGCCCGCGCCGAGGTTCACGCCGTTGCCGATGGTGGTGTCGCCAATGTAGGAAAGATGAGGAACCTTGCTGCGCTCACCAATCGTCGAATTCTTCGTCTCGACGAACGTGCCGATCTTGCCGCTGTCTCCGAGCACGGTACCCGGTCGCAAATACGCGAACGGCCCAACGGTGGCGCCAGCGCCAATCACTGCAAGGGTGGCATCCGTGCGGGTGAGAATTGCGTTCTCGCCAACCTCGCAGTCGACCAAGCTCGTGTCTGGCCCGATCGTCGCGCCTGTGGCAACCGTGGTCGCTCGCAGAATGTGGCAACCGGGCAGCACTGTCACGTCAGGAGCAAGAGACGCGGTGGCGTCAATCCATGTGGTGGCAGGATCGAGAATCGTGGCGCCTTCAAGCTGCCAATGGCGCACGATGCGCGCGTTCAGCACGCGTGCTGCCTCAGCGAGCTGCACTCGGTCATTCACCCCGAGGGCCGTCGCTGCGTCAGGCGCGATATGCGCGCCGACGGCCAGCTCAGCCTGGCGCATCAGCGCGACCACGTCGGTGAGGTACATCTCGCCCTGCGCGTTGGCGGTGGTGATGTTTGCGAGGTGAGTGCGCAGCGCACGTGCGTTGAAAGCGTAGACGCCAGCGTTGATCTCGCTGACCGATGCTTCGTCGGCCGTCGCGTCTTTCTGCTCGACGATTCGTGCGACACCGCCCTGAGCGTCGCGAATGATGCGACCGTATCCGGTGGCGTCCTCGAGCGTCGCGCTCAGCAGAGTCGCGGATGCCTGCGCCTCACGGTGCTGCGCGAGCAGAGCGCCGAGAGCATCGGACTCGAGCAGCGGCACGTCGCCGCTGAGCACGAGAATGTCACCATCGAAGTCACTCAGCGCGTCCAGCGCGACCTGCACTGCCCGGCCGGTGCCAGCGATCTCATCCTGATCGACGACAACTGCCCCGGGCACAGCCTCTCGCACAGCAGTCGCCACCAACTCGCGCTCATGACGAACAACAACGCACACCGTATCGGGCTCGAGCACAAGCGCGGTATCGAGCACATGCCCCACCAGAGTGCGACCGCCGATGCGGTGCAGCATCTTCGGCAGCGAAGATTTCATGCGGGTGCCCTGGCCTGCGGCCAGAACGATCACTGCGAGCGAATTGCCAGACATGCTCCGCCGCCAGGACTCGAACCTAGACCTAACAGCTCCAAAGGCTGTCGTGCTGCCATTACACCACGGCGGAACGGCCACCAAGAGGCGACCGTCTACCAGTCTGCCAGAGGTTGGCGGTGCGTCCCCACCGCGACGGACATGTCACAGTCGATAATGAGGGAATGCCCCCTGAAGCCGACGAAGTTGACCGCATCGTTGAAGCCTGGGTCGCGCAGCGTCCCGACCTCGACTTTTCACCGCTCGGTGTGCTCTCGCGGGTCGATCGGCTCTCACGGCACCTCGACCGTGCGCGCCGTGATGCCTTTCGCCGCAGCGATCTGGAACCCTGGGAATGGGATGTGCTTTCCGCGCTGCGCCGGGCGGGCGAGCCGTTTCAACTCAGCCCGAAGCAGTTGCTTCAGCAGACGCTGGTCTCGAGCGGCACGATGACCAACCGCATCGATCGCCTCGTCGGTCGCCGACTCGTGAAGCGAGAATCAGATCCCGGTGATGGCCGCAGCGTGCTGGTGACCATCACCGAAGAAGGCCGAACGCGGGTGGATGCGGCGATCACGCGCCTCGTAGACGCCGAGGCACTGCTGCTGAGCACACTTTCACGACCCGACCGCGAACGACTAGCCGCGCTGCTGCGAAAGCTCAGCATCGGTTTCGACGGCTGAGTCTCTGCCGAGATTGACCGTGGTGGTCACTCCAGCACTTCACTCAACTCGAACCAGCGAGCCTCCGCCACTTCGCGTTCTGATTCAAGAGCGCCAATTCGAGACATTTCGGCACCGAGGCCGGCAAAATCGGTCTGATCATGGTCTGCCATAGCCGTGCGCGCTGCCACGATCTGGGATTCCAGCTTGCTCATTCGACGTTCGAGAGCGGCCAATTCTTTCTGCGCATTGCGCAGCTCCGCGCCCGCGAGCTTTGGCTTTGAACTGGTCGTATCAAGCGCAGCGGACTTCTCGGGTCCGTTGCGCTCCCGCTCGCGCAGCCGAAGGTACTCATCGACGCCGCCGGGCAAGTGGCGCAGGTGCCCACTCAGGATGGCGTACTGCTGGTCGGTGACACGCTCAAGGAAGTAGCGATCGTGCGAGACCACCAACAGTGTGCCTGGCCAGGTGTCGAGGAGATCTTCCATCGCCGCGAGCATGTCGGTGTCGAGATCATTCGTCGGCTCGTCGAGAATCAGTACGTTGGGTTGCTCGAGCAAGATCATCAGCAGCTGCAGTCGTCGCTTCTGGCCACCAGAGAGGTCTTTCACGGGGGTCGACAGCTGCGCGCTGGCAAATCCCATGCGCTCGAGCAACTGTCCGGGTGTGAGCTCCGCCGATTTGCTGCCGCTACCGAAGGTGTAGGTCGTGCGCAAGCCAGCGATGACCACCCGCACGGGCTTGTCCAGGTGCGCTTCGAGCTCGTCGAGGCGCTGCGTAAGAGTCGCTACCTGCACCGTCGTTCCGCGCTTGACGCGACCGGTCGTCGGTTCGACTTCGCCCGAGACCAACCCGAGCAGGGTCGACTTGCCGACGCCGTTGACACCGAGAATTCCGGTGCGCTCGCCGGGAGCAATTCGCCACTCGAAAGGGTGAAGAACTTCACGGTCGCCGTAGGTGACGCCGGCGTCCAGCAGGTCTACAACATCTTTGCCTAGACGCGATACGGCCAGGGACTGCAGCGCGACCGGGTCGCGAATCTCGGGCACGTCGGCGATCAGCTCGTTTGCGGCATCGATGCGAAACTTGGGTTTCGTTGAGCGGGCGGGCGCTCCGCGACGCAGCCATGCGAGTTCTTTCCGCGCGAGATTCTTGCGGCGTTGCTCGATCACAGCGCTTTGGCGGTCGCGTTCAACCCGCTGCAAGATGTACGCAGCATAGCCACCCTCGAACGGCTCGACGATGCGGTCGTGAACCTCCCAGGTCTTGGTGCAGATCTCGTCGAGAAACCACCTGTCGTGTGTGACGACGAGCAAGCCACCGCTAGCGGCAGACCAGCGTCGCTTGAGGTGCTGCGCGAGCCAGGCGATGGCTTCGACGTCGAGGTGGTTCGTCGGCTCGTCCAGAAAGAGCACGTCGTCGTCGCCGGTCAACAGCGCTGCGAGCGCGACGCGTCGACGTTGCCCACCCGATAGACCTTCGATGGGGCCATCCCAATCGAGTCCCGTAAGCAGACCGGCGATCACGTCTCGCACGTTCGCATCACCGGCCCACTCGTATTCGGGAATGTCACCGACGACCGCTTGAGCGATAGTCATCGTGCCGTCGAGAGTGTCCGCTTGGTCGAGTACGCCCACGCGCACTCCCCCGCGAACGGTGACACGCCCAGAATCGGGTTGCAGACGTCCGGCGAGCATCGCCATGAGCGACGACTTGCCGTCGCCGTTTCGGCCGACGATTCCAATGCGGTCGCCCTCGTCGATGCCGAGCGAGACGCCGTCGAAAACGACTTTGGTGGGAAATTCTAGGTGGAGGCCTTCAGCCCCGAGCAGATGTGCCATGTCTCCTCAAGGCTAGGCGAGCGCGGGCGTCCGTGTGGACGCCCGCGCAATAAAGGCTACAAACCTTGTTCGGCGAGCCACTCAGACGCGATGTCAGCCGACGACATCTGATCGACGGTGCTCTGCACATTCAGTGCAACCAAGCCTGCTGGAGTCAACGCCGCGCTGATGGGGTTGATCACGTCGGCAATCTCGTCTGCGACTGCTTCGTTCACCACCGGCACCACATTGGACGCGAGGAAAAGCCCCTCGGGGTCTTCGAGTACGACAAGACCCTCGGTTTCGATGCTCGGATCGGCCGTATAGATGTTGGCCAGGTTGATCGTTCCGGCGAGGAGATCTTCGAAAGTGGTATCTCCTGTCGCTGAGAAGCCGACTTCGATGCCGTAGACATCAGCCAGACCCATCGGACCGTACTCACGCTCTTCTAACTCGGGCGGTCCGCCCAATGTCAGCGGTTCGCTGACATTGGCAAGGTCTGCGATTGATACGAGCGAGTTGGCCTCAGCGAAGTCAGCAGTGACGGTGTACGAGTCCTGATCACTCGCCGTCGACACATCCAGAACCGTGATTCCCTCGGGAAGCGCATCGGCGAGCGCCGCGTTGACGTCGTCGGCGCTACGCGCACTCGTCTCTGGATCGAAGTACTGCAACAGGTTTCCGCTGTACTCGGGGAACAGCGTGATTTCGCCGTTCTCGATGGCTGGCATATAGGCGTCGCGCTGGCCGATCTGGAATTTGCGCTCTACCTCAAATCCAGCGTTCTCCAGCGCTTGCGCGTAGATTTCAGCAATGATCTCGTTGGAGTAATACGCCTGCGAGCCGATCACGATGGTGTCGGTCGTCTCGGTGGCGGTGTCATCCGTTGTGTCGTCGAGCGGATTGCTGGAGGCGCAGCCCGCGAGGGCGAGGCTGAGGCCGGCGGCAAGTGCTGACGCGCGCAGAAGGCGCGTGCGTATGGTGGACATGTTGTTTCCTCTCTGGTGGTGCGAGGTATCAGCCGGGCTGTGTCACCGGCTCGTGGGCGGATTCCTCCGCCACGTCTTGGGGCGCGATCGGGCCTTGGGCAGGCCGCGGTACGCCAGAACTTTGGTCTCGCTGACGAGTGCCGCGAGGTGCGGCAGCGTGTTGGGCGAGCGCGAGCAAACCATCGAGCACGAGGGCAAGCGCGGCGACGAGTATCGCCCCGCCGAGCACCTGGTCGAATCTTTGCAGTGGGATGCCTTGGATGATTGGCCAGCCCAATCCCCCGAGATTCACGTATGCCGCAATCGTGACCGTCGCCACAACCTGGAGCACGGCGGAGCGAATGCCACCCACGAGCAGTGGCAGCCCCAACGGCACCTCCACTTTCCACAGAATCTGCCATTCCGTCATTCCCACGGCACGCGCTGAGTCGATGATGCGCCGGTCTATCGCTTCGAGGCCTGTGTAGGCGCCCGCCAGCAGCGAGGGGATCGCCAGAACCACGAAGGTGACGATTGCCGCCTCGGGCTTGTGCAACACTCCGAATAGCAAGACGAGCAGGATGAGCAGCCCAAACGCGGGAACGGCTCTTGCCGCTCCCGAAATGGCGACAGCGATTTCTCGACCCTTGCCGGTGTGCCCGATGAGCCAACCCAGCGGGATCGCAATGAGCGCTGCAATCGCGACCGAAGCTGCGGTATAGAAGAGTTGCTCTGCCAGCAGTTTGGGCAACGCATAGTTGCCCTCCCAGCGCTCGGGTGAGAACAACCAGGCAAATGCGTCGGCAATCAGGTTCATGCTGTGGCCATCACTCGGTGATTCTTGCGCGCTGCGCGCGGCGAGGCGGCGCGCGTCCATGGCATCAGCAGACGGCCTGCGAGCACCAGCAGCCCATCGATCACCAGAGCGATCACGACCACCGCCAAGATCCCAGCGAAGACCTCCGCAATGATGCGACGCTGCAGGCCATTCGTGAAGAGATATCCCAAGTTCGTGACGCCCACCAGAATGCCGACAGTGGCGAGCGACACGGTGCTGACTGCCGCTACACGAAGCCCTGCGAGGATCACCGGTCCGGCGAGCGGAAATTCCACTCGCCAGAATCGCCGTGCGGCGCCGAAACCCATCGCCGTCGACGACTGACGCACTGAGTTGTCGACGGAATCCAAGCCATCGGCGACCGAACGCACGAGAATAGCAACGGCATAGATCGTGAGTGCGATGATGAGGTTCGTTTCACTGATCACGCTGTAGCCGAACACCGTCGGCAACAGAATGAGCAGCGCCAGGGACGGAATCGTGTACAGCAAACCGGTCAAGGTGATGACCCAGCCGCGCAGCAGCCGGTAGCGCCAGGCGACCCAGCCCAGCGGTATCGACAGCACGAAGCCGATCACGATCGCGATCAAGCTCTGACGCAGGTGCTCGCCAGAGAGACTCACGATGAGCCCTAGGTTGTCGCCGATCCACCCCATGCTCAGGCGCTGTCTTTCACCAATACGCCCTGCGTGCGGCCGTCGGCGTCGACAAGCACCTCGCCGTTCGCTGTTCGCTTGACATGCAGCGCGCGTTTGCCTTTGTCTGCGCCGATGAATGACGCGACGAAGTCGCTGGCAGGGTTTTGAAGAATCTCGTCGGGAGTGCCGACTTGCGCAAGTCGCGCGCCCTTCTCGAGGATCACCACCTGGTCGCCGAGCAGGAACGCCTCATCGATATCGTGCGTAACGAAAACGATCGTCTTGCCGATATCACGCTGCAGTCGCAAGAGTTCTTCCTGCAATTCGGCGCGAACGATCGGGTCGACGGCGCCGAACGGCTCGTCCATCAGAAGGATGTTGGGGTCAGCGGCGAGCCCGCGCGCCACACCGACGCGCTGCTGCTGTCCGCCAGAAAGCTGGTGCGGATAGCGGTCGGCCATGGAGCGATCAAGACCCACAGTGTCCATCAACTCGAGAGTGCGCGCCCTGGCATCGCGACGCGACATGCCCTGCAGCACAGGCACGGTCGCGATGTTCGCTGCGACAGAGAAGTGTGGCAGCAATCCCGCGTTCTGCATGACGTAGCCGATGCTGCGGCGAAGTTTCACGGGCTCACGGGTGGCAATGTCATCGCCATCGATTGCGATCGTGCCGCTGGTCGCACCCACCATTCGATTGATCATGCGCAGCAACGTGGTCTTTCCGCACCCGGAAGAGCCGACCAACACGGTCGTCTTGTGCGGTGGCATGACGAGACTGAAGTCGTCTACCGCGGTGGTGCCGTCAGGGAACTGCTTGGTGACGTGTTCGAACTCAATCATGGCGATAACCCCCACTGGGTGGAGTTTCGAGCGTATCGGACGCCTCACCCCCTGGGGCGGGGAGCAGAAGAATTGCTCTCAGGCGTGTAATATCCTCGCGCCCGCCACCGGGCCATGAACATGAAGTGCGTGATACCCGGCGGCCGCCAGGCTGATCTGAAGATCAAGCGCCGATTCACGATCGCCGGCGAGGAACGCAGTCGTCGGGCCAGAACCTGACACCACGCTCGCCAGGGCCCCGGCTCGATCGCCCAGTTCAAGGGTGTCGCGAAGCTCCGGCCTGATCGCAAGAGCTGCCGCCTGCATATCGTTTCGCACGTGCTCGGCTAGTGCGCTGGGGTCTCCTGCTCGCAACGCGTGAAGCACCCCCGGTGCAACATCACGCACTTGCGAGCGGGCGAACTCAATGGCCCCGTTCTCACGCAACTCGTCCAACTTGCCGTAGACCTCGGGGGTCGACAGTCCCGCCTCGCTGGTGACCAAGACCCAATCGAAGCGCCCCTTGGCCAGCGCCGGACTGAGCTCGTCACCACGACCGGTACCGATCGCCGTGCCTCCCATGAGCGCGAAAGGCACGTCGGCTCCCAGCCGCGCTCCGAGGCGCTGCAATTCAGCGTGGCTCAGGTCGCTGCCCCACAGCGCATCACAAGCGACAAGGGCCGCCGCAGCGTCGGCAGACCCACCACCCATCCCGCCGGCAACCGGCACGTGTTTCACGATGTCAAGGTGTACGCCCCCGGTATGACCAATGGTCTTGGCAAGCAATCTCGCGGCTCGAACAGCGAGATTTCGGTCATCGGCGGGCACGGTGGAAACATCTACCGTGCCCGAAATCGAGATGGTGAACTCGTCCGCGTCTTCGGCCCAGAGGTCTTCATAGAGCGAAACTGCTTGATACGCCGACGCGACGTCATGAAAGCCATCGTCTTTGAGCGGGCCAACCTCGAAGAACACATTGAGCTTGCCGGGCGCGCGCACGCGGACACCCGGCGTGGTCATCGCCTCGCTCACTCCTGCTCCGGCTCCGCCCACATACCTTCACCCATGTCTTGCGACAGCGCGTCGATCTGCTCGAGCTCTTCGGCCGTGAAGGCGGGGCCGTCCAACGCCGCCAGATTCTCGTCGATCTGAGCGGGCCGCGAGGCTCCGATGAGCGCTGAGGCGACGACAGAGTCGCGCAGCACCCACTGCAGGGCCAGCTGCGCCAGCGACTGCCCGCGTTCGCGCGCGATGGTGTCGAGTCCGCGAAGACGCGTCGCCCCCTTCTCGCTCACCTGCTTGCCCGGCAGCGAAGAACGCTGTTGTGCACGATCGGCGGGACCCCCGGCGAGGTACTTGTCTGTGAGCAGCCCCTGCGCGAGCGGGGTGAAGACGATCGCACCCATGTTCTCTTGCTTGAGCGCCGCAGTCAGACCATCTTCGATCCACCGGTTCGCGATCGAGTACGACGGCTGATGAATCACCAACGGTGTGCCCATCGAGCGCGCAATAGCGGCAGCTTCAACCGACTGCTGCGCGGAGTACGACGAGATGCCCACGTAGAGCGCCTTACCCTGCCGCACGAGCGTGTCGAGCGCGCCGATGGTCTCCTCCATCGGAACGTCGGCGTCGAAGCGGTGGGAGTAGAAGATATCGACGTAGTCGATGCTCATGTTCTTGAGCGAACGCTCGGCGCTCGCGAGGACGTATTTGCGCGAACCCCCGTTGCCGTATGGCCCGGGCCACATGTCGTAGCCCGCCTTCGACGAGATGATGAGCTCATCACGATAGGGCGCGAAGTCCTCGCGCATCATGCGCCCGAAGTTGATCTCAGCAGTTCCGTACGGCGGGCCGTAGTTATTGGCCAGGTCGAAGTGCGTGATGCCGCGGTCGAAGGCGTGGCGCAACAGCGCCCGCTGGTTGTCGAATGGAATGTTGTCGCCGAAGTTCCACCACAGGCCAAGCGAAATGGCGGGAAGAACAAGCCCTGAATTGCCCACGCGGCGAAAGTCGGGCGCGTCGTAGCGCTCGGTGGCAGCCAGGTACGGACGGTTCAGGTCGCCGCCACGGGAAAGGTATCGCGATTGTTCAGTCACACGCTTAGGCTACCGGCGCAACACGGGCGATTCGCACGAAGTCTTCGATCGACAGTTGCTCACCGCGTGCGGTTGGGGCGACTCCCGCACTTTCCAAAATGGCGGATGCTGCCGCGGCTGAGCCGCCAAGAACGCTAGAGAGCGCCTGACGCAGCATTTTTCGACGCTGACCAAAGGCAGCATCCACGATTTCGAACGTTCTTCGCCGCTCGGCTTCGCTCCCGCGCGGGTCGGAGTCTCGATCAAACGCCACCAAGACGCTGTCAACATTGGGCACGGGCCAGAACACCTGCCGCGATACCGTGCCGGCAAGACGCCAACAGCCGTACCACGCGGCCTTCACACTGGGTGAGCCATACACCTTCGATCCGGGTGGGGCGGCAAGGCGCTCCCCCACCTCGGACTGCACCATAACCACGCCCCGCTCGATGAAATCGAAGTGCTCGAGGAAGTGCAGCAACACCGGCACCGACACGTTGTACGGCAAATTTGCCACGAGCACAGTCGGTCTTCCGTCAAGCTCAGTGATTCGCAGCGCATCAGCATCCACCACTGTGAGAGCGCCGGGCTCTACCCCGTGAGAAGCCGCCGTGGAGGGCAACTTCTCAGCGAGGCGATGGTCGATCTCGACCGCCGTGACACGAGCACCCGTCTCGAGGATCGCGAGCGTGAGCGAGCCGAGGCCAGGCCCCACCTCGACGACACGCTCGTGCGGTTGCACCTTGGCCACGTGAACGATCTTTCTCACCGAGTTCGCATCGACCACGAAGTTCTGACCGAGCTTCTTCGTGGGAGTGACATCAAGCTCAGCGGCAAGTGCGCGAATCTCCGCGGCACCCAGAAGTGTTACGGGCATGCGTTTACTGTAACCAGTAGCGCATCGTAACGCGGCGCACGCCCGGCCGCATGACGCGCTTTCGCGCGCTAACGTGACGTCTATGAACTCCAGCGATGCCCTTCCTGCGGATACATTTTCGATCCGCAGCCCCTATGGAAAACGTGCGATCGGCCTTGCTGTCGCCGCCGCGGTCGGAGGGTTTCTGTTCGGCTTCGATTCGTCGGTCGTCAATGGCGCCGTCGAGTCAATTCAGAGCGACTTCGCACTCAACGACTTCGTTACCGGCCTCGTGGTTGCCGTCGCACTTCTCGGCTGCGCTGCGGGAGCAATGCTGGCAGGAAGCCTCGCCGACCGGTGGGGTCGACTCAAAGTCATGTGGCTGGGCGCAATTCTCTTCTTCGTCAACTCGGTGGGCGCCGCTCTGGCATTCAGCGTGTGGGATCTGGCGCTGTGGCGCGTGGTCGGCGGACTCGGCATCGGCATCGCCTCCGTCATCGCGCCGGCCTACATCGCTGAGGTCGCACCGCGTCAGATTCGCGGTGGTCTGGCCTCGCTGCAGCAACTCGCCATCACGCTCGGCATCTTCACCGCGTTGCTGAGCGACTATTGGCTTGAAGACATCGCCGGCGGCGCCGACAACGTGCTGTGGCTCGGCCTCGAGGCGTGGCGATGGATGTTCCTCGTCGGAGTGTTCCCCGCTGCCGTGTACGGTGTGCTCTCGTTCACGCTGCCCGAGTCACCTCGCTATCTGATCGCCAAGGGACGAAGCGACGAAGCACGAAAGATCTATTCGCGTCTCGTGCCTGAGGTTGACCTCGACAAGACGATGAACGAGCTGATCGCAGCCATCGAAACCGATCAGAAGAACGCGAACGTCTCGCTGCGTGGAAAAGCGTTCGGTCTGCAGCCGATCGTCTGGATCGGCATCATCTTGTCGGTGTTCCAGCAGTTCGTTGGCATCAACGTCATCTTCTACTATTCGACGAGTCTGTGGAACTCGGTCGGCCTGACCAACGCACCGCTGATCAGCGTGGTGACGAGCGTCACCAACGTGCTTGTGACGCTGGTGGCGATCTTCCTCGTTGACCGCGTGGGGCGAAAGCCGATTCTTCTCACCGGCTCGGTCATCATGGCGATATCGCTGGGGGCGATGGCATTGTCATTTGCGTTCGCGGAGGGATCGGGCGACGATCTGAGCCTTCCCGGCGTGTGGGCACCGATCGCCATCGTGGCTGCCAACCTGTTCGTCGTGGGCTTCGGCGCTTCCTGGGGGCCGCTGGTATGGGTGCTTCTGGGCGAGATCTTCCCCAACCGCATCCGTGCCAAAGCGCTCGGCGTCGCTGCCGGCGCACAGTGGCTCGCGAACTTCACGATCACCATGACCTTCCCCGCGATGTCGACATGGTCGTTGCCGTTCACGTACGGGATGTACGCCATGTTCGCGGCGCTGTCGTTCTTCTTCGTGCTGCTGCGCATTCCCGAAACCAAGGGGATGGAGCTAGAACAGTCTGAGACCCTGTTTGCACGCAAGCGCAAAGACTGACGCACGCGGCGCCGGCGGCCACCTGCGTCGCCGCCGGTGCGCACCGCTCGGCCCGACTAATGCGAGAACGAGCCGTAGACGTCGATCGTGTTGACAGCGATCTGCGCGCAAAGCTCGTCGACGTCAACGCCGAGCTCAGCAGCCATGAAGCGAACAGTCACGGGAATCAGATAGGGCGCGTTCGGTCGTCCGCGATGCGGAGTTGGAGTGAGAAACGGCGCGTCGGTCTCGACGAGAATGCGCTCCAGCGGGGTGACCGCGAGGGCATCGCGCAAGTTCTGTGCGTTCTTGAACGTGACGTTGCCCGCGAACGAAAGGTAGTATCCGCGGTGCGCCGAGTACCGCGCCATCTCGGCGTCACCCGAGAAGCAATGAAAGACAGTTCGTTCGGGCGCTCCGACCCGCTCAAGGGTTTCGAGTACGGCATCGTGCGCGTCACGATCGTGAATCTGCATGGCGATGTCGTGCTTCTTGGCCAGCGCAATGTGTGCTTCGAAGCTCTCGAACTGGGCGGGAAGGCGCTCAGGCTCGGTCCGAAAAAAGTCGAGACCGGTTTCACCGATCGCGCGAACTCGCGGTTGCGCAGCGAGCGCATCGATCACCTCAAGCGCTTCATCGAGTCGTCCTGCTTCGGCGTACACCGGCGCTTCGTTCGGATGGATCGCTACGGCCGCAAGCACCCGCGGATCCGACTGAGCTGCCCATGCCGACCACTGGCTGGATTCAATGTCGCCCCCAGCCTGAACGACGCCGATCACCCCGACCTCAGCCGCGCGATCAAGCTGCTCGCCGAGCGTGCGCGGTTCGTCGCCATCCGCGATCTCGAGATGACAGTGATTGTCGTACAGCACGACGGCGAGCGGGTCAGGAGCCGCAGGCCAGCGAACATCTCTCGAGCCGTCGTTGTGACGCTCACGCACGTAGTTGCTCGGGTCGCTCATCGCGTGCAGGCCTACTGCTCCACTCGCGGGAACAACGGCACCAAAGCGGCGACGCTCGTGCCCGACTGCAGAATGCCCCACGAACCAGCCTCTCGAACCGGCTGGTTCTGAAGGGAACCTAACGAACTGTCTGCACCGAGGGCAGTCCACAGCTTCGCGGTAGCAATGGGCATCACCGGTGACAGCAACACCGCGAGCGCACGCAGCCCCTCTGCAGCGGTGTACAAGACCGTAGCCAGCCGATCGCGCTGTGCTTCGTCTTTCGACAGTGCCCACGGTTCGTTCTCGGTGATGTACAGGTTCAGCGCGTCGACGATCGTCCAGATCGACGAAATCGCTTCATCGATGCGGAAGCGTTCGATGGCCGCATCGGCAGCCACGGCGGCATCTGAGACCGTCTTTTGAATGCGCACGTCGCCGTCGCTGTAGTCAACAGCTTCAGGAACCACACCGTCGAAGTAGCGCTCGATCATTGCAATCGTGCGCGAGGCCAGGTTGCCGAAGCCATTGGCGAGTTCGGCCTGGTAGCGAGCGGAGAGGTCTTCCCATGAGAATGAGCCGTCTTGGCCGAACGCGATTGCCGAGAGAAAGTAGAAGCGGTACGCATCTGAGCCGAACACATCGGTGATCTCGCTCGGCGCGATGCCGGTGAGCTTGGACTTCGACATCTTCTCGCCGCCGACCAACAACCAGCCGTGGGCGAAGACTCCTCGGGGCACTTCGAGGCCTGCGGCCATCAGCATCGCCGGCCAGATGACGGCGTGGAAGCGAAGAATGTCTTTTCCGACGACGTGGTAGGCCGGCCAGCGGCGCGCGAACTCTTCGGGCTCCGCCCCGTAGCCCACGGCCGTGGCGTAGTTGAGGAGCGCATCGACCCACACGTAGATGACGTGGCTCTCATCCCACGGAACCTGGATGCCCCAGTCAAAGGTCGAGCGCGAGATCGACAGGTCTTTGAGGCCCTGCTTGACGAACGACGCGACCTCGTTTCGCGCCGAGTCTGGGCGAATGAAATCGGGGGCGCTGGAATACAGCTCGAGCAGTCGGTCTTGAAACTCGCTGAGCTTGAAGAAATAGTTCTTCTCTTGCAGAAGTTCCAGCGGTTTCGAGTGGATCGCGCAGACCTTCAGGCCCTCGAAGGGACCGGCGCCGTCGACGATCTCAGACTCCGTCTTGAATTCCTCACACCCAACGCAGTAGAGCGCCTCGAACTCGCCCGCGTAGATGTAGCCGCGGTCATAGATCGCCTGCACGAAAGCCTTGACGCGATCTTCGTGTCGCGGCTGCGTGGTTCGAATGAAGTCATCGTTGGCGACGTCAAGCGTCTCGAGCAGCGGAAACCACTCTTGCGTCACAAGCCGATCGACCCACTCCTGTGGAGTGGCGCCGTTCGCCGACGCAGCGCGCATCATCTTCTGACCGTGCTCGTCGGTGCCCGTGAGCATCCACGTGTCGTCGCCTGCCTGGCGATGCCAGCGCGCGAGTGTATCGACAGCCACGGTCGTGTACCCGTGACCGATGTGCGGAACATCGCTCGGGTAGTAGATCGGCGTCGTGATGTAGAAAGAACTGCCGGAAGTCACTTGAAGATTCTAGTTCGAGTGGATGCTGCGCATCACCGTGTGACAAGAACAGTCGAGGTTGCCGGCAATTGCTAGAGCTTCGCCGAGCTCTTTGTGCGCGCGGCGAGCGAAGCCTGATAGAGCTCCCGCGACGAATGCCCGGTGTGCTGCGAGACCTCTGAGGAGGCATCCTTGAGGCGCGTACCCGAGGCAACGAGAGAAAGCACCTGCGCGACAGCGTCGTCGAATGCGATTTCCTGAGGCTCGGCTCCGGCAACGACGATGACGAGTTCACCGCGAACGCCAGCATCTGCCCAGGTGACGAGTTCTGCCAGTGTTCCTCGCGCCGTCTCTTCGTAGAACTTCGTGAGTTCTCGGCACACCGCTGCCCGTCGATCAGCACCGAAGACCTCTGCCATGTCGCTCAGCGTGGCGGCGACGCGTGTTGGCGCGTCGAAGAAGACCATCGTGCGCGACTCAGCACCAAGCGCTCGAAAGGCCGAGACCCGCTCGCCATGCTTGCGCGCAACGAAGCCTTCGAAGGTGAATCGATCGGTCGGCAGCCCTGACACAGCGAGCGCGGTCAGCACCGCGCTCGGACCGGGTATCGCGGTGACTCCCACTCCCGCAGCAGCAGCCGCCGCCACAAGCCCGTAGCCGGGGTCGCTCACCGTCGGCATGCCCGCGTCACTCAGCACCAGCACATCTCGTTCGCGCGCGAGTTCGACGATCTCGGGCGAACGTTCTTTCTCGTTGTGGTCGTGCAAAGCGATCAAACGCGGGCGGTTGGCCACGTTGAGCGCTGCAAGCAGTCGTTGCGTGGTGCGGGTATCTTCGGCAGCGATCACCGTGATCTCTTCAAGTGTTTCGACGAGCCGGCGAGACGCGTCGCCCAGGTTTCCGATGGGCGTCGCAGCAAGAATGATCACGCCCCCAGCCTAGACTTGGGCGGGTGACCGATGCCTCTACGCCTGCCGCCGGGTTACTCCCCGACGCTCGCCCGAGCATCTACGACCGCTTCGTCGGTCGCATGCGCGACGACGAGCGGGCACGCCGAACGTACTCGTGGCTCGCTCCGTTGCTGGTGACCCTGCTCGCGGGCATTCTGCGATTCTGGAACCTCGCGCATCCTCACGATCTGATGAATCAGTTCGATGAGACCTACTACGTCAAAGATGGGTGGACGCTCACCCAGCTAGGGTACGAGGCCGCGTGGCCTGAAGGAGCCAATGAGAGCTTTCTCGCGGGCAACACCGGGATCTTCTTGACCGATCCGTCGTTTGTGATTCATCCTCCTCTGGGCAAATGGATCATCGGCGTCGGCATGCTGCTGTTCGGCTCCGACAACGGGTGGGGCTGGCGTTTCACCACCGCACTGCTCGGCACGGCTGCGGTGCTTGTGCTGATGCTGCTCGCCAAACGGATGACCCGCTCAACGACGTTCGCCGTTGTCGCGGGGTTGCTGATGGCGACCGACGGCCTCGCAATCTCGATGAGCCGCGTCGCGCTGCTCGATATGACGCTGACGTTCTTCGTGCTGCTCGCCTTTCTGTTCGTAGTCATCGACCGGCAACGAACGATGGAACGCATCGCACTGACCGTCTCGGCGCGATTCCACGGCGATGAGCCGCCCGCTTGGGGACCAATACTGTGGAACCGCCCCTGGATCATTGCTGCTGGCGCGACACTCGGTGCGGCGAGCGCGGTCAAATGGTCGGGTGCGTGGGTGCTTGCTGGCATCGGCATCTATCTGGTCGTCACCGACGCTCTCGCCCGCCGCCGCGCAGGCGTGCTGTTCTGGCCGACGGACGCCGTGCGGCAGGGGCTCGCCTCGTTCGTGCTGCTCGTGCCGGTCGCTCTCGTGACCTACGTCGCGTCGTGGTCGGGGTGGCTGCTGACCGACGGTGGCTATGACCGCCACGCCGCAGACGCGAATCCCGCTACCGGGCTGTTCTCGTGGGTGCCACTGTCGTTTCAGAGCCTGTGGCTCGACCACGTCGCGATATACAACTCCGCCGCGGGGATTTCTTCAGCGCATTCCTACGCGAGTCCAGCCTGGCAGTGGCCGCTGCTTCTTCGACCTACCTCGATGTACTACCACCAAGACGCTCTGGGTGAGGCGGGGTGCACGAGTGCGAGTGGTTGCTCGCAGGCCATCCTCAGCAATCCAAATCCCCTGGTCTGGTACGCAGGTGTGGTTGCTGTCATCTACCTCGTCTATCGCTTCGTGATGCGTCGAGAATGGCAAGACGCCTTGGTGCTCGCCGGGCTCGTGATGACCTACGTGCCGTGGCTGTTTTATCCCGAGCGAACCATCTTTCAGTTCTATACGGTGCTGATGTTGCCGTTCATGCTGATCGCCCTCACCACGGCGCTGCGAGATATTCGAGGGCCCTGGGATGCCGATCGGTATCGGCGTCTGACCGGGCAACGCCTGGTATGGGTGTTCCTCTGGGTGGTCGTCGCACTTGCGATTTTCTGGTACCCGCTTGCTACTGCAATGTCAGTCCCCTACGACTTTTGGCGACTCCACACCGATTCATTGTTCAGTTGGGTCTAGGACTGCGTCGGTGAGGTGGGTGTGAATGCGCGCACCCTCGGTGTTGAAGATGCTGATGATCTGGGCGGGTTTGGCTCCGTCTGCTGACAGCGAGTGCGGCACCCGCGTGTCGAACTCTGCGGCCTCTCCGCGCGTCAGCACCAAATCCTGGTCGCCGAGCCTCAACCGCAGCTTGCCCGCGAGCACGTAGAGCCACTCGAAACC
Source organism: Microbacterium sp. R86528 (assembly GCF_044596335.1). NCBI lineage: Bacteria > Bacillati > Actinomycetota > Actinomycetes > Micrococcales > Microbacteriaceae > Microbacterium > Microbacterium sp. R86528. The sequence goes on along the minus strand of NZ_CP138996.1, from coordinate 33,992 downwards.
GTCGTGAGTGCGAAGCTCGGGTAATGCGGCGCCGCCCGGGTAGGTGACTTTGAAGGTCTGCACCGGAGAGTCCTCGAGCGTGAGGGGTGCCACGATGTGGCCATGCTCGCGAATCTCAGGGCGACGAACCCGCGGATCGCGAGCTTCGTCGGGCAGCAGATCATCGACACGAATGCCCAATTGCCTGGTGAGCGGAACCAGCAGTTCCAGGGTTGCCTGCCGTTTTCCCGATTCCAGGCGCGAGAGAGTGCTCGGCGAGACCCGCGCACGTTCGGCTAGGTCGTCGAGAGTCCACCCCCGCGCTTTGCGGACCGCTCTTAGTCGAGGGCCTACCTGATCTAGCTCGCTCATAAGACACTCCTTGCTGTTTCTGCAAGTTAGCTTGCCATACTCGCTAGATCAGGTGAAGCTCTGATCATGAAGACTTCGACGTGGGACACCATTGTGATTGGCGGCGGCCCGGCAGGACTCAGCGCCGCTCTGATGCTGGGTCGCTCGAGAAGACGAGTACTCGTGCTCGACACTTCAGAGCCACGCAATCGCTTCGCTGACCACATGCACGGCGTGCTCGGCCACGAAGGCGCCGCACCCTGGGAACTCGCAGCACGCGGGCGCGCCGAGGTGGAGCAGTATGGCGTGACCGTTCACAGTGACGCCGCTGAGCATGTGCGCTCGACCGAGCGGCAAGTCGAAGTCAGCCTTCGCGATGGCGAGACGCAACGCGCCCGCTCTCTCGTCATCGCATCCGGAGCGACCGACGAGCTGCCGCAGATTCCCGGACTGGCCGAGCACTGGGGCTCCTCTGTCTTGCACTGCCCCTACTGCCACGGCTGGGAAGTGAAGGATCGTCGAATCGGTGTGCTGATGGTGTCATCCGCGGGATTGCACCACGCGCAGCTCGTGAGGCAGCTCAGCGAGAGCGTCACCGTTTTTCTCAGCGCCGGGGTCGAACTCGACGCAGATTCGCTGAGCCGACTCAACGCCCGCGGCGTGGTCGTCGTCACCAGCGAGGTCATCGAGGTGCTCGGCGAGGCACCGGAGCTGAGGGGAGTGAAGACCGCTGACGGCGCGACTGTCGAGCTCGACGCGCTCTTTGTCGCCGCACCGGCACGTGCGCGCGATGCATTCCTGAGCGATGTCGAACTCGACGTCTCGGAAGGCCCGATGGGAACTTTCATCGAAGCTGACGCGATGGGCCAGACGAGTGATGCGCGCATCTGGGCGGTCGGCAACGTCGTGACCCCCTACGCAAACGTGCCGTTGTCAATGGGAATGGGGTCGATGACGGGCGCAGCCGTGAACGCGTTCCTCACGAATGCGGATTTCGACAACGCCACGGCGAAAGGCCCAGCATCTGCTGCCCTGCCCGACACCGACCCGAGCACATTCTGGGATACCCGCTATAGCGAGAACGACCGGATCTGGTCAGGCAATCCGAACGGCACGCTGGTGGCCGCGGTGCGTGAGCTTCACCCCGCATCAGCGATTGATCTCGGATGCGGGGAGGGCGCTGACGCGCTTTGGCTCGCCGCCCAGGGCTGGACGACTACCGGCGTAGACATTTCTACCGTCGCCGTCGAGCGTGCGCGCGAAGCTGCTCGTGATACTGGCATTCCTCCGGAGCGAATCGCGTTCACCGTCGCAGACCTCGCGACGTGGAACCCGGCCACTACGGTAGATCTGGTCACGGCAAGCTTTTTGCACGCTCCCGTAGAACTACCCCGGGTCGAGATACTGCGACGCGCTGCGAGCTGGATTGCTCCCGGCGGCCATCTGCTGATCATCGGCCACGCAGCCGCTCCCCCGTGGGCGCGCGCATTTGATGGTCACCGCCACCGATTCCTCACCGCTTCACAAGAGCTCGACAATCTCGACCTCGACCTCGACCAGTGGTCGGTGCTCATCGCCGAGGTGCGCTCACGCGAAGCGACAAGCCCTTCGGGTGAGCCAGCACTCCTCGACGACAGCGTGGTGCTGCTGCGGCGCTGCTAGTTGAGCTCGGTTGGGTGCGCGCCGACTCGACCGGAACCGTCACCGGGATCCAGCGCGTCGATCGCTGCCATCTCATCTGCGCTGAGTTCGAAGTCGACGACGTTGAGGTTCTCTGCGAGCCGCTCGCGACGCACTGACTTCGGGAAGACGATGAAGCCGCGCTGCAGGTGCCAGCGAATAATCGCCTGCGCGGGAGTCTTTTCGTGCGCAGCCGCTGCGGCGGCAACCGGCTCTGCACCAAAGAGGTCATACTTGCCCTGCCCGAGAGGGCCCCAAGACTCGATGCGCACGTCGTGCTTATCGGCCCAGGCCGTGATATCGCTCTGCTGGTACGCGGGGTGCAGTTCGATCTGGTTCACCGCCGGAACCACGCCGGTCGCAGACACAATGTCGTCGAGGTGCGACACGAGGTGATTGGAGACGCCGATGCTGGTGGCCAAACCTGCCTCGCGAATCTCAATCATCTTCTCCCACGCGTGCACGTACTTGTTGTTGGCAGGGGCGGGCCAGTGCACCAGATAGAGATCTACGCGATCGAGACCCAGCTTTTCGAGACTTTCCGCGATCGCCGCGTGCGGCTGTTCGCCGTCATGGCGGTCGTTCCACAGCTTTGTCGTGATGAAGAGCTCGTCGCGAGGAATACCTGAGGCGGCAATGGCTGCGCCTACGCCGGCTTCATTGCCGTAGATCGCCGCGGTGTCGATGTGGCGGTAGCCCAATTCGAGCGCTTCGCTCACAGCCCGCGCGGTGTCGTCTTCGGGCACCAAGAAGACGCCGTCAGCCGAGTTGTGGAATCGAGTTGCCGTCATTGAGCATCACGTGAGGAATTGTCATAGATCAAGCCTAGCGCGCAAGAGTACATGTGCATACAGGGCGACGCTGGGAGAGCATTCTCGCGATACGATCAAAGGCTATGTCTGCCATCGAGCCCGTGATCGTCTACCCGCCGGAGCTGCCTGTCAGCGCGGCGCGCGACGACATTGCGCGCGCGATCGCCGAGAACCAGGTCGTAATCGTTGCAGGAGCAACCGGCTCAGGCAAGACCACCCAGCTTCCCAAGATCTGCCTCGAACTGGGTCGCACCGCGATCGCCCACACGCAACCTCGACGCATCGCCGCCCGCACCATCGCTGAGCGCATCGCCGAAGAGCTACAGGTTCCGCTCGGCACCACCGTCGGCTACAAGGTGCGATTCACCGACAAAGTCACCGCAGAGACCAAGGTCGCCCTGGTCACCGACGGGATTCTGCTGAACGAGATCCACCGTGATCGATTGCTGCGCCGCTACGACACGATCATCGTCGATGAGGCACACGAACGCTCCTTGAACGTTGATTTTCTGCTGGGTTATCTCGCCCGCATTCTGCCGAAGCGTCCCGATCTCAAAGTGATCATCACCAGCGCAACGATCGATCCCGAGAGCTTCGCCAAGCATTTTGGGTCGGATGCAGCCCCCGCGCCCATCATCGAAGTCTCTGGGCGCACGTACCCGGTTGAGGTGCGCTACCGACCGCACGACGCGAACGCTGAAGACGACGTCGACGGCATCACCGCCGCACTGCGCGAGCTGGATCGCGAAGCCGGTGGCGACGTGCTCGTGTTCTTGCCTGGCGAAGCAGAGATTCGCGATGCCATGGACTCCATTCGCGGCATGTACGCGAAAGACGCTTCGCCGACCGAGGTGCTGCCGCTATACGGGCGGTTGTCCTCGGCCGAGCAACATCGAGTATTCGAACGCTCGGGCACGGCCGGCGTGCGACGGCGCATAGTCCTTGCGACGAACGTCGCCGAAACCAGCCTGACCGTGCCCGGCATCCGCTATGTGATCGACACCGGCACGGCACGAATCTCCCGCTACAGCAGCCGCAGCAAGATTCAGCGCCTCCCCATCGAACCCATTTCGCAGGCGTCTGCGCAGCAACGCTCCGGTCGTGCCGGCCGCACTAGCCCTGGCATCGCCATCCGTCTGTACTCCGAGGCGGACTTCACCAGTCGCGATGAGTTCACCGAGCCCGAGATCCTGCGCACATCGCTGGCGTCGGTCATTCTGCAGATGCTGTCGCTGGGTTTTGGCGACGTCACCGCATTCCCCTTTCTCACGCCACCCGACTCGCGCGGCGTCAAGGCCGCTTTCGATCTTCTGCTTGAACTGCAAGCCGTCAAGCCTGGCGCAGCACCTGGAAAGCATGCAACGCTCACAGACCTCGGGCGCGAGATCTCACGCCTTCCGATCGATCCACGCTTCGCACGCATGCTCGTCGAGGCTGGCCGCACCGGGGTGCAGCAGGAAGTGCTCGCCATCGTTGCGGGGATGTCGATTCAAGACGTCCGCGAGCGGCCAGAAGAACGCCGCGAAGAAGCCGACCGAATGCATGCCCGCTTCGTGGATCCCACGAGCGACTTTCTCACCCTGCTTGCGCTATGGAACTACCTGCAGGAAAAGCAGGCAGAACTCGGTTCCAGTGCCTTTCGACGACTGTGCCGCGCGGAGCATTTGAACTACGTCCGCGTGCGGGAATGGTCAGACGTACACCGCCAGTTGAGCACCCTGGTGCGGGCAAAGCGGCGCGACGGTGCGCGCAGGACAGTTTCAGAGGCCCCCACCGCGAGCGAACAGGACGCGATCCACAAGGCGATCATGTCGGGCCTGCTCTCGCATCTGGGCATCATCGACGACCGCGCACCAGCGAAAACGCAGGGCGGGCGCCCACCCTCTGCTCGCATCGAGGCACGTCGGGGTGCTGAATACATCGGCGCACGAAACGCACGTTTCGCCATCTTTCCCGGTTCCGGCCTGAAGAAGAAGCGCCCGTCGGCGGTTATGGCAGCCGAGCTTGTCGAGACATCGAGGCTCTTTGCGCGCACGGTCGCTGCGATCGACCCGGAGTGGGCCGAAGCACTCGCGGGCGATCTCACGAGACGACAGTTGAGCGAGCCGCACTGGTCGAAAGCGACTGGCGCAGCATCCGTCTATGAAAAGGTCACTCTCTTCGGCGTCGAGATCATTCCTCGGCGACGCGTTCAGCTCGCACGATTCGACCAGCCCCTGGCGCGAGAGATGTTCGTGCGCAACGCACTCGTCGACGGCGACTGGGACTCCTCGCACCTCGATAAGAGGTTCACGGCGTTCGAACGTCGAAACCTCGAGCTGCGGCGCAAGCTGGAGAAGATCGAGGAGCGGGAGCGCCGTCGTGACATTCTCGTGGGCGATGAAGCCGTGTATCGCTTCTACGAGGCGCGCCTGCCTCGCGAAGTCTTCGATGCGCGTTCGTTCGAGAAGTGGTGGCGCGATGCGTCCACCCGCACCCCGCGCTTGCTCGACATGGCGCAGAGCGATCTCGTCGAAGACACCTCGCGTGGCGACGAGGGCGACTTTCCCGCGCGATGGCACCAGGGCGATCAGGTGCTCTCGCTGGCCTATCGGTTCGAGCCAGGCGCCGCCGATGATGGCGTGACCGCTGTCGTGCCGCTTGCTCTGCTCGCTCAGCTCAAGCCAGCCGGCTTCGACTGGCAAGTGCCAGGCATGCGCGACGAGCTCATCACCGCTCTGTTGCGGTCGTTGCCCAAATCGCTCCGCAGGCATGTCGTGCCAGCTGCAGACTGGGCGACCAAATTCTCGGCTGAACTCGTGGGGCAGGGCCCCGAAGACCACGGCGGATTTCCACCGCAGTCGCTGCGTGAGGCCCTCGCGGCACGAATTCAGCGACTGGCGAGCCAGCAGGTTGACGCGTCGGCCTTCGAGATGCAAAGAGTGCCTGGGCACCTTCAGGTGTCATTCCGCGCCGTCGACGAACGCGGCCGCGCAGTCGGCTCTGACCGCGACTTGGCGGCGTTGCAAGAGCGACTATCTCATCGCGCCCGCACCTCGGTCGCGAAGTCGCTGAGCCCGAAGCAAGCCCGAAGTGCCCGCGGGCCGGCTGCCGTCGCGGGGCCGAGTGCAGGCGCTCCCACGGCCGGCAGCTCGGACTTCGCGGAGCGCTCCGGGGTCACCGAGTGGAACTTCGGTGACGTGCCGGCGGTCGTCGACACCCGTGTCGCGGGCGGAATCGTGCGCGGCTATCCGGCGGTGATCGACGATGGCGCGTCGGTCTCGCTGCGAATCGAAGCCACGCCTGAAGCTGCCGCCAGAGCGACCCTCTCGGGCGTGCGCCGCTTGCTGTTGCTGTCGGTGCCGTCACCCACGTCTTACGTGCTCGAACATCTCACTGCGCCCGAGAAACTGGCACTCGCCGCATCCCCCTATCCGTCGGCGAAAGCGCTCATCGAAGACTGTCGCGCGGCAGTAGCCGACGCCGTGATCGAGAGAGTGTCAGCGGATAACCCCATTCGTACTGCTGCGGCATTCGCCACGGCGCGCGATGCACTGTCATCGGTTGTCGTGGATGAACTGTTTCGAACCACCTCGCTGGCCGCAAAAATTCTGACTGCGTCACGCGATGTCGAACGTGCGGTGCGCGAACAGAATTCACTGACGCTGCTGGGCGCGCTGGGCGACGTCAAGGGTCAACTCGCTGGCCTCATCTATCCCGGCTTCGTGTCGCGGACCGGCCTGGCGCGCTTGAGCCAGTTGCCTCGCTATCTGCGAGGCGCGTTGGATCGGGTGCGGGCGCTGCCAGAGAACCCGGGGCGGGACCGGCAGCGAATGAGCGAGATGGAGCGTGCCGTCGCTATCTTCGCCGAAGCGGGTGGCGTGATCCCTCCCCCGCCGCACGCCGCGCCCGCCCTCGAACATACGCGCTGGCTGCTGGAGGAGTTTCGCATCAGTCTCTTCGCTCAGCAGCTGGGAACTGCCGAGCCCGCCTCACTGCAAAGAATTCAAAAAGCGCTGAAGGAATAGCTTCACTGTCGAACCGATTGGAACCCACATGGCCGAAGCGATTGTCTACAACGAGTTCGGTGGACCCGAGGTTCTCGAACTGGTCCACATTCCCGACGCTCAGGCGATGCCGGGAGAGCTTCTGATTCGAGTAGAAGCGGTCGGTGTGAACCCGATCGATTGGAAACTTCGCTCGGCGCTGCGTCCGTCGGCGCCGATCACCGAGCCGCGCCGCATCGGCGGTGACGGAGCCGGCGTGATCACGGCCGTAGGAGAAGGCGTCATCGGCTTTCGCATCGGAGACCCGGTGGCATTCTTCGGGGCGACCGGTTCGTATGCGTCGTCGGTGAGCATCCCCGCCTCGCAGGTACACCCTCGGCCCGCGGGCGTGAGCGCGTCGCAGGGTGCCGCGTTGGGTATACCGGCTGGCACGGCGTGGCAAGCGCTCCGCTCGCTTGCCGTAGGTGAGTCAGACACCCTGTTGGTACACGGCGGTTCTGGCGCAGTCGGCCAGGCGATCATCCAGTTCGCAACGCTCTCGGGCGCTCGCGTTATCGCTACTTCCTCTCCTCGGCGTTTTGATCGCGTGCGCTCACTCGGCGCAATTGCCATCGAGTACGGCGACGGCCTAGCAGATCGTGTTCGGGCGGTCGCGCCCGATGGCGTCACGGTCGCCATCGACGCCGCCGGTACCGACGAAGCGATTGCGGTTTCGCTTGAGCTCGTGAGTGACCGCAGCCGCATCGCCACGATCGTCAGAGGTCGGGATGCTGCAGGGTTCGGCATCCGCGCATTTCAAGGCGGTGCGCCCGATCCGTTGTCTGCGGCGGAGATCCGCTGGCGCGAGGAGGCGTTCCCCCTCGCCCTCGCGCTGATGGCTGCGGACCGATTCTCTGTGGAACTCGGGCCATCGTTCGCGCTCGCCGACGCTGCCGAAGCTCATCGCATGCTTGAGTCCGGCGTGGATGGAAAGATCGTGCTCGTTCCCCAGCGCCCGCAATAGTTCGACACACACCAGGCACTATCGAGGGCCTCGCCGACACAATGGAGGCATGTCCGAGACTACGCGCGGCTTCGCCACGGCTCAGGTGCAGTCGGGTTACGTTCCCAGCGCGGCTGAGAATACCGCGATTGTGCCCATCCACCAGTCGAACGCGTTTGAGTTCTCATCGCTGAGCCATGCACGCGACTTGTTCGCGCTCAAGCGCGACGGCAACATCTACAGTCGCACCGCTAACCCCACGGTTCAGGTGTTTGAGCGCCGCGTTGCGGAACTCGAAAATGGCATCGCCGCAGCAGGCGTGGCATCGGGTCAGGCTGCTGTCGCCGTCGCATTGCTCGCCCTCGCCAAGAGTGGCGAGCACATCGTCGCGGCTCGCCAGCTCTATGGCGGCACCGTCGATCTGTTGCAAGACACTTTCGCCGACTGGGGGATCTCAGTCACTTTTGTCGACCAAGATGCTCACGACGAGTGGCGGGCGGCGGTTCGCCCCGAAACCCGGGCGTTCTTTGCCGAGTCAGTCACCAATCCAATCGCGCAGGTGCTGGACGTTCCCGCTGTCTCCGAGATCGCCCACCGCGCAGGCGTGCCGCTCGTGATTGACAACACGGTAGCCACGCCCTATCTGCAGCGGGCGAAAGATGTCGGCGCCGACATCGTCGTTCACTCGGCGACGAAATTTCTCGGCGGCCACGGCACATCTCTGGGCGGCGTCGTCGTCGACCTCGGCACCTACGATTTCGGTGCAGATCCTGAGCGGTGGCCCCAACTCAACGAGCCGTACGCTCGAGTGCACGGCGCCAGCCTGCTGGAACGTTTCGGCGCGACCGGCTCACCGTACATCACACTCGTGAAGACCAAGTACGTGCACGATCTCGGCCCTTCGCTGTCGGCCTTCAACGCATTCCAACTGCTGCAAGGCATTGAAACGCTCGATCTGCGGATGGCTCGGCACACTTCGAGCGCGCTCGAAGTGGCTCGGTTCCTCGATGCTCACCCCTCGGTTGCGCGCGTTCATCATCCTGGGTTGCAGAACAGCCCGTGGCACGACAACGCGGCACGGTATCTGCCGCGCGGAACCGGAGCGGTGTTCTCCTTTGACCTTCACACGAGTGGCGATACCGAAGAAGATTTCCTTCTGGTCGAAGGCTTCATCGCGCGACTGCAGGTCGTTCATCTGGTCGCCAACATCGGCGATGCCCGCAGCCTCACCGCTCATCCTGCATCAATGACGCATAGCCATCTCTCTGCCGAGCAGCTGCTCGAAGCGCGCATCTGCTGGACTACCGTGCGGCTATCAATAGGTCTTGAAGATCCGTCAGATATCATCGACGACCTCGCGCAGGCGCTGGCGTCGGTGCCGGTTTTCGAGGGTGCGACAGCCAGCTAGCGAGGCGTTCTAGCTCGCCTCGATGAGTGCGCGATAGAAACCGATCCCTCGCAGCCATACCTCCACGCGAATGCGTTCGTTGTGGGAGTGCAGTGCGTCGCGCTCGGCGCGCGTGAGATGGAACGGCGTGAAGCGGTAGACGTGGTCGCTGATGGCGGTAAACCAGCGACTGTCGCTCGCACCCAACTGCAGGTAAGGGGTAGTGACGATCTCGTCTCCCAACGAGGTCGATACCGCCGAAGAGATGCGTCGCCACGCCTCACCGCGCCACGGCGACACCGGAGACGGGTCGGAGCCATGGCGAACCGTTACGTCCACATTGGGGTCGTTTATGACACGGCGAACGCGCTGCGTTGCGCTGGCGACGCTATCGCCCGTGAGAAGCCGCACATTGACAGACGCTCGTGCTGATGTAGCCAGCACATTCTCGCCTGGCGCCCCGCTGAGTTCCGTGGCGACGGCCGTGGTGCGTACGATCGCGTTCATCTCAGGACCGAACCGCGAGAATGCCGCAGCCACGAGCGGTCCGGTGACACCGAGGCTGCCGAACAAACCCCGCAGCGGCTGCGGAGCGTGAGGGGCCAGAGTTGTGAGCATCGCTCGTACGGGGCTGGCAAGCCTGGTAGGAAAAGGACGACGGCGCAGTCGGTCAATCGCCCGAGCCAGGCGCGCTGTTGCGGGCATTGCTGGTGGCGTAGAAGCATGACCACCACCCTCGCTGGCGGTCAACAGCACGGTCATCACGCCACGCTCAGCGACGCCCACCATCGCGGTCGGCACCGTCACCCCAGGCACGACATCTTGGACGACAGCTCCGCCTTCATCCAGAACCAGCGCGGGCCGAATCCCTCGTTCACGCAACTCGGCAACGAGCGCCTGTGCACCGCTTCCGGCAATCTCCTCGTTATGCCCGAAAGCCAAATAGATATCGCGCTGCGGCACATAGCCTTCTGCGCAGAGCTGTTCGACAGCCTCGAAGATCGCGACGAGAGAGCCCTTGTCGTCGATCGTGCCGCGGCCGTGAATCTCAGCCTGGGCACCCTCTCCGATGATCTCGGCTCCGAATGGCGCGTGGGTCCATTCGGATTCGACGACGGGCACGACGTCGATGTGAGCCATCAGTACAAGCGGCTCGATGCTTGTGACTCCTGGCCACCGGTAGAGAAGAGAGTGGGAGTCGATGACCTCGCGCGTCAGATGCTCGTGAGTTGCCGGATACAGGCGTTCGAGCGCCGCTTCAAACTCGCTGAATCGCGCCCAATCCGTCAGCGTCTCGTCTGCGTGCGAGATGGTCGGAATGCGAAGAAGTTCACGAAATCTATCGACAGAAGTAGCCACCCGATGAGCCTATCGGCGCAGTCTGAGCATTTTCTCGCTCCACTGACGTTGTGCTCGCTACGCTCAGAGCATGACTGAACTCGCTGCATCCGAAATCCGCTGGGGCATTCTTGCCACCGGTGGTATCGCCCACCTCTTCACAAGTGATCTGCGCACCGCCGGTCGCACGGTCACCGCGGTCGGCTCGCGGCGCCCAGAGGCAGCACAAGAGTTCGCCCAGAAGTACGACATCCCCCACGCACACGGTTCGTACGAAGCGCTCGTTGCCGACCCTGATGTCGACATCATCTACGTGGCCACGCCGCATCCCATGCACAAAGACGTCGCAATCATGGCGCTTCGAGCCGGAAAGCACGTGCTTGTCGAAAAGCCGTTCATGCTGAACGCTGCAGAGGCGCAGGAGGTGCGCGATGTGGCCGCCGAGCAGGGTCTGCTCGCGATGGAGGCGATGTGGACGCGGTACCTGCCGCATATGGTTCGCGTTCGCGAGATCATCGCGGCGGGCACACTCGGAGAGATCCGTGCGGTGACGGCAGATCACACGCAGAAGATCTCGGCAGACCCGAACCACCGCTTGAATTCACTCGAGCTTGGCGGCGGCGCGTTGCTCGACCTCGGCATCTATCCCATCTCATTCGCGTGGGACGTACTTGGTGAACCCGTAGGGATTGTCGCCGCTGCTCGGATCGGAGAAACCGGCGCAGACGTCGAGGTCGCGACCATCATGACCCATGCGAACGGCGCCATCTCCACTTCAATCTCGGCGTCGCAGTCGGCCGGACCGAACACCGCTCACGTCATTGGCACCGAAGCCCGCATCGAGATCGACCGTGTCTGGTACACCGCGGTGTCGTTCCGTGTCGTTGCGCCAGACGGCGCAGTGCTCGAGGAGTACAGCTCGGATATCGAAGGGCGTGGAATGCAGTATCAGGCTCTCGCCGCCGAGCAGATCATCGCCGCGGGCAGAACTGACAGTGATGTCTTGTCGATCGACGAGACAGTCGCGATCATGGAGACGCTCGACGAGGTTCGCGAACTCATCGGTGTGCAGTACCCCGGAGAGCGCTGATGCCCGTCGCACAGGACCCTCGCGTCGCGGTGTATCTCGACTTCGACAACATCGTCATGAGCTGGTACGACCGCGTTCACGGCCGCAATGCATACTCGCGCGATCGCCAGAAGATCGCCGCGAACCCGGAAGATCCCGAAATCGCCGAGCGTCTCACCTCGGCGATGATCGATGTGGGTGCGGTCATCGACTACGCCACGTCGTTCGGCACGCTGGTACTCACCCGCGCGTACGCCGACTGGTCTTCGCCGGTGAACGCGATCTACCGCTCGCAGCTGGTCGCCCGCGCTGTCGATCTGGTGCAGCTGTTTCCTGCGGCCGCGTATGCCAAAAACGGCGCAGACATTCGGTTGGCGGTTGACACCGTCGAAGACATGTTCCGCCTACCAGACCTGACCCACGTGGTGATCGTGGCTGGCGACTCTGACTACGTTCCGCTCGCACAGCGTTGCAAGCGCCTGGGCAGGTTCGTTGTGGGTGTCGGCGTCGCTGGCTCTACGGCGAAGTCGCTCGCCGCCGCGTGCGACCAGTTCGACTCATACGACGCGTTGCCCGGTGTGGCTCAGCCCGATCAAGGCAAGAAGGATGCTGCGCCGACGCGCTCTCGCCGAAAGAAGGCGGCCGCTGATCCCTCGGCAGATCTGCTGCAGCGAGCGCTGCGATTGGAAAGTGACAAAGAGGGCGCCGAGTGGCAGCACGCGTCGGCGGTGAAGAGCCTCATCAAACGGCTCGACCCATCGTTCAATGAGAAGGCCCTGGGCCACAAGAGCTTCACCGACTTCGTGAAAGCGCATCCGAAGATCGCCGAGATGGATGAGTCGGGCAACATCGTGCTGATCCGGCTCATCTCTGAAGCCAGCTAGCGAGCAACCTCGTCAGACCGAGTGCTCCACAGGGTCCATGCGATCAGCGGAACCTGCAGAAAGAGGCGAACAAAGCGGGAGCGGTCGGTACGCATCAGCGGTGCCGAGCGACCGGTGCGCCACTGGTGAACATTTCCAGGAAGCACCGCCACGAAGAACGCCGCCACGATCGCACCGACCCTGGTGCGATCGGCTGGCAGCACCACGAGCGCGGCACCGAGCATGATCTCCACAGCTCCCGACGCGACGACGATCATGTCTTTGTCCGTGCGCAGTGCTTTCGTCGCCCAGTCCGGAACGGTAATGCGGTAGCCGCGCCGCCCCCAGGTCAGATGCGACACCCCCGCCGCAACGAGCAGCGCGGCTAATAGCCAGCGCGCAACAGCCTTCATCCCGTCAGCCACGTCAATCACGTCAGGACGCGGCCCGCGAGGTACCGGCGCGAGATGCCGAGCCCTCACTGGTGACATGAAGCAACGACGCTCGCGACTCGTCGGCACGCAACTCGAACTCGAAGCGTGACCGATCGCCGCGGTGATAGGCGACAAAGAACTCGATCGGCCGGTTGTCAGCGTCCCAACTGGTGCTTCGAAGTCGCAGCAGCGCGGATCCCGCCGACACTCCCAAGAGGTTCGCTTGATCGTGTGACGCGACCGTGGCTTCGGCCGATCGTGTACCGTGCGTGGCCACCACGCCGCGCTCTCGCAGCTCGCGATAGAGCGAAGCATGAGACATGTCAACGGCGAGGGTGAGTTCGCCCACTCTTGTTGGCATCCACGTCGTAGACAGCGACCAGGGTTCACCATCGACGAAGCGCAACCGCTCCAAAACGACCGCCTCATCACCGGCATCGACGGCGAGCGCCTCGGCAGCTTCCGCGTCGACCGTCTCGACTTCGTGGCGCAGAACCTCGCTGTAGACGTGGCCGCCGCGGCGTTCAACATCGTCGTAGAGCCCGACAAGCGTGTGCACGAGCGCCTCGCTCGTCTTCGGCCGAGCGATGAACGTGCCTTTGCCCTTCACCCTTTCCAACACGCCTTCGTGCTCGAGCTGTGCCAGCGCCTGCCTCACAACCGTGCGCGAGATTCCATACTGTTCGCACAGGTGATGCTCACCAGGAAGCTGATCTCCGGGCAGCAGCTCTTCGCGACCGATACCTTCGATGATCAGGTGACGCAGCTGGTCATACATCGGCGCGGCCGACTGCCGGTCGATGCTCGCAGAGGCGAGGTAATCCGCGGCGGCCATGTCAGTAAGCCACACCGGCATGGAGGATGACGTTCGCAAACGGCGTGAACTCGCCCGAGCGCACGAAGGCACGAGCAGAATGAGTGCGCTTCTTGAACTCCTCATGGGGGATCAATTCGATTTCGAAGTCGGCATCGGCGAACCGTTCGCGCAGAGCCGCGAGCACTTCAGGGCTGCGCGCGGCCACCTCCTCAGAAACGGTCGCACCCTCAACCACGAGTTCGGCAAGAACCGTGTCGAGGACGTCGAAGAAGGGTGGCGATCCAGGGCGATAAGCCAGGTCGATGCGCTCTGCGCCCGAGGGAATCGGCAGGCCAGCATCGGTAACGACGATCAGATCGGTGTGGCCGGTCTCGCTGATCACGCGAGACAGCGCTGGGTTGATCGTTGTCTGGGTGCTTCTCATGATGCAACAACCTGCTCGTCGATGCGCTCCGCGAGAAAGTCATCGACCTGCTGCTTGCTGGGCAAGCTCGGCGATGCACCACGCACCGTCACGGCGAGTGCGCCCGCTGCACTCGCGCGCTGAATCGCGTGAGACACGGACGAGCCCTCTGCCAAAGCTGCTCCCAGGTACCCGGCGAAAGCGTCGCCCGCCGCGGTGGTGTCTACAGGTGTGACCAGGAAAGGGGCGAACGTCTGCGTGCCGTCTGCGTCGACCAACACGGCCCCCGCGCCCGCAAGAGTGATGAGGGCGGCCTTCGCTCCCCGCTCAAGAAACCAGCGCCCAGCGGCTTCGGCTGATTCGAGGTCGGTCACCTGCTGTCCAGTGAGGATCGACGCCTCCGTTTCGTTCGGCGTCACGAGGTCGATCAGGCTCCAGATATCGTCGGGCAATTCCACCGCCGGAGCCGGGTCAAGCACCACAGTCATATCCTTGGCTCGCGCCTTGCGGATCGCCTGCATCGCCAGCGGCACAGGAATCTCGAGCTGGGTCAGCAGCACACTCGCCGTGGAAGAAAGATCGTTCAGCGCAGCATCCACTTGCTCGACACTGAGTGCCGAATTCGCCAACGGCACCATCACGATGTCGTTCTGGGCAGATGAGTCCACCCTGATATGAGCGATTCCGGTCGGCCCAGCCACAGAGCGCACGTGGGTGATATCCACCCCCGCAGCCGTCAGTCCGTCGATGATCATGTCGTGGAAGAGATCGCTGCCCACGCAGGCCACGAAGCTCGCGTGCGCCCCGGCGAGCGCGGCGGCGAGCACCTGGTTCGCGCCTTTTCCGCCGAGGACGAGCGTGAAATCGTCGCCGTGTATCGTCTCACCCCGCGCGGGAAGCCGCTGCGAGAATGTAGTCAGGTCCGCGGTAACGCTTCCGACGACGACAACGCCGGTGCGATTCGCGGTGTGCGGGGTGAGCATGTGACCTCCGGGTCTTTGACTTCTCTGTCTACCTGTCATTACATTAGCCGAGCCCGACCTGTAACGACGGGTCCGAAGAAAGGTGGCTGCAATGACTGCCGCTCCCCGCCTCTATGTCGACAGCGCCGATCTCGATCAGGTGCGTGAGCTTCTCACCGATTCCCTCGTGCACGGAGTGACGACCAACCCGACGATCCTCGAGCGAGGCGGCCGCCGCGTCGCCGAGATCCCTGACCTCTATGCGCGCTGGGTTGAGCAGGGCGCGCAAGAGGTTTTCTTCCAAACCTGGGGCGAAGACCCCGCCACACTGCTGCGAAACGCGGAGAAGATTGTGAGCCTCGGCGACAAAGTGGCGGTCAAGGTTCCCGCTACGCACGCCGGCTTCACCGCGTCTCGAGAACTCGTGTCAAGCGGCGCGACCGTCTTGGTCACAGCCGTCTATTCCGTTGCGCAGGCCCTTGCCGCGAGCGCCTACGGAGCTCACTACATCGCTCCCTATCTGGGCAGGCTGCGTGACAGCGGGCGAGACGGCACGGCGCTGATCGCTGAAATGCAGGCGGTGTGTGCGGGATCTCAGACCGAAGTGCTGGCAGCAAGCCTGCGCTCCCCCGCCGACCTCGTCGAACTTCGCCACCACGGTGTTTCGTACTTCACGGCTGCGCCAGAGGTCATCAAAGCAATGCTCGCCGACGACATCAGCGACTCGTCAGCAGCTGACTTCGAAGCGGCCATCGCACGCATCTCCGACTAGTGCTTGGGCGGGTGCCGCCTCAGCGGCACCCGCCCATGTCAGTGGAGCGCAATCGTGCTGACGGCGTGGAGTCCGTCGCGAATGAAGCGGTTTGCGTGGGCGGCCAAGTCGTCGGAATCCTGCCAGAGGTTTCGCCAGATGCCGAGCGTATTGCTGAGTTCGGCGCTCACGACCGCTGAGGAGAAGGACTCGAATACGACGGGACCGTCGTACCCCGCACGATCGAGAGCACGGAAGAACGAGTCAAAGTCGACACTGCCCGTTCCCAGATAGCCACGATGGCTCTCACCGATGTGAACGTATCCGAGCCGCTCACCCGCGTCCAGTACGGGTTGCCACAGATCCGACTCCTCAATGTTCATGTGGTACGTGTCCAGGTGCAGCGAAACGTTGTCAGAACCCACCTCGTCCAGGTAGCGAAGTCCTCCTCGACCGGTGTTGAAGACGTTCGATTCATAGCGGTTCACAACCTCGAGCGAGAGCCTGATCCCGCGGTCGCGAGCTTTGGCTGCCAGTCGTGCGATAGCTGCTTGGCTGTTGGCCACGCCCTTCGCGCTGGCTGGCGCCATGAACTTGCGCATAGCCGAGTAGATGACGCCGCACAGCACTTCGCCGCCCATCGTCGCCACGTGATCGAGGCACACCTCCAACATCTCCTCGCCCGCAGCCACCACGGCGGGGTTTTCACTGGACAGGTCTGTGGCGTCGGTCAGACCCAATGAAGCCGTGACCGCAAGGTCGTTGTCTCGCAACATTCGCCCGGCCAGCGCGGAATCAAACTGGCCGGGATCCATGAGGGGGATCTCGATGAGGTCGAACCCCGCGGCCTTTGTTCCTTCAATAGAAGCTCGCAGTCCGGCCTCGTCGAAACTGCCGGAAAAAACGAGTGCGTGCGCGCCGATGAGCATGATTCTCCTTGTTGAGCACGACCTTCGTGCATCATCTGTGACCAAGATGTTATTACAGCTCTTCCATCTACCGCTGTGGTTAGATACATTTAGATACAACTTACGCAGCGTTGCTAAACGCTGATCAATTGGTAGGATGTCTAAGCCGTTCCCACCCAGGGAAGTGGCACCCGTCTTCTACAAGACCTTCAACGAAGAGGTGACCGAGTGACCGACCCCATCCTCAAAGTGCACGGGATCAGCAAAGGCTTCCCCGGCGTGCAAGCGCTGAAGGACGTTGACCTTGAAGTGCACTCTGGCGAAGTGCTCGTGCTGGTGGGCGAGAATGGCGCTGGCAAGTCGACGCTGATGAAGATTCTCTCGGGGATCTACACAAAAGACGAAGGCACCATCACCTTCGAGGGCGCCGAAGTCGAACTCACCAGCCCGCTGCAAGCACAGCACCTCGGCATCACCATCATTCATCAAGAGATGAACATGATGCCCGATCTCACGGTTGCACAGAACATCTATGTCGGGCGTGAGCCGACGGTCGGTCCTTTTCTGTCCGAGCGCAAGCTCAACAAGAAGGCGACCGAGCTGCTGAACGCGCTCGAGATCGACCTGAATCCGCGACAGCTCGTGAGCGAGCTCACCGTCGCCAAGCAGCAGATGGTCGAAATCGCGAAGGCGCTCTCGTTCGACGCCAAGGTGCTCATCATGGACGAGCCAACCTCGGCTTTGACCGACAGTGAAACCGAGATCCTGTTCGAGCTCATCGAACAGCTGAAGTCCCGCGGCACCGGCATCGTCTACATCTCGCACCGAATGGATGAGCTGCGCCGGCTCGCCGACCGTGTCTCCGTGCTTCGAGACGGCACATACATCGGATCTCTCGAGAAGAGTGAGATCTCCGTCCCCAAGATCATCGAGATGATGGTCGGTCGCAAAATCGATGAAGGTGCCCGGCCGACGGCGCGCGAGCACGCGGATGATCCCATCGTGCTCGACGTGAACGGTCTCAGCACCAAGAGCCTGCTCAAAGACGTCAGCTTTCAATTGCACCGCGGAGAAATTCTCGGCTTCGCCGGGCTGATGGGCGCGGGGCGCACCGAGACTGCACGAGCGATCATTGGCGCCGACCCTCGCGAGGGCGGCACGATCTCGGTGGCCGGCAAGGCCGTACGAATCAAGCAGCCCGCCGACGCGGTGAAACTCGGAATCGGCTACCTGAGCGAAGACCGCAAGCTGCTCGGGCTGATGCTTGAGCAAGACGTCACGTTCAACACTGTTCTCGCTTCACTGGGCACCTACGCCAACAGCATCGGCTGGATGCAGGACGGAAAAGCGAAATCGCAGGCGAAAGACTACGTGCGTACATTGCGCGTAAAGACGCCGTCTGTCAACCAGATCGTCAAGCTGCTCTCCGGAGGCAACCAACAGAAGGTCGTCATCGCGAAGTGGCTGTTGCGTGACTGCGATGTTCTCATCTTCGATGAGCCAACGCGTGGCATCGACATCGGCGCCAAAGAAGAGATCTACCGCCTGATGCGTGAGCTCGCGGCATCAGGAAAGTCCATCATCGTCATTTCATCGGAGCTCCCCGAAATCCTCCGCGTCGCCAATCGCATTGTCGTGATGGCGAACGGTCAGATCACTGGGGTGCTGCGCAACGAAGAAGCCAGCCAGGAGAAGATCATGCAGTACGCAGCACACGCGGAGGTAGACGAATGACCACCCCCACAACGCCCGGCCCGACGACGACGACCGTCATCCAGACCGCGGTTGAAGAGAAGGGCAACGGCGGTTTCGGTGCTTTTCTGAAGCGCCAGGCCCAGCAGTCACTCGCATTCGGGACGCTCATCGTCCTCGTTGTGTTCTTCTCTGTCTTCGGCAACAACTTCTTCACCTGGAGCAACATCTCGGGCATCCTGCTCGCAACCGCTGTTATCGGCATCCTTGCTCTAGGCACGACTTTCGTCATCATCACAGGCGGGATTGACCTGTCCATCGGAACAGGAATGACGCTGGCTGCGGTCATGACGGGTGTGTTCATCGCGAACATGGGCCTTCCGGTGTGGATCGGGGTGCTCGGCGGCATCGCGACCGGTGTGCTGATGGGTCTCGTCAACGGCGTGAACGTAACGTTCCTTCGACTACCGCCGTTCATCGCGACGCTCGCGATGATGATGATCGCCCAGGGCCTCGCCCTTGTGATCTCGGGTGTTCGTCCGATCTACTTCTCAAGCGCTGCGCCGAACTTCAAGGACATCGCACTGGGAACCTTGATCCCGGGCCTGCCCAACGCAGTGCTCATCACGATTGCGCTGGCAATCGTCGCCTATCTGGTTCTGAACAAGACCCTGCTCGGCCGCTACACCTTCGCCATCGGCTCGAACGAAGAAGCCACGCGACTCTCCGGTGTCAACACGCGACGGTGGAAGATCTTCATCTACATGTTCGCGGGTGCATTCACGGGTGTCGCTGGCGTCGTCCTCGCGGCTCGCTTGGACTCGGCTCAGCCCCAACTCGGCGTCGGATACGAACTGCAGGCGATCGCCGCGGTGATCATCGGCGGCACCTCGCTGCTCGGCGGTCGAGGCTCGATTCTCGGTACCGTCATCGGCGCCTTGATCATGAGCGTGCTCATCAACGGTTTGCGCATCATGTCGATCCAGACCGAATGGCAGAACGTCGTCGTCGGAATCGTGATCTTGATCGCGGTGTTCTTCGACTCCCTGCGAAACCGCTCATCGACATAGCCAAATACTTGGTCAGCGGCGCCCGTGCCCGTTGCCGACCAATCGACCTTCTGGTCGAGCTCGCGGATCCCTTCCGCTAGGCACAACACCGAAAATGTCCGCATCACTCCGGCTTTAGGGCTGGACATACAAACAATGGAGTTTCCATGAAGTACGGCAGAAAAGCTGGGATCGCGGCAACCGCCGCCGTCGCGGCACTCGTGTTCGCTGGCTGCTCAAGCGACGCTAGCGACACAGCGACTGACAGTGGTAGCAGCGACGATGAGATGTACATTGCTCTCGTCTCGAAGGGCTTTCAGCACCAGTTCTGGCAGGCGGTGAAGACCGGAGCCGAAGAAAAGGCCGACGAGCTCGGAATCACGATCACTTTCGAAGGCCCCGCGTCTGAGACCGAGGTTGACGCGCAGCTGCAGATGTTGCAGACCGCAATCGACAAGGAGCCCGCAGCCATCGGCTACGCCGCACTCGACCCCGAGGCATGCGTTCCTCTCTACGAGAGCGCGGAAGCCGCAGGCATCCCGATTGCACAGTTCGACGCCCCCTGCAACAGCGAATACGGTTCGAGCCTCTCGGCCACCGACAGCATGGTCGCCGGTGCGCTGGCAGCAGACCACATGGCAGAGCTGATCGGCGGTTCGGGCGAGGTCGCGATTGTCGGTCACTCGCAGATCAACTCGACCGGAATCGAGCGCCGCGACGGCTTCGTCGAGCGCATCGAATCGGAGTACCCCGACATCGAGATCGTCGACATCCAGTACGGTGACGGCGACCACCTGAAGTCGGCTGACATTGCGAAGGCCATGATTGCCGCCAACCCCAACCTGGCTGGTCTCTACGGCACCAACGAAGGTTCGGCCATCGGTGTCGTCAACGCCGCCAACGAGCTTGGCCTCGAGCCTGGTGAGCTGACCATCATCGGGTTCGACTCGGGTGCAGCCCAGATCAACGCGATCAAGGATGGCACCATGGCGGGCGCGATCACGCAAGACCCGATCGGTATTGGAAAGTCGGTTGTTGAGGCCGCGTACAACCTCGCCAACGGCGAGGCTGTCGAGGACTTCTACGACACTGGCTCGTACTGGTACGACGCCAACAACATCGACGACCCCGAGATCGCTGCGGTTCTCTACGACTGAGCCGTATCCTCTCGAAAAGGGCGCCATCCACATTGTGGGTGGCGCCCTTCGCGTATTGTCGCAGGCGACGAGAAAACTAACCGGTCGTTCAGCGCACGCTCTCAGCGCGGAATGTCGAGCAGGCGTGCGGCATTCTCGACCAGCATCCGCTCCACAGCTGCAGCGCCGATCAGACCCCGCAGGCGGGGCAGGTACCGCTCCCCCAAGTAGCCGAGGCCCGGCATTCCGCCATACGAGATGTAGCGGCTTCGACGCGCCACATCTCCGCCGAGAACGATGCGATTGCCGGCGCCCGCTTCAACAACAGCCGCCGTGAGATTCAGCAGTTCCGCGTCACCGCGGGTGCGTGGCCGAGCGAAACCGTCGTAACCCAGATAGGCGCCACGAGCCGCCAGGTCGACGTGCAAGCCGGGATCGGGATCGCGATCCGCGTGTGCGAGCACCACACGGTGCGCGGGTGCGCCCGCCCGCTCGAGGATATCGAGAACCTCGTGCGCTGCCGTGCAGAACTCCAGGTGCACCATGACAGCGACGCCCGTGCTCGCACAAGCGCCCGCAACTGCCTCAAGTGTCTGTCGCTCGAATGACGAGATTCGCCAGTAGTCGACACCGGCTTTGAGCATGCCGGCGCGCACCGGGCCTACTTCGGGCGTCGGTGCGGTCCCGCCGTGTTGCGGCCCGTCAACTGCGGGCATCGATCGCTCAATGTCATCCACGAACCGCGCGAGTAGTGCACCGTCATCCCACGCCCGCACCCAGTGGTCGTGGGCATAGTGAGCCTCACGGTGTCGTCCAGTCGTCGCCACAACCTGGATTCCCGTGTGCTGACTGATGCGCGCTGCCGCCGCGGGGCGACGCCCCAGACCGATCGGCGTTGCGTCGACCATGGCGTCGAATCCGCTCGCCCGCAATAGGGAAACTTCGGCTTGGGAAGCGTCCTCGTCGTCGAGCTCGTCCCCGGGCAACAGCGGCGAGATTTGGAAGAGGTGCTCGTGATAGTTGGTCGCCCCGAGACGATCGGCGGGAATGTCGCCCAGCACTGTACGGATCATGGTGTCCCCTTCGTCGCGCCCTGCGAGCCTACTGTCGAGCGAACTCCGCTGCATCCGCCAACTGCTCGACGATCGCCGGCGTCAGTTCAAGGTCGAATACGTCGGCCACCACCTGCGACCAGCCGTGGATGAAATAGCGCCACCCGTCAACCACGTGCAGACCGCGCTCATCGGCCTGCGCCCGAGCCTGGTGCAAGAACTCCAGGGTGCCGCGGTAGTTGAACTCCCAGACGTACGCGTCGAGAGGAAACAGCGCGTCATCGGCCAACGGCGAACCGGGGCGATCTTTGCCAAGGCCGGTTGCGTTGACGACGAGCGAGCCCTGCGGCATGCTCGCCAGCACCGCTGCCGTAGCTTGAGCTGAATCCACCAGCACATATTCGATCAGATCGTCGGGGGTGCGATGCTGGCAATGCACCTGTCGGAGGTGATCAAGGCTCGCTTGATTCGGAGCAGTCACGACAACATGCGAGGGGCGATCCGCTCGCTCGGCGAGTGCCCAACTCAGCGCCGTTCCTGAGCCACCGGCCCCAAGAATCAGCACCTCGGCACCAGAACGCGAGAAGTAGTCTTCAGGAAGGAAATCACCAAGCGCAAGCGCGACGGTAAGAGGATCCTTGGCCCGCCCGATGAGGGCATCGCCGCGTTTTGAGACGCTCGAGATCTCTGCACACGACACTGCGAACGGGTCAAGCTCGTCGAAGAGCTCGGATGCAGCGGCGAACACATTCATCTTGTGCGTGGTGATCAGCGCGCCACGATGGTGCGGGTCGTCACGGATCTGCTCGAGAAGGGCAACGTAGCTGGCCGGGCTCGCATCGACCGGCAGGTCATGGCCTACCAGCGTGCGGGTCGGTAGCCCCAGCACATCTGCCCAACGCGGAAACACCTGCATGATCGACGACGATCCAGTGCTGACTCCGACAAAGCCCATGTAGCCAAAGGACGATTCAGTCACGACACGTTCCCGTCCGCCTGCACAGCGCGAAGAGCCGCTGCGAACAGCACCGCGCGCCGCTCAATTTCTGCAAAATCACTCGTCGCGAGCGCTTTGGCTGGCACCAAATCGCCGCCGGCTCCGACCGCCACAGCACCGGCTGAGAACCATGCCGCAAGATTTTCGGGGGTTACTCCCCCGGTGGGCATCAGATTCGCTGCGGGGAACGGCCCTCGCAGAGCGCCGAGGTATGCCGGGCCGCCAAGAGACGCCGGAAAGATCTTGATGACGTCAACTTCTAGTTGTTGTGCCGTCATCACCTCGCTCGGAGTCAGCGCGCCGGTCATCGTGACAACCCCGGTCGCGCGCATCTCGCCCGCCAATTCCGCCAGGGTGCCGGGACTGACTAAAAATGCAGCTCCGGCATCCGCAGCTTCGCGGGCCTGCGCTCCGGTGGTCACGGTACCCGCACCGACATAGGCAGACTCTCCGTGCCTCGCCTTCGCTGCCGCAATGACCTCCGCGGCGTCGGGCGTCGAGTAGGTTACCTCGATGCCCGTGATTCCGCCGCGCACGAGTGCGTCGATGGCATCGAGGGCAGCGGCGGAGCTCGGCGCACGCAACACAGCGAGCACTCCAGCTCTGCGTGCAGCAGAAAGGCGGTCGCCTGCGTGGTCGGCGAGAGTAGTCATTGGCAGTTCCTGTTCATCGATCGAGTGGGATGCCGTCAGCGCACCGCGTTGACGGGGTGCAGAGGCACCTCGCCGGCGAGTACCGCAAAGGCGTTGTCGAGGGCCATCGAACCCATGTTGTCTACCGCTTGAGTGGTCTGCGCGGCGAGATGCGGGGTCACGACCACATTGCCTGAGATGTCTGCCGCCAACAGTGGGCTGTCGCTGCCCGCGGTATCGCCGTTCAGCACATCTGCCGCATAGCCGGCGAGCGTTCCCTCGCGCAGGGCGGTTGCCACTGCATCTTCATCAACGAGATCGGCGCGGGCGGTGTTCACGATGAGCGCGCCGGGACGCAACCACGAGAGTCGTTCGGCGGTGACAAGCACCTGTCCCCCGGGCGCGTGCAATGTGATCACGTCTGCGGCATGAAAGAGCTCCTCTATTGAAGCTGGTTTCGCGCCGAGCTCGGCAATCCGCGGCGCCGGCATGAATGGGTCGAATGCCATCACAGTAGAACCGAAGCCGGCAAGTCGGCGAGCGACGCCTTGTCCGATCCTGCCAAAGCCGAGAATGCCGACATTCAACGCCCCGAGCTCACGCCCTCGGCGCACCGACCAGTCGCCTTGGCGTACCCGCCGGTCTCCATCGACGATGCTTCGCAGGGTGGTGAGCATCAAGCCGACCGCGTGATCTGCCACCGCCTCGCTGTTCGCCCCGGGAGTGTTGGTCACAGCGATACCTCGACGAGTTGCAGCATCCACATCCACAGCCTCAGTACCCACGCCATAGCGCGCGATCACTTTGAGGCGCGGCGACAGATCAAGGTGTCGCGCGGTCACTGGTCCCGTTCCCGCTACCCAGGCATCTGCCGTTTGAAGCAACGGCGCGAGCGACGCAAGATCATGGTGGGATGGACCACGGATGATTTCGTGGCCGGCTTCGGCAGCGCGGCTCATCAAATCGACATCGCCGTCGTTGAACGAGCGGCTTGTCACCAAAACAACAGACATCAGGCTTCTCCATCCGCGAACCATGGCGCGAGCGCCGTGTACGCACTGTCAAATCGCGGGGCGCGCGAGGAATAGTCAGAGTGCCGCGTCGGGTCGGGCGTGAACTCGGCCGTTACCTCGCTGAGCGAACGCGCCGCAGAGAAGTCAGTGAGGTCGAGCCCGACAGCCGCGGTCACTGCCGCGCCCAAGCTGTTCGCCTCCTCGCCGACCGTGCGGCGCCGCACCGGTACGCCCCAGACATCAGCCAGAATTTGCAGCCAGACGTCACTTTGCGCGCCGCCACCGACCGCGTCAACCCGATCGATCGTCGCGCCCGCTGCGCCAAATGCGTTCAGACACAGCCGCAAATTGAATGCGACACCTTCTAGCACCGCGCGCACTAGGTGTGAGCGCGTGTGGTGGCGGCCGATGCCTACGAACGCGCCACGCGCATCAGGATCCCAGTGCGGTGAGCGTTCGCCGAGCAGATACGGAAGGAAGTAGAGGCCTCGAGTATCGAGATCGTCGCCAGCTTCTGCGGTGAGCCGACCGGTTTCAGGATGTGAGGAGTCGGGCGAGAGAGCTTCCGCGATCCATTGGACCGATGCGCCACCCGCCTGCATGGTCGCCGTGGGAACGTAACTTCCAGGTACGACATTGTCAAAGGTGAATGTGCGCATCTGCGGGTCACGCAGCGGCGCTTCGCTCGCGAATGAGATCCAAGAGGACGTCCCCAGGCAGACGTACGCACCGTCCGATGGTGCAACAATTCCGGAGCCCACGGCCGCCATCGGACCGTCGCCGCCCCCCATGACGATACGGACGTCTCGCCCAAGACCGAGCGCGTTCGCGGCCTCAGCGGTGAGCGATCCGACAACTGTCACCGAGTCAAGGATCTCGGGGAAGAGATCGGGGTCAAGTCTCGCTGCCGCAAGCACCTCAGACGACCACTTGCCGGTGAGCTGGTCGTAGGCGTTGGTGCCTGATGCATCGGAGCGATCGGTCGCGAGTCTGCCCGTCAGCCGCATCACGATGTAGTCCTTCGCGACGCAGAACTTGCGCACGCGAGACCACACCTCCGGCTCGTGATCACGCACCCACATGATCTTCTCGATCGAGTAGGTCTCGTTGAGACGATGGCCAAGCAGGTCGTACGCGTGAATTTCTCCGAGGGATGCTGCCAACTCACGAACTTGCGCCCCCGAACGGGTGTCAGCCCAGATGATCGCGGGGCGCACAGGCGTCCCCGCACCGTCGAGCAGCACGGTGCCCATCATCTGCCCGCCCACGACGAGTCCGGTGATGGATCGTGCGTCGACGGCTGCCTTCAGCAGAAGCTGCCTGGTCGCCGAAACAACAGCTTGCCACCAGTCCTCTGGGTTCTGCTCGGCAATGCCGCCCGATGCAAAGTGCGCCGGATAGCCGACAGTGACCGACGCGACCAGGCGCCCGTCATCCTGGTGCAGCGAGGCTTTGTTGCCTGTGGTGCCCAGATCGTGTGCGATCAGCATCGAGCTCAGCCCGCGTACGGACGCAGGTCGACGGATCCACCGGCATCGAGGTAGGCGCGCGAACCCATGCCGTGAGTGAGCACCCAGCCATAGTCGTGGCCCGCGCCACCGGGATACACAGCGAGGAATGCGTACGGTTCGTCGCCGGTGTTGACTGAGCGGTGAGCCCAGCCCGGTGGAATGTAGCCAATCGTTCCCGGTGTCATGTCGAGCCATTCGACACGTTCACCATCGAACATAAGAAGCCCACCACGGCCCTTTAGGGCGAGGTAGATCTCACCCTGATGGTCTGGATGCTGATGCCCCTTGGTCATCCAGAGCTCGCCCGCGGTCGCCCCGGGAAAGATCGTGGTGATCGACTGCGGCAGCTCGCGGTTGATCTCCGGTACAGGTGAACTGGTCACCGTGTAGACAACAGGGTTATCGCCAGCGGCCGACTCCGCCCACGCACTCTGGTCGAGAAACAATCCCTCGAGATCAGACATGCGGCGAGTCAGCGTGGGCCCTTCGGGCGATAGCGTCAGCCGCTCTGCGTCAAAGGCAATCGCAAAAGGCGACACTGGGGGTGTCAGATATTCGGGCACAATTCTCCTCGACGACGTCGTCTCGCTGGTCCAGCCTGTAATTACAACTAATCATACATGTAACTACAAGTGAGATCCAGGTGTCAGCGCATTCGGACGGAGGTCGGCACCTGCCGACGGCCGTTGGTGGCGACGTTGCGCGACCGTCCCTTCGAAATCGGCGTCGTCACGACCACTTAGCAGCGGGAGGTCAGTCTTCCGTGTCGCCGACCACAGGAGTTGTGGGCACCTCGTCTTCGAGATCATCGACGTCGATGATGTCGAGCGCACTCGTGTCAATACTCACCAGCTCGATGGTTTCGTGGTGGTGGGTGTTGTGGTGTTGGTTGAGGGCGTGTTGGGCTTGTTGGGCGTGGTGGGCCCATTTTTGGGTGTGGGTGGTTTGGCCGAGTTGTTCGTGGATGGTGGCGCGGGCGGTGAATAGGGCGGGTGAGTATTCGTGGGCGGTGGTGGGGTCGAGTTCGGGGATGTCGAGTTCTCGGAGGGCTTTTTCGGGGTGGTTTTGGTCGAGGTGTGCGCCTGAGAGGGCGATGGCGAGGTGGACGCGGACGGTGGTGGGGAGGGTGTTGCGGTTGATCGCGCGGCCGGTTTCGAGGGCTTTGTCGGGGCGTCCGATGCCGCGTTCTGAGTCGACCATGAGGGCTGCGAGGTCGTCGCGGCCGGTGATGCGGCGGTAGGTGCGGATTTCTCGGAGTGCGAGGGCGTAGTCGCCGAGGGTGTATGCGGTGATGGCGAGGGTTTCGCGGGTGATGCCGATGCGGCCGGCGCGGCGGGCGGCGCTGATGGCGTGTTGGTGGGCGAGTTCGGGGTCGGTGTCGATGAGGTTCGCGGCCATGGCGAGGTGTCGGGCGACCCAGTCTGCGTTTTCTTTGGTGAGGGTTTTCAGTTCGTTGCGTGCGGCGGGGTGCAGGTCGTTTGCGGTGATCTCGTCGGGGATGACGGGGTCGTTGTGGTGGGGGCGGACGGGGCGGATTTCTTCGTCGCGGGTGGCGCGGTCGGGGCGGTCTGCTCCGCCGCGGGTGGGCCTGCTCCCACGATTGCCCCCCTCACGCGGCGGGTAGCTCTTACGTTCCCCATCGCGGGACGAGTAAGGCTTGCGTTCCCCATCGCGAGGCGGGTAGCTCTTACGCTCCCCATCGCGGGACGAATACGACTTGCGTTCCCCATCACGCTGGTACGGCTTGCGTTCCCCATCACGGGGTGGGTACGACTTACGCTGCCCCCCGTCGCGGGGTGGGTACGACTTACGCTGCCCCCCGTCACGAGGCGGGTAGCTCTTACGTTCCCCGTCGCGAGGCGGGTAGCTCTTACGCTCCCCGTCGCGAGGCGGGTACGACTTACGTTCCCCATCACGGGGCGAATACGACTTACGCTCCCCATCACGCTGGTACGGCTTGCGTTCGCCATCGCGGGGCGAATACGACTTACGTTCCCCATCACGCGGCGGGTACGACTTACGTTCCCCGTCACGCGTGTACGACTTACGTTCGCCATCGCGGGGCGGGTACGACTTACGCTCCCCGTCGCGGGACGAATAAGGCTTGCGTTCCCCGTCACGAGGCGGGTAGCTCTTGCGTTCCCCGTCGCGGGACGAGTAAGGCTTGCGTTCCCCATCACGCTGGTACGGCTTGCGTTCTCCGTCGCGGGCCGGGTACGGCCTGCGTTCGCCGTTACGGGATGAGGAGGGCTTGCGTTGCCCGTTGCGGGGTGGGTGCGACTTGTGTTGCTTGTCGCGGTCGTGGTCGTGGTTGTTGTCTCGGGGGGTGTTGTCGGGCATGTCGTGATCCTCCCGCAGCCCCGGGTGGGGGACAACGATTGTTAACGCGAAAAGGCCACCCAACATTGGGTGGCCAATTCACTAAAAGAAGTCCGGCGGTGTCCTACTCTCCCACAGGGTCCCCCCTGCAGTACCATCGGCGCTGTGAGGCTTAGCTTCCGGGTTCGGAATGTAACCGGGCGTTTCCCTCACGCTATGGCCGCCGAAACACTATTGATGTTTCAATCAGCATAACAATCAATTGTTATGCGGTTCTCGACCGTACATCGAGAACCACTCAGTGGACGCAGCACCTTAAACGGTGTGTTATCAAGTCATCGGCTTATTAGTACCAGTCAGCTACACGTGTTACCACGCTTCCACATCTGGCCTATCAACCCAGTAATCTGGCTGGGAGCCTCTCGCCCGAAGGCATGGAAATCTCATCTTGAGGCCGGCTTCCCGCTTAGATGCTTTCAGCGGTTATCCATCCCGAACGTAGCTAATCAGCGGTGCTCCTGGCGGAACAACTGACACACCAGAGGTTCGTCCAACCCGGTCCTCTCGTACTAGGGTCAGATCCTCTCAAATTTCCTGCGCGCGCAGCGGATAGGGACCGAACTGTCTCACGACGTTCTAAACCCAGCTCGCGTACCGCTTTAATGGGCGAACAGCCCAACCCTTGGGACCTACTCCAGCCCCAGGATGCGACGAGCCGACATCGAGGTGCCAAACCATGCCGTCGATATGGACTCTTGGGCAAGATCAGCCTGTTATCCCCGAGGTACCTTTTATCCGTTGAGCGACAGCGCTTCCACAAGCCACTGCCGGATCACTAGTCCCGACTTTCGTCCCTGCTCGACCTGTCAGTCTCACAGTCAAGCTCCCTTGTGCACTTACACTCGACACCTGATTACCAACCAGGTTGAGGGAACCTTTGGGCGCCTCCGTTACTTTTTGGGAGGCAACCGCCCCAGTTAAACTACCCACCAGGCACTGTCCCTGAACCGGATTACGGTTCGAAGTTAGATATCCAGAATGACCAGAGTGGTATTTCAACAATGACTCCACAAGAACTAGCGTCCCTGCTTCAACGTCTCCCACCTATCCTACACAAGTCACACCGAACACCAATACCAAGCTATAGTAAAGGTCACGGGGTCTTTCCGTCCTGCTGCGCGTAACGAGCATCTTTACTCGTATTGCAATTTCGCCGAGTTCGCGGTTGAGACAGTTGGGAAGTCGTTACGCCATTCGTGCAGGTCGGAACTTACCCGACAAGGAATTTCGCTACCTTAGGATGGTTATAGTTACCACCGCCGTTTACTGGGGCTTAAATTCTCAGCTTTGCCTTGCGGCTAACCGGTCCTCTTAACCTTCCAGCACCGGGCAGGCGTCAGTCCGTATACATCGTCTTGCGACTTAGCACGGACCTGTGTTTTTAGTAAACAGTCGCTACCCACTAGTCTCTGCGGCCTCCAAACGCTTTTGGGAGCAAGTCCCTATACGCCGAAGGCCCCCCTTCTCCCGAAGTTACGGGGGCATTTTGCCGAGTTCCTTAACCACGATTCTCTCGATCTCCTTAGTATTCTCTACCTGACCACCTGAGTCGGTTTGGGGTACGGGCAGCTAGAACCTCGCGTCGATGCTTTTCTTGGCAGCATAGGATCACCCACTTATTATCCGCATCGTGTCTCAGCCTTAATGAGTGGCGGATTTGCCTACCACTCGGCCTACGCACTTGCACCCGGACAACCATCGCCGGGCTGGGCTACCTTCCTGCGTCACACCTGTTAATACGCTAACCGCCCCAGCATAGGGTCGCACGCTAGGCCCCACGCTTCACCCCGAAGGGATCCATCTAGGGGATTCAGATGCTTAGCATTACTGGATTGGTTTGGGCGGTTCTTCGCCGGTACGGGAATATCAACCCGTTGTCCATCGACTACGCCTGTCGGCCTCGCCTTAGGTCCCGACTTACCCAGGGAAGATTAGCTTGACCCTGGAACCCTTGGTCTTTCGGAGGACGTGTTTCTCACACGTCTTTCGCTACTCATGCCTGCATTCTCACTCGTGTAGCCTCCACGGCTGGTTCACACCGCCGCTTCGCTGGCCACACGACGCTCTCCTACCCATCAATACGGCTGGACCACGAAGGCCTACCAATAAATATCAATGCCACAACTTCGGTGGCGTGCTTGAGCCCCGTTACATTGTCGGCGCGGAATCACTTGACCAGTGAGCTATTACGCACTCTTTCAAGGGTGGCTGCTTCTAAGCCAACCTCCTGGTTGTCTAAGCAACTCCACATCCTTTCCCACTTAGCACGCGCTTAGGGACCTTAGTTGGTGGTCTGGGTTGTTTCCCTCTCGACTATGAAGCTTATCCCCCACAGTCTCACTGCTGCGCTCTCACTTACCGGCATTCGGAGTTTGGCTGACGTCAGTAACCTTTTAGGGCCCATCGGCCATCCAGTAGCTCTACCTCCGGCAAGAAACACGCAACGCTGCACCTAAATGCATTTCGGAGAGAACCAGCTATCACGAAGTTTGATTGGCCTTTCACCCCTATCCACAGCTCATCCCCTCAGTTTTCAACCTAAGTGGGTTCGGTCCTCCACGACGTCTTACCGTCGCTTCAACCTGGCCATGGATAGATCACTTCGCTTCGGGTCTAGGACATGCGACTGAATCGCCCTATTCAGACTCGCTTTCGCTACGGCTACCCCTCAACGGGTTAACCTCGCCACATATCGCTAACTCGCAGGCTCATTCTTCAAAAGGCACGCTGTCACCCCTACTAGGGAGGCTCCAACGGTTTGTAAGCAAACGGTTTCAGGTACTATTTCACTCCCCTCCCGGGGTACTTTTCACCTTTCCCTCACGGTACTTGTCCGCTATCGGTCATCTGGGAGTATTTAGGCTTATCAGGTGGTCCTGACAGATTCACACGGGATTTCTCGGGCCCCGTGCTACTTGGGATACTCTTCGCGTCAAGAGAAGCATTTCGACTACGGGGTTCGCACCCTCTATGACCAGCCATTCAAAGCTGTTCGTCTATACCTTCTTGTAACGCCGACTGATCGGCAGACCAGTCAGAAAAGTCCCACAACCCCGAATACGCAACTCCTGCCGGATATCACACGTACTCGGTTTAGCCTGTTCCGGTTTCGCTCGCCACTACTAACGGAATCGCGGTTGCTTTCTCTTCCTGTGGGTACTGAGATGTTTCACTTCCCCACGTTCCCTCTACCCGCCCTATATATTCAGGCGGGAGTCACCAGGTCAGCACGCTGCCCAGCGGGGTTTCCCCATTCGGAAATCCTCGGATCAAAGTGTGCTTATCCACTCCCCGAGGCTTATCGCAGATTGCTACGTCCTTCTTCGGCTCCAGATGCCAAGGCATCCACCGTTTGCTCTTAAAGACTTGAAATCACATGAGTTGAATCAAAACTCGACCCCACACCCGAAGGCATGGGAATCTGAAATTGACTAATGATCTTTAAGATCATCTTTCATGAGACAACACCAAAAGGTGTCATCTCAAAGATGCTCGCGTCCACTGTGTAGTTCTCAAAGTACGGGCGGTACCCTCCACCGAAACCAGCCAAAGCCGGCAACAGCAAAAGGTCCAGAGAGTCGTCAAAACCCAACATCCAAAGACATCAAGTTCATCCGGTCCCTCAGGACCCAACAGCGTGCATATGCCGGCGCTTCCACCAAAACCGTTCCAGCTGCAAGCAGCGTACTAAGTTCAGGAAGTCCCGAACGGCATCTTGTCTAATGTTCCACCCATGAGCTAACCAGTGAGAAACATACGTTCTCAATCTGGCGCCTGGACATCCCGAAGAATGCCAGATGCTCCTTAGAAAGGAGGTGATCCAGCCGCACCTTCCGGTACGGCTACCTTGTTACGACTTAGTCCTAATTACCGATCCCACCTTCGACGGCTCCCTCCACAAGGGTTGGGCCACCGGCTTCAGGTGTTACCGACTTTCATGACTTGACGGGCGGTGTGTACAAGACCCGGGAACGTATTCACCGCAGCGTTGCTGATCTGCGATTACTAGCGACTCCGACTTCATGAGGTCGAGTTGCAGACCTCAATCCGAACTGGGACCGGCTTTTTGGGATTCGCTCCACCTTACGGTATTGCAGCCCTTTGTACCGGCCATTGTAGCATGCGTGAAGCCCAAGACATAAGGGGCATGATGATTTGACGTCATCCCCACCTTCCTCCGAGTTGACCCCGGCAGTATCCCATGAGTTCCCACCATTACGTGCTGGCAACATAGAACGAGGGTTGCGCTCGTTGCGGGACTTAACCCAACATCTCACGACACGAGCTGACGACAACCATGCACCACCTGTTTACGAGTGTCCAAAGAGTTGACTATCTCTAGCCCGTTCTCGTATATGTCAAGCCTTGGTAAGGTTCTTCGCGTTGCATCGAATTAATCCGCATGCTCCGCCGCTTGTGCGGGTCCCCGTCAATTCCTTTGAGTTTTAGCCTTGCGGCCGTACTCCCCAGGCGGGGAACTTAATGCGTTAGCTGCGTCACGGAATCCGTGGAATGGACCCCACAACTAGTTCCCAACGTTTACGGGATGGACTACCAGGGTATCTAAGCCTGTTTGCTCCCCATCCTTTCGCTCCTCAGCGTCAGTTACGGCCCAGAGATCTGCCTTCGCCATCGGTGTTCCTCCTGATATCTGCGCATTCCACCGCTACACCAGGAATTCCAATCTCCCCTACCGCACTCTAGTCTGCCCGTACCCACTGCAGGCTGGAGGTTGAGCCTCCAGTTTTCACAGCAGACGCGACAAACCGCCTACGAGCTCTTTACGCCCAATAATTCCGGATAACGCTTGCGCCCTACGTATTACCGCGGCTGCTGGCACGTAGTTAGCCGGCGCTTTTTCTGCGAGTACCGTCACTTTCGCTTCTTCCTCGCTAAAAGAGGTTTACAACCCGAAGGCCGTCATCCCTCACGCGGCGTTGCTGCATCAGGCTTGCGCCCATTGTGCAATATTCCCCACTGCTGCCTCCCGTAGGAGTCTGGGCCGTGTCTCAGTCCCAGTGTGGCCGGTCACCCTCTCAGGCCGGCTACCCGTCGACGCCTTGGTGAGCCATTACCTCACCAACAAGCTGATAGGCCGCGAGCTCATCCCTGACCGAAATTCTTTCCAACTACCGACCATGCGGCCGTAGCTCATATCCGGTATTAGACGCCGTTTCCAGCGCTTATCCCAGAGTCAGGGGCAGATTGCTCACGTGTTACTCACCCGTTCGCCACTGATCCACCCAGCAAGCTGGGCTTCACCGTTCGACTTGCATGTGTTAAGCACGCCGCCAGCGTTCATCCTGAGCCAGGATCAAACTCTCCGTAAAAGAAATTTGCATCAACGAACCGGAATAGGCTCGAATCCGCGAGTTTGAACTGACCAAAAGGATGTCAATACTGACAATCCATACGCCAACCCCTCCGGAAGAAGGATTGGACTTTGATCCAAAGGAATCTCACCCAACCGAAGTTGAGTAGAGGTTATTTGGCATTTGACAAGTGCACGCTGTTGAGTTCTCAAGGATCGGACGCACCTCCCACTCAGCTTCACAGCCTCGCCAGAAGGGCAACTTCACTATCGTAGCCACACCGTCTCACCCAAGTCAAATCGACCGGGCCGCAATTTCGCCGGGGCAAGCAGAAGCTCGCACCAGCTCCATTCGGAGTGGCTGACCCCACGCAACCCGAGGGCTGCAACATCAAAACACAACCTGAGTTGATGTTTAGAAGGGGGCTGTTCTCCGCTTGAGGGGGGTAAAGCCTTCCGGCTCTTCCGCATCCCTGTGGGGCGAACAAGTAACTACGC